>NZ_JBQFJL010000001.1:2247500-2732500 GCF_056536265.1 Ruegeria sp. AH3
ATCTGTTTGATGTACACTGGTTTCATAAGAAACCGGTGAACCACTCAAACAGTGAAGCTGACACTCTATAATCGGCGCTACCGCTTACGCTACTTGAGCGCAGGCATCGAACCTAAGAGCGCGATATACAGACATTCAATCCGTCGAAACGAACCAAACCGCCCACATATCTCTTCAGTTATCCATCAATGTCAAAGAACAAACACCCAAGACCCAAAAACCAGACCATAACGCCAATCACTCAGCGCCACCGCCCAAATCCAAACCTCAGATGCCCCCAGTCTCTCCCGAGCGTCCAACCGTCTCTCCGGCCCGTCTCCGCCGTTCCCAGCGTCCCAACAACCACCTCAGCAGCGCCGGTGAAGGGCGTTCTATGCCTTACGCATTCAACGCGCAAGTGGAAAATTCAAGAAACTCGCAAAAAACTGCAAAATCATGTTTTACACAATTATATCAAATGTTTGACGAGACGCAGTTGCGAAGAAGCTTGCCGAAATCGACCACTCAGGCGTCTGGCCGTCCCGCTCGACGTTCGGAGCCTGTCTGCTCGACCCCTATATATAGTGAGAACTTCCAAACTCGCCACAAGACTGATCCGACTCGATTGCGAAAACCGATTCATTTTCAAGTTCAGAATCGCTACCCCAATCGGTTCAGTTCGGCGCGACACCCGCCAGCCTTGCAAGGCCTTGCGCATTCTCTGCGGATAGGCTCAGGTCTCCTCAACGCACAAACTATAAATCCGCGAACGTGACATGACACCTGACCCTCGATTCCCCTTGATGCGAACCGTCGGATTTGACGGGCTGCTGGTGACATTTGCTGAAACCATGTCTGAGCCATCAAACCGCGCTGCCTTAGCATTCCGAGGGGCTGTTGAGATGTTACAGCTAGACGGTGTGCTTGAAACCTCGGCCTCGCTGGCATCTGCCTACGTTCGGTTCACCCCATCACAGGTGTCGCATCAAGATATCGAAGCCCAGCTGCACTCTCTATTGGATAGTCGCGACTGGTATCACGCGCCGCTGCCAACCGGGCGACGGTTCTGGAAAGTGCCAACGGTCTACGGCACCGATCTTGCGCCACAGCTGGAAGACGCGGCGGCGGCAGCAGGATTGGATCCGGCAGAAGCGATCAAACGACTCAGCGAGACGCGCGTGCGGGTTCTGACAATTGGGTTTGCACCGGGGCAGCCGTATCTTGGCCCGTTGGGACCGGAGTTCAACATTCCGCGTATGAAGGAGTTAACGCCAATGGTGCCCGAAGGAGCGCTGGTTCTGGCCATTTCGCAATTTGTGTTGTTCTCGGGGCCCACGCCCACCGGATGGCGCCATGTCGGACAGACCGCATTCAGGTGCTTTCGGCCTGACATGGAGCAAAGCTTTGCGCTCAACCCCGGTGATGAGATGCAATTCGTCTCGGTCTCGCGCGATGATCTGGAAAATATCCGGGCGACATGCACCGACGGGACAGGCGGCGCAACCTGCGAGGAGATCACGGCATGAGTCTGATCGTTCATCACATTGGTCCCGCCTGCACCATTCAAGATCAAGGACGTACCGGATATCTGGATCAGGGTCTGTCGCGCTCGGGTGCGGCGGATGTATCGGCGTTGTACGAAGGAGCAGCTTTGTTGGGACAGAACCCTGCCTGTGCCGCTCTGGAAATGGCGGGGATGGGCGGTGAGTTCGAAGCGACTGCGTCCACCGCCATCGCCCTGACCGGAGCGCCGATGCAAGCCAGCATCGATGGCAGCCCGGTTGCGTGGAATGCATCTCATCAGATGGAGGCCGGACAGCGGTTGGTGATCGGGTCGGTGCTGCAAGGTAGTTATGGGTACCTGCATCTGGGTGGTGGAATTGAAGCCGACGTCATGTTGGGATCTCGTTCGGCCCATCTGACCGCCAGAATCGGGCGTGCCGTTCAGGTGGGAGATCACCTGCCTGCAGCCGGAACGGGCAAAACAGGCCTGAAACTGCGCTTGGATGATCGTTTCTCTGGTGGGGGCCTGCGGGTGATCGCCAGCTTTCAAACCGCGCTGTTTGATGACGAGACACTGGGGCGGTTCACGCAAACGACATTTCAACGGGGCGCACGGGCCAACCGCATGGGCATGCAATTGGACAGCGATGATGACGGGTTCGCAGCCAGAGGTCAGCTGAACATCCTGTCCGAGGTCATCACCCCCGGCGACATACAGATGACCGGCACCGGTGCGCCCTTTATCCTGCTGCCCGAATGCCAGACCACCGGAGGTTATCCGCGCATCGCAACCGTCCTGCCCTGTGATCTGCCCCGCGCGGCACAAACCCCGGCGCACGGTCAAATTCAGTTCGAATTCGTATCGCTGGAACAGGCCTCAGCACTGCAAGCCGCTTTCGAGGCTGACCTTGCGCGCTTGCCGGGTCGTGTTGAACCTCTGGTCCGCGATCCACACGACATTCCGGACCTTTTGTCCTACCAATTGATCAGCGGAATGATCTCCGCCACTGACTAGGGAGTTATCGCGATGCCGAGCGTCGATCTGAATGCCGATATGGGGGAAAGTTTTGGCCCATGGAACATGGGCGATGATGAGAGCCTTCTGAGGATCATCACTTCGGCCAATATCGCTTGTGGTTTTCACGCCGGAGATCCGGATGTGATGGCCAAGACCATGGCTCTGGCAGCCGAAAACGGCGTTGGCATCGGCGCGCACCCCGGCTTTCCTGATTTGCAGGGGTTCGGGCGGCGGAACATGAAAGTGCCCCACGAAAGCTTGCGAAATCTGGTGCGCTATCAGTTGGGATCGGCCGTTGGCATGGCCAAGGCGGTCGGCACCGAAGTGCGGCATCTTAAATTGCACGGGGCGCTGGCCAATATGTGCTCGGTCGATATCGATATGGCACGGGCCTGTTATCAGGGCGCACTGGATGTGGACCCGGACATCATCATCATGGTGCTGGCGGTCACCAAACAGGAAGAAGCCGTACGTGAGCTAGGCTGCAAATGGGTCGGCGAAATCTTTGCCGACCGTGCATACAATGATGATGGCACGCTGGTGGATCGGTCCCTGCCGGGGGCGGTTATTCATGACCCCGCACTGGCGGGGCCGCGTATTCTGGACATGGTAAAAGAGGGCGCGATCATAACCGAATCCGGTAAGCGGCTTGAGACTTCAATCGATACGATCTGCTTGCATGGCGACGGTCCGACGGCGGTTCAGATCGCGCGGTCGGTGCGTGAGAACCTGATCGAGGGCGGTGTCGAGGTCACGAAATTCATGCCTTAGTCATCTTTGCGTCAGGTTCAAACCCCAAGTGCAGACTGTTGCCCGTGCAGGCCTAAGCGCCTAGCATGAATTGCAAGTGTATGTTCCGACTGCCACAAATCTGCACGAGACCGCACAAGGAGGTGCGCCAATGTCTTTTGATCTGATGTCTTATGAACCCCGGGGCGACAAGAAGAACTCGGACTTCTTCACCGAATATCTGCCGAAAATTTACGAGCGCCGCGCCAGCTCGGGTATTGCAGATCAGGTTGACGCAATGCGTGCGATTGTCATTCAGGTTGAACCCGATGCGTTGTTCGACACTTTGATCGAGCTTTATGTAATGACCCCATATCGCCACACGGCCAGCTATCTGGGTCAGACACACAAGTTCTCGGTGATGCATTCGCACTCCGATTACCCAGCGTTGATCCTGATGGCCCCACTCAGCCCCGCGTTCGAGGATTTCATTCCCCGCATCAACCGCATGTACCCTCTGGCACGCGGCACTCCGCAAACGCGTTATGTGGGCGAAATTTACGGGGCCACCGATCTGAAAGCGCTGACCGGAACGCTTGAGGATCAGAATATTCGGTTCGAATATTCTGGCGACACCGAGAACCCGTTCTACACGCTGGACGGTTTCCGTTTCACTACGCCTTCAGATTTCACCTGCAATCGGGTGGGATACTCGACGCTGGATTTCAACGACACCGACAGTCTGGGATTGGGCGATCGGGTGCTGCTGAGCGATGCAGAACAGGCGCGGCTGGATCAGGCCGCAGCATTTGGCACAGACAGCAAGATCGCGCCGCTGATGCTGGGCATCGACCACCTCGCCACCCGCGTTCTGGCGGGCGAGCGTGAGGACGCGATCCTCGAATTTCTGACCATGGTCCCCTATTACTTCTGGGGGGCGTACAACATATTCGACATGAACTCGTCGACCAATGTGAACCGCAATGCCAATGTGGATGACGACAAGAAATCCCCCGCAAAGGTGTTCACGGCCAATAACACGCCTTCCTTCGTGAATTCCTTCGCCAAGCTGCCCATGCCGACCGAGGATTTCGTGCGCAACTTCGGACGGCGCCTGCACCATATGGCGGTCGAAATCCAGGACGGCGATCATGGCGCGGGCGAAAAGAATGTCGACTTCGTGGTCAACACACTCAAAGACAAAGGCGTGCCGTTTCTGGCCCATGTGGTGGGCGAGTGCAAAGACGACCCGAACCTGAAGCAGATTTTCTCGAAACACTCCAAGAACACGCTGCTGATTACCGAATATATCGAACGCTGCCATCACTATGACGGGTTCTTTACCAAAGATAATGTGGCCGCGCTGACAGCCGCTGCGGGTCAGGACGAACAATACCAGCACGGCCACGTATTCGACTGACGGGGTAACAAAAAAGGGCTGCGAAGTGATCGCAGCCCAGGCCCATCCAGGAGAGAATATGCCGGGTCTTATGACGGCCCGATCATGAAACAAGTGACATTTCGTGCTTGCAACCGGCGGCAGGCCAAATCTGCCTGTTCGCGGGTCATGCCCTGAAATGTAGCATCAAAACCGCGCGAACTCTGGTTCACCTTGCGCAGCGTGCCTTCCAGGGTGGTCATTTCCGACAGGGCAGTTTTCAACAGAACCTTCTCGGCCTCATACCGGGTTGTATAGCGGCCCACGTTGACACCCCAAAGATGCCCGCCTGAGGTCGACAGGCGCGTTACAACCTCCTGTTCGGGCTCTGGCTGTTTCGCGGGCGCAGCAGAGGCAAGCACCACATCGTCAGGACGCGCTTCGGGGCGTGTTGTTGCCTCAGATGGTGCAACATCTGCCTGCGCAATGGCTGCGGCAATACCATCCTGAATCCGCGTGCGGTTCTTCTCGGCGGTCTCGGCCACCGAGCCTGCCACCTGCACGGCTGCAACCGGACGCAGCACCGGGCGCAGGCTGGTCTTGGGTGCACCGGCCGCAGCAACCTGAACCGCCCCTACCCCTGCATTCCCAGCATAGGCCGGGCGTGCAGGCTTGCGGATTGGCGCACGCGAGGGGGCACGGCGGAAACCCATATCCAACAGTTCGGCCACACGGGCGTTACGCGATGCACCCGATTTGCCACCAAAGACAGTGGCGATGATACGTTCATCCTTGCGCTTGGCCGAGGCGACCAGATTGAAACCAGCCGCGCGGGTATAGCCGGTCTTGATTCCGTCCGCGCCTTTGTAAGCCGCCAGCAAGCGGCGGTTGGTATTCGGAACGGTTTTGATCCCGGCATTTGTCGATTGGCGCGAGAACAGATTGTAGTATTGCGGATAATCATACAGCAGATGCCGTCCCAGCGTGGTCATGTCGCGCGCGGTCGACAAATGCCCCGACTCGGTCAGGCCATGGGCATTCTTGAAGGTCGTCCGGCTCATTCCCATCGCTTTGGCGGTGCGGGTCATGCGGCGCGCAAAGGCCGCCTCGGACCCGCTGAGCGTGATGCCGATTGCGGTCGCGGCGTCGTTGGCCGATTTCACCGCTGCCGCACGGATCAGATAGCGGAAGGCAATCTTCTGCCCCGACCGAAGCCCCAGCTTGGAAGGTGGCTCTGCCGCTGCCGCCTTGGTGATGCGTACCTGAGTGTCCAGTGTGATCTCACCGTTTCGGACCGCCTCGAACGCGATATACAGCGTCATCATCTTGGTCAGCGATGCCGGATGCAGCCGCGTGTCGGCATTGCGCGAATGCAGCACCTCACCCGTGCGCGCGTCAATGACCATTGCCGCGTAAGGGGCCGCAAGGCCCTGGAGTGGCGCAAAAGAAAGCAGCCACAGGAATGCTATAAGGAATAAGCCCATTCGGGCCGGAACTGTCCGCCGAATCTGCACGATCTTTGCCTCTGTCTGCCTCGCACCGCCGGGTTTTCCCGGTCGGCAATTCTTTTCTTTATATCTCGCAGGCTAACACAGAGACTGATTTAAAGAAACCGAAAGCTCGGGGCGCAGCGATCACAATCCCGGAAGTCGCAACGCCATATCTTGTGGAACTCGTCGCTCTATCTACCAAACCGGCGATTGCGCCAGAAATCGGGCAGAGCGTCGATACAATTTTCCGGCAACTGAGGCGAAACGGCAACAGGTCAGGAAATCCGCGCAACCAGCGCCGCAAGATCGCCCAAATCGCGCAATTCACAGAATCGAGGGCTGGCGGCCGGCACCTCTGCCTGCTCGATTTCCCAGACCAGCCCATGCGGCACATACACGCCCCAACATCCGGCCTGAATCGAAGCCACCACATCGGACCGCATCGAGTTGCCCACCATCATCGCCGCCTCGGGGCCATCGCCATGCTGGGTAAAGATTGACGCATAGGTCGCTGCCGATTTCTCGGACACAATTTCAACTCCGTCAAACAGCTCACCCAGACCGGATTGCGCCAGCTTGCGCTCCTGATCGATCAAATCTCCTTTCGTGATCAGCAGGACCCTGTGCGTCTCAGCCACCGCCTCGATGGCCTCGCGGGCATGGGGCAGCAATTCGATGGGATGGGCCAGCATCTCTTGGCCAGCTTCGATCAATTGGCGGATTACCCCAGCCGGAACCCGGTCTTCGGTCACTTCAATCGCGGTTTCGATCATCGAAAGGATGAAGCCCTTGATGCCATAGCCATAGTGCCGGATATTACGCTTTTCAGCGGCCAGCAGACGCTCCATCAGATGATCGCGTTCTGCATGATCTGCCAGCAGCTCGGCGAAGTATGCCTGCGTTAATTGAAAAAACCGTTCGTTATGCCAGAGCGTATCATCGGCATCGAACCCGATTGTGGTCAGCTTGTCCTGCATAGCGATTCCGACTCGTAGCTCTTTTCTCTGGCAATGGTGACGTTATATAAGCCCTGAAACAAACCGAAGCGTGAATCGGGATTCTCTTACAGCAATGCGCCAAGACCAGTGGATCATGTCCGACAAGGATGACGAGAGCGACGAAACGTCGGTCCTGGTGCAGACGCGTCCCAAGACCAAGCGTCCGCCTCTGTATAAGGTTTTGTTGCTGAATGACGATTACACACCGATGGAGTTTGTCGTTCATGTGCTGGAGCGGTTCTTCGGCATGACTCACGCTCAGGCGTTCGAGATCATGTTGACCGTGCACAAGAAAGGTGTTGCGGTGGTTGGCGTGTTCAGCCATGAGATCGCCGAGACCAAAGTGGGTCAGGTGATGGACTTTGCCCGCCGGCACCAGCACCCTCTGCAATGCACCATGGAACGCGAAGAATAACGCGCGTCCGCAGCCGGGTTTGCCCATCATGTCCCCTCGTCTCGATCTAGCCCTGAACAGCGGGCTCAGCCTGTCGCAGCCGCTGACTGTTCTGGCCCCGGCCACCGACCAAGATTTGACGGATCTGGCGCATGAGACGCAGGTGGTGCAGCCGTTCAAACCCTTTCACGATCACTTTGCCGCCCAAGGCTTTGCAGCCACACCCGAAAGCGATGCGCCCTGTCAGGATGCCATCGTCTTTCTGCCTCGCGCCAAAGCGCTGGCCCGTGCGTTGGTCCATCAGGCCTGCAGCCGCGCCAGCGGCGTGGTGGTGGTAGACGGGGCCAAAACCAATGGCGTGGACAGCCTGTTGAAAGACATCCGCAAGCGCGTTGCGGTCGAAGGGCCGATCTCGAAGGCGCATGGCAAGATTTTCTGGTTTCAGTCCAATGCGGATGCGTTTGCCGACTGGGCCGCGCCCGAGGGCCAGATGGTCGACGGCTTCCAGACAGCACCCGGCGTGTTTTCCGCTGACGGTATCGACCCTGCCTCTGCGCTGCTGCTGAAATCTCTACCGGCGAAACGCGGTGCGCGCATCGCTGATCTGGGCGCGGGCTGGGGCTTTCTGTCCGCCAACCTGATCGACGATACGCTGCATAGCCTACATCTGGTTGAGGCCGATCACACCGCCCTCACCTGCGCCCGTTCCAATGTGCCGGACCCACGCGCGCAGTTTCATTGGGCCGACGCCACCACTTGGACTGCGCCCGAGCCGCTGGATATGGTGGTCATGAACCCGCCCTTTCATACCTCGCGCAGTGCCGATCCGGCCCTGGGTCAGGGCTTTATCGCCAGTGCAGCGCGCAATCTGACACGAAATGGCAACCTGTGGATGGTCGCCAATCGCCACCTTCCTTACGAAGCCACACTGACCGAGGCCTTCGCGCAGGTCGAAGAAATCGCAGGAGACAACCGGTTCAAGGTGTTCCATGCCTCTCGCCCTCGCAGGTAGGGCCCGTTAACCTGCGCCAGAACTCAGGAGGATTCGCATGTCCTTTTCCATCGCGGGCAAAACCGCAATCGTCACAGGCGGTGCAAACGGCATCGGGCTGGCCATCGGACGGCACTTTGCCGATGCGGGAGCCAATGTCATGTTCGCAGATATGGACGAAAAACGCCTGTCCGAAGAGCTGGGCGAACAGGCCGATGACAGTAACATCCGTTACTTCGCCGGAGACCTGCGCGAGAAGCTGACCATCGCCAATCTTCTTTCAGCCACACTGGATGCGTTCGATCAGGTCGATATCCTGATCAACGGCGCACGGCAGGTGATCCCGTCGGACCCGCTGGACAGTGATGACGACTCGGTGCGCATCTTGCTGAATCAGAACCTGATGCCCGCGTTGCGGCTGAGCCAACTGGTCGCCAAGCGCTTTATCAAACAAGCCGATGGCGATGATGAGAACCCCGCCGGATCGATCATCAATCTGTCCTCGATTGCTGCACGCCGCACGCACCCGGACCTGATGGCCTATTCCGTCTCGACGGCCGCCTTGGATCAGATGACGCGTTCGCTGGCCGTGGCGCTTGCGCCGAGCCGCATCCGGGTGAACTCGATCGCGCTTGGATCGGTGATGAGTGCCTCGTTGCAGTCCACGCTGAAAGAAAACCGCGACTTCCGTGTCGATATCGAAAAACACACGCCGCTCGCCCGGATCGCCGCCCCGAACGAGTTGGTCGAAACCGCGCAATTCCTGGCCTCGGACGCTGCTGGCTTCATGACCGGACAAATCCTCACCATTGACGGAGGCCGCACGCTGCTGGACCCCGTCGCAGCCCCGGCCCATTGATCCTGATGTTTGACACTGAAAAAGCCACCGCCTCTGCCTGGTTCCGCCAGTTGCGGGATGAGATCGTCACCGCGTTTGAGGCGCTGGAAGACAGCCACGACACCGGTCCTTTCTCGCAGGCCGAACCGGGCCGGTTCGAGGTGAAAGAGACGCAACGCCAGTCCGACGATGGCTCGGACGCAGGCGGAGGTCTGATGTCTGTGATGCGCGGCGGCCGCGTATTCGAAAAAGTAGGCGTCAATGTATCAACCGTTTATGGCACGCTAGGCGAACGTGCGCAGAACGCCATGGCCGCGCGCAAAGGCATTCCGGGTATGAAGGACGACCCGCGGTTCTGGGCCTCGGGCATTAGTCTGGTGGCGCATATGCAGAACCCGCATGTGCCTGCCGTCCACATGAACACGCGGATGTTCTGGACCCCACACGCCTGGTGGTTCGGCGGCGGGTCCGATCTGAACCCCTGCATCGAATACGATGAGGACACCGCCCATTTCCACGCCACCCAGAAGGCCCACCTGGACCCGCACGGGCCAGGGCATTACCCGCGCCTCAAGGACTGGGCCGACGAATATTTCTATATTCCGCACCGCAAGCGTGCGCGGGGCGTCGGCGGTATCTTCATGGATGACTACTGCACCGGCGACTGGCAGGCTGATTTTGCCCTGACGCAAGATATAGGCCGGGCTTTCCTGCCCGCCTTTCTGCCACTGGTCCAAAAACGCCGGGTGCAGAGCTTTGACGACGCCGATAAGGACGCACAATTGGTGCATCGTGGGCTCTATGCCGAATACAATCTGGTCTATGACCGGGGCACCAAGTTTGGCTTGGAGACCGGGCACGATCCGGAGGCAGTCCTGATGAGCTTGCCGCCGCTGGCAAAATGGGTCTGATGGCTAAAAGCCCATATCTATGAAGTTGTCCCAGCAATACCCCTGCGCCGAGGCAGCCGTCATGCTGGCACCCACAGTTTTTACGGTTACGGAATAGGTTGAGACGTTCTCGGCCCCTTCAGGTGGCGTAAGCGAGAATTGCACGGTGCGAACGCCCCTCTCATAAGGCTTTGAGATATAGATGCGTTGGTTGGACGGCGTCCGCAATGTGCGGATCGCATAATCTCCGATCCCGCACCAATAGGCGACGGGCGCCGAAGATCCGATGGCAGCGACCTCAAAGGTGCCGTCCTGCAGCGGTGTCACTGTTGTCCGAAACGCGGGCCGGACGCCGAAACCAACGCCGACGGCTTGCGCAACAACTGGCATCAGAACAATTGCCATCACGCAGGTGAGTTTCAAAAAACGCATAGTGAATACCCTTTTCCCTAGCATGGCCCGCAGCAGCAGAGCATGAATTCAAATAGAAATACATCAGAACAATATAATTGACTCGACCAAGACGTCCATTTCGGTTTCATCTCTGCCGCCCGCCATGAAAATCCTTTCATTGAATATGATGCACGCTATGATCTGGTGTATACGCATTTGCAGGATGGTCAGTGCAGAAACCGTTCCCAAAAGATTGGTTTGATCTTTCGCCCGAAAAATATGCCGATTTCGGCGCGTTGTTCTATCTGGCAGCGCTGACTAAAACACACCGCAACCGTAGCTTGGCACAGGTTCTGCACGCCTTTGAAACACCCCTCAGGCTGGGGCAATATCACATCTTCCGTCAAAATGGCTTCCCGCGCGGCTTCGTGACCTTTGCAGGGCTCAGCCCCGAAGCCGAATATCGCTATGCGGTGCGGGAAGAACCTCTGACCGATGCCGATTTCACCAGCGGACCATCCTTCTGGATCGTCGACATGGTTGCGCCATTCGGGCAAACGCGCCAGATGGTTAGCATGTTGAAGCGTGAAATCCCCCATCCGCGCGTGCGCACCAACCGCCTCAGCAGTGATATGTCGACCAAACGCATCGTAGAATGGACCCGCGACGCGCAGCACCAGGTGCATATGCGGCTCTACCGTACAACCGAATTTGCAAGTCTGCTGGAACAAGAGAACGGGTAGGCCATGACATCGAACGTAACGATCAGCGGCACCATCACCGGCGACGTAACCGGCTTTCCTCCCAACGTGGCTTCTGGCGATCTCGACGTAACAGCAACGTCGGATTTCGGCACCTTCACCGAGGCCAGTTGGGCGATCTCTGACCCACCGGATTTTGGCACCGCTTCAATCGATCCAGACACTGGTGAGTGGACCTACACCGTCGATCCCACCTTCTTCGACAGTCTTGATGATGGTGACATCGTGCCAGATTCATTCGAGGTCACGGTGACGGCGACCTTCGACAACGGGCTCTTTACCTTCTCCGGCACACAAACCCAGATCGTTGACATCACGATCGAGGGTGTCTGCTTCACCTCCGGAACCCTGATCGAGACCGCAAAAGGCGCACGTGCCATCGAAACCTTGCGCGTGGATGATGAAGTCACCACGCTTGATCACGGATTGCAGCCGATACGCTGGATCGAATGCAGCGCTCTGACACCTGAGCGGCTGCGTGCTAACCCGGCCATGCGGCCCGTGCGCGTGGCTGCGGAAAGTCTTGGCCCCGGCACCCCGGCGCGGGACCTGTTGGTATCGCAGCAGCATCGCATTCTGCTTCGCGGACCTAAGGTTGAATTGTTGTTCGGGACGCCCGAGGTCTTGATCGCGGCCAAGCACTTGTGTGCGTGGCCCGGTATCGAGATCGATACCAGCGATACGCCCGTCGAGTATCTGCACATCCTTCTGGACCGGCACGAAATTCTTGTCGCCGAAGGCGCTTATGCCGAAAGCCTGTATCTGGGTGAGGAAAGCCTTCACACCCTGTCGTCTGAGGCGCTGCAAGAGCTATCGGAGATCTTCCCGGGCGACGCCGGTGCCCAAGGGTTCGGGCGTGCCGCTCGACGTATACTGCGAGAGCATGAGGTTCGGGCGTTGAGTTAACGCAGCTCCACCCGACCGCCAACATCCTGCGGTGCCAGCGCGACAGTTTTGATCACTGCATGGCACACGCTACCAACTTGCAGGCCCAGAGCCGCGACAGAGCGTCGGGTCACCCGCGCCAGAACCACCCCGGCGGGAGTGTTCACCGATACGATGGCCCCCGGCCCCTCGCCCGCGCGGATCGCTTCGATCTGGCCGGACAGTATGTTCAGTGCCGACAGCCCCTCGGGCGGTTTGTTTGACAATATCACTTCCTGCGCAGGAATACGGATACGCAATTCCTCTCCGATCTTATGAGAGATGCGGGGCAGGAACAGGCGCGCACCGCCCGCATCCAATTCGGAGAGGCCATCGTCGTGATGCGCCGCAACGCGGACCTGTAACACCGCGCCCACCGCTCGGACCCCGGCAGGGGCAACCGACGGATCGGCCAAAACCTCGGACGCCGGACCATGGCGCACAGCACGCCCATCCTGTAGCGCCACCACAGATGTCGCCAGCCGCGCAACCTCGGCCGCTGAATGGGTCACATAAAGGATCGGGACCGAGACCTCGTCCCTCAGCCTTTCAAAATAGGGCAGGATTTCAGCCTTGCGTGCATCATCCAATGCCGCCAACGGCTCATCGGCCAGGATCAGGCGCGGACTGGCAAGCAGCGCCCGCCCAATGGCAACGCGCTGTTTCTCGCCCCCCGACAGCATCGCGGGGCGGCGGTTCAGCAAATGACCAATGCCCAACATCTCAATCACGCGATCCGGATTTTCGCGCTGTGCCCCACGAGGGGCGAACCAGCGGCCATAGCTCAGGTTCTGGCGCACGGTCAAATGCGGAAACAGGCGGCCTTCCTGAAAGATATAACCCAGACGCCGCCGATGTGGCGGCAACCAGACGTCACGATCCGTATCAAACAACACCCAATCATCCACCGCAACACGCCCCGCTTCGGGGCGCAGCAATCCAGCCACCGCGTTCACGACCGTGGTCTTGCCCGAACCTGACCGACCAAACAGGACCGTAACGCCAGCAGGCGCGTCGAATTCCAGGTCCAGTGAGATCCCCGGTAGTTGATGTTTCAGACGGACGGACAACCTCATGTTCCGGCCACCCGTTGGGCCACACGACGGCCCACATATTCCGACAGCAGAAGTGCACCCATTGCGATGATGATTGAGATGATGACCAACCGCGTTGCCGCCGCCTCGCCCCCCGGCACCTGCAAGAACGCATAGACGGCCGACGGCAGCGTCTGCGTCTGACCGGGGATATTGGAGACAAAGGTGATCGTAGCCCCGAACTCTCCCATCGCTTTGGCAAACGCCAGAATCGCGCCCGCAATGACACCGGGCAAGATCATCGGCAGCGTCACGGTACCAAAAACCATCAGTCGCGAGGCCCCGAGCGTGGCGCCCGCCTGTTCGAGTTTGGGGTCCACCGCCTCAATCGACAGACGGATCGCACGCACCATCAGTGGAAAGGCCATTATCCCGGCGGCCAGCGCTGCCCCGGTCCAGCGGAAAGCAAAGACAATGCCAATCTCGGACAGCGGTTTGCCCAACGGCCCCTGAATACCAAAGGTCAACAGCAACAGATATCCGGTTACGACCGGCGGCAGGATCAAAGGCAGATGCACCAAACCATTCAGCACTTGCCGCCCCGGGAAACGCCAGCGCGCCAGCGCATAGGCTACGAAGATCCCAAAAGGCAGCGTGATCAGTGTCGCCCAGAACGAGACACGCAACGACAGGCGCAACGCCTCCATCTCCGCCGGACCCAGCCAGCCCATTCCGTCACCCTTCGGGCAGGGAGAACCCCTGCCTCAGAAATTCTGCCTGCGCCGCATCACTTTGTAGATAGGTCAGAAACGCGTGTGCCTCAGGGATTGCCGAAACGGTCAGGGCCGCCGGATAGACGATTGCGGGATGGTACTCTGCCGGGATAGCCCCGACCACGCCGACCCGTTCCTCGGCCTTTGCGTCAGAACGATAGACTATGCCCAACGGCGCAGCCCCTGCCGCCACCAGCGCCAGCGCGGCGCGTACATTATCCGTCTGGGCGACCTGGTGCTGAACGTCATTCCACAAATCCAGCCGCTCAAGCGCGGCTTTGCCGTAGATGCCCGCAGGCACTGCATCAACCAACGCCATTGCCAAATACCCGCCATCCAGCTGCGCGATCAAATCGAAACCCACCTCGATTGCGGCGGCGTCAACATCGGGGGCCCCTATCAGAACCAACCCGTTGTTCAGCAAATCCACGCGCGAAGCGTTTTCGATCAAGCCGTCTTCCTGCAGCACATCCATCCAGTCCGTGTTGGCCGAGATGAACATATCCGCCCGCGCCCCTGCCTGAATTTGCCGCGCCAGCACCGAAGAGGCCGCATAAGAGATCGTCACCTCTTGCCCTGTCTCAGCCTCAAACCCCAAAGCAATGGCGTCCAGCGCAGTTTTGAGGCTCGCCGCAGCAAACACCAACGTGCCCTCGGCGCGAACCGGGGCCGCAAGCGTTGCGCAAATGGCCAAAGCCGCAAACAGACGGCGCATCCTGTTCCTCCGGTTCAGAGGGTTGCAATCCCTCTGGGCATATCGGAGGCAACATGGGGCAGGCAAGGCCCTTTGCCTATGGACCTAAGATTGCTGCACGAACAGGTGTGTATTTCCATCCGAACAGGGATGAGTATTTCCGTTACCAAGCGCCAACACACTTCGCCCATTTTGAGCAAACCCATAGATGTATCCGCTAAGGTTTGGAGAGTCCGAATGGTCCCAACCGCTGCCTGAGGCGTCCTCGACGATGAAGGTAAGAAAACCTGATCTTCTGCCTGCCGTAAGATATCGTGAAGAATTTCTACCAGACCCTCTTGCACCCAAGCGCAGCCTTGGCTACATCAGCCCTCACGGGTGATTAGCTCAGTTGGTAGAGCGCTTCGTTTACACCGAAGATGTCGGGAGTTCGAGTCTCTCATCACCCACCATTCCATCAAACTTTGGGTGCATTGCCTCTGGGTTCGCGGATAGAGGCTCACGCTTCAGCTATTTCTGGCCGATTTACCCCGCTCGATTTCAGCGAGCTGTGCGAACATTTCGGCACGGTCATCTGCCGTTAATTCGGCTGGCATATACATCCGCACCTGACCGCGCCCGCAAGGGGTGTCAAAAACAAGCTCCGCAGTATTGGCCGCTGATGTCATGGTGAGCTTGCCGATCCTGCTGATCTGGTCATCGCCATCATACCCACCGGCAGCAAAGATAGATTTGCTGTCGAACATCCTGAAACCTCCGTGTCCGTTCATCTCCTGAGTTGGTTACGGACGGCCTTCAATCCAAATTAGTTTTTGTTAATGCGCTTGAGATGCACCACCGGGGATCATTCTTCGGTGTTCGGCAGTATCGGCCTTAACAGTCGTAGACGGCGCTCTACCGCTATCGATCCAGGCCGTTTTCAGACAGCCGAAATCAGGGCACTTGCGGCACCGATAAACCCGGCAAACGCCACGACGCTTGCCAGAATTATGCAGACAACTTCCAACGCACTGAGTTTCATCTTGGCCCCCACCAAATTCAGCATGCTTGGCTTACGGCAATGCGTGAGCGCCGAAAAGAGAGGCTTTCTTTACGTTGCGGAATGTTGCCGCGTGCACGGCGCATAATCGCTTAGGCACGTGTCTTACGACCGTTTCGAATTTGGTTCGACGCTTGACCTGTAGCTTTCCTGCATCAGTCGATCCGATTGATCGTCGATGCCAGCAATTCCGCGGCCCAATCCGAATGCACATCAACGGAGATATACGGTCAAAATCCAAGTTTGATGGCGATCCCTGAAGGACTCGAACCCTCAACCTGCTGATTAGAAGTCAGCTGCTCTATCCAGTTGAGCTAAGGGACCGCTGCGCCCTTCTTGCGGTTTTTACGACCCGGGTTCAAGGGCCAAGCGCATGAAAGCACTGTTCGGATCGGGCTCGTAGCCATGGATCGGGTCGCAATAGCCGTAGCCCAATGATTCATAGAGCCGACGCGCGGCGTCATAGGCGGGTAAATGGGCCGCGCCGGTTTCCAGAACCAGCGCCGTAGTGCCTTCGGTACGGGCCAGATCCGCCAGATGAATCATCATCACGCGTGCCAGCCCTCGTCCTCGCGCGGAGGACAGGATATGAACCGATTTCACCTCCGCCGTGCCATCCGGCAAAGCCTTGAGCGCGCCGCAACCCAAAGGTTTGCCTGATTCATACAGCGCCCAGAAACGAATCCCCGGACCAGCAAGTGACGCGGCATCCATGGTATGGTTGCTCTCGGCCGGTCCAGCCGTTTCGCTATGGGCGAAATGCGCCTCGACCAGCGGGCGCAAGGCGTCCGATGTCGGGTCGGCTTCGCGGATTTCGATCACTTAGTGTGTCCAGGGCGTGCGCCGGTCAGTCGCGAAATTCTCCCCATAGCCACGCGCGCGCAGGTTCGGCTTGCGTTTATGCGGCTCGCTGACCTGCACCTCGATGCCATTGTCCTTGGCATAGTCCAACGCCTCTTCCCTGGTATCAAACTTAAGGCGCACCTGAGTTTGCGTATCGTTGGATGAGGTCCAGCCCATCAGCGGATCAACTTCACGCGCCGACGCAGGAGCATACTCCAGAACCCACTTACGGGTCTTGGCCATCCCCGAGGTCATCGCGTTTCGCGAAGGCTGGTAAATCCGTGCGCGCATGTCGCCTCTCCGTACTCACTTGGCTGAAGCTGTTTATGCGTCAGAGCGCGCGCCGGGACAAGATGACAATTGTCGCGGATGTCATGGAAATATTGATGTCAGGAACTGTCATCAGGTGGAGCTATTTACGGCACGAACCCGAGAAAAGGACAGCTAGATGATTCACCACGAACGCCACCTCGACATCAACGCTCGACCTGAGGACATATGGGCTATCCTCAGCCGCTTCATGCATATCGACGACTTCGCTCCGCAGGTGACATCGGTGGATGCTTTGACCGAGGGATCGGATGGGGTCGGATCGAAACGTCGGTGTCACTTCGCGAACGGCACATCATTGGTCGAAGAGGTGACGGATTGGCAGATCAACCGAGGCTACACCGTGCGGCTGTCGCAGATGGCGATGCCTCTGCACGAGGCGCAGGCAACGATTGCCATCACACCGCTGTCCGACACCCGCAGCCGTGTTATCTGGAGCATGGATTATCGCATGAAATACGGCCCCCTCGGCTGGTTGATGGGGCAAACCCTGTTGAAGATGATGATGGGCCGCGTGCTGGCCGAGAACCTGTCCGCTTTGGCGGCGAAGCTTCAAACGCACCCTGACGCTCAACACCGGACCGCATAGCAGGAAATGAATCCAGATCTGACCTTGCAGATGGACAAAATAAGAACAAATGTAGGGGCCTGACCCGGAGCTTGCCTATGCCATACGCCCATTCCGACAAAACCCAACTGACTGCCGAGGACGTGCGCGCCCGCCTGAAGCTGGAAGGCGGCAAGCAGTTCGTCATGCATACCGAGTTCAATCCTGCAGGCGACCAACCCACGGCGATCAAAGAGCTGGCAGGCGGAGTGAATGATGGTGAGCGAGATCAGGTTCTGCTGGGTGCGACCGGGACGGGCAAGACCTTCACCATGGCCAAGGTGATCGAGGAAACGCAGCGGCCTGCGATCATCCTGGCGCCAAACAAGACGCTGGCAGCGCAGCTGTACGGGGAATTCAAGGGCTTCTTCCCAGAGAACTCGGTCGAGTATTTCGTATCCTACTACGACTATTACCAGCCAGAGGCCTATGTGCCGCGCTCGGACACCTATATCGAGAAAGAATCCCAGATCAACGAACAGATCGACCGGATGCGCCACTCGGCCACCCGCGCGCTGTTGGAACGTGATGACGTGATCATCGTGGCTTCGGTCTCGTGCATCTACGGTATCGGTTCGGTCGAGACCTACGGCGCGATGACACAAGACCTGAAGGTGGGTCACGAATATGATCAGCGGCAGGTGATGGCTGATCTGGTCGCCCAGCAATACCGCCGCAACGATCAGGCATTTCAGCGCGGGTCGTTTCGGGTGCGCGGGGATAGTCTGGAAATCTGGCCCGCCCACCTTGAGGACCGCGCGTGGAAGCTTTCCTTCTTCGGCGAAGAACTGGAACAGATCACCGAATTCGATCCGCTGACCGGCGAACGCGCCGCCACAATGGAGCATGTGCGTGTCTACGCGAACTCCCACTACGTGACGCCGAAACCAACGATGCAGCAGGCCATCATCGGCATCAAAAAGGAACTCCGCATCCGGCTGGACCAACTGGTGGGCGAAGGCAAACTGCTGGAAGCCCAACGTCTGGAACAGCGCACCAACTTCGATCTGGAGATGCTCGAAGCCACCGGCGTCTGCAACGGCATCGAGAACTACTCGCGCTATCTGACCGGTCGCGCACCGGGCGAACCACCCCCGACCCTGTTCGAATTCATCCCCGACAACGCCATCGTTTTTGCCGACGAATCCCACGTCAGCGTGCCGCAGATCGGCGGCATGTACCGGGGCGACTATCGCCGCAAGTTCACGCTGGCCGAACACGGGTTCCGCCTGCCGTCGTGCATGGACAACCGCCCCCTGAAGTTCGAGGAATGGGACGCCATGCGCCCGCAATCCATCTTTGTCTCGGCCACCCCGGCCAAGTGGGAGATCGAACAGACCGGCGGTGTCTTCACCGAACAAGTGATCCGCCCCACCGGCCTTCTGGACCCCGAGGTCGAAATCCGCCCCGTGTCGATGCAGGTGGACGACCTGCTGGACGAGGTGCGCAAGGTCGCCGCCGATGGCTATCGCACGCTGGTCACCACGCTGACCAAACGCATGGCTGAGGACCTGACCGAATACCTGCACGAACAGGGCATCAAAGTCCGCTACATGCACTCGGATATCGACACGCTGGAACGTATCGAAATCCTGCGCGACCTGCGGCTGGGTGCCTTCGACGTGCTGGTCGGGATCAACCTGCTGCGCGAGGGGCTCGACATCCCAGAATGCGGGCTGGTCGCCATTCTGGACGCCGACAAGGAAGGCTTCCTGCGCTCGGAAACCTCGCTGATCCAGACCATCGGCCGTGCCGCGCGGAATGCCGATGGCCGGGTGATCATGTATGCCGACAAGATCACCGGCTCGATGGAGCGCGCCCTGGGCGAGACCAACCGCCGCCGCGCCAAACAGCTCGCCTATAACGAAGAACACGGCATCACGCCTGAGACGGTGAAGAAGAATGTCGAGGACGTTCTGGCGGGTCTCTACGAAGGCGATGTCGACATGAACCGCGTCACCGCCACCATCGACAAACCGATGCACGGCGCGAACCTCGAGGCTCATCTGGACGGCCTGCGCGAGCAAATGCGCAAAGCCGCCGAGAACCTGGAATTCGAAGAGGCCGCCAACATCCGGGACGAGATCAAACGTCTGGAAGCGGTCGACCTCGCCGTCGCCGACGACCCCATGGCGCGCCAATGGGCGGTCGAAAAAGCCTCGGAAGACGCAGTGAAATCGCACGGGCGGTCAACGGCTGGCAGGCCGGGGCAGCGGGGTGGGAATGTGAAGAGACGGAAGCGGTGAGGAATTGAATCCTCACGAAATAGGAAAAAGGTATGGAATTAGAAATACTTAGAGAGATAAATCTCAAGAACGAGAAAAGCGTTAGCGAAAAACAAATTGCAGAGTTGATTAAATCTTCACCCGGGTGCCTCGGATTAGGTGAATTGGATCTGATCGGAGCGGAAGTGCCGCAGGTTGGTGGCGGCTTTCTAGACCTTCTTCTTCAAGACAGTGAGCCGACTCGTTTTTGCGTGGAAATTCAACTTGGCAAAACCGACCCGTCTCACATTATTCGCGCAATAGAATATTGGGACTTGCAGCGCTCGCGCTACAAGGGAATCGATCACGTTTGTGTATTGATTGCAGAAGAAATCACCGGTCGCTTCTTTAACGTTATTACGTTGCTAGGAAATTCAGTGCCGATAATTGCTCTGAAGCTTTCGGCTACAAAAAGCAATCTCGGTTTAAGTATCATGTTCTCCAAAATCTTGGATACACGGCAAGAATACTATGGCAGCGACAAAGAGCTCGAAGAGTTCGTTGAAACAGATCGCTCATATTGGATTGAACGTGCGTCTTCAGCTTCAATCGGTGTTGTAGAGCGAATTTTTCAACTGATGGAAGCCCAGATCCCAAACTCAGAACTCAACTTCGCCAAACACTACATTGGACCTAAAATCGACGGTCGCTCGCGAAACTTCTGTGTCTTTCACCCCAGAAAATCTACAATGGTCCTTGAAGTTAGGCTGCCTCAAGAAGCTGAAACATTGGCATCAATCGAAGAGTCTATGTGTGATTATCTGGGCTATAATCAAAGGTATGGAACATACAAATTCAGCCTGAAGTCTGACGATGAGGGGTTGAATGATCAATTTCTTGTCGAACTGATCTGCAATGCGCACGATCAAATGATGAGTTGATGGTCGTAGGATGGGTTTCCAATCCTTCACTCCGAGGCGACCAAAGCGCATGATGGGGTAAAGCCCCATCTTACAAGCCGCGCCAAAATAATAACGGGCGGGGAAATCCCCGCCCCATCGCTTACCCCTTATCCCAATGGGCAATCACATCATACCCAACCGGCGTCGGCGGGCCTTCCATGAATTCGGCGAAATGGCCCCATAGCTCGGCCACTTTGGGCGCGTTCGCGTTCGAGGTCGCCTCGCTCTCGACCACCGAGATCACATAGCCCGAGCCGTCCTCGTTCATCACATTGGTAAAGCTGTGCATGCCGGGCATGCCCATGATTTCGGATTTCAATTCATTCATTTTCGCCGTCGCCGCCTCGCGCGTGCCGGGCCTCATTTTGTATTGGGTAATACGTGCAAACATCACTTTTCTCCCTCGCCTGGCGAAATTGCCATAAGACGTGACCGGGACGGCCGCGCCGCGCGCAACGTAACATAGCGACTTGAAATCTCGCATTGATACTTGAGGAATCAGGCTATTTTCAACCTAGCACCTTACCCAAACGCAGGCCCTGACACTTCAAGGTTGCAGCCCAGCGTCCCCTCCGCCACGTTTGAGATCACAAACCGTATTTCCAAATGGTTGCCATGACATACCCGAACACCGTGCCCAACACGAGTATTGCGAAACGTGTCGTGCAGGGGATACGCGGGGGGCAGACCGAGGATCTGGCGCGCGACGCAGTGAACAATCAGGCCGTTTCGCGCGACACCAATCTGTTGAGATAAGGCAGGTCGCCACTCTTGCCTGAGGTCCATCAGCAGCTAAATAATCGCCCATGCGCGTCATTCTGCTATCACTCATCCTAGCCACGCCAGCCACCGCATGGGAGGCAACGGTCGGACAAATTTGCACCCTGTCGCATGACACGAGCACGGCACAGATTTTCCTGACCTACGACCCGGCTCAGCCGCTCTATACCCTGACCATCACTCACAAGGCCGAAGGCTGGACCCAGACCCCATGGTTTGCCATGCGGTTTGACGGCCCGAACCCCATCGAAATCGCTACGGAACGTCATGTGTTGTCGGGAAACGCTGCATCCCTTACCGTGACGGACACCGGGTTCGGCAATGTTTTGGATGGGCTAGAATACAATCAGACCGCCTATGCCTTTACACCAGACAGGTTGACCGAGTTCGCACTGGATGGCGCCGCACCCCAGGTGCGCCTCTTTCGCGACTGCGCCAAGGCTCCGCTGTCCTGAGCGCATCCCCGCAAAATGCAGATCAGGGTTTCAGGAACTTGGCGGTCCCGACGGTGCGCTCTTTCTGGGCCTCGACCTCTGGTGTGATCGTCGGAGCTTGTTGCGCAAAGCTTGAAACCGCGCGGGATGCGGATGGCCCACAGGCCACGCCATCGCCATCGGGATCGTTGCGTTTGTGATATCCCGGACCGCCCTCATAAAACGGACCGGGGACGAGCTTTTGCACGACATCACATCCAGCCATGGCTACCAGATGCACAACGGCTTCGGGACGGTCATAGTCGCTCACCCGAATATAGACCCCGATTGCGATCATCCCCGTGGTCAGGGGCAAGGCCAGCACCATCATCAGAATCCGGATCGGAGACAGAGCCTTGCGGCGCACAGCCTCAGCCCTGCGCTGCCGTCTGGTCAGGCGCGGGCCGGGCGTCGTCTGTTCTTTTGGTCGCTTAGGGCTCATGCCGGCCGTGATACGATGCCTATGTGGCAAAGCCATGGCCGCGTGGGCCCGAGGTCGAAAAATTATCCCTTAACGCACCACATGCACGGCGCATTTCGCGTGCCGCACGACATGAGTCGCGGTTGATCCCAACAGCAGATCCTGCATTCCGGGGCGATGCGATGCCATAATGATCAGGTCGGGCTTGTTCACCTCGGCCCAATCCAGAATCGTGCGCCCGGAATGGCCTTCCACGACCAGCCCCTGCGCGTTGGGCACCTTTGCCGCCAACGTGTCCAACTCTGTCTGGATGGCTTTACGGGCCTCGGAAAGATACTCGGCGGGCATGTAAGAAATCGCATAATCCGGGATATGCTCGACCACATGCAGCAATGTCACGTTGGCCTCGGGCGTCGCCAGCATCTGCGCCAGCTTCAAAGGTGCCGAGGTATCTCGTTCGGCATCAAAGGAAATCGGTACTAGAATATTGTGATACATGGCACATCTCCGTCATTGCGCCGCCATCGTCGCTGTAAACCTGCATCGCTGCCTTGATCCAGGTCAGGTCTCGCCAAATGTCTCGGCCACGTCATACATGACGGGTTCAAAGCTTTTGCACAGCTCATTGATCCGGCGATTGCGCTCGCGCATTTCTGGTGTGCGCAACATCGACAGGAAATCCTCGCGCCGCTCCCATTGTGAATAATTGGCAATGCGCGTCTGCGCGTCGTTCACATGCAGCCCTGCAGAGATGAAACCGGGTTGTTTCGAAATGAAATGGGCATAGGCATCCGTCAGCGCCTCAAGAAGATCCTGACAGGTTCCGGGGGTCATCTCAAAGGTAGTAATGACCGTCTGATAGCTGTTGTTTTTGGAAATCTGCGGCATGTGGCTCCTCCTACTTTGTCAGGTCCAGCCTAACACAGCTTTCACAAACGCCATCTATTTCCTGAGCCAAAACCGGGATTTGGAGAATTTCTTTCCCAAGGATGAACAGGAAACTAACGATCCGTTAACCATGTCCGCGGATGCTGCGCGCATGGCCCGTCTGGTTCTCATATTCTTGCTATCCTTCGTGCTTTGCGGCCCGGGTAACGCCGGGGCATGGTTGCGCGAGAAAGATTCACTCTTTGCCGCGACCTCGGTCACTGCATTCCGGGAAAACGATGATGCCTACAAGTACAAGGGGGCGTTCTATGCTGAATGGGGGTTCAGGCGAAATCTGACAATCGGGCTGGACGCTGAAGAACATCAGGATCTTTACGGCCACGCCCTGGTCTTTGCCCGAATCCCTGTCGCTGATTTCGGTTCAGCCGGGCGCATAGCCGCCGAATTCGGCGCCGGGTTGCATCACCGGCAGGACGGCGCCTGGGCGATGTATAAAACCACATTGTCGTATGGCAAAGGTATCCGAACCGGGTTGGGTCCGGGATGGATCGCAGTCGACACAGCGCTGGAATACCGTACGCATGAGGCCTTGATCCGAAAGCTGGATTTCACTGCAGGTCTGTCATCGGGGCGGCGCTTCGACCCTCTGTTGCAAATCGAAACGTCATACGAGCCGGGTCGCCCTTGGTATTGGAGCGCCCGGCCCTCGCTGATTTATCGTCCGAAAACCGGTATAGCCAGCTGGGTCATTGGAGTTGAACGGAATTCAGTTCGCGAACACACAGGTTTCAAACTCGCATTATGGCTCAACTACTAAGCACCTCCGGTCAGGTATCGATCCGCAGAATGGCCGAGACTGTGCCTCTTAATGCCTCAGACCAACGTAGGCGGATATTGTTTTGGCTCGATCCCTGCTTCAGCTCGACATACGGTGCCGTGTAGCGCACTGAGTTAAAGACCGATCTCAGCGAGCTGACGGCCACCACCGCGTCGCACCCGCGCGCGCGACCACCAAACGGCAACCGCCCCTGCGAGCTGACCGTCCAGGCCGATGAGGTCGAACTTTGCGAGTGACGAACGCGTAGCGGGTTGGAACAAGGCGTGCTGATCCCATGGAACGTGTTGTTTTCAAAGCTGACATTTGTATGCCGCTCTGGGTTGAGGTTGGCAAAACTGGTATCCACGCGCTCTGCCCGGTCAATATCCACATTGGCGACCCGGAACTTGTTGCCAGTCAACGTCAGACCATTCAGAAAATGCCCCGATCCATAAGGACGGATCACGAAGTAGCTAAACCAAGGCGCGACATTGCTGGCATAGAAGATATTGTCTGTGACGCTCAACGCGCTGAAGGAATAACCAGTGCTGTAATCAGGGTTCGGATCCCGTTCATTGGTCCATTCGATGAAGCAGTTGTCGACATAGTTCTCGGCAACCGAAGAGCTGTTGTACCCTCCTATCAGCACAAGCCCCGCGTTGCGGATACCGTTGGGCACGCTGTCACCCTGGAAAAAGTGGTTACCCAGCACCAGATTGTTGTCACCGCCCAAAACCGCAAAGTGGTGGAACCGCGTTGCCCGGTTATGGCGCAGCTTGACGTCATTGGCATTGGTGTTCAGCGCGATTGAGCTGCGATCCGCCACGTCCAAACTCTCTTCGGTCGATAGGAACTGACACCCGTCGATCAACATCCCCTGACAGCCTTGCCCGATTGAGGTAATGCCGCGATCCTTGGGACGGCTGATAAAGCAATCCTTCAGCACAAAGGTGTTACCCCCAGGCGACAGACGGATCGCGCTGCAACGACCGTTGCACTGGAACTCGATCCCTTCCATGTTGAACTTCTGCAATGCGCTGAAACCGCTAAAGTCCAACAGATATTTGAATGCCGTAAAGGTAAAGTTCTGCGTCCCAGCTGCATCATAGATCGGTTCGTTCAACGTGATTTCACCAGCGCTGTCATCTTTGGAACGCACATAAATCTCGCGCCCCACCCCACTGCCGGTGACCAATGAACCCACAGGGATGTTTGCGATATTGGCCACATTGGTGAGTTTGCGGGAATCGCTCGGATCATAGGTTGCGACCGACTCAAAACTCTCGGTATCCCAGGCTGCACTGCTTTTGACGTCGAACTGACCGTTGCGCACCACCCGACGGGTGGCGTAGCCGGTTCGGTTGGGTACGGCGGCAGCCATGTTAATGGGCTCGGTCACCGCTATCTTGCGCCCACCCAGGTCGAGCGATTCATGGTCAGAACTATTCAGCAATGCCTGAAACGCTTTTTTGAAGGCCAGCATCTCATCCCCAAAGGCTGAGATATAGGTGGGCAGATCGTAGTTCTTGGTCAGCAGAAGCATCTTGTCATCGGGCATCGTCACCGTGCCGTCGAACTCGATCTCGGAGCCGATAGAGGTATTCTCGTCGAGCAGGAACGTTCCCTGTGGCACATAAATCTTGCGCCCGTTCGCAGCCTGATCCGCCGCCTCGAACGCCTCCGAGTCATCGGTGGAACCATCACCTACAGCGCCAAAGTCACGTACATCGACAACGCCGATCATGTCACGCAGGAACGCGCTCGTAATGTCGACAATCTCAAGATCGTCAACCCGCACCACGGCTCCGTTGGTGCCGTCGACATTCAGCCCGAAATGACCATAAAACGCCGCAGGACCCCAAGGCATGTCTACACCCGGCCGCTGACCAACGCCCACGATCGCCGTGATCTCATGCACCGTGCCATAGCCGGTCAATTGTGTCGCCGGGCCCTGCTCGACCAAACCGCTCACATGCGTATCCCCGGCACCCCCGGCCCAACCCGCTATCCGCACTTCCGGCAGAGGTCCACTGATCGCCTTCACCCGTGCCTTGATCTGCAAATAGCAGCCCGGCAACAGCTGCGTCTGACCCATATAGCGCAGTTGCTGCGTGGCCTCAGTTTTGTAGATCTCCAGACAGCCTGCGAAATCCGCATCCGCTGGCACAAACACACCCGTACCCGACCCCTCATAGGTCGGCGCGCCAGGCGTGCCGTCGCCGCTGGACCATACTCCCAGACCATCCGCGAATGCTGGCGGCATAAACACGATACCGTCGGTGATAGCCTTGTTCATGAAAATCCCTTTCCCAATCGCGCCATCGCGCGCCAAAACCCAAAGCTCAGGACATTCCCCGAGCGCGGAGGTCTTGGTATCGAAAAGGAATTAATCGCAGCTCATATCACCGTGACGGTGGTGTTGCATCACGCCGCCGGATCGGAGTTGCCCAACAATTGCACACCATTGATCTTCCAGCCGTTTTCTTGCCGGATCATTTGGTAATCGAGGATATGGACACGACCATCTCGGTCCACCACCATAACCTTCTGCCATAAGGCACCATTGATCTCGCGCAGCTCCAGAAACCTTACATCTGTCGGGCGCCAGACCATTGGATAGCCGCGCCGCACCATGATACCGAAATTCTCGGGCGACCCGAACAGGCGTTGGATATTGGGGCTGGCAAAGGTGAAAGCGGTGGCGAAATCATCCGCCTTGAAGGCCTGTATCTGCGCCGAGATATTTGCCTCGATCTCGGCGTTTTGCGCAAAAGCGCCCGAGGCCAGCCCGGCACTCAGAGATACAGCAAGCAATAGTCGACGCATGGGGCCACCTCCTGAACCAAGGGTAGCCCCACACGAGGTCAGGTCAAATCAGACCAGTTCTCCGGCCAATGCCTTGTCGATCAGAGCAATGGTTTCCGGCACACCATAAAGCGCGATGAACCCACCGAACCGAGGCCCCTGCGACGCGCCCAGCAGCACTTCATAAAGCGCTGTGAACCAGCCGCGCATCGGATCAAACCGCTCGCGCCCGATGGCATAGACCACCGATTGCAGTGCCTCATCTTCCATCGGTCCATCATAAGCTTCTAGGGCTGCCTTCAACGCCTCCAGCGCATCCCGCTCCTGATCCGTCGGCGCACGATGCTGGCGCGTCGGTTTGACAAAATCGTTGAAGTAGCGCACCGCAAAGCCCGCCGCCTGATCCAGATCGGGATGCGTTTCGGCCGTAGCCTCCTGCGCATAACGACGGATGAAGCCCCACAGCGCCTCTTTGTCCTCAGCCCCCGACACGGACGCGAGGTTCAGCAACATGGCGAAAGGCACCATCAGCGTTGATTCAGGAACTTCTCCGCCGTGGATATGCCACACCGGATTGTTCAACTGCGCTTTCAGGTCCTGCCCCGGATAGGCCCGCAACTGCTGATGATACTCATCATAGGCTTTCGGGATCACATCGAAATGCATCCGCTTTGCTGTCTTGGGCTTCTGGTACATGAAATAGGCCAACGACTCGGTCGGCGCATAGGTCAGCCATTCGTCAATCGACACACCATTCCCCGACGACTTGGAAATCTTCTGCCCATTCTCGTCCAGAAACAGCTCATAGCTAAAATGCTCGGGCGCGCGACCGCCAAGTGCCCTACAGATCGAGTCATAGATTTTCTCGTTGGTGGCATGTTCCTTGCCGTACATCTCGAAATCGACGCCCAAAGCTGCCCAGCGCGCGCCGAAATCCGGCTTCCACTGCAGCTTCACATTGCCGCCGGTGACTGGAACAGTCCATTCCTTGCCCGTCTCATCATCGAAGGTCACGGTATATGTCTCGGCACAGACCTTTTTCATCGGCACATACATCACCCGCCCGCTTTCAGGATGCAGTGGCAGGAAGATCGAATAGGTTTGCTGGCGCTCTTCCCGCAGGCTTTTGAGCATGATCGCCATGATCTCGTCATAGCGTTCAACCGCAAGCTTGAGCACTTCATCAAACTGACCGGATTCGTAGAATTCCTTGGCCGAGTAGAACTCGTATTCGAACCCAAAGGTATCGAGGAACCGCCGCAGCATCGCGTTGTTATACGCGCCAAAGCTGTCATATTCGCCGAACGGATCAGGCACCGAGGTCAATGGGCGCTGCAAATGCTGCTCGAGAATCTCCGGGTTCGGCACGTTGCTGGGCACCTTGCGCATCCCGTCCAGATCGTCCGAGAAACAGATCAGCTTGGTCGGGATGTCCGACAGCGCATCAAACGCGCGCTTGACCATCGTGGTCCGCGCCACCTCACCAAAGGTTCCGATATGCGGCAGGCCCGAGGGGCCATAGCCTGTCTCGAACAGCACAAACCCCTTCTCCGGAGCACCTTTCTGATAGCGTTTGAGCAACCGACGCGCCTCTTCAAACGGCCACGCCTTGGACGTCATCGCGGTTTCACGCAGTTCAGACATAGTAGTTCAGCTCCATCGGAAGAAATCAGCCCGCCGCCCTATGCAGCCGACCGACCCCTCCTATTGTGCCGGTGCAGCATGAGTCAACAAAGCACGGGCATTTTTGGGAGTTGAGTGGTTGGCGAAGCCTCTGACCGATTGGGCGTATTCGTCAATCCATCGCGATATTCGCGCAGGCCGGGTTGATCCGGCGTGGCGTGGTGTGGTCACCGATGGCACGTTCGGAGAGCCGTAGGATGGGGTTTCACCCTATCATCTGAGAGGATGGAGTTGGATATGGTTTGGTGCGCGGGAAAAGATGGTGCGGCTGTTCGGGTATGTTCTTCGAGTGAGTGATGGAGTGTAATCCCATCATCCGCTTGCTATCAAACGGTCTGGCTTAACTGGAACAGGGTCAAAAAGCTTGCAAAAAAATCGTAAATTTCTATCCTGATTTGTATTTTAAGAATGTGGTTCATTGGTAGTGTAATGGCTTGTTTTTTGAAGACTTACAAAGATGAAATAAGCTCTGCGGCGGCAATTTTGGCGGTTGTAGCCCTAGGGCTGAGTTTCTGGCAATTCAAATTGACTAGAAACGCCGTGCAAGCGCAGGCGATATCTAATCTACTTAATAGTGGGAGAGATCTCTCTCAAGACTTGGCTGATAATCCGGAAATCGCAGCTAGAGTTTTCGGAGTAGACCAAGCTGAGATAAAATACCGGACCCTTGTCCGCAAAACACTGAGCTTTTTGTCAGAGCAGTACGTTTTCTATGACAACGGTCTTATCGATAGTTCAGTGTGGAAGCGCGCCAAGGAAGACATGTGCGCTGTGTACTTGATCCCTTCATTTAATGAAATGGCTATGCCCATGTTAGAGGCTAGCAGCTATCCGGAAGACTTCGTCAAAATATTGAAAGACTGCTGATATGCTAAAGAAGATCGCTATTGTTCTGGTATTATTGCTTCCAAATGTTTCGTTTGCTTGGTTGTTTCAACCTCAAACGAATGACAACATTTCAGAGGATACAGTGCTTCAGTTCAGCTCTGCCTCTGAGATTACTATGTCTGCTTTTTCGATTGTATTTTCGACTTTCTCCCAAGCTGAAGGTGGTGAGATATCGATAAGCGATGTTGGTTCTTTTTCTGATGTTGTTGGCAGTCTTGAAACAGCTCGTGAACTATATACGAGTTTACCTCAGGAAGAGCTCGAAAGCGTTTTGATTGATCAAGGCCTCATAGCTCAAAACACATTAAGGATGATCCAGCGGCAGGGGGTTGAAATTACCACCGTGAAGGATCTGGCAGATTACGCTGCATCAAGCTGCAATCAAATAGCTCAGCTTATGATTCAACTCGAAGCTCAAAAATTTGGCCCGAACGACGCGGCAAATGAGGAATCAAGAAGATTGGTAAATCAGCTAACTTGGAAAATAGCTGAGTTCACCGTCGTCTTAAATTCGATATCTGGAGCTCTTGCTGTTCAATAAGAACCGGAACCTTTACCGCGCGAACTTCTTATGCTTCAACCGCTTGGGCTCCAGCGCGTCCGGTCCCAGACGGCGCTTCTTGTCCTCTTCGTAATCCTCGAAGTTGCCCTCGAACCACTCCACGTGGGCATCGCCCTCAAAGGCCAGAATATGCGTACAAATCCGGTCTAGGAAGAAGCGGTCGTGTGAGATGACGACGGCGCAGCCGGCGAAATCGACCAGCGCGTCTTCCAGCGCACGCAGTGTTTCAACGTCGAGGTCGTTGGTCGGTTCGTCGAGCAGCAGGACGTTGCCGCCCTCTTTCAGCAGGCGGGCCATGTGGACGCGGTTGCGTTCACCACCTGACAGCAACGAGACCTTCTTCTGCTGGTCGCCGCCCTTGAAGTTGAAGGACGAGCAATAGGCGCGGGAATTGACCTGCGCGTCGCCCAGCTGGATGATCTCGGCGCCGCCGGTGATCGCCTCCCACACGGTGTCGTTGTCTTTCAGGTCGTCGCGGGACTGGTCGACATAGGACAGTTCAACGGTATCGCCCAGCGTGATGGTGCCTGCGTCGGGCTGTTCCTGACCTGTGAGCATTTTGAACAGGGTCGATTTACCCGCACCGTTGGGGCCGATGACGCCGACGATGCCGCCGGGGGGCAGGGCAAAATCCAGCCCTTCGATCAGTTGCTTGTCGCCCATATGCTTCGACAGGCCCTCGACCTCGATCACCTTGCCGCCAAGGCGCTGGCCGTTGGGGATGACGATCTGGGCACGGGTCAGTTTTTCGCGTTCGGACTGTTCGGCCAGTTCGTTATAGGCGTTGATCCGGGCCTTGGATTTGGCCTGACGGGCCTTCTGACCCTGACGCATCCATTCCAATTCGCGCTGCAGGGTTTTCTGCTTGGACTTGTCCTCGCGGGCTTCCTGCTCCAGCCGTTTGGCTTTTTGTTCCAGCCATGCGGAATAGTTGCCCTCGTAGGGAATGCCGCGGCCGCGGTCGAGTTCCAGAATCCAGCCGGTGATGTCATCCAGGAAGTAACGGTCGTGGGTGACGATCAGGATGGTGCCCTTGTAGTCGATCAGGTGCTGTTGCAGCCAGGCGATGGTCTCGGCGTCCAGATGGTTGGTCGGTTCGTCGAGCAGCAGCATGTCGGGCGCCTGCAGCAGCAGTTTGCAGAGCGCCACGCGGCGTTTCTCACCACCCGAGAGGTTGGCGATGTTGGCGTCGTCGGCGGGGCAGCGCAGCGCCTCCATCGAGACGTCGATCTGGCTGTCGAGGTCCCAGAGGTTTTCCGCGTCGATCGCGTCCTGCAGGGTGGTCATTTCCTCCATCAGATCGTCCGAGTAGTTCTCGGCGATCTCCATGGCAATCTCGTTGAACCGGTCGACCTTGGCCTTTTTTGCGGCGACGCCCAGCATGACGTTTTCGCGGACGGTGAGGGATTCATCCAATTGCGGTTCCTGCGGCAGATAGCCGACCTTGGCACCTTCGGCGGCCCATGCCTCACCCGTGAAATCGGTGTCGAGGCCCGCCATGATCTTCATCAGAGTCGATTTACCTGCGCCGTTGACGCCGACGACACCGATTTTCACACCGGGCAGAAAGCTCAGGTGGATGTTTTCAAAGCACTTCTTGCCACCGGGATAGGTCTTGGAGACACCCTGCATGTGATAGACATATTGATAGGCGGCCATGTCGCGTCCTCTGGGTCAGTGAAATTGGGTTGAAACGCTGGATATCTGAGGCGGGCGAGCGGGGCAAGCTGGTGGTTTTGTGAATTTTGCACCGTGCTTGCATGGGCTAAAGAGCTTCAACCGATAGGAGGGACTGGATTGTCTGAACTGGCAGAGTTGATCGCGGGCTGGGCGCAGCCGGGTCGTATTGAATGGATTGGCTTGCGACCCAAACGGCGACTGGAGATGGTTGCAGAGGATACAGCTAACATTTCCGTCTCTGGCCTCGACGGCGACCGTAGCAGCGCGGGCAAGCGGGCGGTGACTTTGATCCAGCAAGAGCATCTGAGGGCGATTGGGTTGTATCTGGGGCGAGGATCGATTCCGCCTGACATCTTGCGGCGCAATCTGGTGGTGTCTGGGATCAATCTGGCAGCGCTCAAGGGGCGTGAGGTGCAGGTTGGTGATGCCATTCTGCGCTTTACCGTAATCTGTGCGCCCTGCAGCCGGATGGAGGAGGCGTTGGGTGCAGGTGGCTACTCTGCCGTGCGCGGGCATGGGGGTTGGTGCGCTGAAGTTATCCGGCCCGGGCGCGTAAAGCTGGGCGATGCGGTGCAACCTGTTGATTGACAACGCCCCCCAGTTCTGAACATCAGCGAGGGATGGAGCGATACCACATTCCATATGCGCGGCCCGGACAAGTGATCGGGCTGTTCGGCGGATCTTTTGATCCGCCCCATCGCGGTCATGTTCATGTCACACGCGAGGCTTTGAAGGCGTTCGGGCTGGACCGGGTGTGGTGGCTGGTGTCTCCGGGCAATCCCTTGAAAACACACGGACCGGCGCCTCTGGCACAGCGGATGAAGGCCGCGCGTGCAGTGATGCAGCACCCAAGGGTCGAGATCACGGATATCGAGACGTTCACGGGCACACGGGCAACGGCGGATACTATAGTGGCGCTGCGACGGCTTTATCCGCAGGTCCGGTTTGTCTGGCTGATGGGCGCGGATAATCTGGCGCAGTTTCACAAGTGGAAAGACTGGCGGCTGATCATGGATAGCATTCCCGTTGGCGTCGTGGCGCGACCGGGGGATCGGATTTCGGCGCGGATGTCCCCGGCGGCGCGGCTCTATGCCAGATACCGCATCGACGGGCAGGCGCGGCATTTGCTGGGCCGGGCCGAGGCTCCGGCCTGGTGTTTCGTGAACGTGCCGATGGTTGACGTCAGTTCAACTGATCTTCGCAATCGCGGCATCTGGGGCGATGGGGTGTTGCCCGAATGACTCCAGTCAGCGCATAATCTTAATCAAGTGATTGTCTATATTTAAGCTCTGGGATTCTAATAGACCCATGGTTGATCGTATTTCGCGTCGTTTGTTTCTGAGTGGATTGGGGGCGTCTCTGGTTCCGGGCACGGGCCTTGCCGAGGCGCCTTTGGTGTCTCTGCGCCCTCAACTGCGCGGACCGTTGGCGAGCGCCTCCGAGCGGCTTGTAAAGGCCGCAGGGCTGCGGGGCGAAGTTGTCTTTGCCGTTTCCGATGTAAAAACCGGAACGCCATTGGAGGTATTCGGCGAAGGCGCAAGCTTGCCACCTGCCAGCGTCGCCAAAGCTCTGACCGCGCTTTATGCCTTGGATGTTCTGGGTCCTGAGTTTCGGTTCGAAACAACTCTGATCGCGGATGGTCCGATCGAAAACGGAATCCTGAAGGGCGATCTGATCCTCGCCGGAGGCGGTGATCCGCTGCTAGACACAGATGCGCTGGCCACAATGGCGGCCAATCTGCGCAAGGCCGGGATTACCGAGGTGCGCGGCGCGTTCAAGGTCTATGACGGAACGCTGCCTTATGTTTTCAGCATTGAACCGGGGCAGCCCGATCATCTGGGCTACAGCCCGGCAATCAGTGGAATTTCTTTGAATTTCAACCGGGTGCATTTCGAATGGAAGCGCGAAAGCGATGGCTATGGCGTGACCATGGACGCCCGTAGCACAAAATACACGCCTTCGGTCGATATGGCCACGATGCGGATCGAAAGCCGTAGTCTTCCTATTTACACCTATCAGCCCAGTGCAAGACAGGATCGGTGGACCGTGGCCAAAGGCGCGTTGGGCAATGGGGGCGCGCGGTGGTTGCCAGTGCGCAAGCCTGCGCTTTATGCCGGCGATGTGTTCCGAACGCTGGCGCGCGTGAACGGGATTGTTCTGGGCCGGGTACAGGTAACCCAACAAGCCCCGCAGGGGGTGCCTTTGGTGATCCATCAAAGCGACCCGCTGCAGAGTATTTTAAAGGGTATGTTGAAATACTCGACCAATATCACCGCCGACATGGTCGGTATGGCGGCCACAAAGGCGCGTGGGATAAGACCTGAGAACCTCGCAGAGTCAGCGGCAGAGATGAACCGCTGGGCGACCGAGCGGTTTGGCGCGAACGGAATTGCGATGGTGGATCATTCGGGGCTCGGGGATGCGTCGCGCATGGAGCCTGTGGCATTGACCAAGATATTGACGACGGCGGGCAGCTCTGATCAGCTGAGACCGTTGCTAAAACCATTTGCCTTGACCGACCAGAACGGACGACCGGTCAAGAACCATCCGGTCCGGGTGGATGCAAAGACTGGAACGCTGAACTTCGTCTCAGGTCTTGGTGGCTATCTGACTACAACAGATGGCATAGAACTCGCCTTTGCCATTTTCACCGCAGATGTCGCCCATCGCGCCAAAATCCCGCGCGCAAATCGCGAAAGACCCGAAGGCGCGCGCCCTTGGAACCGGAAATCACGCAAATTGCAGCGGGCGTTGTTGGAGCGTTGGGGCTCGCTTTACGGCAGCTAGATGGTATGCCGTGCACGCGCCCCGCGCTCGATGGCGGCGGCATGCAGGCGATCGATGCTCAGCTCATAGCGGATTTCTTCCAGAAGGCGCAGCTCGGTCTCAGCCAATGAACCATCGGCGGCAGCCACATCGCAGGCCAGCGCATAGGCGGTCTCATTCAGACGTTCAGGCAGGTTTTCACGAACCAAACCGAAAAGGGCGTCCAACCCATCCTCTTGCTCAAACAGATCAAACACGATTTGCGATACGCGGCGGGTGCGATCGATATCGTAGTCGGCAAAGACCGGCAGCATGTTGACAGCGGTTTCGATCTTGACCAGTTCAGCGGTGCGAATGGTTTCATCCGAAGCGGACACCGCAACCATGATCGCCACAAGGCAATCCTGCGGAGACATGGGATGTGGCATTTGCTCGGTCATGTTATCGTCCTGATTGGTTTTGTTACACGCGCACGATAGGAGGGGGTGCAAACAGGTTCAACCGCTTGTTTGTGCGGCTGGCGTCCCGATGCCGTGCGCAATGAATGTAGGCACATGCGGACGCCCAAACTCTCGGAGAATTCTTGCGCAATTCGGATAACGATCTCCCAAACGGCGTCACGACCAGAACACTCCTCTCTTGCCACGCGTTCGTCTCAATGCCATATCCACAACGCTAACGTTTTTCTATTTCGACCTACTGTCTCCTTCATGGGCGCTCAGTCATTCGATCCAGACCGACGACGCCAGGCTGCCGCAACTCCGTGGGCAGCACCAAAACAGGAGACAACGGATATGCCTACAGGTACCGTAAAATGGTTCAACACCACCAAAGGCTTCGGCTTCATCGCACCCGAAGAGGGCGGCAAAGATGTGTTCGTGCACATCTCAGCTGTCGAACGCTCGGGCCTGACGGGCCTGGCCGACAACCAGAAAGTCACTTACGAGCTGCGCGCAGGCCGTGATGGCCGCGAAAGCGCGGATAATATCGAACTGGCCTAAGCCGTTCAAAGGGCGGAGCTTTCTCTCCGCCCTCTTCCTTGGTCACGACTAATGTGTGGCCCGCAGAATACATCACATTTCAGTTATACATCCCCGCCGATTGACCAAATCGGCTATCCTTTCAAGACTAGGATCAAAAGTTCATTGGTCTTTGGAAGGGACGCAATATGTTTACTCGCCGCGCTTTTGTGGCTGGGACAGCTGTCTGCCTGCTGCCCGGCACAGCCAGTGCCAAGAAAGCGGTCGAATACGACCCGACACCGCAGTTTGTGCGCATTAAGAAGCAGTTTCAGCCAGGTCAGCTGCTGGTCGCACCGCGGTCATTCTACCTTTATTACGTGACCGAACCCCGCAAGGCTGTCCGCTACGGGTGCGGCGTTGGCAAAGCCGGTCTCGAGTTTACGGGTTCGGCCACCATCGACGTCAAGAAAGAATGGCCGACTTGGCGACCAACCGACGAGATGATCGAGCGCGACCCGGTCACTTACGCCAAATTCAAGGACAACGACTATGTCCAGCCCGGTGGTGGAGACAATCCTCTGGGCGCACGAGCGCTCTATCTGTTCCAGAACGGGGTCGATACATATTTCCGTATCCACGGCACCACGCAGCCGCAGACCATCGGCCATGCCGTTTCAAACGGTTGTATCCGAATGCTGAATGAGCATGTGATCGACCTTTATAACCGGGTGCCGATCGGAACCGTGGTGACAGTGGTCTAGGGGGCCGACCAATCCACATCGTCGGCTTGCTCGATACGCAGCCATCCGTCAGGCCACGGACTGGCGAGGTTTTGGGCCTCTTCTTCTGTTCCGTTCAACCAAAGCTCAACACCATCGCGGTCTAGTAACACGCCCATCCGATGATGGATGGGCTTCACGTCCGCATTCGGCTCGCACGTCACCGCAGCAACCTGATCAACGCACAGCCCTCCGGGTGCCTGCCAGACGTCGGTGATCGCAGCAAACAGCAAGGGTGATCCATCCTTGGCCGAGATGCGCCAAGCGGTTTTGCGCCGCTTCTCTCCGGTCCACTCATACCAACCGTCAACAGGAATAACCGCACGCCCGACGCCTTCGAAAGCGCTTTTGTCGAAGACGGTCTCGGAGCGCGCGTTGATGATCGTCTCCATCACCGGACGCCCTCGCGCATTCACCCGGCCAACCGGGATCATGCCCCAGCGCATGAGGGTCAGCCCGGTACCGGTCAGAACAACCACCTCCTCTCCCGGCTGGATATTTTGGCGCGCTGGTTGTTCGGGGATGCTGCCCGGAATTCCCAGATCATCTGCGATCTGCGACGTCGGTCGTGTCAAAAAGAACCGTCCGGGCATCGGAAACCTCCTATTTAGCGGCCTCCTCAGCCAGCACCAGCACCTCGGGCCCTAGCGCTTCTACTATCAAGGACACGCCCTGCGCGTTGGGATGAATCCCATCGGCTTGCATATACTGACGCGCCGCTGCCGGATCACCCGAGGCCGTCAGACCCTCAAAGAAGCTCTCGGCATAAAGCGCGTCAAATTGTTGTGCCAGTTCCGGATACATGCTGTCGAAACGTTGTTTATAGTCGGCCCCGTAGTTGCCCGGGGCCTGCATGCCGATCATCAATACCTCAACCTCTGAAGCTTCAGCTGCGCTCAAGATGGCCTGAAGATTGGCGCGCGAGACGTCCGGATCGATCCCGCGCAACAGATCATTGCCGCCAAGCGCTACGATCATCCCGTCCACGTCTGGTGTCAGAGTCCAGTCGACGCGTGCCGCGCCCCCGGCGGTGGTATCACCGGAGACACCTGCGTTGATCAACTGAACCTGCGCTCCCTGATCCTCCAACCAACGTTGCAGCTGCGGAACAAAACCATCCTGTTCAGGCAAGCCATAGCCCTGCGTCAGAGAATCCCCCAACGCGGCTATCACGACCGGCTGGGCCGTCGCTGCAAAACCGCAACAGATCAACGCTGCGGCCATCAAAGTCTTGCGCATTTTCTGTTTCGCGCCATATCCCAATGAACCGTACTCCCCTAACTGGGCTGATTGATGACGACACCTGTTCTCTCCCTCCAAGATGCCGCTTTATCGCTGGATGGCAATGCCGGACGGGTGGATATCCTGCATGACATCTCTTTGACCGTAAACAAGGGCGAAACGCTGGGGCTGGTCGGCCCGTCCGGGTCGGGCAAATCCTCGCTGCTGATGTTGATGGGCGGGTTGGAACAGGCCTCGTCGGGCCGCGTCAGCGCACTGGGTCATGATCTAAGTACGATGAACGAAGACGCTCTGGCCCGGTTTCGGCGCGATGCGATGGGGGTTGTGTTTCAGAACTTCCACCTGATCCCGACGATGACAGCGTTGGAGAATGTGGCCACGCCATTGGAACTGACAGGCCACAAAGATGCGTTTTCGCGCGCGGAGGCCGAATTGGACGCCGTAGGCCTCTCACATCGCCGGGACCATTATCCGGCGCAATTGTCCGGCGGTGAGCAACAGCGCGTCGCTCTGGCCCGTGCAGCGGCCCCGCGCCCGCAAATCCTGCTGGCGGACGAGCCCACCGGCAATCTGGACGAAACCAATGGGGCTGCGATCATTGACCTGTTGTTCGGGTTGCGCGATCGCCACGGTGCAACCCTGATACTGGTCACACACAGCCACAGCTTGGCTCAGAAATGCGACCGCGTCATACGTTTGCGGGATGGCCGGATCGCAAAGGACACACAGCGCGAGGCCGCCGAATGAGCCTGCGCATGGCCGGGCGGCTGGCACGTCGCGAGCTGCGCGGTGGGTTGCGCGGGTTTCGGGTGTTTCTCGCCTGCCTCGCGCTTGGGGTTGCGGCAATTGCTGCCGTAGGCTCGGTCCGGCAGGCGATTCAGACCGGCCTGACGCAGGAAGGGGCCGCGCTGCTGGGTGGTGATGCCCAACTGGAATTCACCTATCGCTTTGCTGATGACCAGGAACGCGCGTGGATGGAACAGACTGCGCAGGCGGTCTCGGAGGTCGTTGATTTCCGGTCCATGGCTGTCACGGAAAACGGGGGCGAAATACAGCGTGGCCTGACGCAGGTGAAGTCGGTGGATACTGCCTACCCGCTGGTGGGTACGGTTCAATTGCTGCCAGAGTTGCCCCTGCCCGACGCATTCAAAGGGGCTGATGGTCTGCCAGGGGCCGTGATGGACCCATCTTTGATCGACCGGTTGGGCCTATCAATTGGCGATCAGTTCGCCCTTGGAACCCAGTCTTTTGTCCTGATGGCGTCGCTGGAACATGAACCTGATGGTGCTGCGGATGGGTTCACCTTGGGGCCACGCACCTTGGTGCGCACGCAGGATCTGCAAGCCTCGGGCCTGCTCGCGCCGGGCACTTTGTTTTCCACCAAGTATCGGCTCGATCTACCGCGGGGCGCCGAATTGGAAGCTCTGGCAACCGAGGCAGGACAAACCTTCGACGGCACTGGTATGCGATGGACCGATGCGCGCAACGGCGCGCCGGGTATATCCGAGTTCGTTGGCCGCCTGAGTGCCTTTCTGGTGCTCGTCGGCCTCTCTGGCTTGGCCGTCGGAGGGATCGGCGTGTCCGCGGCCGTACGTGCCTATCTGGCCCAGAAAACGGAAACCATCGCCACGCTGCGCACACTCGGTGCGGATCGGGCAACGATTTTCCAGACCTATATGATCCAGATCGGAGTCCTATCGGGTATAGGCATCCTCCTGGGCCTCATTATCGGTGGAGCGATCCCGTTGCTGATCGCCCCCATCATCGAAGCCCGCCTGCCCGTCCCTGCCGTCTTCTCGCTTTACCTCCAACCATTGGCCGAGGCCGCGCTTTATGGGGTGCTGACAGCCTTCCTGTTCACGCTCTGGCCGCTGGCCCGAACCGAAGAGGTGCGCGCTGCGACCCTGTTCCGCGATGCGTTGTCAACGACCCGCAGCCTACCCCGTCTGGTCTATGTCGTCGCAACGGCAATCGGGCTGGCCCTGTTGATCGGTGCAGCCTCGTGGCTCAGCGGCTCAACCTGGCTGACGCTCTGGACTAGCGGCGGGTTGGCCGGCGCACTTGCACTTCTGGCACTCTCGGCCTTCCTGATCCGCAGACTGGCGCGGATGGGTACGCCCTGGGCCCGAGGTCGCCCGTCCCTGCGGTGGGCTCTGTCGGCAATTTCCGACCCGCGTGAGGGCGCATCCTCGGTGGTGCTGTCTCTGGGCCTCGGCCTTTCGGTCTTGGCGGCGGTGGGTCAGATCGATGGAACCCTGCGCAACGCCATCTCGGGTAACCTGCCGGATGTGGCTCCGTCCTATTTCTTCGTCGACATTCAAAAGGACCAGATGCCGGGCTTTACCGAGCGGCTGGAAACCGATCCCGCCGTAAGCCGTATCGAAAGCGCCCCAATGCTGCGCGGGATCATTACCCGAATCAATGGCAGGCCCGCCCGCGAGGTCGCGGGGGATCACTGGGTTCTGGAAGGCGACCGAGGCGTCACCTATTCAAATCTGCCGCCACAAAATGCAAGGATCACCGAAGGCACGTGGTGGCCCGAGGACTACACAGGCCGACCGCAGGTCAGTTTTGCCGCCGAAGAAGCCGCCGAGATGGGCCTGAAACTGGGCGACGAACTGACGGTTAATATCCTCGGCCGCGACATCACCGCCGAACTTACGTCTTTGCGAGAGGTTGATTTCTCAACTGCCGGCATCGGCTTCATCATGTCGATAAACCCATCGGCCCTTGCCGGTGCTCCCCACAGTTTCATCGCGACGGTTTATGCCGAGGAACAGGCCGAAGCCGCCATCCTGCGCGATCTCGCGGGGCAGTACCCCAATATCACCGCAGTTCGCGTGCGCGACGCCATCGACCGCGTATCCGGTCTGTTGGCGGGGCTCGCCGCGGCGACGTCCTATGGTGCGGGCATATCCTTGCTGACCGGGTTTCTCGTCCTGATCGGCGCAGCAGCGGCGGGTGAGCCCGCGCGGCGGTATGAGGCTGCAATTCTGAAAACGCTCGGTGCCAATCGGGGCCGCATCCTACGCAGCTTCGCCCTGCGCGCGATTCTGCTAGGGGCGGCGGCGGGCTGTGTCGCGCTGCTGACAGGAATCCTGGGCGGTTGGGCCGTTGCGACCTATATCTTCGACACCGGATTCACGATCATCTGGCCATCCGCGCTCGGCATTGTCCTCGCGGGCATCGGCGTGACGCTGGGCGCTGGCGTGGCTTTTGCCTTGCGCCCGCTCTCGGTCCGGCCCGCTCGTATCCTGCGGGCCAGCGACTGATCTCAGCGCACACAGGCCACGGGCTGCAGAATCTTCAGCAACTGGTCGTTGTCACAGACCAAAGCGTCCAGAGTGATTTCGTCCAGCGAGGCGTAAAACACCTCAGCCGCATCCTGCAGCGCCAGCCGCAACCGGCAAGCATCGGTCAGCGGGCAAGTATTGTCGGCATCCGCAAAACACTCGGCAATCGGAAGACCGCCTTCGACGTGACGAAAGACCGATCCGATCCGGATCTGATCCGCGGGCCGCGCAAGCGACATGCCTCCGTTACGACCCCGCTGCGTGCTCAGATACTCCAGCTGGCTCAGCTGGTTGATTACCTGCGCCAGATGGTTTTCCGAGATATTGCACACCTCGGCGATCTCGGCCTTCGTTACCAGCCGATCCTGATGGGCGGCGCAATACATCAGCAGGCGCACCGCTATGTTCGTCCTTTTGGTGATCCGCATCATGACCTCCCAAATTTCAAGATGCAGCCTTATTGCATGTCTCGTAAAAAGATTGTTTGACATACATCAATCATCACCGAAGGACGTGGCCCGCATGGCAGATCCCTATTTCTTTGGCTATGGCAGTCTGGTGAACCTCTCGACACACGACTTTCCCAACCCGCGACCGGCACAGCTGAAAGGTTGGCGTCGCGCGTGGCGGCATACGGATCTGCGCCCCGTCGCCTTTCTAACGGCAGTCCCTGACCCGGCCTCAGAGATCGATGGAATGATCGCCCACGTTCCCCGAAATGACTGGGTCGCGTTAGACGAGCGCGAATGGGCTTATGATCGCATCACCGCAACGCACGCCGTTACACACCCCCTGAAACACGCGGTCGAGATCGCGGTCTATGCCGTCCCGAAAGGCAAGCACACCGAACCAACAGATCAACACCCCTTGTTGTTAAGCTATATCGACGTGGTCGTTCAGGGTTATCTGCGTGCATTCGGGCCCGAAGGCGCGGACCGCTTCTTTAAAACAACCGACGGCTGGGACGCTCCGATCCTGAACGACCGTGCCGCGCCCCGTTACCCGCGCCATCAACAACTGAATTCGGACGAGACCGGTTTCGTTGACGAACACCTGACCCGTTTAGGCAGCAGGATCGTAGACCCAGCATAACAAAGGGGCAGGCGCACCGGCCCACCCCTCCATTAGTTCAAATATACTTTTTTCGAAACACCCCGCCATAAGGCGCGTTGTTACCCGCGCGCCCGGATGACTTGCAACAACGGCAGCAGTGCCGCCATTTCCGGCCCACGCTCCATACCCGTCAGTGCCTTGCGCAGCGGCATAAACAGACCTTTGCCTTTGCGGCCGGTGGCCTCTTTCACAGCTTTGGTCCAAACACCCCAAGTCTCGCCGTCAAACGGGCCTTCTGGAAGCAGAGCGATAGCCTCGGTGATAAACGCGCGATCCTCATCGGCAATCAGCGGCTCGGCCCCATCACGGCAGAGCTCCCACCAGCCCTTCAGATCGGTCAGAGTGGTAATGTTCTCGCGCGCCATCTGCCAGAACGGCTCGGCCAATTCTGCCGGCACGCCCGCATCCGCAACAGCCTCTGCCACATCGGTCAGCGGCAGCGACTGCAGATGTTTCGCTGTCAGCGGAAACAAATCCTGCACGTCGAATTTGGTCGGAGCTGCGCCAAAACGGTTTAAGTCGAAGCCCTCGATCAATTCGGCCATGTCAGACCGCAGCTCGACCGGATCGGACGAACCCAGGCGCGCCATCAGGCTCAGCAGCGCCATCGGCTGAACGCCCTGCTCACGCAGGTCACGCAAGGCCAGCGTACCCAGGCGTTTCGACAGCGCCTCACCCTGCGGACCGGTCAGCAGCGAGTGGTGTGCGAAACGCGGGCAAGCACCGCCCAGCGCTTCGATGATCTGAATCTGCGTCGCCGTGTTGGTCACATGGTCCGAGCCGCGCACAACATCGGTCACACCCATTTCGGTGTCATCGACCACGGACGCAATTGTATAGAGGACCTGACCATCGCCACGGATCAGCACCGGGTCGGAAACCGAGGCCGCATCGATCGAGATGTCACCCAGAATACCGTCTTTCCACTCGATCCGCTCGTGATCCAGCTTGAAGCGCCAGACACCATTGCCGCGCTCGGCACGCATGGTTTCTTTCTCGGCATCCGAAAGGTTCAGCGCCGCGCGGTCATAAACCGGTGGCTTGCCCATGTTCAGCTGCTTCTTGCGCTTCAGGTCAAGCTCAGTCGGCGTTTCGAACGCTTCATAGAAGCGTCCCATTTCACGCAGCTTGTCGGCAGCTTCAGCATAGCGATCCAGTCGTTCAGATTGGCGCTCCACCCGATCCCAGTGCAGGCCCAGCCAGTCCAGATCCTGCTTGATCGCATCAACGTATTCTTCCTTCGACCGTTCGGGGTCGGTATCGTCGATACGCAGAATGAACGTACCACCTGCCTTGCGGGCAATCAGATAGTTCATCAGCGCGGTGCGCAGGTTGCCCACATGGATGTAACCTGTGGGCGACGGGGCAAAACGGGTGGTGGTCATGGGTGTCTCCTGTTGGCGCGGCTCTTGTCACAGGATTGGCGAATTGTCCAGTAGAGGCGTTCAGGTCGGCTGGACCGGCCAGTGCCGTTCAAGGTCTTTCAGACCGGCGCAGATCAGCTCGCCCAGAACATCCAGATCGATATCCGCCAGCTTGTTCACATAGAGGCACGATTTGCCCAGCTTGTGCTTGCCCAACCGGCGCAGGATATCCCTGAAATCCGTATAGCCGGGCATGATATAGATCGACAGCGCCGCCTTACGTGGGGAAAAGCCGGTGGCCAGAAATTCCCCCTCGCGCCCGGATTTGTAGCGATAGTGATAACGGCCATAACCCACAATCGACGGCCCCCACATCACCGGCTCGAACCCGGTCGTTTCGCGGAATAACCTGTTCAGCGTTCGTGCATCTTCGGCCTTCGTCGCCGGTTGTACGGATGACAGAAACGCTTGGACGCTTTCGCGGGTGGGGACTGTCTTGTTCTCAGATCGCGGCATAAACAAAATTTAACACGCAATGTTCATCCCCGCAGCCCATGTCATCTCGATATATACTGGCAAGAGACTCACGCCGACCTAACTCATCTATTGGTGTTCTGACAGGGAGAACAAAAATGACCATCAAACTCACACGCCGTGCTGCACTGGGTTCCGCAGCTGCTTTGCCGTTTGCCGCAGCTGCAACCCCGCTCTTGGCCGCCGGGACCGAAACCAAAGCCAACTCAACCATCGCCAAATCCTTTACGCTGGGCGATTTCACCGTCACCACATTGCTAGACGGCAGCCTGCCCCGCGACGGCGCCCAAGAGATTTTCGGCGGCGGGGCGTCTGATGAAGAATTTGCAAATGTCTCGGCCGAGAACTTTATTTCCCCGGACGTTGCGCAGTTCTTCTTTACGCCCACGCTGGTCAACACAGGGTCCGAGCTGGTTCTGTTCGATACCGGCCTTGGACAAGGTGGCATTCAGGCCGCGTTGGCGGATGCGGGCGTGACGCCTGATCAGATTGATGTGGTTGTCATTACCCACATGCATCCCGATCATATTGGCGGCATGACCACCAATGACGCTGCGACCTTCGCCAACGCGCGCTATGTGACCGCTGCGCCCGAGTATGATTTCTGGGCGGCACAGGACGCGGGCAACCGGGTCGGCGATCTGGTTGCAGCCAAAGTCACGCCACTGGCCGAAAAGATGACCTTCATCGGTGACGGTGGCGAGGTTGCATCGGGTATCACAGGGGTCGCGGCGTTTGGGCATACGCCGGGGCACATGGTCTATCATCTGGAAAGCAACGGCCAGCGTCTTGTTCTGACAGCCGACCTTGCAAATCACTACGTCTGGTCCTTCGCACACCCTGAATGGGAAGTGCGCTTTGATATGGACAAAGCGGCCGCCACGCAGTCGCGGCGCAATGTTCTGGGCATGCTGGCCGCGGACAAGGTACCAATGATCGGCTATCACATGCCCTTCCCTGCTGCCGGTTTCGTCGAGACCCGCGGCGACGGATTCCGCTTTGTCCCTGTCAGCTATCAGATGATGGGTTAAGACCTTAATATCCTGGGTCCGGCCGCACCTTTGAACCGTCCGTGAAACGGGACAGGCGAAAGGCGGCCGGATCAACACATGGCGCGGTCTGCATTACTAGATCGGCCACGAGGCGACCTGCGCCGGGGCCGATGCCAAACCCATGGCCCGAGAATCCGGTTGCGATGTACAGACCCGGCACGCGCTCGACGCCCGAGATAACCGGGACCGCATCTGGTGTAACATCAATCATTCCGGCCCAGCTTTGCACGACCTCGACAGCATCCAGCGCGGGCAGAGCATTGCGTGCCTGCGCCCAGGCGCGCCGCAATACCTTCTGCGACGGCTCGGGATCCAAAACCCGGCAATGCTCAAACGGAGTCACATCGGTCGGCAACCATTTGCGGTCCTGTCGCATCTCAGTCAGCCATCGCTGGGACAGACGAAAGCGCAGTGAACGCCATTCCTGACGGAAGGCAGGTAGAAACTGCCGGGCCAACCGAAAGCTGTCGGGAACGATGTCGACCGTGTTCTCATGGCCCGATGCAATCGAATAACCACCATCTGATCGCTTGCGAATTGCAAACTCATCGCTCCAAAACGCAGCTTCAGGTCCGGCATCCGTCGGAGACGAGCGCATCACGGTGTTCATCACCTTCAACTGCGGCAGCTCAATCCCCGCATTTCCGGCAAACAGGCGCGACCACGCGCCACCTGCCAGAACGACATGGCTGCAGGCCACTCGACCCCGTTCTGTAAAAACCCCCGATATTCGTCCCGCCTGCATATCGACGCTGCGCACCGCACAATTCGTCATGACCGCAGCGCCTCGATCCCGCGCGGCTTCGACGATAGCCGAAGCAGCCCATTGAGGTTCGGCCCGTCCATCCTGTGGCATATAGAGCGCTGCACGCAGGTTCAGGGTGTTGTCAGGCAGCAGGTCCTCCAGTTCAGGCCCCGATACCATGTGACCACCGGTTTGCATCCCCTCGACATTCTTCAACCAACGGATCAGGTTGCCTTCACTTCTGGCTCCCGAAGCGCCGAACAGAATGCCGGATTGGACATAGCCCGTCTCGCGCCCGGTCCGCTCATCCAAGCCCTGCCAGATGTGGATGGCTTGCGTCATCAAGGGAATCTCGCGCGGGTCGCGCATTCCAAGCCGCACCCACCCCCAATTGCGTGAGCTCTGTTCGCCCGCGATCCGACCTTTCTCGCAGAGTAGAACGGACACGCCCCGTTCAGCCAGTTCAAGCGCGGTCGACGCACCGATTATTCCGCCGCCTATGACGACGACATCTACGCGTTTCGGAAGGATGAGATCAGACTCGACAGGCGTCGGAGTGGGGCCAGGCATCAGTCGCTCGGAATTGGGTCATCGAAGCGGTATCCAGCCCGATAACCACCGCGCTGACAATGCGGAACCCACGCAACCACGAGGGTTTCCACTGACCTGTGGCCATTCGGCCAAAGCGCAACTCAAACTGCTGCACTTATTCCTTGCTTGCTCAGGCTGCGCCGGACAGTTGCGCCCATTTCTGGCGCAGCGCAGAGGCGAAGCCCGGCTCAGGCCGCACGAACGAAGGTTCCTGCGGTCGCAACACTGGAAACTCTGCACGCGCAGGTTGCTTTTCCGTTGTCAGTGCAGGCGCTTCCTGTCTCAGGATGTCCGCGATTGAGGCATCCAGCGCCTCTTCATTCAGCTCACGCGGCGGCGACTCCATCGTTTTCAGTTGCGTCGGCGCGTGAAGCGGTTTGTCGTAACCATAAGTCATTTTGACCACCAATACTTTTACTGACATCCAACACACGGATGCCCTACCCCAGTTCAGCAAATCCGACGTTGGGCCTTGTAAGGCAGGCTTAGCCACCGGATTGCGTCACGCTCGCCCAACATAAGGCGAACCCCCGTCATAAATGTGGCAAAAAATGGACCACAAGGCAAGGAAAACACCGGGAAAATCTGGCCAAGAGGCTGAAATAGATAAACAATCCAACTTCAGAAGCTCGATTGCAAAAAAATCGTAAACGATGAGAGAGTGAGCAGCGTTACTTCCTGTCGCGCCAACGATTCACGATTGGATAGCGGCGATCTAGCCAGAAGGCCCTTGGCGTCAGCCGGGTGCCCGGCGCAGATTGAAAGCGCTTGTATTCACTGATGTAAATCAGATGTTCCACCCGCCGCGCCTCGGCCTCGTCAAACCCAGCAGCCACGCAATCCGCGACCGAGCCATCCTGATCCACCAGAATGTCCAGTATTGCATCCAAAATGGGGTAGTCCGGCAAGCTGTCGCTGTCCTTCTGGTCCTCGCGCAACTCAGCGCTCGGTGGCTTGTCGATGACCGAAGGGCGAATGACCTCGCCGTCAGGCCCCATCATCCAATCGCGGTGATTGGCGTTGCGCCAGCGGCAGGTTTCGAACACGCGGGTTTTGTACAGATCCTTGATCGGATTGTAGCCCCCATTCATGTCGCCATAAATCGTGGCATACCCCACCGCGACCTCGGATTTATTGCCAGTGGTCAGCAGCATCTCACCAAACTTGTTCGAGATCGCCATCAGCAGCAGCCCGCGCAGCCGGGATTGGATATTCTCTTCGGTCAGATCTTCGTTCCGGCCTTCAAACAGAGGTGCCAGAGTCTCGGTCACCGCGGCCCGTCCCTGTGAGATCGGTACGAAATCATAATGTACGCCCAGCGCCTGCGCGACCGCTTCGGCATCGTCCAACGAGCTTTGGCTGGTATATTCCGAAGGGAGCATCACGCAGCGCACATTTTCTGCCCCGATGGCGTCCACTGCGATGGCCGCCACAAGCGCCGAGTCGACGCCGCCTGACAAGCCCAAAACCGCTTTCCCAAACCCGGTCTTACCCATGTAGTCGCGCAGCGACTGCACCATCGCGCGATAGTCCTGCTCCCATGTGTCGGGTTGGGGCACGACATCACCGGGCACGATCTGCCAGCCGTCCTCCCCACGCAGCAGGTCGATATGTTGTACCGCCTCGTCAAAGACCGGCATACGAAACGCCAGCTCTCCGCCCGGGTTCAAACCGAAGGTGGCGCCGTCGAACACCTGATCATCCTGACCGCCGACCATGTTCAGATAAATCAGAGGCAACCCGGTCTCGACCACGCGCGAAACCATGTGGTTCAGCCGGATGTCATATTTGTCACGGAAATAGGGCGAACCGTTGGGGATCAGCAGAAACTCGGCCCCGGTTTCCTCAAGCGTTTCAGCCACATCTTCATGCCAGCCGTCCTCGCAGATCGGGCTGCCAATACGGATGTTACCAACCGCATAGGGCCCACCCAGCGGGCCTGCATCATACAGCCGAACCTCATCAAAAACAGTTTCGTTGGGTAGATGGTGCTTGAGAACTTTGCTGACGATCCGGCCGCCCTTGAGGATCAGGTAGGCATTGTAAAGCTTGCCTCCTTCGACCCGCGGCCCGCCGATCGCCAGCGCAGGACCTTCGGCGCATTGTTCGGCCAGCGACTCGATCGCCGCCATGGCAGCGCGATGGAACACCGGTTTCATAACCAGATCCTGTGTATTGTATCCGGTGATGAACATCTCGGGCAACGCCACTAGATCAGCCTGCGCATCGCGCCCTTCGGCCCATGCAGCGGCGGCTTTGGCAGCATTGCCATCGATATCCCCCACGGTGGGGTTCAGCTGCGCCAGAGTGATACGGAAACGATCGGCCATCTTGCCCTCTTGCCTTCGTCAGTCTTTCAGGGATTTAGCAGATCACAGCGCAAGTAAAAGGCAAATGCGGCAAAAGCCGTTGCTCTGCTCTTAGCGGTATCCTAGTTTTGCGCCAGAACCACATTCAATCTACCCCGCAGGCAGGTACGACCATGAACGCGATCCGCATCTCAATTGCCGCAGCAACGCTTGCCTTGTTGGCGCAGGCGACCATCGCCCAGCAAGACGGCCAGGTCGTCATTGCGGATGACGATGTAGGTGGCGTGTATGAAGGTACGTTTGAAAACGGTTTGCGTCACGGGACAGGAACCTATCGCCTGCCCAACGGATTCGAATATTCCGGAGAATGGGTCGAAGGCGAGATTCAGGGCCAGGGAATCGCACGCTACGTCAATGGCGCTGTCTATGAAGGAAATTTTTCGAAAGGTCGGCCCGAGGGACGCGGTAAGATCATCTATGCCGATGGACGCACCTATGAAGGCGACTGGTCCGAGGGCGCGATCAACGGGGCGGGTATCGCGGAATACACCAACGGCATGCGCTATGAAGGTACCTTTGAGGATGCCAAACGCCACGGCAAAGGCGTGCTGACCGGCCCGGACGGGTATGTTTATGACGGTGACTGGATTGAGGGCCGGAAAGAGGGCACGGCCAAGATCACCTATGCCGATGGCAGCACATATGAAGGCGGTATCAAAAACGGACAACGCCACGGAACGGGTGCTCAGAACATGGCAGACGGCTTCACCTATTCCGGTGACTGGGTCGAGGATACGATGACCGGCGCCGGGCGTCTGGTTTATGCCAACGGTGATGTTTATGAGGGCACTCTGGCCAATGGACGACGGCAGGGCGAAGGCAAGGTCACCCATGCCAATGGCGCCGTCTATGAGGGCAATTTCGCCGATGATATGCGCAATGGACAGGGAACCTTCACCGGTACCGACGGTTTTCGATATAGCGGCGAGTGGCAAAACGGTCAGATTCAGGGCCTGGGCGAAGTGACCTATGCGGATGGTTCGGTCTATGTAGGCGATTTTCAGGATGACCTTCCTCACGGCAAAGGCCGTACGACATACCCGAACGGCACCGTTTATGATGGCGATTGGGTGGCGGGTATTTTCGAAGGTTCTGGAACCGCGAGCTACCCCAACGGCACCGTTTACAAGGGACAGTTCAGGAATGCCCGCAGCCACGGCAAAGGCGTGCTGACCTTTGCCAATGGCTATCAATACGACGGTGAATGGATTGACGGCGTTCGGCATGGCAAGGGCAAAGCTACATTCCCGGATGGCACCGCCTACAACGGCGATTTCGAGGATGGGAAACGTCAGGGTCAGGGCACGCTCACCCGGCCCGGCGGGTTCAGCTATACCGGCGCTTGGCTCGATGGAAAAATCAGCGGCTTTGGCACGGCCACCTACGAGACCGGCGATATCTATGAGGGCAACTTCCTCGACAACAAACGCCATGGCGACGGCACCATGCGCTATGCCGGTGGTGAGGTTGAAACCGGTGTCTGGGACAATGACACGCTGGCAAGCGAAGCTAAAACGCCACCTGAGCCGGCGACCTCAGCGACCGACGCCGAAGCGTCAGAACCTGAATCGGATCCGACCAACACGGACGCAAATGACGGCTGATACCGCCTACCAGGGCACGGGTTTCCCGGCCCAATCATAGAACCCGCCCGTTTCGGCCGGTGTAAGACCGTCGATAACGGAAATCAAATTGGCTGCGGCTTCACTGGGTTCAACGACGGGATGGCGGCCCAGGTACTTCTCGGTAAAAGCGGTCTTGACCGTCCCCGGATGCAGAGCGACGCACAAGGCCAGCTTATGCGTCCGTGCGAGTTCGATCGCTGCCGTATGAACGATTTGATTCACCGCCGCCTTGGACGCGCGATAGCTGACCCAGCCACCCAACCGATTGTCGCCGATGGACCCGACGCGCGCAGACAGTACGGCAATTGTCGCCCGGCGATCTCGCGGCAGCAGACGAGGCGCATGGCGCAGAACCAGCGCCGGACCCACCGCATTGAGGGCAAACTGATCCATCATCGCCTGTGCCGTGACTGCCCGAATAGACTTCTCGGGCGGCGTTTCATTGATCTCCAATGCGCCGGACGCAACCAGTATCACGTCGAATGGGCCGGTAAGGTCGGACAACATCTGGTCCGCCACTTCGGGTTGGGTCAGATCAAACCCATCCCCGGATCGCGACAGACGGACCACAGCCGTGCCCTGCGACTGCAGGCATGTACTCAGGGCGCGACCAATTCCGCCGGATGCGCCGATTATCAATGCGTTTTTCATGCTGCACGAGCTAGGTGGAAAGCCCGCCCCATCAACTGTGCATCCAAATTTCACCGCAACTGAATTTCCTTCTTTTCAATCGCGCCCCGCGCTGTATAAGCTCAACCCCATGATCAACCGCGCAGATATCCTTGTTGCCGACACCGCCCTTCGCGGTGCGTCGCTGCGTGGCCTACTGATCCTAATCCGCCTCTGAGCGTGCCATCCGGCGCGCCCGCTCAGAGGAGGACGCCCGCGCGCCATAGGCTTTAGGACAGAAGAAGAAAGAGATTCCCATGACTAACGTGACCGACCAAAACCGCGTCGTGATCTTCGATACCACTTTGCGCGACGGCGAGCAGAGCCCAGGCGCAACCATGACCCATGACGAAAAGCTTGAGATTGCCGAACTGCTCGACGAGATGGGTGTCGACATTATCGAGGCCGGTTTCCCCATCGCCTCCGAAGGTGACTTCAAGGCCGTGTCCGAGATCGCGCAGCGTTCGAGAAACAGCCGCATCTGCGGTCTGGCCCGCGCCAATTTCGCCGACATCGACCGGTGCTGGGAGGCGGTGAAACACGCTGAAAAAAACCGTATTCACACCTTCATCGGTACGTCCCCGCTGCACCGCGCCATTCCAAACCTGACTCAGGACGAGATGGCCGAGAAAATCCATGAGACAGTCAGCCACGCCCGTAATCTGTGTGAGAACGTGCAGTGGTCGCCGATGGACGCGACCCGGACCGAATGGGACTACCTCTGCCGCGTGATCGAAATCGCGATCAAGGCAGGCGCAACCACCATCAACATCCCGGACACCGTGGGCTACACCGCTCCGGTCGAAAGCGCGGACCTGATCAAGCGCCTGATCGAAACGGTACCCGGTGCGGATGAAGTGGTGTTCGCCACCCATTGCCACAACGACCTTGGCATGGCGACCGCGAACTCTCTGGCCGCTGTCGCGGGCGGCGCGCGCCAGATCGAATGCACCATAAACGGATTGGGCGAGCGCGCAGGCAACACGGCGCTGGAAGAGGTGGTGATGGCGCTGCGCACCCGCAACGACATCATGCCATGGCATACCGGTATCGACACCACCAAGATCATGCATATCTCGCGCCGGGTCGCGACCGTGGCGGGTTTCCCGGTACAGTTCAACAAGGCCATCGTCGGTAAGAACGCTTTTGCCCACGAGAGCGGTATCCATCAGGATGGGATGCTGAAGAACCGCGAGAATTTCGAGATCATGCGCCCCGAGGATATCGGCCTCTCCGGCACCTCATTGCCCTTGGGTAAGCACTCAGGTCGCGCAGCGCTGCGCGACAAGCTGGAAACGTTGGGCTATGAGGTTGGGGACAACCAGCTGAAGGATATCTTCGTGCGGTTCAAGGATCTGGCCGATCGCAAGAAAGAGGTCTTTGATGATGACCTCATAGCGCTGATGACGCTGGACGATGATGAGGCCAACGATCACCTGCAACTCGTCTCGATGAAGGTCACCTGCGGCACCGGTGGTCAGGCAGAATCGACCGTGGAGCTGGAGGTTGACGGCAAGGATATCATCGCGACGGAACACGGTGATGGTCCTGTGGACGCGACCTTCAAGGCGGTCCGTGCGATCTACCCGAACGAGGCCCATCTGCAGCTTTATCAAGTTCATGCAGTGACCGAAGGCACCGACGCGCAGGCCACTGTGTCCGTGCGTCTGGAAGAGGACGGCATGATCGCCACCGGTCAATCTGCGAATACGGATACCGTTGTGGCCTCGGCCAAAGCCTATATCCATGCCCTGAACCGTCTGATCATGCGTCGCGAAAAGGCTGGCCCGGGTGCCGATACGCGCGAGATCAGCTACAAAGACCTGACCTGATCAAAGGGGAGGGCTCCCGCACCCGCGGGTGCCCGGCTACGCCGACCCCCCTTGCGGCTTTGGGCCCGGCAGCGCGCCTGCGGCGCGCTGCCGGCCCAACTCGTTTGACGGCATCTTTGATGCTGGCAAACGAGGCGGGAGCAATTCCGTACTCTTATCATCCAGCTTCTCAGAGTTTTGCGAACAGGTCCGAGAGGCGATCGATCTCATCTTCGATGCCAAAAGGCGCATTCAGCATGAACATACCCGACCCAACCATTCGATGCCCTTCGCGCACCGGCGGGAAATTCACCTCGTGGCAAATCGACTTGGGATAGCCCGCGGCACCCAATGCCGAAACCATGGGTTTGTGGCGTGCATCCGTCAGGATCGGGTACCAAAGCGCGATCACTCCGACATTCCATTTGCGGTGCAGCTTGGCGATCAACCCCGGCAACCGCTCGTAATCCGCCTTCACTTCATAGCTGGGGTCGATCAGCATCATTCCACGTCTTGGCACCGGAGGCAGCAAGGACTGGGCCAATTCGAAACCGTCCTGCCGATAAACCTTTGCCCCGTAGGGCGACAGCGCCAGTGACAGCGCCGCGTACTCCTCCGGATGTAGCTCGGCGAAATGCAGACTATCCTGTTCCCGCAAAAGATTGGCCGCAATCAATGGTGATCCCGGGTAGGCCGCAGCGCCATGACGGGACTGCACCGCCTTCAGCACGCGGGTCATCGGATGTTCTGCACTAAACCACCCCTCCTGTTGCGCGCGCGCGATCCCGGCGACAGCTTCGCCTGTTCGGACAGCTTCGGCCGCATCAAGATGATAAAGACCGCGACCGGAATGCGTCTCGACATAGCTGATCGGCTTGTCCTTTTGCGTCAGATAACGCAGCGTCCATGCCAATAATGCGTGCTTTTGCACATCAGCCAGATTTCCAGCGTGGTAAATGTGTTGATATGAGAGCATTTTGCCTTCTAAAGTCCCTATCAATAAGGCGGAAAGGTGCTGATTGTCGCGGAATCAGCCCTTTAACCGGGCGAGTTGGCACCCTATAAGGCATCCGTCCCGGAACCGTCGAGTCGCGGGCAGTGGAAATTCTGACAAATGGGATCAGTGAAAATATGGGCATCTTTGGCAATCTGGGCGGCCTGTTCTCAGCAGACATGGCAATTGACCTCGGGACGGCGAATACGCTGGTTTATGTCAAAGGGCGTGGCGTGATCCTGTCTGAACCATCCGTCGTGGCCTATCACGTCAAGGATGGAGTGAAAAAGGTTCTGGCCGTCGGTGAAGATGCCAAGCTGATGCTGGGCCGGACCCCCGGCTCTATTGAGGCCATCCGCCCCATGCGCGAAGGTGTCATTGCCGACTTCGACACCGCCGAGGAGATGATCAAGCATTTCATCCGCAAGGTGCACAAGCGCTCGACATTCTCGAAGCCCAAAATCATCGTCTGTGTCCCGCATGGCGCGACACCGGTCGAAAAGCGTGCAATCCGCCAGTCGGTTCTCTCTGCTGGCGCGCGGCGCGCGGGCCTGATTGCCGAGCCGATTGCGGCCGCGATTGGTGCCGGGATGCCGATCACCGACCCAACCGGCAACATGGTTGTCGATATCGGCGGCGGCACCACCGAGGTGGCCGTTCTGTCGCTGGGCGACATCGTGTACGCGCGCTCGGTTCGCGTCGGTGGAGACCGTATGGACGAGGCCATCATCTCGTACCTGCGTCGTCAGCAAAACTTGTTGGTCGGTGAATCCACTGCCGAACGCATCAAGACCACCATCGGCACCGCCCGCATGCCCGACGACGGCCGCGGCCAGTCGATGCATATCCGCGGTCGCGACCTGCTGAACGGTGTACCCAAGGAAATCGAGATCAGCCAGGCACAGGTGGCCGAGGCGCTGTCGGAACCCGTCCAGCAGATCTGCGAGGCCGTGATGACCGCACTGGAAACCACTCCGCCCGATCTGGCAGCCGACATTGTCGACCGGGGTGTGATGCTGACTGGTGGTGGTGCTCTGCTGGGCGATCTGGACCTTGCATTGCGCGAACAGACAGGTCTGGCCGTGTCGATCGCCGATGAAAGCCTGAATTGTGTGGCTTTGGGCACCGGCAAGGCTTTGGAATACGAAAAACAACTGCGCCACGCGATTGACTACGACAGCTAAGGCGCGCACCCTGATAGGGTAAGACCTCGGGCACGAGCAGCACGGGAAGGTAACCTGTGGCAAAGGACCGATCACAGCGCGATGAATACACAACCCCCTTGCGCCGCCTGCTGCTGGGGATCGTGGTTCTGTGCTTGCTGGCGATCTTTCTGGTCTGGCGCATCGATAGCCCGCGTGTCGAGCGGTTCAGGGCGCAGGTGGTGGATACGGTTGTCCCTTCGATGGAATGGGCGATGGTGCCGGTCACTGGTGCCGTCAATCTTGTGCGGGACTTCCAAAGCTATCAGCGCCTGAGCGAACAAAATCAGGAGCTGCGTAGCGAGCTGCGCCTGATGCGCGCCTGGAAAGAGGCCGCGCTGCAGCTGGAGCAGGAGAACGCGCGCCTGTTGGACCTGAACAATGTGCGGCTTGATCCCCGGCTTACATATGTGACCGGCGTGGTGATGGCCGATAGTGGCTCACCTTTCCGGCAATCCGTGCTGCTGAATGTGGGCGAGCGTGATGGGATCGTCGATGGCTGGGCCACGATGGACGGGATCGGCGTGGTCGGACGTATCTCGGGGGTTGGGCCGGATACGGCGCGGGTGATCCTGCTGACGGATGCATCCAGCGCGATACCGGCAACCATTCAGCCCTCGGGTCAAACCGCGCTGATCGCAGGTGACAACAGCGCATCGCCGCTGGTTGAGTTCCTCGAGAATCGCGAGTTCGTCCGCCCCGGAGATCGCGTTGTGACATCCGGAGATGGCGGCGTGTTTCCAGGTGGATTGCTGATCGGTCAGATTGCCGTCGATCCGGGCGGCAGGTTGCGCGTGCGGCTTTCAGCCGATTTTGAACGGCTCGAGTTCCTGCGCGTCCTGCGCTTCCAATCCGCCCAACCCATTCAGGACCCCGGCGGCATCGTCGGACCCCGGCAACCTGCGGCTGCACTAACTCCGCAAGAGGTTACCGATGGATAGGCCAACCTCACATCTCTGGCTGAAACGCGGGCTTTATATCGCGCTTGCAGTGCTGGTGATGTTCCTGCACCTACTGCCGCTCGATAGCAAGCCGGATCGATGGCCCTTTCCGGATATCCTGATTGCACTGACTTTTGCATGGGTGCTGCGCCGCCCGGAGTATGTGCCGATCCTTGCGATTGCGTTCGTGATGCTGATGGCTGATCTATTGCTGCAACGTCCTCCGGGGCTGATGGCTGCGTTGGTGGTTTTGGGTGCAGCCTATCTGCGCAATGCTGCGCCGGGGATGCGGGATGGCGGGTTCGTCAGCGAATGGACCAACGTAGGCGCGGTGATCACGGCAGTTTTTGTGCTCAACCGCGTCATTCTTGCTATTCTGTCTGTGCAACAGGCAACGCTGGGACCGGTGGTGATACAAGTTGTTCTGACAATTGCGGCTTATCCTGTGATCGCCCTGCTCAGTCAGAGCGCGTTTGGCGTGCGTCGCAAGTCTGTCACGGACAGCACAACCCCGGGGGCGCGGGCATGAAACAGCGCAAACCGAAATCACAGGGCCTCGCCTATAAGCGGCTGCCTCGCCGGGCGCTGGTTTTAGGCGGGTTGCAGGCCGCGTTCATTGGCGGGCTGGCGGTCCGCATGCGGTTCATGCAGGTAGATCAGGCCGACGAATACCGCCTGCTGGCCGAGGAAAACCGCATCAATATCCGTCTGATCCCCCCGACACGCGGGCGGATCTATGATCGCAACGGGCAGATCATCGGTCAGAATTCGCCATCTTATCGCATCGTGATGGTGCGCGAAGATGCAGGCGATATCGACAAGGTCATTACCAAGCTCTCCGAGCTGATCCCCCTCACCCAAGACGAAATTGAGCGCGCGAAAGCCGAGATGCGCCGCTCTGCCCCATTTCTGCCGGTCACGCTCGCCGATCAGGTCACATGGGAAGATATTTCGAAAGTCGCCGTCAACGCCCCTGCCCTGCCCGGTGTCACGCCCGAGGTGGGATCGACGCGTCAATACCCTCGGTACGAGGATTTTGCCCATGTGGTGGGCTATGTTGGCCCGGTCAGCGATTATGATCTCAGCCAGATCGACGACCCCGAACCGGTGCTGCGCATCCCTCGGTTCCAGATCGGCAAGGTCGGGCTTGAGGCCAAGCAGGAAATTCCATTGCGCGGCAAAGCCGGAGCCAAGCGGGTCGAGGTTAACGCCACGGGCCGCGTGATGCGTGAACTCGACCGGCAGGAAGGCACTGCCGGGGCGGATCTGCAACTCTCGGTCGACGCAGATCTTCAGCAATACGCGCAGGCCCGCCTGGCCGGAGAAAGCGCCGCCGCTGTTGTGATCGACTGCGAAACCGGAGATATCCGCGCCATCAGTTCGGCCCCAAGCTTCGATCCGAACCTGTTTGTTCGCGGTATTTCAGTTGCTGATTACCGCACGCTGACCAATGACAAGTACCGCCCGCTGGCCAACAAGACGGTGCAAGGCACCTATCCGCCCGGTTCGACCTTCAAGATGATCACCGCGCTGGCCGCGCTTGAAGCCGGAGTGATCGGCCCGTCGAACACAGTATACTGCCCCGGCCATCTGAAGGTCGGCAGCCGCCGATTCCACTGCTGGAAACGCGGCGGGCATGGAACTGTTGATCTGGAACTGTCGCTGAAGCGCAGCTGCGATGTCTACTACTATGATGTCGCCCTGCGGGTTGGCATCGACAAGATATCCGAGATGGCGCGCACCTTTGGACTGGGGGTCAAGCACGATATTCCGATGTCCGCCGTGGCGGCTGGCCTGACCCCCAACCAGGATTGGAAAGAGCGGGTACACGGGCAGGAATGGCTGATTGGTGACACGGCGAACGCCTCGATCGGTCAGGGCTTCATGCTGGCTTCACCGCTGCAGTTGGCGGTGATGACGGCACGGCTGGCGACCGGGCGAGCTGTGACACCGCGCCTTGTTCGCTCGATCAACGGGGTAGAACAGCCCTCGGGAGCGGGCGAGCCTCTGGCGGTGAACCGAAACAATCTGGAACAGGTGCGCAAAGCCATGTTCTCGGTCTCGAACGACCGGCGCGGCACGGCCTATCGCAGCCGTATCATCGCAGATGACTTCCGCATGGCGGGCAAGACGGGTACCAGTCAGGTGCGCAACATCACCAAGGCCGAACGCGCCGCAGGCGTGATCCGCAACGAGGATCTTCCATGGGAGCGCCGCGACCACGCACTATTTGTTAGTTTCGCACCCTACGACAATCCAAAATACGCAGTCGCTGTTGTGGTTGAACATGGCGGCGGCGGCTCAAAGGCCGCGGCCCCAGTGGCGCGCGACATCATGCTGCAAGCGCTTTACGATGGAACGCCCCCGCTTGAGGCGTATCCGACCGGTGATCGTGAGCGCATCAAGGAACAACAAAAACGGCTTGAGGGGGATCGCCGCCCCAAAGCGCGTCCTGACGTGAAGGACCGCGCATGAGCTATCTCGAATACGCCGTCAAATCCACGCCCTCCGGGTTCCGCAAGTTCTTCTATATGAACTGGCCGCTGACCCTGCTGCTGATCAGCGTGGCGAGCGCAGGTTTCCTGATGCTCTATTCGGTAGCCGGTGGGTCATGGACACCATGGGCTGAACCGCAGATAGAACGGTTCGGTCTGGGCCTAGCGGTCATGTTCATCATTGCGCTTGTGCCGATCTGGTTTTGGCGAAATATGTCGGTCGTGGCCTATCTGGGCTCAATCGGCTTGCTCATCGTGGTGGAGCTGTTTGGAACGATCGGCATGGGTGCCCAGCGTTGGATTGACCTCGGCTTCATGCGACTCCAACCCTCTGAGGTGATGAAAGTGGCGCTGGTGATGGTGCTGGCTGCCTATTACGACTGGTTGCCTGCCCATAAAACATCGCGACCACTCTGGGTGATCATCCCAGTCATTCTGATCCTGATCCCGACCTTTATGGTCCTACGTCAGCCAGACCTCGGCACTTCGATCCTGCTGCTGGCGGCAGGCGGAGGTTTGATGTTCCTCGCCGGTGTCCACTGGGCCTATTTCGCCGCCGTAATTGCGGCAGGGGTCGGCCTGATCGCCACCGTTTTCAATAGTCGCGGAACAGAATGGCAATTGCTCAAAGATTACCAGTTCCGCCGGATTGATACCTTTCTGGACCCTTCAACCGATCCGTTGGGGGCTGGATATCACATCACCCAATCCAAGATCGCTTTAGGCTCGGGCGGCTGGAACGGGCGCGGGTTCATGCAGGGCACGCAATCACGGCTGAACTTCCTGCCCGAGAAACACACCGATTTCATCTTCACCACATTGGCCGAAGAGTTTGGCTTCGTCGGCGGTATCACCCTGCTGATCCTCTATGCCATGATCCTGATCTTCTGCATGGTCACGGCTCTGGCAACCAAAGATCGTTTCTCGTCCCTGGTGACGCTGGGCATTGCGCTGAACTTCTTCCTGTTCTTTGCCGTCAACATGTCGATGGTCATGGGGCTTGCCCCGGTTGTCGGTGTGCCATTGCCGATGGTCAGCTATGGCGGCTCGGCCATGTTAGTGCTGATGGCCGCCTTCGGCATCGTGCAAAGCGCCCATATCCATCGTCCCCGCTAAGAGGTACCAATGCCCGTTAACGTCCTGTTTTCCGCCCGCCCCGGGTTGTGGCCGGAATATGAACCGCTGCTGCGCAAGGGTCTGACCGAGGCCGGGTCAGATTTTCATCTGGCCACGGACATCCCCGCGGATCAGGTCGATTATGTGGTCTATGCCCCGAACGGAGGGCTGCGGAATTTCACCCCGTTCACCCGCCTCAAGGCGGTGTTCAGTCTTTGGGCCGGGGTAGAAAGCATATCGGGCAATGAGACTCTGACCGTACCGCTGACGCGCATGGTGGACAGCGGGCTGAAACAGGGCATGACGGAATGGGTGGTGGGCCATGTGCTGCGCTATCACCTCGGCATGGACCGCCATATCACCCAACAGGATACAACATGGGAACCGGATGCGCCGCCTTTGGCATCCCAACGCACCGTGGTCGTTTTGGGTTTGGGTGAGCTGGGCGCGGCTGCGGCGCGGGCGCTGGCGGATTTGGGCTTTCACGTCATCGGCTGGAGCCGGACCGCAAAGGACATTCTCGGAGTGACCTGCCTGCACGAGGCGGACGGCCTGCGTGATGCCCTGTCTCAGGCCGAGATCGTGGTTCTGCTACTGCCAGACACGCCGGCGACCGAAAACACGCTGAACGCAGAATCGCTTGCCCTATTGCCAAAAGGGGCCAAGATCATCAACCCGGGCCGCGGACCTCTGATCGATGATGACGCCCTGCTGACCGCACTGAATTCAGAGCAGGTCGGACATGCCACGCTAGACGTCTTCCGCATCGAACCGCTGCCGACCGAGCATCCCTATTGGGCGCATCCGAATGTGACGGTGACGCCCCATATTGCATCTGAGACCCGACCGGTGACCGCCGCTCAGGTGATCTGCGAGAACATTCGCCGAGGTGAAGCGGGCGAGCCCTTTCTCCACCTCGTTGACCGCGAACTGGGGTATTAGGCCGCGATCAGCCCGCGACCCTTCAGCAAGGCCTCGACCCCCGGCAGACGCCCGCGGAATGCCAGGTACAACTCCTCCGCCTCACGCGAACCACCGGTTGAGAGGATATTGTCCTCCAGCGCCTTGGCGCGTTCTGGGTCAAATGCGCCGCCTGCTTCTTCGAACGCCGCAAAAGCATCGGCATCCATAACCTCGGACCACATATAGCTGTAGTAGCCCGAGCTGTATCCGTCGCCTGCAAACACATGGGCGAAATGCGGGGTGGCGTGGCGCATTCCTATGGCGGATGGCATGCCAATATCGGCCAGAACCTCGGCCTGTTTCGCCATCGGATCAGCGGGTGCAGCGCCGTCATGGAATGCCAGATCGACCAGAGCCGAGGCCACATACTCGACCGTCTGGAATCCTTGATCGAAATTGGCCGCCTTCAGCACCTTTTCCAGCATCTCTTGCGGCATCGGTGCGCCCGTCTCGGCATGGGTGGCGAATTCGGCCAGAACCTCGGGCACTTCCAGCCAATGTTCATAAAGCTGGCTGGGCAGTTCAACAAAATCACGCGCAACGGAGGTGCCCGAGATGCTTTCGTAAGTCACATTGGACAGCATCTGATGCAGCGCGTGACCGAATTCATGAAACAGCGTGCGCGCATCGTCATAGGACAACAGCGCCGGGTCACCTTTGGCGAAGTTGCAGACATTGATCACGACCGGGGCCTGCACTTTCGGGAATTTCGCCTGCCCTCGCATCGCGCTGCACCATGCACCCGAGCGTTTTGATCCGCGCGCGAAATAATCCCCGATGAACACCGCGATGTGCTGCCCGTCGCGGGTCACCTCCCATGCACGGCAATCAGGGTGGTAGAGCGGCACATCCAGCGGTGTAAATTCCAGTCCGAACAGGCGATTGGCGCAGGCAAAAGACGCCTCGATCATCCGGTCCAGCTGCAGGTAGGGCTTCAGCGCTGCCTCATCCAGATCATGTTCGGCCTTGCGGCGTTTCTCAGCGTAGTAGCGCCAGTCCCAAGCCGCCAGCGGGCCATTGACGCCATCCTCTTGCATCATTGCAGTCAACACTTCAGCATCCGCGTCTGCGCGGGTTTTGGCGGGCTCCCATACGTCCATCAACAGCTCACGCACACGGTCCGGCGTGCGGGCCATCTCGGTCTCCAGCTTGTACTCGGCGAAGCTGTCATAGCCTAGGAGCTTGGCGCGTTCTTCACGCAAGCGCAGAATTTCCGCCGCAATTTCCCGGTTGTCAGTGTCGCCACCATTCGCGCCGCGCGCAGTCCAAGCGCGGTAGGCTTTTTCGCGCAAGTCCCGGCGCGGCGAGAATTGCAGGAACGGCACAATGATCGACCGCGAGAGCGTAACTACAGGGCCGTCCACGCCCTTCTCCTGCCCTGCAGCGCGTGCGGCATTGACCGCAAATTCAGGCAGGCCCTGCAGATCATCCTCGGTCAGCTCCATGAACCAATCGCGCTCGTCCGCCAATAAGTTCTGGGTAAAGGACGTGCCCAGCGAGGCAAGCCGTGCCTTTATCTCTTGCATGCGCGCATCGGCATCACCTTCCAGCGCAGCACCTGCGCGCACGAAACCACGATGCGACAGCATCAGAACGCGCGCCTGTTCGTCACTCAGACGCAGCTCATCGCGGCGTGCCCACAGATCAGCCACGCGCTGAAACAAAGCCTTGTTGGATGAAATCCTCGAAAAATGCACCGCCAGTTTCGGCGAGAAATCGCGCTGCAGCTCTTCGCGCTTGGGATTACTGTCCGCACCCGCAACCGTGAAGAACACCGACAGGACCTTATCCAATTGCTCGCCTGCGGCCTCCAAGGCTTCGATGGTATTGGCGAACGTAGGTGCATCTGGGTTGGCCGCAATCGCTTGGATCTGCGCGTTATGCGCCTTCAGTGCCTCTTCCAGAGCGGGGGCAAAATCGTCATCCGAGATCTTGGCAAAGGGGGCGAGTTCAAACGGAGTTGTCCAGTCGGACAGGATCGGGTTCGTCATTCTGATCTCCTTTGCTGGTCAAGCTAGGTAGGCCGGGGGCAATGGTCCAGAGGCAGTGGATCGGAAAGATCGGATTCTGTCGCAGACCCGCTTGCGCGAGCGATCTCACCTGCGCAGTGTTCCTGTCAAAGGAGACAGGACATGACCAGATCGAACCGTTCCGCCGGGATTATGACAACCGCAATCCATGCAGGCGATCCGCCCGACACCGCGACCAATGCATCGGCCCCACCGATCCATGTGAGCTCGACCTACCTTGTTGAGGATCTGGCCGGATTTTCTGCGCATGATCTGACGCCGGACAGCCCTTATCTCTATTCCCGCTGGGCGAACCCGACAGTCGCGGGATTGGAGGCCAAGATTGCGGCCTTGCAGGGAACCGAGGCCTGTTTGGCGACGGCCTCAGGCATGGCGGCGGCATCGGCCATTTTCTTTACCTTCCTGTCGGCGGGCGATCATCTGATCGTCTCGGATGTCTCTTACGCCGGCGTGGCTGAACTGGCGCGCGAGACTTTGCCGCGAATGGGTATCGAGGTTTCGGTGATCAATATGTCTGATCTGGAAGCGGTCGCAGCCGCGATACGGCCCAACACGCGTCTGATCCATACGGAAACGCCGGTGAACCCGATCAACCGCCTGACCGATCTGGCGGCCGTCTCACAACAGGCGCGCGAGGTTGGTGCGTTGCATAGTTGCGATGCAACCTTTGCTTCGCCCCTAGGCACGGACACTGTCGCATTGGGTGTCGATCTGACGATGCATTCGATCACGAAATATATCGGCGGGCATGGCGATGCCGTCGGCGGGGCCGTCACCGGATCGGCCGAGCTGATATCCAAGATGCGTGCCGAAGCGAGCATCCATCACGGCGGAATCCTGTCTCCGTTCAATGCCTGGCTGATTGCCCGAGGCGCGTCGACCCTGCCATTGCGTATGAAGGCACATCAGTCCGGTGCCATAGAGGTCGCAAAGTGGCTTGAAGCAAATCCACGGGTTTCACAGGTGATTTATCCGGGCCTGTCTTCGCACCCACAGGCGGAGCTGGCTGCACGGCAAATGTCGAACACATCAGGCATGATTTCGTTCCAGGTCGGAAGTACCGCCGACGGAGAGCGCATTGCGCAGCAGATGATCGAGCGCCTAGAGGTCATCCACTACGCCGTGTCATTGGGACACCATCGCAGTCTGATTTTCTGGATGGAAACCGAAGGCCTGATGGAGACTTCTTTCAAACTGCAGGGAGTTCAACTGGAAGATTACCGCAGATATGCGGGCGACGGGATTTTCCGCATGTCCGTTGGTCTGGAAGATGCCGAAGATCTGATTGCTGATCTGGATCGCGCTTTGGGTTAAGGAACGCTCCCGCCCCCGCAGCGCGCATCAAAGATGCACCTTGGCAGGGTTGCGCCAGGCCGTGTGCCGGTGGCACGCGGCGGTTGCTTTAAGCACCCACACCTGCGCAAATCGGGCAATCGGCAGTTTTGGAGAGTGTGATCTTGCGGCTTTCGCCATAGAGGGCGTCGTAGATCAACATCTCTCCGCGCAGTGCCTGCCCTGCCCCGGTGATGACCTTGATCGCCTCCACCGCCATCATTGACCCAACGACGCCGGGAAGCGGGCCGATCACTCCTGCTTCGGCGCAAGATGGGGCAAGGCCGGGGGCCGGGGCCTCGGGAAAGATACATTGATAACAGGGGCCGGTCCTGGCGGGATCGAAGACGCTCAGCTGACCCTCCCATTGCGACAGAGCGCCCGAGATCAGTGGCTTGCTCAGCGCGACTGCGGTTCGGTTGGCCAGATAACGTGTATCGAAATTATCAGTGCCGTCGAGTATCAGATCGAAGTCTGCGAACAGATCGGCAGAGATCTCTTCCGTGAGCCGACGATGATAGGGCAGAACAGTCACGTTCGGGTTCTGCGCCTGCATCACGGCCTGAGCCGAAAATACCTTGGGCATCCCGATATCCGCATCGCGATGGATAACTTGCCGTTGAAGGTTGGCGTTTTCAACCTCGTCATCATCAATCACACCGATTGTGCCAACGCCCGCCGCAGCCAGATATTGCAAAGCAGGCGCACCCAGACCACCAGCCCCTATCACCAGAACCCGTGCCTGTTTCATCTTTTTCTGCCCCGGGCCGCCGAGCTCTCGCAGGACGATGTGGCGGGCATAGCGTTCCAGCTCGGTCTCGGTGAATTGATCTGACGGCATTCTGGGTTCCTTGGCCTCGGCGGCTTCCGCTCGGTTTCGCAGCGCTTTCACGCCTCGCCCATAAAGCAGAGCCAGCAGCGCAGTGCCAGTCAGGATCAGCCACATCGCGGCAGAGCCACCTGTCGCCTGACGCAACGGATGTGCCTCGGGCAACACCAACTGAGCGATGATGACACCGATCAGTAGCATGCCGACAGATGCCATCCGTGCGATACGGGACACGCCTGCGATATAGCCGATCCCCCATAGGCCTGCCGCAAGGATCAGGACCAGCAGCATCAGCCGCGCCCGGTCGAACCGAAACCGCCCGCGCCCCGGTCGGTTTCAGACAGCGTGTCGGTGGCTTCGAATGTGGCTTGCACCACTGGAGCGACGACAAGCTGGGCGATGCGTTCTCCGTGGGTGATTTCGAACGGGTCCTGACCTGCGTTCAGCACGATCACACCGAGAGGACCACGATAGTCACTATCGATGGTTCCGGGCGTGTTCGGCAATGTGATGCCGTGTTTCAGGGCCAAACCCGAGCGCGGGCGGACCTGCACCTCAAACCCTTGCGGAATCTCGATCCGCAGGCCGGTAGGCACCAAGGCGCGTTGACCGGGGTCCAGTGTAATTGTTGCCTTTCCCGGTAGATTGGCCCGAACATCCGCCCCTGCGGCCCCCGTAGTTTCGTACGAAGGCAACGGGATCGAGGGATCGGCCCCGTCCTCGCGGATCACACGAATTGCAACCATCCCCAAACCTCTCATTTTCTACGGAGTTTACCCTGCCAAAACCGCGGCAATCTTCTGCGCCAATCGTTCGGCCACCGCGTCCTTGCCCATGCGCGGCCATTCCTCAGCCCCTTCGTCCGAGATCAGAATCACCGCATTCTCAGAGCCACCCATGATACCCGTCGCCGGGCTCACATCATTCGCAACGATCCAATCGCAGCCTTTGCGCGCACGTTTCGCGATTGCGTGCTCAATCACGTTATCCGTCTCGGCGGCAAAACCTACAACGAGCGCAGGGCGTCCCGCCTTCATCCGCGCTACACGTTTCAAGATGTCCGGATTCTCGGCGAATTCCAAAGTAGGCAAACCGTCTCGGCTTTTCTTCAGCTTCTTGTCCGTGGCCGTCGCAACGCGCCAATCCGCTACCGCAGCCGCAAAGACCCCTGCATCCACGGGCAAAGCGGCCTCGACCGCATCGGACATCTCTTGCGCCGTCTCGACCGGCACGACCTGAACCCCTTCGGGTGGCGCAACCTCGGCAGGTCCGGTGACAAAAACCACCTCTGCCCCGAGCGCCGCCAGCGCCCGTGCCACTGCCGTCCCCTGAGCGCCCGAGGACCGGTTCGCAATATACCGCACCGGGTCAATCGGTTCATGTGTCGGGCCAGAAGTTACCAGCACGCGTTTGCCCCTGAGCGGCCCATCACCGAGCTGCGCCTCGATCGCAACCACGATCTCCAGCGGTTCCGACATGCGGCCCGGGCCGTACTCGCCGCAAGCCATATCGCCCTCATTCGGACCCACGAAACGGACACCGTCCGCCTGCAGTTGCGCCAGATTGCGTTGCGTCGCTGGGTGATCCCACATCCGCACGTTCATAGCAGGCGCACACAGAACCGGCGTGTCGGTTGCCATCAGCAGCGTCGAGGCCAGATCATTGGCCAGCCCCCCGGCCATCTTGCCCATCAGGTCAGCAGTCGCAGGCGCCACCACGATCAGATCAGCAGAACGTGATAGCTGGATGTGCCCCATCTCGGCTTCATCGGTCAGGTCAAACAGATCGCGATAGGCTTTCTCTCCGGCCAGTGCCGAAACGGACAAGGGGGTCACGAATTCCTCTGCCGCACGAGTCAGCACCGGTGTCACCGCTGCACCGCGTTCGCGCAGCCGTCGGATCAGATCCAGCGACTTATAGGCCGCGATCCCGCCGCCGATGATCAGCAGAATGCGTTTGGTTGCCAACATGTCTTGCCCTTCCGTCCCGGTCGGCCCCGACATTAGGCAAGGCAGCCGGGCAGTTCCAGCAGTTAATTCTGTGTCTCAAAGGCTTTGCAGGGGTCTTCACGCTCGACAATGGGGCTGTCAATCACCGCATCAAACTCACCAGAGATGAGACCGTCCTCGGACTGTCCCAAAACGAAGACCTTCAACCCCGGACGCAAGCGCGACAGGAATGTGGGGATACCGCGATCCTTGCGAGCATGGCCATTGCCGGTGATCACGGCAACCGGGCCACCGGTTTCATCGGTGGCACGCAGGATGGCACGTGTCAGAACGGCATCGCGCAAACGCTGGATCGCCACCATCTGCGGTAAAGCCTCGGCAGGCAACGCGTCGCAATGAGCCGCAAGCTGATCTGCCTCGCGCGCCGCCTGATCTTCGGGTGAGAGCGGAATGGTCAGCCCATATCGCGCCGCATCCGCACCCAGCGCAGTGGCTGCGCCCCGTTCCATCGCGGCCCGCGCAGCAGTTCGTGGGACCATCGCACCGTAAACCGGAGCATTCGACGCCTGGAATACCGGATAATACATGCTGAGCGGGGGCCATCCGGATTCGGCCCAGCGTAGAATCCGTGACAATTCCTCGGGGTTGGCCGCCGCCTTCTGCGCCAAACGCTGAGCGCCCTCTTCCGTCACCATTTCCCAGACCACGCCCGAGGGCCCAATAGCTTCGATCGCCTCGGTCTGGACGAGGTGATGCCGCGGATTGTCGTGAATTTCGCCCAAGATAACGACATCTGCCGATTGCATGGCTTCCAATACATCGTCAGGTATCAATTCTGCAGCGCGGACCGTTTGGCCAGCACTTGCAAACAGCACAAACGCTACAAGAATCGCAAAGAGTTTCATGCGAAGAAGTGTTGCACCTCGCGCGATTGCGCTTCAAGGTTCTTGCGCATCTTAACAAAAGCTGCAGCCTCAAGCTGACGTACACGTTCCTTTGACAGTCCGAGTTCCTTGCCCAGGCTCTCCAGCGTCCGCGACGGTTCACGCAGCTTGCGTTCGCGCACGATGAAACGTTCACGATCATTCAGCGCCTGCATCGCGGTGACCAACCATTCGCGCAGCTGTTGCCTGTCGTGACTGTTTTCTACGGTTTCAGCCGCTTGCTCCCGATCATCTTCCAGCGCATCAATCCACTCGCGCCCGTCTTCGTCCGTCGACTGAACCGCATTCAGGGAAAAATCGGACCCGGCAAGCCGCCCCTCCATCATTTCAACATCGCGCAGGGGAACGCCGATTTCAGAAGCGATCATCTGATGCAACTGGTGTCGGTCCAGATCCAGACCCTCGGTCGCGGCCTCGCGCTCTAACCGTGCCTGCACCCGGCGCATGTTGAAAAACAACGACTTCTGAGATGAGGTCGAGCCAGTGCGCACCATGGACCAGTTGCGCATGACGTAGTCCTGAATGCTGGCCTTGATCCACCAGACCGCATAGGTCGAAAAGCGCACACCCCGATCCGGATCGAACTTGTCTGCAGCCTTCATGAGGCCCAGCCCGGCCTCTTGGATCAGGTCGTTCATCGGCGCGCCATAGCGTTTGAACTTGGCCGCCATCGAAATCGCCAGGCGCATATAAGCGGTGATCAGACGATGCAGGGCCTGCTCGTCCCGGTCATCACGCCAGGCATAAGCCAGCTTCAATTCGGTCTCGGCATCCAGCAACTCAGCCTTCATTGCCTGTCGGGACATCGAAAAATCGTTTGCGTTGTCCAGTGCCATGCAACTCTCCCTTTACCACAGGCTATAGACCGGGCTTGTCTTGCCGACCTGAGGTCGATACGCAGAACAAAACCGGGTGGATCACCAGAAAGGTAATAAAAGTGCACCCCAATTTAACCTTTGTGTTGGGCGGCGCGGCTTCGGGAAAGTCGCTTTTTGCCGAACAACTTGCTGTTTCCACAGGGAAAAGCCGGGTTTATCTGGCCACATCACAAATGTTTGATGATGAGATGCGCCAGAAAGTTAGGCAACATATTGCACAAAGAGGCAGCAAATGGGTGACAATAGAGGCACCTTTTGAGCTGCCTCCCGAGCTGGCGAAGCTGACGGAAGATCAGGTCTGCCTGATCGATTGTGCCACCATGTGGCTAACAAATCATTTGCTGGCTGAAGCCGATCTTGATCAGGTTCAGGCAAAATTGCTTGGCGCCTTGAAAGACTGCGCAGCGCAGATCGTCATCGTATCGAACGAAGTCGGCCATGGGATCGTCCCCGACAACGCCCTGTCCCGCCGCTTTCGCGAAGCGCAGGGACGGCTGAACATCGCGCTGGCTGCCCAGGCGGATCGGGTCGTGCAAGTAACCGCCGGGTTGCCTCTGGTCCTGAAAGGTGCGCCCCTGTGACCCGGCTGCATCTGGTCCGGCACGGGCCCACTCATGCAAAAACCATGGTCGGTTGGTCCGATCTGCCCGCTGACCTGAGTGATACGGCAGCGATTGATCGCCTCTCTGCCCATCTTCCGACTGAGGCAATCGTGATCTCATCCGACCTGTCGCGCGCGGCCGACACCGCCAGTGCCATTCAGGGCGCACGGAAACGATTGCCGCATCACCGCGATCTGCGCGAGATCAACTTTGGCAGTTGGGAGCTGCGCAGTTTTAAGGAGATCGAAGCCGAAGACCCCGAACTTTGCTTTGCTTATTGGGACAATCCGGGCGAGGTGCGTCCACCGAGTGGTGAAAGCTGGAACGAGGTGCGCACACGGGTTGATGCAGCCATCGATACGCTGATTTCGGCCCATACCGGGCGTGATCTAATCGTAGTGGCCCATTTCGGTGTGATCCTGACCCAGGTCCAGCGCGCGCTGGAAGTCGACGCGCAAGAGGCCTTTGGCCATAGGATCGACAACCTCTCGGTCACCGAGATTACCCATCACGGCGACCGCTGGTCCGTGGGCCGCATCAATCATCAACCGTGATGGACTTACGCACAAATCAACGATTTACCTGCGCCACCTGATCCGACATCGTTCAAACATGACCTATGACCTTTTCATCGGCGACCGCCTGTTTTCCAGCTGGTCCCTGCGCGGGTGGCTTATGCTCGAGAAATTCGGCCTGCTTTACCGCTCTCACATGATTGGCCTTTATGCCGGAACAATGGCTGCGGATATGGAGTCTCTGGCCCCCGCCCGCCTCGTCCCGGCCCTGAGATTGCCGGACGGAACCGTGGTCGGCGAAAGCCTCACCATGGCAGAAACACTGGCCGAGCGACATCCTGAGGCTGGGCTTTGGCCCGCCGGTCCCGCGGCGCGCGCAACGGCCCGCTGGCTATGCGCTGAGATGGTCGCAGGCTTCTCGGCCCTAAGGGGCGAATGCCCGATGCAATTGCGGCACTGCTGGGAGGGATTCAAGCCGTCACCGGACACGCTGTCCGACCTAAGCCGGATCGAGACACTGTGGGCACATGCCCGCAACGTCTCGGGTGCAGAAACCGGCCCGCTATTCGGGGCCTATTCCCTAGCAGATGTGTTTTACGCTCCGGTTGCTGCGCGGATCATTGGCTATGGCCTGCCGGTGTCTGAGGCAAATCGTGCCTATTGCCTTGAGCTTCTGTCGGATTCGCCTGTCCGCCAGTGGCGCGCGATGGGCCTGACAATCTCTTATGATCCCTTTCCCTATCCGCAAAACCTGCCTGAACAGAACTGGCCGATTGGTGGATCCTTAAAGGCAAGAGCCGTTGAAACCGGCCCATCGGTCAACACGGGCTGCCCGTATTCCGGTAAACCTGTTACGGACTACCTTGAGCTCGACGGTCAAGTCTGGGGCTTCTGCAATCCGTCTTGTCGTGACAAAACCGTTGCCGATCCGGGCGCATGGCCGAAATTCACCGCAATGGTGGCTGGCGTTAACCATTCCTAAACCGCAACCATGGCAGCAACGTCCTGTTAACCAAGAACAGGATTGCCATGGTCGCCCGCGCCCATACAGTTGCCTTTCAGGGCGTTGACGCCCGCCCGGTCGAGGTGCAATGCGCCGTCTCGCCGGGTCTTCCGGCCTTTTCCATCGTCGGGCTTCCCGACAAAGCCGTATCCGAGGCGCGCGATCGGGTGCGCAGCGCGCTCAGTTCGATGGCGATCGCACTTCCGTCCAAGCGGATCACCATCAACCTGTCCCCTGCCGACCTGCCGAAAGAGGGCAGTCACTTCGATCTGCCCATCGCAGTAGCGCTGCTCTCGGCACTTGAGATCATACCAACCGATGCCGCCGAAGGGGCTGTGGCCTTGGGCGAGCTTTCGCTCGACGGGTCGCTGGTGCCCGTCGTTGGCGCTCTGCCCGCCGCCATGACCGCCGCAGCCGAAGATCGTTCGTTGCTCTGCCCGGCGGCATCCAGCGCCGAGGCGGCGTGGGTCGACGCCACTCAAGTCATCGGCGCGGGGTCTCTGGGCGATGTGGTCCGTCACTTCACCGGCCAATCCGCGCTGCCCGCCGCGACCCCGGGCGAGGTCAGCCTATCGCCCAGCGCGCGGGATTTGCGGGATGTCAAAGGTCAGGAACGCGCCAAACGCGCGCTGGAGATTGCTGCGGCAGGACGGCATCATTTGATCATGATCGGCACGCCCGGTTCCGGCAAATCCATGCTGGCGGCGCGGCTGCCCGGTATTCTGCCACCATTAACGCCCGTTGAAGCGCTGGAGACTTCGATGATACAGTCGCTCTGCGGTTTGCTGGACGAAGGTGGTATCAGCCGGGCACGCCCATTTCGCGAACCGCATCACACCGCATCGATGGCGGCCATTGTCGGTGGCGGCAAAGGTGCCAAACCCGGAGAGATTTCGCTTGCGCATAACGGCGTTCTGTTCATGGACGAATTCCCCGAATTCCCGCGCACTGTTCTGGAAACCCTGCGTCAACCCATTGAGACCGGAGAGGTCATGGTCGCCCGTGCAAATGCGCACGTCAAATACCCCTGCCGGTTCATGCTGGTGGCGGCAGCCAACCCCTGCAAATGCGGCTACTTGACCGACCCGTCGCGCGCCTGTTCCCGCGCCCCGGTCTGCGGCGAGGATTATCTGGGCCGTATCTCAGGGCCTTTGATGGACCGCTTTGATCTGCGGATCGAGGTTCCGCCAGTCGGGTTTACCGATCTTGATCTGCCACCCTCGGGCGATAGCTCAGCCACCGTTGCCGCGCGCGTCGAAGCGGCACGGGAGGTACAGGCTGAACGGTTCGCTGACCTGCATGGTGCACGTCAGAACGCCGACCTCGAAGGCACGTTTCTGGAAGAATGCGCAACGCCGGACGCAGAAGGCAAGGAGCTGCTTCTGAACGCGGCAGAACGGTTTGGCTTATCCGCCCGCGCCTTTCATCGAATTCTGCGGGTTGCCCGCACCATCGCAGATCTGGACGGCGAGGCGGACATTCGTCGCCCGCATATCGCCGAGGCGCTGAGCTTTCGCATCAGCGCCAAGGTTGGGGCCTAAAGCTTTGCTTCAATCGCCTGCCAGATCTTCTCGGCAATATTCTCGCCGTTGAAACGCTCAAGCTCCTGAATACCGGTGGGCGAGGTCACGTTGATCTCGGTCAGATAATCACCGATGACATCGATCCCGACGAAGATCTGACCCTTTTCCTTCAGCAGCGGGCCGATTGCGGCGCAGATTTCCATGTCCCGTTCGGTCAGACCAACCTTCTCGGGCCGCCCACCCACATGCATGTTCGAACGTGTCTCGCCCTCAGCCGGAACGCGATTGATAGCGCCCACAGCCTCACCATCGACCAGGATCACCCGCTTGTCGCCATTACGCACATCGGGCAAGAACTTCTGCACGATCAGCGGCTCACGTGAGAAGCCAGTGAACAACTCGTGCAAAGAGGTCAGGTTGCGGTCATTCGCATCCAGCCGGAACACCCCGGCGCCGCCATTGCCATAGAGCGGTTTGAGGATGATATCTTCATGCTTTTCTTTGAACGCCTTGATGGTCTGCAAATCCCGCGCGATCGTCGTTGGTGGGGTCAGATCGGGGAAATCCAGTACCAGGAGTTTTTCGGGATAATTCCGCACCCAGAAGGGGTCATTCACCACCAGCGTTTGCCCTCTCAGGCGATCCAGCAGATGGGTCGAGGTGATGTAATGCATGTCAAACGGCGGGTCCTGCCGTAGCCAGATGACATCGAAATCGGCCAGATCGACCTCGCGCTCCGGACCCAGCACAGCCGGGTCACCCTGCATCCTCTGAACCGACATGTCATGACCACGCGCGGTTATGCGCCCTTCTTGATAGGCCAGTTGGTCCGGGCCGTAGAAAAACAGCTCATGCCCGCGGGCCTGTGCTTCTTCGGCCAAACGGAACGAGCTGTCGGCATTGATATCCACGGCCCCGATCGGGTCCATCTGAAAGGCGATTTTCATGGCTTGTCCCTTACGTTCTACGCCCGATACATGGCGCAGAGACCTATCGGGTTCAATGGCGATCAGCCGTGGCCAAAGGCGTTTTCGATAATTTCAACCGCACCAGTGCCATCAACCAAGGCTGCGTCAAAGCGCACATTCGTCAATTGCCCATCTGGTTCATGCTCAAGAAATTGGGCGGCTGAGGCACAGATGCGTTTAATCTGCCGAGGGCTGATCCGGGCCGCAGCCGATGCGAAACTCGCGCTTTTCTTGACCTCAATGAACACGATGCCATCGGTGTTCCGGGCGATCAGATCAATCTCACCCCCTGCACCGCGCCATCTGCGATGCGCAATCGTATAGCCGCGCCGCTCATAATCGGTTGCAACAGAAAGCTCTGCAGCCTGCCCCGCGTGATAAGAAACCGAACCCCGAACGGATCGCCCCATGTTTCATCCCTTACCTAGCTTCAGGGCTTTCTGATAAATCGGGCGGCGCGGCAGATTGAACATTTCTGACACCAGATCCGCCGCATCGCGCACCGAATGACTTTCCAAAGCCTGTCTCAAAGCCTCTTCTACGTCAGAATCCTTAACGGTTTGCGAATGCGCACGATCCACCAGCAGAACAATCTCTCCCTTGACCGAGGCTCCCTCATATCCTGCCGCCAACTCGGCGAGCGTTCCGCGGCGGACCTCTTCGAACTTCTTTGTCAGCTCGCGGCACACAGCAGCTTGCCGATCGCCGGCCAACACATCCGCCATATCGACAAGGCAGTTGGCCAGACGCTTGGGGGATTCGTAAAAGACAAGCGTTCCGGGAATATCGCGCAGCGCCTCGATTCGGGTCCGACGTGCACCCGAGGCGTTGGGTAGAAACCCGGCGAAAAAGAACGCATCGGTCGGCAAACCCGCCAATGTCAGCGCAGCCAGCGCCGCTGAAGGGCCGGGCGCACAGGTGACCGCGAAACCAGCCTCAGCCGCCTGCCGGCCCAGATCGTAGCCTGGATCGGCGATCAGCGGCATTCCGGCCTCAGAGGCGTAAGCGACCGACTGCCCAGCCCCAAGCGCTTCGAGTATCTTGCCGCGCGCACCAGCGCCACTGTGGTCGTGATAAGCAAGGATTCGGCGCCCCTCTAACGGAACACCATGAATTTCCATCAACCGCCGCAGGCTGCGGGTGTCCTCGGCGGCGATCATGTCGGCCGAGGCCAACACATCGAGCGCCCTCAGCGTAATGTCGCGCGCGGTTCCGATAGGAGTGGCAACAAAGTACAGGCCCGGGGCCAATCTTGTCTTTTGGAAATTCAAAGCTGGACCCTCACAGCGTGACGTTTATTATCGCGGATCAATAGACCAAGGTGCCCTCAGACGCCGGATCAGGGAGTTTTCATTTAGATGTTTACCGTTTGCAAGCCCACACGCAAACTGGCGAAATCCGCCATTGCTCTGGCCACCGCCGCCTTTCTGGCCGCCTGTGAAGTCGGCGGCATCGGCGGAGGCCCCTCGATCGATACCTCTGATCCCGTGCCGGTGGCGCTGCTGGTGCCTAGCGGCTCGTCACAATCGGGGGACGCTGCGCTGGCGCGGAGCCTCGAGAATGCGGCGCGTCTGGCGATGGCAGATTTGCAAAATGTGAAAATTGATCTCCGCGTCTACGATACCGCGGGCAATGCAGGAACGGCGTCAACGGTCGCTCAGCAAGCTGTTGCGGATGGGGCCAAGATCATTCTGGGTCCGGTTTATGCGCAAGCAGCGAATGCGGCGGGCCTTGCGGTTCTCAACAACAACGTCAATGTATTGTCCTTCTCGAACAACACCAGCATTGCGGGTGGCAATGTCTATGTCCTGGGGCCGACCTTCCAGAACACCGCCAATCGTCTGGTCAATTTCGCCGGACGACAGGGCAAAACCGGCACGGTGATCGTGCACAGCAATGACTCGGCAGGCCAACTCGGACAATCCGCAATCGCAACGGCACTTAGCAGCAGCCGGGTAAATAATGCTGGCACCGTAGCTTATGATCGATCTCAGCAGGGTGTGATCAATTCTGTCCCAACCATCAAGGCCACAGTGGATTCGACCGGTGCGGATTCGATCTTCCTGACCGCGACGACTGCAGGTGCGTTGCCGCTGTTCAGCCAGCTGCTGCCCGAGGCGGGTGTCTCTCCGGCCAATGTGCAATATATGGGCCTGACGCGCTGGGACATCCCGGCACAGACGCTAGAATTGCCAGGCGTTCAGGGCGGATGGTTCGCATTGCCGGATCCGGCCAAAGCGCAAGCCTATCGCCAACGCTACAACAATACCTATGGCGAGGCCCCGCATCCTATCAGCGGCTTGGCCTATGACGGAATCGCGGCCATTGGCGCGTTGGTCAGCCAGGGCAAATCCAATGCATTGACTGGGGCAGCCCTGACCCAGAATGCAGGGTTTCAGGGTGTCGGCGGTATCTTCCGCCTGCGTCCTAATGGTACCAACGAACGCGGTCTGGCGGTTGCCACGATCCAGAACAAACAGGTGGTTGTGATTGACCCTGCCCCACAAAGCTTCTCTGGCGCCGGATTCTGAGCAACCGGCGCAGGCAACCATGCCTGACAACAAACTGATCTGCCCCGCTGACCGGATTTTTGACTCGGTCGGTATTCAAGCCAACCTGTCCGCCGCCGTTGAAAGCGGTGCGGACAATGCGGGTCTGCGGGCTGAAACCGTCCGCATCCTGCGCGACGCTCAGAAGGCGGGGCGCGCGGCCATCGCCGACGCATTCGCCAAAGCCCCGTTTGATGCGCGTCCGCTGACGCGCTCTTACACCTATCTGACGGATCAACTGGTCTGTACTGCGATGCGCGTGGCCAGCGAGTACCTGCACCCGCTGGCCACACCGACGCAGGGCGAAAAGATCGCCGTGCTGGCTGTGGGCGGCTATGGCCGAGGCGAAATGGCGCCCTCGTCCGATGTCGATCTGCTGTTTCTGACCCCCTACAAAATCACAGCCTGGGCTGAGAGCGTGATTGAATCCATGCTCTACATTCTTTGGGATCTACGGCTGAAGGTCGGCCACTCATCCCGCACGATCAAGGATTGCCTGCGACTGGGGGGGGACGATTTCACCATTCGCACCGCCATGTTGGAGCAGCGCTATCTGGCCGGGAACAAAGAGCTGGCCGAAGAGCTTGAGGCGCGGCTGAAAGCGGATCTTTTCAAAGGCACTGAGCGTGATTTTATCGAAGCCAAACTGAAAGAGCGTGACGAGCGACATCTCAAACAGGGTGAACGCTATATGGTCGAGCCCAACGTCAAAGAGGGCAAGGGCGGCTTGCGCGATCTACAGTCGCTCTACTGGATCGCCAAGTATATCTACGGCGTTCAGGATGTGGCCGAGCTGGTCCCGCTGGGTCTGTTCACACCAGATGAATTCAAAGGGTTTGTTCAGGCCGAAGACTTTCTCTGGGCCGTGCGCTCTCACCTGCATCTGGTGACCGGCCGCGCCACTGAGCAGCTGACTTTCGACCTGCAGGTCGAGGTTGCTGCGCGGATGGGTTATGAAGACCGCGCAGGGCGGCGTGCTGTCGAAGTATTCATGCAGCGCTATTTCCGCGAAGCAACGCGCGTAGGTGAGTTGACCCGCATCTTCCTGACCAAGTTGGAAGCGGCCCATATGAAAGGCGCACCGCTGCTGGAACGCATCTTCCGCCGCCGGCCCCGGGTGAAGGCCGGATATAGGGTTGTGCATGGTCGGTTGGATATCGCAGACCCGGACACCTTCCTGTCAGATAAGCTGAATATGCTAAGGCTCTTCGAAGAAGGCTTGCGCACCGGGATGCTGATCCACCCGGACGCAATGCGTCTGGTCACCGCAAATCTGCGTCTGATCGACGAGGATATGCGCACCGACAAGGAAGCGCAGCGCATCTTCCTTGATCTGATGTTGAAACACGGCAACCCCGAGCGCGCCTTGCGACGGATGAACGAGTTGGGGGTTCTGTCGGCCTTCCTGCCCGAGTTCGAGCACATCGTGGCGATGATGCAGTTCAATATGTATCACAGCTATACGGTCGATGAGCACACGATCCAATGCATCGTAAACCTCGCCCAGATCGAACGCGGTGAATTGGTCGAGTCGCTGCCACTGGCCTCGTCTATCCTCAAAGAAGGGGTCAACCGCAAGGTGCTGTATGTGGCGCTGCTGCTGCATGACATCGCGAAGGGGCGGCCCGAGGATCACTCGATCCTTGGTGCGCAGATCGCGCGCAAGGTGGCCCCGCGGCTGGGGTTGAACAAATCGGATTCCGAAACGGTGGAATGGCTGGTGCGCTATCACCTGCTGATGTCGGATATGGCGCAGAAACGCGATATCTCGGACCCGCGCACCATTCGCGATTTCGCCAAGGCGGTCGAGACGGTCAAACGGCTGGACCTGCTGACGGTTCTGACCGTTTGCGATATTCGCGGCGTTGGCCCGAATACGTGGAACAACTGGAAAGCCACCCTGCTGCGCGCGCTGCACGCTGAAACCAAGCGTGCGTTGGAAACGGGGATGGAAGACCTCAACCGCGCCAATCGCGGTGCCGGGGCGAAAAAACTGCTACGGGCTGAGTTGGCCGATTGGTCCAAAGCCGATCTGAAAACCGAGACCGGGCGGCACTACGATCCCTATTGGCAAGGTCTTAATCTCTCGACCCATGTCGAGTTTGCCGAGATGCTGAAAGCGCTGGAGGACAGCGGTGATCCCGGAGAAATGGGAATTCGCCTGCACCCCGACGAAGATCGCGACGCGACGCGGGCCTGTTTTGCCATGGGGGACCATCCGGGGATCTTTGCGCGGATCGCCGGGGCTTTGGCATTGGTCGGCGCCAACGTCGTCGATGCGCGCAGCTACACGACCAAGGATGGATATGTGACGGATGCCTTCTGGATTCAGGATGCCGAGGGCCATCCCTATGAGACGTCGCGCATACCGCGCCTGACCCAGATGATCCACAAGACACTGAAGGGTGAGGTGGTGGCGCGTGACGCCCTGAAATCGCGCGACAAGATCAAGAAACGCGAACGCGCCTTTAATGTGCCGACCCATATCACCTTCGACAATGACGGGTCCGAGATTTACACGATCATCGAGGTCGACACCCGCGATCGCCCCGGTCTGCTCTATGACCTCGCGCGCACGCTGGCCGCGGCCAATGTCTATGTCGCCAACGCCGTTATCGCGACTTATGGTGAACAAGTTGTCGATACCTTCTATGTGAAGGATATGTTCGGGCTGAAATACCACTCGGAAAGCAAGCAGCGCGCACTTGAATCAAAGCTGCGCAAGGCCATCACCGAGGGCGCCGAGCGCGCCGCCTCATGAAGCAGATCCGCCTGTTTTCGGGTTTCTTTACGGTGGGCTTCTGGACGCTCGCCAGCCGTATCCTTGGCTTCCTGCGGGAAATCCTGCTGACCGCCTATATCGGGCCGGGTCCGGTGATGGACGCCTTCGTCGCTGCCTTCCGGTTGCCCAATATGTTCCGCCGTTTCTTCGCTGAGGGTGCGTTCAACGCAGCCTTCGTGCCGATGTTCTCCAAACGGTTGGAAGGGGGCGAGAACGCGGAAGGTTTCGCACAGGATGCCTTCAATCTTCTGGCCATAGCCGTATTGGCGTTGGTCGGTTTGGCGATGGTTTTCATGCCCGCGCTGGTCTGGATCACGGCCGAGGGGTTCTATGGCGACGAACGCTTCGATCTGGCGGTGGACTATGGCTATGTCGTCTTCCCTTACATCCTGTTCATGTCGCTGGCCGCGCTGTTTTCCGGGGTGCTGAACGCCACTGGCCGGTTCGCTGCTGCCGCCGCTGCGCCGGTTCTGTTGAACATCTTCGCCTGTTCCGCACTGATCTTCGGAACTCTCTCGGGCGGCGAAGTGATCCGCTGGTTGATCGCCGTTATCCCTGTCGCAGGCGTTGCTCAGCTTGCGCTGGTCTGGGTCGCAACCGAACGCGCCGGCATCCGTATCCGTCCCGGCCTGCCGAAACTCAGCCCCGAAATGCGACGAATGGTGCGTATCGCGGTACCTGCCGCGCTGGCCATGGGGGTGACACAGGTCAATCTGGTAGTCGGGCAGTTGGTGGCCTCGAAAACTGAGAAAGCTGTTAGCTGGTTGTTCGCGGCAGATCGCCTGTACCAACTACCCTTGGGCGTGGTCGGGATCGCCGTAGGCATCGTCCTGCTGCCCGATCTATCCCGACGTCTGCGGGCCGACGACAGGGACGGCGCACGCAATGCCTTTTCCCGAGCCGGAGAGTTCACGCTACTACTGACCATCCCATCAACCGTAGCTTTTGTGATCATACCCGTGCAACTGGTCTCGGTTCTGTTTCAACGCGGCCAGTTCACCGCCGAGGATACCGCGGCCACAGCTCTGGCCGTCGCCATCTATGGAATCGGCCTGCCTGCTTTCGTGCTGCAAAAGCTGTTGCAGCCATTGTTCTTTGCCCGGGAAGACACGAAATCTCCGTTCCGCTATGCCGTTGTTGCGATGGTGATGAACGCCGTTCTGGCCTTTGGTCTTTATCCCGTGGTCGGCTGGATCGCGCCCGCCATCGCCGCCTCAACCGCCGGATGGGTGATGGTCCTGTTGCTGGCGCTGGGTGCGCGGCAATTCGGGGACGAAGCGCGCTTTGATGACCGGTTCAAGCGCCGGGCGGGACGGATCGTTGCGGCCTCAATCGGGATGGGGGTCGTGCTCTATGCAGCCATTCATCTCTTTGGTTGGGCCTTCGAGCTTTCTGGTCTGCGTTATCTCGCGCTGCTGCTGCTGATCGCAACGGCGGGGGTCGTCTATTTCGCACTCGGCCACCTGTTCGGGGCCTTCAAACTGTCGGAGTTCCGCACCGCGCTGCGACGCGGATAATCGCTCAATCGCGGCGTATCCTGCCTACGATACGCGCCCATCCACCCGGAGCCAGAAAGAACGACAGGCCGAACCCGGTGGCAAATCCGCCCAGATCCGCAACCCAGTCCGACGTACCGCCAAAGAGCAGACCGAACAGCAACTGGATACCCATCAGCATCGCAATCAGGCTGAAGGCGCGGGACTGGTTCGCCCCGACCAAAGACAGCTTGCGCCAGAGCAGCCATGTAAACGCGCCGATCAGCCCGTAGACGGGCGGGAATCCTCCAACCAGCGGATACGCAGGATCGAGCAGCACCGCATATGCGAGCGCACCACCGACACCGGACAGCACAAAGATGATCAGCATCGCGACGCTGCCAAACACCTCTGCCACCATCTTGCCCATCGCCAAAACAAAGACACAGACAAAGATCGCCTGCGTAAAATTGGCCGAGACAAAGGGATAAGTGACAAAGCGGATCACATGTTCGAATGGCCAGCGCCCGTTCTGCATCATCCAGTCGAAGATGTCGGGGGAGAACGTATACTGCTGCAACGCATCCAGCCGCCAGCCCACTGCCGACGGCCCACCGACAATCCCACGTGCGCCCAGTTGCAGGACCACTTCAATCCCCATGATGAACAACGTCAGCGCCACAACCACGGGCGGCAGAGGATTCACAGGCGGGGTATAATGCTCACTGCTCATTGGGCTTTACCTTTGCGGCTGTTGACGTCCCTTGACCTCATGGGTAAGCGACGGGGACTGATTTTTCCAGACGGGAGTTCCCTTCGATGACCGAGACCAATTTCACGCCGCGCGTGTTCTCCGGCATCAAGCCTTCAGGAAACCTGCACCTTGGCAACTATCTGGGTGCACTCAAGCGCTTTGTGGACATGCAGGGCCCTGAGTTCGAAACCATCTATTGTATGGTTGACCTGCACGCGATCACAGTCTGGCAAGATCCAGAAAAACTGCGCGAAAAGACGCGTGAGGTCTGCGCCGGTTTTATCGCCGCCGGTCTGGATGCAGAAAAATCTATCCTGTTCAACCAGAGCCAGGTTGCCGAGCATTCGCAACTGGCCTGGATTTTCAACTGCGTGGCCCGCATGGGCTGGATGCAGCGGATGACGCAGTGGAAGGACAAGGCCGGCAAAAATGCGCAGAACGCTTCGCTGGGTCTGTTTGCCTATCCCTCGCTCATGGCGGCAGACATCCTGATTTACCATGCCACGCATGTGCCCGTTGGCGAAGACCAGAAGCAGCATCTGGAGCTGACCCGCGATATCGCAACAAAGTTCAATCATGACTACGGAGTCGATTTCTTTCCACTGACAGAGCCTGTCATCGATGGACCAGCTCCACGCGTGATGAACCTGCGAGACGGTACAAGCAAAATGTCATCTTCCGATGCCTCGGATATGACCCGGATCAACATGATCGATGATGCGGAAACAATTGCCAAGAAAATCCGCAAGGCCAAGACCGACCCGGATGCTCTGCCGTCTGAGATCGATGGCCTGTCCGAACGTCCTGAGGCGCGCAATCTGGTGAACATCTATGCCGCGCTCAGCGATCAAACGGCCGAGCAGGTTCTGGCTGAGGTTGGTGGCAAGCAATTCGGTGAGTTCAAGCCGATGCTGGCCGAACTGGCAGTCTCAAAACTGGCGCCAATCTCGTCCGAGATGGCACGCCTGATGGGGGAAGAGGCCGAGATCGATCAGATCCTCGCACGTGGCGCCGAACGCGCGCGTGAGATCGCCGCTCCGATCCTGCAGCAGACCTATGAGATTGTCGGAATGGTGGGCGCAGGCAAAGCCTGATCTCTCAACCAATGGAACGCCGCCCCAATAAGGGCGGCGTTACTTGCTTCAAGCGGCTTCGGCACGCAGCGTTTCGTATACGATGGCCTCGGCAATCTCGTGCGGGCTGATCGCCTCAGCCTTCGCTCGCATCAGAATACGATCCATGGTCTGCTCCAGCGCCTGCAACCTGTGCGCCACCCAATCTTCGCGATCAGCCACGCGCAGAATCTCGGTTGCGACATTTATGATCCCACCACCGTTTGCCACGAAATCCGGGGCATAGAGGATGCCCCTGTCGTGCAACAGTTGCGCGTCGCTGTAATTGGCCAACTGGTTGTTCGCGCCGCCCGCAACTGCCCCGACCCGCAGCAGCGGGACACTGGTTTCATTCAGGATACCACCGATGGCGCAGGGGGCGAAGATGTCGGCCTCGACACCGTAAATCGCGTCGGGGGCAACCGCCTGCGCGTTGAACCGTTCGGCAACGCGCGCCGATTGCTGTGCATCGATATCGGTAACGATCAAATGCGCGCCTGCGTCGTGCAACAGGTGGCAGAGATGCTCACCCACATGGCCCAGCCCCTGGACCGAGACCCTTAAGCCATCAAGATCGGTCTTCCCGAACCGGTGCCATGCGGTTATACGGACCGCGTTGAAAATCCCACGCGCAGTAATGGGCGACGGATCACCGCTGGCGAAGGCTCCGTCGGCCAGCCCGGCCACGTAATCCGCCTGCGCCCCGATATGCGCCATGTCGGCGGGTGTCATGCCCATATCCTCGGCGGTCCAGTAAAGCCCGTTCAAGCTCTGCACGACGCGCCCGAAAGCCTTGAGCAGTTCAGGTGATTTGTCGATGCCGGGATCACCGATGATCACCGCCTTGCCACCTCCCAGCGGCAGATCGGCTGCGGCATTCTTGAACGTCATGCCACGCGACAGGCGCAGCGCGTCCTGCAGCGCCTCGGCCGCGTGACCATAGGGCCGCATCCGCACGCCCCCAGCCGCTGGTCCGCGCTGGGTTGAGTGGATTGCGACATAGCCCAACAGGCCCAGCGCGCTGTCTTTGAATTCAACAACGCGCTCGTGCCCGGGTGCATCAACTTCGGTGATCTCCATAAGCCTCCTCCGGAATGTCCCGAAGAGTTTGCCACTTTCAGGCGAGAGATTTTCGCCATTGTACAGCTGGATATCGCTTCTGATTGGAGTTATTCTCTAGGAATATATAAACTAATAGGCATTTCCTCTATGGACGCTATAGACGCAAAGATCATTCGCGCCCTGCAAAAAGATGGCCGCATGACAGTCATCGATCTGGCTGAGCATGTCGGGCTGTCCCCAACCCCCTGCGCGCGGCGGCTGGAGCGTTTACAGCGCGATGGCATCATCACCGGCTATGCCGCGCAGGTCGATCCTGAACAGCTTGGATTTGGCGTCTCCATCTTTGTCTCGGTCGAATTGGAGAAGCAGGACCGCAATGCGATCGATGCCTTTGAGAAAGCGATCCGTCGGTGCGACGAGGTGATGGAATGCTATCTGATGACCGGATCTCGGGACATCCTTCTGCGCGTTGTTGCGAAAGATCTGAACGCCTTTGATGCGTTCTTGGAAAACCGGCTGATGCAGATACCGGGGATTCGAAACCTTAGATCGAACTTCGCGCTGCGCACCATTGTCAAACGCGAAGCACTGCCGTTGCATCATGGATAAACCACTGGACCTTGCGCCAGCCCCAACCTAGGTTTTCCCCGAACTGAGGGAGAACACGATGGCAGTCGGCACAAACATCCGCACCTATTTCGACGGTCAATGGCATGACGGGGACGCACCAATCATGCGCGCAGCCGACCACGGCGCATGGCTGGGGTCGTCGGTTTTTGACGGCGCACGGTTCTTCGACGGATTGACGCCTGACCTGGACGCTCATTGCGACCGCGTGAACCGCTCTGCCGAGGCGTTGATGCTGTCTCCGACCGTCACAACTGAACAGATGGTTGAGTTGGTTCACGAAGGGCTTGAGGCCTATGCGCCCGACACCGCCGTATACATCCGCCCAATGTATTGGGGCATCGACGGCGATGTTACTGCGATTGTGCCGCAGGAAAACAGCACGGGATTTGCGATCTGCCTCGAAGCCATTCCGATGGCCCCCGAAACGACCTCGGTCACGCTGACAACTACACGGTTTCGTCGCCCAGTGCTGGAATCTGCCGTCGTAAATGCCAAGGCTGGCTGCCTCTATCCAAATAACGCCAGAATGCTGGCCGAGGCGCGGTCCAAAGGGTTCTCGAATGCTCTGGTGGCGGATGCGATGGGTCACGTGGCCGAAACGGCTACGGCCAATATCTTCATGGTCCGCGATGGAGAGGTTTTCACCCCCATCCCCAACGGTACATTTCTTGCCGGGATCACCCGCGCCCGCCACATCAAGAACCTGCGCGCAGATGGCGTGGCCGTGCACGAAACCGTTCTGAGTTTTGATGATTTCCACAACGCCGATGAGGTGTTCATGTCCGGCAACATGAGCAAGGTGACTCCGGTCACCGCGTTGGATGACACGCAATATCAGGTCGGCCCTGTTGCCCGCCGCGCCCGCGAGATGTACTGGGATTGGGCCGCGAGCAGCCGCTAGTTGCCAGTGCATGCCCGGTCGGGCATGATCGCGAAAACAGTCAGGGGACAAATATGCGTAAATTCCTGGTCGTTCTGGATGACAGCCGCGAATGCCTGAATGCAATGCGTTTTGCGGCCATGCGCGCGGCGCATACAGGCGGTGGTGTCACGATCCTGTCCGTCATTCCTCCGGACGAATTCAACCACTGGATCGGCGTGGCAGAAGTCATGCGCGAAGAGGCTCGTGAACGCATTCATGCCCATTACGAAGTTTTCGCCAAATGGATGCGCGACAAGCAAGAAGTTGAACCTGAACTGGCCATTCGCGAAGGCGATCCGGTGCCCGAGATTATCGCACATGTTCAATCCGACCCCGAGATCGGCGTTCTGGTGTTGGGTGCAGGCACCGACAAGAAAGGCCCCGGCCCATTGGTAACGCAACTGACCCGCAACTCAGGTAGCCTGCCGATCCCGATCACCATCGTGCCCGGCGATCTGAGCAAGGAAAAGCTTGAAGAGATTACCTGAGGCCGACCCGTGAGTGCAAAACTCCAATTCTGGTTCGATTTCGCCTCGACCTATTCTTATCTCAGCGCAATGCGGGTCGAGGCCGTAGCCTCGGATCATGGCGTGACTGTCGAATGGCAGCCTTTTTTATTGGGTCCTATCTTTGCCGCACAGGGATGGGAAACCTCACCGTTTAACCTTTATCCTGCAAAAGGTCGGTATATGTGGCGCGATATGGAGCGTCTCTGCGCAGCGCGCGAACTACCACTCAAGCACCCGGACATCTTCCCTCAGAACAGTCTGAAAGCAGCACGCCTTGCGCTGGCCATCGACGATCCTGACCAACGTGCAGCCTTTTCCCGCGCCGTCTATTCGGGGCAGTTTGGCGCGGGCCGGGATATTTCCGACCTGCAGTTTCTGGCAGATTGTCTGACGGTTGCGGATGCATCACCTGACCTGATCGACCGTATCAATGACCCTGCAATCAAGGCCGCTTTGTTCGGGCAGGTCGACCGGGCCAAGGCGCTGGATATCTTCGGCGCACCCAGCTTTATTGCCGGGGATGAGCTGTTCTGGGGTGACGACCGTTTGAATGACGCGATTTCTTACGCCACATCAATTTAGAACCATTCCAAATCTTGACTTCCCCGACCCGGGCGCGCATATCAATGAGACCGCAAACGGAGCCGCGCCATGTTCATCCAAACCGAATCCACACCCAACCCGGCCACCCTGAAATTCCTGCCCGGTCAGACGGTTCTGGAAGCAGGGACCGCAGATTTTCCAAGCGCCGAAGCGGCTGAGAAATCACCTCTGGCACAGCGCATTTTTGGGGTGAACGGCGTGACGGGCGTGTTCTTTGGCAACGATTTTGTCACTGTCACAAAATCTGATGACGTTCAGTGGGACCATATCAAACCCGCCATCCTTGGCGCGGTGATGGAGCATTATCAGTCCGGCCAACCGGTAATGGGAGAAGACGCGCAAACCGCCTCGGGCCATGCCGAGCATACCGGCGAAGATGCTGAAATCGTCAACCAGATCAAAGACCTGCTGGACAGCCGTGTGCGCCCCGCTGTTGCACAGGACGGCGGTGACATCACCTTCCACGGCTTTGACCGCGGCGTTGTCTATCTGCACATGCAAGGGGCTTGCGCGGGTTGCCCATCTTCGACTCTGACGCTGAAGATGGGAATTGAGAATCTGCTGCGCCACTACATCCCCGAGGTCACCGAGGTACGTCCCGTTGCGGTCTGACCCAACGATTCTGGCATTTGACACATCGGCCGCGCATTGCGCGGCCGCTTTGCTGTGTGGCGATCAGATTATCGAAACAGTCGTCGAACCCATGACCCGCGGTCAGGCCGAACGGCTCATGCCGTTGCTCGAAGAGCTGCTGACGCGGAATGGGCGAAGCTGGCAAAGCCTTGATGCGATCGGCGTCGGCATTGGCCCAGGCAACTTTACCGGTATTCGGATCTCTGTCTCTGCCGCGCGCGGGCTCGCGCTGGGGCTCGGCGTTCCAGCGGTCGGAGTATCCGGGTTTGATGCATTGGCCGAACTGGCCGCTCCGGGTCAGATCCCCGCGATTCCAGCACCACGCGAACAGGTCTATATTCAGCCCGACACAACACCGCGCCTGGTCGCTCGCAACGAAGCGGAAACGCTTGCCCCCCTGTTCTTCTGCGATGAACCTGCCCGTCAGGTTGAGGCGATTGCGCAACTGGCGGCCCGCCGCTGGCAATCCATCCAAACGTCGCCAGCTCCGCTTTATGTCAGGCCTGCCGATGCCGCACCATCGCGCGATGTGCCGCCGGCCCTGCTGGACGAATGACTCCGGACACGCTCGCCAAGATCCATGCGGCGGCTTTTACGCAGTCCCGCCCCTGGAGCGCATCAGAATTTGCTGATCTGCTGAACGGACGATTCACCCATCTTGCTGGCGACGAGCGATCCTTTGCCTTGTTTCAGGTAATCGCGGATGAGGCAGAATTGCTGACCATCGCGACTCACCCAAAATACCAACGACGAGGCCTTGCCCGGCAGGTGATGGCAGATTGGCAGGCTCGCGCTCAGCAACTGGGGGCATCGCGGGCGTTTCTTGAGGTCGCAGCGGACAATATTACGGCCATCGCATTGTACGAAATGTCAGGATATACGCCCTGCGGACGGCGCACTGCCTATTATCGGCACAAAAACGGCCTGAAAGTAGATGCCATCATGATGGAACGCCACTTAGACAGCAAATAATCCAATTTTTTTGACCAGCCGATCAAAATTCAGTTGACCGGGGCTGTTGCAAACGGCCTTAATTCCCGCCATCACAACAAGTATGCTCGCTCTGAGTGGGTGGCGGGGTATATTGGCCCCAGACCGATAATAACCAACGGGAGTAACAAATGACCCTTATGAAATCCTTGATGGGCGCCGCAGCAGCGGTTGCACTGACAGCTGGCGCGGCACTGGCCGAACCCGCCTTGATCTTCGATCTGGGTGGCAAGTTCGACAAGTCGTTCAACGAGGCGGCGCATAACGGTGCTTCACGCTGGGCGGAAGAGACCGGCGGCACCTACCGCGAGATCGAGATGCAGTCCGAGGCCCAGCGCGAACAAGCCCTGCGCCGCTTTGCCGAAGCGGGCTCGAACCCGATCATCACCATGGGCTTCGGCATGGCCGACCCGCTCAGCGCTGTTGTGGCCGACTACCCGGACACGACTTTTGTTGTGGTCGACGTGACATGGCTGGACGCGCCTAACCTGCGTCAGGTCGGTTTCGCCGAACATGAAGGTTCGTATCTGGTCGGCATGATGGCGGCAATGGCGTCCAAATCCGGCACCGTGGGTTTCATCGGCGGTATGGATGTTCCGCTGATCCGTCACTTTGGCTGCGGTTATGCGCAAGGCGCCAAAGCCGTGAACCCCGATATCAACGTGGTTGCAAACATGACCGGAACCACTCCGGCGGCATGGAACGACCCGGTTAAAGGTTCAGAACTCACCAAAGCGCAGATCAGCCAGGGTGCTGACGTGGTTTACGCCGCTGCTGGCGGTACCGGTGTTGGCGTGCTGCAGACCGCTGCGGACGAGGGCATCCTGTCTATCGGTGTGGATAGCAACCAGAACCACCTGCATCCGGGCAAAGTTCTGACCTCGATGCTGAAACGTGTGGACGTCGCCGTTTATGAAGCGATGAAAGCGGGTGAGGGCGTTGAAACCGGCGTATTCGTCATGGGCCTGTCCGAAGATGGCGTTGGCTATGCGATGGACGAAAACAATGCTCCGCTGGTTTCCGATGACATGAAAGCCGCGGTCGACAAGGCCCGTCAGGATATCATCGACGGCAACGTGAGTGTTGTCAGCTATTACGAGAACGACAGCTGCCCGGCACTGCAGTTCTGATATCGCGCGGGGCGGTGGATATGTCCTCCGCCTCGCAACCATTCTGCCGCATGCGGCCCCTTCGGCAATTGAGGACAAGACATGACCGTCCCCGCCATTGAGCTCAAAGGGATTTCCAAAGCCTTTGGGCCGGTTCAGGCTAACAAAGACATCTCCATCAGCGTCGCCCCCGGCACGATCCACGGGATCATCGGTGAAAACGGTGCGGGCAAATCCACGCTGATGAGCATCCTCTACGGCTTCTACAAAGCCGACAAAGGTGAGATCTGGATCAACGGAACCAAGACCGACATTCCCGACAGTCAGGCCGCTATCGCCTCGGGCATCGGGATGGTGTTCCAGCATTTCAAACTGGTGGAAAACTTCACCGTTCTGGAAAACATCGTTTTGGGTGCCGAAGATGGCGGGCTGCTTGCACCGTCGCTGGCGAAAGCCCGCAAGGAACTGAAAGCGCTCGAAGAAGAATACGAGCTGTTCGTCGATCCGGACAAACGCATCGATGAGATCGGTGTGGGCATGCAGCAGCGGGTCGAAATCCTGAAAGCGCTCTACCGCAAAGCCGAGATACTGATTCTGGACGAACCCACCGGCGTTCTGACCCCTGCCGAGGCGGATCAGTTGTTCCGTATCCTCGACCGGCTGCGGTCCGAGGGGAAGACAATCATCGTGATCACCCACAAGCTGCGGGAAATCATGGAAAACACCGATACGGTCTCGGTGATGCGGCGGGGCGAGATGACGGCGACCGTCAAAACCGCCGATACCAATCCGCAGGAACTGGCCGAGCTGATGGTGGGCCGCAAGGTGTTGCTGCAGGTCGACAAAGTACCTGCCCAACCGGGCAAGCCGGTTCTTGAGATTGAAAACCTCAGCGTCATCGACGGTACCGGGGTCGAGCGTGTCAAAGGCATCAACCTGACGGTCCGCGCGGGTGAGATTGTGGGCATCGCCGGGGTTGCTGGAAACGGGCAATCCGAATTGCTTGAGGTTTTGGGCGGAATGCGGCCCGGTCAAGGATCAATCAAACTGAACGGAGAACCTCTTGCTCTCAGCGGTGCGGGTTCGGACGGTCAGGCGCGACGCGCGCAGCACATCGCCCATGTCCCCGAAGACCGACAGCGCGAAGGCCTGATCATGGAGTTTCACGCGTGGGAGAATGTGGCCTTCGGCTATCACCGCGATCCTGCCTACAAGCGCGGCATCTTCATGGATAATGCCGCCCTGCGCGCCGACACGGAAGCCAAGATCGAAAAATTCGACGTGCGCCCGCCCAATGGCTGGCTTACCGCCAAGAGCTTCTCGGGCGGCAATCAGCAGAAGATCGTTGTCGCGCGTGAAATCGAACGCAATCCCGACCTGTTGCTGGTGGGTCAGCCCACGCGCGGCGTGGATATCGGTGCGATCGAGTTCATTCACAAACAGATCGTCGCCCTGCGCGATCAGGGTAAGGCGATCCTGCTGGTCTCGGTCGAGTTGGAAGAAATCTTCTCGCTCTCGGACCGGATCGCGGTGATGTTCGATGGACATATCATGGGCGAGCGTCTGCCCGCCGAGACGGATGAAAAAGAACTGGGCCTGCTGATGGCCGGTGTTGCAGGAGAGGCCGCCTGAATCATGGAAAAAATGCCCAAATGGGCCGATGTGGTACTGATCCCGCTGATCAGCCTGCTCTTGGCCACAATCCTTTCGGCACTTGTCATCCTCGCGATCGGAGAAGACCCGATTGAAGCGGTGAACCTGATGGTTACCGGCGCTCTCGGGTCGACCTATGGCTGGGGATACACACTCTATTACGCGACCAACTTCATTTTCACCGGTTTGGCGGTTGCGGTGGCCTTTCACGCGCGCCTGTTCAACATCGGTGGGGAAGGTCAGGCCATGCTGGGGGGCTTAGGCGTTGCTATCGTCTGCCTATCCGTGCCCTGGCCGCACTGGACCATTGCTTTGCTGGCCGCCTGCGCCGCATCGATGATCTTTGGTGCAGCCTGGGCCGCGATCCCGGCCTATCTGCAAGCCAAGCGCGGCAGCCATATCGTGATTACCACGATCATGTTCAACTTTATCGCCGCCGCTTTCCTGAACTACATGCTGGTCAACGTGATGCGCCCGCAAGGCTCGCAAGACCCGGCGACGGCGCGCTTCCCCGAGGCGGTGCATCTGCCGACCTTTCAGTCCATGTTCTCGACAGCCGAAAACGTGATGTTCCGCGGCGCACCTGCGAATATCTCGTTCTTCGTGGCGCTTATCGCCTGCGTCGTTGTCTGGGCTCTAATCTGGCGCACGCGTCTGGGGTATGAAATCCGCGCCTACGGCCATTCGGAAACCGGGGCTGTTTACGCCGGTATCTCGCCGGTCAAGATCACCATCATTGCCATGCTGATCTCGGGCGCTCTGGCAGGCCTGATGGCGATCAACAACGTGATGGGCGAGGCCGAACGGCTGGTTTTGAACTCGACCGAGGGGGCCGGGTTCATCGGGATTGCGGTGGCGCTGATGGGTCGCTCGCACCCGTTCGGCGTGTTTTTGGCCGCAATCCTGTTTGGCTTCCTTTATCAGGGCGGCGCAGAACTGGCGCTGTGGACATCGATCCCCCGCGAGCTGATCGTGGTCATTCAGGCGCTGGTCATCCTGTTTACCGGCGCACTCGACAACATGGTACGGATGCCGCTTGAAAAGCTGTTCCTGAGCTTCCGGAAGGGATCGACCTGATGGATATCTTCCTGACTCTCATCCAGGTTCTGGATTCGACCATTCGTCTGGCAACACCTCTGCTGCTTGCCTGTTTGGCAGGGCTTTATTCCGAGCGTGCGGGCATCTTCGACATCGGCCTCGAAGGTAAGATGCTGATGTCAGCCTTCTTCTCGGCTGCCGTGGCCGCGGTAACCGGATCGGTCTGGCTCGGTCTGCTGGCGGGGATCGCGTCCTCTCTGGTCCTCTCGGCGTTACATGGGTTTGCATCGATCACGTTCCGGGGCAACCAGCTGATCTCGGGCGTTGCGATCAATTTCCTCGCCTCTGGCATGACGGTTCTTGTGGCGCAGAGCTGGTTTCAGCAGGGCGGTCGTACACCGTCCCTGTTCGGCGGTGGGCGGTTTGAATCCGCTGAGTTCCCCTATGCCATCGGCCCCACGGACGCCGAGTTGACCGGGCAACCGGTTTCCGAACTGATGTCCGAAACCAACGTCCCGCATATGATCTATTCCGAGCTTCTGTCCGGCCATTCCGTTCTGGTCTATACGGCCTTCCTGATGGTGCCGCTGACCTGGTGGATTCTGTTCCGCACCCGGTTCGGGCTACGCCTGCGCGCGGTTGGCGAAAACCCGGCAGCGGTGGATACCGCCGGTGTCTCGGTCGTCGGCCTGCGCTATGCGGCTGTAGCGATCTGCGGTGTGCTGTGCGGGATCGCAGGGGCCTATCTGGCAACAGCGCTGCAAGCAGGTTTCGTGAAAGAAATGACCGCAGGGCGCGGGTTCATCGCTTTGGCCGCCCTGATCTTTGCGAAATGGCGGCCATGGCATGCAATGTGGGCCTGCCTGTTGTTCGGGCTGCTGCAGGCCATCGCACTTCGATTCCAGAACATCGATCTGGGCGGAGTGGTGATACCAGTACAGGTCATGGACGCCCTGCCTTACATCCTGACCGTGGTAATCCTGGCCGGGTTCGTAGGCAAAGCTGTACCGCCACGCGCAGGCGGCGAACCCTATGTGAAAGAGCGCTGATAAGGCCAGTTCTGGACTGCCCTGCAGTCCTGTTTGCTGCAAAGCGGCATACGGAGTTGATTTTGTATGCCGCAACCGTTCTAAAGAGGTATGGACTTGCCCCGCAACAACTCTGCAGCTCAGGCACCTACTGGCCAAGCTGTTGCGTGCGCTTCGTCTGTTGAGTTTTACGTTGTCCCGGGATCCGCTGCCGCGCGCGGCGTGACCCTTCCCGTTTAGAAGAAGCCATGCAAATCTATCTTCCGATTGCCGAAGTCTCCGTAAATGCCTTTTTGCTGTTTGGACTGGGCGGCATGGTGGGGATCTTATCTGGCATGTTCGGAGTGGGCGGCGGCTTTCTGATGACGCCGCTTTTGTTCTTCATCGGCATACCCCCTGCCGTTGCGGTCGCGACTGAGGCCAATCAGATCGTCGCATCGTCCTTTTCGGGCGTTCTGGCTCATTTCAGGCGCCGAACGGTTGATCTTAGAATGGGAACGGTGCTTCTGGTCGGTGGCTTGATTGGGGCCGCCCTAGGTGTGATCCTGTTCAACTATCTCAAAAGCCTTGGGCAGGTCGATCTGCTGGTCAAGCTTTGCTATGTCGTTTTCCTGGGCGTAATCGGCAGCCTGATGTTTATCGAGAGCCTAAATGCCCTGCGCAAGTCCCGCAAGGGCGGCGGCGCAGCGCCAAAGCGCCGTCAACGCGGATGGGTGCACGCGATGCCGTTCAAGATGCGGTTTCGGACCTCGGGGCTGTATATCTCGGTCATCCCGCCAGTGATGGTGGGGCTGTTTGTTGGCATTCTGTCCGCGATCATGGGCGTGGGTGGCGGGTTCATCATGGTGCCTGCGATGATCTACCTGCTTGGGATGCCTACCAAGGTGGTGGTCGGAACTTCGCTGTTCCAAATCATCTTTGTGACGGCGTTCACCACCATGCTGCACGCCACCACCAACTATACGGTTGATGTAGTCCTCGCGGTTCTGCTGCTGGTCGGCGGCGTGGTTGGTGCTCAGATCGGTACGGTGATCGGAGCGCGGATGCCAGCCGAGCAGCTGCGTGTTCTGCTGGCTGCCCTTGTTCTGGTGGTTTGTGGCAAACTCGCGCTGGACCTGCTGCTGCAACCGGCTGAGCTGTATTCACTGGGCGATGCGGGAGGTCATTGAGATGTTGCGTCTGATAGCCGCCCTCTGCCTGATCTGCTTGCCAGCTTACGCCGCCGAAGAACAGGTTGTTCTTGGCCTGTCTCAGGACCGCGTTTCGATCACCGCGAATTTCGACGGCTCGGAGATTCTTGTCTTTGGTGCGGTCAAGCGCGAAGCTCCGATCCCTGAAGGACCTCCGCTTGAAGTGATCGTGTCGGTCGTCGGCCCATCCGAACCCGTCACCGTGCGGCGTAAAGAAAAGAAGTTTGGCATCTGGGTGAACACTGACAGTCTTGTCGTCGATCTTGCCCCCAGCTTTTACGCGGTTGCCACCAGTGCACCGTTTGGCGAGGTACTGACCAACACCGAAGATCTGCGTAACAAGGTTTCGATCGAGCGCGCCATCCGGTCGGTTGGCGCAGATATGAACATTCAGGGCGCGCAAGACTTTGCGGCTGCGGTTATTCGCATCCGCGAAAGCGAAGGGCTGTATTCGATCCGGGAAAACACCGTTGCTGTGGATGAGCAAACCTTGTTCCGCACATCGATCGAAATGCCCTCGGACCTGACCGAGGGTGACTATACCGCCCGCATTTTCCTGACCCGCGGCGGCAATGTCGTATCAAGCTTTGAGACCTCGATCGACGTACGTAAGGTGGGGTTGGAACGGTTTCTATATAATATGTCCCGTCAGCAGCCGATCTGGTACGGCCTGATGTCGCTGGCTATCGCGATCGCTGCCGGTTGGGGGGCGTCGACCGCCTTCCGGTTATTGCGCGAGAATTAAGCGCTATCCACGTCCGATGTAAGGCATGGTCGTTGCCATGACAGTCATGAACTGCACGTTCGCCTCCGGCGGCAAACTGGCCATATGCAAAACCGAACGGGCTGCATCATCGACATCCATGGTTGGGTCGGGCGTCTTCCCTGCAGCGATGGCCTTGTCGACCAGATCCTGAATCATCGGTGTGCGCGCATTTCCAATGTCGATCTGTCCGCAGGCGATACCAAACGCGCGCCCATCCAAAGACAGGCTGCGGGTCAGGCCGGTAATTGCGTGTTTTGTCGCCGAGTAATGTACCGAGTTCGGGCGCGGCACATGGGCCGCAATCGAACCGTTGTTGATGATCCGCCCACCCTGAGGCTGCTGTCCCCGCATGGCTGCAAACGCTGCACGGGCGCATAGAAACATGCCATTCAGGTTTACATTGACCGAGTTGTACCAGTCCTCAAGCGCGATCTCGTCGATGGTGCCGCCGGGCGCGAAAATGCCAGCGTTGTTGAACAGGACATCCAGTCGGTCGGCCTTCGCCATGAACTCAGAGAAGGCGGTTGTAACGGCATCAGGATTGGTCACGTCCGCGACCAGAGGAACTGCGTTGTCGCGCCGGTCGGCCATCTCGTGCAGCTTGTCCGCGCTGCGCGCCAACAATCCGACGACCCATCCCTCGGAGAGGAATAGCTCGGCCGTCGCTCGGCCTATGCCCGAACTAGCGCCGGTGACTATGATCGTTTTCATGTCTCTTCTGCCTCTAAAGTCAGTGCAGGCGCAGCCTCGGCCCGCAAATCGTCCACGCGCAGGGGGTGGGTCGGCTTGGACAACCGATTACGCACCACCCAGACCAGCCGCTCCTGCGCACGGGTGATGGCCACATAAGCAAGGCGCTTCCACAAGGGCTGCCCTGCCTCGGTCCGTCCCATGCGGGCAGCAGCGTAGATATCGGGCGCGAACACCTGAACCGTATCCCACTGGGACCCCTGCGCCTTGTGAATCGTCACGGCAGCACCGTGCAGAAATGTGGCCCCCATACGGGCAGCATAGGGAATGAACGGCTCTTCCTCATCCGGTTTTTCGATCTGTACAATCGATGCCGCGCTGACCTGGGGGTCTTCGGCCCCCATGACGTGCAGGCGCGAGAACCCAGGCTTTCGACCGGGACCCAGATAGATGACCTGCGCGCCCTTGATCAGGCCACGCGCCTCAAGGTCCAGCCGCTTCTTGCGGTGCTTCAAAGGCAGTTCAATGCCATCGCAAATCAGTGGCTCACCTTCCAGCAACTCTGTCTCTGGCGCACCATGAACATTGCGGAATGCCTGGATCAGACGAATTCGGGTGGCGTTGCGCCAGACCAGAACCGGGCTGCGCGCCATCAGATCAACCTCGACCCTTTGCCCCCAGATCACACGGTCGTCCTTACGGGCAGTCTCTTCGATCAGACGTTCGAAATCCTCAAATCCCATCGCCGGGTCGGACAGTGCATGTGCGAGGTCAAGGATCGGGTTGTCCGCTGTCTGCCGATGCACCCGGTGCAAAATCTGTTTGCGCGGCTCTGGCAAGCTGTCGAACACCATTGAGCCCGACTGATTCACAGGCGCCAGCTGCGCGGGATCACCGAACAGCAGCAATGTAGGGAAAATCTCCTTCAAATCCTCGAACTGGCGATCGTCCAGCATAGAGGCCTCATCAACGAAGCCGATGTCCAAAGGCTCTTCTCGGCGCTTCCAGCCGGTGATGAAGTCGGATCCACGCAATCCGGCCGCAGCCAAAGCACCCGGGATGGATTTGTTGTTGGCATAAAACGCGGCAGCACGATCCAGCGCCTCGTCCGTCAGCCCCTCAATCTCGGGCCGTTCGTCATTGCCGGCCAACCATTCCGCGATCCGCTCATATTCCGGGTCGTAGACCGGAGTGTATAGGATGCGATGAATGGTCGTCGCGGGCACACCACGCAAACGCAATACGCTGGCGGCTTTGTTCGTCGGGGCAAGGATCGCAAGGCTGCGCTTATCTCGGGCTTTGCGGCTTTCGAAATCGCCCGAGATCAGGTTGACTCCGGACTCGGCCAACGCCTTATAAAGCTCGGCCAGTAACAGGGTTTTACCCGATCCCGCCTTACCAATCACAGCCATGACACCCGATTGCCCGCCTCCCGGCAGTTTCAGCAGAGCATCGTCGTGAAGGTCGACACCGGCGGTGCGCAACATCTCGGCAATGTTGTCGAAGGCGGTGGCCTGATCTTCGGAAAAGGTGACTTGGGGCAAGGACATGGCGCGACCCTACAGGGACGCGCCGCCCGCCACCAGACACCGAATGCGATTTCCACCCGGGTCAGGCGGACAAAGCAAACCGATGCTGTGCGGTGTTGCCGAACGCCGTCTTGAACCACAGTCGGGACAGCTCACGCGGGATGCCCGCACGGGCCGCAACCCGGTTACAATCGTCTGCCGAATAAGGCCACAGACCGACCGATATCTGATCCCGACCAGCCCCTTCCGAACCCAGCACCACCGGTGAAGACCCGATCATGCGGTAGATCCGGATCATGCGCGCATCAAACACGCCCGCGATGTGAGTCAGGCCAAAGCCTTCCATCACCTCGCCCCCACTGAGCATGATGGCCCCCGCCGTATGCGCGCTTGCGGTGCGTGACAGGCAAAACCGCGTCACTTCCCAGATCAAGGGGCTACAGATCGGGCTGCCTCCGGTCAGGTGCCCGAATACTTCGTTTACCATCACCGGGCCAGTCGTCGGCAGGATCCGCATCGATCCGCCATGACTGCCATCCGCCTCTTCCCAGATCACATAGAGCGGGTTCAGATCGTCATATTGATCCCGCTCTTCCCCGTGTTCGTTAACCTTCACATCCCATCCCAGCCGGGTTTTGAACTGATCGGCGCGGTCCCGAAACATCCCCCTGGCCAGAGCTGGAAATTTATGTAGCTCGTCCGCGTACACATAACGCAACATGACGTATTCCCCTTGTCGTCCACTTGGAACAAAGGGGTACGTACTTGTGGTTAATTTGCAGTTTGGGCAACGTACGGTCGTTAAACGACTATTAAACCTCGGCTGAGCGCCGTTGCGATGGCATGAGTCGTGTTCTGCGCGCCCAGTTTGGCGCGCGCACTTTCGATATAGGCGCGCAATGTATGTTCCGAGATCGAAAGTGAATGCGCAACCTGCGCCCTGCTATAGCCGAGCGCCAACAGCGTCATGGCATCTATTTCACGTGGTGAGAGGCTGCGCGTGGCTTCCGGTTGCCGATCCTTGGCAAATTCCAGCGCTTTGCGATTCAGAAAATGCGCCACAAGAATCAGATCACGACCATAAGTCGCAATGAAGCTCTGCCAGGTCTTATCGTCACAATTGTGGTTCACCGTAAACAGCGCAAATTGCCCGCTTGGACCGCGCAACGGGATTGAATAGCCCTGATTGCCAACGCCATGCGCCAGTGCGTCATCCAAAAAGGCGCGCACTGCCTTGCCGGACCAATTCAATTGCTTCCAGTCCACCGCATGAAAGCGCTGAAAACAGCCTAATATGACGGGATCAATCCGATGGTAATTCTTGTCCCGATATCGTTCGTCCCAAGCGTCCGAGTAAGTGGTAAACCCATATTGGTCTCCGGCGCCGTCAACCCAATGATAGGTGATGTGATCGATCTGCAACCGGTCTCGCAATTGGACCGAAACATTGGTCAGCTCTTCAAGCGTGCTGGTGCTTTCCAAATCCTCGAGGATTTGGCTCAAATCGAATTGTGTTACCATTCGTCGGCGCGCAAGCCTCATCCTTCAAGGACGCGATCTCGGCCGCAGCGATCAGCCTGGTATCGTCAAGCTGTTCGGCAAGCGCGATTAACCCGTTTGCCACCGCAAAGGCGTTGAGGTCCGACAATACGTCCAGTATCCACTCATTTTGCGCCATCAAGGTGTCCCCGAAATAGTTAACGAAGGGTTAACACAACCATAACATGTGCAGACTATTTCGGCCTACTCGCTGCTTTCTACTCCCCAAAAATAGCGGGGCCTCTCCTGCTAAGCCTTTGATAAAAATCACCACTGCCTCAAACGCAAAACACCCGCGCAGCAAGGGCGTGCCGCGCGGGTCCTTCGATCTTGTGTTACAGTCTGGACGTTAGTCGCCTGCAGCGAGAACTTCTTCCAAAGTCCGCATGCCTGTATGTGGCGCCTGAACCAGAACGGACATGTTGCCGGGCTTATGTTCGTTCCGCATCATTTTCATATGCGCCTCCGGCAGATCCTGCCATGTGAACACTTCGGACATGCAGGGATCAAGACGGCGCTCAACCATCAGCTGGTTTGCCGCCGCGGCCTGTTTCAGATGAGCGAAGTGAGACCCCTGCAGACGCTTTTGGTGCATCCACATATAACGAACATCGAAGGTCAGGTTGTAACCGGTCGTACCGGCGCAGATAACAACCATTCCGCCCTTCTTCACTACGAAGGTCGAGACGGGGAAAGTGCTTTCGCCCGGGTGTTCGAAGACCATGTCGACATTCACACCCTTGCCGGTGATATCCCAGATCGCCTTGCCGAACTTACGAGCCTCTTTGAACCACTCGGCATATTCCGGCGTGTTCACGGTGGGCAGCTGACCCCAACAGTTGAAGTCCTTCCGGTTCAGAACGCCCTTGGCACCAAGACCCATAACAAAGTCGCGCTTGCTTTCGTCCGAGATCACGCCGATCGCGTTTGCACCTGCTGTATTGATCAGCTGGATCGCGTAAGACCCCAGGCCGCCCGACGCACCCCAAACCAGAACGTTCTGGCCCGGCTTCAGGTCATGCGGTTCATGCCCGAACAGCATCCGATAGGCCGTGGCCAGCGTCAGCGTATAGCAGGCGCTTTCTTCCCAGGTCAGGTGCTTGGGCCGTGGCATCAACTGCTGCGCCTGCACATTAGTGAACTGGGCAAAAGATCCATCGGGGGTTTCATATCCCCAGATCCGCTGGCTGTCCGAATACATCGGATCGCCACCGTTACAGTGCTCGTCATCGCCATCGTCCTGGTTGCAATGGATCACAACCTCATCACCGACCTTCCAGCGGCGCACCTTGTCGCCTACAGCCCAAACGATACCCGAAGCATCAGATCCCGCGATGTGGAACGGCTGACCATGACCGTCAAACGGGCTGATGGGCTTACCAAGCGAAGCCCAGACACCGTTGTAGTTGACCCCCGCAGCCATCACCAGCACCAGTACCTCGTGGCTGTCCAATTTCGGAACATCGACCACCTCAAGCTGCATCGCCGTGTCCGGTTCGCCATGGCGTTCCTTGCGAATTGCCCAGGCATACATCTGCTTGGGAACATATCCCATCGGAGGGATCTCTCCCATTTCATAGAGGTCTTTTTCGGGCGCATCGTACGACGCGATGCCACTGTCGACGTCCAAAGCCATGCTGGCCTCCTTTAACTCATCCATTGCCGCGCCGCAGAATCGCGGCTTTCACCAACTGGGATATTGGCGACAAAGAAATATTGCAATAGTTTTTGGTGCTAATTTTGTAATTTTATGACCCAGCAGTTGCAGAAACTGTTTCTGCAACTGCAAAATTACCGTCCCGAGGGGCAGGCTCTGATGCTGCGGCATAATAATCAAGTAGCTCTGCGCGCTCACCCGATGGGCGCAAGATGCCATTCTTGCGCGACAGAATCCGGCGTTCAGTCAGCTGATTGATGGCATCGTCGATGGCATCGCCCGCATCTGGTTCGAGTGCTCCACCCTCAGCGCCCAGCAAACGGGCCTTAAGGTCATCCTCATTCATCTCACCCTCTTGCTGGATCAGGCGACACGCCGCTGGGAGAGGGGCGAAAGGAATAGCCGCGCCAATCCTTTGCATCAGTTCACGCGCAAGATCAGTGGTCAGATCCCGCTCGTGCGTGGCGCGGAATTGCTGTAGCGAGATTGGGGTGGCGTAGCGCACCGAAGCTACGCCGAACCGCTTGTAGCGCCCGACCACGCGCCGCCATAACTGTTTCAGGGTCCATCGCGTAATCACCCCGATCCGAGCACGGAAACGACGTTCCGTATCCTTCGCAGCGGCGGTCAGAACGGTATCTTCCAGAACCCGGTCATAGTTCAGCGCAACCGGTACGAAAACCACATCGCGCCCCTGCGGGTCTGATGCATCAACTATGTATTTAAGAAGACCAAGCTTGGGCCGACCCAGCTTACCGGCCAAACTCAAGCCTCCTTCAGGAAACATGGCCTGAGTGACGCCCGCCTCGGTCGCGTGGCGCACATAGCTGGCCAGCACCTGGCGATAGAGATCACTGCCCGATTTGCGGCGAATAAAGTAGGCCCCCATTGCACGGATCAGGCGGCTCAGCGGCCAGACGCGCGCCCATTCCCCCACTGCGTATGACAGGGTGGAATGATCTGCCGCCAGATAGGTGACCAGAACGTAATCCATATTGCTGCGATGGTTCATCACATAGATGACCGTCGCATCAGGATCGATGTTGTCCACGGCAGCCTTGTTCTCATAGCTCAGCCGAACGTTATAGAACGCATTGCTGAGCATGCGGGCCAGACGGATCGCAATGCTGAAATAAGCGACCGTCGAAAACGAAGGCGCGATCTCGCGCGCATAGCGTCGGGCCTGCTCGGACGCCACCGCATCCGGAACGCCTTCCTCTTTCGCATGCCGCTGTACTGCTTTGGTGACCTGAGGGTCATAGATCAAACGCTGAATCATATCGTGCCGGCCCGCCAGCTTGAACGGCTGGATCGGGCGCTGAAGGCGATCATTCAGACGCGCAACAGCGCGTTCAAGCCTGCGGCGGAAGAACCATCGCACCGACGGGAACAGGAAATGCGATGCAAAAGTGACCGCGGCAAACAGCACGATCAGCACAAACAGCCAAAGCGGAAGTTCCACGGTCTGAGTCATGGGGGCACAGTGCCATCAAACGCGACCGCTCACAATCTGAAGAAAGCAGGTTATGCCGCGACGCAGCGAATTGACATATGCTGAAAATTACGATTTATCACCATGTAACGTAATTTTATTGCTCATCGACTCGCGAGGCCCATCCATGACGCAGACGCAGAAAGACCGCCCCTGGCTGATCCGAACCTATGCTGGTCACTCTACGGCGAAGGCGTCCAACGCACTCTATCGTGCGAACCTTGCAAAAGGGCAAACCGGCTTGTCCGTCGCCTTCGATCTGCCGACGCAGACCGGGTACGACAGCGACCATGTTCTGGCGCGCGGTGAGGTCGGCAAGGTGGGCGTGCCGATCTGCCATCTGGGCGACATGCGCATGCTGTTCGATCAGATTCCGCTGGAGCAGATGAACACCTCGATGACAATCAACGCCACTGCACCATGGTTGCTGGCGCTTTACATCGCGGTGGCCGAGGAACAGGGCGCGGATGTCTCCAAGCTGCAGGGCACGGTTCAAAACGACCTGATCAAGGAATATCTGAGCCGCGGCACCTATGTCTGCCCGCCGAAACCATCACTGAAGATGATCGCGGACGTGGCCGAGTATTGCTACACCAACGTGCCCAAATGGAACCCGATGAATGTGTGTTCCTATCACCTGCAGGAGGCCGGCGCGACGCCCGAGCAAGAGCTGGCCTATGCGCTGGCCACAGCCATCGCGGTGTTGGACGAGTTGCGCCCCCGTGTTCCGGCTGAAGATTTCCCGGCACTTTGCGGTCGCATTTCATTCTTCGTGAATGCCGGCATCCGCTTTGTTACCGAAATGTGCAAAATGCGCGCCTTTGTCGATCTTTGGGATGAAATTCTGCAACAACGCTACGGCGTCGAAGATCCCAAGTTTCGCCGATTCCGCTATGGCGTTCAGGTCAATTCGCTGGGCCTGACCGAGCAGCAACCCGAAAACAACGTCTATCGCATCCTGATCGAGATGCTGGCGGTGACACTGTCCAAGAATGCCCGCGCGCGCGCAGTGCAGCTGCCCGCGTGGAACGAAGCACTTGGCCTGCCGCGCCCCTGGGATCAGCAGTGGTCAATGCGGATGCAGCAAATCCTGGCCTATGAAACCGACCTGCTGGAGTATGGCGACCTGTTTGACGGCAACCCGGTGGTTGATGCCAAGGTCGAAGAGCTCAAAGAAGGTGCGCGCGCTGAGTTGGCGAACCTCGAGTCGATGGGCGGAGCGGTTGCCTCAATCGAGTACATGAAATCCCGACTGGTGGATTCGAATGCTGAACGGCTGAACCGGATCGAGCGTAATGAAACCGTCGTGGTCGGCGTAAACAAATGGACCGAGGGTGAACCATCCCCCCTTCAGACCGAGGATGGCGGCATCATGGTCGTCGATCCTGCGGTCGAACAGGATCAAATCGGGCGCCTGAATGACTGGCGCGCAGATCGCAACGACGCGGCCGTTGCAGCCGCGTTGAACGACCTGCGTGAGGCAGCGCAATCGGGGGCCAATGTGATGGCACCTTCGATTGCAGCGGCAAAAGTGGGCGTCACCACCGGCGAATGGGCCGAAGAAATGCGCAAAGCCTACGGCACCTATCGTGGACCGACGGGCGTTTCCGGCTCGGTGTCCAATAAGACCGAAGGGCTGGATGATCTGCGGGCTGCCGTTGATGCGGTCAGTGACAAGCTCGGTCGCCGATTGAAGTTCCTTGTTGGCAAACCGGGTTTGGACGGACATTCAAACGGCGCCGAGCAAATCGCTTTCCGCGCCCGTGATTGTGGCATGGATATCAGCTATGAGGGCATTCGCCTGACACCCGAAGAGATTGTCTCCGCCGCGCGTGAGGACAATGCTCATGTCATTGGTCTGTCCATCTTGTCCGGCAGCCACCTGCCATTGGTGCAAGATGTGATGACCCGCCTGAAAGACGAAGGTTTGAGCCATATCCCCGTCGTTGTTGGCGGGATCATTCCCGACGAAGATGCCGAGAGCCTGCGCGCCATGGGGGTAGCTGAAATCTATACGCCCAAGAACTTTGAGCTGAACACGATCATGGGCGATATCATCACTTTGGCGGACCCAAAAAATATGGCGGCGGAATAAGAACGCCACCTCTATAAAATCTCCATTTCTATTTCCAATAAAAAAGGAATAGACAGGACCGGAAATTGCGATTTCCCAATTCCAGTGTTTTGGGAGCAAACGGTGTGGAGAAAGAAAATGGCGATCGATCTTGAAAAAATGTCGCACAAAGAATTGCTTGAATTGCGCAATAAAGTCGAAAAAGCGCTGAAAGGCGCCGAGGCACGCGCACGTAAAGAAGCTTTGAAAGCGGCGGAAAAAGCGGCCGCGGAATTCGGGTTCTCCTTGTCCGAATTGTCGCCCGAAGGTGCAAAAGCCACGAAATCCACCAAGGCCGCACCCAAATATCGCAATCCGAGCAATGAGGCCCAAACCTGGACGGGCCGGGGTCGCAAGCCGCAATGGGTGCATGACGCCCTGAAAGCCGGGGCCGACATATCTGATCTGGAAATCTGAGCGGAGGCATTTACCGAGATGACAATTCATATCGGAGCCGAAACAGGTGATATTGCCGAAACCGTTCTTTTGCCCGGTGACCCCTATCGCGCGAAATGGGCGGCAGAGACATTTTTGAAAGACGTCAAACTGGTCAATGACGTTCGTGGCATGCTTGGATTTACCGGCACGTGGAACGGAAATCCGGTGACCATTCAGGGTAGCGGCATGGGGATGCCGTCGCTGTCGATCTACGTCAACGAACTGATCCGTGATTACGGGGCGAAAACCCTGATCCGCATCGGCTCCTGCGGGGGTATGCAGGACAGCGTCAATGTACGCGATGTCATTCTGGCAATGACGTCCACCACGCTCAGCACACCGTCGCGCGGGATCATGAAAGAGATGAACTTTGCGCCTTGCGCCGATTGGGACCTGCTGCAGGCCGCCGCGCAAGCGGCAAAGGCCAAAGGCACACCAACCCATGTGGGTGGCATCTATTCATCGGATGTATTCTATGACGAACGCCCTGATCTGAATGAACAGATGGTGCGCCACGGCGTTCTGGGGGTCGAGATGGAAGCCGCCGAGCTTTACATCCTCGCGGCGCGCCACAAATGCCGTGCCCTGGCCGTCCTGACTGTCTCGGACCACCTGCTGACCGGCGAAGCGCTGCCCTCATCCGAGCGCGAGCGCAGCTTTGGCGACATGGTCGAGATCGCGCTTGAGGCGGCGTTCACAACGTCCTAACGCACCTCTAAACGCTAAAGCCCATGCGTGCGATCATATGCATTGCGCGCAGGGCTGCTCCACCCTTCCAACGCGCCGTCGGCAGGGGCAAAGACTTCGACCAGCAATGGATGGCACGACGCCGTGTCCGAGGAATGTTCGGATGAGCAGTCACCACCAGGACAGGCGCTGAGATTGCCCAACAGGTCGATCTCGGCAAAGAACTCCAGGTAATCACCGGGCCGCACGGGTGAGGCTTTCATGAAATACTGACCGGTATCGCGGGTGAACCCGGTGCACATGAACACGTTCAGAACATCGTGCACCGCAGGCTCAGCCTCAGCCAGGGGAATACTCAGGTGATCTGCCAATGCGCGGGTCAGGTTCGAATGACAACAATGATGGTACTGAGTCCCTGACAGCAGATTGCCCGTATAGGGATCACAGCGGGTGCCGATCACATCATGAACCGAACCGCCAAACGCGTCGATCCCATACCAGCCTAGCGTATCGGCAATGATGGTCGCCATTGGGCGCATATGCGGGAAGCTTGACCACATCTGCTCACCCGTCGTCAGGTGGGTGCCGTGCAGCGCGCGGGTTTTGCCGGAATAAAACCGTTCAGACAGGTCGTTCAGGTTCCAGATATTCAGGTCCCCGACCTGCGGACCTTCGACCGAGGTGATGCGAAAGAAATGCCCGGCGGGCACCTCAAAACAACGTGCGTCACGCGCGGGCACCAACACTTCATCGGTTTTTTGCGCGGTTTCGCGGGCTGCTTGGTACAGCGCCAAGTGCGGCTTCGGCAACCCGTCGGTGGGATAGCAAATAACGGGCGCGATGGCGCGGCGGTCTTCGGCGTCGCTCGGCGGTTGGGGGAAGTTCTGAGAATCTATCATGGCTCGAGATTGGCGCAGTTCGCGTCGACGTAAAAGCCCAAAGCTGCACGGTCACGGGCCAACAGGGGCGAATTTTAGGTGACTCAGTTTGGAGACGACCGAAGAGCGATACCGCTAAACACTTCTCAGCCTAAGCTTCGGGATTCGCGTGCTAATAGCGGCCATCCCAGCTTCAGCTTCGACTCTCGGCGTTACGAATAAGGCGTGTTTTTTTATTTTTGTCAATAGGTTACCCGTTGCAAATCGTGAGTCGCTCCGCGCGGCGACACATCCCATCGGAGCGTCAGACATGAACACCAACACACCGTCCGCCCCTTTCCTCAGGGCCGCCTTCGTAATCATCCTCGCGATCGTACTGTACGATGTCATGGGGGCGATTGTGAAACATCTCAGCGCTCAGTTCTCGACCCAAGAGCTTACGGTATTTCGCAACCTATTCGGGCTCATCCCTGCGTTGGCGATCCTGCTGTCATCGCGCGACTGGATCGACGCGGGTCGGCCAATTGCCGTAAGACAATGGCGGCTGGCCATCGCGCGCGGAGCCCTGGGTGTCATGGCGCAGATGAGCTTTTACCTGTCGCTCATCTATATGGATCTCGCGACTGCAACGACTTTGGTCTTTGCGGGCCCTTTATTCATCACCGCCTTATCAGTGCCGATCCTTCGGCACAAAATCGGCCTCTGGCGGTGGCTGGCGGTTGGGTTGGGCTTCGTCGGTGTGATGATGGTGCTAAAGCCGGACACAGCGCATTTGAGTTGGCACACGCTGCTGCCGATCTGCGCCGCGCTTGGCTATGCAAGCTCCAGCGTGACCGCAAAGCTCTTCGATCGCTCCGTACCGACCGCATTGATCAACCTCTACTACACCATAACCGCGCTCATAAGCTCGACCATCTTCGTACTGGCGACTACCGGATTCTCTCTGATCGAAGAACCGGTCATCTGGATATGGCTTGGCTCGATGGGTCTGGTCGGAGGACTGGCCGCCCTTTGCATGACAACAGCAAACCGAATGGCTGACCCCAGCAGCCTGTCACCCTTTCAATACTTCGGCATCCCGTCCTCATTCATTCTGGGTTGGGTCTTTTTTGCCGAGACTCCTTTTGATGATCTTATCCCCGGAGTATTCCTAATCGTTGGCGGCGGCCTTCTGATCATCGGGCGCGAAAGAACCATCGCCAGGCAATCTGGCCCCTGATTGCTGAGAAACCAGACCCTTCCCCGAAAACCCGATCAGCGCGAAAAACCGGAAGCTCGTCACCCCTGCCCCTTCAGGCAGCGGATTGGTTCTTCATCCGATTGAGAAACCGCACCGCAGAAACTGCAACGCCATTGCCCCTCGTCCCGATGCTGCCGCCATCTGCACTCGCGCGTCAGCGAAGAGGTTCGCGAACGCCAAAAGAGATAAGCGAAAACACCAGCGGCAAGCAAAAGCAGAAGGACAGGCATCCTTCTGCTTTGCTGATTGCTAAGAGATTTTCAAGGTCAGGCAGGCGCTTTACGCTGCATTAGCGTATTCGAACAGCTCCGGCGCTTCCTCAAAAGCTGGGACCTTGAGTTCGGGTGCGTAGTAGCTCCAAGCTTGTTCTAGAAGCTCAAGAGCCTTAGCTGCATCGGTTTTCTTTTTATCTGTGCTCATCGGAGTGATCCCGTAATCGTCTTATCACTCCTCCCCATCCAAACCATACGCCTGCCCAAAGGCGCGCGCATCGTCCATTTTTGCAGATGGGGATTGCACTTGCCGCAAACCGGCAAGTGCTATGTTTCGCATCACACCGCGCGTTCGACCATCATCTTCTTGATCTCAGCAATCGCCTTGGCCGGGTTCAAGCCTTTGGGGCAGGTCTTCGCGCAGTTCATGATCGTGTGGCAGCGGTACAGCTTGAACGGATCTTCAAGCTCATCCAGACGCTCGCCCGTGGCCTCATCCCGGCTGTCGATGATCCAGCGATAGGCATGCAGAAGCGCAGCGGGGCCGAGGTAGCGGTCACCGTTCCACCAATAGCTGGGGCACGAAGTCGAGCAGCTGGCACACATCACGCATTCGTACAGACCATCCAATTTCTTTCGGTCTTCGATCGACTGCTTCCATTCCTTCGCAGGACGGTTGGTCTTGGTCTCCAGCCACGGCATGATGCTGGCGTGCTGGGCGTAGAAGTGCGTCAGATCAGGGATCAGGTCCTTGACCACCGGCATGTGCGGCAGTGGATAGATCTTCACGTCACCTTTGATCTCATCCATGCCATAGATACAGGCCAGCGTGTTGATCCCGTCGATGTTCATCGCGCAAGAGCCACAGATGCCCTCACGACAGGACCGGCGGAACGTCAGGGTCGGATCAATCTCGTTCTTGATCTTGATCAGCGCATCCAGAACCATCGGGCCGCAGGTGTCCATGTCGACGAAATAAGTGTCCACACGTGGGTTCTGGCCATCATCCGGGTTCCAGCGATAGATCTGGAACTTGCGCACGTTGGTTGCGCCTTCGGGCTTGGGCCAGGTCTTGCCGGTGGTGATCCGGGAATTCTTGGGGAGGGTCAGTTGTACCATAAGTTCCTCTCCTTAGAACGTCCGCGCCTTGGGCGCGATTTTCTTGAGGCTGATGCCGCCTTCGTCCTCGGTGGTCAGCGGATCGACGATCACTGGGCGATAGCTGAGGTCTACATTCGTGCCCTCGACCCGGCTGATGGTGTGAACCCGCCAGTTCTCGTCATCTCGGGTGGTGAAGTCCTCATGCGCATGGGCGCCGCGGGATTCCTTGCGCGCCTCGGCACCAACGATGGTGGCCAGCGCATTAGGCATCAGGTTGGTGAGTTCCAGCGTCTCCATCAGGTCGCTATTCCAGACCAAAGAGCGGTCGGTGACCTTCAGATCGTCCATCTTGGATGCGATGGCCGTCATCTTCTCGACCCCTTCGGCCAGTGTCTTGCCAGTCCGGAACACGGCAGCATCAGCCTGCATGGTCTTTTGCATCTCAAGCCGCAGATCGGCGGTGGCGATGCTGCCATTGGCATTTCGCAACCCGTCGAACCGGTCGAACGCCTGATCCACCGACGCTTGGTTCAGCACCGGGTTCGGCGCGTTTGCGTCCACCACCTGACCGGCGCGGATTGCCGCCGCACGGCCAAACACCACGAGGTCGATCAAGGAGTTCGAACCCAGACGGTTCGCCCCATGGGCCGAGGCACAACCGGCCTCACCCACAGCCATCAGCCCGGGCACGATTGCGTTCGGATCGGCGGCGGTGGGGTTGATCACCTCACCCCAATAGTTGGTTGGGATACCGCCCATGTTGTAATGCACGGTGGGCAGAACCGGGATCGGTTCCTTGGTAACGTCGACACCGGCAAAGATCTTGGCCGATTCCGAGATGCCGGGCAGCCGTTCTGCCAGCGCCTCGGGCGGCAGGTGGCTGAGGTTAAGGTGGATGTGATCCCCCTCACCGCCGACACCGCGCCCTTCGCGGATTTCCAGCGCCATTGAACGGCTGACATAATCGCGCGGCGCGAGATCCTTGTACTGGGGCGCATAACGCTCCATGAACCGTTCGCCTTCTGAGTTGGTCAGGTATCCGCCTTCACCGCGCGCACCTTCAGTGATCAGGCAGCCCGAGCCGTAGATACCAGTGGGATGGAACTGCACGAATTCCATATCTTCCAGCGCCAGACCCGCACGGGCCACCATGCCACCGCCGTCGCCGGTGCAGGTATGGGCCGAAGTGGCGCTGAAATAGGCACGGCCATAACCGCCGGTCGCCAGCACAACCATCTTGGCGTTGAATACATGCATGGTGCCGTCGTCCAGCTTCCAGCAGACGACACCCTGACATTGTCCATCATCCGACATGATCAGGTCGATGGCGAAATATTCGATATAGAACTCAGCGTTGTTCTTGAGGCTTTGGCCATACAGCGTGTGCAGGATCGCGTGGCCGGTCCGGTCGGCGGCGGCGCAGGTACGCTGCACGGCAGGGCCTTCGCCGAACTCGGTGGTGTGGCCACCAAAGGGACGCTGATAAATCTTGCCTTCTTCGGTGCGGCTGAACGGCACGCCATAATGTTCCAGTTCATACACCGCCTTGGGTGCCTCACGCGCGAGGTATTCCATGGCATCGGTGTCACCCAGCCAGTCGGACCCCTTGACGGTGTCATACATATGCCACTGCCAGTTGTCGGGTCCCATATTCGACAGCGATGCGGCGATCCCGCCTTGCGCGGCAACGGTGTGCGAGCGGGTCGGGAACACCTTGGTCACGCAGGCCGTGCGCAAACCCTGTTCCGCCATGCCCAGCGTTGCCCGCAGGCCGGCCCCACCAGCGCCGACAACGACCACGTCATATTCATGCGTTTCGTATTCGTATGCAGCCATTTCTTTCAGCTCCGGGAATTAGAGGGCAATGCGCGCGATGGCGAAAACGCCAGCCGCAGCTGCGCCATAGGACAGACAGGTGGTGAGGATGATCAGCACCTTTTCCAGGGTGCCGTGAACATAATCCTCAAGCATCACCTGCGCGCCTTCGGCAAAGTGTTTGAACCCGACCACCAGTGTCAGCGCGGCGACAATCGCCGGGAAGGGGCGCGCGTAATAGTCCAGCACCACATCATAGGGCTGACCCAGAACCGGGCCGAATGTGAAGATAAACAGAGGAACAAGGATCAGCAGAGCCACCGAACTGACCTTCATGCTCCAGAAATGGGCGGTGCCCGATTTGGCCGAACCAAGACCGATCGCGCGTTTGCGGTCTGTCAGATAACGCATCGTGAGACTCCTTTACGCTACGATCAAAAGAGTGAGCAGGGTCAGAACGACCGAGCCAATGACAACGGCCCAACCCAGCTTGGTTGCTGTGGGCAGGTCCAGACCAACCGCGTTGTCCCAGATCAGGTGCCGAACGCCCGCCAGTGTGTGATACCACAACCCCCACAGAGAGAATGCCATGACCAGATCACCCAGTACCGAGGTCAGCCACCAATTGGCGCGCTCAAACGCTTCGGGAGACGTCGCTGCGGCCAGGAACCACCAGACGATCAAAAGCGCGGCAACAATCATCGCGTTTCCGGTGATACGGGTCAGGATGGATGTGACCGACGTCAGCTGAGGACGATAGATCGACAGGTGCGGCGAAAGCGGGCGGTTGCCCCGATTTACATCGGCCATGGCGGCTCCTTTTCGGTTGGCTACCGAACGTTTTACTGTTTTTTGCGACACTGTCACGCGCTGCAGGTGCAAAAAGCGTTAAATTTGCCGCAAATCGCATGATAAAACTGTTTTGTGATCACGAGCATATTTTGCGTGATCACAAAACGAACTCAAGGCCGCCAATGTTAGCGTTTTCAACGCTAAAGCAATGTGATCACGAATCTATTCCTGGCCTTGTTTCAACCCCGCAGTCTGCTGCGTCACTTCGCGCAGCAGTTTTTTGCGAATGCGTTCAGGGTAGTCGGCAAATCCCGCAGCCGAGACGACAAAGGCCCCCTCGCCCACGATGACGTTTTCGAAGAAATACGCCGTCAGATCAGGTTCGCTCTCTTCAATGGCAATCGCGTTTACGGTAACGCCCCGCTCGCGCAGTTTGGGGTGCAGTTTTGCAGGCTCGATACCCTCGTTCGAAATTCCATCGCCCGAGAGGTCTATAAGATGGCGCTTGCAATCGGTCACCTTGTCGAAATGAGCAATTGTCATCTCAAGAGCTTCGCCAATCGCGGTTGAAAAGTTGCGCCAGACGCGTGGGTCTGCGGCAACCTGCCCCGCGAAGTTATCGAGGGTGGCGAAACTGTCGATCCGGGTCCATGGAAGCGTGACGCGCTGACGCGAACTGCCGGTCCATTGCACCAGCATCAATTGAGCCTGTCCGCGCACCAACGCCTCAGACACAACCGGATCGCGCAGACCGGCGGCAAGGCCATCCATTTGTATCCGATATTCCTCGGAATCGACCGAGCCCGAAACATCCACCGCCAAAGCCAGAGCCAGATCACAGGCATGTGCCTGCGAGGCCAGGCACAGGCTGGCAGTGATCGCGCGCAACATCATCATAAGGCAAACGTAGCACGGAATTCCCGGACCGCGATCACTTCAATGTCAACGGGCGGGTTTGCCTTACATGGGCATCAAGGCCCAGTAATCGAGATCCAGAAGGACGTTTGGCAGGTATTTCCCGTCGTCATTACGCAAGGCAAAAGGCTCACCACCTTTGGTGGCCACCAGCCTGAGACGCAATGCTCCGACACCCGGCGTTCCGGTCTCGGCCTTGTCCAGAACCTCGGACCAAGCCTTGATCGTATCGCCTGCGAAACAGGGGTTGGCGTGGGCGCCACCATTCAGGCCGACGATCATCTGTGCGTTTGCCAGACCGTTGAACGACAAGGTACGCGCCATCGAGATCACGTGGCCGCCATAGATCAGCCGACCTTCGGGGCGGAAGGTGAGGTCGAAATGCACTTTGGCGGTGTTCTGCCACAAGCGGGTGGCCAGCATATGCTCGGCCTCTTCGACGGTCACACCATCGACGTGATCAATCGTTTCTCCCGTGTTGTACCCATCCCAGCGATGGTTTTCGCCGGATTGTACAAAATCGTAATTGGAGAAATCGAGGCCTTTCGGCACCACCAGATCGCTGACATCCAACGCCTTCTTCAACTCGGGCACGACTGTCTCGGGCGCGGGCGCGTCGAGGTTCGATTTGCGCACCATCACCCAGCGCACATATTCGATGACCACTTCGTCGCGCTGGTTTAGGCCGCGTGTGCGGACCCAGACCACCCCGGTTTTGCCGTTTGAATTCTGCTTGAGACCAATCACTTCGGATTCAGCGCGCAGGGTATCGCCGGGGTAGACAGGTTGCAGCCAGCGTCCCTCGGCATAACCCAGATTGGCAACCGCGTTCAGTGAGATATCGGGAACCGTTTTTCCGAACACAACGTGGAAGGCGGCCAGATCGTCAATCGGGCTTTGGGGCAAGCCGCAATTCCGGGCAAACTCGTCCGAGGAGTAGAGCGCGTGACGCGCTGGGTAGAGTGCGTGATACAAAGCACGCTCGCCATCCGTCACGGTGCGCGGCACGGCGTGGTGCAGCACCTGCCCGACGGAATAATCCTCGAAAAAGTTACCCGGATTGGTTTTTGCCATTATTGCTGTCCCAGTTTCATGTCGGGGGAATAGTCGGCGTCGACCTCTTTGGTCACGGCCTGCGCGCAGCGCATCACATTGGTGGCGGCGTCAAAGGCATAGGAGGGGTCGCCATAGAGCTCCCATCCTTTTGCCAATGCATCCGAGACTTTGTGGCAGAAGGCCGACGTGTCTTCTTCTGTCAACAAACGATAAAGTTTCGCCATTGCCTCAGCCCCTTATCCGCCGAACGGAGATGGGCCAACCAGCCCGTGAATATAGCCGATGATGCCCATCAGCACGATGGACCCCACAAAGAACATCGCATCCTTGCCGTAAGTTCCGGGCTCGCCCGGGGTCCAGTCAGGCTCGGACTTGTTGATCACGATCACTTCGACAATGGCCCAGGCCAGCAAGCCGCCAAACAAAACGATCGACGCCAGATCACCATTCACCAGCAAATGCGCAAAGGCCCAGAGCTTGAAGCCGCCCAGCATTGGGTGACGGACCTTGTTCAGCAGGCGACCTTTGGTTCCGGCGGGGCTCAACAGAAATATCGCGATCAAGACCAGCAGGTTGTTGACGTGAATCAGGAAGGTCGGAGGTGCCCAGACATAGATGAAATCGGTCATCCGATAGCCGAAGATCATCAGCAATATCGAGACCACCAAGGCGAGCGCCACGGCGCCCTTGCCTGCATCGCCCATGGCGGCACGGCGTTCCGGCATCACACGTTTGAACAGATGTGCGGCCCACCAAAGCGCCACACCAAGGATCAGAAGAACAAAGCCCATTGCTGGCTTACCCCGCTTGCAAAGCTACTATCGCCTCTGCTTTTGCCAGAGTTTCACGGGCAGTTACAACGTGCAGGTTTTCAACAATCTTGCCATCGACCACTGCGACGCCCTGCCCCTGTGCCTCGGTCTCTTCAAAGGCGGCGATTTGGCGTCGGGCCAGATCAATCTCATCTTCCGAGGGCGCAAAGGCCGTATTCGCGATGTCGACCTGAGCAGGGTGGATCAGCGTTTTACCGTCAAAACCCATATCACGGCCCTGGGCACATTCGGCCTGAAGACCGTCGGCATCCTTGAAGGCGTTGTAGACGCCGTCGACGATGATCAGACCTTCGGCCTTTGCGGCCAACAGGCACAGGCCCAGTGAGGTCATCATCGGCAGGCGGTCAGGGCGGAAGCGGGTTTGCAGTTCTTTCGCCAGATCATTGGTGCCCATCACAAAGCCTGCCATCAGCGGATGTGCGGCAATTTCCGCGGCGTTCAGCATTCCGCGCGGCGTTTCCATCATCGCCCAGATCGGCAGGTCTCCGGTAATCGCCGCCAGCGCGTCCACGTCAACGGCAGAGCTGACCTTAGGCAGCAATACTGCATCCGCATCCATCTCGCGCACGGCCTCGGCATCGGCGCGCCCCCATTCGGTGTCCAGCCCGTTGATCCGCACGATCTTGACCCGCGCACCATAGCCCCCGGTGGCCAGAGCCGCCTTGAGCGTCTCGCGTGCATTGTTCTTTTCGTCGGCTGAAACCGCGTCTTCCAGATCAAAGATGATCGCATCCACTGGCAGCGTGCGCGCCTTATCCAATGCCCGCTCGCGCGAGCCGGGGATATAGAGAACAGAGCGATAGGGGCGTTGACGCGGGTCCACGGGACTCTCCCTTTGAAATAATGTTGCGCGGAATGGGGCATTTTTTGACGGAAAGTTCAAGGACAAAAACGCCGCAGCGCAGCATTTGCGGCAAGCGACGCAACGTGCGTTGCCTTAACGCGATCTCTTTCTGGCTGCAGCACGCTGTTTTCCGAAAGGAATCGAAAGGGGTGACCGATGAAGACAATATTGCTGAAAATGACGATAGGTCTGGGCATCATGGTGCTAGCAGCGCAGCAGGTCAGCGCGCAGAACTGCGCTCCGCGCGAAGATGTGATCAAACGATTGGCGAAAACCTACGGTGAAACCCGCCGGGGTATCGGCATCGCGCGTCAGGGTGCGGTGATGGAGATGTTTGCCTCGGACCAGACCGGCAGCTGGACGATTGTTGTGACCTTGCCCGAAGGCGTGACCTGCCTGATCGCTTCGGGCCAGTCGTTTGAGCCGCTGGCCGAGAGTTTGCCGCCCAATACTTAAACCAGCGCATCCCAGATCAGTTTGCTGCCGGTCAGACTGAGCAGAACATAAGAGATGCAAAAGAACACGCGTTCGGACAGCATGAAATGTGCCCGGACGCCCAGCCAGGCCCCAAGGATCGCGAATGGGATCAGCAACAGATCGGCCAACGCCGTGTGCCAGGTGAAGAGGCCCAGATAGGCGAAGGGCACGAATTTCACCGCGTTGATCACCCAGAAGACCAGCACGGTCGAGGCCTGAAACTCGGTCTTCGTCAGGCGTTGGGACAGCAGATAAACGGCGGCGGGCGGGCCGCCTGCGTGGCTGACGAAGCTGGTGAACCCGGCGACCAGCCCGGCAAACAGGCCCGCCGATGGTGGCAGCCGGTTGGCGAAGCCGCGCACCCAGCCCTTAGTCTGGGCAACATGCCAGATCACGAACCCCACCGATATCCCGCCGATCAACAGGCGCAACATATCGTCGTCGGTGGCACGATAGAGCCACGCGCCCAGCGCGACACCCGGCACGGCACCAAGGATCAGCAGGCGTGAATCCGACCAGCTCCAGCGTTTCCAATAGGGCCCCAGCGTGGCCAAATCGATCACCATCAGGATCGGAAGCATCAGCGCCAGTGCCTGCCCGGGCGTCAGGATCAGGGCCAGAATCGACGAGGACGCAAAAGCCACGCCCGAGCCGAACCCGCCTTTCGAGATGCCCGCAAAGATCACCGCAGGGATCGCCACGGCAAAAAACATCAGGTTCATCTCGAACATGGGGCGTCCCGGAAATAGGCATGATTCACAGGCGGTTTAGCGCAATCGGCGGGGTGTGTGCAAACGGTATGCGGTGGCATGCCGCGCCGCAGAAGGCTTGCGTGACGCCGCTTTTGCGACTAGCACAACCGCGATTTCAAAACCGACCGGAGATATTCCAAATGGCCAGACCCAAGATCGCGCTGATCGGCGCAGGTCAGATCGGCGGCACGCTCGCCCACCTCGCAGCAATGAAAGAACTGGGTGACGTTGTCCTGTTCGACATCGCCGAAGGCACCCCGGAAGGCAAGGCGCTGGATATCGCCGAATCCGGCCCTTCGGAAGGCTTTGACGCCAAGCTGAAAGGCACCCAGTCCTATGAGGACATCGCAGGCGCTGACGTCTGCATCGTCACCGCCGGTGTCCCGCGCAAACCGGGCATGAGCCGCGATGACCTGCTGGGCATCAATCTGAAGGTCATGAAATCGGTCGGTGAAGGCATCGCCGCCAACGCGCCCGACGCGTTCGTCATCTGCATCACCAACCCGCTGGACGCGATGGTCTGGGCCCTGCGCGAATTCTCGGGCCTGCCGCACAACAAAGTCTGCGGCATGGCGGGTGTTCTGGACTCAGGCCGTTTCGCACACTTCCTCTCGGAAGAGTTCAACGTTTCGATGCGCGATGTGACAGCGTTCGTTCTGGGCGGTCATGGCGACACCATGGTTCCGTCGGTTCGTTACTCGACCGTTGCCGGTATCCCGCTGCCCGATCTGGTTGAGATGGGCTGGACCACGCAAGAAAAACTGGACGCCATCGTTCAGCGTACCCGTGACGGTGGTGCCGAGATCGTCGGTCTGCTGAAAACCGGCTCGGCGTTCTATGCACCCGCCACATCGGCGATCGAAATGGCCGAAGCCTATCTGAAAGACCAAAAACGCGTGCTGCCCTGCGCCGCCTATTGCGATGGCGAGCTGGGCGTCGAGGGCATGTATGTCGGCGTGCCCACCGTAATCGGTGCTGGTGGTGTCGAACGTGTGGTCAACATCAAGCTGAACGAAGAAGAGCAGGCCGGTTTCGACAACTCGGTCAACGCCGTGAAGGGCCTGATCGAGGCATGTAAGGGCATCGACAGCTCGCTGGCCTAATTCACAAAGCTTAGAACCAATGAACCGGCCCCCTTCGCGGGCCGGTTTTCTTTTGCGCGATGCCTAACGGGTTTGAAGATGTTCGCGCAAACGTCGCAAAACTCATCTATGAATGTGTTTTGCAAGCATGTTGCAGGATCATCGAATCAAATCCCATAGCTCACAAATTTTGTGATCACACCCCAAAAACCTGTGATCACAAATACCGAAAATCTTCGACAATTTCCCGTGACACGTCAAAAAACTCTTTAAATTTGACCCTTAGACACCCCTATAACAGGGCAATCGTAGTCAGACGGGACATATTTCGATGAACATTCACGAATATCAGGCCAAAGCGCTTCTTCGCAGCTATGGCGCTCCGGTCTCCGATGGTCGCGCCGTGTTGCGCGCCGAGGAAGCCAAAACCGCAGCAGGTGAACTGGATGGCCCCCTGTGGGTCGTCAAGGCACAAATCCATGCGGGTGGACGCGGCAAGGGCTCTTTCAAAGAGGCCGACGCTGGTGAAAAAGGCGGTGTCCGTCTGACCAAATCGGTGGAAGAAGCCGCCGAAGAAGCCAAGAAGATGCTGGGCCGCACGCTGGTCACGCATCAGACAGGCCCCGCAGGCAAGCAGGTGAACCGCATCTACATCGAAGCCGGCTCCGGCATCGAGCGCGAACTGTACCTGGCCCTGTTGGTGGATCGCCAGAGCAGCCGCATCTCATTCGTCTGCTCGACCGAAGGCGGCATGGATATCGAGGAAGTGGCCGCCGCCACGCCCGAGAAGATCCTTTCGTTCTCGGTCGACCCTGCCACCGGCTATCAGGCTTATCACGGCCGCCGCATCGCCTTCTCTCTGGGTCTGCAGGGCGCGCAGGTCAAGCAATGCGTCAAGCTGATGAACCAGCTCTATAACGCCTTCGTCGAGAAGGACATGGAGATGCTGGAAATCAATCCGCTGATCATCTCGGACAAGGGCGATCTGAAAGTGCTGGACGCCAAGGTCGGCTTTGACGGCAACGCGGTCTACCGCCACCCCGACATCGCCGAGCTGCGCGACACGACCGAAGAAGACCCCAAGGAACTGGAAGCCTCGAAATACGACCTGAACTACATCGCGCTGGATGGTGAGATCGGCTGCATGGTCAACGGTGCCGGTCTGGCAATGGCGACGATGGACATCATCAAGCTCTACGGTGCCGAACCTGCCAACTTCCTCGACGTTGGTGGCGGTGCGACCAAAGAGAAAGTGACCGAGGCGTTCAAGATCATCACCTCGGACCCGCAGGTCAAAGGCATTCTGGTCAACATCTTCGGTGGCATCATGCGCTGTGATGTGATTGCCGAGGGCGTTGTCGCCGCGGTGAAAGAGGTCGGCCTGCAGGTTCCGCTGGTCGTGCGTCTGGAAGGCACGAATGTCGAGAAAGGCAAAGAGATCATCAACACCTCTGGCCTGGACGTGATCGCAGCGGACAACCTTAAAGACGGTGCCGAGAAGATCGTGAAGGCCGTCAAAGGCTGAGTGTCATCCCGTAGGGTGGGCTTCAGCCCACCTTTCCGAAGATTTTGGCGGGCTGAAGCCCGCCCTACAAAGGAGAACGCCAGATGGCAGTCCTCATCGACGAAAATACCAAAGTGATCTGTCAGGGCTTTACCGGCTCGCAGGGCACATTCCACTCTGAACAGGCCATCGCCTATGGCACCAAGATGGTTGGCGGCGTGACCCCTGGCAAAGGCGGGATGACACATCTTGACCTGCCCGTATTCAACTCGGTCCACGAGGCCAAGCACGTGACCGAAGCGAACGCCTCGGTGATCTATGTTCCACCGCCTTTCGCGGCTGACTCGATCCTCGAAGCGATTGATGCCGAGATGGAAGTGATCGTCTGCATCACCGAAGGCATTCCGGTTCTGGACATGATGAAGGTGAAGCGCGCGCTGGAAGGTTCAAGCTCGCGACTGATCGGCCCGAACTGCCCCGGTGTCATCACGCCCGACGCCTGCAAGATCGGTATCATGCCCGGTCACATCCACAAGCGCGGCTCGGTCGGCGTTGTGTCGCGTTCGGGCACCCTGACCTATGAGGCCGTCAAGCAGACCACCGATGTGGGTCTGGGCCAGTCCACCTGCGTGGGCATCGGCGGCGACCCGATCAAGGGCACCGAGCATATCGACGTGCTGGAATGGTTCCTGGCCGACGACGAAACCGAGTCGATCATCATGATCGGTGAGATCGGTGGCTCGGCCGAGGAAGAAGCCGCGCAGTTCCTGGCGGATGAGGCCAAGAAAGGCCGCAAGAAGCCGACCGCCGGTTTCATCGCAGGCCGCACAGCCCCTCCGGGCCGCCGCATGGGCCATGCAGGCGCGATTGTCGCCGGCGGCAAGGGCGGTGCCGAGGACAAGATCGAAGCCATGCGCTCAGCCGGTATCGTCGTGGCCGAAAGCCCGGCGCAGCTGGGTGAGGCTGTGCTGGAAGCGATACAGAACGGCTGATGCAAAACCTACCCGCCTCCTTGCCGGATTCGGTAACCACGGAACACGCCAAAGCCAGTCTTTGCGCGTGTTTCGAAGAATTTCCAAAACAAGGGGGCGAGTTTCTTGCCGAAACATTGTCGGAAGCGGGTTGGTACCGCGTTGGAACAACCAATTTGGTTCGTTTGAGGCGGAGAGTAACGCTCAATCAACTTGGCATGAGTTTTGGAATTTTGGACCCGAGGGGGTTCCGAAGCATTTTCAACTTTTATCGTCATATGCGCATCCCAATGGGGACTCGTAGCCCAAGTTTCCTGCGCCACATAGATGGCTCTCTTGCGGTTCGAACGGATGTGCTACGCAACGACAACTGGCCGGATGCAAAGGTTGTTTTGGCTCGAACCTGCAGCGAAGAAAAGGCTTCGTCTGGGTTTTCGATTGGCGTGTGGGCATTTGTTCCGAGAGACGTCACGCTGATTGAAACAGAAAGTCTTCGGGAAAAATTCAATGGCAACTCTTCAACTTTTTTCACCCCTGTTGGAAATTGGCGCGGGCTTCAGCATAAATGGGAAGACCGAGGCGAAGGGGGATCGCAATATGGTCGGATCGCCAAAAGTGGTAGAGATCCGTACATAATTGAATTCGCGCGAGAACGCTTTCCCGGCAAACTATTACCTCAACTAGAGCTCGCTGAAATTGGTGCTTTGTACCGGTATGAAAAAAGCGAACGTCTTCATTAGTTTGTCGGCTTGGAGTTAGAATTGAAGCTATGACCAGTTCGTACTTTTTTAGTCTACCTAAGGTTTCGCGATCTTTTATGGAGTTCGCGCCATGACCTTCTCTGACGCCATCCGCACCTGTTTCTCCAAATTCTTCACCTTCTCGGGTCGTGCCTCGCGGCCTGAATACTGGTTCTTTTTCCTGTTCATCTTGATCTGGAGCATCATCGCCGGGGTCATTGACCTGCAGTTCTTCACTCAGGTCGCGGTAACCGAGACCGAGACGTCCAAATCCGTCGCGGCCACCTCAACGGGCCCGGTACAGAGTATCGTCAACCTGATCGTGTTTTTCCCGCACCTCGCCGTCGCGTGGCGGCGGATGCATGACACCGGGCGCAGCGGACTTTACGCTCTGCTGCCGATCCTGCTGATCCTTGGTGCGCTCGCCGTTCTGATCTTTGGTATCGGCCTTGCCAGTCAGTTCCATGGTGGCACGCTCGACATCCTGTTCACCCGCGCCACACTTCTTATCGTCATTCCGACACTTATCGTTCTGTTTGTGTCGCCCCTCCTGGTTCTGTGGTGGCTCTCCCGCCCCAGCCAGCCAGGCACCAACCAATACGGTCCCAACCCATATGAGGTAGTCCCATGACCGAACACTCGCCCAACTCAGCCTTTCATGCCTCAAGCTTCATGCAGGGGCATAATGCCGAATATCTGGAGCAGTTATATGCCCAGTACACCAAGAACCCAGGCGCGGTTGATGCCGCCTGGGTGGAGTTTTTCAAGGCCATGGGCGATCACGCGCCGGATGTGCAGCGCGAGGCCGAGGGGCCTTCGTGGGCGCGGAGCGACTGGCCTCCGATGCCGGCGGACGATCTGACGGGCGCGCTGACCGGAGAGTGGGCCGAGATTGACGCCAAGGCGGCGGGCAAGAAGATCAAGGACAAGGCGGAGGCCAAAGGGGTCGAGGTCAGCGATGACCAGATCAAGCGCGCGGTGTTGGACAGCCTGCGGGCGCTGATGCTGATCCGGGCCTATCGCATCCGGGGCCATCTGGCCGCTGATCTTGATCCGTTGGGAATGCGCGCAGCCAGTACGCATCCCGAGCTGGACCCCAAGACCTACGGCTTCACCGATGCCGACATGGATCGACCGATCTTCATCGACAACGTGCTGGGCCTGCAGATGGCCAGCATGCGGCAGATCGTCGAGATCGTGAAGCGGACCTATTGCGGCACGTTTGCGCTGCAATACATGCACATCTCGAACCCGGAAGAGGCCGCGTGGCTGAAGGAACGGATCGAGGGCTATGGCAAGGAAATCGCCTTTACCAAGGAAGGCCGCAAGGCGATCCTGAACAAGATGGTCGAGGCCGAGGGCTTCGAGAAGTTCCTGCATGTCAAATACATGGGCACCAAGCGGTTCGGTCTGGACGGTGGCGAGGCGCTGATCCCGGCGATGGAACAGATCATCAAGCGCGGTGGTGCGCTGGGGCTGAGCGATATTGTCATCGGCATGCCGCACCGGGGGCGTCTGAACATTCTGGCCAATGTTATGGGCAAACCCTATCGCGCGATCTTCAACGAATTCCAGGGCGGCAGCTTCAAACCTGAAGATGTGGATGGCTCGGGCGACGTGAAATATCACCTCGGCGCCTCCAGCGACCGCGAATTCGATGGCAACAGCGTACACCTGTCGCTGACCGCGAACCCGTCGCACCTTGAGGCGGTGAACCCGGTGGTTCTGGGCAAGGTCCGCGCCAAGCAGGATCAGCTGAACGACACGGATCGCACCAAGGTCATGGGCATCCTGCTGCACGGCGACGCGGCCTTTGCCGGTCAGGGCGTCGTGGCCGAAGGCTTTGGCCTGTCGGGCCTGCGCGGTCACAAGACCGGCGGTACCATGCATATCGTGGTGAACAACCAGATCGGCTTTACCACCGCGCCGCACTTCTCACGCTCCAGCCCGTATCCGACCGATATCGCACTGATGGTTGAAGCCCCGATCTTCCACGTCAACGGCGACGACCCCGAAGCGGTGGTGCACGCCGCCAAGGTGGCGACCGAGTTCCGTCAGAAGTTCCACAAGGACGTGGTTCTGGACATCTTCTGCTATCGTCGGTTTGGCCATAACGAGGGCGATGAGCCCATGTTCACCAACCCGATCATGTACAAGAAGATCAAGACGCATAAGACCACGCTGTCTCTGTACACCGAGCGTCTGGTCAAGGACGGCCTGATCCCCGAAGGCGAGATCGAGGATATGAAAGCGGCTTTCCAGGCGCATCTGAACGAAGAGTTCGATGCCGGGAAAGACTACAAACCCAACAAGGCCGACTGGCTGGATGGGCGCTGGTCACATCTGGACAAGAACAAAGAAGAGTATATGCGCGGCGAGACGGCGATCACGCCCGAAACGCTGAGCGAAATCGGCAATGCATTGACTCATGCGCCAGACGACATTGCGGTTCACAAAACGGTTGCCCGTCTGCTTGAACACAAAAAGCAGATGTTCGAAACGGGTCAAGGCTTTGACTGGGCCACGGGTGAAGCGCTGGCCTTTGGGTCCCTGCTGACCGAGGGCTATCCGGTGCGCCTGTCCGGTCAGGACGCCACGCGCGGAACCTTCAGCCAGCGCCATTCGGGTTTTGTTCATCAGGAAACCGAAGAGCGGTATTACCCGCTGAACAACATCCGCAAAGGGCAGTCTCAGTATGAAGTGATCGACTCAATGCTGTCCGAATATGCGGTGTTGGGTTTTGAATATGGCTATTCGCTGGCCGAACCCAACGCACTGGTTCTGTGGGAGGCGCAGTTTGGCGACTTTGCCAACGGTGCGCAGATCATGTTCGACCAATTCATCAGCTCTGGCGAAAGCAAATGGCTGCGGATGTCCGGTCTGGTCACCCTGCTGCCGCACGGGTTCGAGGGGCAAGGCCCCGAACACTCATCCGCGCGACTGGAGCGGTTCCTGCAGATGTGCGGTCAGGACAACTGGATCGTGGCGAACTGCACCACGCCCGCGAACTACTTCCACATCCTGCGCCGTCAGTTGCACCGTACCTTCCGTAAGCCGCTGATCCTGGTGACACCGAAATCGTTGCTGCGCCACAAGCTGGCAGTCAGCAGCACCGAAGACTTCACCACGGGCTCCAGCTTCCACCGGGTGCTTTGGGATGACGCGCAGAAAGGGAACTCCGACACCAAGCTGGTGGCGGATGACAAGATCAAGCGGGTCGTCATGTGCTCGGGCAAGGTCTATTTCGACCTGCTGGAGGAGCGCGACGCGCGTGGTATCGATGACGTCTACCTGATGCGGATCGAACAATATTATCCCTTCCCGGCGCATTCGCTGATCAATGAACTTGAGCGCTTCAAAGGCGCCGAGATGGTCTGGTGTCAGGAAGAGCCCAAGAACCAGGGGGCCTGGTCCTTTATCGAGCCCAATATCGAATGGGTCCTGACCCGCATCGGCGCAAAACACACACGTCCGGTTTATGCCGGTCGCGCCACATCGGCCTCGCCCGCGACGGGTCTGGCCAGCCAACACAAAGCCCAACAAGAAGCGCTGGTGAACGAAGCGCTGAGCATCAAAGGAAAGTAAGCGATGACGATTGAAGTTCGTGTACCTACGCTTGGCGAATCCGTAACCGAAGCCACGGTTGCGACATGGTTCAAGAAACCCGGTGACGCCGTAGCCGTGGATGAAATGCTGTGTGAGTTGGAGACCGACAAGGTCACCGTTGAAGTGCCCTCTCCCGCCGCTGGCGTGATGGGCGAGATCGTCGCAGCCGAAGGTGAAACCGTGGGCGTCGACGCCCTGCTGGCCACAATCGCAGCTGGTGAAGGCGCCGCTCCTGCTCCGACCGCTGCGGCTGCAGCGCCTGCGGCGGCGGCTCCGGCTGCATCCGGCGGCAGCGTGGACGTGATGGTGCCGACGCTGGGCGAGTCCGTCACCGAGGCGACCGTTTCGACATGGTTCAAACAGGTTGGTGACAGCGTTGCGCAAGACGAGATGCTGTGCGAGTTGGAGACCGACAAGGTCTCGGTCGAGGTTCCGGCCCCGGCAGCAGGCGTTCTGGCCGAGATCGTTGCCCCCGAGGGCAGCACGGTCGATGCCAGCGCCAAACTGGCGGTGATTTCGGGCGCGGCTGCGGGTGCTGCACCCGCTCCGGCTGCTGCGGCGGCGGCCCCGGCTGCAGCAGCAAGCACCGGCAAGGACGTGGCAAACGCCCCATCAGCCGAAAAGGCGATGGCCGAAGTCGGCCTGTCAGCGGATCAGGTCACCGGCACTGGCCGTGACGGTCGCATCATGAAAGAAGACGTGGCGAAAGCGGTCGCAGCGGCTACGGCCCCAGCGCCTGCGGCGGCTGTGCCCGCCCCCGCTGCCCAGGCTCCACGTGCGCCTGTCGCCGCCGAAGATGCAAGCCGCGAGGAACGCGTGCGCATGACCCGTCTGCGCCAGACCATCGCCAAGCGTTTGAAGGATGCGCAGAACACGGCCGCCATCCTGACCACCTATAACGAGGTGGACATGACCGAGGTGATGGCCTTGCGGAACCAGTACAAGGACCAGTTCGAGAAGAAGCACGGCGTGCGACTGGGCTTTATGTCCTTCTTCACCAAGGCCTGCTGTCACGCACTTAAAGAGGTTCCGGAAGTGAATGCCGAGATCGATGGCAATGACATCGTCTACAAGAACTTCGTGCATATGGGTGTCGCCGCCGGTACGCCTCAGGGTCTTGTGGTTCCGGTTATTCGGGACGCAGACTCGATGTCTTTTGCAGCGATCGAGAAAGCCATCGCCGAGAAAGGCAAACGTGCCCGTGACGGCAAGCTGTCGATGGCCGAGATGCAGGGCGGCACCTTCACCATCTCGAACGGTGGTGTCTATGGCTCGCTGATGTCCTCACCCATCCTGAACCCGCCGCAATCGGGCATCTTGGGCATGCACAAGATCCAGGACCGTCCGATGGTCATCAACGGTGAGATCAAGATCCGCCCGATGATGTATCTGGCCCTGTCCTATGATCACCGGATCGTGGACGGCAAAGGCGCGGTGACCTTCCTTGTCCGCGTGAAAGAGGCGCTCGAAGACCCCCGCCGCCTGCTGATGGATCTGTAACCATGGCAACGCATGTACTCTGGCAGGCCGATGTGGCCGATTTCAACGCCTGGCTGAAGGTCTTCCGAGAAGATCGCAAGATGCGAGAGGCTTCGGGTATCCGTGACCTTCACGTCTGGAAAGACCCTGATCAGCGCGATCACGCCGTCGCGATGTTCGAAGTGGCGGATCTTGAAAGGGCGCGTAAGTTCTTCGACTCGGAAGAGCTTGCCATGCATCACGAGCGTGGCGGCGTGGCCCATATTCAAGTCAAGCTGCTGGAACCGGTCTAGCCTGCTAACAAAGCCGGTGTGCAGGGTCGACCCTGCACACATAACAGCAATTGCGCGTGAAACCCGCCTGCCCCTGAGCCCGCGAGATATTAAACCCAAGTCCACACACCCGCTGAAAAGGATATGTGAACATGTCTTCGGAACTTTCGATTTTGGCGCTCTATGGCCTGCTGGTCGTGGTAATCATCCTGCTGAACGTCCTGACTGCCATGTCTCAGGTCGGGTTGATGACGCTGGGGGGTGCGCGGGATGATATGCCGCCGCTGACCGGCGTCGCCGCGCGGGTTGAACGTACCTTGAACAACTCGGTCGTCGCGATGGCGCTGTTTGCACCTGCCGTTTTGATCCTGTCCGCCAAGGACGGATTCACATCCGGATCATTGCTGGCAGCTCAGATCTTCCTGATTGCGCGTATTGCTTTCGTTCCCATCTATGCCTTCGCCATCTCTATACCTTTCCTGCGCACCATCGTCTGGGTCGCAGGATTTGTTGCGACGGTTTATCTTTATCTGCTAGCCCTATAAGCAAAAAAGGCTGCGTCAGAACGCGGTCAAGACACCAAGGAGTGCCCGAATGTCCAGCTATGACGTCATCGTAATCGGAGCCGGCCCCGGCGGCTATGTCTGCGCTATCCGCTGCGCCCAACTGGGGCTGAAGACCGCCGTTGTCGAAGGGCGTGAAACGCTGGGTGGCACCTGCCTGAACGTGGGTTGCATCCCGTCGAAAGCGTTGCTGCATGCCTCGCACCAGTTGCACGAGGCCGAGCATAATTTTGCCAAGATGGGCCTGAAGGGCAAAAGCCCCTCGGTCGATTGGAAGCAGATGCAGGCCTACAAGGACGAGGTGATCGAGGGCAACACCAAGGGCATCGAGTTCCTGTTCAAGAAGAACAAGATCGACTGGCTGAAGGGTTGGGGTTCGATCCCCGCCGCTGGCAAGGTCAAGGTCGGGGACGACGTGCATGAGGCCAAGAGCATCATCATTGCATCGGGGTCCGAGCCTTCGGCGCTGCCGGGTGTCGAAGTGGACGAAAAAGTCGTCGTGACCTCGACCGGCGCGCTGTCGCTGGGCAAGATCCCGAAAAAGATGGTGGTGATCGGTGCTGGCGTGATCGGGCTGGAGCTGGGCTCGGTCTACAGCCGACTGGGCGCCGAGGTGACGGTGATCGAATTCCTCAAGGAGATCACGCCGGGCATGGACCCTGAGGTTCAGAAGACCTTCCAGCGCATACTCAAGAAGCAAGGCCTGAATTTCGTCATGGGCGCAGCGGTGCAGAAGACCGAGGCGACCAAAACCAAAGCCAAAGTCACTTACAAACTGCTCAAGGATGACAGCGAGCACGTGATCGACGCCGACACTGTTCTGGTCGCCACGGGGCGCAAGCCTTACTCAGATGGTCTGGGCCTGGACGCCCTGGGCGTTGAGATGACACCGCGCGGCCAGATCAAGGTGGGTGCCGACTGGCAGACCAACGTGCCGGGCATTTACGCCATCGGTGACGTTATCGAGGGGCCCATGCTGGCCCACAAGGCAGAAGACGAAGGCATGGCCGCCGCCGAGCAGGTCGCGGGCAAGCACGGCCACGTGAATTACGGCGTCATTCCGGGTGTGATCTATACATGGCCCGAGGTCGCCAATGTAGGCGAGACCGAGGCGACGCTGAAGGAACAGGGTCGCGCCTACAAGGTCGGCAAGTTCATGTTCATGGGCAACGGTCGTGCCAAGGCGAACTTCGCGGCGGATGGGTTTGTGAAAATCCTGGCGGATAAAGAAACCGACCGCATTCTGGGCTGCCACATCATCGGCCCAGCAGCCGGAGACCTAATCCACGAGGTCTGCGTCGCCATGGAATTTGGTGCCTCAGCCGAGGATCTGGCGCTGACCTGCCACGCACATCCGACCTATTCGGAAGCGGTTCGCGAGGCGGCTCTGGCTTGCGGTGACGGCCCGATTCATTCCTGAACCTGCGCGTGTCTCACGCTAAGGGTGCGAGGCTCTGCCTCGCGCTCCGATGCATTTTTGGCCAGATGAAGACCGGATCCCCTGCTTCATCTGGCCAAAAAATATCCCGGGGGAGTCGCGGCTTGCCGCGGCGGGGGCAGAGCCCCCTTTCTACCACATGGTTTTGGCGGCACGTGAGCCCCATTCCTGATCATATTGTGCGCCTCCTTCTTCGCCAGCGGTCATTTCTGCGAGAATTTCCCCGACGCTTGGCAGGGTCTCTGCTTCACTACCACCCTTCCACGTCTGCGCGCGCATTAACGCCCGGGCGCATTGGGTGTAGATCTCGGCAATTTCAATAACGATAACCGTTGCGGGGCGTTTGCCGCGTTTCTCAAAGCGGTCGCGCAATAGTTCATCCGCTGTCAGACGCGCTGAGCCATTCACCCGGACCACTGTGTTCGAGCCGGGAACCATGAACAACAGCGCCACCCGCGGGTCACGCACGATGTTTCTCAGGCTGTCCAGTCGGTTGTTGCCACGCCAATCCGGCAAGGCCAATGTGCCGGGATCGAGTTCCAGCACGACGGGGCCGTCATCGCCGCGCGGACTGCCATCGACGCCTTCAGGGCCAACTGTGCTGAGGATACAGAGCCGTGAGGTCATGATCCATTTGCGATAAAGCGGCGTCAGCTGGTGGGCAACCTTGCGCAAGGACGGCGCCCCGGGCGTGCCATAGAGACCTTCAAGCGTGGCGATATCGTCAATGTACTGCATCTGGATCAAACCCTACTTCCCGCATCAACGCATTCGATCGTGTCTCGATGACATCTTCCAGCCTCTCAAGAAAAGCATCGCGGGTCACTCCGGGCTCGATCGGATCAAGGAAGTCGACAATTGCGGTACCGGGCTTACGCAGGATGCCCGTCCGCGGCCAGAATACACCTGCATTCGTGGCAACCGGTACGCAGGGAAAGCCCAACCCTTCGTAAAGAACCGCAGTGCCCACTTTGTAGGGTTTCTGCGCACCCGGTGCGACGCGCGTGCCTTGTGGATAGATGACCAACTGACCGGGTTCGCTGAACTCTTTCGCGACATCTTTCACCATTTTGGCCACCGCAGCCCCGCGCTTGCCGCGATTGACCGGGATACAGCCCAGACGACGCGCATACATGCCGATCACGGGCGTAAACAGCAGTTCGCGTTTCATGATGAACTTGCCGTGGGGGACCGCAGCGAAAATTATGATGATGTCCAGAAATGACTGGTGCTTGGCACCCACGACCACCTCGGTATCCGGAACCGTCCCACGCACTTCGCAGCGAATGCCCACCATCCAGCGTGCCAGCCACATGGTGCTGCGGGCATAGGTTTTGCACGCCTGCAAGGCACCGCGTTTGGTGAACAGGGCATAGGGTGCAAAGACAATCCCGAGGATCAGCATCCAGGCATAGATTGTGATCATGAAGATCAGCGAGCGAACCCATTGAAAGGCCATGAACATCACGAAAGCTCCTTTAACTTGCGACGCGCTGCCGACCATGTGGCCAGGAAGGCGACCGCAGCCCCCAGAACGGGGATCAGCGCAGGCAACAGCCAGCCGATACCCTGAAATCCCAGTCCAGTCAGAAATCCACCCGTATCAGACGCCTCGGGCAACAGCAAAACGCCCGTCATTCCCAGCAAAGTACCGACGACGGCCCCAAACAATGCGCGGAAGGTAAACCTTCGCACGAAGGCTCCGGCGATGAAACGGTCACGCGCGCCAACCAGACGCAGAACCTCGATAATCTGAGCGTTTGCGGCAAGCGAGGCATTGGCGGCGAGGGTGATCATGGCAGCGGTTGCGCCGCCGATCAGCAAGATCGAGATCCAGCCCAGCCGCCGCAGCGACATGGCCGCATCCACCAAAGGTTCGCGCCAACGCGTGTGATCGTCCAGCACCGCGCCCGGGACCTCGGCACCAAGCCGCAAACGCAGGCCAGCGGCGTCCAGACCCGGCGGACCTTCGATGATCTCGATCAGCTGCGGCACGGGCAGAGTGTCCAGCGGCAGATCAGGACCGAACCAGGGAGACAGCAGTGCCGCCTGTTCTTCACTTGTCAGCGCGCGGGCCGATGCGACACCGGGGGTTTGTTGCAACACGGTCAGCGCGGCCTCGGTTTGTGCCGCGCGTTGGTCAGCCGGTGCATTGATCCGCAGCGTGGCCGCCCCTGCCAGTTCCGAGGCCCAGCGATCCGCCAGACGGCCCGAGGCCAGCGACAAGGCCAGCGCAAACACCGCCAGAAACGCCATCGCACCCGAGACGAACAGCGTCAGCTGCGCGGTAAACCCCGTAGGAGGCACCACCCGGTCAGCACGTGCGTCGCGGCGCAGCAGGTTGCGGATGTCTCCCTTGCTCATAGGTCTGCCCCCGCAAGCTGCAGCCGGCGTTGCGAGATCCGCAAGACTCGCGCCTGAACCTGACTTTTGGCGGCGCGGATCAGGCTCAGATCGTGGGTGGCGATCAGCACGGTCTTGCCCATCCGGTTCAGCTCGACCAGCAGACGCAGCAGACGTTGCGACATCTCCCAGTCGACATTGCCGGTGGGCTCATCCGCCAGCACAACGTCGGGTGATAGAATGACGGCGCGAGCCAAGGCGGCGCGCTGACGCTCACCGCCAGATAGCTCAGGCGGCAGCGCCCCAAGGCGGTTGCCCAACCCGACCCAGCCCAGAAGTTCGTTCAGATCATCCTGTTCGCCGGCATCTCCGCGTCCCGATACCATCAACGGAAGCGCGACGTTTTCGGCAACGGTCATGTGATCCAGAAACCGGCAATCCTGATGCACGACACCGATCCGGCGCCGCAACAGAGCCATCTGATCGCGGTCCAGCCGTGCGATGTCCTCACCAAATGCGCTGAGCCGCCCCGAGGTTGGCAACAATGCGCCATAACAAAGCTTGAGCAATGTGGTCTTGCCCGCGCCCGACGGCCCGGTCAGGAAATGGAACGACCCCGGTTGCAATCGCAACGACACGTCGCTCAGCAATTCACCGCCGCCATAGCTGTAGCTGATATTTTCCAGCTCGATCACGCCTGCCCCCTTTGTTATGCTCACCTCTTGCCCGAGCGCAGCCGCGGTTTCAATGCCTCGGGCGGGTCCAATTGGCGACACTTGGCCCGCGATGACGAAAACGCGCTTTGCTGTTGGGTCTTAACGGAATATCATCCCTGAAAAAACTACTATCAGGCCCGCTTGTCCGGGCAGGAGGCAGAATGCGTTTAACGTGTCCGAATTGCAGTGCCCAATATGAGGTTCCCGACGAGGTGATCCCGGAAGGTGGTCGCGACGTTCAGTGTTCGAATTGCGAACAGACCTGGTTCCAGGCCAAGACACCAGAGGCCGGAGCGCCGAAAGCCCCCCCTGCGCCAGAGGTTGAAGAGGTTGCAGAGGAGGTGGAGGAGACCGCCGCGCCCGAGGCCGCCGATAGCGAGCCTGAGGCATCAGAGGACAACGGGAACGTGGACCCTGCGGTTGCCAACATCCTCAAGGAAGAAGCTGCGCGCGAGGCCGAACTGCGCGAACGCGAAGGCAGCAATCTGGAAAGCCAGCCCGATCTGGCGCTTGATCCGCCAGAGGAACCCAAGGTCAAACCCAAACGGCCTGCCGCGACCGAGACGGCCTCTGACTCAGGGCAGAAAGAGGCGTTGCCGGATGTCGAGGCGATCAATTCGGGCCTGCGCAGCGATTTGACTTCTGATGCTACCGAAGCAGCTGCCCCGGTGCGCAAATCCGGTGGCTTCCTACGTGGCTTTACCATCATTGTCGTCATCGGAATTATTCTTCTGATGATCTACGGCAACGCCAACCAGATCAGCGAAGCGATCCCGCAGGCCGATCCGGTTCTGAAATCCTATGTCTCTGTGATCGATCAGGCCCGTATCTGGCTTGAAACACAGACGGGCGGTGCTCAGAACTGAGGCACTCAGAACCGTTCTAGCAAACGCTTGAGGTATTCCAGTTCGATCTGGGGTCGATCCGTTTCGCCGGTGCGGCGGCGAATTTCGTCCAGAAGTTCCCGCGCGCGACGATAGACATCTTCGCCCTGCAGCAGGTTATCATCGGTCGAGATCGATCCCGCCGAACCCGGCGTACGACCCAGCGGGTCACGGTTGTTGGCCTCCATGTCACCTGCCTCGGTCCCTTGACCCGGCTGGTTCTGCTGGTTCTGCGCCATCGCCTCACCCAATGAGCGCATGCCTTCCCGCAATGCTTCCATCGCCTCGGACTGGCGGTCTATGGCCTCGGCCAGATCATTGCTGCGTAGGGCATCCTCCGCCTCGTCCATGGCGCGGCCCGCACGGCCCAGTGCCTCGCGCGCGGCTTCGCCTTCGGGGGTGCCACCACCGGGCAGACCCTGTTCCTGACGTTGCAACTCGTCGCGCAGCGCCTGTTGCCGGTCGGCCAGTGACGGCTGACCAGAGTCGCCATCGCCGGGTTCGTCCGAGCCCTGACCCTGACCATCATGGCTCTGCCCCCGGCCCTGACCTCCCGAGCGGCCTTCGTTGCCCTGACTTTCGCCTGCTTGAGCACCGGGGTTGAACTGTTCCTGCAGATCACGGAACGCCTGATCGCTGAGGCCTTGCTGTTCACGCAGGGTTTCCGCCAACCCTTCCATGGCCTGCTGACCCTCGGACTGGCCACCTTGGCCCTGCCCTTGGGTGACACGCATGTTTTCCATCATTTGCTGGAACTCTTCCAACGCCTGCTGCGCCTCGGCCATGCGGCCCTGTTCCATCAGCTCCTGAATACGGTCCATCATCCGCTGCAGGTCATCCTGCGTCATCTGCAGAGTTTCACCGTTGGGGCCTTGCTGACCCTGCTGCGTCTCACCGTTTTCCTGCGCCAGTCGCTGCAGTTGCCGCATGTAATCCTGCGTCGCCTCGCGCAATTCCTGCATCAGCTCGGCGATTTCCTCGTCGCTGGCACCATTCTGCATCGCCTCGGTCAGACGTTCCTGCGCGCGCCGCATCCGCTCCAGCGCATCAGCCAGCGTTCCATCCTCGATCAGAACGGCAAGATCCCACAGGGCCTGCGCGATTTCTTCCTGCTGTTTGGCGTTCAGTGCACCATGTCGGTCAAAGGTCTCCAACCGGCGCAGGATGACCCGCAAACGGAGATATGCCGTGTCCGAACGGAACAGGTCCTCGGGCAAATGCGAAACCGCGCGCAGCAGCTGCGATACGCGCAGCGCATTTTCGCGCGACCAGAGCAGATCGCGCCGCTGTTCGATCACAGCTGCGGCCAGCGGGTCAAAGAAACGCCGTGCGGGCAGGTCTGTCAGATAGGGCTCTGCCACCGTCTCCTGATCCGATGCGTCGGTGGCCATGAGGGTGATCTTTACCGGCAGATGCGCCCAGGGATGCTGCGAGAAATCCTCAATCAGGTCTTCGGTGAAATCGGTTCGGTCACCGGTGATCGGCATCGGCAGCTCAACCGCGATCGTCTCACGCGGTTCCGGCTCGGTGGCCAGCCCGTATTGGCGGTCGACCGCCGTCAAGTCCAGTTCGATCCGGGCCGTGCCCGAAACGATGCCATAGTCGTCCGCTGCCGCGAAGGGCAGTTTCATCTGACCACCGGCCTCGGCCTCTGCCGTACCCGCCGCAGCGATCTGAGGGGCGGTGTCAGGCAAAATGTTCAACGCCCATTCGCGCCCCGCCGGACCGTCGATCCGCAGCTGACCGGACCGTTCGGCGACAAATTCCTGCTCCGGTTCTGTCGCAGCTTCGGTGCCAAGAGGTGTCGAGGTTTCTGTCAGGCTGTGCGCTCCGACCTCTCCGTAAAACCGCAATGTGATCCGACTGCCTTCGGGCACCGTCAGCGTGGGATCGGTCTGATCCGCCAGGTAAAGCGTCGGCAATCCAGTGTAACGCGGCGGTTCAACCCAGCCTTCCCAGCTGGGCCCCTGCCCGGCCTGCGCCGTGCCCGGTGTCATGTCCGCCACCGATCCGATCCGCCAGAACGACCCGAACAGTGCTGCTACGACCAAAGCCAGCAAGGCGGCATAGCGCAAGGCATAAGGATCGCGAGAGGCCAGCCGCAGATCGGGTTTTACCGGATCGGCCTGCGCAGCACGCGCAGCCATGCGCGACTGATGCGCCTGCCACAGGGCCACCGAATCCGCATCCATTGCACCGATCGCCTGATCATCCATCAACGCCTGAATCGGTCGCCCCGGCAGGGTTTCATCCAGCCGAACCAGCGCCTCGGCACGGGTCGGCAAGTGGATGCGTCGAATGCCGAGAATCGCAGTCGCGACCAGCCCCAGCACGCCGACAGCAGCGCAAATCCAGACGGTTTCGATGCGCAAAAGATCTTGAAGCCCAAGCATCAGGGCCGCCAGCAGAACCATCAGGATCGAGAAAAACGGCCAGAAAGCGCGCAAAACCTGCTCGGCCAGCATGCCCCCATGCGTCAGCCACAGAGACAATCTCGGAATCGGCGGGGTCTGGTTATCGCGCAAGGCGGGCCTCCTGATCGGCCCGCGCGCCTATCGCGTCAGAGCCACTCTGGTATGGTATCGCGGTTTATGATTTCGTCAAAGCTTGGCCGTTCACGAATTACGGCAAATTGATCCCCATTCACCAGAACTTCGGGGATCAGGGGCCTTGTATTGTACTCGCTGGACATCACCGCGCCATATGCCCCCGCACTGCGGAAGGCGATCAGATCGCCCGATTTCAGAGGCGGCATGTTGCGTTGCTTGGCAAATGTATCGCCAGATTCGCAGACCGGGCCGACAATATCATAGGGTCTTTGTTCAACCCCGGCGGCAGGTTCCTTGACCGCCACGATGTCATGATGCGCCTCATACATCGCAGGGCGGATCAGATCATTCATCGCGCCGTCGAGGATCAGGAAATCGCGGTCTTCGCCGGATTTAACATAGATGACCTTGGACACCATCAGGCCCGCATTGCCTGCGATCAGGCGGCCGGGCTCAATCTCGATCTCACAGCCCAAATGACCCAATGTTTTCTTGATCATCGCGCCATATTCCACTGGGAGCGGAGGCGCGTCATTGGAACGCGTATAGGGAATGCCCAAACCGCCGCCCAGATCAAGACGGCGGATATTGTGGCCCTCGGCGCGCAGACGCTCGGTCAGGTCAGCGACCTTGTTGTAGGCCAGCTCAAACGGCTCGAGCTCGGTCAGCTGAGAGCCGATATGGACGTCAATCCCGATCACTTCGAGCCCCGGCAAGCTCGCTGCCAGCGCATAGACCTCAGAGGCGCGCGAGATCGGGATGCCGAACTTGTTCTCGGATTTGCCGGTGGCAATCTTGGCGTGGGTCTTTGCGTCCACATCCGGGTTGACCCTCACGGTGATCGGCGCAACCTTGCCAAGTTCCAGCGCGACCGCGTTGATCACCTGCATCTCAGGTTCGGATTCGACGTTGAACTGGCGGATGCCACCCGTCAGGGCCGTGCGAATCTCGTCCGCAGTCTTGCCGACGCCCGAAAACACGATCTTGTCTCCGGGTACTCCGGCAGCCTTAGCGCGCAGATATTCCCCGCCCGAGACCACATCCATCCCCGCGCCTGCCTGCGCCAGCGTCTTCAGGATCGCCTGATTGCTGGCGGCCTTCATCGCGTAACAGACAAGGTGATCGGTACCCTCAAGCGCATCGTCGAACAGCTTGAAATGCCGCAACAGAGTCGCCGTCGAGTATACATAGAACGGGGTTCCGACCACGGCTGCGATTTCGGATACGGGGACGTCCTCGGCGAAAAGCGCGCCGTCGCGGTAGAGAAAATGATCCATGAAAGCGCGCTTAGACCAAAAGAGGCATGTGGATCAAATGATTCCGGTGGGGTTGTGATCACCCGTCGCGGTTCAGAAGGTCTTTGACGCGCCAACCCGTGCGTATCCTGAAACCGAGATTCCGGATCCGCTGGGTGCGGCCGATGACTCCGTTCGGGGTGTACCTGACGGGTCGCAAGCTGCTAGCACAGCGAGGCAGAGGATCAGGCCGACAGGTCTCATGCTATTTCTCTTTGTCATTCAGAACGTGTCTGATGCAAATGGGTGCACGATCCGTAGATTGCAAATTCGGATTTCAGAGCCCGAGATAAACGCCCAGCCCACCGCGTCTAAGACCAACGCCAACACCACCATAGGTGCCACTGCTGCCCACACCGACACTTGCGCTCATCGTTGGTTGGATGGGTTCGCCATCTGCACCGCAGCCAGCCAGAGCCGCTGCAACCGCAATCAAGAGCACCACGCGTCGTATCTGCATTACACCAGCGCCTTCCATCGCTTGATCTGGGCCCGCACCTGATCCGGTGCGGTGCCGCCATAGGATTGGCGCGAGTTTACCGAGTTTTCGACCGTAAGAACAGAATAGACGTTATCGGTGATGTTTGCATGGACGGATTGCATGTCTTCGAGTGTCAGGTCGGGCAAATCGCATCCTTTGCTCTCGGCCATTGCAACCAGCGAACCGGTGACATGGTGCGCATCGCGGAACGGCAGGCCCAGCACGCGGACCAGCCAATCGGCCAGATCAGTTGCAGTTGAGAAACCGGACCCAGCAGCAGCGGCGAGGCTTTCGCGGTTGGCGGTCATGTCCTTGACCATGCCCTCCATGGCTGCCAGCGCGAGCATCCAGTTGTCGGCGGCATCAAAGACCTGTTCTTTGTCTTCCTGCATGTCCTTGGAATAGGCCAGCGGCAGACCCTTCATCACCATCATCAGCGCGGTATTGGCTCCGTATATGCGGCCCACCTTGGCGCGGATCAGTTCTGCGGCGTCGGGGTTTTTCTTTTGCGGCATAATCGATGAGCCGGTCGAGAACCTGTCCGAGAGTGTCACAAAGCGGAACTGGGCCGAGGACCAGATCACCAGTTCTTCGGCAAAGCGCGACAGGTGCACGGCGCAGATCGAGGCAGTGGACAAGAACTCCAACGCAAAATCACGGTCGCTGACGGCGTCCAGAGAGTTTGCGGCAGGGCGGTCGAAACCCAGCGCCTCAGCCGTCATCTGCCGGTCGATGGGAAACGAGGTCCCGGCCAGCGCGGCTGCGCCGAGAGGGGATTCGTTCATCCGGGCACGTGCATCGCGGACGCGGGACAGATCACGCCCGAACATTTCCACATAAGCCATCATGTGATGACCCCATGTCACCGGCTGCGCGGTTTGAAGGTGGGTAAAGCCCGGCATGACCCAATCCGCCCCGGCCTCTGCCTGCGCCAAAAGCGCGCGGATCAGGGCCAGAAGGCCGGTTTCGGCTGCGTCAAACTGATCGCGGACCCAGAGTTTGAAATCGGTTGCCACCTGGTCATTCCGCGACCGGCCCGTGTGCAATCGGCCTGCGGGCTCACCGATTACCTCTTTCAGGCGCGCCTCGACATTCATGTGGATGTCTTCCAGCGCGGTCGAGAACTGAAATTCTCCGTTCTGGATTTCTGACAAAACGGTGAGCAGCCCTTCCCGAATGGCCTGCGCATCACTATCAGTTATAACGCCTGTGGCCGCCAGCATGGCGGCATGGGCGCGCGAGCCTGCAATGTCCTGGGCTGCCATCCGCTGATCGAACCCGATCGAGGCGTTGATTGCCTCCATGATCGCGTCTGGACCGGCGGCAAAGCGGCCGCCCCACATCTGGTTCGAGGATTGATCGGTCATGTAAGAAAACCCGGAGTTGATATGCGCCTATTTCGTCTGATCCCCCTTTATATGGCCCTTGCGCTGGGTGCAAACGCGGCTTTGGCTGCTGATGCCGAGACCCTCGGCCCGTTGCGTGACGGAACTCTGAAACGGTTGATCCTGCATAAGGAGCCTAAGGAGGCCAAGACTATCGAATTCCAGTTGGAAGATGATGGCGGCGTTGGCACGCTTGAGGACTATCGCGGCAAATACGTGCTGATAAATTTCTGGGCCACGTGGTGCGCCCCCTGCCGCAAAGAGATGCCTCAGATTGCCGAGCTTCAGGAAGAATTCGGTGGCGACAAGTTTGAGGTGCTCACCCTGGCCACCGGGCGCAACACGCCTGCCGGGATCAAGAAGTTCTTCGATGAGAACGGCATCGAGAACCTGCCACGCCATCAGGACCCAAGTTCTGCTACTGCGCGTGAATTTGGCGTTATTGCCCTGCCGATCACCGTGATCCTGAATCCCGAAGGTCAGGAAATCGCCCGTCTGATTGGCGATGCCGAGTGGAACTCGGATAGCGCCAAGGCGATTGTAGGGGCGCTGGTGGGTGCCGAAAGCTAACGCACACGCCATTGCGGTCAATTTGTGTTAGACTGGAACCGGCCCCGATGGGCCGGTTTTCGTTTGTAACCTGAGAGAAGGGAGACGGCGATGAAACCGGTGGTTTTATTGATTGGCCGTTTGCCAAATGTCATCGGCGACGTGGCGCGGCAGCTGGATCACATGCCGATCCAATGGCTGGGTGCGCATGATCAGGATGAGGTAAAACGGCAACTCGATGCCGAACCGCGCATCGTCTGTGCGATCATGGGCGCCGGCCTCGACGACAAGATTCGCGGTGAAATGGTGGGTATCATCGCCGCGCGCAGGCCCGATATCTGCATCCACCTCAAAGACCGGGCTTCCGGCCCTGAAGGGTTGGTGCCGTTTGTTGAGCGGGTCGTGCAGCACGAGCTTCCGGAAACGCTCGAGGCCGACTGACGCCACGCCACCTTTGACAGTACCTTTGCCGCTCTGCACTCTGCCGGGTGGGAGGACGCAATGCCGCTTGAAATACTGCTGGTTCTGGTGGTCGGAGGTATCGCCGGGATCACTCTGATGCTGCACCTGACAGGGCGATCGCGCGTGCGCGATCTGACGCCTGAAACAGCCGCGTCCGAATGGCTGCGCCATGCACCAGATGATTTCATCATTGATATCACCATCGCACATGACAAACGCACCGCCCTGATCCGCACTGAAACCGGAAACGGGCTGTTGTGGTCCTTTGGTGCCGATACCGTGGCGCGGCACCTGTTGGACTTCGACTGGATCAACCATTCGGACGGGCTGGAGGTTCAGTTTCATGAATTCGGTACACCCAAGGTTCTCATTCACCTCGATGATTTTGAACGCCCGCATTGGCAGAATTTGATGGACCCCACATGACCGACCAAGTGAGCTTTCCCGACGCGGTGCAATGGGCCGTGCCCTTCTTCATTGCTGCCATTCTGGCCGAGTTCCTCTGGATTGCCGTCAAGGGCCGAGGCGGGCGTTATGAGACCCGCGATGCGGTGACATCTCTGATCATGGGTGCAGGCAATATTGCGTCCGGTTTCCTGCTGGGCTTCATCGCCTACGCGTTCTTCATGTGGCTATGGCAAATCACGCCGCTGAACCTGGGCACTTCGATTCCGGTGATCATCCTGTGCTTCGTGCTGGACGACCTGAGGTATTACTGGGTGCATCGGTTCGGGCATCGCATCCGCTGGGTCTGGGCCAGCCATGTGAACCACCACAGCTCGCAACACTACAACCTGACGACGGCGCTGCGGCAGACCTGGACCTATACGTTCACCTTCATGATGGTTGTGCGCGCACCGCTGATCCTGCTGGGCTTCCACCCGGCCATGGTGCTGTTCGTCGGAGGGCTGAATCTGATCTATCAGTTCTGGATTCACACCGAAGCCATCGGCAAGATGCCCCGCTGGTTTGAGGCCGTGATGAACACGCCAAGCCACCATCGCGCCCATCACGGGCGCAACGCGCGGTATTTGGATTGCAACTATGCTGGTGTCTTCATCATCTGGGACAAGCTGTTCGGAACGTTTGTACCCGAGCAGGAAGATGACCGTGTCGATTATGGGTTGGTCCACAATATCGGCACGTTCAACCCGCTGCGTGTGGCCTTTCACGAATGGGTCAGCATCTGGCGCGATGCCACACAGCCCGGACTGACCCCGCGCCAGCGTCTGGCCTATTGCTTTGCACCGCCGGGCTACAGCCACGATGGCAGCCGGGACAATTCCGGGCAGATCAAAGCCAAACACCTGCTCCGCCATCCGGAAGATCGCGGAACGCCCGGATTTGAGCATCTGGACCCGCCAGTGCCCAAAGGACAGGCAGAACAAGCCTGAGCATAAGCGGATTTGCGCGAGCTTGGTTGATTTCCGGGCTCAGAGCTCCATATGAGACAGAAGTTTTGTATCCGTGCAGCCTGAGGCCATTATGACCCGCATCATCACTATCTCGACGTTTATTGGCCTTGCAGGGCTGGTAGTGGCAATGTTGGCAGCTCTGGGTGCGGGCGTATCTCCGGTTGCTTTGGCGCTTGGATTTGCAATGACCGCGCTTGGCATGATCGGCGCGGTGGTTGGTGCCGCCGGATACGCGTGGCAATCGGTACGCTGATCTGACGTGCGCGCAGAAAACTGAGTTTTCTTAACCGCAGATTCACTTGTTTGACCTGAAATCAGAGCCATTCCTTTCGTGGACAGGCTTGGATATGCGGGACAAGAAACTGGCAGACGTGCCCGAAGGCTCGGACAATCCGCTGAATGCGGCTGTGTCATCCCGGGATGGTTCGGTCGTGCAAATGGCGACCGAAGCGGTGAAACACAAACAATGCAAACTGGCCTTTCAACCGGTCATGCAGGCACAGCCGCCGCAGAATGTTGCCTTTTACGAAGGGTTCATCCGCGTTTTGGACGAAACCGGTCGGGTGATACCGGCGCGAGAATTCATGCCGCAGGTCGAAAACACTCCTATCGGGCGCGATCTGGATTGCGTTGCGCTTGAGATGGGATTGCGCACCCTGATCCGAAATCCCGGTATTCGCTTGTCTATCAACATGTCCGCCCGATCCATCGGCTATGCCGGATGGTCCCGCGTGCTGGACAGGTTTCTGAAAAAAGACAACAGCCTGGGGGAAAGGTTGATTCTGGAGATCTCGGAAAGGTCGGCCATGCAGGTGCCCGAGCTGGTGGTGGATTTCATGGACCGACAGCAGGCGCGCGGCATCGCCTTTGCGCTGGATGATTTCGGCGCCAGCAATTTCAGCTTTCGCTACTTTCGCGAGTTTATGTTCGACGCGGCCAAGATTGATGGTCAGTTCATCCGCGGAATTGCTCAAAACCGGGACAACCAGGCTCTGGTGCGTGCCCTGATCGCCGTGGCGCGGGAATTTGAGATTCTCGTAACAGCCGAATCGGTCGAAACCCCCGAAGATGCCGCCTTTCTGGTCGCTAACGGAGTCGACTGTCTGCAGGGCTTTCTGTTTGGCGCGCCATCGGTTGCGCCACCGTGGGCATCAGATAGTCAGGCAAAAACAGGTAGTTGAATAGTTGAAGGTGCGTCTTTTCGCACCGAATCCGGCACTGAGACAAGCTGACCGTTGCTGCACATGCAGCATTAAGGTATTGCAAAGAGACTGGAGCGGGGGATCACGAGGCGCTCTTGTTTTCGAGGGGTTCCTCTCGACCTGCGCCGTCAGACATCCCGCTGGACCATGACGGTAAAGGATTGACTATATGACCAACGTAGTAATCGCATCCGCCGCCCGCACAGGTGTGGGCAGCTTTGGTGGTTCGTTTGCGAACACCCCTGCACATGACCTCGGCGCTGCGGTCCTCGAAGCGGTGGTGGACCGCGCCGGGATCGACAAAGGCGAAGTAAGCGAAACCATCATGGGCCAGGTCCTGACCGCCGCCCAGGGTCAGAACCCTGCACGCCAGGCGCATATCAATGCGGGCCTGCCGCAGGAAAGCGCGGCTTGGGGCATCAACCAGGTTTGCGGTTCGGGCCTGCGTGCCGTTGCACTGGGTGCGCAGCATATCCAATTGGGCGATGCCGAGATCGTTGCCGCTGGTGGGCAAGAGAACATGACCCTGTCACCCCACGCCGCCGCCCTGCGCGCCGGTCACAAGATGGGCGACATGAAGTATATCGACACGATGATCCGCGACGGTCTGTGGGATGCCTTCAACGGCTATCACATGGGTCAGACGGCTGAGAACGTCGCTGAGAAGTGGCAGATCAGCCGCGACATGCAGGACGAATTCGCTGTCGCATCGCAGAACAAAGCCGAAGCGGCACAGAACGCTGGCAAGTTCGCCGACGAGATCGTGCCCTTCACCATCAAGACCCGCAAGGGCGACATCGTGATGGACAAGGACGAGTACATCCGCCACGGCGCGACCATGGAGGCGATGGCCAAACTGCGCCCAGCCTTCACCAAAGACGGCTCAGTCACTGCAGCCAACGCCTCGGGCCTGAACGACGGCGCAGCGGCGACTCTGCTGATGTCGGCTGAGAATGCCGAAAAGCGCGGCATCGAGCCTCTGGCCCGCATTGCATCTTACGCGACCGCCGGTCTGGACCCGTCGATCATGGGCGTCGGCCCGATCTACGCTTCGCGCAAGGCGCTGGAAAAGGCGGGCTGGTCGGTTGACGATCTGGATCTGGTCGAGGCCAACGAAGCCTTTGCCGCACAGGCCTGCGCGGTGAACAAGGACATGGGCTGGGATCCGTCGATCGTGAACGTGAACGGCGGCGCGATTGCCATCGGTCACCCGATCGGAGCGTCGGGCTGCCGCGTTCTGAACACGCTTCTGTTCGAAATGAAACGCCGTGACGCCAAGAAGGGCCTGGCGACCCTCTGCATCGGTGGCGGCATGGGTGTCGCCCTCTGCGTGGAGCGCGACTAAGCGTTTTGACATCCAGATAATAAAGGCGCCCCCTCCGGGCGCCTTTTTTGTACCACTGGGGCCTGGCCTCGAAGATGCGACGATATTGCCACCCGGAATTCAAAAACACGGCACGAAACAATATTGCGCAACACAAATCAGCACAGTAACAACATTACCAAGACGATTGAAATTGGAGGAATCCTAAATGGCACGTACAGCACTCGTAACCGGCGGTTCTCGCGGCATCGGCGCAGCAATTTCCAAGGCGCTCAAGGCCGAAGGATACAATGTTGCCGCCACTTATGCGGGCAATGACGAAGCCGCAGCAAAATTCACCGAGGAAACCGGCATCGCCACCTACAAGTGGAATGTTGCTGATTACGACGAATCCAAAGCAGGCATCGAAAAAGTCGAAGCCGAGGTTGGTCCGATCGACATTGTGGTCGCCAACGCAGGCATCACCCGCGACGCGCCGTTCCACAAGATGACGCCCGAGCAATGGCATCAGGTGATCGACACAAACCTGACCGGGGTATTCAACACCGTTCACCCGGTTTGGCCGGGTATGCGTGAGCGCAAGTTTGGCCGTATCATCGTAATCAGCTCGATCAACGGTCAGAAGGGCCAATTCGCTCAGGTGAATTATGCGGCGACCAAAGCGGGCGATCTGGGTATCGTGAAATCACTGGCTCAGGAGGGTGCGCGGGCCGGTATTACCGCCAACGCGATCTGCCCCGGCTATATCGCGACCGAGATGGTGATGGCAGTCCCCGAGAAGGTACGCGAGTCGATCATCGGTCAAATCCCGGCGGGTCGTCTGGGTGAACCGGAAGAAATCGCGCGTTGTGTGGCGTTCCTGGCGTCAGACGATTCGCAGTTTATCAACGGTTCGACCATCTCGGCCAACGGGGCACAGTTCTTCGTCTAAAGCGAAGGCATTGGAATGAAAACGGGCCGGTCCACCAAGGACCGGCCCTTCTTTTATCCCGTAAGACCGCGCGCGCTGCGGTCAGCGGGAACCGAATAGCCAGGACCAGAACCCTACAACCGCCTTGCCACGCTCTTCATGTGCGCGGTGAATGGCGCTTTGGATGGCTGGGTTTGTCGTCATCTCGATCATGTTGAACCCTTCTCTATCAAGGTGGATTTGTCTTGCCTTCAACATGACCTTTGATTTTAAACTGCACAAACGAGAGTTTTCGCCACTTCAGTTCAGAAATATTTAACCGAGATGTCCGACCGCCTGCCCCCTCTCACCGCTTTGCGCGCCTTCGATGCCGCAGCACGAAATATGTCATTCGCCAAAGCCGCGGATGAGTTGAACGTGACCCCGGCCGCGCTGTCCTTTCAGATCAAATCGTTAGAGGAGCATCTGGGTCACCCCCTGTTTCGTCGCCTCAACCGCGCAGTGGAACTGACTGAGGCCGGGCGAACGCTTGCTCCGGGAACTGCGGATGGTTTTGCTGCGCTGCAGGCCGCGTGGCAGGCAACGCGGCGACTGCAGGATGAAACCAGCCTGACAGTCACCGCTGGCCCCGCCCTGACGGCTAAGTGGCTAGCACCACGCCTGTACGAATTCGCCCGGGCCAATCCTGGGATTGACCTGAAGTTCTCGGCCACATTACGCAACATGGATCTGGAACGCGATGACGTGGACGTGGCGATCCGCTTTGGATACGGACCCGATGAGGGCCTGTATTCCGTTCCCGTCCGCAGGGAATGGCTGACGCCAGTGATGACGCCGGAACTGGCGGAACAATTCTCGACACCCGAGTCTCTGCGAGACGCCCCTCTGATCCACGACGATTCGATCAGTTTTCTAAAACCGCGCTGCGACTGGCCCGCATGGTTCCGCGCCGTAGGCCTGGATTTCACGCCGACCCATGGCGCGCATTTTTCGAACGCGGATCACGCCATCGACGCCGCTGTGGCTGGAGTTGGCGTGGTGCTGGGGCGGCGCGCGATGATCCTGAAAGACCTGACCGAAGGTCGTTTGGTGGCACCGTTCAAAGTGGCGCTGGAAACCGCCGGGCGCTTTCGCTTTCTGTGTCTGCAAGGAGCGGAAAAACGACCCCAGATCGCGGCGTTCCGCGACTGGTTCATATCCGAGATTGAAAAGACCGCGCATATATCCGATGAGTTCGAAATCATCCCGGTCGAGAAGGTGTCCACTGAATGAGTAAAATGGCTGCGACTGCAATCGGCTTTGTCGCTGTGTTGCTCTGGTCCTTGCTGGCCCTGTTCACGGTAGGCTCTGCCCCGACTCCGCCTCTGTTGCTGAACGCAATCTGCTTTTCGATCGGCGGTACGTTGGGCCTGATCTGGACTGTTGCGAGTGGCGGCGTCGGGCAGCTCCGTCAGATCGCGTGGACCACCTATCTATTCGGAACGATTGGACTTTTTGGCTACCATGCGCTCTATTTCTCGGCCTTGCGCATGGCCCCTGCGGCCGAGGCGGGGCTGATTGCCTATCTCTGGCCCCTATTGATTGTGCTGCTGTCTGGCCTGCTACCCGGTGAGCAGCTGAAACCTGGCCATCTGATCGGGGCATGCCTTGGCTTTGCCGGGGCCGCCGTCATCATCACCGGCGGGGGCAGTGCGGGGTTTCAGATACAGCACCTACCCGGCTATGGGTTGGCTTTGCTGTGCGCACTGACATGGTCAAGCTACTCGGTCCTGTCGCGTCGTCTGGGCGATGTCCCTACAAGCTCGGTCGCGGTGTTCTGCGTATTGACGGCTGTTGCCTCATGGATCTTGCATTTCGCGGTAGAAGAAACCGTCTGGCCACAGACCGCGTTGGGCTGGGGCTCAACCCTCGCGCTGGGGCTGGGGCCGGTGGGCTTGGCGTTCTATGTATGGGATATCGGCGTCAAGCGCGGGGATATTCAAATCCTTGGCACCGCCTCGTACGCGGCCCCTTTGCTTTCCACGCTGGTCTTGGTTCTGGCCGGGATCGCCGCCCCGTCCTGGGGTCTGGCGACCGCGGCTTTGTTTGTCACCGGTGGCGCTGCCATCGCGGCCCGCGCCAGCCTGAAGGCTTAAGCCGACAGGCGCTCGATCTCTTCTTTAAGCTTCAGCTTCTGTTTCTTGAGCTGGGCGATATGGAGATCGTCGATACCAGGTGAGCGTTGCGCTTCTTCCACTTCAAGACCGAGAATTTCATGTTTCTTCTTCAACTCCGTCAGATGTGCGCTCACGCTCATGGCGGTCCTCCTTCTCTGGTTTGTAAGTGTCACGTAAGAAGTTGATCACATCATTTCCAGCCTGTCACGCTGCAGTCGCACAGAATCTGTAATAAATCCGACAAATTCGGCTGGTCATTGCCGATCAGTCGAACAACCCCGTCAAAGCCGCCCCATCCCGCAACACGGCCGAGACCTGAGGCGTATAGCTTTCGCCATCCTGAACATGCCGGTCCCCCGTATGCAGCACCAGCGGTGCATGCAGCCGGAATGCAGCGCGCCCACCTTTTCTGGCGCGCAGGATCACCAGCTCGGCCGCACGATTTATGCGGGGCGACAATGGCAGCACCTCGACCGAGCCCAAGCGACCCGCACAGCCTGCCAGAATATCGGGCAAACGGTCGGCTTTCTGAATCATGTGCAGATACCCGCGCGGAGCCAGCCGCCGGGCGGCAACATCGATCCAATCCTGCAACGGCGTATCCTCGCCCAATGCGGCCCTACGCCCCGGGTCTGTGGACGGGCTGTGCGCTCCGGCGCGATAATACGGGGGATTGGCAATGACGTGATCGAACTGCATCTGGCGCAGGTCATCTGGCAAGGCATTCAGATCGGCCTCGACCACGGTCAGTGCAGCGTTGTCATCCGCATTCCGGCGCGCCAGTTCCGCATATGCCTGCTGCAGCTCGACCCCAGTCGCCTGCAATTGCGGCACGCGGGCCATCAGGCATTGAATGGCGGCACCGGCCCCGCAGCCCAGCTCCAACACCGTCTGGCCCGCATGCACGGGGACGGACGCGGCCAGCAGGACCGGATCAACCCCCGCCCGATATCCCGAGCGCGGTTGCCATAACCGTACGCGGCCGCCCAAAAAATCATTGCAGGTCAGATCGCTGTCGGGAAAACTCTTCATCGCCCCAGCGGGATCTCATTGTCACGCATGACTCGCTCGGCACGGTTCAGATCGTCGGCCCGCACCATCAGGCGGCGAGGGAAGATTCCGATGCCACCTTCGAGGATGCTCATATTTACGTCCATCTGAAAGCAGTCTATATCCTCGCCTTCAAGGAGAGCCGTTGCAAAAGCCAGGATTGTCGGATCGGTACTGCGCAATAGTTCTTTCATGGGGATGGATGTAAGGGCAAGGTGAGCCGGAAGTCGAGCCTTGTATCAGGAGTGTGATGGACGTCGGCACAATCTCGAAACCGCATGAACGTCTGGCAGAGATGCTGGCGGATGAAATGGCAGCGGTCAACACGCTGATTCGGACGCGTATGGCGTCGGAACATGCCCCGCGCATCCCCGAAGTGACCGCCCATCTTGTCGAAGCTGGCGGTAAGCGCCTGCGCCCGATGCTGACATTGGCTGCGGCGCAGTTGTTCGGCTATTCCGGCGATCATCATGTCAAACTTGCTGCAACGGTCGAGTTCATTCACACCGCGACCCTGCTACATGACGATGTAGTTGATGAAAGCGGGCAGCGGCGCGGGCGTCCTACCGCGAACCTGCTGTGGGACAACAAATCCAGCGTACTGGTTGGCGATTACCTGTTTTCCCGCAGTTTCCAGCTGATGGTCGAAACCGGATCATTGCGGGTTCTGGACATTCTGGCCAATGCCTCGGCGACCATTGCCGAAGGTGAGGTGCTTCAGATGACGGCAGCCACTGATCTGGGCACGGATGAGGGCGTGTATCTGCAAGTGGTGCGCGGCAAGACGGCGGCGTTGTTTTCTGCTGCAACCGAAGTGGGTGGCGTCATCGCTGGCGCGTCTGAAGCGCAGGTCAAGGCGCTGTACGACTACGGAGATGCACTGGGAATTGCATTCCAGATCGCTGATGATCTGCTGGATTATCAAGGCAATAGCGCGGCGACGGGTAAGAATGTAGGCGACGATTTCCGCGAACGTAAACTGACCCTGCCCGTGATCAAGGCCGTGGCGCAGGCCACCGCCGAAGAGCACGCCTTCTGGGAGCGTACGATTGGTCGCGGACGTCAGGAAGACGGCGATCTGGATCATGCCCTGTCGCTGATGGCGAAATACGGCACGCTGGACGCGACGCGCGCTGATGCCTTTGGCTGGGCCGCCAAGGCCAAGGCAGCACTTGCGGCACTGCCCGATCATGAAATCCGCAGCTTGTTGGGTGATCTCGCAGACTACGTTGTTTCGCGCCTCAACTAAGCGTCACGGCACGGCACCACCATTCAGGGTGCGCCGCGCCGATTTCATAGGCCGCAAAATGAGCAGCTTTCAGCGTTGGATAAAGCGCGAAACAGGTCGAACCTGAGCCTGACATGCGCGTCAGAAACACGTCTCGTGTCTCGCTCAGTGCATCAAGGACATCCGGGATTTCGGGTGTCACGGATGCCGCAGGTGCCTCCAGATCGTTCCGCTGACCCAGTAACCACTCAGCGCAGTCTTCCGGTGTTGCAAACGCGGGAATCATTGCAGGCATCGGCGCGTTGTCTCGCCTCTGCAGAGCGGAAAAGACCGGCCCGGTCGGAACCGGAATACCCGGATTGACCAGAAGCGCGGGCAAGGGCGGCAAAGTAATCGGTTCGATCTGATCGCCGATCCCACGCATTCGCGCCGCCGAGGCCTGGACACAGACCGGAACATCGGCACCCAGTGAAACCGGAACGGTGTCGGCCATTTTTGCCCCTTGGGCGGTCAAACTGCGCAGGACCGCCGCTGCGTCCGTGGACCCGCCGCCAATACCGCCGCCATGGGGCAAGTGTTTTTCCAGTTGGATTTGCCCTGTCCACCCGACGGCTTCAGCCGCCTGCCACACCAGATTGCGCGCGTCACAGGGCACGCCATCGGCAAACTCTCCGCTGACATCCAACGTCAAATCCGGCCCAGAAGTTAGCGTCAGACGATCTCCGACATCGGCGAAAACAACCAGCGAGTCCAGCAGATGATAGCCATCCGCGCGCTGGCCGGTCACATGCAGGGTCAGGTTGATCTTGGCGGGCGCAAACGCCTCAGCCTTCATTGGCTACCTTCAGGGGCTCAGCGCCTTCTTCCTGCAACACCACGTCCAGCCCGGCCTCGATCTTGCGGCGGATGCGTTCAGGATCGGCCTCGCCATCGGTGTCTTCGGGATCAATGAAGGACAGGGCGCGTTTCCACTGGAATTCGGCTTCGCGGGCACGGCCCACGGCCCAGTAGACATCGCCCAGATGGTCGTTGACCACCGGATCGACCGGCATCAGTTCGACCGCACGCTCCATATGATCCACCGCTTCTTCATAGCGCCCCAGACGGAACAGGACCCAGCCCAAACTGTCGACGATATACCCGCTGTCCGGGCGTGCAGCGACGGCGCGTTCAATCATCTCAAGCGCTTCGTCCAGCTTTTCCTGCCGCTCAACCAGCGAGTAACCCAGATAATTCAGCACCTGCGGCTGATCCGGGTTCAGCTCCAGCGCGCGGCGGAAGTCGGTTTCGGCCTCGTCCCAATTCTTGAGCCGCTCGTGCGAGATTCCACGGGCATAGTGCAGGAACCAGCTGCCGCTGATGCCATCCTCGGTCAGGTCAATCGCGCGGTCATATGATGTCACCGCCTCAGCATAATCCTCCTGCTGACGGCGCAAATCGGCCAGCGCTACATGTACACCGGGCAGATCGGGGTTTTGCGCGGCCAGGTTCTGCAGCACCTCTGCAGCTGCGTCTTTGCGCTCTGATCGGCTGAGCACTTCGGCGCGACCAAGCTCAGCGGCGTGATAGTCACTGCTTTCCGGCGGCACCTGACGATAGACGTCAACAGCCTGATCATATTGCTCAAGCCCGTCCAGCAGTTCAGCGCTCAGCAGAATGGCGTCAATATGGTCGGGGCGCAGGAACATCGCGATACGGGCATAGAGCAGGACATAATCCGGCGACGCCTCGGCGCTGAGCGCGGCGCCAACCGAGAAGAACACCTCGGCCATGCCATCCTGCGCCGAGCCCACATGGGTAAAGGGCAGAGTTTGCCCGTCGGTCAGCTGCGCGACATAGTTTTCAATGGTTGGGTCGCTTCCCGCAGCAAAGACATCGTCAAGAAATTGCAGCGCATCCGTGTTCCGATCCAGCTGTGACAGAACCTCGGCCCGTGCCAGCGCGGCGCGGCGCGACAGCCGGGCGACGGTTCCGTCATTGGCCGCAAAGATCGCCTCGGCCCCTTCGAAATCGCCAATCGATGCCAGCGCCACGGCTTTGTGATAAAGCGCGAAATCCTTCAGACCTTCCTGCGTTGAAACAAGATCAAACTGCTCCATCGCTTTGGTCATGGCACCCTGGTCCATATAGGCCCAGGCGGCCATCAGCCCGTCAACCAGTGGGCCAACGCCTTGCGTCTCGGGATCACGGGCCAGAAGCTCTTCGAGCGCGCCATCTGCAATCAGGTTGGCGGAAATGACCATCCGCGCCGCCTGGCTCGGCAGGCCGTTGGCCTCAATGGTTTCTGCCACGGGCAGCGCGCGCTTGATCTGGCCAAGAGCAAGCCGTGCCACCACGACATTCTCAAGCAGCTTGGCGTTTTGGGGGTCGGTCTTCAGCGCCTGAGAATAATAGCGTTCTGCCGCAGGATAGTCGCTCTGATAGATCGCCTGCCGACCGGCCAGATACGAACCCGTATCCGCCATCGCGGGAAGCGTCATTGCGGAGCTGAGGATCACGGCCAGTGCCGTGCGTCGAACCAGGGAAACCACCGATATCTGCCTTGCTATCATTGAATGTACGATAAGCTAGGGCTTCGGCAGGCAAGAGGCAATGGCAGAGCCTTCACGACCCTGCCAGAGCCCGTCTTTTCGCTTACATGTTGGGATAGTTCGGGCCATCCCCGCCCTGCGGCGTGGTCCAGGTGATATTCTGGCTGGGATCCTTGATGTCGCAGGTTTTGCAGTGGACGCAGTTTTGGAAGTTGATGACGAATCGCGGACCGTTCTCATCCTCGACCATCTCGTACACGCCTGCGGGGCAGTAACGCTGCGCCGGTTCATCGAACTTGGGCAGGTTCACTTTGACCGGGATTTCCGGGTCGGCCAGCCGCAGATGGCAGGGCTGGCTTTCCTCGTGGTTGGTCGCCGCGAAAGATACGTTGGTCAGCCGGTCGAAGGACAACACGCCGTCGGGTTTCGGGTAGTCGATAGGCTGGTGCTTGCTGGCATCCTCGGTCGATTCCGCGTCGTTCTTGCCATGGCCCAGAGTGCCCAGCAGAGAGAAGCCCAGCGTGTTGGTCCACATGTCCATGCCGCCCAGCATTAGCGAGGCGGTCAGGCCGTATTTCGACCAAAGCGGTTTAACGTTGCGCACCTTCTTCAGATCGCTGCCGATGGCACCATCGCGCACGTCAGTTTCATAAGCGGTCAGCTCATCACCCGAACGCTCGGTCTTGATGGCGTCATAGGCGGCCTCAGCCGCGGCTTTACCCGACAGCATGGCGTTGTGGTTGCCCTTGATGCGCGGCACGTTGACCATGCCCGCAGAACAGCCCAGCAGCGCCACGCCCGGCGCAACCAGTTTCGGCATCGACTGATAGCCACCCTCGGTGATTGCGCGCGCTCCGTAAGCCACGCGCTTTCCGCCTTTCAACAGCTCGGCCACCATCGGGTGATGCTTGAAGCGCTGGAATTCCATGTAAGGGTACAGATGCGGATTTTTGTAGTTCAGGTGAACCACGAAACCGACATAGACCTGATTGTTTTCAAGATGATAGATGAACGACCCGCCGCCTGCATTGCTGCCCAGCGGCCAACCCATGGTGTGCGTGACGCTGCCTTCTTTGTGCTTGGCCGGGTCGATCTCCCAGATCTCTTTCATGCCGACGCCGTATTTCTGCGGCTCTTTGCCCGCAGACAGGTCGTATTTGGCGATAACCTCCTTGGATAGAGAGCCCCGGACGCCCTCCGACAGGAAAACGTATTTGCCGTGCAACTCCATGCCCGGCTCGGTGTTGGGACCGTAGGAGCCATCGGGCTCCAGACCAAACACACCAGCCACGACGCCTTTGACTTCGCCGTTTTCGCCATACACCATTTCAGAGCAAGCCATGCCGGGGAAAATCTCAACACCCAGCTCTTCGGCCTGTTCAGCCATCCAGCGGCAGACATTGCCCATCGACACGATGTAGTTACCGTGGTTGTTCATCAGCGGCGGCATCGGGAAATTGGGGATGCGCAGCTTACCGGCCTCACCCAGCATGTAGAAGTTATCTTCATGCACCGGCACGTTCAGCGGCGCGCCCTTTTCCTTCCAATCCGGGATCAGCGCGTCCAGACCGCAAGGGTCCAGCACCGCACCCGACAGGATATGCGCCCCCACTTCCGAGCCTTTTTCCAGCACCACGACATTCAAGTCGGCATCCAGCTGTTTCAGACGGATGGCCGCTGACAGGCCCGCGGGGCCTGCACCCACGATCACCACGTCATATTCCATCGCTTCGCGTTCAATCTCGGCCATCGCGGGCTCCCTAGCTAACTTTCCGAATTGGCGCTTTCACTGCGTGGTCGGCGCAATATTGTTTCACGGCTGATTACATGCTGAGAAAGACATAGGTCAATCGAAACACGGCGTAACAATGCCTCTATTCGACACTTCACGCCTCTGGCGCATCACCCATCAGGTATCTGGGGCCGCTGCCATGGGTTTTGGCCCGGTCATCGGGGTTGTAAAGCCTGCATTTGGGCAAGCTGAGACACCCGCAGCCGATGCATCCGTCCAGATTGTCGCGCAACCTTATCAAAATATCGATTCGCGCGTCGAGATGAGCGCGCAATCCCTGACTGATGTCTTTCCAATCCTGTGGTGTGGGTGTTCGATTGCCCGGCAGGCCTGATAGCACTTCACGTATCTCAGGCAGGGTCAGGCCGAACTGTTGCGCAATCATAATGAAGCTCAGCCGCCGGATATCAGCCCGCTGGTATCGGCGTTGCCCTCCGGCATTGCGCCAGGGCGCGATCAGACCTTGCGCCTCATAGTACCGGATAGCTGAAACAGCCAGCCCAGTGCGCCGGGCCAATGCGCCAATTGCAAGCCCCTCGGAAACCGCCATCTCATCCTCATAAATAATCCTTGACCTAAAGTTAGGTTTAGAAATTACGGTGAGTCGGGACAAGCCAAATCGTAAAGGAGCTCCCATGATTGCAACGCTTGAACACACCAACTTCACGGTCCGCGACCCCAAGGCGTCGGCGGCGTGGATGCAGGACGTCTTTGACTGGAAAACGCGGTGGGAGGGTCCGGCCATAGCCGGCGGCTATACCGTGCATGTGGGCGGGCCCCACACCTACCTTGCGCTTTATAACCCGGGCAATCCAAAGCCACTGAACAACAGCAGCTATGACATCGTTGGTGGCCTGAACCATGTGGGGGTGCTGGTCGAAGATCTGGATGCCACCGAGGCGAAGGTCAAAAAGGCCGGGTTCGAGCCGCACAATCACGCCGATTACGAGCCAGGCCGCAGGTTCTATTTCCGCGACGACAATGGCATCGAATTCGAAGTGGTCCAGTATGATTGAGCTGCTCTGGCTCGGAACCGACGCCCATCGCTGGCGGCGCGGTGACCTTCTGAGACACCGTCATAGGCGAGCTATGCCGCCGCCAAAACGGCGCTAAGTTGCAGGTTGCGCCAGAAGGCGCGCCTGCCCTCTTGCAATTCACGCCTCATTTGGGTCAGGTAATTGCTGACCCATCTTTCGCCCCGACGCTATCACCCTGCGGCGGGGCGTCACAATTTCTGCGTGGACGACAAGACTATGGAAAAAATCCCCATGACGCCTGCGGGCAATGCCGCGCTCGAGGCAGAGTTGAAGAACCTCAAATCGGTCGAGCGACCGGCGATCATCGAGGCGATTGCCTCGGCGCGCGAACTCGGCGACCTGAAGGAAAACGCCGAATACCATTCGGCCCGTGAAAAGCAGGGCTTTATCGAAGGTCGCATCAAAGAACTTGAGGGCGTGCTGTCGCTGGTTGATGTGATCGATCCGACCAAGCTGTCCGGCGCGGTGAAGTTCGGGGCCAAGGTCACTTTGGTCGATGAAGACACCGACGAGGAAAAGACCTGGCAAATCGTGGGTGAATATGAGGCCAATATCGAAGCGGGCCTTCTGAATATCAAATCCCCTATCGCCCGCGCCCTGATCGGCAAGGATGAAGGCGACAGCGTCGAGGTCCGCACCCCCGGCGGTGTGCGCTCATACGAAATTCTGAGCATCGAATACGCCTGATCCGGAGCGTCACGTCATGTCCGACACCGACCCTGATCCGGAAGATAAGAAACCGACCTCTCTGGGCATCTATGACCGACCCGGTTCCCCTTCGGTGACCGGGATCGAAATCGCGGCAGGTGCGCTCAGCCTGTTGTGGCTGGTCGTGGCCGTGGTGTTTCTGGTGCTGCCCGGCGCCGGACAGGGCGGATTTATCGTTACGGCTCTGGCCGTGTTCCTGCCGGTCGCGATGATCTGGGTCGCGGCGCTGGCGATGCGTGCCAGCCGGATCATGCGCGAGGAAAGCGCCCGGCTTCAGACTGCGATCGATGCCATCCGCAACAGCTATGTCACGCAGCAACAGCGCGCGGCCAGCACCTATGAGCCGACGGTTGGCAAAAAACTGGACGAAATTGCCGAGACCGCCAAGAAAACCGAAAGTGCATTGGCCACATTCTCGACCAACCGCGCCGAGCCGACGCGGCCCGGCAAGCGATCGTCTGAGCCTGCCAATCAGACTTCGCTGGAGCTGGGCACATCGGCGGAAGAGATCACGCCGCCGCTGGCCCGGGATGTATTCATCCGTGCGTTGAACTTTCCGGAAACCCAGGATGACAAGGAAGGCTTCAACGCTCTGCGCGTTGCGCTGAAGGATCGCAAGGCGGCAAAGCTGGTGCAGGCCTCGCAAGACGTTCTGACCCTCCTCAGCCAGGAGGGGATCTATATGGACGATTTGCGCCCCGACATGGCCCGGCCTGAAGTCTGGCGACAGTTTGCGCATGGCGAGCGCGGGCGGGCGGTGGCCACGTTGGGCGGCATCCGCGACCGGTCCTCGCTGGCGCTGACGGCGGCGCGGATGAAGCAGGACCCGATCTTTCGCGATGCGGCCCATCACTTCCTGCGCCGATTCGATCACATGATCGCCGATTTCGAACCCGAGGCCAGCGACGCCGAACTGACTGCACTGGGTGAGACCCGAACGGCGCGAGCCTTCATGCTGGTTGGTCGCGTGGCGGGGACGTTTGACTAAGGCGTTTAGAGACCGAAGCTTCCGTAGGGGTAAAACCGCACTGGATCACCCGGCTGAATATGGCGCGCGCCGTCTTCGATCTCGACCAGCCCCTCGGCCCAGCTGAGCCCGCTGATCCGGCCAGAGCCTTCGGACCGGAACACCTCGACTCGGCCCTCTCGAATTCGCGCGCGCAAGTACTCGCGACGGCCCGGTTTCTTGCGTTTCTCGAACGCGGCGGGCACATCAAAGCCCTGCGGTTCCTGCCATCCTGCACCAGCCATCAGGCTTAATGTGGGGCGGGCGAAGATCAGCGTGCAGACCAGCGCGGCCACGGGGTTGCCGGGCAGACCAAATACCGGAGTTTCCTGCCACATACCCAGCGCCAAAGGCCGCCCCGGTTTCAACGCGATGCGCCATTCCTGCATCGCCCCCGCCTCACGCAGCAGGGCCGAGACATGGTCCTCATCCCCCGCCGAAGCCCCGCCGCTGGTCAGGATCACGTCAGCTTGCGTCGCTGCGTCGTCCAGTCGCTGTTTCAACGCGTCCCGGTCATCGGGCACACGCCCTAAATCGACCGCATCGAAGCCCATACGCGCCATCAGAGACAGCAACATCGGGCGATTGACATCGTAAATCTGCCCGGGTCCCACAGCGCCGCCCGGTTCGACCAATTCATCGCCTGTGGACAGAATACCCACGCGAAGGACCTTACGGACCGGGACCTCATTAATGCCTACCGCCGACATCAACGCCAGATCCGCCGGCGTGACATACCGCCCCGCGGCCAACGCGACGTCACCCTCGGCGACGTCTTCGCCCGCCTTTCGCGCATTGGCCCCCTGTTTCAGCGGGCCGTGAAAGGCAATGTGACCGTCCTGAACCGTCACGTCCTCTTCCAGAATGACTGTCTCCACACCCTCTGGCAGAGCGGCCCCGGTCAGAACCCGGATCGCGTGGTCCTGCGGCACTACCCCTTCGAACGGAACGCCTGCGGCCGCCCGCCCTTCAATCAACGGCATAACGCAGGGGCCTTCGGGTATGGCCCCGGCAAAGCCATAGCCATCCACCGCCGTATTCGGCAGCGGGGGATTGGAGCGTTTGGCAATCACATCTTCTGCCAGAATGCGCCCAACGGTCTGCATCAAAGGCACGGTTTCTACCCCGGTCACCACCGTCAAACGGTCGCGCAATAGCGCCAAGGCGTCATCGACCGGTGTCCATTTCACCCCGGCGGGCAGCGCAAAACAATCGTCGCGCAGGGGCGGAGGCGTGATATCCGGTTTGCTCATAACCCGACCTCTTTCAGTATGAAATCCGCGATGGCGGTGGTGTCGTTCAGATCGAAAACCACACGATCCGTGTCCAATAGAGTATCGCTTGCAATCGCTCGAATGGATGGATCACCGGGGGCGATCAGCGGGTTGTCCGCAACAGCGCGAAACGCCTCGACCTTGGGATGGGATTCGCGTTTGAAGCCTTCGATCAATACCAGATCAACCGGCGAGAGGCGGCCCAGCAGATCTGCCAAAGACGGCTCCGGCGCGCCGCGCAGTTCCTGCATCACTGCGATGCGCTGCCCCGAGGCCAGCAGCACCTCTGATGCGCCTGCCGCGCGGTGGCGATAACTGTCGGTGCCGGGTTGGTCGACGTCAACGGAATGATGCGCGTGTTTCACGGTGGAAACGGTGAGACCACGACCGGTGATTTCAGCCACCAACCGCTCCATCAACCCGGTTTTGCCCGCGTTTTTCCAGCCGGTGACGCCGTAGATCCTCATGCCTGCTCCAACAGTGTCTCGGCGCGGGCAAGATCATCGGGAGTGTTGACGTTGAAGAAGGGGTCAAAGGGCTCGGCCGGAAACAGGGCTTCGCGCCCATCGTGCTGATCGGTCCAAAGCACCACCTTGCGCAGCCCGTCCTTCAGCGCCGCCCGCAGATCATCGCGCAACGCGACGGGCCAGAGGCCGAAGGTCGGGTGCCGGTTCACGCGTTTGCCGCCGCCGGATTTCAATGCTTCATCGCCAGTGCGCGGAGTTGTGGCAAGTACAAGGGGATATTTCTGCCCATCGGAAGCCCGTACCAACTGTCTCACCAGATCACGCGGAAAGAACGGTGTATCCGCGGCAACCGTCACGATGGATTGCGCGCCTTGTTCAGTGGCCCAATCGAGACCTGCGAGAACACCGGCCAGCGGTCCTGCGAACCCTTCAATCGAATCTGCGATCACGGGCAAGCCCAACTCGGAGAACCGAGAGGCGTCCCCGTTCGCGTTGAGCGACAGACCGTCCACCTGAGGCCGCAGCCTGTCTATCACGCGATCCAGCAGGCTTATTCCGCCGATCTGCAACAGTCCCTTATCGCCTCCTCCCATGCGGGTCGCGAGGCCACCAGCCAGAATAACGCCCAACGGCTTTTGCAGTTGTTCAGCCATTGGCACTCTTCCTGCGATGTTTCTTATCCTCGACCGCTACAGTCGCCGGGTCCACATCACGCACCAGACGATCCTCACCCGACAAACACACGAACCGCTGCCCGCGCATCCGACCGATCAGAGTCAGGCCGACCTCGCGCGCGATCTCGACGCCCCAAGCGGTGAAGCCGGAACGCGAGGCCAGAACCGGGATGCCCATCATCGCCGTTTTGATCACCATTTCCGAGGTCAAACGACCGGTCGTATAAAGGATCTTGTCCGCGGCCCCCTCACCCTCGGACAACATCCAGCCCGCGATCTTGTCGACGGCGTTGTGGCGGCCCACATCTTCCATATAGACCAGCGGGCGGTTTTCACGGCACAGCACGGTGCCATGAATCGCCCCGGCCTCAAGGTACAGCGACGGAGTGCGATTGATCTTGGCGGCCAGATCATACAGCCACGAAGTGCGCACCGAGACCTGCGGCAGACGCACGCCCTCAAGCCCCTCCATCATGTCACCAAAGACCGTGCCCACGGCACATCCGCTCGTGCGGGTTTTTTTCTTCAGCTTGTCTTCATACGAGGTTTCACGCGCGGTGCGCACAACCACAGTTTCCAGATCGTCGTCATAGTCGACCTGAGTGATCTCATCATCCGCAAGCAGCATGCCCTGATTGCGCAGGAACCCCAGCGCAAGATATTCGGGATAGTCGCCAATGGTCATCGCCGTCACGATTTCCTGCGAGTTTAGAAAGATCGTCAGCGGGCGTTCCTCGACCACCGAGATCTGGCTGACCTCACCATTCTGATCCACGCCTTCCACGGCACGGGTCAGGCGGGCCGATCCCGGATCGGGCGCGATGAGATAGTCTGACAGGTCCAATTCCGTGGCCAATTGCAACCCCTTCCCAAGACGGCTACTGCTGCTCGCAACACCATAGGATTTAGCCATGACCTCTGCCACATCCAAGTCATACTTCTGGAAAGGTTTTCGCGACGGAACGCCGTTTGTCTTTGTCGCGATGCCCTTTGGTCTGTTGTTCGGCGTTTTCGCGACCGAGGCGGGGTTTAATGTCGTTCAAACACTGGCCTTTTCCGCCACCGTCTTTGCCGGGGCGGCGCAATTCACGGCGCTGCAATTGCTGCAGGACAATACCCCCACAATGATCGTCCTGATCTCAGCGCTGGCTGTGAACCTGCGGGTCGCGATGTATTCGGCCTCGCTGACGCCTTACTTGGGCGCGGCACCATTGTGGCAGCGCGCCTGTGCAGCCTATCTGATTGTCGATCAATCCTATGCCTGCTCGATGGTCCGGTTTGAAAAAGAACCTGATATGTCTGTGCCCCAACGCATGATCTATTTCGTCGGTTCGGTCACACCGATCACACCACTTTGGATTCTGGGCACCTATCTGGGGGCGGTGCTGGGCACGCAGATCCCGGAAAGCTGGGCCCTGGACTTTGCCTTGCCGATCACGTTTCTGGCCATGATCGGGCCGATGATGCGCACCTTTGCGCATGTGGTTGCCGCACTTGTTGCGATTGTGGTTGCTCTGCTCACCGTCGCAGTGCCGTTTAACCTTGGCCTTCTGATCGCAGGTGCCGCCGGGATGATTGCCGGCGCGCAAGCCGAACTGATGCTGGAGCGGAGCAAGCCATGACCCAGATCGACAACGTGACTATCTGGATCATCATCATCGGTCTGGCAGTTGGAAGCTATCTTCTGCGATTCACCTTCATCGGGTTAGTCGGAGATCGCCCGATGCCGCCCTGGCTGCTGCGCCACCTGCGTTACACCGCCGTTGCGATTATCCCTGCCCTGATCGCGCCGCTTGTGGTCTGGCCATCGGCAACCGACGGGCAACCGGACTTGCCGCGCATGGCCGCAGCCGCAGTGGCGCTGACAGTCGGGTACGTTACCAAGAATGTGCTGGCGGCGATCTTTACCGGCGCAGCCACGCTCTATGGTCTGCTTTATCTAGTTGGTTGAGGTCGCTTCGAGCTGATTGAGCCGCGCGTTGTTTTCTGCCAGCCCCTGCTGCAGATCAGCCGAGTCACTCTCACGATACTCGGTGGTGACAACCCCCGGGACCTGCCCGAATTGGTCCGACAGTTTCACCGGATAGAAGGTCGTGCTGATCTGCTCGAATCCCGGTACCTGCTGCAACAGCTGCGAGGTTGAGTTCGCGCAGAACGCCCCTGCCACTGGCCCCATCTGTTTGGCCAGTTGCAGCGCAATCTCGGCTTGTTGCGGGGTCACTTCGATGGTCTGGATGCGGGCATAATGGGTTTCGCGCGCATGGCTGCTGCGATAGGCCCGTTCGACATTCGGGGTGATGCCATAAAGCACATCGTTCTTGATCGGAACCACATCCGCCCGGAAGGACCCGGCAGGATCGAAGATCACGCGTTCGCTGCCGCTGATCATCAACGATGTATGCGCGCCTGACCCGGTGCGCGTGCTGATCATGGTATAGAGCGTCAACGTCGATGGCCCCGGATCACGATAGGATCGGGCCACAATCTCAGACGAATCTGCCTGCGGGCGCTGCGAACCGGCGCAACCCGCGACGGTCACCGCCAACAGGCAGGCTATCAGAAACCTGAACACGGAACGCGCCTCGGGGACCGATTAGGACGCAAAAACCGCCAGGAAAATGCAAAGGAAGACAATCGCCACCACGCACCAGGTGGTGAATTTGACGAAACCATCGAAGGTTTTGGTCTGAACGGTGATGTCCATCTCGCCGTGCTTGTGATCAGCCATGTTCGTAAGAATCCCAATTCGCGTGTTTGAGATGTTGGATAATGCAAAATTCAGGGCCTGTCACGACGTCAATCGCGCGCAGTTGAACCAAAGATCGTGCAGCCCGGATAACCGAACCCCCAGCGCCAGGGCAACCCACTGCAGGGACCGCCCCCAAAACGCACCGCCAGGAACATCGCCTCGGAGGTGATGGAATGGACGGATTTGATCTGCTCCGGTGTCATGTCGTAGCGTTCGGCATAGTCCTTGGCATGGGTCACACCGTGGGCTTTGACGCAGGCACGCAGGGCGTCATCAGCCGCGAGGCGGGCGTCAAAGCTGGCCTCGGCCTGTGATGCGCCGCCTGCGTTGTGATAGGCGCGGTCATGGGTGACACAGCAATATTCCCAGGGCGGATGCTCTTCATAGAGCAGGCTGAACTTGGGGAAAGTCTCGGCGACCAGACGCCAGCTTGATGATAACCCGCCCGAACAGCCATCGGTTTCGAACGGGATCAGTTCGGCCCCTTCGATGGAGCTCATCAACACCCGGTGCGCTGGCATTTCCACGTTGCGCATCAGGTCCTGTCCGGCAGCGGGCAGCGCGCAGCAGGCCAGAAAGGTGGCAAGCTTAAGGGCTTTCATCGCGCATCTCGGCAGTGTCAACCGACAGACCAAAGGTGGTCGCCAGCCACAGCATGAGCCGTTCACCCGGTCCCATCTCGGACCGAACACGCAGCACTTCGCGGGCTATCGCCGGACGGTCGGTAATCAGCCCGTCGACCCCCATTGAAGCCATGGCCGACATTTGCAGCGGATCATTCACCGTCCACACATAGATATCTTTGCCCGCCTCGTGGACCGAGCGGATGAGGCCTGGCGAAACAGTTGCCGCGTTCACGGCCACGAAATCGCCCTCCAGCCCCGACAAGTCGCCAATCGCTGTTGCCGCCAGAACCCCCGCCCGCCAATCGGGGCGCAGCGCTTTCATCTTCTGCACTGCCGGGTATTTCAGCGACATGGTGGCGATGTCGTCCTGCATCCCTAGCTCTTCGACAATCGCAGCAACGCGATTTTCCAGATCAACGTCGTGACCATAGTATTTCAACTCGATGATGACCTTGGATTTGCCTTTAGCAGCTTCCAGAACATCGCGCAGCGTGGGCGTACGTTCCGAGGCATATTCCAGGCCGAACCAACTGCCGATATCGATCTCGGCCACGTCTTCCATGGTCGCGTCCCAAACCTTGAGCGGCACGCCCGCCAGTTTCATGAAATCGCTGTCATGGGCGATAATGACCACATCGTCTGCGGTTTCCTGCACGTCGATCTCAACCCAGTCGGCGCCATCCTCGATCGCTTTCAGAACCGACGCCATCGTGTTCTCGGGTCGCAACGCCGCCGCGCCCCGATGGCCAATGACATCCGCATGATCCGGAGCCTGCACCCGTTCCAGCAGTTCCTGCCCGAACCAGAGCCCGATGAGCAGAGCGGCGACCGCGCCCCCAACCACGGCATATAGCGGCGCACGCAGATTACCGGGTTCGGGATGGGGCACTTCTTTGCCCTTTGCATCAAAGAACCCATCCAACAGAACCGCCAGCGCGCCCAGCGCGATCGCGGCCAGCACCAACCCGGCCAGCGACCAGAGACCAGCAACGATCAGGCTGAGGATCAGGGCGAGGCGCAGGTTCGTACCCTCTTGTAGCGGCACCAGATCGAAGAAGAACCCGGCAACGATTGCGATCAGCGATGCGATGACGATACGCAGGACCAGCCACAGGGCAAGTTCGATCTTGAGGCGGCCACGGCGCCCTTCCATCCGCTCGGCGCTGCGATCAAAGGCCTGCGCCGGCGTGCAGCTTTCGAACAGCACCAGATGCAGCGCCAAGGCCCAGGCCGAAAGCTTGCGGATCAGAACCCACGCCAGACAGAGAACCACGAAGCCGATCAGGACCACCGCGACCCAGAATGAAGGTGGGTGGAATGTGAGGTAATAATTGATGTCGTATTCCGTCAGCGTCCACCACGCTATTGCTCCGGCCACAAGCACGAAAGGCAGCGCCAGAAGCAAAACGCGCAGGATGAAACGCGCCGCAAAGCCGAACAGCGCAGGCAAGCGGGTCAGGATCAAACGGATGGAGGCACTGCCTGCCCGCCACGGATCGCTCTCACCCATCCGCAATGAACCGGCCATAACCGAGAACACAAAGACTTCGGCCAGCAGAAACAGGCTGAGCACCGCAATTGCCGCGATGAAGCCCGCAGGCGACAGCAGGAACATGGCGATGTCCTGATCGGTCAGCGCCGATTGATTCGACAGGGAGACGGCCAGATTGACCGCGATGGCCACCCCCGGCGCGATCAAAGCCACCAGCAGCAACCGCACCGCCAGATAGATCGGCACAAAGACGCGCCGCCGCGCCCATGCGCCGCGATAGGCGGTTGTAACGGCTGAGAAATTGGTCACGCAGCACCCTCCTGAATGATGATCTCATTCAAGGCTGCGAAAGCATGAATTGCAAGAGTGTGCGTTAGTTGTCTTCCAGATCAGCCGCCAGTCGGAACCCGATGCGATTGGCCGGTTTATCCTCGACCGTTTTGGGCAGAGCGCGCAGCATCACGTTCAACTGGCTGACATGCTGAACAAGCTGGGTCTTCGCCCCACCGCCATCCGAGCCATAGAAGGTGATCACATCGGGATCAAAATAACCCATGCCTTCAATCCGCATCACACCGGCATCGCCGCCGGTAAAGCCCATGGCGACCTCTTGATCGCCATCCAGCGTCTTTTCGAAGTTCTGGATATACATGATCAGCCGCTCATAGGCCCATTGCGCCGGGCTTTTGGTTTCGACCGGCGCTTGCAAAGTTTTGGGCAGATCCTTGTTGCCCGAGGCCGCCTCGGGGTTGGCATGCACCTCGTAGCATCGTGGTAAAGCTGCGGATTCCGCCGCTTCGGCCGAGGTTTCGATCTGGTCCTGCATCGCTCTACCCTTTGCGCTGATACTCCCACGCCCCGTCCGCGCGGCGCGTCCGGGTGACAGCTCCAATGTGGTAGAGATGGTTCACATGTGCAACCGCTTCGACCAGCGCGAGGCCGTATTCACCGCCCTTGATCTGGCGCTTGAACAGCGGGGGAAAGCACTCGGCGGCGGTTTTGGGGTGGTCGAGGTCGTTTAGCAAACGTTCCAATGCGCCGTGGTGATTGTCGATCAACTGACGCATGCGGGTGGGCAATCCGGTGAACGGCAGCTTGTGACCACCCAGAACGAGATGATCAGGCCGGGCCAATGGTTGCAGGCGTTCGCAGGCCTCTAACCAGTCGGCCACCGGATCGGCCATGGGCTCGGTCGCATAGACGCCCAGATTGGAACTGATCGAGCTGAGAATCTGATCGCCGGTCAGCACCAGATTGTCGTCGCGGCTCCAGAACGTGCAGTGTTCCGGCGCATGACCATTGCCCATGTGGACATCCCAATCACGCCCCCCCATGCGGATCACATCACCCTGTTTGATCCGGGTAAAGCCCAGCGGCATAGGGTAGACGGTGTCGGCAAAGTTGAAGGGCCGCTCGGCCATCCGACCCGCTAACACATCCGCGTCCATTCCGGCGCTGCGATAGTAATCGAGCGTTTCCTTCGGCCAGTTCTCCTGCACGTCCAGCGTCAGCATTCGGGCGAACAGCCAGGCGGTGCGGCTGGTAACCAGTTCGGCGCTATGTTCGGACTGGAACCAGCCCGCGTTGCCCACATGGTCGGGGTGGTGATGGGTGACCACAACCCTGTGGACAGGCTTACCGGCCAGAGGCCCTGCCATCAGGTTCTGCCAGATGGCACGCGTTTTCTTCGAAGAAAGCCCGGTATCGACGATTGTCCAACCGTCACCATCATCCAGCGCGTAGACATTCACATGATCCAGCGCCATAGGCAGAGGCAGCCTGATCCACAAAACCCCCTCGGCAACCTCGACCCATTCGCCGGGAGCAGGTGGTTCCTCCCACGGGTATCGCATCACTTTTGGAGCCTCGCCATCCATCAGACCGCCAACTCCTCTGCGCTAAGTGCGTATAGGTCATCCGCCCCGTTCTGCGCCTGTGCCAGAAGGCCGGTATGTTCGGGTAGCAACGCGTTGATGTAGAACCTTGCCAGTTTGGCGCGCGGTCCATCGGGGTCGGCTAAAGCGGCAGACAAATGGTAGTGCCCACCCAACACCCGCGCGAAAGCCTTGAGATAGGCCGCCGCCCCGGCAAAGCGGTTGTTCATGTCTGATTGCGCGACGATCCACTCGGTGGCTTCACGCAGTGACTCAGTGGCCTCCCACACCGGACCGGCGAGTTCCGGCATGGTGGCGCGGGCTTTTTCGGCCTGATCCTCGATCTCATCCAGAAGGTTCGAGGCCGCCTCACCCCCGTCTATCATCTTGCGCGCCACAAGATCCATGGCCTGAATGCCGTTGGTGCCTTCATAGATCGCGGTCACACGGACATCGCGGTAATACTGTGCCGCACCGGTTTCTTCGATGAACCCCATACCGCCATGCACCTGCACCCCGGTCTCGGATACGCGCATACCGGTCTCGGTGCCGAACGCCTTGCAGATCGGCGTCAGAAGCGCCGCTCGTGCTGCCCAATCGGCCTCACCGGTGGCCTGCGCCATGTCGATCGCGGCGGCATTGGCCAACATGATCGCCCGCGCCGCAAATACATCTGCCCGCATGCTCATCAACATCCGTCGCACATCTGCGTGGTCAATAATCGTGCCTGAGGGCGTCTTGCCTTGCTTGCGTTCCAACGCATAGGCCAGCGCGTGCTGATAGGCTCCTTCGGCGGCCCCCACGCCTTGCCCGCCGACGCCAAGGCGCGCGTTATTCATCATGGTGAACATCGCGGCCATCCCGCCATGCTCTTTACCGACCAGCCAGCCTTTGGCCCCGTCATATTGCATCACGCAGGTGGGCGAGCCGTGCAGACCCATCTTGTGTTCCAGCGAAACCACCTTCAGGTCATTGGCCACGCCGGGATTGCCGTTCTCATCAGGGATGTACTTGGGCACCAGAAACAGCGATATGCCTTTGGTCCCCGGCACGCCGTCCGGCAGGCGGGCCAGAACCAGATGGCAGACATTCTCGGTAAAGTCGTTGTCGCCCCATGAGATGTAAATCTTCTGGCCGGTCACCGAATAGGTGCCGTCACCGTTATCCTCGGCCTTCGAGGTCAGCGCGCCGACATCCGATCCGGCCTGCGGTTCGGTCAGGTTCATGGTACCTGACCATTCGCCCGCCATCATCTTGGGCAGATAGAGCGCTTTCAACGCGTCGCTTGCGTGATGCTCCAACGCTTCGATCTGGCCCTGGGTCATCAACGGAGCCAGCTGCAGCGACAGGCAGGCGGCGCTCATCATCTCATTCACGGCGGTGGTCATGGTCATGGGCAGGCCCATGCCGCCATATTCGGGGTCACCGCTCATCCCGATCCAACCGCCTTCGGCGATTGCTTTCCACCCTTCCGCGTAGCCCGGAGAGGTGCGCAATACACCGTTCTCCAACCGGGCGGGTTCCAGATCACCGGGGCGTTGAAGCGGTGCCATGATCTCTTCGCACATCTTCCCCGCTTCGGTCAGGATGGCGCTGACCACGTCCTCGCTGGCTTCCAAGAATTTCTCGGTCGCGGCGATCTGGTCAAATCCGATCACGTTGCGGAACAGGAATTCATAGTCTGAGATCGGGGCGCGATAGGGCATGGGTTCCCTCTGAGTCTGGCATGTGTGTTGCATGGGGTTGGAATCCCGACCCCACGCCGGTATTCATCTGGGCTGGCACGATTACCTACCGTTACCTGAACTGCAAGCAACCAAAACGCGGCGTCACGACTCATGACCCTTCTCGGTACCCAAGACCTTTCCGCAGATGCCGATGGCATTGCCAAAGCCGCCGACCTGTTGCGGCAGGGGCTGCTGGTCGCGTTTCCGACCGAGACCGTCTATGGCCTGGGCGGTGATGCACGGAACGGCGAGGCCGTGGCCGCGATCTATGAGGCCAAGGGGCGGCCCAGCTTCAACCCGCTGATCGCCCATGTCGCCTCGACCGAGACTGCGAAGCGGTTCGTCGACTGGACAGATCAGGCCGAGCAATTGGCGCAAGCCTTCTGGCCCGGTCCACTGACACTGGTTCTACCTTTGCGCGCCGACCACGGGATATCATCGCTGGTCACTGCCGGATTGGATACTTTGGCCGTCCGTGTGCCCGCACATCCGGCTGCGCGGGCATTGCTGGCGGCGTTCGATGGCCCGGTGGCAGCCCCCTCGGCCAATCCTTCCGGTCAGATCAGCCCGACCACGGCGGCGCATGTCCGGGCGGGGCTGGAGGGGCGTATCGCGGCAATTCTGGATGATGGGCCATGTGGTGTCGGGCTTGAGTCCACCATCGTCGGTCTGGCTGGTGCCCCGGCTCTGCTGCGCCCGGGTGGGGTTGCTTTGGAACAAATCGAAGAGGTTCTGCAGACGGAATTGCATCACCATCGAGCGGGCGATCTTCTGACCGCTCCGGGGCAGTTGCAATCGCATTACGCACCAGATGCGCCGGTCCGTCTGAACGCCGGGTCGCGCCAAGGGGATGAAGTTCTGTTGGGTTTTGGCCCGGTCGATTGCGATCTGAACCTATCTAAAAGCAGCAGCCTGCCCGAGGCCGCCGCCAATCTATTCGCCGCGCTGCACACGCTGAACGAAACCGGCAAACCGATTGCAGTATCTCCGATACCGGACCATGGGTTGGGCGCAGCCATCAACGACCGCCTGCGCCGCGCGGCAGCTCCACGCGATTAGGCGCGGCCCGCGCTGGCTGACAGGGACAAAGGATCAACCCCGAGCGTGGCCAGAGCGGCCTCCCATTTCTCGTCATCCGGTACATCAAAGACCAGTTTCGAGGTTGCATCGGTGGTCAACCAGCCATTCATCGCGATCTCGTCCTCAAGCTGATCGGGACCCCAGCCGGAATAGCCCAGCGTCAGCATCGAATTCAGTGGCCCCTTGCCCGAGGCCAGATCCTCGAGCACATCCAGCGTGGCCGTCATGCTGAAATCTTCGGAAATCTGCATCGAATGCAGATTGGCCTCGTAATCCGAGCTGTGCAGCACAAAACCACGCGACATCTCGACCGGGCCGCCGAACTGGACCAGACGCTCTCCCACCACCGGAATACGGCAGGGGATGTTGAGCTGTTCCAGCAGAGTCTTGATTCGCAGATCCGAGGGCTTGTTCACGATCAAGCCCATCGCGCCGTCTTCACCATGACTGCAGATATACACGACCGAATGCTCGAATCGTGGATCGCCCATGCCGGGCATCGCAATCAACAGTTTTCCCGTAAGGTCCATCAGCAGACATCTCTTGCGCCATAGGATATCCTAGAATGACCCTGCGGAAGCCGGAATGGCAAGGGATCAGCCCGGATTTCCGTGCATTTCAGCGAAGTGACCGGAACGTGACTTGGAATTCACGCCCGAAATGCGCATGTTCTGCATATGAAAACGCTTTGGAAACCCACTGCAGCCGTGCTGGCCGCCACCTTTTGCATCGGCTCCCCTGCCCTCGCGCAAGGGCTCGACAATCTGGTGCAGCTTGAGGTGCTGGACGGCGGCAAGACCTCCGAGGGTACCTATCAGGGGGCTTTGCGCCTGACGCTCAAGGATGGGTGGAAGACCTATTGGCGTGCGCCGGGCGATGCAGGCATTCCGCCGCAGTTTGACTGGAACGGTTCCGGCAATGTCGCGGATGTCGCGATCACATGGCCCGCGCCGCATGTGTTTGACCAGAACGGCCTGCGCTCGGTCGGGTATGAGGATCAGCTGGTGCTGCCGGTCGAAATCACCCCCAGGAACCCGGCTAAACCTGTGCGTTTGCGCGGTGAGATGGATCTGGGCGTTTGCAAGGATGTCTGTGTGCCCGGTCGACTGGATTTCGATCACACGCTGGATGCGGAGGCCGGGCGCAATCCGGCCATCGCTGCCGCCCTCGCCCAGCGCCCGTTTTCCGAGCGTGAGGCCGGCGTGGCAGGAGCAACCTGCCATCTGACTCCAACTGCGGACGGGATGCAGATCGAAGCGCATATCACCATGCCCTCAGCGGGCGGGGCCGAATTTGCGGTCATCGAGCCGGGCAATCCGGCGCTTTGGGCATCGCAACCCGAGACACGCCGCCAAGGCAATACTCTGATCGCAAGCTCAGAGGTCATCAGTGCCTCGGGCGGGCCATTTGCATTGGATCGGTCTGAGGTGCGCATCACCGTTCTTGGCGCGAACCATGCCGTGGACATACAAGGGTGCAGCGCAGGCTGACCGGATGAGCCAAACCCCAAAGATCGGTGCTTTGGCGGTCGTGCTACACGACAATCAAGTGCTGTTGGTGCAGCGTAACAAGCAACCCGATGCGGGTCTTTGGGGATTTCCCGGCGGCCATGTGGAATGGGGTGAAACCGTTCTGGACGCCGCCGCCCGTGAATTGCGGGAAGAAACCGGCGTTATCGCCGAGCCTCTGGCCTATCTCGACAATCTCGACCTGCTGTTGCGCGATAGCGATGGGCAGGTGCGGGCGCATTACCTGCTGGTCGGTGTAGCGTGCCGCTATGTGTCGGGCACGCCGGTCGCAGCGGATGACGCTCGGGATGCGCGGTGGTTTCCAGTCGAAATGATTATGACCGGGGACCTTCCGATGAGCGACCGGGTGCCCGACCTGCTGAAACTTGCCTTAGCAACCGATCAGGCGACGGACCGCTCAGACAGACGCGCGTAGAGCACGCTGGATAGCACCACACCCAACAGCAGGATCAGCACCGCTCCGACCGCGAAGACACCAAAACCCATCTGCAAAACGCTTGGGCCTTCGGCAGCTGGATAGAATCCAGAAAGCAACGCCAAAGGCGTGCCTGTCACCGCGGGCCAGATCATCGAGGCGCCCAGCCAGACCGCCAATGCAACGCCTGTTGTGCGCACAGCGATACGCACCACCCGATCCGGCGCGCGCAAGGCACGTCGCATCGACGTCATGGGCCGCGAAACGTCGTTTAGGATGGCCAGCAACGCAGGCACCAGCAACAGGATCAGCACCATGCCAAAGCCCAGCCCGTAGACCAGAGTGATTACCGTCGGTTTCAGGAACTGCGCCTGCTGTGAGCTTTCATACATCAATGGCGTCAAACCCAGCACTGTGGTCAGGGTAGTCAGCATCACGGGCCGCAATCGGTCAGCCGTGCCTTCGACTATCGACGGCACAAGCCCGCGTTCCTGTTGATATCCGTCAATCGTGGTCACCAACACGATCGAGTCATTGATGATGATTCCGGTCATGCCCAACAGTCCAACGACGGTGAACATACTCAGCGGCACGCCCCACAGGTAATGCCCCCAGATCGCACCCACGAGGCCAAAGGGGATAATCGCCATCACCACGAGAGGTCGCGTCCAGCTGGCAAAGACCCAGGCCAGCACCAGATAAATCCCGGTCAGACACAAGATCAGCCCGGTCCGCGCCTCAGACAGGAATTCATCCTCCTGCTCGCTCAGACCGGCCATGCGCCATTCGACCTGACGTTCGGCTGCAACGTTGGGCAGAATCTCTTCGCGCATGGCGCGTGCGATTTCGGCGGCCTGCGCCGGATCATCCTCGGAAATGTCGCCATTCACCGAGATCACACGCAGGCCGTTTTCACGCCGGACGGTCGAGAACCCCGATTTCCGTTCGACGGAAACGATATCAGCCAGCGGCACATAGACCCCGTCCGGCGTCCGCATCAGCGTGCGTTCAAGGAAGTCTGCGGTCAGCTCGCCTTCGGGAAGTTCAACCCGAATCTCGGCGCTGCGCGGACCGTCGGGGAAAGTGGCCGCCTCGATCCCGTTCAGACGGTTTCGCAACACCCGGCCCAGCGTCTCTATGCGGAAGCCCAGCGCCTGACCCTGCGCGGTCAGATCCAGAATGAATTCTTCTTTGTCATAGGCCAGATTGTCCTCGAGCGCCGAGACCTCAGGGTATTTCGATAATGCCGCCTGCAGGTCCTCGGACGCGGATTTCAGCGTGTTTACATCCGCCCCAAAGAACTCCACATCGATCGCGTCACCGCCCGGCCCCGAACGCCAACCCCGGAAGCTGAGCAATTCGACCTTCGGGTGGCGCGGCACGAAATCCTGAAGCTCGCCCACAAATTCGAAGCTGGAATAGGGGCGCAGATCGGCGTCGATCAACTCGATCGATATACCGCCCAGCAGATCACCATCCTTGCCGTCTGCCGCGCGCAGGCCGAACCCTGCGGACCCTCCGACCTCGGCCAGAACGTATTCGATGGGGTTGCGCCCGTGGCGTTCTTCGTAAATCTCGCCCAGTTCCTCGGTTGCCTGCTGGACCAAACGCATCATTTCCAGCGTCTCGGCGCGGGTGGCCCCTTCGACCATGATGAAGTTACCGGTGACCGAGCCACGTTCAGGCGCGTTGAAGAACCGCCAGTTCACATCACCCCGGATAAATAGCGCGATCTGGCTGGCCAGAATAACCACCATTAACGCGACCACCACATATCGCGCCCAGACCACCCAGGCAACCAACGGGCGGAACAGGTGGTCGCGCACCCAGCGGAAGCCCTTGTTCACAACTCGGTTGGGCCAGTCATACCAGTGTTCCTTGGCCGAATGTTTGATGGCGTGCGCCATATGGTTCGGCAGAATCAGAAAGCACTCGATCAACGAGGCAATCAGGACAGCAATGACCGTAAATGGGATATCGCGGATCAACTCTCCGAACCGGCCACCAATGGCAGTCAGGCCAAAGAAAGCGATGACCGTTGTGATGGTTGCAGCAAACACCGGCATCGCCATGCGCCGGGCCGCGCGTTCAGCGGCGATCATTGGGGCCTCGCCCAGACGGCGGGCGCGGAAATCGGCGTGCTCACCCACGACAATGGCGTCATCGACGACGATGCCCAGCGTGATGATCAGACCAAACAGCGACACCATGTTCAGCGACAACCCACCCAGATACATCAGCGCAATCGCCGCCGACATCGCCACCGGAATACCTGCGGCCACCCAAAAGGCGATGCGGGCGTTGAGGAACAGGAAGAGCAGGCAGACCACCAGCCCGAGGCCCACCAGCCCATTGTCCACCAGAATATCCAGACGGTCGGTGATTGCCTGCGCGCGCGTGCGGATCAACTCGACCGTGATGCCTTCGGGCAGGCTGGCCTGCATTTCGGCCACCACATCCTCGACCGAGCGCTGAATACCGATGGCATCACCCAGATTCGAGCGGTCAACGCGGATCGACATGGCCGGATTGTCGCCCACGAAATAGCTGCGATTGCGCGTGACGCCCTCGACCCGGATCTGCGCCACATCGCCAACAACCAGCTTTGAGCCATCGGCAAAGTTACGCAGAGCGATACCTTCAATCTCTTCCGGGGTACGCTTCTCGATGCCAGTCCGGATGCGCGCATTGGCGCCCGTGACATCACCAGCAGGGTTTGCCGTGACCTCGGCGGCAATCGCCTCGGCGACCTCCGAGAGCGATATATCATTTGCAATCAGCTGCGCAGTGGGCACCTCGACCACAACACGCGGAGCGGCCAGACCCCGGATCGTGGTGCGCGTAACACCGACGGCAAACAGGCGGCTGATCAGCTCATCGGTGAACTTGGCCAGCTGCTCGGCCTCGATAGGGCCAGTGATGACCACATCCGTCACGCGATCCCGCCACGCCCCGCGCCGGATCGTCGGCTCTTCGGCGTCTTCGGGCAAGTTGGTCACGCTGTCGACGGCAGTCCGCACCTCCTCAACCGCGCGGGACATGTCCCAGTTCGGCTCGAACTCCAGCCGGACCCGTGCCGAGCCTTCACGTGAGGTGGATTCGGTACTCGCAACGCCTTCTACAGCCAGCAGCGCCGGTTCCAGCAATTGGATGATGCCATTATCGACATCTTCGGGACCTGCGCCCTCCCACTCGACATCCACATCGACGCGTTCAAGAATAACGTCGGGAAAGAACTGTGCCCGCATGTTGGGGATCGCCGCGACACCCAGCACCAGCATGACCAACAGCAGCAGATTGGCCGCTGTCCGGTGCCGGGTGAAATAACTCAGGATACCGCCCGCCGCGTTGGGAATGTCGCGGATCATAGCGCCTAGCCCCCGGCCCGATTGTCATCAAGACGGCGCACGAGGGCGGCGGGCACCTTCGCCTCACTCAGCTGACCCAGCATTTGCGCCTTGTCTTCCTGTGACATCGCATCGCTGGCTTCGACCTGCGCGACAAGCTGGGCGCGCTTTTCATCCGAAAGCTCAACCATGCGCGGGTCAGCTTCGGCGCTCGCCTCAATCCGCAGGGGCCGCACCCGTACGCCCGAGCCCAGCAATGGGGTCCGGCCAATCACCACTTCCCGACCTTCCAGACCGTCGCCACGCAGCAACACTTCATCGCCCTGACGGCGGATCAATTGTACGGCCAACGGTTCCAGCCGGTCATCCGGACCAAGCACCAACACATTGCCCGCAGCATCCAGAACCGAGGATGGCAGACGTACAACATTGTCGAGCGGTTGTTCCTCGATCGAAACGGTGACGAAATCCCCCGGCTTGAAGCCGGGCGCATCGTCGAGACGGGCGTATATCAACCGCCCCGTCTGCCCTTCACCCGCGGCACCGCTGTCCCGGCTGATCCGGCCTCTGGCGGTCAGATCGGTGCCAGTGACCTCAAGCGAGACTGTGACCGGAGCGGAGATCAGATCACCCTCGGCATCAAGCAGGCGCACGAACTGGGCAGTTGAGACACGGAAAGCGACCTCAAGCGCGTTGGGGTCCACCAGTTCAGCCAGTTTTTCGTTGGCCGCTACCAGACGCCCTTCGACCAGCGTGACTTCGGTCAGCGTCCCATCGAATCCGGCATGGATCGACATATCCTCCAAATCGCGTTCGGCCCCTTCCAGAGCAATGCGGGCGCGGGCGAAAAGAGTGGTCGCCTGATCCACCCGAGATTCGGCTTGCGCCAATGCAATCCGGCGCGCCAGAACCGCCTGATGAGCAGATGTTGCGGCCAGTTCCGCCTCTTCGACGCTGGCAGCTGCGCCGACGCCGCGAGTCTGCAGGTCCTGTTGACGCTGCAGCGCCCGGTCGCGCAGTTCAGCCTGCGCTTCTGCTGATTTCAACTCGTCCTGCGCCAGCAGCAGAGAGCGTTCGGCATCCCGCTCTTCAAACTGGGCATCCAGAAGATCGGATTTTGCGCGGTCTAATGCCGATTGCATATCGGCCGGGTCAAGCTCGACCAGCAGCTCGCCAGCGGTCACGGTGCCGCCGTCTTCGAAATCTTCGGCCAGTGACACAACGCGCCCGCCCAATGCCGCCCGCAGCTCCAACCGGCGGCGGCTTTGAATCTGTCCGAATGCTTCCAGATAAGGCGTGACGGTTTCCGGCTCGGCGGTGCGGACACTCACGGCGAAGATACGTTCCCGCGCCTCCGGGGCCTGCTTGTCTTTGGTTAGCACATCCTGCACCGCGCCCGAGATCATCTGCGCGGCAACAATCAACAGGCCCAGCGTCAGAAACGCCAGGAACACCCCAACAAGGCTTTGCCGCAGAAATCGCATCGGTCACTTACCTCGGGTCGCACATGCTGCCTTCCGCAAAGGTAGCCGGGTCGTAAAAAATGCCAAGCCACAAAGCGGTTATGATGCGTTGAACGCAGAACCAGTCTACTTCCGTCGCAGATGTTCGTCCAATCTGGGCATTATTTCCACGAAATTGCAGGGCCGGTGGCGATAATCGAACTGTTTCTCGAGAATCGCGTCCCATGCGTCCTTGCACGCGCCCGGGCTGCCCGGCAGTGCAAACAGGTATGTCCCGCCCGCCACGCCACCCGTGGCGCGGGATTGCACCGCCGACGTTCCGATCTTTTCCATCGACACGATGGTGAAGACAGTGCCAAAGGCCTCAATCTCTTTTTCGTAGACGTCCCGATGTGCCTCAACCGTCACGTCACGACCCGTGAGACCCGTGCCGCCGGTCGAGATCACAACGTCGATTTCAGGGTCCGCGATCCATTTACGCAATTGGTCGGAAATCTGGGCGCGTTCATCCTGAATTATCTTGCGATCCGCCACCGAATGGCCCGCCTTCTCGATCCGATCCACCAACGTCTGGCCTGAGCGGTCTTCGGCCAGAGATCGGGTGTCTGACACGGTCAGAACAGCGATGCGGACGGGAATGAACTCCATGCTTTCGTCAATGCGTGACATATGACGTCAGGCCCTTTCCATGATGGCAAGCCGGATGGCGAGGGCGGTGAAAATCCCCCCCGTTACCCAGCCCATGATGCGCGAGGCGCGCGGGTTAGAAATCAGCATCCGTCCGGCGCCACCGGCAAACAGACCCACCAGGCCATTCACCACAAAACCGCCCAGCGCGATAATGGCACCGAGGATCAGGAACTGCACCAGAACCGAGCCCAGCGCTGGATTTACGAATTGCGGGATGAAGGCCAGCACGAACAGGATCACCTTGGGGTTGGTAAGGTTCACAATCATCCCGTCGCGAAACGCGAAATGCTTCGGTTTACTTGGGGCGTCGCCCGAAACCGCCCCCTTCCGGATCGCCCCCCACGCGAGATAGAGCAGATAAGCAACGCCCATCCAGCGGATCACATCGAACAGCCACGGCAGCGTCGCGACTGCAGCGCCAAGGCCGAGACCAGCAATCAGGACGTGTACCATGCCACCCACAGCGACCCCAGCACTTGCGGCAAGCGCCGGACGCGGACCCGCGCGCAAGCCCTGACCGAAACAAAACATCATATCTGCGCCGGGTGTGAAATTCAGCGCCAGCGCGGCCGGAATGAAGGCCAAAAGGGTGACCGTTTCGATCATGTGTTCACCTCGAACCAATGTATTTTGGGGCCCAGGTTGGCGATCTGGCTGCGCCCGATCGTGCCGCGATAGCCCCAGCTGTCATGGATATGCCCGCAAAAGACATGAGTTGGTTGAAGCCGTTCAATTGCGTCCCGCACAGAAACCGATCCCACGGACAGGCCTTGCGAAGTGGTATCGCCATGCCCCTTGGGCGGAGAATGCACGATAAGGACATCTGTGGCTTCGCAACGATTCAGCAGCTCTGCTGCCTCCGCTTCGGTCAGATCACAAGACCAGTCGCCAAATGGGGTCACGGGCACGCCATAACCCAGACCAAACAGGCGCAAACCATCAAGGGTCATGCCCGTTCCGTGCAGAACATGTGCACCGTCGGGTGCGGCGGCGGTCAGTTCCTCGGCGCTTTCGGCATTGCCGGGCACCAGAACCAGCGGCGCGGCGATACCTGAAAGCATATCCATCGCCTCATCCAACCCGCGTCGTCCATTGCAGAAATCTCCGGCCCCGATGACCAGATCGGCCTCGGCGCTGGCGGCGACCAGATCGGCGGCCCGGTTGCGCGCCATGTGCAGGTCAGAAAACGCCAGAACCCTCATGCCCCGGCCCCCAGCCGCGCTTTCAGTTCCAGCAGATCAGCCCAGGCCTGCCGCTTCATCTGCGGTTGCCGCAGCAGGTAGGCGGGGTGAAACATCGGGATCACCGGCAGGCCCAGCGCCTGATCCCAGTTGCCGCGCAGACGGGTGATGCCGCGTTTGCCCAGCACCGCCTGACAGCTGATATTGCCCATCACCACCAGAACCTCGGGCTTGGCCAGCGCCACATGGCGTTCCAGAAACGGCTTCATCATGCCGATCTCTTCCGGCTTGGGATCTCGGTTCTGCGGCGGCCGCCACGGCAGCACATTGGTGATATAAACGTTCTCACGCCTGTCCAGATCAATCGCGGCCAGCATCCGGTCCAGCAACTGCCCGGCGCGTCCGACAAAGGGCTTGCCCTCGCGATCTTCATCGCGCCCGGGTGCCTCGCCGATGATCATCACCCGCGCGCCAGGCGTGCCGTCAGCGAACACCAACTGCCGCGCGCCGCGTTTCAGGTCGCACAACCCGAAGGACTCCATCGCAGCGCGCAATTCGGTCAGCGTCCCGGCGGCTTTCGCTGCGTGCTGCGCAACCTCTGCAGGATCAACCTTTTCGGGTGCCTCGGATGGCGCAGTTGACTTCACTGAGGCGGGCTTTTTGGCCTTGGGCGCTTTGTCCGGCAGCCCATAGCGATCGATCGGCGCATCCGCGATCGCGTCAGTTGCGCCCAGCTCAATCTGCCACTCCAGCAGCGCCCGCGCGGTATGATAGTCCAAGCCCGATTCCATAGCTCTCAATCTAACCAGCTTTTGATCGAGGGAAAGCGAATAGACCTTGCCACAGCCCCTTCTGAGGTCGACCATACGGTTATTCATGCTCTTGATCCTACGAATCCTTCTGATCGGACTGTTGCTGACCCTCGCCAGCGACCCTGCGCAGGCGAGCTTTCACGACCGGCAGGGGCAGTGCCGCGCCGGCCAACTGCAATGCGGTCGCAATTGTTGCCCTGCTGGCCAACGCTGCAGTTTCGATGGCCGCTGTATTCCCCCAGGTCACACTTATTGCGGTGGCGGTCGTACCTGCGGCCCGTTCGAGCGCTGCGTGGCAGGAGGAACCCGTTGTGCCCCGGCGGGGGCGAATAAATGTACCTCACGTCTGGATTGCCCAGGAGGCAGCTTCTGCAACGGGCGCGGCGAATGTGAGCGCAGCACTCCGGATATCGATCCCGCACCAGCCACCACCTGCGCGGATGGACGCACCTGTGGGTCAGGTTCCTCGTGCCTGCCCGGCGGTGGATGCTCGAGACCCGGCTGGTTTTTGTGCGAGGAAACCGGTTCGCAATGTCGCCCCGGCTTCAAATGCTCGACCCATCAAGGGTGCGTGCCGATCAAGGCTATCGATTGCGGCTATGGCAAATGGTGCAAACCCGGCGAGCAATGCCTGCCTGAAGGCGGGTGCGAGAAACTGCCCGAAGGGTCGGAACCTTAGGTTGCCTCTGCCCGCGTGGCTTCCTATAAGCGGTCCGATTGTCAGACAGGAGCCCGCCCATGCGTTTCGCCCATCGTCACCTTCTTGGCATCGAGCATCTGTCGCAATCCGATATCACCGCTATCCTCGATCTGGCTGAAACCTATGTCGATCTGAACCGGCAATCGACCAAGCATTCGGATGTGCTGTCGGGGCTGACGCAGATCAACATGTTCTTTGAGAATTCTACCCGCACGCAAGCCAGTTTCGAACTGGCGGGCAAGCGTTTGGGCGCGGATGTGATGAACATGGCGATGCAGGCAAGCTCGATCAAAAAAGGCGAGACGCTGATTGATACGGCAATGACGTTGAACGCGATGCATCCCGATCTGCTGGTGGTGCGGCACCCCCATTCCGGGGCAGTGGACCTGCTGGCGCAGAAGGTAAACTGCGCCGTGCTGAATGCGGGCGATGGGCGGCATGAACACCCGACGCAAGCCCTGCTGGACGCGCTGACCATCCGCCGGGCCAAGGGTCGTCTGCACCGGCTGAACATCGCGATTTGCGGAGATGTGGCGCATTCGCGCGTCGCGCGCTCGAACCTTATCCTGCTGGGCAAGATGGAGAATCGCATCCGACTGATTGGCCCGCCGACGTTGGTGCCGTCTCACTTCGCTGAGTTCGGGGCCGAGATCTATGACGACATGAATGAGGGTCTGAAAGACGTCGACGTTGTGATGATGCTGCGGCTTCAGAAAGAACGGATGGACGGCGGCTTCATCCCATCGGAACGCGAATACTATCACCGCTACGGTCTGAATGCTGCAAAGCTGGCGCTGGCCACACCCGATGCCATCGTCATGCACCCCGGCCCCATGAACCGCGGGGTCGAGATCGACGGTACGCTGGCAGATGACATCAACCGGTCCGTCATTCAGGAACAGGTCGAGATGGGCGTCGCCGTCCGCATGGCCACCATGGATCTGCTGGCGCGCAATATGCGAGAAGCTGCATGAGCAATCTGACCATTGCCCCCCACGAACGCGGCGTGATCCGCCTGTTCTCGCTGGACATGCGTCCGGAAGAGGCGAAATTCCTGCGTGAACCGGGGGCTGTCGATCAGGTGCTGGGCGTCAAAGGGCTGGATCCTGAACAGATCGATATCTTTCCGGTATCCGACCTCGAAGACCTCGGACTCTATGGCTATCTCAGCGAAGGCTGTGGCGTTTCCGAAGACCAGTTGGACCGCCCGAGGCTGGAGGCCATTGAAGGCTGGGTAATGGTCTTGCGCAGCGCCGCATTCGGCGGCCGGTCGGCCACACTTTCACCTGACCCCCGCCTGCATCTGATAGGACTCTTCACTGAAGAGGCGACCAACTGGACCGGCGGCACAATTGAGACCGAAAGCGCCAAGCCATTCTCGGCCCCACAGACCATGCCGACCGATGACACACCACACCGCTTCGGCTCGTCAATCATTGCTTTGCTAATCCTGGTTGTCATCGGAGGTGCTTTGTGGCTGATCCTGTGATCTTCACCCCTGATAAAGGTGCTTATATCCGCACCAATACCTGGCTGGCCGCCCTTGCGATGGCAGGCGCAATGGTGGTGCTCTGGTTGATCGGCAATCCATACGTCTGGACCGGCGCGCCTGCGGGCCTGGCCGCGATCGGCTTCCGCGCGTGGTACCTGGCCTCGGAAGAGCTGACCGCCACTTGGGAGATGACAGACACCACCTTTACCGGCCCCGGCCCGCGCAAAGTGGCGTTGAACCAGATTGAGGCCGTCAACACGATGGGCAGTTTCGTCCAGATCGTCACCAAGGGCGGCGACAAGCACCTGATCAAGTATCAAGCAGATCCCGCAGCCACCAAAGCCGCAATCGAAAGGGCCATGGTATGAGTGACGAGTGGTGGCGCAAAAGCATACCCGAAACTGAAGAAGTTCTGTGGTTTGGGCAACCGGATCAAGGGTTTTTCCCACCCCGATACGGTTGGGCCTACAAAGCTGGGCTTCTCGGGTTAACTGCTTTGTGGCTTGCCAGCCCTTGGATATTTGACACAGTTAGAGACTTCTGGAAACTCATCTGCGGCACTTTGATCTTGCCTGTCACGATGTGGGCAGACCGTTTTGTTCGGGCACAACGCATGTATGTAGTAACCTCGCACAATGCGTGGGTACTCAACAAAGAGCTGAAGACCAAAAACTTAAAGATCGATCAGTTTCTCAACTTCCGAACCGGACGCCGCACTATCTTATTCAATCGGCACCCGTTTTTTTCATTTGATCATCTTGCTGACCCCGATGCCGCTATGAAGGCGCTGCACCAAGCCCGCGAGGCCTCCACATGACATCTTTAGTTTTCACCAACGCTCGCCTGATTGATCCCGAGGAGGGTACAGACAGCACCGGCTGGTTGCGGGTCACCGATGGCCGGATCGTGGCGCGTGGCGAGGGCGAAGCTCCGACCACGGAAGCGCAGGTGATTGACTGCGGCGGGCAATGCCTCGCCCCCGGTATCGTCGATATCGGCGTCAAGGTCTGCGAACCCGGCGAGCGGCACAAGGAAAGCTACAAATCCGCTGGTCTCGCGGCGGCTGCCGGAGGGGTGACCACCATCGTCACCCGCCCCGATACGCTGCCTTCAGTCGACACGCCCGAGACGCTGGAATTCGCGACCCGGCGCGCGCAGGCGGATGCGCCCGTCAATGTGTTGCAGATGGCCGCACTGACCAAGGGGCGCGAGGGGCGCGAAATGACCGAGATCGGTTTTCTGCAGGACGCAGGCGCCGTGGCCTTTACCGATTGCGACCATGTCATCACCAATACCAAGGTGTTCTCGCGCGCCCTGACTTATGCGAAGTCCTGCGGCGCACTGGTGATTGCGCATCCGCAGGAGCCAGGGCTCAGCGGCGGTGCCGCAGCAACCAGCGGCAAGTTTGCGGCTCTGCGCGGTTTACCTGCCGTGTCGCCCATGGCCGAACGCATGGGGCTTGACCGCGATATCGCTCTGCTGGAGATGACAGGCGCGGCCTACCATGCCGATCAGATCACCACTGCCCGCGCACTGCCTGCGCTCGAACGCGCCAAGCGGAACGGGCTGGATATTACCGCTGGGACCTCGATCCACCATCTGACGCTGAATGAGTTGGACGTGGCCGACTATCGCACCTTCTTCAAGGTGAAGCCTCCGCTGCGGTCGGAAGATGACCGGCAGGCCGTGATCGAGGCGGTGCGAAGCGGGTTGATCGACACGATCAGCTCGATGCACACCCCGCAGGACGAGGAAAGCAAACGCCTGCCGTTTGAAGAGGCAGCCTCGGGCGCAGTCGCGCTGGAGACTCTGCTGCCTGCGGCGTTACGCCTGTATCATTCCGAACAGCTGGACCTGCCGACCCTGTTCCGCGCCATGGCGTTGAACCCTGCGAAACGGCTGGGTCTGGAAAGTGGCCGCCTGGCCGAGGGTGCGCCTGCCGATCTGGTGCTGTTCGACCCGGATGTGCCTTTTGTGCTGGATCGGTTTGCGTTGAAATCCAAATCGCAGAACACTCCATTTGACGATCAGCGTATGCAGGGTAAGGTCACCGCAACCTATGTGGCCGGAAACGAAGTCTACCGGAGAGCCTGATGCCCCTTTTCGACAGCACAATGACCCAGCTGATCCTGTGGGCGGTTCTGGGCTACCTGATGGGATCGATCCCGTTTGGAATGGTCATCGCCAAAGTGATGGGGCTGGGCAATCTGCGTAATATCGGGTCGGGCAATATCGGCGCGACGAATGTGCTACGGACCGGCAATAAGGCGGCTGCGGCGCTGACACTACTGCTGGATGCAGCCAAGGGGGCGGTCGCGGTACTGCTGGCGCGGGCAATGGTCGGAGAAGACGCCGCGCAGATCGCAGCCCTGATGGCCTTCCTCGGCCATTGCTTTCCGGTCTGGTTGAGCTTCAGGGGCGGTAAGGGCGTCGCCACGTTTCTGGGCATCTGGCTGGCGCTGGACTGGCGCGTCGGCCTTGCCTGCTGCGCGACCTGGCTGGTGGCCGCTGCGATCTGGCGCATTTCGTCAGTTGGCGCCCTGGCTGGCGCGGCGCTGTCAACAACGTGGATCATGGTGCTGACCGATGGCAGCACATTCATTCTGGGGATCGTGCTGACCCTGCTGGTCTACTGGCGGCACAGCGCCAATCTGGCCCGGATCAAGGCCGGGACCGAGCCCAAAATCGGCAAATCGTGACCCTGTCGGAGCGCGTCGCAAACGCTCTGGCCGACCTGCCGACAGGTACATTCACCGGGATCGCCGACAACCGGCGCTATGTCGTGTCTCACCAGATCATGGCGCGTGGAAAGTCGCACAAACTGGTGGCGCACGAGCTTGGCGGACCGGACTATATCAGCCTGAACCTCTATCTGACACGCAACAGTGGGGCACTGTTGCGCCCCTGCGAGATGTCTGCCGAAAAGGTGGCGGCCTTCGTTCTCGCGCTGGTCCCTGACGTGCGCGAATGAACAGGTTCTATTCGCGCGTGCACAATCACAATTGATTGCTTTGAACGTGAACAGAGCACTGCCCAATTGGGTGCTGTGACAGCCAATTACCGGCTTCGCAAAAACAAATCCGGTTCGCCGGAGCAAAATTGAGTTGCTCGAACGCGAGCCTATTCACGAAAGGTGAACACAATGAACAAGTTCAAATCCCTCATCGGCGGTGTCGCACTGTCCGTTGCCGTCGCAAGCACCGCTCTGGCCGCTGGCGTTGAACTGAACGCAAGCTCGACCGGTCTGGCGCTGCAGGGCTATGACCCGGTTGCCTACTTCACCGTCGGCGAAGCCACCAAAGGCAGCTACAAGATCACCGCGCTGCACAATGAAGCGCTGTACCGCTTTGCTTCGGAAGAAAACAAGGCAGCCTTCGAAGCGAACCCAGAGGCGTACCTGCCCGCATATGGCGGCTACTGCGCCTTCGGCACCGCGATGGGCTTCAAGTTCGACGGTGACCCGAACTACTGGAAAATCGTTGACGACAAGCTGTACCTGAACCTGTCGGCCGACATTCAGGAACGCTGGGAAGGCGACATCCCGGGCTTCAACGAACGCGCTGACGCCAACTGGAAAGACATCGCTCACAAGACCCCTGCGGAACTGCAAGAGCAGTAATCCGCTGATTAAATCCAGTGCATCGGCGGCGGATCGTATCCGCCGCCGTTTGTCGTTTGAAGACCCTCTGCTCGGGACCTATCTGATCCAGCAGATAAGCGCCCGATGGCAACGGGCCAGCGCTGCCAGGCAAGCAGGCCATGCGCACACTGTTCGGAATAGCGGAAAGTTCAATGATCCGGCCCGAGGGTCGGACCGTATCTATCGATATGGCCACGCGATGACATGCTGCGGCCGGGTTCTGAGCGAAAGGATAAAGAATGACAGGTAAACTGGCGATTTTCACGACTGTCGCGACTCTGGCGGCGGGATCAGCAATGGCGCAAGCCTCGGGCAACTGGACCGGATTTTACGGCGGTGCGCAGTTGGGATATGCCGATATCGATACCAACCTGTCCGGCGTGGACGGGGATGGCCTGATCGGCGGTATCGTTCTGGGTTACGATTACGATCTGGGCGACTGGGTTGTTGGTGGTGGCTTCGACTATGACTGGACCGATGTGGACCTGTCAGGTGCGGCCACGGTCGAGAACGTCTGGCGCATCAAGGCACGCGCGGGCTACAAGGTGAACCCGCAAGGGCTGCTTTATGGGACCGCGGGCTATGCCGATGCGGATACCGATACGCTGGGCAGCGACAACGGTTGGTTCATTGGCGCCGGCTATGAACAGATCGTGGCCCCGAATATCAGCGTCGGTGGTGAGTTGCTGTACCACGAGTTTGATGACTTCAATTCATCCGGAGTGGATGTCGACGCCACCACGTTCCAAATTCGCGTTGCCTATCGGTTCTGAGGTCAGACTATGGAGCCCGGCGCACAAGCCGGGCTCAGCCCCCTACGGTTCCAGAACCGTACTGCCGGTGGTCTGGCGCGCCTCAAGCGCGCGGTGGGCATCGGCAACCTGATCCAGCGGGAATTGCTGGTCCACATGGATCTTGACCTCGCGCCCTTCCACCTTGCCAAACAACCTACGCGCCATCGCCTGACAAACGGAATGGTCGGCAATATGGGTGAACAGTGTCGGACGGGTGATCTTTAGCGATCCCCTTTGCGCCAGCATTCCCAGATCGAAAGCCGGAACCGGCCCCGACGCATTACCGAACGAGATCATCATGCCCAGCGGTTTGAGGCAGTTCAGAGACCCCTCGAACGTATCCGCGCCAATTGAATCCATAACGACATCAACACCCTTGCCGCCGGTGATTTCGGCGACGCGCTGCTCAAAATCCTCGGTCCGGTAGTTGATGCAATGTGCGGCCCCGTTGAACTGTGCAAGGCTACATTTCTCATCTGTCCCGGCGGTGCCGATCAGCGTGATCCCCTCGGATTTCGCCCATTGGCAGGCGATCAGACCCACACCCCCGGCAGCAGCGTGGAACAGCACCGTATCGCCGCGCTTCAACGGTGTCGTACGATGGAACAGATATTCTACCGTCATGCCCTTCAGCATCATCGCGGCGGCAGAGCGGAACGAGATACTCTCGGGCAGCGGACAGACCTGCGCGGCAGGCATCACGCGTGCCTCGGAATAGGCTCCGGATGGTCCTGCGGCATAGGCGGCGCGCTGGCCGGGTACAAGATGGGTGACACCTTCGCCAACAGCTTCGACCACACCCGCCGCTTCCATACCCAAAGCGTGAGGCAATTCCAGCGGATAAAGCCCGCTGCGTTGATACACATCGATGAAGTTCAAACCGCAGGCGTGATGTCGAATGCGCACCTCGCCGGGGCCCGGCTCACCCAACGGGCGATCCTCGATCCGCAGGACCTCGGGTCCGCCGGTTTCGTGAATGACGACTGTGCGTGCTGTTTGCTGCATGAATGCCTCCGTTTCCTTTTGGAACAAAGCTAACACGCCTGTGCGACAGGGCAATCCTTGCGGTCGCGCAGGGTTGATCGGGCAAGTTTTTGCAAAATATGCTATACTATCTCCAGACGTAGCCGGGTGATCCGGTCACGACCGCACGTCTCACCGGATGCATCCCGCCGCATATCCATGCCAGGGAAGGGGATGATCATGGACAAGACAATCGGAAATCCAGTTAGCTGGGTCGCCCGTCAGATGCGGGCAACCGGCGACCATATGGCGGAATCGGTCAGCGAAATCGGCAGCGCGGATACCAGTGCAATGCCGGTTGTGCACACGCTGACCCTGCAGGATCTGCGCGCCTGTCTGAAGGCGGGGTATGAGGACTTTTTGCAAACCCGCGCAGATGCGGTTTTTGTGATCCTGATCTACCCGATAGCCGGGCTTTTGATGTTCGGAATCGGGCTCAACAAAGACATGGTGCCTTTGCTGGCCCCACTGATTGCGGGCTTTGCGCTGGTCGGACCTGTCGCGGCCGTTGGTCTGTATGAAATCAGTCGCAAGCGGGAACAGGGCGGCGAGGTCCATTGGCTTGATGCGTTTGGTGTTTTCCGCTCGCCCTCATTCGGTGCAATTCTGGCGCTGGGGTTCTATCTGGTCATGCTGTTGCTGATTTGGCTGATGGTCGCGCAGAGCATCTATGCGCAAACGCTCGGGCCTGAGCCTCCAGCTTCGATTACGAGTTTCGTGACCGACATCTTCACCACCAGCGCAGGTTGGGCGATGATTCTGGTCGGAACGACAACGGGCTTTATCTTCGCGTTGATCGCGCTGGCGCTCAGCGTGGTCAGCTTTCCGTTGCTTCTGGACAAGAAGGTGGGCGTGCCGGTGGCCGTCGTAACCTCTGTCCGCGTGCTGCGACACAATCCGCGCGTGATCCTGACATGGGGCGCAATCGTAGCGGCCATGTTGGTACTGGGCGCAATCCCGATGCTGTTGGGGCTGATCGTCGTGATGCCAATCCTCGGCCACGCCACATGGCACCTGTATCGCCGGGCGGTCGCCTGACCACCCGGAGGCCAGATCAGTCAGCAACCTTGAGGACGATCTTGCCGATATGGCCTGAGCTTTCCATCCGCGCATGCGCGGCTGCGGCGTCGGCCAGCTCAAACTCGGAATCCATCACCGGGCCGACCTTCCCCGCCTCAAGCAAGGGCCAGACGGCCTCACGCAGATCCTGCGCAATACGCGCCTTGGCCAGATCGCTTTGCGGGCGCAGGGTGCTGCCGGTCAGGGTCAGTCGCTTGACCATCATCAGGGCAAAATTCAGCTCGACTACAGGGCCTTGCAGAAAGGCGATCTGAACCAGCCGCCCATCCTCGGCCAGAGCCTTGACGTTGCGCGGGATGTAATCACCCCCCACCATGTCTAGGATCAGATTCGCGCCACCTTCTGCGCGCATCGCAGCCACGAAATCCTCATCGCGATAATTGATTGCCTTTTCCGCCCCAAGCTTAAGGCAAGCCTCGCATTTCTCAGCCGAGCCAGCCGTTGCAAAGACCCGAGCGCCAAATGCGTTGGCCAACTGAATTGCGGTCGTTCCGATCCCGCTGGAACCACCATGGACCAGAAAACGTTCCCCTGCTTTCAACCCACCGCGCGTGAATACGTTGGACCAGACGGTAAAGAAGGTCTCAGGCAGGCAGGCCGCTTCTTTCAAACCCATGCCCGCAGGCACCGGCAGGCAATGCGCGGCGGGCGTGGCGACGTATTCGGCATAGCCACCGCCCGGCAACAGCGCGCAGACCTGATCGCCCACGGCCAGACCTTCGACGCCCGAGCCCATTGCAACCACCTCGCCCGAAGCTTCCAGACCCGGAAGATCGCTTGCCCCCGGCGGCGGATCATAGGCCCCGGCCCGCTGCAGCGCGTCCGGACGGTTCACCCCGGCATAGGCCACCTTCAGAATCACCTGACCCTCGGCGGGTTTCGGAATGGGGCGTTCAGTCACCTGCAAAACATCCGGACCACCGGGTTGGGTGATTTCGACAGCACGCATTGTCTGGGTCATGGACATATCTCCTTTGCCTATTGCCTAGCAGGCAGTAGCGCAGAGGCCCAGCAGCAAGTGAAAGCGCTGCGACTATTTTCCGGAGGACAGCGAACCGGGCAGGTTATCGGGCATCTTCACCGGAGCCTTCACCTGACCGGCCAGCCAATTGGGTACGGCCAGGAACGGTTTCAAAAGCGGATTGCCATTCACCTGCGCCTTGAGCTTTTCGAACTGCATCACTCCTTCGATCCGCCGATCAAGGAATTCCCATGTCGCTTGATAGCCCGGGCTGTCATCGCCAAGCCAATACAGCAGGGTCGAGGAATACACGCCCGACAAAGTCGCGCGTTTGGTGTACCAGTTTACGTCATCCGAGCTGTCGCCCAATGCGTCCCAGATCAGATCGCAGGTACCCCAGATCGCCTTGGCCCCGTCTGCGGCGTAGATCGGCAATGCAAACAGCGTCATACCACGCCGCACGGCCTCTTTGTCGTCGACCGCTTGCAGACGGAATCGGACGGCGGCGGCAATCTTGTCGCGAAACTTCAGCTCGCTCAGATCCTCGGTCTTGATCCGCTCCAGCATCGCTTGGTCACCGCGCGCGTGAAAGGCCAGCGCCAGATCAACGGCGCCGCGCGGGCAGATTGCATGGGCCAGTCCCGCATCCAGGTCGCAATCGGCAATCGCCGCGCGAAAGCTGGTTTCGGACCAACCGTCGAACGGCACATGGTTCAGCATAGCGTCCAAAAGCTGTTCTTTGGTGTCTTCATAAGTGGCGGTCATATCGGGTCTCCGGTCTGCGGGTCCAGTACTAGACAAGTTAGGCGCGCTTTGCTATACGGCCACTTCCTGCAATTTCCTTGCAACTCTATCTAGAAAGGTGGTGACAACCACATGCAGGTTAGTGTTCGCGACAATAACGTCGATCAGGCGCTTCGTGCCCTGAAGAAAAAGCTGCAGCGCGAAGGCGTGTTCCGTGAAATGAAGCTGAAGCAACATTTCGAGAAACCGTCCGAGAAAAAAGCGCGCGAGAAAGCTGAAGCGATTCGTCGTGCCCGTAAACTGGCACGCAAGAAAGCCCAGCGCGAAGGTCTGCTCTAAGACTTTCCTCGTCCAGCTTTGGATGACACTATTTGACGACCCCCGAGGCTTCGCCCGGGGGTTTGTCGTTTCAGGACAGGTGACGCACCGCTTAGACGCGGTAACTTGCCGATTTGGCCACATTGCCCACAGTCGGCATATTGCAGCGCATCGAATCGCGGTGCAGTTGCATTCCCTCGCCGAAAAACGCTCATTCGGACTGCGCCCCTATCAACTGTCTTCACCTCCCCGCTATCTGAGCCCGTCCACTCAGACACAACAAAACGGAGGCACTGATGTCGACAGCAAGCACGGTCGAGCGGGAAATGCTGGCGCTGATTAACCAAGAGCGCACATCCCGCGGGTTAGACCCCCTGCAACTTGAGACTCAATTGAATGAATCATCCGAGGACCACAGCGCCTGGATGCTGGATACCGACCGCTTCAGCCACACGGGAGCGGGTGGTTCATCCGCAACGCAGCGCATGCAGGCGGCGGGGTTCGATCTATCGGGCAGTTGGCGCACTGGCGAGAACATCGCGTGGCAATCGGAACGCGGCGCGCCGGGCATCAGCGATGATGTGGCCCAGCTGCACGAAAACCTTATGAACAGCCCCGGCCACCGTGCCAACATCCTGAATCCCGATTTCAAATATATCGGCATCGGGATCGAAACCGGTGACATGCGGGGCTTTGACGCGGTCATGGTTACCCAGAACTTCGCCACCACTCAGGCCGAAGTCATGCTGGATACGGACGGCACGACCCCACCCGTAACCCCGCCGGTCGACGAAGTGGCCGAGCCCGAGGAAGAGGTTGTCACTCCGCCTGAACCCGAAACACCCGCAACCGATGTCACTGAGACCGAGGAGCCGGTGGTCGAAACACCGGAGACCGACGTTACAGAAACAGAAGACCCCGTGGACGAGACGCCGGATACCGACGTGACCGAGACGGAAGAACCTTCGGATGAAACCCCGGACACAGATGTAACCGAGACCGAAGAACCGTCAGATGAGACCCCGGACACGGATGTGACTGAAACCGAAGAGCCGTCAGATGAGACCCCCGAAACTGACGTGACCGAGGTTGAAGAGCCAGAGCCCGATGCCCCGGTGGAAGAGGTCGATGAGCCTGAACCGGAAACCCCGGAAACCGACGTGACCGAAGTCGAGGATCCCATCGATGAAGAAAATGAGGAACCCGCAGTTCCTGAGACCGATGTCACGGAAGTCGAAGAGCCAGAGCCGGAAACGCCTGACACCGACAGCGTCGAAGATGATATGCCCGATATGGCTTGCTTCGATGTGGCGGCTTTCCTGGCCGAGATCGAATCTTTCGTAAACGCGCTTCAGGCCCGTTTCGATCAGTTCGACTGGGCCCCGGTACAGCAGGCCAAGACGCCCGAGCTTGATGATTTTGACTTCGTGCCCGGCGCGGACATGTTCGAAGACGTCACCGAGACCGTCGAAACCGCGTTTGAGGATACGACGGACGATTTCTGCAACGTCTTCACCTACGAAATGAACTGCGCGTTCGATTTCGGCTAATGTCACAATTCAGGCGCGGGGGATCAGTTCTCCCGCGCCACTTTTATGCCCTCAGTAAATCTTCGGCACGTGCAGCTCGTCCGGCAGAATGCGCCGTTCGTATTCGGGGTTATAGCGCCGATCGGGCAGGTTCACTTTTTCCTGCGGAACGTCGTCATAAGGGATCTTCGTCAGCAGGTGTTCGATACAGTTCAGGCGTTCGCGTTTCTTGTCGTTGCCTTCGACAATGTACCACGGGGCCTCCGAGATGTTGGTGCGGAAGAACATGTCTTCCTTTGCCTTCGTATAGGCCTCCCATCGGATACGGGATTCAAGGTCCATGGGCGACAACTTCCACTGTTTCATCGGGTCGTGGATGCGCATCAGGAATCGCAACTGCTGCTCTTCGTCGGTGATCGAGAACCAGTATTTCAACAGGATGATCCCCGACCGCACCAACATACGTTCGAATTCGGGAACGTCTTGAAAGAACTGCTCGACCTGATCTTCGTTGGCAAATCCCATCACCCGCTCGACACCGGCGCGGTTGTACCAGGAGCGGTCGAACAACACGATCTCACCCGCCGCCGGCAGATGCGGCACATAGCGTTGGAAATACCACTGACTCTGCTCACGGCGACTGGGCGCCGGTAGGGCCACGACACGAGCCACACGCGGGTTCAGACGCTGGGTGATCCGCTTGATCACACCCCCCTTGCCCGCGCTGTCGCGCCCCTCGAACAGAATGCAGACCTTTGCCCCGGTATGCACCACCCAGTCCTGCACCTTGATCAGCTCGGCCTGCAGACGCAACAGGTTGCGGAAATACACCTTGCGGTCCAGCATGTCGGGGTGCTGGTCCTTATAGATCTTGCGCACTTCCATCGAGAGCATGGGTTCGCTGAATTCAATTTCAAAATCTTCGTCCAGCGTGTCTTCGAGTTCGGCTTCAAGCCAGTCTTTGGGGGCGCGATCGTTTTCGTAGGCCAAGGTCTGCTCCTTATCATTCACCGGGACCGGACAATATCAGGGCTGTGTAACCGGCGGATGTCATCGCCCGCTGTGATCGTCTAATAAACGCGGCGGACGTTTACGAGGTCTCCGGATCAGGAATACTGGCGCGGTCTTGTTCGGGTTACAAGCGTCTGAATTGCCGCAACACCAGAGAATGCCGCAATTCTGGCGCGACTGCCTGGAATATCAGCACTTGCCTTTCGACCCCCAACTTCCGCATCTAGGATTGGTACGAACGGAGTCTGTCGTGAGCCATCTTCTGCCTCTGCTGCCTGTACTTTGGCCCTGGCTGTTTCTGATTGCTGCCCAGATTGGGATGCTGTTCGGCAGTCGCAACATCGCGCTCATCCTGCTTGCAGCATTCGGAGCAACTGTTCTGTTGCGCGGGCTTGTATCTTGGGATGCAGCACTGATCATCCTTTTGGGCCTGCTGGGGGCCGCTCAGCTCCCCCGTCTCAAGGGCGCGCCGCTGGTATTTGGTCACCTCATTCTAATCGGCTGGTGCCTGGCGCTGGCCTCGCATCTGTTGCCCGGTGTGCGCAACCCGCTGGTTCTTGATCAAGTGCAGGCGGGACCCGAAAGCAGCCTGTTCACGATGTATGTCAATCTGGACAAGCCAATGATCTTCTTTGCCGTGGTGTTGGCGTGGCCTGCGATGCTGAACGCAAAGCACGTCGTCAAATTCGCACCACTGCTCGTTGGGCTGGTGTTGCTGCCCATATTGCTGACCGCAGGCCTGGTATCCGGCGCAGTGAACCCGGAACCCGGCCTGCCCGAGTGGTGGCTAATATTCGCGTTGTCCAATCTGTTCCTGACCTGCCTGACGGAAGAGGCGTTCTTTCGTGGCTATCTTCAATCAGCGATGACCAACCGGTTCGGACCATTGGCAGGCATTGTGACGGCTAGCCTGCTATTCGGCCTTGCCCACGCAGCGGGTGGTGCGGTGTTGGTCTTATTCGCAGCCGTACTCGGGTTCGCCTGCGGTCTTGGCTATTTCGCAACGGGTCGTCTTTGGGTGCCTGTGCTGATGCATTTTGGCTTCAATCTGACCCACTTGCTGCTGTTCACTTATCCCGGCCCGGCTTGACCTCTCAGACCGGCAGAGCGGTTGTCTTGAAAACCGTCCTAAGCGCGAACGAACTTTGCATCTGCGCCACGCCCGGCAGGCGCGACAGGAATTGACGGTGAATACGCGCGAAATCTTCCGTGTTTTCGGCGACAACCTTCAGGATATAATCTGCGGTGCCTGCCATCAGGTGGCATTCCAGCACATCCGGTATCCGTGCGACGGCTTTTTCAAACGCCTCCAGAACTTCTTCTGCCTGTCCTTGCAAGGTGATCTCGACAAAGACGGTTGTTGGTACGTTCAATTTGCGCGCATCCAGCAGAGCCACGTAATCCTTGATGTACCCATCGGCCTCAAGCCGCTGCACGCGGCGGTGACATGCTGACGGCGAAAGGTTTGCCTGTTCCGAAAGCTCCGCATTCGACATTCTGCCTTTGCGCTGCAGCGCTGCGAGAATCTTTCGATCTGTTGCATCCAATGTCATTTGCGCACATCCATCGCGTATATGAAGAAATTCTTCGGATAATTTCCCACAGTTTCAACAATTAGCAAGCGGGGTTTCACAAAAATTGCGCTGCAAATTGCCCATAATTTAGGCAGTTTATAAACGGAGTCTCTCATGAAAATCGGCTGCCCCAAGGAAATCAAACCTCAGGAATTCCGCGTCGGCATGACCCCGAATGCCGCACAGGAAGCAGTGGCACGCGGTCACGAAGTGATCATCGAAACTGGTGCCGGGATGGGCTCGGGCTTTGACAACGATGCCTATTTGGCCGCAGGCGCGCGCATCGTAGACACGGCAGAAGAGGTGTTTGCAACGGCTGACATGATCGTCAAGGTCAAAGAGCCACAAGCCGTCGAGCGCAAAATGCTGCGCGAAGGTCAGTTGCTGTTCACCTATCTGCACCTTGCACCCGATCCGGATCAAACTCATGACCTGCTGGCCTCCGGCTGCACCGCGATTGCTTATGAAACCGTGACGGATTCCAGCGGCGGCCTACCCTTGCTGGCCCCGATGTCCGAGGTCGCGGGACGGCTGGCCCCTCAGGTCGGATCGTGGACCCTTCAGAAAGCCAATGGCGGGCGCGGCGTTCTGATGGGCGGCGTCCCCGGCGTTGGCCCTGCCAAAGTGGTGGTGATCGGCGGTGGCGTTGTAGGTACTCACGCAGCCCAAATCGCTGCGGGTATGGGTGCAGATGTCACTGTACTGGACCGCTCTCTGCCGCGCCTGCGTTATCTGGATGACGTGTTTGGCGGCCGTTTCAAGAACCAGTATTCGACCGCAGGCGCCACTGCTGAATTGATCCAGGACGCCGATATGGTAATCGGTGCGGTCCTGATCCCCGGCGCTGCAGCACCAAAGCTGATCACGCGAGAGCAGCTCTCGACCATGAAACCCGGTGCGGTTCTGGTAGATGTGGCGATTGATCAAGGCGGCTGCTTCGAGACATCGAAAGCGACCACCCACGCCGATCCGATCTATGACGTCGACGGCATCATGCACTATTGCGTCGCCAACATGCCAGGCGCGGTCGCACGCACCTCGACCATCGCGCTGGGCAACGCAACGATGCCGTTCATGTTGTCGCTGGCGGACAAGGGCTGGAAACAGGCTTGCCAGGACGATCCGCATTTGCTGGCCGGTCTGAACGTGCATGCCGGTCAACTGACCTATTACGCGGTGGGCAAAGCGCTGGGCATCGATGTGGTCGCCCCCAGCCTTGTGATCAAATCATAAACCCTCCCTCCGCTGAAAGCGCTCTCTGACGAGAGTGCTTTACAGCGTTGGGCTAGGCGCCGCGCTTGTTGCGCGGCGCGGCAGCGCTAGTTGAAACCTTAGCAAAAACGAAAGCGCCGCGCAGAATGCGCGGCGCTTGGCCCAACCGGAGGAGGGCATTTCCAATGCCCGCTCGACGGGTGGGAGGGCTCAGCCCTCTTTGTGGATCTCCACCGAATGCGGATAGGGGATCGAAACACCCTTCGCGTCGAATGCTTCTTTGACCGCTTTGGTAAGCTCAAACTTCACATCCCAGTAATCCGCAGCCGCACACCAGACGCGGGTCGTCAGATCCACCGAACTGTCCCCCAGGTTGGTGACCCGCACCCATGGTTCGGGGTCGCCCATAACCCGCGCATCCGCCTTAGCCACATCCAGAATGATATTCATCGCTTCATCTGCACTGTCGCCATAGTCGATGCCAAACACCAGATCGACCCGGCGCGTGTCATGCGCAGAAAAGTTGGTGATCACAGATCCCCAGGCCTGACCGTTCGGGACGATGATCTGAACGTTATCCGGCGTCACCAGTTCAGTGGTGAACAGGTTCAGGTCCTTCACCGTACCCGCGGTACCACCGACATCCACATATTGACCAAGCTTGTAGGGGCGGAACACCACCAGCATCACCCCGGCTGCCAGATCACTGAGCGTACCTTGCAGCGCCAGACCGATAGCCAGCGACGCCGCACCCAGAATGGCGACGATGCTGGTGGCCTCGATCCCGAAAATGCCCAGCACGGCAACCAGAACCATGGCCAGAATGGCCCATTTGATCATGCTGGCAGCAAAGTTGCCCAGCGTTGGATCAATCTGAGGCGTCTTGTTGATGCGGCGGCGCACAACACCCGAGATCATCCCGGCCATGATCCAGCCCAAAATGAGAACGATCAGGGCCTTGCCCGCGTTCAACAATATCGGCAGATAGCCATTTGCCATACCCATGGCTTGGTTCGCCATTTCGATCGTCTGATCCATTCTGACCTTTCCTTCTTTCAGTCATTTCATAAAATGTGGCCTCGCCAAACCGGCGAGGCCACAACCCGCACAATTGGCAGGGTTTACTTCTTGAGTGCGTCGCGGATTTCCACCAGGATGTCCAGCTCGCTGGGGCCTGCGGGTGCCTCTTCGGCCGCCTCTTCTTCGGCCGCAGCGGCGTCCTTGATCCGGTTGACCATTTTCACCAGCAGGAACACGACCCACGCTATGATCAGGAAGTTGATGATCGCCATGATGAACGCGCCATAGGCAAAGACCGATGCACCGGTTTCGCGGGCAGCTTCTAGGCTTGCACCTTCGGCTACTTCACCGGCCAGAACAGCATAATTGTTGGTAAAGTCGATACCGCCGGTGAACAGACCGATGAGCGGGTTGATCAGGTCGCCCACCAGAGATGTGACAATTGCGGTAAACGCCGCGCCGATGATGATACCGACAGCCATATCCATGACATTGCCCTTGGCAATAAACGTCTTGAATTCCTGAATCATGTTTCCCTCTCTTCGGTGGTGTTTAACCGATTGTTTTGGTTTTCGCGCGCAGGCGCAGAGTAATTGTGCGCTAATTGCACTATTAAATGCATGTTTTTATGGGAAACAGCGCCTATTTTTCCCCGAACGGCATTTTTCAGGAGGTCCCATGCCCGCCCTCGCATCCTATTCCATTATTGACAAGTGGCCCGCCCGGGACCCGAGTGTCATTCAGCTGTATTCCTTTCCCACCCCGAATGGTGTGAAAGCCTCAATCATGCTTGAGGAGACCGGCCTGCCTTATGAGGCGCATCTGGTCACGCTGGCAGACGCAGATGTCAAAAGTCCCGAATTTCTGTCGCTGAACCCCAACAACAAGATCCCGGCGCTGATCGATCCGAATGGACCCGATGGCGAACCACTGGGTCTTTTTGAAAGCGGGGCGATCCTTCTGTATCTGGCTGAAAAAAGCAACATGCTGCTGGGCCGGACCAAAGCGGACAAGCATCGGGTCACCCAATGGCTGATGTTCCAGATGGGTGGGTTGGGGCCGATGTTCGGTCAGCTGGGTTATTTCCACAAATTCGCTGGCAGCGAGATCGAAGACCCCCGCCCTCGCGAACGCTATGTGACCGAGGCCAAACGCCTGTTGAACGTTCTGAACACGCAGCTGGATGGGCAGGATTGGATCGCCGGAGACTATTCGATCGCAGATATCGCCATCGCGCCCTGGTTGCGTGGCCTCGATTATTACGGCGTCAAAGAGATGATCGGCTGGGAAGGCTACACCAATGTCATCGCCTATCTCGACCGCTTCCTTGAACGGCCTACGGTCCAAAAGGGTCTGACTATCCCCCCACGGGACTGACCTGAAAACCGGGCAACGGTGCCTCGGCGCCGCGCCCGCCTACAGGCTTAGCCGGGCAAGCGGCCCGACTCGACATAGCGAAGAATTTCCACGACCTGCGAAGGCTCCTCGGCGACGGCGAGCGCAGCAGCATCCACTTCTTTCAGGGCGTGCTGATGATCGGGGCCGTGCAGAACGATGATCGATTTGCCCAGAGCCGCCGCATATCCCGCATCAAAAGCCGCGTTCCACTGCTTGTACTTGTCACCAAAGCGCACAACGACGATGTCTGCCTCTGAAATCCCCTTGCGGGTCCGGATCGCGTTCACCATCGCACCCTTGTGGTCGTGCCAATACTTGTTTGGTTCCTCACCCAAGATCGCAACGCCGCAATCGTCCGAGGCTGCATGGTCTGTCACTGGGCTGCTGAACACGACGTCCAACCCTTCGGCACCAGTGATGATTTGTTCGCGCCAATCCGTGTGAATCTCACCGGACAGATAAACCTTTAGCATCTCTTGCTCCTCCCGTGAAAAAGGGGCGCAGCCGCCCCTTCGTCTTCTCAGAAATACTCCCGCCAAAGGCGGATGCAGTCTTAGCCGCGTAGCACGCCGCCCGTGGCTTTCGCCACCTTCTCGACGATCTTGGCACTGACCGCCTCGATGTCTTTTTCCTTCAAAGTCGTGTCCGAAGGCTGCAGCCGCACGGTGATGGCCAAAGATTTCTTGCCCTCGCCCAGACTGCCGCCGATGAACTCGTCAAAGACGCGCACATCTTCGATCAGCACCTTATCGGCACCCGCGGCCGCATTCACCAGTGTCAGTGCCTCGATATCGGCATCCACGACGAAGGCGAAATCGCGTTCGACCGCCTGAAGGTCTCGCAGTTCCAGCGCCGAGCGGGTCGCGCCCGATTTGCGCGGCATCGGCACCTCATCCGGCCAGATGGTGAAAGCCATCGCGGGACCTTTGATGTCCATTGCCTGCAACACGCGTGGGTGCAGTTCGCCGAACACGCCCAGCACCTTCTTCGGCCCCAGACAGATCTTGCCATGGCGGCCCGGGTGCCACCACGCATCACCGTCCCGCATGATCTGCACCTTGGCAGGCGCGCCGATTGCGGCCAACACCGCCTCGGCATCCGCCTTGGCGTCGAACACATCGACCGGGCGAGAAGCACCATGAACGTCTTTCGGTCCCGACCGACCCACCAGCAGGCCCGAGATCTGCGTTTTCTGATCCCCCGGCTCGCCATCGTGGAACACCGGCCCAACCTCGAACAAGGCCAGATCCGCATAACCCCGCGCCTGATTGCGCGCAGCCGCCTGCAGCAGACCGGGCAGCAGATCGGGACGCATATGGCTCATCTCGGACGAGATGGGGTTTTCCAGCATAGTCTTGTCGTCACCGCCATCAAACAGCACCGCCGAGGCCTGATCGATGAAAGTATAGGTCACGCATTCATTGTACCCCAGCGCGGCACAGGTCCGGCGGGCCATGGACTGACGGCGCTGTGCCGGTGTCATCACGGGCTTAGGAATACCATCCGTCACACGCGACAAAGGCTTGCCCTGCAGCTTGGTCAGGGACGCGATCCGCGCGACCTCTTCCACCAGATCGGCTTCACCCATGATATCGGGACGCCAGCTGGGTACATGCGCCATCTCGCCGTCCAGACGGAAGCCGAGGCGTGTCAGGGTCTGCCGCTGCTCGCTCTCAGGGATGTCCATCCCGACCAAGGACTGCACCCGCGCCGCATCCAGCTTATAGGCCCGCGCATGGTTCGGGGCCTTGCCAGCCTCGACCACGTTCGAGGCTTCACCGCCGCAAATATCCAGGATCATCTGCGTCGCATGTTCCAGCCCTTCACGGGTGTATTCCGGGTCGACACCACGCTCGAACCGATAGCGCGCGTCCGAGTTAATCTTCAGCGCCCGGCCGGTCAGAGCGATCTGCACGTGATCCCAGAACGCGCTTTCAAGGAAGACGTTCACCGTCTCTTCGGTGCAGCCGGTTTGCTCACCACCCATGATCCCGGCGATCGATTCCGGACCCTTGTCGTCAGAAATGACCATCATGCCGGGTTGCAGGGTGTATTCCTTCTCGTCCAACGCCACCAGCTTCTCGCCGCCTTTGGCGCGATGCACACGCAGGTTGCCTTGCACCTTGTCAGCATCGAATACGTGCAGCGGGCGGTTGTGATCGAAGGTCATGTAATTGGTGATGTCCACCAAAGCCGAGATTGGGCGCAGACCGATGGCCTTCAACTGATCCTGCAGCCATTGCGGGCTGGGGCCGTTCTTCACGCCCTTGATCAAACGCCCCGTGAAATGCGGAGCGCCATCCAGCGTGTCCTCGTCAATGCTCACCTTGATCGGGCTTTCGAAATCACCCGGCACCGGGGCATAGTCGCGCTGTTTCAGCGTACCAATGCCCCGCGCGGCCAGATCACGCGCAATCCCCTCGACGCCCAGCGCATCGGGGCGGTTCGGCGTGATTGCGATCTCGATCATCGGATCAACCTTCGTCGGGTCGTTCTCGGCCAACCAGTCGACGAATTTGTCGCCAACCTCGCCCGAGGGCAGCTCAATGATGCCGTCATGCTCGTCCGACAGCTCCAGCTCGCGTTCCGAGGCCATCATGCCAAAGCTCTCGACACCGCGGATTTTGCCGACGCTGATGGTGATATCCAAACCAGGGATATACATGCCCGGCTTACATACGACGACCGTGATGCCCTCGCGTGCGTTGGGCGCACCGCAGATGATCTGCAGATCGCCCTCATCGGTCTCAACCGTGCAGACGCGCAGCTTGTCGGCATCCGGGTGCTTCTCGGCATGTTTCACATGGCCCAGCGTAAAGTCCGCCAGCCGGTCCGCCGGGTTCACGATCTCTTCGACCTCAAGGCCCAGATCGGTCAGCGCCTCGGCGATCTCGTCCACCGAAGCATCGGTATCAAGGTGGTCCTTCAGCCAGGAAAGAGTGAATTTCATCGGTCGGTTTCCGCCAGTAAATCTCGGGTCAGACCGCATGTAGCGGATATTGCACACAGGGGAAAGAGGGCGCGTGGCGTCCCCCTCCCTACTCCTCTGCGACCGTGTTTGAAACGCTGTCCGATCCGACAAACACCGCCAGAACCCTTGCAATTCCATCACCGGTGTTCTCGCCCGCATGTGAAGAATGCAGCGCCTCGACCAATGCGTCGCCGGTTCTGAAGACCCGGATACCCGCCGCGCCGTAATCGACGGTAATCTCACCTTCCAGAATATAGGCCGCCAGAGGAGCCTCGTGATGATGCAAACCGGTTTTCTGCCCCGGCTGCAGAGTGACGATGGCCATGGTGATCTGCGGCGTGCCTGCGGGGTATTCCAGTGGCTCACCCGCGACTGTGGTATCGGTCTGCAACAGGACATCAACCGGAGGATAAGTGTCACGGGCGAAGGCAGGCGCGGCGGCCAGAATCAGGGCGAGCGGCAACAGTCTCATCAGATAGGGTCCTTAATCAGGTTGCACCGCATAGGGGAGTGTGAACGCGCGGCGATGTCAAACACCTCAGGGATAGGTCGGTTTGCGCCCCAACAGTTCATCCAGTTGTCGCCCGATCCAGCCATGCGGGATGAAATGCCCGCCCGGATGGGTGTCCAATGTGACCTGCCCGCGTGCGCAATCGGTCCATTCCACGCGGCTGAGGGTCAGGATCGGAACAACGCTCCAATCCCCGCGCGGGGTCGCATCGTGGCAGTCATAAGCCGCACGCCACAGCGCGACCGGATAAGTCGTGTCGCCATTCGCGCCATAGGGAAAATCCATCACCGTATCGCTCAGCCCGTGCACATGGCGTGCCTCGCGCGGGGCTTCGGGGCAGTCTTCCGTCTGACGGATGCTGCCCGCAACGGCCAGCAAGGCGGCAATATCATTGCCCGACTGGCACACATAGCGCCACGCCATTGCGCCGCCGAAGGAATAGCCCGAGACATAGATACGGTCCGGATCAATCGGATAGCGTTTGGCGACGTCCTGCAGCACCGCATCGGCAAAAGGCACATCGCCCGTGTCCGACGTCCAGAAATCCCAGCTTTTGCCCAAACCGTTCGGGGCCACCAGCAACACGCCCCGCAGCTTGGTCGCCCCGGCGATGCGTTCATGATTGACCACCACAGTCCCCTGCCGCGCCCAGCCGTGGAAATGCAACAGCACCGGCAGAGGCGTTTCCCCGTCCCAGCCCTCGGGCTCGAGCACATGGTACGAGCGGTCACCGACCTCGCAGGCAACATCACCGTGGCAGGTATCCACGGCGGCGGCTTGGGTGGCGGTCAGCAGAAGAAGGCAGAGCAGTCGATAGATCATAGGCCGGAGCCTAGCCACCTGACGCCAACTGTCACGTCACAACCCTGTGGGAACCTGTAACAAGCCGTGCAGGCACCAGACCGTGGGATGGCGAGCCTTAGTCGGTGGTGGGCACTTTAAACTGGCCAAATCCGCGCGCTGTTCGAGCGGTGCGCTGACGGAGACAAATCGCCAGCCCGTGCGGGCGGTCTGGCGATGGCGCGGGGGCCTATCGGCCTTTGCTCCGCGCTTCTCCCCTCAGTCTATACTCTAATGTCAATCCACCCAACTGCGATCGCAATTGCAAACGCCACTACACTCAAAACAAAAAAGATACTTGCTTTGGAATGGAAGCTCTCCATGCGAGCTAGTTTCTCTGCCAAATACAAAACCCAATCTTCGTGTGACTTCTTTGGCACAACTTTGTTTTCCACCACGGGAACTTGCCTCATCGAGAGAGAAAACATGGCAATTGCAACTAACAACAGAACGAAAGCAATGAGTTGGAGGAAATCGACCAAATAATTTTGCGGAGTTCCAATCAAAAAGCTGATAACGGAAAAGCCAGACTTAGGACTAAGCCCTCCCAGGGCTTTCAATACACCTAAGCCACCGAACGCTGAAACGGCGAGTGTGAAGCTTCTCTTTGACCGATCCTGCAGACCATTAATCAGTCGCAACATTCGTTGCACACGGTTAATGGAGTATACAGCATGGGCTTCGCTCCCGCATAACGGGCAGTGACCTAGGTGACCATCTGAATGGTCACAAAACCCACCATGTGAAGCACAGAAGTATCGGCCACTACTTATGTCTAAGTAATGCCATAACTTCCCTGTCACCGCGACAAACCACCATGCAGGTTCGGCGTATCCAACGCCGCGAACCCGTAGTGCCGCAGCCAGCGCAGGTCAGAATCAAAGAACGCCCGCAGATCGGGAATGCCGTATTTCAGCATCGCCAGACGGTCGATGCCGATGCCAAAGGCAAAGCCCTGATAAACCTCGGGGTCGATGCCACCGGCGGCGATCACCTTGGGGTGGACCATGCCGGAGCCCAGAATCTCCATCCAGTCATCGCCCTCGCCGATCTTCAGCTGACCGTTATCCCAGGAACAGCGGATATCGACCTCGGCCGATGGCTCGGTGAAGGGGAAGTGCGAGGCGCGGAAGCGCAGTTCGACGTCGTCGACCTCGAAGAACGCCTTCACGAACTCTTCCAGAACCCATTTCAGGTTCGCCATCGAGATATCCTTGTCGATGGCCAAACCTTCGACCTGATGGAACATCGGCGTGTGGGTCTGGTCATAGTCGGCGCGGTAGACGCCGCCCGGACAGATCACGCGGATCGGCGCGCCCTGTTTCTCCATCGACCGGATCTGGACGGGCGAAGTATGAGTACGCAGCACATGCGGCGGGCGCTCATCACCCTCGGCCCGGTGCATATAGAACGTATCCATCTCGGCCCGCGCGGGGTGGTGGCCGGGAATGTTCAGGGCGTCGAAATTGTGCCAGTCGGTCTCGATCCGCGGCCCTTCGGCGACGGAGAAACCCAGTTCGGCAAAGATCGCGGTCAGTTCCTCGGTTGCCTGGCTGACCGGGTGAATCGAGCCCTGACGGCGGGCGCGGGTCGGCAGGGTGACGTCCAGCCATTCAGTGCGCAGACGCTCATCCAGTGCCGCATCGGCAAGGGCTGCCTTCTTGGCAGAAAGGGCTGAGTTGATCTCATCCTTCAGGGCGTTCAGCGCGGGGCCGGCCACCTGACGCTCTTCAGGAGTCATCTTACCCAGCTCGCGCATCTTGAGCGCGACTTCACCCTTTTTGCCAACGGCGGCGACACGGATCGCCTCCAGCGCGTTTTCGTCGCCCGCTTCGGCGATTTGACCCAGATATTTTGCCTTAAGATCGTCCATGACGGTCCCCTGAATGCTGTTGAGGCTCTGCTATCACAGCAGTCCGCGAAATCAAGAGGGGGCGGATCAGGTTGCGGTCAGAACCGCCGCCTGCGGGCCACTGCGCACCGGTCGGATCGTGTCGCCATAAACGCTCGGGTGCTGTCGCAGCTCGGGGAACAGGGCAAACAGTTCCTCGGCGGCGGCATCGCCAAGCCCTGCAACGGCCTGAGCGCCGGGAAAGAAGCTTTCCGAGATCAGGCCTGAGGTCGTCACCAATTGATGGCGGTCAAAAAACAGATGCACATACCGCACGATATCACAGGGGGTTTGCGTGATGGTTGTGCCGTTGATCAGGGACTTGGCCGGTACGAGAATCTCATCCTCGCCAAACAACAGCTCAGCCTGCCAGCCCGAGATCAGAACACGGTGCTGTGGCGAAACGCATATATCGCTTTCCGCCCCCAAAACGCCTGCCGAGATGAGCACCGGAGCAAACCGCCCCTGTCCTCGGACCGTGCGGTCTCCGATCCATTGTACCGGACACGCGCCCTGATCGACGGTCAGAACCAGATCACCGGGGCGCAACGCCTCGACCCGTCGCGGACCATCCGGCGTATCCACCAGTGTTCCAGCGGCAAAACAGGTTGCACCACTGTCGCCGGGCGAAAGGCTGCCATAAACCAGAGTGTCCGGGTCTGGCTGGTTGAACTGCAGCGTCGTCGTGGTCCGGCTGGGCCCAACGAGAACCGGCAGATTTACCGAGGTTTGCCCGGCCGCCAGCCCGTTCTGCGCGACGATGTTTTGCGTGCCCCCTCCGATGTCATAAAAATCTATGACCTCACCTGTCGCGGTGTTGGTCAGCGCGTAGGCCTCAAAATTAGTAGCGCCGCCGCCGTTCGGATCCGTGAGCAGGATGGGAAAGTCATCAGCTGAAATGACAAAGATCTGTTCGTTGTTATCCGGGTCCACGGTGACCCTGATCCCTGGCACGTCTGTCAAAGGGATCTCAATGCCAACCTGTCCGTTGGTCTGATAGAACGATACTGTGAAATCAGCCGGAACTTCCGTCGACCCCAGAGAGACCTCAAGAAACTCTGCCACACCTGTCTGGGCGGCATAGGCATTTGAGTAATGGAGCTCACTAATTCGGGCCATTGCGCTATCACTCGATGATTTCTAGGCCCGACTAAATCGCATGGACCCCATATCCTGCAAGACGGGTTGCGAAAGAAGGCAAATGTTCACCTAACGGCCACAGGCCCGGATCCAATGCGCACCAAAGTCACGCACCGGGGCGATATGATTCAATAGCTGAATTCCGGATAGATGCGGGTCAGATCCCCGTCCCAATCGCCATTGTAACGATCCATCAATTCATCTGCGGGGACCTGACCCGAATCGATGCTGTCCTTGAGCGCATTCAGGAAATGGGTCTCATCCTGAACCAAACCGCCTGCCCCGGCGCGTGCGCGCGCGGCGAGACCGGCATCTGCGATCGAGACGACCTCGCGTGCCAGATCATGCATATTGATCTTTCCTACCTGCGCCTGCAGGCCATCTTTCGCCGCCGCGACCCGCAATGCTTCGCGCGTCTCGGCATCCCAGCCTTTGACCAGATCCCAGGCGGCGTCCAGAGCGCCTTGGTCATAGGTCAGACCGACCCAGAATGCGGGCAGAGCACACAGGCGCCGCCACGGGCCACCATCGGCACCGCGCATCTCCATGAATTTCTTGATGCGCGCTTCGGGGAAGGCCGTGGTCAGGTGATCGGCCCAGTCGGACAAGGTTGGCGTCTCACCCGGCAGTGCGGGCAATTTGCCCTGCAGGAAGTCGCGGAAAGACATGCCCAATGCATTGATGTACTGACCGTCGCGATAGACGAAATACATCGGTACATCGAGGGCGTATTGCACGTAACGCTCGAACCCGAAGCCCTCTTCGAAGACGAAAGGCAGCATACCGGTGCGCGCATCGTCGAGGTGCCTCCAGATATAGCTGCGCCAACTTTTCTGACCGATCGGTTTACCCTCGAAAAAGGGTGAGTTTGCGAACAGCGCCGTGGCAACAGGCTGCAGCGCCAGAGCAACGCGCAATTTCTGCACCATGTCGGCCTCGGACCCGAAGTCGATATTGACCTGAACCGTACAGGTGCGCCGCATCATGGCGCGACCCATGGTGCCGACCTCTTCCATATAGTCGTTCATCAGCCGATAGCGGCCCTTGGGCATCAGCGGCATCTCGTCATGGGTCCAGATCGGGGCCGCGCCCAGACCGATGAAACCCACGCCGATCTCATCGGCGATATCTTTCACTTCGCGCAGATGGGTGTTCACCTCATCGCAGGTCTCGTGAATGGTCTCCAGCGGAGCGCCCGACAGCTCCAGCGCGCCGCCCGGCTCCAGGCTGACATTGGCACCGTCCTTTTCAAGCCCGATCAGATGCCCCGCCTCACGAACCTCAGCCCAGCCGTGGCGGTCGCGCAGCCCTTCGAGCACGGCCACGATAGACCGGGTGCCTTCGAACGGCAGCGGTTTCAGCGTGTCCTTGCAATAGCCGAACTTCTCGTGCTCGGTCCCGATGCGCCAATCGTCTTTGGGCTTGCAGCCCGATTCCAGATATTCGGCCAGTTGCTCATGGCGTTCGATCGGTCCGCCGCCGGACTGGGGGATGGACATGAACCGGTCTCCGATCCTGCTGTGTCTGTCTTAGCCGCCAGTCCTGAGCGCAAACTGCGCCAGTGTCAATGCAGGCGCAGATGCGCAGGTCGCATCGGACGGCGCTCCCATATCACCACCGGATGGATCGCGCCGCCGTTCAGTTCAGCCAGCATTTGTTCGGTTTTCAAACCCGGCAGGTTCGAAAACACATCGAACAGCGCCTCAGCCCCCTCAGCATTCACCGGAATGTGAAGTGTTGGTTGACCCGGCTGGTCCAACACCCAGTGCGCCGGGTTCGAGGTCGGGTCCAGCGCCAACCGCTCGATTTCACGCGTCGCGACGATACCGCCATCAAGCGGGCCGAGATAGGTGATCTGGCCTTCATCAATCGTGACCACGCCGGGGCCGCCCGCGCCGGTACGGAAGCGGGCGCGCTGTACGCCAATTACAGCCAAGGCCATCGCAATCACCAACAACAGCCAGCCGAGCCAGCCAAGCAAACCCCCGGGGCCGCTGATCCAGCTGAGGCCCACCAAAAGGACGACCAAAGCCACCAACACTTCGCGCCAGCGCCATAAGGTCAATTTGGCTTCGGGTCGAATGAAACTCATGCAATGTCCTTCGGGTTGGTGAACAGGATCAGCGAGTAGTGACCCGCAGGTTTGAACCCAATTGCCATATAGGCACGCGCAGCAGAATCGGAAGCTGCGAACAGAACGGCGCGTGAAACTCCGCCTTCTCGCGCCTCAATCAGATGCAGGGCCACGGCGAGACGGGCATAGCCACGACCACGCAACCCGGGCGGGGTGTAGACACCGCCGATTTGCACGATTTCAGGCAGGCGAGCGTTGAACCCGGTCATGGAAACAGGCTGATTGTCAATCAACAGAACCCGGTGGGAGTCGCGCTTGGTATAGGCTTTGAAATCTTCACAGGCCTGTTTCGCTGCACGCGTCGGATCGAAATCCATAGCCTCGATCAGATAGTCCCGCCGCCAGTTTTCGGTAACCGATCTGTCGAGCTCTCCCATCGGCACGAGTTGGGCGCTTGTTGCCTCCGGCAGGACAAGTCGATCCAGCTCCAGCGAGAATCCCGGCTCGTCACTGTAGAGCGTCGCGGGCCGGTCTTCCCATCCGCCAAGTTTCATGATCCGGCGCGCCTGCCTGGCTTCGGCGGCGATACCAAACAAGGCGTTCCCCCGGATCAGATGGATGGCCGCCGCCAACTCTTCGTCAGAGCAGTCTGGGCATTGTGGCAGAACCATGCCCTCATTCGTAATGGCAAACACGGCACGTATGGGATCGCCCAGCAGCCACATTTTCAAAGAACGAAGGTGCGGGCCGTTCAGACCAAAGTCACGCATGTTGGCCAGCGGGAACATAGAAGTCTGAATGTGCTGCGATAGAAAAGTGTCGATCTGCGAAACGTCGCTGACCTGCGCCGCGCGCCAGGTCACGACCAGTCCCCCAAAGCCTGTTGCCACATGGTCATCGCCGCAACCGCCGCCGTGTCAGCGCGCAGGATACGCGGCCCCAAGCTGACGATATGAGCATAAGGCAATCCCGTCAGCCGCTTGCGCTCACGCTCAGAGAACCCGCCCTCGGGGCCGATCAGAATGGCCCATGGCTGAGACTTCTCATTCGCAGCGAGACGCAGGGCAGAGCCCACCTCGGCCTCGTCACAGAACATCAGCTGGCGGTCCTCAGACCATGTGTCCAGCACCCGGTCGAGCCGCTGCAAATCGGTGACTTCGGGCACAAAGGTGCCACCGCATTGCTCGGCGGCCTCGACCGCATGAGCCTGCAGGCGGTCCTGACGGATACGTTCGGAATTGGTAAACTCGGTCTGCACGGGCATGATCCGCGCTGCGCCCATTTCCGCTGCCTTTTCAACGATAAAATCGGTGCGCGCCTTCTTGATCGGTGCAAAGAGCAGCCACAGGTCGGGTGGCAATTGCAAGGGTTTGGTGTGCTCGGCACAGGTCAGCGTTCCACCCCGTTTGCCCGCATCAGCAACCTCTGCCAGCCATTCGCCATCCTGTCCATTGAACAACGCAACCTGCCCGCCCACCGACAGGCGCATCACGCCGAACAGGTAATGCGCCTGTTCGCGCGTCAAAGGAACCGATTGCCCCGGACCCAAAGGGTGCTCTACATACAGTCTGATCTTCGCAGTCATGAGACCCTACATATGCAAGGCAATGCCCCAACACCAGACGGTCAGGTCGCGGATGCGGTCACCGGGAACTGGGTCGACACCCATGCCCCCGCTTTTATCCGTCCCTATCTGCGGCTCAGCCGCGCGGACCGACCGATTGGCACATGGCTATTGCTCATTCCCTGCTGGTGGGGGCTGGCACTGGCGATCCTCAGCGATGGTTCACCCCGATGGGAGGACTTGTGGATTGCCATCGGCTGCGCCATCGGCGCCTTCCTGATGCGTGGCGCGGGCTGCACATGGAACGATATCACCGACCGAGAGTTCGACGGGAAAGTGGAACGCACCCGCTCGCGCCCGATCCCATCGGGTCAGGTCAGCGTGCGGCAGGCGATGTTCTGGATGGTGCTGCAATGCCTGCTGGCTTTGCTGATTCTGCTGACTTTCAACCGCGCGGCGATTGCCATGGGTGTCCTGTCGCTGTTGCCGGTCACGATCTATCCTTTTGCAAAACGTTTCACTTGGTGGCCGCAGGTCTTTCTCGGGCTGGCCTTCAACTGGGGTGTACTGCTCGCCTGGGCGGCACATACAGGAACGGTTGGTTGGCCTGCGATCATACTCTATCTATCAGGCATCGCCTGGACACTATTCTATGACACGATCTATGCCCATCAGGATGCCGAAGACGATGAACTCATCGGTATCAAATCCACCGCCCGCCTGTTCGGGACCGATACGGCCCGATGGCTCAAGTATTTTCTGGTTTGTACGGTCGGCCTGATGGGGCTGGCCATTATCGATGCGTCGCTGCCCAACGCATCAGTTCTGGCGCTCGTCGTAGCGTTGGGTGGGCCATGGGCCATGGGGTGGCATATGGCGTGGCAATTGCGCGGCCTCGATACCGAGGACAACGCCAAACTGTTGCAATTATTCCGGGCCAACCGCGACACCGGCTTGATTCCGCTGATCTTCCTCTGCGTCGCCCTTTTGCTCTGATTGCACCTCCGGGCCGGGCTCTGTATGAGTCCGAAACTAACCGCCCGAGGAGTCTCGATCCCGCCCATGCGCCTGCCTTATGCCCTTGCTGTTGCGTTGATCTTTGCGGTGTCCGCCGGTCTGTCCCTGGTGGCCGCCAGCTTTTCGGTCAGCAAGATCGAAGACGCATCGGAACTTGCTGTGCGCCGGGCGCTGAACCTGCAGGGACATGACTGGGCCGAGGTTGAATCCGATGGCCTGCGTGTCGTGCTGACCGGAATGGCTCCGGATGAGGCGACACGGTTCAACGCCCTGACCGCCGCCGGAACCGAGGTCGATACCTCGCGCGTCATCGACGATATGGAAGTCGCACCGACCGCCGATCTGACACCCCCCCGGTTCTCTGCCGAAATCCTGCGCAACGATAGTGGTATTTCGGTCATCGGTCTGGTGCCGGCCAGCGAGGATCGCGACGATCTGATGAACCGCCTGCAACGGTTGGATCAGGACGCGACGGTTTCGGACCTGATGGAAAGCGCCGACTATCCCGCGCCCAAGGGCTGGGATCAGGCGCTGGACTATGCGATTCAAGCACTGTCTGATCTACCACGCGCAAAGATATCGGCCAGTCCGGGACTCGTACGCATCACCGCCATTGCGGACAGCCAGCAAGAGAAAGACCGGCTGGAACAAGACCTGAGCCGCGCCGCACCTCCAGGCTTGCGTATTGGTCTGGCGATCTCGGCGCCGCGCCCTGTGATCACGCCGTTCACCCTGCGCTACCTGATCAACGAGGACGGCGGGCAGTTCGACGCCTGTTCTGCGCAGGACGAAGACGCGCGCGACATGATCGTCGAGGCCGCACAACAGGCCGGGCTTAGCGGACCTTATTCCTGCACCATCGGTCTGGGCGTACCATCCCCACGCTGGGCGAACGCAGCGCAGTTGAGCATCCGGGCTTTGTCCGAACTTGGACGGGGTTCGGTCACGTTGTCGGATGCCGACATCACTCTTGTCGCCGCGCAGGACACCAGCCCGCTGGAGTTTGACCGCATTGTAGGAGAGTTGGAAAACGCGCTTCCCGAAGTGTTCGTCTTGCATGCGGTTCTGCCCGAACCCGAGCCAGATGACCCGACAGGGCCGATTGAATTCGTTGCAACCCGCAGCCCCGAGGGTTTGGTTCAACTGCGCGGGCGTGTGGGTGACGAGACCCTGCGTGATATGACGGACAGTTTCGCGCGCGCGGCCTTTGGTTCCCTGCAGGTGCATACGGCGACCCGGATCGCGCCTGACCTGCCCGCGGACTGGCCCGTGCGCGTTCTGGCCGGACTGGAAGCGCTGTCGCAGTTGCACAATGGTGCGCTGACCGTGACGCCAGACAATGTTACGCTATCGGGGCTCAGCCATGATCCCGATGCCAAGGCCCGGATCGCAGGCCTGCTGTCGGACAAGCTGGGTGAAGCACAGGACTACTCCCTATCGATCACCTATCAGGAGCCGCCCGCCCCTGCAGATGCCCCGCCCGACCCCGAGATCTGCGAAGAGCAACTGGCCGAGGTGCAGGCCGCGAGCAAGATCGCGTTCGAGCCGGGTTCAGCGACAGTGGCCGCCGATTCCCGCGATGCCCTGAACCAGATCGCGGATATCTTGCGAGAATGCGGCCCGATCCGGTTGGAAATTCAGGGCCATACCGATAGTCAGGGCCGGGAAGAGATGAACCAGCAACTCAGCCAGGCGCGCGCGCAGTCGATCCTGAACGAGCTGCGCGGACGGCGGGTGCCGACCTCAAGCTTTTCGGCCGTGGGTTATGGTGAGACACAACCGATCGCCGACAACGACACCGAAGAAGGTCGCGAAGAAAACCGCCGCATCGAGTTTCGTCTGATCCGGCCCGAGCCCGTGGCCAATACCGAAACCGGGCTTGAGGCGATGGAGGCCGAAACCCAGACACCAGAAACCGACGCAACGGATGCGGGCGAAGAGGATCAGTAAGTTGAACAGAACGGAATTCATCATCGCCACCGCCATCATCCTGTTCGCAGCCTTCTGCATGGGATGGTTTGCCAATTGGCTGGCCCATCGCCTGTCTCGCGTGCGCCAAAGCGACGTGGCCGATCTGGACCGCATGAGCCAGGAATTACACGAGGCCGAGGAAACCCGCGATCAGGCGATAACCTATCTGCAGCAGCGTGAAGCAGAGCTGACCAATCAGCTAACCCAGACCGAAGCCGAGCTGACCGCCGCGATGGAAGGTCTTCGCGCAGCGCGGCAGGAAGCCGAAGAAATGCGCGGGCGGATCAACAACGCGGATTAAGAGCGCTGCGCCTTTACCATCGGGTCAGCGCGTCTTCATCCTCATCTCTGGCGGCTACCCACTCTGCACCGGAGTTGGTGATTTCCTTTTTCCAGAACGGCGCGCGGGATTTGAGGTAATCCATCAGATACTCCGCCGCTTCAAACGCGTCCTTGCGATGCGGCGCGGCGGTGGCGACCATCATGATCCGGTCCCCCGGAGCCAGCCGACCGTGGCGGTGAATCACCAGCACATCCCCCAATGACCATCGGGCCTGTGCCTCTTCTGCGATCTTGGTCAGGGCGCGTTCGGTCATGCCCGGATAATGCTCGATCTCCATCACATCCAGATCGCCCGAGGCCAGATCACGCACGACCCCCGTGAAGGTGACGATGGCCCCATTTGCATCATCTCCGGCGGCGAAAGCGTTGGCCTCGGCCCCCAGATCGAACGCTTCTTCCTGAACCGCGATGCGCATGTCAGCCACCCGTCATGGGTGGAAAGAACGCAACTTCGCGCACGCCGGTTAGGGGGGCGTCGAAATCCGACAGTTCCTGATCCAAAGCCACGCGCAGGGCCGAAAGGTCGGCAAAGGCGGCGGCATAGCGATCCTCGCGCGCGCTGAGTTCGGCAACGAGGTCATTGACCGTTGCCGCCTCAGTTTCGACTTTCTCTTTCGGCAGGCCGATGCGCTCACGTACCCATGCGAAATACAGCACGTCCATCGCTTAAGTCTCCTTCAGGTGGGGCATGGCTTTACGTAGGTAGTCATAGCCGGTGATCAATGTCAGCGTCGCAGCGATCCAAAGCAGCCAAAGCCCGATGCGGCCCGACCAGAACATGCCTTCCAGATGCCAGCGGATATGATTGAGGTCTTCCACCTGCCCTGAAAGCACCTGATCAATGAGGGCAGAGTCCATGCCGAACGTAGCCATCACAAAGTAGTGTTCAAAGATCCCCTGCGAGAACAGGATCGCAATCGCCACCATTTGCGCCGTAGTTTTCCACTTCGCCAGTTTTGTCACTTTCAGGGTTCCGGCCACGTCACCAAGATATTCCCGCAGGCCCGAGACAAAGACCTCGCGGAACAGGATGACCGTCGCGGGCAGTACCAGCCACGGCGTCCAGCTTTCGGTCGAATACCCCACCAGTATCATCAGTGCGACTACCACCATCGCCTTGTCGGCAATCGGATCCAGCATCGCACCCATTTTGGTCTCTTGCTTCCAGGCCCGTGCGAGGTAGCCGTCAAACCAGTCGGTAATCGCGGCGGACAGGAACAGAATCAACGCAAACCAATCAGCATAGGGTCGCGTAAAATACAGAAACATCACGGCCAGACCGGGGGCGGCCAACAGGCGCAGCAGGGTCAGGATATTGGGCAGGTTCCACTTCATGGCTAAATCTTTACATCGCTGCTTCGGGACATAAAAGATGGCATTCGAAAACCTGGCCCGATCACAGGCGGTTGCGATGCATTTGACCAAAGGGTCGCAACAGCGAGATCTCGGTCAGATACGGCTTGGCCTGCGCTGGCTTTGCGGTCAGATTGGCCCGCAGTTCCAGCAGAGCGAAACATGACGACTCATATTCAAACCGATCCCCTGTCAAACCTGATCGGCAGCGCGTGGATGATCGCAGCCATGGCCTTGTTCGCGCTCGAGGATGCGTTCCTGAAGAGTGCGTCGGGCGCAATCCCGATCTGGCAGGTATTGGTTCTTTTTGGCACAGGGGGTGCCGTCATTTATGCCGTGGTCGCCATGCTGCGCGGCACGAAGCTGTTTCAGCCTGACGTCCTGTCCCGCCCGATGAAGGTCCGCGTAGTTTTCGAGATCTTGGGACGGCTGTTTTATGTGCTGGCCATTGCGCTAACCCCGCTGTCTTCGGCCACGGTCATCCTTCAGGCCACCCCCCTGGTCGTCGTGGCGGGGGCCGCGCTGTTCTTTGGCGAAAGTGTCGGTTGGCGACGCTGGAGCGCCATTCTGATCGGCCTGATCGGCGTGGTGATCATCATCCAACCAACTGGGGACAGCTTTTCGGCCCTATCGATCCTTGCCGTATTGGGGATGCTCGGCTTTGCCGGGCGGGATTTGGCCAGCCGCGCGGCGCCGGCCTCATTGGGAACCGAGGTTCTGGGATTCTACGGCTTCCTCTGCATCGTGGCCGCGGGGCTGGCCTATCGGTTTTGGGAGGGCACGCCCATGCAACCTCTGACGCCAGATGTCAGCCTGCATCTGGTTGGTGCGACCCTGATGGGTGTCATGGCCTATGCCTCGTTGATGAAGGCGATGCGCACGGGTGAGGTTTCATCGGTCACGCCGTTCCGATATTCCCGACTGCTGTTCGGGATTGGTCTGGGTGTGGCGATGTTTGGTGAGCGTCTGGACCAGACCATGTGGATCGGCAGCGCGCTGATCGTCGCCTCGGGGCTCTATATCCTCTGGCGTGGGCGGCGGGACTAGCTCTTGTCGTGGAAGAAGTCATAAACCTTCTGCGCCAATCCGGCTGAGATCCCCTCGACCGCTTTCAAATCCGCCAGATTAGCCCGACTGACAGCCTTCGCACTGCCGAAATGAGCCAACAGAGCCCGCTTTCGCGCAGCCCCCACGCCGGGGATTTCATCCAGCGGCGTCGCGCCAACGGCCTTGGCGCGTTTGGCCCGGTGAGTACCGATGGCAAACCGGTGCGCTTCATCTCGCAGGCGTTGGATGAAGTAGAGCACCGGATCGTTGCGTTGCAGTGCAAAAGCGCGCTGACCGATCCGATGGAATTCTTCTTTACCGTGGTCACGGTCCACACCTTTGGCGACGCCGACCATGGGGATGTCTTCGACGCCATGTTCGACCATGATCTCGTGCACTGCACTCACCTGCCCGGCCCCACCGTCGATCAGCAGAAGGTCGGGCCACATGCCCTTGTCGCGGTCCGGATCCTCTTTCTGCAAGCGGGTGAAACGTCGGGTCAGCACCTCTTTCATCATCCCAAAATCGTCACCCGGGGTTAGGTCATCGCCACGGATGTTGAATTTGCGATAGGCGTTTTTCATGAACCCCTCAGGGCCCGCCACGATCATGCCACCCACCGCGTTGGTGCCTTGAATGTGAGAGTTGTCGTAGACCTCAATCCGGTTCGGCGGGCCGTCGAGTTCAAACGCGTCGGCCACCCCGCGCAACAACTTGGCTTGCGTGGCGCTTTCCGACATGCGGCGGGCCAGCGATTCCCTTGCGTTGCGCAAGGCGCTTGCGACCAGTTCCTGTTTTTCTCCGCGCTGGGGCACCAGGATTTCTACCTTGCGCCCCGCTTTCTCAGTCAGCGCCTCCTGCATCAGATCGGCGTTTTCGATCCCGTCTGACAGGATCAACTGCCGGGGCGGTTCCTTATTGTCGTAGAACTGACCGAGGAAGGCCTCCATCACCTCAGCCGGAGACACATCGACCCCAACCCGAGGATAGAAATCCTTGTTCCCCCAGTTCTGGTTGGCGCGGATGAAGAACACCTGAACGCAGGCCTGCCCGCTATCCATATAAAGGCCGATCACGTCCGCCTCGGTCACGCCACGCGGATTGATGCCTTGCGAGGTCTGTACCTGCGTCAGTGCCCGAATTCGGTCGCGCAGACCGGCGGCGCGTTCGAATTCCATCGCCTCAGAAGCGGTCATCATCTGCTCGGCCAACTCTTCCTGCACCTTGGTTGACCGGCCCGACAGGAACCGTTCTGCGTCTTTGACGCTTTCACGGTAGTCGACATCAGAAATCAACCCGACACACGGCCCCGAACATCGCTTGATCTGATAGAGCAGACAGGGCCGGGTGCGGCTGTCGAACATGGAATCCGAACAGTTGCGCAGCAGAAACGCCTTTTGCAGCTGGTTTAGCGTCCGGTTCACGGCCCCTGCGCTGGCGAAAGGGCCGAAATAGGCACCCTTCTCTTTCTTCGCCCCGCGATGCTTTTTGATCTGCGGAAAGGCATGATCCTTGGCGACCAGAATGTTCGGAAAACTCTTATCGTCTCGCAGCAGTACGTTGTATTTGGGCTTGAGCTGCTTGATCAGGTTCTGCTCCAGCAGCAGCGCCTCGGTTTCGGTCCGTGTGGTCAGGAACATCATCGAGGCCGTCGCGGCGATCATCTTCTCGATCCGCCCGGAATGTCCCGGTCGGGTATAGTTCGAAACCCGCGCTTTTAAGTTCCGCGCCTTGCCCACATACAGAACCCGACTGTCCCCATCCAACATCCGGTAAACGCCCGGCGAGCTGTCCAGCGTTTTCACATAGCGCTGAATACAGGCATAGCCGGTCTTCTGAACATCAGAGGTCGAGTCGGAGTGAGAGGTCATGAGCCAGAGATATGATTCTGTGGCCATGGCTGCAATCTTGTGAGCCAATGATCAAGAGAAAACAAATCCACGGTTTCTGTGGATAACTGTGCAGATAAGTTTTGGGCTGTCCCGAATTTCCCTTGTTTCATTAAGGATTCTTTGATTTGCACAAAAAATAGGCACTTATGTAAGCATTTGTATTTATTGTATATTTTTTCATTCATGGGACAAGTGTATGAAAAACAAGACATTTTTGTAACGTGTTCGTAACGGGATTGAGAGCGGTGCAAAACTTGCACCGAAATTACTTATTCTACGCCCAAAACGTCCGGGGTTTGCCAGCCGAGATGCTGCCCGCCATCCACGCACAACAGCTGCCCGGTGACCGTGTGGGCATCCAGGAAATAACCGAGGGCTGCGGTAATATCGGACGGATTCGCCCCACGCTCCAAAACCGTGTTCATGCGTTGCGCCTTGAAATGGCCTTCGCTTTGGCGGTGCCCCTGTATCGTCGGCCCGGGCCCGATTGCATTGACGCGGATTGCGGGTGCCAGAGCCTGCGCAGAAGTACGGGTCAACGCCCACAAACCCATCTTGGCAATGGTATAGGACATGAACTCGGGCGTCAGCTTGCGCACACGCATATCGACCATATTAACGATCAAGCCGGTCGCAACCGGTTCACCAGCACCGTCGATTTCGGGCACCAGCCCTTGTTCTGCTATCGCCTGCGTCAGCACGAAGGGCGCACGCAGATTGCTGTCCATGTGCCGGTCCCAGCTTTGGCGGGTGGCGGTATGGATGTTGTCGTATTCGAAAATCGAGGCGTTGTTCACCAGGCATGTTATCGGACCGCCAAGCGCCTCGGCCGCACACGGCACCAGAGACGTGACATTTCCTTCGTCCAGTAAGTCAGCCTGCAGCGCAATGGCGGATCGGCCCAGCGCCTTGATTTCAGCAACGACCTCTTGTGCTGGTTGCTCCGAGGTCGCGTAATGCACAGCCACATCATACCCGCGCTTTGCCAGGTAGAGGGCCATCGCACGGCCCAGGCGAATTCCAGCACCGGTCACCAAAGCTTGGGGCATGAAACGTCTCTTCCTGTCCAGTTACGCCAACAGAGAGATGACATAGACCGCATACAGAACTGTCAACAACATTCCCCAACCACGCGTGATGTCCTTCTTGAAGAACACAAAAGGGATAAGCAGCAGGGATGCGCCCAGCATGACCCACAGATCAAATTCCAGAAACTCCGGGTCGACAGGAATGCGGCCAAACAAGGTGGCGATGCCGACAATGGCGAGCAGGTTGAACATGTTCGACCCGATCACATTGCCAAGCGCCACATCAGCCTGTCTGCGCAATGCCGCCATCACTGTGGTCGCAAGCTCGGGCAGGGATGTCCCGACCGCGATCAGCGTCAGTCCGATCACGGTTTCGCTTACACCGTAGGTGCGGGCGATCACCGTCGCGTTGTCGACCAGCAGATGCGCCCCCATGGGCAAACCGATCAGCCCCAGCACCAGATAAATGGAAATCTTCCAATAGGGCATGTCGGGGTCGGCCTCTTCCAGGCCATCCAAATCATCGTCATCGGCGCAGGCTTCTCCACAGGCTTTGCGGTGGGCACGCGCCTCACGGAAGGCATTCCAGAGAACCAGTGTCAGCGCGGCAAGCAAGATTGCCCCGCTGAACAGGTTAAACACACCACAGAAAGCCAGCCCAATGAACAGAACCGATGCCAGCAGCATGAAGACATAGTTCTTGCGGCTGTCACATTCGCTTGTGTGCAGGGTGGCCAACAGGGCAGGCACACCGAGAACCAGCAGAATATTCGCCGTATTCGACCCGACCACGTTGCCAAGCGCAATTCCGGGCGCGTTTTCCTTGATCGCGCTGATGGCAATCAACAGCTCGGGGGCGGATGTCCCGAAAGCCACAATGGTCAGGCTGACGATCAGCGCGGGCACCCCCAGACGCAGGCTGAGGTTCACGGCGCCGCGCACCAGTGCATCGCCTGCCAGCAGCAGGATCAGCAGGCCGAGGCCGGATAACAGCCATGCTGTCATGAACGGCCTCCTTTTTCACAGGCACACGGGCCTTTGCCGATTCTGAATCTTCCGCATCGCGTACATCTAGCCGAGTTCAAACGCTTTTGACCGGGAAAGCGCAGCTTCCCGAACATCGCCAAGACGGCCATACCGACCAGGAACAGGGTAACGGCCTTGATGATCACTTTACAGACCGAAACGCGCGTAGGCCGCCCGCTCCTCTAGCCCGGCGATGGCGTCCTGCGCCATCCGGGCCCCAAAGCGCGACCAGATTGGTTTCTTCAAACCGTAACGGCGGAATTTAACCTTTTCACCAAAACGGTCCTGCATCTTGGGCTTGAGATGACCAATGCCGTCGATCAGACCCAATTCCTGCGCCCGCCGGGCCAACCACACTTCGCCAGTAAACAAATCCTGATTTTCATCCAGCTTGCCCCCTCGGCGGGACTTTACATGCGTGATGAAGTTCTCGTGGATGTCATCCAATAGCCGCTTCAGCCGCGCGACGTCCTCTTTCTTCTCCGGAGCAAACGGATCGAGCATCGACTTTGATTGGCCCGCCGTATGGACGCGCCGCTCAAACCCCTGACGCGCCAGAAAGACATGCGCGCCGAACCCCGATGAAATCACACCGATCGACCCCAGAACCGAGCTATCATCGGCATAAATCTCATCTGCAGCGGCGGCCAGCCAATAGCCTCCAGAGGCGGCGACATCTTCGACAAAAGCATAGACGGGGATGTTTAGCTCATCCGCAAGACGCCGGATGCGCGCCCCGATCAGCGAGCTTTGAACCGGTGATCCACCGGGCGAGTTGACCTCAAGCGCGACTGCCGCGGGCTTGCCTTTGCGAAAAGCTTTGTCCAGAACCGGCGCAAGCGAGGTGGCATTCATCGATCCGCGCCCGGCCACTCCGATAGCGCCAGACAGACGGACCACGGCCACGACAGGCTGTTTTTTCAGGAACGGCACGCTCAGCTTCATGGAAGCCGATGTAGAGCGCGCTCGGCCCGTTAACAAGAGACCCGAAGGGCCATAAACGCGACGTGAACCAATTTCACACACCCAATCGGCAAAAATGCAACGCACTAGCTGCGGATACGCCAACCGGTTTTGAAGATCCAGCCGATCACCGCCAGACACAATCCGGTAAAGCCGAGAATAGCCAACAGGCTCCAGAATATCGGGACATCCGCGATACCGTAGAAGGACCAGCGGAAGCCAGAAATCAGGTAAACGACAGGATTGAACAACGTGATCGTCTGCCAGACAGGTGGCAGCATTGAGATGGAATAAAACGTCCCTCCGAGGAAGATCAAAGGCGTAACGACCAGCTGCGGGATCAGCGACATCTGTTCGAAATTGCTGGCCCAGATGCCGACGATGAACCCCAGAAGGGAAAAGCTGAGGCAGGTCAGAACCAGAAAGGCCACCATCGCCAATGGATGCTCGATTCGTATCTCAACGAAGAATGTGGCCGTGATCAGAATCACCACGCCGACAAACAGCGCCTTGGTCGCCGCTGCGCCGACATAGCCGATAACGATCTCGATGAAATTGATCGGCGCAGACAGCAGTTCATAGATCGTGCCCAGAAATTTCGGGAAGTAGATACCGAACGACGCGTTCGAGATCGCCAACATCACCACCGACAGCATAATCAGCCCCGGCACAATGAAGGCACCATAGGATACGCCCTCGACCTCCTGGATACGACTACCGATAGCGGTCCCAAAGACCACGAAATAGAGCGAGGTGGACAGGACCGGCGACAGAAAGCTCTGCGCCAGAGTGCGGAAGAACCGGGCCATTTCGAACCGATAGATGGCGGCAATGGCGGACCAGTTCATGCGGGCTCTCCCGAGACAAGATTGACGAAGATCTCTTCAAGGCTCGACTGCCGTGTCTGCACATCGCGCAGCACCAGCCCGGCCTGCGCCACATCGTTCAGCAGCGTGGTGATACCCGTGCGTTCTGCGTTAGTGTCATAGGTGTAGATCAGCACGTCCCCCTCGCCGTTCAGCGTCAGCTGATGTTCCGAGAGGCTGTCGGGAATGGCTGGGATCGGGTCGGTCAGCATCACTTCGATCTGCTTCTTGCCCATCTGCGCCATAAGGGTGTCCTTGTCCTGCACCAGCAGAAGCTCACCCTTGTCGATGACGCCGACGCGGTCGGCAATCGCCTCGGCTTCTTCGATGTAGTGGGTGGTCAGAATGATGGTAACGCCAGCCTGCTTCAGCTCGGCCACGATCTCCCACATATCCTTGCGCAGCTCGACATCCACGCCGGCGGTGGGCTCATCCAGAAACAGCACGCGCGGCTCATGCGCCAGCGCCTTGGCGATCAGCACCCGGCGTTTCATGCCGCCCGACAACTCCTTGATCGCATTGCGCCGCTTGTCCCACAGCGACAGCTTGCGCAGAATTTCTTCGATCCGCGCGTTATCGCGCCCGTGGCCGAATAGGCCGCGCGAGAACCGAACGGTGTTCCAGACCTTTTCGAACGGCTCCAATGCGATTTCCTGCGGTACCAGACCGATCATCTTGCGCGCCGCCCGGAAATCCGTCTGAATGTCATGGCCGCCCACCGTCACCGACCCAGAAGTCGGCGTGGTAATCCCGCACACGGTCGAAATCAGTGTGGTCTTACCCGCGCCGTTCGGTCCCAGCAGTGCCAGGATCTCGCCTTCTTCGATGTCCAGCGTCACGCCTTTCAGCGCTTCAAAGCCATCGGCATAGGATTTGCGCAAATCCCGGATGGATAGAATGGTTGTCATGCGGTCCCTCGTTCTGGCCCTACAACCTATCGCGCCAGATCAACAGGGAACAGCCCCATCACGCACAGAGCCCTGCGCGCCAGCGCAGAGATTAGTCGCGGCCCGTCAAACGCCCCAGCCAACCCGGCTTAGCTTCCTCTTCCGACGCGTCGCCTTCTGGTTCAGGATCATCGAAATGGGCTTGCAGATTGGCAAAGAACTGATCGGCCATCTTTTTGGCAAACCCATCGATCAGACGGCTGCCCAGCTGCGCCAGCTTGCCCCCCACTTTCGCCTCGACCTCATATGTCAAAGCAGTTCCGCCCGCGTCGTTGGCCGCCAGCGTCACTTGGGCGCTGCCTTTGGCAAAGCCCGCCGCACCGCCTTTGCCCTCGCCTGCGATAGTCAAGCGCTCAGGCTCGACCATATCGGACATGGTGACTGTACCCTTGAAGGTCGCCTTCACCGGGCCGACCTTTTGCACAACGGTGGCCTGATAACCGTCTGTCGGATTGCCGGTGATCTCTTGCGCGCCACCGATGCAGGCTTTCAGCACTTCGGGGTCCAGCAAGGCACTGTAAACAGCGGCAGTCGGAGCTTGAATCTCACGCGTGTCGTTAAGCTGCATCTGGCAATCCTCTCTTACAATACTACGACCGACCTAGCCCTGAAACGACGACGCAAGCAACCCATTTGCAACGGCCCGGCGCATTCTCCGCTTGCATTTGATATCCCATGACGAAACCCTGTCGCGCAGGAGGACACCATGCTGGCAGGTTTGCGTATCATCGAATTCGAAGGGCTCGGCCCCGCCCCGTTCGCCGCCATGACGCTGGCAGATATGGGGGCTGATGTGATCACCATTCACCGCAAAGGTGGTGCAATCACCCCCGGCATGCCCGAATGCTCCCTCTTGGATCGTGGCAAACGGTCCATCGCGCTGGACCTCAAGGATCAGGAGGACTTGAACACCGCAAAACACCTGATCGCCACCGCTGACGCGCTGATCGAAGGTTTCCGCCCCGGCGTGATGGAGAAGCTTGGGCTCGGCCCTGAACCTTGCCATCACCTCAACCCAGCACTGGTCTATGGCCGGATGACAGGCTGGGGGCAAGACGGGCCCCTGTCCAAGACCGCAGGCCACGATCTGAACTATATCGCCCTGTCAGGGGCGCTTTGGTACGCATCCCAGCCAGATCAACCACCCCAGACGCCCGCCACGCTGGTTGGCGATATCGGAGGCGGAGCCATGTATCTGGTGGCCGGTTTGTTGGCCGGTTTGATCAACGCAAAAAACGCCGGCATCGGTACAGTGGTCGATGCCGCAATCTATGACGGCTCGGCCCATATGATGAACCTGCTGATGAGCTTGCGGCAAACTGGAAACATCTCGGACACACGTGGCCAAAGCTTGCTGGACGGCCCCCACTGGAGCCGCGTCTACACATGCGCTGACGGCGGGCACATTTCGGTACAATGCCTGGAGCCCAAATTCTACGCCTGCTTTCTCGAACAACTCGGCCTCTCTGAAGACGCTGAGTTTGCGAAACAATACGACCGCCGCGCCTGGCCCCGCCTAACAGAACGCCTCACAGACCTCTTCGCCACAAAACCCCGCGACCATTGGGCAGACCTGTTTCAAGGCAGCGACGCGTGCGTAGCCCCCGTCTTGTCACCTGAAGAAGCGCTGGTCCATCCGATGAACACCGCGCGCCAAACATGGATCGACCCCGACGGCACGAGACAGGCCGCCGCCGCTCCGCGGTTCTCGACCCATCATTGGCACCCCAAACCAAGTCCCAAACGCGGAGAGCATACGCAGGACGTTCTGAACGACCTCCCGCCCGCTTCATCTGGCTAAAAATATCCCGGGGGTGAATTGGCTGCAGGCCAAGAGGGGGCTGGCCCCCTCACCCGCTTATCGCCCGCGCACCGTATCAATCATCAACTGAACATTCTCAGGATCCGCATCCGGCGTTATCCCGTGCCCCAGATTGAAAATATGCGGGCCCTTCGAAAACGCCTCGACAATCCGGCGCGTCTCGTCCACCAGCGCCGGCCCACCTGTCACCATATGGGACGAGGCAAGGTTTCCCTGTACGCAGCCATCGACCTGCACATGCTCAGCCGCCCAATCTGGCGAAACAGAATTGTCCAGTGCCACGCAATCCACACCGGTGGCCTTGGCGAAACCTACATAGCCATCGCCTGCTTCGCGTGGGAAGCCGATCACAGGAATGCCCGGGTGGCGCGCTTTGATCGCCTGCGTGATTTCACGACAGGGCTCAACCGCGTATTTCTGAAACGCCTCACCTTTCAGCGATCCGGCCCAGCTGTCGAAGATCTTCACCACCTCAGCGCCTGCTTCGATTTGAGCAGACAGATACTCGATCGTCGCCGCTGTGATCCGATCCAGCAGGGCCTCGAACAATGCCGTGTTTTCCTCACGCAACGCATGGGCAGGGCCCTGATCCGGCGTTCCGCGCCCTGCAATCATATAGGTGGCCACAGTCCACGGCGCGCCCGCGAATCCGATCAGAGTCGTCTCGGACGGCAATTCCCGCGACAAGATACGAACCGTCTCATAAACCGGCGAAAGGGTTTCATGAATGTCCTCGACTGGCTTCAGCGCATCAAAATCCGTTTGCTGCGTGATCGTGGACAGACGCGGACCTTCGCCGGTGACGAACCACAGGTCAGCACCCAGGGCCTGCGGAACCAGCAGAATATCGGCAAACAGAATCGCTGCATCAAACCCATACCGGCGGATTGGCTGCAAGGTGACTTCTGCCGCCAGTTCCGGATTATAGCAGAGTGACAGGAAATCACCGGCCTGCGCGCGGGTGGCGCGATACTCGGGCAGATAGCGCCCCGCCTGGCGCATCATCCAAATCGGCGGAACGTCCTGAACTTCTCCCGCCAGTGCTCGTAGCAGTTTCTTTGTCTCGGCCATACCTGCCCCCAATCTTTTGGTCTGCCGCCACGCGTCGGGCCTCAGTGGCAATTTGTCAAGCTCTGCCCCCATTGTCAGGGCAATGTGACGCGACTAAAGCTGTGGCCATGACTTTGACATTGCCAACCCCCGCATCGCCACTGAAAATCGGCACCCGTGGATCGCCTCTCGCGCTGGCGCAAGCCTATGAAACGCGCGCGCGCCTGGGAAAAGCTTTTGATCTGCCTGAAGAGGCTTTCGAGATCGTGGTGATCAAAACCACAGGCGATAACCGCGCCATGATTGATGCGGACCGCCCGCTGAAAGAGATCGGCAACAAGGGCCTCTTCACCAAGGAAATCGAAGAAGCGATGTTGAAGCGTGAAATCGATATCGCAGTTCATTCGACCAAAGACATGCCGGTGGAACAACCCGAAGGGCTGGTGTTGGATACTTTCCTGCCGCGCGAAGATGTGCGCGATGCCTTTATCTCACCGAGCCTAAGTTCAATCCACGATCTGCCGCAAGGCGCTGTGGTCGGCACCTCATCGTTGCGACGCCGGGCACAGTTGCTGAACCGACGCCCCGATCTGAAGGTGGTCGAGTTCCGCGGTAATGTGCAGACCCGGTTGAAGAAACTGGCCGATGGCGTTGCGGATTGCACATTTCTGGCGATGGCCGGATTGCGTCGGTTGCAAATGTCCGAGGTCCCGGCCACCGCGATTGCGCCTGAGGACATGCTACCTGCTATTGCGCAAGGCACCATCGGGATCGAACGGCGCAGCGACGACAGTCGCGCCGGTCAGATGTTGGAAGCCATCCACGATATCGAAACCAGTCAGCGCCTCGCGGCAGAGCGCAGCCTTCTTGCGGGGCTGGATGGGTCCTGCGAAACTCCGATTGCCGGGTTGGCGGAAGTCCGGGACGGCCAGTTGCACCTGCGCGGCGAAGTGCTGCGCCCCGATGGGTCCGAATCGATCAGCGAAGAGGCCACAAGCCCCGTCGAAAACGGGCACGAACTGGGCCGCGCCATGGCCGAATCCTTGTTGAAACAGGTTGGCCCCGGGTTCTTCGACTGGCGTTAATTTAAGAATTTCTCGTTAATGTGAACTGCTTCACTGTCGCTCGCGCAATGGTGGTGCAGTATGAGTTCATTCCGATGAGGATAGAAGGTCAGTCTCGAATATATCGAAAGTTTTAGCCCGTATTGTTTTAGATAGTATTCGAGGGGGCGAGATTGGTCTTTCTTTCCGATTGAAGCGGGGCGCGGTTGATATCCAACTGCGTCCCGTTTTCATTTTTGTTCGGCGAGCTGCCCCGCAGCGCTGTGGTGACTGAACACTACCAGTTCAGCCTGCGGCTCGGCCCGGAAATCCACCGTGCGACCAAGCAAAGACCGATAGAAGCCTACAAGGCCGGGTTCAACACTTGGTGCCAAAGCGGCGCAACCGTCACACAGATCTGCGATAGCAAGCTGAGGCGCACGCTCGCGTATGGCAGTCAATAATCGATCATGAGCACGCGTCAGAGCTACAAACTCTTCAGTCTCGGCCAGCGCCTTATCACCAACCAGAACAAAAACCGGTTCGGGTTCGCTTTTGCCCTTCAGGTCGACATACCCTGCTTCCAACAGCGCCAGATCGGATCGCGCTACCTGCTGTACGCTCTGGGACACAAGGATATCGTAATCCACGTGGCGGCAATTCTGTTCGATTCTGGCCGCAACATTCACTACATCGCCTATCACCGTATAGTTGAAACGGCTGCGCGATCCGATATTGCCAACACATGCCGATCCCGTTGCGCATCCCGTAGCCAAAGCGATTTCCGGACGGCCTCGCATGATGGGTGAGGCATTAAACCCCCGCAATGCCGCGCGCATTTTCAGTGCCGCCCAGGCGGCGCGACAAGGGTGATCTTCGACCGGTAGAGGCGCATTCCAAAACGCCATCACCGCGTCACCTATGAATTTGTCGATTGTGCCGCGTTCATCCAGAATCTGGTCGCCGATTTTCGAGAACAACTCGTTCAGCAAAGCCACGAGATCGGTGGCCGAAACCGACTCGGACAGAGGGGTAAATCCGCGGATGTCCGAGAACATCACGGTGATCTCCTGCGATTCACCACCCAGCTGCAATTGATGACCGTTGGCCTCCATTTCATCCAGAATCTCTGGCGCCACATAGTGCGAGAATGTCTGTCTGATCACGCGCTTCTCGCGCTCGGTCGAGGCGAACAAGTATCCCGCCAGCAATCCGAAATTCGCCATCCCCCCGGCCAGCGGGAATGTGGCGTCAAACAGAACGGATTGGTTGTAGAACGCCAGCCAACTGATCGCGATCACTACCGCCGCCGCGACGCCGCCGGCTATGAATGAGGCTACCGCACCGAAACTGGACATTACTCCGATGACGATGAGGCCCAGCAGAATAAAGGATAACAGCTCAAGGGCAGAGGTAACATCCGATCTGCTGAGCATCTCACCTGCCAGTATCTGTTCAAGTATCTGCGCATGGATCGACACGCCCGGCACCGATTCACCCAACGGGGTTTGGTGCATATCAAACAGACCCGCGGCGGATGTGCCTACCAGAATAATGCGGCCCTCGATTTCCGAACGCAGCGCGGGGTCATCCGGGTTCTGCATGATTGCGTCGGCTGACAGGTACAAATCTGGCTGATCTCGCCTGTACCTGACCCAAACCTCGCCATTTTCGGTTGTTGGCAATCGAAATTCCCCGATCTCGATCGCAAGGACGATCCCCTCCTCGTCCGAAGAACCCTCGACCAGAATATAGGGCGCATCCAGAGCAATCCTCAGAGCTTCGATGCCCAAACCCGGCAACGCTCCATCCGGTCCGCCCCACAGTGCCGGAACCCGCCGCACGACCCCCATTCCGCCGATGGGTGAGACATTGACGCCACCGATTCCGGCCGCACTGCGGTCCAGCGGCGGGGCAATTGGCGTCCAGTAAGGCACCGAGACCAAGCCCGCCGTCGGGTTTTCACCGATCTCGACGATACCGGCTTTCGCGCGTACTTTGCTTCCTTCCTGAGACGTTCGTGCGGCGGTGCCCATCACGACCGGCCAGTGAGCGACCTCCAACCCGAACAAGACATCATAATCAAGCTTTTGCGCATGACTCTCGATGGTCAAAACCCCATCAAGCGCCGGATCATTGAGCAAACGCGCAGGCGAATATCTATCGGGCTCGACAAACAACATATCAAAGGCAATTGCCGCCGCGCCGTTTTCCCCGAGGTTCTGGACCATCTGCGCCAATAAGGTGCGTGGCCAAGGCCATTGCCCCCAGCTTGCCAGCGATTGCTCGTCTATATCCAGAACCCGAACCGGCAGTTCGGGGTTGTATTCCCTCGGTGTAATGCGCTGAAGAATGTCGAAGTAGATCAAGCGCGACATGCGCACGGGATAGGGGTCCAGAACTCTTATGAAGCAACCCAACAGGATCAGTGCCAGGCCTACCAGCCTAAATCCCAATCGTCGCCCAATTCTGTCTTTAATCTTACCCGCCACGGTCGCCTCCCTGGCGCAGGGGGAAAAGAACTCAAATCTTGATCTAGCCTACCATCCCGCAGTCGCGGTCACGTCACCTGCAGTGGCCGTGGCTTGCGCGCCTGATCCGGCAGCGCTGCCTCCGGAAGGATCAGCCGAGACATTCAAACCGCCCCCCGAGCTCACACCTGCGCCGGACGAAGTGCCCGAGCCTACGCTCGACCGCGCCCCGGGATTGTCTCCGCTTTGACGAGCCGGAGCTTCTGTGCGCGACTGTACCTCTCTGCGGGTTGCCTCTTCACGGGGCGCCGCAGGGTTCCGGTCCGGTCGCAACGGTTCAACTTGTGGTACGCTCGCCGTTCGGTCAGAACAGCCTTCGGCACGGAACTGAAAGGATGGCAACAAGTTCTGCTGAGATCTGACAAACGGAAAACCGCCTTTTAGCGCCTTGTCGTATTGCGCCTGATCGGCAGGTCGTCCGACCTGTCCGCCTGAATTGGTCGCGAACATACTGCATTGCCGACTTGCCGACCGACACGATCCACGCCGCCCGCACATCTGCACGGTCCCCTCGAGTACCAACATCGCACTCTGCTGTTGTGAAGTGATCCACATATCGAAAGTAGTGCCGCGCACCGCCATCGTGGCCGACGGCGTTTTGATCGAATAGGCCCGCTTGCGGCTTTTGCCCGAGATGAACCGGAAACTGCCCCCAAGCGCCTGAACCGTAAAATTCTTGGCCTTACGATTCCCCCGCAGCATGGAGACATCTAAAATCATCTGCGCATTCGGACCCACCGCAATCTTGGTCTCATCGACAAACAACAGCTGAACAACGCCCGTCCGGTTGGTCGAGATCGTGTCCCCCGACACTAAATCCATACCCTCACGCAGGCGAATTTTCTTGCCGGAGCGAGTTATCTCGGCACCGGGCTTTACACTCAGAACTTTTCCGATTGACGCAATCACCGGCGCCGGTATCGCAAGTAGGACTATGAAAACAAATAACAACTTCAACCAAGCCAAACCCAAGTCCCCTTCCCCCAAAAGGTACCCATCGGGGATTACACTCACCCCGCGCCCGATATCTGTCACCTCAGTACGCTAAACCAAAATTGTCTTGCGATGCATTAAATCTAAGCAAATATGCGCTAAAGACGTGGAATTTGGCAAGCTTTCACTTCACGACCCACCTTTCGGACACCTTCAGACTGGGCCTTTCTGTCGATGCAGCGGACATGTTCTGATGGATTTGCCCCTTGATCTTCAGAAAATTACGCCAGGCATGGAAAATCGCCTTGTATCCGGTTAACTGCCAAGGATATACCGGCCAACGGAGACGTGGCCGAGTGGTCGAAGGCGCTCCCCTGCTAAGGGAGTAGGCGGGAAACCGTCTCGAGGGTTCGAATCCCTTCGTCTCCGCCACTAAACTGCTCATATCAGGGGCATTCTTCTGAAAAAACGCATTATTTTCAAGCGCGCAAGGTTTCTTTAACCAGCGCCTGCCAGTGTTTCCCGCATGAAATCCCGCATGGATGCGGAATTTGAAGGAGTACACTGCTATCGGCGTCACATTGGATCGAGGCCGCTATTATTTCGTAATGAATGTCCCAAGACATCTGTTTGGCAAAGTACTGGGCAAGAGTGGGCAGCCCGTAAAGCAGATCAGGCAAGCACTCCGAACAGCGGATTTGCGAGAGAAATCACATTCGCAGCTTTTAGTTGCGTGAGGTTGTTAAGCAAACTCTTAGCGCATGACTAGTATCGGCTCGCGGTGGAGCCGAGGTCAATTGATACAGCTTGAGACTGTTGGAGTTTGATGCCGAAGTAGGGGCAACTTGAGAGCTCCCGGATACCTTAACGTCAAGAAAGTAAACAAATACTCGAAGACGGAAAGGTACAAGACAATGAAGCCTGAAGACCAGATATGCGGCCGCAGTCCACGATTGCCGCCGCTCGCTGCATGAGCAAAATGGGGGCCGCTCGGACTCACAATCTGCGCAAAAAAGCAGACCCCCATTCATTGGTGGAAAATTTCTACAATTCTAACGGTTAACAAAGTGCACACTCGAAAAACTGCGTCGCCAGTCCTTCACTTCGGCGGCAATAGCTTCACCCTTCAATCCCCGCGCAATCAGAGAAGCTAGTCTGTCGGCGTGATCAGACGTCATGCCCCATCTCACCAACTCGGGTGTGCCCAGACGCAAGCCATTCATGTCACCTGCAACTTCCGGTGCAGGCAGGCCAATGCCACAAGCCAGGAACCCGGCGTTGCGCAAGGTCTTGGATGCAGTTTGTCCACCGCCAAACCGTTCTGCCAGAACAGCGAACTGGTGAGACGCGGTAAAGCCCTCGCGCCCTGCGAACACGGGAACGCCTTGGGCATCGAGGCTTTGCGCCAACGTTCGGGACATAGCGATCATCTCGGCGGCGTAGTTCTGCCCATAGTCGCGCCAGTCCAGCATCGTTACGGCAAGAGCAGCCGACTTCGCCGCATCGAAATTTGCTGTCATGCCCGGGAAGGCAATGGCGTCCAGGGCCTTTGCAATCTCAGCATCATTTGTAACGATTAGACCACCCGCAGGGCCACCTAGGCTCTTATACGTGCTCATGGTCATAAAGTGCGCCCCTTCGGCCAACGGATTGCGCCAGGCTTTGCCCGCGATGACCCCGCATTGATGCGCGGCGTCAAACATAACCTTGGCGCCGACTTCATCTGCAATAGCGCGCACTTCTTTTACCGGGTGCTCAAAAAGATTGAGGCTGCCACCAACAGTAATCAGCTTGGGACGCTCCTTTTGCGCAAGCGTGCGCAGCGCGTCGAGGTCGACAGTATAGCCATCAGCATCTGTTGGTGCATCCACTGTACGCAAACCAAACAACCCGGCGCATCCCGCGATGTGATGTGTGACGTGCCCGCCGATCGATGCAGGCGGAGCAATGATCGTATCACCCGCTTTGCAGGTGGCCATGAAGCCATAGAGATTGGCAATCGCACCAGATGGCACACGGATTTCAGCGAACTTCGCATCGAAGACTTCCGCGCAAAGCTCTGCCGCGATGACCTCGATCTCTTCGATGGCTTCCAGACCCATTTCGTACTTGTCGCCGGGATACCCAAGCGAGGGCCGAGACCCAATGCCCGAAGACAGCAGCGCTTCGGCTCGTGGGTTCATCACATTGGTCGCGGGATTGAGGTTAAAGCACTCTTGCTCGTGGATCTCCCGGTTTCGGTCCGCCAAATGCTCGATACGCTCCAGCAGTTCCCGGGAAGAGGTGCGTGACGTGTCGGTCGCGATCTTCTGGACAAGGGCTTCACAGTCCGCAGGGACCCAGTTTCTCGTTTCTATGGTCATCGCAATTCCCTCCTTTGCTTTGTCCAGATTGGACAGATCGCATGACAAAGCAAACCAGTTTTGCTATTTCTCGGCTTAGAAAAACTAAGGCTGGTATTAGTGGCTGTTGCACCCCGTCGCCCCAAGGGCCCACCTCTCAATGCATTGCGTGCCTTCGAGGCAGCCGCAAGGCTGGAAAGCTTCGTTTCCGCCGCCGAGGAATTGGGCGTTACAGCTGGCGCAGTCTCTCAGCACATCAAGGCCTTGGAGGCTTGGGCCGGAACTGCGCTTTTCGAACGAAATGCCCATGGCATCTCGTTGTCATCCTCAGGGAGGACGCTGACGAAAGAGTTCACGGAGGCCTTCGATCTTCTAGCGGCGGCAACACAAAGCCTGCGCAATCTGGCGCCTAACCCGGATTTCCACATAGCCGCCCTGCCCTCGATAGCGCAGCTGTGGTTACCAGCGCGACTGGGCAAACTGCGCGAAAAACGCCCCGACCTGCGCGTCTCAGTGACTGCGATGGAGAAACCCCCAAGCCTGTCGCGAGAGCTAATTGATCTTTCCGTGTTCTTTTCTGATCCGAGTGGAACCCAGGATCAGATCGTGCTGGCGAAAGACAGAATTCTCCCTGTTTGCTCACCGAATCTGTCAGCCGGGCTAGATCTCGTGTCTGCACAGCTGTTGCACGATCAGACGTGGCATGAAGACTGGTCAAATTGGTCAGAGGCGACAGGTGTTTCAGTTGGTGAGCCGACGAGGGGACCGCGATATTCGCTCTACGCCCTTGCCCTAGAAGAAGCGAAGTCTGGCGCGGGCGTGCTCATGGGGCATGGTTGCCTGGTTGAGCAGGCGCTTCGATCCGGGCACCTTATGAAAGTTTCACAGGAAAGCATCGAAACTGGCCAGGTGCTGGCTCTGGAACTTCCGCATAAATCGAGACGACATCCCGCGATCGATGAAGTCGTTAACTTGCTTCAAGAAGAAGAACCGCAGCCCGACTGATGAGATATTTGGTGATAGCATGTGTGTGTACTTTGGTCTTGAAGCCGGTATGGAATGCTGGCTCAGCATCTTCGACATTTTGTTACAAGCTTGAACGTTAGTGCAGAGCAAAACTGAATAACCAAGCACTGAACCTGGGAAGATCGGGCCTCTCGGTTCTGAGCAACCCGTAAGCTACAAGTCATTGATTTCATAAGCGCCGCCTTGACGGGCACATTTTCAGTTGCAATGGTTAAGATATGGGCGCTTTGAGAACAATTTTCCTTTCAATGTCATGCTTCTTAATGTCTGCTGGACTACTTTATGCCGAAAGTGACATGGTCAAATCGTTTGCAAGCTGCGCGGGCCGCTTTTCAGCCGAAATGGAACATGCGTGGCTGTTGAACGATGCTAAAGCTCAGGACTATGAACTGCGCCGTGGCGGATTTGTGTCTTTGCTGGAAGCGACGGCCACAGCGGACAATACCGAATTGGTCTTAAGCCACAGGGTAAATTCCAAGCATGCACATGCGCGTCTATTGCAAACTGCGACCTTTGGTTCAGATGCGGCAAAGGCAAGCGCAGCACGCCGAACTGCCAAGCAATATTTGGATCAGTGCAACCTGTTGATCCTGGGCGGCGCTTAAAAGACGCTTCGCTGCAGCGCCGCATTATTAGGCTGAGCATGCTGCATCGCCGCAAATTTAGGCAGTCCTCTGAATCAATCCAAGAACTCAGGCCATGAGACTCTGACGCCCGGGTAAATCTGCCTTAGCACTGTGGTGCGCCGCAAGACGGCTTGGAAAATGTGCGAAGGTGCCCGGCCTAGGAACCTGAAGACGCCCTCGCACACCGCAAATATGCGTAGGGGGGTATATGGGACGTTTCAGCGGCCCGAACAACCCTGCTGCGCATCGCATAAAAGGAAATGCTGATGCACACCAAACTTCTCACCACAACCGCCGCAGTTCTGTTGGCCAGTTCATTGCCTGCACTGGCCGATTGCCCAATCAAGGTCGGCGTATTGCATTCGTTGTCCGGCACCATGGCCATTTCGGAAACCACGCTGAAAGACACAATGGAAATGCTGGTCGAACAACAAAACGAAGCCGGTGGTCTTCTGGGGTGCGAACTTGAGGCTGTAGTTGTTGACCCGGCCTCTGACTGGCCGCTGTTTGCTGAAAAGGCGCGCGAACTGCTGACGGTCCATGAAGTTGATGTTGTTTTTGGCAACTGGACGTCGGTATCTCGTAAATCAGTCCTGCCGGTGATCGAAGAACTGAACGGTCTGCTGTTCTACCCGGTTCAGTATGAAGGTGAAGAAAGCTCGAAAAACGTATTCTACACCGGTGCCGCACCGAACCAGCAGGCGATCCCTGCCACCGATTACTTCCTAGACGAACTGGAAGTTGAAAAATTCGCTCTGTTGGGGACTGACTACGTTTACCCACGGACCACGAACAACATCCTCGAAAGCTATCTGAAGCAGAAGGGCATCGCGGAAGAAGATATCTTCGTCAACTACACGCCATTCGGTCATTCGGATTGGTCCAAGATCGTAGCCGATGTGGTTGCGCTTGGCGCGGACGGCAAGAAAGTTGGCGTAATCTCGACCATCAACGGCGACGCAAACGTTGGTTTCTATAAAGAACTGGCCGCCGCTGGCATCTCGGCTGACGATATTCCGGTTGTTGCCTTCTCGGTCGGCGAAGAAGAGCTGGCCGGCCTCGATACGACAAACCTCGTCGGTCATCTGGCGGCTTGGAACTACTTCCAATCAGCCGAAAGCGATGCGAACGACGCATGGGTCGAAGCGTGGAAAGCCCGCATGGGTGAAGAGCGTGTGACCAACGACCCGATGGAGGCCCACTATATTGGCTTCAACATGTGGGTGAACGCGGCGACGGCTGCTGAAACCACCGATGTCGACGCCGTTCGGACCGCTATGTACGGTCAGGAATTCCCGAACCTGACAGGCGGTACAGCAGTGATGCTGCCGAACCACCACTTGGCCAAGCCGGTGTTGATCGGCGAAATCCAGGAAGACGGTCAGTTCGACATCATCAGCCAGACCGAAGAAGTTCCGGGCGACGCCTGGACCGACTATCTGCCTGAATCCGCCGTTCTCGTGTCGGATTGGAAAGAGCTAGGTTGCGGTATGTACAACACCGAAACCGAGAGCTGCGTGCAGATCAAGTCCAACTACTAAGGACTTCACCTGAATTCCTCGGGGCGCGTCTTGTGCCCCGAGGCTCAATACAAAGGTCTTCCTAAATGACGCTTCCGTTCAGGCGGGCAGTGCTTGCCCTGCTGGTCCTTGTGGTCCCTACTCTTTTGCAAGCGCAATCCGCAGACGCCCCGGTGCAGCAGGTATTGCAGTCCTACGCGGAGGTGATCCAGAAATCCTCTCGCAAGACAATTGGCCCGGCGATTGACGCGTTGGCGCAAAGTGGACTGCCCGAAGCGCAGACCGTCTTGGAGCGTTGGCAAGCGAAGGGCATGTGGTTCAACAAGGAAACCGGTCTGTTTGTCTTTGCTTCAAAGGCTGATGGCGGGTTGCAGATCTTCGACGTCTCTGACGGGGCGGAGATCGGGGTTGTTGACAAGAAGGGCTATAAACAACTCAAGCCAAATTCCGGCATTCGAGGTTTGATCGCCTCTGCTCTGGTGCAGTTTCAACTGAACGACCCCAATCCCAAGACCCGCGACGTTGCTTTGACAGCGATCGAGCGAGACGCCGAGGCGTCGCACCTGTCCGCACTGCGCGGTTCAATCGAGGCTGAACAAGACGCCGATCTCAAAGCGCGCAAAGACCGGCTGGAGCGTTTGCTGACGATCCGTTTTGACGAGGATGAGGCCGCAAGACTAGCTGCCATCGAAAGCTTCGCTGGCGACCTGAGCGTCGATGTCCGGGCAACGCTCAATCCTTTGGTTTCATCCGAAATCAAGGTCGCGGATGACGTTCCGGATGGGGCGGTTGGCATTGAGGTCGGATCAGACGCGCTGTCGCAGGAACAGGCCTATAGCCTGCTTGTCGCAAATGGCTTGGCACCGGAACCGGTAGATTCAGGAACCATGAAGCAAACCCTTATCGCCAACATAAACGGCGATACCGTCGCCGGTGTGCAAGTGGCGAGCCTGGACGAGGACGCCGCACGAAAGGCCGCCTATCAGGTGCTGGCCCAACAGGGTCTTGCGGCCCCGCTGGTGACACAAGATGACATTGCCGAAGCCGTTCAAAATCATAAGTTCTTTCGGGTTTACGTCTCGGCCCCTCTGCCGATCGCACTTGCTGCGCAGGCAGCGCTGGACAACATCGAAACACAGGTCGCTTTGAATCAGACGGCTGATCTGGTGCTGGATGCACTGTCTCTGGCATCGATCTACTTCCTTGCGGCGATCGGTCTTGCGATCACCTTCGGCGTCATGGGGGTGATCAACATGGCCCATGGCGAATTCATCATGATGGGCGCTTACACCGGCTACGCGGTACAGCTGTTCATTCCAGACCTGACGCTTTCGATCCTTGTCGCAATTCCCTGCGCCTTTCTCGTGACCTTCGGGGCCGGAGTTCTGCTGGAGCGATTGGTCATTCGTTGGCTGTATCATCGCCCGCTGGAAACTCTGCTTGCAACCTTTGGCGTCTCGATTGCGCTTCAACAATTGGCCAAGAACATCTTCGGCACGCAAGCGCGTCCTCTGACCGCACCGGAATGGCTGGACGGGTCGATGGTGCTGAACGACATCGTGTCGATCAGCTACATCCGCATCGCGATATTCGTACTAGCGTTGCTGTTTCTGGCACTATTCCTGATCGTCATGAATCGGACCCGGCTGGGGCTGGAGGTGCGCGCCGTGACACAGAACCCTCGCATGGCGTCCTCGATGGGCATCAACCCGGACCGGATCAACATGCTGACATTCGGCCTGGGTTCGGGCATCGCGGGCATCGCTGGCGTGGCCATCGGGCTTTACGCCAAAGTTACATCCGAGATGGGCTCTGACTACATCGTGCAAAGCTTTATGACGGTCGTTGTCGGCGGAGTCGGCAACATCTGGGGCACGCTGCTGGGCGCGACGATGGTTGGAACGCTGCAAAAGGGGATCGAATGGTTTAACCCGTCCAACACGCTGGCGGCACAGACCTATATGATCCTGTTCATCATCCTGTTCATTCAATTCCGACCACGAGGCATCATCGCGCTCAAAGGTCGGGCGGCGGAAGCGTGATATGGTTGACGTGACATCCACAACCGAGCCGATGCGCAAGCCACTGGTGCTGCGCTATCCCTCTGTCGCCATCTTTCTGATCATCCTGTCCCTGTTTACGGCAATTATCACCGTCCTGGGCGAAGGGTTTGGCATCGGGCTGATTTCCACCAGCTTTATCAAGACGTTGGGTAAGACGCTCTGCCTGTGTCTTGCCGCGTTGGCGATGGATCTGGTGTGGGGCTATACGGGTATCCTGTCGCTGGGGCACATGGCCTTCTTTGGCATCGGCGGATACGCCATCGGCATGTGGCTGATGTATGCCCGCACCGAGATTATCGTGGTCGATAGCCTCGCAGCTTCTGCCTTGCCACCAACGGCACAGGAAATCTCGGATGGCATCGCCACTCAGATTTTCGGCGTTGTCGGTGCTTCCGAGTTTCCCCCGATCTGGGCCATCGCGCATTCACTGCCACTACAACTGGCTGCCGTCGTGCTGGTTCCCGGTCTGCTGGCACTTGTCTTTGGGTGGCTGGCGTTCCGCAGCCGCGTGACCGGGGTTTACTTGTCGATCCTGACGCAGGCGATGACGCTGGCGCTGTCCCTGTACCTGTTCCAGAACGACAGCGGGCTGCGCGGGAACAACGGTTTGTCGGGGCTGCAAAACCTGCCGGGCCTGGACTCGGTGCCGCAGTCAACGGTTTCGATCCTGTTCTTCTGGGCGTCCGCCTTTGCACTTGGCCTTGGCTACCTTGTCTGCGCATGGGTGGTGTCCGGCAAATTCGGATCGGTCATTCGCGCCATACGTGACGATGAAAGCCGTGTCCGGTTCCTCGGCTACTCGGTCGAGGCCTATAAGCTGTTTATCTTCACTTTCACCGCCGTGATCTGCGGCATTTCCGGGGCCCTCTATTACCCCCAAGCCGGCATCATCAACCCGGCTGAAATCGCCCCCATCGCCTCAATCTACCTCGCCGTTTGGGTGGCAATCGGTGGACGCGGAAGGCTGTACGGAGCCATCATCGGCGCGGCCTTCGTCTCGCTGCTGTCCACTTGGTTTACAGGCGGGCAAGCCCCGGACATCTCACTCGGGTTTTATACGATCCAGTGGGTCGACTGGTGGACCATTCTGCTTGGGTTCTCGTTTGTCGCGGTCACGCTGTTCGCGCCCCGCGGTGTAGGGGGACTGATCGACAAGCTTACAGAACGCCGTGCGCCTGACCGACACGGTGCCGATCTGGGGCCGGACCTTGGATCGCTGCGCGAAAAGGAGGCGAATGAATGAGCACGCTTCTCGAAGTCTCTGGTGTTTCCGTGGCCTTTGACGGTTTCAAGGCCATCAACAACCTGACGTTCCAAATCGGCCCCGCCGAAATGCGCGCTGTCATCGGCCCGAACGGGGCGGGAAAGACGACGTTCATGGACATCATCACCGGCAAGACCAAGCCTGATGACGGTCACGTTCTTTGGGGTGAAAAGTCGGTCTCGCTGCTGTCGATGAGCGAAAGCCAGATCGCCCAGGCTGGTGTGGGGCGAAAGTTCCAGCGTCCGACTGTGTTCGAAGATCAAAGCGTTCGCGAAAACCTGATGCTTGCCCTGAAAAACAAGCGCGGGCCGTTGGCTGTCCTGCGGTTCCGGGCGCGCCAGGAAGATCATGAGAAAGTCGCCGCTTTGGCCGAGGAAATCGGGCTGCGACAAGCCCTGGACCGCAAGGCAGGTGAGCTCAGCCACGGGCAGAAGCAATGGCTCGAGATCGGTATGCTGCTGGCTCAAGATCCACAGTTGCTGCTGGTGGATGAGCCTGCGGCCGGGATGACCCCGGCAGAGCGACAGCACACAACCGACATTCTTGTCGAAGCGGCCAAAACTCGAGCCGTCGTCGTTGTCGAACACGACATGGAATTCGTCCGTCGCCTCAATTGCAAGGTAACTGTGCTGCATGAGGGGTCGGTTCTCGCCGAAGGGTCATTGGACCACGTCACCCAGAACGAAGAAGTAATTGAGGTTTATCTTGGCCGCTGACCTTCTGAAAATCTCCGATTTATCTTTGCATTATGGCGGCAGCCAGATCTTGAACGGCGTTGACGTTACCGCGCGCCAGGGGCAGGTGACCTGCGTGATGGGAACCAACGGCGTCGGCAAAACGAGCCTGTTGAAGGCCATATCTGGCACGCATCCCCGCAGTGGAGGTAACTACCTGCTGAACGGTGAAGAGATCGATAACGCCACATCCTATGAGCTCGCCAGAAAAGGCGTGGCTTATGTTCCGCAAGGGCGCGAGATTTTCCCGTTCTTGACGGTTCTTGAGAACCTCGAAACCGGCTATGCCTGCCTGTCTCGCAGAGATCACACGATCCCCGACTATATCTTCGACCTCTTTCCGATCCTCAGAGAGTTTCTTTCGCGGCGTGGCGGTGACTTGTCTGGTGGCCAACAACAACAGCTTGCAATCGCGCGCGCGCTGATCACAAAACCAAAGCTTCTTCTGTTGGACGAACCAACGGAGGGTATCCAACCCAACATCATCAAGCAGATCGGAGAAGTCATTCGCCAGCTGCGGGATCGGGGCGACATGGCAATTGTCTTAGTCGAACAGTTTTTTGAGTTCGCTTATTCGTTAGGCGATGAGTTCTTGGTTCTGGAGCGTGGAACGCCGTATCTGCAAGGTTCGAAGAACCAAATTGGTAAGGAACAACTAAGATCAGCAGTTTCGGTTTGAAGTCACTGAAGCAATGACCCGACATTCTGCCAAGCCGGCAGCATCATACTCAGCAATTTGCGCTTAAGAATGGAAGCGAGTCATATGGTCGATCACATGAGACCGACTGTAGACACCGGCGCCCACATCATAGCGTCAAACGACTGTTACTCGGATGAAAGCCCTGTCGACGAAACAGGAACAGCTTTCAAATAGGCGGCAATTGCTAAACGGTCGTCATCTGTAAGCCGAGATGTGTTTTCGATAACTTCAACCATCTCACCACCAGCGCTGTCATAATCCGGTGTGAAGCCAGATTTCAGGTATTCAGCTATGTCAGCTTCGGACCAATCAAGCTGGTCTGGGGTTAACGCGGGGATGCGACCTTTCCCGCTTGGGTTTGGCGCACCCGTCAGCCAAAGATCTCGTTTCAAACCGCCCAAGCCATTTCGCGGCGTATGACATTCAGCGCAGTGCCCCAATGCCTCCACAAGATACCGGCCTTGTCTTTGTTGATCAGTCAGATCACCTTCAACCGCCCAACCTGGTGCCAGGTGTAATAGCTTCCATCCTCCCAACCCTCGTCTAACGCTGAAGGGGAAACCCACCTCATGCCCATCGCTTTCGGTCGCGACCGCTGGCAGTGTGCCGAGGAATGCATGGAGCGATACAACATCATCGGCGCTCATGTTGGCATAGGATGTATAAGGGAATGCTGGGTAATAGTGTTGACCTTCGGGTCCGGTCCCATGGATCAGGGCATTGGCTAAATCCAGCGCGGACCAGGAACCGATACCGGCAGATGGATCACTGGATATATTGGGGGCTATGAAAGTGCCGAAATCCGTCTCAAACCGACGACCGCCGGCGAGCGTAAGCTTTTTCTCTCCAACCGCGTCCGGCGCTGAGTGGCAGGATGCACATCCTGCTGCATAGAAAACGGCCTCACCTCTCGCGAGATCGGGAGTAATACCGTCCAGTTGAACCTGATCCAATCTTTGAGGTCGGGTCAGCACCAAACCGGCCAACCCGACCAAAACTACGGCACCAGCGACAAAGAGAACAAAACGCCGCACCATCAATGCCTAATCAGTCCTTTGGCGCTCTGTATGCCTTGTGACATGCCGAACAGCTTCCACCTAGATCCCCCATTGCCGCTTTCAGCGCTTCAACATCTTGTCCTGCCGCAGCCTGCATCGCAACAGCGGCGTCAGCCATGGCCTGCCCTTTGGCACCGACGTCCGGGAAGTTTTCCCAGATGGCGGGCAGAGCACGCGTGGAGGGGTCGGAAACATTGTCGGTTCCGGCGGGCCACATCGCGGATTGATCGAGCTGCGTCAGAACGACAAGGTTATTCGCGGCTCGTGTTGCGTCCTCCGCATCGTACTCCGTCTCTCCCTTGGCCATGCCGCCGAGAGTGCCAAGATTGAATGAATAAAGCTGCATGATTGAGGTCCGAGCCTTCACAGCCGGATTCTCACTTTCCTGGGCGATGGCCGTGCCAAGAGCGGCAACTGACAATAAACCTGCCGCGAAGATTGAGAACTTATTCATCATGATGTGTCTCCCTGTTCAATAAATCGAATATTAACTTGAACGAAATTACTTGTAATTGTTTGTTATTGGTCGCTACTTGTTAATTTATGAACAATGAGAATTGGGATGACATTCGATACGCACTTGCGGTGAGCAAATTCGGGTCGCTGAACGCGGCGGCGTCTGCCTTGGGGGTGACACATGCTACGGTCCTGCGCAGGGTTGCCGCATTCGAAGAGCGAAACGGCTGCCTCATTTTTCTAAGAAGCCCGTCGGGATACTCCGTTCTCCCTGAAGCCCGCGCGATCTTTTCGGCTATGGAAAGTGTTGAAGATGCCGTGCTTTCCATGGAGCGTGCGATTGTCGGCGCAAATCGTTCTCCTGTAGGCCATGTGCGAATTACGTCCACCGACAGTCTTTGTCAGATCGTTCTCCCGCAAATACTTAACGATATCTCACTCACCTACCCCGGCTTGAAACTGACTTTGTTGAGCGGAAACAATCACCACGATCTATCCCGTCTGACTGCGGACATAGCTGTACGCCCATCAATAAAGCTCGGGGAGGGGTTAATTGGTCAGCGGGCAGGAACACTGTCATTCGGGGTTTTTGACGACGGTTCCGACAAACGCAAATGGATGAGGCTTGATGGGGCGTTAAGCCGTTCACTCCCTGCCAAATGGCTGGCGCAGAATGTCAGCGCTGACGAAATGACCAACGGAGCAGACAGTTTCTTAGTGCTACAGCAAATGGCTGCCGCGGGAATCGGAAAAACATTTTTGCCAGCATTCTTTGGCAACGCGGACTCCCGGCTTCGGAGATCGCACGACGTAACCCCAGAAATTGAGGTTCCGCTCTGGGTCGCAACGCTGGACGAAATAGCAAACACTCCAAGGTTTGCAGTTGTTCAAAGAGCGTTGGTTGAACGTTTGTCCGATGTTCTTGTTGGATGACATTATTCTTTTGAATCAGCCGCGAGCACCTGGATTGTAATCCCAGAGGATGCACGGCATAGAACCTCTAATGACTTCATCAGAACTAACGAACTGTCAGCACAAATGCCGCTTTGGGCAATGGGGTGGCCCCTACGATAGCCGAACCATGTTCTCATTTGAGCGTAGTTTCTGAAACCTACCAAAATTCGCGCTAGTGGATTTACATGCAGGAGAACCGGTGCATCTTCTACTGCATTCAAGACATAGATTAGAGTACGGGTTCGGATCATTCGTTAAGAGACTTCTTGACCGAGTCTCGAACTCACATCCGGTATGACCCCGGTGTCCGGTTTGTCCATTTTCGGAAAGCCCTGTGGAAGTTCGCCGGAGCCGAGAAGCCAGTGTCAAACGCGATTTGATCTATACTGTCCGTGCTTTGCTGAAGTGCCCGTATCGCAATGTCGCGGCGTAGGGCGTCTTTTATGTCCTGAAAGGACGTTCCTTCGTTTTTTAAGCGTCTGTTCAACGTCCGAGGCGTTATTTTTAGAGCGCGGGCCGCATCCGGAAGCTGGCAAGCCTGCCATGTCGCTCCGTAAAGAAAGGCTCGAACGCGCAGGCTGTAAGTATGGGCGCGCGAGCCGGTAAAGATCCAATCCAGCGGCGCACGCTGGAGAAATACGGATGCCTCGGCGGGACTGCGGGTGATCGGGCGGGTGAATTGGCGTGAGTCGAAGCGAATACTGGTTTGTGGGGCGTCGAACTCGACGGGGCATGGAAAGACGACCGAATAGTCCGCGGCAAACTCCGGACGGGCGAAGGCAAAGCAAACCGTTTGCACCGGCGTTTCTGATCCGCTGAGCCAGGATAGCAGCCCATGCGCAAGTTTCAGAATCAGCATGTGGCCGAACCGTTGCGGCTGGGTTTCAACCAAGTAAGGCACCAAAGTCAGCGCCACCTCGTCTGATTTGCTGTGTAGGTCAAAATAGAAGTCATCCAGGAGCAGGTTCCAGAACGTCGAGAACCGATAGAGAGCCGAGGTCAGGCTGCCTGCGCCGCGCTGCACCGTCACAAGATGCTGCAATGCTCGGGGCCGGATCGGGCGGCTCCAGAGCCCCATCATTTCGTCCCCGGTCTCGGGCGCGGCAAGCTGATAAAGCCGGGCGATCTCATTCAGCGTGACACGTTGAGTTGGTGCCATTGGGCGGGCTTGAAGGCCTGAGCGTTCCAGCAGAGAAGCCATCTCTTCCGGGGTGCAACGAGACCCAAGTGCATCCAGCCAATCCTGAATAAATGCAGCTGATACGGTCGTTAGAGAGATAGGGTCCTGGCTGGTCATAGAGATCTCTGTTTGGCGTGATCGGATAGCATTTTGGCAAAATATGAGCTTATCGGCAATCTCTTCAGCAGATAGATGACGCGAAACCATAGTTGCCGCCAGGGAGCCTAGGATGTCCTATCAGCCGCCCGTCCAGGATTTGATGTTTTGTATCGAACACCTGTCTCATTGGGAGCAGGTGTCATCGTTGGCGGCGTATTCAGACTACGACCTGTCTGATATTGCTGCCGTGCTGGAAGGCTATGCCCGGTTCTGCGGTGAACAGATTGCGCCATTGTCGCATATCGGCGACACGCTGGGTGCCCGGTTCGACAACGGGCGCGTGACGATGCCTGAAGGTGACGCGCATGCCTATGCTCAGTTCGTCGAAATGGGCTGGCAGGCACTGACTCACCCGGTGGATTATGGCGGCATGGGACTGCCGCGAACTGTTGGCGCGGCGGCGGTAGAGATGCTGAATGCCGCCGACATGAGCTTTGGCCTTTGCCCGTTGCTGACCGATGGGGCCATTGAGGCGCTACTGCTGACTGGCTCGGACGAACAGAAAGCCACATATCTTGAGCCGCTGATCGCAGGACGCTGGTCCGGCACGATGAACCTGACGGAACCACAAGCGGGCAGCGATCTTGGCCGCGTGGCGACCAAAGCGGTGCAACGCGCGGATGGCAGCTATGGCATATCTGGCACCAAGATTTTCATTACATATGGCGCTCATGATCTGACCGAGAACATCATCCATTTGGTGTTGGCGCGTATTCCTGATGCACCCGCCGGGCCAAAAGGGCTGAGCCTGTTCATCGTGCCGCAGAAGCTTGTGGAAGCGGATGGCGCGGTAGGGGCCGAGAACACGGTCAACTGCGTGAGCATTGAACACAAGCTAGGTGTCCGCGCCAGCCCGACGGCGATGCTGGAATATAAGGACGCCACGGGGTTCCTGATCGGCGAGGAAAATCGCGGGTTGGAATACATGTTCATCATGATGAACGCGGCGCGGTTTTCCGTTGGGGTGCAAGGCATTGCGACCGCTGATCGTGCCTATCAGCGCGCGCTGACCTATGCGCGCGAACGGGTACAAAGCCGTCCGGTGAACGGTCAGGTCAAGGACGCTGTCCCAATCATCGAGCACCCGGATGTGCGTCGCATGCTCATGCGGATGCGCAGCCTGACCGAAGGTGGGCGGGCTATGGCGGCGGCAACCGCGGGCTTGTTGGACCTTGCACATCATCAGAGTGATCCCCAGTTGACCGCTCTGGCCGAATTCATGGTTCCGCTGGTTAAGGGTTTCTGCTCGGAACGCGCGGTCGAGGTCGCTTCGCTGGGTGTGCAAATTCATGGCGGCATGGGCTTTATCGAGGAAACCGGTGCCGCGCAGCACTATCGGGATGCTCGCATTCTACCCATTTACGAGGGCACTACCGCAATTCAGGCGAATGACCTTCTGGGGCGCAAGGTGATGCGCGACGGTGGTGAAACCGCCCGTCTTTTCGCTGCCCGAATTGCAGAGTCCGAGGCGAAACTGGCGTATGGAGATGCCACTGCACAAGCTATCGGGGCAAGCCTGACGCAAGCGCGAGGCGCGTTCGAGATCGCCTTGGATTGGTTGTTGGAAAGCAGCCGAAAGGATGTCGACGCGGCCTTTGCCGGCTCTGTCCCCTTCCTGATGTTGGCAGGTACGCTCGCGGCCGGATGGAAGCTGGCGAAGGGGGCATTGGCTGCTCAAGCCGCGCTGGACACCGGACAGGATGCGCAGTTCATGAACCAGAAAATCGCTACTGCCCTCTTCTTTGCCCAGCACGTCTTGCCCGAGTGCACTACCGAACACACCCGCATCATGTACGGCTCGCGAAGCCTGCTTGATGCGGCCTTCCCCGAATAATTCCTTGAAGGGACCTGACCCATGAATGATGTCGTGAACCCCGACACTTACGAAAACCTCGCGATTTCAGAGCGTGAGAACGGCCTGTTTGTCGTGACATTGAACCGCCCTTCAAAGCGCAACGCGCTGGATGTGGCCACCATCGAGGAACTGATACGCTTTTTCAGCGGTGCCCGCATAGCCGGTGTTAGAGCTGTGGTTTTGGCCGGTGAAGGCAACCATTTCTGCGCAGGCCTTGATCTGGTCGAACATTGGAAAGCCGACCGTAGCCCGGATGACTTCATGCATGTTTGTCTGCGCTGGCATGAGGCTTTCAACAAGATGGAATATGGCGGTGTGCCGATCATCGCCGCCCTAAAAGGAGCGGTTGTTGGCGGAGGACTGGAACTTGCCAGCGCGGCACATATCCGGGTGATCGACCCGGGCACCTATTTTGCCCTGCCCGAAGGACAGCGCGGGATTTTCACCGGTGGTGGAGCGACAATCCGTGTTTCAGACATGATCGGTAAGTACCGCATGATCGACATGATCCTGACAGGCCGCGTCTATCAGGGGCAAGAGGCCGTCGATCTGGGATTGGCGCAATACATCACTGAAGATGGCGGTAGCATGGCCAAGGCGATGGAGTTGGCAGAACAAATTGCGCAGAACCTGCCGCTGACCAACTTTGCCATCTGCTCTGCGATCAGCCACTTGAACAATATGTCCGGCATGGATGCAGCCTATGCAGAGGCCGTGGTTGGCGGAGTGGTCAATACCCAACCTGCGGCTCGTGCGCGTCTGGAAGCCTTTGCAAACAAAACCGCCGCCCGAGTGCGGCCTAACAGCTAAATCAGGCGGAACCGGGATGCGTCACCATTTCGAGGCTCTTCAGAAGACGCGGGCCAACCATGTGCCCTTATCGCCGATATCCTTTCTGCGCCGCGCCGAAAACCTGCACGGCGCGCGCAAAGCGGTGATCTATGGTGACACTCAGCGAACATGGGCCGAAACTGCAACCCGTATTCGTGCTGTGGCCGGTGGGCTCGTCGAACTTGGCGTGCAGAAGGGCGATACCGTTTCAGTGCTGAGCCCAAATATCCCGGAACTCTTCGAGTTGCACTTTGCACTGCCGCTGACGGGCGGGGTCCTCAACACGCTGAACACGCGGCTGGAACCGGAAACCATCGCCTACATTCTGGATCACGCGGACACGAAACTGGTAATCGTGGATCAGGAGCTTGTACCGCTTCTGTCCAAAGCCTTTGATCTTCTCGGTCGATCTTTGCCAGTGGTCGAGATCGCCGATCCTGCGGTTACGGGTGAGAGCCTTGGTGGTCAAACCTATGACGCGTTGACCGAAGCCACACCGCTACCAATAGAACTGCCCGATGATGAATGGGATGCCATTGCGTTAAACTATACGTCCGGTACGTCCGGTCGCCCGAAAGGCGTTGTTTATCACCATCGCGGGGCCTATCTGATGGCGCTCGGCACAGGGACGGCTTGGCAGATGCCGCCTTACCCGGTCTATCTGTCAGTGGTGCCGATGTTCCACTGCAACGGTTGGGGGCACCCGTGGTTGATGACCATGCTGGGCGCAACGGTCATTTTCACCCGAGTTCCAGCGGCAGACCGTATTCTGGACGCGATCCGCACTCATGGCGTGACCCATTTCGGCGCAGCGCCGATCGTGTTGCAAATGCTAGCCGAAGCCGAGAGCGGCACGCCCTCCTTCGATCCTGCGATCCGCGTTTTGACGGCAGGCGCACCGCCGCCGCCTTCGGTTCTCGAAAAGACCCGCGCAATGGGTTTTGACGTCATGCAGGTCTACGGCCTGACGGAGACCTATGGGCATATCTCACAATGCCTCTGGCAGGAGGAGTGGGATGATCTCAGTTCCGCTGAGCAAGCCGAGTTGCAAGCGCAGCAAGGCATCGCCTTTCCGATGGTCGAAGAGGTTACGGTGATCGACCGTAGCAACGGCACACCCGTAGCGCGTGACGGCAATACACAGGGCGAAATCGCCATTCGGGGTAACACGGTGATGGCGGGGTATTACAAGGACGCCGAGGCCACGTCGAAAGCTTTTGAGGATGGTTGGTTCTGGTCCGGCGACGGCGCTGTCTTACATGAAAACGGCTACATCCAGATACGTGACCGCCTGAAAGACGTAATCATCTCCGGCGGAGAAAACATCTCTTCGGTCGAGGTCGAAGCAGTACTCTACCACCATGACGCCGTACAGGCCGCTGCCGTGGTTGCGATGCCGCATAAAAAATGGGGCGAAGTACCATGCGCCTTTGTCGAATTGCGCGACGGTGCCGAAACAACATCTGACGAGATCATAGCCTTCTGCCGCGACCATCTGGCTGGGTTCAAGGCCCCCAAAGCCGTCGTCTTCGAAACTCTTCCCAAAACCTCCACTGGCAAAATCCAGAAGTTCCAGCTTCGGGATCGCGCCAAAGCAATGGACCCTTGAAATGCGTCTGCTGTCCCAATCCCGCCGCCTGCGTCAGACCCCTTTTTCCGAGGGCGTCGAAGACAAGGGCGTTACCGCCTACACCGTCTATAACCGGATGCTGCTGCCTACCGTTTTTGAGAGCGTCGAGGCGGATTACCGGCATCTCAAATCTCACGTCCAGGTCTGGGATGTGTCCTGCGAACGGCAGATCGAACTGAATGGCCCGGATGCGGGCCGCCTGATGCGACGGTTGACCCCTCGCAATCTTGAGAAAATGCAGGAAGACCAGTGCTACTACGTGCCGATTGTCGACGAAAATGGCGGTATGCTGAATGATCCGGTGGCGATCAAACACAGCGAGGATCGCTGGTGGATCTCAATCGCAGACAGCGATCTGCTTTTGTGGATTAAGGGTTTGGCCGTCGGTGCAGGTATGGATGTGCGGGTGTTCGAACCTGACGTCTCGCCACTGGCCGTTCAAGGACCAAAGTCGGATGACCTGATGGCGCGGGTCTTTGGAGACGAGGTTCGGGATATCCGCTTCTTCCGTTACAAACGATTGGCGTTTCAGGACACGTACTTTGTGGTCGCGCGCTCTGGTTACTCAAAACAGGGCGGCTATGAAATCTATGTCGAAAACGGTGCCTACGGTATGCCTCTATGGAACACCCTTTTCGAAGCCGGAGCTGATCTGAATGTTCGCCCGGGATGTCCAAACCTGATCGAAAGGATCGAAGGCGGGCTGTTGAGCTATGGCAACGACATGACAATGGAAAACTCACCACTGGAGTGTGGTTTGGGCAAATTCTGCAAACCGGGCGAGGACAGTGACCACATAGGCAAGCAAGCACTTGCTCGCGAAGTAGAAACTGGCCCGACCCGGCAGATCCGCGCGATTTCCATTCCCGGTGATCCCGTGCCTCCTGCTCGTTCGGCTTGGCCTTTGTTCAAAGACGGAAAACGGGTCGGTCAAATCACGTCCGCTGCCTGGTCACCTGACTTTGGCACAAACGTCGCAATTGGCATGGTTGATACACAGCATTGGGACGCAGGCACGCTGCTAGAGGTACGAACCCCAAATGGCGACCGACCAGCCGAAGTGCGGGCTGCGTTCTGGATATAGCCAAAGCCATGGCGACGTAAGAGGCAACGATCTGCTGTCCTCAGGAAACAAGGATGAATAGGTGCCCCGCGGTACTGTGCGCAGAAGCCACAGTGCTGCGGGAACCCCTACAGTGCCTGTAAGGGCGCGCATAACACTACATTCCTTTCACTGATTTCATTCAGGAAAATCGAGTGTGCTCGCCCATTACCTTGCGCGGTATTCGCGCATAAGTTCGCAGGGTCAAATTGTTAGTATCCAGTCATTCGTCGCGTGGCACATCAAATACTACAGGCGCGACGAAGTGAGGCAGCGCGACGTTCTGGGGATCGGCGAAGTGCCGAACCCACTCCCGTAATCCCTTACGTGTTTCACGCTGGTATGTTTCAATGGCCTCCAAGATGCTCGAAAAGCTCGGTATGCCTACCGCCTGATTGCGGCATAGCGCGGCGGCTACAATCGCCATCAACTGCATTCAAACCTCGACGGGCTCACCTCGTGGGAGTAGACGAATATGGTCATGACTATCCAAGCCTTGTGATCTGCCATGTGTTCTGGTGCAGAAGCTTTGTTTTCTCCGAGTTTCAGTAGGATGACGTGTATGTTAACCGCTTTCTGATGTCTTGTTGAAGTGTTGATTTAGCCAGATTTTGCACCACTACATTAATTTATAAAGTAGGCAGATTTCCCTAGTAACAGTGGAAACTGGAGAATTTTAGTGGATAGCCCGTAAAAGAATGGCGACCCGTGTTCCTTACCAATCATCTTCACGATGATCGGTGGAAGGTGGAAACTCTCGATTTTGAAGGAGCTGATATTCCACGGAACAAAGAGGTTCGGTGAGTGGCGCCTTGATATTGATGGCATCTCCCAAACGATGCTCACGAGCCAACTCCGCGCGCTTGAACCAGATGGATTAGTGGAGCGTGAGGTCTTTGCAGAGATACCGCTTCGCGTTGAGTTTAGTGCAACAAAAGACGGATTGGCGCTCAAATCAAAGTTCGAAGAAATGCACGCATGGTGGCTGAGCCGAAATCGGCACTGATAGCAGCACATCGGGAACCAGAAACTGGAATTTTAAATTTGCCACCTCACTAGAACACCCGCCGTTTGTGCAGAACGCAGCATCTGTGAAAATGGACTCAGTATTGCCGTTCTCTGCGGCAAGTATAATTGGCCGGTCGCAACCCCAAGCGAGCATTCAATGAACAACTGCACGTCGTTGTCAGGCACAGGTTCGCTGCTGACGGTCTTAAAAAGACTGAACAATCGCTTTCTTCAAATTATATGGTCGGCTTGCGCGTCTGGCTTAGTTGTAATTTTGTGTTTAGCGTGTTTCCCACTGTGGGAGTTCAGTCTTTGGAAAGACGTCTAGCAGCGATACTTGCCGCCGATGTGGTTGGCTATAGTCGTCTTATTCGAAATGACGAGGCCAGTGTGCTTGCAAGGGTCAAAGCCCATCGCGAGCAGTTTTTTGAACCAGTTGTCGCTTCACGACATGGGCGCATCGTTAAATTGATGGGCGACGGTTTGCTCCTTGAGTTTGCAAGCGCGGTTGAGGCCGTTCGATGTGCGGTGGACATGCAGCACTATATAGGGGTCGCTAACGCGGACCTGCCGCAAGATTCGCAGGTGCGATACCGGATCGGCATCAATGTTGGCGACATCGTCGTAGATCAGGATGACATTTATGGGGATGGTGTAAATGTCGCCGCACGCATTGAAAGCCTGGCTGTCCCGGATGGCATTTACATGTCGGCTAGTGTTTTCGAACAGGTACATACCCAGCTCGATCTCACCATCGAAGATTTGGGAATGCGAGAGGTTAAGAACATCCCCGACCCCGTTCACGTGTACAGCCTTACAATGGATGACAAGGCGAAAACCATCGTTTCTCCTGTCGTACCACTTGCGAATAAGCCAACAAAAACTCGCTTGGTCATGGTAAGTTGTACCGCAATTATCCTGGCGTTAGTAGCCGCTGCATGGCTGCAACCTTGGTCCGCGGTGCTGACTCCGGACACGGATGAACAAGCTGCGACCCTGTCTGGCAAACCCTCCATCGCGGTCATGGCGTTCGACAATCTCAACAACGACCCGAGCCAAGATTACCTGAGCGACGGACTGAGTGAGAACATCTTGACCGCCTTGTCCCGTTTTTCAGACTTTTTAGTGGTCGCCCGAAACTCGACGTTTTCATATAAGGACACTCCGGCAGATATACAGAAAGTGTCAGAGGAATTGGGTGTTCGCTACATCGTTGAGGGGAGCGTTCAAATTGCAGGTGAGCGCTTGCGCGTGACGTCCCAACTCATTGATGCGACGACGAGCCAGAATATCTGGGCAGACAGCTATGATCGAGACCTACAGGACATTTTTTCAGTACAAGATGAGATAACCCGAACGATAGCTTCGCTTCTCTCCACAAATATCGATCTGGCGGAGTACAGCCGCCTTAAGCATCAGCCTACTGATAGTCTTGGCGCTTACGAATTGCGCAAACGCGCGCAGGAAGAGTGGTTTACCTTCACAAAAGAAGGAAACATCAGGGCAGAAGAGCTTAGCGCAAAAGCAATTGCTCTTGATCCGAACTACGCCGGGGCGTATGTCGAAAACGCTTGGGCACATATAAACGGGTATCGTTGGGGATGGACCATCTCTTTGACGCGCGAGGAGTCGCTGGCGCGCGCATTTGAGATGGCGCGGAAAGCTATTGAATTGGAACCCTTCAATTTCAAGGGTCATTGGGTCTTAGCCAATGCAACAACTCAGAGCGGTAATCTTGAGCGGGCAGCTTCGCTTTATGACAAAGCTATTTCCCTGAATCCAAATTCGGCATCTGTGCTGGCAGATTCCATCGATCCGCTCGTCTATGACGGCAAGGCACCTGAGGCCGTTGAGCGCATGAAACTGGCGATTCGGCTGAATCCACATCACCAAGACTGGTATCTTTGGAATCTGGGTTGGGCTCAGTACTTCGCTGAGAAGTATGAAGATGCAAGGGTTTCAATTGAACAGATGAACGAAATACCAGACGGCTTGAAGCGCACCTACGCGCCAGTTCTTTTGCGTCTTGGTCTTCCCAGTGATGCGCAAGCCGTTATCGATGAATTTCTAACGGCCAATCCCGAATTCACCATCCAAGAGGCAATGAACGCGCCATTCAAGAGTGAGGCGTATCTCAATCGATGGGTAGAAGATCTGCGAAAACTGGGTGTGCCTGATACTAAAGAATGAACGGATTTTCGAGTTTCGCTTTGTAGGTGCTGTCACCAGACACAGCCACCGGCGACAATCGCGACAAACTTAAATCCTGCGTTCCACGGCTGTGGCCTGATAGTTTTTTCAGCCCGAAGCGGACCTTCGACGCTGAGCTTTGCAAATTCAACTTCGCGGGACAGGAGCTACCATTGATGCGAAAGGCTTGAACGTATCGAGCGCTTCGCCATGGCAAAAATGTAAGAAAGAAATTGACCGCGAGAAACAAGGTGGCTGAAACTGATCTCTGACAGAAAGCAGGCATCCCTGCACTCTATTGGGCAACACGTGCTTAACTCAAAGAGTTGCCGGTGATGAAGGTGTACGAACTTTCTACCAGATCGATGGCGACATCCAGCTCTTCTGATGAGGTCGGAGTATAGATCATGACAAAGCCGCTCCATCCGGGGCGTTGGTCGGCCCAAGGGTGTGCTACTGCCCAGCCAACCTCAATTGCTCTTCGCGCCATTGCTGGGTCGAGCGAGGCGTCCAATCTGCCATCAAGGTGCATACAGCGGCAGCCTCTGTGGGAGTGAAGATACCACCATAGATATCGCCCGGAATGATCACGATCAGGAACAGTCCCCAACCGGCCTCGCGGCCCGACTGGAACACTTCGTCCCAGCCTTTCTATTCGCCCTTTGGTAGGTTCTCGATCTTAGCGATCAGATAGATCGTGACCATCAGCATCAGACTGGCCAACACAGCCCCGGAATGACACCTGCAAGGAACATTCGGCCCACAGACACCTCGACTGAGGCGGCATAGACCACCATCACGATGTAGGGTGTGATCAGGATGCCCAGCGTCAGCAGCGGCGCCATCGACGGTCCCGACACAGCGTTGTTGGCAGCCTCGGGCGCCGCTACTCCTTCAAGCGCCCCCTGACCCCACATTTCGGCATTCTTTGCACGGCGTTTGCCTTCTCCATAAGAGATAAACGCTGCGATGGCTGATCCAAGCCCTGGCAAAACACCGATACCCACACCAATGAACCCACCACGCAATGCATGCGGAAGACAAGGTTTGTATTCCTCCCAGGTCAGACTGTTTCCGTCCGCTGCACGTTCGTTCTCTTGGGTGTTGCCGGTGGTTTTGCGCCGGGTTTCCAACTGGTTAAAGACCTCGCCCAACACGAAGACGCCAATCATCAGCGGTACCAAGCCAATGCCATTGGACAGATCGAACGACCCGAACGTATAGCGCTCCTCGCTCGAAATCGAGTCCAGACCGACCATGGCGATCAGGATGCCCATCAGTGCCGAAGCCAGACCCTTGACGATGGAATTGCCGATGACCGAACCGATAACGACAAAAGCGGCAAAATAAATGGCGAACGTTTCAGGCGGGCCGAGTTTCAGAGCAATGGCTGCAATGAAGCCGACCCCAATGACCAAGAGGATAACTGACCTTGAAGAGAGCCAGGGGATATTACAGCCGCAGCTCGCGTTTCCGACATTCGCTGCATTCACGAATTTCCACCAAATAGCACGTAATCTAGCAGGTCGATTCTCGTTGTAACAATAGAGCCAAAGTATGTTGCGGGAATTTCGAATCTCTCTCTATTCGGTTCCGTTCGATGCGGACCTTAAGATCGCGATTATGCTAAAGCTCCGGCGAAGTACCGTGACCGCCGAACCCAGAACAATGATCCACAAGGCGATGTACAGAACGGGCCATCCTAATATCACGGGGACGAAGATCGAAAGGATTGCAGCCGCAGTCGCGACCGCCATGCGCTGTGGCTTGGCCATGGGACCCCTGAAATCGGCACTTTGCCCCTGAGCCTTGCCCAGCTCGCGCACATAAGCTGTTCCGATCGCGAATGCAGCGGCGGCCCAACCAAGAGTGGGGTGCCCTGTTCCCAATCCAAGTCCGATCAGAATAAATGCATCCGCCACCCGGTCCGGCGCTTCGTTCCAGAACGGCCCATCAGCCGCGCCGCGCCCACCTTCAATCGCAACCATTCCGTCAAAGAGGTTGCAAAGCAACCGAAACTGACAGCCAAGCGCCGCGCCAAGAAGACAGATCGCCGTCAAGAAACCGTCTGTTACACCTGACAGCCAGAACGCCAAACCTGCCAGAGCCGCAAACACCATGGAGAACTGTGAGATACGGTTGGGCGACACGCCACGTTCCGCCAGTGCCCGGGCAACGCGCGCGGCAAGTTTTGTATCACGACTGGCAATTGGGCGACGTTCAGACATGGCGGCTCAGGGCAAGTGTGTAGAAGAACGCATAAAGCGTCGAAATGGTGAGTGGAACTGAAATCGTCGCCAGCAATGCAGGTGTGCCGGCGAAAGTGTGTATCGCCGTCAGAAAAACAAGAGAGATCATAAAGGCGGCGAGAGGCGGGAGAGCCAACCGGAACACTCCAGTCGTGCGATGAAAGATGCTCTCAATAATCCGCTTCAGAAAGAGTGTGATGGTGGCGGTCAAAATCCCCTGAACCAGACCAGCGAGCAATGGTGCAGGCATCTCGTGTGCGCGATTGGCAAAAGCGGCCCATCCTCCCATCAGCAAAAACCCTCCAAGTCCATGAACGGCCTTGTTTTGAAGAAGGCTCATACGGTCGACCAGAAGTAACGCACGACGTGAAAGAAGATTGGCGCCGAGAATACAACCGAATCGAGCCGGTCTATGATGCCGCCATGGCCGGCAATCAGGTGCCCCCAATCTTTGACGCCCTTGTCGCGTTTGATGGCCGACATCACAAGGCCACCAAAAAAACCCATGACGGTAATCAGCAGCGAAACTAGAAAGGCCTGCCAAAGAGTAAATGGTGTCATCCACCAAAGAAGGGCGCCGAGCATGCTGGATGACAAAACGCCGCCAAGGAAACCCTCCCAGGTCTTTGCTGGCGACAAGACCGGTGCGATCTTGCGGCGCCCAAACAGCTTGCCGAAAACATACTGCAGAACATCCGATCCCTGGACGACCACCACCAGGAAGGCGATCAAAAGGATTGATTTGCCCTCGTAGCCGGGGATTTGAAGTGTAAGCAGCGCTGGGACGTGACTGGCCGCGAACACACAGATCATCAGCCCCCATTGGGTTTCCGAAACGCGGGTAAGGAAATTGTCTGTCTCGCCCCGAAGCGCAGAAATGATCGGTAGGAACAAGAAGGCGTAGACTGGTATGAATATCGAATAGAGGCCGTACCAGTCGATCCAGACCAGATAGTACTGAAACGGCAAGACAACGAAAAACGCGACGGCAAGAGAATAGTGATCGGCACGGGATTTGGCGGTCAGTGTCAGGAATTCGCGCATTGCGGCAAAGGACAGAAATCCAAACAGGATTACCGCGCCTGCACGTCCGAAGAACATTGCAATTGCCAAAAGCACCACCATGGCCCACCAGGCATTTATTCGCGCTACCAGGTTCTCGATGACAGGATTGGTGTCATCGGGCCCGACGCGTTTCTTCAAGATGGAGGCCACCAAAGATGCTAGGATCAATACGCAAAGTACGCCGCCCAAAAGCAGGATGAATTCATAGGGCGCGCTCATGCGTCGTCTCCACTGTTTTTTAGGGCGACAAGAGCGGCATGGCTTCGCTTCAAAAACATGTCCTTACTCTCGTCTGTTTGCAGCCGCAGCGCTCCGCCAAAACGCACAGTACAGATCAGCGGGATCGGGAAAATCTCGCCTTTAGGCATCACCTGATTGAGGTTTTCGATCCATACCGGAACCAAATCGACATCGGGACGATTTGTAGCCAAATGAAAGAGACCGGTTTTAAAGGGCAAAAGTGGCTCGTCACTCATGTTGCGGGTGCCTTCTGGGAACAGGATCAATGAGTTGCCGTCGTCCAATGCTTCAACCATTTGGGTGATCGGATCGTCCGTGCGGGTCTCAGGATTTCGGTCAATCAGCACCGCATTGAACACGTCGCGGCCGATAAAGGACTTCAGATTTGACGTCAGCCAATAGTCACTTCCCGCCACTGGCCGGGTCCGGCGACGGACAGACGGCGGCAGAACGGCCCAGATCAAAACGAAATCGCCATTGCTGGTGTGGTTTGCAAAATACACACGTTTGGATTGGACAGGTTCCACACCATCCCATATCGCCCGAACCGCAGTCACCAGTCGTGCAAACATCACTATTGCGTTGGCCGTTACGTTGGTGAAAAACAAGTTGGCGTTCATGCTTGGCCCTTTTGATGCTGACGTGTGCCCCAAGACTGGCAATTTCCCTCCAGAAGTAAAGGCGATGCGCTGAAGTGCTGTTAGCTCGCTGAGCGGTCCAGAGCCGCCGTTGATCGGTGGGCTTCGTCGCAGCGGCTAGCCCATCAAAGGAGACACTCGCTGCGCGAGCGAAGCTGGAAGACGGATGGTGGCCCGACAAGCGGACGAAGCTACCGTCCACTCTCATTTGTGGAACGGCAGCATTATTTCTTCTACGTCACGAATTCCGACCGAGAAAGTCGACTAGTAACGTTGAGACTTTTTCGGACTGATCCTCCATCGAGAAGTGACCGCAGTTTTCCAGCACATGCAGCTCTGTACCGGGTATTGCCGCATGCAATCTGTTCGCCCAGTCAACGACCTGCCACGCATCATCTGCCCCCCAAATGAGTTGCACCGGCTTTTGCCCAAGCTCGGCATATCGCGGTGCTATCTCGTCAGTATGCTTGGGCTCATAATGCATCACTTGATGCTGGAAGAAACTACCTTGTCCGACCGGGCCGCAGATGAAGTCGAGGTAAGTCTCCATCGACGTTTCTGCCAAACGTTCCTTGTTCTGGACCGTCGAGTAGAGCCAATCTCGGAAGTGTTCGCGGTGGTCCGCGTCACTCGCATTGATCAGCTTATCGAGCCCTGCCTGCATCTGTTTATGTGTGCGCTTGGAAGGCCAACTATCGAAGCTGACTACGTCGATCATGGTCAGGCTTCGCATCCGTTCGGGGGACCGAATACCAAATCTCTGTGCGACGCCGCCGCCTATGTCGTGCGCGACAATGTGGGCGTCATCGAGCTCCCATGCCTCCAGCAGTCCCTCAAGGATCGGCACCTGACCTGTAACGGATGTGTCGACGCTTGTGTTTTGCGGGCGCTCAGACAACCCGTAACCGAGCATGTCATACACGTGAACCTTGTAGCCGGACTCAACCAACGTCGGGAGGATGTTGCGCCAGATATAGGAAGAGGAAGGCGTGCCGTGGAGAAGAACCACGGGGGCTCCGTGTCCATGCACGCCGTGAGTAATGCGTGTGCCGTTGATGAGAACATCTTGATCAACAAGGTGGGCCATGAGAGAAACTCCATTTTCTACTTTTCCCAGCCTTAGCCCTTTGCTAATCAATACATCAAATGAATGATTATCATAACATGATCGAATTTTCGAATGACTGAGCGCCTCGATATCGAAGGCCTGCGTGCTTTGGTTGCAATTTCTGCCCACGGTGGCGTTACGCGCGCCGCTGAACATCTGGCGTTGTCGCAACCTGCGGTGAGTCATAAAATCAAGCGGCTTGAAACAGTGTTGGATTGTGAACTGTTGGCACGACGTGCCGGTGGGCCATTGTTCACGGAGGCTGGGAAGCGCTTGTTAGAATATGCGCGGCGGATGATGGATTTGCATGACGAAGCTCTGGCCGCACTGGGCAAGAAACCTCTGGCTGGCATCATTCGTTTGGGAATGACCGAAGACACGACTGGTGGAGACGTGGCACGTATTCTCGGGCGGTTCACGCGCTTGCATCCCGATACCAAGGTAAACACTAGGATAGGTCAGAGCCTAACATTGTCGGATTGGTTGTCAGCGGGCGAAATCGATATCGCAGTCATTCAGGTTTTGAGAGACGAGGTTCGCCGCGACGACATTGTGCTCTACGAGGATCGGCTGCATTGGATCAAGTCACATGACCTACCGTTGAAACCGGACGCACCTGTGCCGTTCCTCGCCTTCGATGAGAACTGTTTTTACAAGCATTGGGCGCAATCACACGGCACCGTAATGGGGCACCAGTTCGATGCTGTTCTCGAATGCCCGAGCGTCTCTGGCATTCTTGCGGCAACGCGCGCAGGGCTTGGCGTAGCACTGATGAACGGCCTCCATTTGTCTTCAGACCTAGAGGTTATGGAAGGCATCTTTCCTGAGCCTCCGGCGATTGCCTACGTCGCAAGATCTATTCCTAAGAGCCGAAGTGACACTGCTCTCGCACTGCTCAACGAAATCGCGGCGGAGGTTGGAAGACCTACTTCGTTGCGCGTTGCCTAATCTTAACTGCAGAACTTCACGCAAGACGCAGCATTGCGCGTTTTGGGCTCTCTGCTGCCGAAATCCAGCGCAGCATGCAGCCCGGCCAAGCCTTTTACCAAGAGCGGACCTTGGTCGGTAAAAAGGCGGCTGTGTCCGCTCGACCTCGGCTTTGATCGGGTTATGGACGACAACCTGCCGGAGCCGTTCGTGCAGCTAGCCGATAAAGATTTCGATGCCGACCGCATTCGCGCCGAACTGCACAGCCGGAGCATTTGACCGGTGATCCCAATGCGAAAGTCCCGAAAGAGGCGCGTTGGGTTGGATTGGCCTCTCTACCGGCTGAGAAACCTGGTCGAGAGATGCTTTAACAAACTGAAGAATGCGCGGCGTGTGGCAACTCGCTATAACGAGACAGCCGAAAGCTTCCTTGGCTTCGTAGATATCACCTCGATCCGCCTCTGAATCCGCTATTTGTCAGCATGACATAAGCTCTTAATATCACTTATTAACCAGCCGCTCTGTTAAGCTAAAGCAAATATCTATGGAACACACGTAGGTCGATCACCCGGAATACATCCGGCGCATGACCAAAGGCGTCAGGTACATCGGTATCTGATACGCGCCAATGAACACCATGATCGGCGCGGTGACCTCGGGTGGCAAAGCGACAAAGAACAGCGCGATGTTGCGATTGCCCGCGATCAGCGACACCGCAGTCGCCTCCGCCGACGCCCAGCGCTTGCGAGTCAGTTGGAAGGTGGCAATCTGCGCGCCAAAATTCATCAGACAGGCGAAAGCGATCCAGAACACGGCCAGCCACGGATCAATCAGAGCCGCCGCGCTGACCGATGGCATCAATCCTATAACAAACACGGCCAAGGTGATCGTGGCACCGCCCTCAAGCTGCAGTAGTGTTGCTTTAGATGGGCGCGGCAACATTTTCTGACGCAGCAAGACGGCGACAAGTGTAACGCCAGAAATCGTAAGAAACAGGCGAAATACAGCTTTCAGGACTTCCCCAATATCTCCAAGCTCGGGCATCAGCCAGAAGATCGGCAGAGCGGTAAAAGGTAGCAAAGCCGTCCCAACCACGACCAGGCGCATTGCGTGCTCAGCGGGATATCCCATCATCATGCAGAGGTTCGGGCTGCCCGAGATCGAAGGTGCCGCAGTCATGATCAGCAGAGACAGAACGACCGCTGTACCCGTCCATCCACCTGCAAATCCGATTGAGACAACGATCAGCGGCGTAAGAACCTGAAAACCGATCACCGCTATCAGGACCCGACCCAGATCGGTCAGAGATCCCAGGATGGCCACTGGCTCCATCCGTAGAATGGTCAAGAACAGCAACAGGACCACAAGCGGCGGCAATAGTGGGCGCATCGGCTCGGCCAGAGCTGGCAGCAGTAACCCCGCAGCCAGCCCCAGGACCAGAACATAGGGGCCGTTGCGCGCCGCCCAGAGCAGCGGGTTCACTGCGCTGCCCTACCCGCCCGGGGTCCCTCGCAGGTTCTCGGGCAGCCATGTGGCGAGTTCAGGGAACCAGATCAGGAGGAAGACCATCAGCACCATGATCAGGAACATCGGAATCGCAGCGCGGGCGATGTAGCTCATTTCATGATTAGTCATCCCCTGCATCACAAACAGGTTGAAGCCAATCGGCGGCGTGATCTGCGCCATTTCGACGACGACCACGATAAAGATGCCAAACCAGATCAGATCAATTCCGGCGTCGCGGATCATTGGCTCGACCACCGCCATGGTCAGCACGACGGAAGAAATACCGTCAAGAAAGCAACCCAGAATGATGTAGAATACCAACAAAACCATCAGCAGCTCGAATCGGGTCAACTCCCAACCTGCGATCAAGTCCGCCAGACCACGAGGCAGGCCAGTGAAACCCATCGAAAGCGACAAGAAGGCCGCGCCTGCAAGGATCAGCGCGATCATCGCGCTGGTGCGCGTGGCACCCATTAAGCTCTCGGTGAAGGTCTTCCAGTTGAGCGACCCCTGCCCTGCGGCCAGCAGCAACCCCCCGATCACGCCGAACGCTGCAGCCTCGGTCGCAGTGGCATAGCCCAGATACATCGAGCCGATGACCACCACGATCAGCAGGATTACAGGGAGCAGAAAACGCGAGTTCTTAATCTTTTCGGAGAAGGACAGCTTACCCTCTTGGTTCGGATTCCAGTCTTTGCCCAGCTTCGAGTAAATCGCGACATACCCCATGAACATCGCAGCGAGCACGAGGCCCGGCAGAATGCCCGCAAAGAACAGCTTGGTGATCGATTCATTGATCGTCACGCCATAGACGATCAACGTCAGCGATGGCGGGATCATCAGGCCCAGCGTCGCCGCTCCGGTCAAAGTCCCGATAATCATCCGCTCGGGGTAGTTGCGTCTGCGCAATTCCGGGATCGACATCTTACCGACGGTGGTCAATGTGGCCGCAGACGAGCCCGAGACGGCTGCAAATACGGTGCAGCCGACGATATTCGTATGCACCAGCCCTCCGGGAAGCGGAGCCATCCATGGCGACAAGCCTTTGAACATGTCCTCGGATAATCGCGTTCGATAGAGAATTTCACCCATCCAGATGAACATGGGCAGCGCCGTCAGGGTCCAGGACGAAGACGCAGACCAGATGGTGGTGATCATCACGTCGCCCACGGGGCGGGTCGTGAACAACTCCATCCCGACCCAGGCAACGCCCATCAGGGCCAGTCCGACCCAAATACCGGTGCCCAGAAGCGTAAAGAGAACAAAGAGAAAGAGGATGATGACAGACAGGTTTTCCATGCTCTTATTCCCTATTCCCCGTGGCTCTGATCAGCCAGATCGCGGACGATGCGGTGATCACCCTTGAAGACGACGTGGATGAGGTGATCGGTCAGAGCGATAGCGAGGATCACGGCGCCAATCAGCATGGTGGATTGCGGAATCCAAAGGGCGGTTTTGTCCTGCCCTTGGCTGATATCGTTGAACTTCCAGCTCCAGTAGACAAAGCGGTAGGCGTACCAGCAAAAATACCACATGACGGCAGAGCCGACGGCAAAACACCAGATTTCCAGGATGCGACGCACACCTTCCGGAACTGCGTTCAGCAGGATCGATACGCGGATGTGACTGCCCCGGTTTAGCGCATTGGCAAAGGCAAGGAACGAGGCAGCGGCCATTGCATACCCGGCATAGTCAGGCGCGCCGGGAAAAACCTCTCCGGTCCAACGGGCCAGCATCTGCACGACAATCAGCAGCAAAATGGCAATCAGGCTGAGCGCCGCCATAACCCCTGCTGCAAGATAGATGAAATCCAGTACGGACCGAAGCCCTCGCAATACAGCCATACCGTCCCCGTTTGTTATGATTGAATGAATCGCGGGCGGCGAATAATACGCCGCCCGCAAGCGCGGTTATTGCGATGAATTGAAGGTGTCGACGATGGCCTTGCCTTCGTCTCCGGCAGCTTCCAGCCATTCATTGGTCATGGTGACGCCGATCTCTTTCAATTCCTGAACCATCTGATCAGATGCCGGACCAACAGTCATACCGCCATCCCGCAGGCCTTGCAGGGTGAAGCCGGTATATTCCTTGGCACGCCAGTTTCCGGCATATTCGGCCAGTTCGGCACAAGCCTTGATGACGTTCTTGTTCGCGTCGGATACTCCGGACCAGACATCAGAATTCACCATCACGTAGTTGCGTGGCAACCAGGCATCGACTTCATAGAAATAATTCAGGCTTTCCCAGACTTTACGGTCATATCCCGTAGAACCAGACGACACCATTGCATCAGCGACACCGGTTGCGAATGCCTGGCTGATCTCAGCCGCTTCAACGGTCACCGGCAGCATACCCGTCAACTCGGCCAGCCTTGAGGTGGCATTGTTGTAGGACCGGAACTTGATACCTTCCATTTCGGCAACCGAGTTGACTTCGTTCTTGAAGTACAGTCCCTGCGGTGGCCAAGGAACAGCATAAAGCAGCGTCAGGTTCTGTTCGGCCAGCAGGCTCTCGATCGACGGCTTCGCCGCTTCCCAAAGCTTGGCACTGTCGTCAAACGAGGTGGCCAGGAACGGGATCGAATCAAAGCCGAACAACGCGTTTTCGTTTTGGTGCCCCGAAAGCAAACGCTCACCAATCGGCGCCTGCCCGGTCTGGATTGCACGTTTGATGTCAGCACCTTTGAACAGTGATCCTGACGGGTGCGTGACGATCTCGATCTCGCCACCTGTACCTGTGGTTACACATTTGGCGAATTCCGCACCGGTGGCCGAGTGGAAATTGGAAGCCGAATAAGCCATCGGCATGTCCCATTTCTCGGCCAGCGCGGGCGCTGCGGAGGCGGCGGTCAGAGCGGTTGCTGCTAGAAGGTTTGTCAGTTTTTTCATCATATTCTCCCTATTGAATTCTGAGAGGCCAATGTTGGGCATCGACCTATTCTTATGTTCCAAAACGTGAAGGCGCGTAGACGCTCATATCCGTATTTGGGGTTCTGCCCACGATCATCTGCGCCAACAGACGCCCCGTCTTGGGTCCGCCTGTCAGACCGATATGGTGATGACCAAAGCCCATATACGCGCCGTTAATCCCCGGAACATCGCCGATGATGGGGATCGAGTCAGCCGGGGCGGGCCTGTGCCCCATCCATTCCACTTCCTCCTTCCATGTCACGCCCGGAAAAGCAGCTCGGGCATTTTTGCGCATCAATTCAAACGGCGCGCGCGAGGGTGGGGCGTCCAGCCCACCAAATTCTACAATACCCGCCAACCGTATGCGCCCGTCCATGGGTGTGGCAACAAATTTGCCGGATGCCACCATGACAGGGCTGCGCGGCATCGCAGAAGGGTCCACCAATTCAAGATGATAGCCACGTTCGCTTTCAAGCGGAACAGAAATGCCCAACCGTTTCGCCAGAGGCCCAGACCATACACCCGCTGTCACAATGGCCGTGTCGCAAGGGATAATGTCGCCGTCCGCACGCACGCCAATAACCCGGCCATCTTCGCGCACGACGTCCTCAACACGGGCGCGGATAATTCGACCGCCTTTAGATTCAACACACGCGGCGAGGTCTTTTACATATCGTCCGGGGTCTGTGATGTGACCGTGATCGGACAGTTTGGCGGCAAAACCAATATCTTCGCTGAACACCGGATCATAATCGTGGAATGCCTTACCTTCCAATTCCTCCCACTGAAACCCGTGCTTGCGTCGTATGTTCCAGCCAAAGGCATCTCCTTCGAAATGCGACCGATCATTGTAGAGAAACAGGTAATCAGACGGAACGATCCACTTTTCAGCTCCCGTGCCAGCCGCCAGGGCTTTGTGATCGTTCAGACTGTCGCCGACGATAGGTGTAAGGGCGGCTGCAATCCGCGCAACATCGTCGGCATTGGCGTGACCAAGATATTGCCTCAACCACGGGAGCAGTTTTGGTAAATAGCCCCATTTCAGGAACAATGGCTGCGAGGGGCTCAGCAACATCTTCGGGGCTTTGCCGATCAGGCCCGGAACCGTCACAGGCACAATAGAACAGGACGCCAGAACACCCCCATTGCCGTGCGAGGTTCCTTCACCCGGCCCGGCCCTGTCGATCAAGATGACATCATGACCGTCTCGTTGCAGCCACACGGCTGCCGAAACGCCTACAATACCTGCGCCGACAATGGCTATGGTCTTCCTTTCACTCATGCCGCCACCGCCTTAGCCACAGCATAATGGTCCAACTTCGCCACGTCGGGTCTGCCACCCAGACCTGGGCCAGAGGGGACGACAACTTGGCCTGCACGAATTTTGAATGGGTCCTCGAGGATGTCTTCTTTCAAGAAATAGGACGCCTGGTAAAATTCACATCCAAGGGTGATCTCTGGTGTTGCGGCGATCATGTGGGTCCCAGCCAGATGCGCCAGGCCCGCCTCGAACATGTCTCCACCGTAGGCTGCCAGGCCATGCGCTGCCGCAATGCGGGCGACCGTTTGCCCACGCGATTGACCTCCCGATTTCATGATTTTTACTGACACGCCGTCGCAAATCCCCTCGCGCGCAGCGCGCTCCATATCTTCGGGTCCAAAGACGCTTTCATCAGCCAGTAACGGCACGTCGATCATCTGTCGCAGCTTTGCCATCATTCCAAAATGATGTGCCCGCACGGGCTGTTCGATGAAATCCGGACTGAACTGAGCCACGTCACGCACTTGCGCCGGAGCTTCTTCGATGCTCAGGCCTTGGTTATAGTCTACCCGCACTGCAAACTCCGGATGATTTTGCATTAGGTATTCGAGCCGCATGATGTCAAAGGCATGATCCTTGAACCCGGTCTTGAGCTTGACGATCCGAACACCATCCTCCTGCAAACGCGCCAGCAGCTCGATATCCTGTGCAAAATCAGGGTTGGCGATTGAGCAACTGAGCGGAATGGTTTCACGGCACCTACCCCCCAGAAGCGACCAGACCGGAACCCCACTGACCCGACCAGCAAGATCGAGCAGAGCGGTTTCCAGCGCTGCCTTGGCTTCAGTACAGTGAGCTACGGCAAAGGCCGCACGTGCCATGATTACCGAGCGATCACCAATCCTTGCCCCCATCACGAGCGGACGCAGATAGCGATCAAGTGCAGCATAGGTGGCTTCAGGTGTGCCGGTGAACACCGACCAGGGTGACGCTTCTCCGAACCCTTCGGTCCCGTCCTCGGCCCGCAGCCGCAAAACGACAACCTCGCAAGCCCCTTCTACAGCGCCGATGCCATGATCCCGCCGCGACGTGACCGGCAGTTTCAGGTGCCACAGATCGAACCCGATGATTTCCTGGTCCAGATTGCTCATTTCATCCCCTGTTGATGAAAGGAAGCCTGCCTTGACCAGCATATCATTTCAAATACTATATCTTTGCGAATACATCAGCAAAAATGATACTATACGATGTCCCTACGATTTCGTCAGTTGCAAGCCTTCCACGCCATCATGGAAACCGGGACCGTCACCGGCGCGGCCTCGGTTCTGGGGATCTCACAACCGGGGATCAGCAATCTACTTGCGCAGTTGGAACGCGAGGCTCGATTGCCTCTGTTTGAACGCAACAAGGGGCGTTTGCTGCCGACCCCCGAGGCCGAATTACTCTATCGCGAGGTTGATACGGTCGTACGTGGGTTGGATCATGTGGCGCAGGCTGTAACGGATTTGCAGAATAAGCATCCCGGTCAGTTGCAGGTTGCGGCACCTCATTTGCTCTCGTTCGGTTTCATACCACGCGAGATCGCACGCTTCGCCAAGAGCCGCCCGAACCTGTCAGTCAGTTTTCAGTCACAATATTCATCCAAGATTCAGGAATGGGTGATCTCGGGCCTTTTCGAGATCGGCATTGTCGAGATGCCAATCCTGCACGACACACTAAATTATCAGGTGTTTCAGTTCGAAACACTTGCAACCTTCCCCGAAGATAGCCCGTTGGCGAAACATGACGTTCTGACACCAGAAATTCTCGAGAACGAGCCCTTCATTGTGATGGGGCCTGAGCATCAGACCCATCGTCGGACACGAGACATTTTCCAGACCGCCGGGCACACATGGCGGACGCAGATCCATACGCACCTGTCCGAAAACCTGCTGAGTTTCGTCAAACAAGGTATGGGCGTTGCAATGATCGATCCCTTTACGGTCACGTTTGACGGAGAGAGCGGGTATCAAACCCGTCCATTCCGCCCCGCTGTGATGCTGGACCTTGCCATCATCACGGCCAAGGGCCGCCCCTTGTCGACCATCGCACAAGCGTTTCTGGCTCAACTGACCCCGTCAATCGCCTCTTATGCCACCCATTCGGAAACAGGCGCCGCCGCCTCGTGAAGTTGCTGCGAATGGATGTCGACCAGCGTAGGGCCATCATGTTCGATTGCCTGTTTCAGAACCCCGGCCAGTTCCTCGGGGTCTTTGACCGTCCATGACTTCACGCCAAAGGCCGATGCCACCGCCGCATGATCCGTGCGATTGAAATCGACGTTATAGTACCGTTGGCCGAACCCGGAATCCTGCCCGGCCTTGATCCAGCCAAAGACCGAATTCGAGAACACGATTGAGGTGATCGGCATATTGTGCCGCACCATGGTTTCGAACTCGCCGCATGTGAATCCGAATGACCCGTCGCCCATAACAGACAGAGTCTTGACGGATGGCCGCCCTACATGCGCGCCCATCGCTGCACCCAGCGAATACCCCAACGCCCCATGCGCCCGGTTAGTAATGAAATGTCGCCCCGGTTTGCGCCAGCGGTAATGCGCGCTGAAATAGGGACAAGGTGTGCCGGGATCGGCGACCACAATCGCATCATCATCGAGAATATCCATAAGTGAGGCCATGACGGCCTCGGGGCGGATCGGCGTTTCACGGCTCGCGGCGAGCGGAGCGAACGCCGCCATCTTGGCCTCCCACGCGGCGCGCGCCTTCTCGGCACCGCCAAGGCTGGGGAGGTCCTGCCGCGTCTCCAATGCGGTAGCCAAAGCCTCAAGCGCCAGGCGGGCATCGGCGCAGATAGCCACCTCGGTCTGATAATTCGCCCCGATCACCATCGGGTCGCTGTCGATATGGATAATGATGGCGTTGCGGCCCGGACTTCTCCAACGTTCTGTGGTGACTGATCCGGCACGACAACCAATGAATAGAACCACGTCTGCCTGATCGATCACGGACCGGGTCGCTGGCACGCCCCCGTTCGATCCGACAACACCCAAAGCCAGCGGGTCGGACTCGGCGATGGAGCCCTGCCCGGAAACCGTTGTGGCGACTGGCATATCCAACAGATCGGCAACGCGGCTCAGCGCACCTTCCGCACCAGACAGAACCGGCCCGCCACCACAAACAGCAACTGCAGACTTTGCTTTGACCAGTATCTCGGCAGCTGCTTCGACTGCATCCTGATCAGGTCCTGCGCGCTCTGCTGGATAACTTTGATGCCGTTCGTCCGCCCAAATCTCAGCCTCATCCACCTGGCCTTTTTGCGTATCGAACGGAAGAGCCAGATGTGTCGCACCGGGGGTTCCGGTGGTCATCGCCCGGAACGCTGCACGAACCATCGCGGGCAACCGCGTCGCATCGTCCAATGAGGCGTTCCACTTGGCAAGAGGTCGGAACAATCTAGACTGATCCAGCTCGGTCAACGGATACTTCCCCCGGCTTGTTGTTGCCACATCCGAAGTGATTGCCAGGATCGGCACCGAGCTTTCGTTGGCTTCGACAACGCCGGGCAAGATATAGGTTGCCCCGCCTCCTGAAGGTCCTTCGCAGACGCCGGGCTTGCCGGTCACGCGCGCATATCCATCCGCCATATAGGCTGCATGCCGTTCGTCGCGCGTCAGAATATGCTGAATGCCGTGATCCATCCGCGCCATCGCATCATAGAATGGTAGCGTGGTATCGCCGCACAGACCAAACATATGCTTCACGCCATGCGCCTCTAACATGCGTACCATTGCCTCAGCCCCAGTGAGATAATTCGTCCCCGTCATGGCTTGCGATTCCTTTGGATCAAGATTGCACACAATTCTGTATACAGTTTTGTATATTGATTTCAAGAACCGCTTGTGCCACCAGTGGACCGCAACCGAAAGGACGGAAAATATGGCGAGTCCACGCGTCGATGACATCTATGATCAGGTCAAAGCGATGGCGGTCTCTTTCCGTCTACGCCCAGGGGACCGCCTGAACGAAGTGGCCCTGTCGAAAGAGCTGGGCGTCAGCCGCACACCTCTGCGTGAGGCTCTGAACAGGCTCGTAGCTGAACGATTGTTCGATTTCCGTCCTGGTCAGGGTTTTTTCTGCCGCCCGCTTGATGCGCAAAGTGTGTTTGACCTGTTCGAACTGCGGCAGATTATTGAGGTCGCCGCCGTCCGTACCGCATGTAACAAGGCAACAGATGATGAGCTCCAGTCGCTGCGGGAGGAACTCTACGCGACGGGGATCGACATCACCGGCCTGACCGTCGAGGAAGCCGTGAACCGGGATGAGGCATTCCATTTGGAGATCGCCAGATTGTCCGGCAACGCAGAGCTTCTGCAGACGCTGATCCGGATCAATGAGCGCATCCGCTATATCCGCTGGATCTCAATGAGCATGGACCGTCTTCATCGTTCGAAAGACGAACATAAGGAGGTGATGAAAGCACTTCTGGACCGCAACGAAAACGACGCCGCACGCATTTTAGGCGCTCATATCACTAAGCGAATGGATCAGGTACAAGAGGCGGTGCGGCAAGGGATTTCCAGCATCTATATGGAAGGATCCGACGTCATTTCGACCCGCATCATCGAGGAGGCAGAAGCATGATCGCTCAAGGCGGTAAATCCATCTACGGCGCTTCTGTCGGAATCCTCATGCTGGATGCACAGTTTCCTCGTATCCCCGGCGATATGGGTAATGCGCTGACCTGGCCATTTCCGGTACTCTATCGCATTGTCCGCGATGCCTCACCCGACCGGGTTGTCCGGCACAAGGCCGAAGGTATGCTAGACGCCTTCATCGAAGCTGCGCAGGATCTGGTCAAAGATGGAGTGGATGGTATCACCACCAATTGCGGATTTCTGTCACTGTTTCAAAAGGAGCTTTCCGAGGCCGTCCCGGTCCCGGTCGTTACGTCCTCGCTGATGCAGGTCGACATGGTGAACCGCACGCTTCCAGCGGGCAAGCGCGCCGGGGTTTTGACGATATCGGCCTCGACCCTCACCAAGGATCACCTACAGGCTGCACAGGTACCTCCGGACACACCCATCGGCACCACAGAAGGGGGCCGCGAGTTTACGCGAGCCATACTCGATAATGAGATGGCACTGGATATCGAGAAAGCCCGCGCGGACAACGTTGAAGCAGCCCTTGTACTTCAGTCGAACTATCCAGAGCTTGGAGCTATTGTTCTGGAATGCACGAATATGTCCCCATATGCGGCGGACATTCTGCAGGCGACAGGCTTGCCGGTCTATTCAATGGTCTCACTCGTTAGTTGGTTTCAATCGGGGCTGACGCCTTCGATCTACTAGCAGAACACCCAAAAACTCGCGAGTGACACACAGTTCTTAATGTGTTGTCAAATCGCACGGCTTAGATCAGGTGTTCTTGCACTCTGAACACCGGTTGCCGGGTGCATGGTTGTCTTCGCGGTCGACATCAGCCGCCGCATTATGGAGCTTCGCGAAGGTAGCCTTCCAAATTTAGACGACGCACTCAGCTAATCCAGCTATCACGGTGCCCCTAATTGCTGGACGCAGACGTGCTCGAAGCAGAATCTTGGAATTTGTGCCCTTGATTTCCAGATATCCGCAGGTCGCCGAGACGTGATTACCCGTTCCCGTAGCAAAAGCACTATGGGTTCACCTGCCCTATTCATGACTAGCTTATGCGGCGGACCACGGTCTCAGGCGGGGGTTCTTTTCGCTTGATATCGGCGAGGTCGAAGCACCAACCGATACGTAAAACCGCCCTTTTCCTCGAACTTATCGCCTTCTATGAGCGCACCCAAAAAAGCGAAAAGGCAAGAGTGGCTGAACTCGAAGGCGAGCTTCGTGAAGCCAAGGTGCAGGAGGAAAAACTGGCGGTGGAACTGGAACGAATGGTCCGTCGGCAAAATCGCTATTGCATCTGCTCGCAGAGCAAAGTGTATAAGGAATACCGAGCTATCGTCGTGTCTTGAACGAAAGTCGACAGAGCGCATCAAATCTTACGATGTACTCTCCAAAATCTATGCCCACTCTCAGACCAAACCGGACATTCGCAACAAGACTGTGCAACTGCCGAGATGCGGGACAAAACTGCCATTGGATCCTAAACAATCAATGACCGCTATCAGCTTAAACCGGACCTTCAAAACTGGACATTGCAACTTCCGGCATGCGGACAAAGCGGCCTTCGAATCAGCATTTGTGATTGGCCGTGATCCGCTTTCTAGCTCCATGCACTCTCTTTCTTGGTCAAAATCGGCAAAATCTGAAACAGTCTAGCGCTACGTTGAATACTAAAAAGGCGCGTTGGTACGGAATGGAAGAGGGAGCATGACCTTTTCAATAATACAACCAATTCAAAAAACTGCTCACAGCATCCATTCTACCGGTAGCCACCTGACGACTGTAGTAAGACCTCTCTGTAGGCCATTGGTTTCCGGATCCGTAGTATGCACAGTGACTGTGCCATCTTGTTCTTCTTGAACCCAAATCATTTCATTGCCGTTATTGAGCTTAACGCGATAAGAAAATTCCGGTTTGTTCAATTGCTCTGTCAGTGATGCAGCAATCGTTGGACTTTCGATCATGATGCCCATTTCAGTGTTGAGATGCGCAGACCTTGGATCGAGATTAAAAGAGCCAATAAAGATCCGCTCGCCATCCGCCCCAAAGGTTTTTGCATGCAGCCCTGATGCCGACCCAGCTAGGATCTCTGGCAGGCTTCTGTCGCGATGTTCCCGCCGCAAGGCTCGTAGCTCCAGCAGTTCTACTCCACTATTCAACAAATCATATCTGTAACGCATATACGCAGCGTGAACTGGCATGACGTCTGTCGCGTCCAAAGAATTGGTCAAGATACGGACCCTAACACCTGACTTGGCCAACTCCTCCAAGACCTTAGAGCCTCTTTCGCCAGGAATAAAATATGCCGAAACAAGGTCCAGTGAAGTCCGTGAGCTCTTAGCGAATTCGATCAGTTGTTCGACCAATAGGTCTTCACTTTTGACTTCGCCCAAGCCCTTCGCCGGATCGTCGACAAAAAGTGTAACCTCGCTCCAATCAAACTTCAGAGTATGTGCTGCGATGTTGTCGGCCAGTTCACTATCCTGAATTGCCTTTTGGTAACCTGCGCCAACGGCGGTTCGCCGTGCCGCATCCGCCTTAGCTTGCAGACTGCCTACGGCTGGAGGATCTAAGAATAGTCCAGCATCATAAGAAGATGCACTGTTCCAATAAGCGTCGAATGATTTCGAAACATCGTCCACAATCGGCCCGATGGCAATCGCATCTAAATCAAGGTAGTGCGTTCCACCCCCATAGTCGAAATAGATGTCGCCGATGTTGCGCCCCCCAACAATCGTTGCGACCCCATCGACAGTCATCGACTTATTGTGCATCCGCCGGTTTAGTCGGCTGAAGTCAAATGCGTAAGAGAGCAACTTGGGTTTTCTCAGCGTAAACGGATTGAAAATACGCACATTCGCGTTGGGGAGCGTGTCTAGCTCTGAAAGTAGATCGTCCAACCCTGAGATACCGTTGTCATCGACCAGTAGTCTGACGCGAACACCGCGTTCTGCTGCCGCCCTAAGCTCGTCAAGGAGCATGAGACCTGTTACGTCATCTTGCCATATATAGTATTGCGCATCGATTGAGGAGGTAGCTTCTCTCGCAAGGATAGCCCTGGCTGCAAATGCGGCGCGTCCATCGCCCAAAGGCCGAACTCCGTCGAGACCGGGGTTGCGATTAAGAGCATATTGAATGGTTTCGCCCAATGCTCCAGCCCAATCGGCGTCCAGTTTCAGCGTTTGCCGCGAAAAATTCTGCTCAGGCAGCGGAAAAGCCAACCTTAAGCAAACTACGGTGAGTGCAATCACTGTTGTCGCAATCAAGCATACTCTGATCAGCCGCATTTAGTTTCCTATGTTTGCAAGCCCGGGTTGCCCCTTTTGTCGAATTTGGGCTCAGATGTAGTTGAGTTTCTTGTTGATCCAAAACAGGATTTCCGCCAGCACTGAGATTGCGCCAGCCCCTTCGGTTATTACCAAAGCGGTTCCTGACACACCAAGCTTTGCACGATCAGACGGAAGGCCTTCTGGGATATCGATAGTTACAATGTAGCTCGACGCGCCTGTAAGTTCGCGCATGCTAGGCAGCCCGCCCCTCGTATCCAACGCGCCCTCTCGTGTTCCCGGAGGGATTGACCGTATTGTGGTCTCAAATTCCTGACCTGGCATAGTGCCCAAAGCAATCCGGATCGTATCGCCAACGGCCACGTTGGGATAGCTGCTTTGCGGCAACGCCGCAATGAGCAGCCGATCTGAAGGGAGTAGAAAATTCACGGCGCCTTGTAACGTCGTAACACGATTGCCTGGGCGGAGTGAGAGCGCCGTTACAACACCGTCATCCGGCGCTCGAACGACCGTCTGCTGCAACGCCCACTCAGCTTGGGCCAGCGCCTCCTGAACTTCAACGACACCGACGTCGACTCCGTCCACCTGAGCCGCGATGCGTCGTTCGAGGCTCTGCCTACGCGCTTGTGCTGCTCGCAGCCCGGCTTCAAGTTGCTCAATCGTTGAAACGGCTTCCTGCAATTGGAACTCAGCTGCAGCACCGCGTCCGGTAAGCTGGACGATGTCATCGCGACGCTGCACACCGAAAGAAAGTTGGGCTTCAAGAGAATCAATTTCTGCAAGCGCCGCCGCATAGTCTGTCTGTAACTGGTCTGCTGCGGACTGTGCTGATGCGAGCGAGGCTTGAAGTCGGGCAACTTCAGCCGCGTAGGTGGTGTCATCTATTCGAAACAACACATCACCCTTCGCCACCGGTTGGTTTGCCGTGACCGCTACTTCAGTGACTGGGCCGGATACGTTCGGTGCAATGTTGATGACAGCACCTTGCACGGACACAGTCCCGGATGGTGTCGTGTGGTTTAAGGCTCCAACAACAACCAACGCGATGACCAAAGCTCCACCGTACACGACTGTCTTGAAGAACCCGTTCCAAGGCAGGATTTTGAGCTTCGCAAAAACCAGCCAAACAATACCAAAATAAAGACCGAGAATAATGAGCATCGTGAATTGCCCTCACCGTGTTTCTTTTGTTCAGTTGCCGTCAAAACTCGTGCGTATAGCTGATACCAACCAGATCACGTGTTCCGAAAGTGTTGTCGATATGGCTGCCAAATACGCTGATGCTGTCGTTCGGCGACGGCATTGAAGGTAACGCCCGCACCAACGGTGTACCCAGAGTAATCGTTGGAACCGGCAGATAGGACACCACCGGTCTTCACAACCCATCGTTCTGACAATGGCTTGAGGCCAAGTATACCGATATAACCGCCCTTACTGGCAATTTCAGCGGGAAAGGCATCAGCAAACTCAATATCGCTGTTGCCGATCCGACCGTCGGTATAGTTTGCTCCCAGTGCCGGGAACAAAAGCCATCCTTTAGGCTGAAAGCCCAACGCGGCAAGCGGCACAAAGGTCCCTATGGCGTATTGCGTTTGTTTGACGCCACCTTCCAGCTCTTGCTCGGACGCTGAGAAATTAACTATTCCAAAATCGAAGAGATAAGAGCCACCAACGCGCCACTGATCGTCTTCTGAGACCGAGACGTTGATCTTCGTTACGGGCCCGAAAGCAACCGAGCCGAATACGGTGCCAAAGTCACTATAACGAACGCCGATTTTCGTTACGATCTTTGTCGGATCATCCGATAGTTTTTCGTCTTCTCCGGTCTGAGCCCAAGAAGTGGAAGCAGCAATAGCGAGCATGGTTGCAAGATATTTTCGCGATGTCGTTCGCCCAATCGTCATGCATTGGTGCCTCTGTCATCACTACCAGATTGGCTATGCCGTTTTCTTGCCACTGCGCAGGCAATAGTGAATACAAGGTTGATTGGAACCATCAGCATCATGAAGGCCAGAACGCTCGTTGAATAGGCCGGATCAAAGCAGCACGCATCCACAAGTAGATAGACAAGACCGACATTGCGAAGGTTTGTGCAGGTCGCAAGGACCTGCCGATACTCCTTATTCTCGCCGCCTAAAAACCAGCCGAGCGCCATTAGGGACAGAATGAAAACCAATATCGCGATCAGGCTCGAAGGCCCCAATCCAACAGCGGCTTCCTGCCGGATGCTGATGCTTGCTACGACAGATGCAATGAAGGAGACTGTCGATATAAGCATCGCCGGTTTGTAGATATGCTCGGCGACATCCGGGTAAAATCGTCGGATCAAAATCCCAAGAAGCAAGGGGATTCCGATCACACCCACGATGCGGATCATTAGTTGGTCCCAAGCGACACGTTCCAGCGCGGCGGTTGGCAAAACGACCTGAGCGGCCGACGGCGCAAGAACCAAGCCGATGATTGAAAGTAAAACCAGCAGGGCCCCGGCCGCGCTGACTTGTCCCGGCGCTTTGGTCGAAAATTGGACCGCGTTGATGCCGCCGGGGGCGACTGCCAACAAAAACAAAACGGCGCTAACTGATCGTGGTAGTGGGAAGACCCCGATAATCAGGATTGCAATGACGGGCGGTATGAAGACATTTGCAGCAAGAAGGCGCGGTAGTCTTTCACGTTCCAGAACCGTTGCACCCATTTCGCGCAGCGTTGCACTCATCCCGATGCAAAGCATGGCTAGAGTAATGAAGATATGGATGAATAGGGTGACGGATTGCTCAAACGGCAGCGGCGACTCCATCACAGCGGTTCCACATTCCAAAGGATGCTGATCGTAGCGTAAATAGCGACCGCCAAGATCAACCCGGCTGAGACCAGCGCAGGTGAAATCGGAAATGGCTTTCCGGAGATATCAGAGATCCGCTTAAGAAAAGTAATTTGCTGTATGATGGCGACAGATAGCATTATTACCGCCAGTATCAGCATGAATAATCCGACAAAACGTGCATGTTCTATCGGAACCTCTTCCAACCCAGGTACATCAGTCAAAATTCTGAATAGTGCGGGTATAGAGAAGCCAAAACCAACGAGCGACGTAGCCGTTCTCATATATCCCATGGTCGTCCTGTCCGAAGCGAGCCGGGACCGCTCGAACGCCAGATCTGTTCGTTCGCCGGCCAACTGATTGTTAGAACGCTGCGGCATGTCCTCGTCGTCAAAGTCCATTGGAGGCCTCAGTTAGAAAATCAGGTTTCACTTGGTTTATCCTCGACTCCCTCCTCGCGAATTTCCCGAACGAGGAAATAGTCGAGAAAGGTTCGGACGAAGGCGATGGCTGTCAGTTTCGCCAATTCTTCGATTGTTGGGTCTGTTGCAGTCGCTATAATATCCGCGCCTAGTTGCAGTTCGAGCGCCACAATCAGGTATTTTCCAAGGATGCGCCGTGCGACAGGCTCGGCATCCGACTTCCGATGCATAATGAACGCTCGTGCAAAGGCGATGCCTCCAGCAGCAACAACGATGACGCTCGCCGCTTCGAATAGAACCTGGATGTAGCTCGCCGCTTGAACGATCAGGATTTCCAACTCATGCATGGTAACTATCCTGTTGCGACAGTTACAACTTCGCTATTTTCGTTCCCGACAGACGAACCAGAGCAAGCATCGAACAACTCACGCAAGTGCGCTTGATCAAGAGTTGTTTTGTGTGCGATGGCAACGATCCGGTTTGCCGGATCCTCGCCCCCCCAAGGGCGGTCTTTCGTCAACTCGACCCGCCGCCCGACAACTTGCAGCAAATAACGGCTGTTCGGGTCGTCATCCAGGTAAACAAATCCCTTGCAGCGATAGATATTTGAAGGCAGTTCTCTCTTGATCATTCGTTCCAATGCTTTGCGCTGCAATGGCGCGTCGCGCGTATAACTCCAGGTGCTGAAGAAAGAACCGTGATTGTGCTTATGATGATGTTCGTGGTCGTGGCTATGCGCTTGATCAGCCATTGCGCGAGAAACATCGAAACGACCGACAGACAGCAGGATTTCGAGTGGAACGTTACATTTGACGGCAGGAACGATGCGAACCCTTGAGAAGAAGCCGTCTATCCACCTCTTTACCTTTGCAGTTTCCTCGACTCCTGCCAAATCAACTTTGTTAAGGATTACAAGATCCGCAAATCCGATCTGCTGCAGCTTGAGCTTGGCAAGGTCCGGGTCGTCATAAGTAAAGACTTGATCGGCGTCGACGACACACGTCACACTGTCAAGCCGTATCAGATCGCGATATGCTGAATCCACGAAGGTCATATAGATGCTTGCCGGATCTGCAACTCCGCTGGCTTCAAGCAGTATGTACTCAATGGGATCATCACGCTCGATCAACGCTGCGACCGACTCAACGAGATCATCTCGGATTTGACAACAGACGCAGCCGTTCGCGAGGCTAATCATCCCATCTTCGACGTCGACAACCAGTTCTGCATCGACATTGATCGAGCCGAAATCATTCACAAGAATGCCAATTTTCAACCCATGTTCACCCTTTAAAATCCGGTTCAGCAGAGTAGTTTTTCCCGCACCCAGAAACCCTGTTAGGATCGTCAGCGGGACAGGTTCTTTTGGGGCGTTGTTCATGGCTACATCCTTTTGCAAGAACTGTGATCGCGCCGCGTGGCTAAGAAACGCGGCGCTTATTTTTAGTCAATAATCAGATCAATCCGTATGATCGCGCGCAGCAATCAGGGCGTGGAGGTCGAAGCGGAAAGTTTCTTCGTCGTAGTGCTGCGTCAGTGGACGGAGTACGTCCTCAGGCATGTAGAGGGCCGGATCTAGTTCCCGTTCCCGCAGGAAGGCATCCTGTTGTTCCTCACGCGGCAAACGCGGTTTCGGAATCTGAATGTAATCCGGCATCTCGCCATCCGGGAACGGTATCGTTCTGGGATCTGGTGGCTGCATCGCCGGCATTTCCGGACGCAGGGCCATACGTTCCCAGATACGATCCTTTGTGACGTTGATTACCTTGGTGTCTGGTCCACCAAAGAGGAATAGACCATCCCAATGCGCGCGAATTTCCGCGATGGCTTCGCCCGCCGATTCCTCGGTGTAGTGGCAGATCACACCGGCCCGAGGTTGAATTTCGTTCATCAGATATCCCGCCGCATAGTAAGGCGTGTGGTAGGTATCCAGAGTGAATTCCAGAACTTCTTTGGGCGTGCCGTATTTGTAGTTGAGTAGTTGCGGTAGATCGGCTTGTCCTTCGGTCACGAAAATATCGCAGCCTTTCGCAAACTCGATTGTGCTTTCATCAGGGCGCCCGTCGCCTGTCCAGACAAAGGACAATCCGGCTTCTTCCCAATCCACGCGATATGCTGACGCACCGCTTTTCACGTGGCTTCGCGCCCAGTGCGTGACTTTCAAACCGGGTTCTTCCAGAACCACACCGCCTTCGTCTTTGTAGTCGAACTCAACAACTTCGGTGTCGTAGCCGGCGCCAATCGGGCAGTGGTCAAAGTTCTCAAGATGCCATGTCATCATCTCATGCATCTTGTCGACCATATATTGGGTGCCCGTCTCTGGCCGGTCACCTGATGGGCCGAAAATGCGCAAACCGTTGCGCCAGCCTCCCGACCATGCGCGGAACGGCATGAAGTAGGGCAAGTCTGCATAGTGGTCGACGTGCAAGTGGCTGATGAAGATGTCGCGCACCATCGGCGGCAAAATGCCAAGCTGAATAATATTCCTTACGCAGCCATTGCCGAAATCAAAGAACAGGCGGCGCGGGAATGGAGTACCGTTCCCCAGCTCCAAGACAATGCATGTGCCGGACTGTACCATCGTCGGAGGCCAAGGCGTGCTACCCGGAAAACAAATCCGCATCTCGCCTTTTGGCAAAAGCTCGTTGGGTGGGAAAAAGTTGTTGCTTGTACAGCCGGGTGTCGGCCGGAAATACTCCGGCAGCGTAATGCCACCGCCGGGGCGTTGCCCGTAAGGGTTGCGTGATTGGCTCATTTTTGGATCCTCCGAGAGTTTTTTTGGTGCACAGTTTTTTGTTTTTTCTTGGTTCCTGAAGACAAGGACCTGCGTTTCCTAACCATCGCCGATATCAACTAGCATCGCTGAGCCTCTGCGTAAGTCGTCGAATTTCGGACAGCAGCTCGTCTCGAACAGTCTCCCATTCTTTTCGTACAGGAGACTTTTCTGGTGAGAGGGCTACGTGCTTAAGAACTTCATCAAGGTCTTCCACCGCCTCACGTACATTTTCGTTCCTTAGCGCTCGGGACAGAGCCGCCTCGGAATACTCAGGTATGAGGGCGTGGAGTTCCCTGCAGTTCATGGTTGAGTGTGGCCTTTTTGTATTCACTTTAGCCAATATGTTAGAAGGTGGGTGGAGCGGAAAGAAAGTGAGTTACGGTGAGCTAGGGGTGAGTTCAGCTTAGGTTCAGAGAGGCGGGATGGTTATTAAAACACTGAAAAAAATAAGAAAATGGATGTGAGTCTGGGGAAATGATAGAGGCTGGAGAAATTAGGCGAACACTTGAGCGGGTCCTTTCATCCGCAGAGTTTGCTGGCTCACCCAGGCTGCAGTCCTTCCTAAGATACATTGTCGAACAGGAACTTGACGGTCACGGGCGCTCCATAAAGGGCAAAGTTATCGCGACAGATGTCTACGATAAGGAGCTTGACGAGACCGGTGGGGCACTAAACCTCGTTCGGGTTGAGGCCCGTCGCCTTAGGCGTGCCTTGGAGAACTACTACAGTGACGCGGGCAAATCAGACCCTTTACGCATAACTATGCAAACCGGGGGGTATCGACCACAATTTGAACCATCCGTCGCGACGAAGCCAACTAGCGGGCAAAGCCAGTCGGCATCATCGCACTCTGGCGGTTTCTGGCGTCGCAAATTCCTGTTACCGCTCATCGGAACAACGCTTTTGTTGGCATGTGTCCTAGGATATTTTGGACTACGCGGTTCCCAATCGAACACACAGTTCGCAACCAATAAAAACCCCGCAGAATTGGCTGCGCTTCGGGAGAAGTCATTCACCAGTGTTCAGGCTGCAAACTTAGCTGAGCAAACACGGGGATTGTTTTTTCCTTTGTTCGACCTCCGACGGCAAGCCATTAACTTGGAAACGTTTCGGTATGTGATTGACCTCGATCCGCAACTTGCTGCAGGTTATGCGGGTTCGGCCCAGGTGCTCACACTTAAGTCACTTCTGACAAGCGATGCTGACGCTTCAACCGCTTTAGTTGCTGAAGCTTTGGAAATGGCAGAACGCGCTACCACGCTAGATCCCTTGGATGGTTGGTCGCAAGCCGCTCATGGCTGGACCCTTGCTGTGACTGGAGATAGTGAAGGAGCGCTTAGACGTGCCCGAATTGCCTTGGATCTTAGCCCTCAAGACGGACATACTTTGGATCTGATAGGCATCACGGCCCTAGTTGTAGATGATCCCGTGTTAATGGCCGAAGTTTCTAATCCACAACGGTCTCGACTAGGCGTGGGTCGTTTCGCATACAACAACATCTATGGGGCTGCACAACTTATGTTGGAGAACTATAGTGAAGTCATCGATGCCTTTTCCAAAGCAGCAGAGCGAGGCCATCCTGTGAGTCCGCCAAGCCTCTTTTTGCTCGCCACCGCCTATCACGAAACAGGTAATACTGTGGGGGCGGAGAAGGCAATTGTCGAAATGCTGGACACTTGGCCAGACTTCCCTGCCCGCAGCGTCGTAGAACGTTTTTTTGTGAAAGATCGTGAGACTCGTTCACGTGTGCTATCCGTGCTTGATCTTTATTCACCAAGTTGAGTTAGCGGACGTGAAGCGAGCCGAAGGGTTAACAGCCTGAATACTGTTGTTTTCGCCGCCCCAGTCGCGAGTACTCATACGCTTTTTCTCCGAGCCGTTGCGCGCGAAAAGCAGACTTTGCAAAGTCCGGTTGACCACATTGTCCACCAAAGGCGACAGTTCTGCTTCGCGACTGGGCTATACGCCTACAATCGGACGACGCTTTGAGACTATTTCGGGAGAAATCAAAACGCTTCTAACCAGCTCAGCCAATTATGGGGCAATGGATGCAACACAGCGCATCGATATATTCGAGGCGGTTGGCGCCTTGCTTGAAAACGATAGAGGTTTCGGTTTTCGAGTTCGCTCCACGGTCGGTGATCAAGCTCTCTTAGACAATTGGAATGACGTCCTCGGTTGGTGGATGAATGAACCAGGCGCCAAGGAACCTTCCGCGGAAGAATTGCGCGCTTGGCAAAGGTTCGTTGCAGACAATCTTGAGTTTCGGATGGGCATAGCAATAGGTGCTGTTGTTGCCGAAGCCTGGTCTGCCGGTGCTGAAGATGGTGTTGCCACTCCAACCCTCGAAGACTGGAAAGAAACCACACAGCTTCCATGGTTCGGATTTTGGGCGCGAGAGCTGTTGCGTTGGGGCACACATGATCCTTTTGTCGCGTATTGCCTGTCTCAAGGTCTGGCTCAAACAAGGAACGATGCAGAACAGCTGCGTGCCGGATTTGTAGAATGGCTCGAAAAGCTGTTGATAATTCCTGATGGAGAAGATCTGATTGATCCGCAGTATTTTCAGCAATGGCAGCAAAGCATGCCGAAACCGGAACAAGCGGGAGAGGTACAAACTTCTTTCCAAGCAGAATTGACTGGAACAGTAGGTTCGCGCGGACGATATGCTGTTATTCCTGTCCGCCACGGCAATCAAACACATTGGCTTGATCCCGCCGGATTTGAACTCGCTGTTTCAAACAATGAGCCTGTTGAAGGCCGTAGTCCTTTTAGAAGCGATTATGAGCTAAGCACGACGAACCAAGAGGTAAAGATCACGCTCACCTTCCAGTCAAACTAAGAGGCATATGTTTACATACAGGCGTGTCCGTGGAAATGCGCAGCATGAGCTTGGTAGTGGCTGCACATCGTATTTTAACATAATATTCATTATATGTCGTATTCATGAAGCAGCAAAGTTAAAATGTCCCACATTAGCAAAGTAGAAGTGTCACACTTCTCTGTCGAGCAGGCAGGATTGGAGTGTGACGGTGGGATTGGTTGTCATGAGCGAGCGCGAGCTTAATCGTATTGAAGTACTGAGTCAGGTTTCCCAAGGCCGCATGACGGTGGTTTCTGCCGCGAATGTTCTGAACTTGAGCCGCAGACAAGTTCACCGTTTGCTCAGGGTTTTCCAGACTGATGGTCCGGCTGCGCTGCGTCACAAGGCGCGCGACCGTAGATCCAACAATCGTATTGATCCGGCCGTTCGAGAGTTTGCCCTGGCACTCGTCAAAGAACGATACACTGACTTTGGTCCGACACTGGCAGCTGAGATGTTGTTGGAACATCACGATCTGAAAGTCTCGCGCGAGACGCTGCGCAAATGGATGCAGGCAGACGGAATCTGGTTATCTCGCAAACAGCGCAGGACGTTCCACCAGCCGCGTTTGCGCCGGGAATCCTTTGGCGAGCTCATCCAGATCGACGGATCTGACCACCGCTGGTTCGAAGATCGCGCCCCGCCCTGCACGCTGCTTGTCTTCATCGACGATGCGACCAGCACGTTGATGCAGCTACGGTTCGTGAAGTCGGAAAGCACCTTCAGCTATTTCGAAGCACTTGAAGGCTACCTGGCCGAGCACGGTCGCCCTGTAGCTTTCTATTCCGACAAGCACACCGTGTTTCGGGTGGCGCAGCAAGGTGCGAAGTCGGGCCATGGCATGACCCAGTTTGGTCGCGCTTTGAATGAGTTGAACATCGAGATCCTCTGCGCCAACAGCAGCCAGGCCAAGGGCCGTGTTGAGCGTGCCAACCGCACGCTCCAGGATCGGCTGGTGAAGGAATTGCGGCTCGCTGGCATCTCGGACATGGAAGCTGCAAACGAATTCCTGCCGGGGTTCATGCAATGCTATAATGCCAGGTTTGCCAAATCGCCGCGACGTCCGGACAATCTGCACCGGGCCCTGAATGTCGAGCCCGACCGTCTGCGGGACATCCTGTGCTGGCGCGACGAGCGCTACGTCGACCGGAACCTGGTGCTGCGTTACGACCGCAAGCGGATCACGCTTGAAGAGAACGACCTCACCCGTGGCCTCGTTGGCAAATATGTGGACAGCTATGAATTCCAGGACGGTACGCTGGAATTCCGGTCAAAGGGTGTTCCACTGCCCTACTCCGCTTACGACAAAGATCAACGTGTGAGCCACGCGGCGATCATCGGGAACAAGCGGCTGAGCGCAGTGCTGGAGCACATCAAGCAAGAGCAGGACAAAGCACCCCCGAAGAAGCGCCGCGTCGGCACTCAGGCCACACGCTACAACCCAACAGGTCGGCGCAACAACGGCTGGAATTCAAAGCTCGCAAGAGTGGCGAAAAAGGACCGCGCAGCCAGCCAGGGCTCCGATGTTTGAGGTCTCCACCCTGCCAGGCTGCACTACCGTTTCCCGGCAACCGGGACATTTCTACTTTGCAGACCCAGGGACATTTCTACTTGGTTGCAACAATTCAGTGACATAAAATTCTTGCCCTCCCCAAGCCAATAACCTGCCAAAACTGGGAGTGTTTTGCATGACGTTTTTGCCACAACCAAGTGATTGATTTCCCGTTGGTCCTTTGGACTGGTCACAACGGACCGTTTTTGACCTGCAAATTTAGGTTAGCCGTCTTTGACAGTTAGGTTTTCGGTAGACAGCCGAGAGAGTACCGCTGAATGCGTGGTCCATGATCTCGCCTCGCAGAATGATCAATGCGCTCCGCCAAGGATCTGCGAAGGATGGGGCAAAACTCAACCATTTCTGCCAGGCAATACAACCACACCCGACCCCATCAGGCCCTCAACATGCGCCCACCAGTCCCCGAAACTCTAGTCCGAAATGGCCCAGAACAAGGGGGCTAGACACGCAGGCGATGGCTTTTTTTTGCAAGCATGTTTATTCTTAAAAGAAGAAACAAAGCACGGATCAAAATGGCTACGCCAGATTTCTCTAAAGCGGTTGAAGGGTTGCTCTCCGACCTTTTTGAGGGCGATAGGCCTGACGAGGGCAGTGTCGTCAAAGGCAAAGTCATCGCCATCGAGGCGGGCCAAGCCGTCATCGATGTCGGCTACAAGATGGAAGGTCGCGTCGACCTCAAAGAATTTGCAAAGCCCGGCGAAGCGCCCAAGCTGGAAGTCGGTGACGAAGTCGAAGTCTACCTGCGTGCGACCGAGAACGCCCGTGGCGAAGCTGTCATCTCGCGCGAGATGGCCCGCCGCGAAGAAGCCTGGGATCGCCTGGAAAAAGCATATGCCGACGACGCCCACGTCGAAGGTGCCATCTTTGGCCGCGTCAAAGGCGGCTTCACTGTCGATCTTGGCGGTGCCGTGGCGTTCCTGCCCGGCACTCAGGTCGATGTGCGCCCCGTGCGTGACCCCGGACCGCTCGTGGGCCTCAAGCAACCCTTCCAAATCCTCAAGATGGATCGCCGCAGGGGCAACATAGTCGTATCCCGCAAGGCGATCCTTGAAAAAAGCCGTGCCGAGCAGCGCGCTAAGGTGATCGGCAATCTCTCCGAAGGCCAGACTGTGGACGGGGTGGTCAAGCACATCACCGAATACGGTGTGTTTGTGGACCTAGGCGGTGTCGAGGGCCTCTTGCACGTGACCGACATGGCGTGGCACCGGGTTAGCCACCCCTCCGAGATCCTGTCGGTCGGCGAGATGATCAAGGTACAGGTCATCAAGATCAACAGAGAAACCCACCGCATCAGCCTTGGCATGAAGCAGTTGCACGATGACCCGTGGGATGCCGTCGAGTTGCGCTACCCGCTACAATCGGTCCACACAGGCCGCGTGACCAACATCACCGACTACGGTGCCTTTGTTGAGCTGGAAGCCGGTGTCGAAGGTCTCGTGCATATCTCCGAGATGTCCTGGACCAAGAAAAACGTGCATCCGGGCAAGATCGTGTCGACCGGCCAAGAGGTCGAAGTCATGGTTCTGGAAATCGACGGTGCCAAGCGACGCGTGTCTCTGGGCCTCAAGCAGACCATGCGCAACCCTTGGGAAGTGTTTTCAGAAACACACCCCGAGGGCACCGAGGTCGAAGGCGAGGTCAAGAACATCACCGAATTCGGTCTCTTCGTAGGCCTGCCCGGAGACATCGACGGCATGGTGCACCTCAGCGATCTCAGCTGGGACGAGCGCGGCGAGGACGCGATCCAGGACTATCGTAAAGGCGATGTGGTCCAGGCCGTGGTCTCCGAGATCGATGTCGAGAAAGAACGTATTTCTCTCTCAATCAAGGCTGTGGGTGGCGACAAGTTCGCTGAAGCCGTGGGCGGGGGGGTAGACGAGCTTTTTTCACTCGATTTGGAGAGGGCATTACTGAGTTTGAATGCTGAGATTGAGGAACTGAAAGTTTCAGCTCGGCGAATGTCTGATACAGCAGAAAGATCGATGAAAGTTGTTTGACCTAAAGAATATGACGGCAGTAGCCGAGACCTTATGGAAGCTCAATGAGACACTTGGCGAGCTTCGAGCCAGCTGCGATCATTTGTCTGAAGCGATGAAGTCTCAGGATCAACAGATAAGACAGGCTGAAGCCCACATTATTGAACTCAGAGCAGAACTAAAAGTTTCAGCGTCTGATGCCAAACTGGCGGCAGTGGAAAAAGCAGTGGAGTCTGCAAGCCAGCTAGTTAGCAACGTGCACGGTCCCTTGGTTCAGAAGGTCTCCGATATTAGGGCAGACGTTGATAAAGTACTTGATGCTATGCCATCAAACGAGTTGAGGTCTGTCAGTTCGACAAGCACGAAAAAACTGCTTCATGGCACCAAAGAAGAAAGCAATTGACTGTTTGCGACACCACTTGGCCTACGTGACTGACCTGCCCCCCGAGGCTCCCTCATTCATAACGAGAGTCTGCGGGCTTGGTTCTCATATTTTGGACGTGTCACGGTTTGATGCACAATCGTTCACGTACTAGGAATGACGCGCTCATATTCCCCCAAAAACTCGAGCAAAGGCTGAATAGCTGGCGGTGGATTGTCTTCACGGAAGGTAACCCTATACGTACGACCGTTTTCTTCAATAGTTATATATACTTCTCTTGCATCTGGAAAATTTTCGATGGTGGGTTGCTCAAGATTCTCTGTATAATCGATCTCTTTTACAAGCCTTAACAGGACATCGGCACGTCCATCTTCCAAGTCTTCCGTACGAATCTCGGCACCAAAGGATACACCAAGAATATTCGGCGACCTTTGCATTGTAACCAACATTCCAACGCACTCCCCGCTGAGCTTCGAAAACTCACCAGCCATCGCTGAAGAGCAACTAGGTATCGCGCGGCGCCCAAGAAAAAGAGTCAAATAACTTGGGCGCTCACTCAACGATCAGGCGACCGACGCTACATCATGAGGTTGTGACGCGCAACATTAACACTGAAGTGACTAGGGTTTTCTAGGAGGCCGACTGCACGCCACCCTTCAATTACAGCTTGCTCCTCTCGGCTACCAATTCCGTATCGAGCACGTGCAACAGCGACTGTTGTTTCGGCGCAATGATTGAAATCGCTAGTTTGATGCAAAGCCAGGAGCGTTTCGTACCAAATCGCTCCAGCTACCTCCCACGCGTTTCCTCCTAAGGCTTTGGCAACTTGGTAAAACGCATGGTTTGGGATACCTGAATTTATGTGAACGCCACCATAGTCGTCTGAGCCTGTGTACTTGTCACTAATATGCTTTGGTTGCCTATCTGTTCCCAGAATTGGATGGTCCTCGTAGGCTTTACCTCCATCGAAAACACGAAACGCCCTAACTCCATCACCTAGTGCCGGTCCTAGGAGTTCATCACCCATCAGCCAATCTGCCTCTTCAACCGATTGACCCCGGCTCCATTGTGTTACCAAAGCACTCATAATATCTGCGAAGCTCTCATTTAGAGCACCGGATTCGTTTTGATATTTTAGGTTTGAAGTGTGCGTAATAACTCCGTGCGTCAATTCATGAGCCACGACATCCAGTGATGCTGTAAAACGAATGAAAACCTGACCGTCACCATCACCATAGAACATTTGTTGCCCGTTCCAGGCCGCATTGTTATATTTTTGACCAAAATGAACACTAGAAATCAAACGCATAGCGTCATCATCGAGCGAATTTCTGTCAAATATATCGCTGAAGAAGTCATATGTTAGGCCTGAATAATCATATGCTTCATCGACTGCAGCATCACCTGTAGGTCCATCTCCTTCTTGTCGCACAAGTTTTCCCGGTAGTGCGAACGGTGATGGGTTGCCTTCCATGTCATAAATGAAACGCTCTTTTCCGCCATTTGTTGAACGACTCCTAAACGCACCAGGCATCATGCTGCTAACTACTGCCATACCTCGAGACAGTTCCGATATTTGTAGCGTTTCCAACGCGCTGTCACGGACATTGGTATCTTGCGACTTCGCCAAGTCTTTCAAAATGTCCGGTGGAACGAAACAGTTAAGCGGGTTGACGTGATTATTGCACATAAATATCTCCTTTCTCTTCTAACACTTTGATTTATTTATATTTCTCACATACCTTGAACGTTAATCTCTCATAACTGCAAGATTACGCCACAGCGCTTTCAAGCTGGAAGTTCCTTGAAAAGCAGCGCTCCACAATGTTGCATCACACACAAATATGTTTCCAGCGCGCTGTCCCGAAGGCGGAACCCATACGAATGAGTTAAATTCTCTGTTTCCAGCTCTAACAAATGGATGAGTGGATGCAGTCGGGTTGATCTTTTGTCGCGCGAGAATCTTCACCTCGCTACTCCTGGTAGAATCAACTGACAAATGAGGGAGGTGAGGATGTAAATTGAACGTCTCAACGCTATTCAACACGCCAAGTTCGTCGATGTCACGAAAGACTTGCAGTGGTGCAGGTGAACCATCCGAGCTGGCCGCTGGGTTTAAACCATACTTGTTTTCGATGGGCAGATTGAGCTGATCCAGCAAGTAACGTGCAAATCCACCTATTCGTTGTTGGGACGGTACAAGCCGGTCTCCGTGATGTTTAAACTCTTCTTCCTTTAGATTTAGATCATCAATATTTCCAACGTCATGATGAGGGCAGATGACTAGGCATTTTCCTTCTTGCGCGAGCCAGCTCTTGAGCGCTTCCACCTCACCATCCGACGGATTCTGTTCCGTGATTAAGTGATCTAAGCTCACTACTATGAGCGTATCAATGTTCTCAAAGAATTCATCATCCCATTCTGTTACTGGAGGTTTGTTACCCTCGCGCTGAAGAATTTCAACCGAAGTCCCAACCTCACTTTGGACAACTTTATTGAACTCCTCGAAATCAAAGAGTATTACATGATCTAGAAACCCAGAAATTCCTTGATCGTAGTTTTCTATCTTACTTGCCCATTCGTACATGGGCCAAATCGCCCTACGGAACTCAAAGAGTGTTGGATATCGATTTTCTAGTGCACCAAGATTTGCACCTATCTCCTTTGAACGGCTCCACGAGAAGTAGACTGCAATCCTACGCCCTGTCATTTCAATATCCCTTCGTAATTGTGGGGATTATTTCTTCCAAGGACCCTGTAATCGCCTTTCGAAGTTCGTGTTCCAATACATCAATAAACGAACCCTTTCTCGTCTCCGTCAGCCAAGGGTCCATAATTACAGATCGCAAGACAGTGATCTTGTCACCGGGTGATCCTGAGACACCTAAACGCCTCTTGTAATCATCAATGAAGGGTTGATCGTAGTGTTTAACATCCAGATCAGTTGTGCTGACGATAAAGTCGTAACCATATATGTCCTGACCCGGATCAATGCTTAAACGGTTGTAGAGCGCCTTATTCAATCTATTGGCAAGATCAAGCTCTTGGTTCAACGTTCCGTCTGAATGTCGAAAGTTTACTGCATATGCCAGAATATTCTCGTCCGGGCCGATTTCAGTTAGTAGAGCCAAGGCCTTATGGTCAGCCAGTATTTCATCGTTTGATCTACCATCGATCCGTTCCCGGATGAATTCGAGTTGAGATTCCACATCACCGCCAGATATCTCCGCAGGCAAACGGGCCACCGGAACAACTACAAACGGATCATCTTGACGCGACATGCTCAGCAAACGCGCATAGTATTTGCGACAACTAAAGAGTGCTTGCCCAATTATCTTTCCGTATCCGCTTTTGGAGGGGCGAATGACACGATGACTGAGATAAACAGCGGCTGCGGCTGCGCCAGGTTTAGAGCCTTCAATACCATAAATCCCTACGGTTGGCTCGGCGTCACCATGGAATACAACGGGTGCGCTGAAGGTGACTAGGTCACGCATAGCTGAATTGCGGTAGCAAAGTGCGCCTGCGGGATACGGAATGTAACCTGATTTGTGAGGATCTACTGTGATAGAGTCAACTTCACCAAGAACTGCGAATTGCTCTTGGACATATGCTTTGAGCGGGACGGCCGGGGGCGGGACTGGCACAAAACCCAGCGGTTCTGGCATATCAAAATCATCCCGTATTACTGACGCGTGGTAGCCGCCCCAGGCTCCATCAGCATGTACGGTAAACTCCAGCCCACGTTTCCGATAAGCCTCCCGAAGCTCCAGGACATCTGCGATCGGATCAATGGAACTCTCTTCAGTGCTACCAATCACGCATACTACGCTAATAACGGGTCTTTGCTCTTCGAGGCATTTGTCCAAGAGCTCACGCAAAGCCTCTACATTCATCCGAGTATCTAAATCCAAAGGAACATCTATCATGTTCGCAGCGCCAATACCGAGCAAGGCAGCGGCTTTTGGGAACGAGTAGTGCTTTGTTCCTGGGACGAAGAGAACTGGAGCAGCTGTGTCCCTTAGCAATTGTCTAGAGAACTCTAAGATTCCGAGGCTCTGGAGAGAATATTTTTGGAGCGCATCACTGAGTATTTCCCTAGAAATATCAAATTCTGATGAGAGGCGAGTTGGAAGGGCCAATATGTCATCAGCTTTGATGTTCATCAGTGGCCAAGTTTCAGCAACGTCTGCCAAAGCGACAACTTCACCTCCTGACAGTCGCACCGTTAGGGATTTTGCCGCAGAAAGCCTCTCGTCTCTGTTCAATGCTTCCCTCAAAGCAATCGGGTAGAACTTCAAATTTCGAGCTGACCAAATAGCTTCTATGTTCGCGACCGTTCCATCACATGTAATATGACCCCAAGGTCTAATGGCTCCTCGCTCGACGTCATCCCCATCTGGGATTTCGAACCCCAACATTCGACAGAGATCGTCTCCGACAAGGATTTCGAGTAGCGTTGTAGCTGTCGACCCTTCGAAAGCCACATTATTTGGATTGTATAACATGGCAGCGAAGTAGCCAAGAATACCTGGCAATGTCAGGTCCCAGTTCATGTGACCCTGGTAGCGCATGCTAAAAAACGGAACAGACTTTTTCAGGAATGCGAGTAGTTCATAATAACTCTCTTTTAGTGTATCTGTTGCCTCCAAAAACTCAGGTGAACGGCGAGTGTCTTCAGTAATGTGGGAGGGATCGCTCGGATGATAGTTCCTACGCCAAAATGCCTGATCGCGCACTGCCTCTGAAACTAAACGTTCCAAGAGCTCTGCATTTTCGGCTTTCGGACCTAGGAACCAAGCTTCAAGAGACCGGCTACCTGAAGAATCGAAACTCGGTCGCACGTTTGCGTCACTAAACTTCTGCAACGTGGACAAAGCCCTTAAGTACGCTTGGCTCTCTGCGTCACGCGGAGTCGTAGACATAATCGCCTCCTATTTTACTTATCAGTTCAACGAATAGCAGAAGCCATCATTAGCTTAGCTTAATCATCTAATCTCTTGCACTCACCCATGCCGCAGCCGCTACGACTCGCGCAATATCCGCTGCGTATTCTGGGTCCACAAAGGTGTCGGTCGACTTGTGATAGTTGGGATTGTCCTCGGGAGCTGGCGAATTTTGGTTGGGTCCGACAAAGAAGTCCTCCGAGGCGACACAAGCAGCATAGCCACGTTGTTGAAACGAGGCATGGTCGCTGCGCCCATCTGCTGGATCAATCCCATCATCCCCCGGATAAATCTGAGGTGCTTCCAAACTTGAAGCTACTGTCCCTGTTAGTGAATGAATTCGGTCAGCCAAGAGCCTTGAACGAGCCTGAACATCGGAAGATGAACGAAATCCAACATGAACTTCGAACGACCTTGGAGGGACCCTATTGTATCCTATCATGTCCATTTGAAACACTGCCACGATGCCATCCCCAGCAGCGGCAGCGTCTCGAGCATATGCGTTGCTCCCAACCAAACCATGCTCCTCAGCGTTGAATAAGACAAAGCGAAACGAGCGTTTAGGACTTTGGGATATTGAAAGAGATAGTATGGCCTTTGCTGCAGCCAGAACACCTGCAACCCCACTAGCATCGTCATCTGCCCCTGGAGCCGGATCGTTTGACGGTTCATAAGGTGGACTATTGGCAGCAGTTGAGTCCAGATGCGCTGTTATGAGAACAAACTCGTGTCCATTGTCGCCGGGTAACTCGGCCACAACATTTGAGAGCGTCTGGCCCTCATGAGTAAATGAGTGGATGGTGACAGAAAGCTTGTCGTCGCCTAGCTGCTGAAAATCCCTTGCCAACTGTGCCACCGCACGAGTGTTGTCGCTGCTGTGAATATGACGGCTGTACACATGCCGATTATCTTCGTCACTGAGGGGCTCAAATCCAGCATAACGATCGAGAACACTTTTGATTTCGGAAGCAGTAATCTCTGAAAAGGCTTGAATTTCATCATCTGAAAGGTTTGGCTCCGTGCCTCCTATTGATAGCCATGGTGTTTCACGGAAGTTAGGGCCCGAACCAAATGGTTCTAGCAAACTCAAGTCTGGAATAAGTTTTAAGTTATGGCCGTGCCGAGCATGATCAAAATGAAACTCCTCGACTGACCTATCACCTGGCAGCGCAACCAGAAGCCCTTCATCTGTCGCGCCATGTATCCAGCCTGTACTTTCATCGGCTTCAATTAGGCTAGCAGATTGTCCATCATCACTCAGATACCCCGTTTCAGTCGCCAGATCATCTTTAAGGAAATAGAGATCTGTAGATAGCGGTTCATCAGATGCACCGAAAAGTTGGACATCAAAAAGTTGATTTACAACTAATGCCACCTTTCGCCGCGGCACGATACCGTAGAGAACGCTACCATCTACCCCAGACGTATGCAGCGGAACTACGGGAAGGCTGCGCAAACGATCACGCCATGGTTTCTCAACGTCATCTTGTGCAGTAATTTTTATGTAGTTGAGACTATCGCCCTCTAACATATCTCGCACCAGCAACGGGTGCGGACAAACATCCCACCCTGCTTTCAATGCAAAAACTCTCTCTCGGCTGTCCTCGCCCACGAAAGTACATTTTGCTTGAGGATCGACCTGCCTAGCTCTTTCTTTCACCAACTCAAAGAGTTCGGTTGAAGCTTTGGCTAACCCCAATGCGGAACTCGAAAAGATCATATCCCTACTTATAAACTCGGATATGCCCGTGGATTCAATTACTTCAATTAATTCAGGAAGCGTCCCTTCGACCGTATCTGCGATTATCCCAATTGAAACTTGGGAATCCCGCAACATCGCAATTGTATTTGTTATATATGGGTACAACTCCAGACTTCGTAGTTTAATAGGTGGAGAAGAGTTTATCAGGCTCCCAATTGTTCCTCCGACATCAAAAAAAACGAACCGTCCCAAGGCTCTCCCCCCCTAAATTTCTTTGTCAGGCAAAAAAAATGAAATTACACTATAGACGTCTACGTTAACAGCCAAAACGCGTTTGTTAAGAGATTTCTGATAACCTCCCTCCCAGACATTCTATTAGCCAAGATGTAGTAGTCGTTACCCGACCTGCGCATATAAGCCAGCTATCGACTGCTGTGATCATATGACGAATCATTTGGATCAGATGCCCGCAACCAAATCGATGGGTCCAGAACCTAGATAGCGATCTTTTCGATATCTTGAACCTTATCCCGCTCGCAGTCGCCCTCGAATTCCAGCTTCTCACGCGTTTTTTTTCAGCACGTCCTTCAAGTGCTCGTTCACGGGCGGCTCTCTGACGAAGAGCTGCGCGAAACCCTCGATATGGTCGGCACCGTGCTGGCCAGCGTGTCGGATCGGGTCGATGCTCAGACACGGGTGCTCGACCGGTTGCACAAGACGGCGACAGAGGCGCGGCAGGCAGCCTTCGCGGCACAGAACCAGACCGATCCGGAGCACTATGGGGATCTGGTTGGGCATGCGATCAATGCCCGTGTTCTCCAGCCGCTGGAAGCGATGTCCCAGGTTGCCAACTCTCTTGAAGCACAAAGCAGACACACGGATGCGGTTCTCAAAAAGGCTGAACAGGACAAATGGGAAGTCTTCAAAGACATTAGGGAACAGGAAAGAGAGATCGAGCGCTTCAAAACCCGCCTGCCCTGGTTTGGTCTGGGCGCTGTTGTTTTGGCTCTTGCGCTGGCGGTGGTGCTTCCTCGTTTCTCAGCAACCAACAGCACCACATGCGCTATCTTTGGTGGGGCTTGGGTCCAGACAACAGTGGGTCACCCGGCATGTGTGCACTATCAGGATTGAAGCTTTTGCGAAAAGTTAACCGGGATTGACGTGGCAGAGCTACCGGGGGTCTGTTCCGGCTGTGGGAAGGAGTGCAGCATAAAGAAATCCGGCGACAACGTCCCGTTTGAACCCATTGGATTTTTTCGCCCTTAGCCCATGGATATTTCTTATGCCAAAACCGTCCCAAACAACCAATCGTTAGAATGGGACTGGTAAAAGTGGCTTCCTACTTTTTTCTTCGTTTCTGCTGCCGCCGCATCCCGATTTCCTGGAAACAAAACAGAACTCCGGAAAGCTCTTTTCATAGGTTGGGTCAAAGCAAGTCTGTGACGCCACAGGCACGTCGTGAAGGGGTCACCTTCTTGGTTGATTTTGGATCCGGCGCTTGACCTTCCTGATTTTGAGGTCGACGATATGTTCGTCGGAATGCAGGAACATGCGTACAGGCGCTTGTCTCCAGCGTGCCATAAAAACGGTGCGCCGAACTTCGATATTTACTAGGAGATGAAACTAATTGGATGAACTTGTAGAATTCAATAATTCATTGGTTGAGGAAGTCGCAGCAGGAGCATCAGCAAGCGGCATTTCACAGGCCGACACCTTTTTTGAGCGGATGGCGACCCTTCTGGAGACAGAGGGTGAGATTGCAACGTTTAATCGGGTTACTTTTCTCGCCAACAGTCAAGGCAAGACCGTCAGGATTGATGGAATCGGTGGAGACCCTCGTGAGTCCGACGGTATCCTTAGCGTCATCGTCAGCGATTTTTTTGATGGAGATGCGGCGGTCAAGATTAATGCGAGCGATGCCAAGAAGGCCTTCGGCCACCTGATCAACTTTGTCGCCGCTGCGCGTCGAGCTGCTTTCCGGGAGGACCTGATCGAAGGGAGTGCTGAGGCAGGTGCCGCCTCGATTATTACATCTGCGTGGCCATCTATCACGAAGATCAAACTCATTCTCATGACCAACGCGGCCTATAGTGCCAGGACAGACGCGGTTCTTGCGGGCAAGATTGATGGCATTCCAGTCACCTACAACATCTGGGATCTTACACGCTTCCATCGCTACGAGACGTCGGGACACGCTCGGGAAAAGATCATCGTCAATTTCCGGGAAGATTTTGGCGCAAGCGTCCCGGCACTGGCTGCTTCGAGCAGCGGCGAACACCTCGACAGTTATCTTGTTGTGATCAGCGGCCATCAATTGGCCGAAATTTATGACAAATGGGGGGCGCGACTTTTGGAGTCGAACGTTCGGAGCTTCCTTCAGGCGCGCGGCGCTGTGAACCGGGGTATTCGGGACACCATCAAGGATGAACCGGCAATGTTCTTCAGCTATAACAACGGGCTGTCGGCAACGGCCGACTGTGTCGAGGTAGAGAAGACATCGGACGGTCTCAGGATCGTGTCCGCGACAAACCTGCAGGTAGTAAATGGTGGTCAAACCACAGCTTCTCTCCACGCGGCTCGGAAAATCTCGCCAGAAACGCTCGAACAAGTCCACGTGCAGATGAAGTTGACAGTTGTTCCATCGGATGCTTCTGAAGAGGTCGTCCCGTTCATCTCGAAATACGCCAACAGTCAGAACAAGGTCAGCGCGGCGGATTTCTTCTCGAACCACCCTTTCCATATGAGGATGGAAGAATACTCGAGACGAGTTTTGGCTCCGGCCGCCGAAGGTACAAACCGCGAGACAAAATGGTTCTACGAGCGCGCTAGAGGCCAGTACCTTGTCGAACGCGCCAAGAAATCCCAAGCTGAACGTCGGCGTTTTGATCTCGAAAACCCGAAACCGCAATATTTCGTCAAAACCGACCTTGCGAAGGTCGAGATGAGTTTCCGCATGCGGCCTGATACGGTCAGCAAGGGCGCGCAGAAAAACTTCGGCGAGTTTGCTCAAATGATCGGGGCGGAATGGAACCGGAGTGACAAGAAGTTCGATGAGACATGGTATCGGCGCCTAATTTCAAAACTGATAATCTTCCGGCATCTCGAAAAGACAATTCCGAAACAGCCGTGGTATCCCGGTGGATATCGCGCGAACATTGTTACTTATTCTATCTCCAAATTGGTCTCGGACGCAGATGAAAGGGATCATGTTATTGATCTTGATGCCGTATGGCGGCGCCAATCGGTATCTCGGGATCTAGGTGACGCATTATTGATCGCGGCCGAAGCGGCAGTGGAAGTAATCACCCACCCCGAAGCGGGCGTGAACAATATAACGGAATGGGGAAAGAAACAGGCGTGTTGGGCGACCTTACAGCGGGCTGAAATCGACTATGGGCCTGAGTTTATGAATTGCCTCGTTGAGCCAGAGCAAGCACGCGCCGTTCAGAGAGATGGCCGTCGCGAAGAAGCTGTAATTTCTGGCATCGAGGCCCAGACTTCGGTGATTGAGGCCGGAGGTGAATTCTGGAACCAGCTCAGGGAATGGGGGGGAGGCAAGAGGATATTCAGTCCAAAGGAGGATGGCATTCTTAAGGCTTGCGGCCTGTTCCCGTCCAAGCTGCCGTCGGAAAAACAATCGGTCATCGCACTCGACCTTCTGGAGCGGGCCCGAGAGGAAGGCTACGTGGATGAGGATGAATCTCCGAGGATCCGGATATCCTCCTTGTCACGACAGCACTAGGATACAACTGTCAGCATCAATGGACCCGCCGCCAGGCCGTCAAACGGATTCGAACACCTTGATCAGGTTCAGGCTCTTCAGTGTCTTTCGGTCTGATCCCGATCGAATACTGGTTGCCGAAGCTGGCTCGTGATATTTCGAACTCGTCACCTTCCCGAGCACCAACGTCCCGAAACCAGCTCGTCATGTGTGTAATCCGGTATTCATTTCTGGTGCCACTCGGATCGTGAAGGCGGTTGTTGTAGTAGACGAAACGGAATTTTAACGTGTGCCCGGTTTCGTCGATGCACTCAATCCACGCGTCAGGGTTCTTTATGTCCTGGTCAAGAGCCGGCAGCATTGCGAGAAGTTCCTTCTCGCCTTTAGGGATCAAGACGCCACCTTGGTGTCCACCGGTTGCTCCGACATCATTGGCACTCAGTCGCTTTCTGAATTTTTCACTGCTCATGACTTCACCGGCATTATTTCGAGGGCACGTTTGAGATCATCGGCGTCACGGGTCGAGACTGGAACGGTCTCGTTCGCAAGGTCGTTTTTCCATGCGGACCGATCGATCATTACTTCCTCTACGGTATCCAAATAGAAAAGCCGATAGACAGTAACTGGTTCGGTCTGCCCTCTTCGGTGTGCCCGTGCACTTGCTTGGGCTTCAAGCGCGGGATTCCACACCGGAGTGAAATGGATAACAACAGTTGCCGCAGTAATATTCAATCCCGCCCCCGCCGCTTTCGGGTTGAGGACCAAGCAGGCCGGTCCTTCGTGAGCTGCGAATACATCGATTATGGTTTGCCTGTCCTCCTGAGGGGTTGAACCATTTATGGCCCCCCAATGGGTACCGGGTATATGGGAACACGCTTGCTCAAGGAGGTCACCGATCCGATTGAAAAGAGAGAAAACAATGACCTTTCGACCATTGCCAAACGCCTCACGAAGAAGGTCGACTGCTCGCTCCATCTTGGGTGTAATAAGAGGCATGCCTGAGGTTGAGACAATGGTCGCATCCTCTTCGTTTTCCTCCGAGTTGCGCAACCATGGATGAGCGCAAACTAGCTGCAACTGGAGAGTAGCAACAAGAGCGCCCGCGACGGGATACTTTGCCATAGTAACGTCACGTACATCGCGATAGTGGTCGATCAGCCGATCGTCGAGTTCGAGCGGAACATCCACGTCAATCCTGTCTGGAAGATCGCTAGCCACGTCCGCCACCCGGCGTTTCAGGATAATTGGGTCGGTGAGAAGCTTCAACTGTTGGCCTGAGTCCAGACTATCAGGAAAAGTGCTTTCGAACTCCGACAGGCTGCCCAAAAGCCCTGGAATAGCGAAGTCCGTCAAAGACCAAAGGTCGACCAGGCTATTTTCGACCGGTGTCCCGGTCATTGGAATGGCCCGTTTTCGAGGGATGGTTGCGATTGCTTGGCGACGGTTCGATTGCGGGTTCTTGATTGCCTGTGCCTCATCGCAAATCACCCAAGACCATTCGAGGCACGAAAAAATGGCGATATCATTTACCATAGTATCATAGGTTGTGATCAGCACTTGGGACGCTTGCAGCCCTGAAACCACCCCAGTCCTGTGCGCTCCTTTATGAACGGCTACGTCCAAGGTCGGCGCAAACCTAGCAATCTCGCGTACCCAGTTGGCAATGAGGCTGGTGGGACAGACAATCAGCGCCGGTGCCTGGGCACCCGGCGGATCGATCATGAGCAGCGCGATGATTTGGAGCGTCTTGCCAAGGCCCATCTCATCGGCGAGGATCAGTCCGCCAGTTCGGGAGACCGTGTCCCACATCCATTGGACACCCCTCGCCTGATAAGGAAATAGCTCCGCCTCCAAGCCCGCGATACCGATCGTATCGCCTTTTAGCTCTGCAGCCTCCTTGCCCGGCTTCATGATCGATTCCGACGGCGCGGTGGCGATGCCATCCTCATCGGACCTCATGAGCCGGATTGCAGTGCTGAATGAAATGTCAGCGGGATCGGCATCACCGATTTTTTGCACGAGCACCTGCGCTGCATCACGCGGGAGGGGCCGAAGTACCGTACCATCAACCACCCAGCAATGGCGATTGGTAGGGGCAATGAACTCATGCCGCACGCCCCGTACTATTCTGGCGCCGCCCAATCGCGCTACGATACGGTTCTCCTTACGCTCGAGGCGGACGATTGGCTCCAGAAGTCTTTCCGAAATTGTATGACCACCGGGAGGAGCCTCTTTCAGGTCGGCAAAAGACTCGGGTAGTTTCGTATAGTCAACCAACGTGTTCCTCCAGCATACGCTTGATGTCTTCGATATCCCACGGTACCGGTCGCCGGGTGTGGACCGCCCGATGACAAGATGGACATAGAGGCAAAAGGTCGGTTGCGGGGTCATAGGGTCTGGGAGCCGCAATATTTGCTAATGGCTCCAGATGGTGCACTTCAATGATTCCGCCAGCATCGTCGCCGTAACGTCGACGAGGTTCGAGACCACAAGCTGCGCAAGTCTCACCGTGCAAGCGGATGCAGAGAAGTCGGTTGCGAGGGTTGCGCTCTCGGCGATTGACGAGAGAAGGCTTTATCGCTCCCTCGAACGCCGGCTCATCGCAGATCGCATCATCTTCGACCACGTCGTACCCGATGAGTTCTGCCATCGCCGCCATCATGGGTACGATCACTTCGCGGCAAGTATGGGAAACTGCTTCATCCGAGTCGGGTCGAACGTCGTGCCGTATCGTTGCAGCGATGCGGAAGGAACCATCGTTTACGGTCCAATCATCGAGCGCCTGTGCCGATATGGAGAGACCCACGGCTTGATCAATGGATGCGACCAACGCCCTGGCTAGCTGGCGATCTTCGCTCGACGCCTGACGAATTTGGCGAATTACGGCGCCGGAGAAATTTCCGAATGCCAGATTTACCCGATGTGCTTTGAGGCCATGGGGTCTAATTTCGGCAACAGGACCGTGTTGCTGATCAAGGTCGTCGAACCATATTTTCATGCCGGACCGTAGCCCGCCATTGTCTATGGCGACTGCGACGATGGCACCTGTGCCTTCCTCCAGTTCACGAACGATGAGTTCCTGCTTCGCCGCCAGCATCAGTCGTCATCATCTTCTGCCAGTTCGCTTGGTTCAGGATCCGGCAAGTTCCGCAGAAGTTTACGGAGGTTGTTTGATATCTCGGTGCGGATGTCTTCGAAAATAGGCTCTAGTTCATCATTTGTATTGTTCTGTTCGGCCGCTGCGAATGCCCACAGCAAAAGGTCCATTCCTTCCACCGCATATCCGTTTGCGGCGGCTCGCTGATAAACTTTTTGGTAGAAGTCGTGGTGTTTATTCAAAAGAACGGAGGGCACATGCCCATCGTCGCCAGTGCTCCGGAACGCGGGCTGCCAGAGTTCCCCACTATTGATCGACTCAACTGCTTCAACATGTACGTATTCGGGACTGACATTGTTCTGGATCGGTGACTTGATCCGGATCTTCGGGCCCATGTTGTTGGATATCTCGGCGGACTGGCCTTCTGGATCCACCGACGTCACCTGTGCCTTAGCGGCATTCGTCGTCGCCGCGATATTCTTATTAGAACTACCGTGGTCCACCTTGTTTTTCGCATTGGCCTGTGCTCGGCTCTGCCGCCGATATCGGTTCCCTGCCTCGCGGTATATCGGCTGGAGAAGAGTTCGCAGCCCGTCCTCGAGATCAGGGTGGAAAAGAATGCGAGATTTCTTCACATCAATTCTGAAAGCGTCGTCCAGCTCGTGCCCGAAATCGAACTCGATCCTCAAAAGGGAAGTGTGAGGTTCCGGCGCACCGAAGACATCCATCCAGCCGCCATCTTGGATTAACCGTCCCTCGCGGAATACGTAGAAGCCTTGAGCCCGGTTCGAAATGCGGGCGTATTCACGTTCCTCATCCTTTGTCATGTCGCGACGGTGTGGAAGGATCCAAGCGCGGATAGCGGCACGTTCCTCCGATCCATCCGGCATCTCAACCAATAGAGTCTGCTTTTTTTCCGGTAGAACCTGTTCGGACCTTTTCGGGTAAAAAGGATTCCACGGCACGACTGGGCTGCTGTTAATGAAAATATCGATATTCCGCTCGCGCTTGTCCGATTTTTCGGTAAAGCGGTGGTAGACCAGAGAAAGATGTTTGCTAAGGGTGTCAGCCAGCCGCTTTATTGCAGCGTGTTCCTTTGTCCCCCCAGCTTCGTATTCCTTGGACAGGATCCGGTCGCATTTTTCCCAAATTACGAGGGTTCCCGTATCTCCGCAGAGCTCATCGAACATTTCTTTTTCATCAGTCGAGACCGGCTCGCGCAGCATTTCCCACCTGCCGCGTTCCTTCACATGGTCAAGATCCCACGCGAGTTTTACCAAGGGCTGCTCCGTGGCTGCTCGCGAAACGATGGTGAATTTCAGGCAGACCGAACTTGACGCCGTCTTGAGTCCGAGTCCGAATTTCCCCAGGCTTTCAGGATTCTCGCGTACAGGAGCGCCGTAGCGCATAGCGCGATGGATCGTTTCTTCATCCATCCCGATACCGTTGTCACCAAAATAGACCAGTTTTCTGCCGTCTTCGTGCAGGACAATCTCGACATTGATTTGGTCCGCTTTGGCAGCAATTGAATTGTCAATAATGTCGGCAGCGGCGGTCTTTACATTGTAACCAGTGTCGCGTAGCCCGAATATAAGGCGTGGGGCATCCGGTTCATTTATCAAATCATCCATCCCGCTTTTCCTCTCTATAGCGTCGTTCCGGAAAGCCGGAATTATCAATTAAACAATTTCTCGCTTATTTGGGATCTCGCCAAAAATCTCTTTTCCACGCAACCAACCGGCGATCTCACTAAAGAGGTCTTCAAAGGACAAGCGCTTTGTCGCACATTCCCAAACTGTCAGTACCCGCCACCCTGATGCGATGAGCGTCTCTACTGTCTTCTGATCACGTTCGACGTTTTTTGCCAACTTTTCCCGCCAGAATTCAGTACGGGTCTTTGGCAATCGAAAATAGGAACAATCTCTGTGGGCGTGCCAAAAGCAACCGTGAACGAAAATCGCAGCCCGGTATTTCGGCAACACGACATCGGGCTTGCCTACAAGATGGCTGCTGTGGAGACAGAACCTGAACCCGAGACCATGCAATCCTTTGCGGACAATCATCTCGGGCCTTGTATTTTTTGGCCCAATCCCAGCCATCATTTCAGATCTGGTCATCGGTGATCGTTTTTCAGGCACTCTGATTTCTCCGCGGCCTCAATGCGACAGTATTCTCAATCCACGGGGCCATGGCTTCGGCGATCGCAATCGCGACCGGTGCCGCAACCGCATTGCCGAATTGACGGTATGCCTGTGCGTCGGAAACCGGGATGATCCATGGACGGTTGGAGCCTGGACGGTCGAAACCCATGAGACGTGCGCATTCGCGTGGCGTCAGTCGCCGAGGGTTCTTTCCTGGTTGCGCGATCAAAATTTCTGACCCGTCCTTGTAATACCTTGCGCTGAGCGTTCGGGCGACGCTTTCGGGAGTACATAGGCCGAAGCCGAAACCGTTACCAGCTGCTTTATGTTTTGCGGCGTAATTCTGGAGATAGACCCAAAGCTTGTCCGACAGTGTGTACTTGTCGGCAACCCGCGCTAGCCGACCTTCTGTATAGGGAGGCTCGGCGATCTCGGACCCGTTCTGGGGATGAAGGATGTCCGAAAGCCGCGGGTTCGGACTTGGAGGGATCACCACATCGTCGAGGCAGAAACGCGTGGGAACATCGCGCCGGAAGCCCGATATGAAGATCCGCTCACGGTGTTGCGGCACCCAGGAGCGTGCGTCAATCACCTTGTGATCAACATCGTAACCGAGTTCGTCAAGCGCATGCAGGATCACCCTCATGGTGTTGCCCTTGTCGTGGGACAGGAGGTTCTTGACGTTTTCGAGGAGAAAGGCGCGCGGGCGATGGTGGGCGATTATTCTCACTACGTCAAAAAACAGCGTTCCTTGCGTCTCATCCAGAAAGCCATGTGCACGGCCAAGTGAGTTCTTCTTGCTCACCCCGGCGATGCTAAATGGCTGACATGGAAAGCCAGCAAGCAAGACATCGTGAGCTGGGATCTTTGATTCGTGAATCTCTGTGATGTCCCCAGTGAGTGGGTGCTGGTCACCGAAATTGGCGGAGTAGGTTTCTTGCGAGAAGCGGTTCCACTCGCTGGTGAATACACAGGTTCCGCCAGCAGCTTCAAAACCAATCCGCAAACCTCCGATACCGGCAAATAGATCGATGAAGCTGAAAGTTGATTGTGTATTATGCATGTGCGAACCTCTCTCATGACACCATATCTAGCTTTCAATCTAGATGGAATAACAAGAGTTTCGGAATAAATCGTGAACATCGTCTGTGAACAATGAATCCGTTCCGCCTCCAACAGAATTGAAGGACGGACCGTTTGGACAGTGGTCTCGCGAAAGACATTGAGCATGCTGGTCAACTTAGAGGCATGCTGAAAGGCAGTTGCGATCCCCTCGTATTCCGCCAGTTCGGTGATGGTATACGTCGGCGAGAACACTGTGCCGACAGGGCCGAACAGCAGCCTCTAAAAGGGGTCTGCTCCGGTAGATGGGAGGGTGGCAACCATCCCATCTACCGCGCCCGTCCTAGATCAAACGAACGGCGCGATGGCATCGTGAACAACAGCGCTCAAGTCACGCTGCCGAAGAATCCGGTTGTCAGGATTCCACTCTTCTGCGCCCTCAAATCGCGCTGCGGCGACAGGACCATCTTTCTGATAGCCCTCAAAACCATCGCCATCGCAAAAGCGCCGCGCGAGGATGTCGATCGCCGCTTGAACGGTTTCAGCGTGCTTGCCAGCCAGTGCGGCTTCGAATGCAAAACGCAAAACCTCCGTTCCACCCTTGTAGTGCTCAAGGCAATAGCAAAGGTCGTGCGCATCCTTGGGTTCGGCCCGGTGATCGAAAGCGAGCGCCTTGAGGCAGGTGAAACTGACAATGTCGGCATGCCGAATGGTTTCAGTCGTGACGCCACCGTCGCCCAGCAGTTCAGCCGTGATATCCACGGTCTCATGATGATCCAGCACCATCGCCGAATGCGGAATGTGGATTGCCGAAACTGCACCTTCCGAGGGCAATTCCTGAAGCGCCCCACCCCTCTCATCGCCTGCATCCGCCAGGAATTCCAAAATCAGAACCGTGCCGTCGACCAACTCCTGCTGCCAGCGCCATGAGAGTTTTTTGCCCTCATCGTTTTCTGACCGTTTGAACCCGATGGCTCTGATGTTGTCCTCAAGCGTCCGGTAGGCCTCGGTATCTGCCAGCAGCTTCATGTCCACAACGACATCTACGTCACCGGTTCCCGCGTGCGCGGGCACCGCCGGCGGGCGTTCCTTGATGAGGTAGCGTGGCGTCAGACCGCCCACGAGAAAGATGGAGTCGCGCCACGGTCCCAAATGGCGGATCAGCGTGACCAGAACGCGCTCACAGGCCTCGGTGACTGTTTGGTTGTAGCCTTGAATGGCCGTCGGTTTCTTCATTGCCACACCAGTTTCTGAGACCGCAGATGCTCTGCCATTTCCCTCGAACGACCATGATATTCCAGCAGGTCGAGATAGACTTGCAGGGGCGAGGCCAACAAGCGTGTTCTCTCGTCAAACATCCTGTGACGTTGCTTCATGGTTTTTGCGTCGATCACCACTAGGTTCGCACCTTCGGAAACCTCGCGGGCGCCCAAAGTGGAGATGAGCCAATCGTGTGACCGCTTTCCAAAGGCCCGCACCGTCAGGTCAGAGACATTTGAAAGAAACGGCGCATATGCCTGGGCGGCAAACTGTCCGGTGAACTCCAGATCGAAATCGTCATAATAGTTCGCACCCTCGATCTCGCGGGCCATGTCCTCGGGTTTCATCCGCGGAACGTAATACCGGCTCCGCTTCGACGCACGGCTGGCCAGAATGCTGTCACGCCAGGCATCCAAGAGGACATCCGGCCGGATCAGTCTGCGCCGTTTCGCAGGCCCCTCCCCTCTCACATCCAGCCAATCGCGGTGCTCAAGATCCTTGAAGGTCTCGGAAACGGTTGCCGCAGACACACCGGCATATTCGGCAATCTCCGAGCCACTCACCCATTCGCCTGGACGATCGAACAAGGCGTGCAAGACTTGTGCACGGGTTCCTTTGAACACGTTCATGGCCCGCCGCTTGGTACGCTTGGGTTTCGGCCTCTCGATCAGCACAAACGTCTCATCGACACTGACAAAGAGCGATCCACTCAGGTCGTGATAGGCGACCTGCTCTTCTTGAAGGAAGTTCCGAGCCCCGTCCGAAACCGAACGTGCAAGGATCATCGGAACATACCGCCGGTTGGAACTGTCCAACTCCCGCAGGTACCGTTTGAGCTGCCAGACAATCTCTCTTGCGTCTCGGGGAAATACATCGCCTCGGGTTTCCACCACGAAGGTGATTTCGCGTCCTGCCACGACAGCTTCAAGAATTGCATCCGGACGCAATCGGCTGCCAACCCCCGCTTCCCAGGAGATTTCGCCCAAGTGCGCCTCGGGAACTGCCTCAAAGCTATCGCTCAGGCTTTCCAGAAGTTCCGGCTCTATATTCGCAATTTCTTCCATATTCACTGTTCAGCAGATTTAGCTGTTTTTCTCCTATATTCGCAAAATAGTCAATATTCACTGTTCAGCAAACTTACGCATATCAACATCCCGACCGTCAAAGCCCATCTCCAGCAAGTTCGGTGACGACCCAGTCACGCCGCTTGCCCACTGAGCCTACCGTAGAAACTGCGCTCGAGATGCAACTCCCCTGCCCCGGCTTTCTGGACAATGCCACGCAGATATCCGCCCGGAGACGCCACTTCGCCTGCACAATGCTTATCGAAGGTCAGAACCAGCGCTGCCGTGGCGATTTGAGGCCCAAGTCTGTCTTGCGCGAGGTTCCAGGCATGCTCCGAGACGCCAATCATCGGTCTCAACTGCCCGGCAATCCGGTGCAGATCGCCCCAATCCTTCAGGTAACCGCCCATATTGCGCGCCCAGGACGCGAATTCAGGACAAGCCTGCATCACCGTCGGCAAATCAAGCGCAGCACCACGGTTTTTGCGCGTCTCGGCAACCCAATCTTCCAACTCGCTATCCACCTGCTCTTCGGGTGGCGTATTGGGCACCACGCCCACCGTTTGCTCAGTTTCTGAGCGATTACAGGTTACAGGATTAAGTTCGGTTGTAATTAGTATATGAGGTTCAGAATTGACCTCCTTGGGGTTCATTTCTTGAGTCTTTTCACTGACTTGTTTAGTAGTTCCAGCGGTGTTTTCCACAACCTCTTCTGCCCGAACTGCCTTGAGGTAAGTCGACTCGACGCTCTCCTGAAGCTCTTTGAACCATGCCAGGAGCCGCTCAAGCACCTCAGAGGCGGTGTTTCGACGCGGCAGTCTGCCCAGGAGATCTTCAAACAACTCCGAAAGATGCTCCCAAGGCCCTCTCAGCGAGCTGCCGAAGGCCGCTTCGATCCGGGCGCGGATCATACGGCGTGCAACCGTAATCTGGCGCTTCAGGCGCTGACAGAGTTCGCGCTCGGCCTGCAATTCGGTCTGGAGCTGCTCGAATTCTTCAACGCGTGCTGACAGCGGGGACAGATCGAAGCCGTAGGCCTCGATGATGCGCCCGTCAGCGTCCCTACAGCCCCAACGCTTGCCGTTGGGGCTGTCCTTAAAGGAGATCATACATAGCCCTCAAAGCGTATTGTTTGCGGGACTTCAGTTGCACCGTTTTCCTGAGCGAGTAGGGCGCGTGCTGACGAAAAGGTAGCAAGCGCAAAAAGAACAAGAAGGGCCTTTATCATCGTAGCGCCTCGGATCCGGGTTTTGAACTTGGGCCGGGGTTCACAAATGATCGCCCCGGCCAGCGTCAGGACAAACGAGGTAGTTCTTGCCCTGAAACATCGTACTTTCGTCTAGTTGAGAAGATCACCGACGATGCCGACGGCATCGACAACGGTAGACAGATCATTCGTAACTTCGAGGACTTCGCCATCGACCTGAATGTAGCGGTTTCCTTTGCCGGGCTCCCCCAGCTTCCATTTGGAAAGGTCCCCAAATTCTTCGAACTCCAGATCAGATGGGAGCTTGGCACCGCGCGTGTAGCGCTTGATCTGGCCAGGCGGCACAGCCTTTGGGCCTTTGCCGGGTTTGTCTTCGATCTGAATGCTGACATCACCGTTCTTGCCCCCCTTGTTCGGCTTTTTACCCTTGTTGTCTTTGGCATGGGCATCGCCGCCTCCAAGGATGAAAAACACAACTGCTAAGGCTGCGAGAATTCCGTAGGCGATCTTCATAGATTGTTCCTTTGCTTCCCAACTTCATTCGACCGGCGTTGAAAATTCCGGCACGCGCTTGATCTCTCTTAGTTGCCCTTTGGCACACCCCTTAGTGACTGCCTTCACCCCGCATTAGAAAACTATCCGGGTTCTTAGACCGAACAGGGTAATCCGGTCCTGATCGGGATTTAGAAGCGGGTCGGAAATGAATTGTACCGATGGCGTGATCTGCAATCCGGGTGAGATTGAAAAACGGTAGAAAGCTTCAAGCGTGAACTGATCGCCATCTATGCCTCTTGCTTCGGCCCAGTTTAGGCCCAGACCGGCCAAATCGGTGTTGCGACCATAGTAACCGAGACCGGCAGAAATCGACCGTTCATAAAGCGCTGCGGTCCCCTTCGAGGCCCCAGCCCGAAAGAACGGCATCCACTTATTGTCAACAAACCATGCGGCAGAAAACGCAGCGCCGTAATCTTCTGGACGGCTACCATCGTCAGCCGCATCCGCATGCCAGAGAGTCAAATGGACATTGTCAAAATAGATGCGATCAAAGCCGGACGTGTACCCAAGCTCGAGTGATTTGAAGAGATTGCCATCGCTAAACACATCAAAATTTGGATCGGACGGGTCGGCGTTTGCGTCTGAGATGCTCGTAATAGCGTAGAAGTTTTCGCTCAGCTTTATCCCGCCAGCAATTCCAAGGCCTTGATTGGGCGCGTTGATTGTCGGATTGGTGTTGAAAGACAGGTTCTGAAAACCACTGTAGGGGCTTACCAACCCATAGATATCCACAAAGTCCGTTACATCGATCTGCCCGACTTGCAGCGTCCACGAGCCGTCCTCGGCCCTTTGGGTCCAGAACAGGTTGGTCAGCAGCAAACCATTATCGTTGAAGGCTGTCCCCGTGATAGAAAGCGCTCCGCCATCCAGACCGAGAAATTGCGGGGCAACATCCGTGTAACTGTGCCGGTCTTCGATCTTGAATGTCAGAGAACCCTGTTCAGTTGCCTGCCAACTGCCGTAGAACCGCGCAATTCCGCTGGCTGCTTCGCCGGTTCCCAGATCAGCATCCGTGGTTTGGCCCAATGCCAGGTAGTCAATGTTGAACCGAAAACCACCCTCAGCCAGTCGGTCTTTCCACTGAAACCAACCCGGTGCGATGTTGCGTGGAAAATCGGAACGATATTGCGGATCGGTGAGCCCGTCTCCGGGCGCAAGATCAGCTTCGACTGAAGATGGCCCGGATAGTCCCTGAGCCGACGCTGCGCCAGCAAAAGCAATGCTCAATGCGGCAACCAGAAGTCTTATCATTTTGACGCCTGTGCCCCACCGGTCTTGCGATTTCCCGCCGCGCGGATGCGATCAGCAGCACGCTGCTGCCATTCCAACCTGTCTGCCTCGGTTTCCAGAGTTTCGACACGTTCCGTCTCTAGCTGGAAAGTCGCATTCATAGGCATGAGGCCGTCAACAACCATCATATTCTGAACAGAAGGATCGATGGTCAGCGTGCCTGTCAGCCGAACGGGTTCGTGGAAATAGCTAGGCGCCCAGTCCCCGTTCAACCGCACACGGATCATCTGGTTAGGCGGAGGTGGAGGCATGTGGCTGCACATCCCTCTTTCTGGCACCAAATACGCCACAGGCCGGCCGTCCGGATCGCTCGGAGCAGGAATGGCAAAGCCCGCGAGTGTGATTGTTCGGCCGTCGAATTGCGCGTTTCCGCTCGTTCCAGCCTTTCTTCGCCGCTCCGTCACGACCTCTCGCTGATCGAGTAGCCAGTCGACATCAATCCCATCAGCCGCCAAGGCATCCTCAGTCTCGGTCAGAAGCTCTTGCCATTTCTGCCTCTCTTCTTCGCTGCCACTATCCTGCTGTAACCTGCCGCGCAGCCGTACGACGTAAAGGACATCGTCGAATTGTTCGGCGCTAAGTTCGCGATAGGGGTCTTCAAAGACCTGCGCAGACGGATCTGGCAGGTCTGCCCAGTCCAACGCGGTTCCAGGCGTCGCCGCAGCATCATAACCGCACAAAACCAACCCTGCGAATACTGCGGAGCAAAACCAATTTCGCATGAATGCTCTCCGGCTGCTTTATCTGGTCAATCCAGTGTGTTTTTGTAGATCACACCGTCCTTCATGATCAGGCGGATTGTTTCCGGGCTGTCCGGCCTCGGGTCCGCACCAAACCACTGATCACCTGTTCCAACGACCGAGAAGTCTTCGAGGGGGTTGCCGTCTATCAGTAGGATGTCGGCATAGGCGCCTTCTTCGATCACACCCAGTTTGCCTTCTGGATAGGGGTTCATGAAATCACCGCTAAGTGCCGCGATCTCGCCGCCTACCGAAGTCAAGGTTACCATCGACGCATAGGGGCCGAAGAAATGGTTGTTCAGATGCTTCTCGTAGGCGATCTGAATGTTGCACGCCTCGACTGAGCCCACGCAATCGGTTTGGAACCCGCGCGGCGCCGGGCATTCCTTCATGCTGGGAATATAGGCTTCGAAGGTCGCCGAGGCCGATTTGGCTTTCCTCAAACTGTTAGGGTTGTTTTTCACGGACGGAACGTCAAGAAGGCCCGGATCAAATGCCGTGATGTTCGTCGTGATGTACGCTCCTTTTTCTTTCATCAAAGCAGAAATTTCGCAGTCAAAGTGAAATCCGTGTTCAATGGTTCTAACCCCTGCATTCAGGGCATTGATGATCGCTTCTTTGCGGTAGGAATGTGCCATGACATAGGTGCCGTACTCGTTGGCAACCTGAACAGCAGCCTCGATCTCTTCCTTCGAACCGGCGAGCAACTGCCATGGATCGAATGCCGAAATCACCCCACCTGATTGCATGAACTTCAGTTGCGTGGCACCCATGCGCAAGTTGTTGCGGCCATACATGTAAATTTCGTCAACACCGTTGACCTGTTGGGCCATATTCAGAGTGCCAAAGTTGGTCACCCCGCCCGGCGGAGATGTGAAAGATGCGAAGTCGGCATGGCCGCCGCGCGTCCCGAGAAATGCGCCGGAAGGATAAAAGCGGGGGCCGACGATCTGGCCTGCGTCTATGGCACGCCGCAGCCCGCCACCAGCGCCCCCGGCATCGCGAACGGTCGTGAAGCCCTGCATCAGGTACATTTCGGCCATCCGTGTCCCGTGGATGGCGAAATCCTCCCAGGTCGAGTTGGTTTCCATCTCGGCAATCGATGGCCCCATGAGCATCAGGTGCGCGTGATTCTCGATAAAGCCCGGTGTCAGAGTGCGTCCGCCACCGTCGATAACCTTCGCACTCGGCGCATCAATGGCATCGGTTGAGACGGACTTGATCAGATTGCCCTCGACCAGAACACTGGCATTCTCAATGCGTTGCTCATTCACACCGTCGAAGACATGCACGTTGGTAAACAGCGTTTGGGGTTCTTCTTGATCCTGAGCCTGCGCGGTCGTCGAAAAAGAAAGAACTGCCGCGACAATTGCCGTCGAGCAAAGAGACATTCGTAAGCCGGACATAAGTACTCCCTTCATATTCATGTTTTGCCAACTATAGTCTGGAATTCATTGGCTCGGTTGCCCCTTTTGAATTAGGATGTGCGAATGTGACTGCAAAAATGGCCACTTCTTAAAGCTAATCCAGACAAGGGTTATGAGCTTGCCTTTCAACTCCACCTCCCGAGAGCATAGCGAGGGCTTTATTCGCCTCTCTTTAGCTGCTCCGTTTCTGCAATATCTCACCGAACGTAAGATCAATCCGCAACCAGCATTGGATCAGGTCGGCTTGAAAGCCGAACTGTTGACTAACCCATCCGTGTTCGTTCACTCAGAGTTGGTTTACGGCTTGGTAAATGCTTTCTCAGAAGTGTCAGGGGATCGATACCTTGGACTGAATGTAGGGGAGACGTTTGACCTGCAAGAGTGGCCTCCATTCGCTCAAGCCCTGCAAACTACAAAAACGCTGTTCGAGTTTTTTACCCGCTTTGTTGGGCTTGTACCGCAGGAGTCCAATTCTGTGCGGCACAGCCTTATCATTGAAGCGGACAAAGCGACTTATCGTATCGATAGGCAACAGGAACCAACAGTCCCGCCCATTCAGGTAACCGGTTTTGGTGCTGCAATCTATGTACGCCTGTTGCAGACCGTCGTCGGCGATTCCTGGGACTCTTCGCGTGTGCGATGGGAAAGCAGATACATCAATGGTTTGCCTGTCAACTACAAAGGGATCGAGGTTGGCCTTGGAACCGATCCCGGAATGCAAATTAGTTTTCCTGTGGAATGGTTGTTTTTGCACCATGTCTCTGACGGCTCTGCCAAGCCGATGGTCTCACCGCGACAAGATGAAGAAGTAACTGTGGTGGCTGCTTTGCGCTCTGTCTTGCGCGGCAAACTGGATGAAACCGATTTGGGGCCGGAGATGGTGGCCGAGTTGCTGGGAATACAGCCGGAACGGTTCCTGAAAGCGCTTCAACAACAAGGCACAACGTTACCGCGCGAAATCAAACGGCTGCGTATCGATGTCGCCAAGGAGCACCTCAAAGATGACCAGATGACAATTGCGGAGATTGGTCTGATGCTCGGCTATTCTGACAAGTCCCATTTCACTCGCTTTTTCCGAAGTCAGACCGGAATGACACCGACCAAGTTCCGAAGCAAGTAAATGTGGTCGAGCCAAATGAACGCTTCGAAGATTAGGTCCTCGTGGGATCAGTTCGGAGAAGTTGTAGTGCGACGTTGAACAGGTTAGTCGACGACACGAATGGTTGGTTGCCACCGCCGATACAACCTCTGCAACTGGCCGTTTCGTTGTGTATTTCGGAGTCAGCAAAGCTTGGTTGCGAAGGTCCGGTTTGGGCTGCAAACAGTCATAGGCGCGGGAAGCAGCGAAGGTCGAATGCGAGCCCACTTTGACCGATGCTGCGCGATGCCCGAATGGCTGCAATACGCAGAAAGCAGACAAGTCAAATTTTGGCCGTCGGTCCAAACCTGTCGTTAGGCATCGATTGGCCAATCTGAGCTATGGCGCGTTAGACCAGATGTTCGCTGCGAACGCCACACCTGTGGCCCTTCTAACAAACTCAATGCAGGAAGCCCTCAGCCCGTTCTGTTTGTTATGACATACTCAAGCGTTGTTAGCTATTGGTTGCCTTCGGTCGGCGCGACAAGCGATGCATTGACAATGTCTCCTAAAGTGCGAACCACGCAGGCGCCTGAATGCGGTGCTCGGGACAAAACCGATGGCCGCATCCGGCTCAACGCACTAGGCGATTTCTGCATTTCTTGGGCAATTGCGAACGACCGCAGGAAATCCGCATAGGGATCGCTGCCATTACCGCGTGGTTCGTAGTTCAGTCGCCCCTCCCGTATTCCTTCCACGTAGATCGTTTCATCTTCTTTGATGGTGGCAACGACCCGGTTCTGATCCAGCTTTTCAGGATCAATAGCGGTGGGGTCTTGCGCCAACAGAACAAAATCCGCGAGCTTCCCGACCTCGATTGAGCCTTTTTGAACTTCCTCAAAATGCTGCCAGGCTGGCCAGATTGTCAAAGCCTTCAAGGCTGTCATTACGTCAACGCGCTGGTGTGGCCCAAGAATGTCTCCGGAACGGGTCCGGCGTGTAACGGTCGCATCGAGTATGCGCATACTGTCGGGGAACGCCACCGGAGCATCATGGTGCGACCCGAACATCATGTCCCGTTCAACGAGCCAGCCTATGGGCGAAATATTGTCTGCGTTGACCGGTCCAACCGTGTGATCACGATGCCAATCACCCCAATAAAACGTGTGCATCGGAAAAAGCGACGGAAACACGCCGAGACGTTTATATGCATCCACCTGATCTTCACGCAAAAACTGACCGTGGATCAGTACCGGGCGGTTTCCCGGGTCGCCGTATTTGGTTTGAGCAACCTCCAGCGCCGCGATCAGCATATCCGAAGCACCTTCGCCATTGGCATGCGTGATGATCTGGAAGCCGCGCTCGTAGCACCAGTTCACAGCCTCCTGCACTTGCTCCATGGTTACGGCGGCATAGCCAGCGTAGCCTGCGGGATAGTCACCTACCGGATCGTAATAGGGTCGATCCCGAAGTGCCGTGAAGCCTTGCGGTGACCCGTCGATGGTCAATTTACAGCCGCCAACGCGGATACCGTCTGCGTATTCGGATGAAGTATTTTCAGCGATGTAGTCTTGTGCCTCCAACACGTCTGGAAACGCCACGACATCGATCGGGATTTTGCCTTCGGCGGCCACAGCTTTGAGGGCTTCCACCACTTCTCCAGAAGAACGCCCGTCTTGAGCCGTCGTATAACCAAAACTTGCCCAGAGCTCCGCGCCTGCCTCGGCGAAGGCCAACAGGGCGTCCGGGCCAAGTTGACCCAAAATTGGAACAAGCGCGCCGAAGAACGCATATTCCTCAAGAACTCCGTTTGGCTCTCCGTTTGCGTCTCGCTGTATGATGCCACCGGCAGGATCCGGCGTGGCCGCGTCAAAACCCACAAGTTCCAGCGCCCTGGAGTTGGCGACCCCGATGTGCCCGGATTGATGCACAATAATAATTGGCAGGTCAGTTGTTACTGCGTCCAGGTCCTCGCGGGTTGGATGCCGCAGCTCAGCGAGTTGAGCGTTATCGTAGCCAAACCCGATGACAACACCTGCGCGTTCGACAGCTTCGGTGTTTTCTTCAACCCATACGCGCAACGTCTCTTGTAGACTTGCTATGTCCGTGACGTTGCCGTCAGGCGGGGCCAGCAAATTGGCTGAGAGCGCTTGCAATCCGCCAAATACGACGTGCCCATGACTGTCTATGAACCCCGGAAGCATCGCCCGACCATCCAAGTCGAACAGTTCGGTGGCATCACCCTGCTTGCTCATAACCTCTGTCAGGTCCCCTACCGCAAGAATGCGCCCGTCCTTGACAGCTACAGCCTCTACGGTCGGCTGTTCATCGTTGATCGTCAGGATTGGTCCGCCCGTATAGATCGTGTCGGCAATTTCTTGTGCGGTCGAAGAAGCCGCGATTATCGTAGTGGCAGCGACAACTACTGATCCAAAAAGTCTAAATGACATCTGTTCGCTCCTTCAATTTACATCAAAATAAACACAGTCGGTCGCCACAAGGGCATATTCGGTGCGTTTCTATTTTTTAGCAGCGACGCAAACAGCCATTCGACAAGAGAACTGTAGCATCGGAATCCTTCAACTTGACCAGAATAATCTTTTCTGAACGATCGATTTAAGCTGGAAGCGGCCATCCGAAAACCTTCCCCGGCAATACGGCGATGGCGCGAAACAGGCAAAGAATGAGACCCGAAGATATGGAGCCTCGAACCAAGAAAGTTGAAGGTTAATGCGCCCAAAGTTTTGGGCCAAAAATGCAATTCTTTGGGCGAAATGCAAAGCTATGGGCGCACTTACAAGTGCCTGTAGGTACGCGCATAACGCTGCATTCCTTTCGTTGATTTCATTCATGAAATTCAAGTGTGCTCGCCCATAACTTTACGCGACGTTTGCGCATTACTTTGCACGATTTGCCCATAAGTTTGCGTGGTTCAAAGTACACGCTCAATTGGCAGTGGTTTCTGAACAAGCCCTACAACTTTTTGGTATTTTCCTTCAATCACAGCTACGCTTTGATTGGCAAATTTCAACTCACGTTTGCAGAATGCAGCTCACTTGCACGCTTGCGATAGATCCCAAAATAAAATTCCGGCGGTGGGGGCTCGATATGCATTCCGCTGATACGTCACGTCATAGAACATATCGGTCGAAACAGAACGCTAGACTTAGAAGCGCTAAAAGAGCGGATGCGCACCATAGACTGGTCGCAGCTTGATGGAGTCCAATGTTGGGCCTGCGACTATCAATCCGATGCGGACATGCTGCGGTGTTTGAACTATCTCCAGAAACTCGATCACTGAGGTGAGTTTTGATCTTTGGCGAAGCTTCAGAGCTCGAGTCCGGAACGCAGAGCATCGAATCGTTTTACGCTCTGAGAGCGACCCCAGATAAGTTGCCTAATTCAATTTAGCACACGCTAAGCTAGAAGGTTCCCAGAACTACGCGGTGAATTTCGAAGTGCAGCATGCTCCGTCTTGACATGGTTATACGAACTGGTTCAGCTTGCGGTCATGACGTTCACACGCATCCACTGCCATCGAATATCGGCCTGAGGTCGATAACCCACGCGAAATCCGCGGGAGGCAGCATTGGTATGCGGGCGAGGCTTATATCCTTGTAATTGCTCCAGATTAGAGTGCACGAATCGGTTCGATTCCGACGCCTCCTACCATCCTCAGGAGGCGTCAGACATGGCGAACGACGTCACGAACACAATTGATTTCAACGACATCAAGCAGTCGGTCGAGAAGAACCTCGGCCGCACACCCGAAGGGTGGTCCGGCTTGGTCACGACGCTCTTCACAGAGATCAAAGAACACTGCGATCTAAAGGATGCCACCTACCCCTTCATCCTCCAGATCAAGGAAAAGCTGGGAGAGCTCCGCATCTACCACAGGTGTGATGATCGATGCATCCAGTCGATGATTGCTGCGACGATTGCACGAGCAAATCGTACCTGTGAGCGATGCTCAAACGCTGCCGAGACCCAGCTGTTGGACGGCTGGTACACTACACTGTGTTGTTGGTGCGCGCATGAAGTCGCAAGCAAGCGCCACCCTGAAAGGAAGAGGCTTTTTGGCGTTCGACAGAAGCCCATTCGAGATCGAATGACCTGCGGTGTCTGCGGATATTACGGCCAGATTGACCGAACGGATGACCGTAATCGGTGCCCCGCGTGCGTGAAGAAGGACTGGTGATGACCGCCGAACAACAGGTGATCTTCAATAGAATTATGGAAGGCAACGATGATGAGGACTACGCCCGGAAGCTCATGAATACTGGCTCGCTGGCCACAGGTCATGTCCCGCCGATTGCCCTTTGCCAAGTCTCGAGAGGGGGCTTCCATCTCAACAAGACCAAGTTCTGGAGAATGTGACTGATGGATGATATCGAAAAGAGCTGGAAGGAATTCCGGGAAAAGGTCCGAGGTGTGATCGAGGACCATGGAGCGCCAGATGATCTCCGCTCATTTGACGCCTGGTACGCCGAAGAAATGCGTTTGGTGATGGCGCACAACTACCCAGCTCCGCACGTCTCTGACGTCACATGGTCGACCGAGGGTCTGCATGTCGAGTGTGATGAACGCGAAGTGGTCGACCGTATGATGACTGCTATGGCGGAGGTTTCACACGATCTCAAAGAGGCGCGGGCCTGGAGGTCAGTGATGAGCAGTGTTGTCGACTGGAATGATATTCATGGAAGCGTCTTCAAGCAGCTTGGTGAGTATCGTGCCGGGTGGGCGGAGCAGCTTACGCTTGCACTTGAGAAAGTGAAAAGGTTGATCGACGAGCAGCCCGACCTGTTTGGTGGTGAATACCCGCCCATCGTTCAGATCAAACAGAAATGGGGAGGCTTGCGCGTCTATGAGGGCCAGGGCTGCAACCAGGCTACGAGTGAAGAGATTCAATGGCGTGTCGATCAGATTGAGCAAACCTGTGAAGGTTGTTCTAATTCTGCACAACGCCAGAGCATCCTTGGGTTTGTGACGACGCTTTGCAGTTGGTGCTACAATGATGCTCTGCGGCGGCGATTTGAGGGCGCCGAAGAATCCTGGCCCGACAGCCTGAGGCTGGACATTGTGGAAAACTATCCAGACCTCGTTTCTCCGGATTGCGCATCTCTTGTTCCTGCTGTCGGAAAGGGCTGGCTCGTCATGATTTCGCAAGCACTCCACAAGCTTTCCTTCAGTCAGGACTTCAGGGCACTGGACCCTGGAACTATTCAGATTTCGGACATTAAGAAAGGCCAGGATGGCAAGATTTGCATCGGTTTCAGTCGATACCACGATCTCATTCAGGAGTACGCTGTCTGGATGGAATTTCGATGCGGTGTGACGTGTGAAGAGTGTGGCCACGTTGGTGACATCGTTCGGACAGCCGACGGGTCTCAAGTACTCTGTTCTCACTGTTACTGTACTCGGGAGAAGTCTGATGGGTGATGACGACGACGTTGAGCTGGATGAACAAACCTTGCGTTTGCTTAGACTTCGGGAGGCTGAAATTGCGGCCGGTCGAGCAAAACTAACCAAGCCGATTACCTCGGATGAGATCCGGTCGCGAAAGGTGCCTGATCCGAAGGGTAAGCCAGATGAGTGACATGACTACAGAAGAGGAAATCCCAATTTTCGTAATCTGCGAGACTTCGGTGAACGGCCAACTTCGAGAGATTGAAGGAAAACAGATCACCGTAAAACCAAACAAGATCTTAGTTTTATCGATCAGTGTCGAGGATGTTGAGCGATGATAGATGATTTTTCAGAAGAAGATATCTTCGGGCGCCCGTTACAGGATGTTCCTCTAAATGACTTGATCGCAGAGTTGCAAGCTCGTCGCAAAGAGGGTCCGGACGTCTGGCTTGCATTGCGCAAAATGATTTTCGAGCAAATCGCCGATTTTGCACAGCGTCCGGCCGACGCGCCCAAATGGCGGGATGAATGGGTCAAAGAGAACACCTGGGGTCTAGTGACTGACGACGATGATGTCGAGATCACTGATGGTAGCGGCAACGTGTTCGACGACCTCGGGATCGAAGACCCAAGGAAGAAGACTTAGTGATGCGGGCGGAGCCTATCAGCTTGATCTTATCCGCCGTGATCATTGTCGCGTTGACGATCTACGTCAGACACATCGTCCACACTGCTGGAAAAGATCGCGAAGTCGATCCAGAGCGAGTTCAAAGGATAATGCGAGATCTAGACTACAGCCACCTGGACCGAGTGATGAACCGGCGAAGGAAGAGGTAGTGGGATGTTGAAGGTGGTTGTCTATGTTGGTGATCAAGAGGTCGCCCGAGCTGTGGCTGAGAACGATTCAGAACTCGCGGACGTGTCTGATTACAATATCCGGATGAACGAACGGGCCGCTGAACAGCTGGGCATTCAAGAAAAAGGTCTGGGCGGCCAGATTGAAGGCCACCCTCGAAGTCAGACGGTCTGGGCGCTCGTCCGCAAGATCGCAGACCTTTGGCTTGCAGGGACTGGTGCTGGTGAAGAAAGCGCTCAGGCAAAGCTGCTGTCGTTGATCCGTGAGTCCATTCGCGAACTAGATGAGAGGGTCGAGAAGGAATCGAACCAAAGCGAAGATTGGAATGCTGTGATCAAGCAGATTTCTGATGACGAGCCGTATTCCCTGGGCTTCTACGCTGACAAATTTGAGTCGTGGACAGCGGACGAGATTGAAGCTCTTCGATGTGATGTGGTTGAGACAGCCACAGAGGAAGAACTAATGGCCGAGGTCGAACGCCGGCGAAGAGCTGGTCTACTGCCCAAGGAGGCCTCGAATGATGGCTTCTCAGATATGGTTGATGATCTCTGGGGCAAACTCGATACAGACCCAGACCGCTAGTACAGCGTACCTGCCGCTCTTAACCAATATTTGACATAAGAAGTCTATGGCGACTGTCGTCGTAGTAGTGCGTGCTTCTTCTAAGCTCCTCTCCTGCTAGGAACCAAAGCGCCCCAGATAAGCATTTCGCCAGCACTGCTCTGCGGAACTATGTACCACCAGTCTCTACTATGAGTATGGTTGACCGCAACCAGCCCAAAGCGGACCTTCACTATGAGCTTTGCACCCTCTGAGATGCGGACTTTATTGCCATTGGATCAAAGTCGGCTATGCGGACAAAGCAGACATTGGAAGATTGCTCTCGCGACCCACAAGTCAACTATTGTCGGAGTTCATCTTGCGATAGTCAGAGGGCGTCAGTCCCGTCACCTTCCTAAATGCGCGGCTGAAATTATTTGCGGTTTCATATCCTAGCATGGAGGAGATACTGGAGACTGTCTCGCGCGTATCTGTGAGGAGTTCCTCGGCCCTTGCTACCCTGACATCGTTGACGATTTCGCGAAAACGAACCCCTTCGGTTGCTAACTTCCGTTGTAGTGTGCGAACGCCAAGATCGAGCGAACGCGCGGTGGCATCAATCGACATTTCCTCCCGATGAAGTTGTTGCCAAACCACTTCCTCGACTTGTCCTCTAAGTGTTTGAGGTGGGCCGCCCAATCGTTCGCGAGAAATATCTCCGACGGTTGTCGAGCCGCCGGTAAGTTTTTTGGGCGTGGTTTCGGCTCGCAAAGCCGATGCATCAAAATCAACCCCAAGCCGGGAGGCGTTCCAGATTACAGGACAAGCGTAGGTGTCTTCTGCCTCGACAAATCCAGGAACCTTCGGGAAGTCCAAGAGCACGGCAGATGGCTTCCAGTCGCTTCCTAAATACGCGCGGAATATGCTCAAAAAAACCCCAACGGCCGAGAAGCCGATGTCCGGATACGCGAAATGCGAGCGAAGTCCAAAACGATAACAGTAGCGCGCGCTTGTGCCCGAAGTTTCAAGCCACGCGCGATCCGTAGACGAATGAAATGGCATGACGGCAGAAGCTCGTATTAGCGCTGCCCCCAGCGTTGGAGCAGAAAGAACGTAACTCCCCCAGGCGCCGTAGTCAGCGACAGTGAGATACGGTGACCACAACAATCCGATGTTTTGTTGTCCCGTGGATCGTGCGGCTTCGTGCACAAAGGTCGCCAAGGCATGCTCCGAGATGTAACCGCCTCTTTCCTCAATGAAGTGAACAGGAAGAACGGCAGAGTCAAAAGCACGCAACAAGCGTCTTTCCCCAGCGGCCTCAAGCACAAACTGGGGCATCGCGCCCAAGGCCTTAGCCGAAATCATCGGTGGTAGGTTCAATCCGTCAACCCGCTTGTTCGCCCGCGTGTCGTGAAATGATACGCATCGGCTGAACGGATGTGCAAGCTTTCCCTAAACAGCAGGGAGCATTGCAATATGAAAATACTTCGGCCATTACACGGCGGTTTTTCGATGCATTTTTTGGGAATGGTGCTCGGCGCAGGTATTTCTGCTTCACCAGTTTTCTCCCAGTCCTTCAACGACACGGGCGACATCCTTGCACGATCAGCCGAGGTCGAGGACATCGAGTACAAGATTATGGTGCAGCGTGCCACCCAGACGGCCATCTGGGGAATGCCTGCCGCCGGTATGATCGATTTCCTCAAGGGCATTCGCCGCGACCTCGGTGGCGACTACAATGACATCATTTATCTCAACAAGCCGTTCGACTCCAAACATGGGTTTCTTACGGCCAACGATGTTACGGCCTATGCTTGGGCTTCAATGACCTCCGAACCCGGTCCCCTTGTCATTGAAGTGCCCGCTGCCACCGACAAGGTGAACTACTTCGGTACAATCGTGAATGCTTGGGATGTTCCTATTGTGGACGTAGGTCCCGATGGTTTCGATGAAGGTGCCGGCGGCAAGTACCTCATGCTACCCCCAGGCTACGAAGGGGAAATGTCGCTGGAGGAAATAACTGAAGCGGGATACCTTCCCTTTGAAACAGATACCTACGAATATGGTTTTTCGTTCCGGCCAAAACTGACGAATGGCGGAACGGACACCGATGCGGCCGAGTACGCTCAGACGATCAAAGTGTACTACCTGTCTGAGGCTGACAATCCACCACCCAACAACTATCTCGAAGCGTCAGAAGTGCCGTACGACTCGCTTCCATACTACAACGAGACCTTCTTTCAGGACTTGAATGATTACGTTCAAAACAACCCCGTCAGACAACAAGACAAGGTCATGGTAAATTTCCTGAAGGATCTCGGGATCGAAAAGGGAAAACCTTTCGAACCATCGGAAATTCAGTTGAAAGCAATGAATGAGGGTTTGTTGTTGGCGTATGCCTCTATGCAGAACTACTTTGTTACGCCCGGCAAAGCCATGATACCGCTCTGGGTCGACGATAGCGGCGAGATGAAAAGCCAGTGGCTGATATGGGACTTTGCCGAAGGTCAACCCGAGGCAGGCTTCCCGTATGAGACTGAGACAGAGGTACTTGTGGATGCGCGTGCGGGCGGCAGCTACTTCTGGATCACGTACCTGCCGAAACAACTCGGTGGCGGCACCTTTTATCTGACGGGCCTTCGCGACAGCGACGGCGACATGTACGACCACAATCAGACTTACAGACTTAACGTGCCAGCAGACACACCTGCCGACGATTTCTGGTCCGTGATTGTTTATTCGATGGAGACCAAGAGCTTCATCCGGAACGTTGATCCAGTGGGTCTGTCCGAGCGCGACACAGACTCTATGCAAGCCGATGAAGACGGTTCTTACGACATCTTTTTTGGACCGGAGGCACCGGAAGGCAAGGAAAGCAACTGGATACCAACCACAGAGCCGTACTTCCTTTTGTTCCGTCTATATGGGCCGCAAGACGGATGGTTGGAAAGTGGCTGGATGCTGGGCGATCTAGAAAAAGTAAACTGATCAAAACAAACAAAAATTCCCAATGGAGTGAACAATGAAAACAAAGTCGTTAGCCGTGCTGACCGCCCTGGTACTCGCATCGCAATCTCCAGCCCAAGAGTACAAGGCTGAAGTTCCGGATAGCATAATCGTACCGGATCAGGTGGAGACACGATTTGGAACGTTGGAATATTTTGACGGCTTGCCGACGCCGGATACAGCTAAGCTGTCGTATAACGCATTAAATTTCATGCGTGGCATGCAGGTATTCATGGATGGAATGCCTGCAGCCTCAACATATGCAATGTGTCACGGGCTCGAAGAGGGCGCTGGCGTTGATCCGATGAAGATCGGGATCTTTGAAGACCTGTATAACGCCCGTTCGCTTCTTCTCACGCCGAACACCACGACAATCTACATTCTTAACTGTACGGACCTGTCCGAAGGGCCAGTGGTTTACGACGTGCCGCCGGGCATGCTGGGGTTCGTGAACGATGCCTATATGCGTTATGTCACTGACATCGGGAACGCTGGGCCTGACGCTGGCGAGGGTGGGAAGTTCTTGATCGTTCCGCCCGACTATGAAGGTGAGTTGCCGGACGACGGTTACTATATTGTGAAGCCGCCAAGCTATCGGAACTGGTTTCTGTTGCGTGCGTTTTATGGGGAAGACGGCGTTGGAGCCGCAGTGGATCGTGTGAAGGAAACTCTTCGTGTTTACCGGTGGGAAGACCGCGACGCGCCGCCCGATCAGGAATTTGTGAACCTGACTGATCTTCAGTTCAACACGATACACGCCAATGACTTTTCCTTCTTTGAAGAGATGAAGGCCGTTGTAGACAACGAAGCGGAAGGAGCACTTCCCGATGAATTGATGGGAGCAATGTTCGCGCTGGGTATCCGAAAAGGTGAACCATTTGAACCCGATGACGAACTGAGGCTGCTGCTCACAGAGGCAGTCGCATTGGGCACGGCGGCGGCTAAGTCGTTGAATTTTGCTCCTCGCTCGCGTGCGCCATTCTACTATGACGAAGGGTATTGGAAGACGGCGTTCGTCGGTGGCAATCATGAGTTCCAGGCGGGGGACGTGAAAATCCTCGATGCGCGGACCCTGTTCCACTACTACGCGACTGGCATTACGCCTGCCATGGTTGCACAAAAGGTTGGTGTCGGGTCGCAATATGCGCTGGCAAACCGGGACAGTGACGGGAACTACTTCGATGGGAGCAACACCTATTCCGTCACCATCCCGCCAAATCCGCCCGCGCAGGATTACTGGTCTTTCGTCGTTTACGACACCCAAACCCGTTCACTGCTCGAAACTGATCAGAAACTCGCAGGGGTCGACAGCAACCAAGCTACATTGGAAGCGAATGAAGACGGAAGTTACACTGTCTGGTTCGCGCCTGAAGCGCCTGAAGGCAAAGAGGGCAACTGGATACAGACGATGCCGGGCAAATCTTGGTCGACCGTACTGCGATTGTATGGCCCTCTCGAGCCTTGGTTCGACGGATCGTGGCGCCCGGGCGAGATCGAACTTATGGAGTGATAGACTGTCAATTTAGCGCCCTAACAGTTCGCTATCGAGAACGAGATGTCGTGCCATGTGAGTGCGCATCCCGAACAACGCGACAACAACCAGGGGAGGGCGGCAACTACCTCGTAGTGCCGCCCTTCTGTTTGTCTGCTATCGCGCTAAATTGTAGCGTGTCATCGACATTGTGGTTGCATCGATCATGCTCATGAATCGTTCAGCAGCGGGTGCTGATGCAAAGCTATCCATGGACGCTTGGGCGTCTTCGGCACTTTCCCAGTTAACTACCACTGCCCATTTGCCATCTGTGAATGCAGCTTGGCGCGAGACAAAGCCTGGTTGTTTGCTGACATGCTCATCTTCGATGACTTTATCAACAGGTTCGAACTCTTGCGGTGTAACGCCTTCAGCAAGGTCCATCGTCACAATTTCAATGACGCCGACGTCTTGTGCCATTGCGTTACCTCCTACGAGCATTATCAGGGTGATCAAGAACGCTTTCATGATGGCACCCGATCAAAACTTTCCATTGTCGTGGGCCATCTCGGACGGGATGTCCGCGATTACGTCCCAATGCTCAACGATCTTGCCGTCTTCGACGCGGAACAGGTCATAGAAGGCAGTCGGCTTGTCGGCAAACGTGCCCTCGGAGGCGGTGAAGACAAAGTTGCCCTCGGCCACAACAATGTGGACGTCCGTGTAGATCATCTGGATGCCTTGCTCGGCCATGCCTGCAAGAGCCGCACCCAAACCGTCCAGACCGTCAGCAATGTTGCTGTTGTGCTGTATGTAGGTCTCCGTCGACAGAAATTCGGTTATCCGGTCAACGTCGCCATCCTTCAGGATGGTGTGCACAAAGTCTGTGACCAGCGCCTTGTTCTCAGCGGTCTTATCCAGATCGGTTATCTCAGTTGGACCATCGGTCTGAGTATGACCCGACGGGTTCGGCGGTGTGATTGGTGTCAGGTTGTCCCAGTGTTCTGCAACCTTTCCGTCCTCGACGCGGAAGACATCAAAGCCAACCAAGGTGTCTGCACCAAACGCCTGGGCGTTGTTGTAGGTGGTATGCAGGACGACGATATCGCCCTCCGTGATGACCCGGTGGATGTCCACCTCGATCCCGCTTTCCTTAAGACCGGGGATAAACCCCAGGATTGGAGCGGCACCTGTGGGTACAGCAGGGTTGTGCTGAATGTAGTCATTTGCCAGCAGTTGTTCGGCTGCGGTTGCGTCGAAGTTGACGAAAATGGCGGCTACAGCCTCCAATACGAGCTCTTTAGGTGTCATTGTTGTTGTCCTCTCTTGGTTTGATTTGACGATATTCACGCGGCGCAGGCTTGCGCCGAGTTGATCGTGAATTCAGTGCCCCACGGGTCGACCTTGCGGCCGGGCGTGAGAGTTTTGGGGTCTGCCAACAGCTCAACACTTGTGAGACCAGTGGCCCCAGCAGAGCGCGAGCCTGCTCCCTTGGATTGCCAAGCGTTTGTAGCTAGGTGGTGATGGTAGCCACCGGACCCGAACCAGCGGGCTGAGGGCAGCTCAAAGGTCTGAACCATACTCAGTTCGTCAGTAACGAATTTCGCTGCTTTGCTGACATCACCGACACGTAAATGAACGTGTCCGATGACTGTGCCTTGTGGTGCGCCTTGCCACTGTGTGGCATCTTCTGTGAGTGATTTCAGATCGAGCGGGTGCGTTGTCATGTGGACGGTATCGCCCTCGCGTTTCCACATTTTGCGAGGCAGGTCACGATAGATTTCGATGCCGTTTCCTTCGGGATCGTTCAGATAAAGCGCCTCGCTGACACCGTGGTGGGATGCCCCGTCCAGGCGAACACCGCGCTCATCCGCGTAGATCAGCCATGCGCCGAGGTCTTGTTTGGAAGGCAACAGAAATGCCGTGTGAAACAGCCCCGCCTCTTTAGGAAAGGGTTTGGCGTTTCGGTCCTGGCGCAGCTCGATCAGCGTTCCAGCCTCGGTGCCGAGGTAGGCGCTTTCACCGTCGCGTTCGATCAGGCCGAGGCCAATCACGTCTTCATAGAAGGTGGCGGTCTTATCCAGATCGCGCACCGTCAGGGCGACCTGACCTATTGAGATGGGGGCGTCTGACGCTGCCATGTTCTTTTCTCCTGCGATTAAGCTTGAGAGGAACTTAGCGATGGTCTTTTCTCCATAAAATGGCGATAAGAGCGAGTGTGTATCGCGCAAATGGAGACAATTCTATGGACCGGATCGACGGGATGCAGAGCTTCGTGGCTGTTGTGGAATCCGGTTCTTTTGCCGCCGCCGGACAACGGCTTGGCATTTCAAACAAGCTGGTCAGCAAGCGTGTCGCACAGCTCGAAAACATGGTTGGGCTGAATCTTCTCCATCGCACCACCAGGTCTATGTCGCTGACCCACGAGGGGGAGCGATATCTGGAAGGAGCGCGACGAGTGCTGGCTGAGATGGAGCAGTTGGAGACTGAGTTTGACGCTTCAGAGGGCTTGAAGGGCATCGTTCGTGTGGCCGCGCCCCTTACCTATGGCGACACGGCGGTGGCTAAAGCAGCAAGCCGCTTCGTAGAGCAACACCCGAACGTCACGGTCGAATTGGACTTGTCGGATCATTATGCCGATCTGGCCAAGGGCGGTTTCGATATCGCAATACGGATCGGCGCGCTCAGTGACTCCAGTTTGGTCGTTCGCAAGCTTGGTGAAACGCATATGAAAGTCGTCGCGACCCCTTCCTACCTTGAAGAACATGGCGCACCTTCACATCCTGCGGAACTCTCGGACCACATTTGCATTCGAGATGCGAACAACCCGGATCCAAACCGCTGGCCCTTCCAGATCGAAGGGCAAACCGTGCAGGTGCCTGTCTCTGGCCCATTTCTCGCAAACAGTCCTCCCGCCTGCCTCGTTCCGACGCGCGCAGGGAGCGGCATCTTCATATGCCCAGATGTGTTTTTGGGGGACGACCTTGAAACCGGACGTCTTGTGCAACTCTTTCCGGAGTTCCATTCCCGCACTTTGCCGATCCAAAGCGTGCAGTTGCCTTCGGCCTTTCGAAAGCCGCGTGTTAAGTCCTTTGTCGAGTTTATGCGTGAAGAGATTCGAGCGTAGGAAGTCCAAAGCAGTCACTCGCGCTATGCGCAGCATTTGGTAGGTATGGGCTCAGTGTTTCCGTTCTCTGCGGCTTGCATGATTGACTGGTCGCAGCCCGAAGCGGACAATCAAATCCGAGCCTTTTAGTAAAAAAGATGCGTTAACAAGCTTTCGAATTAACCAACTCAACTTGGTTCCGGCACTGCTATTCTGGCAACCCTGCCCTGCGAAGCGCTTCAAAGTAACGTTCAGCGCCTTCAGAGCCACCATAGTCCACGTTGCTACGCCACTTCGAAATCGTCTCACCAGGTTCCATTTGCAGCATTTGCGTCAAAGCAGCAGACGCCTCTTCAGGTTCCCCAAGCATTGCGTGAGCAGCAGCCCTCGTGCTGTGGAGCGGGGCATAGTTCTTTGAAAAGCGCAAACCTGCCTCTGCGTAGGCGATAGCATCGCGGTCTCGAGCAAGCATTACGCAAGAGGTGGCAGCACCTCCGGAAGCCCCCACGAAAACGGCACCATATCGGCCCAACCGAAGCGCCGTCTGAAAACAGCTTAGTGCCATTTTAGGAAACCCAGCCCAGTTGTACCCCCACCCCATAAACAAATGCAGACGGGCATCCAATGGCGCCCTTTGCCGGATTTGCTCAAGCGCCACGGAGAGCCGATCCGCATCTCTGTCTACATTGTAGTCAGCCACAGCGACACTCAGATCAAGAGTTGGGCTTTGCCCCGCCATGTGTCGTCCGGCCTCGATCCAGTCTGGCAGTTTCTCATAGTAGGATGACAGTTCGCGACGAAGATCATAGGTGCTCGCGCCATTCATTGTCCAAATAGCTTCCGCATAGGCCGCCGCGAGGGTTGGTTTGGTTTCTATGGCCCTGGCGTGGTACGATAGCGCCTCTTCGTAGCTGCCGATGCCGGCATCCGACCAAGCGATCATGCCCATCAAAACGCATTGCTCGGCTGTCAGTTCGTCTTCTGGCAACGCGGAGAGCTTTGCGGTCTCAGACTGGATCAAGATTCCGCTAACCGCATCCAATAGCTTTTCCACGACCTCGTCCTGCCAATCAAAGATGGCATCGACCGAACCGTCGAACTTCTGGGTCCAGATTTCAGAACTAGAAGAGTCACTTAAGCGGGCTTCCAGACGCAATCGGTCGCCGTGTCCACGCAACACACCGCGAAGTGCATATCCCTCTGATGGTTCTGTGGAAGATATCGCTGCGTTTAACCAGTTGATCGTTCGAAAATAAGAACCGAAATCTGAAGTGAGAGCCGCGGCCATTTCCTTTAACTCAGTGCTTTGGTCGCTGCACGTGACAGGATGGATGGATAACTTTGGCAAGCTCGTCTCTGTGAAAGAAGGCGAGCTTTGCGATGCACCCAGGTGTGGTCCATCGTGAATCCACACATCCAGGCTGCGCTGGATGTTCTTAAGCCTCTTCTTCCCTACAGCTTTGAATGCGTCTGCCAGAGTGTGTTCAAGGTTCAAGTGTACGGGTTCAGAAATTGCGATGCCACCGGTTGGCGCAATGCTCTCAAGCCGAGCGGCAATATTCACGCCGTCGCCCAGAATGTCGTCACCTTTTTCTGTGACATCGCCCACATGAACGCCGATCCGCAGGTTCATTAACGAGTGTTCAGCCAACTGCTCTTGTAGCCGGATTGCTGCGGTTACAGCTCGCGCCGCGCTGTCAAATTGCACCAACCAACCATCGCCCATGCTTTTCACGACACGACCTGACTGGCCTGCTATCGTTGGGGCGAAGATGTCGCTTTCCAGGTGATCAAGCATTAGAATTGTGGCTTGCTCATCTTGGTGCATAAGCGCCGAATACCCAACGACATCCGCGGCTAGAATTGCCGCCAACCTTCGTTGCAACTGTTGCCCCTTGTTCGACATGCGTTCGACGATAGATGATGCGGCCCTCTACTCCAACTGCCTGAATACGAGGTTCGCTCAGGGCTTTTTACTGAAGCTCCTTGCCCTTGGCATAAACCTCCTATTTGCCCCAAGTTAAGCATTTCGGCACGGCTTGTGCTTGATTCAGGTGATGCTAGGATTTTTGGTAGAGAATACTGAGCAGTATTGGAGGCTGGTGGGGATGGCTGATCCGTTTCAAGATGTAGATGCTGCGGGAGCGGAGTTCATTTCCGCATTTGCCGACTCGATGGACGCGCGTCAGGCCGACCCCACAATGGAAAAGATCGTTTCAGACTATCTGGCCAAACTTTTGTTTGCGAAAGATAGCCTAACGATTGAAGTCGGATGCGGTGCAGGAGCTGTCACGCGCCGCATTGCGGAGAAGGCCAAACCCGCGCGTGTTATTGGTTTCGAGCCGTCTGTAGGCTTTGTGACCGAAGCAAGGGCGCGGGTTGGGGGCCACGACAATGTGGAGTTTGAGGTCGCAGGAGGAGCGTCGCTTCCCCTGGATGATGGCTCAGTTGATAACGTGATAATGCACACAGTGCTTACCCATGTGGAAGATCCGGCACCTCTTTTAGCCGAAGCAGGGCGCGTCCTTCGGTCGGGGGGGTGTCTCGTAGTGTGTGACGCTGACTTTTCGAAAGCGTCACTGGGAAACATGCCGAACGATCCCCTGGGCGCCTGCGCCAAGATATTTGTGAACGAGTTCGTGACCGACCCATTTGTTGTCGCCAAGCTGCGCGGCCTGGCCTCCAATGCGGGGTTCACAGTTGAAGACTTCAGTCTTCAAAGCAGAAGCATTCTGGACAACGACCAAATGCTCCCTTGGGTCGAAGAGACTGGAAAGGTGCTAATGAAACGCGGTGAAATTGGAGAGGATCTGCACAATGGATTGGTCGCCGAGTATCGCCGTTGAGCAAGAGAGCGCACACTTTTTGGCTATCAGGTATTTGCAACACTGATTTCGAGGCGGCCCTAACTCTTGGCATTCGAGTTGCGACGGTAGACAACAGTCAGCCACCAACCCTGCTCCATAAGATGGTTTAGCGAGCGCAGCCGAGGTCAAGGGGCGCGTTGTAGAACGATCAATCCTTTTTGCGCACCACGACGATAAATTGGGTCATCGAAAAGAAGAAGCGCCCAACTTTTGCAAGGCTGAACTGTTCGTCAAACCACGATAGTGCAGAAGCGGGGTCAACATGATCATTTGCAACAGCGTATTGCTTCATGAGGTGCATCATCATGATTGCGAGGCCATCAGGCTTTAACTGGTGATCTGTCATTGTGAACGACAATACATCTTCCACATGGTCGCCACGCGCTTTGATCAGTGCGGGCAGTCTTTCCGGGAGGGAACCACTCACAAAGTGCTGGTTCCAGGAAGTCAGCATCTTTTGCATTCTGTCGGGCTCATCGCTGAACCAGATCAAGCTGCCAAAGTGTAGATCGCTGATGACGAGGCGCCCGCCGGGTTTGACGCAACGCAGCGTGTCAGCCAACGCACCGTCTACGTCTTCGATGTACTCAAAGACCTGTACCGAGACGGCCTTGTCAGCACTCTCATCCTCAATGGGCAAGCTATTTGCGGCACCAGCACGAAACTCCACGTTTGCGTAGTCGCTGCACCGTTCTCTAGCAGCTGCCGTCATGTCAGCGCTTGGGTCGATCCCGATGACATAGCCATCCGAGCCAACTGCCCGGGCCAACTCAACTGTTAACATCCCGTTGCCACAACCGATGTCCAAAATAGTTTCACCAGGAGCCGGGCACAGCGCATCAAATGAAGCCTGTCTTCGCCGCGTCAGTTCTGCGCCTTGATAGGCGATTTCAAGTAATTTCGTTGTTTCAGCGTCAAATTTAAGCAACTCGCTCCCCTTACAAAGACCACAAGTCTCCAAAACTTATCAGAAATTGGGTTATCTAAGAAAAGCAGGATGGATCGTTGAGTTTTGAGCATGGATCCACCAACAATAAATGAATGCGCCGACTGGTATCGACGTATTGGTTAACCTCGGGAGATAAGGCCGCTTCTGCCGCGATATCGGGCCAGCTTTTTGTCGTCGTTCGAAAGTTCGAGCAACATCAATTCAAGGGATGTCGAGGCCGTTCTCTCGTCCGAAATCGGTATAGAAAGTGTCGCTGCGGTATCGATCCAAAGTGGCTTCGTCTGCTTGTCTTGGGTCGTTGCCAGGGCTCTGGACACCGGTTCCTTCTATGAAACGGTTCACGAGATTAAAGACACCACAGACTTGGATAGCATCGAACAGCGCGCTCTCTGACCAGCCTGCCGCGTAGACCGCATTTGCGTCGGCTTCTGTCATTCGCGATGGCGAGACGGTGAGCTTTTCAATGTATGCCAGTAACGGTTGGAGATGGTCTTCGATTGGTGCCGTATCGCGGTCTTCCATCAGTGCCTCGATTGTCTCGACCTCAATGCCGTAGGCTTTGGCGAAAACGATGTGTGCGCCATGGCAATACGCACAAGCATTCAAGCCCGAGACATAGGCTGCAATCAATTCACGTTGGGCAACCGATAGGTCGCTCTCTCCTCTCATCACCAAGCTTTCGTACGCACAAAGCGGAGAAAGCTTGTCCGGAAAGGCTTGATAAACACTTCCCAGTGTCGCGTTCTCGGGCAGAGATGGAAACAGGCGTTTCATTCAATTCTCTTTCAATCTTGCTTTGGATCACTTCGTCTCAAAATGAGGAAGCAACGATGTGTACGCAACCTTAACGCAAATCCGGGTTCCGCACAGAATTTCCGTTGGAACACTACGAACGGCAGGTTTGCCTAACGAGACCCCAGCAAGTTCGTCGTTTGGTTAAAGGCAATTTCATTTGAGCCGTTCTCGTAAGTCTTCAAAGGATGGATTGAGCTCAAAACCGGGGCTTCACATCCAAGCGTGGTGACTTCCGCCTTGCGGACAAAACTGACCTTGGAGTCTACACCTTCGCTGACGCAGGATCCACCGCACTGGCGGCAACAGTTTTCCCCTCCAACAGGGAAAATCGCCAAAGCGGCCGTTCCACAGAGGGCTTGGGAGCTCCTTGATCGCTCTTTGACCAGATGGCGCTCCGGCATGGAAACTAAGGGACTTGGCCCAGCCCATAATCAGAGCTGGCAAATAGGCGTCAGGATCATAAAATTGGGCTTCTTCGCGCAAGGAAAGCGAACACAGGCAACATTGTTACGATCCAGACCACGCTATAAATTGCGGATGGGATGGCATATTCGCTTAACCCATTGGTGTTAGGCAACAGCAAGGTGGCAATTGCGATCCCCAAAGCTCCGTTTTGAACGCCGGTCTCAATTGAAATCGTCTTCGCCTCGATGTCTGTGCATCCGAGCATCCCTGAACTCATGATGCCAATAAACGTGAGTGACGCACCTACAACCAAAAGTGCGGGTCCAAGCCTAAGGAAGTTATCCGCGACCACCACCCAGTTTGAAATGATCGCGCCTCCAATGACCAGCGCAAAAAGTAGCATAGAGACCTTGCTAAAGACTGGTTCGACAGCGGCTACAATACGCGGCGCCAATGACCGCGCGGTCACCCCGACTAGGATTGGAGAAGCTGTTAAAAAAAACATTGCTAAAGCCGTCGAAGAGATGTCGATGGCGGGCGCAGTTGCCCCCATGAACATCTGCATCGAAAACCCCAGGATAAGCGGTACGGTAACGACACAAGTCAGACTGAAGACTGCTGTAAGAGTAACGGACAAAGCAACATCCCAATTCGAAAGCTTGGTTACGATGTTACTGATCGCCCCGCCCGGACAGGCCGCTAAAATCATAATGCCAACGGCTGTCTCGGTGGAAATCCCAAAGATAAAGATCACCATCAAAGCGATGCAAGGCAGCAAAATGATCTGGTTGAGAGCCCCGACGCAAAAGGCACGTGGACGTCGTCCGATGCGTTGAAAGTCAGCCGCTGTGAGTCCGAGGCCAAGGCAGAACATGATGACAACAACTGCGAGCGGCAGCAGCACAGATATAAAAATTTCGCCCATCTACCATGACCTCTATGACTGCATGCTTCTTCACGCTTTCGGACGATACCGTTCAGAAAACCTGATGACGAGTTTTATCAGTTTGGCGCATTTATCCTCAAGCGCCCGAAGATCGAGGCTGTCTTTATTTATTATACCTATCACTGGGTGGGACGATCTGGTGTGAAAGAGCATTCCAGTGCTAATCTCACTGTATGGCAAGTGTAACTTACGCATTCGCCCGCGCGATGGCCAACGCCGCCGGGATGACGCTGAACGACGATGGCGCCCTGATTTCGAATGGCGCTGTCGTGCTGCGTTTACCAGAAGCTCAAGACGGCCAATTGGCGGATGATGCGTATTTCGATTTGATAGATTGGATTCGTGCGCAACAAGCGGATGAGGTTGCGTTGGTTGAGGCCTATGCGAACGCGATTGCGACCGATGATCTCGGCGTCCTTGGCCTGGCTGTAAAGACAGCTCCCACCTTGCGGGAATCTTTGCAACGGATTGAACGTTATTTTCGTCTCGTCACGGACACCGCAGTTTACAGACTTGACGAAACCGGCGATCCGGTCCTTTGGATATTTGAAGGGCAAACGCCACATCGCGCCGCCTTGGAATTGCGCAACGAATGCGCGCTTGCCGCCTTTGCACGGAATATGTATCGGTTTGTGGGTGCTGGATTGTCGCTCGAATATGTCGCGTTCAAACATGCGTGCCGACAAGAGCATGAACGTTACGCCCAGCATTTTGCTTGTCCCGTGCAATTTGGTACTGACCACAACGCCATTGCTATGCGCCCTGCTATGCTGGAAAGCGAAAATCGTCTTGGCGATCCGGGCTTGTCAGATTTCATGACGAAGCACCTGGATGAGGAGTTCAACTCTCGCGATGACGACACCTCACTGAGCCAAGCAATTGTCCACCGGCTTACGCCAGCCCTAAGTAACGGCGCACCGCAGGCGGCGCATGTCGCCCAAGAGATGGGAATGAGCGAGCGCACTCTTTACCGCAGGTTGGCCGAAGAAGGGCTGACCTATCGCGACGTTCTTGGTCAGGCACAAGTTGCACTCGCTCGTGACCTGCTCCGTGACGGTAAGGCTTCCATAGCCGAGATCGCCTTTATGACCGGGTTTTCGGAACAGAGCACGTTCAGCCGCGCCTTCAAGCGCTGGGTTGGCCAGGCTCCGGCACGATTCAGGCAGCAGGCGACCTCCGACTAGGCACACACCTCAAGACCACATGGCAGGTTCGGCCAAAACCTTGGCAGGGCGGGCCGATACCTCAATCGATGTGGCGCCTAACTTCTTCTTTGTCAGATCCACCTGGGGCGCTCCCGAGTAAAGCAAACCCATTTGCCCCTCTCAGACAAAGGAAATTTGCAATGAGCAATCATGACCACAAACATGGAGCAAGCTGCGCTTGCGACGTCACGCCCGAACGCGTTGATATGGCGCGCCGGCGACTCTTGCAACAAGCCGCCGGTGCGGCCGCGGCAGGTACAACAATAGTGGCTGGCGGGCAGGCCCTTGCCGCGACCGACGAAGCACGCGCCTACTATGCTGACCCGGAAAATCCAGGCCTTCCCCAAATCGACATGACCATCGAGCCGGGGCGTACTGCGCTTGTGGTGACCGACCCCCAGATTGATTTTTTGTCAGAAGACGGTGTGACGTGGGGTGTCGTTGGCGAAAGCGTGACCGAACAGGGCACGGTCGATAATATCGAACGGCTTTTCATTGCCGCCAAGGCTGCGGGGATGCCGGTCTTCATCTCGCCCCACTATTACTACCCGCATGACCACAAGTGGGAGTTCGAGGGCACTCTGGAAGCCACGATGCACAGCATCGGCATGTTTGACCGCCTGGGACCGCTCAATTTGGACAACTTCGAGGGCTCAGGTGCCGACTGGATGCCGCAATACAAGAAGTACATCGAGGATGGCGAAACCATCACTTGCTCGCCACACAAGGTTTATAGCCCTGCTCAGAATGACCTGAACCTGCAATTGCGTAAACGCAAGATCGACAAGGTGATCCTCGCGGGGATGTCGGCGAACCTGTGTACGCAGGCGCATCTCTACGAGCTGCTGGAGCTGGGCTACGAAGTCGCTGTCGTTCGCGATGCCACAGCCGGGGCCAAGGTGCCTGAAGGTGACGGGTATCTCGCCGCCATAATCAACTTCCGAATGGTCGCCAACGGCGTCTGGTGGACCGACGACGCGGTTGAGCGCATTGGCCAATCGGCCTGACCCAAATCGATCTTCAAATTTGATCCCGACATCCTGAAAGGACATATCATGACACGCATCTTTACATCTCCCGCACTTACAACAGCGTTGACTCTCGCCCTGGCGGCGGCGGCATTGGCTGACGATGAATACAACGTTTCGAACAGTCTTACCTTGACCGGGCAGCCCCTCGGCATGCATGGCGTCGATCCTGTATCGATGTTTGAAGCCGAAAAACCCGAAATGGGCAACGCCACTTTTACATCGGCCCATGATGGAGTGGACTACTATTTTGCGTCGCAGGCAGCGCAAGCCACATTCGAGGCGGATCCGACGGCACATCTGCCTCAATTCGGCGGGTTCTGCGCCTTTGGCGTCTATGTAGGCAAGAAGCTTGATGGCGATGTTCGGTATGCCGATATCGTGGACAACAAGCTCTATCTCTTTGTGAATGAGGACATCTTCAAGAAATACCTTGAGGACAAAGAGACCGTGATCCAAGGCGCCCATGCCAAGTGGGCAGACATCCACCACACGCCTGTCAGCAGCCTTTGATCGAGGAATTTGGTGGCTTTTGCCGGTCGGAGCCACCGCTGCCTCTCCCCTCCCCAAAAGGCCGGCATTTCTCCAAGACGCCCTGTCCGCAATGACAATTCGCGAGCGTCGAAAACTCTTCCCAAAGGAAACCAGACATGACTGATTTTGAGACCTATACAATCGCCTCAGCCCCTGATGCCGCGAAACCAATTCTGGAAGCATCGCTGAAAGGATATGGTTTTGTGCCCAACCTTTATGCGGCCATGGCCGAAGCGCCCGCAATTTTGGAAGGCTATACGACACTTTCCAACATCTTTGGAAAGACCAGCCTGTCAGAGACTGAGCGCCAGATCATCCTTATGACTAACAACCGGTTGAACGGGTGCAAGTACTGCATGGCCGCCCATACCACTCTTTCACAGATGGCCGGTGTCCCCGAAGACGTGATCGCAGCGTTACGCGATGGCAGCCCTATCGCCGACCCCAAATTGGAAGCACTGCGCAAATTCGTCATCGTGATCAACGAAAGCCGAGGCTGGCCCAGCGACGCACAGGTCGAGGCGTTTCTGACGGCTGGCTATACCCGCCAGACCATGCTGGAAGTCATCCTTGGCACAGCGTTGAAAATCCTGTCGAACTATACGAACCATGTGGCGGAAACGGCTTTGGATGATGCGTTTGTCCCAAATGCATGGACCGCCTCATCCGCGGCGGCGGCTGAATAACGCGATATTGCCTAATTGTTGGTCTTGCGCTTAGGCCTGAGTTTGGTTCTGGCCAATAAGGGAATCCGATTTGAGACGTTCGACCGAAAATCAACAAAAGCGCGTACCTTCGCAGACACGGTTCGACCCTCTTGATGCACAAGATGGATGGGAACCTCGGGTGGCTCATATGACTTCATGACAGTCTTGAGCCGCCCATCTGCAATGTAGGGTGCCACCTGATACGACAAAAGCCGTCCGATCCCATGACCTTGCAACGCCAACTCAATCACGGCGTCATTAGTATTCATGCTGATGCGTGGGTTCACTCGTTTGGTTATGCTCTTTCTACCGCTTTGAAAATGCCATTGGGCGGATGCATTCAGGGCAGTAGAATTAATGATCGCCGACCTTGTGGCTCTCCACAGCCCGGGAGGAGTGGTTTCCGAGGCACTGTCCATTGGTAAGCAGGTGAGAGGTGCTGAGCTTTCTACAGCCGTTCTAGCTGGCTCGATGTGCGTGTCGTCATGTCCTTACATCCTTGCAGGCGGTGAGGAACGCCTCGTCTCTCGTCGAGGCATTGTGGGTAGGCCCGGAATACTGCGAAAATAGGCTTCTGTTGCTACCCGTACCAAAGACTTTGCAAAGTCCGCTTACTGCGCATCGCAGACCTTCGCGAGAATCCAAGGTTCCTTAGGGAGGCCCTTTGCGGGATTGAGCAATGCAAAGGGCCATAACCGCGACGACTAAGCCATAAACTGATTGAATTCGTCGCTAATGCAGACAAACGCGCAGCGCAAAACTATGGGCGAACTACGTAAACTTATGGGGTGCGCGAAGTGTTATGCGCAAACCTACAGTGCCTCAGAAATCGAGGTTCTCAACGCTCAGTGCATTTTGCTGAATGAACTCGCGGCGCGGTTCGACCACATCTCCCATCAACTTGGTAAACAGATCGTCTGCCTCAACCATATCGTCTACCCGCACCTGCAACAAAGTTCGGGCGTCCGGGTCCAGTGTGGTTTCCCACAGCTGATCTGGGTTCATCTCGCCCAAACCTTTGTAGCGCTGCAGAGACAGGCCCTTTTCACCCTCTTCCAGAATGGCGCGCAACAGATCCAGCGGGCCGTGAATCATCTGTGAACGGTCACGGCGGATCAGGGTGGCTGGCGTACTGTAGACCTCTTGCAGGCTTTGCGTGAAGCTGCCGGTCTTGCGGGCCTCACCAGAACGCAGCATGGGGCCATCCAGCGTGCGGACCTCTTCGACACCGCGCAAGATACGGGCCAAACGGATACCGTGATCCTGCGTGATCCGACCCTGCCATCCGCGTTCATATTCCAGCGCGATCAGGTCGAGACGGGCCGCCACCTTGTCGGCCACGCCTTGCAGGTCGGCGTCGACCGCCCCTGGCACAAAGGCCCCTGCCACGGCAGCTTGTTCCAGAATGTGGCGCGGATAGTGGGTTGGGAAGGCATCCAATACGCGTTTCAACTGACGGGCTTCGTCGACCACGCGCGTCAGATCCTGACCTATGATCTCCTCGCCTGAGCCGAGTTTCAGCACCGCCCCTTCGACGCCCTGATTGATCAGGTAATCGTCCAGCGCGGCCTGATCTTTCAGGTAAACCTCTGATTTACCCCGAGAAACCTTGTATAGCGGCGGTTGCGCGATGTAGAGATACCCGCCCTCGATCAACTCTGGCATTTGCCGGTAGAAGAAGGTCAGCAGCAGCGTTCGGATATGCGCGCCGTCCACGTCGGCATCGGTCATGATGACGATCTTGTGGTAACGCAGTTTTTCGATGTTGAACTCATCGCGGCCAATGCCAGTGCCCAGCGCCATCACGAGGTTGCCGATTTCCTGAGACGACAACATCCGATCAAACCGCGCGCGTTCCACGTTCAGGATTTTCCCGCGTAGCGGCAGAACGGCTTGCGTCAGCCGGTCCCGGCCCGTTTGCGCCGAACCACCAGCCGAGTCACCCTCGACCAGGAAGACTTCGGTCTTGGATGGATCTTTCTCGGAGCAATCCTTCAGCTTACCCGCCAGATAGTTCACATCCATCGCCGTCTTGCGGCGGGTCAGTTCACGGGCCTTGCGCGCTGCCTCACGGGCCAGAGCCGCCTCGATGATCTTACCGACAATCCCCTTGGCCTCGTTCGGGTTTTCCTCGAACCACTCGGCCAGTTTTTCGTTCATCAGACCTTCGACCGCCGGGCGCACCTCGGACGAAACTAGTTTGTCTTTGGTCTGCGACGAGAATTTCGGATCAGGCACTTTCACAGACAACACGCAGGTCAAACCTTCGCGCGCATCGTCACCGGTGAAGCTGACCTTTTCCTTTTTCGCAATGCCGCTGGACTGTGCATAGTTGTTGATCGTTCGGGTCAGCGCGCCCCGGAATCCAGCCACATGAGTGCCGCCATCGCGCTGCGGGATGTTGTTGGTGAAGGGCAGCACCGTCTCGTGGTAGCTGTCATTCCACCACATGGCGATTTCGACGCCGATATCGTCGCGCTCACCCTTGATATAGATCGGCTCCGACATGGCCGGGGTCTTGGAGCGGTCGAGGTACTTTACGAATTCCTTGACGCCGCCTTCATAGAACAACTCTGTTTCCAGCCGTTCCGCCGGGCGTTCGTCGATCAAGATGATCCGCACACCCGAATTCAGGAAGGCCAACTCGCGCAGACGCTTTTCTAGCGTCTCAAACGAGTATTCAAGGTTCGAGAACGTGTTAGTCGATGCCAGAAACCGCACTTCGGTTCCCGTGCGGTCGCCGCACTCTTCCACGACTTTCAAATGTTCCGCTGTCTCACCACCCTCAAAGCGTGCGACATGCTCTTTTCCGGCACGCCAGATGCGCAGTTCCAGCCAATCGGACAGAGCGTTTACCACCGAAACGCCCACACCATGCAGGCCACCCGACACCTTGTAGGAATTGCTGTCGAACTTACCGCCAGCATGCAATTGGGTCATGATGACCTCAGCTGCCGACACACCCTCCTCCGGGTGAATATCCACCGGAATCCCGCGCCCGTTATCGCTGACTGAAACGCTGGAATCGGCGTGAATTTTGACGGTTACATGGTCGGCGTGACCTGCAAGAGCTTCGTCAATTCCGTTGTCGACAACCTCATACACCATGTGGTGCAGACCCGAACCATCATCCGTGTCGCCGATATACATGCCCGGGCGCTTGCGAACAGCCTCTAAGCCTTTGAGAACTTTAATGGAATCTGCGCCGTATTCCTGGGGTGCCTGTGCGTCTTCGGACATGCCGTTAGTACCTATATTATTTTGGTATGTTATACGTTTTCTGGTGGGGAATGTCACGCCATCCCCCAACATTTTGTGCCGCCGGGCGCTGTTTTTAGCTGATCACAGTCGATCCAGATCCGACGCGATATCGTCAGCGATTTCCGTTGCATTCACATCGCTGCGCTCTGCCGATAAACGCAGGCCCAGAATGTCGGATTGATAACGCGCGGCAAGACGGTCGGGGTCGTGCTCAGCACCGATTTCCCCCGCTGCCTGCGCTCTTCGAAAAAGGGTGGCGAAGCAGTCTTTCATCTCGGTCATATGGTAACTGGCCTTGTCCGCCAGCTCATGCCCCTTGGCCTGCAGTTCCGCATAGGTCTTCGCCAACATACAGGCCCGAGAAGGCATCTCACTTTCGTCAACCACCACATGCGGCTGTGCTTTCAACGCGCCTAGCGGCCCCATCTCTTCCGCCATCGCCATCAAACGTGCCACGCCATCTTGCGCGTAACGCTCCAACGTCAATGCGTACAGCGCATCCTTGGAGCCAAAGGCAGCGTAGAAACTGCCCGGCTTCAGATTCAACTCGCGCTCCAGATCCTTCAGTGATGTTCCGGCCCAGCCCTGGCGCCAGAACAAATCTCTGGCCTGCGCAATCAGCGCATCGCGGTCATACGAAGGTTTGCGGGGCATTGTCGTCACCAATTCTTGAACGTTCGCTCAAATATATACTTGAGTGATCACTCAATAAAGCCTAAATGTGAGTCGTCCCGCCAGAAACAGGAGTTTTGACATGGCAAACTTCCCTTCCCACGACCTTGAATCCGCCCCTGAAGCCTCCAAACCGCTGCTGGAGAAGTCTCAGGCCGCCTTCGGGCGTCTGCCCGGTCTGCACAAGGTTATGGCGGAAAGCCCCCAGCATCTTGAGGGCTATCAGGTTCTGCACGGTCTGTTCCTGCAAACCGATTTCGATAATGACGAGAAAACCGTTGTCTGGCAGACCATCAACGTGGAAAACGAATGCCACTACTGCGTGCCCGCCCATACTGGCATCGCCAAGATGATGAAGGTCTCGGACGAGATCACCGAAGCGCTGCGCAACGAAACGCCGCTGCCATCGGCCAAGCTTGAAGCGCTACGCACTTTCACCCTGCAAGTGATGGAGACCCGCGGCAACCCGACCGAGGAACAGCTGCAGGCGTTCTTCAACGCTGGTTACTCACATCGTGCAGTTCTGGACGTAGTTCTGGGTCTGGCGCAGAAAACCATGTCGAACTACGTCAACCACATGGCCAAAACTCCGGTCGATCAGGTCATGCGCGGCTTCCTGTGGGAACGCAAAGTCAGCGAGCCCGCCTAAGAGCCCACGACCGAGCCCTCATCGCCTTCGGTAACGACCAGCGTTTGGGCCCGATCCCCCAGTTCCGCAAATAGCTCAGGCCCGGTGCCCGTCATCCAGGCCTGAGCGCTCAGCGCGCAGATCTCATCATAGAGCGCCGCGCGTCGCCCAGCATCCAGATGTGCAGCCACCTCATCCAGCAAAACGATCGGAGGTGCACCCACCATCCCCGCCAACGCCCGTGCGTTCGATAAGATCAATGACACCAGCAGTGCCTTTTGCTCGCCGGTAGAACAATCCTTGGCAGGTACGCCTTTAGCAGCGAACACCCCATACAGGTCTGATCGATGCGGGCCTACCAATGTCCGGCCAGCAGCTAAATCGCGGAACCGGCTTTCGTTCAGCGCCTCGCGCAAGTCTGCCGCCGTCTCAGGCATCGCACCTTCGGTTTGCACCAGTTCCAGATCGGCAGAAGGAAAGGCCGTTTCCGCCTGATCTTGTGCCTCGCGCAAACGCCCCAGCGCCGTCAACCGCGTGGTGTGAATCCGATGCCCCGTCTCGGCCATCTGACTTTCCAAAGCCGTATACCAATGAGCGTCGCGCACCTGTTCTTTCAACAGCCGGTTTCGCTCTCGCATCGCCTTTTCATAGGTCAGGGACGCTTCGGCGTGTGAGGGATCGAAACTCAGCGCAATCCTGTCCAGAAACCGGCGGCGCCCTTCAGCCCCCTCGATCCACAGCCGGTCCATCGAAGGGATCAGCCAGACTACTCGCGCCAGCTTGCCCAGATCAATCTGACTGGCGGCTTTGCCATCAATTCGAACCTGCCGCGCCGCGCCGCCTTCAGACCAGGTCTCGATCTCATATTGCTGCCCTTGCGCCCGCAATAACCCGGATAACTTCCATCCCAGCGCCTCGGGCCGCCGCGTCATCTCAGCCGCACTCGCCCGCCGCATCCCGCGCCCGGGTGAAAACAGCGACACCGCTTCCAGAATATTGGTCTTCCCGGCCCCGTTCGGACCATGGATCGCCACAGGCCGTCCATCCAGAGACAACCGCACCAGCTTGTGCGACCGAAAATGCGAGACCGTAAGCTCGGTCAGGGCCAATCCCATGACCCCTCCCTATCGTTCGAGATCACCCGGATGAGGCAATCAGACACGCATCGGCATGACAACATAAACCGCGCTTTGGTCATTGCCCTCACGCATCAGGGTCGGATCGCCGGCCGAGTTGAACATGAACACCGCATTTTCACGATCCACCTGAGATGCGATCTCCAGCAGGTACTTGGCGTTGAACCCGATCTCCAATCGCTCATCGCCATAGGCCACGGCCAGTTCTTCCTCAGCCGCGCCGCTGTCCGGTGCGTTCACCGACAGGACCAGCTTGTCACCGTCCAATTGCAGTTTTACCGCGCGCGAGCGTTCCGAGGAAACCGTCGCCACCCGATCCACGGCCTGCGCAAATTCAGCTGCGTCCACTTCCAGCTTACGGGTGTTGCCCTGCGGGATAACGCGAGTGTAGTCGGGGAAAGTGCCGTCGATCACTTTCGAGGTCAGGGTGATATCCGGCGTCGCAAACCGTACCTTGGTTTCGCTGACCGAGACGGCGATGTCCATCTCGTCATCTTCCAGCAACTTGCGAAGCTCACCAACTGTTTTGCGCGGCACGATCACGCCGGGCATACCCGCCGCGCCATCCGGTAAATCCGCGTCGATCCGCGCCAGACGGTGCCCATCGGTGGCCACACAGCGCAACACCTTGCCACCCTCGGAACCATCGGCGACATGCATATAGACGCCATTCAGATAGTAACGCGTCTCTTCCGTCGAGATGGCGAATTTCGACTTGTCGAACAACCGCCGAAGCAGCGCCGCCGAAGCGGTAAAGTTCGACGCATATTCCGAGGATGCCATGACCGGAAAATCTTCTTTCGGCAGGGTCGCCAGAGAGAAATTCGACCGGCCAGCCTCAACCGTCAGGCGCCCTGCCGCGCTGTCGGCGGTCAGGGTGACCAACGCGCCATCAGGCAGCTTGCGGACAATTTCGTGCAGCGTTGTCGCGGCCACGGTCGTCGCGCCCGCTTTCTCGACCTGCGCCGGGGCCTTGTCGACCACTTCGATATCCAGATCAGTAGCGCGGAACTGAACCTGATCACCTTCCGCCTCAATCAGCACATTGGCCAGGATCGGGATCGTATTGCGACGTTCCACCACGGATTGGGCCTGTGAAACGGCCTTGAGAAGGGTGCCGCGTTCGATGCTGATCTTCATACCCTCAGTTCCTCTGACTTGCGTGCCACCATGGGCGGGACTGGCACGTTAGCGTCTCAGCCCTGAGGCACAAGGATTTTTTATGGATTTCTGGGTCGTAATGCCCAAAGCGTCAAGGGGCGCGTGCCCGCAAGGCGTCAGTTCAGGGCCGACCGTGGATTATGGCGCACAAGAAAACGCCCCGGGCGCGAGGATCCGGGGCGTTTTATTGATCAATGGGCGGGCTTAAGCCTCAAGCGCCCGGCGCAGCATTTCGACATCTTCGGCAATCTGCCCATCGGTTGTCTTAAGCTCTTCGATGCGCTTGACACCATGCATGACCGTGGTGTGGTCACGCCCGCCAAAACGGCGGCCAATCTCAGGCAATGAACGGCTGGTCAGCTGCTTGCACAGATACATCGCGACTTGACGCGGGCGGGCGTAGGACCGTAGGCGCTTGGGGCCGATGATATCGCTGAGGCGGATGTTGTAGTATTCCGAAACCTTACGCTGGATCTCTTCAACCGTAATCTTACGCTCGGAGGCACGCAGCACATCGGCCAGACAGTCCTGCGTCAGCTCCATATCGATCTCACGCCCGACCAGCGAAGCAAAGGCAAACAGGCGGGTAAGAGCACCTTCCAGCACGCGAACATTGGTCGAGATACGATGGGCAAGGAATTCCAGCACGCCATCGGCAATCGTCAGATCAGGATAGGTGCTGCTATATTGCTGAACCTTGTTCTGCAGGATGCCTAAGCGCAGTTCGTAATCGGTGGGATGCAGATCGACGACCAGACCACATTGCAGGCGCGATTTCACGCGCTCCTCAAGGTCCTTGATCTCACCCGGCGCGCGATCCGCCGAGATAATGATCTGTTTGTTCTGATCCACTAGCGCGTTGAACGTGTGAAAGAACTCTTCCTGGGTGGAGTCCTTGCCCGCGATGAACTGCACGTCATCGACCATCAGAACATCGACCGAGCGGAAAAGGTGTTTGAAATCCATCATCCGACGTTCGCGCAAGGCCTGCACAAAACGGTACATGAACTGTTCCGCCGACAGGTACAGCACGTTCAGTTCGGGATGTTTGGTCTTCAGCTCCCACGCAATCGCATGCATCAGGTGTGTCTTACCCAGACCGACACCACCATAGAGCACCAGCGGATTGAAGGTGACCGGACCGCCTTCGGACACGCGGCGTGCGGCGGCATGGGCCAGTTCGTTGGGCTTGCCCACTACGAAGCTGTCAAAAGTGAAACGCGCATCCAGCGGGGCCGCCTGCAGCGCTTCCAGCGCATCGTTGGTCGTATCAACCATCACCGGTTGTGGTGCGCTCACGGGTTGAGCGGTCTCGGTCTGAGCCGGGCGCGCCGCAGAATTTGCGGCCGTGCGAAAGGCCAAACGCTGCACGGTCTCGCCTGCGGTGTTCAGTTCGTACAAAATGAGGTCGGCGAAATTCTGGCTGACATAGTTACCCATGAAATTGGTCGGTGCCGAAAAAACCGCCACACCGTCCTGCAGCTCTTCAAATTTCAGAGGTTCGATCCAGGTGGTGAAGTTGTTCTTACCAACAGCCTTCATCAACTTGTTTCGCAGTTGTCCCCATTTCTCTTGTGTCATTCGGCGCCTCACGCATCCCATATTTATTGACCTTCCGGCCTTATTAATGTGTCCCGCTTCCCGGGCCTTATCGCGCTCACACACAAGGATACCTGCACCAAACCGGATGGTTTGGCGGGTAAAGTCGAATATCAGCACACCCCAATGCGAACTGCCCCAGAAATGGGGGCACACCCGGTACCCGGGATGCGCATGACATTCCAATTTTCGACAGGGCTAGGATAATCGGAAACCCGACACCCAGAGCAGATCGTCCACCCGGCCGAAGCCGGTTTTCGAACATTCGTTCCGAAATCCTTCCGATGCCCGTCGGTCAGATCATTGGAACAGCCTGTCCCCCCAAGCGAGTGAATCGCTGATACAGTGGTAGCAAGAGGCCAAGGGCGCGAGCAATGAAACTCTGATATTGACTCGTGTCTGAGACAGAAAGAATCTCTCGGTTTCGTGAAGGCGCGGCTTTCCGGCAACAATGAAAAAGGCGCCGCGATATGCGGCGCCTTTTTTACAGATCAACGCTTGACGCGTTTTCTCAAAGAATCAGCCCAGCGCTTTGACGCGCGCCGACAGGCGCGACATTTTGCGGGACGCGGTGTTCTTGTGGAAGACGCCTTTGGTGACGCCACGCATCAGCTCGGGCTGAGCGGCACGCAGGGCTGCGGTGGCCGCGTCTTTGTCGCCCGATGCGATGGCTTCTTCAACTTTGCGCAGATAGGTGCGGATGCGCGAACGACGTGCTTTGTTAACAGCGAAACGCTTTTCGTTCTGACGTGCGCGCTTCTTAGCCTGGGGCGAGTTTGCCATGTGTCTCTGACCTTTTGTTCGGTACGGTTATCAAGGGTTGCGCGCCACGGAATTATCCGCACCGGATCAGAAATCACGAGTGTGAGTCGGGCCAAGCGGGCCGCACGCGCATGTATGACGGCGGTCTCTATCCAAGTTTGCAGGGTTTGCCAAGCCAATTCTCGCGCCGAGCACATCGGGTATGAAAAAAGGCGGGCCATGCCCGCCTGTCTCGTCGTGTCTTGCTGCTTGCTATTTGTCGCGGAACTGCGCCGCGCGTTTTTCCAGAAATGCAGCCATGCCCTCTTTCTGATCTTCCGTCGCAAACATCGAGTGAAACACCCGGCGCTCGAACAACAGCCCTTCGCTGAGCGGTAGTTCATAACTGCGGTTCACAGCCTCTTTGGCTGCCGCTGCCGTCAGCAAGGATTTCTCGGCAATCTTCTGCGCGGCACCCATAGCCTCTTCAATAAGCTTCTTCGCGGGGACGACGCGGCTGACAAGACCTGCGCGTTCTGCCTCTTCGGCGTCCATGAAGCGGCCGGTCAGGTTCATGTCCATCGCTTTCGATTTGCCAACAAAGCGCGTCAGTCGCTGCGTGCCACCAATACCGGCGATCACACCCAGATTGATCTCTGGCTGGCCGAACTTGGCCGTATCCGCTGCGATGATGAAATCGCACATCATGGCCACTTCACAGCCACCGCCCAGCGCATATCCCGCCACAGCCGCAATGATCGGCTTACGGATTGCCGAGATACGGTCATTGGCAGATGCAAAGAGATCTGCGTTGAACACGTCGACAAAGCTCATCTCGGACATTTCCTTGATGTCCGCGCCTGCGGCAAAGGCCTTTTCCGATCCAGTGAGTACGATGCACCGCACCTTGTCATTGCGATCGGCATCTTCAAGAGCCTCGCAAAGTTCACCCACCAGCTGGGTGTTCAACGCATTCATCGCGTCGGGTCGGTCGAGTTTGATAAGGGCGACGTGGTCTTCGATTTCGACGATGATCGTCTCAAAAGCCATGAGGTTAAAGCTTCCGGTTGTTCCGTTCAGGTACGATTCCTTACCACGCGATTTCGCTGGATCAAGTTATCTTTGGCATTGCGCACAATAGAAGGATGAGCGACCGGACTGAGTGATTCTCTTGATCGACGCGCCACATCCTTCGGTGCGGCAGGGCTCACCTTCGCGACCGTAGACGTCAAAGCTGTGCTGAAAATATCCAAGCTCTCCATCGGCTTGCCGGAAATCGCGCAAGGACGAGCCGCCCGCTTCGATGGCCTCCTGCAGCACCTGCCGAATGATCGGAACCAGCGCGGCAACGCGCGGCACAGAAATCTGACCTGCTTTGCGACGTGGCGACACACCGCCGCGATAAAGCGCCTCGCAGACGTAGATATTGCCCAGTCCGGCAACGATTCCCTGATCCAGAAGCGCCGATTTGGTCGGCGTGTTCTTGCCTCGAAAGGCGTCGATCAGGTGTTGTTCGTGAAAATCATTGCCCAAAGGTTCGGGCCCCAGAACCGACAGCAGCTTGTGCTGTTCTGCCGTTGCCGTAGGCAGCAGATCCATCGCCCCGAACCGGCGCGGATCGTTGAAGGTTATGCGCGCACCATTGGCCATGTGAATCACCACATGATCATGTTTCTGCGTCATCGGATGTTCATGTGCATACTGTCCCAGCGGGTCACCCGACACCGTCATCCGCCCAGACATGCCCAGATGGATCAGCAACGTCTCACCGCTGCTGAGATCGGCAAGAATGTATTTCGACCGCCGCCACAGCCGCTCCACCCGCTGGCCCGTCAGACGCTCGGCCATCCGATCCGGGAAGGGCCAGCGCAGATCGGGGCGATTCACATCCGCCCTATCGATCACCACGCCCTCCATCGCGGGGCTCAGGCCGCGTCTTACTGTCTCGACCTCGGGCAATTCGGGCATTTGGTGCTCCTAAATCAAAGGGCCGCATTGTGCCCCGGTTCCAGAGCCCTATAACAGAGGCGAAATTCGACAAACGGCAAGGCAAATGTCCGACAACAGCGACAAGACCACTCATTTCGGGTTTGAAACCGTCCGCGAGGCTGAAAAGGCCGGGCGTGTGCAGGGCGTGTTCAACTCGGTCGCCTCGAAATACGACGTGATGAACGATGTCATGTCGATGGGCATCCACCGGGTTTGGAAAGACGCGATGATGGACTGGCTAGCCCCCCGCCCCGGACAGCGCCTGCTGGACGTCGCGGGCGGCACCGGCGACATATCCTTCCGCTTCCTCAAACGCGCGGGTCACGGCCACGCCACCGTTCTGGATCTGACTGAGCCGATGCTGGTCGAAGGCCGTCAGCGCGCCGAAGCCGATCAGATGGCCGACAGCCTGAACTGGGTGGTGGGCGACGCGATGGCGCTGCCCTTCGAGGATAACACATTCGACGTCTACACAATCTCCTTCGGCATCCGGAACGTTACCCGCCCGCAAGAGGCGCTGAACGAAGCCTATCGCGTGTTGAAACCCGGTGGTCGCCTGATGGTGCTGGAATTCAGTCAGTTGCCCAATGACGGGCTGCAAAAGCTCTATGACCTCTACAGCTTCAACGTCATCCCACGTATGGGCAAGCTGATCGCCAATGACTACGACAGCTATCAGTACCTTGTGGAATCAATCCGCAAGTTCCCCGATCAGGAGACATTTCTGAACATGGTCCGCACTGCCGGGTTCGAAAACGCCAAGTACCGCAACCTGAGCATGGGCATTGCCGCTTTGCATTCCGGCTGGAAAATCTAGATGCGCGGCCCTCACAACATCATCCGCCTGATCCGCACAGGCGCCACTTTGGAGCGCACAGGCGCCATGAACGTGGTGCTCGACGCGTTCGAGGCCCCGCGTGCGCTGCGGATCGTCGCACACACATTGGGCAAACCCTTCCAATGGCTGGGCTACAAGGGTGACCCCGAGATGCCGCCTGCCACCCGCGCCCTCACGGCCTTGGGCCCGGCCTATATCAAATTCGGCCAGGTGCTTTCGACCCGCCCCGACGTGGTTGGCGACGAGTTGGCAGAACAGTTGCGTGTGCTGCAGGACAAGCTCCCGCCCTTCTCCAAATCCGAAGCGATGGCCGAGGTGGAAAAGGAATTGGGCCAGCCCGTCGCCGAGGTTTTCAGCGAATTCAGCGAACCCATCGCCGCGGCGTCAATCGCACAGGTTCACAAAGCCAAGCTGGTCAGCACCGGCGAGTATGTCGCCGTCAAAGTCCTGCGCCCCGGTATCGAACGCGCCTTCCGCAAGGATGTCGACGCCTTCTATTTCGCTGCCCGCATCGTGCAACTCTTCGCCCCCGGCGCGCGCCGCCTGCGCCCGATGGAAGTGATCGAACATTTCGACGGCGTCGTGCGCGGAGAACTGGACCTGCGTCTCGAAAGCGCTGCGGCCTCGGAGTACGCCGCCAATACCAAGGATGATGCAGGGTTCTGGCTTCCCCCCGTGGTCTGGTCCCTGTCAGCCCGCCGGGTGATGACGCTCAGCTGGGCCGATGGCGTTCCACTGGGCGAAAACACAGCCCTGGATGCCGCTGGTCACAATCGCCCCGACCTCGCCGAACGTGTCCTGCGCATGTTCCTTCTTCACGCCCTGCGTGACGGCTTTTTCCACGCCGACATGCATCAGGGCAACCTGAAGGTCGCCGCAAACGGAGACATCATCGCTTATGATTACGGCATCATGGGCCATATCGACGAATACACCCGCCGGGTCTACGCGGAGATCCTCTTCGGCTTCATCCGCCGCGACTATAAACGCGTGGCCGAGGTCCATTTCGAAGCCGGGTATGTCCCCGCCGATCAGGACGTGGACGAATTCGCCCGCGCCCTGCGCGCTGTCGGAGAGCCCATATTCGGCATGGACGCCACCCATATCTCAATGGGCCGCCTGCTGAACTACCTGTTCGAGGTGACCGAGCGCTTCGGCATGGAAACCCGCACCGAACTGATCCTGCTGCAACGTACGATGGTGGTGGTCGAAGGCGTCGCGCGCTCGCTGGATCCGCATATCAACATCTGGGAAGTCGCCCGCCCTGTGGTCGAGGATTACATCAAGAAGTCCATCGGCCCCCGCGCCGCCCTTAGGGATTTCGGCAAAACGGCTCTGGTGCTGGCCCGCTTTGGCCCCCGCCTACCCGCGCTGGTCGAAAATGCCTTGATCGCCCAGACTCAGAAAGACGATTCAAAGGCGAACGGTTTCACCGCAAGCCTCTTGCCAGTGGCAATTGGCGCGGCCGCAGGAATCGCAATAACGCTGTTGATCTCGGCTCTCGGCTGACACCGATCCGCCTTCTTCATCTGGCTAAAAATATCTTCGGGGGGAATCGCGCCCAAGCGCGATGGGGGGCAGACAGCCCCCCTGCCCGACCCAACGTCAGAGCCGCTCTATGGCAATAGCAATCCCCTGACCACCACCGATACACATGGTGATCAGGCCTTTTGAACCACCCGTGCGCTCCAACTCATACAGAGCTTTCAGCGTAATGATCGCACCGGTTGCGCCCACCGGATGGCCCAATGCAATCGCACCGCCATTCGGGTTGACCTTCGCGGCATCCAGCCCCAGCTCTTTGTTCACCGCCAGCGCTTGGGCTGCAAAGGCCTCGTTGCTTTCGATCACGTCAAAGTCGCTCACCGACAAACCGGTTTTGGCCATCAGGTTCTGCACCGCCGGGACCGGACCGATCCCCATAACCTCGGGCCGAACACCCGCATGGGCATAACCCAGAATCCGCGCCTTCGGTTTCAAACCGGCTTTCTCAGCCGCATCTGCTGTGGCCAGAACCATCGCCGCTGCACCGTCATTGATGCCCGAGGCGTTCCCCGCCGTCACGCGGCCCTCTTTCTTAAAGACCGGGCGCAGGCCAGCCAGTACTTCGGCCGTGGTTGCCTTGGGATGCTCGTCCACCTTGAAGTCGACCATGTCGCGCCTGACCTTGACCTGAACCGGGGCGATCTGGGTTTCGAAATATCCGGCCTCTATCGCCGCCGCAGCGCGACTCTGGCTGACAACCGCAAACTCATCCATCTGTTCGCGCGTGATCTGGTGTTCATCTGCGACGTTTTCCGCGGTCACGCCCATATGCCCAGTGCCGAAGGGACAGTTCAGCGCGCCCAGCATCATGTCCAGCGAGGTGATGTCGCCCATCTTCGCACCCCAACGCGATTGGGGTACGATATAAGGGCTCCGCGACATGCTCTCGGCCCCGCCTGCTACAGCGAAATCTGCATCACCCAGCATCAGCGATTGCACAGCCGAGACTATCGCCTGTGCTCCGGAACCACACAGACGGTTCACATTCATCGCTGGCGTGCCATTTGGAATTCCGGCCTGCATGGCAGCAACCCGAGACAGATACATGTCACGCGGTTCGGTATTGATCACGTGACCAAAAACAACATGACCAACCTGCGCGCCTTCGACACCCGAACGCTCCAGTGCCGCTTCTGTTGCGACAGTTGCCAGATCGATCGGCGCTGTTGATGCCAAAGCGCCACCAAATGTGCCTATGGCCGTACGCGCACCATCCAGAATCACTACGTCAGTCATGTTCTCTCCTCCAAAATCCTGCGCATTATGCACTTGCAGCATGATCTTCATATTAGACTCTCTGTCACGCCCGGAATTGACATTACGTTGCGCAACACGCATGGATTCCGTCATGACGGAAAATACAGACGATATCCTGAACCGCCTGCCCGCCCGACTGAAAGAGGCGCGCCGAGCCAAGGGTTTGTCTTTGGAGGCTGTTGCCAATCTAAGCGGCGTCTCCCGCTCCATGGTCAGCCAGATCGAGCGTGGCGAAAGCAGCCCAACCATCTCGACTCTTTGGAATCTGACCCGCGCTCTGCAGGTTGATTTCGCGGGATTGCTTGAGGAAACCAAGACAAGTGATCAGATCGAGACCCTCAGAAAATCGGAAGTGCCCAGCATCGACAACATGGGCGAGAAATGCCGGATTCGCATCCTCTCTCCGCCGGAAGAAGCAGGCGGGCACGAGGTCTACGATATACAACTTCAAGCGGGTGGAAGCCTGAACAGCCAACCCCATGCGCGGGGCGCGCGCGAACAGCTGACCGTGTTGGAAGGCGCGGTCCGCGTCACCTCGGGCACCGCTGTCAGCGATCTGCAACAAGGGGACACCGCTCGGTATGCTGCCGATATCGCGCATTCCATCGCCGCCGATGGTCCGGCCCGGGTTTTCCTGATTGTAAAGAACGCCTGACTTGGCGAAATTCCGCCTTCACGGAATTTTTTCCTTGATACTGTAATTCCCCTATTTGGGAAATTTGTCCGCTATGTTAGACGTGCGACTCAGTTAAACGGAGGTCGCCATGGCTGATTCATTCCTGTCCCATATCTCGGATACACTCGCACAGATTGAGGCTGAGGGTCTCTACAAGCGCGAACGAATGATCACCTCGCCTCAGGGCGGTGAGATTACGGTGGGCGACAAACGGGTCATCAACCTATGCGCCAACAACTATCTGGGTCTCGCCGATCATCCCGCGCTGATCGACGCCGCCAAAGCGACGATGGAGCCGAAAGGGTTCGGCATGGCCTCGGTCCGGTTCATCTGCGGCACACAGGATATTCACCGTGAGTTGGAACAGAAGCTGGCCAGGTTCCTGAACAAGGACGACGCGATCCTGTTCGCCGCCTGTTTCGATGCCAACGGAGGACTGTTTGAGCCCTTGTTAGGGCCTGAAGACGCCATCATCTCGGACAGCCTGAACCATGCCTCGATCATCGACGGGGTGCGTCTGTGCAAGGCGAAACGCTATCGCTACCTGAACAACGACATGAACGACCTCGAAGCCTGGCTGAAACAGGCGCGCGAAGACGGGGCGCGGCACATCATGATCGCCACTGACGGTGTGTTTTCAATGGACGGTTATCTGGCCAACCTGCCGAAAATCCGCGAACTGGCCGACAAATATGATGCAATCGTCATGGTCGATGACTGCCACGCGACGGGCTTCATGGGGCCAAACGGTGCGGGTACACCAGACCATTTCGGCGTCGATGTGGACATTCTGACAGGAACTTTGGGCAAGGCACTTGGGGGGGCAATCGGCGGTTATATCGCCGGGCCGCAGCCAGTGATCGACCTGCTGCGGCAGCGGGCGCGGCCCTATCTGTTCTCAAACTCGCTGCCGCCATCCATCGTTGCTGCCGGGCTCGAAGCGATCCGTCTGGTTGAAGAGGGAGACATGCTGCGCGCCCAGCTGTTCGGCAACGCCAGATACTGGCGCGCTGGTTTGGAGAAACTGGGCTTCGACCTGTTGCCCGGTGAGCATCCGATCATCCCGGTGATGCTGGGCGAAGCAACTCTGGCGCAAGAAATGGCGTCGCGGTTGTTTGATGAAAGGGTCTATGTCTCAGGCTTCTTCTTCCCGGTCGTTCCGCGCGGTCAGGCCCGGATAAGAACGCAGATGAACGCCGCCCTGACCCGGGATGAGTTGGATCGCGCGCTTGCCGCCTTTGGAAAAGTTGGCAAAGAGTTAGGAGTGATTTCGTGATCCTGCCTTCTGTCATTGACGCAATCGGGAACACGCCTCTGGTCGACCTGAAACGCGTATGCAAGAAACTGGATCTGGACGGGCGCATTCTGGCCAAGCTGGACTATCTGCTGCCCGGATTCTCCAAGAAGGATCGCGCCGCAAAGTCGATTATTGAGTTGGCCCGCGCAGACGGAACTCTGACACCTGGGCAAACGGTTGTCGAGCTGACTTCGGGCAATATGGGCACCGGTCTGGCCATTGTCTGCGGCATTCTTGGTCATCCGTTCATCGCTGTGATGAGTGCTGGAAACTCGGTCGAACGCGCCCGCATGATGCGGGCACTGGGGGCCGAAGTTGTTATCGTTCCGCAAGCCGAAGGCAGTAGGCCCGGCGAAGTCTCGGGTGCCGATCTGGCACTGGTGGACGAGGCGGCGCAGCGTATCACGATCGAACGCCGCGCCTTTCGAGCCGATCAATTCGGTCATTCCGGCAACCCCACGGCCCATGCCACCGGAACCGGACCCGAAATATGGGTACAGTCAGACGGGGCTGTAACAGCATTCTGTGACTTCGCAGGGTCCGGCGGAACTTTGGCCGGAGCCGCGGAGTACCTTACGCCTCGCGGTGTCCGATGCTATGTAGTCGAACCTGCCGGAGCGCGCGCGTTGGCGGGGGCAACGGTAGACATTCCAGATCACCCCATCCAGGGCGGAGGCTACGCGATGGCCGATCTGACTCATTTACGTGCAACAACGCTTGCTGGTCACCTGTCGGTTTCCGGGGACGCCGCGCGGGACTGCGCCCGACTTCTGGCCCGGACCGAGGGCATTTTTGCGGGCTACTCAGCTGGTGCAAACCTTGCTGCGGCCGTCGAACTGCTACGCGGACCGGAAAAGGGCGGCTGCGTCGCCATCGTCATGTGTGACAGCGGCCTGAAATACCTGTCCACCGATTTGTGGGAGTGAGCCTATGAGATCCAACACTATGAAAGCGCTGGAGAAATCCAAGCCAGAGGAAGGTTTGTGGATGGTGCAGGCTCCGGTCCCGGAAATCGGCCCGGACGAGGTTCTGATCCGCATCAATAAAACCGGCATCTGCGGCACCGACATACATATCTGGAACTGGGATGAATGGGCCTCGCACACGGTGCCCGTCCCGATGATCACCGGTCACGAATTCGCCGGAGAGATTGTCGAGATCGGGCGCAATGTGACTGGTCTGGAAATCGGTCAGCGCTGCTCGGGCGAGGGGCATCTGATCACCACCGACAGCCGTCAGAGCCGCGCGGGCAAGTTTCATCTCGACCCTGGTACGCGGGGGATTGGGGTCAATGAACAGGGTGCCTTCGCGCAATACCTGAAACTGCCTGCCTTCAATGTCGTCCCCCTGCCCGACGATGTGCCCGATGAAATTGGGGCGATCCTCGATCCGCTGGGCAATGCCGTGCACACCGCGCTCAGCTTCGATCTTCTGGGCGAAGACGTGCTGATAACGGGTGCAGGTCCTATCGGCATCATGGCCGCTGCAGTCGTGCGGCATGCGGGGGCACGGCATGTCGTGATTACCGATATCAACCCCGATCGCCTGACATTGGCCCAGCATGTTGTGCCAACCCTGCGCACCGTCAATGTCTCGAAAGAGGATTTGCAGGACGTGATTGCCGAACTGGGCATGTCACAAGGCTTTGACGTGGGGCTGGAGATGTCCGGCTCGCAAGCGGCGTTGGACCAGATGGTCGAGGCTTTGGTGATGGGCGGCAAGATCGCATTGCTGGGGATTCCCCCCGGGAAATCTCCGGTCGATTGGTCGCGGATCGTGTTCAAGGCCATAACGATCAAGGGTGTCTATGGCCGCGAGATGTTCGAGACCTGGTACAAGATGATCGCCATGCTGCAAAACGGGCTGGACGTGAGCCGGGTGATCACTCACCGGTTCTCGGTCGATGATTTTGCCCAGGGTTTTGCGGCGATGAAGTCCGGTCAGTCGGGCAAGGTGGTTCTCGACTGGATCTAACGCTCTGGAACCGCGCGGGTTTTGTCCCTAAACAAGGGTGAACCCGCGCGTTTGGAGGAGCACATGGGCGATAAGGACAGGTATCTGGAACGAGGGATCGAAGAGTCTTTGGTCACCGACTTCACAGAAACTCACCGCAAAAGCTACGGCGATTTTCTGCAGCTCAAGACACTGCTGAATCTGCAAAAAACCTTTCAGGACCCCGCCCAACCCGACGAGATGCTGTTTATCATCATCCATCAGGTCAGCGAGCTGTGGCTGAAACTGATGCACCACCAACTCGTCGAAGTACGCCGGTTCCTGCAGCAGGATGCGTTTGGTCCGGCGATGAAGAACCTCGACCGGGTGAAAGCGATCCAGCGGCAATTGATCGCGTCGTGGGAAACACTACTGACCATGACGCCCGCCGATTACATGACGTTTCGGCAGGCTTTGGGCAGTTCTTCGGGTTTCCAAAGCTATGGGTATCGCCAGATTGAGTTCATTCTGGGCAACAAGGATGCCTCGACTCTGAAAGTGCACGCACATGACCCCGAAGTCATGGAGATGCTGAACGCAGCGCTCACCAAGCCGTCGCTCTATGACGAAGTATTACACATGCTGGCCCGGCAGGGATTTGACGTGCCCCGGGACCTGATCGAGCGGGATTATGGACAGCCATATTCCGGCGATCCACGCGTCGTGAAAATCTGGGTCGAGGTGTTCCGCAACACCGACAAACACTGGGATCTCTACGCTCTGGCCGAAAAGCTGATGGATGTGGAATCCCTGTTCCAGCGTTGGCGGTTCGACCATGCAACGGCAGTTGAGCGCGTGATCGGCATGCAGCCCGGAACGGGTGGTTCCAGCGGTGTGGCCTTTCTGCGCAAGGCGCTGGAACTACGGTTCTTCCATGATCTCTACGATGTACGGACCGAACTGATGTATGCGGGGGATTAAGCCATGCTGTATCGCGGTTTCACCCAGGCCGAGCTTGAGCAGGAATATTCCCCCAGCTCTATGGTCGGCGGCGATCTGACGCCTTATCTGACCAGCTATTCGGCACTCAGCGCGCAGGCGCGGGCCGAGATGATGGTTCGGGAAAACATCTCCTATGGTGATGGCCCAGAGCAGGTTTTGGATTTCTTCCCGGCCCCCGGCGCAGATGCGCCTTTGCATGTCTTCATCCATGGTGGCTACTGGCAAGCGCTCAGCCAACGCGAGTCGGCTCTGATGGCTCCAGTATTGCATGAGAACGGGCAAGCATTTGCCACTTTGAATTACACGCTCGCTCCTGAAGCCCGTTTGGGGCAGATGGTCAACGAATGCCGTGATGCATTGCTATGGCTTGGATCGCAGGCTGAATCGCTGGGCTTTGATCCATCAAACATCATTCTATCGGGCCACAGTGCTGGCGCCCATCTGGCGGCAATGGTTATGGCGACCTCTTCCAGCGCGTTTGCCCAAGCGGGTCTGCGGGTGCGCAATGTTATTCTGATCAGCGGAGTGTACGACCTCGAACCGATCAGTCTGACTTCGGTGAATGATCCCCTGCAACTGACCAAGGTCGAGATCCACGACCTCTCCCCTTGCCTGAACCTACCCGCACCGGGGCCGCGCTACAGAGTGACGGTAGCGGAACGGGACACGCCCGAATTCATCCGCCAAAGCCGAGAGTACGCAGAGCTACTGCGCAAGGCAGGGCATTCGATCAGTTTCGATCTGCAACGGGGCAAGCATCATTTCGACATCATCATGCCCTCGGGAACGTTTCTGTCGTCGCGCGCCGAATGATACTCAAACGAAAACAGCGGCCCGAATGGGCCGCTGCTTCGTGTTTCAATACTGAACCGGATCAATCCAGCGTGCGGGTAACCTCTTCGCGTTCGAAAATCTCGATCACGTCACCCTGACGGATGTCGTCATAGTTCTCGAACGCCATACCGCATTCCTGACCCGACTGAACTTCGGCCACTTCGTCCTTGAAGCGCTTCAGCGTCTTCAGCGTGCCTTCGTGGATAACCACGTTGTCGCGCAGCAGACGGACGCCTGCGGAACGGCGCGCTACGCCTTCGGTGACCAGACAGCCAGCAACCTTGCCAACACCGGTGACCTTGAAGACTTCGCGGATCTCGGCGTAACCGATGAACTTCTCGCGGATTTCGGCGCTCAGCAGGCCCGAAGCGGCCGCTTTTACGTCATCCACGAGGTCATAGATCACCGAATAATAGCGGATCTCGACGCCCTTCTGGTTCGCCGTGTTCCGGGCCGATGCGTTGGCGCGGACGTTGAAGCCCATGACCGGCGCGCCCGAGGCTTCGGCAAGACCAACATCGGTTTCGGTGATCGCACCCACGCCCGAGTGCAGAACGCGTACGCGTACTTCGTCGTTGCCGATCTTTTCCATCGCCTGAACGATGGCTTCGGCTGAACCCTGCACGTCGGCTTTGACGAGGATCGGCAGCTCGGCCACGTTCTCGTCTTCCTTGGCCTTCTGCATCAGCTGCTCAAGGGTGGTCGCGGCACCAGCGGCGGCGCGTTTGTCCTTGGCGGCCTGTTCACGATAGGCGGCGATTTCACGGGCCTGTGCTTCGGTCTCGGTCACGTTCAGAACGTCGCCCGCTTCGGGCGTACCATTCAGACCCAGAACCTCGACCGGAACCGACGGACCGGCTTCCTTCACACGGTCGCCCTTGTCGTTGATCAGCGCACGGACCTTACCGTACTGCTCACCCACAACAAAGATATCGCCCTGACGCAGCGTACCGGTCTGAACCAGAACGGTGGCGACGGGACCACGGCCCACATCCAGCTGCGCCTCGATCACGGCACCTTGGGCGGCGCGGTCGGGGTTGGCTTTCAGTTCCAGAATCTCGGCCTGCAGCGCGATGGCCTCCAGCAGTTCATCCAGACCCTGACCGGTCATGGCCGAGACCTCAACGTCCTGAACCTCACCCGACATCTTCTCGACGATCACTTCGTGCTGCAACAGATCGGTGCGCACTTTGTCCGGGTTGGCTTCGGGCTTGTCGATCTTGTTGATCGCCACGATCATCGGCACTTCGGCCGCTTTCGCGTGGTTGATCGCCTCGATCGTCTGCGGCATCACCGCGTCATCCGCGGCAACAACCAGAACCACGATATCCGTCACCTGAGCACCGCGTGAGCGCATCGAAGTAAAGGCCGCGTGGCCCGGCGTATCCAGGAAGGTCAGCGTGGTGCCGCCATCGGTTTTCACCTGATAGGCGCCGATATGCTGGGTGATACCCCCGGCTTCGCCAGCCACAACCCGCGCATCGCGGATTGCGTCCAGCAAAGAGGTCTTACCGTGGTCAACGTGACCCATAATGGTAATGACCGGCGGACGTGGCTTCAGATCTTCGTCGCTGTCTTCGACCTCTTTGATGACGTCTTCAACATCCGAATCAGAGACGCGCGTGACCTTGTGGCCGAACTCTTCGATGATCAGTTCAGCTGTATCAGCGTCGATGGTCTGATTCTGCGTGACCATCATGCCCATCTGCATCAGCGATTTGACAACGTCAGCCACACGCTCGGCCATACGGTTGGCCAGTTCCGAGACCATGATCGCCTCGGGTAGCTGCACATCGCGAATTACCTTTTCCCGCTCGACCGGGCCGCCCATGGCTTTCTGACGCGCACGTTCCTGCTTACGCTTCATCGCAGCCATTGAGCGCTGGCGGTTGCCCTCGCCACCTGTGGCCTGACCCAGTGTCAGCTTGCCCGAGCGGCGGTTGTCATCACGACCCTTGCCACGACCACGCTGTTCGCGTTCGCGATCCTGCTTACGCGGCGCGGCAGAAGGCGCAGGCTTGTTCGCCGGACCACGGGCCGGCTTTGCCTCTTCCGGCGGCGGCGCTGCGGCAGCGCGCTTGGCGGCTTCTTCCGCCTCCTTGCGCTTGCGCTCTTCCTCTTCGGCCTTGGCACGTGCTTTTTCTTCAGCCTCGCGCTGCTCGCGCTCTTTGGCTTCCTGTTCAGCCCGGCGGCGTGCGCGTTCTTCCTCGCGTGCCTTTTCCTCGGCCTCGCGGGCTGCGGCCTCTTCGGCCTCACGCGCCTTGGCGGCTTGCAACGCCTTCATACGGCGCGCCATTTCCGCATCGGAAATACCCGCCGGACGACGCGAAGGATCACCCGAGGGTGCCGCACCACCACTTGGTTTGGTCGCGCCCGGCTTGGGAACGACCACGCGTTTGCGTTTGGTCTCCACCACGACATTCTTGGTGCGTCCGTGGCTGAAACTCTGTTTCACATTTCCGGGGCGCGCCCCGCCACGAAGACCCAATGTCTTTTTGCCGTCACTATCGCTCATAAAGCTTCTTACCCTTCCGAGCGGCCCTTGCCGCCGTCATCCTTTTCGCGCAAGCCACGCAGGCGCTGCGCTTCCTCTACAACACGTTTGGCGAGTCCGCCAGAGGCCAAGGCCGCATGAATCACGGTTTGGCGCCCAAATGCCGCCCCAAGCTCATCCGCAGTCAGCCAGCCGATGTATTTCCCGAAATGCGGCGTACTGAGTTTCGACTTGCCGCGTCCCGATCCATCAGACGCCTGAATCAGCACCTGGGCCTCTTCCCGGTCCAGCCAAGACTTGACCTTTTCATACCCGGCGACCGCATCTCCGGATTTGCGCGCCAGACTGATCAGTTCGATCACACGACGCGCCACCTGTTTCTCGACCTCATCGGTCAGGTCCTTGGCGGCACTCACCTGCGCCTTAAACCCGCGCGAGAACAGTTTCTTGTTCACCGCCTTGTCCAGCGCCGCGCGATCCGCCGCCACGTAAACCCCACGCCCCGGCAATTTCGCCGCGACATCGGGAAAGACCTGACCATCCGGCCCCGTCACAAAGCGGATCAAGCCATATTTGGGCTGAACCTCGCCCGTGGCGATGCACTTGCGTTCAGGGCCTTCCGACCGATCCTTATGGACGCCACCGCGACCCATGTCAGCCACCCGAGGCCTGAGATCAGGCCTCGACCTCCTCATCTGTTGCTTCACCGTCTTCTTCGGCCTGCTCCAGCTCGGCCGGATCGACCCAACCCAGCATGATGCGCGCGGTCATGACCAGATCCTGCGCCTCTTCCAGCGTCACGCCGAAGGGCTCCAGTACACCATCATCCTTGATGCGTTCGCCATCGACCGTAGTCCAGCCACCGGCCAGTTCCCAGTCGGCGCAGGTTGCGAAGTCTTCCAGAGTCTTCACATCATCCTTGGCCAGCGCCTCTACCATCTGGGGTGTCAGGCCCTCGAATTCAATAAGACTGTCCTCGGCACCCAGCGCACGGGCTGCATCCAGCGCCGCCTTGGCCTGAGCTTCCAGGAATTCGCGCGCACGGGTCTGCAGTTCCTGCGCGGTGCCTTCGTCCACACCGTCGATCACCAGCAGTTCGTCGATTTCAACGTATGCCACTTCTTCGAGGTTGGAGAAGCCTTCGGAAACCAGCAGCTGAGCAAAGAATTCGTCCAGATCGAGCGTTTCCATGAACAGCTGAGTACGGGCCTCGAATTCCTTCTGACGGCGCGCCGATTCTTCGGCTTCGGTCATGATGTCGATATCCAGACCGGTCAGCTGGCTCGCCAGACGCACGTTCTGACCGCGACGACCGATAGCCAGCGACAGCTGTTCCTCGGGAACCACAACTTCGATCTTGCCGGCTTCTTCGTCCAGAACCACTTTGGAAACTTCTGCAGGCTGCAGCGCGTTTACCAGGAAAGTCGGTTGATCTTCGTTCCACGGGATGATGTCAATCTTTTCACCCTGCAGCTCGTTGACAACGGCCTGCACACGGCTGCCGCGCATACCAACGCAAGCGCCGACGGGATCAATCGAACCGTCATAAGAGATCACGGCAATCTTGGCGCGCGAACCGGGGTCACGGGCCACGGCCTTGACCTCGATGATGCCGTCATAGATTTCTGGCACTTCCATCTTGAACAGCTCAGCCATGAATTCCGGCGCGGTGCGCGACAGGAAGATCTGGTGGCCACGCACTTCGCGGCGCACTTCCTTGATATAGGCACGCACACGGTCATTCGGGCGATAGCTTTCGCGGCCGATCTTGTCGTTGCGGCGCAGAACGGCTTCGGCACCGCCCAGATCGACGATGACGTTGCCAAACTCTTCACGCTTGACCGCACCGTTGATGATGGTGCCCGCGCGATCCTTGAATTCTTCGTACTGACGGTCGCGTTCCGCTTCACGCACCTTCTGCAGGATCACCTGCTTGGCGGATTGCGCCGCGATACGACCCATTTCAACCGGCGGAACTTCTTCCACGAAGACGTCACCAACCTCGGGCGCTTCCATGTACTGCTTCGCCTGCTCGACGGTCATCTCGGCCTGATAATTCTCAAGCTCTTCATCCTCGACCACGGTGCGGACGCGGGTGAAGGTCGCCTTGCCAGTCTTGCGGTCGATCGACACGCGAATGTCCATCTCGGCGCCGTAACGGCTCTTGGCGGCACGGGCGAGCGATTCCTCCATCGCTTCGACAACCAGACCGGGGTCGATCATCTTTTCGCGGGCCACGGCCTCGGCGGTCTGCAGCAGCTCCAGCTGGTTGGCTGAGGTGATTGCCATCAGTTCGTCTCCTCTTCGGACCCTTCGGTCTCAATCTCGTCGAAAGCGTTTTCGTTCAGGGCACCGGCGTCTTTGCGCTGGCGCAGCATTTCCTTGATCAGATCATCGGTCAGGACCAGCTTGGCGTCGCTCAGCCAATCAAACTGCAGACCGATGGTGATCGTCTCATCCCCCTCGGGGATGTTGATCAGAACCTCATCCCCTTCGATCCCGGCCAACTCACCCTTAAAGCGGCGGCGACCATCGATCAGCTCGGCGGTCTCGATCTTGGCCTCATACCCTTCGAACGTCTCAAAATCCTTGAGACGGGTCAGCGGGCGGTCGATGCCGGGGCTGGACACTTCCAGCGTATAGGCGTCCAAAATGGGATCCTCGACGTCCAGCGTGGCGCTGATCGCGTTGGAAATCTCGGCGCAGTCATCCACTTCGATGCCGCCATCGGGCTTGTCGGCCATGATCTGCATCGTGGTGGTCTTGCCACTCATCAACCGAATGCGGACAAGCTCATACCCCAGATCCTCAATCACAGGGGTGATGATCTCGGCCAGTCGCCGGTCAATCGCTGCTTTGGCTATCAGGTCGTTTGTCATTCAGGTTCTCTACCCTGTCATCGGGCACAAAAAAACGGGCGCGCGGCCCGTCGAATTTTCCGGTGGAGCCCCGGACCAGAAGTCCAACGCGCCGCTGTTGCAACTGCATATACGCAGGAGTTTCCGAGTCTGCAACCCCCGGCGCAAATCGTGATCGGATTTACGCCAACCACCACCTTTCAGCGATGCGCCCATCGTCCAGAGTCGCCGGGCCGATCTGGCGCGGCATACCGACATGAGAGGCCACGGCCAGCGCCACATCGACCTCAGATGGATGAAACCGCAATCCGCGCTGCGCGATCAGATCCTCACCGGCAGGGAGCGCGGCAATGTCTACATATCCATCTCGTAACGCTTCGGCCCGCACCTTGGCGTCCGGGATCACAATGATCTCGATGGTATCGGCCCAGCCCGCCGATCCGGCCTTATAGTGATCTGTCACCCTACGTGCCAGAAAGTGGCGCCCATCCTCGGCGCGCTCAACCCGGTAGCATCCAGTACCGTTGGCCTGAGCCAATGGCGTCACACCACCTCGCGCAATGACAAACCGCGACTCGGCCAGCCAGAATGGCAGGCCCGGGTTGCCCTCGGCCAATTGCAGCTGCACACGATTAGGCGCGATGGCTTCGGTCTGCCCAATGTCATCCAGAACAGCTAGAACGTCGTTCACGTCCAGCTTGGTGCCATCGTGGAACACGGCATCGTCGCGCAGATCAAAGCTCCAGACCCGCGCATCAGCATCGGTCTGCCAGCCGGTCGCCAGCTCTCCACGCAGGGTACCATCGGGCGCGATCTCGGTCAGGCTGTCAAAGACAGCGCCCCGCGCCACCTGTTCCAGACTGTTGTCGCGCGGCACCGCCAGCCGCAACGTACCGCCCTGCTTCGGCGTATCGGCCAAAGATGCCCCCGTCGCCGCCAGCAAAGCGGCGGCGGCGCCGGAGGCGAATAATGCGCGACGGTCGATGCGAGTCATACCGTCCCCTCCGCCACGCCATCCATGATCCGAACCAGTTCGGCGCTGATCCCGGGTTCCGACAAAGCGTGACCGGCCTGCCGCACCATCTTCAGTTCGACATTGGGCCAGCGCTCGGAAAGGTTCCATGCAGCCTGCGGTGGGCAGATCATGTCATAACGTCCCTGAACGATGTGACCGGGAATATGGGCGATCCGATCCATCTGATCCAGAATTTGCCCGTCGTATTCAAGAAACGCTTTGTTGGTGAAATAGTGGTTCTCAAGCCGAGCAAAGGTCCGCGCATATTCGCCGGGGCTTTCCCCAACCGACCCATTGGTGTGGATCGATGCCAAAGCGTTTTCCCAATGCGACCAGGCGCGGGCATACAGGATCTCGGTCGCGCGATCGCCTGAAAACAAGCGCTTGTTGTAGGCCGCGATAGCGTCATCCACCTCTTGTTCAGGCAAGAGAGAGGTGAACTTGGCCCATTGTTCGGGCCAGAACTTGCCCGCGCCGCCGCCATAAAACCAATCCAGTTCGGCCTGCGTGGCCAGAAACACCCCGCGCAATACCAGCCGATTGACCCGATCCGGATGTGTTTGGGCATAGATCAGCGCCAGGGTCGCGCCCCAACTACCGCCAAATACGATCCAGCCTTCGATGTCGAACAATTTGCGCAGACGCTCGATATCCGCCACCAGATGCCAGGTCGTGTTGTTTTCGACTGACGCGGTGGGCCGCGACCGGCCACACCCGCGCTGATCAAAGAGAATCACCCGATACACATCCGGGTTGAAATAACGCCGCATCGCGGGGCTGCAGCCACCGCCCGGCCCGCCATGCAGGATCACCACGGGTATCCCATTGGGATTACCGCATTGTTCCACATAAATACGGTGCCCATCGCCCATATCGACCACGCGCTGATCGAAGGGATCGATCGGCGGGTAAAGATATTGAACTGCGCGCTTTTGGTCCGGGTACTTATCCATTACGGCCCTATATAGTCCTTAAGCGTAAAAGAGCACACGGAGACAGGAATGCAAGCGCATCCGAACACGGTGGACCCGTCCGAGATCGCAAAATTCGAGGCGATGGCCGCAGAATGGTGGGACCCGCATGGGAAATTCAAACCTCTGCACATGCTGAATCCGTGTCGTCTGGATTATATCACACAGCAGATCGCAGGTGAGTTTGACCGTGATCTTAAAGTCGCGAAGCCATTCGAGGGCCTACGCCTTCTGGATATCGGCTGCGGCGGAGGGTTGCTGAGCGAGCCCATGGCGCGCCTTGGGGCCGAGGTCGTCGGCGCGGACGCCGCCGAGGGCAACCTGCCCGTCGCCCGCATCCACGCCGAGCAATCGGGTTTGCAGATCGACTACCGCCACACGACCGCCGAGGACATGGCCGCCGCGGGCGAGCAATTCGATGTGGTGCTGAACATGGAGGTAGTCGAACACGTCGCCGATCCGTTGGGTTTTCTGACCGCATCGCAGCACTTGCTGAGGCCGGGCGGGTTGCTGATCTGCTCAACCATCAACCGCAACCCGAAATCCTACGCGATGGCCATCTTCGGGGCCGAGGTCGTCATGCGCTGGCTGCCGCGCGGCACGCATGAGTGGAACAAGTTTATTACCCCCGACGAGCTGTTCGACCTGCTGCGCCAAGCCGGGCTGGAGCCGGTGGACCGCAAGGGATTCGTCTTCAACCCGATCCTGTGGAGCTGGTCGATCTCGGACCGGGATTTGAGCGTGAATTATGTGACGGCGAGTGTGAAACCGCGGTCGTAGATTGGGTGTTCGCACCTGTCATGCAAGCATCAATGAACGGGAGTGATGGGTGCAAGCACCCATCCTGCAATCGCTGGTCCATGCGCCACTAAGACAGATACCGGACGAAGGATTCGATTTTCTTAAAACCCTTGAAACCTCTATTCTCAGCAGCTTCTAAAAACGCGTCGGAAACACAAAAGCGGTCTCGCAAATAACAGTCGGCAAATACGTGGCGGTTCTTGATTTTGTCGTTGCACCAAACCAGCTTGGGCCAAGCCGAACTGCTGTAGAATCTAATCCTTCCTTTACGCGCGACTGGCTGGACATCAGACTCGTCGACGATGACTCCGTCGTCGATGAAGTCCGAGAACTTATGAAGAAAATACTCGTCCTTGATAACGCGCCCATCATCGCATTGCAGGACGACTGGGAAGTAAAGGCTGTGCCCCGGGTCCATTTCTTCGATCAAGTCGCGGAACGCTTGGCTGACAAGCACAACGCCCAAACTTCCGCCTCTCATAAAGTCCGTTAACTCTGTGTGCGATGAGGTTTGCTGAAAATCCAAAGGGTATTGATCTTCAGAAATTTCAAATGCCGGCATGTGAATTTTAGGAATCGATCTGTCAGCGCCGTTCGTTAGATCCCGCAACGCCCATGTCACATCTTCTTGGTCTGAAATACTCTCATGCAAAATCCATGGCATTCTTGCTCATCCCTAAACTCTCACCAGGCAGAATAATTTATCCCGTTCTTTGGACGAACATTGTCAATTGGTTGAATTCAATTGTCTGGCGCGGGGCTGCTTCCAAGCCTTACTCCCCCTCCAACTGCAACCGCAAATCCCGCAGCACGGGCAATGTACTACGCACCCGCTCCAGCCCAAGCTCTCCGACCACGCGGTTGATTAGCGGGGCAATCGAGGAAATCGCCTGATCCCGAGCCCTCCGACCGGCGGGGCTGATTGCCACCATCTTGCGGCGGGCGTCGTCCCAATCGGGGCGGATGTGGATGTATCCGGCCCATTCCAGCTTGGCCAAGGTGTTGGTCATCGCTCCGCGTGTGACGTGGAACGTGCTGGCCAGTTGGGCAGGCGTGCGCTCGTCTCCGACAAAGACCAGATGGTTCAGCACCGAAAAATGCGAGATTTCCATACCCTTGGGCAGCACCCGGCTCAGCCGGTTGCGCAACAGTTGGTCTGCAGTCAGAATCTCGCTGAACAGCGTGACCGCAAGGGCATTGTGTTCGTCAGTCATAGTCCGGTTCTGGATCAGGGCCCATCGAAGGGCCGCACGTGAGTCAATGAGGGCACGCGACGGCGCGCCTCCGTCACAGAACTATCATCCAAATCGAAAATGTGAATGCCCGGATCGGTACCTGCGTCGATCAGCACCTCCCCCCATGGGGCGACAACCATGCTGTGACCGTGGGTATAGCGCGTCTTGCCGCGCGTTTTCGGATGCTCTCCGGTCTGAGCCGGGGCGAGCACCCAACACCCGGTCTCAATCGCGCGCGCGCGCAGCAATGGTTCCCAATGCGCTGCACCGGTCACCGGAGAGAACGCAGCCGGGACGGTGAGAATTCGCGCGCCTTCCTGCGCAAGAGCAGCATGCAGATAGGGAAAGCGGATGTCGTAGCAGATCGTCAGGCCGACCTTGCCGAAATCGGTGTCAGCAATCACCGCTTTCTGGCCGGGGCGGTAGTTTTTCGATTCGCGGAAGGTCTCGGATTCGGTGACCTGCACGTCGAACATGTGAATCTTGTCATAACGCGCTACGATCTGCCCCTGCGGTTCAATCATAAAGGAGCGGTTCGCAAAGCGTTCATCAGCATCGTGAGTCTTAATGCCCAACGAACCGATCAGAAGCCAGACACCTAATTCAGCAGCCTGCGCACGCAGACCCGCCAGGGTAATGTCTTCTTCTTCATGCTGCAGAACCTCGCGCTGCCGCGTGGTGCTGGTGGACACGCAATTCGTCACCTCTGGCGTCAGAATGAAACGCGCGCCCTGATTGACCGCCTCGGCCATCATGGCGCGCACCATATCCAGATTTCCGGCCGGGTCGTCCGACGAAGTGATCTGCAGCAGAGCGGTTTTCATCAGGCCGCGAGCAGACGGTCCAGCTTGCCCTGACGCTCCAGCTCATAGAGGTCATCGCAACCGCCTACATGGGTCGTACCGATGAAGATCTGCGGCACAGTGCGTTTTCCACCCGCACGTTTGATCATCTCGGGCTTGCGTTTGGGGTGCATCAAGACATCGACCTCCTTGAACTCGACACCCTTCTGTTTCAGCAGACGCTTGGCCGCGTGGCAAAAGCCGCATAGCGGCGAGGTATAGATTTCTACCGGTTTCATATTCCGTCCCTTCGGGTTTCGCGCAATCTTGGGCGAATTAGGCATCCTTGGCAACGCGCGCCAGAGCCAACACGAAAATATGATTTGCCCCTGCGACCTGACACACACGGGTGCAGGCCGCCAGCGTCGCGCCAGAGGTCATGACATCATCAACCAGCAGGACGTCTCGCCTCTGCATATGCTGCAAACGCCGAGGATGGACTGAAATCGCGTCCTGCAGGATCTCTGCCCGCTCGTGCGCCGTTTTACCATCCAGTACCGGGGTGCGCCTGGTACGCCTAAGCAGGTCAGGCACGCAGTCCAGACCGACCTCACGCGCCAAATGCTGCGCCAACAGGGCAGATTGGTTGTAGCGTCGCTTCAGCAAGCGCGACCAATGCAGCGGCACGGGTGCGATCAGCATGTCAGACCGCAACAGCTCACGCCCCGCCTGAGCCATCCAGCGCGCCGCAGGGCGCGCCAGTTCCGGTCGATCGCCGTGTTTCAGCGCCAAAATTAGTGATCGCGCTTTTCCCTGATAGAGTAGCGCCGCTCGCCCGGCTTGCCACGGCGGAGGCCGTTTCAGGCAATCGTCACATTCGATCCGGAACCCGTCACGATCGCCGACGACCGGTACGCCGCAGCTCTCGCAGACCGTGCCTCCGATGAAGGGCGTGTCCCGCCAGCAGGGGCCGCACAGGCCGAAATCGGTGTTCGTCAATGCGCCGCAGCCCATACAACGCGGTGGATAGATAAGTTGGATAGCGGTTTGAATCCGCTGCGCTATGCGATACTTGCGAGCTATGAAACTGCCCGAGTCCACTGCACCCTCTTTGTTTGACCGCGCCGCCATCCTGCAGCACCGCGCGCGCGCGCAGGATAACGCGCTGTTCCTGCACCGCGCTGCTGTTGATGAAGTGCAGGATCGGCTCTCCATGGTTAACAAAGCCTTTACGGCGCCCGCTATCGTGAGCCCATTTCCGCATCTCTGGTCTGATATTCTGCCTAGCGCGGTGGTTGTGGCAGATGAAGACACCCTGCCGCTGCAACCCGGCGCACATGATCTGGTGATCCACGCGATGGCGCTGCATTGCGCCAATGATCCGGTTGGGCAATTGATCCAATGCCATCGTGCGCTGAAGCCCGATGGACTGCTGCTGGTCGTATGTCTGGGTGGAGAAACCCTGCATCAATTGCGCGCAGCCCTTGGGCAAGCCGAGATTGAGATAACCGGCGGCCTCAGCCCGCGAATCGCGCCCATGGGCGAGCTACGCGATCTGGGAGGGCTGCTGCAGCGAGCCGGGCTGGCCTTACCCGTGGCGGATGCCGTCCCGCTGACGGCCGAATACCGGGATATCTGGCACCTGATGCGCGATCTCAGGGATATGGGTGAAACCAATGCGCTCAGCGGGCGGTTGAAACGCCCGACATCAAGTGCGGTGTTCGAGGCTGCGCAACGTATCTATGCGGATCACTTCGCCACCGCTTCGGGGCGGCTGGCCGCTACGTTTGAACTGGTGTGCCTGACCGGATGGTCGCCGGACGAAAGTCAGCCCAAACCCCTGCGCCAGGGATCGGCGCAAATGCGTCTGGCAGATGCGTTGAAGACGGAAGAGGGCAAACTGCCCGATTGACGGCTGGGCATTTCCCTTTATCTCAGGCCAGAACACGAAAACTCAGGAAGCTTCATATGTTTGACGCCACTCGCCCAACGCATGCACCGACCGATCATCCCAAGGTCAAAATGGGGCGTGTCGGCATTCTGCTGGCCAATCTGGGCACGCCAGACGATTACAGCTATTGGCCCATGCGTCGCTATCTGAACGAGTTTCTGTCGGACAAGCGGGTGATCGACTACCCAGCATGGAAATGGCAGCCGATCCTGCAGGGGATCATCCTGACCAAACGACCTTTCAGCTCGGGCGAAGCCTACAAGTCGATCTGGAACCACGACAAGGGCGAGAGCCCGTTGATGACGATCACCAAGGATCAAACCGCCAAGCTGCGCGCCGCGCTGCAAGAACGCTACGGCGATCAGGTGATGGTCGATTTTTGCATGCGTTACGGCAACCCTTCAACCCCCTCGAAGGTGCGCGAGATGGTGGCAGAGGGCTGCGACCGCATCCTCTTCTTTCCACTCTACCCTCAATATGCGGGCGCCACGACGGCGACCGCGAATGACCAGTTCTTCCGCGCTCTGATGGCCGAGGCCTGGCAACCGGCCAGCCGCACGGTGCCCGCATATTTCGACCAACCGGCCTATATCGACGCGCTGGCAGGCTCGGTCGAGCGCGCATATGCCGCCATGGAGACCAAGCCGGATATCCTTGTATGTTCCTACCACGGGATGCCGGAACGCTATCTGCAGCAGGGCGATCCCTATCACTGCCAATGCGTCAAAACTTCAAGACTGCTGAAAGAACGGCTCGGTTGGTCGGATGATCAGCTGGTCTCGACCTTCCAGTCGCGTTTTGGACCCGAGGAATGGCTGAAACCTTATACCGTAGATCACGTGGCTGATCTGGCGCGTCAGGGGAAGAAGAACATCGCTGTCATCGCACCCGCCTTCTCGGCCGATTGCATCGAGACGCTGGAAGAGATCAATGAAGAGATCAAGGAAAGCTTTGAGGAAGCCGGAGGCCAATCGTTCACCTATATCCCCTGCCTTAACGACGAGGATGCGCATATCGCGGCACTGGGCAAAGTGATCGAAGACAATCTGCGCGGCTGGCTGGACTAACCGGCACTAAGCCGCGTCTTGCAGGCATGAAAAAAGGCGGAGGGACAACCCACCGCCTTTTCCCTGAGTTAATGCTCGTCGATTAGCCTGCGGCAACAGCTGCAGCAACAACAACCAGCAGGATCAGCGGCAGGATGATGCCCTGCGACGAACCCTGAGTTTCTTCGACAACAACAGGTGCTTCAACAACCGGCTCTTCCAGGTTGCCAGCATAAGCGGTCGAAGCAGCAGCAGTCAGAGCAGCGGCGAGAACGAGTTTCTTCATATTAACCTCCAGAATTTGCGCGATTCCCAATAGCGAAACCGCACATCTAAGACTTACCTCGTGAGTTTTTCTAATCAGCAATACCGCCGGATTGCAATTGCAACTTGCGCCACAAGCGGGTTCGTGCGCGAAAATGTCGTCAAATTAGCAACACTTGCGTGCCAACATTGGCCATTGCAAACAGCTCAGCGATGTCTTCGTTGAACAGTCCGATGCAGCCATTTGACGACCGGCGCCCGATTTTGCGCGTATCGTGGGTGCCGTGGATGCGGTAATATTTCCAACTCAGATACAAAGCGTGTGTTCCCAATGGGTTATCCGGACCCGGCGGAATATAATCCGGCCATTCCGGATTACGCTTTTTCATCGACGGCGTTGGTGACCAGCTTGGACCTTCGACTTTGCGGATAACGCTGGTGCGTCCGCGGCGGGTCAACTCTTCGGTCAATGGCACCGAAGATGGGTAAAGTTTGTACACGGATTGATCTTCTGACCAATAATGCAGCGCCCGCGAGACGGTATCGACCAGAATGGCCCCGTTATTGGTGTTTGAGAAGTACGGCTGCCAATCGAGTGCACGGAACCCGGACACATTGCGGCGCACAGGTGCTTCGGGTTCCGGGGCAGGGCGCAGCGGATCACCTGGGATGTACTGAGCCAGCGCCGGTGACGCGAGGCTAGCCGAGGCAGCTGCCAGAAATGCGCGGCGCGTTTGGGTAACAATCGGTTTCTTGACCATGACGAGCGGTCCTTTGCTAAGGTCGAATGCAAATTCTGGAACATTTTATGGCCAGAATGCTTCAGTCGCAAATCAAACCGGCAGAATCATGCAAGCTTGGGCCATTGTGCATTTGCCCCGAGCCTTCAAGCGAGCTATTTCCCTTGAAACACAGAATTCAGGCCAATCATGACACGTATTCTTTCTCTTCTGACGATTTGTACCCTCGCTCTGGCGGCATGCACCGATTCGGGCACCACGACGATTGGGGCTGACGGCAGACCTCTGCCTTCGGTCTACAAGATTCGCGGCAATCCAGAAAAACTGCAGTTCCGCATGCTGGATTCAGTGAATGCCCTGCGGCAGGCATCCGGCCTGCAACAGGTCCAATTGAACTCACAACTGAACGCGGCTGCCGCCACTCATGCGAAAGACATGGCCCGGCAGAACCGTCCCTGGCACTTCGGCTCAGACGGTTCGTCACCGCTCGATCGAGCGGCGCGGGTCGGATATTTCGGTACGTTTCTGGGCGAGGCGATCTCGGAAACCTATGAAACCGAAACCGAAACGCTGGCGGCCTGGATGCAGGAGCCCGGGCCGCGCTCGGTCATCATGGATCCGAAAGCAACCCAAATGGGATTTGCCTGGCACCAGGAAGGTGGCGGCAAGATCTGGTGGACGCTGGAAATGGGAACCGGCGGCTGAGCACCCATCGCTTGAAACAAGAAAGCCCCCGAATTTCGGGGGCTTTCTTGTTTGTGTTGCGCCCAATTAGGCAGCCTGTACCGATTGGGCCTCAGTTAAAATCGCATACAACTTAACTGGATCGGGGTTGGCCCGCAGCTTGGCGCAAACGGTCTGTTCGCGCAGTGTGCGAGAAACCAAGGCCAGTGCTTTCAGGTGTTCGACGCCTGCCTCTTCCGGCGCAAAAAGCGAAAAGGCCAGATCAACGGGCTGACGGTCGACCGAGCCGAAATCGATGGGCTTTTCCAACATCACGAAAACCCCCGAAACCTCCTCCAGCTCGGGCAATCGCGCGTGCGGCAAGGCAACACCATGGCCCACGCCCGTCGGCCCCAGGCTCTCGCGCTCAAGCAGGCTGTCAACGACGGCCTGTGCTTCCAGACCCAGCGTAGCGGCGGCGACATCGCCGATTTCCTGAAACAGACGCTTCTTGCTGGACGCGGCTGACAGCACACGCACCGCCTCGGGCTTCAGAATGCTCGAAAGCTCCATGATCTTGCTCCTCGACCATGCCCCCAGCTTTTGGGGGCAGGCCAGTTATCCTTGCCTGTTACGGATCGATCCATCCGATATTGCCGTCATCACGACGATAAACGACATTCAATCCGTCCTTGTTCTCATTCCGGAACACCAGCACCGGGGCACCGGCGAGTTCCATCTGCATAACGGCTTCACCAACACTCAGCGATGGGATCTTGGTTTCCATCTCAGCCACAATCATCGGCTGCAACGATTCGGGCTCATCTGCCGTCTCCGATTCGTCAGAAGCGAGGATATAAGAGGACGCGCCGAAGAGTTCAACTGGCTCGGACCGATCCTTGTGGTGGTCTTTCAGGCGGCGCTTATAGCGACGCAGTTGTGTCTCCATCTTGTCACAGCAGCCCTCAAATGCTGCATAGATCTCGGTCGCGTGCGCCTTTGCCTGAGCGGTCAGACCGGTCGACAGATGCACGGTGGTCTCGCATACATATTCATGCGCCGAACGGGAAAAGACGACGTTGGCGTCCGTTGGTCGCTGGGCATATTTGCCGACGACCTCGCCCAGTTCGGTCTGCACATGAGTTTGCAGGGCCGCACCGATGTCGATCTGTTTTCCGCTGATTTGGTAACGCATGTGATCTCCTTCACAATTCACACCCATTCTGACGCCACATAGCGTGGCGGACTTGTTTTTATCGGGTGGGGGGTCGCAGCAGAGTCTGCGGTTGCCGTTGATCCAGCCCTTCAAAGAAGGGGCATCGCGATCCAGTCTGGAACCGAAGACTTGCCATACCCCAATTGAGCCAAGAGGCGGGGGAAGAGTCAATCAAAACAGGTGTGTATATACCAAATTTCCGCCATGCGCCCGGCGCAATCCCGCGCAAGCTCATGAAATACGGAAGTTTTCGCCCAAATAAACCCGACGCACATTTTCGTTTTCCACCACCTCGTCAGGGGTGCCGGACATCAGAACCTGACCATCGTGCAGAATATAGGCGCGGTCCACAATTTCGAGTGTTTCACGCACGTTATGGTCGGTGATCAGAACACCGATACCGCGTTTCTTCAGATCGGCCACCAAAAGGCGGATATCCCCGACACTGATCGGGTCGACCCCAGCAAAGGGTTCATCCAGCAGCAGATATTTCGGATCCGCAGCCAGACAACGCGCAATCTCAACCCGGCGACGTTCACCCCCTGAAAGCGCGAGCGCGGGTGCGCGGCGCAGATGTTCAATCGAGAAGTCCGACAGCAGCTCTTCCAGCCGCTCTTTGCGGCGATGAGCATGTTTGACGGTGATGTCCAGCACGGCAGCGATGTTGTCTTCAACGCTCATGCCGCGGAAAATCGACATCTCTTGTGGCAGATAGCCGATCCCCAGACGCGCGCGGCGGTACATCGGCAGGGTCGTGACGTTCTGGCCGTCAATCGTCACGCTGCCCGCTTCGGGGAAGACAAGCCCGGCAACCGAATAGAATGTCGTGGTCTTACCCGAACCGTTTGGTCCGAGCAGCGCAACCACCTCGGACCGGCCCAGTGTCATCGAGACATCCCGGATTACGGTCTTTTTGCGGTAGGATTTCCGCAACTTCTCGATCTTTAGACCGGAAGTGCCCTCAGCGACAGACAGGTTCGGGCGGTTCATCAATTCTGGCCCTGCTGCAATATGGTCTTCACCCGCCCTGACATCGTTGCCGTGCCCGAGGTCAGGTTCGCGATCATCTGATCTCCGCTGATCACGCTGGGCCCCTGCGTCAGCAGCACATTCCCTTTCATCTCGATCACACCAGTATCGATGGTGTATTCGGCCCAATCGCCCTCAGCCGCGTCCGGTGGGCTGACCAGAACCACATTTTCGGTGGCCTCCATCCGTTCAATGGCCGAACGTTCTTCATTATAGATCACCAGCACCCGCTCAGCGGTCAGGCGCATTTCACCCTGGATGACGATCACATTGCCCAGAAACTCGGCCGAGCCGTCTTCCTGGTTCACATTCAAAGTCTCGGACGTCACCTCGACGGGCAAGGTCGGGTCGGCTTTGACCGCCCCAAAGGCAACTTGTGCTTCTTGCGCTGACAGGGGCGCTGCTCCGGCGATCAGAGCGAAACAAACAGAGGCAACACGAAAATCAAACACGGGTTATCTTTCAGCTTTTTGCGGCTCGTATATCAGCTTCACGCCATCTGTAAAAAGAATATGGACCGGGCCGTCCGTTTTTTCCGTACCAAATGTCATCCGCCCAGCGGTAAAGTCACCGATCGGGCCGGTGCCGTCAATCTTGCCCGGACTATCACCACGTATTTCTTCCAGAGATGTGTTCAAGAGCTCAGTGGTAACCTGAATGCCATCAGCGGTGGTGATGACCACATTGCCTGAGAAGGTGGCGGTGCCCTTATCGGGCCGGATCATGCCGGTGTTGGATTCCAGCGTGATCTCACCCCCATTGCTCAGACCGAACCTGCCCTGCACTTCAGCTGCGGTAGGGTTGTCGCCTGTACTACCCTGGCTGGCACGGCGCGCTTCGACGCGAATTTCTTCGCCCTTGCGGGTTACCCCCTTGTAGTCGGGTCTGGTTATGACCTGATCGGTCAACCGTTCGTCAATCTCCTGTCCGCTGAACGGGACCGAAACATTGGTGTCGATGCTGCGCGACAAAAGGAACACGGTGGACAGCAGCAAAATGGCGGCCAGAGGCAGCACCACTTTCAGAAACTGTACCCAACGGGAATGACGGTCCACCGCAGACCCTCCCTCAGCCCAGACCAACGCGCAGGCAATCGTGGATGTGCAGAATACCTTCAGCACGACCATCCGCGGCCGGGTCGACCACAAAGAGGCAGGTAATTTTTGGGGTTTCCATGGTCATCAACGCAACAGCGCCTTCAGCCAGCTCATCTGGTCCAATCGTGCGCGGGTCAGCCGTCATGACCTGATCAACCGTCAGATCAAGTAGACCTTCCATGTGCCGCCGCAAGTCACCATCAGTGACAATCCCCAACAGACGACCACGTTCATCTGTCACACCAACGACTCCGAACCCCTTCTGGCTCATAATCAGAAGCGCTTCGCTCATCGCGGTACCAGTGGGTACAATCGGTGTATCTGTATGCATCAAATCACGCACCTTGCTCAACTGTGCGCCCAGTTTGCCACCTGGATGGAAGTCGCGGAAGTTTTCGGGCTTGAAGTCCCGATACTTCATCAACGCAATCGCCAGCGCATCCCCCATCGCCAGCGTCAGCGTGGTCGAGATCGAAGGCACCATGCCAAAACCGCAGGCCTCTCCCAGTGACGGAATCAGCAGATGCACGTCGGCCTGTTTCATCAGCGTGCTTTCGGGTTTGCTGGACAGGCCAATCAGAGGGATGCCAAAGCGGCGGGTAAAAGCCAGCAGGTTGGCCAGTTCCGGCGCTTCGCCGGAGTTCGAGATCGCCAGAACCACGTCGCCTTTGGACACCATGCCCAGATCGCCATGACTCGCCTCGGCAGGATGGACGAAATAGGCAGGTGTACCGGTGCTGGCCAGAGTTGCCGCTATCTTGTGGCCGATATGACCCGACTTGCCAATGCCGCTGATGATGATGCGGCCAGTCGCCTGCAGGATCAGTTGCACAGCCTCGGCAAAATGCTCATCCAGCCCCTCGGCCAGAACATCCAGCGCGCGGGCTTCGTCGGTGACAACCTGTCGGGCGGTTTTCAGGAAAGCTTCGGTATCAGTCATGAGTGCGCAAAGATATCCGTTTCGGGCCAACCAGCGAGATCGAGTTTCGCACGCATCGGCAGGAAGTCAAAACAGGCCTGTGCCATCTCGGTCCGGCCTTCACGCGCCAGTCGCCCGTCCAGCGCCTCGCGCAGGCGATGCAGATACAGCACATCCGAGGCCGCATAATCCAGCTGGGCGTCAGTCAGGGTTTCCGCACCCCAGTCGCTCATCTGCTGTTGCTTCGAGATATCGACGCCGATCAGCTCCTGGCACAGGTTCTTGAGCCCGTGCCGGTCGGTATAGGTGCGCACCAGGCGACTGGCGATCTTGGTGCAATAGACCGGTGCAGCCAGCGCGCCGAATGCATGATACATCGCAGCAATATCGAAGCGGCCAAAGTGGAACAGCTTCAAAACATCGGGGTTTTCCAGCATCGCACACAGGTTCGGAGCACGCGTCTGCCCTTTCTCGACCTGCACGATATGGCTGTTGCCATCCCCGCCGGACATCTGGATCACACAGAGGCGGTCCCGATGCGGGTTCAGCCCCATGGTTTCACAGTCGATGGCCACTACAGGGCCCAGATCCAACCCGTCCGGCAGGTCATTCTTATAAAGGTGGTTCGCCACGGAATTGTCCTTTGTGCGCTTTCGTCCCCGAAATAGGAGGTTTCACGAACAAACTCAACGTCATCAGCTCAAAGGTTGTTTCCGGAGTTTCCCAGCATTGACATATCCCCTAGGGGAGGATAGGGATGCGCCATGACGACTCATACCCACCCTTCGCATCCTCAGATCACTGCGCGGCTGAAGCGCGCGCATGGCCATCTGGCCAAGGTTATCACAATGCTGGAAAGCCAGGCCCCTTGTGGTGACATCGCCCAACAGCTCTTTGCGGTTGAAAAAGCGATCACCAACGCCAAACGCGCCCTGATCCATGACCATGTCGACCACTGCCTGTCCGCCGGGGCAGACGGTCAGAGTGTCGAAGACTTCAAAACCATCACGAAATACCTTTGAGCCATGCTTAGCGTCCTGAAGAACCGCACCTATCGTCATCTGCTGGCCGCACAGGTCGTTGCATTGTCTGGAACCGGGCTGGCCACCGTTGCCTTGGGTCTTCTGGCCTTCGATCTGGCCGGAGAGGCCGCCGGGATGGTGCTGGGCACCGCGCTTACCATCAAGATGGTGGCCTACGTTACAATCGCGCCGCTGGCGGCCGCCTTTGCTGAGCGGCTGGATCGTCGCCGCATGCTTGTGGCGCTGGATCTGGTGCGCGCTCTGGTGGCGCTCTGCCTGCCTTTTGTGACCGAAATCTGGCAGGTTTACGTGCTGATCTTCCTGCTGCAATCCGCCTCTGCCGGATTTACCCCGACTTTTCAGGCCACCATTCCCGACGTACTGACCGACGAACAGGACTATACCAAGGCCCTGTCACTGTCGCGTTTGGCCTATGATCTTGAAAGCCTGCTGAGTCCGATGCTGGCTGCCGCGCTGCTGCTTCTGGTCAGTTTCGACAGTCTGTTCTTGGGCACGGGTGTTGGGTTTGTCGCCTCAGCGCTGTTGGTGGTATCCGTTGCTCTTCCCTCGCCCAAGCCATCGGCACAGCGCGGCATCTATGACAGAACCACGCGCGGCATCCGCATTTATCTGAAAACGCCACGTTTGCACGGGTTGCTGGCGCTCAGCTGGAGCGCAGCAGCACTGAGCGCGATGGTGATCGTCAACACCGTGGTGATCGTACGCGCTGATCTGGGCCTTTCGGAAAGCGCTGTCGCGATTGCCCTGGCTGGCTTCGGCGGCGGATCAATGCTGGCGGCGTTCACCCTGCCCCGACTGCTGGAGCGCATTTCAGACCGTCAGGTGATGCTGAGCGGTGCCGCTCTGGCGACCGGCGCCATGGCTGTCGCTGCGGTGCTGTCCACAGCCCTACCGATGACGCTGGGGCTGTTGACGCTGATCTGGGCTGCCGTGGGCTTTGGCTATTCCGCCACACTCACACCATCCGGTCGCCTGTTGACCCGTTCTGCCCATCCCGAAGATCGTCCGGCACTGTTCGCGGCGCAATTTACCCTGTCTCATGCGTGTTGGCTGTTTCTCTACCCGCTGGCCGGGTGGTTGATGACTCAATTCGGCGCAACAGTGGTCATGGCTGTAATGGCAACTGCCGCAGTCCTTGGTCTGTCGCTGGCCGTGCGGCTATGGCCGCGCAACAGCCGTGCTGCAGTGGCGCACAATCACCCGGATTTACCGCCGGATCACCCGCACCTCACAGGTTCAGGACCGCACGTGCACCCTGTGGTGATCGACGAGTTGCATCCGCAGATCCCGCGCTAGGCTTGAGCCCGCCCCGCAAACTGCCGTAAACCGAGACATGCCCCTGAAATGTCCGGAGCCTGCATGGACCAGCTTGACCGTCGCATCATCGCCGCCCTGCAACATAATGCGCGCGATTCAACGACCCGCATCGCGGCAACGCTGGGTGTGGCCCGGACCACCGTGCACGAACGCATCAATCGCATGGAAGAGCGCGGGATCATCGCAGGCTATTCGGTCGTTCTGCGCGAAACCGAGGACACACCCCGGGTTCAGGTCGTTGTCCTGCTGGAAGTGCAGCAAAAGGAAACCACACGGATCATCAAGCGGCTTGAGGCCTACCCAGAGGTCAAGCTTTGCCTGTCGATCAATGGCGAGTTTGACCTGCTGCTGTCTGCCGAGGCCCCCCGGATCGAAGACCTCGATATCCTCGTCGACGAGCTGGCCCGCATCCCCGGTGTGCTGCGTACCAACACCAGCGTTGTTTTTGGCCGCAGAATCGATCGGAGCTGAGGTGCGCTAACCCTCTGTAAACCGAAGACGGACTAGCTTGGCCGGGATTGATCAGAATCTCGGACCGGCAGAATGCCCCATCGTGAAACCCTGTTTGCGCTAAGTCTGGCGCTTATTGCACTGGCAAAGCCCGGCCATTCTGCGCCGGGTGTTGAGACGGCAGCTTTGTGCGATCAGGCCGCGCAGCGGGCCGCACGGGCGGAGGGTGTGCCGCTGAAGGTGCTTAGGGCCATTGCGCGGGTTGAAACGGGCCGCACGGTCGACGGTGCATTGCACCCCTGGCCCTGGACCGTCAATCGTGAAGGGCAGGGATATTGGTTCGCCTCCGCAACCGAAGCGAAATCCTATGTCTTCAACATCTTCAAATCCGGCGCCCGCAGCTTTGACGTCGGCTGTTTCCAGATCAACTATCGCTGGCATGGCAGCGCCTTCCGCTCGATCGAGGCGATGTTCGACCCGGACGAGAACGCCACCTATGCCGCACGCTTCCTGAACGAGCTATATGCTGAGCTCGGCTCATGGCCCGCTGCTGCCGGGGCCTATCATTCGCGCACTGAACATCTCGCTGCATCCTATTCCAACCGCTTTCAGACGATTCTCGCACAGCTGGAAGGTGCCCGCGTGGACGGCGACCCGTTCACCGCATCGGCATCCCCGTTGATCTCACGCCCATCCTCACCTGTCGCACGCACTACATTGGGGTCCCTCGTGCCTCAATCCACCGGCGCGACGGCGTTCATCCCTTTCAACTAAGAGGTCCCTGTGCCCCGGATCGATATCCGCACCCTGTTTTCTCCGACCGTCCTGCTGGCGCTGGCGCTGATGACCGTCATTGTGATGATGATCCTGCCGATGCCCGCCTGGGTGCTGGACGTTGGCCTTGCAGCTTCATTCGCGCTGGCAATCCTGATCTTTACCCTGACCCTGTTCATTGAACGGCCACTGGATTTCTCTTCCTTCCCGACCATCCTACTGGCCTCGCTGATGCTGCGGCTGTCGCTGAACGTGTCATCGACCAAACTGATCATCGGACAAGGGCATACCGGCACAAACGCTGCCGGAGACGTCATCGAGGGGTTCGCGCAATTCGTCATGAGCGGCAGCATCTTTCTGGGCCTCGTGGTGTTCGGTGTCCTGCTGATCGTGAACTTCATGGTCATTACCAAAGGCGCTGCCCGCATGGCCGAGGTCGGGGCGCGCTTTGCGTTGGACGGCATGCCCGGCAAGCAGCTGGCCATCGACAGCGATATGTCCGCCGGCGCCATTGACCACCAACAGGCCAAGGAACGGCGTGAACTCGAACAGCAGGAGACCACTTTTTTCGGCTCGCTCGACGGTGCATCGAAGTTCGTCAAAGGTGATGCCATCGCTGGGCTGCTGATCACTTTGCTGAACCTCGTGATGGGTCTGGTCATGGGCGTGATCGTACATGGGATGCCAGTTTCCTCGGCGTTTGAGACATACGCGATCCTGACTGTTGGCGATGGACTGGTGTCGCAGATTCCAGCGGTGATCATCTCGATTGCTTCGGCCTTGCTGCTGGCACGCGGCGGTACGCAGGGCGCCACTGACAGCGCGATTTTCTCGCAACTCGGGCGACACCCCGCAGCCCTGGCAACCGTTGCGGTTCTGATGGTTCTTTTTGCGCTGGTGCCCGGTCTGCCGTTCCTTCCCTTCATTCTTGGCGCGGCGGCGCTGGGTTATGCCGCCTATTCCGGCCTGAAGAAACGAAAAGCTGAAGAGACCCGAGCCGAGGTTGCAACAACCGAGACCGACACCCCTGTCTCACAAGCCATCGGCGATGTGCTGGACCTGGATGACGTACATCTGGAATTCGCCCCCGATCTGGTCAGCATGGTGCTGAATCCCGGTACCGGGCTGGATGCGAGGATTGCCAATATGCGCACGTATGTGGCGTCAAGCTTCGGCCTGATCTTGCCCGAAATTCGCCTGACCGACCGCGCCGACCTACCCACCGGAACTTATGTCATCAAGGTACAAGGCGTCGAACAGGCGCGCGGTGTCCTGAACTCGGAACTGGTGTTGGCGCTGGTGCAGGAAGGCCAGGATCTGCTGCCCGACGGCACCGATGTGACTGAACCGGTTTATGGAGCACCTGCACGCTGGATCCTGCCCAAAGATCAAGAAGCCGCAGCCATGAACGGGGCCACCATCGTGACCCCGCCCGAGATTTTGGCCACCCACCTGCTTGAGATCATCAAACAGAATTTCTCGCGCCTGCTGACGCTGAAATCCCTGCGCCGCCTGCTGTCCGAGATGACCCGCCTCAGCGATCCCATGCGCGCCGAAGCCAATCGCAAGCTTCTAGACGAATTGATCCCCGACAAGGTGCCGATCGATACCCTGCACGCCGTGTTGCGTCTATTGCTCGACGAGAGGGTCTCGATCCGCAACATGGCGCTCATTCTGGAAAGCGTAGCCGAGGCGCGGATGACCACAACTCAACCCGAGGGGATTTGCGAACTGGTTCGCCAGCGGCTGGGCTTTCAATTGGTGGCCGACATGAAACGCGAAGATGGCTCAATCCCGCTGATCCAACTGGCACCGGAATGGGAAGACACTTTCGCCAGCTATCAGATCGACGCCCCAAATACCGGCCTGGATGTCGCACTGCCGCCAAACCTGTTCAACAAGCTCGCTGATGGAGTGCATGACAGTGTTGCCAAATCCGCCGATCACGGGCTGTTTCCGGCCGTCGTCACCTCGACCCGGCGTCGGCGATTGCTGCGTACGATCATGCATGCCCGCGGCATTGCCAATCCGGTTCTGTCCTTCGAGGAAATCGGGCTGGAAGCGCGCCCGGCGCTGGTCGGTACGGTGCCTGCGTGATCGCTCTGCCACCCGAGCTTTTGCCGTATCTCGGGCAGACTCTTTGGCACCTCTTTGCCATCTTGCTGCGCATCTCGACCATGGTGTCCCTGCTGCCCGCTTTTGGTGAACGCAATATTCCCGTGCGCGTCAAGCTTGGGCTCTCCGTCGCGTTTTCCCTGGTTGTGGCACCTGCAGTGCCAAGCGCTGAAGTATCACCCAGTTTCGGTAACATGATCGGCCTGATCGGGACAGAAATCGCGACCGGTCTGGCACTTGGAATTGGCCTTCGCCTGTTTGTGTTGGCATTGCAAACAGCCGGATCCATCGCAGCACAAGCCACATCGCTGTCTCAGATTCTGGGCGGAGCGGCAGCCGAACCCGTACCTGCGATGGGATATTTGCTGACGCTGGCGGGACTGGCGCTTGCAGCCTTGCTGGGTCTTCATATCCGGGCCGCGCAATTCATGATCCACAGCTATATGCTGTTCCCCATGGGCACCCTGCCACTTGCCCCAGATCTGGCGCAATGGGGCGTAACGCAGATATCACGCAGTTTCAGATTGGCTTTTGCGCTGGCGATGCCCTTCGTCATCGCCTCGCTGATCTACAACCTGGCCCTCGGTGTCATCAATCGCGCCATGCCGCAGCTGATGGTTGCTTTCGTCGGTGCCCCCGCGATCACGTTTGCAGGTCTCTTTCTGCTGTTTGCCGGTACACCGTTGATCCTGTCTGTCTGGTCAGACGCTCTGTTCGCCTTCCTCGAAAACCCGCTCGGAGGGCCAAGATGAGCGCACAGGACGATGACAGCGACAAATCATTTGAGGCGACCCCTCAAAAGCTGGAAAAGGCGCGCAAGAAGGGTGAGGTCGCCAAATCCAATGATCTGTCGGCTGTGGCTGCGTATGCCGGACTACTCATCGCGGTTGTGTTGGCGGGGCAATACACGGCGCAACACCTCGGAACCCTGTTTATGGTTCTGATAGATCAATCTGAACGCTTGGGCGAATTGCTGACAACCGGTCCCGCCACCGCGCCGGTAACTGGGATCCTGCAATCCGCACTCGTGCCGGTGGCAGCCTTGTTCACCGTGCCCGCTGCCGCGGTGATCCTTGGCCTGATTGCACAGCGTGGTTTGGTCTTTGCACCTGAGAAACTGAAACCCAAGCCCTCGCGCGTCTCGCTTGTCTCCAATGCGAAAAACAAATTTGGACGCGGCGGTTTGTTTGAGTTTGCAAAGAGCTTTGTGAAGCTACTGATCTATGGCACTTGTTTGACCCTATTTCTGCACGCAAACCTGCCAGAAATCCTGTCATCCAGCGCGGCACCCGCACGATCTTCCGTGGTGTTGATGATGAACCTGCTATTCCGCTTTATGTTCATCGTTATCACCATTGCTCTGGCAATCGGCATTATCGACTACCTCTGGCAGCACGCCGAGCATCTGCGCAAGAACCGGATGTCGCGCAAGGAAATCCAGGATGAGACAAAGGACGCTGAAGGAGACCCGCATGTCAAACAACAGCGCCGCCAGCGCGCGCAAGACATCGCCACCAATCAGATGATGGCGGACGTGCCCAAGGCCGATGTGGTGATCGTCAACCCGACGCATTACGCCGTCGCCCTTAAATGGTCGCGCGCCAGCGGAACCGCCCCGGTCTGCATTGCCAAAGGGGTAGACGAAATCGCCGCCACGATCCGGGCCACGGCAAATCAGGCCAGAGTACCCATCCACTCAGATCCGCCCACCGCGCGCGCACTGCACGCCACGGTCGAAATCGGCCATGAGATCAGCGAAGACTATTACCGTCCGGTCGCGGCCGCCATTCGCTTTGCCGAAACCATGCGCAAACGCGCAAAAGAGCAAGTGACGTGATGCGTAGACGGATGACGGACCTGCTGACAGTCACCGAAGCTGGCTACCAGCGCGAACACCAAAAGCTGCATCCATTGTTGCAGCAGGAGGCTAGAATTCTCGGTCGGCTGTCGCAGCTGGATAAACAGTTGGCAGAGGTGAATATGCAGTGCACGCAAACCGAAGGATACCGTGTCACGGGCACCGATCTACTGTGGCACAGCTGGGAATCTGCTGCACGGCGGGAGCTGAACACAGAGCTAGCACGCCTTAGGTCGCAGAAGCTTTCGGCCATGGATGATCTGCGCCAGGCATTCGGCCGCAAACAGGCCGTGACAGAACTGGCGCAACGCCTGCAACAGGGCAAGCGCCGCGCATAAGAACATTAAAACCAGCTCAGGTATCCTGCCGGCTGACGCTCATGATCAAAACCTGAGACACGTCCTGCCCCAAATCCTTCTGCGCGACCTCAAGCAGTGCTTTCCGCAGGGCAGCCAGGTTATCCGACCGCGTGAACGTCCCATTAAATCCACCGCTATTGGCGTGATCAAATAGCACCTGCAAGAATCTGTCTCTGAGCTTGGGTTCGATCTCGTAAAAGACATCCTCGATACCCGGACTTACCTCAAGGCTGAGCGACATTGTGACCAGCGCAGAAATTTCATCCTCTGCAACAACCGGAACCACAAATTGCTTGGTAAGCTTCAGGTATTCCTGTGTCTTCTCGTTATCTTCCTTACTAGACTTGGAGTTCTTCTGTTTCCCTTGGTCAGCTTTGACTGGTTTGGCATCGGTCTTATCCTCGGCCTTTTCCACCTTTCCAGCGGGAGCCAGAATAACGCCAACCCCGACACCCGCTGCGAGGCCCGCCATCAGGCAGATGATTGGCAACAGTTTTCCCATCACATCACCACCTCAGAACGGCAAAACCGTATCAAGAACCTGTTGCCCATATCGCGGCTGTTGTACATCCGTGATCTGGCCGCGGCCTCCATAGGACACGCGCGCCGAGGCAATCTTGTCGTAGGTGATCTCGTTCTGGCGTGAGATGTCTTCGGGGCGAACATATCCCGCAACCAGTAACTCACGCAGTTCGAAATTCACGCGCAACTCCTGCGAACCAGTGATCGACAACACACCATTGGGCAGCACGTCGACAACCGTTGCGGCCACACGTAGTGTCAGTTTCTCTTTGCGCTTGACCGATCCTTTGCCCTTGCTGACAGAGGCCGAGTCGATCGATACAGCCTCATCCAGAGAGGCTCCTTCAGGTAAACGTTCCGCCGCGCGTTGCGGCAACCCGAAGAGGCCGGGTACAGACAGACTTTCCGAACCCGCGCGTGAGCGGTTTGTGTCGTTCGAAATTTCAGCTTTTTCATCCAGCTCAATCACGACTGTCAGAATATCACCCTTCTTCATCGCCCGTTGATCCCCGAGCAACGAATGCTGACCACCGCTCCATAGCGAGGCGCGATCGACTGTGCGCTGCGGCTGACTGTGCAATGGCAAACCAGGCCACAGCATTGCGACATGTTCGGGCGATTCAGTATTGGGTGTCAGGCTTGGAGGTTTACCCAGATGATCCAGCCGTCCACAGGCCGTAATGCCCATCACTGTGCAGAGCATGAGTTTCGATAGATTTGACATCACTTGACCTCGATTTGACCATCGGCACGGATCACGCCCGTTACCGTTGTGCGCGATGATAAGTTCATCACCCGGATACGCTCACCCACTGCGCCACGCCCCAAGGCACGACCCTCGGCGGTAATCGAAAGCGCGACACGATCGAACACCAACGTCACCAGATCGTTCCGATCCACGATCGCGGGCGGGCCGATATCCGACAAACTGATCGGCCTGCCGGGGTAGAGCGCCACGCGCGCCTCCTGCCCGACAAGGCTGGAAATCTGTTGGGCCGCACCGGCGATCTCGATGGTTTTGATCTCCAGATCCGAGGCGACGATAATCTCTTTCGCGCGGATCGTTCGTGTCGGCACGACAATTTCTGCGAAAACCGCGAAAGGGCTCAGCGCGAGGATACAAACCAGAATTCGCATCAGCGGACCTGCGTCGTGGCACCCATCATCTGGTCCACTGCCGAGATGACCTTGGCATTCATCTCATACCCGCGCTGTGCCTCGATCAGCTCGGTCACCTCGCGCACCGCGTCGACCGAGCTGTCCTCAAGATACCCCTGCCGCAACGTGCCCAGACCATCCTCGCCCGGAGTACCGACGACAGGTGCACCCGAGGCTTCAGTCTCTTTGAACAGGTTGCTGCCCACAGCCTCAAGCCCTTTGGCATTGGAGAAACTGGCCAACGTGAACTCCCCCAGTAATTGCCCTTCGGCGGTATCGTCAAAATAGGCATAAACCTCGCCCGCGGCGTTGATCGAGATGGATCTGGCGTCGTCCGGGATGGTGATTTCCGGTGCGACGGCAAAGCCGTCCGAAGTGACGATAAGACCTTCTGCGGACCGCTTCAGGCTGCCGTCTCGCGTGAAGGCAGATTGTCCGTTAGGCAGGGTCACCTCAAGATAACCGTGGCCTTCAATCGCGACGTCCAGGTCACTTCCGGTTGCCGACAATCCGCCCTGTTCCAACTGCACAGTCACGGCGGCCGGACGCACACCCAGACCCAATTGGATACCCGTTGGCAGCACCGTTCCGTCCGAGGCATTCACCGCCCCTGCCCGCGCCATTTGCTGATAGTGAAGATCGGCAAACTCAGCCCGGCGTGCGTTATAGCCTGTGGTATTCATATTCGCGAGGTTGTTCGAGATGGTCTCGACCCGCATCTGCTGCGCGGTCATACCGGTCGCGGCGATTTTCAAAGCCCGCATGTAAGTATCTCCTCTCTCAGATCAGCGCATCAGCGCCTTGAGGGCGCCGCGCACCCGTTCATCCTCGGCATCCATAAAACTTTGACCCAACTCATAGGCACGCTGGATCTCGATCATCCGCGTGACCTGTCCAATGGCATTCACGTTCGAGCTTTCGAGGAACCTGTGCAGCACAACCGGTTCGTCCACCGGATTGATCTGCCCACCGGGACGGAAATAGGTGCTGCCTTCGCGCACAAGGTTTTCCGGCTCAGCGACGGAATAGACACCAATCTGCCCCAGAAGCTGGCCATTGACACTCAACGTACCATCGCTGCCAACATCAATCGTTGCAGCATCAGGTGGGATAAAAACCGGCGCGCCATTGCCGTCCAGAACGCGATGACCTTCCATGGTGACCAGATCGCCCTCGGCACTGGGTGAGAAGCTGCCCGCGCGAGTCAGACGATTGCCTGCCGACGTTTCGATCAGGAAAAAACCGTCGCCTTCAATGGCAAAATCAAACGTCCCACCGGTTTCGGTCAACACGCCTTGCTGTAACGAGGTATTACGCACCTGTGCCCGACTGAGCGACAACGACGGATCGCCTGGCATGTCCCGAACGAACTCTGAAAACACCAATCCCTGCTGGCGGTATCCGGTGGTGTTGGCGTTGGCGATGTTATTGGCGACCAGCCGCATTTCGTTCATAAGACCCGACTGACGAGACAGGGTGACATAAGCAGTGTCCATCAGCGACCTCCTGCGATAAGCGGGATCAGCGTCCCGGTGAAAAAAGTGACGAGGGTCTGGGTCATGAAACCCATCGAGATCCAGAACACGATGACGATGGCGATCAGCTTGGGAACGAAGGTCAGCGTCATCTCTTGTACCGAGGTCAGCGCCTGGAACAGACCGACGGCAAGCCCCGAGACGAGCGCCACCGCCAGGATCGGGACCGAGGTGATGACCGCAACCCACAAAGCCTGACGTACGATGTCATAGAAGAGGCCCTCGCTGAGCATCGCGTCAGACCGGCATCCGCAGGATTTCCTGATAGGCTTCAACCACCTTATTGCGAACGATCACGGCTGTTTCCACCGCCAATTCGGTCTGCGCCAGCGCCTGAACCAACGCATGCGGGTCGGCCTGACCGATCATTGAAGACTGCGCTACCTGCTCGCTGTTCTTCAGTGTTGCCGCAAAATCCCGGAACGTGGATTGCAGCCCCTGGCCAATGCCCTGGTGATCGGGATCAGCCTGTGTAGCCGGGCGCGCGCCTGCATAGTTCTGCGCGGCGGTAAGAGATCGGATATCCATTCTGGCTTTCCTTTATTTTCGAAGTAAATCCATCAGACTCGATGACATCTTCCGAGTCTGATCGAACATTTTGAGATTGGCCTCGTAACTGCGCTGTGCCTCGCGGGCGTCCGCAATCTCGATCATCAGATCGACATTCGAGCCCTGATAATGCCCCGAGTCATCCGCCATCGGATGACCCGGATCATAGATGCGGGTCAGATCACGGCGGTCGAGTTTGACGCGCCCAGCCTGCACCGTCTGCTGACTACCCTTTTCGACGGTTTCAAACGGCACAGTCTTACGCCGATAACCCGGCGTATCCGCGTTCGAAATATTCTCGGACACATGACGTAGCCGCGCTGCCTGCGCACGCAGGGCGCTGGCCGAGGCTGTCAGAGAATGGGAAAAATCGCTCATGCTGCTTCTCCCTTACGATCGGCCAAGAGAGGTACGCAGAATGCCGATCGACGAACGATAAATCGCCAACGCCCGGTCATGCTGCCGTTTGACGTCGACCGCTTTCAACATCTCTTCTTCCAGCGAGACACCGTTGCCGTTGGGGTCACCTGACGGATCGGCCACATATTCCGCCCAGTTCCAAGCACCCGAATCGCCATTCTGATGACCGGCGCGGGTGGTGGTCATCGCAACCTCGCCTCCGGTCTTATCAAACGCTGTCCCGAAGGCCTCGATATCGCGGGGCTGATAGCCGGGCGTATCCGCATTTGCCATATTGCGTGAGATGACAGTCTGCCGTTGCCCGGCATGGGTTGCCATTGCGTACGCTGTTTTAAAGACGTTCAGGTCATAGAACATCGGGGCTTCTCCCTCGATCAATTTCAATCAAGGCTTAACCCCGATTCCTTTAGAAACCGTTTTCGAGAAAGCAATTTGGAGGGCCTGCGATGGCTGATCTCGATCCGGCACGTCTGAAAGCTGTCTTCGACAGAATGTCAGCGACTCGACATATGGGTCGCGTCACCAGCGTTGCGCGCGGAGTAATCGAAATTGACGGTTTGGCCAGACATGCCCGAATCGGAGATCATCTGACGCTGCGCCGTCGCAGCGGACCGAACCTGCGCGGAGAAGTCCTGCATGTGGAATCTGATTTGATCCACATGCTGCCCGGCGCTGCCTCTGATGGTGTTTGCCTGGGGGATCCGGTGGTTCTGGAGAAAACGCCAATTTTTGCACCAGGGCGGCATTGGCTGGGCCGGGTCGTCGATCCGTTTGGAGTGCCTTTAGACGGCAAACCGCTATTGCCCGGCGTGCAGGGGCGGGATCTGATGCACGCCCCGCCAGCCGCCGTTGCCCGTAAGCCGCTGGGAGAACGGATGGAGACGGGGATGGCCATGCTCAACACCCTTCTGCCATTCGTGCAAGGCCAGCGCGTTGGGCTCTTTGCAGGCTCTGGCGTCGGCAAATCGACGCTGCTGGCCACGCTCGCCCGCTCAATGCAGGCTGATGCGGTGGTGGTCGCACTGATCGGTGAACGCGGGCGCGAAGTGAATGAATTTGTCGAAACCGCGCTGGGCGTGGAAGGAATGAAACGATCGGTCGTGGTGACAGCAACTTCGGACCAGTCCGCGGTGGCCCGCAGACGCTGCGCCTGGTCGGCAATGGCGGTGGCCGAATCTCTACGCGACGAGGGGCTGAATGTCCTGTTCCTAGCCGATTCGGTTACACGTTTCGCCGAAGCCCACCGCGAGATTGCCGTCGCCATGGGCGAAGCAGCATCACTGCGAGGATTCCCGCCTTCGGTTACTCCGATGATCGCCAATCTGTGCGAACGCGCTGGCCCCGGCACCGCCGACCAGGGCGACATCACCGCCGTATTCAGCGTGTTGGTCGCAGGTTCTGACATGGATGAGCCGGTTGCAGATATCCTGCGCGGCGTGCTTGACGGCCATATCGTGCTAAGCCGCGAAATCGCCGAGCGCGGGCGCTTTCCCGCCATCGATCTCAGCCGCTCAGTTTCACGCAGCCTGCCCCGCGCGGCAAGCGAAAGGGAAAATCAGTTGATCGCCGAAACCCGCAAACTCGTCGGCAGTTATGAACAATCCGAAGTCATGATCAAAGCAGGGCTCTATGCTGAAGGCTCTGATCCGTTGCTGGATCAGGCCGTTCGCGTGCATGAAGAGCTTGATGTGTTTTTCGGCAAATCTGAGGCTGACAGCATTTCCAACAGCTTCGACCGCCTGCAGTTAATCCTGCGTCGCGCTGGGACCAACCTGCCGCGCTAGGGATTTCGAGACAGTTTTAAGTGTTAAGCCCGCCTTAAGACCTGCCCTGCTACGCCGATAGACGGGTGATACAAAGGTGGTGGAGATGGGTGCGCAAACCAATGCGGCGCCAATCATCATCAAGAAGAAACGTGTGTCGGGTGGCGATGGTCACCACAGCGGCGCGTGGAAGGTCGCGTATGCGGACTTCGTGACGGCCATGATGGCCTTCTTCATGTTGATGTGGCTGCTGAACGCAACGACCGAGAAACAACGCAAGGGTCTGGCGGATTACTTTTCGCCGACGATCCCCGTCAATCCAGTCTCTGGCGGCGGCGACGGAGCCTTTGGCGGCGATAACATGTTCTCGGAAAAAACACTGGTCATGGACGGTTCGGGTGCCAGCAATCGCAACCCGACCCAGTCGAAACAGGCGCGCGGATCGACCGGGGTTGATGCGAAGGGTGGCGGTAAGGGTGCGTTCGACGATTTCTCGTCACTTGAGGCGCAGCTTCTGGGTCGGAGCGGAGAAAGCCTGATTTCGGACAAGATGCTCAAACACATTGTGACCCGCGTCACGGATGAAGGGCTGGTGGTGGAATTGTTCGCGACTGATGAACAGCCTCTGTTCGAACCAGGCACCGACAAGCCATCACAAATGATGCGGGCTCTGGCGCTGTTGGTGGCACGCTCATCGGATCTGGTCACGAACCCCATCGCCGTCGAGGGGCATGTCCGATCCTCACCCATCGTTCTGGCCGAGAACCCTGTCTGGGATCTGTCGACTGCGAGGGCACAGGTCGCCCGCCAGTTGCTGCAGGACAAGGGCGTCAGACCATTGCGCCTGGATAGGGTGACAGGTCATGCAGATCGGCATCTGGCGGTCGAAAACCCGATGTCGGTGCGCAACAATAGGATCGAGATCATCTTTCTGCGCTCTCCCCGATCTTGAAAGGATAGTACGCATTTTAGCTGTTAGCGCGCTGTTAAGGGCCGGTACGGTACGTGTTGCATTACGGACCGATGCAATAAAAGGGCGTGCCGATGACCATTTCCTCTTCGCTGAATGCCGGTGTGGCGGCGTTAAAGGCCAATGCCAACAGGCTGGCCACCATCTCGGACAACATCGCCAACTCTTCGACATTTGGTTACAAGCGGGTCGAGACTGATTTTCATTCCATGGTCACGTCGGGTCAGGGCGGCAGCTATTCGGCGGGTGGCGTCCGGACCACCAGCCAGCGGATGATCGATCAGCGTGGTTCGCTGGTGACAACCAACAACTCGACCGATCTGGCCGTGCGTGGGCGTGGCATGTTGCCGGTGCGACCCAGCTCTCAGATCGCGTCGGGTTCGAACGAGATGTTGTTAACCACGACCGGTTCGTTCCGCACCAATGACGAAGGATATCTGGTCACCGAATCCGGCCTTGTGCTGCTGGGCTGGCGTGCCGCGGCGGATGGCTCGATTCCCAGCGTTCCACGGGACACACCCGCCGCATTGGAACCCATCCAATTGAGCGTCAATCAGCTGTCAGGTGCGCCGACCACATCGATGAATCTGCGCATGAATTTGCCCGCTACCGCGACCGATGCTGGCGCTCCGGGTGATACGCAACCCCTTTCGGTCGAGTATTTCGATAATCTGGGCAAATCCGAAAGCGTCGATATCGAACTGATACCCAACGTCCCAGCAACAGGGTCCAGCAAAGAATGGACTCTAACGCTACGTGATTCTGCATCTGGCGGCGCTGTGATCGGGGAATACACACTGACTTTCACGGACAGCCGCACAGCCGGAGGAACCCTGGCCAGTGTCACAGCAGTGTCTGGCGGGGCTTATGACCCGGCAACCGGCAGCTTCGTTGTCAACGTGGCAGGCGGCCCGATGGAGATCAATATCGGCGAGATCGGTGATGCAGACGGGATTACCCAGTTGTCGGATACGTTTGCCCCGGTGTCCATCACACGCGATGGTTCGGCCGTAGGTACAATGACCAGTGTTCAGGTCGATGAGAACGGATATGTCTACGCGTTCTACGACACCGGCGTCAGCCGCCGCATGTTCCAGATCCCACTGGCTGATGTGCCAAATCCGAATGGTCTTACAGCGTTGGATAGCCAAACCTACGCGCCTTCGCGCGACAGTGGAACGTTCTTCTTGTGGAACGCCGGAGAAGGCCCAACTGGCGATCTTGTGTCTTTCGCGCGCGAGGAATCGACCACCGACGTCGCAACCGAGCTGACCTCGATGATCCAGACCCAACGGGCCTATTCCTCAAGCGCCAAGGTCATTCAGACCGTGGATGAGATGCTGCAGGAAACCACCAACATCAAACGCTGAACCAACATCTAGCCGACCAAAGGGAGTCGTCCGATGAACATGTCGACAGCACTGAACAACGCCCTTGGTGGGCTGAGCGCGGCGAGCCGCGGAGCGGCGGTAATCTCGGGAAACATCGCAAATGCGCTGACACCGGGCTATTCCCGAAGGTCGCTGGAACTGACAACCAGCGCAATCTCAGGCAACGGTGTACGCGTTGCGGGGATTACACGGCATCAGGATCCGGTTCTGCTGGCCAACCGCCGCACGACCGATGCGGAACTTGCCTCTACCAGACCGCTGTCGGCGTTCCATTCAGGCTTCGAAAATCTGGTAGGCACTGCCGACGATGCCATATCGATCGCGGCCAGATTGACGGATTTCGAAAACAGCTTGACCACGGCTGCCAGCCTCCCCGGTTCGACCCAGCGCCTGGATCAGGTGGCCCGCGCCGGGCGCGCGTTGAGCACCGCGCTCAATCAGGCATCTGAAGGGGTTCGGAAGATGCGATCCGATGCAGATCGGACAATTGGCGAACAGGTCGGCACTCTCAACCAGACATTGCAGGACATCGAACAACTGAACGCGCGCATACCCGCCATCCGGAATTCTGGCGGAGATATTGGCGCGCTGTTGGATCAACGTCAGGTGCTGGTTGACCAGATCAATGAACTGGTGCCCGTGCATGTGGTCGCCCGCGACAACGAACAGGTCTCTCTCTATGCCGACGGTGGTTTGATTCTGTTGGAAGGGACCGCCGCCACATTCTCGTTTTCGACAACTGGCGATACCATGCCTCATATGACAGTCGGCAACGGGTTGTTGTCTGGGCTTGAAGTCAACGGTCAGCCCGTTCGCATCACCGGAGATTTCGCGCAGATAAGGGGCGGGGCGCTGATGGCGCAGTTCGAGATCCGCGATAGCCTGGCAATCGAGGCGCAGACCGACCTGGATACTGTTGCCCGAGATCTGATCGAACGGTTCGAGACTGCGGGCCTTGATCCAACCACGACGGCGACCGATCCCGGCCTTTTTACCGATGCAGGCAACCGGTTTGATCCTGCCACGCAGACAGGTCTTGCCTCGCGTATTGCGCTGAACACGATCGTTGATCCCGACTCGGGAGGCGACAGCTGGAGGCTGCGCGCTGGTCTGGGTGCCGTTACACCGGGCGCACCGGGTGAAGCCCGTCAGCTGCAAGCGTTCAGTACAATTCTGACCGAAGCGCGACCAATAGCGACAGGTCTTGGCACAGGCAACATGCGCGCCACCGATTTAGCTGCAGCCCTCATTTCGCAGGCCGGGGCCAGCGCACATGCTGCTGATACACGCAACACCTTTGCCACAAACGCTCAGCAAAGAATGGAGCAACTAGTAGCCGAACAAGGCGTCGACAGCGACACCGAGTTACAAAACCTGATGCAGATCGAACAGGCCTACGCCGCGAATGCCCGCATCGTGTCGGTGGTCGATGAACTGATGGACATCTTGCTGAGGCTCTGAACATGACATTGAATTCTATTGGCGATCTGGCACGCGGCCTGACCCTGCGAACCCGCAGCACTGAGATCAAATCGCAGATCGAAACCCTTTCTTATGAAATGTCATCGGGCAAAGTGCAGGATATCTCGGGCCGACTGGCGGGCGACTATTCGCATCTGCTGGCTCTGGAACGCAACCTCGAACGGTTGCAGGCCTTTTCGGTCGCCACTGCCGAAGCTGGATTGTTCACCGATGCGATGCAACTGAGCCTGAAAACCTTCGGTGAGTCCATGTCTGAAGTCTCTGCGTCGCTGCTGTCGTTCGGGACCGCCAATCAGACGGTGACTCATGAACAGGCCTCCGTTCAGGCACGAAACGAGTTGGACACGATGATGTCGGCCCTAAACAGCCGTGCAGGAGGGCGAAGCCTGTTTTCCGGTACCTCAACCGATGTTTCGCCCCTGCCATCAGCCGATGTGCTGTTGAACGCGTTGCAGACAGAGCTGAGCGGGCTGACCACGGCAAGCGATATCCGACAAGCTGCCGAGGATTGGTTCAATGACCCCGCCGGGTTTGATGCGGTGATCTACCGGGGCAGCGCGACACCGCTTTCGTCAATGCAAATCTCCGAAAACGAACGGATTGATCTGCCGATCACGGCAACTGATCCCGCTTTGAAGGCCGCAGTTCGCGATGTCGCAGTCGCCGCGCTCGCGTCCGAGGATGCATTGAACTGGTCCCCCACGCTGCGTACAGCATTGTTTACCCAAATGGGCGTTGATCTTGCCAACGCACAAGACGCCACGATCAAGATACGCGCCGAAGTTGGTGCGGCCGAGGCGCGCATAGAGCAGGCCGCGATTCGCAACGCTGCGGCAACAACCAGCGCCGAAGGTGCAAGAAACAACCTGATTTCTGCTGACCCCTACGAGACTGCAGCCCGGCTGCAAACCGTACAGTTTCAGCTGGAAAGCCTCTATTCCGTCACCGTCCGCAACGCAAACCTGTCGCTGGTGAATTTCCTGAGATGAAGGTTCTTGCCCTGATACTATGTTTGCTGCCCGGCATCGTCACCGCCGGGGCGATCCGCCTCAAGGACCTGGTGGATTTTGACGGCGTGCGTGGCAACGATCTGGTGGGTTACGGCTTGGTTGTCGGATTGAACGGAACAGGCGATGGGTTGCGCAATTCGCCCTTCACTGAAGAAATCATGTCCAACATCCTCGAACGGCTGGGCGTCAACGTGAATGGTGAGGATTTTCGCCCAAAAAACGTGGCCGCCGTACTGGTTACCGCCAGCCTGCCTCCTTTCGCGCGCGTCGGAGGGCAGATTGATATCACGGTCTCCGCCATCGGAGATTCCAAGAGCTTGTTGGGCGGAACGCTGGTGATGACGCCCCTCAACGCAGCGGATGGTCAGATTTACGCAGTAGCACAGGGCACTGTGCTGGCGGGCGGCGCGGTTGCCGAAGGTGAAGCGGCCACCGTTACGCGCGGCGTGCCGACCTCGGGAGTCATTCCCTCTGGCGCTCGGGTTGAGCGCGAGATTGATTTTGAGCTGTCCGAATTAACGCAGCTCAGACTGGCCTTGCGGGAACCGGATTTCACAACAGCGGGTCGCATCGAAGCCGCCATCAATGCTGAATTCAATCGCGCAGTGGCGCTGATGCGGGATTCCGGAACGGTCGAGTTGAGCATCACCGCGACACAGGCGGTCTCAACGGCACACGCGATTGGCCGGATCGAAAACATCCTTGTCGAACCCGAGAGCAAAGCGCGTGTGGTCGTGGATCAGAGGTCAGGGACTATTGTAATGGGTCAGGACGTCAGGATTTCGCGTGTTGCTGTGTCGCAAGGGAACCTGACGCTGACAGTCGAAGAAGCCCCCATTGCAGTGCAACCCAACCCGTTTGCCCGAGGTGAAACGGTTGTCGTCCCCCGTACTTTCGCCGGAATCGAAGAAGAAGAAGGCACCGGCCTGGCCGAAATCCCCGAGGCAACCACACTCTCCGAGGTGGTTGCAGGCCTGAACGCATTGGGGGTTTCGCCACGTGACATGATCGACGTCCTGAAAACGATCAAAGCCGCAGGTGCCCTGCACGCCGAGTTCATCGTCAGATGAGCGGGCGGCCTCGGGCCGCGTCACACACGCGCTACTTTGATTTCCAACTGTCAATCCAGCGACGGAAACCTCTGCGCTTTTCGCCGATCGCATCGCCTGCGGCATAGATACCGTCTTCCATGTTCTCCAATACAGGATCAATCCGTTTCTGCCGAAACCGGCGCCACCGGACCCAGATCGCCCAGAGAACGGCTGCGAGCACGGTCAGGAAGATAATGTTGAACCAAGGGATGATCCGCACATCCGGCCCATCAACATGCCGGATGAATACAGCGTTGGGAAAGATCGACATGAATTCATTGCGCCAGCCATAGTGGGTTACAACCACCCAATCCGGATTGTCTTTGGTGGATTTGGCATCGTTCGCCTCAGTATACAGGTTCGCGGTATCGAACTTGAAGTAGGGCGGCCAACCCCAGCCGGTATCCTCGTTGCGATAGACGATTGGTTTGCCATTGGCGCGGACGGCCTGAATGAACTGCACGTCGCGATTGGACAGGCTGGTCGATTGATCCTCGGGCTCGGACCAGAAAATCCGGGTCCAATCATTCAGATCCTGTCGTTCTTCATAGGTATTCACGATCCGCACGATGTCATGCTGCGGCAGCGAGTATTGCAGGATCGCGCCAACGGTGACCCAAAAGATGATAATGAATGCCCATTTCACATAGGCCATGCCGTACCTCTCACATGTAATTCACTATATAGATCAGCGCGCCGATCGCCACCCAAGGCACGATATAGATGCCCAGGATCAGCTTGCGCCGGAACGAGTTATCATAGACATGCAGCCCCCGCGCGACAAAGGCATCCTTGTCGCCGGTCTTACCCTTTGCATCCCACCAGTCCTCAAGCTTGCGGCGACGCACACCGCGCGAATACAAGGACAAAGCGACATAAGCTATCGTCTGGAGGATCAGCAGGATCACTATCAGGCGCATCGCTCCGAACATCTCAACCCTTCCTTATCGCGCCCCAAGGACCAACCCGAGCAATGACTGCATCACTGGCACGATCATTGCCGCTCATGTCCGGCTCATGCCCGAACAGTGCGGCGCGGGCGCCTGATTTGTCCACCTGATACTCGCGCGCGAGGAAGTCGGCAACATAGGCTTTCTTGCTCTCGGGCCAGGATTTGTAGGTGTTGTAGAACAGCTCTTTGTGGCAAATGAACAGCTGCCGAGGATCCAGCGGGGCCAGTTCGGAAAGGAGCATGTTGACCAGATCCCGATGCGGCGTATCGGTTGCACGCAGCGTGTAGAAATAGGCCGGATGATCCGAGGCGATGCGCGGCCATGGCCCCCCATCGGTTGCCCAGCGCAGAAGTTGAGCAAGCCCGTGATACGCCTCAGGCAGGCGATCCGCGTGGTTTCGCGCCAGACGGCGCATATCGCTGCGATCAAGTCCCGCCAAATCGACATCCGCATCCGCAGCGGCGGAAATGGTCAGAAAATCCATTTTTTGCTGAAGGATCGCCGCCGAGTTCACGCCCCGCGCTTCGATGATCGTTTCTACCAGATTATTCAATCCAAGGAACTTGGCGATCTGATTGTGCTGCGTCTTTTGAAACACGTGCTTCAAAGGCAGATCGTCCGGCGTTTCGCCCTTGCAAATCGCCGCCGGGTGATCGAGATCGGGAAACAGATAGAGCCCACCGAAATGCGCGGTCCAGAAATTCCGCTGCTCGAACGCAGTGTGGCGCAGGCGGACGGGGTTGCGGGTGACGTCGCCGGTTTCCTTGGCCGTTTCGATCATCTTGGCGATCAGAACGTCATCGAACCAGGCGTCCTCTTCGGTTTTGAACCGTTCGACCATACCCGCCAGTTGCTCAGCCTTGCGCAGAGTGCCGCCTGCGGTATCAGCCTCGATTTCGATCTTTTTGATATTGAGTAAATCGCCCGGCGTGGTGAGTTTGATGACCGAATTCACCAGCTCTCCGGCCACCGCATCGGTGGCGGTGAGGGCGAACAACTGCGCCTCGTTCATCTCGATGAATTCACGCAGGATATCGCGCGAGGTCGAGAATTTGACGTTCAGCAAAGGCGCGCGTTTCTGCTCGGTCGTCAGCAGGATGAACTGCCGGTTGACCCCATTGGGATTGAGGTAAAGCTCGTCTTCCAGCTCAATCCCCACCTCTGGCGAATAGCCCGAGATATCGACATGGAAATCCGTCAGCGCCGTGGTCTTGCCCGCCAGATGCTGCAGCGCGCGGTTATAACGCTCGACTAAGGCCGGGCTGGAGATGTGGACGAGGTTGCCGAACATCAGGCCTTTTTCGATGAGGCGGATCATGCTTCATCTCCCCAATACCGATCATTCTCTAACACTAACTGTAGGGCTATTCGAGCCGCGCTGAACTGCGTCCCTGCTAGTTCTTCACGTTTTGCTTCTGAAAGTCTTTCTTGAAGCTCCTCGATCCGATCAGCTATTCGTTTTAGCTCAAAAATGCCCTCACTTCTGTTGGGGGTCTTCTCAATTATAAAGCTCTCCCTTTTCTCAAGTCCAAGTTCATAAAACCCATGGAGCAGTTTGCGACAGGAAATTTCAAAAGAAACAATGGGTTCATTATCTGGTAAAGTGTCGAAAAGGCCAATTACCCGCCCACCTTTCTCAGAGTGGTTGAGGGTCCAAAGATGACTTTTAAGTCGTGAGAAATGTCGATTCCAATTTTTGACCAAAGCAAGAAATTCATTTTCTGCTCGAATTTCATCTCTCTGTTTTTGCTCGTCTTTTAGAACCGCAACTTGCTCAGAAAGTGCATCCGCAGTGCGCTTCGACTCCGCCCTTGCCAATCTCAGTTCTTCTCGTTGCGCAGCCAGCTCACGCCCTTGGAGCAGTACGGTTACAATAATCCAGACGAACGCTAATGAACCAAACAAGCCTGCGAAAGTGTCACCTATTTCATTGGTTGGTGCCTTCCAAAACTCACAGAACCGGTTGGCACAAGATCCACTAGTTACGGCATCGGAAAACGCAACCGCAATCCAAAACGCCAAGAAAACGCCGGTCAAGAAGTAGCCAATTATCATCGGAGCAGAGCGCCACGATGTAAGGTCGCTTTGCCTCAATGTTTTACCCCTTCCCCTCCAGATACCGCCGCTTGGCCTCTTCCATCCGGCCCATCTCGCGCACGGCGTTCTCGATAGCGACCTCGTCACTCTTGTCGGCATAGCGGAACTCGCTGTCGGCGTAGCGGTTGATCTCTTGGATCACCATTTCCACGGTGATCGACTGGCGCAGGTCCTCGATCATCGCCTTCTTGGTGTCGTAATCGCGGAACAGGAACAGATCGGGGTTCTCCATCCACTCATCCGGCAGTTCGAAGTCCATCGCGCGAACCTTGACCGCGTCGGTGATGTTCTTGATCGCGCGGCCGGTAAAGCGCTCATCGGCCTGCTGGATCGCCTTGAGATAGGTGCCCAGCTTCGCAATCGTGTCCATCTGGCCGATCTCGCCGGACACCCGGTCATAGACCTGCAGCAAGGCGTCCTCATGCGGGCGGGAATGGCTTTCGAAACTGGCGGCGACGGCCTTCTTGATCTCCTGCGCGGCATAGGCTTCGTGTGCGCCCAGCGGGATGTCGTGGTTGCGGCCCATCAGCAGGTGCAGGATGTCGATGTAATCCTCGCGCGTCTGCGGCCCGTCCACCAAGAACCGCGCGCCCGCCCGCTGGCGCAGGGCATCGTCGACGTTCTCGGGGTAGTTCGAGAACATGCCAAAGGTGCAGTTGCCGCGCACGACGGTATTAGCGCCGGCAAAACTCTCCATCAGCACGGCGGTGATTTCCAGTTGCCCGGCCGAGGACTGCCGGTCACCGCGTTTGCCCGCCAGTTGGTCGATATCGTCGATGGTGCCGAACCCGATGACCGAGGGGTCGATGATCGTGTTGATAAACGCTTTGGCGTTCTGGCCGGACTTGCCCTGATAGCTATCGATATTGTCGGTGCTCAGGTTCTGATAGCGGAACGGATAGCCCGCGTTCTGGCAATAGTCATTGATCAGCCCGGCCATCATCTGGATCAGCGTGGTCTTGCCGGTGCCCGGTTTGCCATCGCCCATGAAGGTAAAGATGAACCCACCCAGTTCAGCAAACGGGTTCAGGCGGCGGTCGAAGTCATAGGCCATGACCATCTTGGCCAGCTTCATCGCCTGATACTTGGCGATGTGGTTGCCGACCACCTCGTTCGGCTTCTTGAACGTCATGGTCAGAGTGGTGGATTTGGCTTTGGAGGCCGGTTCGAACCCCCGGATCGTCAGATCATCCGCCTCGATATGCCAGGCGGCGTTCTGGAACGGGGCCAGATGGCCTGCGGATTGGGCGCGCAAGGCGGCTTTTTCCATCAGCTGTTCGGCATAAGCGCTGGTGGCAGCGATCAGGTGCGCGTCGTCGGGCGCGTATTTGGCGAGGACTTGGTCCAGCTCCCAAAGCGCGCCGTGCAGGGCGAGTTGGCCGTTGTCAGTCAAGACCTCTTCGATTTCGCCAAGATCAACAGTGGTTTCGCCAAGATGCGAGGATATCAGATAGGCCAATGCGTTGCCGAAGGTGTGTAAAGTGATCAGCGCCTCAGCCGTCAGCAATTCTGAGAACTCTGTCTTTCGGGCGGCTGGCAAATCGCCCGCTAGGTTCGCACGTTTCAGGTCAGCCAGGGGGGTCTGCTCGGCGTACGCCTCGGCTACGGCCAGTGCGATGGCAATAGCACGACGGATGGCCTGTTGCGTGGTCGCCTGCGGCGGAGACACCAGTGTATCGCCATCATCCGAGGCTTCGATCCGTTCGACCAGATGCACTCCGTCCTTCCGCACGGTGCTCCGTGTTACCAGCCCCGGCGTTGTCGACCGAAACCTTCGACCCGTGGTCACGCCCGGAGACCGTTCAACAGCGGTCTCAACTGCCTTTGCAATCCGCGGAGCGTGCTCGAAACCGTTCAGCAAGGCGGTCGCTGCGGGATAATGCTTGCGAATATCGTCTTCGCGCAATTCCATTTGATCTGACGTCAAACTCATTTCAAAATCGCTTTCACTGTCTTCAATATCTCAAGACCTGCCCGGCCTTGCTGACGACGAACTTGCGTACGTCGACAAAACCCGGCGGGTTGCGTTCGGCCAGCACCTGAAACGGTCGCTGGGGCAGGATGATCGAGCGTTGGGTGCGCGTGGCCCCGGTCTCGGCCCCCTGCCCGCCGAACGGGTCCAGCGCAAAGACTTCGCGCTCGACGGTCGAGAACCACCCGGCGCGTTCTTCAATCACCTCTTCGCTTTCCAGTTCTTCAGTGGTCCAGGCCAGTGCCCAGTCCTGACCTTGCGGAGACTGCGCGTCCTCCAGCACTTGCCGCAGAGGGCCGGATTGCTCGGTATAGGCCGAGGAATACATCGGCCCCACATGGATGCGGCGCATGTGTTTGGGGTGCAGGTCGTCGAAATCCTGATCGAACCCTTTGGCTATGGTCACCAGTTTCAACCCGCCCAGAGACTGCGCCATCAGATGCGCCTGCACTTCGGGCCAGCGGCGTTGGTCTTTGGGAAGGGCGGTTTTGCCGCTATCCTCCAGCTGCATCAGATAGATGACCGGCAGGTTGATCTGACTGTCATAGACCGCCCAATGGATCATGAACTTGCGCCGTTCGCCCTCATTCCCGATCCAGTGGCATTCGGGATCGTTGCGGGCCCAGAACAGCTGACCTTTCAGCAATTCCTCGTAATAGAGCCTTTGGGACAGCGCGAATTGCAGTTTGGTCGGGATTTCCTGATCGCCAATGATCGTCCGCACCATGTCGGTTTTCAGGTCGTCTTCCGAGGGCATATTCGCCAGATGCACCTGCGCCTGTTGCGCATCATTGGCCATCGTCAGCAGCTCGGCCGCCACCGGAAACCCGCTGTCGCGCTTGTCCATGGCGAGGCTGCCAAAGAACCGCCCGGTATCGCGCCCGACCAGCAGGTACTTCATGCTGAGCGCTCGGAAGGTGTAGAGCAGCCCTGAGAGGTAGCGCGATACGATTCGCACCTCTTGTTTCGAGATCGCGCCTTCGGCCTCCATCGTCGCGGCCACGCGCAGGAGGTGGACGGTGATCACCTCGAATTTGCGGAAATAGCGGCGCGAGGCAAAGGTGTCGGTCAGACCGACATGGTCTTGGGTGGGGTCAGTCATTATCCACGCGCTCTTTTCTTTGTCGGCGACCGAACAACTTCTCATCAAGCTGTTCAAGCTTGATGAGACCGTTGGCGAACAGAACGCAGAGGCAGAATGTCACCAAAAGAACACCCGCTATCAGCACAAGTTTAGTCACCAAATGGTCTGGCATTAAATTAGCTGTCAGAAGAAGCAAAGTTAGGAACCCGCCAAAGACAACAAAGAGAATCCCTATTCTGAACCTGTCGCGTATACCCTTTGGCTTGCCTTTGGAACGGAACGTCACTGAAGCGCCTCACCCGCCATACAAATTCTTATCATGCTTCTCGACAATCGAGGCGAACCGGCGGGCAAAGCGTTCATCCGCCTTGGCCTTTTTCTCCAGCACGTCGCGGGCAAAGACCATGTGGTCCTCATGCGCCTCGAGCATGTCGGCCATTTTCTGGTTGGTCGCGGTGCCGATAGCGGCCATGGCGGTTTGCGCCTCTTGGTCGGTTTGCACACCGATCTCGTTGATGCGGTGGGCCACGTCCTGCTGCTGTGCAGTTTTCAGCGATTTGGTCAGGGCGTCATACAGCACCACGCGTTGTTGCGTGTCTGTCTGCAGCTTGTTGATCAGCACCATCTGCGTCGCCGCCTGATTTTGGAGTGAATCGACCCAGGTTTTGCCCTTTTCGATATAGCGCTCCAGCGTCTGAGACTTGGCCAGCTTGACCTGCTCTTCCTGAACCTTGGCGTTGTACTGCTTGTTCAACTCGGCCAGTTCAGTTTCCAGCTGGGTCCGCGCAGCGGCGTCCTGTTCGACGCTGATTTTGTTTTCCAGCGTGATGATTGTCGGGTCCATACCCTGAATCTCGGCGCGCAGTGCTTCCAACTCGGCCACCGTCGCCTCACGGTCATCCAGCGTGACAGTTAGGTTGTCTTCGACCTTGACGCGCTGTTCCTCCAGTACCGACAACTGCCCTTCCAGCAACTTTACGATCACATCGGACTTGGCGATCAGGTCCTGCAGCTTGTCATCAATATTGGCGGTGCGCATGCGTTCCTGCCGCATGGACTCGGATTTGGCCTTGGCGAAGATGCCGACGAACGACTCCCACCCGGTTTTCGAACGCATTTCGTCGAAATCCTTGGAAAACGCGTTGGTCACGTCGTCGAGCCCCATGATCAGCTCGGCGATGTTGGCGTTCATCACCTCGGTATGGGCGTGCACATCTTCCAAAGTGGCATTTTCAATGTCGATATCCGCCTCGGCGGTTCCGATCTTGGCACGAGCTGCTTCGATCCGTGAGGTCAAGCCTTCAATCTGCGATTGGCTTTCGCGGACTTTCTGTTGCGTCTCTTGAATCAATGCTTCGAATTGCTGGTTCGACATCTGCTATCCCTATTCTTCTTATCATCCAATGACATAGAGAATGTTATGGCAATTTACATCCCCTTGGGTCTCCAAATCACCAAGACTGTGACAAACTCGACGCCAAAAAGATAGACGCAGAGACAAGGCCGAGACACATTGCCTGCTGGTTTTCAGAAGGGAAAATAGAAGCGCTTGGTTTTCTTAAGTTGAAGCTGCCGATGGGCAAGCTCAGTAGTTCGAATACCGGAAATTAACCACAGAATCATCTTGAATAGCGCAATGGGCTTTTATGTGGCTCCGCGCATCATTGCTGTCCTTCGAGCGCGCGACCTCCAAATCAATCAGATCGATGCCATCAGAATTCGTCGTATAGGAAAGCGTCCGCTCAAAATCGACGGCATAGTAGCCTTGATTGCTCATGGCGGTGTGGGTCCGATGCATACAAAGCCCGATCGCATTCTCCTCGGGCGAAATATGCGGGTGCTTCTGGTATTTTGATCCGTGCTTGTGATGGTGTTTGGCGATCGACGCTCCCAGCACACCCAACGCGACCCCAGCGATAAGCGCTCCGGTATCGTTGGCACGGGTTGGTGTCGCGGTCAGTGTGGTCGATGCAACAACGGCACAGACTATAGCGGCAAAAACGGATTTCATTCGCATCTATTTCGTCTCCCTCTGAAGGCAGTGAACAAAATTCAGTTCATTGAAGTGTTCCAGAAGAGACTAGCCTGACGACCTAAACTATTGCCAGATCTTAGTGAGAACGTGCTGCCCGCCATGTCCGGGGTCACGTTGGATACAACTTCGCCCCGCGCCTGGAGGAACGCGGGGCGTGTGTTGCGATAATCCAGAGAGGAAGAGATTACCGCAAGGTGATCAAATGCCTCAGTTCACGGCCTTGGCGTCAACTACGTCCTTTTCGATGGCCTTGGCCGAAGAGATCTCAATCTTGCGCGGTTTCAGGGCCTCAGGCACCTCGCGCTTGAGGTCGATGTTCAGCATGCCGTTTTCGTGGCTCGCGCCGGTGACGCGCACGTGGTCGGCCAGAGCGAAACGGCGCTCGAATGCGCGGGTGGCGATGCCACGGTGCAGATAGCTGCGCTCTTTGTCTTCAGCGGCTTTCTTGCCAGAGACGACCAGCGAGTTCTCTTTCACTTCGACCGACAGATCGTTTTCCGAGAAGCCGGCGACAGCAACAGAAATCCGGTAGGTGTCGACGTCGGTTTTCTCGATATTGTACGGTGGATAGCTGGGCTGAGCCACGTCGTTGGTCAAAACCCGGTCCATCATATCTGCAACGCGGTCAAAACCGATGGTTGCGCGGTGCAGCGGTGCAAAATCAAATGTACGCATGTGTCATATCCTCTTCATTGAGCGATTTGCGAATGTGCCCTCCGTTTTGGACGGGCGGTGATTGCACGGGCCCCTGTTCAGGCGACCCGATACAGCTCAGATGGGAAGAGAATTGGCGCGGTTCAAGACCCGCCTGCGCTGATAAACTTGGCGCCAGAACTTGATTTGTCAGTCCCCGGCTGCAGCCTGCGGATTGTCGCAGTCGGACGCGGCGCATCGCGGCGCATCATAGCCTTCAGTTCCGAGACGATGCCTGAAAGCTCCATGCCGTAGCCGATCTTGCGACGGCCGTCAGACGCACCCGCAGATACAACCGAGAGAATCTGCCAGCGTGGCCCGTTCTTGGCCAGGATCGCGGAACCGGACGATCCGAATGTGATGTCGCAATCAAAACTGATCAACCCCTGCCCGCGCTGCAAAATCTGGCACGATCGCTGACGCGTGATCGCCTCGGCCCGACCGCGCCCGTATGAGGCGACGCTGATCTCGCTGTCGGTGACCCGCCCGCTGAACAAGGCGAACGGATCGGCGATGGCATAAGGAATGGGCTCTTCCAAGCGCATTAGAGCCACATCAACGCGGATTCTGGGCACGGAAACCGGGGCGTTGGCGATGAAATCTGGATGCGCGGCGATCTGGATAACCTTGCGTTCGGCAAGAGCTTCACCATCACTTAACCCTGCGCGAAAGGTCACCTCTCCGGGGGCATAAGGTTTACCGGTTGCTTTGTTCAGTGCGCAATGCGCGGCCGTCAACACCATGTCCTTCGCAATCAGGGTGCCAGTGCAGAAGCCACTGCTGCCGATATCGAGCCGACCGACCGCCTCCCAACCGTAGAGATCATCGCGATCAGTCAGACGTCGCTTGCCACTGTTCTGAGCGTGCGCGGAAGTGAAAAGAACGGAAAAGATCAATGAAAAAATAAGAAAGGATCGGGTCATGGTTTCAGAAATTTCGCTCCTAGATTCTTGGAACCGTTGACCGGTGATGCGTTCAGGCCGCGTCCTTGCGACAACTCGGCTTGCAGCAGCTCAAGTGACTGATCCAATGCGGTACCCAGCGCCACGCTCTTGCCGTGCATCTCGGCCTTGGCAGCCACGACAGAAACAATGCGCGGACGCTCACCATCGAATGAGAAGATTGGCGCCCCAGAAGACCCAAAATCGACATCGCAGGACATCACCAGAATACCGGCCTGACGCGCCATGACCGAGCAGACCTCTTGCAGTGACGGTGCCTCGGCCCGGTCATGGGCATAAGATACTACACCCACGTCCTCGCCGTTTGACGGGCGATCTCCCGTTTCGAATGGCATGACAGCGGTATTCCGGATCGGCTGCCGCAGCTCGATCAATGCAATATCGTGACGCACCCGCGTAGCCGAGGACCCGCCATCATATTCGTACTGGGGATGCACAACAGTGCGCTGTGCTGCCCGATAGGCCAACGCGTGACCCAACCGCCAGCCAGCCAGAAACTCGATCCGTGCCGGATCAATCGGTTGCTTTGTAACCTTGTCGAACAGACAATGCGCTGCCGTCAGCACCAATGTGGGCGAGATCAACGCCCCGGTGCAAAATCCGGTTCCGTCGATATCCAGACGCCCCACAGCCATCCACGCGCGTCCAGCATGCGAGGTCTCAAGGCGTTCCAGCCCGGTATCCTGTGCCTGCGTGGCCATGGGGAGCAGGCTGAGTGCAAAGGCCGTGATCCAGTTGCGCACGTGGGTCTCCGGTCATTGGGTCCGGCCCCGAGTCGTACGCGCGAGGTGCGGCAAAATTAGGGCAGCACCGCCTCAGGGCTTTGACCCCCAACAATGCCGTGTTGCTCCAATGGGATCAGCGCAGGATAGGAACCTCTGACGATTCTGCGCACATGGCGCGCGGACGTGGGCCTCCGGTTGCCCAATCCAACAGTTCTACCGTATGCACCACGGGCGTCTTGGCGCCAGAACCGATCTGCATCATGCAGCCGATATTCCCTGCCGCGATCACATCCGGTTTCTTTGCCTCAAGCGTGCGCACTTTGCGCTGCTTCAGCTTGGCTGAAATCTCGGGCTGCATCAGGTTATACGTCCCGGCACTGCCACAACACAGATGGCTGTCAACAGGCTCTAACACGGTAAATCCGGCCCGCTTTAACAGATCTTTCGGATGCGATTTGATCTGCTGGCCATGTTGGAGCGAGCATGCCGCGTGATAAGCAACAACCAAATCCTGACCCATCATTTCCGGCAGATCGAGTTGCACAAGCAGCTCGCTGATATCCATGGCAATCTCTGAGACTCGCGCGGCATCCTGCGCCAACGGATCGTTGCGGAACATATGACCATAGTCTTTCACCGTCGTACCACAACCGGATGTGTTTATGACGATGGCGTCCAGCGCATCCGTATCCATCTCACGCATCCAGGCACGAATATTGGCCGCGGCGGCACGGTGACTTTCGGCAGTCTTTCCCATGTGATGGGTCAGCGCGCCGCAGCAACCTGCTCCTTCGGCCACGACCACCTCACACCCCAAACGCATCAACAGGCGGATCGTGGCGTCATTGATGTCGGTATTGAGTGCCTTCTGTGCGCAGCCCGTCATCAATGCAACCCGCTTTATCGGCGTGCCTTTGGGTGTGAAACTCTGCGGATCGTCATTGCGGCTGACTGGGGGAATATGTTTCGGCGCCATGTCGAGCATCGCCCGCAATCTGGCATCAGGCATCAGGAACCTGAACGGCCTGCCCAGCTTAGCCCCGATCAGCGCCCAGCGAAATCGCATCGGATAGGGCAATATCCGCGACAGAATCCAGCGCAGCATACGATCTGTCAGAGGTCGCTTGTAATTTGCCTCGATATATTCCCGTGCGTGATCAACCAGATGCATATAGTGCACGCCCGAAGGACAGGTCGTCATGCACGCCAGGCATGAGAGGCACCGGTCAATATGTTTGACCGTTTTCTCATCCGGAACACGCTCATTCTCCAGCATGTCCTTGATCAGATAGATACGGCCGCGCGGGCTGTCCAACTCATCGCCCAGTACCTGATAGGTGGGGCAAGTCGCTGTGCAAAACCCGCAATGCACACAGCTCCGCAGAATCTCGTTCGAGCGCTGGATCGCCGGGTCCTGCAGTTGCTTTTCACTAAAGGTCGTCTGCATCGCCTACCCCATTAGCCCCGGATTGAAGATACCGCGTGGGTCAAATTTAGCCTGAATTCCTCGCGTTAGAGCCGAAATAGCCGCATCCTCTGGTTGAAATCTCCCAAGTTTTGCGAAGGTCTCATGATCCGCACGCACCAGAGTCGCATGGCCAGCAAATGCACCCAACCGGGTTCTGAGATTCGTTCCAGCCGGGACGCATACCCAGATTAACCCGCCGCCCCAGTCAAGCAGCAACTGGTCGGCCTTGGCGCGAGCGACGATCTCTGATGCATCGCCGGGTTTGACAGACAAACGCCAGACGTCCCCTTGCTTGCCCTTAAACGCATGAACATCGCGAATGGCCGTCCAGATCGACGCAGGGTCAACCTCTTCTGACACAGAACCTAACTGCCCTAACACCGATGTCAGTCTATCAACCCGATACGCAACTGAATCTGCAAAACCTTCGATCCTAACAAAGGCTTTTTGTGCACCTGGATCATACGCCGCGCCGGTGACCTCAAACGGAGATTTCAACGCCGCCGACAGCGCTTGCACCGCCGTTTCGACATTTGGTACCGCAATCGTTAAGGTCGCGACCTGTTCCGGTTTGGGTAACACTTTCAGCGAGACTTCTGTCAACACACCCAAAGTGCCCCATGACCCGCCCATCAGCTTGACCAGATCATAGCCAGTGACGTTTTTCATTACCCGGCCACCATTCTTAACCACTTGGCCAAGACCATCGACGTAACGCACGCCCAACAGAAAATCCCGACAAGCCCCCGCCTGAATGCGCCGAGGGCCCGATATATTAGCCGCGACAACCCCACCAATGGTCGGTGTGCCTTCGATCCCCAGCAACCCGCGATGATCCATCGGCTCAAAAGCCAGTTGCTGCCCTTCCGCATCCAGCGTCGCTTCAATCTCAGCCAATGGCGTCCCCGCCTGTACCACAAGGGTCAACGCTCCGGGCTCATAAAGTGCAATACCTCTCAACCCTGCTGTGCTCAGCACAGGTTCCGCCCCGGTCACCCCGCGCGTTCCGCCACCGGCAATCCGCACGGGACCATTCAGCCCCGCCACCATCTCGGCCAGTTCCGCTTCTGTCTCTGGTCCCATATCACTTCTTCTGTTCAAAAATAATCAGTAGCCTTGCACCACGTAAGGCACAGATCTGGCCCGCTATTCTGCTGCCATCCGACGCCCCTCAGACGCGTCCAGAGGGAACACCTTTGCCGGGTTCAACAACCACGCTGGATCGAACACATCCTTGACCGCCATCTGCGCCTCAAGATCAGCGGATGCGTATTGATGATGCATCAGATCGCGCTTTTCGATCCCCACGCCATGCTCGCCGGTCAGGCAGCCGCCCTCATCAACGCAGAGCTTTAGGATCTCGGCCCCGAAAGCCTCGCATTTCTCAAGATCGCCAGGCTTGTTGGCATCAAACAGGATCAGAGGGTGCATATTCCCATCCCCCGCATGAAAGACATTGCCGACGGGCAGGCCGTATTCGACGCTCAACTCGCCGATCCGGCGCAACACGGCAGGCAGTGCAGAAACAGGTATTGTTCCATCAAGGCACATATAATCGTTCATCTGCCCCATCGCCCCAAAGGCCGATTTTCGACCCAGCCAGATCTTGGCGCTTTCCTCCGCCGACTGACTCTCACGCAATTCGACCGGGTTGTGCCGTTTGGCGATCTCAACAATCTTCGACAATTGATAGTCGATCTCGGCCTCCGAGCCCTCAACCTCGACAATCAACAACGCTTCGCAATCGGGATATCCAGCCTTGGCGAAATTCTCACAGGCCTGAATACACAAACGGTCCATGAACTCGATCGCGACTGGTAGGATGCCCGATTTGATAATGTCAGAGACACATTGGCCAGCGATCTCGTTGTCATCAAACCCCATCAACACAGGCCGGGCGCCCTCTGGCTTGCGCAGAATGCGCAACGTGGCCTCAGTCACCACGCCCAGCTGCCCTTCGGAGCCGCAGATAACGCCCAGCAAGTCCAGCCCACCCGCGTCCAGATACGCGCCTCCGATCTCGACCACGGTGCCGTCCATCATCACCATGGTCACGCCCATCAGGTTATTCGTGGTCACGCCGTATTTCAGACAATGCGCGCCACCTGAGTTCATCGCGATATTGCCTGCAATCGCGCAGGCCAATTGGGATGACGGATCGGGCGCGTAAAAGAAATCTTCTTCCTCGACCGCGCCGGTGACGCTCAGATTGGTGCGGCCCGACTGAACTCTGATGAAACGGTTGTCATAGTCGACCTCCAGCACATCATTCATCCGCGCCACACCCAGAATGACGCAATCCGCTGTGGGCAAAGCACCTCCGGCCAGCGAGGTGCCCGACCCGCGCGGCACCACCGGCACGCCCTCGTCGTGGCAAATGCGCAGAATATCTGAAACCTCCTGCGTGTTCGACGGCAGAACGGCCAGCATCGGTGGGCATCGGTAAGCGGTCAGCGCATCGCATTCATAAGCACGGGTCTCAGCAGGGTCGTGAATGATCGCGTCTTCAGGCAGAACCTGCGACAATCGCGCGACGACCTGGGATTTGCGGCTGAGGACCGCGGGGCTTGGCGTGGGCATTTCCATGGCTGACCTCCATTTGGTAAAATAATATTACCAATTTATCCGTCTGGCAAGTTCGCACCTGCGGTCCTACTGTCGCAGCATGACCTGGATTGATCGTGCCGCTCTGTTTTCGTCGTTGGACTACATCGCCATCACACTGCTGCTTGGTGCTTGGCTGGGCATCGGCTGGCGCATCGAAAACCCCTCGCCCAAAAAACAATCCGTGGCAATGATGATGGACGACTTTCGTCGCGGTTGGATGCGGGAAATGGTCACCCGGCAACCTCGCATGTTCGACGCACAGGTCGTGGCAGCGATGCGGCAGGGCAGTACGTTTTTTGCATCGACCACGATGATCGCGATTGGTGGCGGCTTGGCGCTGCTGGGAAATACCGAGCGTCTGGCCGGTGTCGCCAATGATTTGGCTATTGGCAGCGCGCCAGCCGTTGTGTGGGAGATCAAGATACTGATCGTGATCCTTTTTCTCGCCAACGCCTTCCTGAAATATGTCTGGGCCCATCGCCTATTCGGCTACTGCGCGATTCTGATGGCCGCGGTGCCCAACGAGCCCGAAGACCCCGCCGCTTATCCACGCGCAGCGCAAGCAGCCGAGATTTGCGTCACCGCTGCCCGCAGCTTTAACCGTGCTTTGCGGGCGACTTATTTTGCACTGGCGTCATTGGCTTGGATCCTCGGCCCCGTGGCCCTGATGGTCGGCGCGGTAATCACCTTTGGCGTGCTCTATCGGCGGGAGTTTGCATCGCAATCCCGTTCCATCCTGATGAAACAGACGGCTAACACAAAGACGTGATCCCATTTGCGGCACCGAAACCGTACATTCACACCATGCGATATGTGATTCTTGCGACCCTTCTGGCCAGCCCCGCCTTTGCCGATGATCCCGTGATTGAAAACGTCACCGCCAAGCAAAGCGGCGATACGTGGCGATTCGACGTAACCGTCTCGCATCCTGAAACCGGCTGGGATGATTATGCCGACGGTTGGCGCGTGCTGGATATGGACGGGACAGAGCTTGGGATGCGCGTACTGCATCACCCGCATGAGAACGAACAGCCCTTTACCCGGTCATTGAGTGGCATCGCTATCCCGGTCGGTACTGCTCAGGTACAAGTTCAGGCCCGCACCAATGTGGATGGTTGGGCAAAAGATACCTTTGTGGTTCCCCTTAACTAAAACACGCCCAGCGTCAGACCCGCGCCCAGCGCCGCGCCGATTTCGCGGCATTGCTCCAGTTGATCCTGTGGAATGGTCTTTTCGGCCAGAATGGCCTCAGACGTTTGCGCGTGGGTGCAGAGGATCAGCGGTGGCTGCACCTCTTTCAGCCGCCAGCCGGTGGCAATACGGGCGATCTGGCGGGCGGCGTTTTCCCCGTCGGACCCGGCGCAGATCATCTGGGCATAGGGGCGGCCTTCGATCTTGCCCAGCACAGGATAGTAGCTACGGTCGAAGAACTCTTTCATGAGGCCCGAAATCGCCGCCAGATTCTCGGGTGCGCAAAAGATGTAACCATCAGCGGCCAGCAGGTCGTTGGGCCCGGCTTGATCGGCGAATTTCAGCACGACCTCCGCCTCGTCCCGTGCCGCTTCGGCTGCGGCTTCGGCCATTTGCCGGGCACCGCCGGTGCGCGAATGGTAAACGATCAGAAGCTGCGCCATGTCAGACCCGGTGATAGGGACCGCCCGACAAGATGGTTGCGGCCCGATAGAGTTGCTCGGCCAGCATCACACGGACCAGCATATGAGGCCAGACCATCGATCCGAATGAGATGGAAAAATCTGCTTCAGCCCGCAGGTTAGGATCTATTCCGTCCGCTCCACCGATGATCAGCGCCAGATCCTGCCGCCCGGCATCGCGCCAGCCGCCCAGCTTCTGCGCAAAATCCGGCGACGACATCACCCGCCCGCGTTCGTCCAGCGTGCAGATCACAGCGCCTTTGGGCAGCGCCTTGCGCAGCAGGGCAGCCTCGGCCCCCATGCCCGCGTTTTTCTTGTCTTCAACCTCGATCACCCGTGCGGGACCAAGGCCCAGCGCACGGCCGGTCCGGTCAAAACGGGTCAGGTAGTCGTCAAGCAGGGATTTCTCCGGTCCGGCGCGCAATCGCCCAACCGCAACTATGCTGATACGCATATCTCTCTCGCCTCCGGCCCTTCAATACAGGCCGGGATGGCGCCTCAGTTCGCCGAGGCGCTGCCGCCCTGAGGCAGCCACATCTTTTCCAGCTGATAGAATTCACGCACTTCGGGGCGGAAGATATGGACGATCACGTCGCCCGTATCGATCAACACCCAGTCGCCGGCATCCTTGCCTTCGACCTTCGAGGTGAAACCGAACTCCTGCTTGATACGATCCATCAGCTTTTCCGCCATGGCCGAAACCTGACGGGTCGACCGACCCGAGGCAATCACCATGTGATCCGCAACAGAAGACTTACCTTGCAGGTTGATCTGCACGACGTCTTCGGCCTTGTCATCGGAAAGTGAGGAAAGGATACGTTCAAGCAGCTTATCGCTGATTGACTGAGAGCGGGCCATCATGCTGGCCCCATCTTCGGCGGGCAAACCCGCCTGTGTATGTAGAGACAGGACATAGTCCTCCTTTGCAACGCGCCGCCAAATCCCCGGCGCTGGGGTACTAATAAGGTAACAAGGGGATTGCAACATTTCAATAAACGCGCTGTTTCAGTCCGTGACATCCGCTCACTCTTTGGCGAGCTGTTGCGCCTCGGCGTCGTCGGACAGCAGGCGCACTTCGCGCTGCGGGAAAGGCAGCGAGATCTCTTCGGCCTGAAATGCGTCCCACAGCGCAAGATAGACATTGCCCCGGATATTGGTCAGCCCCTTGGTCGGATCGCTGATCCAGAACCGCAGCACATAGTCCACGCTGCTGTCGCCAAAACCGGTGATGTGGCAGACAGGCTCATGTGACCCACCGCTCAGTACCCGACCGACGGTTTTCACGGCCCGGATCGCCGTGGCACGCACCTTGTGCGGGTCATCGCCATAGCTGGTGCCAAACTCAAGATCCAGCCGAACGAACTTGTCGGAATGCGACCAGTTCACAACCTGATTGGTGATCAGGTCTTCATTCGGGATCAGGTACTCCCGTCCGTCCCGCGTCACCACCGAAACATAACGTGCGCCAAGCGCGTTGATCCAACCAAACGTGTCGCCGAGCGAGATCACGTCACCGGGTTTGATCGACCGGTCCATCAGGATGATGATGCCCGAAATCAGGTTCGAGACCACCTTTTGCAATCCGAAACCGATCCCCACACCGATTGCGCCAGATAACAGAGCTATCCCCGTCAGATCGAAGCCCAACGTGCGGATCGCCGCCATGAAAACCGCGCCATACAGCAGCACCTGAATGCCCTTGGCCAGCAGGACCTGCATCGACGGCGTGATGTCATCGTTGCTCTTAAGGCCACGCTCCGCTGCCCGAGTTCCGAGCCGAGCAAGCGTCAACAGCACGCCGATCAGCAGAACCGCTTTGATGATCCCCAAAGCCGAGATGTGCAGATCACCGATAGACAGCGCCACGCCGTCGAGAAACCCTGCGACGTCATCCGTCAGGTTCAGCGCAATCAGCGTTGCATAGACCCACATGGACCACTTGAATATCTGCCGCAACGTCCGATTGCGCACCAGCCGCGAGACCAGCGCAATCGCAAGCCAAGCTGCAGCCAGTGTCGCAAAAACGCCAATGATATAGCTGCGCGAGGGCCATGTTGCCTGCTGCATGATCCAATACAGGCCCCACGAGAGCACCACGAAATAGACCAGAGTAAGACGGCGCATCAGCTGGATCAAAATACGCAAACGCCATTTCGGCCAACCCGTGCGGGCACGGGCCCAAGTCTCCCATCGGGTCTGGGTCAACAGCTTCAGCAGAAACGCCAGCCCCCAGAGGAACAGGATGATAACCAGTTGGTATTGCCGCCAGCCCGGCGTTACGATCAGCTCGATCAGGTTTTCCAACTGTTCTGAAAAGGCCGCCGTCATGTTGGCATAAAGCTCGGACAGCGTTTCCGGTAGCAAATCCTTATTCATGTCCCCAGCTTGGACAGCGTTGATGCGCGATGCAAGCCCACAGCCGGATTGAACCTTGATTGACGACAAACCCCGTTATATCTGGTGCGCATGAGACTCAATGTGGCCCAAGAACAGAATCTGGAAGACCGCGCGCGCCTGCGTGAACGGTTCTTTGGGGCTGCCCGCACGGTCTTGGCCTGCCTATCGGCGGCCTGAGCCAACTCGCCAGCTATTTCTCATTACATACGGGAGAGGACCGATGTCCCCCAAAACACTCTATGACAAGATCTGGGATGCCCATGTCGCGCATGAAGCCGATGATGGCACCTGCCTGCTTTATATCGATCGCCACTTGGTGCACGAAGTCACTAGTCCGCAGGCCTTTGAAGGTCTGCGCATGGCCGGTCGACCAGTACGCGCACCAGAGAAAACCATCGCTGTGCCGGATCACAACGTCCCAACCACGCCGGATCGGGTGAACGGGATCGAAAACCCCGAATCGCGTATTCAAGTCGAAGCTTTGGATAAGAACGCCAAGGATTTCGGCATCCACTATTATCCAGTGAATGATATTCGTCAGGGTATCGTACACATCGTCGGCCCCGAGCAAGGCTGGACCCTGCCCGGCATGACCGTTGTCTGTGGCGACAGCCACACCGCCACTCACGGTGCATTCGGCGCGCTGGCGCATGGTATCGGCACGTCCGAGGTTGAACACGTACTGGCCACGCAGACCCTGATCCAAAAGAAATCCAAGAACATGAAGGTCGAGATCACCGGCAAACTGCAGCCGGGCGTGACCGCCAAGGACATCACTCTGGCCGTGATCGGGGAAACCGGCACCGCGGGCGGTACCGGCTATGTCATCGAATATAGCGGCGAAGCGATCCGCGATCTATCGATGGAAGGCCGCATGACCGTCTGCAATATGGCCATCGAAGGTGGCGCACGCGCGGGTCTTATTGCACCAGACGAGACCACGTTCGAATATGTCAAAGGTCGCCCTCATGCCCCGAAAGGTGCCCAGTGGGAAGCCGCGATGGACTGGTGGAAAACCCTCTATACCGACGAAGGTGCGCATTTTGACAAGGTCATCACCCTGCGCGGCGAAGACATTGCTCCGGTCGTCACATGGGGCACCAGCCCCGAGGATGTACTGCCGATCACCGCATCCGTACCGCACCCCGAAGATTTCGAAGGCGGTAAAGTCGACGCGGCCCGCCGTTCGATCGAGTACATGGGTCTGGAAGCCGGTCAGAAGCTGAGCGATGTCGAAATCGATACCGTTTTCATCGGCTCATGCACCAACGGCCGCATCGAGGACCTGCGCGCCGCGGCTGAGATCCTGAAAGGTAAGAAGATCAAGGACGGGATGCGCGCCATGGTCGTGCCCGGTTCGGGTCTGGTGCGTGCTCAGGCCGAAGAAGAAGGTCTGGCGGACATCTTCAAAGAGGCCGGATTCGAATGGCGTCTGGCCGGATGCTCGATGTGTCTGGCGATGAACCCCGACCAGCTGCAACCGGGCGAGCGCTGCGCTGCGACTTCGAACCGCAACTTCGAAGGTCGTCAGGGTCGAGGTGGACGTACCCATCTGCTGAGCCCGGCAATGGCTGCCGCAGCGGCAATCACAGGACGGCTGACAGACGTCCGCGAACTGATGTAAGGTGCCCTCATATCTAGATATTTGAGGGATTGAAGACATGAGTGACTGGATCAAATGGCTTTTGCTTGGACTGCTGTCCATCGCGTTTGGCGTCTTTGTGCTGGGCGCACCGGTGGTGGCATCCGTGGCTGTAACGGTCGTAACCGGTGTGCTGCTGCTGATTGCAGGCGCATTGCAGCTGGTCGGCGGCTTCACCGTTGAAGGCGCTGGCAACAAGATCCTGTCGCTCATCATGGGTGCGGTCATGCTGTTTCTGGGCTGGTCCTTCCTGGATCACCCGCTGCAGGGCACGCTGACGCTGGCGACCGTGATGCTGATCCTGTTCATGGCAGGTGGCATCGCGCGGGTCATCCTGTCGTTCCAGATGAAGGGAACGCAGTTTTTCTGGCCCACGCTGATCTCGGGCATCTTGTCGATCGTTCTGGCCGGTATCATCTGGTCTTATGCGGCGGCGGAACCCGCGGCCCTGCTGAGCTTGCTGGGTATCCTGCTGGGCATCGAGATGCTGTTCAACGGGTTTGGATTGGTCTTCATGGCGTTCTTCGTCAAGAACGCACCCAAGGACGAAACAACAAAAGCCAAAGAGGCTTAAACGCAGGATACAGGGCGCGGCCCTCTCCTGCAGGAGTGTAGAGATGGAAAAGTTCGAAAAAGTCCACGGGGTGGCCGCCCCAATGCCACTGATCAACATCGACACCGATATGATCATCCCCAAAGTGCATCTGAAAACCATCAAGCGGTCCGGTCTGGGCGTCGTTCTGTTTGACGAGATGCGCTATCACGATGACGGGCAGGAGAATGAAGAGTTCGTTCTGAACAAACCCGCCTATCGACAGACCGAGATTCTGGTTGCTGGCGACAATTTCGGCTGCGGCTCATCGCGCGAACATGCGCCTTGGGCGATCAAGGATTTCGGCATCAAGGTCGTGATCTCGACCAGCTTCGCCGACATCTTTTTTAACAACTGCTTCAAGAACGGCATCCTGCCGATCGTGGTCGAAGAAGAGCACCACGCGATTCTGATGGACGACGCACACAAAGGCGAAAACGCCCGCATGACTGTGCATCTGGAAAATCAGAAGATCACCACATCGGATGGTGTTGAAATTGAATTCGACATCGACCCGCACCGCAAACACTGCCTGCTGAACGGTCTGGATGACATTGGTCTGACCATGGAAAAAGACCATCACATCGACAAATTCGAGGATCACGCAAGCCAGTCCCGCCCTTGGGTATGATTCTGGGGACGAATCTGTTGATACTCAACCTTACGGGGTCGCAAGCGCGGCCCCGTTCGCATTCTTGGGGCTAAAAGTCCGCAAACCACTACATCTAGGTATCATATTGAGATACACGTCGAATTTGCGTCGAAAATGATGCAATCCCGCACCAGTTGCGCCATCATTTTGCCCGAAAGTGCGTGTTTTCTGCACTCCGGCTTGAGCGAAATACCGCTTATCGTCAATCTTGGCGATACTGAGGTAACCGTCACTAAACGAACGGTCCGCACAAGTTGGAAGTGAAGTCGACATAGAATCGGCCACTCCGGTTTGGAAAAAAGGGTTCGGATTTTGATTGCACGCACAACAGGAGCGGCGATACGTGGAATATTGGTGGCGCTTATGGTGCTCACTCCCGCGTTGTACCTGCCAGCTTCGACGTCTAATGGGACAGAGATCGTTGTTTTTCTCGCCATCCTGGCGTTCCTGTTGACGTTCTCCGAATATAACTCCGCCTTTCCCAGCTTTATCGAATTTCGTGATGCCGCACCGGTGAACCGTCTGCGTTTTGTCGGGCTTGTATCGATGGTCATCTTCCTGACGATGATCTGCAAAAACGTTTATGCGCCGACGCATATGACCAGCCTGTTCTATGCGACCGGGCTGGCGGTTTCGAATGTGGCAGATTTCCCTTATTCGCCCGTGCGTCTGGTTGTACTGATGCTGCCTGACAACGCCAGCCAACCTTTGATTGAACTGGTACGCATCTCAGCAAGCATCGCTTATGTCGCCGCGTTGGCCACGATTGGTAGCTTTGCCTACGCGGTCAAGCTGCGGGGCTGGCCCATGGGCAACGGAGCCTTCAATGTCTGGACCAATCTGCCCTTGTTCGACCCTACTAAGGGTGGTGATGTGGTGACCCGGCTGCAACGGGATGGCCGTTTGAACATCGCCATCGGGGTGCTGCTGCCATTCCTGATTCCAGCCGTGGTGAAACTGATGGCTGCCTTTGCGGCTCCAATTGCCCTCAGTAATCCTCAAACCCTGATCTGGACATTGTGCGCCTGGGCTTTCCTGCCTGCCAGCATGATCATGCGGGGTATGGCGACCTTGCGCATCGCGGGACTGATTGTCGAAAAACGCCGCGCCTACTCAACCTCCGAGGCCACTCAGATCGCATGATCCGAGCCCTTATTGTACTGCTGCTGCCCCTTTCGGCGCAGGCAGACATATTGCGAGTCGCCACTTATAACACCGAACTCAGCCGCGAGGGGCCGGGGCTCTTGCTGCGGGATATCAGACGGGGCGACCCACAAGTGAGTGCGGTGGTCGAAGTGCTGACGGAGACACGTCCCGATATCGTGACACTGCAGGGGATCGATTGGGATCTGGATGGGTTGACCCTGACCGCCCTTCAGACGAAGCTGGACGAAGCGGGTCTGACTTATCCTCACAGCTTTTCGGCACAACCCAATTCAGGGCTCGAAACCCCGATAGATCTGGACGGAGACGGCAAAACCGGCGGGCCGGGCGATGCTCAGGGCTGGGGCCGGTTCACAGGGCAAGGCGGTTTGGCCGTTCTATCACGACATCCCATCGCGGAAGATCAGGTGCAGGTCTACTCCACGATGCTATGGCAGGATCTTCCGGGTGCTACGCTGCCTGTCGCTAGGAATGCTCCATTTCCGTCGCCCCAAGCGCAAGCCATTCAACGGCTTTCTTCAACTGCCCATTGGGTCATTCCGATCGATGCGCCCGGGGGTCGTCTTGAGCTGATGACGTTCCACGCCAGCCCACCGGTGTTTGACGGGCCAGAGGACCGCAACGGTCTGCGAAACAGAGATGAGATAAGGTTCTGGTCAGTGCTCATGGAGAAAGAGATTGGCCCTGCTCCATCAAATCGGTTCGTAATAGCGGGGGATGCAAATCTCGACCCGGATGGCGGTGAAGGTCGCAAGGACGCCATCCGGGACCTGCTTGCCCACCCTTTGCTGCAAGACCCAAAACCCACGAATGCGGAAGGTTCCACCGCGACGGTTCTCTGGAAGGGCGTGGGCGAGATGCGGGTCGATTATGTCCTGCCCTCGGCCGATTGGCAGATACAGGATGCAGGTGCGTATTGGCCACCTCAACCGGATCGTGACAACGCCGAGACTGCCAGCCGTCATCGACTGGTCTGGGTCGATCTGCTCGATCAGTGATCGGTGATGCTAACGCGCTTGGGATACCTCCCATGAAGCGGCGTTCAGCATAAGAGAACAGCAATGCGCGTTATGACCAAAGAGGGGCACCGCCCGATTGTCCGCGCGGTTGTACGGCAAAACCCGGAACTGCAGCTGTCAACGCTGCAGAAAGATCAGTCTGCACAAAATCAGGCAGCAGCGCTTCAAACCGCGCACCATCCAAACGATGCGGCGTGTCCCACAGGTACCGCATTTCAAGCAGATGAGGCGCCATACGCCAGAACGGACGGGCCAATTGCAACGGCCACCAAGCCATCTTCCGCAGTTCAACCTCGCGCTCAATCACCCGCGACAACGCCCGCGCAAGGTCGTTGCCGGATAGCGTATAACCTGCAAACAGAATATCGTTGTATCGTGGCAGGTCGGCGCGCATCTCGGCCAAGCGGACAGCAGCGCGGGTCAGATCAGGCAGATATGCCCAGGCATGCGGGATGTCGGGATTACCGGGATATACGAAGCGACCACGACGCAGATGCTTGATCAGCACCTGATCAAACCAGTTCCCCGATGTAGCGGTATCGATGAAATCTCCGGCCCGCAGCAAAATGGTCTGCACGGATGAATCGCGATAGGAAGCCTCCATCTCAATGCGAATACGACCGAGCGGATTGGTGGCCAAATGTGGCGTCTCAGACGACCAAGGGGCACGAGCGTCTGCGCCAAAGACATAGACATTGCCGGGCAAGATAACGGTGGCCCCGCTGCTTTCAGCAGCCGCGATCACTCTGCGATGCAACGTCGGCACATCACGCGCCCAGTCCGGATAGGGCGGGTTCCACGCATTCACGATGACATCCACATCGCAGGCCGCAGCTTTCAGATCATCCGAGGCACGGTTGAAACGGCGCACGGACCAGCCCGCATGAGAAAACGCTGCAGCTGAGTTGCGGCCAAAACGCCCTGAGGCACCAAGGATTAGCGCTGTTTGTTGCATGTATTCCTCCTGATGCTCTCAATTTACTCATTCGCATGCATTGATGAATTGCCAATAACCGCAGATCATGTATTCGTTTTTGAATGGCAAACCCTCTGCAGCTTTCCGACTGGTCCCTGATCCAGAGCTTTCTGGCCGTGGCTGAAACCGGCTCGCTTTCAGCTGCGGCGCGGCGGTTGGGGCGCAGTCAGCCGACACTGGGGCGACAAGTGCATGCGCTTGAGGAAGAACTGGGCGTGCCCCTGTTCGACCGACATGCGCGCGGCCTGACACTCAGCGAAGTTGGGCAACAGGTGTTGCCGATGGCTCAGCAGATGCACGGCGCGGTTAACGCGCTTGGGCTGACGGCGGCGGGGCAGGCGCAACAGCTTGAGGGTTCGGTCCGGATCACCGCCTCGGTCTTTGTCTCGCACCACCTGCTGCCTCCCATCCTGGCCGCGATCCGCCAGGAGGAGCCGGCCATACAGCTTGATCTGGTCGCCTCGGATGCCAGCGAGAACCTATTGTATCGAGAGGCCGACATCGCCGTGCGCATGTATCGCCCCGAGCAGGTCGACATCGTGGCCAAACATATCGGAGAGCTTCCGCTCTGCTTTTGTGCTGCGCGATCCTATCTGGAACGCGCCGGGCGTCCAACGACCCCCGAGGAATTGATGCAGCATGATCTGGTAGGGTTCGACGCTAATCAGGACATCATCACCGCCATGCGCAACAAAGGCTGGCCTGCCAGCCGTGACAGCTTTGCCACCCGCTGCGACAACCAGACCGCCTATTGGGAGCTGATCCGCGCAGGCTGCGGTGTCGGCTTCAGCCAACTCAGCATCGCACAGGCGGATCCGGCGGTTGAGGTGCTGGATATCGAAGCCGAGATACCCGTTCTGCCGGTCTGGCTGGCCGCCCCGCAAGCCATGCGTCAGACCCCACGCATCCGCAGGGTCTGGAATCTGCTGGCTGAGGGGTTGAAGGCCAGATTGTGATGCCTCCTACAGCGCGCCAGTATAGGTGCCGCGCGCTGGATAGTCATTGGCGAGGGTGAATTTCAACCCTCCGACAATATCCGACATCGGAGGCCGGGCGAATGGCGTCGTCTGCTGCCAGACGTAGTACAGGGTTTGATCCGGTTTGATATAGAAATGCCCCGGCTCAGCAAACAGCGCAGGCTCAGCGCTGCCTTCGCGTGCGACCGAGATATTCAGCCCCCAGGTGTCACGCGCATCGACCATCGACAAACCATACCCCACGCGCAGTTTTGAGACCCCGGCTTTCTCGACCGTTTCAGCCGCGCGTTCGCCTGTATCCGTGGTGATCATGATCACCTCGATACCCAGTTCGGCGAAGTCATCCAGCGCTGCTTCGACCTCGCCCATCTGGCGAATACAGATCGGGCAATGCAGACCGCGATACTGAATCACCAGCGTCCCGTTTTCACCTGTGTCACGCTCAAGATCAAAGGTGCCGTGGCTCACGGTTTCGATTTTCAGCGATGGGGCGGGTTTTCCGGGTGTCAGCATGTCTGTTCCTCGTGTTTTGGCGGGTTCGTCTCATTGACCCGATGCGCCGCAAACGCTAGGGCCTGTGCAACGAAACGCAAGGAGATCCTTCATGTCCAACCCCTCGCTCCTCATCCTGCCCGGAGACGGAATTGGCCCCGAAGTCATGGCCGAAGTGCGCAAAGTCATCGATTGGTTCGGCACCAATCGCGGCCTTCACTTTGACGTGAGCGAGGACCTTGTGGGCGGCGCGGCCTATGACGCGCACGGCAAGCCTTTGTCGGATGAGACCATGGCAAAAGCGCAAGAGGTTGACGCGGTGCTGCTGGGTGCCGTGGGTGGCCCGAAATACGACGACCTGGACTTCTCGGTTAAGCCCGAGCGCGGCCTGCTGCGCCTGCGCAAGGAAATGGATCTATTCTCGAACCTGCGCCCGGCACAGTGTTTTGACGCGCTGGCCGATTTCTCGTCGCTGAAGAAGGACATCGTGGCCGGTCTGGATATCATGATCGTGCGCGAGCTGACCTCGGGTGTGTATTTCGGCGAACCGCGCGGCATTTTTGAGGAAGGCAATGAGCGTGTGGGCATCAACACCCAACGCTACACCGAATCCGAAATCGAACGCGCCGCGCGCTCGGCCTTTGAACTGGCAATGCGTCGGAACAAAAAGCTGTGCTCGATGGAAAAGGCCAACGTCATGGAATCGGGCATCCTGTGGCGCGAAGTCGTGAACCGCGTGGCCGAGGAATATCCCGAAGTCGAAGTGACCCACATGTACGCGGATAACGGTGCCATGCAATTGGTGCGGGCACCGAAGCAATTCGATGTCATCGTCACCGACAACCTGTTTGGCGATCTGCTGTCCGACTGCGCCGCGATGCTGACCGGCTCACTGGGTATGCTGCCATCTGCATCGCTCGGTGCTCCGATGGCGAATGGTCGCCCCAAGGCGATGTACGAGCCGGTCCACGGTTCAGCGCCGGATATCGCGGGTGAAGGCAAAGCCAACCCGATCGCCTGTATCCTGAGCTTTGCCATGGCGCTGCGCTACAGCTTTGACCAGGGTGCCGAGGCGGATCGTCTGGAAGCCGCCATCGAGAAGGTTCTGGCCGATGGTGTCCGCACTGCGGATCTGCTGGCCGAGGAAGGCGTTCAGCCAGTTTCGACCTCGGAAATGGGCGACGCGATTGTCGCTGCGCTGGACGCGAGCGCCTGAAACGTCAAAGGCGGTGTCATATGCACCGCCTTTTTTCTTTGCTTCGTCAGTTTCCGAAAATGTTATTCAGCAGGTTGTTGATCGCATTTTCAAAACCATTGTTCTTGCGGCGCTGCTGTCTGGGTTGTGCCGTACGCACGGGCGGATCAGGCGCCAGCATCGGCAATGGTGTGGGCGTCATCCCTTCGGTGACGCGGGCCATGGTCTCTTTCCAGATCTCTGCAGGTAACCCACCGCCTGTGACACCCGCCAAGGGCGTGTTGTCATCATATCCCATCCAAACACCCGCCACATAGTCGGCAGTGAAGCCGATAAACCACGCATCCCTGGCGGCCTGCGTTGTGCCGGTCTTGCCCGCCACCTGCCAGCCGGGCAGTTTCGCACGCCCTCCAGTGCCTTCCGAAACGACGCGCTCCATCATCCAGGTCAGTTGTTTCGCAGCCTTGTCATTGATCACGCGCTCACCGATCCCGGTGGTCGTCACCATCACCGGTTCGGTTTCGCCTAACAACTTCAGCTCGGTCAGGCCATACGGCTCGACCGACGAACCGCCATTCAGGATACCCGCATAAGCGCCCGTCATCTCGATCAACGTGCTTTCTGATGCGCCCAGCGCCAGCGCCGGACCCTGCGCCAGATCGCTCGTGATGCCAAAACCGCTGGCCACGGTTCGGACATTTTCCAGCCCCGATATCTCAGCCACTTTAACGGCGGGGATGTTCAGCGAGTTTTTCAGGGCATCCGCCAGCGTCACCCGGCCATAGAACTTGTTGGTGTAGTTCTTGGGGCACCACTGACCCGACCCGGGGATGTCGACGCAATAGGGCTCGTCCATCACCGTATCCAGAGGCGAATAGCCCAGTTCCAGCGCGGTGGCGTAAACGAAGGGCTTAAACGACGACCCGGTCTGTCGCAGCGCTTGTGTGGCCCGGTTGAACGCCCCTGATACTCGGGTCTTGCGCCCGCCCACCATGGCGCGGACCGCGCCATCCGCCGACATCACAACAATGGCGGCCTGTGCCTTTGACCCTTCGCGCACCTTTTCCTGAAAGATGAATTGCAACGCCTCTTCCGCCGATTGCTGAATGCGTTGATCCAGCGTGGTACGGATCACAACATCCTCGGTGGTGTTGCGGGTAAAGAATTCTGGTCCGCTCGCCATGACCCAATCCGCAAAATATCCACCGGCACGCGCTGCCGCCGCCTCGGACAGCTCTGCCGGACGGCTGCGGGCCTCGCTGGCCTGCGCCTGGCTCAGATAGCCCTGATCTTCCATCAGACCGACCACCAACCGCGCCCGATCCTGTGAACGCTGCAGGTTATTCGTTGGCGCATAGCGCGTGGGTGCCACCAACAGACCGGCCAGCATGGCAGCCTCTGCCGGGCTGACCTCGGCTGCGGAGATACCGAAATAGCGCTGACTGGCCGCTTCGAACCCGCGTGCGCCCGCCCCAAGGAATGCGCGATTCAGATAGATGGTCAGGATTTCGTCTTTGGAGTATTTCACCTCCATCGCGATGGCATAAACAGCCTCTTTCGCCTTGCGCCACAGCGACCCCTGCCGACAATCCGACTCATAGGCCGCCTCGGACTCCCAATCAGCTGGGTTGTATGGAACACCCAGACACAGCAACTTCGCCGTTTGCTGCGTGATGGTCGAGCCGCCATGGCCCGACAACGGCCCGCGCCCTTCGCTGAGGTTGATCCGCACCGCACTGGCGACACCACGCGGACTGACGCCGAAATGACGGTAGAACCGCTTGTCTTCGGTCGCGATCACCGCGTTCTTGAGATGAGGCGAGACCGTATCCGCCGTGATTACTCCGCCGAACTGATCCCCGCGCCAGGCAAATACCTTGCCATCGCGGTCCAGCAACGTCACCGAACCCTTTGCGCGCCCGTCCAGCAGGGCATCGACCTCGGGCAAAGAAGAGTAGACGACGCCGACCGCCAACGCCAGTAGCAGGCCCGCGACGGCACCCACCCGCCATGTGATTCCCCAGAAAAGACGCCAAATCCAACGGAACAGACGGCGGAAGATACCGCCACCCTTGCCGCCCGAACTGCGGCGCGATTTCCGGCGCGCCGTCTTGCGTGTGGCGGTTTTGCGCGCAGCCGCTTTCTTGCCCGCCGGTTTGGCAGACCGCTTGGTTGCCGCAGGCTTGCGACCCTTCGAGGGGTATCTTTTGTCCGCGACCAATGTAGGCTTGCGGCGCTTGGACTCAGTCATGCTCAAACTCTGCCCGTTTATGCTTTTGCGTCACCATACCTTGGCAAAGCAGCCATGTAGAGGTGTGAATTTCCGGTATTTCCCCTCGTAAAACTGCCTATTTTTTCATCCTGCCTCTCTGTTTGTGCAAAAATTGTGCAACTTTTCATTCTTTTTCCCCGCGTCACCCCTCCGGAATCGTTTCCTAACGCGCGATGTCACGCTCTTTTTCTGCAGGTGCAAAATACCGGTCTGTCCGGGACGATAGAGGGGAAAGACGTGAAACTGATCATTGCGACAATCAAGCCGTTCAAGCTCGAGGAGGTGCGCGAGGCACTGACCAACGCGGGCGTGCGCGGCATGATGGTGACCGAGATCAAGGGCTTCGGCTCGCAATCTGGCCACACGGAAATTTATCGGGGCGCGGAATATGCTGTGAACTTCGTGCCCAAAATCAAACTCGAGATCGTGGTGCCCGCCACCATGGCCGACCAGATCGTCGAGACCATCACCACAACAGCCAAAACCGGCAAGATCGGTGACGGCAAGATATTCGTCCTCGATGTCGAGCAGGCCATGCGCGTGCGGACCGGGGAAACCAACGAGGACGCGCTTTAAGCGCCCCGCTTCCAAAACATTCGAGGACTGACAATGAACCTGATGAAATTCATCATTCCTGCCGCCGCACTTGTTGTGCTGCCGCAGATGGGGCTGGCGCAAGAGGCTGCCGAAGGCGAGGCTGCGCTGCATACCCAATATATCTTCACCACACTGCTGTTCCTGATGGCGGGCTTTCTGGTCTTCTTCATGGCCGCTGGCTTTGCCATGCTGGAAGGCGGTCTGGTGCGGTCGAAAAACGTCGCAATGCAGATGATCAAGAACGTTGCGCTGTTTTCCTTTGCCGCGATCATGTACTGGCTGATCGGCTTTAACCTGATGTATCCTGGCGACGGCTGGACCATCGCTGGCTGGCTGGGGCCGTTCTTCTCGACCACACAACTCGATGCCGTTGGCGTTGCGCCCGCTGACGCAGCGCTCGACTACGCATCGATTGGCTCGGATTTCTTCTTCCAGCTGGTGTTTGTGGCTGCAACCGCCTCGATCGTCTCAGGTGCTGTGGCAGAGCGGATCAAGCTGTGGCCCTTCCTGATCTTCGTCATCGTTCTGACTGGTGTTCTGTACCCGATCTCGGGGTCCTGGCAGTGGGGTGGCGGCTGGCTGTCCGAAGCCGGTTTCTCGGACTTTGCCGGCTCGACCGTTGTACACTCGGTTGGTGGCTGGGCCGCTCTGGCAGGTGCCATCATCCTTGGCCCGCGTATCGGCAAGTATAAAGATGGCAAGGTACATCCGATGCCCGGTTCAAACCTGGCGCTGGCCACTTTGGGTACATTCATCCTGTGGCTGGGCTGGTTCGGCTTCAACGGAGGCTCACAGCTGGCAATGGGTACTGTTGGGGACGTGTCCGACGTGTCGCGCATCTTTGCCAACACCAACATGGCCGCGGCCTCTGGCGCCGTCGCCGCTTTGATCATGACACAGGTCATGTACAAAAAGCCCGACCTCACCATGGTTCTGAACGGCGCGCTGGCCGGTCTGGTCTCGATCACGGCGGAGCCGCTGGCCCCGACCCTGTTCGGTTCGCTCTGGATTGGTGCCGTCGGCGGTATCATCGTGGTCTTCGCGGTTCCGATGCTGGACAAGTTCAAGATCGACGACGTCGTGGGTGCCATCCCGGTTCACCTGTTCGCAGGCATCTGGGGCACCATCGCCGTGATCTTCTACGGTGAGGCGAGCCTGATCACTCAGCTGATCGGCATTGTCGCCTACGGTGTGTTCACCTTTGTCGGCGCGCTGATCCTGTGGGTGATCCTGAAATCCACTCTTGGTATCCGCGTCAGCGAAGAGGACGAGATCAACGGCCTCGACATGGCGGAACTGGGCATGGAAGCCTATCCGGAGTTTTCGAAGGGCTAAACCTCCCCATCAAAGCACAATCAAAACCGGGCGTCCGCGCCCGGTTTTTTTATTTATCCCCGAGAATTGTATTTCGTCGAAGTGCCGCTTTTCAAAATGGTGCCCCTATGAAACCGTCTGGGGGAACAATTGAATGACGACAGCAATGCACTCTTCTCGTAATCCTCGAATTAATTTACCCCGGCTACGCGACATAGGATGGTCACTTTGGGATCCTATTGGGTTACTAGCCCCCGGAGATTGCTGGCGAGATGAGCAATCCGAACCCTTCGCGGATGAGTACGATACGTATCTTATGTCAGCAGCTGGCCAACTGCGCAACGGTAGCACCCAAACTGATGTTGCCAACTATTTGATATACATTGAGGTTGAGCATATGGGCCTTTCCTATATGCCCGGAGTTGAGCAACGTGCAAAGGCAGTTGTCTCTGCCATCGCTGGTGACAAAGAAATATGGTCATAGCCGAGCGGGCAAGATGACTTTGAGAAAACCCAATACAAATCTCACTGAACGCTGCGCTCGTTTGCGCAGCGCTCAGCAAACCATTTTCGTTGGAATCAGACCCCGACGTCTACAATCGCCTGCGCCAGAATTGGCACGGTGGTCGCGTTCAGACCGGCGATGTTCAGGCGGCTGTCGCCGACCATGTAGATCCCGTGATCGTTGCGCAGTTGCTCGACCAGTTCAGGTGCCGCACCAAGGCGCGAGAACATGCCGCGGTGCTGTGCGACAAACCCGAAACGATCCGACCCGCTAAGGCGTTGCAATTCGTCAGCCAGTTGCTGACGCAGGCCCAGCATGGACAGACGAATCTCTTCCAGCTCAGCGGCCCAGTCGGCGCGCAGCGCGTCATCATTCAGGATCGTCGTTACCACCCGCGCACCATGATCTGGCGGAAACGAGTAGTTCTGACGGTTCAGGAAAGCCAGTGTCGATTGGTTCAGAGCCGTTTGCGCCGCATCGTCGCTGATCGCCATCAGCAGACCAGTCCGTTCGCGGTAGACGCCGAAGTTCTTCGAGCAGGACACCGCGATCAGGCAGCGCTTGACCGATGAGGCAACCAGACGGGTCGCCTGCGCATCCTCTTCAAGGCCGTCGCCGAAGCCCTGATAGGCGATATCGATCATCGCTACGAGGCCTCGCTCGTTGATCAGGTTCACGACCTCCTGCCACTGCACCATGTTCAGGTTGGCTCCGGTCGGGTTGTGACAGCAGCCGTGCAGCAGAACCACATCGCCCGCATTGGCGGTTTTCAGGTCCTCGATCATGCCGTCGAAATCGACGCCGCGGGTTTCACCGTCGAAATAACGATACTGGACCGTCTCGATTCCTAGATAGTTCAGGATCGACAGATGGTTCGGCCAAGTCGGGTTCGACACAAAAACACGGGCCGACGGATTGGCCATGCGGATCATCTCAAACGCCTGACGGCAGGCACCGGTGCCGCCCGGCGTCGCCACGGCGGCGATGTTGGCGCGCGGGACCGATGTACCCAAAATCAGACCGATCATGGCATCGGCATAGGCTGGATCACCGGCCAAACCGGTATAGGCCTTAGTCTCCTGCTCTTCCAGAATGCGTTTTTCAGCCGCTTTCACGGCGCGCATGACCGGGGTGATGCCCTCAGCGTTTTTATAAACGCCAACCCCCAGGTCAATTTTCTGATCGCGCGGGTCATCGCGATACATCTGCATCAGCGCCAGAATCTTGTCGGCTGGCTGTGGCTTGAGGTTCTCGAACATCAGTTCTCTCCGGTTGCGACGGGCAGGGTTGGGAAGGCACCCCATTCAGCCCAGGAGCCGTCATAAAGCGAATGATCTTTTTTACCCATGCGCTCAAGCGCAAGGCTGAGGATCGCAGCCGTGACGCCCGAGCCGCAGGATGTGATTGCGGGTTTCGACAGATCTACGCCTGCGGCCTCAAATATGGCGTGGCACTCTTCCGGCGACTTCATGGTGCCATTTGCTTTCAACAGCGTGCCAAAGGGCACATTGCGAGAGCCCGGAATATGACCCGAGCGTAAACCTTCGCGTGGTTCTGGCGCTGTTCCGGCAAAGCGGTCGGTCGAGCGCGCATCGATGATCTCATGATCGTTCAGCTTGGCCGCAGCTGAAACCTGCGTCACGTCACGCACCAGATGGTTTTGTACGCGAACGGTCATATGGCGATCGCGAACGACGGGCGGCAGGTCCTCAATCTCGCGACCTTCGGCCTGCCATTTCGGCAGCCCCCCATCCAGAACGGCAATATTGTCCTGACCCATCAAACGGAACAGCCACCAGACGCGTGCGGCAGACATCAGCCCGGCCCCGTCATAGACAACGACCTGATGGCCGTCGCCCACCCCCATCGCCCGCAGGCGGGACATGAATTTCTCAACCGGGGGTGCCATATGCGGCAGGTCCGAACGGTGATCAGCAATGTCATCAATGTCAAAGAACCGTGCACCGGGGATATGGCCTACATCATACTCGGCCTTCGCATCGCGGTTCTGCGCGGGCAGATACCAGGACCCGTCCAAAATCCGCAGATCCGGGTCCTTGAGATGCGCGGCCAGCCAGTCTGTGGATACGAGAGTTTTCGGATCGTCCTGCATCAAAGCCTCCCCTGAGCGAGCTTGGATTTTCCCTATATGGGCACGGCCAAACGTTCAAGTCACGCCGCAGTTCAGAACCCGCGCGGGGAACGTTTTTTTCCAACCACATGCTTGGCGTGCTTGACAGACAGCATTCTGTGGCAGAAATCTGTGCGACATGGTTCCCAAAGGGGTTTCCCCAGAGGGATGAAAAGGGAATCCGGTGCGACAAATCCTGTCAATTCCGGAACTGCCCCCGCAACTGTAAGCGGAGTATCGCCCCATCAGGGCCACTGACCGAAATGATCGGTTGGGAAGGCCGGGATCGATCCCAATCCGCGAGTCAGGAGACCTGCCATGCACAAACCGGGCATCCGCCCAATTTCAACACGTTTCTACCGTCGGGTGTGACGGTAAGGAGAACAAACTATGCATATCGAACCGGGCGTCGTTAACGGCGCCAAACTTGTCCTGAGCTATGCCACCGCGGCCGGGGCAGGGCTTTATAGTCTGAAGCTGGCGTGGGAGAGCGTCAAAAACAGTGGTGTTGCAAGCCTTGCAGTGCGGTCTGCCCTGACAACCGGCCTTGTTTTCACATTCTTTGAAGTTCTGCCTCATTTCCCGGTGGGAGTGTCAGAGGTGCACTTTATTCTGGGCTCGACACTGTTTCTTTTGTTCGGTGCCGCCCCGGCTGCGATTGGTCTGATCCTGGGCCTCTTTGTTCAAGGGTTTTTCTTGGCACCCTTCGATCTGCCCCAGTTCGGAATGAACATGACGACGTTGCTGGTGCCTCTGTTTGCCCTGCAGGCGTTGGCAAACCGCGTCATTGCGCCGAATACGGCCTATGTTGACCTCAAGTATTCTCAGGCACTTGCGCTGTCGACCGCCTATCAGGGTGGTGTCGTACTATGGGTGGCCTTCTGGGCGTTCTACGGTCAGGGTTTCGGTGCCGAAAACATCGCCGCCGTGGCCAGCTTTGGCGGAGCTTACATGATGGTTATCCTGATTGAGCCCCTGGCCGATCTTGCCGTTCTTGCGGCTGCGAAATCCATGAAGGGTCTGAACAAGCTCGGCCTGTTCACGCCACGTCTTCTCAGCGCAGCCTAAACATCCCGCGCCGCGCACTACTTTGCGCGGCGCAACCTGAAATGCTGAATGATCCCGATCATGCTGATCAGAATCCAGAACCCCTCGATCAGCATCGACGCCAGATTGAAATTCTCGAGCAGCGAATAGACGATCAGAACCGACCCCAAGAGGTTCACCACCGGAAACGCGAGATCGTCAGAGTTCATCATCCGCATCTGTGTCGCAAAATAGGCCGCGACCACGATCAAAGCCCCAAACGAGCCAATAGCGTCGACGATGGTGAGGCTGTCGAGAACTGCAGTCATGAATGGGCCTTGCCGTTTTCAGAATACTCGTTGTGCTGGGCGTAGTGGTGCATGTTCAGGAATGCGGCACCCTCTGCACCCGCGCGGTATCCATGGGGGATATCAGCGGCAAAGCGCAAGCCCTGTCCGGCCTGCAAAGATACCCATTCCCGATCGCGTAGAATCTCGAGCGTACCTGAAAGAACAAACACCTCCTCGGTCACACCAGCGGCATGGGCGGGGGATTCGTGGCTTTGGTTCGGATGCAAGCTGACGTGAAATGTCTCGGCCCCTAGGGCGGGGTCGAAGGGAAAGACGATCTTGACCTCTATGGTCCCGGGGAAGGTCACGGTCTGGAAAACAGACGGGTCGCCCAGCGCCGTATCGATCAGCGCGCTGAGTGGTAGCTGGAAGCCTTTGGCGATTTTCCACAAGGTCGCGATGGTGGGGCTGGATTCGCCGCGCTCTATCTGGCCCAGCATGGCTTTGCTGACCCCGGTCATTTCAGCCACCTTCGACAGGCTCAGCCCGGACGCCGTCCGCACGTCCCGTAATTTCAGCGTTATGTCGTCCGGTGCCATATCATCAACTTCCGAATCCTCTTGTACGTTATAGCGCACATGTGATACGTGCGCTATAACGTACGAACCCCAAGACATGCAACCCGAGGCAAAAGGGAAACAGCATCATGCCATTGTACCGATCCAGAACCTCTACCCATGGCCGCAACATGGCCGGTGCCCGCGGTTTGTGGCGCGCCACCGGTATGGGCGACGATGATTTCGGCAAACCGATCATCGCTATCGTAAACTCGTTCACCCAGTTTGTGCCCGGTCACGTCCACTTGAAGGACCTCGGCCAGATGGTCGCGCGCGAGGTCGAGGCAGCCGGCGGTGTCGCGAAAGAGTTCAACACCATCGCGGTCGATGATGGCATCGCCATGGGCCATGACGGGATGCTGTATTCGCTGCCCTCGCGTGAGGTGATCGCGGATTCGGTGGAATACATGGTCAACGCGCATTGCGCCGACGCGATGGTCTGTATCTCGAACTGCGACAAGATCACCCCCGGCATGTTGATGGCGGCCATGCGCCTGAACATCCCGGCCATCTTCGTCTCGGGTGGTCCGATGGAAGCGGGCAAGATCGATATCGCCGATCTGGACGCCAAGAAAATCGACCTTGTGGATGCGATGGTAGCCGCTGCTGACGACCGCTTCACCGACGAACAGGTTCAGCATATCGAGGAAAACGCCTGCCCCACCTGCGGCTCGTGTTCGGGCATGTTCACTGCCAACTCGATGAACTGTCTGGCCGAGGCGCTGGGTCTGGCACTGCCGGGCAACGGCTCGACCCTTGCCACACACGCGGACCGCAAAGAGCTGTTCCTTGAGGCCGGTCGCCGGATCGTCGAGATCACCAAGCGGCACTATGATCTGGACGAAAAAGGCTTCCTGCCACGCGAGATCGCTACGTTCGAGGCCTTTGAGAACGCCATGAGCCTCGACATCGCTATGGGCGGTTCGACCAACACGGTACTGCACTTGCTGGCCATTGCGCATGAGGGCGAGGTGCATTTCACCATGTCCGATATGGACCACCTCAGCCGCGAAGTGCCTTGTTTGTGTAAGGTCGCACCCAATACCGAGAATGTGCATATGGAAGACGTGCACCGCGCCGGTGGCATCTTCTCAATCCTTGGCGAACTGAGCCGTGCGGGATTGCTGCACGAAGATTGCGCAACCGTTCATTCGGCTACGATGGGCGAAGCGATTGCCAATTGGGACATCAAGATCGCCAACAATCCCAAAGCGCAGGAACTGTTCAAGGCTGCACCAGGCGGAGTGCGCACCACTCAGGCCTTCAGCCAGTCGAACCGGTACAAGGAGCTGGATACCGACCGCCAAGGCGGCGTGATCCGCTCGAAAGAATATGCCTTTAGCCAGGATGGCGGTCTTGCGGTACTGTTCGGAAACATTGCCCGCGACGGCTGCATTGTGAAAACTGCAGGTGTTGACGAGAACATCCTGAAATTCACCGGCTCAGCCTATGTCTGCGAAAGCCAGGACCAGGCGGTGAACGACATCCTGACCGGAAAGGTCAAAGAAGGCGACGTGGTCGTGATCCGCTACGAAGGCCCGCGCGGCGGGCCGGGCATGCAAGAGATGCTCTACCCGACCTCATACCTGAAATCCAAAGGTCTGGGCAAAGCCTGCGCTTTGCTGACCGATGGCCGCTTCTCGGGCGGCACCTCGGGTCTATCAATCGGCCATGTCTCGCCCGAGGCGGCAGAGGGTGGTGAAATCGGGCTGGTGCAAACCGGCGACACCATCGAAATCGACATCCCGAACCGCAGCATCCATCTTGCGGTGTCCGATGAAGATCTGGCCGCCCGGCGCGAAGAACAGGATGAAAAAGGCTGGCATCCCGCAGCACCGCGCAAACGCAAGGTGTCTACGGCGCTGAAGGCCTATGCCAAGCTAACCACCAGCGCGGCGAAAGGTGCTGTTCGCCAGGTCTAGGGTCTACGAAGATGGGCGCGCTCCCGCGCCCGCTACGTGCTATCGGCAAAGCCGATACCCCTTGCGGACTTGGGCCCGCGCCGCGCGGCGCCGGGCCCAACCAGAGGAGATGTCTCATCAGAGACATTAACGATGGGCGGGTGGTCTTGCTCTTTAGTCTAAGTGACTCAGTCACCCAGCTTGGCGTGAATCTCGTCCAGATCGATCTCACCTACCGGCATCTTATTGGCCGGGTTTTCGAAATCGTATTTAAACAGTTCGAAATCTTGTTTGTAGATTTCATAGACCAGGTGCATGGACAGATCGTCAAAATAATCCTCGACCGGATGCGCGCGTTTGGGTCCGTGACCTTCGGATTCATTAAAGCGCGGAATTTCGGACAGGGTCACCGGGTGTGCGGTCTTGAGGTTGTCCAGAACACCCTGCATCCCATCGTTGAACTTCTCGGTCCAGAAAATCCGGTCATAGCGCCCGCCATTTGCAATCAGGGTCGAGACATGGCCAGACATGGCGGACCAGTGAATATCCGGGTCCATCGGGCGACGCCAACGGATGGTATCCCGCGCGAAAAGAAGAAATCGACGGAAACTGGCGATCTGATCGAACTCACCCTTACCGTCTTCGCCGCCCACTTCGATCCCGTAATTGTAAATCAGCGTTGGCACCAGATTACCGCGATAGCGTTTACCGTTGCGCTGAATGCCGCAGATCTTGTCGAAGAACGAGCTCAGGATGCGGGTATATGGGTTTCGCACACAGGTAAACGTATAGGATTCATGTGATCGCACGTTGCGCGAGATCGGGTCCTGGCTGGCCCCAAAAGCCCATTTGTGCATCCCGTCCTTGGCGTCATGGATATCACCACCAAAAAACCGACCGTGATCCGAATAATACATGATCTGGCCAATGGTCGAGCAGGCGCATTTCGGCACCACGCGGTACACCATGCTCTGGCTTTCGGTCATCCATGTTCCGGGAAAACCCATCTGCTGCGCCTCCTTGGCCGGATATCGGAGTGATACTTCGGCGGTATTGGCCCAAAGAACCAAAAATATTCTGTTTATTCAATCGCTCATCCTCAGTATCACGGTCGCGAACGGTAGAAACGGGGAATAGCGAAACGCAAATGGCAAAGATTGCCTATATCTTGCTATGTCACAAAGACCCTGACGCGATCATTGATCAGGCCGGGCAGCTGACGGCGGCGGGGGATTGCATGGCGATCCATTTCGACGCCCGCGCCAGTGAGGCAGCCTATACGCGCATCCGCGACGCATTGAGGGACAACCCGAACGTTACCTTCGCCCGCAAACGGATAAAGTGCGGCTGGGGGGAGTGGTCGCTTGTCCAGGCCACGCTGAATGCGCTGCAAGCCGCAGTGGAGGCCTTCCCACGTGCCACCCATTTCTACATGCTTTCGGGCGATTGCATGGCGATCAAGACAGCGGAGTACGCGCATCGCTTTCTCGACGAGTGTGATATGGATTTCATCGAAAGCCATGACTTCTTTGAAAGCAACTGGATCAAGACCGGCATGAAAGAGGACCGGCTGATCTATCGTCATTATTTCAACGAACGCACGCAATCGCGCCTGTTCTACGCGTCATATGAAACCCAAAAGCGGTTTGGCCTGACGCGCGAAATCCCCGCTGACCTGCAGATCATGATCGGCAGCCAATGGTGGTGTCTGCGCCGCCGCACGGTTGAGATGATCCTTGATTTCCTGCGCCAGCGCCGCGATGTGATCCGGTTCTTCTCGACCACCTGGATCCCGGACGAAACCTTTTTTCAAACCCTTGTCCGCCACCTGATCCCAAGGCAAGAGATCGACAATCGGACGCTGACGTTCCTGATGTTTTCGGACTACGGGATGCCCGTGACTTTCTATAACGATCACTATGACATGCTGCTGGGCCAGGATTATCTGTTCGCGCGCAAGATCAGCGCTGAAGCGCATGAGTTGAAACAGCGGCTGGGTCAGCTCTATGCCAGTGAAGGGGTCGCATTCGATATCTCGGATGAAGGGCGCAACCTCTATCATTTCCTCACGGGGCGTGGGCGGGTTGGGCGGCGTTTTGGCCAACGCTTCTGGGAAGCGGGAAATACGCTAGGTCCAAACCGTCAGGTGCTTCTGATCGTTTGTAAGAAATGGCACGTAGCCAAGCGCCTGGTTGATCAGATCGCGTCTGAGACCAACACGCCCTGTATTGAATACATCTTTGATGAGCAAGAGACAGCACTGCCCGACCTTGGGGGTATCGAAACTACTTTGAAGAAACGCGCGCGTCATCGGCGTGCGGTGATGCGGATGTTGTTCGATCATTTTGGAGACAACAGGCTGGTGCTCTGCCTCGATCCGGCCAATCTGGATGCAATTCAGGATTTCTGCTCTGATCAGGCGGAAACGCGCATACTGGAAATCGACTGCAACTATTCCGACGCATATCTGAAGGGTCACGCCCATCGTGTCGGGCTGGCCGGGCAGAATAGCTCGGACGACACTTTGGGGCGATTGCTACCAACGCTGCGCAATGCTCTGGCCTTCGAATCCGAACAGATCCGGGGCACGCAAAATGACGGGCTGTTTTATCTGCGAGAGTCTGCAAATCGCGCCGAAAACGAGGCGGTCATTGCCAAGTTTCTTGACCTTGAACCGGGTCAGGCACATGCGGTGATGCAGTTGGATTATCTGTTTGCAGATTAGGTCCGGCGGCGCACCAAACACCGCCGGAGACCTGGCTCAGATATCGAACTTGACTCCTTGCGCCAGCGGCAGTTCAGCCGAGTAGTTCACCGTGTTGGTCTGACGCCGCATATAGGACTTCCACGCGTCCGAGCCGCTCTCGCGCCCGCCGCCAGTTTGCTTTTCACCGCCAAACGCCCCACCGATCTCGGCCCCCGACGGGCCGATATTGACGTTGGCAATGCCGCAATCCGAACCAGCAGCCGTCAGGAATTGTTCCGCCTCGCGCATATTCAGCGTGAACACGCAGGAGGACAGGCCCTGCGGCACGTCGTTCTGGAGATCGATCGCCTCGGCAAAGTCGTCATAGCCCATGACATAGAGGATCGGTGCAAAGGTTTCGGTCTTCACTGTTGCGGTCTGGCCCGGCATCTCCACGATGGCCGGTTGCATATAGACGCCACCCGGCACGCCTTCGGTCACGCGATTGCCGCCGAACACGCTTCCGCCTTCAGCCCTGGCAGCCTCAAGGGCGGCACTCATGGCATTGCCCGAGGCTTCGTCCACCAGCGGGCCAATCAACGTGCCCTCGGTCAACGGGTTGCCAATCGGCAGATCGGCATAGGCATTCTTCAGACGCGCAACCAGTTCCTCGCGGATTGAGTTGTGCACGATAAGGCGACGCAATGTAGTGCAGCGTTGACCTGCTGTCCCAACGGCCGAGAATACAATCGCACGCACAGCCATTTCCAGATCGGCCGAGGGGCCCACGATCATCGCATTGTTACCGCCCAGCTCAAGGATGCATTTACCAAAGCGCTGCGCCACAATCGGCGCAACCGCGCGACCCATACGGGTCGAACCGGTGGCTGAGATGACCGGAACGTCCTCGCTGGCAACCAGTGCCTCACCCAAATCAGCGCCGCCGATCAGGGTCTGCAGCAGACCCTCGGGTGCATCGCCAAAGCGAGCCAAAGCGCGCTCAAAGATCTTCTGGCAGGCCATAGCGGTCAATGGCGTTTTCTCGGACGGCTTCCAGATCACTGGGTCACCACAGACCAGAGCCAACGCGGCGTTCCACGACCATACGGCAACCGGGAAGTTGAAGGCAGAAATCACACCTACCGGTCCCGCCGGATGCCATGTTTCCATCATCCGGTGGCCCGGGCGCTCAGATGCAATCGTCAAACCGTAAAGCTGCCGTGACAGACCAACTGCGAAGTCGCAGATGTCAATCATCTCCTGCACTTCGCCCAGACCTTCCGAAGTGATCTTGCCCGCCTCCCAACTGACAAGCGCGCCGAGGTCGTCTTTGGCGGCGCGCAGCTCTTCCCCAAGCAAGCGGATCAGCTCGCCCCGGCGCGGTGCAGGTACCACGCGCCATGCCTTGAACGCTGCTTTCGAACGATCAAAGATGGCCCCCATCTCGGACACCGGTGTTTCATGCACTTCAGCCAGCAGGCTGCCGTCGATCGGAGAGGTTACGCGCAATGCGCCCCCTGTCAGCTCTGCCGCGGTCAAGTCCAGTTTCGCAAGAGTAGCTTCAGCATTCATCACAACATCTTTCATATCTCAGGCCGCCTTGTTCTGTTCGGTGACGTCACCGGCGCGATAGAGCCGGCCAAATTCGGTGCTTAGGAAATCGGCAAGCTTCACCTGCTCTTGCCGGACAAAGCCTTTCGAGGGCAGCACACCCACCCGCATCAGATCGACGACACCCAGCACACCCGCCGCTGTAGTGATCTGGATCGCGCTCCAGACCTGCCCATCGATTGTGCGGGCGAAGGATTTGTTGATCAGGGATTTCTCGCGCAGCGTACCATCAACCATCCCTTTGGCGGTGCAATAGACCAGTACGACATCCTGATCGGTACGCGGTAGGGCCGTTTCGAAAATCTCTTTCAGCAGATCGCGACGACGCCCAAGCCCCAGATCGTTCAGCAAGAGACGCAGAATATCGCGATGCCCCGGATACCGGATCGAGCGATAAGACACTGCGCGCGCCTTACCTTCTAACGTCTCCGGTAATGTGCCCAGGCCACCCGAGGTGTTGAAACATTCATACTCCACACCGTCATGGCCAATCAGTTCATAATCTTCGAGCGGCGCAGTTTTCGTCCGCTCTCCATTCACGATAGCATCGCAGGGGTTGCAGTATTCGTTGATCAACCCGTCCGTTGACCAGGTGAGATTGTATTTAAGAGCATTCGTCGGATAGAGCGGCAATGCACCGACCCGCATGTGCAGGCTGTCGATCTCATCAAACTCAGATGCCAGGGCCGCGCCCGCAATTCCGACAAATCCGGGGGCCAAACCACATTGCGGCATGAATGCAGTTTCGCTGTTACGCGCCAGATCACGCACCGCATTTGTGGCGGCCACGTCCTCGGTCAGGTCGAAGTAATGCGCACCAACTGCCTTGGCCGCACCTGCAATCGCGGGGGTCAGGAAAAACGGAGCCGCTGAAATAACGGCATCAAACCCTGCAAGTGCCCGTTCGAGCGCCACGCTATCCGTTGCATCGATCTGTCGGGTGGGAATGCCGCGCTTCTTGAATGCGGACAAAGCGGACAGATCATGATCTGCGACCGTTACCGAATAATGCGCCGACGATTTCAGCAGGGTGGCGATCATCTGACCGATCTTTCCTGCCCCGACGATACAAACATTCCAGTTCAAAACGCGCCTCCATCTTTTCGTTTGCTTCAAGTATGAGGCACGGTTTGTTCGGGCTGCAGGATGTATCTTGACGAAAAGGTCGTTGATTTCGTCAATTAATCGCCACTTCCGACAATATGTCGTATGTACGAATTGCGCGCGTTTTCTGAACGTGGAAACTACGGTGCAAGCCTTTCGTGCAGCACCGACATCAGGATAGAACAGGCCAACTGCCCTTTTACGGACGCCACATACCCACCATGAGCCGAACACTTCTGGTTACGACCGTAAAGAATGAAGGTCCAAACATACTCGAGTGGGTGGCCTATCATCGTTTGATCGGCTTTACGGATATCCATGTGTATCAGAACGATTCCACTGACGAGACGCAGAAGACCCTGCGTACGTTAAATCGGCTGGGCGTAATCCAGTACTTCAGAAATGCAGCACCGAACCGGCAATGGCAGAACCGTGCTTATAGACGTTCTGCTCTATCGCCTGAATACCAGGAGTGCCAATGGTGTATGGCCCTGGATGGTGACGAATTTCTCAATATCCAGGCAGGCGACGGCACGCTTTCAGCGCTTTTTGATGCGGTCGGGGATGCGTTCGACGAAATGGCAATCAACTGGCGACTTTTTGGTGACTGCGCCGAAACCGAATTGTCGCCAGACCTTGTGATAAGCCGCTTCTTCATGGCCGAGGACGAAAATCTGATCAAAGAGCGGTGGCGTGGGGTCAAGACTCTGTTTCGCACCAGCGCTTTCGAGCGACCCGGCATTCATCGCGCCAAGACCCCTCTCATAGAAGCCCCACGCCGGATCAACGGATCAGGCTTGCAGCAAGGGCAATTCCGCGAATTGGGTTGGCGCGCACTCGACCCTCAGAAACGAGCAGTGGCGCAAGTCAATCATTATGCGGTTCGTGATCTTTCAAGCTTTCTGCTGAAATCCGCCCGCGGCAGCGCCTCTCATCCCGATCGAAAGGTCCAGATGCAATACTGGAAAAGAATGTCGTTTAATGATCAGGAAGATCGCTCTATACAGCGCTGGGTTGGCCCGGTACAGGATGAGATGCAGCGATTGAACCAACTGTCCAATGGCAGGCTGTTCCTCTTGCGAAAGAAATCTCTGAGACTGTGGCGCAGGCAGTTGAAAGAAGTCCTGAAGGCTCCGGGAATCCAGCAGCTACGGCAAGAGCTCCTCGCGCTTGGAACGCGGCAGGCCCAAACATAGAGTGAATTCGATGGTCGCCCCCGTTTCAGGTATCGGACAAAGAGAGGGCTGAAACAAAAAAGGGCCGTTCCTTTTGGAACGACCCCTTTGCTCACTGTCTCTGTATCAGAGGATCAGGCGGCCAGAGCTGCCTGAGCTTTGGCCACGATCGCGCCGAACGCTTCCGGTTCGTGCACGGCAAGGTCGGCCAGAACTTTGCGGTCCACTTCGATACCGGCCAGGTTCAGGCCGTTGATGAAGCGGGAATATGTCAGAGCCTCGTCATGCGAACGGACAGCAGCGTTGATACGCTGAATCCACAGCGCGCGGAAGTTGCGCTTGCGGTTCTTACGGTCGCGGGTTGCATACTGGTTGGCCTTGTCGACGGCCTGACGGGCAACCTTGAAGGTGCTCTTGCGGCGACCATAGTAACCTTTGGCGGCCTTGATGACCTTCTTGTGACGGGCGTGAGTTACGGTTCCACCTTTAACGCGGGACATCTTCTAATCTCCTCTTAGCGGTCGTAGGGCATGTAGCCCTTGACGATCTTGGCGTCGGGGGCGGACAGGGTGGTGTTGCCACGGGCGTCGCGGATGAATTTCTTGGTCCGCTTGATCATGCCGTGCCGTTTGCCGGCCTGGCCAGCAAGGACCTTACCGGTCGCAGTCACCTTAAAGCGCTTCTTGGCGCTCGACTTGGTCTTCATCTTAGGCATTTCCGTCTCCTTTTCCGGGTTCGGTTTCAGACGCGACTCGGCATGCCATCTCGGCCGGTCACGCGATCAGAAGCGCCATTTACGCAAGTTCGGTCATACTGGCAAGGGGGTTTGGCCCAGATTCTGCGCTTTTCGCATCGGGTCAGGCACCGGGGCCGCGCGGGGCCGCCCCGGTGGAATGGTTTAGTGGCCGAATTTGCGGATTTCTCCGGTCTTCAGCCGTTCTGCGTAAGAGGCCAGCTCCTGCCGCACCACTTTCATCAGGAAGTAGAGCGCGAAGACGTTCACAACCGCCATCGCAAAGATCGCCGCATCCGAGAAGTCGATGACCGGGCCAAGGTTGGCCGCCGCACCGATAACAACGAAGATGCAGAAGATGATCTTGAACACCAGTTCCTTGGTGTGGCCTTCGCCGAACAGGTAGGTCCAGGCCTTCAGGCCGTAGTAGGACCAGCTGATCATGGTCGAGAAGGCAAACAGGACCACGGCAATCGCCAGAATGAACGGGAACCAGCTGAATGCGCTGCCGAACGCCGCCGATGTCAGGCTGACACCAGTATTGCCGTCAACGGTTGCAATCGCGTTGCCTGCTTCGTTCAGCATGTAGTTGCCAGTTGCCGGATCGATAATCAGCTGTTGCGTGATGATGATCACCAGCGCGGTCATGGTACAAATCACAACCGTATCGATGAACGGCTCCAGCAGAGACACAAAGCCTTCGGTAATCGGTTCCTTCGTCCGCACTGCCGAGTGTGCGATGGCCGCAGAACCAACGCCCGCTTCGTTCGAGAACGCCGCACGGCGGAAGCCCTGAATCAGCGCGCCGACCATACCGCCGGCGACACCAAGCCCTGTGAAGGCACCTGCGAAGATCTGGCCGAAGGCCCAACCGATCTGGTCTGCATGCATGATAATGATGACCAACGCCGCCGCCACATACATGACACCCATGAACGGCACGACTTTTTCAGTCACCCGTGCGATGGATTTCAGGCCACCAACGATCACGGCAAAGACGATACCTGCAAAGACCAGACCGGTGATCCAGCCCGGATAATCTCCGACAATACCCGCAATCTGCTGATGCGCCTGATTGGCCTGGAACATATTGCCCCCGCCCAGCGCGCCAAGGATACAGAAGATCGAGAACAGAATGGCCAGAATCTTACCGCCCGGCAGGCCCAGTTCGTCGAACCCTTTGGACATGTAATACATCGGACCACCGGAAACGGTGCCGTCCTCGTATTCATTGCGATATTTCACGCCCAACGTACATTCGGTGAATTTCGACGCCATGCCCAGCAGACCCGCGACGATCATCCAGAAAGTCGCACCCGGACCACCAATCCCGACGGCAACCGCCACACCGGCGATATTCCCGAGACCGACCGTACCAGACAGAGCCGTGGCAAGCGCCTGAAAGTGACTAACCTCACCCGCATCATTGGGGTCAGAATAATCGCCTTTCACGAGGCTGATCGCATGCCCGAAAAAGCGCAGCTGAACAAAGGCAAAATACAGCGTGAACACGGTTGCCGCGATCACCAGCCAACCCACAATCCACGGGAACCCGGTGCCCGGGAACGGAGCAAAGATAAAGCTGACGAACGGCCCGGTGAAATCTGCAAAGGCCTGATTGATCTTGTCGTCCAACCCAACCGCTTCCTGAGCGGCGGCAGGACCTGCGGCCAGAGCGGTAAGCGCGGCCAGACCCAGTTTGTTCTGAATTTTCATCATCATCTCTCCCCTCAGTTCACGACCGTGACGGGAACGTCGGCGTGCATGACAAGGTTCTGGGTCGAACTGCCAAACAGGCGCTTCTTGAATCCATCTGCCGAGGCCCGGCCTACAACGATCTGAGTACCGCCGTTTTCAACCGTGATTGCGTTCAACGTTTCCGCCACATCTCCGTGACGGACGATGCCGCGCGCCTCGAACCCTGCAGCCTTCAGCGCTTCGACCGCTGGCTCAATGATCCGCGACGTGGCCAACGCCACCTCTTCTTCACGCCGCTTGTGGCGCAATGCGTTTTCTTCTGGTGTCTGGAATGTGAAAGGAGACCATTCGATGACATAAACCGCCAGAAGCTCGCATGATCCGATGAGCCCTGCCAGATCTTTGGCAAAGGTGATCGCGCGTTCTCCGGTTTCTGTCCCGTCCAGCCCTATGACAATTTTCGTTGTCATGCCGTTCCTCCGTTATTGTTGATTTGGCCGGGACCCTCGCTCCCGGCAGGGCAGCCGGAACCTGGAACTTGTTTGAGTAGACTGCCCTAGGGGCGAGTATCCCTAAAAAACACGGAAAAACAGAGAGATAATTGCCGAGCACAACCCGAAATCAAATATACTATTGATAAATAAGTATATTTTTTGCCTAATAGTTTGACATACACGGAAGTGTCGAACTGAAAGTTAGCCTGCGGACCCGAGCTCAACCCGGGTCCGTATTGTAGATCAGCCGCTCATCGCAAGGCGCAATGCGCAGAATATTGGTGGTGCCGGGCACGTTGAACGGGACACCGGCAGTGACCACGATCTGATCAACTTCTGATGCAAATCCCGCGGCGCGCGCGGCACGAGCAGCGCTGACCACGGCACCTTTGAAGCGCTCCAGTTCGGGCGTCATGACACAGTGGCACCCCCAGCTGAGGCACAGGCGACGCGCCGTTCCAGTGGCCGGGGTCATCGCGATGATCGGCACGCCGGGACGTTCACGCGCGGTCAGCAAGGCGGTCGTGCCGCTTTGGGTGAAACAGCAAATCGCCTTGATATCGGTCTTCTCGGCAATCTCACGTGCGGCGGCAACGATCCCGTCCGCGACCGTCGTGCCCTTCGCCGTGCGCGAGGCGGCGATAATCTGGGTGTAGGTCGGATCGGCCTCAACCTCGATCGCCACCTTGTTCATGGTCTGAACGGCCTCGATCGGATAGGTACCGGCTGCCGATTCCGCGCTGAGCATAATTGCGTCCGTGCCCTCGTAGATCGCGGTGGCGACATCCGAGACCTCGGCTCGCGTGGGCATTGGGCTTTCGATCATGCTCTCCAGCATCTGCGTGGCCACGATCACCGGCTTGGCGGCACTGCGGCATCTGCGGACCAGACGCTTCTGAATTGGCGGCACGGCAGAGACTGGAAGTTCGACCCCCAGGTCACCGCGTGCAACCATGATCCCGTCCGAGGCGTCAAGAATGTCGTCAAACGCCTCGACCGCAGCTGGTTTTTCAATCTTCGACAGGATCGACGCACGGCCATCGGCCAGCGCACGCGCCTCAAAAACGTCCTTGGCGCGTTGCACAAAACTTAGCGCCAGCCAGTCCACACCCAGCTGGCATACAAATTCCAGGTCGTCCCGATCCTTGGCCGACAACGCTGCCAAGGGCAGCACCACGTCCGGGACGTTCACACCCTTACGGTTCGAGATCGTGCCACCGACCTCAACGGTACAATTCGCAAAATTCTGACCACACTCTCGAACGATCAGGCGAATCTTGCCGTCGTTGACCAGCAGCCGCGCGCCAACCTCCAGCGCGGCAAAAATTTCGGGGTGCGGCAGACAGACACGACCGGCATCACCAGGTGCCGGATCCAGATCCAGCCGAAAGGTCGCACCCTCTTCTAACTCTTCAGCATCATTGGCGAACACACCAACGCGCAGTTTGGGCCCCTGAAGATCGGCCAGAATTGCGATTGGGCTGTCCAGGTCTTTTTCCACCTGCCGAATGATGCGGTGGCGTTCGCGAATCTCATCGTGGCTGCCATGGCTCATGTTCAGTCGGAACACATCCGCCCCAGCCTCGTGCAGGGCGCGGATCATGTCATAGTCATTGGACGCTGGCCCCAGCGTCGCCACGATCTTCACGTTTCTCAGGCGTCGCATCGATCAAGTTCTCCTCAAACGTCCAAATGTTACCGCAAACAGTTCTCAGGCTGCTTATTGCGCAATTCCCTTTCCGAAGCAACTGTCCTACACCTGCGGCAAACAAGATGACAGGTTCATGACATACTCTCCGTTTTTCGTTCACGGCGCGGATCGCCCGTCGCGCTGGCTGATTACCTGCGATCACGCGACCAACATGGTGCCGCCGGATATCAATGCCGGTGACCTCGGCCTGCCACGTGAAGATATGGAACGCCATATCGCCTATGATGTAGGGGCCTACGAGGTTTCGAAGCATCTGGGGGAGATTCTGAACGCTCCTGTCATTGCAGCCAACTTCTCGCGTCTTGTGATTGACCCAAACCGAGGCGAAGACGACCCGACCCTGCTGATGAAGCTGTATGACGGCTCGATTATCCCGGGAAACCGTCACGCCGATGCGGCTGAGCGCGAACGGCGTTTGAACATGTGTTACCGGCCCTATCACGACGCACTGGCTGAACTGGCAGCCCTGCCGCATGCGGTGATCGTGTCGATGCATTCTTTCACCCGCCAATTGCGCGGCCGAGAACCGCGCCCCTGGCATATCGGCGTTCTGCACACCCCGGATGAACGCTTCTCACGCCCGTTGATCAACCGGCTTGAGGCCGAGGGCGATCTGTGCGTAGGCGTCAACGAGCCCTATACCGGCACGCTGCCGGGTGACGCGATCGACAAGCACTGCACCACTTTTGGCCGCCCCAATGCACTGATCGAGTTGCGCAACGACCTGATTGCAGATCACGACGGACAGCGGCACTGGGCCGAACGGCTTGCCGTTGTTCTGCAGGACGCACTATCGGAAAGCGGGCTGTGACATAGGGACGCCTCTGGTCGCTTTCACGGCTCACGACATTGTGAGCGTCGACGCCGATACACATATATTGGACGAAAGGAGGCGATCATGACGCAGGAATTCCTGACCACCGTCTTCGGCTGGATGACAGTCCTTAACATCGGCGTGTTGCTGTTCAGCACACTAATGGTTGTGGCCTTGCAGGATTGGATTGCCGGTATACACGGTAGAATGTTCCAAATGGAAAAGCACGACGTGAAGCGCGCCTATTTTCGGTATCTTGCCAATTTCAAGATCCTGACGATCACATTCAGCCTGATGCCGTGGATCGCACTTAAACTGGCGTAATATCCAGAACTATTGTCCCGGTGGGCTCATACGCCTTTCGTTTCATTGTAACATGGCCGCCGGATTGCTAGGTCAGGCTTAGCAAACAAACCTTCGGAGCCAGAACATGGACAAGCAAACCGAAATCGAACTTCAGGCGGCTGCCTTTCGTCGGCTGCAGAAACATCTGATGGAAGACCGCACCGATGTGCAGAACATCGATCTGATGAATCTGGCCGGGTTCTGCCGAAACTGCCTGTCGCGCTGGTATCAGGAAGCGGCCAATGAAAAGGGCATCGAGATCGGCAAGGATGAGGCGCGCGAGATCTTCTATGGCATGACCATGGATGAGTGGAAGGCCAATTATCAGACCGAAGCCAGCGCCGAGAAACAGGCCGCTTTCAAGGTCGCCTTTGAAGAGAATGTGGGGAAACAGGGCTGAGCCCTAACGATCAGCGGCGTAAAGCCCGCCCTGCGCCTTCGCGCCCTACTGTCGAACGAAAAAGGCCTGCCGCATTCCTTGCGGCAGGCCTTTTCCAGAACCGGTTCAAACAGCGGCTTTCAGACTCTCTTCCAGATAAATCTCGCGCAACCGCTTTGCGATGGGACCTGGCGTGCCTTCGCCGAGCGTCTCGCCATCAATTTCGACGACTGGCATCACAAATGTCGAAGCCGAAGTGACAAAGGCCTCTTCCGCCTGTTTCGCCTCATCAATGGTGAACAGACGCTCTTCGACCACCATCTGTGCCTCGGCCGCCATGCGCAAAACCGCTTTACGGGTGATGCCATGCAGAATGTCATTCGACAGCGGGCGCGTAACGATCTTGCCGTCTTTGACGAAGTAGGCGTTGTTCGAGGTGCCCTCGGTCACATAGCCGTCTTCGATCATCCAGGCATCGTCAGCCCCAGCCTTCTTTGCCATCATCTTGCCCAGTGACGGATAGAGCAGCTGGGTTGTTTTGATGTCGCGGCGACCCCAGCGGATATCGTCAATCGAAATGACACGGATCCCTTTCTGCGCCGCTGGGCTGTTGGCCAAGCCAGGCTTGTTCTGCGTAAACAGAACCAGCGTCGGTTTGGTATCATCCGAGGGGAAGACGAAATCCCGGTCACCGTCGCTGCCGCGTGTGACCTGAAGATAGATCAGGCCTTCGTCGATCTCATTGAGTTCGACCAGCTTGCGATGGATGTCCAGCAGCGCGTCTTTGCTGCAGGGCGCTGCCATATCCAGTTCGTCGAGCGAACGCTTCAGGCGCACCGCGTGGCCGTCGAAATCGATCAGCTTGCCGCCCAGAACGCTGGTCACTTCGTAAACAGCGTCAGCCATCAGAAAGCCCCGGTCAAAAATCGAGACCGTGGCCTCGGTCTCGGGCAGGTATTCGCCATTCACGTAAACGGTGCGGGTCATGTCATTTCCTCTTCGTCTCCGGGCTTCGCCCGTTTCCCGGGTGTCCGTCACCCCCAGAGCGCTGCCTTTGGCGGATGCACCCCGGCATCATCGAATGTCAGCGGGTTAGCTCGGTCTTCGGCCAACAGAAGCGGCCCGTCAAGGTCTGTTACCATCGCACCCTGCGCCAACAAGGTCGCAGGCGCCATCGCCAGAGAGCTGCCGACCATGCACCCGACCATCACGCGATACCCCTCGGCCAGCGCAGCCTTGCGCAATTCAAGCGCTTCGGTCAGGCCTCCGGTTTTGTCCAGCTTGATGTTCACGACGTCGTACTTACCCTTCAGCGCGGGCAGGCTGGCGCGGTCATGGCAGGATTCATCCGCACAAACGGGGACCGGGCGCTCCATTCCGATCAGGGCCTCGTCTTCTCCGGCTGGCAAAGGTTGCTCAACCAAGGCCACCCCCAGTCGCACCAGATGCGGCGCAAGATCGGCATAAACTGCAGCCGACCAACCTTCGTTGGCGTCCACAATGATCCGTGCCTTTGGCGCACCCGCACGCACCGCTTCAAGCCGCGGCATGTCATCAGGTGTTCCAAGCTTGATCTTCAACAAAGGACGATGCGCATTCTGCGCGGCCTGCGCCTGCATGGCTTCGGGCGTATCCAGCGACAGAGTATAGGCCGTTATCTCGGGCCCCGGCACCGGTAATCCGGCCAGATCCCATACCCGTTTGCCCGCGCGCTTGGCCTCAAGATCCCACAGCGCACAATCCACCGCATTGCGTGCGGCCCCTGCGGGCAGAAGCTCCATCAGCGCGTGCCGCGAAAACTCACCGGGCAGACCGGCAATCTCGGCCTCAACAGAATCCAAAGTCTCGTCATAACGGGCATAAGGCACGCATTCACCCCACCCTTGATAAGTCCCGTCCGTAATCCGAACGGTCAACACCTGCGCCTCGGTTCGTGAGCCACGCGAAATGGTGAACACCTGCGCCAGCCGAAACACATCGCGAGAGACTTCAACCTGCACGAGCCAGCTCCTTCATCTTTTCCCAAATACGCGACGGTGGCGGACATTGCCCGCCACCCGCGTGTCCTTCAGATCACATCTCGGCCAGTGCGTCGACCAGCTTGCCCGAGCCAAAGCGGAACGGGTCTGTTGCTGGCAGGCCCATATCGGCCTCGATCTGTGCAAGATAGGCCGATGCGTCTTCTTCGCTCATGTGCTGAGTATTCACCGAGACACCAACAACCTGACAGTCGGGGTTGGCAACACGCGCGAGGTTGAGCGCCGTATCACGCAGCGCCTCCAGCGAGGGTTGTTGGTAGCCGGGCAAACCCCGCATATGTTCACGGGTTGGTTCGTGCGATAGGATCAGCGCGTCCGGTTGCCCACCATGGATCAGGGCCATGGTCACACCCGAATAAGAGACGTGGAACAACGATCCCTGCCCCTCGATCAGATCCCAGTGATCTTCGTCATTGTCCGGAGTCAACCATTCCACCGAACCCGCCATGAAATCGGCAACGACCGCATCCAAGGGCACGCCATCGCCGGTAATGAGAATACCGGTCTGCCCCGTCGCGCGGAAGGTGGCCTTCATTCCACGCTTGCGCATCTCGGCTTCCATTGCCATGGCCGTATACATCTTGCCGACCGAACAATCGGTGCCCACGGCAAGACAACGCTTGCCGGTACGTTTGACGCCATTTGCGATCGGATAGTCGACTTCGGGCACCCGCACATCATGCAGCTTGCGCCCGGTGGCCTCGGCCACAGCAACAAGATCGGGCTCATCGCGCAGAAGATTGTGCAGGCCCGAGGCCAGATCGAAACCTTCTTCCAACGCCATGACCAGAACCTTTTTCCAATCCTGGCTGATCACCCCGCCCCGGTTGGCCACACCGATGACCAGGGTCTTGGCCCCCGCTTCGCGCGCTTCGACCAGATCCATGTCTTTGAGACCAAGATCCGCCTTGCAGCCATCCATCCGGTACTGACCTACGGCGTTTTCAGGCCGCCAGTCCTTGATCCCAACGGCAACCTTGGCCGCCAGTTGGTCGGGCGCATCCCCCAAAAACAACAGATATGGTGTCTCGATCATCGCGCAGCACTCCTTTGATTCCGAGCCAAACTAGAGAACCAATTTGGCGAGCGTTTCTCGAATTCTCCTTACAACAGAGATATTCATGCAAAAATTTTGCAGATATGATCTCAACTCAGCAAGATTCTTCGAAGTTTTTAAAGTGATCAAACTTTAAGCACTCATTTCAGCACACTTCGCGACCGTTGCTGCACGCGCATTGCCGCAGATGCACAATCGCGCTTGCGTGCCGCTGCGCAATTTAATATCCCATCATAACGAGAGAACGCAATTTCATTACTCACGCGAGGTCCAGATGAGTTTCCGCATCCAACCCCCCGCCCCGGCGCGGCCAAACCGCTGCCAGCTGTTTGGCCCCGGCTCGAACACCAAACTGTTCCCCAAGATGGCGGCATCGGCTACGGATGTCATCAATCTCGATCTCGAGGACTCGGTGGCTCCGTCAGATAAGGATACGGCCCGCGCCAATGTCATCGAGGCGCTGAACAGCGTGGACTGGGGCACTAAGTACATGTCCGTCCGTATCAACGGTCTGGACACACCCTATTGGTACCGCGATGTGGTGGATGTGCTGGAACAAGCGGGCGACCGGCTGGATCAAATCATGATCCCAAAGGTGGGCTGCGCCGCCGATGTCTATGCTGTGGACGCGTTGGTCACGGCCATCGAGCACGCCAAAGGCCGAACCAAACCAATCTCATTCGAGGTTATCATCGAATCTGCGGCGGGTCTGGCGCATGTGGAAGAAATCGCCGCATCCTCTCCACGCCTGCAGGCGATGAGCCTTGGCGCTGCGGATTTCGCCGCTTCGATGGGCATGCAAACCACCGGCATCGGTGGCACGCAGGAAAACTACTACATGCTGCGAGAGGGCGAAAAGCACTGGTCCGATCCCTGGCACTGGGCGCAAGCCGCGATCGTCGCCGCCTGCCGTACCCATGGCGTGCTTCCGGTCGATGGACCTTTTGGCGACTTTTCGGACGACGAAGGCTATATCGCTCAGGCAAAACGTTCCGCGACGCTGGGTATGGTCGGCAAATGGGCCATTCATCCCAAACAGATTGCGTTGGCCAATCAGGTGTTCACGCCTTCAGAGGAAGCCGTCACTGAGGCGCGCGAAATCCTTGCGGCCATGGAACAGGCCAAAGCCAACGGTGAAGGCGCAACCGTTTACAAAGGCCGTCTTGTCGACATTGCCTCGATCAAACAGGCCGAAGTAATCGTGGCACAGTCGGACCTGATCGCAGCCGGAGGCTGACAAAAGATCGGCGCCCGAAAGGGCGCCTCATCTGAGTTATGATCGTGGTTCAGCGCCCAAAAACGTCGTTGGGTGTCCAGGTAAAGCGTTCGCCCTGCTTGCCCCACTTCATCATCAGGCACGAGGTGCCATATTTCTGAAAATACTTTATTTTCACGGGATACCAACCTGCCTGCGGTACCTCGACCTCGGTGCGCTGGTTGGCCTCACACCCCTGGCGCCCGTTTACATAGCCGATTTGCTGACCACCGATCCAGGCATCAACACCGTCATTTGACCATGTTTCAAGTTCGTAGACCCCCGCCGCGTCAAACCTGATATAGCCTGTAATGTCCGCTGCTACATTGAAGGCTTCATTGAAGGTCAGCACCGGATCGCCCTCGTTGGTGTCCCGGTAATCAAGGCCTCGCAGCGGCTGACCTGGCTTTGCTTTCTTCAGCAACTGGTCGACTTTGCCAAAATTCTGAATCTTGCGAGGCGGGTTTCCCTCCCACGCATATTTTACGTTTAACCCAGACTTCGGGCTCGGTTGCGGATTGGCTGGCTTCAGCTTCAACGGCGCTGCAAAGCAACCACCGGCGAACACGGCCATGGTAGCGGCAAGCGCCCCGGTCCTGAGAAAGGTCATCTTTATCTCCCTGAATTCGCGCCGATCCCCCTGCCGACGACGTATTTATGATGACTCTATGGTGTGAAATTCGACCCGGCAAGGTGGTTAAACTTCACAAAATAGCCCCTAGGCGCGCCTGTCTTTGGGGGAATCCATAACCACATAAGACGTGATTGAGGTCACATGGGGCAATGTGCCCAGCACCTCGGTATGGAAGGCTTTGTAGGTCGGCAGATCGGCGCACTCCACCCGCAGCAGGTATTCGATCGTACCGGTGATATTGTGACACTCGACCACTTCCGGGGCCCGGTGAAGCGCTTTTTCAAACCCTTCCTGAGCGGCTTTTGTGTGCTCTCCCAACCCCACGCCGATATAGGCGACGAAGCCAACACCCAAGGCCGAAGGGTTGAGCACTGCGCGATAACCAGCGATCACGCCGGTCCGTTCCAGTTCCTGTACGCGTCGCAGGCACGCCGACGGGGACAGGCCGACACGCTCAGCCAGCTCCAGATTGCTGATGCGCCCATCCTCAGAAAGCTCGCGCAATATTCGATGGTTTATTTCATCTATATTCACCATTTATTGCTAAATTTGCACCCAAACGCACAAAAACGCAATTACATTTGCCCACTTTGGCGAGATTATACCAAGCATGACCTACGACATCCTGTTGGCTTTGATTGCATTTGCTTTCGTCTCGTCGATTACGCCGGGGCCTAACAATCTGATGCTTATGGCGTCAGGTGCCAATTTCGGCTTTCGCCGAACCGTCCCGCATATGCTGGGCATTGGGCTGGGCTTTACGTTCATGGTGCTGCTGGTCGGGGCCGGGCTGGTGCAGGTCTTCAATCGGTTCCCCGTCAGCTATACGCTGCTCAAGATCGCATCGGTCCTGTACCTGCTGTATCTCGCATGGAAGATCGCCCACGCCGCCCCGGCGCAAAGAGGGGCTGCTTCGGGTAGGCCGATGACCTTCTTGCAAGCGGCGGCCTTTCAGTGGGTCAATCCCAAAGCCTGGGCGATGGCGCTGACGGCGACCACAGCCTACACGCCCGGCCACACGATCACAGCCATCGTAATCGTCGCGCTCGTGTTTGGCGCGGTCAATCTGCCATCGGTCAGCGTCTGGACAGTGCTCGGCCAACAGATGGCGCGGATTCTGACCAATCCGCGCCGGTTGTTGGTGTTCAACTGGGCGATGGCGGGGCTTCTTGTGGCCTCGCTGTATCCGGTGCTGTGGCCTTGATCTATTTCAGCGGCAGGCAGATCTCGGTCAGCAAGTCCTCGGGTGCAGTTTCGCGCGGATCGTTCAGGTAAATCTCGTAACAGGGCTGATCCGCCGGTTCCTCTCCGGACTCAGGCAGCCAATTACCGAACAAACTATGGTAAGCGGCCTGAAGCCCTGAATATGGACCTTTGAAGGTCAACACTGCCGTGTTCCCGCCAGCAATGGTCAGGCTCTCCATGCCCTCGGGCGTTGTGTCACCCCTGAACTCAGCCCCGGCATAACTGCGCAGGTCCTGCTCGGGAACATCATCTGGACTGTCGAAATACATGCCAATCATCGGGCCAATCTGGGGCCACAGCTGACGGGATTCGCACAAGGCGCTGAACGCTTCAAAGCTTTCGCCGATTTCGGTATAGGCACCCTTATGCGGCAGGGCAACGATGCGACGGGTGGGTTCTATACGTGTACTAATGGGATGCATTGGATAATCTCCGATCTTGAACCGTGGGTTAGCTGGCAAAAACTGACCGGCACTGCGAAAGGCAGCGGGGCTTTTGCCGTAGGCCTCGGAAAAGGCCCGCGCAAAAGAATTCAGGTTGGGATAGCCGATGTCGGACGCGATCTTGCCCAAGGGCTCGTCGGTCTGAACCAGCCAACACGCGGCACGATGCAGCCTGATCCGACGCACCGCCTGCGCACAGGTTTCACCCGTGATGGCACGAAACACCCGGTGCCAGTGGAACCGCGACATGGCGGCCACATCGGCCAGAGTGTCCAGCGACAGATCCCCTGCAGGGTTGCCATGGATATAGGCCAATACGCGCAGAACGCGATCTTCATAGCTGGTGGCCATGGGCTTTCTTCCTACTTCCTCGCCTTCTCGGAAGTCGCATATTATCGATCCACAAATCTTGCTGAGTTGCATCCGGGCCGACCTTTAGTCATATAGCAGGGAACTTCCGCGTTGAGAGGCGTCATGACCCAGTATCTGGATTTCGAAAAACCCCTGGCCGAGATCGAAGGCAAGGCCGAGGAATTGCGCGCGCTGGCCCGTGCCAATGAAGAGATGGATGTGACCGAAGAGGCCGCAGCACTGGATGCCAAGGCCGCCAAGCTGCTGGATGAGCTTTACGCCGATCTGACCCCATGGCGGAAATGCCAGGTGGCGCGCCACCCCGAACGGCCCCATTGTCAGGACTATGTCAAAGAGCTGTTTACCGAGTTCACGCCGCTGGCCGGGGACCGGAACTTCGCCGACGATCTGGCCGTGATCGGCGGTCTGGCCCGGTTCAACGACCAGCCAGTCATGGTGATCGGCCATGAAAAGGGCAGTGACACCAAATCGCGGATCGAACGTAATTTTGGCATGGCCCGCCCCGAAGGTTATCGCAAGGCCGTGCGATTGATGGAAATGGCTGGCCGCTTTGGCCTGCCGGTGATCACTCTGATCGACACAGCCGGGGCCTATCCCGGAAAAGGGGCCGAGGAGCGTGGCCAATCTGAGGCCATCGCGCGCTCGACCGAGATGTGTCTGAAGATCGGGGTGCCTCTGGTCTCGGTCATCATCGGCGAAGGTGGCTCGGGCGGCGCGGTCGCATTCGCCACCGCGAACCGCGTGGCGATGCTGGAGCACTCGGTCTACTCGGTGATTTCACCCGAAGGCTGCGCCTCGATCCTGTGGAAAGACGCCGAGAAGATGCGCGAAGCCGCCGAGGCGCTGCGCCTGACCGCGCAAGACCTCTACAAACTTGGTGTATGTGACCGGATCATCACCGAACCCAAAGGCGGTGCGCATCGCGATCGCCCCGCGACGGTCGAGTCGGTGCGTTCGGCCATCACCGCAATGCTGAAAGAGCTAGACGGCAAAGATGCGGCGGCCCTGATCAAGGACCGCCGACAGAAATTCCTCGATATCGGCTCTAAAGGCCTAGCGGCGTAAGCCGTCAGCCTCCCAATCGACGCAGCAGATCGACCGATGGCTTGCCGGTGACAGGCAGGCCGTTCGCACGCTGATAGCCACTGATCGCGGCTTCGGAGTTCTTACCGATCACCCCATCCGCGCCCTGCGTATCATACCCGGCGGCAGTCAGACGGCGCTGTAGCTCCTTCCGATCCTCTAACGTCAACCCGTTTTCATCCGGCCCGAACGAGGCCTGAAACGGTGCACCCCCCGCAATCCGGTCCGACAGGTGGCCTACACCAATCGCGTAGCTGTCCGAGTTGTTATAGCGCTTGATGACCTGAAAGTTGCGGAACACAGCGATGCGCGGTCCGGGCGTCTGCGGTTGCAACACCGCAACAGGTGTGCCGGACACCGTGCCGGCCTCACCTCCCCAGGGCTGCCCACGCACCCAACCCGCCCGCGCCAGATAGGCGGCTGTCGAAGCCAGAGAATCCGTGGGATCCTCAGACCAGATATCGCGCCGCCCATCGCCTGTGAAATCCACTGCATAGGCCAGATAAGAGGTCGGGATGAATTGCGTATGCCCCATGGCACCCGCCCAGCTGCCGGTCATATTGGCGGGCGATGTGTCGCCCTCCTGAATAATCCGCAGCGCGGCCACCAGTTGCTTTTCAAAGAATGCCCCGCGCCGCCCGTCATAGGCCAGAGTTGAGGTCGCCGAGATCACCGGCACGTCGCCGCGCCGCGCGCCATATCGGCTCTCCAGCCCCCAAACGGCGACAACCACCTCTTTGTCGACACCATACTTGGCTTCGATCTGTGACAGGGTTCCCGCGTGGCGCACCAACATCTGCTTGCCAGTGCTGATCCGTTCGTCCGAGGCGGCGATAGCCAGATAATCTTCAAGCGAGCGTTTGAATTCGACCTGATTGCGGTCGCGCTCGATAACGTCGGGCAGATAACCCGCGCCCTGAAAGGCACGATTGAGCGTGGTCTGCGAAATACCCTGAGAGGCGGCTCGGCCCTTGAAGCCAGCAACCCAGGCATCCCAACCTGCGTTAGGCACGGCACGCATGCGGCTCGCGGGGGCAGAGCTTGGAGCGCTGCCTCCTGAACAGGCGGCCAGAAGGCTTGCCCCAAGCCCAGCGGAGAATGTTCGACGATTGATCATGATTGAAATCTGCTCTTGTTGTGATTTGCAATCAGGATAACGCAGCCCGACCATCCAGACCAGCAGAGCTATGCCTCAAATGAGCAGGTCAGGGCGATGGGCAACAAGCCGCTCAGGTCACCAGCAGGCGTAGCCCCTGCGTCACATCCGAACGCACTGCCAGCCGAAGCCCGGGTTCATCCCCGGCCTTGAGTGCCGCAATAATCAGGCGGTGATAATGGGGAGGCTCGGTGCGTCTGAGCCGCCCATAGAGGGCGCGCATTGTTGGTCCCAGTTGCAGCCAGACGGTCTCGGCAATCGCCAGCATCGCCGGGGCCTGCGCGCGCAGATACAGGGTACGATGGAACTCGAGATTCGAGCGGATATAGCCCACTGCATCCCGCTTAGTGACCATTTCGGCCACATTCATGTTGATGCTTTGCAACCGGTCAATCAATGCCATATGGGCGCGCGGCAAGGCGCGACTGGCAAGCTCCACCTCAAGCAATGCGCGCAGCGCAGCCAGTTCTTCGATCCGGTCATTGGTCAATTCCGGTGTCGACACCCGGCCGGAGGTGGACAGGAACAGAGCACCTTCCGCCGCCAACCGTCGCACAGCCTCGCGCGCGGGGGTCATTGAGACGCCAAACTCCTTGCCGATACCGCGCAAGGTCAACGCCTGCCCGGGAGCGATTTCGCCATGCATAATGCGCGAGCGCAGGGCGCGATAAACACGATCATGAGTAGCAGTGTGAGAGTCGGCAGTACGTGTGGTCAGCATGGGTTTATGTGATCACAAATCCTTCTCAGGTCAACTGCTGGCCTCGAATCGGTATCGATGCAGATGCGTGCCATGGTCGCGCAACCACCGGCGTGGCGCTTTGTAAGGGCCATAGATCCGCTCGACCTGCGCCCAGAAGGCAGGCGAGTGGTTCATCTCGGCCAGATGCGCCACCTCATGCGCGGCCACATAATGCAGCACTTCGGGTGGCGTAAGGATCAAACGCCACGAGAACATGAGGCCCCCCGCCGATGTGCACGACCCCCAGCGCGAGCGTGTATCGCGCAGCGTGAGGCTGCTATATGGCCGCTCCAGCATCGCGGAATAGTCGTCACACGCCCCGGTCAGCCGATCCCGGGCAAGCTCTTTCAGGAAACGGGCAAGACGCCGGGCCTCGGCGCCCTTGGGAACGGCGATTTCCGTCTCTCGCAGCTGCACCCGGCGGCCCGAGGCGGGAACGATTCGTCGTACAACCCCCTCAATGGGGAGCGATTGCCCGAATTGCACAATGGCAGGCTCCGGCCGATCCTGCAGGTGCCCTCGGATCCAGCCCTCTTTTTGCTGCGCAAAGCTCAACGCCTCATCTTCGGCGACCCCGGTCGGATAGGTCAACGTAACCCGCCCATCCAGTTGGGAAATCCGCAAACTGATCCGCCGCGCACGCGCCGATTTGCGCAATGTCAGCGGTACAGGGGGCGTTCCCGGCAATGCGTGTCGCCCCATGGGCCGATCTCCTTCGCGCAAAGGCTTTGACAGTCCCTGCCGCTTGTGGCAGGTGACCTGAATCATTGATGAGATTCACCTGATATCAAGGGGATTTGATATGCCCAAGGAAGAATGGGGCGTAAAGCGTGTTTGCCCGACCACTGGCAAACGCTTTTATGACCTGAACAAGGACCCGATCGTCAGCCCCTATACAGGCGAGATCGTGGAACTGGATACCGGCAAAAGCCGGATGATCGCTGCGGATGCGGAAGATGCAGCATCGGTCAAGGCGCGCGAAGCGACATCGGATGACGATATCGTTCTGGACGATGACGCCGATGTGGATGTCGAACTGGACGATGATCTGCTGGATGATGAGGACGACGGCGATAACGTTTCGCTGGACGACATCAAGGATATGTCGTCGGACGACGAAAGCTGACAGACCTCGGGGCGGCCTATGCCGCCTCGTCCCAGTCCTAAATACCCAGCGAAACTTTTTCGCCTATTCTGTTATTAGGGCTTGAACTCACTTGCGACGTCTCATAAACGTCCGTCCACCGCCGAGGCGGTACCTGTATGGGGCCTTAGCTCAGTTGGGAGAGCGCTTGCATGGCATGCAAGAGGTCAGGGGTTCGACTCCCCTAGGCTCCACCAAAACCTAACCATACAACTAGATAGCAAGCATCAGAGCGGTGTGACACACAGGTGTGACACAAAATGAAGCTGCATGCGTATCTCTCGCTATCCAGACACGGCATCTATTAATTCCGTTGACCTCAAGCGTGTCAGGTCAGCGTCCCTTCACTCGGTGAGCCCTACTCTTCAAAACGTTACCGCAATCCACATAGCGGAAATGCTAAGTCTCTCCTGAGCCTTCGGGAGACTTTCATGATCAAATCGCTTCTCACGCTTGCAGCCATTCTTCTCGCCGCCAACGTCGCGTCGGCCGAAACGGTGCGGTTCAAGGCCTCCGACGGGATTATCGTAACCGCAGATTTCCAAAAGCCCGAAAAAGCCTATGGTACCATTCTCGTGCTTTATCACATGGCTGGAGCAAGCCGCGGCGAATACTCTGATATCGCCAAGCGGTTGAACGGGCTTGGCTACGCGACGCTTGCAGTCGACCAGCGCTCAGGCGGCAAATTCAACGGGGTGGAAAACGAAACCGCCGCCAAGGCGGGGGGCAATGTTGCCTATGACAGCGCCATCCCCGACATGCAGGCCGCAGCTACATGGGCGCGAAACAACGCTGGTGCACAAAAAGTCGGCGTGCTCGGCTCTTCTTATTCCGCCGGCCTAGTCCTCGTCTTGGCCGCGGATAACGATAATTTTGCCGACGCCGTTATGGCGTTTTCCCCCGGCGAATATTTCGGCAGCAATAATTACGTTTCAAAACGGCTCGAAAAGCTGAAGGCGCCGGTCTTTCTGACCTCGGCCAGCAATGAGACTGGTCAGTGGAGACCTTTCGAAGCAAAAATAACTGGCCCTGTCACAGGGTTTGAACCAAAGGGCCGCGGACGTCATGGTGCGTCGGCGCTCGTGAGTGGTGACGGGGCGGAATACTGGGAGGCCCTAACCGGTTTCCTGGACACGCATTTGCCTCCAGGCTGAGAAAACCCGCCCTTCACGCCGGGGCACCAAGTCGACGGCACCGGAACACAATAAAAGTGTTGTTTCAGTTCTCCTGAGAAAACAACTCCGCTTGGGGGTGCGCATCCACTTCCTTCAACATTTTCAGAACTTCAGCTCTCCAGCCCGCCATTATCTTCAGAGCCAATTGAGACGGGGGGCGATGTTCCGGTTTCAGGATCGCGTACTCATATCTGAGTGGTTTTTCAAAAGGAACGAACACAACTTTTTTGTTGGACAGATTTAGTTCCCGTTCCGTCGCGACAGTCAATGGATCGACGATGCTGCAACACTGGCCAGAACTGACAAAAGGAACAAGCGGAATGAAATACTGGCAAGTCACTGTCGGGTTGTAGTCCACGGAGATATCCTGGAATTCCTGCCGAATCTTTTGTTGAAAGGGATGGGTGGCGTATAGCCCGCCCATCGGAACCCCATCCAAATCCTCGATGGTGATGTATTCGCGCGTCGCCAACGGGTTCTCTCGGTCTACGGCAAAGAAGCAATCTGCCCGGATCAATTCGGCCTTATATTGGGGTTCCTTCCCGGCCGAGTGTTCGAAATCTGCGAACCCGAAATCGATATTCTGTGTTCCTGCAAGTTCCATGATCTGGGGCGAGCTACGAGTGGACAGCGTGATGCGTATCTCGGGGTTTTCCGCGACCGACTGGCTGATGAACCGTGGGAAGAGAAAAGCCGACGGTCCAGGCATGGTGGCAATGTTGAGGCTACCCGAATGGCCCTTGATCAGCCCTTCCATCGTGTTCGAAATCGTTGCGAGGCGGTCAAGGATACCGGTTGTTTCCGCCAAGAGGTAATGTGCTTCGGGTACCGGCACCAATCGGCGCCCGTGCCGTTCGAACAAGGTCAACCCCAATGACTTCTCCAGGTTTTTCAGCGCCAGGCTGATGGCAGGTTGGGTGCGGTTCAGTTTCTTGGCCGTTTGCGAGATGGAGCCGGTTTCCATCACCTCGCGGAACACGGCGAGTTGGGTCAGGTTCATATTCAATATATAAGATAAACTTTAGTATAGTGAAATATAACAAATTTGTATTTATGCGAATTGTCTCTACGCTTTCAGGATCAGAATTCGGGCGAACCGAATCCAACGAACCAACTACGGAGACGATGATGAAACTAGTGAAATGCCTGACTGGCCTGGCTCTGGCTGGCGCACTGGCCGCACCGGCGCTGGCGCAGGACCCGACCTTTTTCCGCATCGGCACAGGTGGTGCCGGTGGAACCTATTTCCCCATCGGCGGTACGATCGCCAACGGTATCTCGGCCCCTCCGGGCTCGCGCCCCTGCGAAGAGGGCGGCCAGTGCGGCGTGCCCGGCCTGATTGCCATCGCGCAATCCACCACGGCCTCGGTCTTCAACAATGCTGCCGTACAAAACGGCGAGCTTGAGGCCGGTCTGGCCGCAGCCGACGTCACCCGCTCGATGTATCTGGGCGAGGGCAAATTCGACGGCAAACCCCATCCCAAGCTGCGCATCGTGGCCAACCTGTTCCCGGAAGATCTGCATCTGGTGCTGCCCGCGGGCGCGACGATTGGCGATCTGGGCGATCTGGAGGGCAAACGCGTCGGAATCGCGCAGGCTGGTTCAGGTACACAGGTTGCCGTACTGCAGATGCTGGAAGCCTGGGGCGTCAATCGCGACAACATGGATGAAGCCGAACTGAACAACAGCCAAAGCGCCGAGCGTCTGGCTGACGGACAGCTGGACGCCTATTTCTATGCTGCAGGCTGGCCGGTCGCCGCGATGGTGCAGCTTTCCTCGACCAAGGGCATGAACCTGCACTCGTTCAGCGACGAGGATCTGGCGAAGATCAACGAGATCATCCCGGCCTATATCCCCTCGGCTATTCCGGGCGGCGTCTATGAAGGTATCGATGCCGAAACCAAGACCCCGGCGGTGAGCGCCATGCTGGTTGTCTCTTCAGATCTGTCCGAAGATCTGGTCTATCAGCTGACCAAGGCCCTGTGGAACGACAACACTCGCAAGCTGCTGGATAATGGCCATGCCAAAGGTAAGCAGATCACAGCTGATACGGCGCTGGACGGCGTCGAAGCGCTGGGTGTACCTCTGCATCCGGGGGCGGAGAAGTTCTATAAAGAAGCTGGGCTTCTTCAGTAATCGCATCTCACTGACATCTGTCGTCGGTGCCCCTGCGCGGGGCACCGCACTCTGGACTCATGCGAAATCGGGAGGCCATCATGTCCGACACCCAGAAACTTGATGACCACGAACTGACAGCCGAGGAACTGGCTGCCATCGAAGAGCAGTTCGACGAAGGTGCTGCCGTCCGGCAGGTCACTCCCACTGCGGGCAAGGTGCTGCGCGTCGTTGCCCTGATCTTTGCATTTTACGAGTTCTTTACAGCTGGTTTCGGCCTGCCCGCCGACCATTGGCATATGGGTATCTATCTGGCCCTGCTGTTCATTCTGGTCTACGCGACCATCCCGATTATCGGTGCCAAAAGCCTGTATGCCCTCAAGGTCAGTCGCTTCCGCATCGGCAATGTCCCCTTCTACGATCTGGTCTTCATGGGGTTCGGCATTGTAGCAGCCCTGTATGTCGGCCTCGCCTGGCGCGGCATTCCGTTTCTGGGGATTGAGGAGCAGACCTTCCGCATGGGGAACCCCAACGGCTATGACGTGTTCCTGGGCGTGGTCATCATCCTGCTGGTGCTGGACATCGCCCGCCGCACGCTGGGCTGGGTGCTGCCGCTGATCATCTGTGTGTTCATCTCTTACGCTCTGCTCGGGCCGTATTTCCCGGGCTTGCTGCAGCATCCGGGCGTGAACTTCAAAACCTTCGTGTCGTCGATGTATTTCCCGCAGGAAGGCATCTATGGCGTCACGCTTTGGGTGGTTTCCACCATCGTCTTTCACTTTGTCCTGTTCGGTGTCATCGCTCAGCGGACCGGTTTGGGGCAGTTGTTCATCGACAACGCCACCATCTTGGCCGGACGCTATACCGGCGGTCCCGCGAAGGTGTCGGTGGTGTCTTCCGCATTCTTCGGCACCATCTCAGGCTCGTCCGTAGCCAACACCGTTTCGACCGGCGCGCTGACCATTCCGAACATGAAACGTCTGGGCTACCCCGGCCATTTCGCAGGCGGGGTCGAGGCCGCGTCTTCGGCAGGCGGGCAGATCACGCCGCCGATCATGGGGGCTGCAGCCTTCATCATGGCCGAGTTCCTTGAGGTGCCCTATACCACCATCGTGATTGCGGCGATCTTCCCCGCGATCCTGCACTATGTCGGCGTCTTTGCCGTGGTGCACCTGATGGCGCGCAAGCTGAACCTGCAAGGTCTGGCAAAAGAGCAACTGCCACAGCTCAAAGCCGTCTGGGCTGAAGGCTGGGCCAATATCGTACCGCTGATCGGTCTGCTGGTGGTTCTGTTCACGGGCTACACGCCCTTCATGTCGGCCTTCTGCGGTATTTCACTGGCAGTCATCGCCGGTATGTCGCGCATCAAACAGCCACCAACGCTGATCTACGCGGCAGCCTTTCTGGCCTTTGTACTGTGGAAGTTCTCAGACGGCGGGTTCGATCTGACCATGACCGCAATTCTCTGCGGCCTGACGGTTATCGCCACGCTCAATCCGCAGAGGCGAATCGAAGTGCCGGAAATGCTGGCCGCGGTCGAACTGGGCGTGAAATACTCGCTGGCCGTTGGTGCCGCAGCGGCTGCGGTCGGCATTGTGGTCGGAGTGATCAACACCACGGGCATCGGCTTCCGCATCGGGTTCATGGTGACACAGGGCGCAGGCAATCTGGCGTCGGATCTTTATAACATGATCTCGTTCGGCAGCTTTCAGCTGTTTGCCATGGAAGACCTGCAACTTTTCATCTCGTTGGTCTTCATCGCCATCGTCTGCATCCTGATGGGGGCAGGTATCCCGACCACGGCTCTCTACATCATGCTGGTTTCAGTCGCACAACCTGCGCTGGCACAGCTGGGCGTTCCACCCATCGCCAGCCACCTGTTCGTGCTCTACTACGGCGTAGTGTCCGAGATTACACCTCCTGTCTGCACGTCGGCCTATGCGGCAGCGGCGATTGCCAATTCCAACCCGTTCCGAACCGGTTTGTCCGCCTTCACACTTGGGTTGGGCAAGGTGATTGCACCCATGGCTTTCGTCTATGCTCCGGTTTTGCTGTTCGTGTCTTCGACCGGGTTCAATCTGTGGGAATTCACCTACACCGCCACCAGTTGCATCGCTGGTGTCATTGCACTGTCCGCTGCGGTCGTCGGCTACTGGTTAAAACCGCTGAACATTGCGTCGCGGATTTTGATGGCCATTGCCGGTGTGATCTTTGTGGCACCATCACTGATGGCGGACCTGATCGCACTGGCCGTCGCCTCGCCAGTCATTGTCACCCAGTTGATCGGCCGTAACAGAAGCCCTTCGCCGGCCTGATACGATGACAGAACAAGTCACCATCATCGGCGCGGGGATCGTCGGAATTTGCTGCGCCCTGTCACTGCAGGAACGCGGTATCCCGGTTAGGCTCGTCGACCGAGGCGAGCCCGGACAGGAAACATCATTCGGGAACGCGGGCGTCGTGTCTCCGTGGTCGATCATCCCACAAGCGGTTCCGGGCATCTGGAAGAAACTTCCGCAGATGTTGATGGACCCCAAAAGTGCGCTCTCAGTCCGACCTGCCTTCTGGCCTAAGATGATCCCATGGGGCATGCGGTTTCTGAGTAATTCCGGCGAAAAGACCGTGCGCGAGGTCTCGGACGCGATGGAGCTTTTATGCCGACCGTCCATTGACCTGTATCGCAGACATCTGCGCGACACCAGTCACGAGGATCTGATCGCTGACAGCTACTACGTTCACGCATTCCGCCGCCCCGAACAGGCTAATCTGGATGGGCTGGACTATTTGATCCGGCAGGAAAAAGGCGGTGACCTTGAACGGATTGATGGCATTGAATTGCGAAGGCTCGAACCTGCGCTGACGGATGCGTTCAAGGCCGCGATTGTGATCAAAGGGCAGGCGCGGGTGACCTCGCCCGGGCGTATGGGGGCGGTTCTGGCCGACAAGGCCCGCAGGCAGGGCGCTGAAATCTTACGAACCGAGGTCACCGGGCTGACGCGCGACATAGACAGCGGCTGGCAGATCGCTACCGGGCAAGGAACATTGTACGCCCGGCATGTCATACTGGCAGCCGGTGTGTGGTCGGTCGATCTGCTGAAACCACTAGGCTTGACCGTCCCTCTCGTCGCCGAGCGCGGCTATCATGTCGAATTTCCGGCCGCCTCAGTCAGTCTGAACAACTCAATCATGGATGTGGATGCAAAAGTGGTCGCCAGTTCGATGCAAGGGGGTCTGCGGGTCGCCGGCACCGCCGAATTCGCAAGCATAGATGCCCCTGCCGATCCGCGCAAAAAGAAGATCCTGACCGAGCAGGCCAAATCCATGGTTCCAGACCTTGATACCAGCCGGGCGCAATTCTGGATGGGCCGACGCCCCTCCTTTCCCGACAGCTTGCCTGCGCTTGGGCAACTTGACGGCATGGGCGGGCTCTTTGCAGCGTTCGGGCATTCTCATTACGGGCTGATGATGGCCCCGAAAACCGGTGAGCTTGTGGCCGATCTCGTGTCTGGCCGCAGCCCGAACGTCGATCTGGCCCCGTTTTCGGCGGCCCGGTTCTAACCTGCGATATCGAAAGGATTCGAACACCATGCCGATTTACAATGGCGGTCAGAATATCTGCGGTGCATCCATTGGTGTATTGTGCCTTGAAAGCTATTTTCCCAAGCCGCCCGGTCATATCAAAAACCCGTCCAGCCTGCCGTTTCCCGTGCTCTACGAGATGATAGACGGTATCACCGTCCCCACCCTGCTGAACAACCCAACGCCTGAGTTGCTGGCCCCCTTGATCAAAGGCGTTCAACGGTTGGAGGCCGAGGGCGTGCGCGCAATCACAGGCAGCTGCGGCTTTCTGGCTCTGTTTCAAAAGGAACTCGCCGAAGCCGTTTCCGTGCCGGTCTTTGCCTCAAGTCTGATCCAGGTGCCGCTGGCTTATCATATGACAGGCGCAAGTGCTCCGGTCGGTGTGCTGACTGCAGATGCGTCTGCGCTGACACCACGCCATTTCGAAGGTGTCGGAGCAGCCAGTATCCCGGTCGCTGTGCAGGGCCTGGAGGATACAAGCGAATTCGCCGAAGTAATCCTGCGGAACACCCGCACCCGTATGGACACCGATCTGATCGAGGCCGAGGTTATGGACGCCGCCCGCCGCCTGAAACGTCAGGCACCGGATATTCGGTCTCTGGTGCTGGAATGTACCGACCTGCCCCCCTATGCGGCGCAAATTCAGGAGGAGCTTCAACTGCCTGTCTTCGACCTGACGACGCTTGCTCAGATGGCGCATTCCGTTGCGGTTCGCGGTCGCTATTCCGGGATTATGCCCTGGTCGTGATGACGCTGCATGACGTTGGCCGATCACTCGCTTCAACAAAACGGCATGGACCATGACCTGAAACTCTGGATACATCAGCAGACGTAAGAAGTGGCTGTGACCTTGGGAGTTTGAATTGACCGTAGAGTTGTACCTGCTGATGATCGCCATCTGTCTGGGCGCTATTCTGCAGGTCGGGATCGGTATCGGGTTCAGCATCGTTGCTGGCCCACCGATGATGATCCTTCTGGGTACGTCCACGGCCATTCCGGTTCTGTTGCTATTGAACACAATCGTTTCCGCAGTCGCCACGGATCGGCGCGTACTAACCCTGGAACGGCGGACATTCCTGACCGCGATCATAGGATGCCTTATCGGAATAGTCGTTGGCCTGGCGGTTTATCCGATGTTGAGCGAGGCTTTCGTGCTGGCCCTGACAGCCAGCCTTTTGCTGATCGGATTGGTCACAACGCTGATACCTCTTCACAAGGCAATCGGAACAACTGGCTTTACCTTCGTATCGGGCTTGTCCGGACTTGCGACTGTATGGGCCGCGACGCCTGGCCCTCTGATGGTGTTTGGTTTGATTGCAAAGGGACGATCGGCAAAGGACGTCGCCAAATTGGTTCAACCTATCGCACTGGTGGCTTATGGCGTCGCCTTTCTGCTGCACAGCTTACCCAGCGTGCAAGCCTTTTCAGCAGACACGCAGGTCATGGGCTTTGCCGTGATCACGCTGATTGGCAGCTTATTGGGTCGCGCCATCGGTCCTTACCTGCCACAATCCCTCGTCAAGGCAGCCATTCGCGTGGTTTCGCTGATTGCCTGCTGTGTCCTTTTTCAACGTGCCTATGTGATGGCATAGTTTCGGTGGATGGATCATGAACCATAACGACCTTCTGGCACGATTTCCGCGGGCTGATTTTATGTCCGGACCAACACCTCTGGAACGATTGGACAGGTTATCTGCCGAGCTCGGAATTGACCTCTGGCTCAAACGCGACGACCTGACTGGGCTTGGGTTCGGAGGGAACAAGACACGGCAACTTGAGTTCTATTTCGGCGATGCGCTCCGGCAAGGTGCTGACACCGTTCTGATCACCGGCGCGGTTCAGTCCAACTATGTGCGCTCGGCGGCGGCCGCCGCCGCCCGGCTGGGCATGCAAGCCGTTCTGCAACTGGAAGAACGCGTTCCGGAAATGGGGCCGGATTATTACACGTCAGGTAACGTGATGCTCGCCAAAATCCTCGGGGCGGAGCATATGAGTTACCCTGAAGGAGAGGACGAAGCCGGTGCGGATGCAGCGCTCCATGCACGTGCAGAGGAACTGGCTGCACAGGGACGCAAACCCTATGTCATACATCTGGGGCTTCATCACCCGCCTCTGGGCGCGTTGGGTTACGTTGCTGCCGGTCTGGAATTGTATGAACAGATGCGCGACTTTGATGCGGTCGTAGTCCCCTCGGGCAGCGGAGCAACGCATGGCGGTCTGTTGACAGGAGTCGCACTGACAGGAAGCCCAGCCTCGATCTTTGGCGTATGCGTCCGACGGGACAGCAATCAACAAAGCGCACGGATGGAGATCGTACTGCAAAAACTGGCCGATCTTCTGGCCATAGAGCCGGAACCGTTACTCGAAAGGATACATGTCACCGACACCGCCCTGTCTCCGGGTTATGGCAAGATCAGTGACAAAACACGGTTTGCGCTGGAGAAAATGGCCAGAACCGAGGGTATATTCCTCGACCCTGTTTATACTGCAAAGACCTTCTCGGGGTTGCTGGACTTGCTAGCAACGGAACAAATCAAACCCGGCCAGAAAGTTGTCATGCTGCACACCGGCGGGTTACCTGCACTGTTCGGTTATCAAGGCGAGCTGGAATTCTGATGCCGGCCTCTGGATCCGAAGCTTCCGGCTAGTGCGTGAATAGGCTTGTTTCGCACTCTCAAAGCTCAAACCGGGCCCTGTCGTGCTGCGAAAAGATGGGGCAGCAATATAGCCAAAGGCCAAACTTGTTCAAACGCATCTGGCCCAACCAAACAGGCTGGGCCAGACAGGCTCAAGTGAGTGGCGTTTGTCAGTCGTAAAGAACGGCCGCGATCTTGGGATCGTCGATGTTTGATGCATCATAATAGTAGAAGCCCGTGTCGATCAGGTTCGGGACTTCTTCACCGTTCAGCGCAGCAACCGCAGCTTTCACGGTTTCATACCCGATACCCACGGGGTTCTGAGTGATTGCGCCGGCCATCAGGCCGCTCTTGATGGCATCTTTCTGCGCTTTACCGCTGTCATAACCGATGATGACCAACCCTTCAGTGCCCAGTTCCTGCACCCCGTTCACCACGCCGATGGCCGAGCCCTCGTTGGTGCCGAAAATGCCATTCAGATCCGGGTTCGCGGTCAGGATCGCCTTGGTCACCTCTGTGGATTTCAGGTGATCGCCTTGACCATACTGAACCGTGACAACTTCGATATCCGGGTATTTTTCGGCCATCCGATTCACAAAACCATCGCGGCGATCAATACCTGTACGGCTGGTCTGGTCATGTGCCACGACAGCAACCTTACCCTTGCCGCCGATCTTTTCAGCCATCTTGTCCGCCGCCAGTCCGGCAGCAGCCAGGTTGTCGGTGGTCGCGGTCGAAAGGGGGATATCGCTGTCGACACCGCTGTCGAAGGCGATGACCGGAATACCCTTTTCATTGGCCTGCTTCAGAAGCGGGATCGCGGCTTGGCTGTCCAATGCGGCAAAGCCGATAGCCTTGGGATTGTTGGCCAAGGCAGCAGCCAGCATGTCGATCTGGCGGTCGACCATTGTTTCGTTGTCCGGACCTTCGAAGGTGATGGTGACGTTGAATTCGTCCGCCGCCTGTTCAGCCCCGGACTTTACCGCCTGCCAGAACTGGTGCTGGAAACCTTTGGATACCAGCGGGATGTAAATGTCTTCCGCAGCCGCCATCGAGGCGGGGCCTGCCAGGGTTGCCGCACTCAGCGCCCCCAGAATGAAACGACGTGATAACATGATTTTTCCTCCAGTTGGTCGTTTTGGTCTTTCGTTATGCCTTGAGATCAACCCGTTTTCTTGCGCCGCGCCATGTCGGCATAGACGGCCAGAATAATGATCGCACCGGTGACAACGGTCTGCCATTCCTGCGCGACGGACAGCACGCGCAGACCGTTTGTCAGCACGGCCATGATCAGGGCCCCGATCAGAGTTCCCAGAATGGTGCCGCGCCCGCCGGACAGGGACGTGCCCCCGATGACAACAGCAGCGATGGCCTCCAGCTCGTAGCCCAGGCCCAGCGCGGGTTGCGCAGAATTCAGGCGCGAGGCGATGAGGATACCGGCAATGCCACAGATGGCTCCGGCCAGCGCATAGATGCGCATCTTCCACATGTCGGTGTTCACCCCCGACAGGCGCACCGCCTCTTCGTTCGATCCCAGCGCAAAGGTATACCGCCCCAGCACCGTGCGCCCCAGAATGTACGAGGCCGCGATGGCCACCAGGAACAGGATCAGCACTCCATTGGGGATGGGCAAGGCAGGAAAAACCTCTCCGATCAGCGACCCGCGCGAAATCTGGTCAAAGCCCGGCGTGTCGTTGAAATAGATCGGCCGCGTGCCCGAGATCACCAGCGACATGCCCTTGAGGATTAGCATCATGCCCAAAGTCGCAATGAAGGGCGGGATCTTCATCTTGGCCACAAACGTGCCCGAGCACAGACCGCAAAGCGCCCCCGCCGCGATGGCCGCTGCGACACCCAAAAGCAAGGGCATCCCCAGATAGGTCAGAACAACGCCGGCGATCACCGCACTGAAGGTCATCAATGTGCCCAGCGACAGGTCGATCCCGCCGGTAATGATGATCAGCGTCGCAGCCACGGCCAGCACCCCATTGACCGAGGTCGCCTGCAGGATCGCAATCATGTTCGAGGTCTGCATGAAATTCGGCGACGCAATCGAGAAGCCGATCAGCAGGGCGATCAAACTCGCGAACGCCAGCAGTTTTTGATAGGCACCGCTTTCCGACAGGCCCGCGAGGGGTTTCTTCTTGTCGATATCCGTAGCTGTGGTCATTGGACTGTCCCTGTTACCTGCATCGCCGCCGCGCGCTGCGTGGCCAGATGCATGATGTCTTCTTGAGTGGTGTCTTTTCCGCCGGGTAGAATGCCGGTCAGTCGGCCCTCGCACATCACGGCAATGCGATGGCTGAGGCGCATGATTTCTGGCAGTTCAGACGAGATCACGATGATCGTCTTGCCCTGCTCGGCCAGCTCTTCCAGTAGTTTATAAATCTCGGATTTCGCGCCCACGTCGATGCCGCGGGTGGGTTCATCGAAGATCAGGATGTCGCAATCGCGCAGCAGCCATTTTGCGATAACCACCTTTTGCTGATTGCCCCCGGACAGCAGCCTGACCTCCTGCACATCTGAAGGCGTGCGGATACCCAACTGCGCGATATAGCCCTTGGCCGTCGTGCTGACTTCACTGTCATTCAGAACGCCGCCCGTATTTGTGAACAGGTCCATCGAGGCCAGCGCGATGTTGTCCCGGACGTTCATTCCGGTGGCGAGGCCGAAGTGTTTGCGATCTTCGGACAGATACCCGATCCCAGCCTTCACCGCGTCGGTCGGCGATTTGATCGAGACCACCTGACCATGCACCCGGATTTCTCCGGCATCTTTTGGATCGGCACCGAAGATTGCCCGCGCAACTTCGGTTCGGCCGGCGCCCATCAGTCCGGCAAAGCCCAGTATTTCGCCCTTCTGAACCGAAAAACTGACATCCTGAATTTCCTTGCTGCGGCTCAGACCCGTGACTTGCAGCGAGACCTCGGCATCGCCCAGATCGGGCACGTCCAGAGGTTCCTCGTTCACCTCGCGCCCCACCATCATCGCGATGATCTGGCTGATCGGCGTTTCAGCGGCACCCACCGTGCCCACATATTCCCCATCGCGCATGACGGTTACCCGGTCGGCGATCTGCTTCAGCTCATCCATTTTATGGCTGATGTAAACGATGCCCACGCCTTCGGCCTTGAGGCGGCGGATGATCACGAACAGCTCGGCGATCTCGGCGTCATTCAACGCCGCCGTAGGTTCATCCATGATCAGCACTTTCGACCGGTAAGATAGTGCCTTGGCGATCTCGACCATCTGCTGTTTCGCGATGGTCAGACTGCCGACCAATGTTTTGGGGTCTAGCGACAGGTTCATTGAGGCAAAGATTTCGGCGGTCTGCGCGTTCAATGCAGCCTCATCCAGACGACCAAAGCTTTTGCGCGGTTCGCGCCCGATGAAGATATTCTGCGCAACGGTGAGATCGTTCATCAGGCTCAATTCCTGATGGATGATGCCAATACCCAGATCCTGCGCCTCACGCGGGGTGGTCGGGCTGACCGACTTGCCTTCGATTGCCAGATCACCACCGTCGCGCTGATAAATCCCTGAAAGGATTTTCATCAGCGTGCTTTTTCCGGCTCCGTTTTCGCCCATCAGTGCGTGAACCTCGCCCGGAAACAGATCGAACTGCACGGTTTTCAGCGCGTGCACACCGGGGAAGTGTTTATCAATCCCCGTCATGTCGACCAGTTTTGTCATTTCTCCTCCCATAAGCCCCTCTCCCCCAGGGCTACGCGATTACATCACCGCGCCGATTTGCCAGGGCACGAATTCGACGCCCCCAAAGCCAAGTTCCTCACTTTTGGTTTTCTCGCCCGAGGCGACACGGATGAGCATCTCGAACAGCTCTTCGCCCTTCGCCTCGATACTGACGCCGTCGGTAACGATGTCGCCGCAGTTCAGGTCCATGTCGTCTGCCATGCGGGCATACATTTCCGAGTTGGTGGATAGCTTGATACAAGGCGTGGGCTGATAGCCCGAGACCGAGCCGCGCCCGGTGGTAAACACAACCAGGTTCGCGCCCGAGGCCACCTGCCCGGTAACCGAGCAAGGATCAAAGCCGGGACTGTCCATGAAGACAAACCCGTGCTTGTCGACCTTCTCACCAAATTTGTAGACATCGCGCAGCGGCGCGGTACCACCCTTGGCGACAGCGCCCAACGATTTCTCCAGAATGGTGGTCAGCCCGCCGCGTTTGTTACCGGGGCTGGGGTTGTTGTCCATCTCACCGCCGTTGCGGGCTGTGTAATCTTCCCACCAATGGATGCGTTCGATCAGCTTCTCTCCAACCTCAACCGTCTCGGCCCGTCGGGTCAGAAGATGTTCAGCCCCGTAGATTTCCGAGGTTTCCGACAGGATCGTCGTACCGCCGTGACGCACCAGCAGATCCGAGGCGTATCCCAACGCGGGGTTTGCCGTGATCCCCGAATACCCATCGGAACCACCGCACTGCATACCCACGGTAATGGCGCTCACCGGTGCCGGGGCGCGCTCGGCCTGATCCGCAAGTTCAGCAATGCCCCGCAACTCTTCGAGCCCACGCTCGATTGTACGGCGTGTTCCACCCTCATTCTGAATGGTCATATAGCGCAATACGCCATCAGGACGAATTGGGCGACCACCAACCAGATCGGCCACCTGCATCACCTCACAGCCCAATCCGATCAGAAGGATGCCGCCGAAATTCGGATGTTGAGCATACCCGGCCAGAGTACGGAACAGGGTGGCGTAACCCTCGTCCTTCCCCGACATCCCGCAGCCAGTGCCATGCACGATCGGGACCACACCATCGACATTTGGAAAGCCGTCCAAAAGCCCTGATTTCTCAGCCGCTTCGGCAATGAAACGCGCCACGGAGCCCGAGCAATTCACGGTGGTCAGAATTCCGATGTAATTCCGTGTTCCCACTTTGCCGTCGGCACGGTGATAGCCCGCGAATGTCCGCACCTCAGCAATAGCTGGTAGCGGAGCGTTTGCGCTTGCATATGCATATGCATAATCCTGCTGATGCGCGCCCATGCCAAGGTTGTGCACATGCACATGCTCACCGGGGGCAATCCCGGTTTTGGCCTGACCGATAATCTGACCATAGCGGATGATATTCTCACCGGGCTGAATGGGTGTGACGGCAATCTTGTGACCCCGTGCAACAGGCGCGATCAGGGGAACAGGCACAGACGCGGGGTGCTCACCTGCCTGCAGATCACGCAGCGCAATGACGACGTTGTCATGTGGGTTAAGCTTCACAACGTCGCGTACAGCGCCTTCAAGTATATTTGTGCCGCCTTGTGCTTGCATCACTCCCTCGCTTGCTTGACTCATGTTGCTAAGGTGAACTTCACCTCTTGTCAACTAACATGTTAGAATGCTAAATCACGAGATATGACCAAACTCCAAGATATTGATGCTGCTTTGCTGCCCGAGATCACGACAACCGAAGGGTCATTGACCCAGCGGGTGCATCAGTCCCTGAAACAGGCGATCCTGGCGCTGGATTTTCCGCCCGGCGCGAATCTGCGTAAGGCGCCTGTGTGCGAACGCCTCGGTGTCTCACGCGCCCCTGTCGCAGATGCGATTGCCCGCCTTGCCTCAGAAGGGCTGGTGGATGTGGTGCCGCAATCGGGCACGCGTGTGTCCTATTTCTCGATGGAAGAAATCCGCGAGGGTGTTTTTCTGCGCGAAGCGCTGGAACTTGCAACGGTTGCCAAGGTGGCGCGCGATCTGACGGATGATCAGCGCAAGCGGCTGAGCCGCAACATGCGCCTGCAAGAACTGTTGATCGAGGATGACGACATTCCCGGCTTCTATCAGGCTGATGAAGAGTTCCACGCTCTGCTGATGGAATTCACCGGTTTTCGCCGCCTCGCAGATGTGGCCCAAACCGTCTCGCTGCAGGTCAGCCGGGCCCGGATGCTGTTGCTGCCGACACCGGGGCGGATCGCTGAAACGCTGGCAGAGCATCGGGCAATCTTCGACGCGATCTCTGCCCGCGACGAACAGGGCGCGCAGGATGCGATGCGCTCTCATCTGGGTCAGTTGATGCCGCGCATCGAACAGCTGGAACAACAGCAACCACATCTGTTCAAACCCACCCAACAGCCGAACAGCGAGGCAGGATGACCGTTTCACAGACAGAATTGCTTAATAGCCGTACCGCACGACCCGTTCCCCTGACGCGGATGGGATTTGGCGGAGCGCCGTTGGGGAACCTGTATCGCAAAGTTACCGAAGAAGACGCGCAGGCGGCATTGCAGGCTGCTTTTGACGCAGGCATCCGGTTTTTCGACACCGCGCCGCAATACGGGCTTGGCCGGTCGGAGCACCGGTTCGGCGAGGCGATCACCCGCTTTGGCCGCGAGAACATCCAGCTGTCGACCAAGATCGGTCGTCTTTTGCTGGATTGCGAACCGCATGAGGTGACCCCCGAAGCTTTTGTCGACGTACCGCAGAAACGCATCGTATTTGATTACACCTACGACGGCGTCATGCGGTCATATGAGGCCAGTCGCGAGCGGATCGGCGTCGCCAATGCCGATATCCTGTTGGTTCATGATGTGTGCGTCTTTAGCCAGGGCAGTCAGGAAATGTCGGACGTCAAGGTGCGTGAACTGTTCGATGGCGGCGGTTACAAGGCTCTGGCCGAGCTGCGCCATGCCGGTGAGATTGCGGCCATCGGTGCCGGAGTGAACGAGTGGCAGGTCTGCGAGAAACTGCTGGGACTTGGTGACTTCGACGGCTTCCTGCTAGCGGGTCGCTATACGCTGCTGGAACAAGAGGCATTGGACAGCTTCCTGCCGCTTTGTGAGAAACGGGATGTGGGGATCATTCTGGGCGGGCCCTACAATTCCGGCATTCTGGCCACTGGTGCCGTTCCGGGGGCCAAATACAATTACGCCGATGCCCCCGAGGATATTCTGGACCGGGTGCGCAAAATCGAAGCGGTCTGCGCCGCGCATGACACCCCCCTGATTGCCGCCGCACTACAGTTCGTTTTGGGCCATCCTTGCGTCAAAACCGTGCTCCCCGGGGCCGTGAGCGCTGCTGAAGTGCAGGCCAATGTCGCGCTACTGGATCGTGACATCCCAGCAGCGCTTTGGTCCGATCTGCGCACCGAAGGTTTGATCCGCCCCGACGCGCCATTGCCAAAAGAGGCCGCCAATGCTGCGTGACATCAACCCGATCCTGTCGCCAGAGCTGCTTTATGCCCTCAGGGCCATGGGTCATGGCGACGAGATCGTGATTGCAGACGCAAATTTCCCGGGCACGAGCATTGGGCCAGAGTGCATCCGCGCCGATGGGTCCTCGGCCAGCGAGATGCTACAGGCGGTGCTTTCCGTCATGCCACTGGATACGTTCGTGCCTGATCCGGCGCTGACGATGCAGGTGGTTGATGATCCGGAGGCAGTGCCCGCAGCCGTAGCAGATTTTCAGAACATCATCGACCAGACAGCGGACAACCCCGCCCGAATCCAGGGGTTGGAGAGGTTTGCTTTCTACGATCGCGCCGCCAGCGCCTTCGCCATTGTGCAGACCGGAGAACGCAGGCTCTACGGCAATATTATCCTCAAAAAAGGTGTCATCGGATGAGGATCGATGCGCATCAGCATTTCTGGGCACTGACCCGAGGCGACTATGGCTGGCTGACGCCAGAGTTGAGCGCGATTTACCGGGATTTCACGCCTGAGGATCTACAGCCCTTGCTTGCTGCGGCAGGTATCGAAGGCACCGTGTTGGTCCAGGCTGCGCCGACGGTGTCCGAGACGGAATACATGCTGTCCCTGGCCGATCAGACATCGTTCATCAAAGGTGTCGTCGGATGGGTCGATTTCGAAGCCGCTGATGCGCCCGCGCAGATCGAAAACCTGTCCAAGCACCTTGCTCTGGTTGGTTTGCGGCCAATGATTCAAGACATCCCTGATCCAGACTGGATGATGAAGGACGCTCTGACCCCGGCGTTTGAGGTCCTGCAGGGCCATGATCTGACCTTTGACGCCCTGACCCTGCCTCAACATCTTGGTCCGTTGCGGCAGCTTCTGGCACGCCATCCGCAGATGCGTGTCGTAATTGACCACGGATCGAAGCCATTGATCCGGGACAAGATGATTTCTGGCTGGGCCGAGGATATGGCCGCACTTGCCCGCGACACGGATGCCTGGTGCAAGCTGTCGGGCCTGGTCACCGAAGCCGAACCGGATTGGACAATTGACGACCTGCGCCCCTATGTGGATCAACTGCTGGACACGTTTGGCCCGTCACGGTTGATCTGGGGCAGCGATTGGCCGGTCTGCACACTGGCCAGCAGCTATCAACGCTGGCTGGAAACGACGGATGCGCTGCTGAGCGCGCTGAGCAATACCGAACGCAATGCAGTGTTGGGTGGGAACGCCGCCCAGGCCTATAACCTCAGGGACTGAAATGACCTTTCCAAATCTGGATTCTGACGGGCTGTGGCTTGGGCGTGTTGAACGCCCCGGAATCGGCCCTTGTGTCGTGACACTGCGCGGCGGGCAATTGATCGACATCACCGCGAAAACGGCGCCAACCGTCCGGGATATTCTCGAACGTGATGACGCGGCTGCTTATACGCGCACCGCATCGGGTGAGGTTTTGGGCCCTCTGGGTGCGAGTCACCAATGGCTCGCCCCGTGCGATCTGCAGGCGGTCAAGGCCTGTGGGGTTACTTTCGCGGGTTCGATGGTTGAACGGGTGATCGAGGAACAAGCCGCCGGTGATCCGGGTCAAGCCGATGCCATCCGGTCGCGTATCGGCGCGCGGATCGGGGACAGCCTGTCGAATATCACCCCCGGCTCGGCAGAGGCCGCCAAAGTCAAAGAAGCGCTGATCGAGGAAGGCTTGTGGAGCCAGTATCTTGAAGTTGGCATCGGTCCGGATGCCGAAGTCTTTTCCAAGGCGCAGACTCTGTCTTCGGTCGGCTTTGGTGCTGAAATCGGGCTGCATCCGATCTCGACCTGGAACAATCCCGAACCCGAAATTGTGTTGGCCGTGAATTCGCAGGGAAAGATCAAGGGTGCAACGCTTGGCAACGACGTGAACCTGCGCGATGTCGAGGGGCGCTCGGCCCTGTTGCTGAGCAAGGCCAAAGACAACAATGCCTCATGTGCGATTGGGCCGATGATCCGGTTGTTCGATGACAGTTTCACGCTTGATGATGTGCGTCAGGCCGAACTGACGTTGACCGTGGCCGGCCCGGACGGGTTTGTTCTGAACGGTAGTTCCTCAATGTCCCAGATCAGCCGCGATCCGGCAGATCTGGTGCAGCAAACGATCGGAAGACATCACCAATACCCGGACGGGTTCATGCTGTTTCTCGGAACGCTCTTTGCTCCGACACAAGATCGCGATACTCCGGGGGGCGGGTTCACTCATAAGCTGGGTGATATCGTCACGATTTCAAACGACAAGCTGGGTGCGCTGACCAACACCGTGCGCCTGTCGACCGAGTGTCCGGAATGGACGTTCGGAGTTTCACACCTGATGCGCAACCTCGCCCAACGCGGCCTGCTGTAAGAAAGCTATGAACATGCTGAACGGAAAACACCTGATTGCTGGCGAATGGGTTGGCTCGGACGCGAGTTTTACCTCGGAGCCCGCACATGGCCCAAGTCATACCTTTCCTGTGGGTACACCCGCGCAGGTGGATGCTGCTGTTGAGGCGGCAGAAGAAGCCTTCGCTAGCTTCGGCTGGTCCACCCGCGCCGAGCGCGCAGCGCTGCTGCGTAAGATCGCCGATGAGATTGATACGCGTGGCGATGCGATAACCCAGATCGGAACCCAGGAAACCGGCCTGCCCGAGGCGCGCTTGCAGGGTGAACGTGGCCGCACCGTTGGCCAGCTGCGCCTGTTCGCCGATCACATTGAGAACGGTGATTACCTGGACCTGCGCCGAGACCCTGCCCTGCCCGACCGCGCGCCGTTGCCACGCCCGGATTTGCATATGATCCAGCGCCCGCTGGGGCCAGTGGCGGTATTTGGGGCCTCGAATTTCCCGTTGGCTTTCTCGGTCGCGGGCGGGGACACTGCTGCGGCGCTGGCTGCCGGCTGTCCGGTGGTGGTCAAGGGCCATCCAGCGCATCCCGGCACCGGCGAAATCGTGGCACAGGCCATCGATGCTGCGATTAAATCCACGCACACCCATCCCGGCGTGTTTTCATTAATCCAAAGCGACGGGATAGAGGTCGGCACAGCCTTAGCAAATCACCCCATGATCCGAGCCGTTGGGTTTACCGGTTCGCTGCGCGCGGGCCGCGCCTTGTTTGACCTGTGCGCACAACGCGACGAACCCATTCCATTCTTTGGCGAGCTGGGCTCGGTCAACCCGATGTTTATCCTGCCGCAGGCCGCATCGGCACGCGGAGCCGAGATCGGTACAGGCTGGTCCGGCTCGCTGACCATGGGCGTGGGCCAGTTCTGCACCAATCCGGGCATAGCGGTCATCATCGACGGGCCGGACACGGATGTGTTCCAAGCAGCCGCTGAAGTGGGATTGTCTGCAGTAGCGGAGCAGACCATGCTGACCGATGGGATCGCGAGTGCCTATCGTGACGGTGTGGCGCGCGTGGCTTCAGGCACCGGTGTGACGCAAATCATGGGAACAGGCTGTGCGACGCGTGATGCGGCCCCCTATCTGTTCACCGTTTCCGGAGACGACTGGCTGGCCGACCACAAACTTCAGGAAGAGGTGTTTGGTCCGCTCGGCATCGTCGTACGTGCACGCGACACAGAGCAGATGCAACAAATCGCACGGGCCATTGAAGGCCAGTTAACCTGCACGCTGCATCTGGATGAAGGTGACAAGCCGGCTGCACAAGCCTTGCTGCCGTTGCTGGAGCGCAAGGCCGGCCGTCTTCTGGCCAACAGCTTCCCAACCGGCGTCGAGGTTTGCGATAGCATGGTGCATGGCGGCCCCTATCCGGCATCGACGAATTTTGGCGCAACCTCGGTCGGGACCCTGTCGATCCGGCGCTTCCTGAGGCCTGTCTGCTATCAGGATATCCCCACTGAACTGCTACCAGAACAAGTGTGAGAGAGACGATGGCTTCCCATTCCCCTTCCAACCGCCTGCCCGGTAAGACCGTCCTGATAACAGCCGCCGGTCAGGGGATCGGGCGCGCTTCGGCCGAGCTTTTTGCTGCTGAGGGCGCGCGCGTAATTGCCAGTGATATCAATGACGCTTCGCTGGCTGAGTTGGCGCTCATCAACGGGATTGAGACTCTGAAACTGGATGTGACGGATGCCGATGCAGTTCAAGCCGCGACGTCAGCACTGCCACCTTTGGACGTGCTCTTTAACTGCGCTGGTTTCGTCGCGGCCGGATCGATTCTGGAATGCTCCGACAAAGACTGGGATTTCAGCTTCGACCTGAATGTAAAGGCGATGTACCGGCTCATCCGCCTGATACTGCCTGCGATGATCGAGAACGGAGGCGGTTCCATCATCAACATGTCATCAGTTGCGTCATCTTTGACCGGCGTTCCGAACCGATTTGCCTATTGCGCGTCCAAGGCGGCAGTGATCGGCCTGACCAAATCGGTTGCAGCCGATTTCGTGACTCAAGGCATCCGTTGCAACGCGATCTGCCCGGGAACAGTCGACAGTCCGAGCCTACATGACCGCCTGCGTGCGACGGGTGACTACAACAAGGCAATGACTGACTTTATCGCACGTCAACCTATGGGGCGGATCGGTACGGCCGAGGAAGTGGCGGAACTTGCGTTGTATCTTGCAAGCGACGCCAGCGCCTACACCACAGGCCAGCCCTTTGCCATCGATGGCGGCTGGACCACCTGATCAATAGAGGAGCGAGACATGAAGCTTTTACGCTATGGGCCGGTCGGCGCAGAGAAACCCGGAGTTCTGGACAACAACGGCGCTATCCGTGATCTTACGGGCGTTGTGGACGATATAGCCGGCGATGTCTTGGGCGATGAAGGTATAGCACGTCTCCGCGCACTCGACCCGTCCTCGTTGCCGATTGTCGAAGGCAATCCGCGCATCGGTACCTGCGTGGGGCACGTTGGCAAGTTCATCTGCATCGGGCTGAACTATGCAGATCACGCCGCCGAAAGCGGAATGGAATTGCCCGCAGAACCAGTGATCTTTTTCAAAGCCACCTCTGCCATTATGGGGCCCTACGATACGGTAGAAATCCCGCGTGGTTCGGTCAAAACGGATTGGGAGGTCGAACTGGGTGTGGTGATCGGAAAGCCCACCAAATACGTATCCGAGGCCGAGGCACTGGATCACGTGGCCGGTTATTGTGTGGTGAACGATTTGTCGGAGCGCGACTTTCAGCTGCATCGCTCTGGCCAGTGGGTCAAAGGCAAATCCGCAGACACATTCGGCCCGATCGGCCCCTGGCTGGTGACACGGGATGAGGTTCCGGATCCTCAGAGTTTGTCTATGTATTTGGACGTGAATGGTCGGCGTTATCAGGATGGATCGACCAGAACCATGCACTTTAGTGTGGCGACAGTGGTTTCTCACTTGTCACAATTCATGTCGTTGCAACCGGGAGACGTAATCTCGACCGGGACCCCTCCGGGTGTTGGCATGGGTCAGAATCCGCAGGTTTATCTCAAACCCAACGACCAGATGGAGCTGGGTATTGAAGGGTTAGGTGTGCAGCGGCAATCGGTCGTTCAGGGGTAAGATTGCGGATTCAAACTGGTGTCTTAGGGGATTGACTGGTCTTTATGATCAATCGTTCCGAACCAGAATCTTAGACAAACATCACCACATAATTGGTTAGTGTTTATTGGCTCTTGGTACAAATCAGAACGCCCGCAGCGTTGGTACTACGGGCGGTTCTGCGACGCTGGTTGCGGAACGCAATTGAAATGTCAGATATAGGCGCGAACCCAACATACACAACTCGTCACTAAATTTCTGCTATGCGGGACGAAGCGGGCATTGGAGTTACTCATTTGAATGGTAGCTTTCGAGGCCCGCTCCTTTCTGGAAGCTTAGTCTGCCTCTGCGAAGTACGACAGTTCAGGAACCGTCTGATTCACATCAATTTGGAGAACTTCGGCAGACACAACATTATTTTCTACAAATGAGTCCGCTGCAATGCGTTGGCGCAAGTCTGCGTCGCATTGCGACACCCGTATTTCATCACTAAACTTCGGCTTCGCGGACATCACATCCCTGCCCTGCCTACATCAAAGTTGGCGGAACAGGCTCCCCAAAAAAGGCGCCAATAACGGCTTAGTGGACAAAGTAAACTTTCGCCGCATCAGAACCAATAGCCACTTTCGATCAAAGAGAAGCGTCACTAAAATTGGGCTGGCTATTCAAGACAGATCACAAGATGAGTTGATCAATTGTCTTTGGATGATTGGTCACTGGCTCATGGCCGTCTTGCGTTATGATAAAGCTGTCACCGATCTGGGCACGGAAGGTATCTACTGACACAGATCCATCCACTGCAAAAACCATGCCTGGTTGGAGTATTGTTGTGTCGCCGGTGACCAATTGTGGAGCTTCCAGAAAACTGAAACCTGTCGCACGGCCACAACGAAAAGGATACTCGTATCCTGCACCTTGAATAACTTCTGCATATGCAGCGTGAACGCTTTCTGCTGTCACACCGGGGCGCAACGCATTAAGCGCAGCTTGCTGACTGGCCAGTGCGACCTCATAGACCGCGGCCTGAGACGGGTCATTAATCTCGCCAATCCAAAAGGTTCGGTCAAAGCCCAGCTTGAAGCGGTGAAAATTGGTCATGCCGCAGAAACAGAGGAACACCGGCTCGCCGCGCCGCATGATACGTGTGGTGGCGCGGTGATGGGTCTTTGTGATTGCCTCACCTGAAGCCATGATTTGCAGGAAGTGCGTATTCGGTGACATATCGGCGTCATCGTAATAGGCGCTCAGAAGTTCTGCCGCTTTGCGCGTTCCTGCTTGCGATGTGGCAAGGGCTACTTCGTATTCCGGCACACCATCCCCGATGGCAGCGCGACCGGCGTTCATCATGGCGTTTGCGACCTGACCTGCATGGCGGGCAAGCAGTAGTTCTCGGTCGGATTTGATCATCCGCATCTCGGACAGGATCGGTGTGATCGAGGTGAGATTTTGCGCACCAACCAGTTCATCAACATATGCGCGCACAAGGGCTGGCATGTGATTGGACTCTATTCCAATTCGCCTGGCACCTTTGACGGCGGCAGGCAATTCAGCGCGCCATTCCGCCCCCATTCCGTCATTCCATGCCGCAATCCTGTCTACACGCGCCGCAGATTGAGCCGTGTTGAGGTCAATCGTGGGTGTGATCAACAGGCTGGAGCCGTCGCGCGGCACCACCAATATGGTCGGGCGGCCAAATTCCATATGCAAATAATCGTAGTACCCCGTCAGGTAATAGACATTGTCGTCATCGGTGATGAAAGCGACATCAAAGCCTTTATTGCCCATTTCAACGCGAAGTGTATTCATACGGGATTCGAACATGGTTAATCGCATCCGTTTCCGGCTACCGGCAGGCGGTCACGCACCAGTTGCGCCCAAAACGCGACCCCAATTGGCAACAGATCATCGTTGAAATCATAATCGTCCGAATGGAGTGGCTGGCCACACGGCCCCTCTTGCCCGTTGCCGAGCAGCAAGAAGCACCCTGGAACAGCAGCCGAGAAATGCGCGAAATCCTCTGAGAAACTCATGGGTTCGCGGTTGCCTTCAGTCTCCAGCCCCAAGGCGAGAGCCGCGTCTACGACTGCGCGAGTTTGTTCCGGGGCATTGATCGTCTCGATGAATTCTGTGTTGAATGTCATAGATACTTTTACGCCGTGGGCGGCTCCGATACCGTCCACAAGCTGGCGCATAAGGCGCGCGACCTCCTCGCGATCTTCGGGCATCCGTGCGCGCACATCCCCCTTGAGGGTTGCGACACCAGGAAGGACATTGCGCTGACCATCGGTCAGGAATTCCGTCACCGAAACGACAACACCCGCGCCCGGAGCAAGCTTTCGCGAGACGATGGTTTGCAAGGCCTGCACAATCTCTGCCCCGATGGTGATCGCATCCCGCCCAACCTGCGGCATGGAGGCGTGACCTCCTTGTCCTTCGATCAGTATCTCAAACAAGCTTTCGCTCGAACAGATTTGACCGGGCCGTGTGGAAATCTGCCCCATCGGCGCGGCAGGAAGATTGTGAATGGCATAGACTTCCTCTACGGGAAAACGCTTCAACACACCCTCGGCGATCATGGCTTGCGCTCCCAATCCGTGCTCTTCGTTAGGTTGGAAAATGAACAGCACCGTGCCATCGAAATCGGGTTCTTCAGCAAGGGCTGCCGCCGCACCCAAGAGCATGGTCATATGGCCGTCATGCCCACACGCATGCATCACACCAGCCGACTGTGAGACATAGTCATGGCTGCTTGCCTCATGTATCGGCAGTGCGTCCATGTCAGCTCTTAGACCGATGGCGCGATTGCCTGTTCCGCGTTTAAGGACACCAACAACACCCGCGCCGACATGGGTCTCGATTCCGAGATCTTCCAAGATGCCTGCAACCCGTGCTTTCGTGCTTTCTTCAGCAAACCCGAGTTCGGGCATTCTGTGAAATTCATGGCGTAGGGCAATCAGGTCTATTGGTGGCATTCGTTTTTCTCACTAGATGGTCTCCAACGAGGTTAACTTGAAAATTCGGCAATGCAGGCAGGAAAACGACCTATGGCAGGAAATCTAACAAATACCTGAAACACCAGCGTATGATCAAAGCAGACATTCGTGCCGGTCGCAGCATTATCCATTTGGGCTCTTACTTCCAGTCGGAGTACACCGCAGAGAATGATGGCAGCGAGCCCAACCTGTGAGTTCACTTTTTTCGCTGCGCGCGCAAGTAGTACAGTTTTTGCTGTATGCGCATCATGGTTGGCTCGACGACGCGGCGTAAAAACTAGCCATTCGTGCCACACGCAACGAGAGTTTGTCGGGCAACGTGCAAGGAGTGGACAAAGCGGGCACTAGAGTAGCCTAGGGTTAGGAGCTAGATCATCCAAGCTCAATTGCATAACCACTCGGGTTTTCGCCGCTTTTGGCTGTTAGGCGAGGTCGATCTTGGTGGCTTTTCCAAACGCTCAAGATTTGGTTTTATCTATTAAGATAGAAAACGAGCGGCTTGCTGGCGGCTAACATTAGCGTTTGCAACCCTGCAATCAATGACGGAGTTTATCCGCCTTGAACGGTGCCAGGCTCTCTCGAAACTGCTCGATAAACTCAAGCGTCACCAGTGATGGTTGCTTCAAAATCGGGCGCACAAGGGAAAGTGTATGTGACAGGAGCGGTTTGAACGGTCGGTAGCTCAATCCGTTGTCTGCATATTGAACGGCGTCCAACTCGCTCACTACGGAAACCCCGACACCTTTTACCGCCAATTCACAAGCCGCCGTGAACTGCCTGACTTCAATGTGGGAATTCAGTTTGACGCTGGCGTTTTGAAATGCTTTTGAAAGTTGTCCAAAAAAAACGCTGTCGCGCCGTGTGTGAATAATCTTGGCATTTGCAAGATCCGTAGGTGTCACCTCGGAGAGTTTTTCCAATTCATGTCCGGTAGGAAACACGCAAACCGTACGGACATCGATGTCTCTGCTTTCGACGGCGGGATGCCCGTTAAAACTATCTGTGATTCCGAAATCATATTGCTCACCGATCATCCACTCGAGAATGCGTTCCGGTCTGTCAGGCTCGATCGTCATAGTTACACCTGGCCGATCTTCTAAAAACGTGGCGATGACGTTAGGAAGGTGACTGGTGGCGAACCCAGGCAAACATGCGATGCGGATGTGTCCCGCTTTGCGTTGCGTTATGTCCTGACTGACATCCGAGATCTGCTTCATCAATTCCAAAACACGCTCTACGCTCGGTTGCAGATAACGCACTTCCTGCGAAGGCACTAAGCGACCTTCACGGCGATCGAAAAGTTGAAAGCCAAGCGATTTTTCCAGATCAGAAAGCAGTCTGCTGACCGCAGGCTGGCTTATCCCAAGATCCGTAGCTGCAGCAGTGACCGACCCATTTGTAGAAACTGCCATGAGCGCTTCCAATTGGCGGATCCTCAAAGTTTGACTCATGCTTTGAACCTGGTTCGTTGTTTGCTTTGCAAGTTTATAACGTGATGTTATGTTTTTCTCAAAAATTAAATGCTTGAATTATAAAATTGTGACGTTAACGTCGTGAAATCGTCATGTGTGCCGATTACGCGTTGCGGTCGGTATTCAACGAAGCATCAACACTGATGCATGGGAGGAATCATGAATAAGCAATTTCTCGGCGCTCTCGCCGTAACTACTGCGTTGTCCCCCGTGGCGGCGATGTCGCAAACTGAAGTTCAGTTCTGGCACGCCTTCACCGGCCGGCTGGGTGAGCTTGTTAAAGCGCAGGTTGAAGAGTTCAACGCCAGCCAGGACGAGTTCGTCGTGGTCGAAAGCCACAAGGGTAACTACTCGGAAACTCTGAACGCAGGTATTGCGGCTTTCCGTGCCGGTGAGCAGCCCCACATTTTGATGGTCTTCGAGGTGGGCACGGCAACGATGATGTCGGCTGAGGGTGCGATCAAACCCGTTTATGAAGTGATGGCAGAAAGCGGCGCATCCTTTGATCCGGATGCATATATCGGGGCTGTCAAAGGATACTATACGACCACAGACGGTCAGATGCTGTCTCTGCCTTTCAACTCGTCCACGCCTGTTCTGTGGGTCAATCGCGATGCCTTCGAAGCGGCGGGCGTTGATCCGGACACGGATTTGTCGACCTGGGAAAAGGTTGGTGATGTATTAGAGCAGCTGAAGGCCGGCGGCGAGGACTGCCCGCTTGTGACTGCATGGCAGAGCTGGATTCACCTCGAGAACCTGTCGGCCTATCACGACGTTCCGTTCGCATCGCAGGACAACGGTTTTGCCGGTCTGGACACTGAACTGATGCTGAACGGTCCGGCGCAGGTCGCACATCTGACGGCAATGGGTGACTGGGCCAAGGATGGCAAATTCATCTACACCGGGCGTAGAAACGAAGGTGGTGCAAACTTCCGGGCTGGAGAATGCGCGTTGTTTACGGAAAGCTCAGCCGGTTACGCCGGTATCAGCTCCGAGGCTGAGTTCAAGTTCGACGTGCGCCCGCTGCCCTATTGGGAAGCCTTGGTGAGCGAGCCGCAGAACACTATTATCGGTGGCGCTTCGCTTTGGGTGATGGAAGGCCATGATCCTGAAGCATACAAGGGCGTGGGTGAATTCCTCAGCTTCCTGTCATCGTCAGGCGTACAGGCTTCGTGGCACCAGAATACTGGTTATCTTCCAATCACGGCGGACGCAGGCGATGTTACGCGCGCTGCAGGTTTCTATGAGCAAAACCCCGGAACTGATATCGCGGTGATTCAGATGACTGCGAAGGAACCAACCGCAAACTCGAAAGGTCTGCGTTTGGGGTCGTTTGATCAGATTCGCGGCATCATCGACGAAGAGCTCGAGGCCGTCTGGTCCGGTGAAAAAACCGCTCAGGAAGCGATGGATAGCGCGAAAGAGCGCGGTGATGCACTGCTGCGCCGGTTCGAATCCGCCAATCAATAAGTGTTAACTTGATGCGGGCCTACTAAAGGCCCGCATTTTCTTTCTTCAGTGGACTATCAGGATGGAAAAACGCGTCACCTTCCGCGGCTGGCTTTTGCCATTGGCGCTGATCGCCCCTCAGGTCATCATCTCCGCTGTTTTCTTTTTCTATCCCGCCGGTCAGGCCGTCTGGCAGTCACTTTTCATACCTGACCCTTTTGGGCTGTCGTCTCAGTTCGTGGGGCTGGGTAACTTTGAATTTCTGCTGAGCGACAGATATTACCGCGCCTCATTCGTCACGACTGCTGTGTTTTCGACGCTGGTTACGCTCTGCTCTATGATCCCGGCTTTGTTTTTGGCCGTTATCGCGGATCGCCTGATCAAGGGGTCGGGTGTTTATCGGACGCTGCTGATCTGGCCATACGCCGTCGCGCCAGCCGTGGCTGGTGTGCTGTGGCTGTTTATGTTCAATACCCGAGTTGGCGTGGTGTCGTGGTATCTAGGACAACTTGGCTATGACTGGAACCACGTCCTGAACGATGCCGAAGCGATGGGCCTGGTGGTTGTCGCCTCGGCCTGGGGTCGCATCAGCTATAACTTTCTGTTCTTCTTTGCCGCGCTGCAATCCGTTCCCCGCTCGGTCATCGAAGCGGCTGCGATTGACGGCGCCCATTTCTGGCGTCGGTTTTTTACCATTGTGCTGCCACTTCTTTCCCCTACGGCCTTCTTCCTGCTGGTGGTGAACATTGTCTACGCCTTTTTTGAAACCTTTGGGGTGATCCACACGATCACCGGTGGTGGGCCACAGCAGGCGACGACAATTTTGGTCTACAAAGTCTTTTCAGACGGGTTTGTCGGGCAGGATCTCGGGTCATCCTCGGCGCAATCGGTCATCCTTCTGATTGTCGTTGGCCTGCTGACCGTCGTGCAGTTCAAATACGTTGAAAAGAGGGTGCATTACTGATGGCGGCCCAGCAACACGGAATGGTCGAGAAACGCGGCGCGAGCATCTGGCTGACCCACGCCCTCATGATCCTTGGCGTTCTGATCATCTTTTTTCCGATCTGGCTGGCCTTTGTCGCATCGACCGTCACCCAAGCCGATATCATCTCACCCCCTATGCCCGTAGTGCCGGGCGATCAGTTCTGGGTGAATTACAAAGCGGCGCTGTTCTCTGGGATAAACGTGCCTGTCGCAACTATGCTGTTCAACAGTCTGGTGATGGCCATTGGCATTGCGGTTGGAAAAATCATCATTTCGCTACTGTCAGCATTTGCGATTGTCTATTTCCGTTTCCCCGGGCGAACGACATTCTTCTGGCTGATTTTCCTAACACTTATGCTGCCGGTCGAAGTCCGCATCGTTCCGACATTCGAAGTTGTCGCTGGGTTTGGAATGCTTAACAGCTATTACGGGCTGATCTTCCCCCTGATTGCTTCGGCAACGGCGACCTTCCTGTTCCGTCAGTTCTTCCTGACGATCCCCGATGAACTAGCCGAAGCCGCCCGAGTGGACGGTGCCCGCCCGATGCGGTTCTTCATTGATATAGTTGTTCCCATGAGCCGGACCAACATCGCGGCACTGTTCGTGATCCTGTTTATCTATGGGTGGAACCAATACCTCTGGCCGCTGCTCATCACCACTGATCCCGAAATGAATACCATCGTGATGGGCATCAAACAGATGTTCCCGTCCGGCGATGATTTTGCCCATTGGCCGACAATCATGGCCACATCCATTCTGGCGATGATCCCGCCGGTCATCGTGGTGGTTTCGATGCAAAAGCTCTTTGTCCGCGGCCTTGTCGATAGCGAGAAGTAAGAAATGGCAACAGTAACCCTAGAGAACGTCAAAAAGAGCTTTGGCCCGACGGACGTCATCCATGGCATCGATATCGATATTGCGGATGGTGAGTTCATCGTGATCGTTGGCCCCTCGGGCTGCGGCAAGTCCACGCTGTTGCGGATGGTTGCGGGGCTTGAAACCGTGACTGCGGGTGAAATCCGAATTGGGGATGAACGAGCCAACGACAAGGAGCCGATGGATCGTGACATCGCGATGGTGTTCCAGAACTATGCACTCTATCCACATATGTCTGTGCGACAGAATATGGGCTACGGCCTTAAGATCGCCGGCCTTCCAAAGAACCAGATCGACCAGAAGGTGACTGAGGCCGCCAAACTGTTGCAACTGGAACCCTTATTGGATCGCAAACCAAGACAACTTTCCGGCGGCCAACGTCAGAGGGTGGCGATGGGTAGGGCAATTGTTCGCGAGCCCGCTGTCTTCTTGTTTGATGAACCGCTGTCGAACCTGGACGCTAAACTGCGTGTTCAGATGCGTCTGGAAATTCGTGAACTTCAGGAGAAGTTGGGCATCACTTCGCTTTACGTAACCCATGATCAGGTCGAAGCGATGACGATGGCAGACAGGATGATCGTCATGAACGGCGGTATCGCAGAGCAGATTGGAACTCCGCTCGAGGTTTACGAAACGCCGAGAACCCTGTTTGCAGCGCAGTTCATTGGCAGCCCTGCGATGAATGTGTTAGATGCCCGACGTGAAAACGGGGCAATCAAGATCGGTGAAATAGAGGTCGGTCCGTCTGCAGGACCGGATACCGAGCTAAAACTGGGGATCCGCCCAGAGCATCTGCTGTTGGCCGACAACGGCCCGCTGGAAGCGGCAATTCAGATGGCAGAACCATTGGGCGCAAACACTCTGTTGCACGGCCAACTCGCGGGGATTGGCGGAGCGATCACAATAAGCCTTCCGGGCGTCCATCCGATCGAGGGCCGACATCCGAATATGCGGTTTTCGGTCGCCTCCGAACACATGCATCTGTTTGACCATTCAACCGGGGAAAGGCTGGAAAGCTAATGGGGTTTCCGCAGGTCGAAGCATTTCGTGGCGGTAACAACCTAATCCGTGTTGTGGGCCATCGGGGTGCGAGGGGCGTTTTACCTGAAAACAGCATGATTGGCTTTGATTTCTCACTGTCCATCGGCGTACCGCTTCTTGAATTTGATGTTGTCCTGACGGCCGATGACGTTCCGGTCATAACCCACAACCATCGTCTGCACGCATCTAACTTTCGCGACACCAATGGCCTGTTTCTTTCCGGAGAAGAGCCAAAAGTCTCTTCTCTGACTTTCGAGCAGATCCAGCAATTCGATATTGGACGGTTAGACGGACACTCTGCCTATGGCCGACGCTTCCCGGATCAGGCGCAACTGGACGGCGTTCGTGTCCCAAGGCTGATAGACTTGCTCGAGTTGGTAACCGAACCAAAATACGGCGATGCGTATCTGATGCTCGAACTGAAGTCGGATCCTGACCTGGCTCACGATGCGCATTATCGAGAGAGCTTTGTTGGGCGAGTTCTTCAGGAAGTTCGCGCCAAAGGTCTATCTTCGCGCGCGGTTTTGCACAGTTTTGACTGGAACCTTTTAGAGGAATGCCAGCGACAGGCTCCGGATATGCCGTCTTCTTACCTTACGCAGCTTCCGGAAAACGAGGACGATGTAGGCGAGGATTCCTCGAAAGCGGTTTGCCCAGACTTTCGCGGTCGCTGCGACGAAATCCCACTTCTGGTCAAGCAAGCCGGTGGTTCGCTTTGGTGCCCATACTATGCGGATGTGACAGCAGAAAACGTGGCCCTCGCAAAAGAGCTAAGCCTATGTGTCGCCGTTTGGACCGTCAATGAGCACGAAGAAATAAGCAGGATGATCGACCTGCGCGTGGATGCAATCGTATCTGATTACCCTGGGCGGGTTCAAAGGCATCTGTCGGATTTAGGCATGGGGTGGTATGTCAGCAACCAGTGAATTCTGCGCCGCATATCCGTGACGTTTCTTGTGCTTCTTCCAGTCACAGTCGGAAAGGATCATTCACATCATAACTTCAACCTGCTGTGTAAGACGTAAAGCATAATGGCTATATCTGGAAAGACCAAGCCTCGATGGAAGCTTTCCTGAATAGTGATCTCTTCAAGGGTATCCCGGCAGCCTACGGCATCGTGGGAGCTCCCAACGTTCAGATCGCACGAGGCCTCTATCCTCTTCGGTAAGACATTGCCTAAAGAGGGAAACCAGTCCAAAAGTCCAAGAGGTCAAACACCGATCTGCGAGACCGGGTCGGCGCTTTAACGCACGCCGATCTATCGCCATACTGACAGGTTAGCTGCCGGATATTGCTGAGGGTTCCAATTAGCCGTTCGCCGCGAAGTGTTCCGCTGATCGCATTGGGCCATATGCATCAGCTCCGTTCGACCCAAATGGTTGCGGGAGTAGGATTTGAACCTACGACCTTCAGGTTATGAGCCTGACGAGCTACCGGGCTGCTCCATCCCGCGACACTTTGCGTTGGCCTATCGCTTACGCTACTTGAAGCCCTGCGTTGGTCTACCGCCTATTTGGCTAGTTGAGACCGGGTCGTGTTCTGCTGATCGTTTAGAGAGAAGTTTGTTTGTGGGCTTTTGCTAGGTTTGGCGGTGACCTACTCTCCCGGGGCTTAAGCCCAAGTACCATTGGCGCGGCAGTGCTTAACTTCCGGGTTCGGGATGGGACCGGGTGTTTCACTTGCGCTATGACCACCAAACCGAGGAAAAGCCCTCGGTCGACTTTCTTGCTGTGCAAGAAAGCGACCATGCGGCAGGCAGCGTCTTTATCACAGATAAAGGCGCGTTACCGCACGGTTGTTAATCAGATCAACGTTGTCCAACTCAAGGTCAGTGTATGCTTTTGGTGATTTGTCTTTCTGTTACTGGATCAAATCAAGCCTATCGGGCGATTAGTACCGGTCAACTGAACGCATTACTGCGCTTACATCTCCGGCCTATTGACGTGGTGGTCTTCCACGGCCCTCAGGGAGACCTTGTTTTGAGGGGGGCTTCCCGCTTAGATGCCTTCAGCGGTTATCCTGTCCGATCATAGCTACCCAGCACTGCCGTTGGCACGACAACTGGTCCACCAGTGGATCGTTCACCCCGGTCCTCTCGTACTAGGGGCAACTCCTCTCAAGTCTCCTACACCCACGGCAGATAGGGACCGAACTGTCTCACGACGTTCTAAACCCAGCTCACGTACCTCTTTAAACGGCGAACAGCCGTACCCTTGGGACCTGCTCCAGCCCCAGGATGAGATGAGCCGACATCGAGGTGCCAAACACTGCCGTCGATATGGACTCTTGGGCAGTATCAGCCTGTTATCCCCGGCGTACCTTTTATCCGTTGAGCGATGGCCCTTCCACTCGGGACCACCGGATCACTATGGCCGTCTTTCGACTCTGCTCGACTTGTCAGTCTTGCAGTCAGGCTGGCTTCTGCCATTGCACTCAACGAGCGATTTCCGACCGCTCTGAGCCAACCTTCGCGCGCCTCCGTTACGCTTTAGGAGGCGACCGCCCCAGTCAAACTACCCGCCACGCAGGGTCCCGGATCCGGATAACGGACCGCGGTTAGACATCAAGAGTGCGAAGGGTGGTATCTCAAGGGAGGCTCCACGGATACTTGCGTTTCCGCTTCAAAGCCTACCACCTATCCTGCACATCACAATCCTGATGCCAGTGCGAAGCTGTAGTAAAGGTGCACGGGGTCTTTCCGTCTAACCGCGGGAAGCCTGCATCTTGACAGGCAATTCAATTTCGCTGAGTCGATGTTGGAGACAGCGGGGAAGTCGTTACGCCATTCGTGCAGGTCGGAACTTACCCGACAAGGAATTTCGCTACCTTAGGACCGTTATAGTTACGGCCGCCGTTTACCTGGCTTCAATTCAAGGCTCTCACCTCTCCTTTTAACCTTCAGGCACCGGGCAGGCGTCAGACCCTATACGTCGTCTTGCGACTTCGCAGAGCCCTGTGTTTTTAATAAACAGTCGCCACCCCCTGGTTTGTGCCCCCAGCCCCTAGTTGCCTAGGAACCGGGCCTCCTTCTCGCGAACTTACGGAGGTATTTTGCCGAGTTCCTTCAACATCGTTCTCTCAAGCGCCTTGGTATGCTCTACCAGTCCACCTGTGTCGGTTTAGGGTACGGTCTGATGGAGGGCTATTTCGGGAACCACTCAGCAGCCCAATCAATCCGATAAGATTGAACTACACCTGTGATCCGTCACATCCTCCTGGCCTAGGAATATTAACCTAGTTCCCATCGCCTACGCCTTTCGGCCTCGGCTTAGGGGCCGCTTACCCTGCTCAGATTAGCTTTAAGCAGGAACCCTTGGACTTTCGGCGAGAGTGTCTCTCACACTCTTTGTCGCTACTCATGTCATCATTCTCACTAGTGATCTCTCCACGGGATCGCTCACGCGCCCGCTTCATCGAAAGCCTCTCTCCTCCAATCTGCCCGAAGGCATGAAGGAGGAATGAGACTATGTCACACTACGCTCTGCTACCGATGCTTACGCATCCCTAGACTTCGGCTCATGGCTTGAGCCCCGTTACATCTTCGCCGCAGGACAACTTATTTAGACCAGTGAGCTGTTACGCTATCTTTAAAGGATGGCTGCTTCTAAGCCAACCTCCTGGTTGTTTTGGTCGTCCCACCTGCTTTCCCACTTAGCCATGAATTGGGGGCCTTAGTCGTAGGTCAGGGTTGTTTCCCTCTCCACTACGGACGTTAGCATCCGCAGTGTGTCTGCCATCTAGTACTCCCGGGTATTCGGAGTTTGGTTAGGATCAGTAAGCCTGTGGGGCCCCATTACCCATCCAGTGCTCTACCCCCCGGGGTATTCGGATGACGCTCTACCTAAATAGATTTCGCAGAGAACCAGCTATCTCCGAGTTTGATTGGCCTTTCACCCCTAGGCACAGCTCATCCCGATCCTTTTCAACGGATGTGGGTTCGGTCCTCCAGTAAGTGTTACCTTACCTTCA
>NZ_JBQFJL010000001.1:2737500-3473166 GCF_056536265.1 Ruegeria sp. AH3
TCCAAGCGCCTTCGATACCCGAGGTCGTGGTGTCATCGCCCTTGCCGCTGCCGAAATCGTTGATCCAGCCAAAACCCATAGCCTCGATCGGGGCGGCTTCGGGCTCGGGGCCAACAAGGCCGGGATCGCCTGCGCCGTGCGCCTTACCAAAGGTGTGGCCACCGGCGACCAGAGCCACAGTTTCCTCGTCGTTCATCGCCATCCGGCCAAAGGTGTCGCGGATGTCACGGCCTGATGCCAATACGTTCGGCTCACCATCCGGGCCTTCGGGGTTCACATAGATCAGACCCATCTGCACAGCGGCCAGCGGGTTCTCCAGATCTCGCTCGCCCGAATAACGGCTGTGCGGATTCTCGGTGGGGGCCAGCCAATCGGTCTCGGCACCCCAATAGATGTCTTCTTCGGGTGCCCAGATATCCTCGCGCCCACCAGAGAAGCCAAAGGTCTTGCCACCCATGGACTCAATGGCGCAGTTGCCCGCCAGAATATAGAGGTCGGCCCAAGAGATCTGGTTGCCGTATTTCTGTTTAATCGGCCACAGCAGGCGACGCGCCTTGTCCAGGTTGCCGTTGTCGGGCCAGCTGTTGAGCGGTGCGAAACGCTGATTGCCGGTCGAAGCACCGCCGCGGCCATCCGCCGTCCGGTAGGTGCCCGCGCTGTGCCACGCCATGCGGATGAACAAGCCGCCATAGTGACCATAATCCGCAGGCCACCAATCCTGCGAGTCGGTCATCAAAGCATAGAGATCCTCTTTCAACGCTTTCAGGTCGAGCTTCTTGAACTCTTCCGCGTAGTCGAACGCCTCACCCATCGGGTTCGAGGCGACCCCGTGCTGGTGCAGGATCGACAGGTTCAGCTGGTTCGGCCACCAATCCCGGTTGGTCCGGGCCTCGGCGCCATGCATCACCGGGCATTTGCCCATGTTAGGGGTATCACTTCCGTCCATATCGGTCTCCAGTCCTGGCTAGATGTGTGTGTCGCGCGGTTAACTCTGAATACGAGAAACAGGGGTCGTGAGTGTCTTTGCATCCTTTACTGGTCCGGGCACGTCGCTTGTTCGCAAGGGTCGGCCCTGACCTCATCTTGGAGAATAGCATTAACGACTCGTTCTTTCTGCTTGGCGTAGATTTAGCAACTCTGGGTGATGCATATAAGTTTTGTTTTTCGATGATATTAATAATTTAAAACTATTGCTCTTGAACGACCTCTATTCGCCGCAGCGTCACAATTGCGTTCCTGTGATTGCCCTTCACAGTGACCGTCATCGGCAGGGAGGTCAAAGCAAGATGCAATTCGACTATGTGATTGTCGGCGGCGGTTCGGCGGGCACTGTTCTGGCCAACCGCCTGAGCGCGAATCCACGAACCCGCGTTTGCCTGCTTGAGGCGGGCGGGCGCGGTGACAGCTTGATGGTGCGCATGCCCGCAGCAGTGGTGGGCATGCTGCCGGGTCGGCCCCGGATCAACAACTGGGCGTTTGAAACCACTCCACAACCCGGACTGAACGGGCGCAAAGGATACCAGCCGCGCGGACGCGCCCTTGGAGGCTCAAGCGCGATCAATGCGATGCTTTATGTCCGGGGCCAACGTCAGGATTATGACGGCTGGGCCGATCTGGGTTGCGAGGGCTGGGACTGGGACAGCGTGCTGCCTTATTTCAAACGCTCGGAAAACAATGAGCGCGGGGCGGACGATCTGCGTGGTGCGACAGGGCCGCTTCAGGTCTCAGACCAGAAAGAGGAACGCCCAATCACGCGCGCCTTCGTGGATGCCGCCACCCAAATGCAGCATCGCCGGACCGAGGATTTCAATAGGGGCGACAATGAAGGCGCGGGCCTCTATCAGGTCACTCAGTTTCACGACCCCGACCGCAATGGCGAGCGGTGCTCGGCCGCCGCCGCCTATCTGTTCCCGGTGATGAGGCGGCCCAATCTGACCGTCATCACAGGCGCGCACGTACAGCGGCTGCTGCTGGAGGGAAAACGCGCAACCGGTGTGCTGTATCGGAGGCGGGGTAAGGCGCGCAATCTGCAGGTGACCGCCACGCGAGAGGTTCTTGTCTGCGCCGGTGCTCTCAAATCGCCTCAGGTTTTGATGCTGTCGGGAATCGGCGACGCTGAGACCTTCTCGCGCCATGGAATCGCAGTTGCACATGATTTGCCGGGCGTGGGGCAGAACTTACAGGATCATCTGGACTTCACGATCTCCTACAAAACCAGAGACACCGACACATTCGGCATCGGTCCGGTCGGGGCATTGAAACTGCTTGGCCATCTCTGGCGTTGGCGAAAAGATGGAACGTCGATGGCGGCCACACCCTTCGCAGAGGGAGCCGCATTTCTGAAAACAACTCCGGATCTTGACCGACCTGATATTCAGCTGCATTTCACCATCGCCATGGTCGACGACCACGCGCGCAAATTGCATATGGGATATGGTTACAGTTGCCATGTCTGCAAGCTGAGACCTGAAAGCCGGGGCACCGTCTCGCTGAACAGTTCAGACCCGGAAGCACCGCCCGCCATCGATCCAAATTTCCTGTCCGACCCGCGCGACCTGGACACAATGATCAAGGGGGCACGTCTGACACGCGAAATCATGCAAGCCCCGGCGCTGGAGCCTTACCGTCACAAAGAGATGTTCGGCACCGATACCGCACAAAGCGACGCGGATTGGGAGCGCCATATCCGCGCGCGCGCTGATACGATCTATCACCCTGTCGGCACCTGCAAAATGGGTCTGGACGAACTGGCGGTTGTGACCCCAGACCTGCGCGTGCGTGGGATAGAAGGTCTGCGGGTGGTTGATGCATCGATCATGCCGACCCTGGTTTCAGGCAATACAAACGCGCCGACCATCATGATCGCGGAAAAGGCTGCGGACATGATTCTCTCGGTCGCATGACCAAACATGCGTTGAGGCGCCCCGCATAAAGCTCTACACCGCTACGTAATAAGCGGAGAGAGATATGCCGGCGCCGACAAATACTTTCAAACACGCCCTCAAGGATGGCCAGCTGCAGCTGGGGTGCTGGCTGGGCCTGGCCGATACATATGCTGCCGAGATCGCTGCAACCGCCAGTTTCGACTGGTTGCTGATTGACGGAGAGCACGCGCCGAATGACCTGCGTTCGATCCTCGGGCAGCTACAGATCGTTCAGGCCTCGGGTGCGCATGCGGCGGTTCGGTTGCCGGTGGGCGAAACCTGGATGATCAAGCAGGTGTTGGATGCGGGCGCACAGACACTGCTGATCCCGATGGTCGAAAGCGCTGAACAGGCGCGCGAACTGGTCCGCGCTGTGACCTACCCTCCCAACGGGACGCGTGGCGTGGGCTCGGCCCTTGCACGCGCCTCGAAATTCTCGGCCATTCCCGATTATCTGCAAACAGCGGATGAGCAGGTTTGCCTATTGGTTCAGGTTGAAAACCGTGCTGGACTTGCCGCGCTGGACGACATCCTTGCGGTCGAGGGCGTTGACGGCGTCTTTATCGGCCCCGCGGATCTGGCGGCCGATCTGGGCCATATCGGCAACGCGGATCACCCCGATGTAGACGCAGCCATCATGGATGCGCTCAGCCGGATCGTGAAGGCTAGCAAAGCCGCAGGCATCCTGACGCTTGATCCGACGATGCAGAAACGCTGCGCAGATATTGGCGTGACCTTTATGGCCACCGCAATTGATGTGGTTCTGTTTGCAAAAGCGATGCGGGCCGAAGCCAACGACGCACGCGCGCGTCTTCTGCCGGGCTAGTGACCGCTCACTTTCTTATAGAGCGCTGATTTATAGCCAAACGGAATCCCCAGAACGCCCACCAGCCAACCGGCGGTCCGGGCGATCTGGATCAGTCGCCGATCCGGCTGAAACGGGAAGAGCAGCATCAGCACCAACAGCGCGACAAGGCGGAACGGCGCGCTAAGGAATCCGACCATGGCGCGCGAAGGTTTCTGATCCAGCTTGCGGCGCATATGAGTGTTGGCCTGATCCCGCCCGCGCGCGGCCTGATACCAGAAAGACAGCCGAGCTGGGGGAATAGTCTCATAGACAAAGGCATCCGGCACCCAACCTACAGGCAAACCTGCGGCAACCGTCTCTGCATAAAACTTGGCGTCCGTGCCGCCGGTCATGCGCATCGCCTCGTCGAACCACAGGCCGGTTTCACTGAACAACCGCGTCTCACCCAACCAGTTATTGGTGACGATCGTCACTCCACCGGTATCGTTCAACGTGGCCTTCCTGGCAGCGGCGCGTTCCTTGTCGAGATACCGATTGCTGATGTTGCGCAACATCAGCCGTTGCAGCGCAGTCTCCGCACCTGACGGTCCCGCAGCCCGCAGCGGAGCCCCCAGCAGAACCGCCGAACTGATCCGGTACCCGGCGACCAGACGCTCCAGCCAGTCGGGCGCAACGACCTCATCGTCATCCACAAAGCAGAGCAGGTCAGACCCCTGCGCCAGCGCCTCACGCGCAGCGCGATTGCGGCCAAAGGGGATGCCAGGCTCGGTTTCCAACACATATTCAAGCGCAGCGCCATTGGGCAGTGTCGCTCCTGCCGCACGAACCGTGGCTTCACTGAAGGACGAGGCGTCATTCTCGACCACCAGACACCGGACTGAGCAATCGGGTGGCAGAGTCATTTCGCCCCAGCTTTGGATCAGTGCAGCCAACATCTCGGGACGCTGACGGGTCAGCGTCGACACGGTGATCTTCAAAGGGGCAGAGCGGTCATCCATCGAACCCCCTTACAACCCGCGACACTTTGTTGACAAGGTTCAGCGCTCAGCCGCAGCCGCATCCTGATGCTGCATCAACGACTCCAGCCCGACCCGGTAATTGGGATAAAGCAGTGAGATACCAAGCTCGGATTTGATCCGATCATTCCGAACCCGTTTGTTTTCATTGTAAAAACTCCGCGCCATCGGGGTCAGATCAGCCTCATCGAAGGACACAGCGGGCGGCATCGGCAGGCCCTGCAACTCGGCAGCATAGCCAATCACATCCTGCGGTGGGACGGGCTCATCATCACAGACATTGTAGATCGCCCCCGGATTAGGCTGCGCCATCGAGGCGATCAGAACCTGCGCAATGTCATCCACATGGATGCGAGAAAACACCTGCCCCGGTTTGATGATCCGCCGCAAGCCGCCGCGCTTGAGCTTCGAGAACGGCCCCCGACCCGGCCCGTAGATGCCCGCCAGCCGAAAAATGTGCAGCGACAGGTTCGGAATCTCAGCCCACTGATTCTCGGCCTGAACACGCCAGCGGCCCCGTTCAGCGGTGGGGGCCGTGGGCGTTGTCTCGTCCACCCACTCGCCCTGATGATCGCCATAAACCGCAGTGGTCGACAGATACCCAACCCATGTGAATTGCCCAGCGCGGGCAACGATCTCGTCCCGCAGTTGCGCCAGCACCGGGTCGCCCTCGGCGGTTGGCGCGGTCGAGATCAGCAGATGCGTCACACCATCCAGATCTGGCACCTCTCCCGGCCAAACATGCGGTTCGGCGCCCGTGGCCCGGATGACCTCAAGCTGGCTGGCATCTCGCGTGGTCCCGATGACGCGCCATGAGTTCGGGTCCATCTGTTTGGACGTGGCGCGGGCCGAATAGCCGTGACCAAAAGAGAGCAAACACTGTGTCATACCCCTTTGATGATCCGCCAAACGCAGGGATGCAAGCGCCGGATGGCCGCACTTGATTCGAATCCTCGGATGCGCATTCATTGATGTATGAGCGACAAAACCCCAGACCTGCACGCGGCCTACGCGTTGAAATCACCCGAAGACAACAAACGCCTCTACGCCGAATGGGCCGGGGATTATGATGACGGCTTTGCTGCGCGGGAAGATTATCAGCTACATATCCACACAGCCCGCGCCTTTGTCAGCGCCGGTGGGCAGGGTCCGGTTCTGGACGTCGGTGCCGGTACGGGGCTGTGTGGCGGTATTCTGGCCGGATTTGGCGTTGGCCCAATCGATGCCACCGATATCAGCGCCGAGATGCTGGACCAGGCCATGCGCAAGGATATCTATCGCGACGCGATCGAAGCTGATCTGAACGATGGTCTGCCGGTCCCGCGTGAGAGTTATGCCGGCGTCGTCTCTTCTGGGACCTTCACTCACGGTCATCTCGGCCCCGAGGTGCTGCCCGCCCTACTGCGCGTCGCCCGCCCGGGCGCTCAGTTCGCCCTGTCTATCAACGCAAAGCACTTTGAAACGATGGGATTTGCAGAGGCCCTCCGGGATCTGGAGGACAGTCAGATCAGCAATCTTTCACTGCCCGAAGTCCGGATCTACGGTGAGCTGGCAGCAGGCCCGAACAAAGACGACCGCGCGCTGATCGCCCTGTTCGAGACCTGCTGATCAGACCATAATTGGGTCATTCTCCCTCAGGTATACATCTGTTTCTTGTAGGCCCGTGTCCGCACCGTCGCCTCGGCCGACCCATCATGATAGGTGCCAAACCACTTATCGAACGGAATTTCGGAAGTACCATAGTTGCACTCGAAATAGCGGTGGTGCAGCTGGTGGAAGAAATCCCCCGCGCGGGCCGCCTCTGTTTCACCCGCTTTGAGTTTCTCGAACCCCGAATGGGACAGCACCGGGCTGATCTGCTGAAAATAGGCGTGGAACAGCAGATGCAGCGGGTGAGACGGCACAATCAGGTGGATGAAATAGGTGGTTAAGTAGAGCATGTTCTCGAACCAGTGGTTCGAAATGCCTGACCACGGTCCGATATTGACGTTGCGGTGATGCACGGCATGGACATGCTTATAGAGCTTCGGGTGATGTTCAAGCCGATGCACCCAATAGAAATGCAGACCGGACCACATGGGAATAAACAGCATCCAGATCACGAACCAGACGGGTGCAGCGGCCCATGTAACAACCGGTACATAGGCGTTGGCCATCGCCCAGTAGATGACCCATTGATAGACGGTCGCCACCGTCATGGCGCTGCCGAGTGTCCACCAGATGTTATCCCACACCTGATTGCGGAAGGTGAAAGTTCCGTTGTCGCGGGTCAGATCCCGACGGTCGAACTTCTTGTACATGCCCTGTCCCTTGCGCATGTAAAGCCACCAATGCAGCCCACCTGCCACGAGGATTTGCGGTACCATGTTCAGCAGCCAGATGCGGAACATCCAGCCGGGTGCAAAGTTCTGCATTGTCTCTAACGCGGGGAAAAACGCGACATATGCAATGCTGGCCAGCACCATGCACAGGGTTAGCGAAGTCAATGGCAGCCAGGCCCCGCGATACCACCGCAAAACGGCCATGGGGCGCGGAGGCCAGCTGAACAGTGGATTCAGCCCAACCGGCCCTTCAGGGCGATAATTCCAACGCGCTGCTTCCGGGTCATGAACGTCGGTCATGGCAGATGCTCCTTGCAGAGTCTTCAGGTTGCGTAATCCGAGTCTTCGGCATCCAGAATGGCCTTAATCTCGCGCAGATGCGCCTCGGCCTGATCGGGATAATCATCCAGCTCCTGCGCGGTCTTCTCGGCGGTCTCGCCCGACAGGACGCGCAGAGGCTGGCCCGTCTGCAACGCGCGGATATAGGTTTCGGCGGCACGTTCAAAATAATAGAGTCTATTAAAGGCATCTGCCGGGCTGTCACCGATCACCAAAACGCCATGGTTCCCCATGATCATGACCTTCTTCTTAGGGTCCGACAGCATCGATGCGCAGCGCTCGCCCTCACTTTCAAACGCCAGCCCCCCGAACTCCTCATCGATGACATAGCGGTTATAGAAAGTGGCCGTGTTCTGATCGATCGGCGGCAAAGTGCTGTCCGCCAATGACGCCAGAACAGTGGCGAAGATAGAATGCACATGCATTACGCAACGCGCGTGAGGGCAATGACGATGAATCGACCCGTGCAGCCCCCAGGCGGTCGGATCTGGTGCGCCGGGTTGGTCCATAACTTCGTTGTCATTGGCATCCAACAGCAACAGATTGGACGCCTTGATCCTTGAAAAGTGCATCTGGTTGGCATTCATCAGGAACTGCGTGCCGTCTGGATTCACGGCCAGACTGAAGTGATTGGCCACGCCTTCGTGCATATTCAACCGCTCGGTCCAGCGAAAGGCGGCGGCCATGTCGACGCGTTCAGGCCAGTAATCCATGTTGGGGCGCAGGTTGGTCACGCTCATATCGTGCTCCTTGGGCGGAAGAGGTTTCAAAAAATGGTGCCTGCACCGCAAAAGTTTGACCAACGAAAAAAACACACCTATCTCATTAGCTAAACTAATGGCGAGGTTATACAGATGCAGAAACAACTTCCTCCGCTGGGATGGCTGCGCACATTCGAGGCGGCAGCCAGACATCTGTCCTTTACCGGCGCAGCGCGCGATCTGAACATGACGCAAAGCGCGGTCAGCCAACAGATCAAGTCGCTGGAGGGCTATCTGGGGCAGCCTTTGTTCCTGCGTCGTCCCCGCGCGCTGGAGCTGACCGAGGCGGGCATCACCTATCTGCCCGTTGTGCGCGAGGCCTTCCGTACGCTCGTGCGCGGCACACAAGCCGTGACGGGCGCACAGCAAAATGCAGTGCAGGTGCAAAGCAACATCAGCTTTGCGGTCAATTGGCTGTCGCCGCGACTGCCACGGTTTCGGGAACAGCATCCGGAGGTGCATCTGAACATATTCACTGAGCTGTGGGAGCCGCGCGAAATGGCAGAAGGCGCGGCAGTCGAGATTCGATATTCCCTGCGCCCCGCCGACACGGTTCGGACCGAGCTGTTGCGCACCGATCACTACTATCCGGTCTGCGCGCCCGATTTCGCCGTTACGTTGGAGGATCTTCAACAGCAGCCTTTGTTCGATTGCTCAAATTTGCTGTCAAACTGGGCGAGTTGGGCCGAAGAACAGAGTCTAATGTGGAAGAACCCACAGATCACCTATGCGACGACCTATCTGGTCAGCCTGTCGATCGCGATGGCAGGCGGCGGACTTTGTCTGGCACATGACACCATCGTCCGGCATCTGATCGAGCAAGGACGGTTGATCGCGCCTTTCGCTCACCGCGCCGAGATGCCCGAAGCGTATTACCTACTGTTGTCCCCTCAGGCCGAAGAGAACCCCGGGGCGACGGCGTTCGCCAACTGGGTACGCGCCGAGATCGAGGCGGATCTGCAGGATTGAGGTGGTGCCCTCCCGCCCACAGTCATGGCCCCTGCGGGGCCAATCCTCTGGTTGGGCGTGGCAGCGCTGACGCGCTGAGGGTGGTTCACCATTCAGGTATTATGATGATTTGATGATACCCCGCTGGCAGGGGTTGCACCTTCGGTCGCATTCGGGAAAGTTGGGCCATGGAATACAAGACTTTCCCCAGTTGGCCCGACACCGCCCCCCACCTTATTGCTGTGGCCTCAGGCCGCGAACCCGCCGATATGGTCATCCGTGGCGGGATCTGGGTGAACGTACATACGCGTGAACTGCTGCCGGATCATGACATAGCCATTGCCGCTGGACGTGTGGCTTATGTCGGACCCGACGCCTCTCATTGCACCGGGCCCGCCACTCAGATCATTGAGGCAAAAGGCCGTTATATGATCCCCGGATTGTGTGACGCGCATATGCACATCGAATCGGGGATGCTGACCCCAGCGGAATTTGCCCGCGCCGTGATCCCGCACGGCACGACCTCGATGTTTACCGACCCCCATGAGATCGCCAATGTGCTGGGGTTGGAGGGTGTACGGCTGATGCATGATGAAGCTTTGATGCAGCCCGTGAACATTTTCACCCAGATGCCATCCTGCGCGCCCTCGGCACCGGGGCTTGAGACGACAGGCTATGAGATCACCGCCGAGGATGTGGCCGAGGCGATGTCCTGGCCCGGTATCATCGGGTTGGGCGAGATGATGAACTTTCCCGGTGTGATTCATGGCGACCCAAAGATGCTGGCCGAGATCGCGGCGACGCAACGGGCGGGTAAAACCGTGGGCGGACACTATGCTTCGCCTGATTTAGGGTCTGATTTTGCCGCTTATGTGGCCGGAGGCCCCGCCGACGATCACGAAGGCACCTGTGAAGCCGATGCCATTGCACGGGTGCGGCAAGGGATGCGCTCGATGATGCGATTGGGCTCGGCCTGGTATGACGTCGAAAGTCAGATTACCGCCGTCACCGAGAAGGGGCTGGACCCGCGCAACTTCATCTTGTGCACGGATGACTGCCATTCGGGCACTCTGGTCAATGACGGCCATATGAACCGCGTGGTCCGGCACGCGATTGCCTGCGGATGCGATCCTGTGGTCGCGCTGCAGATGGCGACCCTCAACACCGCGACGCATTTCGGGCTGGAGCGTGAGATTGGCTCAATCACCCCGGGGCGGCGCGCAGACGTGATCCTGACCTCGGATCTGACCGAACTGTCCATCGAAACGGTGATCGCCCGGGGTCAGATCGTTGCAGAACAGGGCAAAGTCACCGTCGACTGCCCGCATCTCGACTGGCCGACAAATGCCCGCAACACAGTGCATCTGGGCCATACGCTGAGCGCCGCTGATTTTGAGATCACAGCACCTGCTGGCGCTAATCGTGTCAGGGCCAACGTCATCGGTGTGGTTGAAAATCAGGCGCCGACACAGGCGTTGAAATCGGAACTGCCGATCATCGGCGGTCTGGTTGAAGGGGAAGGCGACGTCTGTCAAATCGCGCTGGTTGAACGACATCGCGCCACGGGCGGTGTGACCAACGCCTTTGTCTCGGGGTTCGGGTATCAGGGGCGGATGGCCATGGCATCGACCGTTGCGCATGACAGTCACCATATGATTGTCGTGGGGACCGACCGCGAACAAATGGCGCTGGCCGCCAATCGGCTGGCAGAAGTTGGCGGCGGCATCACGATCTTCCGCGATTGTGAGGAGTTGGCGCTGGTGGAGTTGCCCATTGCCGGGCTGATGTCTGATAGCCCGGCGGCCGAAGTGGCCGCCAAAGCGCAAAAGATGGTCGAGGCGATGCAGGCCTGTGGCTGTCAGTTGAACAACGCATATATGCAGCACTCGCTTCTGGCCCTGGTCGTAATCCCCGAATTGCGGATCTCGGACCTTGGGCTGGTGGATGTGCGCACATTCGAAAAGATTGATCTTCTGGAACCTCTTGCATGACCGTTCTCAATTCACCCGACGTCCCAAAGCCCGAGCAATTCACCGATCCAGCTGCTGCGGTAGCGCGTTTGGAAATGCTCTATGAACAGGCCACGACCTACCTCTGCAATAGCTTTGCCGAAGCGATGAAAAACGGTACGCCTACCGATCGATTCAGAGCCTATTATCCGGAAATTCGCATCAAAACCTCGTCCTACGCTCAGGTCGATAGCCGCCTGAGCTTTGGTCACGTGTCGGAACCCGGCATACATACAACAACCGTGACCCGACCGGATCTGTTCCGGTCCTACCTGACCCAGCAGATCGCGCTGCTGATCAGAAACCACGATCAGCCAGTCACGATCGGAGCCTCTGACACACCGATCCCGGTTCATTTTGCCGTTGCCAGCAATCCAGATTTGCATGTTCCACATCAGGGTGCCGCAGGTTTCACCCTGCGCGATGTGTTTGACGTGCCAGATCTGACGACGACCAATGATGATATCGTCAACGGTGTATATGACCACGACGATGACATCGGTCCTTTGGCTCTCTTTACTGCCCAGCGCGTCGATTATTCATTGTCTCGGCTATCTCATTACACCGCCACCGATCCCAGCCATTTTCAGAACCATGTTCTGTTCACCAACTACCAGTTCTACGTCTCGGAATTCGAGAACTACGCTCGTACTCAACTCGCTGATCCGAACAGCGGCTACACCAGCTTTGTCTCAACCGGGAATGTCGAGATCACCGACGCAAACGCCCCGATTGAGCAGCCGCTGAAACTGCCACAGATGCCCACCTATCATCTGAAACGCGCCGATGGATCGGGCATTACGCTGGTGAATATCGGCGTCGGGCCGTCGAATGCAAAAACTGCCACCGACCACATCGCTGTTTTGCGCCCCCACGCCTGGCTGATGGTTGGGCATTGCGCCGGATTGCGCAACACGCAGGCCTTGGGTGATTTCGTATTGGCCCATGCTTATCTGCGCGAGGACAAAGTGCTGGACGACGATCTGCCGGTCTGGGTGCCGATCCCGCCGCTGGCTGAGGTTCAGGTCGCACTTGAACAAGCCGTCGCCGAGGTGACCAAACTGGAAGGGTATGAGCTGAAACGGATCATGCGCACCGGCACCGTCGCTTCGGTCGACAACCGCAACTGGGAACTGCGGGACCAGTCAGGACCGGTACAAAGGCTCAGCCAGTCGAGGGCCATCGCACTGGATATGGAAAGCGCAACGATTGCCGCAAATGGTTATCGCTTCCGCGTACCTTACGGAACCTTGCTGTGTGTGTCGGATAAGCCGTTGCATGGCGAATTAAAGCTTCCCGGCATGGCCTCGGCGTTCTATACCACCCAAGTCAGTCGTCATCTGGCCATCGGAATTCGGGCAATGGAACATCTGCGCGGAATGCCGTTGGAGCGTCTGCACAGCCGGAAATTGCGTTCCTTCGACGAAACGGCCTTTCTCTGAAGCAAAAAAGCAACGATTTCCCCATATTTTTAGGGTTTTCAGCGCTACTATTCGTTGTGTTCATCCACAATATCCCGTTACAGTTACGCGGTGAGGCCCAAATTATCGGGCACGTTAAGGAGACCAAGAAATGGCAAAGCCTATGACAAAGACTCAGCTGGTTGCTGCTCTCGCTGAGGAAATGGGAACTGACAAGAAATCCGCGAATGCCGCGCTGGAGGCCATGACCGGCCTGATCACCCGCGAAGTTTCGGCCGGTGGCGCCGTCACCCTGCCCGGCGTTGGCAAAATCTACTGCCGCGAGCGCCCCGAGCGCATGGTGCGCAACCCCGCCACCGGCGAGCAGTTCAAGAAAGAAGCCGACAAAGTGGTCAAGATGACCATCGCGAAGGCTCTGAAGGACAGCGTCAACGGCTAATCCGCCGCTGACAGATCGCAAGATCGAAGGGGTCGCCATCGGGCGGCCCCTTTTCCTTGCGGTTGATGCAAAAACCAGTGAAAGTCGCCCGGATTTCATCAGGAGGCCGAAATGGATCTGCGCGCCATTGCCATGGGGCTTGTGTTTGCCCTGATCTGGTCCTCGGCCTTTACCTCGGCCCGGATCATTGTGGCTGATGCATCGCCCCTGTTTTCGCTCGCGCTGCGATTTCTGATTTCCGGGTTGATTGGCGTAGCGATTGCACGGGCCATGGGGCAGAGCTGGCGTCTGACCCGACCGCAATGGCGCGCAACCATTTTGTTCGGAATCTGCCAAAATGCCCTGTATTTGGGTCTGAATTTCTATGCGATGCAAACCGTCGAAGCCTCGGTGGCGGCAATTATCGCATCAACCATGCCCCTGCTGGTCGCGCTGGCCGGGTGGTTGCTGCTGAGTGAGCGGTTGCGCCCATTAGGTATCCTCGGGTTACTGGCAGGCTTTGTCGGAGTTGCGCTGATCATGAGCAGCCGGATCAGCGCCGGCGTTGATCTGTTCGGTGTGTTCCTTTGCGGGATCGGAGCACTGGCGCTGACCTTCGCCACACTGGCAGTGCGGGGGGCGACCTCGGGCGGGAACTTCATGATGGTGGTCGGTCTGCAAATGCTTGTGGGCTCAGCAGCACTGTTCCTCGCCGCCCCAGTGTTCGAGACGATCTATATCCATCCTACACTGCCGTTTGTACTGGCATTTACCTATACGACCCTGTTCCCTGGCCTTCTGGCCACTCTGATCTGGTTCCTGCTGCTGGATCGCATCGGCCCGATCCGGGCTGCAACGTTCCACTTTCTGAACCCCGTCTTCGGTGTTGCCATCGCAGCAATGCTCTTGGGCGAGAATCTCGGCCCGCTGGATCTGCTTGGAGTCGGCATCACCACATTGGGCATTCTTGCGGTGCAGCTGTCGCGGCAACCCGCTCAGCGCAGCAAAGCTTCAATCTGATTGATCAGTTTCGACGCATTGGGCTTGGTGCCCGATCCATAGGTGGCGACAACAGTGCCCTGCGGGCCGATGAGAATCTTATTGAAGTTCCAGCTGGGTACAAAACCCACCTCAGCTGCGACCTCTTTGTAGAACGGGTGAGCATTGGGGCCTTTGACCTCGGTAATATCGGTCATCGGCAGCGTCAGATTATAGTTGAACTCACAGAACTCCTTGACCTCTACAGTCGTTTCCAACTCCTGATTGAAGGAATTCGACGGAACCGCCAGAACCACCAATCCACGATCCTCGTAAGCCTCATGCAGGTCCTGCAGGGCAGAGTACTGCCCGGTAAACCCGCAAAGGGACGCGGTGTTGACCACAAGCACAGGCTGCCCGCGCCAGTCTTCCAATGACAACTTTCCTCCATCGATCGAGGAGAACTCGGCAGTCAGCGGTGCGGCCTGCACCACCTTTGCCAGCAAAATCAGAGCCGTCAACAGAGCCATCCGAATCATCTTTTTACCTCCTCTTGCACAAGATACGCGATCTGCGGCGGTTTGGATCATCTGCACAGACCCGCGAGCAGACTGAAATATGATTTTGATTTTCCCGCGGATGTGCCCAAATAGTACACCACTAACAAAATACCGGAGGAGCCATGTCCCGCTATACCAAGGACCCCCAGGCCATCGCCGCCCTGTCACCGGAAGAGTTTCATGTGACCCAGCGCAGCGGGACCGAACGCCCGGGCACCGGCAAACTGTTGAACAACAAGGAACCGGGTATCTATGTGGATATCGTCTCGGGTGAGCCTTTGTTTGCGTCCACCCATAAGTACGAATCCGGTTGTGGCTGGCCAAGCTTCACCAAGCCCATCGTCCATGAACATGTCGAAGAATTGGAAGACCGCACCTTGGGCATGATCCGGACCGAAGTACGCTCGAAACATGGGGACAGCCATCTGGGCCACGTGTTCCCCGATGGCCCTCGCGAACATGGTGGGCTACGGTATTGCATCAATTCCGCCTCGCTGCGATTCATCCATCGCGACGAGATGGAGGCCGAAGGGTACCGCGAATTCCTAATCCATGTGGAGGAAATCTGATGACCGATCAACGCGCCGTTCTGGCCGGAGGCTGCTTTTGGGGCATGCAGGACCTTATCCGCAAACTGCCGGGCGTGTCCCGCACCCGCGTCGGCTATACCGGTGGTGATGTGCCCAACGCCACCTATCGCAACCATGGCACCCATGCCGAGGGAATTGAGATCTGGTTCGACCCGACCCGGATTACCTATCGCGATCTGCTGGAGTTCTTCTTCCAGATTCACGATCCCACCACGCCTAACCGTCAGGGCAATGACCGCGGGATGAGCTATCGCTCGGCCATTTATTACGTGGATGATGCACAGAAACAGGTGGCCGAAGACACGATTGCCGATGTGAATGCCAGCGGCATCTGGCCCGGCAAGGTCGTGACCGAGGTCGAACCGGTTGGTGATTTCTGGGAGGCCGAGCCCGAGCATCAGGATTACCTGGAGCGTATCCCCAACGGCTATACCTGCCATTTCCCACGCCCGGATTGGGTACTGCCAAAGCGATCCAGCGCAGCAGAGTAAGGACTCCGGTAGCCCCGCGCGGGGCTACCCGACCGCCACCCGAGGTCTTCCACTGGCTTCGACGGTAATCAGCGCTTCGACGAACACCTCCTGCGCCTCGATCTTGGCGGTACGGATGTCGCGTTCGACGCTCACGCGGATATCTTCAGCGCCCGCTTCGCGCACCGCGCCTTCAGCCTCACCGCGCAACACGTCTTCAAGCAACTTCAGGGCAGTATTCGAGTCCGAGAAATCCTGCGGCCCTTCTTCCAGATGCACCCGATAGCGGCCTTCAGCCGGAGATGTAACGGACCCGGTCCGCCGCAGAGTCAAGCGCCCGACAACCGCACCGATAGCATTTGCAACACCGGCATGTTCGGGTAGCACCATCTTGCAATGCAGCCGCTCTCCGACCGCTGGATAATAACTGGGGGCCGAGGCCCCAAGACCCACCACATCCACATTCAACGCCGTATCCAGCGCCACTAGCCCACGATGCTTTGCCAACCCGCGCTGCGTCAGCACATGCCGCGCCAGATCTTTAGCTGGCAATCCGAGTCCATCGCTTTCTTCGGCAAAAGCAGTCTCTAACAAGGTCAAAGCGGTCTGTTCTGTCAGTTGATCTACAATGATCTGCGCCAATGCTTCAGCCGATAGTTCCAGGCGATCTCCCGACCCAACACGCTTGCGCGCAACCAGTTCCAACGCCTTGAGCGCAGCCGAGCGATCCCAATCCTCAAGCCGTCCCAGAACATGGCTGGCATCCGATGGCGTGACGCCCGAAACCTGCACTATTCCGCGATCCACCAAACGGTTCAGAGCCCCATGCTCCATACGTGTCTGCAACAGATTGCCGAGGGGCACGACATCATTCCCCAGGCGGTCCAGCAATACGGATTCGCGCGGCCCCACTCCTTCGGCGGGAATGCCCGGCACCCGGCGGGCAAACCGAGTGTCGTGCTCGCCTACCGTCGTGGTCCGTAGCTGCTCATCCAGTGCAGCATGCACCACATCCGGAGCCTCGGATGCGATCAGCGACACTGGCAGCACCCGGCGCGGCCCAAGGAAGACACCACCGCCCAGGCCCTCGGTCACCACATGCACCTGACTGTCACCACCAAGACCATGGGTGCGCATCGCCACCGCCTCGACCATGGTCCGAAAACCGCCCACCTGCGCGCCAGCAGGGTCGATGGCTGGTTTCCCATCCCGGATCAGCGCCACATCGGTTGTGGTGCCTCCGATATCTGACACCAGTGCATTCTCAGCCTCGGTCAACCAGCGCGCGCCTACAATCGAGGCCGCGGGGCCGCTCAGAATCGTCTCAATCGGTCGCTCCCGCGCTTGCTCGGCGCTCATCAGCGCACCATCCCCGCGCACAACCATCATCGGAGCAGTAATGCCCTGTGCACGCAGTTGATCCTGCGCCCGTCCGATCAGCCGGTCGATCATGCCGATCAACCGCGCATTCAGCACAGCCGTCACCGCCCGCTTCGGTCCGTTCAACTTGGCCGACAGATGGTGAGAGCATGTCACGGGAACACCCGTACGCTCAGAAATTACGCGTGCGACCTCCAGTTCATGCGCCGGATTTCTGGTGGCGAACTGCGCCGCGACCGCATAGCCAGAGATGCCCGTATGTGAATCTAAAAAAGCCTCTAACGCCGGAATGTCCAATTCCGCAGCCTGACCACCTGCATGATTGTGTCCACCAGCCAGAACCAAAGCTGGGTCACCTTTCAATGCATCGCGCAGCCCGTGCTTTTCCAGATCGCTTTCCCGGAACCCGACATAGATCAGTGCTACGCGTCCACCCTGCCCCTCGACCAGAGCATTTGTGGCCAATGTGGTCGATAACGACGCCATGCCGATCTGATCGGGCGCAACCCCAGCCGTCTCAAGCACCGCAGAAACCGCCCGACCAACGCCAATGGCCAGATCCGCCCGCGTGGTCAGGGATTTGGCCGAGGCAATCACCTCGCTCTCATCCCGGATCAGCACTGCGTCCGTATAGGTTCCGCCCGTGTCTACCCCCAAAGCCAGCGCCATCGGGTCCTCCATCTGTTCGCCAGAATCGGGTGTAGCGTTTTCCTGCGGCGCGTCCAGCCCGTTTACGACAACTGAGACACCGCCCAGCGCGCAGCGTCAGCCACGGTTGGATCGGGATCATCGGTCAGTCCTTGGGCAATATGCCTCAACGCGGGTTGAGAGGAATTTCCGATCGCGTAAAGCACGTTCCGCACAAACCGATCCCGCCCAATCCGTTTGATGGGCGACCCCGAGAACTTCGCCCGAAACGCCGCATCGTCCAGCATCGCCAGTTCCGCCAGCGGTGGCGCGTTCAAATCTTCACGCGCCGCATAGCGAAAGTCGCTCGCCGCGACCGCAAACTTGTTCCAGGGGCACGCGGCCAGACAATCATCACAGCCATATATCCGATTCCCCAACAGCGCCCGCAAATCCTCATCTACCGGGCCCTTATGCTCGATGGTCAGATACGAGATACAACGGCGCGCATCCAACTGATAGGGCGCCGGGAAGGCATCAGTTGGACAGGCTGTCAAACAGGCCCGGCACGATCCGCAGTGATCAACCTCAGCGCCATCCACGGGCAAATCCAATGTGGTGAAAACAGACCCTAAAAAGGCCCAATTCCCCCAATCCTGACTGACTAGATTCGTATGCTTGCCCTGCCAGCCCAACCCGGCAGCCTGCCCCAGTGCTTTCTCTGGCACCGGCGCGGTATCCACAAAGACCTTAACCTCGCCGCCTGCTTCGGCAATCAACCAACGCGCCAGGCGCTTCAGGCGTTTCTTGACCAGATCATGATAATCCTTGTTTTGTGCATAGACCGAGATCGCGCCCAGCTCAGGATGCGCCAACACCTCAGTCGGATCATGAGCGGGCGTATAACTCTCAGCCAGCATGATCACCGACCGCGCCTCTGGCCACAGCACAGATGGATCGCCGCGCCAATGACTACGCTCGGCCATCCAGCCCATCTGCCCATGATACCCGGCCTCCAGAAAAGCAGCCAACCGCTCAGGTACCTGTGGTACATCCCATGGACGACACACTCGACAAGCGACAAACCCCTCAGACAGGGCTTGCTCCACCAACCGCTCCTTCAGCTCCGATCCGCTCTTCATCTGGCCAAAAATACCTTCGGGGCCAGGGACAGACAGCCCCGGTCCTATCCTGAATATCAGAAATCCAAATCAGCGTAATGCGGAGGCGGCCGGAATCCCGGAACCTGATCCGCCAGAATCGAACGGAAAGCCGGACGGGACTTGATCTTGGCGTACCAATCCTTCACCGCGGAACTCCGGTTCCAGTCCACGTCCGAAATATAATCCAACGCCGACAAATGCGCCGCAGCGGCAAAATCGGCCAATGTCATCTGATCCCCGGCCAGCCAGCGGCGATGGTCCAGCAGCCAGGCCATGTAATCCAGATGGTACTTGATCGCCCGCGCCCCCTCCTTGACGTTCTTGCTGTCCGGATAGCCCTGCCCCGTCACCTTCTTGTTCACCCGCTCATAAAGCAGTTTTGAAGTGACCTCGTGATGGAACTTGTCATCAAACCATCCCACCAAACGCCGCACTTCATACCGCGCTTCGGGTTTCTTGGGCATCAGAGGCGGCTCGGGGCGGGTCTCTTCGATATATTCACAGATCGCCGCACTCTCGGCCATGATCTGACCGTCGAGCCGCAGCACCGGAATTTTCCCCGCCGGATTGCGACGCAGGAAATCCGGGTCCTGCTCCCAGTATCGTTCTTCGACCAGCTCAACCTCGATCTTCTTTTCGGCCAGAGACAGGCGAACTTTGCGGCAATAGGGTGAGAGGGGAACGTGAAACAGACGCGCCATGGACTTCCATTCGAACCAGTAGAATACGCCTCAAGCTTTAGCCGTTGAGGGGGCGAGGTTTCAATCCTCGAAACAATCGGCGCGTCCATCTGCGCGGATGGTGGCCGCTCCATCAAGGATCGAAGCCGCGCGTCGCCGGGTTCGGACCGACGGGTCCGTCACCGAGCGGTTGCGTGGAGACGGCAGGATCGCTGCCAGCCGCGCCGCCTGCACGGGGGACATCTTGTCGGCGCTGACGCCATAGTATTTCTGTGCGGCTGCCTCGACGCCAAAGACACCCTGTCCGGTTTCAGCGACATTCAGATAAACTTCAAGGATGCGCTGCTTGCTCCAGATCAGCTCAACGACCGGAGTCATCGAGGTCTCCAGTGCCTTGCGCACCCAGCTACGTCCCTGCCACAGGAACACGTTCTTCACCACTTGTTGCGTGATTGTTGAGGCCCCGCGATTGCCGCCGTCTTCTAACGCGTCTCTGATCGCTTCAACGTCAAACCCCCAATGCAGGCAGAAGTTGGCGTCTTCGGCCGCGACGACCGACCGTGCCATGACAGGCGCGATCTCATCGATCGGCACCCATTCACGCTCGATCTTGCCCAGCCGCCGCCATTCGGACCAGATGGTGTGTGTGACGGGCGGATTCACGACCGAATAGAGCAGCACCAAAGCCGCAAAAACCACCGACATGGCCAGAACGGCGCGCAAAGCCCAGCGCCGGATCCACACGATCGCGCCTGATATACTGTTTGTCTTAGTCGCCTGCTTTTTCTTACCGCCTGTCTTGCGGCCTGCTTTTTTTGCCATGCCCTGCTATACGCCGCGACCAGCGTATTTGAAACGGATTATTTCGCCATCAGGCGCGCATCGCGCGGTCGGATCACCGGGCGTGCGGTCTTGGCCGCAACCGCCCCACGGGCTTGCAACTCGGGGAATAATGCAAGGACTTCGGCTTGCGTGTCACGTTCTGATTGCGAAACCGCATGGGCGGGATAATAGCTTTCGCTCTTGGCGCCGTTGGCAAATATGATCTCATGACGCCGGAACAGCAGGTGGATATATTCCACCTTTCCGCCTTCAACACGGGTCACAGTGGTACCGTTCACCAGACAATGGGCAGCGATCAACACCTCAGCATGGCCAAAAAGATAGGGCGCGCGCCAATCATCGATCAGCATCCGGTGCTGCGGTGACACTAGCAGCGGACTCTTCAGCCCAAACAAACCGGCCTCGAACCGGATCGGAGCGAATTTTCCATCGGCTTCCACGACCGTGCGTCCCACCCAAAGAAGAGGTTTTGGACCGCTGTCGGCGGTTGTCACCAGATCACCGGGTTCGAGATCTTCAATCAAACGCGGTCCATCGGGAGTGTCGATCAAAGTGCCTGGTGTGAAACAGGGCGGGCCAAGATCACCATTGTTGATGTCGACCGAACCAAAGGAGCCGCCGTTGTCGCTGAAATCGGTCACAGACGAGGATACAAATGTACCCTGCTGGAGTACCGATCCATCGGTTGGCGTGAATACCTCTCGCCCATCGGCCAGATAGAAGGTGACGCCGGTATAAGTGACCTGAGTTCCATCTGGCAGTTCGATTGTCACCATATCGTTGAAATACGAGGCGGTAATATCCACCCCATCCACCGAGTCGCCATTCAGCCGGTTGATCAGATCATTGTCATTCTGGTCGATGATCTCGAAACTTTGCACAGTCAGAGTGGAGCCCACCACCGTGCCGTTCGCCCCGGGGTTTGCCGGGTCGAGCAAAAAGAACTGATCTGTATAACTCGTGGGCATGTAACAACTCCACTTCACTCATATCTGTCGGAACGCAGAATGCCCGCAATTCCAGAACAAACTATGTCCAAAGCTAGGTGTTTTTCGCCAATGCGGGCAAGAATCGGCGCATTATGCATACGCAAATGAGGGCCTTGCGTGTCTTTTCAAACACGCAAGGTTAAGTTTCTGCCCGCATCAAAGCCTATTCTGCCGGCATGGCTGCCACTTCCGAGGTCAATGGATGGCTGAGCTTGTTCAACATCTCTTTCGGGCAAACCTGCAGGAAGTGTGCCTTTTCGACATCCCAGTGCTGAAGCAGATCTGCGGCTTTGCGGCTATAGGTTTCTGCAGCGTGGTGCTCGATCAACGATTTCAGCTGATCTTCCCAGTGGTCGACCGTTACTGGGCAGGTGACCAGGGTCTCCTTGTTCATCAGGGCTTCGGCTTTACCGTCCGGGTCGTACAGATAGGCCATGCCCCCGGTCATGCCCGCTCCGAAATTGGCACCAATATCGCCCAGGATCACGGCCACACCGCCGGTCATGTATTCACATCCGTTCGAGCCACATCCTTCGATCACCACCTTCGCGCCCGAGTTTCGCACCGCAAAGCGCTCACCAGCGCGGCCAGCAGCGAACAGATAGCCGTCGGTGGCACCGTAGAGGACGGTGTTGCCGATGATGGTGTTGTCATCCGCCTTCAGCGGGCTAACCTGCGGTGGGCGCACGACGATCATGCCGCCCGACAGACCCTTGCCAACATAGTCATTGGCATCACCCGAGACCTCCAGCTTGAGCCCCGGAGCCGCAAAGGCCCCCAAAGACTGCCCAGCTGAGCCCTGTAGTTTCACATGCAGGTGGTCATCCTGGAACGTGTTCCGCATCCCGAAATTCTGCACGATATGGCTGGAAACCCGCGTACCCACGGTCCGGTGTGTATTCTGTACAGCGTAAGACAGCTGCATCTTCTCACCGTCTTTCAAGAACCGGGCGGCGTCACGCACGATTTCGGCGTCCAGAGTATCCGGCACCGCATTCCGATCTTTGTCGCGATTGTAGACGATGTCATGCGCGCCATCGACAGTGATCAGCAGCGGGTTCAGGTCCAGATCGTCCAGATGCGCCGAGCCACGGCTGACCTGCGCCAGCAGATCGGCCCGACCGATGATCTCATCAATCGAACGCGCACCCAGGCTTGCCAGCAGCTCGCGCACTTCCTGCGCATAGAACGTGATCAGATTGACGACCTTATCCGCATTGCCGGTGAACTTGGCCCGCAAGGATTCATCCTGCGTACAGACACCAACCGGGCAAGTATTCGACTGGCACTGACGTACCATGATACAGCCCATCGCGATCAGCGCTGCGGTGCCAATGCCGTATTCCTCGGCGCCCATCATCGCAGCCATGACGATGTCGCGACCAGTCCGCAGGCCACCATCGGTGCGCAGGGTCACGCGGTCGCGCAGGTTGTTCATCGCCAGAACCTGATGCGCCTCGGTCAGGCCCATCTCCCACGGCAGACCGGCATATTTGATGCTGGTTGCGGGTGATGCGCCGGTGCCACCGTTATGACCCGAAATGAGGATGATATCGGCTTTGGCCTTGGCGACACCAGCCGCAATCGTGCCAACGCCCGAGGATGCCACCAGCTTCACCGTCACCTTGCAGCGCGGGTTGATCTGTTTCAGATCATAGATCAGCTGCGCCAGATCCTCGATCGAGTAGATATCATGGTGCGGCGGCGGCGAGATCAGCGTCACACCCTTGGTCGAATGCCGCAGACGCGCGATCAGGTCGGTGACCTTCATGCCCGGCAGCTGACCGCCCTCACCGGGTTTTGCACCTTGCGCGACCTTGATCTCAAGCTCTTCACACTGGTTCAGGTACTCGGCAGTCACGCCGAACCGGCCCGAGGCCACCTGTTTGATCTTGGCCGACGGGTTGTCGCCATTGGGTTCCGGCACGAAATGCGCCGGGTCTTCTCCACCTTCACCCGAATCGGATTTCGCACCGATCCGGTTCATCGCCACGTTCAGCGTCTTGTGCGCCTCAGGGCTGAGTGCGCCCAATGACATGCCCGGCGTGACGAACCGCTTGCGGATAGAGGTGATCGATTCCACTTCTTCAATCGGCACCGGCTTGCCCAGCGGTTTGAAATCCATCAGGTCGCGCAGGTGGATCGGTGGATTCGACTGCATCTTGGCCGAATACTGCTTCCACAGCTCATATGAGGCTCTATTGCAGGCTATTTGCATCATATGCATCGAGGTCGCTTCCCAAGCGTGGGTCTCACCCGATTTCCGCGCCTTGTAGAAACCACCGATGGGCAGCACATCCAAGCCACTGGTCCAACCCTTGGCATGTATCGCCTCGGCCTTGACGCGAATGCCATGGATACCAATGCCTGAAATCCGGCTCGTCATGCCGGGGAAATACTCGGCCACCATGGCGCGGCTCAGACCGACTGCTTCGAAATTCAGACCGCCGCGGTACGAGGACACGACGGAAATGCCCATCTTTGCCATGATCTTGAGCAGACCCTGATCAATCGCCTCGCGATACCGCGCCACGTTTTCGGTCAGGGTGCCGTCCAGCAGTCCCCGATCGATCCGGTCCGCCAAAGAATCCTCGGCCAGATAGGCGTTCACGACGGTCGCACCACAACCAATCAGCACCGCGAAATAGTGTGGATCGACGCATTCAGCCGACCGTACGTTGAGCGAGCAGAACGTTCGCAGACCTTGCCGAGTCAGGTGACTGTGCACCGCGCTGGTGGCCAGAATCATCGGCATCGCCACCTTGTCCGGCCCCGAATGATGATCCGTTAGCACCAGATGCCCAGCGCCCGAGCGCACGGCCTCCTCCGCCTCGGCACGGATACGGCTAAGGGCCACGTCCAACTGCCCCTCGCCCGGGGTAAAGCTGCAGTCGATCTCGGCCAGAGGGGCGTTGAACTGCCCGACCAGCAACTCCCATTGCGCATTGCCGACAAAGGGGCTTTCCAGAACCACGATCTCGGTTTGACTGCTGTCCTCGTCAAGCACGTTCTTCAGGTTGCCGAACCGGGTCTTCAGCGACATGACGCGATATTCGCGCAAGCTGTCGATCGGCGGGTTGGTGACCTGGCTGAAATTCTGCCGGAAAAAGTGGCTGAGCGGGCGATACTGCTTCGACAGCACGGCCGAGGGTGTGTCATCCCCCATCGACGCCAGCGCCTCTTTGCCATCTTCGGCCATAGGCGCAAGAATCTGTTCCAGCTCTTCAACTGAGTAGCCGGCAGCGATTTGACGCTTGCGCAGCTCTTCGCCCGAAAACAGGGGTTTTTCGCTCGCACTGCCCAACGTGGCATCCACGTCGTTGATCTTGCTGACCCATTCTCCGAACGGCAGCGCCCGCGCCAGCTTGTCTTTGATCTGCTTGTCGCGGAAGAGCTTGCCCTTCTTCATATCCACGGCCAGCATCTGACCCGGACCCAGAGCGCCCTTTTCGGCCACCGAGGCCTCATCAATCGGGACCATCCCGGCCTCGGACCCGGCAATCACCAGACCATCGCCGGTGACCACATAGCGCATCGGGCGCAGACCGTTCCGGTCCAGACCGGCGCAGACCCAGCGACCATCGGTCATGGCCAGAGCGGCAGGACCATCCCACGGCTCCATCACCGAGTTGCAGTAGGAATACATGTCGCGCCAGGCCTGCGGCAGTTCCACCGCCTGCTTGGACCAGCTTTCCGGAACCAACATGGTTTTCGCCATCGGGGCCGAGCGGCCCGCGCGTACCAGAACCTCAAAAACCGAGTCTAATGCGGCCGAATCTGATGATCCACCGGCGATGATCGGCTTGATGTCTTCGGCATAGTCGCCAAAGGTTCCACTGGCCATGCGGATCTCATGGCTCTTCATCCAGTTGACGTTACCCTTGAGCGTATTGATCTCACCATTATGGGCCAGCATGCGGAACGGCTGCGCCAGCCACCATTGCGGGAAGGTGTTGGTCGAATAGCGCTGGTGATAGATCGCAAAGGCGGACTCGAACCGTTTATCCATCAGGTCGGGGTAGAAAACCGCGACCTGCTCGGCCAGCATCATACCTTTGTAAATGATCGAGCGACAGGACAACGACGCCAGATACAGACCGGAAATACCAGCGGCCATCGCTGCCTTCTCGATGCGGCGACGAATGACATACAGCTCACGCTCGAACGTCTCTTCGTCTACGCCTTTGGAGTTCGAGATCAGGATCTGCTCGATCTCAGGACGGGTTGCGTTGGCCTTGTCACCCAGGCAGGTGACATCGACAGGCACATGACGCCAGCCGTAGATATAGTAGCCCATGCGCAGAACTTCAGTTTCTACGATGGTCCGGCATTGCTCCTGCGCCCCGAAATCAGTGCGCGGTAGAAAGACCTGACCAACCGCGATCAACTGACCCATGTTGGGCTCATGGCCCGTGCGACGGATCTGGTCATAGAAGAAGGGCACCGGGATCTGCACGTGGATACCCGCCCCATCGCCGGTTCTGCCATCGGCATCGACGGCACCGCGATGCCAGACAGCCTTGAGCGCATCGATCCCAGCGTCGACAACCTTGCGCGACGGCTTGCCATCAACGGATACAACAAGACCCACACCACAGGAGGAATGCTCTTCTTCCTCGGAATAGAGACCGTTTTCGGCCATCCACTGACGCTTGGCTTCCTCGGCCCGCACCCAATCGGCATCATATTTGGTCATTGGCTGTCTCCTTCTTCCGGTTGGGCATACATGGCTTCGACCTCAGCTTTGGTCATCTGCCGGCGCTCGCCTGCAAACGCATAGCCCTCGGGCTTTTTGTCGATATAAAGTTCAAGTTTCAGCGCGTGGCCTGTGTCATCAAACAGGCCCGCCGCCATCTGTGTCTGGCCGTGCATCTCGCCCGGCAGTGTGATCCGGTACCAGAGCGCCGAGCCACAATCGGCGCAAAAGGTACGCTCGGCCCATTCCGACGAGGTGAAGGTTTTGACCGGGCCCAAAGCAGCATAGCCGGGCTCGGCCGGAAACGTCACCAGCATCGAACTTGTCCAGCGGCGGCACTGGTCGCAATGGCAGGCCCCCAGCGTGTCCTTCGCCGGAGTGGCGGTCACGGTGACCGCGCCGCACATGCATTGGCCTTGCAATTCGGGCATTGCTGTCCCTCCTGTCGCTGGGCTTGGGGTTACTCGGCTGCGACTGCAGCCTTGCTGTTAAACCGGTCGATAATGGCCTCGGCGCAGTCACGACCATCGCGTATCGCCCATACGACCAAAGAGGCACCGCGCACGATGTCACCGATGGCATAGACACCGTCCATCTCGGTCTCACCAGTCTGGAAGGCCGCTTTGACGGTACCCCAGCGGGTCACCGGCAGGTCAGATTGACCGAACAGGGTTGGCAGGTCTTCGGGCTCGAACCCCAGTGCCTTGATCACCAGATCGGACTCCTCAACGTAATCCGCGCCCTCGATCACCTCAGGGGCCTGACGTCCCGACGCATCGGGCTGACCCAAGCGCATTTTCTGCACCATCACGCCTGAAACCGTATCATCGCCGGTGAACCCTTTGGGCGCGCTCAGCCATTCGAAGATTACGCCTTCTTCCTCAGCATTCTGCGTTTCACGCTGCGAACCCGGCATGTTGGCGCGGTCGCGCCGATACAGACATTTGACCGAGGTCGCGCCCTGACGGATCGATGTGCGCACACAATCCATCGCGGTGTCACCGCCACCGATCACGACAACTTTTTTGCCCTCGGCATTCAGGCGACCATTGTCGAAGTCTTCAACCTCATCTCCGAAGCTCTTGCGGTTCGAGGCGGTCAGAAAGTCGATGGCTTTTTCGATCCCGGCGAGACCGCTGCCCGGCATGGACAAATCGCGGGATTTGTAAACGCCGGTGGCAATGATCACCGCGTCATGCTTGGTGCGGATCTCTTCGAACTTCGCGGCATCCACGTCGCAGTTCAATTCGAACGCGACGCCGCCATCGGCCAGCAGGTCATTGCGCCGTTGCACAATGTCTTTTTCCAACTTGAAGCCGGGGATGCCATACATCAGCAAACCGCCCGCGCGGTCATAGCGGTCATAGACGGTCACCTGAATGCCCGCACGCCGCAGCATATCCGCTGCCGCAAGGCCACCCGGCCCGCCGCCGATGATACCAACGCTCTCGCTGCGCTCAGCGCCCGGTGCGACTGGTTTCACCCAGCCTTGGTCCCACGCAGTGTCAGTGATGTATTTCTCGATCGAGCCGATCGTGACCGTGCCGTGGCCGGATTGCTCGATCACACAATTACCCTCACACAGACGGTCCTGCGGGCAGATACGCCCGCAAATCTCGGGGAAGGTATTGGTGGCCTGACTGGTCTGATAAGCCTCTTCAAGGCGCCCTGTTGCTGTCAGATTCAGCCAATCGGGGATGTTGTTGTGCAACGGGCAGTGCGACTGACAATAGGGCACGCCGCATTGGCTACAGCGGCTGGCTTGCTCAGCTGCCTTCTCGGCCGCGTACTCGGCATAGATTTCGTCAAAGTCTTCCTTGCGGTCATTTGCAGCACGCTTTTCAGGCATGACGCGATCGATCTGCACAAATTTCAGCATCGGTTGCTTGGCCACGGGTCAGACTCCATGAATTGGCTAGGTCAGGCCTCTTTAAAAGATGAGCAGTCAGATTAAAAGTCAATATTGCTGACTTATTTATCAAATACTCAGGGAAATTCGGCTTTGGGCGCGAAATTATTCCCGATTTTAGCTCCGCTTCGGACCTATTTGAGCACTTTCCTTTCACGCACCACACTTATACCCATTGATCACAACAATATGACCATAGCGCAGGGTCGAGCAGATGAGCCTTTTCCACCTGATTCTCGTGGCGATCATTCAGGGCGTCACCGAGTTTCTGCCCGTGTCATCATCGGGACATCTGATTCTGCTGCCCAGCCTCACAGGGATTGACGACCAAGGGCTTGCGATTGACGTCGCAGTCCATGTGGGAACGCTGGGTGCGGTCGTTTTGTATTTCTGGAGCGATGTAAGAAAAGCGCTGTCCGGCCTTCCTGAGGTGCTGCAGGGTCGCACCGACAAGCCAGAGGCGCGTCTGGCACTGGGTTTGATCATCGCCACAATCCCGACCGTGATCGCGGGTGCAATCATTTACATGACCGGCCTCGAACAAGCTTTACGGTCGATTGCCGTAATCGGCTGGACGATGCTGGGCTTCGGGCTGCTGCTTTACTGGATGGATCAGAAGGGCGCACAGACCAAGCAGGCGGGCGACTGGAGCCTGCGTGATGCACTCATCATGGGTGTCTGGCAGATGTTGGCACTGATCCCGGGAACGTCACGCTCGGGCATCACCATTACCGGCGCACGCAAACTTGGTTACACCCGCGAAGATGGTGCCCGGATTGCAATGCTGATGTCGATCCCGACCATTCTAGCCTCGGGCGTGCTGTTGTCTTTTGATGTGATCCAGCAAGCCAATATGCAACTGGCCAAGGACGGAGCGATTGCGGCAGTCTTTGCCTTTGCATCGGCCCTGTTGGCGCTCAGCCTGATGATGCGACTGCTGCGCAGCGTCAGCTTTACACCCTACGTGATATACCGGGTCATTCTGGGTGCGGTCTTGCTTGTGATCGCCTACAGCTGATCAGATCCGCAGGTTTTTGGCCGAATTTTGAATGTCGTCATATTGACCCGACGGGCGGAACTTCCACAGGTAATCTGGCAGCACCGACTCGAGCGTAGTGGGCTCGATCCCCAACTCAGCAAATCCTTTCGCGCCTTCCGACACGACATTGTCGCGCCGTAGGTTCTTCAACTGATCGCGGGTCAGGATGTTGTTCGGGAACACCTGGAAACTGACGAATTTCATTATATCCAAAGCCCCGGCCATAACCTTCGCGGCCAGGAATGGTACGCTCAGAATGACGCGGCGGCGATGAATCACGCCCAGCATCTGCTGCATCAGGGCACGGAAGGTCTTGGTCTCAGGCCCGCCCAGTTCGTAAACCCCCGGCTGGGCCTTGCCTAGAACACCCTGAACCGCGGCCTGTGCCACGTCATCCACATAGACCGGCTGAAACCGTGTCTCGGCCCCTACCAGCGGCAGGAACGGGCTCAACCGAGTCATTCCGGCAAAGCGGTTGAAGAACTGATCCTCGGTACCGAAGATCACAGACGGGCGCAGAATGACAGCGTTCGGCATATGCTGTAGCACGGCTGCCTCACCCTGAGCTTTGGTGCGCGAATACGCGCTGTCCGAATCTATATCCGCGCCAATCGCAGAAATGTGCACCATCCGCTCAATGCCTTGAGCCGCAGCCAGTCGGGCAATACGCTCAGCCCCATCTGCCTGAACAGCGTCGAATGCGTTTTGCCCCAATTCGTTCAGAACACCTACGCAATTGACCACAGCATCGACCCCATGCATCGCTGCAGCAACCGAGGCATCATCACGAATGTTGCACAAGATGGGTTCAACCTGACCAACGGCACCGTATGGCTTTACGAACATCGCCTCATTGGGTCGCCGTACGGCCACACGCACGCGCCAGCCTTCTGAGGCCATCCGGCGCGCGATATAGCGGCCGACAAAGCCCGATCCACCGTAAATCGTGACCAGTTTGGACATGATGGCGCTCCTGCTGTCTGGGTCTGTTTTGATCTAGCGCCCAAGCGCGCGGCGAACAAGGCGCAATAACGCCGCGTGTCTGCGAAAATCGGAGGTCCTGACCGATCTAACGGGGGCGTTACAAAAAACTTCACAAAACTGACGCGAATCTGGTTGACGCCCCCCGCCAGTCAGCTTAAACGCCCCTCCACGACACCTGCCCAGGTGGCGGAATTGGTAGACGCGCTAGCTTCAGGTGCTAGTGTCCGTATGGACGTGGAGGTTCGAGTCCTCTCCTGGGCACCATTTCTTCCCTTTAAGCACATAATTTTCAATGGATTAGATAGAACTCGCGCCTCGTAAAGGTGACGCAGTGCCTCTAGTCATTTTTGAAGCAGGAGCGATTCTGATCATACCTAAGTGTATCGAACGGAATGCAATCCTTGGGGTATGGCGCTTTCGCAGTCGTATGCCCTGTTTCCGTCAGCTAGGGAAAACCGCTGTCAGACGCCACAATGAGCCGTTTCATGGAGCGAGGGATACATGCGTGCATCCCTGATCACAAACAGCGCTAAACACCAGTGAAGCACAACAAGCGCAAGTACAGGCGCCGCAACCAGATTGAGATCATGTTCGGCAGACTCACGGATTGAAGGCGTGTTGCCATCCGATACGACAGGTTCCCAAAAGTGCTCCTGTCTGCCATCGTTCTTGCCGCTCTCGTCATTTCCCGGCTATGAGTACTGAGCCTAAATCTGATGACACATCCCCACCCGTTTCCGAACTGCGACTCACGTACACGCTCGGAAACCAATGGCCTTGAGCCTGAGCCAATCGTCAATGTATGTTCGACCTTTCCCACCTATTGAGCGATGATTTCAACTCACTAAGCTGCGCACGTCGGATGCTAGAAGGAGTTACAGAGAATTTCCTTCGGAAGGATCGGTTGAACGTTGACAGGCTGGAAAATCCACAGATGTGTGCAACTTCAGAAATCGGAATACTGGTTTGTTCAACCATCGACTTTGCTTTTTCCAGCTTTAGTCCCATAAAAAATTTCATAGGACTCTGATCGAAATATTTTTTGAATAACCGCTCTACGTGACGGGCACTCATATTCAGCTCTTTTGCGATTTCTGATGTGCTGTAATCTGGATAGCTGTAATTCTTCATGATTTTGACCGCTTTTAAAACTCTCACATCATCAACACCTAACCGGTCCTGTAATGATCTCCTTTGTTTTGTGCATTGCTCTCTAATTTCACCCTTTATTAAAATATCCGCAACATGAGCAGCAAACGAGCGACCCAAATGTTTGTCGATAATATATAACATGACATCAAAAGTAGCGATATAACCACCGGATGTGAGCATTCGCTCAGACTCAGAAAATATTGCATCATCCAAAACGCTTGGGTGAAGCTCAAAGTCAACTGCGGCTAGTTCTTTCCAATGTGCTGTAACCGGCTTATGACCAAAAAAACCGGTGCTCGAAACAGACGTTACGGCATCGGATAGTATCACCATTTCGGATGACCGTTGCCTAACCCAGTTTACCGCTGTTTTTAGCTCCAATGCATGTTTTTTGCATTCTTTTCCGTCGAGGAAAACCATAATGTCTGGCGGTTTGCTCACGGTCCGGAAGTCGCTGGCTTTAACTTCAATCCCGGCGGTCGATTCTATAGCGCCTTCTGAGTTTGAAACGATATTCCATGTATACAACTCCTTGCCTGAAACCGAATTTGCACATTGCAGAATATCCAGAATTGCCGCCAGTTCTGTAACAATGAAGTCAGGAAGAACATACAGCATAACCTCGCGCGATCGCGCGAATTCATTGTGATCCAGTTTAGCCATCTTTTCTCCCCATTTTATGCGCCGACAGGAAGGCACGGTCGATCAGCATTATTCCTTCCTTCGTCAACGCATATAAAAGCCCTTCTCGCCTCTGCCATTCGCGTTTTTTGGCCGTTCATTAAATATCTGCATCGCTACAAGTTAAATTTAGCAAGCAAACGATTAAATCATCAGCGTCTTACCAGTTCTCTGCGCCGCGCACATCGCGCGGACAGACATATCTTGCTGTAGGCCTCGTGCTGCACGCGGCCCTGAGCAAACAATCAGCGAAGAGATAAGGCGAATGACGAAGGTGCCGCCACATTCCCTACGAAGAAATGCGACGGGCACATCCTGAGATCTTAGCCTGTGCTCACTTCAACAAGCCTTCGCGCACCAATTCATCCTGTGTTTTCTCGATGCCCTTACGCAACGTATCGGCCAAGCAATCAATGTTCTCATAGGACATGGTCAAGGGTGGAGACAGGATGTTCAGGTGACCGGCCGGTCGAATGATCAGCCCCATCTCACGGCAATTGACAGCGATGCGTTCGCCGATATCAATTTCAGCATCAAACAGAGCTTTACTCTGTTTGTCCGCGACATTTTCAATCGCGACCATGAAACCTTCGCCACGCACGTCCCCCACAATCGGCAGGTCCGAAAGCGCTTTCAGCTTGCCCATGAAGTAGGGCGCGTATTCTAGTACACGGTCGCACAGATTTTCACGCTCCATGATTTCGATGTTCTTCAAAGCGGCGGCACAACAGACCGGGTGTTCCGCATAAGTAAACCCATGTGTGAACATCGAGCCTTTTTCGATCGGCGTTCTAAGGGCTTCCATGATCTTGTCACTCAAGATGGTGGCACCAAGCGGCAGATAGCCGGATGTCAGGCCCTTCGCCACCACGACAATATCGGGATCCATCTCAAACATTGCCTGCGACGCGAACATATGCCCCAATCGGCCGAATGCCGTCACAACCTCATCTGCCAGAATGAGAATATCGTTATCTTTACAGATCTTGGAAATCCGTTTGAAGTAACCAGAAGGCGGAAGCAGCACACCGGCCATGCCCATAATTGGTTCAGCGAAGAAGCATGAGATGTTTTCCGCTCCGACCTCTTCCACTTTTGCCCGGAATTCCTCAACCAGCTTGTCGCAGAACTCTGCGTCCGACAAACCATCAGCATCTCGATAGGCGTAAGGCGCCGACAAGTAATGAACCCCCACTTCAGGAAGGTCAAAACCGATCTTGTTATATGGGATACCGCAGAGCGCGGCCGAAACCGTTGTGCTGCCGTGATAGCCGCTATGGCGGGCAAGAATTTGCTTCTTATTGGGCTTGCCGATGCTGTTGAAGTAGAGCTGGATCACTCGCAGGGCCGCGTCGTTAGACGTAGACCCACCGCTAGAAAACAGAACATGATTCAGATCGCCAGGAGCAAGCTCGGCCAGCTTTGCGGTGAGTTCCGCCGCCGGAGGAGTCGTCGTATTGCGAAACGGGTTTGCATAAGGCAGCATGCGCGCTTGCTGAGTGATCGCATCCACAATCTCAGTCCGACCATAAGAGCGCTTTGGGGATCTGTAGCATCGGGTTCCAAAACGCCCCGATCTTTGAGCTCCCAAACATGATCTCAAAGGGAAACGCTGACAGTCCGCCTAGTTCAGTCCTGTTTGTTCGATTAAAGTCTTAACTCTTATCTTGGGGCGGGCTTGCGCGTACGCCCGGCCCGCTCATGGTTGTAAGCCTTTAATCGCGAAAAAAAGTCTGATTAGTTTGCGACTGGAGATCATGTAATGATGTATCTGGTGAAGTCGGTTATATTTGCGAACCAGACGTCTTCAGTATTCTCGATACTTCCATACCCCCAACCGGCATGTACGAAGTGAAACCCTGCTCTTACGGCAGCTTGTTTGTCGACTTCCATATCCCCGATGTAAACCGAACGCGATGGATCAGAACTGGTAGTCAAGGCACACTTCAAGAGTTGATCGGGGGAAGGTTTTCCGCGGCCTGCTTTGACATCGTCAGGCGTGGTTAAGCAATCGAATGCGATGTCAGGCAATAGTGCATCAAGTATTGCCGTGGTTCGCTCGCGGTTCTTCGAGGTTGCAACAGCCAGCTTCAATCCATATGAAGCAAGCTGCTTTAGCCCGTCTTCGACCCCATCGTACACCCGAATATGATGCTGATTTTCAAGCGAATACAAATTGTAAAGGCGAGCGATTTCATCATGATGGGCGTCATCAATCTGCAAGTGCTCCAGGATCGCCTTAAACGGATATCCGATAAACTGTGCATAGGAAGAGAACGGTACTGACAACCCCACATCACGCATTGTAGCGTCCCAAGACAGTTCCATTGCGGGCACTGAATCGATCAAGACACCATCCAAGTCAAACGCTACCAGCTCAACGTTTCTATTCCTTGCTTGTGAATTCATCAAATTCACAAAGAAGTGGTCCTGGGTCGAACTGACACTTTCGGCTGTGTAATCCAGCAACTTAACCGCAAGATTAAAATCTGAAAGCTCATCAATATCCACGGCCTCACGATGATCAACTTCCGCCAAATACACCGGAGCGTTTATTCTCGTGTTGTGAGCGAGATAATCTTCTTTCCAAAAAACATAGGCACCGCTTGTTTCTGCGAACACCGGTGTAAGACTCTGAGTTTGAGCGATCATCTCCGGATTGTAGTTAATCGGCTCACCATCAAACCAGCAATAGGTTTGTAACTTCTCGACCGCCGCTGCCGAGCGGTACTCTCCAGACGTCACCTTCTCAATTGCGTCTCGCAGTGTTTCGCTGCGTATGAACGGCGAAGTCGCATGACATAAGACAATTACATCAGCATCTATACGCTCAACGGCATACCGAAACAGCTCATTTGCCTTTACTCCATCCCCATCCAGATAAGGTGGTCGAGCAAGAAATCTCGCGCCTGCAGGAAGCAGCTTCATTACTTGAGGTTGGCTTGAGTAGCTAAAAACGTCTCCAACACTCTCCAACTCCACGAGCGTTCTGAAAATGTGGTATGCAAGCGGGTGATCGCCCAAACGCAGAAAATTCTTGTTTGGCAATCTCCTCGACTGAAGTTTTAGAGGCACAAGAGCAGAAACTTTGATCATATTCATGAATACCAATTTGAGTGTATTAGCAGATATTCGTTGTTGGAAAACGCGCCCGAGAACTATCCACTTCCAGACTAACTCGCAACCCCAGTAATTTGTCCTGTGAGGATGCGCCGCACTTCCATCAGCACAGGCGAATATCGAACCCAGATTCGATGCTACAGCAGAACCAATTGCTAACTATCCAGTTGCTGCACCTTCTATTCATTAAGGGCTTCAATATTTGCGTATGGGTTAGTCATATTTGTAGTGGGCCAGTGATCAATCAACCGCAGGTACATGTCACAAAAAAACGATGGTTGTATCGGGAGTGAGGCATTGCCTGGTAGTGCCTCAAGCACCCACGCAGCCCTCCATCGCTTCCCAGTCCTGGGTGAATGACAGCGGATATTGGAATGGCATTTCGCGCGCTGCAGTAAAACTTGCCTAGTATTTGCCGTTAGTCTTCCGTTTGAGGCGAGAAATACTTGGCCTCTATCCATTCCCTCAACTCGCGTACGTCTGGCTGATCCGCGATTTCGGCGATCCGTGCCTTGTGACGGGCGACGCACAGCTTATGCAAACGCTTGGTTTCTGTGTCCTGCAGCAACTCAGCCTCTGCCGCCCGTGCAGCTGGCAGCTGATGGGCGATCCAGTTTTCTGATGACCCGCCTCGCATCCGAACACGATAGTATTTGTTATTTACTCTGCGGTTTTTGTTCACAACATCGCCCCGATCCATCTTGATCAGATACGAGTCTACCGAGCGTAATCCATGGTGATTGAGCGTCACCAGATCATAGGCCCCCCTGCAATCATAGCTTTTCTGCTTTTCATCGGTGACGAACTCAAACGGTGCTGGACGGCCTGAACCATCTAACCATACAAGATCATTTTCGGATCCCGGGTGTATCAAAGGGCGGTGGTTCGACGGACGTTCGAACGCAGCTAATCCGTGCAGGATCGTCTTAACACCTCGGCGCGCCTTCCAGGGACCTGGCGACGGATTATCGTGAACCTTATATTCCTCAGTCAACCATACATCGTGATATGCCTTATGCCCGCTTGATGTGAAATTCAGCTCGCTCATGGACAGAGCATGAAAGGGGCCCGCCGCCCTTAACAGATCGGTAAAATGACCGTCACCAACCCGGATGTTGACGAATTCATCCACGTCCATCGAGATGACATAGTCAGACCGTCTGACAACAGGCATTTGTCGCGCATACTTAATCGCAACAGGCTGGTAGTAAGTCGACTGCATCACAACAGCCGGATTGGGCAAGTGAATGATTTCACCCAACTCATCCAGTCGGTCCAGCAGAAGATCCGTGCCATCCGTGCAGTGATTTGAGAAAACGACAAAATTACTGATGCCGATTGATTTGTGAAACGCCAGCCATTCGAGGATGAAAGGCCCCTCATTCTTCATACAGGTGATGATGGTGACCGTCGGGTCTTCCAGATTGTGCGTTGGATCAGGGAGTGCCGCTCTCGCAGGTTGCAAGCGATCTGCGGATCTCTCCAAAACCCAAACCGAACCTTTGAGGTAATCTTGGTTCACTTCAAAACCGAGCGCATTAAACCTGGCGAACACGCGATCCTGTCCCGCTTCGCCATAAACTTTTGGATGTAGCTCAAGGATGACCGTGTTCACGCCTTGAAGCGACGTGTTGTTGAATAGATCGAGCTCGGCACCCTCTATGTCAGCGATGATGACGGTCGGACGTACTTCCTTCAACAGCTCGTCAATGCCATAACCTGGAACAGATACGACCCGCGTGAAAGGCCGAGAGTCCGGCTCCATGCTAGCGGCCCAGAAATCCTTTCGTAAATAGAAGTCCATGGCTTGACTGCTCTTCGCGCAGACAACTCCGTTGCGAATATCGACATTTGCAATGTCGTTGATGCGGTGGGTTTCTTCAATCAACCCGATGAGTTCAGGATTGGCTTCTAACGCAACAACTTTTTCAACACCGGGCACCTGAGCTGCCACCCCGGAAATCAGACCAACGCCAGCACCCAACTCCAGTACCCGATCGCCAGAACTCAAGAGTTTTCTGACCGCCTCGCATTCGCCCTTTTCATAGCGATTGTTTCGCATAGGGCGCTCGATCTTCGGTGTTATGACCTGAGGTACAAATGGGATGCGAAGCCCCTGAACCTCAATCGTCTCTGCATAGTTAAAGCTTGAATCTGTTTCCGCCAACCTTGCAGGCATGGAATTGCCATCTGACATGTCATTCTCCGTCCGGAGACGAAATCCGGTATCCTAAATTGCGCAGGCATCTGATAGCTTTGCTACGCAGATCTGGTTGCTGCCGCAGTAACCGCGTCATGCTGCGTTTTACGTAGCTATCTGCAAGTACTTCGTCATATTTCGCCTCCAACACCTCAAGTGGTATCCGGTTGCTGTCCTTTAGCATGGTCGCCCGAACTCCAGTATCTGGGCCGATAAAGATCGCGGAGATGTATCCACCGCCAAAAACCACCGCATGCTCAGCACCCAGGCTCTCCAGATAGCTCGTAGCGTTCTGGACCGCCGGATAGATGATGTGCGTATCGTCAAAGACCACGATGCATTTCTCTTTCATCACGGTCAGCACGTTCAAAAAGTCCGTAAAGGCTGCCGCGATCGTGTGTTCGCCGTCAATGAACGCAAGATCAAACCGGGCCTCGGGCGGGTCCGAGCGCAACGATGCGGACGTCGTCTCGCGTGTTGACAGTTTCTGCATCTGGCTGTCGTTTGCATATTGCCGAAGGCCATCCAGCATATCCTGGGTCGTCACATGCTTGTACTGATCTAATGCCCCCCGCGCATCCGGGGTCATTTCGGGGCGCAGGTCGATCGACAGCGCTTCGATACAGTCGTCATCCATGACATGTGGTTGCAAGGATTTCCCCAGATACGAGCCGATCTCCAGATACCGGTAGGAGCCGTCTTTGGCCGCAATCTCCTGCACGTTAATAAGGGTGCGGGTGCCGCGCCTGCCGACCTGTCCTTTGAGTTTGAAATCGTCATTCGTCAGCGTATTCGGTGCAACCATTACCAGGTGACCTCAGTTCTTGTTCGAAGCATCGACCAGTTCCTGCGCAAGCTTCGAAAGCGCCGTATTGATAGCGGGATCGTTGTCGAATTCGTCCTTTTCGATCAGGGTCTGTAACCTGCTCCAGCGTTTGGCCAGAATGCAGCGCGACATGGCGGGCGGAAACAGCTCAGCTTCGGCACCGGCCTGCGCCCAAGCTTGCAAAATCGACGGTTTGGGAGTGTCTCCGTCCACGCACCAGGTATGTTCAAACAGCGTCATGATGAACTTCAGAGGTGCTTGTTTCGGATGCCTTCGATCCGCAACATAGGGCAGCTTGAAGACATCTGTGACGATCTCATAGGACGGCCAATAGTGCAGAACGCCTTCGTCTTGGAACTCACGGACCACTTCGTCCAGAGCCACGCGCAGAACACTTTTCGAGACGGAGTTCGACGTCAGGCATGAGTTATCCCGGAACGTCGCGATCAGCGGGATCGGAGACAGGGTAAACAGTATCTTGGCATCCGGCCGATGTTTTCGGATCAGATGGTAGATAGCACGCAGGTTATCTTTGTTTTCTTCGACCGTCGACACGCGAAACTTGTGCCGCGATGGGTCATAAACATCTTTGGGAATGGTGCGCCAGAACACGTTCCCAGTGACCTCATCATACCAGATCTCTGATAATCCGAAGGTCAGGATGAACACATCGGTTTCGTCAAATATACGTTTGGTTTCCGCCTGCACCTCAGGGTCATAACCATAGGATTCGGCCTTGTAGCCATGCCAGAGCTCTCCTTCGAAAACCTTGTTTTCCCATGCCCACTCGAATTGCTGGCGGATCACGAAAGAATTCACCATGCCTTCGCCACAGGTCACGACATAGGCATCTTTGGCATCTTCTTCCTTGTTGAGAACACGATAGTTCCGACGCGACAGCCATTCCGAGATATTCGCCGCAAAACAGCTGCCAAAGGCTGTAATCTGTGTGTCGGGGGTGATGAACGGTTCTTTCGGGGTCCAGCCTTTCAGCACGTATTTTCCAACTGCATCCGCTGGAATCATGCGCGCTACATTCGGGTTGGCATTCGTGTGCTCACCCCGAAACCAGGTTCTGAATTCAGGTGTATTTTTCGTCGTGCGTTGAAAGTTGAAGTGACGCGCACGGTTCGATCTTGCCATATCGCCCTCAAGTCAGTTGCCCTGGCGCTTATTGTTGGCGGAAAGCTGCGCCTTGTTGCAGCTACATCTATCCACAACACCATCTGAATTCTAGCGATGTTTTGTTGCCCGCCTTTTCGCTGAGGCTTGCTGGACGCACCCCACCTGATCCAATAGAGTTGCGAAAAACAGGTCGACGGGGTCCCCTGACGGCTCAGGCGAGGTTGCAGAGCATAACATGACAGACCTTCACCAAATCGGCATGCTGTGGATGCGCGGTTCGCTGAGCTTTCTCGAGCAGCTCTGCGTTCAGTCTTTCCTCGATGCGGGGCACCATACCATCCTTTACACCTACGAGGATGTCGATCGCGTGCCGAACGGGGTCGAGTTTCGCGATGCCGCCGATGTCCTGCCTGAAACCGGGTTTCTGGTACACGAACGCACCGGCTCGCCTGCGCTGCATTCCGATCTGTTCCGATACCACATGCTGCGTGACGCCGACCGAATGATCTGGGCCGACACGGACGCCTATTGCCGCAAACCCTTCGTTACCGAGACCGGCCATTTCTTTGGCTGGGAAAGCAAGAAGCACATCAATGGTGGTGTATTAGGCCTGCCCCGCGATAGCGAAGCACTGCGTCTGCTGCTGGATCATTGCTCGGACGAATTTGCCATCCCGACTTGGTATGGCGAGAAATACGTCAAGGAACTGGAAGAGAAGAAAGCCGCTGGCAACCCGGTTCACGCTGGCGAACAGCCATGGGGTGTCTGGGGGCCGCATGCGGTCTCGCACTTCCTGCACAAGACCGGCGAAGATCGCTATGCCTTCCCGCAGGAGGGGCTCTATCCCTACACATTCAAAGACCGTCGCAAGATCGTAAAGCCCAACAACCGGATCAGCGATTACGTCACCGACAATACCTATTCGGTGCATCTGTACGGTCGGCGAATGCGCAAGTTTCTGGCCGAGCATTACAAGGGTGTACCCGATCCGACCGGTCTGCTGGGGCAATTGCTAATCAAGCACAAGATCAACCCGCTGAATGCTCCATTGCGGGATTATCCAAACCCCGATCCCAATAGCGCCTTCGCCAAGGTGTTTCGGGAAGAGATCGACGGCAAGCAATATGCGGCGGCCACACCCGCGGTCAGCGATACTGCACCCCTGAAATCGGTTGTTGGGGTGACAACCATGAAGAACGAGGGACCCTATATTCTGGATTGGGTCGCTTATCATCTGTGGCTGGGATTTACCCATTTCCTGATCTACACCAACGACTGCTCGGACGGCACAGATGAGATTCTTGACTGTCTTGCTGAACGCGGGCTGGTCACTCGCGTCGACAACCCAGCACGCATAGACAAAGGCGAACGGCCGCAGCGCGTGGCGCTGGCACTGGCGCAGGATCATCCGGTGATTCAGGCGGCAGATGCTTACATGGTCTTTGACGTGGATGAATATATCAACATCCACACGCCCGAGGGCACCTTGCGATCCCTCATGAACGCCACTGGAAATCCTGAACTTATCGCAATGACCTGGCGGTTCTTCGGTTGTTCCGGTGTTGTCGATTTCGCTGATAACCCTGTGCCGCTCCAGTTTGACCGCTGCGCCCCGCAGAAAGTGCGCGTGCCCCATCACAACTGGGGCTTCAAAACCTTCGCGCGCAGACCGTCGAGCTATTCGAAATTCGGCATCCACCGACCATTGGAGCCGGTGACAGAGACCATGCCCCATTGGGTCAACGGATCGGGCCGACAGATGCCCGACCGTTATCACGAAAAGGGCTGGCGGTCGTCGCTGGAAAGCTGGGGCTACGATCTGGTAACGCTGAACCATTACTCGATCCGGTCGCTGGACAGCTATCTGGTCAAACGCGACCGCGGCCGCACCAATCACATCAACCGCGAACAGGGCATCGGGTATTGGAATATCCACAACCGCAATGACGAACAGGACACCTCTATCCGGTCACATTTCGAGAAATCCAAGCCTGTACGTGACGACCTGCTCGCGGACCAACGATTGGCAGAATTGCATGAGGCAAGCTGCAACTGGCATCGCGCGCGGATCAACGCTCTGAAGGACCTGCCTGAATACAACCAGCTCTACCAGATCCTGTCTCAGGACATCCTGTCCCACAGTGTATCGGACGACGTTCAGCCAGGTTTTGCACCACTTTCCCATACCGCGCTGACAGGTGAGCCCTTTGTCAGCGATCAGCCCCAACCGACACCACCCGAAGAACCGGAACCGCAAGCTGAAGTTCTGCAAGCCTCGGGTCATCCCATCCTACTGGGAGACGACGCGCAAGAAGCTTATGAGAGCATCAAGAAACGTGTCGAAACACTATTCTCGCCCCTCAAACCCGTCCCCCCCCTCTCACGCGATAAGATCACGCTTGTAACAACAATGCGGAATGAGGCACCTTTTCTACTGGAATGGGTCGCCTATCATCGCTCGATCGGGGTGACGGATTTTCTGATTTATACCAATGGCTGTACCGATGAGACGGTTGAGCTGCTGGACCGCTTGCAGGCGCTGGGATATGTGACGCGACTGGACAATCCATTCAAGTCAGACAAAGGGCAAAAACCGCAACGCGGAGCGCTGAACCATGCGATCACCCATCCTCTGATCTCGGATGCGGATTGGTACATGTGCATGGATTGTGACGAGTTCATAAACATCCATGTGGGTGATGGTACCATGCCCGAGCTGTTCGCGGCGATGAATGAACCGAACCTGATCTCGATGACATGGAAGCTGTTCGGGAATGCGGACGTTACCGATTTCGAAGACAAGTGGGTCATCGAAACCTTCGACCGCTGCGCGCCTCAATTCATCCCTAAGCCGCGCATGGGCTGGGGCTTCAAGACAATGGTCCACAAATCTGCGCCCTATGCCAAGCTCGGCGTTCACAGGCCGCTGAGCCCGGACGAAGATCGGCTGTCTGAGATACGGTGGGTTAATGGATCTGGTCTGGAAATGCCGGAACAGGTGCATGCATCAAACAGCTGGCGGTCAACCAAACGGTCGCTAGGTTATGATCTCGTCACGCTGAACCACTACACTTTGCGATCTGCCGACAGCTATCTGGTCAAGCGTGATCGGGGGCGGGTGAACCATGTCGATGAAGATATGGGCGGGTATTACTGGGACCGCCGGAACTATAACAGTGAACGTGACGCCCGAATTCAACAGCATGTGCCACGTGCCCGCGAAGAACTGTATCGGATTATGGCCGATGCCGAGATCGCGGCGCTGCACAAGTCAGCTGTCGAGACGCACAAACGTAAGGTGGCCGAATTGAAGGCCCTGCCTGAATATGCACGCCTCTACGAAAAGATTTCCGCGCCTGACCAACCTGACGCGATTTTCATGCCCGAGCGCACCGAAGCTGAGGTGGCCGATTAGCCGTCCTGCTCACGCGCCTGTTTCTCGGCGTGGATCGCCCGGCGGATCGACATGAGCTGGCTCCACATGCGACGCTGTGCGGTCATCGGCAGAACGCGCGTCGGGCCGATCTGACAGAGGCGCGCGTGCGTGTAGAACATATCTGAATCCTGCATCAGCGTTTTGATGCGTTGGTGCCGCCACGCGACGGATCGGGTATGCAATTGATCCAGTTCAGGGTCGGCGCGCAGCTCGGCCACGCCGTCGGCAATCGCATCGGCGTGGCGCAGGATCGTGGCATCTTCGATCTGATTGAAATCGCGGTCGATCCAATAGGCCAGATCAATCGGGTCTTCGCTGTGATTGGGGCGACCCCGTTCGGCCTTGACCAGATAGTTCTCGACCGAGCCCAGAGCGTAGTGGTTCAACTGCGCCAACCCATATCTCGGCGCGACGCTGGGAATGACCGTGCCGGGTATGGCAGGGGCCGGATCACCATTGCCATCAACCATGTTGAATTCCGCACCGTCCTTTAACCGGGGCCTGTGCACGCCCAGCCGGTCCAGCCGCTGATCAGCAAGGAACAGTGTCTTGAACTGCACCGCACGCCATGGCCATAGCAATGTTGCAGGGGCCGCGCGAGTGAAGAGGCGCGTCATCGGCTGATCCTGAAAGGCAACTTGCTGATTATGCCCGAACATCCGCCACGGTACAGCAAACCCATCCGCATCGGGCCGCGCCGCAATCAGATCGGCGATCTGGCCGCTGCCTTCGTGAATGCACAGGAACTCATCCACATCCGATACCAATATCCAATCGGCCTGCTCGACCAGCCGGTGGTTCGATGCGCGGCTCAGGGCCTGCCACTGCACCGTTTTCTTGCCTTTGCGCGGGTTGGGCTTGTGGTAGACGATTTTCAGCGCATGCAACCGATCCAGAATCTCATCGGTTCCGTCCTCGCAATCATTGCTGAAGATCAGGAAATCCGTAACGCCGATGGCCCGATGATAAGCAATCCATTCCAGAATGAACGGGCCTTCGTTGCGCATGGTGGTCACGATCAGGCAGCGCATGGGTCATATCCCGTTCAACAAGTTAAGATCGCCAGAAATCAAGGTTTTGGACGCTCAGAAACAAGGATCGCATAATCCTGATCATTCGGCCAGCGGGCACGTCAATACGCGGCCTCGGCCTCATCGGGCAGCAACAGGCTGAACTCACCTTCCGAGAATTCATCGAAAGACAAATCCCACGATGCCCCGGGCCAAAGCAGTTGCAGTTGCTTTTTTGCGGGTCGGTAGACGGCTGTGTAAAGCGTTCCGAACCCGGATTTGAACGCGGTGGAATAAAGCGGCGGGCGCAGGAAGGCATCGATAAAACGCTTTTCGCTTTCCCGGTGCTGGTTCAGCCGGTTCAGAAGAAAGCGTTCGCGTTCGACCGTCGCTGTAAACCGCGCGTGTTTGGACCATTCAACCTGACCCTGATGGTTCGTCGCCACCGGCACATCCGAAATCTGCGGATGCCGGTCCGGGGCAAGGTAAACTGTGCTGTGGTTATGTTTCGCATCCAATACGGTGACGTTATAGCTCATGTGACAGGGGATGCGGCACAGGCAGTCGACCGCTTCAGCCGTGGTTTCGCAGGTTTGCAGCACATAGCGCAGGATCAGCGGAACACCGAACCCGTCCCCCACCTCGCGCCGCCCGCCGAAGGTAAGCGAGACGGTCAGACCCGCATCGTTGATCCCATCGAGCAGGCCCAGAACACCGTCACTCATCCCGATGATCCCGCGCCCGCCCCAGTGGGTTTTCAGCAGTGCCGCATCAAACGTCTTCGGATGGTAGTCATAGTTGCGCACCAGAAACGGGGTCTTGCCACGCCAGATCGCCTGACTGCAGCCCGACAGGTATTTCGGCGGGCAGTAGAAGCTGAGAAACCGCGCCTGGCTATCGCTGCCTCCGACCAGTTCGACCACCTCTTCATAGAGCGGCAGGAGCTCGGGCATGTGCTTTTGCAAGGCGCGCAGGCATTCGCGATAGGTGGGACGGGCCGAATACCCCTCTTGCGCCCACCAATCGCGATAGGCGGGCCAGTATTCGGCAAACAGCCCGGCCAGCTTGGGACCGGGCTGTTCCTCGTCGATTGAGCGAAAAACAAGCGCCATGGGGCTTTCTACATGATCTTGAACGCGGGGTCTTGCATCGGTTGCGCAGCAGGCAGGGGCTCAGCCGTATAGGCCGAGGTGATGCCATGGATCCATTTCTTCGAATTGTCCGTCAGCTTGAAGCCTTTGGTCATCGACCGGCCGCGCGTCACCAGAATACCCAGATCAGCGCCTTCATAGCGATAATCGCCGACATTCGAGATGCGCAAGAAGAACGCCTCATTCTCACCCACAGCGCGGCGGTGATAGTCGAAGCGGTCAAATACAACGCGGCCATCCTCAAGCATCTTGTAGATGCCCGATTGCGGCGCCTGCGTGATGCGGTCGACACTGTCATCGGTGTGTTTGATCACCATCTGCGACCAGCTGTCGATCATGTCAGGGTCAGCCCAGCGCGCGTTTAGCTCTTCGACATCCAGCTCGAATGGCTTCTTTGAGAATTCCAACAGGTGGAACAGGAACAGCGGCGCGTCCGCATGGGCAAAGGCCGCGTGGTTGGTCATCGAACTGGCGCCGGTGATGCGCGGGTTCAACTCACCCAACCATAACTCATCAGTTTTTTTATCGATCAGAAAGTCGAGTTCGAAATATCCGCGATAGCCGGATTTGCGCAGCTCTTCCCCGAACTGGAAGGTCAGCTGCCGCGCCTGTTCTCTGGCTTTCGGAGGAAAAGCGGTCGAGAAGATCTCGTTCCCGCACCAGCCGCCGCGATAGGGGGTGAGTTCGTTGAAACCCACAAGCTCGGTCATCAGCGGGCCCACAATGGTGCCTTCCGAGGTTGCACAGGCCTCGATCGCCGCCCCGCGACAGTCGATCCGCTTCATGATCTTGATCTCGCCTTCGCCGACGATTTCATCTTTGTGCTTGTTGAAATCGGCCTCGGACTTGATGAAGAACGTCGTATGGCCGCTGTCACCAAAGGCCGATTGCAGAACCAGATCATGGCCCAGCCCGGCCTTGTCGCAGATTTTCTGCAGGTGATCGTAGCTTTTGACCACACTCAGGGTATTAGGCACGGAAGGAACACCTGCCTTGTTGCCGATGCGGACCGTTTCGATCTTGTTGTCGCATTTGGTGCGCAGCTTGGCCTTGGGGAACCACAGTTGCCCGCCCAGTTCCTTGACCAGCTTCTCGGTCGTTTCATCAAACATCAGGAAGACAAACTTGGGTTTACCACCGCGCCGCTTGACCAGATCGATGACTTCTTTGTGCTGCAGTAGATAGTTGTTGATGTCTTCGATGGACTGGAACTCATCATGCGGCATTTCAGAAGGCACGAACACGTTCGGATGTCGCCCGTCAAAGCAATCCATGTAGCAGATATAGGTGAAGTTCATCACCCATTCATCCAGCCCCAACAGGTTGAAATTGGTCGCCGATACAAAATAGATCGGGTCCTTGTTGGTGTGGAAATACCGACGGATTTCCGAGATGTTCTTTAGCACCTTCTTTGGCATGATTGTTGTCCTCCCTGACCCCTTAGGGGTTCTTGACTGATTTCAAAGCGTCTTCTGTAAAGATGCGCAGGCCCAGATCGGCGCGGAATCCATGGATTTCCGAAACGTCCAGTTCCTGCATGAATTTGAGGATTTCGGGGCTGATCACCTGCCCCGGCACCAGAATGGGAAAGCCCGGCGGGTACGGGATCACGAAGGTCGCCGAGACCATCTCCTCTCCGGCCTCCAGCCGCTCAAGCATCTCTTTGTCTGGCTCGACGTAGTCGCAGTTATCTTCGTCATAAGACAGGAAGAAGGCGGTACGGATATCCCCCGCCTCGGTGCCTTTTTCACAACGGAACGCATCGTGGAACCGGCTGAAATCGGGCAGCGGCGGGACGTGTTCGCTCAGGTTTCTGACGCGCTTCTCAAAGGCTCGTTTTTCCATCTTGGACGCGTCGTCCATCAGATCGTCCAGTTCCTTGGCGATCTCGACTAGCACCTCGATCAGATAAGCAACCGAACTGCGCGTGGTGCCGATATTGGTCATGAACAACACGGTATTGCGCGAGGTCTTGTTGATCTGGATGCCGTACTTGTCCATCAAGATCTTGGTCTTGAACGTATCGCCATCCCAGCCGGTCGCGCCCACATGCAGCGTGATGCGGGTGGCATCCAGAACGAATTCGTCCTTTGCCCAACAATCCCAGACATCAGCCCAGCCCTGATCGGGGTCGAAATAGCTGGTCATGCCGCTTTCGCGATATTCCTCGGGGATCATGTCGCCCGCTGTGACCAACTTGAAATACTTCCTGAGCAGCGGATGGGTCGTCACCGCCCGGCGGATTGCCATCGCGCTTTCGACTTGTCGCTGAACGAATTCATAGCCCTCGATCTCGACCTGCCTGCGACCTACATCCAGTGAGGCGATGATCTGGTAGTTGGGCGAGGTCGAGGTGTGGGTCATGTAAGCCTCGTGAAAGGCCTCTTCGACCGCACCTTTGAACTGCTGGTCGTTGACGTGGATCATCGAGCCCTGCCGTAGCGCGGTCAGCGTCTTGTGCGTTGATTGCGTGGCATAGACCCGCACCCGCGCATCCGGCGGCGCGATCAGGCGGGTGTTCAGCAGGGTTTCGTCATCCGCGCCTTCCAGTTCAACCTGCTGCGCCGCATAAGCCTCGGCATGTTCCGGGGTGCGGAACCGCTCGCGCAGCAGGTTGGCCGAGCGCATCGCCGTGCGCACACGCGTATTCGGGGCAAAACGGGCATAGCCGAACCATGCCTCATCCCACAGGAACACAAGGTCTTTCTTGATCGCCAAACATTCCTGCATCACCCGCTGCACGTTATAGACAATGCCGTCGAAGGTGCAGTTCGTCAGCAGCACCATACGGACCTGATCCAGCTTACCCTCGGCCTTCAAAGCCAACAGCTTGTGCTTGATTTCACGGATCGGCACCGCGCCGTACATCGAGTAATCGTGTAGTGGATAGCTGTCCATATAGACCACGCTCGCCCCCGCCAGTACCATGCCGTAATGGTGGGATTTGTGGCAGTCGCGGTCGACCAGAACGATGTCGCCGGGTCGGACCAGAGCTTGAACGACGATCTTGTTACAGGTCGACGTACCATTGGTGGCGAAAAACGTCTGTTTAGAGCCGAATGCACGGGCGGCAGCTTCTTGCGCCTCTTTGATCGGGCCACGCGGTTCCAGCAGCGAATCCAGCCCGCCCGAGGTGGCTGAGGTTTCGGCCATGAAGATGTTCGATCCGTAGAACGCCCCCATGTCCTGAATCCAATGGCTGCGGCTGATCGATTTGCCCCGACTGATCGGCATGGCATGGAACACGCCAGTGGGTTGTTTCGAGTATTCCTTGAGCGCCGTGAAGAACGGCGTCTTATAGCGCCGCTGCACTCCGCGCAGGATGTTCAGGTGCAATTCCAGAAAGTCTTCCTGATTGTAGAACACCCGCCGGCACAGGCCCAGATCGAGACCGGCAATATCTTCCGCCGAACGGTCGGTGATTAGATAAGCGTCCAGCTCGGGGCGCAGCATGCCGATCCTGCGGCAGGTTTCAGGGCCGTATTCCGAGGGGGACAGCGCATCTAGATCGGCGCCCTCGCCATAGAGGCTGATATAGCGGCCCAAAACATTGGTTTCGTTCTTGGACTTCAGGCTAAGGCCCGGGCGAACAATGACCGCCTGTACATTCTGATTGAATAGAACCCCGATCAGGGCATCCTCGACACTGGGGACTATGACGGTTTCATAAATGAACGGGTCTTCGCTGCGGCGCATCCGTTGCAGGCTGGATTGCAGGAACCGTTCCTGATGTTCGTTGACATTGTCGACGATCATCACCTCGAAATAGGGCCGCCCCAGCGCGCGGGCCTCATGGCTTTGGGCCGCTTCATCCTCGAACTCATCACCTTCGGTTTCATCCGCGATCAGAGGGATAGAACGGCGGCGATAAGCCCCCGAGGTGAGCGCCCGCGACACCCGCCGCACGGCAGTCGAGAAATCGGAAAAATTGCCATGATCCAGCAGTCGGCGCAGATAGTCGAAGGCCGACCCCCCAGGGAAAGCGAAATACACCTCGATCGGGGCCAATGCCTGCAGCAACTGCCGTGCGCGATCTCGATCCTTTTCGCTTCCGCCCTGGTCCAGCGACTCGGCCGTTTCCCGCAGCGCGCTCCATCGGTCTGCCCTCAGCTGTGAGGCGCTGTAGTAGTCCGAGATGGTGTGGAGCTTTTCGCTGTCGGAAATGCCGTGCATGAAGTTTGTCCTTTCTACCGATACCGAAGAGCTGCCTCGGGATCAGTCTGTGCCAGAGCGCCCTTTGTAGAGATAAAGATTATCGGGCTTGGTCGCAGCGTCTTCGCTATATCCCAGTGCCGTTCTGGGGTCGGATGCGGCAACACCGGCAGCGTCGCCTTTTTGCGGAATGCGCAGCGGGCCCAACGTGTGCAGATAGGCATCCGCCCCACTGGTGCGATCATAGACCGGGAAATCCGCCTCGCGGTCACGGAAGCTTTTGAGAACCTGACCCAGGCCTTTCAGCCCGACCTCGCGCTGGCGGCGAACCTGGTCCAGATCGATCTCAATCGGGAAGATATCTTCTTGCCCCGCGGACTGGTGCAGAACGGTGGCCGACGGGTCGACGACCAGTGAACGGCCAACGCCACCAGCGGCCAGACCGTTCACGTCAAACACGTAGCATTGGAACTGCGCCGCGGTGGCCTTGGCGATCGACAGCTCAGCTTCACGATCGGTGGTGCCGGTCAGAACCGGGTGCAGCAGCACCTCGACCCCTTGGCTGGTCAGATGGCGGGTGGTTTCGGGGAACCAGATATCATAGCAGATCGAAAGGCCAAACCGGCCCACATCCGGCACGTCAAAGATGCAGAAATCAGTGCCCGATGCGATGTTCTGTTCATATGGCTTGAATGGGAACATCTTGGAGTATTTCGAGACGATCTCACCATCCGGGTTGATCACAACCGAGGTGTTGAAAACCCGCCCATCCTCGCGCTTTTCAAACATCGAGCCGGGGATCAGCCAAATGCCATAACGCCGCGCCGCATCCTGAAACCGCGACAAGTCATCATTGGGAAAGGGCTGGGCAAAACGGTCAAGCGGGCCATAGGGGGCCAGCTCGCTGAACAAGGCCATCTGGGTCCAGGGGAACCGCGCCATCATCACATCAATCCGATGCAACATCGCCTCGACATTCGAGTGCAACGCACCGACATGCATCTGGATTCCGGTTATCGCAAAAGGGGTCATTTTTCGTTTCTTCTCATTTTCTTGCCGATTGCGACCGCCGCTGTGACCAGGCGTTCTTCATCGGAACATAAAACCGTATGTTAGCGCAAGCCCACTATCCGCAGGCAGTTGATCTATCCGGCCTCTTCCTCGGTAAGCTCTTCGCCGAGCGTTTCTACAAAGTCGATATCGTTGCGCACCCAGAAGAACCGGAAGCCGCAGCTGCGCAGCCATTTTTCCAACCGGTCCAGGCTTGACCATTCCCGCCGCAGCCCGCGCGTGGATTCAACCAGCGCCCATTGGCCGTCGACCAGAAAATAGACTGTCCAGGTATTGGGATGCGCCGACTGGTTGGCAAAGCCGCCGCTGACCACCTCTCGGGCGGTGCGTACGGCGACCGGATAATCTCCGATCCGGTTCTCGGCGGCGAGGATGGCCAGATCGTTCTGGCGGATCGTGAAAGTGGGAAGGGGTGCGTCGTTCATGATTAGCCTGTTAAAGAACACACCCATTCCGGTACCTCACGACCCTTCGGTTGTTCAACCTCTGTCAGGATCACGCGGCCTCGGTCTGCTCTGCTGTCTCGACGGATTCGACCACGGCCTCGGCATCCTGATCCTGAATGGCGCGGAACAACGCTTTGCGGCGCTCACTGATATCCTCGGATTTCAGGTTCTCGATCCGTGTCGCCAGTGTCCAGATATGACCGAACGGATCCGCAACGGTGGCGCAGCGCTCGCCCCAATAGGTGTCGTTTGCGTCTGCGATCAGCGTCGCGCCATTTTCCAGGGCGGTCGTCAGCGTGGCGTCAGCATCTTCGACATACATATGATGGCCAACCGGAATAACGGTGCCGGGTACAGACGGAACATGCGCGCCCCAGCCAGCGGTGACGAACAGCATCGAGTTGCCGATCTTGATGGCTGCAAAGCCGGGGGCCTCTTCCGCGTCATAGGCCTGAATCTTGGCGTCAAAGGCATTTTCATAGAACTGCAGCGCTGCGGGAACGTCCGAGACGGCAAGCGATGCGGTGCAGGTGCGATAGCCGCGGGGCAGGGTAGCAGGCTTCTTTTTCATATCCGAAATCTCCGAATAGGGCGGGGGTCGCCCGTTGGAATATGCAGGAAAATCCCACACTATGCATCATACTGTGGATCAACTCGACGAATATTGCAACACTATGATGCATAGTGCTGAGATTCCTGCATCGGCGGTCAAAATGTCGGCGGGGTGCAGGCGCTGATGATCCGGCATTTTTCAGGCCCCACCTGCCGGAACCGATGCGGCGCGCGGCTGTCGAAGTAGTAAGCATCACCAGGCCCCAGCACCTTGCGTTGATCGCCCACAGTGACCTCGACCCGGCCCGAGATCACCACGCCGCCCTCTTCCGCCTCATGCCCGTACATTACGCGGCCCGTGTCAGCGCCCAGATCATAGGTTTCCTGCAGGATCATCATTGCGCGGCCATGCAGGTTCGAGCCCACCTGCCGCAGCGACAACCCGCCCTTGCCGATCTCGGTCAGTTCTTCAGCGGCATAGAACACGGTCTGTTCGGGCTCGATCTCAAACGAGAAAAAGTCGGACATGCCGATAGGAATACCCTGCAATATCCGGCGCAACGCACCAACAGAGGGGTTCATCTTACCAGACTCGATCAAAGAGATGGTGGAGTTCGGTACATCCGACTTTTTAGCCAGCGCCCGCTGTGACAGGCCGGCCCGTTCACGCAGGGTGCGCAGGCGCAAGCCGAGGGTCAGATCATCTTGATTGGCGTTCTTCATGTTCACTATCCGCATCACTTGAGGGGTGCCGGGACCGTAAATCAAGGACTTATGATTCACAAGAAACAGGCTTTCGCTCGGGGCTGTGGGCTCTACAGTCACGCGGTCAGATTTACGGGCGCGCGCGCCCGATAACCCGAAAGGACGCAAGATGCTGAATGCTCAGATTGCTGAACGCCGCAACACCTCGATCGCGCAGGGCGTGGGAATGCAGACGCAGGTCTATGTGGACCGTGCCGTGAACTCCGAGGTCTGGGATGTCGAAGGCAAGCGCTATATCGATTTCGCAGCAGGCATCGCCGTTGTGAATACCGGGCATTGCCACCCCAAGGTGATGGAGGCGGTGCAGAAACAGGCCTCGAACTTCACCCATACCTGCCATCAGGTTCTGCCCTATGAAACCTATATCCGTCTGGCCGAGCGCCTGAACGAGAAGGTTCCGGGCGATTTCAACAAGAAGACCGTCTTTGTCACCACCGGTGCCGAAGCAGTCGAGAACGCCGTCAAGATCGCCCGTGCCGCCACCGGCCGCCCCGCTGTGATCGCCTTCGGTGGTGGTTTCCATGGACGGACCTTCATGGGCATGTCCCTGACCGGCAAGGTGCAGCCCTACAAGGCCGGTTTCGGTGCAATGATGCCTGACACCTATCACGTCCCTTTCCCGGTTGAGCTGCACGGCACCTCGGTCGAGGATTCGCTGGGCGCTTTGACCAAGCTGTTCAAGGCCGATCTCGATCCGGGCCGCGTTGCCGCGATCATCATCGAGCCGGTTCAGGGCGAAGGTGGCTTCTACCCTGCCCCTGCCGAGCTTATGCGTGGCCTGCGCACCTTGTGTGATGAACACGGCATCGTGCTGATCGCCGATGAAGTTCAGACCGGCTTTGCCCGCACCGGTAACCTGTTTGCGATGGACGCCTATGATGTGTCCGCAGACATCACCACCATGGCCAAAGGTCTGGCCGGTGGCCTGCCTCTGGCCGCTGTCACCGGCCGTGCCGAGCTGATGGATGCCGCAAACCCCGGTGGTCTGGGTGGCACCTATGGCGGCAACCCGTTGGGAATCGCCGCTGCCCATGCGGTAATGGATGTAATCGAGGAAGAAGACCTATGCGCCCGCGCCAATGAGTTGGGTTCACGCCTGAAACAGCGTCTGGAATCCATCCGCGCCCGCACGCCCGAAATCGTCGACATTCGCGGCCCGGGCTTCATGGTCGCGGCCGAGTTCAACACCTCCGATGGCAGCGCCCCGAACCCCGACATGGCGAACGCCGTGCGCGCCGAAGCGCTCAAGCGCGGATTGATCCTGCTGACATGTGGCGTATATGGGAACGTAATTCGTTTCCTCGCACCGCTGACGGTGCAGGACGAGATCTTCGCCGAGGCCATGGATATCCTCGAAGCCTCGGTCGACGCTGTCAAAGGAGCCTGAACATGCTGGATACCAAAGTGACCAAGCTGGAACTGAAAGATCCCAGCCTTCTGGAAACCCGTGCCTATATCAACGGCGCATGGGTTGAGGGTGAGGCGACTTTCCCAGTTCACAACCCGGCCACAGGCGATCTGATCGCCAATGTGACCGATGTCAGCATCGAAGGCACCGCGCAGACCATCGATGCCGCTTATGCCGCGAAGAAGGACTGGGCCGCTCAGACAGGCAAGGAACGCGCTGCGATCCTGCGCAAGTGGTTCGATCTGATGGTCGAAAACGCCGACGATCTAGCCACGATCCTGACCGCCGAGATGGGCAAACCCTGGCCTGAAGCGCGCGGAGAGATTCTCTATGGCGCATCCTTCATCGAGTGGTTCTCGGAAGAGGCCAAACGCGTTTATGGCGACGTCATCCCCGGCCATCAGCGCGACAAGCGCATCGTGGTGCTGAAACAGCCTGTGGGCGTCGTGGGCTCGATCACACCGTGGAACTTCCCCAATGCAATGATCGCCCGCAAGGTTGGCCCGGCGCTGGCCGTGGGTTGTACCTTCGTGGCACGTCCCGCAACTCTGACGCCGCTCTCGGCGCTGGCGATGGCGGTATTGGGCGAACGTGCCGGTATTCCGGCGGGCGTCTTCAACGTGATCCCGGGCACCGACAGCTCGGGCGTGGGCAATGAGCTGTGCACCAACGACAAGGTTGCCAAGATCACCTTCACCGGCTCGACCCGGGTGGGCCAGATCCTGATGCGTCAGGCTGCGGGCACGATCAAGAAGATGTCGCTTGAGCTGGGCGGCAACGCACCCTTCATCGTCTTCGACGACGCCGATGTGGATGCCGCCGTTGACGGCGCGATGATCGCCAAGTTCCGCAACAACGGTCAGACCTGCGTCTGCGCCAACCGCATCTATGTGCAGGCGGGCGTCTATGACGAGTTTGCTGCCAAACTGGCCGAAAAAACCAAGGCGCTGAATGTAGGTGACGGCTTTGGCGATGGCATCACGACAGGCCCGTTGATCAACGACGCGGCGGTTGCCAAGGTCGAAGAACATATATCGGACGCGGTCTCCAAAGGCGCGACTGTCACTCTGGGCGGCAAACGCTCGGATCTGGGCGGGACCTTCTTTGAACCCACCGTTCTGACTGGCGTGACCCGAGACATGGTGGTGGCGAAGGATGAAACCTTTGGCCCCGTCGCGCCTCTGTTCAAATTCGAAGAAGAAGACGACGTGGTTGCCATGGCGAATGACAGCGAGTTCGGTCTGGCCTCGTATTTCTACAGCCGCGATTTGGCCCGCGTCTGGCGCGTGGCCGAAGCGTTGGAATCGGGCATGGTGGGCATTAACACCGGACTGATCTCGACCGAGGTCGCCCCATTTGGCGGCGTCAAGCAATCGGGCCTTGGCCGTGAGGGTTCGAAATACGGGATCGAGGATTTCCTTGAGATCAAATATCTCTGCATGGGTGAAATCCAGTAGACGCCCAATGCCTTAAAATTTCAACGCACTCGCAGCCCGCTGCGGGTGCGTTTTTCATTTCAGACCGATGCGTGTCCGCGCAGTCGAAACACCAAGGGCATCATCAGCAGAACCAGCGCTGCCGAAAAGAAAAATGGCGCGCCGGGCATGTAGGTCCCGTTACTATCGACCGAGGCCTGAAAGAGGCCGGTCATGGCCAGGGGTGCCAAGACCGCTGCCACTGAAGACAGCGACGCAATCACCCCCTGCACAACACCCTGCCGGTCTTCGTCGGCCTGATTTGAGGCCATCGCCGTGATCAGTGCAGGCACCAGATCAGACAACGCAGCCAGCAAAATAAAGATGACAAGTGCTGTCACCGTTGCCGTAAACCCAAAACCGATCATTCCGATCAGCGCTGATGTCATTCCCAAGAGGAGGGTTCGGTAGTCGCCAATCCACCGGATGAAAAGCGGCATCAGACCTGCCTGCACGAAGGCCAGCAGTACGCCATAGGCCGCCAGAGACAAACCGATATAGAGCGTGGACCAGCCAAAGACTTCACGAATCCAAAAGGCCCAGAGCGTGGGGTAAACCATGTTGGCGAATTCGAAAATGAATATGCACAACAACGGAACGGCCAGCCCCGGAAAACGAAAGGCATCGAAGATCGATTTGAACGGGTTCAGGTCGCGTTTGCCAAAAGGTCGGCGTTTCTCGGGTGTTAGGCTTTCGGGAAGGACAAACACGCCGAACAGTGCGTTCGCCGCCGATAAGACAGCGGCAATCCAGAAAGGTGCGGTGATGCTAATCTCGGCGGCAATACCGCCGATGGCGGGCCCAAGAACAAAGCCGATCCCGAACGCAGCCCCGATAAGGCCGAAATTCGCGGCCTTCTCGGTCGGCGCGGATATATCTGCAATATAAGCTGTTGCGGTAATATAAGTCGCCCCAGCCAACCCCGCGAGCGTACGCCCAAGCAGCAGCAGCCAGAACGTGCCTGCCAGAGCCATGATCACGTAATCAAGCGCCAGCATGACCAGTGCCGCAATCAGGATCGGCCTGCGGCCAACGGCGTCCGAGATACTACCGACAACAGGTCCACACAGAAACAACGCCCCGGCATAAGCAGCCATCAACAAGCCGCCCCAGAAGGCCCCCTGCCCGGTATCGCCCGCGCCCACGCGATCCATCAGGTCAGGCATGATGGGGAACACGATGCCAATGCCAATGGCATCGATCATCAACGTGATCAGAATGAAGGTTATGGCGCGGCTTTTGAACATACCGCCCTATCGGACGAGTGCGCCGGCAAAGCAAGAGAAAAGGGCCGCGCAGAGCACCTCGCGAATGCTCTGTGGCAACCCTTTGCCGTCTTGAGCTACTGACCCAATGCCACACCTTCGCGACGCGGATCGGCAGCGCCGATCAGTTGGCCATCCTTGATCAGGATTGCGTGCAGCCCGCTATTGAGGTCAACCTGTTTCACTTCATGCCCCTTGCCGGTCAACGCATCTGCGAATTCAGCAGCGGATGTTCCCTGCTCCAGATCCATGGATGACCCGTTACGATGGACGAAGTGCCCTGTTTCGATGGCGTCCTGCGGGTCCATGTCCCAATCAAGGATCGCGATGATGGTCTTGGCCACATAATTGATGATGCGGCTGCCTCCGGGTGAGCCGATCAGCAAATAGGGCTCACCCTCTTTCATCACGATGGTTGGCGACATCGAGCTGCGCGGACGCTTGCCCCCTTCGACCCGGTTGGCCACCAGCCGGTCACCATCCATGGGTGCGCGATCAAAGTCGGTCAGCTCATTATTCAGCAGAAAGCCCCGCACAAAGACCCGACTGCCAAAGGCGGTTTCGATCGTGGTCGTCATCGACAGCGCGTTGCCATACTGATCGCGGATCACGATGTGACTGGTGCCGGGGCGATCCGGATTCTGTGACGGTGCAAACAGAGCAGTGTGATCACGCGGTGGCTCACCCGCTTGGCGCTTCTCACCAGCCGCTGCTGGGTCGATCATTTCTGAGCGCAGCTTTAGATAATCCTTATCCAGCAGGCCCTTGACCGGTACATCGACAAAATCGCTATCGGCCATATAGAGCGCGCGGTCAGCATAGGCAAGCTTGGCCGCTTCGGCATAGAGATGCGCCATCTCTGCGTTCCAACCGGTACCATTGAGGTCAAAATTGCTCAGGATGCCCAGAATCTGCCCCACGGTCAGACCACCAGAGGTCGGCGGGCCCATACCGCAGACGTCATAGCCGCGATAATCGGCACAGACGGCGGGACGGATTTTGACCCGGTAGGCGGCCAGATCCTCAAGCGTGATGTTGTTTTCGACTTTCGAAGTCGCCGCAACCGCAGCAACCATATCCTCGGCAATCGGACCGCTGTAGAAAGCGCCCGCGCCCTGATCGGCCAGAATACGCAGGGTTTGCGCAAATTCGGGGTTCCTTAGCAACGTCCCGGCCTGCAGCGGGGTGCCATCTTCGTTGAAAAAATACGCTTTACCCGCCGGGAACACACCGACAGAACGCTCACGCTCAATGGTGCTTTGGATCGAATTTGCCATGCGGGGCGAGACCTCGAACCCCTGCTCGGCCTGATCGATGGTGGACTGAAACAGCGAGGCCCAGTCTTTCTTTCCATAAAGGTTATGGGTCACTTCCATCAGGCGCAGAATGCCCGGCACGCCGACAGATTGACCCCCTACAACAGCTTCGGGCCACGGCATCTTTTCCCCGTCCGGTAACAGAAAGCGTTCGGGCGTGGCCTTGGCGGGTGCTTTTTCACGCGCATCAAAGGTGGTCAGAGTTTTGGCTGAGGCGTCCCAATACAACATGAACGCACCGCCACCGATGCCCGAGGATTGCGGCTCCACCAGATTCAGCATCAACTGAACCGCGATCATCGCGTCCGCGGCGGTGCCTCCCGCCAACAGCACGTCATATCCGGCTTTTGCGGCAATCGGGTTTGCGGCGGAAACCATGAACTCGGTCCCGGTGACCGAGTCTTTGTCTTCCCAGCCATAGCCAAATTCTGGCGCAGGGTCTTGTGCAACAGCCATGCTGGCGACGGTGCCAAAGACCATCGCCGCTGTTGTCTTCAACAGGGTTTTCATAGCAATTCACCTTTGAAAGTTTTTTGGAAACCGAAACACTCGTTACAAAAACACTTTCAAACCGAATTGACCACTATCTGACCACATAGACGGACGCGTTTGAGTGTCGGATGACGCGGGACGCGTTTGGTCCGAGAAGGTAGTCCTTGAGGTCTGGTTTGTGCGCTCCGATGACAATGAGGTCAGAGCCTGCGCCTTCGGCAGTTTCGAGAATTTTCTGATAGGCGGTGCCAGTGGCGACCACATGGCGGATGCTGGCGTTTCGCTCCTCGCCCAGCGTGCGGGCGCAAAGCTGGATCAGCTTTTCTTGCGCCGCCTCCACCGCCTTTTCATGGAACTCGGGCTGGAAGAAGCCCGAGACCCAGCTTTCGCCAAAATCCGGCAGAACCGTCACCACATCCAGCTGCGCGCCGTCCAGATCGGCCAGCACCGCTGCCCGTTCCAGAACGCCTGCATCCAGATCGTCATTGCTGATATCCACGGCACAGAGGACAGATTTAATCATGATGTAACGACCTCTTCTTCGTTGACGCGCGCGGCGCGGCCGCGCTGGAGGAAGGCAATGAGACCCAGCAGAAGCAGCGCCGGAATGAAGATTAGCTCTTTCGGTGGCTGGCTCTGCGGGGCTTGAATACTGGTGATGCGAACAGCGTCGTCAGCATAATAGTCGAACATGTCCAGCTCATCCGCGACCGGAGTGCCAAACAGCGGCTCGTCCAGTTTGATCAGGCCGTCTTCTTCCAGCGTGATCAAACCCAGAGCGTCAACGCGCGCAGCACCATCGGCCCCTTCCGGAATGTCCAGAACCACCGTGGTTTCGGTCATATTGCCGGTGTCAAAGTCAGGACCTGCGACCTCGATCCGCATGGTGCTGCCGGGTGCAGCCTCGCCCACGGCCTGTGTCAGCTGTGCCGGTTCGATCTGCGCAAAGGGCGGTGCGATGCGGTTCATGAAGAAGTCCGGACGGAACAGCGCGAAAGCGATCAGGATCAGCGCGACGCTTTCATAGATGCGGTTCTTGGTCAGGAACCAGCCCATGGTACCGGCGGTGAAGATCAGGATCGCGATGGTCGCAGAGACGGCCACCAAGATGCCCTGCACCCAGCCCACATCGATCAGCAACAAATCGGTGTTGAAGATGAACACGAAAGGCAGGGCTACGGTGCGCAGGGAATAGAAGAAAGCCGTGAAGCCTGTCTTGATCGCGTCCCCGCCCGAAACAGCGGCAGCCGCAAAGCTCGCCAGACCCACGGGCGGTGTCACATCAGCCATGATACCGAAGTAGAACACGAACAGATGCACCGCGATCAGCGGCACGATCAGACCATCCTGCGCGCCCAGTTCGACAACCACACCCGCCATCAGTGAGCTGACGACGATATAGTTGGCCGTGGTCGGCAGACCCATCCCTAGGATCAGGCTCAGCAGCCCCACCAGCGCCAGCATGGCGATCAGGTTGCCGCCCGACAGGAACTCGACCAGATCGGCCATTACCTGGCCCACACCGGTCAGCGTCACAGTGCCCACGATCACACCCGCTGTAGCGGTCGCGAGAGCGATGCCGATCATATTGCGCGCGCCGTCAATCAACCCGTTCCACAGATCGACAACCCCATCTTTGAACGCATTCGCGGTGTCACTCTCACCCCGGAAGATGGACTTGAGTGGCTTTTGCGTCAGCAGGATCACGAACAGCAGAGAGGTTGCCCAGAAGGCGGACAGACCGGGCGATTTCTGTTCGATCATCAGGAAGTAGACCAGCACGATGATCGGCAGCAGGTAATGCAGACCGGCCTTGTAGATCTCGGCGATCACCGGCAGTTCGACCTCTTTGGCGTTGGGATCATCTGGAACCAGATCCTCGACCCCAGCAGCCAGTTTCAACAGGAACAGATAAGCCAACACGATCAGCGCCGACAGGACCAGTCCCGACGCATCAGGCATGATCGCTATGATCGCCTTGATCGGGTATTGGATGCCATAGCAGAGCCCAGCAAAGCCCACGAAGAACAGCGCCATGCCGCCAATCGTACGACCCATCGAAACAACGCGATCGCCCAGCGTCGGCATGTTCCGCTTCACCGCTTCAAGGTGCACGATATAGACCAGCGCGATGTAGGAGATTGCGGCAGGCAGGAAGGCATGGGTGATTACCTCGACATAGGAGATGCCCACATATTCCACCATCAGGAAGGCAGCAGCGCCCATCACCGGCGGCATGATCTGGCCATTCACGGATGAGGCGACCTCGACCGAGCCCGCTTGTTCGCTAGAAAAGCCCACCCGCTTCATTAGTGGGATGGTGAAAGTACCGGTTGTCACAACGTTCGCAATGGACGAGCCCGAGATCAGGCCGGTCGCAGCCGAGCCGACAACGGCGGCCTTGGCCGGGCCACCGCGCAGGTGCCCCAGCGCGCCGAAGGCCATCTTGATAAAGTAGTTGCCCGCACCCGCCTTATCCAGCAGCGCGCCGAACAGAACGAAGAGGAAGACGAATTTGGTCGACACGCCCAAAGCGATGCCAAAGACACCTTCGGAGGTGATCCACATATGGCTCATCGCCTTTTGCAGGCTGGCGCCTTTCCAGCGGATCACTTCGGGGACCCAATCGGACGAGCCGAAGAAGACGTAAGCCAGAAAGATCGTTGCGATGATTGCCATCGCGGGGCCAAGTGCGCGACGCGCGGCTTCGAACAGAAGCAGCAGACCGACAAGTGCAAACCACTTGTCCGTGTCGTCAGCAAGGCCGCCCGCATCAACGATCTTTTGGTAGAAGAAATAGCCGTACAGCGCCAGGAAGGCGCCCACGATCCCCATAATCCAGTCCTGAACAGGGATATAGTTTCGCGGGCTGGATTTAAGCGCCGGATAAGCCGCAAAGGCCAGGAACATCGCAAAGGCCAGATGAATCTGGCGCGAGTTGTTCACTACGCTGCCCGGCAGCAGGTAGTTCGACAGGGGCGAGGCCAACACGACCTGAAACACCGACCACAAGACAGCAACGATCGCCAGAAACAGCCCCACATTCCCAGCCGGATTGCGCGCACCCGCATCGGATGAGGCGACCAGATCCTGAAGCTCTTCTTCGGATAGAGGGCGATTGCCCTGTGTGTCGTCGGAACTCATGGTAAAATCTCCCCGTCCTTCGGCCTTGGTTTTTTGTGGCCGTCTTGTCACCGGTTAACCCGGATATGAATCGGGGCGCCCCGAAAGGCGCCCCGCGTCAGGTCTGGTTACTGAATCCAGCCTTTTTCTTTGTAATACTTCTCAGCACCCGGGTGCAGCGGTGCCGACAGGCCATCCGCGATCATCTCTTCAGGCTTGAGGTTGGCGAAGGCCGGGTGCAGCTTTTTAAAGTCATCGAAGTTCTCGAAGACCGAGCTGACAACCGCATAGACCGCATCATCCGACACGTCTGCCGAGGTCACGAAGGTCGCGCCCACACCAAAGGTCGATGTATCGCCGTCCGAACCACGGTACATGCCACCGGGGATGGTGGCCGTGCGGTAGAATGAATTGTCGTCAACCAGTTTGCTGACTGCATCACCGCTGACGTTCACCAGAACCGAGTCACAGGCGGTGGTCGCTTCCTGGATCGAACCGGACGGGTGACCAACGGTGTAAACCATCGCGTCGATCTGGTTGTCGCACAGAGCCGCCGACTGTTCAGCCGCTTTCAGCTCGGTCGCCAGTTCGAAATCGTCAGTTGTCCAACCCATTTCGCCCAACAGAACCTCCATGGTGCCGCGCTGACCGGAACCGGGGTTGCCGATATTGACGCGCTTGCCCTTCAGGTCTTCGAAATTCGAGATACCCGCGTCGGCACGCGCCACAACCGTAAACGGCTCTGGATGTACCGAGAACACGGCACGCAGGTTCTCAAACGGGCCGGCTTCTTCGAATTTCGAGCTGCCGTTAAATGCGTGGTACTGCCAGTCCGACTGTGCCACCCCAAACTCAAGCTCGCCTTCGCGAATGGTGTTGATGTTGTAAACCGACCCCCCAGTCGACTCCACCGAACACCGGACCCCGTGTTCTTTCCGGCCCTTGTTGACCAGACGGCAGATCGCGCCACCCGTCGGGTAATAGACACCCGTAACGCCGCCAGTTCCGATCGTGATAAACTCTTCTGCATATGCCGCTGGTGCCATCAAGGCCGCCGCGGCAAATGCGGTAATTGAGGTTTTCTTGAACACTTTGACACTCCTGTTGTCAGTCTTTTTTGATCTGTTGGGGTGCCTGAAACCTTTCAGAACACAACAGAAAAAATCGCACTGGAATCAGGCCCCCCGATGATTAAGAGGAAAGCGAAACCAAACAGCAGGTGTCTATACGGTTGATTACGTATAGGCTCGGATTCGACGAATAGGGGAAAGAGGGCAACTGATCGCAGCCAAAGCTGTGGCATCGACCCGAACAGAAGGTCATTTGGACAGGAATTGAACTACGCTGGACAACAAGAACTCCGCCAGGAACAGGCCGAACCCGCCCGCAGACGCAGGTCGCTGCGTGCAACGCTTGCCTTGTGTCTGGGTGGTTTGCAGTTCCTCGCCATCTTGTCGGTGATCCTGTCGACCTTTGTCAGCTCGGAAAACGCGCTGTTGCGGCAATCGCGAAATTCGCTGAATGAGGTCAGCGTCAATGTCATCGGCCAGGTCAAAAGCTTTTTGAACCCGGCCCGGCAGGCCTTGGATGCAACGCGGCGGCTTGCGGAAAATGACGTGCTGGACATCAGCGATCCCAGCGCGCTGGAAAGCCATTTCTTCCAGCAGCTACAGGTCGCGCCTCAGCTTGCCGGGATGTATCTGGCCGATGCGACGGGCAGGTTTGTCTATGTCATGCGCGCCGAAGAGCCCGGACGCTATCGCACCAAGTTCGTTCCGTCATTCCTGCAGGGCACCGCTGAACATCCGGCCGATTTCCAATGGCGCAACGATCAGTTCACACTGCTGGAAACGGCCACCACCCAAACCGATACCTATGAGGCTCGCACCCGTCCCTGGTTCAGGATGGTTTCTGAGACCAAAGCACCGATTTGGACAGAACCCTACATATTCTTCACGGCACGCCAACCGGGGATCACCTACAGTGTGCCCATATTGGACGACGCCGGAGATATCCGTGCCATTTTGGGTGTCGATATCCAGATCGACGCCCTGTCCGGGTTTTTGCTGGACATCTGGTCCGAACGGCGTGGTGCAGCGCTGGTCCTGAACGAAGACGGTGCGGTTCTGGCGCATCCCACACTGGTCCTGATCCGGCAGGAGGCGCATATGGAAGCGCCTGAACTGACCCGTGTGGACCAGATCGCCGACCCCATCGCGCAAAAGGCATTCGGAGATGTGGTGCAAACCGGCCTGAGTGACGCTGACGGCCCTGTCCATACGGATTTCCAGCTGAACGGTCAGGATTACGTCGCGATGCTGATCGAAGTCTCGGAACCGGGGCTGCGCTGGCTGATCGGCCTTTATGCAGCCGAAGACAACTTTATCGGCGAGATCAAGAAAAACCGGACACAAGGCGTCTGGATCGCGCTGGCCATCGCCATTCTGACTGGTGCAATCGGGTTGGCCATGGCCGACCGGATCTATGCCCCGGTACGCACATTTGCCAGCCAGAGCCAGCAGCTGTCCAGCGGCGAGATCACCCCCGAGGAAGGCTTGCACAGCCCCTATCGCGAGCTGGAAGACACCGGCGCGGCGTTGACACAGGAAGTTCGACAACGGCAACGGTTCGAAACCGCCTATGGCCGCACTTTCGATCTGGCTTCGCGCGGGATGGCCCAGATCACCCCCGAGACGGGACAGTTTCTGCGCACCAACGAACAGCTATGCGACATCATGGGATATCAGCCAGATGAGCTGGAAAGGATGACACTGGCCGATATTCTACCTGAAGACGGCCAGCAAATCGCGGTCAAGTTCCGCGAAACGCTGCTACAGGATTCCGAGTTCATCGCGGAAAACCAATTCGTCCGCAAAGATGGATCGACCATCTGGCTGCGCGTGAATGCGATCCTGATCCGGGACGAGAATGGCGTCCCCGATCATGCTGTAGCCATCATCGACAATGTCAGCGACCGGAAACAGGCCGAAGACGAGGTAAGCCGCCTCAGCCGCGATCTGTCCCATGTGGCGCGGGTAAATCTGATGGGCGAGATGGCCTCGGGGCTGGCGCATGAGTTGAACCAACCGCTCAGCGCGATCTCCTACAATGTCGATGCGGCCAAGATCACGCTTGAGGAAATCGGTGATCCCGATCCTGAACTGAACGAGATTCTATCCGACATTGACCGTCAGTCGCGCCGCGCGGGGGACATCATCCGTGCCTTGCGGGACGTGGTGCGCAAAGACCGCGGTCGGCAGGCCCCGTTCGAGTTGGGCGGGCTGATCCATCAGACCGTCACGCTGATGGAGGGCGAGGCCAAGCTGCATGACATCAAGCTGGTCTATGACGAGAGCACCCTACCCGCTGTCATCGGCAACCGCACCCAGATCGCTCAGGTACTGGTCAACCTGCTGCGAAATGCTATCGATGCACTGGACCGGGATCCGGGTGAGGCGGGCCGGATCACAATCTCCACGCTTGTGAGCGAAGAGTGTGTCGAGGTTCGCGTCGAAGACAATGGGCCCGGCGTCAATGAGGATGTAACCCTGTTCAATATGTTTGATACCCAAAAGACCGACGGCATGGGATTGGGCCTGTCGATCTGCCGAACCATCGTCAAAGCCAATGGCGGCCGGATCTGGCACGACCCGACCGAGGGTACCGGCGCGCGGTTCTGTTTCACCTTGCGTCGCAGCGACCGGGCTGAGGAAAACACTTCATGACTCCGGAACCGCTTACCGTCTTTATCGTAGATGATGATGATGACGTGCGCATCGCCCTGTCCCGCTCGCTTGGCAAGCGCGGCATGAAGGTTGCGCATTTCCCCGATGCTCAGTCCTTTCTGGATCAGGTAGATGCAGATGCCGCGGGCTGTCTGATCCTGGACTACGGCATGCCCGGAATGGATGGGCTGGAACTGCAGGATCACCTTGTCCAACAGAACTCGACCCTTCCGATCATCTTCATCTCAGGCCATGGTGGCATTCCTGAATCGGTGCGCGCCACCAAGGCCGGGGCGATTGATTTTCTGGTCAAGCCGTTTGACCTGAGCGTGTTGATTGAGCGCATAGAAGCGGCCTGGGACGTGGGCGCAGGTCTGCGCGCAGAAAAGGCACACCGGCAGGCACTGGCAGACAAACGCGGCCTGCTGACCGAGCGGGAAGAGCAGGTGCTGCAGCATATCCTGACCCACCCTGCCCGCACCTCAAGCAAAGAGATCGCCGCCGAACTGGGCATCAGTCCACGCACGGTCGAGATACATCGTGGGCGTATTCAACAGAAGGTCGGGGTGAAAACCACCATCGAGCTTTATGAGCTGTTCGGACACATGCAATGATCGCCAGCCTGATGATGTATGCCCGCCCCCAGCTTGACGGCGCGCATGAGCGGTTTTGGACCCTGATCCGCAACGACCTGAGCCACGTGGGGATCGACAGCCCCGTACATTTGTCCCAGCAAGCCGAGGAGTTTTCGGTCTGGCAATCCTCCGATCTGGTGCTCAGCCAAACCTGTGGCATGCCCTTTCGCTTGTGGCTGCACGACAAGGTGCAACTGGTGGGCACGCCGGACTACGGCGTTGAGGGATGCCCGCCCGGCTATTACCGCAGCGCGCTGGTCGTGCGCTCTGATGATACACGCGAGGATCTGGCTGCTTATCAGGATGCGGTCTTTGCCTACAACCAAACCTTCTCGCAATCGGGTTATGCGGCGCCCTATTGGCACCTCGCCCCACGCGGGTTCTGGTTCAGGGATCAGCTCCAGACCAAAGGGCATCTGAACTCAGCCCGCGCGGTGGCCGAAGGCCGGGCAGACATCGCCGCGCTGGATGCAGTTTCGTGGCGTTTGATGCGCGAGCATGAGGATTGGGCTTCGAGTTTACGTGATCTGGACTGGACCGAACCCACGCCGGGTTTGCCCCTGATTACCGCAAAAGGAAATGACGCAGAGGCGATCTTTACAGCGGTTCAATCGGCCATCGGACAGCTGGATGCGACAGACCGGACAGCGCTTGGATTGCGTGACATTGTGCGCATCTCTGCCCAGCAATACCTCGCCGTCCCCAACCCTCCTGAACACGGCTAGATGAGTATGGGGTCCTACTCAAATGTCAGCGCTTTCGGACAGTTGCCAGATGGCCAGCCCATAGATCGCATCAAGCTGAAGAATGGCGGCATGCAAGCCTGCATTCTGACCTATGGTGCAACGTTGCAGGACCTCAGACTTGAGGACATATCGCACCCATTGGTGCTGGGATGGCCAACGTTGGAGGGATATCTGAACAGCAGCGCCTATCTTGGTGCCATCGTTGGACGCTTTGCCAACCGCATCGGTGGTGCACGATACGAGATCGACGGGCAGGTCTGCTACACAGATGTCAACTATCTCGGCAAGCACACGCTGCATGGCGGCCGCGAAGGTAGCGCCCATCTAGTCTGGCGGATCGAGGCGGTGAACGAGACTTCGGTCACCCTGTCGCTGGACCTGCCCGATGGCCACATGGGATTTGCTGGCAATATGGCTGTCCGGGCGACCTATTCACTTGATGCCGATCACACTTTGCGCCTGATGATCCACGCGGAGTGTGACCAACCAAGCCCCTGCAGTTTTGCGCCGCACAGCTATTTCAACCTCGATGACGACAGGACGATCGCAGGGCATGAACTGCAGATCAAAGCACCCAGCTATCTGGAAGTGGATGACGACCTTATCCCAACAGGGGCACTGCGCCCTGTGAAAGATAGCCCTCTGGATTTCCAAACGCGTCGACCGATCGGATCACAGGCGATCGACCACTGCTTCTGCACATCCAACGAACAGCAAGAGGTGCGACCTGTCGCATGGCTCTACGGTCCAAACTCAGAGCTTTGCCTGCGTCTTGCCTCAACCGAACCGGGGCTGCAGGTATATTCCGCCGCCACCCTGGATGAACCCAACCAGATTGGGTTACGCGGTCACCCCTACCGCCCGTTTGCCGGCCTGGCGCTCGAACCGCAGGGCTGGCCCGATGCACCGAACCAGTCCGGCTTTCCATCAACGATCCTGTATCCGGGTTCGGTCTACCGGCACGAGACCACGCTTCAGATCACGCGGTAACAGTGACACTTCAGGAAACGGTTTGCTCTGATACAACCTCTCCAAACTTGGTGAAGAACTTGCCCGAAAGCTTCTTGGCCGTTCCAGCAATCAACCGGCTGCCCAGCTGCGCAATCTTGCCGCCGATATCAACCTTGGCCGTATAGGAGAGGATGGTCTCGTCTCCATCTTCGGTCAACGTCACATCGGCCCCGCCTTTGGCAAACCCGGCAGCACCGCCCTTGCCTTCGCCCATCAGCGAGAACCCATCTGGTGCATTTGAGGTGTCCAGCGTCACCTCGCCTGAGAACTTCGCCTTTACCGGTCCGATTTTTAGTACGACCTTCGCCTCAAGCTGATCCGGGCCCGCTTGCGTCAGTTCTTCACAACCGGGAATACATTCGCGCAGCACATCGACGTCGTTCAGCGCCTGGTAAACGACATCGCGTGGGGCGCTAATGCGGATTTCATCACTCAGTTCCATTCGTGTTTTCCTTTGATCAACAACACCTTGGATAGACGCGCAGCGCCTCTTCCGTCGCTTCTTTCACACTTAGCTCAGGACGCGCAGGCCAGATCACCCGCACAAAGCTACGCCATCTTCTCATCATCACGACTCTCCTTCGAAGTATCGGTGTTTCGCCAGCGCACGATCTCGGCCAGGATCGAAAGTGCGATCTCATGGGGGTCGACCGCTTGGATATCCAAGCCGGCAGGTGCTTTGAGCTGCGCGGCCCGACCCTTGTCCAGACCGTTTTCAATCAGCTTGTCACACAGCACCTGCGCCTTGCGGCGACTGGCCACCATCGAAACACGCAGCGCCGGAGACTCCAACGCCGCCTTCAGCGCAGCACCGTCCCCATTGCCCTGCGAGGCCACAACTACGAAATCACGCACCTCAAGCCCCAGTGCAGGCAGATCATGCGGGTCAAAGCCGATCTGGTCTGGCCCCTCTGCGCCGAAGGGCAGACAAACCCGCAACCCGGCCAAAGTACCATGTGCCGCCAATGCCGAGGCGATCGGAGAATCACCGAAGATCACCAGCCGCGGCGCGTGTTGATATGGTTCAACCAGCAGATCCACCGTCCCGCCACTGGGGCATCCACTTTTGTATGTCTGCACGCCGTCAGGGTCTGTCATGGCCACCACCTTGTCCAAAGGCTTCACACGGATAATGCCCGGCTGACCGCTGTCCAGCGCAGCTTTGGCCGAAGCGCGAACAGCGCGCTGCACGCAGGCCCCACCTAAATGACCCAATATCCGGCCGTCCCGCGTGATCGCCGCCTTGGCCCCCGCCTTGGCCGAGGTCACATCCGCCGTGCGCAACACGGTGGCGACACAGAAATTCTCGCCACTCTGGCGCAGCTCCTCGATTGTGTCGAATATGTCGAAACCGGGCATGCAGGTCTCCTTTCACAACTTGCGAAACTGGGGTTCCAGCGCGGCTAGCGCCTCAAGCGTATTTGCAGGCAAGTGCGCATCCAGATGGGGCTGTGCGGCCTGCATCGCTGCAGCAACCGGTTCGTAGCTCGGCCACCCTTTCAGCGGGTTCAGCCAGACGATCCGCCGTGCCTTGCGCCTGATCCGTGCCAAAACGGCGCCCAGCGCGTCCGGGTCGGAACTGCAATAGCCGTCCGACAGGATCAGCACGATAGTCCGCCCGTTCAGCGCTCTCGCGCCATAACCGTTCAGAAAACTCTCAAGACTACCCGAGATATCAGTGCCGCCGCCAAACCCTTCGGCCATCAGCGACAAGCGCCCCGCAGCGCGCAGCGTATCGTGATCGCGCAACGCATCTGTGACCCGCATCAGTCGGGTATGAAACAGATAGGCATCTGCCTCGGTCCCGCTGCCAATCAATCCTTTGAGAAAGGCCAGGAACACACGGGAATAGACGGTCATCGATCCGCTGACGTCGCAAAGAGCCACGATCCGCATCGGACGCGGTGGCCGTGCGCGGCGATACAGGTCCATGGGTTCACCCCCACGCGCCAAGCTGGCCCGCTGGATGCGCCGCATATCCAGCACGGGTCCACGCAAAGCACGTTTCCGTCGCCGCGAACGACGATCCCGAATAGCGCGGGCGATCCGCGCAGCGACCAACTCCGCCTGTTTTAGACTCTGTTCATCCATCAATTCGCGCAAATCCCGACGCGACAGGTTGGCCGTTCGGGTCGCAATCAGCGTCCCGTCCATCCCTTCAGCCTCGCTGTCGCCCGGATCAGGAGTGGTGGCTGCCTGATTGGACTCCGTTTGGGTGTTATCCGTGCCCTCATCCGGGCGCTGCCAGATCATCGGTTTCGCTGACTGAACCTGCACATGTGCATTCTGTGCCAAACCCCCTCGTTGCTTCCCCACGTTGAACCAGTAGGCATCAAAAAGCTCATCAAAGCGCCGCCATTCCTCGGCGTCCCCCGCCAACAAGGAGCATAGCGCCTGACGCGCCTGGTTCGCGTTGGTCGCCTCAACCACCGAAAGCGCCGCCAAAGCATCCGCCGTTTCTTTCGACCCAACGCGCAGACCGTTCATCCGCAAATGCGCTATGAACCCTGACATACGATCCGACAGACCCGCAGCCCTTGAAGGAAAACGCGTCACCTGCATCACGCCACCTTCCCGATCAGACGGTCCATCACCTCAGGCGGTGCCACATTATAATCAGCAGCAGTCTTCAGCAGACAAACAAGGGTCGCCTGCACCTCATCCCGGGATTTCGCCAGATCGTTGACGCCCAATCCCGACAAGGCCGCAGCCCAATCGAGCATCTCGGCAATACCGGGCGTCTTCTCAAGATCTTCCTTGCGCAGTGCCTGAACGACCCCAATGATCTGCCGCGCCAAAACACCCTCAATCTGAGGCATCCGCGCCTGCAGGATCGCCAACTCTGTCTCCTTAGACGGGTAGTCGAGAAAACTGTACAAACAGCGCCGCCGAAGCGCATCCGACAAATCACGCGTCCCGTTGGCCGTCAGAATCACAATCGGCCGAACCTGTGCTTTCACAGTGCCCAGTTCAGGGATCGTGATCTGAAAATCCGACAGAATCTCCAAAAGATACGCTTCAAATTCCTCATCCGCGCGATCGATCTCATCAATCAGAAGAACCGGGGGCTTTTCTTCAGATATAGCCTCTAACAAAGGACGTTTTAGTAGATACTCGTCCGAAAACAATTGCGCCTCATGGGTTCCGCCCCGCGCTTCACTGGCCCGGATCGCCAGCAATTGCCGCTGATAGTTCCACTCATAGATAGCATGACTGGCATCCAACCCTTCGTAGCATTGCAGCCTGATCAAACGCGTATCCCGCCACGCTGCCACGGCCTTGGCGACCTCGGTCTTGCCCACGCCGGCGGGCCCTTCCAAAAGCAACGGCCGACCCAAAGCCTGCGCCAAATGCAACGCCATCGCCAATCGCTCATCGGCGACATAGCCCTGCACGACCAAACCGTTCTGCACATCATTCAAAGTCAAAACCAGGATCCATTCTTCATCTGGCTAAAAATATCCCGGGGGTCCAAGGGGGCAGCGCCCCCTTGCTTGGTCGGACCGGCCATAGCCGGTCCGACCTCAATCACCCATGCATCCCCAACCCATTGGCGATCTTCCAGATCCGCCAGTGGTCATGCGGCATATGGCTCTGCACCAACCCAAAAGGCCGGAATGCATCATGCACCGCATTCGAGAATGCAGGCACACCACCCACATTCGGGCTTTCGCCCACGCCTTTGGCGCCAATCGGATGGTGCGGAGACGGCGTTACCGTGTGGTCGGTGGTATAATTCGGCGTCTCCCACGCGGTCGGTAGGAAGAAGTCCATCAGCGTGCCAGTCTTCACATTGCCCATCTCATCATAGGCAATTTCCTGACCCATCGCGATGGCCAGCGCCTCGGTCACGCCACCATGGACCTGGCCTTCGATGATCATCGGGTTGATCCGGGTGCCGCAATCGTCCAGCGCATAGAACTGTCGGACTTCCCATTCACCGGTATCCACGTCGATCTCCATGACACAGATATAGGCTCCGAACGGATAAGTCATATTCGGCGGATCATAATAGCTGACCGCCTCCAAACCGGGCTCCAAGCCGGGAATGGCCTGATTGTAAGCGGCGAAGGCGATTTCTTTCATGGTCTTGAACCGCTCGGGCGCGCCTTTGACGGCAAAGCGGTCCACGTCCCATTCGACATCGTTGTCGTGGACCTCAAGCAGATAGGCTGCGATCATCTGCGCCTTGGCGCGGATCTTACGTGCGGCCATCGCCGTCGCAGCACCTGCCACAGGCGTTGACCGCGATCCATAGGTTCCAAGCCCGTAAGGCGCGGTGTCCGTATCGCCTTCTTCAAGCGTGATATCATCCGCGGGTAGACCAATCTCGCTGGCGATGATCTGGGCAAAGGTCGTGGCATGGCCCTGACCCTGGCTGATCGTCCCCAGCCGCGCGATGGCGGAGCCCGTCGGGTGGATGCGGATTTCGCACGAGTCGAACATGCCCAGCCCAAGGATGTCGCAATTCTTGACCGGCCCCGCACCCACGATTTCCGTGAAATGCGTCAGACCAATCCCCAGCAGCTTGCGGGTCTTGCCTGCCTTGAAATCCTCGATCCGCTGCGCTTGCTCAGCCCGCAGGCCCTCGTAGTCGACAGCTTTCAACGCCTTGTCCCAAGCGGTGTGATAGTCACCCGAGTCATACTCCCAGCCCAGCGCGGACTGATATGGAAACTGATCAGCCTTGATGAAGTTGATCCGGCGCAGCTCGGCCGCATCCATGTTCAGCTTGATGGCCAGAACCTCGATCATCCGTTCGATGAAATAGGCGGCCTCGGTCACGCGGAAGGAACAGCGATAAGCCACACCACCCGGAGCCTTATTGGTATAGACCCCATCGACGGCCAGATAAGCGGTCGGGATGTCATACGACCCGGTACAGATATTCATGAAGCCCGCCGGGAATTTAGACGGATCGGCGCAGGCGTCAAAACCACCGTGATCCGCAGTGGTATGGCACCACAGACCGGTGATCTTGCCATCCTTGGTCGCGGCGATCTTGCCCTGCATCCAGTAGTCGCGGGCAAAGGCGGTGGACATCAGATTTTCCATCCGGTCCTCAACCCATTTCACCGGCTGGCCGGTGACGATCGAGGCCACAACCGAGCAGACATAGCCTGCATAGGCCCCCACCTTGTTGCCGAAACCGCCACCGATATCAGGGCTGATCACGCGGATATTGTGTTCAGCGATCCCCGAGATCAGCGCAACCACGGTCCGGATCGCATGCGGGGCCTGGAACGTACCATAGAGCGTCAGCTTGCCGGTCACCTTGTCCATCGACGCCACGCAGCCGCAGGTCTCCAGCGGGCAAGGATGTGTGCGGTGGTAATAAACCATCTCTTCCGCCACCACATCAGCCTCGGCGAGAACCGCTTCGGTCGCGTCCTCGTCGCCTTGTTCCCAAGTGAAGATATGGTTGTGATGCTTGCGCGGGCCGTGGGCGCCTTCGGTCTGACCTTCCAGATCTTCACGCAGTACAACGTCGGATTTCAGCGCCTCGAACGGGTCGGTAATGACGGGCAGCTCTTCGTATTCCACCTCGACCAGCTCCGCCGCATCCGCTGCGATATACCGATCTTCGGCCACCACATAGGCAACCTCCTGGCCCTGAAACAGCACCTTGCCGTCGGCCAGCACCATCTGTTTGTCACCGGCCAGCGTCGGCATCCAGTGCAGACCCAGCGGCGACAGATCCTCGGCAGTCAGAACGGCAACGACACCGGGCAAGGCCAAGGCCGCCTCTTTGTTCACACTGACGACACGGGCATGTGCGTAGGGGGAGCGCACAAAATCACCGAACAGCATCCCGTCCAGTTTGATGTCATCGACATAGTTGCCCTTGCCTTGGGTAAATCGCACGTCCTCGACACGTTTGCGGGCGCAGCCCATGCCTTTGAGGTTGGCGGCGCGTTCTTCGGGGGTCAGAGTCTGGTCGTTCATTCCGCAGCCTCCTTCTGAGCGTTCAGCATGTCAGCCGAGGCCGAGATCGCCTTGACGATGTTCTGATATCCGGTGCAGCGGCAGAGGTTCCCCGCCATTCCAAAGCGGATGTCTTCCTCGGTCGGGTTCGGGTTCTCCTGCAGCAGACGATGCGCGCGGGTAATCATGCCTGGCGTGCAGAAACCGCACTGCAGCCCGTGATGTTCGCGGAACATCTCTTGCAGAACCCCAAGGCTGCCATCGTCATTGGTGAGGCCTTCGACAGTAGTGATTTCAGCTCCGTTCACCTGTGCCACAAAGGTTGTGCAGGATTTGACGGATTTGCCGTCGATATCCACGGTGCAGGCCCCACAATGACTGGTCTCGCAACCGATATGGGGACCGGTGATTTTCAGATCTTCCCGCAGGAAGTGAATGAGCAATGTGCGCGGCTCGGCCAGACCTTCGACCTGCTTGCCGTTCACGGTGAGTTTGACATGCATTTTTGACATGGTTTCCCCTCCTCAACCCGCGCGGCTTTGCGCACGGTCGATGGCGCGGCGCAGCATGACGGCGGCCACGTGTTTCTTGAATTCGACGGGGCCGCGATTGTCTTCGACCGGGTCGATGGCGTCGAGCATTGCGGCCACGCAGCCTTCGACATCACCGCCCGCCAAAGCGCTGCTCGCGCCTTCGGACCAGATTGGCGTGTCGGCCAGATTGGTCATCGCGACCGAGGCTGTGCCATTTCCGACCATCACAGCGGCGGCTGCAGTCGCATAATCTCCGATCTTGCGCTTTTGCTTTTCATAAGCCTGACCCACGCCTGCGCCCGGCACTGGAATTGAAATCCGGGTCAGGATTTCCTCATCCTCGCGCGCGGTGAAGTAGGCGGCCTCATAAAACTCACGCGCCGCAACGCTACGATTTCCATCGGGGCCAGACAGCTCAAACGTCGCATTCAAGCACTGCATCAACCCCGGCATGTCATTGCCCGGATCGCCATTGGCGACGTTGCCGCCGACCGTGCCCATATAGCGCACCTGAGGATCAGCGATCTGCAATGCCGCTTCGCGGATCAGGGGGATGGCCGTAGCCAGACCGTCATGGGTAATCATTTCGTGCTGAGTGACCATCGCACCCAACGTCACGTTGTCGGACCCGACCTGAATTCCCTTGAGTTCCTCGATGGCCTGAAGATCGATCAGATGGCCCATCTCGGCCATGCGCAGCTTCATCATCGGGATCAGGCTGTGCCCACCCGCGATCACGCGCGCCTCGTCTCCGTGTTCCTGCAAAATGCCGATGGCCGAGGCGATGTCGCCTGGCCGGTGATACTCAAAACCGGCTGGTATCATGTTTTTCCTCCCTGGGTCCGAGCGGTATGCCTTGGGGGCCCTGAGGTCAGAAAAGGACGGCGCACTCCGGCGTTCCAGAATGTAGAAACAGGGCGCGCAGCTTGTTTCACGAAATGCGAATAAGCTGCACGAGCTGCGATTAGACGCCCAGCGCCTCGCGAATATCTGTCAGGCGCGACCGGCTAACCGGTACCTTGGCCAATGCATCGACACCGTCGAAATAACAGGTGCCATTGTCCTTGTGACGCTCAAAACTTGAGACGTGTTTGGGGTTCACCAGATAACTGCGATGGGCGCGCAAAAAACCGTCGGGTTTCAACCGCGCTTCTGCCTCGGTTATCGACCATGGACAGAACAGTTTTTCGGCATCGATATAGAGGACGGTATAATGCCCTTCAGCCCGAATGGCGGCGATACTGGCGGGTTCGGTGAAAAAGGTCTGACCCTCACGCTCGAACGGGACACCGGCGCGCAATGTCGCCGGTTCAGGCGCAGGCTCACTACTTGGTTGTTCTTTTGGTTCGATGAACGAAATCCCGGTTAACAGAAAGGCACCACAGATCAGAAAAACCGAAACTGTGACACCCATCGCCAGAACCTGATTATCCAGCACTGGCCCTGCGCCACCAGCACTGTCGCTGGCGACGAAGTCAGTCAAACCGGTTGCAACGAAATGCATGGTAAATACGGCCAGCCCGAAGCAGACCGTTCCGAGCAGGATGTTGCGCTGCGTGCGGTTGCCGTAGGCGACCCAGATGGCCGCCACGGACAGCATCACCGAGGCCAGCGTCGAAAGCAAAACATCCAGAACATTGTAGACCGGGCGGCACAATTGCATTCCGGCCATGCCGATATAGTGCATCACCACGATCCCGAGCCCCACGATCACCCCGGACCCGATCATTGTCTGCGACGTGCGCGGGCGAAAATGCAGCAGCAGCAGTGCCAGCCCGACCATCAGGATCGCCACCAGAGCAGAGATCAGAGTGATCAGAGCGTCATAATAGAACAGGATCGGCAGTTGCAGACCTAGCATAGCAACGAAATGCATCGACCAGATCCCACCGCCCAGAATGACCGCCGCTAGGGCAACGACAAGCTTGCGTCGCTGACTGTCCAGCCGGGATGCGCCATGGGTCAGGTAGAGGCCGGTGAACCCGGCCATTAGCGCCACGGCCAATGAGGCCGCCACAAGCCAGGCGTTATGTGAATAGTCCAGCATTTGGGTTGTCACGCCCTCCCCGACGCGAGGGCGACGTTAGCAAACGGAATCGCCCGGTACAATCGGTGCTGGCATCACTATTGAATAACGGCGTTCTCCCAGGCGGATATGAATTTTCTGCGTTTCAATACATCCAGATAGGTCAGCAACGCCGGGTTCAATCCGATTGCTTCCTGCTCACCGTCGGCGGACGCAGACAAGACTGGCAGTGGTGGTCGCTGTGACGATTGCGCTGTGCCAGTAATCAGATAACGCACGAAAGCTTCGGCAACTTCAGGTCTTTGTGTCGCCTTCGAAACCATGACCGTTCGCATCATCGTGGTCTGGAAATCCGACGGCAATATAATCTCAAGCGCGTCTTTGCCTTCGGCCTGAACCGCCGCGTAGCTACCCAGCACGTTATAGGCAACGAGAATTTCTCCGTCGGCCAGATCGCGGATCATGTCCCCGGAACAGCAATACAACCGGACATCCAGACTGCCCATTACCTCCATCAAACGCCAATAAGTTTCCGACACGCGCGCATCCTGCGTGGCAAACAGATAGCCCAGCCCGGACTGCCGCACATCATAAGTACCGACCTTACCCCGAAACGTCTCGGGCCGTTCACGCAGCGCCTCGATCAAGCCCTGACGTGTTTGTGGAATGGGCTGACCTTCGAAGGCGGCGCGGTTTACCACGATGGTGGCAGGCTCGGAAGTGAAGGCAAACAGACTGTCATGCCACTGCGCCCAAGTGGGAACAGGCATATCGTCCAGTGGCAGCGCAAAACCGTCATTGGTGAGCTTCAACTGCAAATCCATCGCACTGGAAATAACGATATCGAATGCATCAGGCGTCGCACGTACGCGCTCATAAATATCGGCAGTTCCGGAAACCAAATATTCGACACTAACATTGGGATTTCTGGTTACAAAGTCCTCGATGAACGGTGCGAATAGAACGGTGTCGGTACTTGATATGACACGCAGAGGCGCACCCTCCGCCCCATCGTTGAACAGCTGACGATCCTCCCAGTCCTCGGCCGCTCCGAAACTCGGCAGCAGAAGCAGGATCAGAGCGATAAAGTAACGCATGCGCCGCCCTCTGGTTGATTGGTCAAAACGAGCGTGCCGCCATGCGCGGTCGCCACGTCCTGCACGATGGTCAGACCCAGACCCGAGCCGATGGTTCCGGTGGCATTCTGGCCCCGTTCAAAGCGGCGGGTCAGCATGCCGATCTCATCGGGCGGAAATCCGGGGCCTGAATCTTTGACGCTGATCTGGGTCTGAGGCATTGCGGTGACATTGATTTCGACCGTGCTGTCGGAGGGCGCGTATTTCAATGCGTTATCGACCATATTGCGCACAGCGTTCTGCAGCAGGATCGGATCGCCCGAGTACCGCACCGATGCATCACCTATCAGAGATAACGAGAGGTCTTTCATCTCGGCGATGGGCGTCAAACGCTGCACAAGTTCATGGGTCAGGGCGACAAGATCAAGATCCTCTCGTTCCAGATGATCGGCGCGAAATGTGATCATGGCATGATCCAGCAATTGCCCTGCCGCCCGAGAGCTTTCGTCGATGGCACGCACCATCGCGCGCAGGGCTTCCCGGTTTTCCTTGCGTTCAACACGTTGCAAGGTCGCCTCGGCGTAGGACCGGACGGTCGCCAAGGGCGTGCGCACCCGATGCGCCGCCTCAGCGATGAAATCTTCCGACTGGCTGAGGGACTGATCCAATCGCCCCATCAATGAATTCAGCGAAGACACCAAAGGGGCCATTTCCTTGGGCACCGGTTTTCGGAACGGGCTCAGGTCCTGTGGTCCGCGACGGGTCACCGAGGTCGTCAGCTTGTTCAGCTGTCCGATGGTTGCGGTTGTGACCCAGAAGGACAGGGCTGCTGTCAGTATGAAAAACCCGATCCCCAGAAAGGCCGCGTTACGCGAAATCTGATCCAGCGTTTCGGCCAATGCATCCTGTGTCTGCGCAAGTGCGACCTCGATCTCTGTCTGACGGCCCAGACCGACCAGAGTGCGACTGGCATTGACTTGCCGAATGCGCTCGCCCCGCAACTCGCCCGCACCAAAGGTCCAATTGCCGTCATCCGTGTCTTGAGCGACCTCAAGATCCTCATACCCCGATATGAACGCACCATCCTGATAGATCGCATAGAAAACCCGGTCATCCGATGGCGTCGCCAGCATGGAAAATGCGGCATAGGGAATATCGATCTCAAGCTGCCCGTCGCGCAGCGCCGCCGCATCGAGGATCGACGCCGCCGAGGCACCAAGGATGTTGTCCTGCCCCTGCTGCGCCACTTGTGCTGCATAATTTCGAACCGCGAAGAACAATAGAACAGCCAGCAGCGCCGCGCCGCTGATCAGTGCCAGCACAAGACGATTTCTGAGCGATCCTGATACAGCCGGGCTAACCGTCATGATCCAGCCTGTAGCCCAACCCGCGCAGGGTGGTGATTTTCAACTCGGACTTTTCAAGGTGCTTGCGCAATCGGCCCACATAGACCTCGATCGCGTTATCCGAGACGTTGTCGTCGTAAGAAAACAACCTGTCGGCCAGCTTCTGTTTCGAAAAAACCTGCCCCGGCGCGTTGATGAACAGCTCCATCATTCGCAGCTCGCGGTTACGCAGGGATATCGTCTCACCCCGGACTGACAGATGGCCGGCCACCGGGTCAAACACGATCCCGCCGACCTCAATCCTTGATTTGGCAATTCCGGATTTACGGCGCAGAACGGCCCGGCACCGGGCCTCCAATTCGGCATGATCAAAGGGCTTGGTCACATAGTCATCCGCCCCCAGATCGAGCGATCCGATTCGATCCGAAACCTGACTGCGCGCGGTCAGAACGATGACAGGCGTATCAGGATCACGGGCCCGATGACGCTCCAGAAAGTCCCGCCCGTCCCCATCAGGCAGCATGATATCCAACAGGATCAGGTCGTATTCCTCGATCTCGGCATAGGCCGTCGCATCGTCCAATTTTGCTGCATGATCAACGACATGTCCATCCAGACGCATACGGGCACACATCGCGTTTGCGAGATCCAGATTATCTTCGACCAGAAGGAATTTCATGAGGGTGGGGGCGTATCCTAACGCGTGACAGGTTGATGTCAGGTTCGTGTGGTTAAACTTCCCAATAATCTGAGCCGCCCCGCGGCCGGATGTCAAATGGGAGGACATCATGACAACATTCAAACTGGGCCGTCGCGCCCTGATCGCAGCTGTGGCCGCAGTCGGCCTGACCGGCCCCGTGCTGGCGCAGGACCAGGTTGTGGACAGCATCCACTTTCTGATCCCCGGCGGTGCTGGCGGAGGCTGGGACGGCACCGCGCGCGGGACCGGAGAGGCGCTGACAAATGCGGGCCTTGTCGGCACCGCGTCTTACGAGAACATGTCGGGCGGCGGCGGCGGTAAGGCCATCGGCTATCTGATCGAAAACGCCGAAAGCAATCACGGAACCCTGATGGTGAACTCGACGCCCATCGTGATCCGGTCGCTGACGGGTGTATTCCCGCATAACTTCCGCGACCTGACCCTGGTGTCAGGCACCATTGGCGACTATGCGGCCATCGTGGTCGGTAAGGACAGCCCGATCAACTCAATGGCAGACCTGCTGGCTGCCTATGATGCGGATCCAGGTGCTACCGCAATCGGCGGCGGTTCGGTTCCGGGCGGCATGGACCATCTGGTGGCAGCCATGGTGATGGAAGCGGCTGGCAAAGATGCGCTGGGCGTCAAGTACATCCCCTATGATGCAGGCGGTAAGGCCATGGCGGCGCTGCTGTCTGGTGAGATCGCGGCATTGTCGACTGGCTTCTCGGAAGCTGTCGATCTGGCCAATCAGGGTGAGGTGAAGATCATCGGCGTCACCGCCGAGGAGCGCGTGGATGCCGCCCCGGACGCACAGACCATGAAGGAACAGGGGATCGACACCACCTTCGTCAACTGGCGCGGTTTCTTCGCAGCCCCCGGACTGCCTGAGAACAAGCTGGCTGCCTATCAGGACGCCATCACCAAGATGTATGAAACACCCGAATGGGAAGAAGTACGTGCGCGGAATGGTTGGGTGAACATCCACAACTCGGGCGACGATTTCTCGGCCTTCCTTGAAGATCAAGAAAAGCAGATCAGCGATCTGATGAAGAAACTGGGCTTCCTCTAAAGGCGGCTCCGGCAGAGCGGGCCACCGCTCTGCCCCAAAACACACAACAATAAGATGGGAGGGGACACCATGGCGCTGGATCGCTGGATCGCGCTTGTTCTGCTTGGGATTTGTCTAACCTACGGTTATGCGGCCTGGTTTACGATGGACGGCAGCTTGCCCCCTTTCATGCAAAGAAACCCGATTTGGCCCAGTACCTTCCCCAAGGTTCTGTCCATCCTCGGGATCATCGCCTCGACGATCATCCTGCTGGGCTTTGAAAAAAGCGAGCTGAAAGAGGCGGATATCGATTACCGACGTCTGGGCGAATACCATCTGGGTCAGGCGATTTCGCTGCTGGTGCTGATGGTCGTCTATGCGCTGTGTTTGCGCCCGGTCGGCTTTCTGATCGCCACCTCGGCCTTCCTGATCCTCGGCTCGTATATTCTGGGCGAGCGCAAGTGGCACATCATGGTGCCCGTGGCTCTGATCGCAACCGGAGCAGTCTGGTATCTGGTTCAGGAAGTTCTTGGAATTTACATGCGTCCCCTGCCGGGCGTGTTCGGAGGCTGACATGCTCGAAGGACTTCTGATCGGCCTACAAACGGCCTTTTCGCTTCAAAACCTGCTGATGGTCGTCGCGGGCTGCCTTATTGGCACATTCATCGGCATGCTGCCCGGGCTGGGACCGATGTCGATCATCGCGATCATGATTCCGGTCGCGATTTCGATGGGAGACCCATCCGCTGCTCTGATCCTGTTAGCCGGGGTCTATTACGGCGCGATTTTCGGGGGCTCGACGTCGTCCATTCTGCTGAACGCGCCGGGGGTCGCGGGCACGGTGGCCTCAAGCTTTGACGGCTATCCGATGGCGCGACAAGGCAAGGCCGGGAAAGCTCTGACCATCGCTGCAATCGCAAGTTTTGCTGGTGGGACGCTGGGTGCAATTCTGTTGATGGTGTTCGCCCCTGCCCTGTCGTCGGTCGCGCTTTTGTTCCATTCGGCTGAATATTTCGCACTGATGGTTGTGGGCCTATCTGCGATCGCCGCCTTCGCGGGCTCGGGTCAGGTAGCCAAGGCACTGATCATGACCATCCTCGGCCTGATCATGGCCACCGTTGGCGAAGGTGCGTTGTTCAACCTGCCGCGCTTCACCATGGGTATCATGGATCTGCAATCCGGCTTTGGTTTCATAACGCTGGCCATGGCGATGTTCGCCTTACCTGAGGCCCTGTTCCTGGTCCTCAAACCCAAAGACCTGCAAGGCGATGATGGCGAAATCAAAGACCTGCGCATCACGAAAGACGAGGCAAAAGCCATCGCTCCGGTCATTGGCCGCCAATCGACTCAGGGATTCTTTATCGGCGTCCTGCCAGGCGCGGGGGCGACCATCGCCAGCTTCCTTGGCTATGCGGTCGAGCGTAACATTGCCCCTAAAGAAGAGCAGGAAGAGTTTGGAAAAGGCTCTATTAAGGGGCTTGCAGCGCCTGAAGCGGCAAATAACGCGGCTTGTACCGGTTCATTCGTACCGCTGCTGACACTGGGCATTCCTGGATCGGGAACCACTGCCATCCTGCTTGGCGCGCTGATCGCGCTGAACGTCACACCCGGTCCGCGTCTGATGATCGATGAGCCGCAGATCTTCTGGGCGGTCATCATGTCGATGTTCATCGGCAACCTCGTCCTGCTGATCCTGAACCTGCCGCTGATCCCCTACATCGCCAAGGTGCTCGCCGTTCCGCGCAACTATCTGATCCCGTTCATCCTGTTCTTCACTTTGATGGGGGCCTATATCGGGCAGAACAACGCCACAGAACTGCTGATACTGGTCGGGTTCGGGGTCTGTGCCACGGCACTGAAGTTTGCAGACTATCCACTTGCTCCCTTGCTGATCGGCTTCATCCTCGGCGGTATGATGGAGGATAATTTCGCTCGCTCCATGCAGCTCTACGACGGTATCGCCTTCATTTGGGAACGCCCAATGACGCTGGGCTTGCTGGTCATCGCCGTGCTGTTGGTTCTGCTGCCAAGCTACCGCGCACGTCGTGCAAAGGCGCGGGCGGCAGGCGTGGCCGATGGCGACTGAGCCGCTCTCGGGGGTCCGCGTCCTTGACCTGACCAATGTTCTGGCGGGCCCCTATTGTTGCTACCAACTGGCGCTGATGGGGGCCGAGGTCATCAAGGTTGAACGCCCCGGAACCGGTGATCTGGCCCGCGAGCTGGGCGCGGATCCCGACCGGAACAAGGCCGGAATGGGCATCAGCTTTCTGGCACAAAACGCCGATAAGAAGTCTGTCACGCTAGACATGAAGGCCGAGCAGGGAAAGGCACTGCTTAAAAGGCTGGTTCAAACCGCAGACGTTTTGGTTGAGAACTTTCGCCCCGGTGTGATGGACCGGCTGGGGCTGGGTTATGAGGTCTTGCGCGCTGAAAATCCCAACCTGATCTATTGCGCGATCAGCGGGTTCGGTCAGAACGGTCCACGCCGTAACGATCCGGCCTATGATCAGATTGCCCAGGGCCTCAGCGGAGTCATGTCCATCACCGGCGCGCCCGATACAGCGCCTTATCGCGTCGGCTATCCTTTGGCGGATACCGTAGGCGGATTGACTGCAGCCTTTGCCATCAGCGCGGCCTTGAACGCCAATCCACGCGGGGCGTTTCTCGATGTTGCCATGACCGAGGCTGTTATTTCGACAATGGGATGGGTTGTTTCGAACTACATATTGGGGGGTGTTCAGCCGGGTGCCCATGGCAACGAAAACACGACCTCAGCCCCGTCAGGAACCTTCGCCACATCCGACAGCCCGATCAACATCGCGGCCAATCGGGATGAACAGTGGCTGACCTTGGCGAGACATCTGGGCCGAGAGGATTTGCTAACCCATCCCGACTATCAGACTCGCGAAGATCGCAAACAAAACCGTCATGCCCTTCGGCAAGAGCTCGAACGCACGTTGATCACCCGACCAGCCACAGATTGGGTTCGCGAATTGAACGCGCTCGGCGTACCTGCAGGGCAGGTTTTGACGGTGCCTGAGGCACTGTCGGATGATCAAATGGAGGGCCGGGGGTTGATCGGAACTCTCTCGGCTTACGGTGAAGACATGCGTCTGGCGGGCAGTCCGGTGGTCATGGATAGCCAACGCAAGATGCCCCAAACCGCCCCACCCGTACTTGGCGCCGACAACGCTGCGATCTGGTCCGAGCTGGGCTTGTCAGACGCCGAGATCGACGCCCTGCAGAAAGAGGGAATCATATGAGTGACGTGGCCGACTGGTGGCAGACGGCCATCATTGATATGGAACCTGGGCGGATTGCATTGCGTGGTCAGCTGATTGAAAACCTGATCGGCACAGTTGGCTTCGCAGAAATGATCTGGCTGATGGTGCGTGGTGACAGGCCAACATCCGCACAGGCCCGATTATTCGAAGCAGCTTTGGTCGCAGCCGTGGATCACGGCCCGCAAGCCCCCTCAATCGCGACCGCGCGGATGGCGGTGACCTGCGGCCTACCTCTGAACAACGCCATGGCCAGCGCAGTCAATATGTTGGGCGACGTCCACGGCGGGGCCGGAGAGCAAGCGGTCGAGCTATATCATTTCATAGACACCCACTCCGAGGACCTGGATACCGCGTTGGATGACTGGACCGCGCTTAGCGGAAAGATTCTGCCCGGCTTTGGCCACAGGTTTCACACTCCAACCGACCCGCGCGCGCCGAGACTGATGGAATTGGTCGAACAAGCCGTCGAAGTAGGGGCTTGCGAAGGGCGATACATGAAAATCGGGCGCGCTGTGGAAGCTGCGCTTTGGCGACGAAAAGGGAAGCCGGTTCCGATGAATATCGATGGGGCCACCGCCGTCATCTATGCCGAGCTGGGTTTTGCCCCACCCCTTGCGCGCGGTCTGTTCTGCCTGTCACGTTCGGTCGGAATTCTGGCGCATGCATGGGAGCAGATGCAGCAAGGTGGGCGCAACAAAGGACCCACCCCGCCCAAATACCGCTGGACCTATACCGGCGAAACTTCCTAGCGCAAACCGCTAAGCCCGTTTCTCTTCCTCAACTTCAACCGGCTCGGCGCTGACCTCAATCACCTCTTCCGCCTCGGGCGCTTCGGCTTCCGGTTCATCTTCGGCCTCAGACTGATCCTCCAGCGCGCCCACGATCAGCGGCAGCATATGCACACCAGTCGCGCTTGCGATCTCGGGCGTCTGGGGCGTTTGCCAGCTGAGCGTATCGAAGCTGCCGCAGTTTTGGCAGACCGGGCCCCATTCAGGCTGAATGTCATGGCAGTTGTCACAAACCCATTGCGGCCCGCGTGGCGCATTCAGCGCTTTGGCCAGCCAGCCCTGCACCACCGCGTTCGAGGCACCCTCACCCCGCTCAATGGCCGCCATCAGCGTATAAGCGCGGGCATCGCCCTGCTTTTCAACCACATCGCCCAGCGCACGACGCGCTTCGGGGAAATCCTCGGCCACGATGTTCAGCTCGGCCAGGATCAGGCGGGTTTCCATGTTTTCCGGGTGGATGCGCGTCAGCGCGGTAAACCGCTTGATCCGTTGTTCCGGCGTTTCTTCGGGCGCGATTTCAGCAAAGGCATGGGCAAGATCGGGGTGCGGCTGCACCTCCCACGCTTTTTTCAGAATCTTGGTTGCAGCCCGCGCCTTGCCCTTTTCGATATAGGCCCGCGCCGCCATCGCGGCAGCGGGCACCAGATCGGGTGACAGGCGGTTGGCCTCAATCGCGTGTTCCTGCTGTTCGACCGTCGCCCCGTCTGCCAAAATCTCTTTGGCCTCGGACAGGGCCAGAACCGCATCACGCCGTTTGAACACGTCACGCGGCAGGTGACCCGCCTTCAGCTTTGATGTCAAAGTCGACCGCGCCCCGGCCCAATCCTGCGCCTTGGTCTGCAGGTTCAACAAGATATCCTGCGTTTCCTCATGGCGCGGTTTCAGCGCCAGCGCCTTTTCGGCCAGCTTGCGCGCGGTGTCATCATCACCCGAAGCCAGCTTTTGCTTCATGATCCCGCGCACACCCACGAACCGCGTGGCATTGTTAGTTACCAACTTCTTGTAAGTCTCTTCCGCCTTCTTGGTATCACCCGTCATCTCGGCGGCCTGCGCCACCAGAAGGTTAGTCAGCTCAGGCTTGTTCAACAACTTCTCGGCCTTGCTGGCCTTGGTCATCGCCGTGCGCCCTTCGCCCGAGGCCAGCGCCATCAGCCCATCCGCCAGCGCCTGATACCCGCGCTGCTCGCGGCTGCGGTCGAAATACCGGGAAAGGGCTGTTTCATCTCCATTCAGGAATTTCAGCGTCGCTATCAGCAGCGTCAGCAGCTTGAAGAACAGCCAGACCGCAAACACCAGCACGCCCAACGCGATCACCGATTGCAGCGGCCCCAGCGTGTATTCGGTGCCCGCGACGGTGATCTGCACCCCACCACTGGTTTCCATCAGGTACCCGGCACCTATGGCCAGCAGACCGATAATCGCAACAAAAACAAGGATCTTTAACAATGACCACAGCATGGCAGGTCCTTCAGTTCGAGTTCAGGCTTGAAGCCAGCGTATTTGCAGCCTCAACAGCCGAGAGCCGCGTTTGTGCCGCCTGCGCCCAATCCGCCAACGCGGTCTGCGCCGCTTCGGGCAAAGAGTTCAATTCGCTCAGCACCTTGGACAAATCACCATCCGACAGCGCCGCCTGAGCGCGCGACAGGACTGCATCCGGATTGTCACCTTCTTGCGGGGTGACCGAGCGCGCGCCGGTCTGACGCTGCAGAAATGCGACCAGGCCGGTGCCCTTATTCGCATCCCGCGCATCCGCCAATGCCGTCCGCGCCGCCGGAGCGAAAGAGGCGCGCAGGGCTGAGATCGTCTCGACGCCGTTATCCGCCGGCCCGGCCAAAGCATCCGGAACGTCAACACCACCCGCCTTTAGTTCGCTAACCAATTCTGTGTACGGCTGACCCGCATCCAACTGGCCATGCAATCGCGACAGGATCGCGGCATTGGTCGCTGCGCGCGCCTCAGCCGAGGCTTTGGCCTCAAGCGCCTGCGCATCAGATACCATCTTCTCAACTTCGCTGCGTTGCGCGGCCAGCGAATCCTGCAGTTTTTTCAGTTCAGTCTCAAAAGCAGCGGCGGTTTCAGGCGAAACGCCCGCCTCAATCGGATTCGCTTCAAGCGCTGAGAGGCGGTCTCCCAACGGTTTGACCTGCCCCGCCAGCGTATCAACGCTGGATTTCACCGAACTCAGATCCGTTTCAACGGGCGCAAGCTTGTCTGAAAGCGCTTTGATCTGATCGGTCAGGGCCGAGACATCCGGGCCGTCGCTCAAGGAGCTAGTCAGCTTAGCGATCTGATCCGATTGATCCGCCAACTTGGATTCAAGTGCGGCAATCGCATCCGCGCTGTCGGTCCCTTGAGAAGAAAACCCACCGCTGCCCAAGGCAAATCCGATCCCGGCAGCAACAACACCACCCAGCAAAGCCGGCACAAACCCACCGCGCTTTTCTACGGTGCGTTCGATCACTTTCTCTTGCGCGGTTTCTTCTGAGGACGCAGTCGTTTCGACGGCTTCGGCTTCGGCTTCGGCTTCGGCTTCGGCTTCGGCTTCGGCTTCGGCTTCGGCTTCGGAAGTTACCTCATCTGCAGCCTCTTGCGCGTCAACAGACTTCTCATCCGAAACGGCAGTGCTTTCGGCCTCGGTAGCTTCTGCCACCTCTTCAATTTTGGGGTCTTCGACCGGTTCCTGATCGGGTTTTTTCTTATCAGCCACCGCCTTATTCCCCTTATCGATTCCAAAAACACATGAACAACAGACCAGACCAAGTTAATCTGCACCCGGCGCGCTCTCAACCCGCATCGCATGTTTCACAAGTTTTTTAACGGCTTTCTGCATTTGGTCCGGACTCGGCTCATTCGCGATCCTCAAACTCTCGAAAGCCAAGGATTTAAGGGGTTCCGCCGTTGCATCGCTGATTGCAGCCAACCACAGAGGCGCAGTCCCGGCCCAAACCTCGGCAAAATGTCGCGCCGAGCGGGGTGAAAAAAGAGGGGCAATAACCGGTTGGTTGCCTTCAGCCGCTAAAGACGCCTCATCGCTCAGCGGCAACAAATGTTGCTGGTAAACCGGCTGTTCACGCGTGGTCAGGCCCGAACCGGTCAACCGTTCAGCAATATTGCCGCGGCTGTGTTCTCCGCGCAGATGCAACAATGGGCTGCCGGGTCTGAGGCGTAACAGGCCCGCGACCAACTCTTCAGCAGTTGCGCCCACCATTTGGGCCATCCAACCTGCGGTTTTCGCCGCTTCTGTGGTTGACGGACCCACGCACCACGCGGGCAGGTCTCGATCTACGCCCAGCGCGGCCGCTGCGTTGACTCCGTTAGCCGAGGTAAAGATCAACCCGCCGATACCGTCCGTCTCTACCGGGACGGCCATGGGTCTGATCTCCAACAGTGGGGAAACAAGAACCGAGACCTGCGATCTGACGCGGTCCGGTAGCTGCGCGACGAACCTGTCAGAGGCGGCACGCGGGCGGGTCATCAACAAATACAACTATCGGCGCCTTCGGCCTTGGGATTGTTTGCATCCGCGCAGGGTGATACCCCGCTTGCCAATCATGATGCAACGGATCGGGCCAATGGTGCAAACACTTACAGTCCTCGGGCTGGAAAGCAGCTGCGATGACACAGCTGCAGCCGTCGTGCGCCACGGTGAAGGCGCGCTGCCTCAGATCCTGTCATCCGTGGTACATGGTCAAACCGATCTGCACAGCGCCTATGGGGGCGTCGTGCCCGAGATCGCGGCGCGGGCGCATGCGGAAAAGCTGGATATCTGTGTCAAACAGGCTCTAACGCAGGCTAATATTGGCCTTGGTAATCTCAATGCCATAGCCGTCACTGCCGGCCCCGGCCTTATCGGAGGGGTCATGTCCGGCGTCATGTGCGCCAAAGGTCTGAGCGCCGCAACCGGGCTGCCGTTGATCGGAGTGAATCATCTGGCTGGCCACGCTTTGACCCCTCGCCTGACCGACGGAATTGCGTTCCCCTACCTAATGCTGTTGGTCTCAGGCGGGCATTGCCAATATCTGATCGCCCATGGGTCGGACCGGTTCACGCGATTGGGCGGAACGATAGACGATGCGCCCGGTGAGGCCTTCGACAAGACGGCGCGCCTGTTGGGGCTACCCCAACCCGGCGGACCATCGGTCGAGGCCGAAGCCCGCGTAGGAGACCCCAAACGATTTCGATTCCCAAGGCCTTTGCTAGATCGACCCGGATGCGATCTGTCATTTTCCGGGCTGAAGACCGCGCTGATGCGGATGCGCGATCAGATCGTGGCCGAGAAGGGAGGCCTCACCCGGCAAGACCGCGCCGATCTGTGCGCGGGATTTCAGCAGGCCATAGTGGATACGCTGGCCGAAAAAACCCGGCGTGCAATTTCGCTCTACCTCGAGGCCACCCCTTTGGAGTCAGTCATCGCAGTGGCCGGGGGTGTAGCGGCAAATACAGCAATTCGTGCAGCGTTAGAGACTGTTTCACAAGACTGTGGCGCCCGATTTACGGCCCCGCCGCTTGCCCTGTGTACGGATAACGCTGCGATGATTGCCTATGCAGGTCTGGAGCGTTTCCGCGCCGGCGCACAGGATGGGTTGGACCTGACCGCCCGCCCTCGCTGGCCGCTGGACCAGACCAGCCCGGCAATGCTGGGCAGCGGAAAGAAAGGGGCGAAGGCATGAGCGTTTCTGTATTGGGATCGGGGGCGTTTGGGACTGCTCTGGCGATCTCACTCGCGGGAAACGGGCCTGTCACCCTGTGGGCGCGTGACGCGGAACATGCGCGGTCGATGGCGGCAAATCGCGAGAACGCTGCCCGGCTACCGGGCGTCTCTCTTCCGGATGCGATCCGTGTGACATCAGACATACAGGTTGTGGCACAAAGTGACGTCCTGCTGATGACCGTTCCGATGCAAAAGCTGCGCGGGGCACTGCGAGATCACGCAGCTTTACTGCCGGGCAAGACTATCGTGGCCTGTTGCAAAGGGATTGAGCAGTCTTCAGGTCTTGGGCCGATCTCAGTCATCGCGCAGACAATCCCCGATGCGCATCCCGCGCTTCTGACCGGGCCCAGTTTTGCTGACGATATTGCCCGAGGGCTGCCGACCGCGTTGACGCTTGCCTGCGCGGATGCTGCACTGGGCACCTCCCTTCAGCAAGAGCTGACAACCGCGAACCTGCGCCTTTATCGCACGTCAGATACGGTCGGGGCCGAGCTTGGCGGCGCGTTAAAGAACGTTATGGCGATCGGCTGCGGAGCCGCGATTGGGGCCGGATTGGGCGACAGCGCCCGCGCCGCGCTCATTACGCGCGGGTTTGCCGAGATGCAACGCTTTGCGGCCCTGCGCGGTGCGCAGCCAGAAACATTGATGGGACTGTCCGGGCTGGGTGATCTGGTCCTGACCTGTTCGTCCGAATTGTCCAGAAATTACCGTTTTGGCCTATGTTTGGGTCTAAATCAGCCGTTTGACAGCGCAACGACCGTCGAAGGCGTCGCCACCGCGCAAGCCATGTCTGATATCGCCGCATCCGAAGGGCTGGATATGCCCATCAGCACAACGGTGGCGAAACTCAGCAGCGGTGCCTACAGTGTGACCGACGCGATTCAGGCCCTGCTGGGTCGCCCACTCAAGGAGGAATAAGATGCTCATCGCCCTGATCGCCCGTGACAAACCCGGCGCTCTGCAAACCCGGCTGGATAACCGTCCCGCACACCTGGCCTATCTCGAAGAGACCGGCGTGGTAGCACAGGCTGGTCCGTTGCTGGATGGGGAAGCCATGATTGGCTCTCTGATCGTTCTGGATGTCGAAGACATGGCCGAAGCGCAGGAGTGGGCGCGCAACGATCCCTATGCGCTGGCCGGACTGTTCGACTCGGTCGAGCTGATCCAATGGAAGCGGGTGATCGGCTGATGGCATATTGGCTGTTCAAATCCGAACCCTCGACCTGGAGCTGGGATCAGCAGGTCGACAAAGGGGATGCGGGCGAGGAATGGGATGGCGTCCGCAACTATCAGGCGCGTAATTTCATGCGGCAGATGAAAGTCGGGGACCGTGGGTTCTTTTATCATTCGCAAAAGGACAAGGCGATTGTCGGCATCGTTGAGGTCTGTTCCGAAGCCCATCCCGACAGCACCACCGATGATGAGCGCTGGGAATGCGTGGATATCAAGGCCGTTCGCCCTTTCACCACGCATATCACATTGGATCAGATCAAGGCAGAAGGACGGCTGGATGACATGGTTCTGGTCAAGAATTCGCGCCTGTCTGTGCAACCCGTTGCTGATGAAGAATGGGCGTTGATCTGCGCCATGGGCGAGACGAAATCGGATTAAAGGGAAGGCCCTGACAGCGCAGAACCTTCCCTACCCCACGTGCTCCCAACTCACCACACGTGTATAGAATTATCTGGTTCTGACCGTCCTGGTCACGACCTGACCCTAACCGAATTCCGGCGGTTGTTTCAAACGCCAAGTCCTTAAATTAAATCTCAAATGCAAAACGCCCGCCGTGTTTCGACGGGCGTTGCAGGCTTGGTACCGGGATCAGCCGTAGACCGATTCTTTGCCGAAATGCTTGGTCAGCATGTAATAAACGACGGCGCGGTATTTGTTCCGCTCGGACATGCCATAGGTTTCCAGAACTTTGTTGATCGCTTCCATCAGCTCAGGGCCATCAGCCAGACCCAGCTTTTTGACCAGGAAGTTGTTCTTGACCGTCTCAAGCTCGCTTTCCTGACTGGCCGCCACCGTCGAAGCATCAGCGTCATAAATGGCCGGACCACAGCCAATGGTCACCTTGGTCAGCAAGTCCATATCGGCATCCACGCCACATTTGGATTTCAGATCCTCGGCATACTTGGCGATCAGCTCGTCGCGTTTTCCCATTAAGCACTCTCCCGTAGTACAGATGTTGTGGTGTTATTTTCATATCCTAAAAACAGATGCAGGCAGCCTAGCCAGAAGATATGCTCACACAAAGGGAAAAATTCCGCACATTCCCCGTAAGCGGAATCACTCTGCCACCGAGTTGGAAACCTGTCTTGAATTCGAAAAATCGGTGCCCTCGGGTGATTTGGCGATCGGACCCGATGGGCGCATGTTCGTGTCGATGCAGAAGAGTGTATCCATGCTCCGCTCATCTGTTCCGAACAATGGAGAGGAATCCTCGCAAGAAATCCAACAAGACCGCCCGCTTCGAGCGGTCAGTGGTCGCCGACCCCTTTCCCGACCCTGTTTGGCGGGACCGGAACATCTATCGGCAATAGCCCCAACCGGGTCCTTGCAAGTGGAAATGATCTGCATGCAAGCGGTTGAAATTCGGACCCAGAACAACGCGAAACCAATCGCATGCGCCGCGCCCGATCTGATGAAGAAAGTCAGCCTCGGGGCCGGGTGTGGACCAGTCGTCGATCAGGCTAAGGGTTCGCCCATCGCCCAGTTCCACGCCCACGATGTCAATCGAATCTGCGGTCGCATGACTGCTCCATCCATTGTTTGCACCCCGCGCGGTGCGCATCCGCCGGCAATTGTAGCTGCCGATATGGCGTAGGGCGCGTGCATCAGTGCCCAGAATATCCCGCGCGGCGGGCTGCACGACGTGGTGTTCCCACATGGTCAATCGCAGGGCGGTGGTGCAGCGTGTCTCGACCGCCCTGACGTCGGCGCTGACCAGGCCTGATAGCTGACCTTGTCCAGCGATACCGCAATTCTGATCGATGACCAGATCCTCCATCTCAGTGAACGCAACATCGGCCTGAGTCAAAGCCAGTCGACATTGCGTTTCATCCGCCAGGGCTCGGCGCAGCTGTAGTGCCGTGATTGGCGTCACCGGGGCTTTCACGTTCAGATCGCGCAACGGGTTCCAGTGCACCGGCACCGGAGACTGAGGATGCGCCAATAGCCAGTAACCACCCGCGCCGAAGACAAACAGAAAAACAAGAAGAGAAAAAAAGGACGCCGCCAGATGAAAAACCCGGCGGCGTCCAGAAGGTTCGGTCATACCCGGACCAGCAATCAGTAGCGATAGTGCTCAGGCTTGTAAGGGCCTTCCGGTGCAACACCGATATAAGCCGCCTGTTCGTTGTCCATCTTGGTCAGTTTCACACCGATACGGTCCAGATGCAGGCGGGCCACTTTCTCATCCAGATGCTTGGGCAGGATATAGACCTTGTTTTCGTACTGGTCGCCCTTGGTGAACAGTTCAATCTGCGCCAGAACCTGGTTGGTGAAGGACGCAGACATAACGAAGGACGGGTGACCGGTGGCGTTGCCGAGATTCAACAGACGGCCTTCGGACAGCAAGATGATACGGTTGCCCGAGGGCATCTCGATCATATCCACCTGTTCTTTGATGTTGGTCCATTTGTGGTTCTTCAGGCTGGCCACCTGAATTTCGTTGTCGAAGTGACCAATGTTGCCGACGATGGCCATGTCCTTCATCGCGCGCATATGCTCGATGCGGATCACGTCCTTGTTACCGGTGGTGGTGATAAACACATCCGCCGTTGCAACTTCATCTTCCAGCAATGTCACTTCATAGCCGTCCATCGCAGCCTGAAGCGCGCAAATCGGGTCGACCTCGGTCACTTTCACACGCGCGCCCGCGCCAGACAGCGAAGCGGCCGAGCCTTTGCCCACGTCGCCGTAACCGCACACAACTGCGACCTTACCGGCCATCATGGTGTCGGTGGCACGGCGGATACCGTCTACCAGCGATTCCTTGCAGCCGTATTTGTTGTCGAACTTCGACTTGGTGACCGAGTCATTCACGTTGATCGCGGGGAATGGCAGATGGCCGTCTTTCACCAGCTGATACAGGCGATTCACACCAGTGGTGGTTTCCTCGGACACGCCCTGGATCTGGTCGCGCATCTTGGTGAACCAGCCGGGGCTCGCCGCCATACGCTTGGCGATCTGTTTCTTGATCACCTCTTCCTCTTCCGAACCCGGAACGGGGATAATGTCCTCACCTGCTTCGGCGCGAGCGCCCAGCAGGATGTAAAGCGTCGCGTCACCGCCATCGTCCAGGATCATGTTCGGGCCGTCTTCGAATAGGAAGGACTTGTCCAGATAATCCCAGTGCTCTTCCAGCGTCTGACCCTTGATCGCGAATACCGGAATACCCGCCTCTGCAATCGCCGCAGCTGCGTGATCCTGTGTTGAGAAGATGTTGCACGACGCCCAGCGTACATCCGCGCCCAGCGCCACTAATGTTTCAATCAGAACGGCGGTCTGGATGGTCATATGCAGCGAACCGACGATCCGCGCGCCCGATAGCGGCTTGCTTTCACCGTATTCGGCGCGCAGGGCCATCAGGCCCGGCATTTCCGTTTCAGCGATATCCAGTTCTTTACGGCCAAAGCCCGCCAATGAAATGTCCTTAACGATATAGTCCCCGGCCATCAGGTTCTCCACTCCGGTAAATCTCGGTCCGGGCTGCCCCTAGCATTCCTTGGGACAGGAGGCAATGTGGATGGCCGGAAACGGGAATCTACGCCTTGAAAATCAGCTCGGCGTACCCTCGACCTTGATCTTCGGGATCGCTTGGAAAAAATCCGTGCCAACGGCAACGATACAACTTATGCCATTGGGTTGCGTGACCAGAACGGTGTAACTTCCCGTTTCCTTCGAGGTCCAGACCTCCATCACCGACTGCGCGCCCCGAGATTTCTGCAGACCACCAAAGGCAAGTTCTTCGGCATAGTTGTCCTGCAGCTTGGAAATCAGCTGCTCTCGGTCGGCACAGTTATTCTGGGCAAAAACGGGCGGCGCAGTGGCAGCCATTCCAAAGGTCAGGGCGATTGCAAACAAACGCTTGAACATAGCAAGCTCCTTTCGATACGTGTTTCGTTTCGAGAGGGGCGCAACTGAAAGGAGTCAGCACCCCCCTCAGTCCTTGATGTCGGGATCGGTTGGTTCGGTTTCAAAGCACGAATGCTCAAGAAAACGTTGGCAGCTGGTGATCCTGACAAGTACATCATAGCAGAAAAATACGATTTTAATGTGTCCCACTTCACAAGGCATGGCAGAATGGCAACACAACCCCGCGCATGGCAGAGAATGCTGTCGGGCCGCAGGCTGGACCTGCTGGACCCCACCCCGGTAGATATCGAGATTGAGGATATCGCCCACGGTCTGGCCTTTGTGGCGCGCTGGAATGGACAAACGGCGGGTGATTTCGCCTATTCCGTGGCCGAACATTCCCTGCTGGTCGAAGAGCTTTTTGGCCGTATCGCGCCGAAAGCGCCGGTGAAATGGCGATTGGCGGCCCTGTTACACGATGCGCCGGAATATGTGATCGGAGACATGATCTCGCCCGTCAAATCCGCCGTCGGTCCGGATTACGGCGCGCTGGATGATCGTCTGGCGGCGGCGATCCATATTAGGTTCGGATTGCCTGCGGAGGTGCCGAAGACGGTAAAACGGCAGATCAAGAAGGCCGACAAGATCAGCGCCTGGATGGAGGCAACGCAGATCGCGGGTTTTTCCGAGGCCGAAGCGACGAAATTTTTTGGTCGACCTGATAAGGCAGTGATGGAGGGATTGGAGATAAAATTACGCCCGCCGGTCGAAGTGCGACGGGCGTATACGGATCGACATCAGTCTCTGCTAAAACAGATTTAGCCAAAGACATAGAAACATAGCTTGTTGCCGTCTGCATCGCGAGCATAAGCCCCGTAGAACACGTCCGGAACGCGCTGACCGGGTTCACCTTCGTCGGTAGCGCCCAAGCTGATTGCCTTTTCATACAATGATTGAGCGTGTTCTTTTGAGTCTGCAGGAAAGGCCACCATCGTGCCGTTGCCCGGCGCACAGGCCGCACCATCGTAAGGTTCACATACGGCCAACATTGGCGCACCGGGTTCATTGCCGATAAATGCAATGCGCCCTGCATCGAACGTCACCTTGGCATCCCGGTCCGAGAGTAAATCAGTATAAAACTTCTTGGCGCGCTCCATGTCCGAGACGCCAATGGTTACATAGCCAATCATTTGCGAGTTTCCTGCGTTGTTTTATGTTTCGACGCGGACACTCGAAAACAAAGCCCGAGTTAGCAAATCACGAAGCGGTGACTGACACTTAGCGAGGACTACGCTTCGCCAAAATCCGCTGCAACGTCCGGCGGTGCATGTTCAGGCGCCGCGCAGTCTCGGAAACATTCCGGTCGCACAACTCATAAACCCGCTGGATATGCTCCCAGCGCACGCGGTCCGCGCTCATGGGGTTTTCCGGCGGTGGGGGCAGTTCGTCGCCTTTGGCCAGCAGCGCGTTGGTGATGTCGGTGGCGTCGGCGGGTTTTGACAAATAATCCGTTGCGCCGATCTTGACCGCTGCGACCGCAGTGGCGATCGCGCCGTAACCGGTCAGAACCACAACCCGGCTGTCAGGGCGCTTCTCGCGTAGCACTTCGACAACATCCAAGCCATTGCCGTCTTCCAAGCGCAAGTCGACAACTGCATAGGCAGGCGGGCGGGCGGTGGATATGGCGCGGCCAGCGGCAACGGAACCGGCGGTTTCAACCTCAAAACCGCGCTTTTCCATGGCTTTGGCCAGACGTCTCAGAAACGGCTCGTCATCATCTACCAGGAGCAGCGATTTGTCAGGGCCGATGTCAAGCTGGGAACTGTCTGCCATATGTTGGTCTTTCCGCTATTTCATGCCTTTGGCTCGAACATGAGTAATAGCAGCGCCACCCCAAAGGTCAAACAACCCGTTGCCTGCTAGATCTGATCAATGAAACAGCCCACCTTGTCCGCCATCTGCTCGGCCGTGTCATCGCGCTTGAAGAATTCAAGGAATCCATTCTCGGGCGTAACCAGATAGGTGAAGGTGGAATGATCGACCAGATAATACTCGTCGCTTTTGTCCTGAGCCTTGTAGTAGGTCTTATAGGCCTTGCTGGCAGCCTTGACCTGTTCTGGCGAACCGGTCAGCGCGATCATGCGCTCATGCAGGTTGAAGGCATAGTCACCTACAACCTCGGGCGTGTCGCGGTCGGGATCGATCGAGATGAACAAAGGCGTTACCGATAGCCCGCGCTCGGCCAGAAGATCGATGGCCTCGGCATTGCGGGACATATCGAAGGGGCAGACATCGGGGCAGAAAGTATAGCCAAAATAAATCAATGTGGGCTCGGTGATCACATCCTTGTCGGTCACGGTTTCGCCCTTGCTGTTGATCAGCTCGAACGGGCCGCCGATCGCCGCCGTTCCGCCTGCAATCTGGCTTGAGCGGCACTGCGCGAACTTGTCATCCGACCCGCCGCGTGTCAGCAGCCACATTGCACCCACGCCAACGGCCAGAACAACAGCTGCGAGCACGGCGTAAAGACGAATCATTGGGACTATCCTAATGCGAAGGTTGTTGATCGGTTCGGCCCGCACTCCTATCAACATGGTGAGCCGACGCAATAGGACATAATCGACCGATGACCGATTCCAAGACCAGCCTCTGGCGCGGACAAGAGCGCAGCACCTGGATTCGTTTGCGCACGCTGATCCTGTTGCGATGGGTCGCAATCGTCGGCCAGTTCACTGCGATAACGGTGGCCCAGCAATACTACCACGTCCAGCTGGAGCTTGGCCTGTGTTACTTTGCCATCGGCGTCTCGGTAATGGGTAACCTCACAGCCATCTTACTGTTTCCAGAAAACAAGCGCCTGTCAGAGTTCGAAAACTTTCTGATGGTGCTGTTCGATCTGTCGCAGCTGTCGGTCCTGCTCTATCTCACCGGCGGGTTGAACAATCCATTTGCCCTGCTTCTGGTTGGTCCGGTGACGATTTCCGCAAGTGTCATGAGCACACGCTCAACCCTGATTATCGGGGGGGTCGCCGTGATTTTGACCACGTTACTGGCGCAATTTCACTTGCCCCTGCGCACCAATCTGGGGCTGGTTCTGGATATCCCCGATATCTTGCTGTTCGGCAACTGGGCCGCGATCATCATCGCCATCGTGTTTATCGGCGCCTATTCCCACCGCATCAGTTCCGAAGTGCAATCGATGTCCGAGGCGCTCTCGGCCACGCATATGGCGCTGGCGCGGGAGCAGAAACTGACCGATCTGGGTGGTGTGGTGGCCGCTGCCGCGCATGAGCTGGGGACACCTTTGGCCACGATCAAGCTGGCCAGCTCCGAGCTGATCGAAGAACTTGACGACCGGCCGGAGCTCAAGGAAGACGCCGCCCTGATCCGCGAACAGGCCGACCGCTGTCGCGATATTCTGCGCGACATGGGACGGGCAGGCAAAGACGATCTGCATCTGCGTCAGGCACCCCTGTCGACAGTCATCCATGAATCGGCGGAACCTCACATCAACCGGGGCAAAGAGGTGCATTTTGCCGAAGGTCCGGTGTTGGACGGCGACGTGCAACAACCCTCGATCCTGCGCAAGCCCGAGATCATTCACGGGCTGCGCAACCTGATCCAGAATGCGGTGGACTTCGCACGTGACACTGTCTGGGTTGAGGCCGAATGGACCTCGGAACTGATCACCGTCTGCATCATGGATGACGGGCGCGGGTATCCGTCTCACATCATCGGACGGATCGGCGATCCCTTCATGCGGCGGCGGCGGGCGGATCGCAGCAGCCGCCCCGAATACGAAGGCATGGGCCTGGGCCTGTTCATCGCCAAAACCCTGTTGGAACGCAGCGGGGCTCAGCTCTATTTCGCCAATGGCTCCGATCCTTATCAGAACCTGACGGATCAACCCGAGCGGCGCGGTGCAATTGTCAAGGTCGTCTGGCCGCGCAAGTTGATCGACGCTCAGATCGGTGACACGCCGGTTCCCTCGGGCGCCAACCAGCCGTTTCAGATCTGAGTTAACACCCCGTTAACACTTGCCGGTCATATAGGTCCGGATGAGGTAATCGGGGTGCGCAATCCATGGCCGACTGGATCATATTGGCTGCGATCAGTCTGGTTTCTGCAGGCTTTGCCATTCGTTGGCTGTCGCCACGCCCGACACCACGGCGCCACGACTACGGATTGTGCTCTGACACCGTGTTTCTGTTCGACGGCACCCGATTGATCAGCCATTCCGACATCGCCCTGAACGGCTTTGAAACGGTCAACTCCTGGGCCGATCTCAAACGCTTGCTGCAGCGCGATTTCCCCGCCTTTCCCGAAACCCCCGACACGGTGCGCACTAACCGCACCCTGGTGGTATCCGCTATTGATTGCACCGTAGACCGCGAGGTGCAGTGCGAATGGATCGAAGGTATAATTCGCGTCGAACTGCGCGACCTGACCGGGCAGACACATACTCAGCATCGGGATGTGAATGACCCGATCCGATTGGCCATGGATCAGGCCTCCTATCCGGTCTGGCTGCTGGATGCCTCCAATCGAGTCAGCTGGTGCAATGCTGCCTATGTCGCGCTGGTGCGCAAGGTTGGCGGCCCCGATGCGGATTTGACCGAACCTCTGGTTCCCGCGCCTACGGACGATGCTCAGCTGGGCCGGAAATCCCGCGTTTCTGTTGCGGTGAAAGACAGCAATGCCCGGCTCTGGTTCGACCTCACCCGCGTGATCCGCGATGAGGGGCAGCTGTGCTATGCGGTTGATATCAATGCGATTGTCGAAGCTGAAACTGCCCAACGCAAATTCGTTCAGACCATGACCAAGACCTTCGCCCAGCTGTCAATCGGACTGGCAATCTTTGACCGGAACCGGCAGTTGGCCTTGTTCAATCCTGCGCTGATCGATCTGACTACGCTGCCGCCAGACTTCCTCAGTTGTCGACCGGGCTTGTCCAGCTTCTTTGACCGATTGCGGGATCAGCACATGATGCCAGAGCCCAAGAACTACCGCAGCTGGCGTCGGCAGATGAACGACCTGATCGAGGCCGCGGAAGACGGCAATTACCAAGAGACATGGTCGCTGCCCTCTGGGTCGGTGTATTCAGTCAGCGGCCGTCCACATCCGGACGGCGCCGTTGCCTTTCTGTTCGAAGACATCACGGCCGAAATCACTCTGACCCGGCGTTTCCGGTCCGAGATGGACTTGATGCAGTCAATCCTCGACAAGCTTGCCGATGCCATCGCAGTCTTTGCGGATGACGGAACACTGGCATTCACAAATCTTGCCTACCACATGCTTTGGGGCGAGGTAGAAGAGGCCGGACTGGACTGCGCGACAGTGCTGGAAGTGACGCGCCAATGGCAGGATCATTGCACCGCAACGCCAGTTCTGGGTGAGATTCGGGATTTCGTGAACATCCGCGAGAATCGTGCCGAATGGTCGGCTGATCTGACCCTGAAGACCGGGGCCAAACTGACCTGCACAATCAACCCGATGCAGAACGGTGCAACAATCGTTCGTTTCGGTACCCTTGACGCGTTGGAAAGCCGCGCTGCGCCACAGAAAATCAGTGCCTGAACCGGGTTGCAGCCGACCGGGCGCAGGTTCATTGTGGCGCCATGACTGCGCCGTTGACTCTGACCATGAAATCCCCCGAAGAAACAGCCTCGCTCGCCGCCAATTTGGCGGGTGCACTTCGGCCGGGTGATACCATTCTGCTGGATGGGGCAATCGGCAGCGGCAAAACTCATTTCGCAAGAGCTTTGATACAATCCGTTCTTGCCGTACCCGAAGATGTCCCTTCGCCCACTTTCACGCTCGTACAGGTCTATGACACGAAGGTTGGTGAGGTCTGGCACTCGGATCTCTATCGCCTTTCATCGGTCGAAGAGATCGAAGAGCTGGGCCTGGTTGACGCCTTCGAAACCAGCATTTGCCTGATCGAATGGCCCGAGAAACTGGACACGCTGAAACCGCATTCGGCGCTGTTGATCCGCTTCTCAACTGACCCGGACGATCAGGACCTACGGCATCTGGAACTGAGCTGGACCAGCCCGAAGTGGACGTCCAGGCTGGAGAAGACCCCATGACGAACCGAGCGATTCTGGCCGAAGCGCTGATTGCACAATCAAAATGGCGCGGTGCGCAACAAGCACCTCTGGCCGGGGATGCGTCGAACCGCAGATACGAACGCTTAACCGATCCCACAACAGGGCAGACCGCCGTGTTGATGGATGCCCCGCCTGACAAGGGTGAAGATGTTGAATCCTTTGTGCGCATGGCAAACTACCTGCGATCGCTCGGCCTGAGCGCACCGGAGATCTACGCCGAAGATACCGAATACGGGTTCCTGTTGCTCGAAGATCTGGGCGATGCGCTGTTTGCCCGCGTGCTTGATGACGACCCATCGCAAGAGCGGACGCTTTATGATGCGGCGACGGACGTTCTGGTGCACCTGCACGCCGGGCCGACACTGTCACTGGACAGCTACGACCCCGCCCTGATGACCGAATTTTCGGCATTGTCTTTCACCAAATACGCGCAAGGCGTTCTTGGCGCGCATGATGCCGAGGCGCGCACGCGGTTCGAGCTGCGCTTTGCCGATATCCTGCACCGGGAAACCGGCGGCGCGCGGGTGGTGGTGCAACGCGACTATCACGCCGAGAACCTGATCTGGCTGCCCGAACGCGAGGGGATCGCGCGAGTCGGCCTGCTGGACTTTCAAAGCGCGATGCTGGGTCATCCCGCCTATGATCTGATGTCCCTGCTGCAGGACGTGCGCCGCAATGTACCCGCCGGGATCGAGATGCGGATGATCGACCGCTATATCTCGGCGACTGGTGTCGATGGTCACGATTTTCGCACCGCCTATGCAGTGTTGGGTGCGCAGCGGAACCTGCGCATCCTGGGTGGGTTCGCACGGCTGGCGACGGACTATGGCAAGCCGCATTATGTCGATCTGATCCCTGCCGCTTGGGCCCATCTGATGCGCGATCTGGAACATCCGGCGCTTGTTTCGGTGGCCGATCTGCTGCGCGATGCCCTGCCCCCGCCCAGCCCTGAAAATCTTGCAAAGCTGAGGTCGCAATGACCCGTGCACCAAAGGCTGCAATGTTGTTTGCCGCCGGTTTCGGCACGCGTATGGGTGCGCTGACCAAGAACCGTCCCAAACCTCTGATTGAGGTGGCCGGGCGGCCTCTGATCGACCACGCGCTGGACCTGATCACTCCGCTGCAGCCTTTGCGGGTCGTGGCCAATACGCATTATCACGCGGATCAGTTGACAAGGCATCTGGACCCAAAAGGGGTATTGCTATCACACGAAGTACCAAAGATTCTGGAAACCGGAGGTGGGTTAAAGGCCGCTTTGCCAATGCTCGGGCCGGATCCGGTGTTTACACTCAACAGTGATGCGATCTGGGCCGGGCCCAACCCGTTGCAAATGCTGCAAGAGCGGTGGGACCCCGACCAAATGGATGCGCTGCTCATGTGCATCCCGACAAGCCAAACACTTGGGCATTCAGGACCGGGTGATTTCGCGCAAGACAACACCGGTCGGATCACCCGCGGCGCCGGTCTGGTCTATGGCGGGGCACAAATTCTAAAAACCGAAGGCCTGCACGATGTTGCCGAGGATGTGTTCTCGTTGAATCTCCTGTGGGATCGGATGCTGGAGGACCGCCGCCTGTTTGCGTTGTCCTACCCCGGTCGCTGGTGCGACGTTGGCCGACCCGAAGGGGTCGCACTCGCCGAAGGTCTGATCGCCGATGTTTGAGCCCAGCCTCCAGCCGCGGGTCTTTGCCGTCCCGCCGGGTGCAGACTTCCCCCGTGTGCTGGTCGACGGGCTGCGCAAACGGTTCGAAACACACCCGCCCGAAGCACTGGCGCGGGTTCAGCTGGTAGTCAACACGCGCCGCATGGCGCGACGCGTGCGAGAGCTGTTCGATCAGGGGCCACCTTGCCTGCTGCCAAAGCTGTCTCTGGTCACCGATCTGGGCGAAGGCGCCAATCTGGCGCAGGTGCCGCCCGCAATTCCACCGCTACGGCGACGGCTGGAACTGACTCAGCTGATCGCCAAGCTGCTGGATCAGCAGCCCGATCTGGCGGCGCGGTCGTCATTGTTCGATTTGTCCGACAGTCTGGCGGCGCTGATTGATGAGATGCAGGGCGAAGGCGTTCCTCCCGACGCGATCCGCAATCTGGATGTCAGCGATATGTCCGGCCACTGGGCGCGCGCGCAGGCCTTCATCGGTATCGCGGATCATTTCATGCACGCAGGCGATGGCGCTATGGACCCGCAGGCGCGGCAACGGCGCGTGGTCGAGACACTGATCACACGTTGGCAAGAGGCCCCTCCAGGCCACCCGATCATCCTTGCCGGCTCTACCGGATCGCGCGGCACAACAATGATGCTGATGCAAGCTATCGCGCGCCTGCCACAAGGGGCGCTGGTGCTGCCCGGCTATGATTTCGACCAGCCAAGGCAGGTTTGGCGTAATCTCGATGACGCTCTGACCTCGGAAGATCATCCGCAATACCGCTTTCGCAAGCTGATGCACGAACTTGATCTGACACCCGATCAGATTCACCCCTGGACAGAGGAACAGCCCCCCTCGCCCGCACGTAACAAGCTGATTTCGCTTGCCTTACGCCCTGCCCCGGTCACCGATGCATGGATGTCCGAAGGTCCAAACCTGACCAATCTGCAGGGCGCAACCAAAGACGTGACGCTGATCGAGGCCACTTCGCCCCGGGCCGAAGCATTGGCGATAGCCCTGCGTTTGCGCCAAGCCGCCGAGACCGGCCAGACCGCCGCCCTGATCACGCCCGATCGGATGCTGACCCGTCAGGTCAGCGCTGCGCTGGATCGCTGGAACATCCTGCCTGATGACAGCGCGGGCCTGCCGCTGCAATTGTCGCCTCCGGGGCGGTTCCTGCGCCACGTGGCGGGCCTGTTTGCCCGTCGGCTGGATGCCGAGGCACTGCTGACCCTGCTCAAGCATCCGCTCTGCCATGATGGGGCGGATCGCGGCGCGCACCTGCTGCGTACCCGCGATCTGGAGCTCGACCTGCGCCGCCACGGCCCGCCTTTTCCCGACAGCGCCAGCCTGACCGCCTTTGCCATCCGTGCAGAAGCGCCCGAGGACTGGGTCCGCTGGGTGATCCAGTCTTTCTGCGACCAATACAGCCCTGCAGAGCGCCCACTGACCGATTGGGTTGCCCATTTGCGCGAGTTGGTCGAGGCGATCTCAGCCGGATCAAATGGTGAGACCGGCACGCTTTGGGACAAAAACGCCGGTCAAAAAGCGCTGGCGGTGATGGCTGCTCTGGACTCTGAGGCGCAGCATGGCGGCGCGATGACGGCGCATGATTTTGCAGATTTACTGGGTGCATTGCTGGCAGGCGAAGAGGTGCGTGATCGCGATGCGCCCCATCCGCATCTGATGATCTGGGGCACCCTTGAGGCACGGGTTCAGGGCGCTGATCTGCTGATCCTTGGCGGCCTCAATGAGGGAAGCTGGCCCGAAGCCACTGCGCCTGACCCTTGGCTGAACCGGCAGATGCGCAATGCTGCGGGATTGCTGCTGCCCGAACGCCGTATCGGTTTGTCGGCCCACGACTTTCAACAGGCGGTGGGAGCGACCGAAGTGGTCCTGTCCCGCTCCACCCGTTCGGATGACGCGGAAACTGTCCCGTCGCGATGGCTCAACCGTCTGACGAACCTGTTACAGGGCTTGCAGGACCAAGGCGGCACCGACGCCCTTGAAGCTATGCGTGCACGAGGGGCCAAGTTGCTGGGCTGGGCTGAGGCGCTGGAACATGCTCCCCGGATCGACGCGGCACATCGGCCCTCGCCACGGCCCCCCGTGGCATCCAGGCCCCGACGCCTGAGCGTCACCGAGATCAAGCGCCTGATCCGCGATCCCTATGCGATCTACGCCCGCCACGTTCTGCGTCTGAAACCGTTGGACCCTCTGGTCCGCGCGCCCGACGCCCTGCTACGTGGGATCGTGATTCACGAGGTACTGGAGCAGTTCGTACGTGACAGCGTGCTGGACCCGGCCCTGCTGACACGCGAAAACTTCCTGAAACGCGCCGAGGCACTTCTGGAAAACCACGTCGCCTGGCCCACGGCGCGAAAACTCTGGCTCGCGCGGCTTGAACGGATCACCGACAGTTTTCTGGCCGCCGAAAGCTCGCGTCGCGGCGATGGTGGACCTGTGGCCTTTGAAGTGATGATGAAACTGGCGCTTGCGCCGTTGGACTTCACCATCTCGGGCCGCGCTGACCGGATCGATCTGAACAGCCGCGGCGCGATGCGGATCATCGACTACAAGACCGGCGTGCCTCCGTCTGAAAGCCAGCAGGCCAAGTTCGACAAACAACTCCTGATCGAAGCCGCGATTGCCGAGCAAGGCGGGATTGAAGGATTCGATCCGCTGCCGGTGGCCCAAGCTGTCTTCATTGGCATGGGTGGCGCGTATAAAGAGGTGGATGCTCCGCTGTCGAAAGAGCCGGCAGACAAGGTTCTGGCCGAACTCAAACAGCTCATTTCCACTTATTTAGAGCCTGATCAGGGCTTCACCTCTCGTCGAATGCTGCACAAGGATACCGATACCGGTGATTATGATCATCTGGCCCGGTTTGGCGAATGGGACCGTTCAGCCGACACCTGCCCGGAGGACCTGAGATGAGCCCGCGCAACGACGCCACCGAGCGGCAGGTGCAGGCCGCCCGCCCGGATGCATCGACCTGGCTTGCTGCAAATGCGGGTTCGGGCAAGACACGGGTTCTGACCGACCGGGTGGCGCGGTTGTTGTTGGATGGGGTGCAGCCGCAGCATATTCTGTGCCTGACCTACACCAAAGCTGCCGCGAGCGAGATGCAGAACCGGCTGTTCAAACGACTGGGTAAGTGGGCGATGCTAGACAACAGCGACCTTGAGGGCGAGTTGCTCGAACTCGGCGTGACTGGTGCGATTGATCCAGACCGTCTGGCGCAAGCGCGGACCCTTTTCGCCCGCGCCATCGAGACACCGGGCGGATTGAAGATCCAGACCATCCACTCATTCTGCGCCTCGCTGCTGCGGCGGTTTCCGCTTGAGGCCGGGGTCAGCCCGCAATTCGCCGAGATGGAGGACCGCGCCGCTGCCTTGCTGCGCGAAGAGATTGTCGAGGACTTTGCCGAGGGTCCGCAGGCTGCTTTGATCGAAGATGTCGCCCGGTTCGTCACCGATACCGGCTTCGAAAAACTGACTGCCGCTGTCACACAGAAACGCAGCCACTTTGCACAATCATTGCAGTGGGATGATGTGCTGCAACTGTTTGAACTGCCTGCAGGTTTTGACGAAAATGCGCTGCTGGGCCGGGTTTATCTGGGTGGTGAGGTTGAGCTGATCCAATCCATGCTGCCCGCGCTGACCGAAAGCGGCGGTAACAATGCAAAGGCTGCCGACAAACTGGCCGCGTTCTCCGACGCCCGGCTTAGTCACTTGCCGCTGCTGGAAAACGTGCTGCTGACCGGCAAAGGCGCAAAGGAGCCGTTCTCTGCCAAGATCAACAGTTTTCCTACCAAAGCGCTGCGCGAAGGCGTGCTGGCGGATCGTATGCCACAGCTGGAAGCGCTGATGCTGCGCGTCGAAGCTGCGCGAGAACAACGGTTGGCGCTGGTTGCAGCGCAGAAAACCCTTGTTTTACACCGCTTTGCCGCGGCCTTCCTACCGGAATACGAGCGGCGCAAACAGCTGCGCGGCTGGCTTGATTTCGACGACCTGATCCTGCGCGCACGGCAGGTTCTGAACGACCCGACGGTGGCGGAATGGGTTCTGTACCGCCTCGACGGTGGCATCGACCACATTCTTGTGGACGAGGCGCAAGATACCAGCCCGGATCAGTGGGACGTGATCGAAAAACTGGCGCAGGAATTCACCAGCGGGGAGGGGGCCCGCTCCGGGATTGAACGTACGATCTTCGTCGTTGGGGATAAGAAACAGTCAATCTACTCCTTCCAGGGTGCCGATCCACAGGCTTTCGATCAGATGCAGGCCGAGTTTGGGAGAAAACTGCAAGAATCAGGCTCTAAACTGTGGGATTCGACGTTGGAGTATTCGTTCCGATCGTCCAGCGCGATCCTCGGATTGGTGGATATTCTGTTCGAAAACAGCGCTGAGGCCGGGTTTCACAAAGACGCGCTGCACCGCGCGTTCAAGGGTGATCTTCCGGGTCGCGTCGACCTGTGGCCCGTGGTTGAAAAGGTCGAAGAAGACGAGGAAGGCGACTGGACCGACCCCGTAGATCGACCCGGCGCGCGACACCATACTGTGGTTCTGGCCGAGCAGGTGGCAAAGTCGATTAAAGACTTGATCGACAACGAAGAGACCATTCCGGAAGATGGCGACACACCCGGCAATTTTGTACGCCGCAAGGTGCAGCCAGGGGATTTCCTCATTCTGGTTCAGCGCCGCTCGGACCTGTTTGCCGAAATCATTCGCGCTTGCAAAGCGGCAGATCTGCCCATCGCAGGCGCTGACCGTCTCAAAGTCGGTGCCGAACTCGCGGTCAAGGACCTCGCCGCGCTGCTGAGTTTTCTGGCCACGCCCGAAGATAGCCTGTCGCTGGCGACCGTGCTGAAATCGCCTCTGTTCGGATGGTCAGAACAGCAACTATTCGATCTGGCGCACAGACGGGACGAGGGGTTCCTGTGGGCCGCACTGCGCAAGCGAGCCGAAGAATTCCCCGAGACACTCGTCATCCTGAATGACCTGCGCGGGCAGACCGACTTTCTGCGCCCCTATGATCTGATCGAACGGATTCTGACCCGACATGACGGACGAAGGAAGCTGCTCGGTCGGTTGGGGGCCGAGGCTGAGGATGGGATCAATGCGTTGCTGTCACAAGCGCTGGCCTATGAACGTACGGATATCCCCAGCCTGACCGGGTTCCTGGTCTGGATGCAGACCGATGATCTTGAGATCAAACGACAGATGAGCGGTGTCGGCAACATGATCCGGGTGATGACCGTGCATGGCTCAAAAGGGCTGGAAGCACCGATCGTGATCCTACCGGATACGGGCAAACGGCAACCTCCGCGCGATGCCGAGATCATGATGGCCGGAGAGACACCAATGTGGAAAGTGCCGTCCGATGCATCGCCCGCCCTTGTCGCAACGGCGCGGGAAGAGGCCCGTCAACGAGAGGAAAATGAACGGCTTCGCCTGCTATATGTGGCTCTAACACGAGCGGAAAAGTGGTTGATCGTGGCTGCTGCGGGAGATGTCGGCAAGGACGGCACCAGCTGGTATCAGATGGTTGAAGCCGCAATGACCCGTGCCGGCGCGACGCAAATACCCGGAACGCAGACGCAACGACTGGAGCATGGCGATTGGGAAGCGTTGCCTTTGATTGAGCATCGTACCCAGATGCCCGAAGACCAAACCCTTCCCGAGATGTTCCACAACATGGCAAAGGAACCGCCCACGCCTGCGGAAACGCTCAGCCCTTCCGATCTAGGCGGTGCAAAGGCGCTGCCCGGCGATGCCGGACAGGATGAAGAGGCCGCGAAATTGCGTGGAACGCGCCTGCATCTGCTGCTCGAACACTTGCCCACTGTTGACAGCGGCCAATGGCCACAGCTTTGCACCCAGTTACTACCCGATATGCACGAGGCGGATCGGCAAGAGCTGTTTCACGAGGCGGAAACGGTACTGGCTGCGGATCACCTGAAAGCGGTTTTTGCGCCGGAGGCGCTGGCCGAGGTTCCGATCTCTGCTGATCTGAATGGCACCCGCATGCATGGCGTCATCGACCGATTGATTATCTCTGATACCGAAATCCATGCGATTGATTTCAAATCAAATGCCACTGTTCCAGACAGCGCTGGCACCTGTCCGGACGGGCTGTTGCGCCAGATGGGGGCCTATGCTCATGCGCTGGCGCAGATTTACCCTGATCGCCGGATCCGGACTGCGATCCTCTGGACCCGCAGCGCGCAGCTTATGTGGTTGCCACACGATCTTGTGACAGATGCTCTGGCACACCACTCGATATCTTGACCTCCCTCAATGCGGCACCTAGGTTCTGTGCCCAAGCATTCCCCATTCAGGAGACAGAATATGTCGACCGTTGCCGTTACCGACGATACCTTTGACGCCGAAGTCAAGAACTCTGACATCCCCGTTGTGGTGGATTTCTGGGCCGAATGGTGCGGACCCTGTAAGCAGATTGGCCCCGCTCTGGAAGAGCTGGCCACGGAATACGGCGGCAAGGTGAAGATCGCCAAGGTTGATGTGGACAGCAACCCGAACTCAGCCGCCGCCATGGGCGTGCGTGGCATTCCGGCGCTGTTCATCTTCAAGGACGGTCAGGTTGTATCAAACCGCGCTGGCGCCGCACCCAAGGCCGCGCTGCAAAGCTGGATTGATGAATCGATCTGATCCGATGTGATCAGTATACGATGAAAGGCGCCTGTAATCGGGCGCCTTTTTTGTTGAGATATCGGAGAAGGACGGATGGCCAAGACACGGGTGCTTGTGGAATTCGGGATGGGCACATCATTGCGGCGTATCGACTATACCGAGGCGGCGCTGCGTGCGATCAAGGATGCGCTGTGGCACAACTCGATCAACATGGCAGATCTGTTTGGGTTTCCAAAAGAAGCCATGATCATCGATGTCGAGATCGGAGTGCAGCAGCCTGAACAGGTCGAGATCGGCAAGCTTGAGGCTATATTCCCTTATGGGACGCCAAATATCTCTGTCACCAAAGGCGGCCTGGATATCGACAAGCCGGACGGTGTGGGACGCACAGTCATTGCCAACGCTGCCCTTGCGGTCTCGTTCGATATGGAGGGCGCGTGATGAAAGAACAGCGCATCATTCTGGAAATGGGTATGGGGAACGACCTGTATGGTCAGGATTATACCAAGGCGGCCCGGCGCGCGGTGCAGGACGCGCTGCACCATTCTTCAATCACGTTATTCTCGACTCTGGGAATTGATCACAATGAAATGCGTGTGAAGGTGACGATCGGCGTCCAGCGCCCAGACAAGGTGGATTGCGCTCTTGTCGCCGCGGACCTGCCAAGGGGGCGCGCCGAAGTGCTCGCGGTTCCGGGCGGACAGGATGTGTTGGATGACGCAGCGGGCACCCGCCACGTGGTTGCAACCGCCGCGATCGAGGCCTTTGTACCGTCGCAGGCGGGAAAATACGTACTGAGATGACAAAGAAAAAGCCGCTCGGTCGAGCGGCTTGTCTTGTGCTTCCGTTTGAAGCCAGATCAGAACTTGGCGATGTCGCCGCGGCTCAGACCGATATCATCCAGCTGAGCGTTAGTCAGGCGTGACAATTCCTTGCGCGTCTTGCGCGATTGGTGCCATTCGACAACGTCTTCAAGGCGATGGAAGATTGCGTCCACTGCGTGCAGGATGGTGACTGCTCCGAGCGGCGCATGGGTTTTTGCGATTGCGTTAGCCATGTGCGTATTCCTTATAACAGAAACAGCCGACCCGTTGTCGGTTGTGAGGCTGATGTAACTCGGGCAACTGAGTCTCACAAATGCTGACTCAACAGTCCCGGTTTGCGCCTATTGCATATCTTTTGAGCGGTTTAAGAACGGTTGCGCCGCCGACGCGTGCGGCCCATATAGAACGCCAGAGAAAACGGAGGCTTCCATGGCAGACAGCGATTTTCCCGGATGGCACGGCACGACCATTATTGGCGTCAAGAAGGGCGGGCAGGTTGTCATTGCCGGGGACGGGCAGGTCAGCCTGGGCCAGACCGTGATCAAGGGCACCGCCCGCAAGGTGCGCCGCCTGTCGCCGGGCGGATTTGAGGTTGTGGCAGGTTTTGCCGGATCGACCGCGGATGCATTTACCCTGCTGGAACGGCTGGAGGCCAAGCTGGAAGCGACGCCCGGCCAACTGGCCCGTGCTTCGGTCGAGCTGGCCAAGGACTGGCGCACCGACAAGTATCTGCAAAAGCTTGAAGCGATGCTGATCGTCACCGACGGCAAGGACCTGCTGGTCATCACCGGGGCAGGGGATGTGCTTGAGCCTGAGCATAACGTGGCCGCCATCGGATCGGGTGGAAACTTTGCGCTGGCCGCAGCGCGCGCAATGATGGACAGCGACAAAGAGGCCGAACAGGTCGCGCGCGAAGCGATGGCGATTGCTGCTGATATCTGCGTCTATACCAATGGCAATCTGACGGTCGAGACGATCTCAGGCTAAGAGCGCCTTGATCTCTTTACCTTTCCAGCGTCGGTGCATGCCGATCAGCCCGCAGATCGCGGCGACAACCACGATGTAGTAGGGCACGCGGATATCGATGCTCATCAATCCGCCCCCGATCAGAGACATTACACCGCCCGCCAGACAGAAGACTGCGGTGGTCACACCCATGACCCAGCCTTGATCCGCCTCGCTGACGCTGGAGGAGAACAGGCCCAGCATGGTCGGGTAGGCGACACCAAACAGGAAATAGAAGAGGAAGACCGGCACATAGCTGAAGACCCCATTGGGGCTGAAGGCAAAAGCGATGCCACAAATGATCATCACGATCAGCGATGTATAGATGATCGAATGCTTGCTGAATCGTTCCTGTGCGGGTTTGACAAGGAAGGTGCTTGAAAAGGCCAGCGCAAAGCCGATGACAACCATGGCCATGCTGCCTCCGATCACGCCGTAACCAAAGGCGCTGGTCAGGAAATTGTCGACGAAGACATAGAATGTCACGTTGGCGATCATGAAGAACGAGTAAACCGGCAGGATTTTCAGAACCATCGGATGACCGCGCACGGCAATAAGACTGTCGGTGATGTCACGGGGCCGGAAAACAAAGGGTGCACGCTCAGTCCGGGTATCCTTGAAGAAGGTCGTCACAAGGAAGATGGCGACCAGCACCAGAACGAAAGCGCCGTAGAACGGTGTTTTCAGGGTGGCATAGCTGCCCAGAAGGGCGGCGTCTGACAGAACCGCTCCGATAATCGGGCCGCCAACAAGGCCAAAGCTGACGCCGGTCACAATGTAACCCATGTTGCGGTCCCGGTCGGCCGCATCGGTGCTGCCGTCAATCATCGCCGCCTGCGCGATGGGCTGGTTTCCTGCAGTGAACCCTGTGATTGACCGCCCGATGATCAGCAACAGCAGGCTGTTCATGAACAGCGCGGCAATGGTGATGGCGTATCCGGCAAGCGCACCGCCCAGACAGACCAGCAGGGCATTCTTACGTCCGATCGAATCCGAGACTTTTGAGACATAGACAACACCCAGAAACCAGGACAGGAAGAAACAACCGATCACCAGGCCGTAGTAGAAATGCCGCCGACCTTCGGGCGTGCCTTCCGGCAGAAAACCGGATTTCGTCTCCATGATCAGAGAGTTGATAATGGGAAAGACCAACCCCTGCCCGATCAGGTCGACAAACACCACGAACAACAAGGTGATCTTGGCAATTTTGGTCATAAAAACGCCCCCGGTTCCAATGCCTTGGGGCGAGTGTATCAGAGTGCGGCTTGGTTACCTAACGGCGTGTCAGAGGCCGGAATGCCAGCCTCTGACCATGACGTTTACTTCAGCGATGCAACGCCCAGCGGCACACCGGCAACTTCGCACCAGATGTACACTTCGTTATAGCCCGACACATCCATAGTAGGCGGCACGGCGTAGGATTGCTTGCCGGTCAGGTTCAGCAGCGCACCCAGCTTGCTGTCAGGAGCATAGGTACCGTCTTTGCCGAAGGCCACGCGCGGATCGGGGCCGCCATCCAGCGAGAAATCGTCACCCAGCTCAACAATGTAACGTTCGCCATCTTTGACCAGTTTCACTGAACCGGTTGTGATATGGTTCGAGCGGCCTTCGAACGACCCCTTCTTTTTGGCACCACCAGCCAACGCGGCACCGGTGCTGGCCAAGGTCAGCGCCGCACCGGTGGCGGCAGCTTTCACAAAAAGCGAACGACGAGTCATCATGATGAGGTATCTCCATTGATTAACGCAGGCAGTCTTGCCCGACGCAAGGAACTATGCGGCAGCCGCTAGGCGTCCGGCGATTCACATCAATACGAATCTCCGTGTGTTGGACGTGAGTTTTTCGTGATCGGCTTGTGTTTTCGCGCCGCATGATTAGGTTCCGCTGCGAAACAGACGGATAGAATTGACATGACCGACCTGACCCCGCGCGAGATCGTCTCGGAACTGGACCGCTTTATCATCGGGCAGAAAGACGCAAAACGCGCCGTGGCCGTGGCGCTGCGCAATCGCTGGCGGCGCAAGCAGCTGGCGGATGACATCCGCGATGAAGTTTATCCAAAAAATATTCTGATGATCGGACCCACCGGCGTGGGCAAGACCGAGATCAGCCGCCGTCTGGCCAAACTTGCCCGCGCGCCCTTCATCAAGGTCGAGGCCACCAAGTTTACCGAGGTTGGTTACGTGGGCCGTGATGTGGAGCAGATCGTGCGCGATCTGGCCGATGCGGCGATCATCCAGACCCGAGAATACATGCGTGAAGACGTCAAAGCGCGCGCCCATCAGGCTGCCGAAGATCGCGTGATCGCTGCAATTGCTGGCGAAGACGCCCGTGAAGGGACGCGCGATATGTTCCGCAAGAAACTGAAAGCAGGAGAGCTGGACGATACTGTGATCGAGCTGGAACTGTCGGATACTTCCAACCCGATGCCGATGTTCGACATTCCCGGCCAGCCCGGAGGCCAGATGGGCATGATGAATCTGGGCGATATTTTTGGCAAGGCGTTCGGCGGGCGTACCGTCAAGAAACGCATGACCGTTGCAGAAAGCTATGATGCGCTGATCGGGGAAGAGGCTGACAAGTTGCTGGATGATGAAACCGTCAGCCGCGTGGCGCTGGAGTCGGTGGAACAGAACGGCATCGTCTTCCTGGACGAGATCGACAAGGTTTGCGCCCGTTCGGACGCGCGCGGCGGCGATGTCAGCCGGGAAGGGGTGCAGCGCGACCTGCTGCCGCTGATCGAGGGGACCACCGTCAGCACCAAACATGGCCCGGTGAAAACCGACCACATCCTGTTCATCGCCTCAGGCGCCTTCCACATCGCCAAGCCGTCGGACCTGTTGCCGGAACTGCAGGGCCGCCTGCCGATCCGCGTCGAACTGCGCGCACTGACCGAAGAGGATTTCGTGCGCATCCTGACCGAGACGGACAACGCCCTGACCCGTCAATACACCGCCCTGATGGGCACCGAAGAGGTCACCGTCAGCTTTACCGAAAACGGCATCGCCGCTCTGGCCCGCATCGCGGCAGACGTCAACCAAAGCGTCGAGAATATCGGTGCACGGCGCCTTTATACTGTGATGGAGCGCGTGTTCGAGGAGCTCTCGTTCAACGCACCCGATCAGGCTGGGGCCGAGATCACGGTGAATGCGCAGTTCGTTGAGGACAATCTGGGCGAGTTGACCAAATCAACCGATCTCAGCCGTTACGTTCTGTAACACGGACAGGCCGGTTTTCGCCGCTATTGCTGCCCTGTGGCGCTGGACGCAGGGCGGGAATCCGTTAGCTTTGGGGAAGGAATCCCAAGGGCTGTTATCGTGCTTCATTATATCTTGATTGCATCAATGGCGGTGACGCTGACCGCATGTGTCGACCGCACGATATCTGAAACCGTGCCCTCAGCGCTAGGCGTCGGCACGCCGGAAACCATCTATGCGACAACAACCCGTGCGCGCGAGCCTGATGGCTCTTACGGATTTCGACGAGGTGAGACGTTGCAGTTTCTCGAAATGACAGTTTCGATCCCACCAAACCATACGCCGGGGACATTGGATTTTTCCTACGCCAATCCAAACCCGAAAAAGCAATTCGTCATGGCGGGCGTGGAAGAATTGCAGGGACCAACCGATCTGAGATCCCGCCTGCACGGCATGGATGAAGTGTCGATCTTCATTCATGGCTACAACACGACCCAGGCGGAAACCGCGTTTCGTGCTGCTCAGCTAAGGCGCGATCTTGAGATTCCGGGCGCAACCATGGTCTATTCCTGGCCGAGCCAGGCCACAGGTTATGGCTATGCCTATGATCTGGACAGTATGCTGTTCGCGCGTGACGGGCTGGAACAAACCGTCCGCCATTTGAAATCCATCGGTGTCCGGCGCGTGGTTCTGGTGGCGCATTCCATGGGAACCGCGTTGACGATGGAAATGATGCGCCAGGCCGAATTGCGCGAACCCGGTTGGTCCAACCGCAATCTTGAAGGGGTCGTTCTGATCTCGCCCGATCTGGATGTGGACCTGTTCCGTTCGCAAATGGATACGATCAGAACGCCGCCCGATCCGTTCATCGTAATGGTTTCGCAAAAGGACAAGCTGCTGAATATTTCAGCCAGGCTGCGTGGCACGACCAAGGGTGAACGGCTGGGCAATATCAGCTCCACCGAAGCGCTGTCCGACTACAAGATCAACATCATCGATACGACCGCATTCAACAGCGATGCGGAATCCTCGCATTTCGTGGCAGCGACCTCTCCGGCGTTACTTGCCATCATAGGGTCGGCCCGCCGCGTCAGTAACACGTTTGGAACCGAACAGCGCGGGCTTGATGTGATTGCGCCTGCAAGCGCCCGCAACCCAACCGGCGCGACCGAAATCGTATTGAGCGAGTCAGGTGAGGCGCAGATCAGTGCGCCGTGACGTGTCACTCAGCGCACGCGCCTGAGATACACGTAATAGGCCCCGTCGCCGCCATGGCTGATATGGGCCGGTGTCACCTGCAGCACCGCCTGTGATAGCGGTGGCAGAGACAACCATTGCGGCACCTGATTGCGCAGCACCCCGCGCGGCGTCGGGATCGGGCCGGGTTCGTCGCGGTCCTTACCCTTGCCCGTAACCACCAGTACCAGACGTTTTCCCTGCGACTGTGCGGTCAGGACGAACCTGATCAATGCCGGATGGGCCGTATCCACCCGCATTCCGTGCAGGTCGAGCTTGCCTTCGGGTTTCAGCTTACCCCGCTTCATCCGGCCAAACGCCTTGGTGTCCATCTGCACGGGACTGGCGCGCAGCCCTTCGGTGACCGAAGGTTTCAGGTTGTGTCGCGCGGGTTTCGCAGCAGCCGTCTGACCAAGTTCAAACGTCTCGATCCGTGCTTTTGGTGTTTTGGTTGGCTTGGGTTTGGGCAGGGTAACGGGGTGAACGGTTTGCGGCAGTTCGGGGTGCAACCGCTCGGCCTGTTTGGCAACCTTGCGCCACAGCTCGATCTCATCCGAGGTGAGTTTGCGCCGTGTCATCAGAATTCATCCGGTAACATCGCATAGGCCCGCTGGATCGGCAGCAATACCACCATTCGGCCGGGATCCTTCAGACGTCCGGCAGCCTGACCGGCCTCATCGCCGGTGCCAAAGAAGATATCTGCCCGCTGGGCACCTTTGATGGCCGATCCCGTATCCTGCGCGATCATCAACCGTCGCAATGGGTCCCGACCATCCTTCTCAACCCAGACCGGTGCGCCCAAAGGGGTATAGGCCGGATCAGCTGCGATACTGCGCATAGTCGTGACCGAACGGTTCATTGCGCCCAGCGGACCAAACTCGGGCGCGACCCGCGTCACCTCCCGGAAGAACACATAAGAGGGGTTGTGAAACAGCAGTTCAGCCCCGGCTTCGGGGTTCTTGCGCACCCAGGCCCGGATCATCTGCGCACTCACCTGATGCGCGCCCAACGCGCCACGCCGGACCAGTTCTGCCCCGATCGAGCGATAGGGATGCCCGTTCGCGCCGCCATACCCAACCCGCATCGCACCGCCATCGGGCAAGCGAATACGGCCCGAGCCCTGAATTTGCAGAAAGAACAGCTCAACCGGGTCATCGACCCACGCGATCTCAAGGCCGCGGCCTTGCATGACCTCTCCGGTCAGCAGGTCACGGCGGCTGAGCCATTGGCCTGCCCCGCGCGCCTCGGGTGGCATTCGGTAGAGTGGATAGCGGTATGTGTCGGTCGGGGTTTTCGAGCCGTCCAGTTCGGGTTCGAAATATCCGGTGAACAGAGCATCATCGCCATCTTCCACCAGAACGGGGCGAAAGAACAACTCGAAGAAGGCGCGCGCTGCCTCTGGTTCATAAGTCTGCGCCACGCCGCACAGCGCCTGCCAATCTGGATCATCCAGATCGCCGCAAGTGTTCAGAAAAACCGAAAGGGCCGCCCCGTGATCGTCGGCGGCCCAACCATCGAGGTCATCGAATGACAGGATGGATCGCGTCGCCTCGGCTCCGGCGGCGCTGGCAGTGGTCATGGCGACCCCCAGAAAAAGCGACCGGAGCGCTGCAATCATGCGTCCGTGGCGACAAGCAGCCAGTTCGGATCGTCCGAGCCCATGACGCGGGCAAAGGTCCAGCTGTCCTTTTGACGTTTGACGGTGTTGGGATTGCCTTCGATGATGTCGCCACCGCGATCACGTACGACCGAGGTCAGCTCACCCACAAAGCGCATGGTAATTTCAGCCTGATTGGAATCCTTGTCGAATTTCGCATCGGCCAAAGTAGTCTCACGCACGCCGATAAACTCGGCTTCGATGGTGAGACCCTTGTCTTCACGGTCAGCGACCACCGAAACAAAGGTGTCAAACACCTCTTCGGACAGGAAAGGCTGGATTTCGTCCAGATTGCCCTTTTCGAACCCCATCACGATCATCTCATAGGCACCACGTGCACCCTGCACGAATTCGCTGACGGAAAAGCTGGGCTCGACCCGCTTCATCGCGGCCAGGGTTTGCGCCTGCTCGCTGTCTTCCGCAACATGGTCGGTAATGTCATGATCCGGGCCGCCTTCGATCACCTCGAAATCACGGCGCGCGCCATTGGTGTCAGGCTGCTGCTGAAGGGGTGGTTTTTCAAAACCTTCCCGCGTTCCCAAAACGCTTTTCAAGCGCAGGATCAGGAAAATGGCAATTCCGGCCAGCACCAGAAGCTGGATCAGGGGTGAGTTCATTTCGTCCTCATTTCAGAACCCGGGCTTTGTATACGCAGCCCTCTGCCACTATGTAGGTGACAGTTGGGGGCAAGTCCACAGCCCGACACATGCTAAAGGATACCGCAAATGTACTTGTTCTTGGCTTTTTTATTGGTTCCGATCATCGAGATTGCCCTGTTCATACAGGTTGGCGGCCTGATCGGACTGTGGCCGACGCTTGCAATCGTGGTCCTGACCGCCGTTTTGGGCACTATATTGGTGCGGACACAAGGTCGCATGGCGCTGGCCAATCTGCAGCGGTCCTTCGCTGAACTGGACGACCCGACTGAGCCGTTGGCCCACGGGGCGATGATCCTGTTGTCCGGCGTGTTGTTGCTGACGCCGGGGTTTTTCACTGATGCCATTGGCTTTGCTTTGCTTGTTCCCGGCATCCGGGTGGCGGTGTTTCGCTATCTCAAGTCCAAGGCCACCATCACACATTTCCAGATGGGTACCGGCACGCAATTCCGGTCTGGGCCAAACCCGTTTGATCAGGACGATGTGATTGACGGAGAGTTTACCGAGGTTCGACCACGTCAGGAGCCCTCAAAGCCCTCGAAATGGGTGGAAGGGCCGCACCAGCATTGAGCTACCCCGCCCAACTTGCTAAGCAGTGGCGAATTTCATTTTCGGAGTAGATCCATGGCCGACGAAGACGCCACAGAAAACACAGCGGCCCAGGCCGCCCCGCAAATCCAGATGCGCGTTCTGGGACAGTTCATTCGCGATCTGTCCTTTGAAAACGTGATGGCGCAGAAGGGCGTTTCGGGCGATGTACAGCCCGAGATTTCGGTTCAGGTGAACCTGGACGCCAAGAAACGCCCGGCAGATCACCAGTTTGAAGTTTCGATCAAGCTGAAACTGACATCAAAAGCCAAAGGCATGGAAGACGTTCTGTTCCTGTGTGAGCTCGACTATTGCGGTCTGTTCCATGTGGAAGGCGTGCCCGAGGACCAGCTGCACCCGTTCCTGATGATCGAGTGCCCGCGCATGCTGTTCCCGTTCCTGCGCCGCATCGTCAGCGACATCACCCGCGACGGTGGCTATCCACCGGTCAATCTGGACAATATCGATTTCGTCGCGCTGTACCGCAATGAGCTGGCACGCCGTCAGGCTGCTGCTCAGGCACAACAAGCTGACGCATAAGTATCTGACCCGCGCGTGGCTTGGGTCAGGCGCGGGTCCACAGGGCGTTCTCGCCCAGTTTCTCTATAAATTGTTGATGCGCTGCGCGCTCGTCTTCTGTGATGCGGGACGGCAATGCCGTCGGGCGCGCGGTCGGGCGCCATTCATCCGCCCCACCAGCTGCGTTTGAGGCCGCCGAGGCCAAGCCGAAATCGGGCTGTCTTCCACCGATCAGCTCCAGATAAACCTCGGCCAGAATTTCCGAGTCGAGCAGCGCGCCGTGCAAAACCCGGTTCGAGTTATCGATGCCAAACCGGCGGCACAATGCATCCAGCGAAGCTGGCGATCCCGGAAACCGCTTGCGTGCAATAGCAAGCGTATCGATTGCCTGATCCATCGGGATCAGCGGCACGCCCATCCACTTGAGTTCCGCATTCAGGAACTTCATGTCGAACGAAGCGTTGTGAATTACCAGCTTGGCGTCGCCCACAAAATCGCGGAAACTCTGGCCTACTTTTGCGAAGACTGGCTTGTCCTTCAGCGTTACCTCACCCTTTTCAGGCGGGCGTGGGTTTTCCAGCAGGTCGGGGCCGATACCGTGTACGCCGAATGCCTCGTCGGGCATCGACCGTTCGGGGTTGATATAGACGTGATAGGTCTCGCCCGTGGCGACGTGGTTCCACAGCTCAACCGCACCAATCTCGACGATCCGGTCACCGCTTTCGGGATCGAACCCTGTGGTTTCAGTATCGAGTACAATCTCACGCATCTGCCATCCCCGCCCGTATCTGCCTGACCACATCCTGCACCTGCGCGCGGGCATGGTCCAGCGTATCCGTCACAATCACATAATCCGACCGCACGCATTTCTCTTCATTCGGCATTTGCTTGGAGCGGATCTGCTCAAACTGCGCCTCGGTCATCGTACCACGTCCCATCACCCGACGCTTTTGTTCCTCTGCCGAGATCGATACGCAGGCAACAGCATCCATTGCTGCGTCACCTCCGGTTTCAAACAGCAATGGAATGTCGAAGACCAAAATATCAGCTGTCGCCGAGTCCCGAAACGCCGCCCGATCCGCAGCGACCAGTGGATGCACAATCGCTTCGATCCGTTTCAAGGCGGTTGCGTCCCCTGCAATGATCCGCTTCAACGCATCACGGCTAACCGCGTCATCAATAACAGCCTCAGGGAAAGCCGCGCGCATTGGTTCGACCGCTGTGCCCCCCTTGGAATACAGCCGATGCACCGCCGCATCCGCGTCCCACAGCGCACAGCCTTCATCCACGAACATCTGCGCCGTAGTGCTTTTGCCCATCCCAATGGAACCGGTCAGGCCCAGCGCGAAACTCATGCCAGCACTGCCGCGCGCAGATCCTCGTCCACCTCGGGGCGGATACCGAACCAGCGCTCAAAACCGGGAACCGCCTGATGCAACAGCATTCCAAGGCCATCGACAGTGGTGCATCCGGCCTCTTCCGCGGTCTGTAGCAGCCGGGTTTTCAGCGGTGCATAAACCAGATCGGTGACCACGGCTCCGGGTTGCAGCCCATCCAGCGGCACACGCAGCTCCGGCTGGCCCTGCATCCCCAGCGAGGTCGTGTTGACCACCAGTTCAGCGGTTTCGATCACATTGCCGGCCTGTACCCAGTCGATCACTGTAATGCGCTGGCCGAACTCTTCTTTCAGGTGATCCGCGCGCGTGCGCGTGCGATTGGTCAGCAAGATTTCAGGGACACCGGCCTCGGCCAACGCCTGCAGGACCGCACGCGCGGCCCCTCCGGCCCCGAAGACCACTGCCGGGCCATCACCCGGCACCCAGTCCGGCGCGCCGCTGCGCAGATTTTGCATGAACCCATAACCATCGGTGTTGTCTGCATGGATAGAGCCATCCTCGCGGAACACCAGCGTATTTGCCGCCCCGATTACCGAGGCGCGATCCGAGACGTGATCGGCCACCCTCAGCGCGGCCTCTTTATGCGGGACGGTGACGTTGGCACCAACAAAGCCTGCCTTTGGCAGCGTGCGCAGAACCTGTTCCAAATCCGCCGGGGCGACATCCATTGGAATATAATGCCCAGCCAACCCGTAGGATTTCAGCCAATGCCCATGCAAAACGGGAGATTTCGAATGCGCAATCGGGTGTCCGATCACCCCGGCCAAGGGAATGCGGGTCTTGGTCATTGTTCAATCACACCTTTGATTGCCAGGAAATTCAACAGCTCGAGCAGGGGCATACCCAAGACGTTAAAATAGTCTCCGTCAATGGTCGCAAACAATCGCACGCCTTCTTCCTCCAGCTTATAAGCCCCAACCGCGTGGCGAATGCTGTCCCAGTTCCGGTCGATATAGTCGCGCAGATAAGCATCCGAGCTCATCCGCATCCGTAACCGCACCTGCCCGACATGCCGCCAGATCGGTTCACCGTCCTGATAGATCACAGCGGCAGAAAGCAGTATATGCCGTTTACCCCGCATCGCCTTCAACTGCGCCAGCGCCTCTTCGAGGCTTTGAGGTTTCGACAGCAACTGCCCGTCGAAATCCAGCACCTGATCGCAACCCAGCACCATCGCACCGGGGTTCTTGTCACTGACCTTGCGTGCTTTCATCTCAGCCAGCGTATCGGCGATATCGCGCGGCGATGCACCCTCCGCCAACAGCGCTTGCTTGGCGGTATCCTCATCCACGCGTGCGGTCTGCACGTCAAAGGGCACACCCGCGTTGCGCAGCAACTGCGCCCGGATGGCCGAACCTGAGGCCAGCAGAATGGGGACAGACATGTGGAAAACCACCTGTGTAAATCGTTGAGCGTTCCTGAATGGTTTGTATGGTTTTCCGGTTGACACGCAAGCCCGGGATTTTGGTGCAAAACTTCCCCGAGTCGTTCGAACACCATCCAATCTGGGTAAGGATAACTCAGATTGGCAGGATAACCGTTATGTCCCAACTTACTCTGAGAGTTATCCCCAGAAGTACGAACAAAGATACCTATTAACTATATGAAATATAAAGTTTTTCTATTTCGCCAACAGAATCGCTTGCGTACCGGAAGAATTCATCCACCTGGGGAAAACCCATGGGTAAAAAAGTAATCCACGGATTTTACGCACCCTACAAAACCATCATCCTTTTTCTTTTCTTATTTTTTTATTAGGGAGAGTTCCGAGCAACGTTCGGAGCCAAAATGACCGATCTTCTTTTCACGATATATCCGTGGGTGAAGTCACTGCATATCATGGCCGTGATTTCATGGATGGCCGGTTTGTTTTATCTGCCCAGGTTGTTCGTCTATCACGTTGAAAAGGCGCAAGCGGTCGACGGGGCAGAACAGATTTTCTTTGAAATGGAAGAGAAACTGCTGCGGGTGATCATGCGCCCTGCAATGATCGTGGCCTGGGTCTGTGGCTTGATCATGGTGTTCACCCCGGGCATCGTTGGCTGGGATTGGAGCTGGCCCTGGATCAAGGGCGCGGCGGTGATCGGGATGACCTGGTTCCATCATTGGCTGATGGCACGGCGCAAAGACTTCGCAGAGGGCCGAAATAAGCTCACAGGGCGGCAGTATCGCATGATGAATGAGGTTCCGACTGTTCTGATGGTTGCCATCGTTCTGGCGGTCGTAGTGAAGTTCTGAGCGCCTATTTGACTCCGCTCGTCCGGACGCATATGTAGATCACAACACGCCCGTCCGGGCGGCGTATCTTCCGTACTGAAATTCCACTTCGTGCCGCATGATCAGCGGTGAAGGTATATATCATGACAACTGACGCCCTGAATCTGGCTGACCTGAAAGCCAAAAGTCCCAAAGACCTTCTGGCGATGGCCGAAGAGCTGGAGATCGAAAACGCCTCGACCATGCGTAAAGGCGAGATGATGTTCCAGATTCTGCGCGAGCGCGCGGATGAGGGTTGGACCGTTGGTGGCGATGGTGTGCTGGAAGTCCTGCAGGATGGCTTTGGCTTCCTGCGCTCGCCCGAGGCGAACTATCTGCCGGGTCCTGATGACATCTATGTCTCTCCGGAGATGATCCGCCAGCACTCGTTGCGCACCGGGGATACGGTTGAGGGCGAGATCAAGGCACCGGATGAGAACGAGCGGTACTTTGCTCTGACAAAGGTCACCAAGATCAACTTCGAAGATCCGGACAAGGCCAAGCATAAGATCCTGTTCGACAACCTGACGCCGCTGTATCCCGAAGAGCGTTTGAAGATGGAGATCGAAGATCCGACCATCAAGGACAAGTCGGCCCGTGTGATCGACCTAGTCTCGCCCATCGGTAAAGGTCAGCGTTCGCTGATCGTGGCCCCGCCGCGGACCGGTAAAACCGTGATCCTGCAGAACATCGCGCATTCGATCGAACAGAACCATCCAGAGTGTTACCTGATCGTGTTGCTGATCGACGAACGCCCTGAAGAGGTGACGGACATGCAGCGCTCGGTAAAGGGTGAGGTTGTATCTTCGACCTTCGATGAACCGGCGACTCGCCACGTGGCTGTGTCTGAGATGGTGATCGAAAAAGCCAAGCGTCTGGTCGAGCATAAACGAGATGTTGTTATTCTTCTCGACTCGATCACAAGACTTGGTAGGGCGTTTAACACAGTGGTTCCGTCCTCGGGTAAAGTTCTGACCGGTGGTGTGGACGCAAACGCGTTGCAACGGCCCAAGCGTTTCTTCGGTGCTGCCCGGAACATTGAAGAGGGTGGCTCGCTGACCATCATCGCCACGGCGCTGATCGATACCGGCAGCCGGATGGACGAGGTGATCTTCGAAGAATTCAAAGGCACGGGTAACTCGGAAATCGTTCTGGATCGCAAGATTGCAGACAAGCGCGTGTTCCCGGCAATCGACATCCTCAAATCCGGTACCCGGAAAGAGGACCTGCTGGTCGACAAGGGGGATCTGGCCAAGACCTTCGTTCTGCGCCGCATCCTCAATCCGATGGGCACGACCGATGCGATCGAGTTCCTTCTGTCCAAGTTGAAACAGACCAAGACGAATTCGGAATTCTTCGATTCAATGAACACCTGACGCCGAACCGGCACTGTCGCGGGGGCTATCCATGGATACGATATTCGCCCTGGCCAGCGCCCAGGGCAAAGCAGGTGTAGCGGTCATTCGCCTTTCGGGGCCTGATGCCCATGAGGCCGCGAACACGTTGGCCGGGGGCGGGCTACCCCCACGCGGGATGCATCTGCGCACATTGTGCACGCCAGATGGCGCGCGCCTGGATGACGGGTTGGTGCTGACCTTTCAGGCCCCGGCTAGTTTCACAGGTGAAGACGTGGTTGAGTTGCAGATTCACGGCAGTACCGCCTCGGTCAATGCAGTTCTGCGTTGCCTGTCTGACTTGGATGGATTGCGTCTAGCGGAGCCGGGTGAGTTCACGCGTCGAGCCTTGGAAAATGGCAAGATGGATTTGGCTCAGGTCGAAGGGCTTGCCGATTTGATCGACGCTGAAACCGAAGCGCAGCGTAAACAGGCTCAAACCATTCTGGCCGGCGCGCTTGGTTCCCTGGCTGAGGTTTGGCGGCGGGATCTGATCCGGGCGGCGTCATTGCTGGAAGCTGTGATTGATTTCGCAGATGAAGAAGTACCGACAGATGTAACGCCCGAAGTCCGGAGCCTGATTTCTGGTGTAAAGGCTGATCTGACTCGTGAGGCCAATGGCGTACAGATTGCTGAGCGGATCCGTACTGGATTTGAGGTTGCGATTGTTGGTCTTCCGAATGCCGGGAAGTCAACGTTGCTGAATGCTTTGGCGGGTCGAGAGGCAGCAATCACCTCGGAATACGCAGGCACAACGCGAGATGTGATCGAGGTACGAATGGATCTCGCAGGCTTGCCCGTCACATTGTTGGACACGGCCGGTTTGAGAGAGACTGAGGATCATGTCGAAAACCTCGGGATTGAACTGGCGCGCAGCCGTGCGGATGCTGCCGATTTACGTGTGTTTCTGACTGACAATCCAGACTCCTTGGGTGTTGATATGCAGAAGGGTGATATCCATGTTCTGCCAAAATCTGATCTGCGCGACGATTCCGAAGACGGAATCTCGGGTAAAACCGGGCAGGGGATCGATAGGCTCATAGACAACATTTCGCGTGTCTTGAGTGACCGAACTACCAGTCATGGTATTGCGACACGCGAAAGGCATCGAATTGCGATGATAAGGGCAAGTGAGGCATTGAACGCCGCGCAGGCGGTTCTGGAATCAGGTCCCGATATGTATGATATAGCAGCAGAAGAGCTGCGAACTGCCATTCGTGCACTTGAATCGCTGGTGGGAAGAATCGATGTCGAAACTCTTCTGGATGAGATATTCGCCAGTTTCTGTCTGGGTAAGTGAGGAGTGTTTCACGTGAAACATTCGGAGTTTGATGTTGTCGTGATTGGTGCCGGCCATGCAGGGGCTGAGGCCGCCCATGCAGCCGCCCGTATGGGTGTGTCGACTGCTCTGGTCACTTTGTCCGAACGGGATATTGGGGTGATGTCCTGTAACCCCGCCATCGGAGGTCTTGGGAAAGGCCATCTGGTTCGCGAAATCGATGCGTTGGACGGTGTCATGGGCCGTGTGGCAGATCAGGCAGGCATTCAGTTCCGCCTTTTGAACCGCCGAAAAGGGCCGGCAGTGCAGGGCCCGCGCGCGCAGGCTGATCGCGCACTGTATCGCGCGGCCATGGTTCAAGCCACTCAGAATCAGCCGAATTTAACCATCATCACTGGTGAAGTGGTCGATTTTCGAATGGATGGAAAACGCGTAACCGGGGTTGTTTTGGCGGATGGTTCGGTGATCCCATCGCAGACTGTTATCCTGACATCCGGCACATTTCTACGGGGCGTCATTCATATTGGCGACGTTTCGAAGCCCGGAGGTCGCATGGGCGACCGACCCTCAGTGAAGCTGGCAGAAAGATTGGACGGCTTCGCACTGCCGATGGCGCGTCTGAAAACCGGGACACCTCCACGCCTCGATGGCCGGACAATCGACTGGGATGTGCTGGAGCGGCAGGATGGCGATACCGAACCTACCTTGTTTTCGTTCCTGTCGGAATCGGTGACGGCGCCGCAAATTGCCTGTGGTATCACACATACCAACGCCAAAACGCATGAGATTATCGAGCGTAATCTGTCGCGGTCCGCGATGTACGGCGGGCATATTGATGGCGTGGGGCCTAGGTATTGCCCCTCGATCGAAGACAAGATCGTGAGATTTGCGGATAAGGACTCGCATCAGATTTTTCTAGAGCCCGAGGGCGTAAACGATCACACGGTGTACCCCAATGGTATTTCCACATCATTACCTCAGGATGTTCAGGTTGAATATGTGCGCTCGATCAAAGGGCTTGAGCAGGCCGAAATCCAGCAACCGGGCTATGCGATCGAATATGACTATGTTGATCCTCGAGTCTTAGATGCTTCCCTGTCGCTGCCTGATGTACCGGGGCTATATCTTGCGGGCCAAATCAATGGAACCACAGGATATGAGGAGGCGGCCGCCCAAGGTATAGTAGCCGGTCTGAACGCTGCCAGAGAAGTTCAGGGGCTGGAATCGGTGTTTTTTACACGTTCTGACAGCTATATCGGCGTAATGATCGACGACCTGACCACTCGTGGTGTTGCGGAACCGTATAGAATGTTTACCTCACGAGCAGAATTCCGTCTTTCGCTTCGCGCTGACAATGCAGATCAACGTTTGACGCCATTGGGAATTGAGCTTGGCTGCGTGGGAGAGAAGCGGCGATCAGCCTTTACCGAAAAACTGAATAAGCTTTTGGCGGCAAAATCAAAACTCACAGAACGGACTTTTACGCCGAAAGAAATTCGCGCAGCTGGAATCGAGGTCAATCAGGACGGTAATCGCCGGGATGGTATGGCTGTCCTGGCCTTTCCGAATGTTGTATTCGAAGATTTGATAGCGCTTGAACCAGAACTCTCCCAAACCGATGACGGGACACGCCGTCAGATTGAGCGAGATGCGCTTTATGCCAATTACATTGCGCGACAACAGCGGGATGTCGAGGCTATGAAGCGAGATGAATCACATGTGATTCCAAGGGATTTTGACTATTTCTCGCTCGATGGTCTCTCGACGGAAATGAAGCAAAAACTGTCCCAGGCCAAACCAGCTAATATCGCTCAGGCGGGTCGGGTTGAAGGCGTGACGCCGGCGGCATTGACTCTGGTGCTGGCAAAGCTTCGTCGCGATATGAAGGTGCGTAAAGCATGAGTGCCATCCAAGGTGCGGCGCCCGATAACCTGAATGTTTCACGTGAAACATTGGAGCGCTTGCGCAAATATGTTGAACTTGTTGAGCGTTGGAATCCCAAGATAAACTTGGTTTCGCGTAACAGTCTTAAAGAAATCTGGACCCGTCACATCCAGGATTCGGTGCAAGTGTTTCACTGCTCAGGTTCCGTCGCTCATTGGGTGGACCTGGGAAGTGGTGGGGGATTTCCGGGCATGGTTTGCGCGATCATGGCGCTTGAAACTGCTCCGGACACGCAGTTTACCTTAGTTGAAAGCGATCAACGCAAATCGGCGTTTCTGCGCAATGTTGCACGAGAAACTGGCGCGAATTGCAAAGTCATATCCAAGCGAATCGAAGATGTTGAACCGCTTCGGGCAGACATCCTGTCCGCACGGGCGTTGTCAGATCTGACCAGTCTATTGTCCTTTTGTGATAGGCATTTAAGCCCTGAAGGCGTTGCTTTGTTGCCGAAAGGCGCAACCTGGAAAAAAGAATTGGATGAGGCCTGCAAGGAATGGAAATTCGAGGTTGAGCCGATTACAAGTTTAACGGAACCTCAAGCCGTTATCCTGAAGATCAAAGGAGTCTCTCGTGGTTGATCTGTCTCGCCCTGCCGGGCCCCGGATTATTGCGGTTGCCAACCAGAAGGGCGGGGTGGGAAAGACGACAACAGCGATTAATCTGGCAGCTGGATTGGCAGAAGCGGGTTGCAAGGTTTTGGTCGTGGATCTCGATCCTCAGGGTAATGCCTCGACCGGTTTGGGTGTCGAGGACCGGGATTGGACGACATATGATCTCATACTCGATGATGCCCCGTTGGAGGCCGTTGTTCAGGAAACAGAGATCAGCAATCTCTATGTTGTTCCAGCGACGGTTGACCTTAGCTCAGCGGATATTGAACTGATTTCAAACGAAAAACGCAGTTATTTGTTGCATGACGCGTTGCGTCAGACTGCAATAGATACCTTTGGGTTGGACTTTGTGCTGATCGATTGCCCTCCGTCGCTGAATTTGCTGACTGTAAATGCAATGGTCGCGGCGCATTCTGTCCTCGTGCCACTACAGAGCGAGTTTTTTGCGCTTGAAGGTCTGTCCCAGCTCATGCTGACCATTCGAGAGGTGCGCCAGACCGCGAATCCAGACCTTAGAATCGAAGGTGTTGTGTTGACCATGTATGACAACCGCAACAACTTGTCCCGTCAGGTTGAAAAGGATGCGCGTGACAATCTGGGTGAGATGGTATTTAAAACCAAGATACCCAGGAATGTACGGGTGAGCGAGGCACCGTCTTACGCGTTGCCGGTTCTGCAGTATGATTCCGGGTCTCTTGGGGCGATGGCCTATCGGCATCTTGCTCGAGAGATCATGCATAAGAATAACAAAGTAGCCGCCTAAGCGGACGTCAGGAGGGCATAGTGAGCGTCAAGAAAAGCAAATCCCGGGGATTAGGTCGCGGCTTGTCGGCATTGATGGCTGATGTAGCGCCCGAGGCGGATGGTCGGATCACAGCTGAACCGCGCCGTCCTGATCTGAAGGTTCCGATTGAAAAACTGCAAGCAAACCCGGATCAGCCACGCCGCCGGTTCGCGCAAGAGCAACTGGACGAACTTGCGGCTTCGGTCAAGGAAAAGGGGATCATTCAGCCTCTGATCGTACGCAGCATCACAGGTGGACAATATGAGATTGTCGCTGGCGAGCGTCGCTGGCGCGCGGCCCAGATGGCGCAACTGCATGAAATCCCTGTCATTATTCGTGAGTTCGATGACACTGAGGTGCTTGAGGTCGCCATCATCGAAAATATTCAGCGCGCGGATCTGAATGCAGTGGAAGAAGCTGCCGGTTTCAAGCAGTTGATGGATCGTTTTGGTCACACGCAGGAAAAACTGGCCGAGGCTTTGGGCAAAAGCCGCAGCCACATCGCCAACTTGCTGCGTCTGCTCTCATTACCGATGGATGTGCAGACGCTAGTCATTGAAGGCAAGCTTTCAGCAGGGCACGCGCGGGCATTGATCACCGCGGAAAACCCGTCAGAGCTGGCAAAACAGGTGGTGCGCGATGGGCTGTCGGTACGCGCGACCGAGGCTTTGGTTAAGAAACAACAGGGCGATGCTGATAAGCCCGCTCCCCGATCCAGAAACCTGAATGCCGGGAAGGATGCCGATACGCGCGCGTTGGAGAAAGACTTGTCAGCGATTCTCGCAATGAAGGTGACCATCAACCACAAGGCTGGTGCGGAATCGGGGCAAGTGGTGCTGGCTTATGAGAATCTGGATCAGTTGGACGATCTGTGCGCCAAGCTCAGCCGTTAGGGCGCGTCCAGATAAAGACCATGACACACCCAAGCACAATGGCTTGAATGATCAGGACATGTGTCGGAACTGAGATCACGACCGACAGGACAAACACGGCGGCGATCGAAACGGTGGCCGCCTTTTTTGCCGCTGGTCGGATTGCACCTGAGCTTTGCCAGTCGACGATCATCGGTCCAAAAGTTCGGTGGCTGAGCAACCAGTTGTGCAGCCGTGACGACGAACGTGCGAAGAAAAATGCAGCCAGCAGTAGAAACGGTACAGTTGGAAGCAGGGGCAGGGCAACGCCAATCATGGCGAGCGCAACGCAGAGCAATCCCAGACCGGCCCAGAGATATTGCATGCGCTACTCCAACAATTCCCGGATTACGGCATTCAGCACGGCGCGCCCATCAGATGTCGCCTGCAATCGGTTTTCGCCAATCGTGATCATGCCGATATCACTTAAAGCCTGTAGTTTTTCCTGCGCTAAGGGCCGGTCTGCGAGAGCTTGATATCTCTCAATATCTAGTCCTTCAAATATGCGAAGACTCATCATAAGGTATTCGGTGGCCTGATCCTGACGGCTCAGTTCTGAACGATTGCTCTCTCCTGATCCATTCTCGGCAGACTTGAGCCATTTCGTCGGGGCCAGGTGGGTTTCGGTTGCAAACTTTCGTCGATTCAGCGTGATCCGACCATGAGCGCCGGGGCCGATGCCGACATAATCACCATAGCGCCAATAGATCAGGTTGTGCTGCGATTCCGAACCGGGCCGCGCGTGGTTTGAGACCTCGTAAGCAGGTAATCCGTGGGCCTCGCAGATCTCTTGCGTGGCCAGATACATATCGGCAGCGCTATCATCTTCGGGCAGGCCGCGCAGTTTTCCAACAGCATACCGGTCGCCAAAGGCCGTGCCGTCCTCGATCGTCAATTGATAGAGAGACAGATGATCGACGGCCATCGAAAGGGCTTCGGTCAACTCTGCGCGCCATGCGTCCAAAGTCTGATGCTGCCGGGCGTAGATCAGATCAAAGCTAACGCGGTCAAAACAAGTGCGGGCGATATCGAAGGCTGCTCGGGCCTCGGCGACGGTATGAATGCGGCCCAGCCGACGCAGGTCTTCATCGTTCAGCGCCTGCACACCCATCGAGATCCGATTCACGCCGGCGTCTCGATAGGCCGCAAATCGACCCGTTTCGACCGAACTTGGGTTGGCCTCAAGCGTGATCTCCATGTCGTTTGCGGGCCGCCACAGGGCGCGGGCCTCGTCTATGATGGCGGCGACAGTTTCCGGCGCCATCAGCGACGGGGTGCCGCCGCCAAAGAAGATCGTGTTCAACACGCGATCTGGTGTTTCAGCGGCAGATCGTTTCAGTTCACTAAGATAACAACCAAGCCATTGTTTTTGATTGATATTTTTGGAAACATGGCTGTTGAAGTCGCAATAGGGGCACTTAGCCTCGCAGAAGGGCCAATGCACATACAGGCCAAAGCCCCCATTGCGCCAATCATCCGCCAAAGCAGCCTTTCACGAACATCTCAACCGCGCGGCCGCGATGGCTGATCTTGTTCTTTTCCCAACGATCCATCTCGGCAAAGGTAATGTCGTATCCGTCGGGGACAAACATCGGGTCATAGCCAAACCCGCCTTCGCCTCGGATTGGCCAGACTAGATGACCGGGGGCGATGCCCTCGAATACCTCATCGTGACCATCGGGCCAGGCCAGAACCAATGTGCTGCGGAACTGTGCGGTGCGGGGATGCGCGGCACCTTTAGCCTCCAGCTCAGTATGGGCACGGGTCATGGCCATCAGGAAATCGCGGCCATTTCCGGTTTCGGCCCAATCGGCGGTATAGACACCGGGCGCGCCGTCCAGTGCATCAATGGTGATCCCGGAGTCGTCCGACAGGGCAGGCAGGCCGGTCGCCTTCGCAGCGGCATGAGCTTTGATCCGGGCGTTGCCGACAAATGTGTCTTCGGTCTCTTCCGGTTCGGGCAGGTTCATCTCGCCCGCGCCGACCACCGTCACATCAAAGGGTTCGAGGAGATGCGCCATCTCCTCAAGCTTGCCTTTGTTGTGGGTGGCAACCAGCAGCCTGTCCCCGTCGAACCTGCGGGTCATGCGGTGGCGGCCTTTTGTGCTGCGGCCAGCTCGCCCACGCCTTTTACGGCCAGATCCATCAGTTGGTCCATCTGGGCGCGGCTGAAGACCGAGCCTTCGGCGCTCATCTGAACCTCGATCAGTTTGCCTGAACCGGTCATGATGAAATTACCATCCACACCGGCCTCACTGTCTTCGGGATAGTCGAGGTCCAGAACCGGCTGACCAGCATAGATACCGCAGGACACAGCGGCAACCGGATCGACCAGCGGATCGGAAATCACCTCTCCCGTCTTCATCAGCTTATTGACGGCCAGACGCAGCGCAACCCAACCACCGGTGATCGAAGCGCAGCGGGTTCCGCCATCAGCCTGGATCACATCACAGTCGACAGTGATCTGTCGTTCACCCAGGGCGACCCGGTCCACACCGGCGCGCAACGCACGGCCAATCAGGCGCTGAATTTCCACAGTCCGACCACCCTGCTTGCCCGAGGCAGCCTCGCGCCGCATCCGCGTATTCGTCGCCCGTGGCAGCATTCCATATTCGGCGGTGACCCAACCCAGCCCTGAGCCTTTGATGAAGGGTGGTACGCGATCCTCGATCGTGGCGGTGCACAGCACGTGGGTATCGCCCATCTTGATCAGGCAGGAACCTTCGGCATGTTTGGTAAAGCCCGTTTCGATTGAAACGGCGCGCATTTCGTTTAGATCACGTCCTGAGGGTCGCATGGGAATTCCTTTATCTACTGGGTTGGGGATACCGCCCCGCAGCGTTACGATGCAACCCCGATTGACCTTTCATTTACCTGCGATTTAATGACGATCCAGCAGGGGACCGCCGATGAGTGAAGCGAGCAAAATTCTGGATGAGATGAACGACCGATCACGGGAAGTATTCCGGCTGATCGTCGAAAGTTATCTGGACAGCGGTGAGCCTGTCGGCAGCCGCACGCTGACGCGTACTTTGTCCGAAAAAGTCAGCGCCGCCACTGTGCGCAACGTCATGCAGGATCTGGAGTTTCTGGGCCTGCTGGACAGCCCTCATATCAGTGCGGGGCGTATTCCGACCCAGCAGGGGCTGCGTATGTTTGTCGATGGGTTGCTCGAAGTTGGCGATTTGGGTGCGGATGATCGGCAGAAACTAGACGAGACTTTAGGCTCTAACGCGGGCGATGTGGGCGGAATGCTGGACCGTGTGGGATCGGCATTGTCACACGTGACACAAGGTGCCTCTCTGGTTCTGACACCCAAGCACGAGGCCGAGATCAAGCATATCGAGTTCGTCTCTCTGGGCCATGACCGGGCTTTGGTGGTTCTGGTATTCTCGGACGGTCACGTGGAAAACCGGCTGTTCACCCCCCCGCCAGGGCAGACACCCAGTTCAATGCGTGAGGCGGCGAACTTTCTGAATGCGCTGATCGAGGGGCGCACGCTCAGCGAAGTGCGGCGTCAGATGCAAAGCCAGATCGACGCCCGCAGACAAGAAATCGACGTGCTGGCGCGTGAGATGGTCGAGAGCGGGATGGCCGCTTGGGACAGCGATGGCGGCGACTCGGCCCGTTTGATTGTGCGCGGGCGGGCGAATCTGTTGAATGAACCGGGTCAGACTGAAGAGTTGGACCGGATCCGAACGCTGTTTGACGATCTGGAACGCAAACGTGACATCGCCGAATTCCTCGAATTGACCGAAGATGGCGAGGGTGTGCGCATTTTTATTGGTTCCGAGAACAAACTTTTCTCACTTTCGGGTTCCTCTTTGGTGGTGTCTCCATATATGAACGCTGATCGAAAGATAATCGGTGCGGTCGGGGTTATCGGACCCACACGTCTGAATTATGGACGGATCGTGCCAATCGTGGATTATACGGCGCAACTGGTCGGCAAGCTGATATCCGACCGGAGCTAGAGGGTAAGAGATGGCAGAGCCCAAGAACGAAGAATTTCTGGACGATATCATGTCCGCAGAAGCGGAAGAGTTTGCCGAGGAATTTGCTGAGATCAGCGAAGAGGCGCTGGAGATCGATCAGCTGCGTGCTGAGCGAGACGACTATAAAGACAAGTTCATGCGTGCGCTGGCCGACGCCGAGAACGCCCGCAAGCGCGGTGACAAGGCGCGCCGGGATGCTGAGCAGTATGGCGGGTCGAAACTGGCGCGCGACATGCTGCCAGTCTATGACAATATGAAGCGCGCGCTTGAGGCCGCGACCGACGAGCAGAAAGAGTCTGCCGCCGGTCTGCTGGAAGGTGTCGAGTTGACCATGCGAGCGTTGAAGGACGTGTTCCAGAAGCACGGGATTGAAGTGATCACGCCCGAAGTTGGCGACCGGTTTGACCCGAATGTACATGAGGCGATGTTTGAGGCTCCGGTGCCTGGCACCAAAGCCGGGGACATCATTCAGGTCTCGGCCGAAGGTTTCATGCTGCATGACCGCCTGCTGCGCCCGGCGCAGGTCGGCGTTTCGTCTATGCCTGCAAGCTAAGCAGTTGTAAAACCAAGAATTTTGAGGCGGTCAGGATCTGGCCGCCTCTTTCAATTTATAGATCAGGTCCAACGCTTCGCGCGGGGTCAGCTCATCCGGCAAGATCTCGTCAAGCATATCCGTGACCGGTGAGGCCTTGGGTGCCGGAGGCGGGGGAGGTGGCGCTGCCGAAAACAAGGGCAGGTCGTCGATCAAGGCCTTTTGCTTGCCGCCCTCGCGCTCGGTTTTCTCTAACTGATCCAACACGACGCGGGCGCGCTCAACCACGGATGCAGGCAGACCGGCGAGTTGGGCGACCTGAACACCATAGGACCGGTCGGCGGCGCCTTTGTGCACCTCGTGCAGGAAGATCACCTCACCTTCCCATTCCTTGACCGCGACGGTGGCGTTGTCGACGCCTTCCAGATTTCCTGCCAAGGCGGTCAATTCATGGTAGTGGGTCGCAAACAAGGCACGGCATTTATTGGCGGCATGCAGGTGTTCCAGCGTCGCCCAGGCGATGGACAGGCCGTCATAGGTGGCGGTGCCGCGGCCAATTTCATCAAGAATGACCAGCGCGCGGTCGTCAGCCTGGTTGAGGATGGCAGCGGTTTCCACCATCTCGACCATAAATGTCGAGCGGCCCCGGGCCAAATCGTCGGACGCGCCGACACGGCTGAACAGCTGGCTGACGACACCGATATGCGCCCGCTCTGCCGGAACATAGCTGCCCATTTGCGCTAACAGGGCGATCAGCGCGTTCTGGCGCAGGAAGGTTGATTTACCGGCCATGTTGGGACCTGTCAGCAGCCAGATGGCAGCACCGTCCTCGGCGCTCAGATCACAATCATTGGCGATGAACGCATCGCCACTTTGCTGGCGCAGCGCATGTTCCACGACCGGATGGCGACCGCCCTGCACATCGAACGCGCGCGAGGCATCGACTTGCGGTCGACACCAGTTTTCTCCGCGTGCCAGATCTGCCAAGGCGGTGGTCAAATCCAGCTCAGCCAGCCCGCGTGCGGCTTGGTTCAGGCGGGCAGCAAGGGTAAGAATCTCGTCAGATAGCCTTTGATAGAGCCTTTTTTCGATCTCCAAAGCCAGATTTCCTGCGTTCAGGATACGGGTTTCGATCTCGGAGAGTTCGACGGTGGTAAAGCGCACCTGATTGGCTGTGGTTTGACGGTGAATATAGGTCTCGCTGAACGGCGGGTTCAGCATTTTTTCGGCATGTGTGGCGGTGGTTTCGATGAAGTAACCCAGCACGTTGTTATGCTTGATCTTCAACGAAGCAATGCCGGTATGCTCGGCGTATTTCTGCTGAAACCCGGCGATGACCGAGCGACCTTCGTCGCGCAAAGTTCGGGCCTCATCCAGTTCCGAGTCAAAGCCGGGGGCTATGAAGCCTCCGTCACGAGCCAATAGCGGCGGTTCGGCAACCAGCGCCTCGTCAAGCAGACCCAAGAGGTCATCAAAGCCGACAAGGTTTTGAACGGCTGTAGACAGCAATATTGGCAGGTCCTGCGTACCGCAAAGCTCGGCAATCGTTGACGCCTGAGTCAGTCCGTTGCGAACGGCGGCCAGATCGCGCGGCCCTCCACGCTCAAGGGAAAGCCGCGAAAGGGCGCGGTCCAGATCCGGGGTCTTGCGCAGCGCCTCGCGCAGGTCTGAGGCGGTCAAGCTGTCCTCAGCCGCGAAAGTCACTGCATCCAGCCGGGCATGGATCACATCCAGATTGCGCGAAGGGCTGGACAGGCGCTGCTCCAGCAGCCGCGCACCACCGGGTGTGACGGTGCGGTCGACAACCGACAGCAACGATCCGGCACGACCGCCGGACAGAGATCGGGTTAGTTCCAGATTGCGGCGTGTGGCGGCGTCGATCTGAACGACGCGATCTTCGGATTCCTTTAAAGGCGTTTGCAGCAGGGGCAATTTGCCCTTCTGAGTGATCTCCAGATAGTCGATCAGCGCGCCCATGGCCGACACTTCGGCGCGCCCGAAGGAACCAAACGCATCCAGCGCGCCCACGTGAAACAGACCGCAGATGCGTTTCTCTGCCGCTGTGCTGTCGAAACTTGCACGTCCGATAGGGGTGAGTGAGATACCCAGATCGCGGACCGGTTCTTGCAGCGGCTGATCCGCGCCATCCGCTACGATCAGCTCGGACGGAGCCAGTCGCGCAAGCTCGGGGCTTAAACGAACGGATGTCAAAGGCATCACGTGAAACGCACCGGTTGAGATATCAGCCCAAGCCAGCGCTGCCTCGTCCCGCACCTCGGAATAGGCGGCCAGAAAGTTATGACGGCGGGCTTCCAGCAAGGCGTCTTCGGTCAGCGTGCCGGGCGTCACCAGACGCACGACATCACGCCTTACCACCGATTTAGAGCCTCTTTTCTTCGCTTCTGCCGGGCTTTCCATCTGCTCGCAGACGGCGACGCGAAAGCCTTTGCGGATCAGGGTCAGCAGATAGCCCTCAGCCGAATGGACCGGCACGCCGCACATCGGAATATCGGTTCCGTTGTGTTTGCCACGTTTGGTCAAGGCGATGTCCAACGCTTCGGCAGCGTTGACGGCGTCCTCGAAGAACATCTCGTAGAAATCGCCCATGCGGTAGAACAGCAGGGCGTCGGCATGGGCCTCTTTGATCTCTAGATATTGCGCCATCATTGGCGTGACTGTGGACAAAAGCGGCCCCCTATTGGCGTCTTCCGGACGCGACCTTACAAATCCCCTTCGTGCGACGAAAGGTGAAAACGCATTGTCGTTGAGGCGCGCGCGCGCCTGCGCTATGACGCATCAGCCCTGAAGTCATGGAAACGACCCAGAAGATGCCCAAAGCGAAGATCACCAAAGAAGAGGCACTGGCCTTTCACCTGGACCCGACCCCCGGCAAGTGGGAGGTGCAGGCCACCGTTCCCATGACCACGCAGCGCGATCTGTCGCTGGCCTACAGCCCCGGTGTTGCTGTTCCATGTGAAGCCATCGCCGAGGCACCCGAAACGGCCTATGACTATACCAACAAGGGCAATCTGGTTGCCGTGATCTCGAATGGCACAGCCGTTCTGGGCCTTGGCAATCTCGGTGCGCTGGGCTCGAAACCGGTGATGGAGGGGAAATCTGTCCTGTTCAAACGGTTCGCCGATGTGAACTCGATCGATATCGAATTGGACACTGAGGACCCGGATGAGTTCTGCCGCGCGGTTCGCCTGATGGGGCCGACCTTTGGCGGTATCAACCTTGAGGACATCAAGGCACCTGAATGTTTCATCATCGAACAGCGCCTGAAGGAGGAGATGGACATCCCCGTCTTCCACGATGATCAGCACGGCACAGCGGTGATCTGTGCGGCGGGTCTGATCAACGCGCTGCATATCTCGGGCAAGAAGATCGAGGATGTGAAGATCGTTCTGAACGGGGCCGGGGCTGCGGGCATCGCCTGTATCGAACTGCTCAAGTCGATGGGCGCGCGGCATGAGAACTGCATCGTCTGTGACACCAAGGGCGTGATCTATCAGGGTCGGACCGAGGGCATGAACCAGTGGAAATCGGCGCACGCGATCTCCACCGATCTTCGGACTCTCGAAGAAGCGATGAAGGGGGCCGATGTATTCTTGGGCGTATCGGTCAAAGGCGCCGTGACACAAGATATGGTTGCCAGTATGGCCGACAATCCTGTGATCTTCGCCATGGCCAACCCGGATCCCGAGATCACGCCGGAAGAAGCCCATGAAGTGCGCGTCGATGCCATCGTCGCCACCGGACGCAGCGATTACCCGAACCAGGTCAACAACGTTTTGGGATTTCCCTATCTGTTCCGCGGCGCTTTGGACATTCATGCCCGCGCCATCAATGATGAGATGAAAATCGCTTGCGCCCATGCGCTGGCCAATCTGGCGCGTGAGGACGTGCCGGATGAGGTTGCCATGGCTTATGGCAAGTCGCTGACCTTTGGGCGTGATTACATCATCCCGACGCCGTTTGATCCGCGCCTGATCCACCGTATTCCGCCTGCTGTCGCCAAGGCGGGTATGGACACTGGCGCAGCCCGCCGTCCGATCATCGACATGGACGCCTATGAGCTGAGCCTCAAATCCCGCATGGACCCAACTGCCAGCATCCTGCGCGGCCTGAACGCCCGTGCGCGTCAGGCACAAAGCCGGATGATCTTTGCCGAGGGCGACGATCCCCGCGTCTTGCGCGCCGCAGTGACCTATCAGCGCTCGGGCTTCGGCAAGGCGTTGGTTGTGGGCCGTCCGGACGATGTCAAACTCAAGCTGGAAGAAGCTGGATTGGGGGATGCGGTACGCGAGTTGGAAGTGGTGAATGCGGCCAACACCACACATCTCGAGACCTATACAGACTTTTTGTATAAACGCCTGCAGCGTAAGGGTTTTGACCGGAAAGACATCTACCGCCTCGCGGCGCGCGACCGGCATGTGTTCTCATCCCTGATGCTGGCGCATGGTCATGGCGACGGTCTGGTGACCGGTGCTACGCGCAAATCGGCGCATGTGCTGGATCGTATCAATCACGTATTTGATGCCGATGCCGCCCATGGTGCAGCCGGTGTGACTGCACTGCTGCACAAAGGTCGTATCGTTCTGATCGGTGACACATTGGTGCACGAATGGCCCGATGAAAATGATCTGGCCACGATCGCCGAACGTTCGGCCGCGGTGGCGCGTCACATGGGGTTGGAGCCTCGGGTGGCCTTTGTCAGCTTCTCGACCTTTGGCTATCCGGTGTCCGAGCGGGCTGAGAAGATGCACCGCGCGCCGGTGGTTCTGGACCAGCGCGGCGTCAACTTCGAGTACGAGGGCGAGATGACCGTGGACGTCGCGCTGAACGTGGATCAGCAAGCTGGATACCCGTTTCAGCGCCTCACCGGGCCGGCCAATATCCTGATCGTGCCGGCGCGGCACTCGGCTTCGATCTCGACCAAACTGATGCAGGAAATGGGCGGGGCGACCGTGATCGGCCCGATCCTGTCCGGCGTCGACAAGCCGATTCAGATCTGCTCGACCGTCTCGACCGCGAATGACATTCTGAACATGGCTATTCTGGCCTCCTGCGATATTGGATAGACCATGACGATCTGGAACCTGGGCTCGATCAACGCGGATATGGTATATGCCCTGCCGCATTTGCCGGAAGCGGGCGAAACCTTAGCGGCGGGCGGGCTTGATCGGTTTCTGGGTGGCAAGGGGGCCAATATGTCGGTGGCGGCAGCCCGGGCTGGGGCGCGGGTGGCGCATATCGGCGCCGTCGGGTCAGATGGGCGCTGGGCGCGCGACCGATTGACCGAATATGGGGTTGATACCCGGTTTATCTCTGAGACCGATACCCCAACCGGTCATGCAATCATCGCCGTGGATGCCGAGGGTGAAAACCTGATCATCCTCTACCCCGGTGCCAATCACGCGTTGGAGGCGCAGCAGCTGCAACGGGCCTTGGGTGAGGCCGTCACCGGGGACGTTTTGGTGATGCAGAACGAAACCAACGCACAGATCGAGGCAGCACGGCTGGGCCGCGACCTTGGCCTGACCGTTTGCTACGCCGCCGCCCCATTTCAGGCCGACGCGGTTCAGGCTGTCCTGCCATTTCTGGATTTCCTGATCCTGAACGAGGTCGAGGCCGAGCAGTTGCAGGCCGCGTCAGGCCTTGCGCCCTCGGACCTGCCTGTAGAGCATGTGATCGTGACGCTGGGTGCAAAAGGCGCGCGGTATTACCATCAAGGCCATGACCCTCAGCAGTTCGAGGCCCATAAGGTCAGCGCTGTCGATACGACCGGCGCGGGGGATACCTTCACCGGATATGTGCTGGCGGGGATGGATCGAGGGATGCCGATGGCGCAGGCGATCGCCCAAGCGATGCGTGCCGCGGCCCTGATGGTCACGCGGCACGGCACAGCGGATGTTATTCCGGATTTGAAAGAGGTGCGCGAGGCGCAGCTCGATTAAGACCCAGCGAAGGGCGCAGCGCTACCCCACAATTGCCGGACACGGTCATCGCGGCCACACGCATTTCGATAGGCCTTATAAGCGTTCTTCTGGCGCTTGGGGCCAAAGCGGGTAAAGACCAGCTTGTCACCCTTGTAGTAATCCTGATGGTATTCTTCGGCCGGATAGAATGTGCCTTCCTGCAGGATCGGTGTGACGACGGTCTGCCCCAATGCCTGCTGAGCATTACCTTTGGCTTTCTGCGCTAGCGCCTTTTCCCCTGTGTTAGAGACGAAAATGGCGGTGCGATAGCTGTCGCCCCGATCACAGAACTGGCCGCCTGCATCGGTGGGATCAACCGAGCGGAAGAACATGTTCAACAGTGTTTCACGCGATACTTTGGCGGGGTCGAAAGTGATCTGAACCGCCTCATAATGACCGGTGCCACCTTTGGACACCTGATCATAGGTGGGGTTCGCCGTCTTGCCACCGGTATAGCCTGACACCGCCCCAAGCACGCCGGGGACGGATTCGAAATCGGATTCCACGCACCAGAAACAGCCTCCGGCGACCGTCAGCGTCTCGGACCCCGCTGCCGGGGCGGGCAGAGCACGCAACATGGCCGTCAGCAGGATCAGCGCAAACAGCAGAGAGGGTTTGATGCAGTTCAGATAAGCAGTCCGGGTCATGGCAGGTCTCCTTCCGAGACCAAGCTGCCCTCAGTTTCACCCGCTTGCAATGCGCTGACATCGTTTGTCACGTGCTGGTGAGACGAGTTTATCCGTGATCGCCCGTTACCCCAGCAACTGCCCCAACTTCATCGCGACACCTATATTGCCCGAAATCTTCAGCTTACCCAGTGCAACCCCCGTCATCGGGTTCAGCTTTCCGGTCAGCAGCTTGGTCAGGTTGTCCTGCGAGATGCGGATGGTGCAGTCTGTCTCACGATCTTCGGTCGAAGCTGTGTTGTCGGCCAAAACGATCACGCCGTCATCGCCGCAATCGAATTTGAGCGATCCGTCAAAGTTCTTGCCATCCAGACCTTTTTGAATCCCGTCGGCGATGTCCTGCAGCATGATCCGTCCTTTTCCTGATTGACGTATGCGTAAAGACACTCCCATGCGTCGATCAAGCCTGACGCAGCGGGAAGACGCCCACAAAAAAGCCCGGCATCCAAAGGATTGCCAGGCTTTGGTGTCGATATGTGAGTTCGCTTACTTGCTCAGCCGCTTGTCGCGTGCGGCCAGCAGTTTCAGGCGCAGCGCGTTCAGCTGAATGAAACCAGCTGCATCTTTCTGGTCATAGGCACCAGCGTCTTCCTCAAAGGTCACATGCGCCTCGGAATAGAGCGAATGATCAGACCAACGGCCAACGGTCGAGGCCAGACCTTTGTACAGTTTCACCCGCACGGTGCCGGTGACGTGCTCTTGCGACTTGTCGATGGCGGCCTGCAGCATCTCACGCTCGGGCGAGTACCAGAAGCCGTTATAGATCAGCTCGGCGTATTGCGGCATCAGCTGGTCTTTCAGATGCATCGCGCCACGGTCCATGGTGATGGACTCGATCCCGCGATGCGCTTCCAACAGGATGGTGCCGCCCGGCGTTTCATAGATGCCGCGCGATTTCATGCCCACGAAACGACCCTCGACCAGATCGAGACGGCCAATGCCGTGCTTGCCGCCATATTCGTTCAGCTTGGTCAGGATGGTGGCCGGGCTCATCGCCTCGCCATTGATGCTGACCGCGTCACCTTTTTCAAAGCCGATTTCGATGAATTCGGGCTCATTCGGCGCGTCCTCGGGATGGACGGTGCGCTGATAGACATAGTCGGGCGCCATATCGGCGGGGTCTTCCAGAACCTTGCCCTCGGACGAGGTGTGCAGCAGGTTCGCGTCGACCGAGAAGGGCGCCTCGCCGCGTTTGTCCTTGGCAATCGGGATCTGGTTCTGTTCCGCAAATTCCAGCAGCTTGGTGCGGCTGGTCAGGTCCCACTCGCGCCACGGCGCGATCACCTTGATATCGGGGTTCAGCGCGTAAGCGGCCAGTTCAAAGCGAACCTGATCGTTGCCCTTGCCGGTCGCACCATGGGCGACAGCGTCAGCGCCGGTTGCCTCAGCAATCTCGACCAGGCGTTTCGAGATCAGCGGTCGTGCGATCGAGGTGCCCAGCAGGTACAGCCCCTCATATTGCGCGTTGGCGCGGAACATCGGGAAGACGAAATCGCGGACGAATTCCTCGCGGATGTCTTCGATATAGATGTTCTCGGGTTTGATCCCCAGCAGCTCGGCTTTCTTGCGCGCGGGCTCAAGCTCCTCACCCTGACCCAGATCGGCGGTGAAGGTCACGACCTCACAACCATACTCGGTCTGCAGCCATTTCAGAATGATCGAGGTATCAAGGCCACCGGAATAGGCCAGAACAACTTTCTTGGGCGCGGACATCTGACTTCCCTTTATGCGTAGAACGACTGGCCCCTAACGGGTTTTGGACGCGGGGGCAAGCAGCGTGGATTGACGCAGGGCGGGAATTCAGGTGAAACGGGCGGACAGAGAACAAGGATTGGTTGAGGGGGCAGTATTTATGCAGGGATTAGAAATACTCGTGCATTCGGTGAAGATGGTTTTGAGGAACCTGAAGCAGGCTCTCCAGATTTCGTTGGTGCCTGCGCTGATTGGAGGCCTGATCGTCATAGCTCTCAGTGTTCTGTTTGGCATTTCATTCGAGGATATCTCGACGGAGCCGAACGGCTTGCCTGACGCCGCTTCGTCAGGTGCGATTGCAGGCTTTCTTCTGAGTGTGCTGCTTTCGATTTTTACGATCATGCTTTGGATCGTCGTGTCCTGGCATCGTTTCGTGCTGCTCGAAGAATATCCGGTCGGTTTTCTTCCCGCATTCAGATCGGATCGCGTATTGGCCTATTTTGGGAGACTCCTGATGCTGCTGCTGCTGGCAGCAGTCGCTATGATCCCGGCCATGTTTGTCATAGGGATGTTGGGGCAAGCTCCGGCGGTGGTGGGAATCCTGGTCTGGTTTTTGGTTGTCGTATTGCTGACGGTGGCATTCTATCGGGTTTCTCCGATCCTGCCCGGTGCGGCAATCGGACGAAACCTGAAGCTGTCGGAAGCCTGGCAGGCAACAGCTGGTGCCGAGGGTGCAATTGTCCTGTTGGTGATCCTGTCGGCGCTGTTTCAGATGCTGCTTCAGTTTCTGGCATCTATATTGCTGTTTGTTCCGATCATTGGGCCGTTGGTTGTGGTCTTTGCCATGATGCTGGTGGTTCCATTGATCAATGTCAGCATCCTGACGACGATCTATGGCGTCTTCATCGAAAAGCGCGAACTCTCCTGACCCGCGTACACATATGTATTCCTTGCCCTTTCAGCGGCGATCGGGCAGGGAAATCGACATGACCGATTTCATGACCCGCGCCCGCGCCGCCGAACAGGCAATGCGCTCTGTGTTTCCCGCAACGCCGTTGCAGCGGAATGCCCATTTGTCTGACCGTTACGGGGCCGAAATCTGGCTCAAGCGTGAAGACCTCAGCCCGGTGCGGTCCTACAAGATTCGTGGTGCGTTCAACGCTATGCGCAAGCAGCAGGGGCAGGATCTGTTTGTCTGCGCCAGCGCGGGCAATCACGCGCAGGGTGTGGCCTATATGTGCAAGCATCTGGGCGTGCGGGGTGTGATCTTCATGCCGGTGACCACGCCGCAGCAGAAGATCCAGAAGACCCGCATCTTTGGCGGCGACAATATCGAGGTTCACCTGATCGGCGACTATTTCGATGACACACTGGCTGCCGCGCAGAAATGGTGCGCGGAACAGGGTGGCCATTTTCTGTCTCCTTTCGACGATGAGGATGTGATCGAGGGTCAGGCCTCGCTTGCGGCTGAGATTGAGGAACAACTGGGCAGCATTCCCGATCATGTGCTGTTGCCTGTGGGCGGTGGCGGCATGTCCGCAGGAGTAGCAACCTGGTTTGGCGACCGCACGCATTGTTTGTTTGTCGAGCCAGCGGGTGGGGCCTGTTTGCGCGCCGCGCTGGCAGCGGGGCATCCGGTGTCGCTGGACCATGTGGACAATTTTGTCGATGGCGCGGCGGTGGGCCGGATCGGTGAAAAACCCTTTGAGCTGCTGAAATCGCGTCACCTGTCGGATGTGCTGACATTGTCCGAAGACCGCATCTGCACCACCATGATTGAGATGCTGAATGTCGAGGGCATCGTGCTGGAGCCCGCCGGCGCGCTGGCGATCGAGGCGCTGGGCGATATTCAAAGCTTTATCCGGGGCAAGACCGTGGTGTGTGTGACCTCAGGCGGTAATTTCGATTTCGAACGCCTGCCCGAAGTCAAAGAGCGCGCCCAGCGATATTCCGGAGTGAAGAAATACTTCATCCTGCGCCTGCCGCAGCGCCCCGGAGCGTTGAAGGAGTTTCTGAACATCCTCGGCCCCGAAGATGACATCGCACGTTTCGAATACATGAAGAAATCGGCGCGCAATTTTGGATCGGTCCTGATCGGGATCGAAACCCGTAAGCCCGAGAATTTCATGCGTCTGTTCGCGCATCTGGATGAGGCCGGGTTCACCTATACGGACATCACCGAAGACGAGACATTGGCGCAGTTTGTGATCTAGCGCAGGTTGTCGGCCAGACCGGTCTGAAACAGTGTTTTCGACTCGTCATAGGCCGCGAAAATCTCAGGTAGATCAACGGCGGCACTTTCACCCGCGGCGGCACGGCGCTCTCCGTCCTGGCAAAGCTTCGAGAAGCTATCAAAACCAAGGCTCAACGCGCTGCCTTTCAGGAAATGCAGGTTCTGCTCCATCTCGGAACGCCCTGCATCCTGGCGCAGTTTGGCAATCACCTCTTGCACTTCGTCCAGGAAAATCTCGACCACCTCGTCGAACTCATCCGCGCCGACCTCGTCGCGCAATTGCCTGACTCTGGACCACTGTATCATGCCACCCTCTTGCGGTTGGTCTGTGCATACCGCCGCAGCGGTAAAGAAGTGGTTAAGCTCTAGGCGTGCGGTTTTTCACCAGATGTTAAACCAGCGGTCTTAGCGTTGGCCCAACTGAGATATTGGATGAGCACAGGGATTTAATGGTGCCGGAAGTCGGTCAATCAGACAGCCGGGTTGAGCTGGACTTCGGCGCGATCCGTCGGGTTCTGGTGGTGGATGACAGCAGGCTGCAACGGCGGATTCTGGTTGCCTCACTTAAAAAGTGGGGGTTTGAGGTGCTTGAGGCCGATACGGGTGAGGCCGCGATTGACCTGTGTAAAGACAACAGACCTGACCTGGTGCTCAGCGATTGGGTCATGCCGGGGATGAGCGGGCTGGAATTCTGCCGCGCCTTTCGTGGGCTCGAAACCGAGCAATATAGCTATTTCATCCTGCTGACCTCAAAAAGCGAAAAGCAGGAGGTCGCGAAGGGACTGGATGCAGGGGCGGATGATTTCCTGATCAAACCGCTGGAGGCTGATGAGCTGCGCGCCCGCATTTCGGCCGGTGCCCGGATTCTGGACATGCAGCGTGAACTGTCCAAGAAAAACCGCCTGATCGAGACTGCATTGGATGAACTGAAACTGGCGCATGATGCCATTGACAAGGACCTGATGCAGGCTCGCAAAATTCAGGAATCTCTGGTGCCTGAACTGACCGGGCAATTTGGTAAGTCCCGCGTCAGCCTGTTGCTGAAACCTTGTGGTCATATCGGCGGCGATCTGGTGGGCATGTTCTCGCCCGGCGTCAATCGGCTGGGCTTCTACAGCATCGATGTCTCTGGCCACGGGATCACATCGGCGATGATGACGGCGCGGCTGGGTGGGTATCTGTCCAGCACGTATTTCGACCAGAACGTCGCGATGGAGCGGCGCTTCAACAAGTTCTACGCCTTGCTGCCGCCTGAGGAGGTCGCGGAGCAGCTGAACTCGCGCCTGATCGCCGATGCCGGGGTCGAGGAATATTTTACAATGGTCTACGCCATCGTCGATCTGCGCAACGGGCACGTGAAGATGGTGCAGGCCGGGCACCCACATCCTTTGCTGTTGCGCGCCGATGGCGGGGCTGAGTTTCTGGGCGAGGGCGGCTTGCCCATCGGCCTGTTACCGGATGTCTGCTTTCAGCAGACCGAAACTTATATGCAGCCTGGCGACAAGCTGCTGCTTCATTCTGATGGGTTCACTGAATGCCGCCTCAGGGATGGCAGCTTGCTGGACGAGGGCGGTCTGCAGCAGATGGCCACCGAGTGCCTGACCGAGAATGTAGGCTCAGAATTCCTGGACGATATGTTCTGGCACCTGACTCAGGTCATGTCGCCGGATCACGGGCTGGAGGATGACGTCTCGGCCGTGTTCTTCGAATATAACGGGACCTAAAGCAGCCCCTGCAGATGCCGCTGGGCGAAATAGGCATCCCCCTCATTGCCCAGCAGATGCACGGCGTCCGTGGTCTCCATCCACAAGGCTTCATGAAACGGCTCGGTCGGGGGACCGATACGGCGGACGGGGCGGGCGCGATAGATCAGGCAGATCTTCTCGGCCCACAGATCGTATTCGGGCATATAGGTAAACCGGCGGAACGCGCCCACGCGGCGCGGGGCGGCGATCAGCCAACCGGTTTCTTCGAACACTTCTCGGTGCAAGGCAGTGATCGGGGATTCGCCCGGATCGATGCCGCCGCCGGGCAGTTGCAGATCGGGGCCGGGTTCCAGTTGACAGGTCAGCAACAGGCGGTTGCCTTGCGGCAACAAGGAATAGACACCGACGCGTCGCGTATATGTCCGCCCGGCTTCGGGGCTTTCACCGAACCGTCTGATCATGTATGGCCCCTTTCAACCCAATCTGTTCGACCTATATGGTGGCGGTATGCCAACCTGTGGCGTGTAAGGAAACCCTCATGTCTCTTGGAACCAAAATCGCGTGGGACGATACCGTCCTGCCATTTCAACTCGATGTACCGGACATGCGTGGTCGCGTGGCCCGGCTGGATGGGGTGCTGGGCGGCATCCTGAAGCAGCATGACTACCCCGAAGTGGTCGAGGCACTGGTGGCTGAGATGGCCCTGCTGACCGCGTTGATCGGGCAAACGGTGTCGCTGCGCTGGAAGCTGTCTCTGCAGGTGCAATCCAAAGGCGCGGTGCGTATGATCGCGACCGATTATTATGCACCTCAGCAGGAAGGTGAACCCGCGCAGATCCGCGCCTATGCCAGCTTTGACAGGGATCGTCTGACCGACGCTGCCCCGTTTGATCAGGTGGGTGACGGGTACTTCGCGATCATGATCGACCAAGGCGAGGGCACGCATCCCTATCAGGGCATCACCCCGCTGGCCGGAGGATCGCTGAGCGCCTGTGCCGAGGCCTATTTTGCGCAGTCCGAACAGCTGCCGACCCGGTTCTCGCTCAGCTTCGGCAAATCGACCGAACCCGGTGTTGGTGAACACTGGCGCGCGGGTGGGATCATGCTGCAGCACATGCCCAAGGCCTCACCCTTTGCCGCATCGGGCGAGGGGACCGGAGAGATACTGACCGCCTCAGATCTGGTAGACGGTGAAGAGGGCGAGAACTGGGGCCGCGTCAACATCCTGCTCGACACCGTGGATGATCTGGAGATGATTGGGCCGTCGGTTGCGCCGACTGACCTGCTGGTACGTTTGTTCCACGAGGAACAGCCTCGCGTCTATGATGCGCAGCAGGTAAAATTCGGTTGCACTTGTTCCGAAGATCGCGTGCGTCAAAGCCTGTCGATCTATTCGGCGCAGGATATTGCGACAATGACCACGGACGAAGGCACCGTCACAGCAGACTGTCAATTCTGCGGCGCGCATTATGTGCTGGACCCTGCGACCGTCGGGTTCGAGGCCGAAGGCCCGGATGGCGCGTGATCTGATCTCAGAGCTGACAGCGGCGCTGGGCCGCGACGGCTCCGGGTCCAGTGACTTTGATCTGAACCCCGAGACGGTGCTGCCAGCAGGGCGCAAACTGCGCCCTGCTGGCGTGTTAGTGCCTGTTTCTCTGGCCTATGACGCACCTCAGGTGATCCTGACCAAGCGTTCGTCAGCGCTGAAACACCACCCGGGGCAGATCGCTTTTCCGGGCGGCAAACAGGATGAAGGTGATGCGGATGTCACCGCTACGGCCTTGCGCGAAGCGCAGGAGGAGATCGGTTTGCCGATCGACTTGCCGTGTATTCTGGGTCATCTGCCGACACATGAAACGGTGACGTCTTTTGCGGTAACGCCGGTCGTTGCAGTGCTCGAAACGACTTTCGACACGATAGTCGAACCCGGTGAGGTGGATGAGGTTTTCTCGGTCCCGCTTGCGCATGTGTTGAACCCGGAGAATTATGTCGTCGAGTCGCGCCGCTGGCGCGGACAAAGGCGATATTACTATGCTGTGCCCTATGGCCCCTATTACATCTGGGGCGCGACGGCGCGGATGCTGCGAGGGTTGGCGGCGCGGATGAGCGAATGATGCGGATTACCGAAGACTGGATTACCGAAGCAGCAACGCAGAAGGTATGCGCCGCACTGACCGCAGGTGGGGTTCAGGCGCTGTTCGTAGGTGGCTGTGTGCGCAATGCGCTGCTTGGTGCGCAGGTCTCGGATATCGACATCGCGACCGATGCGCGGCCCGAACATGTGGTTGAACTGGCACAACTGGCGGGCCTGAAGCCGGTACCGACAGGGATCGAGCATGGCACCATCACGGTGGTCAGCAGTGGAATCCCGCATGAGATCACCACGTTCCGCCGTGATGTCGAAACCGATGGCCGTCGCGCCGTCGTCGCCTTTTCCGACAAGGTCGAAGAAGACGCCGCGCGCCGTGATTTCACCATGAACGCGCTTTATGCCCGAGCTGACGGCACGATCCTTGATCCTCTGAACGGGTTGCCGGATCTGCAGGCGCGGCATGTGCGCTTCATTGGTGAGGCCAGTGATCGCATCCGCGAGGATTACCTACGGTCGCTCAGATATTTCCGGTTTCACGCCTGGTATGGCGATGCGGACGAGGGGTTTGATCCCGATGCGCTTGATGCGATTGCCGCGAATTTGGACGGATTAGAGACACTTTCCCGCGAACGCGTCGGGGCCGAGATGCTGAAGCTTCTGGCTGCGCCCGACCCCGCGCCGTCGGTCGCCGCAATGCGCAGCACGGGTGTTTTGGCACGGCTTTTGCCCGGCGCGGATGACCGGGCTTTGGCGATCCTGATCCAGCTGGAGCAAGACGCCCACGCCACGCCCGAAGCGATTCGCCGTTTGGCCGCGATTGCTCCGCCTGAGGTGGCCAAAACCCTACGTCTCAGCAAGGCGCAGCTGCAGCGCCTGACCCGGATGCGCGACGAGGCGATGGCGACGACCAGCGTCGCAGAACTGGGCTATCGCTATGGCGCGGAAGGTGGATTGCACGAGACGCTTTTGCGTTGCGCATTTCTGGAACAGCCCTGGTCCGACGGCCTGCGCCGCGCCTTGGAGCAAGGGGCCGCGGCCAGTTTTCCGATCAAAGCGGCGGATTTGATCCCCGCCTTTTCGGGCCCGGCTCTGGGCGCAAAACTGGCCGAGCTTGAGGCGCGCTGGATCGCGTCGGATTTCGCGCTCAGCCGCGAAGATTTGCTGGCGGACTAGCGGGAAGTCTCAAAAGGGGATGACAAACTCGATTTGATTTGGCAGGGTGCGCCTATCTCATAATGGAGGGGGGAATGCGAATGTATTACGGGATCTGGTTCGGCTAAAGCCCGGAACACGTGACCCGTAGGGGTGGTGTTCTGGCGCCATCTTTCTTCGCATGACCTATTTTCTGCTCAATCGGAGCACCCTCCATGTTTCGCTATTTTGAAAACCTTGTTGACCCTTTTGTCGCCTATGAAGAAGTCGATACGCCGCCCACGCGGCTTTGGCCCTTCATGCTGGACTATACCCGTCCGTTTTATCGCGTGTTCCTGTGGGCAGGCCTGATCTCGGTTGTCGTGGCCGCGGTCGAGGTCGGATTGATCTACTACATGGGCCGTGTCGTCGATCTGCTGTCCGGCGCGCCATCAGAAGTCTGGCAAGCACACGGTACCGAGCTGATGCTGATGGCGGCGTTTGTCCTGCTGCTGCGGCCCTTGCTCCATGTCGTCGACGTGCTGTTGTTGAACAACGCAATCCTGCCGAATATCGGCACCATCTTCCGGTGGCGTGCGCATAAGCATGTTTTGCGTCAGTCGGTTGGCTGGTTCGAGAATGATTTTGCCGGCCGCATTGCCAATCGGATCATGCAGACCCCTCCGGCGGCGGGTGAGGCCGTTTTTCAGGTCTTCGACGCGATTTCGTTTTCACTGGCCTATCTGGTCGGCGCGGGGATTCTGTTGATGGCAGCCGATCCCCGTCTGCTGCTGCCGCTGGTCATCTGGTTTGCTCTTTATGCGTTGCTGGTGCGCTGGGCGGTTCTGCGGGTCGGGCCGGCCTCCAAGGCCGCATCCGATGCGCGTTCGGCTGTGACGGGGCGTGTGGTGGACAGCTATACCAACATCCATTCGGTCAAGATGTTCGCCCATGACTCGCAGGAACTGGACTATGCCCGCGAAGCCATCGAGGAAACCCGGCACACCTTTCAGGTCGAGATGCGGATCTTCACCATCATGGATGCGGTGCTGGTCACACTGAATGGCATGCTGATCGTTGGGGTTGTCGGCTGGGCGCTTGTTCTGTGGATGCAGGGCAGCGCTTCGGTTGGGGTGGTCGCAGCGGCGACAGCGTTGACGCTGCGGCTCAATTCCATGACCGGCTGGATCATGTGGGCCCTGACCAGTTTCTTCCGTCAACTCGGTGTCGTCGCCGAAGGGATGGAGACCATCGCGCAGCCCATCGAACTGCTGGATGAGATCGAGGCCGAGCCCCTGCGGCTGGAGCAGGGACAGATCGAAATCCGTGACCTGTCGCATCATTATGGCCGCAAGGCCGGTGGGCTGGATCACGTCAACCTAACCATCAAACCGGGCGAAAAGATCGGTCTGATCGGACGTTCGGGTGCCGGGAAATCGACCTTGGTCAAGCTGCTTTTGCGGTTTTACGACGTGGAGCAGGGGGCGATTCTGATCGATGGTCAGGACATCTCGACCGTGACGCAGGACAGTTTGCGCAGCCATATCGGGATGGTTCAGCAGGACAGCGCTCTGCTGCATCGTTCGGTGCGGGCCAATATCCTCTATGGCCGCCCCGGCGCGACCGAGGCGCAGATGAGAGATGCTGCGAAACAGGCCGAAGCGCATGAGTTTATCCTCGATCTGCAGGATCCGCAGGGCCGCATTGGCTATGATGCGCATGTGGGCGAGCGGGGCGTGAAACTGTCCGGTGGTCAGCGGCAGCGCGTGACCCTTGCGCGGGTGATCCTGAAAGACGCGCCGATTTTGCTGTTGGACGAGGCGACATCCGCCCTAGATTCCGAGGTCGAAGCTTCGATTCAGGAAACGCTCTACGGCATGATGCAAGGCAAGACCGTGATCGCCATCGCGCACCGGCTCAGCACGATTGCGCAGATGGACCGCATTCTGGTGATGGATGGTGGCCGCATCGTCGAACAGGGCGGTCATTCCGACCTGTTGGCGCAAGGAGGGCTTTACGCTCAGTTCTGGGCACGGCAATCTGGGGGCTTCCTGAACCCGGAGGCCGCTGAATGAGGATTGCCGACCTCATCCAACCATTCAAAAACATCGACACGCCCCCGCCGCAGACGCTGGGGGCGTTCATTCGCTGGTGCCTGTCCGGGGCCTGGCCGATGCTGTTCGTGGCCGCCTTCTTTTCGGCCACCGCAGGCGCGATGGAGGCCGGAACCGCGTGGATTCTGGGCCGTGTCATCGATGTGGCAACCGCCAGCCGCCCCGACACGCTCTGGGCCGGCGGCAATCTGTGGATGATCCTGGGGGCTGCGGCGTTTTTCATGCTGTTGCGTCCGGCGCTGTTCGGGCTGTCGTCGCTGTCGAACAACTATATCGTCATGCCCAATATCGCGCCGCTGGTGCTGGCCAAACTGAACCGCTGGACGCTGGGCCAGTCGGTGACCTATTTCGACGATGATTTCGCCGGCCGGATCGCGCAGAAACAGATGCAAACCTCGAACGCGATGACGTCGGTCGTGTCCGAGACGATCAGCGCCATTGTCTTTGCGCTGGCTTCACTTGCGGGCTCTTTGCTTTTGTTGGGGTCTATTCATCCGCTGGTGATGCTGCCGTTTGCGGGTTGGCTGGTGGTCTATTTCCTGCTGGTGCGCTGGTATCTGCCGCGCATCCGCAAACGCTCGGCTGCGCGGGCCGGGGCGCGGGCGATGGTGTCGGGGCAGGTGGTGGATACGATCACCAACATCAAAACCGTCAAACTGTTCGCCCATTCCGCGTTCGAAGATCAGGCCGCGCGCAACTCGATGGTCGACCTGCGCGAAAGGTCTCTGGATTTCGGCAGGCTGTCGGCCAGCTTCCGCTTTATCCTGATGGTGCTGGCAGGGGTGCTGCCGGTTCTGCTGATCGGGGCGACGCTGTGGCTGTGGCAGGTGGGTACGGCGACGGCTGGGGATATCGTGGCCGCAGGGGCAGTGTCGATCCGCATCTCGCAGATGACCGGCTGGGTCAGTTTTACGCTCATGGGCCTTTACGCCAATGTCGGCGAGATCGAGAACGGGATGAACACGCTGGCCAAGCGTAACCGGGTCGAGGACGCGCCTGATGCAGTGCCTTTGACCGTTACCGAGGGCGAGATCGCCTTTGATCACGTCAGCTTTGCCTATGGTCGTGATATTGGCGGTGTCTCCGATCTGCATTTCGCCGCAGCGCCGGGTGAGAAACTGGGCATTGTCGGGGCCTCGGGTGCTGGAAAATCCACCCTCGTTTCGCTATTGTTGCGGCTCTATGACGGGGAAAAAGGCGATATTCGCATCGACGGGCAGGATGTCGCGACAGTGACGCAGGACAGCCTGCGCCGCCAGATCGGGATGGTCACGCAGGAAACCGCGATGTTCAATCGCTCGGCCCGCGAGAACATCCTCTACGGCCGCCCCGATGCCTCCGAGGCTGAACTGATCGAGGCCGCCACCAAAGCCGAAGCGCATGACTTTATTCTGGGCCTCGAGGACGCGCAGGGCCGTACCGGTTATGACGCGCATCTGGGCGAGCGTGGGGTGAAGCTCAGCGGCGGGCAGCGACAGCGCATTGCGCTCGCTCGGGCCATCCTGAAGGACGCACCGATTCTGGTGCTGGATGAAGCAACCTCGGCGCTGGATTCCGAGGTGGAGGCGTCGATTCAGGCCGCCTTGCACCGGGTGATGCAGGGCAAGACGGTGCTGGCCATTGCCCATCGCCTATCAACGCTCAGCGAGATGGACCGGATCATCGTTCTGGATCACGGACATATCGTGGAAAGCGGTACGCACGAGGCGCTGCTGGAGCGTGGCGGGCTTTATGCCCGGTTCTGGCACCGTCAGTCGGGCGGGTTCATTCAGGCCGAGGCGGCGGAGTAAAACACCGCAGAGGGGTTTTGTTGCGACCAAACCCCCGCTATCAGGCCCTCATGACGCAGCACTACACCATAAACCGCCTTGGCCATCAGGGTGACGGCATCGCCGATGGGCCTGTCTACGCGCCCCGCACGCTGCCGGGCGAGGTGGTCAGCGGAACGCTCGACGGACAGGTCTTGTCCGACATCCGTGTTGAAACCCCGTCGGATCAGCGGGTCAAAGCGCCCTGTCGCCATTACAAGGCCTGTGGTGGTTGCCAGTTGCAGCACGCGGCCGATGATTTTGTCGCCGACTGGAAGGTTGCGGTGGTGCGCAACGCGCTGGCCGCGCAGGGGCTCGATGCCCCGATGCGGCCCATTCACACCTCGCCCGAACATTCGCGCCGCCGGGCCACTATCGCGGTGCGGCGCACCAAAAAGGGCACTCTGGCCGGATTCCATGGCCGCGCGTCGGACACGATCACCGAAATCCCCGACTGCCATCTGCTGCACCCCGCCCTGATCGCCGCCATCCCGGTGGCCGAGGCGCTGGCCCTTCTGGGCGGCAGTCGCAAGGGTGTGCTGGCCGTGACGCTGACCCTGTCCGAAAACGGTCTGGATGTGGCGGTGAAAGGTGGCAAGCCGCTGGACGGCCCGCTGGAACTGGCGCTGGCGCAAGCGACCGAACATCACGGCCTTGCCCGGCTCAGCTGGGACGATGAGGTGATTGCCATGCGGGAACCGCCCCTGCAGCGCTTTGGCGCCGCCGGTGTGGTCCCGCCGCCCGGGGCTTTCCTGCAGGCCACAAAAGACGGAGAACAGGCTCTGTTACAGGCCGTTACCGAGGCAACTCAGGGCGCTAAGCGGATTGTTGATCTGTTCGCGGGCTGCGGCACCTTCTCTTTACCGCTGGCCCAATCGGCCGAGGTGCACGCGGTTGAAGGCGAAGCCGAGATGACCACAGCCCTGGATCAGGGCTGGCGCAAGGCGCAAGGCCTGAAACAGGTCACAACCGAGGCGCGCGATCTGTTTCGCCGCCCTCTCATGCCCGATGAATTGCGGAAGTTCGATGCCGTTGTCCTCGACCCGCCGCGTGCGGGGGCCGAGGCGCAGGTGGCTGAGCTGGCCGAAGCCAAACGCCCGGTGATCGCCTATGTCTCATGCAATCCGGTGACCTTTGCTCGCGACGCAAAAATGTTGGTTAACGCCGGATATACCCTTGAATGGGTACAGGTGGTTGACCAATTTCGATGGTCGTCACACACCGAACTTGCCGCTCGGTTCGTCTTAAACAAATAGCCCTGAGATAAGGACCACCCGCATGGGGATCGCCCAACGTCTGCTGCCCGTCATCGAAGCCCCGGCTTTCGGGAAATTCATCACCGGTGTGATTCTGTTCAACGCGATTCTGCTGGGGATGGAAACCTCACCCACGCTGATGGAGGTGGCGGGTCCGCTGATCGTGACACTCGACAAACTGTGCCTCACCATCTTCGTTGTCGAAATCGTGATGAAGCTGATCGCCACCGGGCGCCGGTTCTTCACCAGCGGCTGGAATGTCTTTGACTTCGTGATCGTCGGTGTCGCCCTTGTACCCAGCGCCGGGGCGCTTTCGGTTCTGCGGGCGCTGCGTATCCTCCGGGTTCTGCGCGTCATCTCGGTCGCGCCTCGGCTGCGCCGGGTGGTCGAAGGGTTCATCTCGGCCTTGCCGGGCATGGCCAGCGTGTTCCTGCTGATGGCGATCCTGTTCTACATCGGGGCTGTGATCTCGACCAAACTGTTCTCGAACAGCTTTCCGGACTGGTTCGGCGATCTGGGTCTGTCGGCCTATACCCTGTTCCAGATTATGACGCTGGAAAGCTGGTCCATGGGCATCGTCCGCCCGGTGATGGATATCTACCCTTATGCCTGGTTGTTCTTTGTGCCCTTCATCATGGTGACCACATTCGCGGTGGTGAACCTGCTCGTCGGTCTGATCGTGAACTCGATGCAGGATGCCCACCATGCCGAGGATGAGGTGAAAACCGATGCTTACCGTGACGAGGTGCTCGAACGTTTGGAATCGATCGAACGCCGCCTGGCAGAGCAGTCGAACATCAAAAAGTGATTTCAGTTTCGCACAAATCTGGCATAATAATTGGCAAAAAAGAGCAGCAGGCAGTGAAACTCATGGATCGTCGAGCATTTGGATTGGGGGCGATGGCAACGCTAAGCCTTTCGGCTTGTGCATCAGCCAGCCCTAAATTTTTGTCATATAACGGGCCCGAGGTGACCTCTCTGGTTATCAACAAGGGCGCGCGAAAGCTCTATCTTCTGCATAATGAGCAGATCCTGAAGGAATATAAGGTCGATCTTGGGTTTGCGCCGACCGGCACCAAAACTAAGAAGGGCGACGGGCGCACGCCCGAGGGCACCTATCTGATCGACCGCCGCAATCCGCGCAGTCGCTATCACCTGTCGCTGGGCATTTCCTATCCGAACTCGGCCGATATCGCGCAAGCCAAGGCCGCGGGTGTTGATCCGGGTGGTGATATCTTTATCCATGGCCAGCCCAACCTGCGATCCGAGTTCAAGCGCGCGAAGAAAACCCCGGATTGGACGGCTGGCTGCATCGCCGTAACTAACGAAGAGATCGAAGAGATTTACGCGATGGTGAACGAGGGCACGGTCATCACTCTGCGCGCCTGATGTTAAGCGGTTTCCAGCTTTCGAACCCAAACAGCAGATAATCGCGCTGGTAGGCTTGCACTGCCAGCGTTTCCAACGGCGCATCGTAAATCTGTTCCAGCGAGAATGGCATGTCTGTCTGCGCAGCGATTGGGGTTACGGGATCTTGATGGCCTAGCTTGGCGGCGAGCGCGGGCATGGCGGTCGCCATCTCATCCTCGCGCAGGATCAGGTCGGGCATGGCGAAACTGGCCATCCCCTCAAGCGTTTGCGCCTGACCGCACCATTCCCCGTCGACCCGGATCGGTGTCTGACCGGCCAGAATGCGTTGAAGCATTTCGAGGAATGCCGCAAACGCCTCCCGATGTTGATCAAGCGTGTAGTCGTCTTGATCAAGGGCCTCGGGAATCGGCAGCTCGTACCGTCTGCGCAACATATTGCGGATCTTTTTGTAGGCACCCGGCCCGGTACTAAGGATGCGGGAACAGAACACCGAATGCGCGCGCGCCAGCGGATGGCGCAGAACGGTGAATTTGCGATGCCCGGGATGCCCCTGCATCCAGCTGCGCATCTGTTTCTGATTGTGCCCGGTCAGCAAACCGTCCGGTTCGACCCTGTCCAGATCAGCCATCCATTGCGCTACCTCGGCCTCTGGGCCGCCACGCACGGGCAGATACAACAGCGGTGTTCGCGGAGTGGCCACATAACGCGATACAGCCGGGCCGCGACGCGGTTCGTGATTGGGGATGTGGTGCAGGCCAAACCGATCCTGATGCGACAACGCCTCTGCCATCTCTTGGGGATTAGTCACTTTTGAAAGCGCGGGCGCTGGGTTTTGTCGTTTCAGATGCTGATCCAGCGCTTCGAGCTGCTCATCAACCCCCAACCACGCAGCAAGACCGTTCAGAACCTCAAGATCGTTCAGATCTTCATAGTCGATACGGAAAGGCACCTGCCCCGTTTGTTGCAGGTGGCTCAGCACCGACTGTTGAAAACTCTGCCGCTGCTGCAGTTGTTCGGCGAATTCATCGGCATCGAACGCAACCTGCGCCTCGCGCCGTTGTTTGATATTGACCAGTTTCCACTGCTTGGTTTCCATCGCGATCTTCCACGACAGATAGCTGTCCAGCGGATTACGGGTCAGGATGATCTTGGCGCAGCGTGGATCGTCCAGCATTGGCGAAAGGCCGCGCGCGTCATGATCGCTGAAAAAGCGAAACCCGTTGATTGCGCCGGGCGCGTTCCGGATTGCCTTGATCAGGGCATTCGGGTTTTCATCGCGCTCTTTCAGGGTGAAACCCAGAAGCTGATCCAGTTTCGGCAAACCGATGAAATACGGGTTGAATGCCTCCCCATGGCAGGTGATGCCCTCGAACGTGTTCAGATGCTGTTCCAACAGGTTCGATCCTGTGCGCATATCGGCCAGCACGATGAAAGTGTCAAAGGCGCGGGTCATTCAGGATTACTGCACCAGATAGGGTTTCTTGAACGTTTTGGCTTGCGTGCCGAACACATCGTCGACCGGGAAATCCCCCATCAGATAGGGGTGCATCCCCTGGTTCTTGAGGTTTTGCAGGAACTTTCCAAACCCGGTCAGATCCACCATCGTCGGTGCTTCTGTCAGGTGGTTGGGCTGCGGTACGCCCATATCCTCAAGAATGGTCTGCAGCGGATCCATCGGAGATTCCACGAATTCTGCCATCGTCCAGGTTCGGATACGCGCCCTGGCCCTGGCCGTATCCAGAAGCTCCAACTGTTTGCTCTCCAGCTGTTGCAAGCGCGCCGCCTCGCACCGGATATCGGCAAAGTTCATGTTGGACCGGAACAGCGACACGGCCCAGGCACCGGTGACGATTGCGATCTGGGCGTTTTTATCTCGCACAAGGAACTCATTTATCTTCTGCGTATCCGCCGGGCAGAGTTGAAAGCACTGCCTCTCACCGCGGGTATTCCAGATCAGGTTCGACAGGAACGCATCAGGGTTATAGTCGCGCAAGGCGGCACAATCGCAGAGGCTGCCGTTGATCAGGGGCTCACCGCCTGCAAACTGCGCGTGGCCGGGGTGGAACAGGCGACCATGCACCCGCGCACCGGTGGTGTTGGCCAGCCAGGGTTCGAAATCTTCGAACAGCTCGGTAAAGCCCTGAAAAACCGAATAGGGATAAGCTGTTAAATTCAGCTCAGCGTTGTGACGTGGGAAGCGGCTTTGCATGTACAGCCCATCGCGCCCGCGCACTTTGCGTTCGACCGCTTTTGAGAACAGCCGGTCGATCTTGCCGGGATTGGGTTCCGCCGGGGTCATGGCGCTGCTCTGGTCGGTCAGAAAGGTCTGATACAACCGGTCCGCCTTGTACCAGACTTTGCGTGCCACAAAGCAGTCGGACCGGCGCAGCAGCTGCAGGTGGTCGTCATAGAACATATGCGGTCGACCCTGATAATCGAATTTCGACAGGGTCAGCGATCGGCTTTCGATATGGGTGGAATAGAGCCGCGCGAGCGTCTGGAAATAACTTTCGTCCGGGATCCAGACGCGCTGGAAATACTGATCATATTCCTCGCGCTTCGGGTCCTGCAGGATCGCGGACAGGGTTTGTCGAGTCAGGCACCACCACTGACTGCCCATATGGGGCACCAGCCCTTCGGGTATGGTGCGGCGCATCCCCAATGCGCGCTGCAGGCGCACGTAAGCGTCAAACAATCGACGCTGTTTGCGCCATGAGAACGGGAAGCGCAGCGTGAAACGCTCAAGATCCAGACCGCCCATTGTCCAGCTCACATCCCGTGTCGTGGCGCTTTCGATGAAGTCGACGCGGGGACGGTCGGCCAGATAGTCGATCAATTCGCCCACCGGGCGCAAGGGCAGACAGGCGCCCGAAGACAGATAGACGTGCCGGACATCCGGAAACCGTTCCAGCATCAGCGCAGCCGCGGATTGCGAGGCTGCGACAATTCCCCAACCGCCCCATTCACAGACATGCCGGTCCGAGAACAGGATCAGCGGATCGTCAGCACAGGCTGCCGCAAAGTCGGAGTAGGTTTTCCCGGGCACTTTGCGATCCACATGGATCACCACCGGACAGCCCGAGGCCGTCCAATGCCGTGCCACCTGCTCGACCCGGTCGAGCGCGGTGTGGACCAGCATGACGATGCCGAGGCTCATGCCCAGTTTCCTTTCGACATCAGGCCAAGGATCTCAAGCTGGCGCCAGTTGATATATTTCTCGGACCATTTGTTCCAGAACACCGGATTATAGTCCAACTGCGTGGCATAGGCCTTGTATTCACCTGAGGCGCGATAATGCTCACCGCGCTGTATCTCTTCCCGCGCCTTGTCGCCCAACGTGTCGATCAGCTTGGCATGCAGCAGCGCGCCACTGGTTTTCTCGCCGCCCTTTTCCTCATAGACCTGATTGAGGCCGCGCGGCAGCAGCGCGTGGGTCGAGCTGACATAAGCATAGCGGCGATGCCATTTCACCAGCGGGATTTTGTTCAGCGCGGGGGCTTTCTTTGGTGCGTCCTGAAAGAACACCCGCGCCCGCGCGCCGCCCTGTATCCAGAGGTTTCCGTAGGCCGGGTTGCGGGTGATCATGTAGTTTCCAGCGTCAAACCAGGGTGCCAGCTCGAACGGATTTTGCCCCTCGTCATAGGGCGCATCCTCAATCGTGCCCTCGGGGTACATGTCGATCAGCATAGTGCCGAAACTGCGTACGCCGGTATCGTCCAGCCAATCGGTCAGCGCGTCGATCGGGCGGGTGTCACAGAACGGGTAGACCAGGAACTCATCAGGATCGACCGTCAGCACCCAATGGCCGTGGGCGTATGTGCGCAGCAGATAGTTCGACCAATCCACGCCATAGGTCGACCGCTTGTAACTGGCATCGGTCCACCACACGGACACGTCGGATTGATCCGAGAGGTATTCGCGCGTGCCGTCGTCGCTGTTGTTGTCGACAAACAGGAAATGGCTGACGCCCAGTTTGCGGTAATAGTCGAGGAAATAGGGCAGGCGGATCTTTTCGTTGCGCACGACGCTCATCAACAGAACGTCTTCGGGCCGGATCTGCGCGGTCTGGTTGTGGACCGCCTTCAATTCGCGCCGCTTGCGCAGGCAACGCAGCAGACGGCGCTTGCGCCGCAATCTCATGCGATAGGAATCCAAAAGGCTCACGCGGCTGCCTAACCCGTTTTGATACGTGTGCCTGCCCGGGGCCGCCTGGGGCCTGAGTGGTGCCGGACAATTAACTTTTTATGACACTTTCGCACCTTGTGAGGCAACGGGTTTAAATACGGTTTACTTCCCCGCTGTGGCCGGAAATCCCCCTGCGTTCATCAGACCGAGGGCCTGCAATTGTTGCCAATCGCGCAGCCGCTCGGATTGCGGGGTCCAAAGATCAGGTCCGCTGATGATCCCGTCGTAATAGGCGCCGAATTGGTCCGGGTCGTGAAAATGCTGATGTCGCGTCTTCTCTGACCGGGATTTTTCGATGACTTCGGGCAGAAATTTGGTGTGCAGCAGCACGCCCGACGGGGTCTGCCCCTCTGGCCCGTCATAGGTAAAGTTCAACCCGCGCGGCAGAGCGGAATGGCAAGAGTTCACATAAGCCATGCGCCGCGACCAGCGCACCAGCGGGATTTTGTTCAGCGTTGGGGATTTCTTCGGCTGATCAGCAAAAAACGCCCGCTCACGCACCCCGCCCTGAACCCACAGGTTGCCCAAAGGCTGCTGGCGCTGGGCGCGATAGCGCGCGGGGTCGAACCAACTCAGAATCTGGATCGGGTCGGCTTCAGGGTCATGGGTTTGTGCCCCCAAAGGACCTTTGGGGTACAGGTCCAGCATCAACGCGCCAAATGCGGTTTGATCCTGCGCATCCAGCCATGCGGTCAGGTCTTGCAACGGGCGTGTTTCATGATGGGCATAGATCAGCAGTTCATCGGCATCGACCATCAGCGTCCAGTGGCCGTGGCCATAGCGCATCTGCAACCATGTCAGCCAGTCCAGCCCAAACCGCGCCGCGCGGTAGCTGGCTTTGGTCTGCCACAGCGATACGTCGGGCTGCTCCGACAGGTAAGCGACCGAACCATCGTCGCTACCATTGTCCATCATCAGAAAGTGATTAACGCCCAGCCTGCGGTAGTGATGGAAGAACCAGGGCAGACGGGTGATCTCGTTGCGCAGGGTGGTGAAGGCCAGAATGTCACCCGGCTTGATCTGGTTTGTCCGATCTGAAAGCACCGTCAGCTGATGACGGCTGCGAAACGATCGCCATAACAACCGCCGGCGTTTCAGGCGCAGCTTATAGCGCTGCACCCAATTCAGCGGCTGGTCTTGTGTGCTCACGTCGAATAGCCGCCGGTCTGATGCCAGCGCCACGCATCGGTGATCATCGTCTCTAACGTGGATCTTTTGGGCGTCCAGCCCAGTTCTTCTTCGGCCCGGACCGAGCCCGAGACGAGCCGTGTGCAATCCCCTGCACGTCGCGGCCCAATCGTATAGGGCACCTCGCGGTTGGTGACGGCTTTGGAATGCTCGATCACCTCCATCACCGAAAAGCCCGATCCAGTGCCCAGATTGAATACGCGGCTGTCTTTGCCCTGCTCCAGCCAGTGCAGCCCAAGAACATGCGCATCGACCAGATCGCAAACATGCACGTAGTCGCGAATGCAGGTGCCGTCGGGCGTATCATAGTCCGTGCCAAACACGGTCAGCCCGTCGCGTTTACCCGCGATGGCATCCAGCATCAGCGGAACCAGATGTGTTTCAGGCTGGTGGAACTCGCCAACCTCCGCCTCGGGGTCAGCGCCAGCGACGTTGAAATAGCGGAAGATCACGTGATTCAGCCCATGAGCCATCTGAAAGTCGCGCAGGATATCCTCGATGGCCCGCTTTGACGCGCCATAAGCGTTCAGGGGGTGCTGAGGCGTGGCCTCATCCAGAACCACATTGTCATGGTCGCCATAGGTGGCGCAGGTCGAGGAAAAGACGAAGTTCAGACATCCCGCATCCACTGCTGCCTGGATCAGGTTCAAGGACCCGGTCACGTTATTCGACCAGTATTTTCCTGGCTCGTTCATCGCTTCGCCCACTTGGCTGAGGGCGGCGAAATGCATCACGGCGGCGGGTTGGTATCTGGTAAACACTTCATCCAGCCGGGCGCGATCCATCAGGTCGCCTTGTTCGAAGGGTCCAAATTTCACCGCGTCCCGCCAACCCGTGATCAGATTGTCATAGGTCACCGGAACATAACCCGCCTGCGCCAATGCTTTACAGGCGTGCGATCCGATATAGCCAGCGCCGCCGGTGACCAGAATATGGATCATTCCAGTCCCATCGCGGCCATCATCTCCTCGATCTTGGCGACGTCTTGTGGGTTGTTCAGCTCCCAGAACTGACGGCCTTTTGCCTCGACCTCGACGCACAGAACCTTGCGGCCGTTTTCTATAAACCGCAGCTGCTCTAGCCCTTCCAGAGTTTCCAGCGGACCGCTTGTCCAGCCGGGATAGGCCGCCAGCGCGTCGGGACGATAGGCATAGACACCGACATGGTGGAACACCGGGGTCGGGTCGGTGCTGGAATAGGTCTCGGCGGTATAGGGAATTACCTCTTTCGAGAAATAAAGCGCGCTGTGATCGTTCCCGAACACCGCCGTCGTGCCACCCACACGGCCATGTTTGCGGTCATTCAGCAACCCGTTCAGCGCATCGCCATCACAGCGCAGAACCGGGGTGGCCACACCAGCCTCAGGCGCGGCGCGCAACCCGTTGATCAGGTCTTCGACGAACCAATGCGGGGTCAGCGGCGCGTCGCCCTGCAGGTTAACCACGATATCATATCCACCGCCCAGCACCGCATGCGCCTCAGCGCAGCGTTCGGTGCCATTGCGGCAGGTGTCCGAGGTCATCACCACCTCGGCCCCGAAACCCTCGGCGACTTCGCGGATGCGGTCGTCATCGGTGGCCACAACCACACGGTCCACGCCCGAAACGGATATCGCCGCGCGCCAGGACCGTTCGATTAAAGTCATGCTGGCCCCATTGGCGCCGGTCAGCGGCACCAGAGGTTTGCCCGGATAGCGGGTCGAGGCATAGCGGGCGGGAATGGCGATCAATACAGACATCAGGCTTCCTTCAGATCTACGCCCGGAGCATAGGCGATGAAAAACGGGTTGGCATAGCTGTCCTTGCCATAGGTCAGCGGCGAATGGTCGTCAAAACGCACCACATCGCCGCCAGCACCGGCCAGAACGGCATGGCCTGCGGCAGTGTCCCACTCCATCGTGCGACCCACGCGAGGGTAGAGGTCGGCCTCGCCGGTCGCAACCAGACAGAACTTCAGCGACGACCCGGCGCTCTTGCTGTCGCGCACCTGATATTTGTTGATGTAATCCTCGGTTGCCTGATCCCGGTGCGACTTGGACGCAACGATCATCAACGCCGAATTGTCCGGTTTAGAGACTGATATCGGTGACAGAGCGCCCGGCTGATCTTTGTCCAGGACACCGGTTTCCTCGACCGATTGCCCATCAGCCTGAGTATAGAACATCCGGCCCCGCGCCGGCGCATACACCACGCCTCGCGTCGGCACGCCACTCTCGACCAGCGCGATATTCACCGTGAAATCACCGCGCCGGTTGATGAATTCCTTGGTACCGTCCAGAGGATCAACGATCAGGAAAGTCTCACCCTTTTCCGAATGCGAGGCCGCCTGTTCCTCGGTCACCAGCAGGATATCGGGAAAGGCCTCGCGCAACCCGGCCGAGATCAGCGCATCCGCCGCCTCGTCCGCCTCGGTCACCGGGCTGGAATCGGATTTGACTTTGACGTCGAAATCATCCGCCTCATAGATCTGCATGATCTTGTCCCCGGCCTGAAGGGCCAGCCGCCGGATGACGGGAATTAGGGCGTCATAGGTCACAAAAAAGCTCCGTTCCTGAGGTTTGTTGATCCGTGTTGCTGACGGACTTATGATGCGGCGGATACGGAACGGCAAGAATTTCGTGCCACAGTCGCGGGCAACGCAGCAGAAAAGAGCAGTCGAGTGTTCAAGTATCAAAGAAATCGGTCACTGCTGGGCGGGGCCTTCACCACGGCCGAACTGATTTTTCACGCGGTGGTGCGCAATATCCGCTCACAGCATGCCAATGCCGTGATGGCGATCATTATCAACATTCTTCAGGTGGTTGTGGTCGCAACCGCATTTTATTTCATCCTGTCCTTCATGGGCACACGGATTGCAAAAATCCGGGGTGAGTTCATTCTGTTTCTGCTGTCTGGCGTGTTTCTGTTCATCACGCATATCAAAACGGTTGGGGCCGTTTCTGGTGTAGGGACTGGCAACAATCCGATGACACTACATTCACCGATGACCATGATGGTGATGCTTTCGGCTGCGGCCTTCGGGGCGCTATATACGCAGCTGATGTCGATCCTGATAATCCTGTTTGTCTACAGCGTGACAGTCTCACCGCTCGAGATTCAGGAACCTGGTGGAGCCTTTGCGATGCTGGTGTTGGCGTGGTTTACAGGATGCGCAGTCGGGCTGGTCTTTCTGTCGATCAAGCCGTGGTTTCCAAACACGGCGACGATCCTGAACAACGTTTATCGCCGTATGAACATGGTCTTTTCCGGTAAGATGTTCGTGGGCAATGCGCTGGGCGGTTTCATGTTGACCATGTTCGCTTGGAACCCTCTGTTTCATATCATCGACCAGTGCCGGGGCTTTGTGTTCCGCAACTATTTTCCCCGCAACAGCAGCTGGGAATACGCGCTTTGGGTCGGCATCGTTTTGACTATGATCGGGCTGTTGGCCGAGTTCTATACCCGTAAGCAGGTCTCGAAAAGCTGGGATGCGCGGCGTTGATCTTTGCCAGCCGCGCAATTTGTTCCGAAAACCGGCTCCCGCTTGTCGGATTGCGCATCATGTCGCAACCCGCAGCGTCAGGTTAATTCGCCCACCCTTGGGCAGCAACCGGGACGAGCCAAAACGGATACGGTCCACCCCATGATAGGCCAGCCGAGCCGGTCCTCCCATTATCACTACATCGCCCGAGCTCAGCCAGATCGACTCGGTCTTGCCGCCGCGCGTGGTGTTGCCGATGCGGAACAGCGCGTCATCGCCCAATGAGATTGACAGAACCGGCCACGAAAAATCGGCCTCATCCTTGTCCTGGTGCAGGCCCATTCGGGTGCCTTCGCCGTAGTAATTGATCAAACAGCAATCTGGCTGCCGGTCCGCGCCGGTCAGGTCCTGCCAGATCGCCAAAATCTCATCCGGAATCGCGGGCCATGTCATGCCCTTTGGATGGCTGTCCTGATACCGATACCCCGTCCGATCCGTGACCCAGCCCAACGGCCCTGCCGAGGTCATGCGCACCGACATTTCCTTGCCTGAAGGTGTAACAGGCCGATAGAGCGGTGCAGCTTTCAGAATCGGTCGCAGCAGGTCAATCAAACCAGCTTGCACCGCCGCATCCAGATAGCCCTTGCGGATGTCAAATCCACGCAAAAGCAGCCGCGCCATTCAAGAATCCCCAAACCTTGCCAAAACCTTGCCAAAAAAGGCCGCAGAATCCCTAAAACCAGCGTTTCTGAACGCTTGCAGGCCCCTGATCTCGTCCTTATATACGCCTCGACGCGCGATGGTGTAGTGCTGTCGCGCACATCAATCGGGGGCAGGATGCCGCAACGGGTCCAACCCTCGGGACATCGCCTTGAAGAGAAAGGGATTGAAAATATGGGAAAAGTAATCGGGATTGACCTCGGTACCACCAACTCGTGTGTGGCCATCATGGACGGCTCGCAGCCGAAGGTCATCGAAAACGCCGAAGGGGCGCGGACCACGCCCTCGATCGTCGCCTTCACCGAAGATGAGCGACTGGTCGGTCAGCCTGCAAAACGTCAGGCGGTCACCAACCCCGACAACACGATCTTTGGCGTCAAGCGTCTGATCGGTCGTCGTGTGGATGATGCCGAAGTCGAAAAAGACAAGAAAATGGTGCCGTATGCCATCGTTGATGGCGGCAATGGCGACGCGTGGGTTGAAGCCCGCGGTGAAAAGTACTCCCCAAGCCAGATCTCGGCCTTCACTCTGGGCAAGATGAAGGAAACCGCCGAAAGCTATCTGGGTGAGGACGTCACGCAGGCGGTCATCACCGTTCCGGCATACTTCAACGACGCGCAGCGTCAGGCCACCAAAGACGCCGGCAAAATCGCCGGTCTGGAAGTGCTGCGGATCATCAACGAACCGACAGCGGCTGCTCTGGCCTATGGTCTGGACAAAGAAGAAACCCAAACCATCGCGGTTTATGACCTTGGTGGTGGTACCTTCGACGTGACCATTCTGGAAATCGACGACGGCCTGTTCGAGGTTAAGTCGACCAACGGTGACACCTTCCTGGGTGGTGAAGACTTTGACATGCGCATCGTCAACTACCTGGCAGATGAGTTCAAAAAGGAACACGGTGTCGATCTTTCTGCTGACAAGATGGCCCTGCAGCGTCTGAAAGAAGCCGCTGAAAAAGCCAAGATCGAACTGTCTTCGACTTCGCAGACTGAAATCAACCAGCCGTTCATCTCGATGGGTTCGAACGGTCAGCCGCTGCACATGGTCATGAAACTGACCCGTGCCAAGCTGGAATCGCTGGTTGGCGATCTGATCAAAAAGTCGATGAAGCCTTGCCAGGCTGCCTTGAAAGACGCGGGCCTGTCGGCTGGCGACGTGGACGAAGTTGTTCTGGTCGGTGGTATGACTCGCATGCCGAAAGTGATCGAAGAGGTCACCAAGTTCTTCGGTAAAGAGCCGCACAAGGGTGTGAACCCGGACGAAGTGGTTGCCATGGGCGCCGCCATTCAGGCTGGTGTTCTGCAGGGTGACGTCAAAGACGTGGTTCTGCTGGACGTGACTCCGCTGTCGCTGGGTATCGAGACGCTGGGTGGCGTGTTCACCCGTCTGATCGACCGCAACACCACGATCCCGACCAAAAAGTCTCAGGTCTTCTCGACCGCCGAGGATAACCAGAACGCCGTGACCATCCGCTGTTTCCAGGGTGAGCGCGAAATGGCTGCGGACAACAAGATCCTGGGTCAGTTCAATCTGGAAGAGATCCCGCCCGCACCGCGCGGAATGCCTCAGATCGAGGTGACTTTTGACATCGATGCCAACGGCATTGTCTCGGTTTCGGCCAAGGACAAAGGCACGGGCAAAGAGCAGAAGATCACTATCCAGGCTTCGGGCGGTCTGTCGGATGAAGATATCGACAAGATGGTCAAGGACGCCGAGGAAAACGCCGAGGCGGACAAGGCCCGCAAAGAGCTGGTCGAAGCCAAGAACCAGGCCGAAAGCCTTGTCCACGCGACCGAGAAATCGATCGAGGAACATGGCGACAAGGTCGACCCGTCGACCGTCGAAGCGATCGAGCTGGCCGTTGCCGCGCTCAAGGATGAGCTGGAAACGGACAATGCTGACAAGATCAAGTCGGGCATCCAGAACGTCACCGAGGCGGCCATGAAGCTGGGCGAAGCCATCTACAAGGCGCAAGCGGAAGAGGGCGAAGAAGAGCCTGCTGCCGCCGATGAAGCGCCGGGTGAAGATGACATCGTCGACGCCGAGTTCGAAGATCTGGACGACGACAAGCGTAACTAACGGGTAACCGGGCCAATTTGGGCCGGTCCGGTTGCCGGGCCGGCCCGATTACGTTGAGGCAGAAGGAAATACTGATGTCCAAACGCGACTATTACGAAGTGCTCGGCGTGTCCAAGGGCGCTTCTGCGGATGAGATCAAGAAAGGCTTTCGCAAGAAAGCTAAGGAATTGCATCCCGATCGCAACAAGGACAATCCTGATGCCGAGTCGCAGTTCAAAGAGGCCAATGAGGCCTATGATGTACTGCGCGATGCCGATAAAAAGGCCGCCTATGACCGCTTTGGCCACGCCGCGTTTGAAAACGGCATGGGGGGCGGAGGCCGCCCCGGTGGCGGCTTTGGCGGGCAAGGCGATTTCTCCAGCGCATTCTCGGATGTATTCGACGACCTGTTCGGCGACTTCATGGGTGGTCAGCGCGGAGGCGGCGGACGCCGCGCCGCACGCGGGTCGGACTTGCGTTATAACCTGCGCGTGACGCTGGAAGAGGCCTATGCAGGCCTGCAAAAAACCATCAACGTGCCCACGGCTGTTGCCTGTTCTTCTTGCGAGGGCACGGGGGCCGAAGGTGGTGTCGAACCAACGGCTTGTCCGACCTGTTCCGGCATGGGCAAGGTTCGCGCACAGCAAGGTTTCTTTACAGTCGAACGCACCTGCCCGACCTGTTCCGGTCTTGGGCAGATCATCAAAAACCCCTGTAAATCCTGCGGTGGCGCTGGTCGTGTCGAAAAAGAACGCGCCTTGTCGGTGAACATCCCTGCTGGCGTCGAGACCGGCACCCGCATCCGTCTGGCGGGAGAGGGCGAGGCTGGAATGCGCGGTGGTCCTCCGGGCGATCTTTATATCTTCGTCGAAGTGTCCGAGCACAAACTGTTCGAACGCGACAGCGTAAACCTCTATTGCCGCGTGCCGGTCAGAATGGCCAAGGCCGCGCTGGGCGGATCTATCGAGGTGCCGACCATCGACGGCGGTCGCGGCCGCGTTCAGATCCCTGCAGGCAGCCAGTCTGGCCGCCAGATGCGCCTGCGCGGCAAAGGCATGCCTGCCCTGCGCGGCGGCGGTGTCGGCGACATGTTCATCGAGCTGGCTGTGGAAACGCCGGTAAACCTGACCAGCCGCCAAAAAGATCTGCTGCGCGAGTTTGACGATCTGGGCGAAGATAACCACCCGGAATCAAAAAGCTTCTTCTCTTCGGTCAAATCCTTTTGGGATGGCATGAAGGGCTGAACCGCTTCAAAAAAGGGGGCTCTGCCCCCGCCGCCCTTCGGGCGTCTCCCTTGGGATATTCATAGCCAGATGAAGCGGGGGATCCGTTCTTCATCTGGCCCCAAATATCCCGGAGCGCGAGGCAGAGCCTCGCAAAATCCCCTTGATTCTTTGCGCCCCACCTGAGATGGTCCGCGCCAACCGTTGGGGTGCCCTTTCAAGGGGCTGAGAGCTGCTGTTGCATCAACCCATCGAACCTGATCCGGGCAATACCGGCGGAGGGAACGGTCTTACACTGAGCAGACGTTTTCCACGCCTCCGTTGCCCCTAAACAGATGGAGCATGCGGATGGCGCCTATTGCGTTGACAATCGCGGGGTCGGACAGTGGCGGCGGGGCTGGGATTCAGGCCGACCTTAAGGCCATGTCGGCCTTGGGCGTTTACGGTGCCAGCGTCATAACCGCCGTGACCGCGCAGAATACGCGGGCCGTGACGGCTGTGCACGGTATACCGCTCGACGTTATCGCAGCGCAGATCGATGCGGTTCTCAGTGACTTGAACGTTCGGGCCATCAAGATCGGCATGCTGGCCACGCCCGACATTATCCACACGGTGGCGAGTGCAATTTCCGAGTTTGATGGTCCGGTCGTGCTCGATCCGGTCATGATCGCCAAGTCGGGGGATGCTCTGCTGGCAGATGAGGCGGTGCAGACGCTGCGTGAGGTTCTTCTCCCGCGCGCCACCGTATTGACCCCCAATCTGCCTGAGGCCGCGCGCCTGCTTGAGCAATCTGTGGCAGAATCGCCCGATGACATGGTTGCACAGGGACGGGCGTTGTGTGCGCTGGGTGCAAAATCTGTTCTGATGAAGGGTGGACATGGCGCCGGGGATGTCTGTCATGATCTGCTGATTGACGCATTGGGCCCGTTGCACGAATTTAAGGCGCCGCGGCAACACACCAGGAACACGCATGGTACTGGATGTACCCTATCCTCTTCGATTGCGGCTGGACTGGCACAAGGCCTTTCGCTTGAGGGGGCGGTTTCTCAGGCGCATGAGTATTTGCAGGGCGCAATCTTGGCGGCGGATGATCTGAGGATCGGTCGGGGTCACGGGCCGGTGCATCACTTTCATCGGGTCTGGTCCGCGTGACTGTCTGGTCCGTCATAGGGGCAGGCGTCGCCGGTCTTGCGGTGGCCAGTGAGATGTCTTCGCGCGGGGCGCGGGTGCAGGTGTTTGATCCTGGTGGTTCTCCGGGTCCGCATGGATGTTCCTGGTGGGCCGGGGGGATGCTGGCCCCTTGGTGTGAGTTTGAAAACGCCGAAGAGCCGGTTTTGCGCCTGGGTCAGCAAGCCATCGATTGGTGGGCGACGCGGACTAGGATGGATCGCCGGGGGACGCTGGTTGTGGCCAATGCCCGGGACCTGCCGGATCTGCGCCGCTTTGCGCGTCGAACGCATGGCTTTGAGGAGGTGGCGCACGACGATATCTCCACGTTAGAGCCTGATTTGCATGGATTTGGTAAAGGCCTCTATTTCACGGATGAGGCTCATGTCGATCCGCGCCAGGCGTTGCAGGACTTATATCGTGACCTGAAAGATCAGGGCGTCACCTTTCATCAGAAACTCGCCCCTGCGCGGCTTGAGAACGCGATTGATTGCCGGGGGCTGCACGCGCGTGAGGTTCTGCATGATCTGCGCGGCGTGAAGGGTGAGATGCTGGTAATCCGCTGCTCGGATGTGGTGCTGACGCGACCTGTGCGTCTGCTGCACCCGCGCATGCCGCTCTATATCGTGCCGCGTGGTGATGGTGTCTATATGCTGGGCGCGACGATGATCGAATCCGAGGACAGCAGCCGGATCACGGCGCGGTCGATGCTCGAATTGCTCAGCGCGGCCTATGCGTTGAACCCGGCCTTTGGTGAGGCGGAGGTGCTGGAGATCGGCGTCGATCTGCGCCCCGCTTTTCCGGATAACCTGCCACGTATCCGGCGCTTGGGTCGGACAATCTATGCCAACGGGCTGTACCGCCACGGCTATCTGCTCGCCCCGGCATTGGCAAAAGGCGTGGCTGATTTGGCGCTTGAGAACAAACATTCGGAGATGGTCGATGAAGATCGTGCTTAACGGCGAGGCGCGCGAAGTGCGGGCCGAAACTCTGACCGAGCTGTTGGAGGAATGCGGTTTTTCGGGCCGCGTCGCCACCGCTGTGAACGAAGATTTCGTGCCCTCCAGCCTGCGCATCGCCCACAAACTGACGGATGGCGACCGGGTTGAAGTGGTCGCGCCGATGCAGGGGGGCTGAGGATGAAGACATTCTATGGAACCGAACTGCCCAACCCGCTGATGCTGGGCACCGCGCAATATCCCAGCCCCGCGATTCTGGAGCAAGCCTTCCGCGACAGCGGGGCAGGGGTGGCGACGGTTTCCCTGCGCCGGGAATCCGGGGCCGGGCAGACGTTTTGGCAGATGATTCAGGACCTTGGCGTGCTGATCCTGCCCAATACGGCTGGGTGCCATACAGTGAAAGAGGCGGTGACTACCGCCCAGATGGCGCGCGAAGTCTTCGACACCAACTGGATCAAGCTGGAACTGATCGGTCACACTGACAGCCTGCAACCGGATGTGTTCCAACTGGTCGAGGCTGCGCGCATCCTGACCGAGGACGGGTTTCAGGTTTTCCCCTACACCACCGATGATCTGATTGTGGGCGAACGCCTGCTTGAGGCCGGGTGCGAGGTGCTGATGCCCTGGGGTGCACCCATCGGCTCGGGTCGCGGGCTGAACAATGAATACGCTCTGCGTGCGATGCGGGCGGAATTCCCCGATGTGCCGCTGGTGATCGACGCGGGTATTGGACTGCCCAGCCACGCTGCGCACGCGATGGAGCTGGGTTATGACGCCGTTCTGCTGAACACCGCCGTGGCTCGCGCCGGTGATCCGGGGATGATGGCCCGCGCCATGATGCGCGCGATTGAGGCCGGGCAAATGGCCCATCAGGCCGACCCGATTGAGGCGCGCGATATGGCGGAACCCTCGACCCCCGTGATTGGAAAGGCCTTCCTGTCATGACACTGGACCGTTTCTATCCGATCTTTGATCACGTGGACTGGCTGCAGCGGATGCTGCCTTTGGGCGTGAAGCTGGTGCAGCTGCGAGTGAAGGACCAGCCCGATGCGGTGGTGCGCGAGCAGATCGCACTCGCACGAGACCTTTGCCGTGCTCAGGGTGCTGTTCTGGTGGTGAATGACTATTGGCAAATGGCCATCGATCTGGGCTGTGACTGGATTCATCTGGGGCAGGAGGATCTGGACGATGCCGACCTTACCGCTATCCGAAAAGCCGGCCTGAAACTGGGCGTTTCAACCCATGACGATGATGAGCTTGAGCGTGTTCTGGCCATGGACCCGGACTATGTCGCGCTGGGGCCGGTCTATCCGACCATCCTGAAAAAGATGAAGTGGCATCAGCAAGGCTTGCCGCGCGTGACCGAATGGAAGGCACGCGTCGGGGACATTCCCTTGGTCGGTATCGGCGGGATGAGCGTTGAACGTGCGCCGGGTGTGCTGGATGCTGGGGCAGACATCGTCTCGGTTGTCACGGATATCACCCTGAACACCGACCCCGAGGCGCGCGTGCGTCAGTGGATCGAGGTCACCAGATGAGCCGCTACGCCCGCCAGACCTTGCTGCCCGAAGCAGGGGCCGAGGGGCAGGCCCGCCTCGCGTCGGCTCATGTGCTGGTCATCGGCGCGGGTGGTCTGGCTGCTCCGGCGCTTCCTTTGCTTACCGGGGCCGGGATCGGGCAGATTACGATCGTCGATGGCGATACCGTTGATCTGTCGAACCTGCATCGTCAAACCTTGTTTACTGAGGCGGACTGCGGGCGCTTCAAAGCGGATGTCGCGGCTGATCGTTGCCGGGCGCTGAATGGCGAGATCGAGCTTGCCGGTCAAAAACAGGCTCTAACAAGCGTGAATGCCGCTTCCATGGTGGCGCAGGCGGATGTGATCCTCGACTGCGCAGATAGCTATGCGGCCAGCTATATCCTGTCGGACACCTGTCTGGCCCAGGGTAAACCGCTGATCAGCGCCTCGGTGCTGGGCCTGTCTGGCTATGTTGGCGGGTTTTGCGGCGGTGCCCCGTCGTTGCGTGCCTTGTTCCCGGACGCACCGGACAGTGGGGCCAGCTGCGCGACCGCTGGGGTTCTGGGTCCGGTCGTGGGCATCATCGGTGCGACGCAGGCGCAGATGACGCTGAACCTGATCCTTGGCATCCAGCCATCGCCGCAGGGTCAGATGGTGCAATATGATGGCCGTACCCTGCGCAGCAGCAGTTTCCGGTTCGACGATGCGCCCGAGCCGAACAGCTGTTTTCGCTTCCTTTCGGCCGACCAACTGACGACAGATGACCAGATTGTTGACCTGCGCAGTCACGACGAAGCGCCCATCCCCGTGCATCCCGGCGCGGCGCGCGTTTCGCCGGATAAACTGCATGAAATAGACCCTAATAATGGCAAACGGCTTGCACTGTGCTGTGCCACCGGTCTGCGTGCATGGCGCGCGGCTGAAAAGATTCAACCGGATTGGCCGGGCGAGATTGTCCTCGTCGCGGCCTCAACCTCGTGAATGAAAAGGAAACGCGAGATATGAAGAAACTGATCGCTGCAATCGCCCTGCTGGCCGCCGCGCCCGCCTGGGCCGAGGACAAGATGACCGTCCTGCTGGACTGGTTCATCAACCCCGACCATGGCCCCATCATCGTAGCGCAGGAAAACGGCTATTTCGCCGAACAGGGTCTTGAGGTCGAAATCGTCCCGCCCGCCGACCCGTCCGCGCCGCCGCGTCTGGTGGCCGCCGGACAGGCCGATTTGGCCGTGTCTTACCAGCCGCAACTGCATCTGCAGATCCATGAGGGCCTGCCCCTGAAACGCGTCGGCACGCTGGTTGCAACCCCGCTCAACTGCCTGCTGGTGCTGGAAGACGGCCCGATCAAATCGCCCGCCGACCTCAAAGGCAAGAAAATCGGCTTTTCGGTCGCGGGTGTGGAAGAGGCTGTTCTGAGCACGGTTCTCGGCAAATACGGCGTAGCGCTGGATGAGGTTGAGCTGATCAACGTGAATTTCTCGCTTTCGCCCTCGCTGATGACCGGTCAGGTTGATGCCGTGATCGGTGCCTATCGCAATTTCGAACTGAACCAGATGGATATCGAAGGTGTTCCCGGCACCTGCTTCTATATCGAGGAAGAAGGCGTGCCGCCCTATGACGAGCTGATCTATGTGGCCAACCCCGAGACCATGGATATCGACAAGGTGACCCGCTTCCTCGCCGCAACCGAGAAGGCGACGCAATATATCGTCAACAACCCCGAAAAAAGCTGGGAGATCTTCTCGGGCACCTCGCCCGAATTGCAGGACGAGCTGAACGCCCGCGCTTGGGTCGACACGCTGCCGCGCTTTGCGCTGCGTCCTGCGGGCCTTGAGGCTGGTCGCTATGCGCGGTTCGAAGCCTTCCTGAAGGATAGCGGCATGATCGACAGCATCAACCCTGTCAGCGACATCGCCATCGACGTGACCGCGCAATGAGCGATTTTGGCAAAGCCTTCAAGCTGATGCGTGATGCGGCGCAAGGGCCGTGGCGGGACTACACCCGCCACGCTTTTGTCGAAGGTATGAAAGACGGGATGCTGCCGCGTGAGGCGTTCCTGCATTACCTGCGGCAGGACTACGTGTTTCTGATCCACTTCTCCCGCGCCTGGGCGCTGGCGGTGGTGAAATCGGAAACGCATTCCGAGATGCTGACTGCCGTGGGCACCGTAAATGCGCTGGTTGCCGAAGAAATGCAGCTGCATATCGGCATTTGCGAAGCAGCGGGCATTTCGCAGGAGGAGTTGTTCGCCACCCCCGAACGCGCCGAAAATCTCGCCTATACCCGCTTTGTGCTAGAGGCCGGGTACAGTGGCGATCTGCTCGACCTTCTGGCGGCGCTTGCGCCCTGCGTCATGGGCTATGGCGAGATCGGCAAGCGGCTGGCGGTCGAGGCGACGTCCGAGACCTATCGCGACTGGATCAGCACCTATGCCGGTGAAGACTACCAGGGCGCGTGCAAAGCGGTCGGCGCGCTTCTGGATGATGCTCTAACAAGGCGTATTGGGGCAGATTTTGAGGCCTCACCGCGCTGGGAACGCCTTTGCCAGACCTTCCGCACCGCGACCGAGTTGGAGGTGAATTTCTGGCAGATGGGCCTGACCCCATGACCCCGGCGCCCGATCTGTCCATCAGCGGCACGGCCACCATCGACGGGGCGACGCTATTCGCTCCGTTGACCCTGACCCTTGGGGCCGGGGCGTGGACCTGCCTGCTGGGCGGATCGGGCGTGGGCAAAACCACCGTCTTGCGGCTGATTGCGGGGCTGGAGACCGGGGCCGAATTCTCAGGCCAGATCACTGCCAGCGATGGGCAATCGGTCCCGGATCGGGTGGCCTATATGGCGCAGGACGATCTGCTGCTGCCTTGGGCGACGGTGGCGCAGAATGTCTCGCTGGGCGCGCGCCTGCGGGGTGAGGCGATCGATCTGGACCGTCGTGAGCGCCTGATCGCGCGGATGCGCCTGCAAGATCATATGACCAAGAAGCCCGCCGAGCTGTCAGGCGGCCAGCGTCAGCGCGTGGCCCTTGCCCGCACGCTGATGGAAGACCGCCCCATCGTGTTGCTGGACGAACCATTCTCGGCACTCGATGCCCGCACCCGCGCTGATATGCAGGATCTGGCCGCCGAGGTGCTGCAGGGCCGGACCGTTCTGCTTGTCACCCATGACCCGGCAGAAGCCGCGCGTCTGGGCCAATCGATCACCGTGATGACGCAGCAGGGTCTGACGCCCTGCGACCCCCCGAAAGCTCCGGCCCCGCGCCACGTGGACGATCTTGAAACGCTTGAAACCCAAGGCGCTTTGCTACGGCTGCTGCGTGAGGGGGCGGTATGAAGTACCTCTCTGCCCTCGCCGCGACCCTGTTTGCCCTTGCCATCTGGCAAGGCATCGTCTCGATCACCGGGTTGCCCAAATTCATCCTGCCCGGACCTGCCGTCGTTGCCGAGACCTGGTGGCAGAACCGCTGGCTGATTGCCGAACACACCTGGATCACGGCCATCGAAGTGCTGATCGGTCTGGCCTGTGGCACGCTTCTGGGTGTGGTCACAGCGCTGCAGCTGGCCAATTCGCGGGCGGCGCGCGTGTTGGTGCAGCCGATGCTGGTGTTCACGCAGGCGCTGCCGGTCTTTGCATTGGCCCCGCTACTGACGCTGTGGCTGGGCTACGGCCTCTGGTCGAAGGTGGCGATGGCGGTGCTGATCATTTATTTCCCGATCACCTCATCTTTCTTTGACGGGCTGATGCGGACGCCGCCGGGCTATCTGGATCTGGCCCGAACGATGCAGGCCAGCAAGCGGTCGGTTCTTTGGCACATTCGTATCCCTGCCGCCCTGCCGTCGCTGGCCTCGGGGATGCGGTTGGCGGCGGTTTATGCGCCCATCGGGGCGGTGATCGGCGAGTGGGTCGGCTCCTCGCAGGGGCTGGGTTATCTGATGCTGCTGGCCAATGGTCGTGCAAAGACCGACCTGATGTTTGCCGCGATGCTGACATTGGGCGTGTTTTCGATTGTGCTGCACATGGTTGTCCGCCGCGCCACGGCGCGCATGGCCGGCGAGATGCGTTAACCATTCGGAAACTGATTCTGCGTCAGGGTAGGCCCATGACACAGGACGCCTTTGCCGAAGCCCCCATGCTGTTCGACACAGACGAAGCGCCGGCGCAGCCGCTGCCCGGTGGTCGGTTACCCTCCTACATCAAAGACCACCGCAAGCGGCTGCGCGAACGGTTCATGTCGGGCGGCTCGTCCGCGATGCCGGATTATGAACTGTTGGAGCTGGTCCTGTTCCGGTCCATCCCCCGGCAGGATGTGAAACCGCTGGCCCGGCTGCTGATGGATGCATTCGGCGATTTCAACCGGGTGCTGACTGCGCCCGAAGAACGGCTGCGCCAGATCAAGGGCGTCGGGGACACCGTGATCACCGATCTGAAAATCCTTGAGGCCTGCGCGCATCGCATGGCCCGCGCAAGGGTGATGCAGAAGCACGTGATCTCGGGTTGGGACGCCCTGTTGGACTATTGCCACACGACGATGGCGCATCGCGAGATTGAGCAGTTTCGCGTGTTTTATCTGGATCGCAAGAATGCGCTGATCGGGGATGAGGAACAGGCCAAAGGCACCGTCGATCACGTTCCGGTCTACCCGCGCGAGGTGGCCAAACGCGCGCTGGAGCTCAACGCTTCGGCCTTGATCCTGGTTCACAATCATCCGTCAGGCGATCCGACGCCCTCGCAATCGGATATTGATATGACCAACCGGATACAGGATGCCTGCTCGGCGCTGGGACTAACCCTGCATGATCATCTGATCATCGGAAAATCGACCGAGCTGAGCTTCCGCTCGCAAGGGTATCTGTGACGGTTACTGCACCCAGACCTCGACTCGGCGGTTTACCTTGCGGCCCCATTCGGTGTCATCGCAGGCCATTGGCATGGCTTCGCCAAAGCCCTCGGTCGTGATCTCGACACTATCGGGCATGCTGGTTTCAACCGCAGCCAGTACCAAATTGCGAACGGTCTGGGCACGCCGCAGGGCGATCCTCGTATTTGCGTCGGCACCGCCCACCCCGTCACTGAACCCGACAAAGCTCAGCTTGCGCACGTCCAGAGCGCCGCTTTCCAATGCCTGGGCCAATTGCAGAATGTTCGAGCGTGACTGGGCATCAGGGCGGGATGACCCCGGCTCGAACCGGAAGGACAGCGACAGTCGGGTCATCGGGCGCAAGACCTCGATCATGCGTTGCAGCGCGTCCAGACCGACCTCGGTGCCGCCGGTTGCGATGGCGTTGGCCAGCCGGTCGCCCTGCAGGCCAAGGCGGATGGCTTCGGGCGACTGATCGACAAATCCGGCCTGCCGGATCACCAACTGCGCCTCGGGGCTTTGCGTATAGGACAAAAACTGCCGCGCGAGTTTGGGCAGGCGGTGTTGTGGCAGATACAGGAACATCGGCGCGGTCAGCGGGTAATCTTCGGTCTTTACCGATTGGCGCGTCGCCATGATGGCATGACCACATCCGCCGGCCAGCGGCAACACGCGCGCAATACCGGTCTCGGCAAGGCTGGCAATACCAATGGCAAATGGGTCGTCCGAGACCACGCGCACCAGATCGCTGTTGCGGGGATGACGCGTGATTGCCTCGGCCAGCGTGGCATCCACTGGCTTCATAAGCAGATCGTCCACCGCTTGTGCCAGCCCCGATCCGGGCACCGTAAGGTTCAGCGCAATCGGCGCGTCCGGCCCGCCCAGATCAGCCCAGTTGATGATCTCACCCGCAAACACACGCGCCAGATCAGCGGCCGAGATCTGCTGTACCGGATTATCCGCAGACACAACCGGCACCATCGCGTCCAGCGCCAGAACGCGGGATCTGCGCGGATGGGTCAGGTCACCCAGCCCTGCCGCACGTGTCAGGTCCTGCTCGGTATCCCGTATCTCGCGCTGGGCCAGAACGATATCCGTGGTGTTTTCGGCCAGATCGACAAAGCCCTGCCCGGTATCGGTTGCGCGCAGGATCAAACGGGCCAGCGGAGCCTGCCGATCCGGCTGGTGCAGCGCATAGGTGGTTCCATCCTGTGAGTGCGCAACCTCAAGCGCTTCTTGCGCGGCAAAGCCCTGAATCAGCGCAGGCAGCAGCGTTTCGGCCATGACAGATGCGCCGGACAGGCGAATCTCGGCCACGAAATCGGTCAGGTTGGGGCAGGCGGGGCCGTCGCAGGTTACACCCGAGCCGTCGACCGTCAGCTCTCCGAACTGGGTGTCGACCCGGTAGAATTCGCCATCATAGCCCAGCAAAGTGCCCACCACCTCAACCTTGCCGTCATGTGAGGTCAGGGTGATGTCCTGCGCGATTGCACCCGTTGCGCCGGGCAAGACAAAAAGCGCAGCTATCGCCGCACGAAAAAATGTCATGAGGAAGTGTCGACCTGCCAGCTGTTTATTTTGCAGCGATTGTCAGGTCTGAGAACAGATTATTCAACACCAGAAAATCGCCAGTCGCGTCACAGCCGGGTATTTCCAGCGTCAGATCGCGCGAGCGCAGACGTTGATCGGCGCGCCATTCCAACGATTGCACATGCAGGTCTGCACCACAATTGGCTTCCGTCACTTCGGCTTCGACCGACAGCGCGATCGATCCGGCCTCGATCCCGGTATTGGTCGGGAATGAATAGACTTCGATACTGTGCGCCTTCTCCGAATCGCCCTGGCCCAGATGGATCACGGAACCCGCGCCACCGGCCTCGGAACCGGACCAGACATGGCCGTTTTCGCCATAGCTGGCACCGAATTCGAGCGCATGCAGTTGAAGGTCGGTCTCGCCCTCCCATTGCAGCGCAACGCGGTTATAGGTCTTGATCTCGGGCACATGGGTCGTGGCCACGGTGCCTTTCTGATCAGAGAAGGAAATCAGGAAAATGGCGTATTCCGCCATCGCCGGTACCGTCAGGTCCAGCCGGCCAAGCGCATCCGTGCGGGTCGAAAACACCAGCCCGCTGTGATGAATCTCGATCGGTTGATCCATGTGACAAGGCGCTTTGACCCGAAGCCGGACATTCGCGCCGGGTACGGCCATTGCACGCGCGCTCAGGTCACAGTTCGAGGGGAAGCGTGGCTGAACACGCGATGTCAGAGGGGCGTCGGGTGATACATTTTCACGTGCGGCGGTCGGGGTCGATGAGGTCAGCACAACAGCTTCGAGCCCTGACAGGCCCACCGATTGCTGCGCGATCGAAGCAACACGTTCCGAGCCCGCATCAGGCGCGGGGTGCTGAGCGGATCCGCTCTGCATCAAGTATCCGATAGCCAGGGCGCAGGCAACGGTTCCGCCCGTGGTCACGTAGTTCTTTATTACAAACAAGACACCCTCCCCAGTTGAAGGAGCGAGTCGCAATTTGACCCTCAATCACGGCCAATATGTGGCCGCGAGGCGGACTCATTGTGTCGGATAGAAGGTGACCTTAGGTCAGTCTACCATGACAATGCTTGAATTTCTTGCCTGATCCACAGGGGCATCTGTCATTGCGCGACGGGTTACCCCAGGTTGAAGGATCATCTTCGACAAACCCCGGTCGTGCATCGCCCGAAGCTTCGGCTTCGGCAACCGCTTCGGCCTGATCTGCCGCCTGATCCACTGCCTGTTGTGCCTGCGCTTGCTGTGCCTGCATCTGCGCCAGCATCTCTTTCTGCTCTTCTTCGGTCAGTGGGCGGACGCGCGACAATTGCTGTGTCACCGTCTCACGCAGGCTGTCGAGCATACCTTCGAACAGCTGGAAGCTTTCGTTTTTGTATTCGTTCAGCGGATCGCGCTGGGCGTAACCCCGGAAGCCAACGACCGAGCGCAGATGCTCCAGCGTCAGCAGATGCTCGCGCCATTTTCCGTCGATGGTCTGCAGCAAAACCTGCTTTTCGATGTTGCGCATGTTCTCGGGGCCAAAGGCAGCCGCCTTCTGCGCCATCATCTCATCGGCGGCGTTGATCAGACGCTCGCGCACCTGTTCATCATCCACGCCTTCCTCGGCGGCCCAGTCCTGAACCGGCGCGTCGATGGTCAGCTTGTCCTTGATCGCCTCATGCAGCCCGTCCGTGTCCCATTGATCGGCGTAGGATTTCGGTGGCATGTATTCGTCGATCAGATCGTCGATCACCTGTTCGCGCATGTCCGAGACGATTTCCGACAGGTCATCCGAGGACATGATCTCGCGGCGCTGGCTGAACACCACCTTCCGCTGGTCGTTCATCACGTCGTCGAATTTCAGAACGTTTTTGCGCATGTCGAAGTTACGGCCTTCGACCTTGGACTGCGCCCGTTCCAGCGATTTGTTCACCCAGGGGTGAATGATCGCCTCGCCTTCTTTCATGCCCAGCGTGGTCAGAACCTTGTCCAACCGTTCCGAGCCGAAGATGCGCATCAGGTCGTCTTCGAGGCTCAGGTAGAACACGGTGCGGCCTGGGTCACCCTGACGGCCCGAACGACCCCGCAGCTGGTTGTCGATGCGGCGGCTTTCGTGACGCTCGGACGCCATCACATAGAGACCACCGGCAGTCAGAACCTTTTCCTTTTCTTCCGCGTGGCGGGCCTCTTCGGCTGCGCGCAGCTGGGCCGGGTCGGCCTCGGGGTTCTCGGCCAGCGCCTGCAGCACCTTCATCTCGACATTGCCACCGAGCTGAATGTCAGTGCCGCGACCGGCCATGTTGGTGGCGATGGTCACTGCGCCCAATCTGCCCGCATCGGCCACGATCTGCGCTTCCTGCTCGTGCTGGCGGGCGTTCAGAACGTTGTGCTCGATGCCTTCCTTCTGCAGCATCTGGCTCAGCACTTCGGATTTTTCGATAGACGTTGTACCCAGCAAGACCGGCTGGCCCGTTTCCTGAGCCTTCTTGGTTTCCTCAATCATCGCGCCGTATTTCTCACCGGCGGTGCGATAGACCTGATCGTCTTCGTCAAGACGCGCAATGGGTTTGTTGGTCGGCACTTCGACCACACCCAGACCATAGATTTCGGCAAATTCCTCGGCTTCGGTCAGGGCCGTACCGGTCATGCCGCCCAGCTTGTCATACAGGCGGAAATAGTTCTGGAAGGTCACGCTGGCCAGCGTCACGTTCTCGGGCTGGATTTGCACGCCTTCCTTGGCCTCGATGGCCTGGTGCAGACCTTCGGACAGGCGGCGGCCCGGCATCATGCGGCCGGTGAATTCATCGATCAGCACCACGTTGCCATCACGAACAATGTAATCCTTGTCGCGCTGGAACAGCTTATGGGCGCGCAGGCCCTGATTGACGTGGTGCACCACGGTCGTGCTTTCCGGATCGTACAGCGAATGCCCCTCGGGGATCAGACTCGCAGCGATCAGCTGCTGCTCAAGAAACTCGTTGCCCTCATCGGTGAAGGTCACGTTGCGGGACTTCTCGTCCAGCGTGAAATGATCGTCGCTCAGCGACGGGATCAGCGCATCTATGGCGGTGTACAGATCCGAGCGGTCCTGCGACGGGCCCGAGATGATCAGTGGCGTACGTGCCTCATCAATCAGGATCGAATCCACCTCGTCGACAATCGCGAAATTGTGGTGCTTCTGATAGACCTGCTCCAGATCCGCCTTCATGTTGTCGCGCAGATAGTCGAAGCCCAGCTCGTTATTGGTGGCATAGGTGATGTCGCATTTATACGCGGCCATCTTCTCGGCATCGGGCTGGCCCGACCAGATCACGCCGGTGGTCATGCCCACGGCGGCGAACACCTTGCCCATCCATTCCGAGTCACGCTTGGCCAGGTATTCGTTCACCGTGACCACATGCACGCCCTTGCCGGTCAGCGCATTCAGATAAGCGGGGAAGGTGGCGACCAGTGTCTTGCCCTCACCTGTTTTCATCTCCGAGATATTGCCCTGATGCAGGAAGGCACCGCCCATCAGCTGCACGTCAAACGCCCGCAGACCCAATGCCCGCTTGGCCCCTTCGCGCACGTTGGCAAAAGCCTCGGGCAAAAGGGCGTCCAGATTCTCTCCATCCAGCGCGCGTTGGCGCAGCTCGGCGGTCTTTTCGATCAGGCCTTCATCGGACAGTTTCTCAAACTCGGGTTCCAGCGCGTTGATCTTTTCGATCAGGGGGCGGGTCGCCTTGATCTTGCGGTCGTTCGGTGTTCCGAACACCTTTTTGGCGAGCGTTCCGAGTCCCAGCATGTTCACTCCAGCGGATCTGTTCTTATCGTGGTTGCGACAGGCTTGCCCACCTTGCGCGCAACCCATAGATACGGGGGGTGAAAGGCGGCCCTGTCCAAGGCTTCAAAGCGATGTAAGCGGCAGGTTCTGAAGTGTCAACGCTGCGCCCTGTCGCGGCAAAGAAATAGGATGATTCCATGCCCAAAGGCCTCACTTTTCTGCCATCGCTGGCGCTTGCTGCCGTGATGGCTCTGCCGCTGGCCGCCCAGACCGCACCGGATGCGTCGACTGTTGTGGCACGCGTGAATGACGACGAAATCACATTGGGTCACGTCATCGCTACTGCATCGGCTCTGCCCGCGCAGTATCAGCAGCTGGAAGACGACGTTCTATATGACTTCATCCTTGAACAACTGATCCAGCAGCACCTGCTGAGCCAAGAGCAGGGCGAGCTGAACACCCTAAACGCCTTGCGGCTGGAAAATGAAACCCGTTCGCTGCGCGCGGTGCAGACGGTCGAGGCGATCACCGCCGCCGAAGTGACGGACGAAGCGATCCAGTCTGCCTATGACGCGCAATTCGCCGAGTTTGTAGGCGAAGATGAGTTCAACGCCAGCCACATTCTTGTCGAGACTGAGGAAGAGGCGAACGAGATCAAGACGCAACTCGATGACGGAGCCGATTTCGCCGAACTGGCGAAAGAGAAATCCACGGGTCCCTCGGGCCCCAATGGCGGTTCGCTGGGATGGTTCGGCAAAGGCCAGATGGTGCCTGAATTCGAAAACGCGGTTGTTGCGTTGGAAAAAGGTCAGGTCTCGGACCCGGTACAGACGCAGTTCGGCTGGCACGTGGTGGCATTGAACGACAAGCGCAAATCGGAGGCCCCCGCGCTTGACGAAGTGCGCGGCGATCTGGCCCAGACCATCCGGCAGGAGGCCATTCAGGCCAAGATCGACGAGCTGACCCAGAGCGCTCAGATCGAACGCCCCGCGCTCAACGGTGCCGGTCCCGAGATCGTGCGTCAGCTCGAACTGGTTCAGGAGTAAGCTTCCCGTGGCGACGATTACCAAGGTCTCTCCGCTGGCTCCGGCGGGCTTTCCCGAACTGCCCGCCATCGACGGCGTGCGTTTTGCCACGGTCGAGGCAGGCGTGCGCTATCAGGGCCGTACTGATGTGATGCTGGCGGTGCTCGATCCGGGCACCTCGGTGGCCGGGGTTTTCACCCGCTCCGCTACCCGCGCAGCACCGGTTCTGGATTGTCAGGACAAGATCGGCGGGCCATCTGACGGGCCAGCGGCGATCCTGGTGAACTCAGGCAATGCCAACGCCTTTACCGGCCACTACGGCCAGACCTCGGTAGCCGAGGTGACCGAAGCGGTCGCCAAAGCCACGGGTGTCGCGGTAGAGCGGGTCTTTACCTCCTCCACCGGAGTGATCGGCGAACCGTTGCCCCATGACCGCATCGTCGCACAGCTTGAGACGCTGAAAGCAGGCCTCAGCCGCCACGCGATCAAGGACGCGGCACAGGCGATCATGACCACCGATACCTTCCCCAAAGGGGCCTCCGCTCAGGTCGAGATTGACGGCAAAACAGTCTCTATTGCGGGGATTGCGAAGGGCTCCGGCATGATCGCGCCCGATATGGCGACGATGCTGGTCTATATCTTCACAGATGCTCAGGTCGACCAATCCGCCCTGCAAGTGATGCTGGGTGCGCAGACCGACCGCACCTTCAACTGCATCACTGTCGACAGCGATACCTCGACCTCAGACAGCCTGCTTCTATGCGCGACCGGAGCGTCGGGCGTCGATACAACCGGTAATACCGCCTTTGCGGACGCTCTGGAAACGGTGATGCTGGACCTAGCGCAGCAGGTGGTGCGCGACGGTGAAGGGGCCACGAAATTCGTAGAAATTCGTGTGACCGGAGCGGAAACGGATGCTGACGCCAAAACCCACGGACTGGCCATCGCCAACTCGCCGCTCGTCAAAACCGCCGTCGCGGGCGAAGACCCCAACTGGGGCCGCATCGTCATGGCCATCGGCAAATCCGGCGCCGCCGCCGATCGCGACCATCTGAGCATTTCCTTCGGAGATATCCTCGTCGCCGAAAAAGGTTGGGTTAGCCCCGACTACAGCGAAGACGCCGCCGCCGCTTATATGAAGGGCCAGGACCTTGTGATCGCCGTCGATCTGGGACTTGGCGAGGGCAAATCCACAGTCTGGACCTGCGACCTGACCCACGGATATATCGAGATCAACGCGGATTATCGCTCGTGAAGACAGTATTGGTGTCCGCGGTCGCCCTGATCGACATCGAGGGCCGCGTTCTGCTGGCCCAACGCCCCGAGGGTAAATCCATGGCCGGTCTCTGGGAGTTCCCCGGCGGTAAGATCGAACCCGGCGAAACCCCCGAGGCCGCCCTGATCCGCGAATTGCACGAGGAACTGGGCATCGACACCTGGGCCTCCTGCCTCGCCCCCCTGACCTTCGCCAGCCACAGCTATGACGATTTCCACCTGCTGATGCCGCTGTTCGCCTGTCGCAAATGGGAGGGCATCCCGCAGTCTAAAGAAGGTCAGGCGCTGAAATGGGTGCGTGCAAATGATCTGCGGAACTATCCAATGCCAGCGGCGGACGTGCCGCTGATTCCGATTTTGCGGGATTGGTTGTAAGGCCTCACCTTCCTGCCAGATCAGGATTAAGCACGGCGTCTGCGTATCAAATTGCGAAGCCAGCGCCGCTTGCGTCTTGGCCGTTATGGTTCCATGCGAAAGGCAATCGTAGGACGACGCTGACAAGTGGTCTCGTCACCCGGGGTCGACATCCCGCTGCAACAGGGGCGCAAATCTACGGCGTGCGGCAGGCCAGTCGAAATGAAAAAGAGGATCGGGCACGCGCCAGTTTTCACCATAGCTTTGTGCCAGTAAGGCGGGTGCGTCTTGGGGCAGCATGATAACCCCTTCATTCAATGGCTTTAGCGGGAATATCGCACTCTCCGGCAGGTCGTTGAGCGCGTAGGGATAGACGCTGAAGCGTCCGTTTTCTGTCCATGCCGGAAACAGGTCGATATCGATACCCAAGCTGTTCTTCACCTTGAATATGATCGAGTTCCCAGCTGAAGAAGAGATGTCCAGACAGCCGCTATCCAACAAGACCTTTTGGTATTGCGACCATTTTTCAGAAACGCCTTCAAGCGTGCACTCGCCTAGATGCACGGCAAAATCGACATCATCGTCATGCGCGATCAGCCGGCCTTCCCGGATATGCCCCAACAATGCCCCGGCATAGAGTATTATCGGTTTTCCCAGCTGAACTACGGGTGCCAGCTCAGCGTCGAGTTTCGAGAATATGTCATTATCCGCCATTTCACCGAATGTTCTGTTGTAGCCATGCGGTGTGATGAAATCTGGATGCAGAGTTTGTCTGATAAGTGCAAAAAAGGCCGTGAATCGGGCCTCCTGACCCTTTTTTGCATAACGTATTTCCATCTGCTTTAGCCGACCATGTATTCGTGCAGGCCTGATCCGCGTATGGCAGGAAAACAGAATATAGGTTTCCTCCCAATCGTCATGCAGTGTCGGATTTCCCAACCTCCGAACATGATCTGCCAGCGATTCCAACGCCAGACGCGTTCTGCGTGGTCGCGGCAGTGCGGTTCGGGTTGAAGCATGCTCAAACACTTTGGTGCGCAGTGCTGCGACGCGCCTCAGGACCTTTGCTTCATTCATGGCTGTTTTTCATAGATTGCTCGGGCCACGATTGCGTCTTCTGACTTGTATTTGGCAAAACCGATACCTTCGATTCCGTAGCATTTCATGAACTGGCACCGTTCCATTTTTTCATCCAGTTCAGCCGCGCTCAGGTAGCGCCGGAAATGCGGAGCGGCGACTTTTTCGGTGTTTCGATCTGCCAATGTCCGGTATTCGAATGCAACAATATCTCCGGGTTCACATCCGTTATGGAGCGCATCAATCAGCGCATCTTCCTCGTCGTCTGTAATCGCGTGCAAAAAGAAACGCGCGTAAACGCACACGGTTTCGGCGCGCCGATCAGACAGCACCTGTCGAACCCGTCCATCCTTAAGATTGGTTCTGACAAACTCGAGGCCATCTCCGCCCTGCAATCCTGCGTGTTTCTGCGCTGACTCGACGGCGGCCTCTGATGCATCCAATCCGGTTACTTTAAATCCATGACGTGAAAAGAAAAAACTATCACGTGCATTTCCGCACCCGATATCAATGACGTGTGCTTTCCGATCAATTTCATTGGCCACAAACGCGGCAAACTGTGACGGCAGCGACAGCTCCCACGACTCTGCTGAGCGGGTATAAAAGCTGTTCCAGAATGCGTGTCGATCTTCAGGCGGGACCAGCCCAAGTGAGTTTTCGGTCATTAAGGGTATTCTTTCATGCGGCAGTTGAACGACACTGCGAGAGTTTTGTCAGAGCTCCGGCACGACTGCAATTGCTTCTTCATTCGCAATTGCCAGGGGCGAAACACTGTGGCTTGCAAACCAACTCAACTCGCATTGGAGTCTTTCTTTGGGTATGCCGTCTGTTTCGTCCAACTGTATCTATTGTCGTCGGTTGCAGCGTGACTTGTCCCGGTTTTTCATTTTGTACATCTTGTACAACTCGGAAGATCACCCCTCTGACGCTGTTACAATTCGTAAGAATTGAGAAAACATCAGGCAAAACTTGACGCTGATCCTCCGCCTGTCCCTAATCGGGGCATTGGCGTTCGGGCCTGACCCGGAGCCGCCATTTCCGTCCCGGAGGAGGGGTCGGGTGGGGAGGAGAAAAAGATTGGCTCAGACGCAGTCGGGCGCTGAAGGGATGCAATCTCTTCCGGCGCTGTTACACCGCAATGTCATGCAGTTCGGGGATGCCCCGGCCTACCGTGAAAAAGAATTCGGCATCTGGCAATGCTGGAGCTGGGCAGAGGCCGCGAAAGAAATCCGCGCTATTGCGTTGGGGTTTCTGGAAATCGGTGTTGAACCTGGCGACCATATCGCCGTCATAGGCCGCAACCGTCCTGCACATTACTGGTCGATGGTCGCGGCGCAGATGGTGGGTGCGGTTCCGGTGCCTCTGTATCAGGACTCGGTCGCCGAAGAGATGGCCTATGTGCTGGAACATTGTGGCGCGAAATATGTCGTCTGCGGTGATCAGGAGCAGGTCGACAAGGTCATCGAGATTCAGGAAAACCTCCATCAGGTCAAACACATACTCTATACCGACAAGCGCGGGATGCGGAAGTATGACCACTCCCAGATGAACGCGCTCGAGGACATCATGGCCGAGGGCAACGCCGGTCACGCGCGGTTTGATGCCGAGCTGGACAAGCGCATCGCAGCGATCACCTATGACGATACCTGCGTGATGCTCTATACCAGCGGAACAACGGGCAAGCCCAAGGGTGTTGTGCTGTCGAACCGGAATGTCATTGAAAGCGCCAAGAATTCTGCTGAATTCGACCACCTGACCCGGAATGAGGACATCCTGTCCTATCTGCCGATGGCTTGGGTGGGCGACTTCATCTTCTCCATCGGTCAGGCCTATTGGTGCGGCTTCTGCGTGAACTGCCCAGAAAGCGCCGACACGATGATGACTGACCTGCGCGAGATCGGGCCGACCTATTTCTTCGCTCCGCCGCGCGTGTTCGAAACCCAGCTGACCAATGTGATGATCCGGATGGAGGATGCAGGCAAGCTGAAGCAGCGCATGTTCCACCACTTCATGGCGCACGCCAAGAAGGTTGGTGGCCAGTTGCTGGACGGGAAGCCCGTCGGGTTTGGCGACAAGATGAAATACGCGCTGGGCAATATGCTGGTTTATGGGCCGCTCAAGGATACGTTGGGCTATGGCCGTTTCCGTGTGGGTTATACGGCGGGCGAGGCGATTGGGCCGGAAATCTTTGATTTCTATCGTTCTTTGGGGATCAACCTGAAGCAGCTTTATGGCCAGACCGAAGCGACCGTGTTCATCACACAGCAACCCGATGGCGAGGTGCGCGCGGATACGGTTGGCGTACCGGCCCCTGCGGTTGAGCTGAAAATCGATGACAGCGGCGAGATTCACTATCGCTCGCCGGGTGTGTTTGTGGAGTATTACAACAACCCGGATTCCACGGCTTCGACCAAAGATGCCGAAGGCTGGGTGGCCACCGGGGATGCCGGATTCATCGAGGAAACCTCGGGCCATTTGCGGATCATCGACCGCGCAAAGGACGTGGGCAAAATGGCCGACGGGTCGATGTTCGCGCCGAAATATGTCGAGAACAAACTGAAGTTCTATCCCGATATTCTTGAGGTCGTGCTGTTCGGCAATGGCAAGGACCGTTGCGTGGCTTTCATCAATATTGACCTGACGGCGGTAGGAAACTGGGCGGAGCGTAACAACGTGGCCTATGCCTCTTATCAGGAACTGGCGGGACATCCCCGTGTGTTAGAGACGATTCGAAGCCACGTCGAAGAAGTGAACAAGTCGGTCGCGGCGGATGAGATGCTGTCGGGCTGTCAGGTGCATCGCTTTGTGGTTCTGCACAAGGAACTGGATGCGGATGATGGTGAGATGACCCGGACCCGCAAGGTGCGCCGTGGCTTTGTCGAGGAGAAGTTCCACGACATCATCGCAGCGCTTTATGACGGGTCCGAGAGTGTGTCGACTACCACCGAAGTGACCTATGAGGATGGTCGCAAGGGTTCGATTTCTGCGACGCTGGAGATTGTCGACGCACCGGTGGTGCCGGTCGCACAGCATAAGGTGGCGGCGGAATGATGGGCCTGGCGCGCGCCGCTCGACCTGCGGTCATCGCCCCGCCCGCCGTCCCGTTTTTGCGTAAGTCTGGGAGAGGCTGATGCTGGATAATTCCGAAGGATATGTCACCGAAGACGGCCGCAAGATCGGCGGCGTGGTGATGGAGATGAAGAACATCACCCTGCGTTTTGGCGGTGTGGTGGCGATCAAGGATATCTCGTTCGATATTCGCGAAGGCGAAATCCGCGCGATCATTGGGCCGAACGGGGCGGGCAAGTCCTCGATGCTGAACGTGATCTCGGGGTTTTATGTCCCGCAGGAAGGTGAGGTCTGGTTCCACGGGTCTAAGCGCCCGCCGATGCGGCCCTTTGAGGTGGCGCAGCAAGGGATTGCGCGGACGTTTCAAAACATCGCTCTGTTCGAAGGAATGAGCGTTCTGGACAACGTCATGACCGGGCGCTTGGGTTACATGAAGACCAACATTTTTCAGCAAGCTTGGTGGAAGGGTAAGGCCGAAGCGGAAGAGACTGAAAACCGCGAGGCCGTCGAGAAGATCATCGACTTCCTTGAAATTCAGCACATCCGCAAGACACCTGTGTCGCGCTTGCCCTATGGTTTGAAAAAGCGCGTCGAACTGGCACGTGCGCTGGCGGCAGAGCCCAAGCTACTGTTGCTGGACGAACCGATGGCCGGGATGAACGTTGAAGAGAAAGAGGACATGAGCCGCTTTATCCTCGACGTGAATGATGAGTTTGGCACAACGATTGCCCTGATCGAACATGACATGGGCGTTGTAATGGACCTGAGCGACCGAGTGGTCGTGATGGATTATGGCAAGAAAATTGGTGATGGCACGCCGGACGAGGTGCGCAACAACCAAGAGGTCATCGACGCCTATCTGGGGGTCAGCCATGACTGACCTTCGAGCCGCGCCAAGAAAATTCGCCGAATTTTCTCCTGCCCTGTACCCGACAACATTTGATCGGAGGACCCTCTGATGCCTGAACAACTCGTATTTGCGATGGAGGTCATCCTCAACGGTCTGATGGCCGGGGTCCTCTACGCTCTGGTCGCGCTGGGGTTTGTGCTTATCTACAAGGCATCCGGCATTTTCAATTACGCCCAAGGGGTTATGGCCCTGTTCGCAGCGATGACGCTGGTTGGGATCATGAATGGTCAGGTGCCCTTTGCGCATCTGATCAATGCGACCTTCGGCACGCATGTCTATAATTTCGGTTGGAACGTGCCTGCGCTGCTGGCGATCCTTTTGACCATGGCCGTAATGGTGTTGCTGGCCTGGGCGGTGCAGCGGTTCGTGATGCGCCATCTGGTCGGGCAGGAACCGATCATCCTGTTCATGGCAACCATCGGTCTGGCCTATTTCCTAGAGGGTGTGGCTGACCTGATGTGGGGATCCGAGATCAAGACGCTGGATGTAGGCTTGCCGCAAGGCATCAACCTGTGGATCGATGAGACGACCTTCAACATCTTTGATTACGGCTTCTTTATCGACAATCTGGACATCGTGGCGACGATCATCGCTGCACTTCTAGTGGCGGCTCTGGTCGCATTCAGCCAGTACACCAAGCAGGGCCGGGCGATGCGCGCGGTGGCGGATGACCATCAGGCGGCGCTGTCGGTGGGAATCTCGCTGAACTTCATCTGGGTCATGGTCTGGTCGGTGGCCGGGTTTGTGGCGCTGGTCGCAGGCATCATGTGGGGCACCAAATCAGGTGTGCAGTTCTCGCTGTCTCTGATCGCGCTCAAGGCGCTGCCGGTACTGATGCTGGGCGGGTTCACTTCGATCCCCGGCGCCATCGTCGGTGGGCTGATCATCGGCGTGGGCGAGAAGCTGTTCGAGTTCGCACTCGGCCCCGCGCTGGGTGGCGCGACCGAGAACTGGTTTGCCTATGTTCTGGCGCTGATCTTTCTGGTGTTCCGGCCGCAGGGTCTGTTCGGCGAAAAGATCATCGAGAGGGTGTAGCGATGACCAAGCTGATCGCCATCATCAACGTGATCGCATGGGCAGGGTTCTGGGCCTTCGGATATATCGCTCTGACCTCCGATGACCTGAGCGAAGGTCAACTGGTGATTGCCGCGATTCTGGCCTTTGCCGGGCTGGTCATGGGTGTTCTGGCTTACATGAAACTGGTGCGCGCCTCTGAGGCAACCGGATATGCCAAAGGCACCAACCAATTGGACTCCGCTGCCCGTAATCGGGCGCAGGAAGAATGGGGAAAGTAAGATATGTTTTATCGTGAGGCCGGGGATTTCAAAACCTCTTACATCGCCGACAGCCAGACTTTCCCGATCAAGTTTGACCGGTATCGGTATTATGTCGTGCTGGCGGTGGCGTTCGGGATCATTCCGTTCATCATCAATGACTACTGGGCGAATGCTTTGCTTCTGCCCTTCCTGATCTACGCCATTGCGGCGATCGGACTGAACATTCTGGTTGGTTATTGCGGGCAGGTCTCGCTGGGGACCGGTGGGTTCATGGCTGTGGGGGCCTATGCCTGCTACAAGCTGATGACGGCCTTTCCGGATGTCAGCATGTTCATCCATGTGATCCTTGCCGGAGGTGTCACGGCGCTGGTTGGCGTGTTGTTCGGCCTGCCGTCACTGCGGATCAAAGGGTTCTATCTGGCGGTGGCCACACTGGCGGCGCAGTTCTTCCTTGTGTGGCTCTTCAACCGGGTGCCGTGGTTCTACAACTACTCGGCCTCGGGTCAGATCAACGCGCCCGAGCGGGATGTGTTCGGCATTATCATCACTGGCCCGAACGCGCCGGCCTGGGCCACCTATCTGTTCTGCCTGATCTTCCTGACGGTCTGCGCCATCATTGCCCGCAATCTGACGCGCGGTACCACGGGCCGGACCTGGATGGCGATCCGCGACATGGACATCGCGGCCGAGATCATCGGGGTGAACCCGCTCAAGGCCAAGCTGACCGCCTTTGCCGTCAGTTCGTTCTTTGTCGGTATCTCGGGTGCACTGTTCTTTGCGGTCTATCTGGGCGCGGTCGAAGTGGGCGAGGTGTTCGGTATCCAGAAGTCATTCCTGGTGCTGTTCATGGTCATTATTGGCGGGCTAGGCTCGATTTTCGGGTCCTTCGCCGGGGCAGCCTTTCTGGTTCTGCTGCCGGTTGTACTGAAGCTGCTCGGCGTCGATCTGCTGGGCTGGCCCACGGATATCGTCGCGCATCTCAACCTCGTGATCGTGGGCGCGCTGATCATCATGTTCCTGATCCTCGAACCGCACGGGCTGGCGCAGCTGTGGCGTGTGGCGAAAGAAAAACTCAGACTCTGGCCGTTCCCGCACTAAGGGGTCTGCCCAACGAAAAGACGGGTGTGAAACCCGAAACCCAACATCGGATCAATCAAGGGAGGAGACACCCGATGAACAAGAAACTGGCAACCCTGGCGCTGGGCGCCGTGATGGCCGCAGGCCCGGTCATGGCCGACCTTGTGTTCCCGTCGCTCAGCTACCGGACTGGCCCTTACGCGGCAGGCGGTATCCCGTTTGCAGACGGTTACGCCGACTATTTCACCCTGCTGAACGAACGCGATGGCGGCATCGGAGGTGTTCCGGCCAAGGTGATCGAATGTGAAACCGGCTATAACACTGAAAAAGGTGTGGAATGCTATGAATCGACCAAGGGCGAAGGTGCTCTGGTCTATCAGCCGCTGTCGACCGGTATCACCTATCAGCTGATCCCCAAAGTGACAGCAGATGGCATCCCGCTGCACACGATGGGTTATGGTCGGACCTCTGCCGCGAACGGCAAAGTGTTCAGCCATGTGTTCAACTATCCGGCCAACTATTGGAACGGTGCATCGGGTTCGATCAACTATCTGCTTGATGAAAACGGTGGTGACCTGAGCGGCAAGAAAATCGCGCTGGTCTATCACAACTCGGCCTACGGCAAAGAGCCGATCCGCACGCTGGAAACACTGGCCGAAAAGCATGGCTATGAGCTGACTTTGCTGCCCGTTGACCATCCCGGTCAGGAGCAGAAGTCGCAGTGGCTGCAGATCCGCCGTGAAAAGCCCGACTATGTGATCATGTGGGGCTGGGGCGTCATGAACCAGGTTGCGGTTCAGGAAGCTGCCAACATCCGCTTCCCGATGGAGAACTTCATCGGTGTCTGGTGGTCTGGCGCGGAATTCGACGTTGAGCCTGCAGGCGACAAAGCCACCGGCTATAAGGCGCTGACCTTCACCGGTCTCGGCAAAGACTATCCGGTCTATGACGATCTGCAGAAATATGTTGTGGACGCGGGCAAAGCTGCAGGCTCGGGTGATCAGCTAGGCACGGTTCAGTACAACCGCGGTCTCTATGCTGCGATGCTGGCGGCCGAAGCGGTAAAGACCGCACAGGACATGCACGGCACTGCAGACATCGACGCATCGATGATGCGCGATGGCATGGAAGCGCTGGAGATCACCAATGCCAAGATGGAAGGTCTGGGCATGGCCGGTTTCGGACCCGAGTTCTCGGTTTCCTGTGAAAACCACGGTGGCCCCGGACTGGTCGGCGTCGTCCAGTGGGATGCAGCAGCCGGCACCTGGAACCCGGTTCAGGACTTCAAGCCAACCGATGTCGAGGTCATCAACGCGCTGATCGAAGAAGACTCGGGCGCTTACGCGACTGAAAACAACATTTCGGCACGCTGCGAATAAACAACGCTGCGCCCCGAACGATCTGGGGCGCATAGACAATCGGAGCGGCGGGTTGCCTGCCGCTCCTCACGAACCGCCCCTGAGGGGCAGGCATGAGGACACGCGCTGATGCTGGATGCGGCACAAACCACCGACGTGCAGGCGGAAACCCTGCTTGAGGTCAACAATATCGAGGTGATCTACAACCATGTGATCCTCGTGCTGAAAGGCGTCAGCCTGACTGTGCCCAAAGGCGGCATCACGGCCTTGCTGGGCGGCAATGGCGCGGGCAAAACCACGACGCTGAAGGCGGTATCGAACCTGCTGCATTCAGAACGTGGAGAGGTCACCAAAGGCTCGATCAAGTACCGCGGCGAGAGCGTTCACGAAAGTGATCCCGCCGATCTGGTGGAAAAGGGCGTCATTCAGGTGATGGAGGGCCGCCATTGTTTTGAACACCTCACGGTCGAGGAAAATCTGCTGACCGGCGCTTATACCCGCAAGGATGGCTCGGCTGCGATCCAGCAGGATCTGGAATTGGTTTACAATTACTTCCCGCGCCTCAAGGAACGCCGCCGCAGCCAGGCCGGTTATACTTCGGGTGGAGAGCAGCAGATGGTGGCGATGGGCCGGGCGCTGATGTCGCGCCCCGAGACCATCCTGCTGGATGAACCTTCGATGGGTCTGGCCCCACAGCTGGTTGAAGAAATTTTCGGCATCGTGAAGGACCTGAACGAGAAAGAAGGCGTGTCCTTCCTGCTGGCCGAGCAGAACACAAATGTGGCTCTAAGATTTGCGCATTACGGCTATATTCTGGAATCCGGTCGCGTGGTGATGGACGGCCCCGCAGCGGAACTGCGCGAAAACCCGGATGTGAAGGAATTCTACCTCGGCATGTCGGATGAAGGCCGCAAAAGCTTTCGCGATGTGCGCTCATACCGCCGCCGCAAGAGATGGCTGTAAGCGGGTGGAGGATATTTCGATGACCTATTTCGACAAGCTTGAAACCCGATCCGCCGATGAACGCAACGCCGATCACGCGCGCGCTTTGCCTGAACAGATCGCGCGCGCAAAATCGGCCCCCGGCTATGCGGATATCCTTGCCGGGATCGACGCGAACGCCGTGACCAGCGCCGAGGCACTGGCCAGTTTGCCGGTGCTGCGCAAGTCGGATTTAATACAGGCGCAGGGCTCCCGCCCCCCGTTTGGTGGCTTTACTGTCAAACCCGCGCGTCATTTCCAGCATGTGTTTCAGTCGCCGGGCCCGATTTATGAACCGGGCAGCACCGATCATGACTGGTGGCGGATGGGCCGGTTCCTGAATGCCGCCGGGGTTGGCCCGGGCGATATCGTTCAGAACTGCTTTGGTTATCACCTGACACCTGCCGGGATGATCTTTGAAAGCGGCGCACAAGCCGTTGGAGCTGCCGTGCTGCCCGCAGGAACCGGACAGACAGAGCTGCAGGTGACTGCAGCGCGCGACATCGGTTGCACCGCTTACGCGGGCACGCCGGACTATTTGAAGATCATCCTCGACAAGGCTGATGAGATGGGGGTTGCTTTGCAATTCTCGAAAGCTGCTGTGGGTGGCGGTGCGCTGTTCCCATCTCTGCGTCAGGAATATGCGGATCGGGGCATTGCCTGTCTGCAATGCTATGCGACAGCTGATCTGGGCAACATCGCCTATGAAAGCCCCGCCATGGAAGGCATGATCATCGACGAACATGTGATTGTTGAGATCGTCACCCCCGGCACCGGTACGCCGGTCGCACCCGGAGAGGTTGGTGAGGTGGTGGTGACGACGCTCAACCCCGACTACCCGTTGATCCGCTTTGCCACGGGCGATCTATCGGCGATCATGCCCGGAGAATCCCCTTGCGGACGCACAAACTTGCGGATCAAGGGCTGGATGGGTCGGGCCGATCAGACCACCAAGATCAAGGGCATGTTTGTCCGCCCCGAGCAGGTTGCGGCGCTGGTCGACAAGCATGATGAGATCGTCAAGGCCCGCGTTATCGCCGCCCGCCAAGGCGAGATGGATACCATGACCGTCCAGATCGAAAGCCCCTGCGAGAATGATGGGGCCTATGCCAAATCGGTGGTCGAGGTGCTTAAACTGAAAGGCGCGATCGAGGTCGTGGCCCCCGGCTCTTTGCCCAAGGACGGGTTGGTGATCGAGGATCAGCGCGTCTACGAATAGCGATCTGCCGCAGATTTGTTGGCCCGCCCACTGGTGTTTCTTAGCGTTTTGGTCGATTAAAGGCAGACCCTGCGGGATTCTCAGTCAGACGCCATGGCCGAAGTCGAATATTCAGAACACGGAACGCACAATCGCGGAGCCTTGGGCACGCGATTGGTAGGCGGTATTGCATACGCAGTGGCCGCAGCCTGCCTGTTGCCGATGGTGGCCGTTGTTCTGGCGGCGGTGACCGGTGGCACTGACACGATTTCTCATTTGTTAGAGACTGTTTTGCCTGGCTACGCCCTGACCACAGCGATCCTCGTGGTGCTGGTCGCGGCGGGCACGTTCTCGATTGGCGTCGGCGCTGCCTGGCTGGTTACGATGACACGCTTCCCCGGCGTGCGCGTGTTGGAGATCGCCCTGGTCCTGCCGCTGGCTTTTCCGGCCTATGTGCTGGCCTATGCCTACACCTTCATTCTGGACCATCCCGGAATTGTGCAAACCACACTACGCGAGGTCACCGGTTGGGGCCCGCGCGACTATTGGTTCCCCGAAATCCGCTCGACCGAGGGTGCAGCAGTGATGCTGATCCTCGTGCTCTACCCTTATGTCTATCTGCTGGCGCGCGCGGCCTTCCTGCAGCAAAGCGCCACGGCCTTTCTGGCGGCTCGAGCGCTGGGCAATGGCCCGTGGCATGCCTTCTGGCGTGTCTCGCTGCCGATGGCACGCCCGGCGATTGCCGGAGGTGTGTTGCTGGCGGTGATGGAGACCATCGCCGATTTCGGCACCGTCGCCTATTTCGGTGTGCAGACCTTTGCCACCGGCATCTATACCAGCTGGTTTTCCATGGCCGACCGCGCCGCTGCGGCCCAGCTTGCCCTGTGTCTTTTGGGTTTTGCTCTGGTCATGGCCGTGGCTGAGCGTACGCAACGGGGTAAGGCCAAATATTATCAGGCGGGCAAACGTCATGCAGTGTTGCCAGCGGCAAAGTTGAAGGGTTGGCAATCGCTCGCGGCGTTTTTGCTCTGCGCGATTCCGGTCTTGTTCGGGTTCCTCCTGCCCGTAGTGATCCTTGTGCAGATGGGTCTGGAATCCGAACAGAACCTGCTTTCACGCCGCTATATCGGTTTCATACAAAACTCACTGACGCTGGCCGGTACTGCAGCGGTGATCACGGTTTGCGCGGCAATTTCGGTGGGGTTCTTCCAACGTCTGCGCCCGGGGCGCGGGGCGGCTTCGGCAGCTTACATAGCACGGTTGGGTTATGCGGTGCCGGGCGGGGTGATCGCCGTTGGACTGATCGTGCCCTTTGCTGGATTTGACAACGCGCTGGATGCGTGGATGCGCCAAACCTTTGATATTTCGACAGGGCTGCTGGTCACCGGGTCCATATGGTTACTTATTGCCGCTTATATGGTGCGCTTTCTGGCCGCCGCGCTCAGCGCTTATGAAGGCGGCCAGAGCACGGTGCACGCCAATATGGACGCTGCCGCGCGGTCGCTGGGACAGAGTCCTCTGGGTACCCTGCGCCGGGTGCATCTGCCGATCCTGACGCCGTCGCTGCTAACCGCGCTGCTGATCGTTTTCGTCGACGTGATGAAAGAGCTGCCCGCAACCCTGATCATGCGGCCCTTCAATTTCGACACGCTGGCGGTTCAGGCGTATCGTTTGGCCTCGGACGAACGGCTTGAGGGCGCGGCGGTGCCGTCGCTAGTCATTCTGGCCGTCGGGCTGCTGCCGGTGATCCTGATTTGCCGTCAGGTCGGGCGTCGGTAACCGCACACGACGCTTCAAAAATACAACACCCGTTTTGCGCTGGGCTTGATTCAAATGCAATTTCCGGCAAGGCTTGTGGCATGAACATGCAGCCTCCCAGCCGGTTCGGGTCCGGCTCTGCCCAGATGCCGGTCGCGTTTGACCGGCGCGAGATGTCTCAAATCCTGTCAGTCTATGGCCGAATGGTCGCCGCCGGAGAATGGCGCGATTACGGGATTTCGAACCTGCGCGATACGGCGGTGTTTTCAATCTTTCGCCGGACGGCCGAGCATCCGATCTATCGGGTCGAGAAACACCCCCGTCTGCGGCTGCGGCAGGGGATGTATTCGGTGGTTGGTATGGACGGGCGCATCCTGAAGCGCGGACATGATCTGCGTGCCGTTCTGCGGGTGCTGGAGCGCAAACTGATCCGGGCTGTTGACCCGGATTAGAGCCTTTTATGCGCCGTGACTGGCCCATCGCCCTGTTGTGCAATGCGGGCAATCGCCTGATCCATCGGTTCCAGCGCAACCGCCATGTGATAGGCGTTGGCATGCAGCAGAAGGTTCTCGGCGGCGACCCATGCGACATGGCCTTTCCAGAACAACAGATCTCCGCGTTTTGGGGGGGTGCCTTCGGGCACGGGTTCACCAACGGCATGTACCTGATCGCCGCTGTCTCCGGGACAGGGAATGCCGCAGGCCAGAAGGGCGGCTTGCACCAGACCTGAACAATCCAGCCCGAACCGGCTGTTGCCACCCCATAGATATGGCGTGCCCAGAAACAGCTGCGCGGCAGCGACCGGATCGGTAAGGCGGGAATAGGCGGGCACCGCGTGAGCCTTGGGGATGAACCCCAGCGCCGTTTCCAAAAATCCATCCTGTTCTGACAGAACCCTGATTTTGCTTCCAAAACTCAGCGATATCTGATCGAGGCTTTTCATATCCGGCGCGGCATAGGCATGGGTCGCGGCGGCAACGATCCAATGCGTCTGTGGTTCAATCGGGCCTAGATTGTCTGTCACGACCCAGCCGGGGTAGCCGTCCTTTGCCGATATGATCCTGCTCCAACCGTCCTGCTCTTCGACGACGGATACGGTGTCTCCAAACAACAATTGCCGGTCGCGTGGCCCCTCGGGCTGACGCAGCAGATCGACGACCGGTCGGATAATGCGGGCTTCACTCATAGATCGAGAATCTCAGGCAGAGCGGTCAGCAGGGCGCGGGGACCTTGACCCAATCCGCCTTTGTTGCGCCCCGGTTCCTTGCCGCGTTGCCATGCATAGATGTCGAAATGCATGTACCGGCTGTTACCCACAAAACGACGCAGGAACAGCGCGGCGGTGATCGAGCCTGCAAATCCGCCAGATGGCGCATTGTCCAGATCGGCAATTCCCGGTTCGATCAACACCTCGTAAGGTTCGTGAAACGGCATTCGCCAGACCGGATCAGCAGCGGCACGGCCTGCGCGCGCCAGAGCCTCTGCGGCCCCATCATCATCGGTATAAAACGGGGCCAGATCGGCCCCCACGGCCACCCGCGCCGCGCCTGTCAGTGTTGCCATCGAAATCACCAGATCAGGCTCTCCCTCCTCGGCCAGTGCCAGAGCATCGGCCAGCACCAGTCGCCCTTCGGCATCGGTGTTGTTGATCTCGACGGTCAACCCGTTGCGCGCGGTCAGGATATCTCCGGGCCGGAAGGCGTTGCCCGCAACCGCGTTCTCAACCGCCGGGATCAGCACGCGCAGCTGCACATCCAACCCCAGCTTCATGATCATCTGCGCCAGCCCCAACACATTGGCGGCACCGCCCATATCCTTTTTCATCAGGCCCATGGAGGCGCCGGGCTTCAGATTCAGTCCTCCAGTGTCGAAACAAACCCCTTTGCCGACCAGCGTCAGCTTTGGCCCACTTCTGCCCCAGTTCAGCTCGATCAGGCGCGGCGCTTGTGCGGCGGCACGACCGACCGTGTGGATCATCGGGAAATCCTGTTCCAGCAGAGCATCGCCCGTGATGACCGAACAGCGCGCGCCACATTCCTCGGCAAGAACTTCTGCCGCAATCTGCAACTGCTCAGGCCCCATATCCGAGGCTGGCGTATTCACCAGATGTCGGATCAGAAGCTCGGCATTGGCCAGAGTTTCGATCCGCGCTGTATCGATGCCTTCAGGGGCGACCAGTTTGGCCTTGGCCGGGCTGCTCGGGGCGTATCGATCGAAAACATAGCCGGTCATTAGCCAGCCGAAGCATTCGGCCTCCAGCACGTCGGCCGGTACACCGGACGCGATGCGATAGGTGCCTTCGGGCAAAGCCTCGGCCGTTGCTGCCAGCGGAAAGCGCTTGCGCGCCCGCTTGGCTGCGTTGCCGTAGCCCGCCAGTGCAACCTCTGGTGCGCCCTCTGGTCCCGGGATCAACAAGGTCTGCCCCAAAGCAGCGGAAAAGCCATTCGCCGCCACCCAATTCTGCACCGGGCTGGGTTGATCCGATAGCCATCCATCAAGCTCGGACTGGTCGAGTACGTAGAGCGGAAGCGCAGGATCGGAAGGCGGGGCAAAGCAAAGGGTCATAGGTGTCTCGACTGGATCTTGTTGCGCCCAGACTAGCCGCCTGCGATCCGCCCGCAACCCCCCTCAGACGGAAAGGTCCTGCTGATCCCAGACCGCAGTCAGCGAGCGTTCGCCGACTCGGATCAGACGTCCCAGCGTCGCCCCTGTGGCCACCACATCGCCGGTATCGACCGCATGCGCAACATCGCCCGCGACGCGGGCCAGCGCCGTCATCCCGATCTGACCCGCGATTGCCACCAGTGACCTTGCGCATTTGCGCAATGCCGCCCAGTCCCGCTGCCGCCAGAAGCGTTGGCAATTCGACAGACGCACCGCCAGTTCCTCGACTGTGCGGCACAGCACGTCCAGCGCGTTGGCGTCGCCCAGCTGATGATACAGGCTGCTCAGCCGGTCCGGGTCCAGACGCACGGATTCCTTCTGTTCAAGCGTGATTATCTTTTCCACCACATTAACCCCTAATTTCATGCCCCCACGGCATAGGGTCACCCTGTCATCACATACCTTTGCAAATCGTTGCGCTGTATCGGGATAATGTCTCGAATTTTGTGCGAATTTGGGTTAGAGAGCAGAACAGTCAGACCACAGGAATATCAGAATGAAACTTGCCAAACCTTTGCCGAGCTATCTGGTCAAACGGTATCATGGTTGGAAAGCGACAACCTACTCGGAAAATCAGGTTTGGTACCGACGGCTCGCGACCGAAGGTCAGCGTCCACGGGCGATGGTGATTTCATGTTGTGACAGCCGGGTGCATGTCACTTCGATGTTCGGGGCGGATCAGGGCGATTTCTTCATCCACCGCAATATCGCAAACCTTGTGCCGCCCTACCTGCCGGATGGCGATCACCACGGCACCAGCGCGGCCATCGAATATGCGGTCACCGCGTTGAAAGTGGCGCATCTCATTGTGCTGGGGCATTCGCAGTGCGGTGGGGTGCAGGGCTGCATCGACATGTGCAAGGGGCAGGCACCACAACTGGAAGCCAAGGAAAGCTTTGTGGGGCGTTGGATGGAAATCCTGAAGCCGAAATTCGATCTGGTTGCCGATATCGAAGACAGCGCCGATCAGGCACGTCAGTTTGAACGCTATGCGGTAGTGGCCTCGCTCGAGAACCTGATGACCTTCCCTTTCGTGTCCTCGGCCGTTGAAGAAGGCGCGCTCAGCTTACATGGGTTGTGGACCGATATCGGTGAAGGTGGGCTGGAATGTTACGATCCGCATGAGAAGCAGTTCGTTACCGTTTGACCGGGCAAAACGCAGGGCAGCGTAGATCAGCCTCTGATCTACCGCCATTTTTTGATATGATCCTAACGTAGCTTTACGAATTGGATCATTCTCATGCGATTGCTGAAACGTATTATCGTCACTCTGATCGTGATTGTTGTGGCCCTCGCCGGGGTATCTTATCTGTTGCCCGGCAAGGCCGAAGTGTCGCGCAGCATCACGATAGATGCCCCACCCGAAGCGATCTTTCCTTATGTGAATTCGATGCAGGAGACCGAGAAATGGTCTCCGTGGCTGTCACGCGACCCTGAAACAAAGCTGACCTACAGCGGGCCCGAAACCGGGGTTGGTAACACCCTGAACTGGAGCTCGGAGCATCCGCAGGTTGGCTCCGGGTCGCAGGAAATCGTCGAAAGTGTCGAAAACCAGAAGGTCAGAACTTCGCTCGATTTCGGGCCGATGGGCACGGCCTCGGCGTCATTTGTGCTGCAGCCCGAAGGGGCGGGAACCGAGGTTACCTGGGGGTTCACCTCCGATTTGGGTATGAACCCGATGACTCGCTGGATGGGGTTGATGATGGATCACTGGGTCGGTAGCGACTATGAGCGCGGCTTGGATAACCTGAAGGCGCTGGTCGAAGGGCAGAGCTGATTGATTGAGGATAACGCGCCCACTACGTAAGACGAAGGTATGAACCTGTCGCATCCGGTCTTCGGACCGCTTGCCAAGTATCCGACGGTTGGAAGCATCTGCTTGATCACATCTGCGCTCAGGCTTTTGACAGCTGGATCAGGTGTTGGTTAAATCAATTCGACGCCGCACCACTTCGACCTAGCACTCGGATAGGTGAAAGAAGAAGCGCAGATGACACAACGGATTTCTCAGACGGCTTGCTTCCGGTACCCGGGCACCCCGGCTCAATCGCGCGGAGGGCGATCGGTGCTGACGTGGTGTCTGGTCTCGACATTCGGTGTTGTAATTGATGGCACAGCACAATCGGCGCACGCACAGCACGTCGCGCCAGAATTCAACTATGTGGTGACGCGCGGAACCGAGAAAAGCTCTATGCCGGCACCGCAAGGTGGCAATGATGTTCTGGACCACCACGGTTTTCGCTTCTTCTGCGTCCCGTCGCATTATTCCTATCACGATCCGGTTGTCTTTCCGGGTCAGGAAGGGGCAGCGCATCTGCATATGTTCTTTGGAAACACAGAGGTCGACGCTCATTCGACCGGTGATCAAATCGCCAATTCAGGGCGAACGACCTGCGACGGGGGGATCACCAACCGATCGGCCTATTGGATACCGGCGCTCTATAACGAAGACGGAGAAGTTGTGCTGCCGACCCTGATCAACAACTACTATAAAAGCTGGGTGAATGATCGGAGTAAAATCAAACCAATTCCGGCGGGCCTTGAGATTTTGACCAATGCAGACGTAGAGGGCTCGGGCGGGATCGCTATCAGCAAGATTGACGAGGAACGATGGACAGCATCCATCCGAATTTCCCCGACTGATGGGCTCACGCTCGAGGTGATCTTCCCCGACTGTATCGCCGTTGATGAAAATGGGGACCCGGTTCTGTCCAGTCCGGGCGGAACTGACCACATGGCCTATTCACACGGCGATTGCCCGCTCTCGCATCCTTATACGATCCCGCAGCTGACTCAGAATGTGAACTGGGCTGGCGTGCCATTCGACTCGGGCTGGTCTTTCTCATCTGACCAAATGCACAATGTGCCCAAGGGCATGTCCGCGCATGCTGATTATGTTGCCGGATGGACAGAAGAATCCGCGCAGATCATGGCGGATTGTGTCCGCGATGGATTCAGGGAATGTGGCCCTGGACTGCAGGCGCAATGGCAAGATCAGTTCTTCGCCCCGGACGGCAGCCGGGTCTATGATTTTTTCAAGGTTGCAGACGGGGTCTCTGCGACACCTGTGGCACTTGGGGGATTGCCTCCGATGCTAATGCAGCACTAGATCAATCATCATTATAGTCGGTTCCAATGCCGCAGCAGCCCGGTCTGACGGGGCAGGGATAATCAGTCCAGCACCATCCCTTCAGGCCAGTTGATTTCCTGATCCAGCAGAATGATTTCGGGCTGACCCGGCGCCAGATCCATATCCCACGCAAGAATACCGCGCTTGTCGTCGACGTTTTCTTCGGTCGGTCGGGGATTTGCGGTCCAGCTGATCTCAAGATCTTCCTGTTCGGAATAAGGCACGCGATCAACAAGCCGCAAAGGCCAGGCGCGATCTGTCAGGTTTTCCACAGTGATCTGTGCCCGTTCCACACGCTGGTTCGAGCGGGAAATCAGGCCGGTGTCACCGCTGCTGCGATCCAGAATTCGGCGGTCAACGGTCACGCCATAGAGCGGGCCAAAACCCATCTCCACTTGCTCGGATGGCCCAATTTCAGGAGAATATTCAGTGGCCACCAATACGCCATTCACACGCCACCGCGCCAAGGGTGCCGTCAGCAGGTTCTGCTTGTAAGGGTTGGTGAAGCGGGCCGTACGAAAGGCTGTTTTATCCCGCAACGGTATCGCGAGGGCATAGACCTCGGCGGATTGCGTCATGCTGTCCAGTTCGAATTCGGCCAGTTCATGATCACTGGCGATCGAGACCGGTTGCGGCAGCGTATAGGTAATCCCGGTGCCCTGCACCGACGCAGCGCTGGGGGCCCATTGAGAGGTCTCTTCGACGACCACGGGCGCTTCAACCACGCCTTCTGCCAGGCTCGCAAATCTGTCCTGGGCCTTTGGTTCTTCCCGGATCGATCTGCGCTGCGGATAAAGCGGTGAGGCGCTGTTTTGGCCCACCGGCTGCAGCGTCGAGACATGCAAGGTGATGTCCTTCCAGTTCTCTCCGGTGCTCTGATTGACCCGAATCTGCCGGCTGATTGTGACTTCGGGCGCGTCGCCGGTGGTCAGGTCGAACTCATAACCCGGTACCCAGTTGGCCGAATAAAAGTCCAGATAAGACACCGATACGGTGCTGTTGATGGCGCTGTCTGCGACCACATCGACGGCCAGAAACAGACGCTCCTCGGTTTCGGGAACCAAAGCGGCCAGATCATCTTGGGCGGCTTCAAGTTCGAGCTTCAGATCACCCAGCTCTTTGCGGATTGTCCGTGCTTCGATTTCGGCGGACTGAACGGTTTCTTCAGCAGACAGTCCTTCGTCACCGACCATGCGGGCGATCTCGCGCAGGCTGTTTGCATCTGATCCGGCCAACCCTTCGTTGCTGCCCAGATTGGCCAGGAACGCAATTTTGTGCCGCGCGGCATCAGCCTTTAGCAACGCCGCATCAGCACGATCCTGCACTTCAATAATCTTGTCTTTGATACCCTCGATGCGCTGCTCGGCCTGTTTGATATCGTCGCTTGCGTAATCGTGCCACGGTACATCATCTCCGCGCACCACCAGCGCGGTCTGTGTCAGACCCTCAGCATGGACCTGCATCGTCGCAAGCTGAGTGTCGGTATCGTTGGCCGGGACCCCCAACAAGACCAATCGGTGACGCCCGGCCGGAATATCCAGCAACCCGGTTCGGATCACCTCGGCCCCTTCAGGGTAAACAGTGACCTCACTGACCTTGGTGTCGATTGCAAAGGTGTCGGCCTGAGCAAGAGTTGGGGCGAGGGCCAGAAGATATAGAAGCTGTCGCATGAAATCTCGCAAAAGAAACGGTGTCATCTTCCCGCAAGGGTTGCAGGCAATTCAGCCTCTGACAAGCCTCAATAAAGAAAAGAGGCCGCATCTTTCGATACGACCTCTTCGCATTCAAGTTGTTGAAACGGCTCAGCCCTTTTTCAGAACCTCACGGCCCAGCAGTTCGGCGATCTGTACCGCATTCAAAGCCGCACCTTTGCGCAGGTTGTCGGATACACACCACAGGTTCAGGCCGTTCTCGATGGTCGAATCCTGACGGATGCGGCTGATGAAGGTGGCGAAATCGCCCGCGCATTCGATGGGCGAGACGTAGCCACCGGCTTCGCGCTTGTCGATGACCATGATGCCCGGTGCTTCACGCAGGATGTCGCGGGCTTCGTCTTCGTCCAGGAATTCCTCGAACTCGATATTCACGGCCTCGGAATGGCCGACAAACACGGGAACGCGCACGCAGGTCGCGGTGACCTTGATCGACGGATCGACGATCTTTTTGGTCTCGACAACCATCTTCCACTCTTCCTTGGTTGAGCCGTCTTCCATGAAGACGTCGATCTGCGGAATGACGTTGAAGGCAATCTGCTTCTGGAATTTCTTCGGCTCAACCTCAGTGGTCGGGTTGTAGATGGCCTTGGTCTGATCCCAAAGCTCATCCATGCCTTCCTTACCGGCACCGGAAACCGACTGATAAGTCGACACCACAACGCGCTTGATCTTCGCACGGTCATGCAGCGGCTTCAGCGCGACAACCATCTGCGCGGTCGAGCAGTTGGGGTTGGCGATGATATTCTTGTTCTTGTAGTCGTGGATCGCCTCGGGGTTACATTCCGGCACGATCAGCGGAATCTCCGGGTCATAGCGATACAGCGACGAGTTATCGATCACCACGCAGCCAGCTGCCGCCGCCTTAGGGGCGTAGACCTTGGTAGCCTCGGAACCCACAGCAAACAGCGCCATGTCCCAGCCAGTGAAATCGAATGTGTCCAGATCTTTGGTAGTGAGCGTCTTGTCGCCAAAAGTCACCTCAGTGCCCAGCGAACGACGGCTTGCCAGGGCGGCAAGTTCATTGACGGGGAACTGGCGTTCCGCCAGGATGTTCAGCATTTCGCGGCCCACGTTGCCCGTGGCGCCGACGACTACGACGCGATAGCCCATTTCATGTCTCCAAAGTTAAGGACGCGCGTTCATAGCCGCGTTGCGGCAAAGAAAAAAGAGGGGTTTCGGCTTATTTCACTCTGCCACAGCGATTTGACGCAGTTCAGAGCGATTCAGTCCTGTTTCAGCAACGTTCGGTAAACCTCGACGATGGCCTGAGCCTCGCCTTCGATTCGAAAATTCTGTTCGACATGGGTTCGCGCGGCCTTCCCTGCAGCAGCGAGCGCAGTGCGATCCTGCAGCATATCCTCCAGCGCCTCAGCCAGCGCTCGGGCATTGTCCTTTTCGACCAGCCGTCCGGTCTCACCATCCTTGATCTGCGCGCTGAACGCGCCAACCCCATGGCAGGCAACGGCAGGAACACCCGAGGCCATCGCCTCCAGCGGCGTAAGGCCGAAACCTTCGTGTCGCGCAGGGGCGACGAACAGGTCGAGCGCACGGTAGGTCTCGACAATCTCATCCCAGGGGCGTTCACCCAGAAAATGCACGCGGTCGCCAAGCCCGGCATCCTGCAGCTTTTGTTCCTGTTCAGCCTGAAACGCTTCGAATTCCTTGGTGGCGCGCCCGGTGAAGATCACATGGGCGTCCGCGTGATTGGGCAGGACCTGCAGGGCGGCCTCAACCAGCAGATCGACCCCTTTCTGAGGGCGAATACGGCCAAAGCAGCCGATCAACAGCCCGTCTGGCAGGCCAAGCTTCTGACGCAGGGCGTGCTTATCCTCGGCGGGATGGAACAGTTCGGTATTCACACCATGCATGATGACGGTTGCGGGATGTTCCAGAAACGAGGCCGCCTGAGGGGTCGTCGCAATCAGCGCATCCATCTTCGAGATCAGCCGCTTGGTGAACCCGGAATGATCCCGTTGCGCGGCCGATGTGAACAGCAGCTTGTAATTGCGCCGAAGCACAGTGCGCAGGGCCAGACCCATCAGCATCTCGGTGTTGCGGCGCGCATGCCAGACCCGTTTGCGATTACGCAGAAACAGCAGTTTCCAGAGTCTGATATGGGGCAAATCATCAGGCAGGCCGGGCCCGGTGGCGCGGATGCTGATCATCTTCTGCTGGATTGGCAGCAGCCGGATCACCGTGGTTGTCACGCCCGACAGGGAATGCTTCAGATTGGGCGCAATCACCTCAATGTCCTGCACGGGCGGTCTCCGGTTTCAGTCCACGCTGTCCCGACTGAATAGATAGATCATGCAGCCAATGGCAAGGGCGGCGGCGAAAAAGCCGAAGATCGCGGTATAGGGCGCGGCTGGGCTGATCCCGGCGCTGGCCGCATGGATGCGTCCGGTGGCAAACTGCGCCAGCCCAACGCCGCCGACGCCAAAGAGGTTCAGCAGCGTGACGCCCCGCCCGACCAGATGCGGGGGTACAAAAGCCCGGCCATGGGCCATGATCACCGGAAAGCTGGCGCCCATGAAGCCGATCACGGCGAGCAACAGAACTGAGGTCCATACGCCGCGGTCGATCCACAGGCACAGCAGACCCAGCGCCGTGGCTCCCATCAGGTTTCCGCCCAGGATCACCCATTTCCGGGTGCCCAGGATACGGTCCAGCGGCCCATAGGCGAAAGTGCCCGCAATCATCGCGGCCCCCATGATCAGGGTTGCCGTCCCGATCTGAGAAGTACTCAGCCCGAACACGTCATTCAGATACGGACCGGCCCAGAGCCCTCGGGTCGCCCCCGAGGGCGCATAGGCCACAAGCATGAGCGGCAGAATGGCCCACAGCGCAGGTTCTTTCAGCAGGTCCAGAACCGATCCTTTTTGCTCGGTTTCGACCTTTTTGGGATCATGCACCGTCAGCCAGATCCCCGCGGCCACCACACCTGAGATGATCGCGAGCCCTGCCAGCGTGGCGCGCCAGCCCATCAGCTCGACCGCCAATGCGGTCGGGTAAGAGGCCACAAGATTGCCGACAGACCCCACCCCCAGCATCACTGCGGCAAGCGTGGCGAATTTGGCGGGCGGAAACTCTCGGGCGAAGATGTAGTAGGACGCCATCAGGACAGGCGAACATCCAACCCCGATTAGCGCCATGGCGAGTGCCACATGGAACGGAGTGGTGGCGACAGCGAACAGGCCAGCCCCGCCTGCGCCTCCGATCAGCAACAACGCCGCGGAACTGCGCCTTGGACCGACACGATCCAGCGCCCAGCCGACGGGTATCTGCATCGCGGCAAAGATCAGAAACCAAAGGCCCGAGGCAAAGGCGAGGTCCTCGGGCGTGGCCCCGATATCCCGGCCCAGATCGGTGGTCAGGACGGCGAGGAATGCGCGAAAAAACTGGCTCAGGACATAAGCCAGACACAAAACGATCAATCCTGCCTGCATCTACTGCCCCTTCGCCTGAATGCTTTGCAGCGATGCTTGGCACGTCATGCTGGCCTGCACAAGCATGCGCGACGTCCCATCAGGGGCGGACATTCTTCACTTTTGGGCTATGTTCAGATCAGCTTTAAGATTTTCAGAGAGCACCATGGCCCCCTCAGACCCTGTATTTTATGATTCAGTTCCCATTTCAGAAAGTTTCCTGAGCCTCAGCGATCCCGCGCGGTTCACACCTGTGCCCGACACCTGGTTTCTGGGCGTTGCCGACATCGTGGATTCGACCGGCGAGATCGCGCGGGGCCGGTACAAGACCGTCAACATGGTTGGGGCCGCGGTGATTTCAGGCATGATCAATGCACTGGACGGTCGTGTCTTTCCATATGTCTTCGGTGGCGATGGAGCCGGGTTCGCCGTATCGGGTGAGGATGCCGAAACCGCGCGGGTAACACTTGCAGCATTGCAAAGCTGGGCTGAGGCTGAATTCGCCATCACACTGCGTACGGCGCTGGTCGCTGTTGCCGATCTTCGCACCGCTGGGCGCGATCTGCGCGTGGCCCGCTATGCACCCTCGACCGGTGTCGATTATGCGATGTTCTCGGGCGGTGGTCTGGCCTGGGCCGAGGCGCAGATGAAATCCGGGCACTTCGCCATTCAGCCCGCCGGGCCAGATGCCTTGCCTGACCTGACCGGCCTGTCCTGCCGATGGTCCAATAGCCCGGCGCGGCATGGGCAGATCGTTTCAGTCGTTATTCAACCCACATCAGAGTCTAATGAGGCAGATTTCGCCGCCCTCACTCAATCCGTTCTATCCGTTGCCGAAGGGTTGGAGCGCGCCGGACACCCCGTTCCCCCCAAGGGACCACCAATGAGTTTCCCTCCGCCCGGTGTCGACATTGATGCCCATGTCTCACGCGCCGGGCGCAATTTGTTGTTGCAGAAGATACGGCTGACGATTGGGAATATGATGATCGGGCTGCTGTTCAAGACCGGCATGCGATTGGGGCAATTCGAACCCAACCATTACAAAGAGATGGTGAGCCGCAACGCGGATTTCCGCAAGTTTGACGACGGACTGAAGATGACACTGGATTGCGACCCGGCCACCTTGGAGCAGATCACCCGGATGCTGGAAGACGCGCAAGCGCACGGCAAAATCCGATACGGCCTGCATGCCCAGCAAGAGGCGATGATGACCTGCTTTGTGCCCTCGGCCATGCGCGACGATCATGTTCATTTCGTTGACGGAGCCTCGGGCGGCTATGCCCAGGCCGCAGCCGCCATGCGGGCTTAAAGCCCGCGCGCGATCTCGGTGATGACGTCATAGGCCATCATCACGTCTTGTTCGGTGGTTTCGAACTGGCCAGCTTGAAAGCGGATGACCAGATCGCCGTCCACACGGGTCTGGGTCAGGTAGATCCGTCCGTCATCATTGATCGCATTCACCAGTCGCAGGTTCAGATCGTCCAGATCGGTGGCCCCTTGCGGTGCATACTGGAAGGTCCAAAGTGACCACATCGGCGGCGTCACGATCCGAAAATCCGGCTCTGCTGCCAGCCGGTCATGCAGCGCCACTGACCAGTTGACGTGATTGCGCAGCCGTGCGCGCAGCCCTTCCAGCCCATAGGTCCGAATGACGAACCACAGCTTCAGCGCCCGGAACCGTCGGCCCAGTGGCACGGACCATTCCGAATAGTTGATGATCCCGTCCTTGCCATGTGTCTTCAGATATTCCGGGCTGATCGCCAACGTGCGCACCAGATCATCAGGGTTTTTAAGGAAATGCGCGCAGCAATCGAACTGGACGCCCAGCCACTTGTGTGGATTGAACACGATGCTGTCGGCCTGATCGATCCCGGGCCAGTAATGACGATATTCCGGACAGATCATGGCTGACCCGGCCCAAGCAGCATCCACATGGGTGTAGAGGTCATAATTCCGTGCAACCTCAAGGCAACGATCCACCGGGTCAGTTGCGCCTGTTCCGGTTCCGCCGACACACAGGATCACGCCTGTTGGCTGAAAACCAGAGTCTAAATCGGACTGAATTGCCGCCTCCAGCGCCACAGGATCCATCCCGCGCCAGTCGCCCTGAACCGGGATGCGCACCAGATTATCCTGTCCGATCCCGGCAACCCAGATGGCGCGGTCGATTGAGGTATGGACCTCGGACGAACAATAAATGCGCAGTGGTTTTTGACTAAACAGACCCTGGCTGTTGCCCTGCCAATTCATCGCCTTCTCGCGCATGGTCAGCACAGCGGCCAGCGTCGCGGATGATGCCGAATCCTGAATGACCCCAGCAAACCCTTCCGGCAGGTCCAGCGCCTCGCGCAGCCACTCCATCATCCGCGTTTCCATCTCGGTCGCGGCGGGCGAGGTCTGCCACAGCATGCATTGCGGCGCGATGGCGCTGGCTAGGAACTCGGCCAGAACCGATGGGGCCGAGGCGTTCGAGTTGAAGTAGGCGAAGAACCGGGGATGTTGCCAATGGGTGATGCCGGGCATCACGATGTCTTCGAAATCGCGAAAGATATCCTCGACCGGCTCACCATTCTCGGGCGGATGAGCAGGCAGAGCGTTCAGGATATCGCCGGGCTCGGTCCGGGCGCGCACGGGCTTGTCTCCGACCGTCAGGTGATAATCCTGCGTCCATTCAGCAACCTTCTTGCCCCAGTCGGAGAATTCATTCCACTTCATCATGATCCCCTTCGGATGTTCTTCTGTCAGCGTTTCAACGTTCATATACTAAACAAGTTAAGTAAAGTCCAGACCACATGATTGGTCATAGTCGGCGATCCCTTGCGAAATATCTGAAATTGCGCCAAAATTCCTTATGGCTGACGACTTACCCCTGACTTCTCGTTCCTTGCCGATTGCGCTGCTTCGTGCGCGGGAAAAGGTAATGGGGCCCATTCGTGGGGTTCTGGCCCATGCAGGCGTGACGGAACAGCAATGGCGTGTGTTGCGCGTCTTGCAGGAAGAAGGCCCGCAAGAGCCTACTCTGATCGCGGAGCGGGCTTGTCTGTTGTTGCCCAGCCTGACCCGGATTCTGAAGAAGCTGGAAGATAAGAAGCTGATCGTCAGGCGCCAGGACCTTAAGGATCGTCGCCGCCAGATTGTTGAAATCAGCGACGAAGGGCTGGCGATTATCCAGGCCAATCTGACCGCAATCCTCGAACAGGCGGCACATATGCGCAAGCTTTTGGGTGAAGACCGGCACGAGATGCTGCTGGACCTGCTGGGTGAGTTGTATGATCTGGACCCGTAGCCAAGGCATGTAAAAAAGGCTCTATTCAAGGGTTTTCGGAATAAACCTCGGATGAAATTCTCTGTTAAAATTTGCTCAAGGGCCGGTGAATTTACCAAAATCGTTGCCCGTTTGGATATCGCGTCGTAGCCTGTGCATTATATTACACAAACGGTTTGACCGGAATGGATGCCTCCACGCCGCCAAATGCGGAAAATGAGACCGACCCCCAGGATCTGAGCGCCCGCGTCGGCGCTCGTGTCAGGCGCGCGCGGCAGATGCGTGGCATTCCGCGCCGGGTTCTGTCCGAAAGCTCCGAAGTTTCGCCCCGCTATCTTGCGCAGCTTGAAGCGGGCGAGGGCAATATCTCAATCGGATTGTTGCAGCGCGTTGCCAAGGCCCTGGACTACAAGGTCGAATGGCTGGTCGGAGAGGATGATCCTTGGGATTCGGACGCGTTGCAGATGACCGAGCTGTATCGCGAAGCCAGCGACGACGTCAAAGAAGTCGTAATGAAGGCCTTGCGCCCGCAACCAGACTGGAACGCACAGGCGCAACGGATCTGCCTGATCGGGTTGCGAGGGGCTGGAAAGTCGACTTTGGGTGCGTTGTTGGGGGCTGAACTCGACCTGCCCTTTGTCGAGTTGACGACCAGGATCGAAGAGATGGCAGGCATGCCTTTGCCCGAGGTCATGGCCTTTTTCGGTCAGGATGGGTATCGCAACCTCGAAGCGCAGGCGCTGGACAGGGTGATCAACTCATATGACAGGCTGGTTCTGGCAGTGGCCGGAGGGATCGTGTCCGAACCCGCGACCTATACGAACCTGCTCAATCGGTTTCATACGGTCTGGCTGCGCACCTCACCGTCCGAGCATATGGATCGGGTACGTGCGCAGGGCGATGAACGCCCCATGGCAGGAAACCCGGAAGCGATGGAACAGTTGAAGTGTATCCTGGCCAGCCGTGAGGCGCTTTATGGTCGTGCGGATGCTCAGATGGATACCTCGGGCCGATCGGTTGAGGTTTCGCTGTCGGAACTTCAACAATTGATCAAGCAGCAGGGTTTTCTGGACTAAATAGACCCTATTTAGGGTCTTTCAGCCAGTTCTCCGCAAATTCCACATCCCCGAGCGCTGCAAATCGGCGTACCCGGTCCAGCTCGGCCTGCAGCCGTCGGGTGCGCGCATCTGACCAGCGCAGCTTGCGCTCGGGCCACACTGCCCGGACATGCAGCAGGTCCCGATCCCGCTGCGCCTTCATGTCGACCCGCCCAATCAGCCGGTCGCCCTCCAGCAACGGAAATACGTAATAACCGTAGACGCGTTTGGGCTCGGGTACGAAAACCTCGATCCGGTAATGAAAACCGAATAGCCGCTCGGCGCGGTTCCGGTCGCGCAACATTGGATCAAACGGGCTGAGCACCCGGTTCCGACCAGGGGCAGGCTCCAAAGCAGCGGCTTCATCGCAAAGGCCGGGGCGTGCAAAAACCTTCCGCGCATTCCCGTCTGCGCAAGTGATAGCTATTTCCTCGATATGACCCTGTGTTAGAGCCTGTTCACACCATGTTTTGGCCTCGGCGGCGCTGACCGTATCCCAAAAGGCTGCCAGCTCACCGGATGTCGCGAATCCCAATCGGTCGAGTGCTGCGTTGCACAACCAATCCACCGTGGCTTCGGCATCGCATGAGCCTCCGGGGCAGAGATGAGTGTCGATCACGCGCTCGGTCAGGTCATAGCGTTTCTGAAACCCGTCCCGGCCCACAACCGTCAGTGCGCCCGACCGCCAAAGATATTCCAGCGCGGTCTTGGACGGATGCCAGTCCCACCAACCGCCCGAGCCCTTTTTCTCGTCCTTTCCAACATCAGAGGACCCAACCGGGCCATGATCGCGGATATGTTGCAGGACCGTTTCGAACTTCTGCTCAAACCCGTCGCGCCGCCAGTTCTTCCAACGCGCTTTCAGCATGTCGGCATCGCGCAGAAATCTCAGATGCCAATGACGATAAAACTCCATCGGAATCACCGCGGCGTCATGTGTCCAATGCTCGAACAACGCCCGGTCGCGTTCATAAAGCCGCTTGAGGTGACGCGCGCGATAGCTGGGTCTGCGCGCATATAGGATCATGTCATGGGCGCGGGCGACGGTGTTGATGCTATCCAACTGAACGAACCCTAACCGATGGATCAGTTGCAACAAATCCTCGCCCTTGGAGCCGCCTGCGGGTTGCTCCAGCAGCGCATGGCGGTCCATGAACAGGGCACGCGCCGCCCGATTGTCCAGTCGTTGCAGCGCCATGACGTCTTAGCGCCGTTTCAGCGTATCACCATAGCTGATCTTGGGGGTCAGGGTGACGCGGGTTTCGACCTCTGCCTCCGGATCAGCCAGCTTTGCCGCGATGATCTGGGCAGCGGTACGCCCGATCTCGGTCCGGCAGGCATCCATAGTGGCCAGCTTGCGCGGCAGACCCTGCAACAGCTCCACATTGTTGAAACCGGCAAGGCCGATCTGACCAGGAACATCTATCCCCTGATCCAGCAGATACAGCAGCCCGCCTGCGCCGATCATGTCGTTGGAATAATACAGAAAATCCAATTCGGGTGAGCGTTCCAGCATGGCTTGCGTCATCTCGCGCCCCTTGGCCAACGCCGAGCCACCCGAGTAGAACTCGCGATCTTCGATCTCGACCCCGTGCTTGCCCAGAACCTCGGTGAAACCCTCGAACCGTTTCCGGGCGCGGTGGTCCAGAGGCATCTTGGTGCCCATAAAGCCGATATGCTCATATCCGGCCTTCAGGATCGCCTGCGCCATTTCGCGCCCGGCGCGTCGATGCGAAATCCCCACCATCGCGTCTACGGGCTTGCCATCGGTGTCCATGATCTCGACCACCGGAATGCCGGCCGAATCCAGCATGGCGCGCGCGGCTTCGGTGTGCTCCAGCCCGGCAATGATCACGCCCGAAGGCCGCCACGAGAGCATCTCGTACAGTACTTTCTCTTCCTTCTCGGGCAGATAGTCGGTGACGCCGACCACTGGCTGCAGCTCGGTATCCTCCAGCACTTGATTTATACCAGTCAGCACCTCTGGGAAGACCATGTTGGACAGAGACGGGATGATCACCGCCACCAGATTCACCCGGCTGGACGCCAGCGCGCCTGCGATCTTGTTGGGCACATACCCAAGCTCTTTCGCGGCGGCCAGAACACGGGTTCTGGTGGCGTCCGAGACATCCCCTCGATTGCGCAGCACCCGGCTGACCGTCATTTCAGACACTCCGGACGCTTCTGACACATCACGAAGGGTAAGCGGGCGTTTAGTTTCTGTTGTCACCGGGATACCTGCATTGTTGTTTCGCCGATGGTAGCGTGAACAGGGCAATCTGTTCAACACTTGTGCAAAGCCCATGACAATCCAAAAAAACCCCGCTACAGAAAACGTCGCGCGGCCCCGTGGCTCAACTGGATAGAGCAGCCCCCTCCTAAGGGGCAGGTTGCAGGTTCGAATCCTGCCGGGGTCGCCAGCCTGACTGATATCATTAGGAAAATGTTGCGAGGGTGCTGGCCGCACAGGGTGTGGGCCAGCAATTGTTGTGGTTCAGGGGCATCTCGGCTTTTCATTACGGTCGAGGTGTGACCCATTCATTTGAACTGACTGAACAGCTTCAAGCAGAAGGTCAGCCGAATTTATTCCAGACTCAGCGCGTCGCCGTTTTCGTCGAAGAAGTGCAACATATCAGTCGGGAATTGCAGGCCAATATTTGCCCCCGGTTTGAGGTCTGTGTCCCCGTTCAGGCGAACGGTCACTTTCTCTTCCGTACCGCAATCCACGATCAGGAACGTGTCTGCCCCGAGGTATTCGATCACTTCTATGACGCCATCGCTTTGGCCGTCTCCTGCCGCGACCACTTCGATGTGTTCGGGTCGGATGCCAAGCCTGTTGGCAATTCCAGACCCAGAAAAACTGCCACCTCTGCCACGGTCCAGAGTGTAGCTACCGTCTTGAGCAGTGCAGGGTAGTATGTTCATTTTCGGACTGCCGATGAACTGCGCCACAAACAGATTGGCCGGGCGTTCATAAAGCTCTCGCGGGGTGCCGACTTGCGCGATTTTACCGTATTCCAGCACGACGATGCGATCAGCTAAGGTCATCGCTTCGACCTGATCGTGCGTCACATAGATCATCGTCCGCTTCAGGTTTTGGTGGAGCTTTGCAATCTCATACCGCATTTCGACCCGAAGGGCTGCGTCGAGGTTTGAGAGAGGCTCGTCGAACAGAAACGCCGTCGGATCACGTACGATGGACCGGCCAATGGCGACGCGTTGACGCTGACCGCCGGACAAGTCCTTGGGCCGACGTTCCAGGAAGGGGCCCAGCTTCAGTACTTCGGCGGCTTTGTTGACCTGCTCAGCGATCTCAGCCTTCGGGACCCCGGCCACCTTTAGCGAGAAGCCCATGTTTTCAGCGACCGTAAGGTGCGGATAAAGCGCGTAGGATTGAAAGACCATTGTCAGCCCCCGCTTGGACGGCGGATGGTCCGTGACGTCGCTGTCATTGATCAAAAGCGAGCCACGCGAGATGTCTTCAAGCCCGCCAATCATGCGCAGCAGCGTGGATTTTCCGCAGCCGGACGGGCCCACGAAGACAATGAACTCGCCCTCTTCGATCTTAAGGTCGACACCTTTGATGACCTGAGCCGTGCCGAACCATTTTTCGACTGATTTTAGTTCGATGCTGCCCATTAGTTCCTCCCTGCCCAGTGCAGCCAGACAGCCGCAGTCCAGGTGAATGAATTTCCTCCGGCGGGGCTACCGGTGAGTGGATCGTAATATTCCGCGAAGCCGTTCGTTGCGATCAGCTGCGCGGTTTTCAGACGTAGTGCTTCGGCTTCTGACAGGTGCCCCATGTCAGCCAGTCCGAACCCAATCAGCATGTTCATGAAACCCCATGTTGGGCCTCTCCAATACCTGCGCTGGTCGAAGTTGGGCATCGCTGGGTCATAGCTGGGAACCGGATATGGCACATTCGCAAGCGCCGCCTGCAACCGTTCCAGCATGGGCTGTGAATCGAGGCCCGCATACCAGCAAAGATACGACGCGTTAGAGACACTTCCTGCCCATTCACCAGTCAGCGCATCGCGCGAGTCGAACGAGTTCAGCGTTTCGTTCCACAATGATCGAGCGCCGGCGTTGAGCTTCTGAATGTCATCGCTTAGCCCATCCGCCGCAATACCAAGCCTTTCGCTGATCACGAGCAGATCGCGCGCGGCGCGCAGGGTGATGAACGTCATAGTGGGATCGGCGACCCGGAATGGGTTCAGGCCCAGCAGTTTCTGCTGATCCCAGCCGACCTGGCACCCGATCTGAACCAGTTTGATATACCGATCATAGTCGTACTTGGTCGGTCGATCGGCGCTGTTGACGTGGCTTGTGTCACGCCGCTGATAGTCTCCAACGCCTGTGGGGTCGACGCCTTTCATCGCCTTGTCCCAGTCGGGCGCGTTATCCCGGCCAGCTTCCCACGGATGTGTGGTGCAAACCGCGCCGTGTTCGTCGAGTCGCCATCTCATGATCCAGCGATGCCACGCCAGCAGAGACGGGAAGAGAGCACGAACGTGGTCCGCGCCCGCATCGCCATCTTTTTCCCAGATCTTCCGCGCCACAGTTGCAGCCACTGGGGGCTGAATGATGCCAGAGGACGGGATCGGCCCATGGCCGCCCCAGACATCCGGACCAGGGAAATATCCGTCATCCTGTTTGTGGAACAGGATGTGCGGCACCAGTCCATCGTCCCACTGGCCTGAGAACAGTGTTTCCAGTTCGACCCATGCCCGGTCTATGTCGAACTCGGCAAAGCCAAGCGCCGCAATCGCGCTGTCCCAGTTCCATTGATAGGGGTACAGCCCCTCGGTCGGGATGGTGTAGCCGCCGCGATCATTGGCAACCAGTATGTTGCGCGCCTCGCGGTCGGGGTTTGTATGTTGGTTCATCTCAGTCATCCTTTGACGGACCCCGCAGTCAGGCCCTTGGTCATGAAACGTTCAAGTCCCAGGAACAGCGCCATGATCGGAACGGTGGCGATCACCGCACCGGCCATTAGGTGCTGTCGGGGAATTTCCGAGGAATTCAACATCGTGACGCCTCGGGTCAGGGTGAATTTCGACGGGTCGTCCAGCAGCATGAAGGCCAGCAGGAACTCATTCCATGCGATCATGAAGACGTAGAGCGAGACCGACGCCAGCGCAGGTAGGCTAAGTGGCAGGGTAATTTTCCAGATCACCGCCAGCCGCGACAGCCCATCCATCAGACCGGCCTCTTCCACCTCCGTCGGCAGGCCACGGAAATAACCTTGCAGCATATACAGCGCGACCGGGATCGTGGTGACCGGGTAGATCATGACGATGCCAAGGATTGAGTTGCGCAGCCCGGTCAGTGAGAATGCGATATAGATCGGCAGTGCCAGAACAATCATTGGCACCATGTAGATCAGCAGGATCGAGCGTGAGAACGCCTTTTGCCCTTTGAACCGGAACCGTGCCACCGCATAGGCACCGGGGACGCTGAACAGCAAGGTGATGAACACCGTCAAGACTGAGACATAAAGCGAGGTCCACAGATAGGTGCCGAAGTTGAAATCCCGAAACAGCTCGGTATAGCTGCGAAACAGCGCGGTGCCTTGCGATAGATCGACCGAGAAATCCAGCGGGTTCTGCAACAGGGCCTGCTGCGATTTCAGGCTGGTCATTACCATCACATAGAACGGGATGATCACAATCGCGGTGAAGAAGATATAGCCGAAACCCGTGCAGAACCGGATCACCGCCGCTTCGTATACATGACGCGTGAGTTCTCCGAACGGCGTCTCTTGCAGGATTGCTGCCATGGACAGGTGCATCACAACCGCCATCGCCACCACAGTGACCAAAACCGCCTGCAACGAGGTGTCCGAGCCGATCAGAACCGGCCCGAACCCGGTCAGGCAAGACAGGCCCAACAGTGCGGATATACCCAGACGAGCCGGTGCGCGCTGCGCCGGGAAGCGGACATAGATCAGACCGGCCAGAGCCCCCCAGATCAGGCAGAGCAGGACCTGAGGTCGGAACGCTGCCCCGGTTGAAAATGACATGGTGATGGCGACAGTTGTGGCGATCACCACCAGCCAGAGCGCGCCCAACAACGGCGCGATTATATACCCTTTGCGCATCACAAACCCTCCTCACGGCTGATGAAGCGGAAGAAGACGAAGCTGAATGCGATCAGGCAGAGCAGGATTACTACAGCCACCGCCGCGCCTGCGCCGATGTTTGAAATCGCAAAGGCCTGTTCATAGACATTCACCGTCAGCGTGCGGGTACCCGCGTTGCCGCCGGTCAGCAGGAAGATGTCGTCGAACTTGTTGAACGTCCAGATGAAGCGCAGCAGGAATAGTACCGACAGGATGCCCAGCAGTTGCGGGATGCTCAGCAGCCAGAACTTCTGGAATGGTGAGGCTCCATCCATATCCGCTGCTTCATACATGCTAGAGTCGATGGATTGCATCCGCGCCAGAATGAACAGGAAGGACAGCGGGAAATAGCGCCAGATCTCGAACACTGTCACCATGATCAGCGCCAAAGGGCGTTCCCCGAAGAAGTTGATCGGTTCACTGCTTAGTCCCATCTGCACCAACAATGCGTTGGCAGAACCTGAGAACGGGTCGAACAAGGTGACCCATGTGAAGGCCACAGCGATGACTGGCGCCACATAGGGGAACAGATAGAGGCCGCGTATGAACCCTTGTCCTTTGAAGCTTTTGTTCAGCAACAAGGCTGCAAACAGGCCCATCACCAAAGCCCCGATGGTGCCGACAACGGTGTAGAACAACGTGACCCATAGAACGCCCCAGAACTCGTCACCGTCAAAGACACGGGCGTAGTTCTCCAAGCTGAATTCAAGATTGGTTAGGACGCTGGGCCCGCTGCCGGTTACGCTTGGCTCCGACCCTTCAAGCAACTCTTCGAAAGCGTCCGGGTCTCCGTCCACGGTAACAGGGATGCGGATGCGTTCGCGTTGACCGCCTTCCAGAGTGTTGAAATCGCAGAACAGGTTTTGCCCGTCCAGAACACAGGGACTTGTCACCTCGCGCGCCGTTACGCCGTCTGGCAGAACATCGGTCAGGGTAACGCCGACAATGGCGATATCCTGACTTGAGTTGCGAACGCGGTATTCAATCCGCAGATCCTCGCCGGATCCGCGCAGACTTTCACGAACGACCGGTGCAGGCGGGCGCAGGTCGGACAGGGTGAACGGTTTGAAGCTGATCCAGATGATCGCCAGCAAGGGCAGGATCACCACAAGCGATACACTGATCACGGTCGGAGCCAGCAGCGTCCAGGCCAGACGCGCCTCGCGTTTGGCTAACGCCCCGGTTCCTGTCGGTGGGGTGGCCGAAGTCATGGGATACCTCGAAGGGTTGGGTGCAGCGGCACATTCGCCGCTGCATGTGTCACAAGGTCACTGAACCTTGGCGAGTTCGTCGTTCATCGCGGCCACCGCAGCGGCTGCATCGATTTCATCATCGATATACTGACGCACGACCCGGTTGATGGCCTGGCTGTTGATCATTTTGGACGCCAACGCCAGCTGACCCTCGGCGACGCCCCAGCGCTGCGCCACGTCCAGACCACCAACGATCTCGTCGATCATCGCCTGATCATAAAGCTCGCCCAACGGGGCCTTGCGATCGACACCGACGGGCAATTCGGCCCAGGCTTCGGAGAAGGCGGTCGGGTTGTCAGCATTGCCGCGACGGACCGGGAACTTACCCTCAGGCGCGATGGCCAGCGTCTGGGTATAGCCCTGATCCATGGCGTATTTCACAAACTCCATCGCCGCGTCGGTATCCGCGTCGTTAGTGATGCCAAAGTATCGAACGTCACCCCAAGCCGCGCCATCCGGGTTGGACGGGCCAGCGAAGTTGGTCACGATACCGGTTTTCGACGCAAGATCGCGCGAGGTCGGATCATCGTTGATGGTGGGCGGGGCGCTGTCACGCAGACCGGCCAGTTCATCCAGAATGAACGGAGACCAGATGATCATCGCGGCCTTGCCATCGAAATACAGTTCACGCGACTGCTTCCAGAACAGCTCACCCGGAGGCGAAGCTTTCGAGATTGCCTTGTAGAAATCCAGAACCTCGGTCGTTTTGGCCTCATCCAGAGGCTGGAAACCATCCGCACCCACCGGCGTCACGCCATTGGCGAGGAACACATGCTCCAGCACCTGGCTCATGAAGTTTTCGTCCACCTTGGTGGCTGCGACAAAGCCATACAACTCGGGCGGGTTGTGCAACTGCTCCAGCGCGGCAAGGACATTAGCGAAGGAATTCGGGGCCTCAAGTCCGGCCTCATCAAACAGGTCCTTGCGATACACAACCATCTGGGTCCAGCCATCGACTGGCACCGATGCGGTTTCGCCGTTGAACGCCGCCATGCCAAGTGCGCCGGGGGCGAATGTGTCGGCGCCCAGCTCTTCGATCACTTCGGTCGCGGCTTCGGTGTCCAGAATGCCGGCCTCAGCCCATGGCAGGGCGTATTGCAGCGGGTGGTAGACCACATCCGGCAGATCTCCAGCGGCAAAGGCGGCGGTGGCGCGGGTACCCAGATCAGTTTCGGTGACTGGGATCACCTCGACCGTGGTGCCGGTTTCAGCCTTGAACTGATCGGCCATTTCCTGTTGCTTGGCCAGCCGCTCGGGCTGTTCTTCGGTGGTCCAGAAGCGGATCGTATCCGCATGTGCCGACACCGCCGTCAGTATCAACGCAAGCGATGTTCCAAGCATCATTCGCGATGCTGCAGGTGCAATTTTCATAGTCGGTCTCCTCCCCGGTTATGAACATTCTAAAGTTGGATTTTCCGGGCCAGCCCCTCGGGGGTCAGCCGCGGTGGCCCGTCGGATTCGCGCTCAATCAGCACGGCCTCGCTCAGCTCGCGCAGATCAGCGGGTGCTTCACCGCGAGTCTGGCGGATCAACATGGTTGCAAGGCGTTCACCGGCACGCTGAGAGTCCACGCTGAAGGTAGTCAGCCCGGGGCTGACATATTGGCATTCGGGTATGCCGTCATATCCCAGGATTGAAACGTCGCGCCCGATCTCAAGGCCCAGTTCTGTGCAGACCGGATAACACCCCAGCGCGGCCAGATCCGTTGCAAACACGATCGCTGTTGGCGGGCGACCCAATGTCAAAAGCGCGCGCGCCTCAACAGCACCTTCTTCGCGCGTGCGCGCGCCTTCCCGGATCAGCTCAGGATCGGCGGGCAGACCTGCGGCCTTGAGGCCTTCGAGATACCCGTCGCGGCGCAGATGGCTGTAGTTGAATTTCGGATCGCTGCCGACATAGCCAATGCGCGTATGGCCAATACGGACGAGTCGATCAACCGCATCCCGTATCGCCGTTTCGCCGGAGATATCGAACCAGGATGTGTCATGCTGCGCGCCCGCTTGCCCGTATCCGGTACGTCCATAAAGGATAAACGGAACTCCCAGCTCTCTGAGGTATTTCACGCGCGGGTCGTCGACCTCGGTCCGGGGCAGGATGAACCCATCAGCCTTGCGTTCTTCGACAAGCCGCCCCAGGACTTCAAGCATGTCTTTCTCGGACTTCGCCGTGGAAATTGTCATTGTCCAATCTAACGCGCTCGCCGCTTCGCACGCGCCGGCCAGAAAGTCCTGAAGAAAAGGATTATGCCGGTCAGGCTCTTCGCTGTTGATCACCATTGCAATGGCGCGCACCCGCCCGGTTCGGATGGCCTGCGCATGGCTGAGCGGACGATACCCCATCTTACGCGCTGTGACTTCAACGCGCTTTCGCGTGGCCTCAGAAATATCCGGATACCCGTTCAAGGCGCGCGACACGGTGCTCTTGGAAAGCCCGAGATGCTTTGCCAGCTCGTCCAGCTTTACCCTTTTGGGGGACGAGAGGCGATGCGGTGAAGACTGACGCCTTTGCAGTGTTGGATTCGTTATCATTCCCTATTAATTCGCACCGAAACCGGTTTCGGCAACGAAAAAATAAAATATGCCCAACGCTGCCAGAGGCGATGTTCAGGAATGCCTGGAAGAATCGAAGGCCCAGTCTAGGGTTGCATAGCCTCGCAGCGATACAGCCAATACGGTCAAGGCCCTATTGGTTGATCAAGCTGTCCGCTGTCCAATAGACAAATTTTGTCCCGTTAACAGGCTGCCGGACAAGACCGTCTAGGTCATCGGCAATTTGATCAAGCTCTTTCGCGCGGCAAACACCGCGCAACGGGCCGGAAACATAGCCAAACCGATCCAGATAACCGCGCAGATCAGGGCGCCTGATATAAACGAAACGCTGATCGGGTGACGCATAGACCGAGGCTGCCCCCAGCGGCAGACGGTGCCGGTTGTCAAAGCCGCATACCACCAGTGTTTCGCCGGGCTGAACCATGGATTGCAGCGGTTCAAGCAGGTCCTGCAGGTCAATGCCGAACTGTTCGGCCGTGTTGGGGTGGCTATAGTCGACGGATCGTTTCAGTGGGCCTTTTTCGGACAGACAAAGCACAGCGATGAGCAGCACGCGCACCCAAAGCCGTTTCGAGATCAGCATGATACCGCCCGCGGCACCAACCATCAGCATCGGCAAGATCAGCAGCGTATAGCGGTCATAGACCTTCCCCGATGCCATCCACATGCCCAGGAAGAAAACCACGGCAATCCCGGTTGCGGCCAGCAGGCGGGGGCGTCCAAATTTGAAGGGCAGGAAGAACAGCCCGATCAATCCCACCAGCCGCAATCCCGGCGCGTTGCCCAGAATGATCTCCGAGAGTTTCTTCAGGCTACGGTCGGAAACGCTGGGTGCAAAACGGTCCAGCATCTCGGTACGCACACTGCCCTGAAACTCGGCCCCGAAGCCAAAGCGCAGATATTGAAACAGTGGCCAGAAGAAAGCTAGCAGCAGACAGGCCGCCATGCTCCACAGGAATGTCCGGTTTTTCCAGATCTCACTTGTGGGACGGTCCTGCCAACGCTGCGTCAGGATCAAGGTCAGCAAAGCGATCGCCAGAAAGGCCAGCGGTGTCGGGCTTTTCTGCATCCCGGACAGAAACACCGTAACGGCGAACCAGGGCCACAGGCGCGGACGCTCAAAAGCGGCCAGCATGATGGCGACGCCAAGGGTCGAGAAGAACATCGCGCCATTGTCCAGCATGGCCGAAGTGGCGTGACCCCAGAAATTCTGAGAGCTGGAGACCAGCAGTACCGCAGGCAGCATCAGCCAGGGATGATCCGGCACCATGACCCGTGCGAGCCAAGCGGTCGCGATCAACGTGCCCAGCGCAAACAGCATCGAAGGCAGGTGCAGGGCTGTCATATGTGACAGGCCCATCTCGATCATCGCCGCCGTCATCCAATATTGCAGCGGAGGTTTCTTCAGGCTGGGTTCGTTCTGTGAAAAGACCGTGAACCAATCGCCGTTGCGGGCAAAGCCGAGGCTGCGGTCATAGGTGAAGAACTCATCGATCTTCGACAGCCCGTCCTGTCCCAGCCCGATCGTGTACCAGCACCACAGAATCGCGATGACGATGCCCGTCACGATGTAAGGCGCCCAGTCATGCGCCAGAAGGCGTTCGGTCGATTTGACGTTCACCACGCCCACCTTTCGATCAGTTGTGCTGAAACCCGCTTTTCGGCTGGCTGGCTACTTGAATTTACGCTCCTGATCAATCACAAGCCATGGTGTCTGAATCAAGAACACAAATTCGTCATGCCCAGCGATACTCAGCCTCAGTCCGATAGCCGACCCACCGTGTCTGTTGTCATCCCCATGCATAATGAGCAAGGCGCCGCGGCTGATCTGCTGCAAGGCATCTGTGCTGCCGCTGCGGATTTGCCGGCGTTCGAGATCATCGCTGTCGATGACGGCTCGACAGACGGCACCTATGAGGCGCTGAAGACGTTCCAACAATCCTGCCCGCAACTGCGTATCCTGCAGCACAAACCTGCCGGAGGGCAAAGCGCCGCTGTTCATTCGGGCGTCCAGGCCGCGCGGGCCGAGATTTGCTGTACGCTTGACGGTGACGGCCAGAACCCGCCCGAGGAGCTGCCAAAGATCTGGTCTCCGCTGTTGGCGGATGACAGCGGGCAGATCGGTCTTGTGGCCGGGCAGCGGCTGGGGCGGAAGGACACCGTTTCGAAAAAACTGGCCTCGCGCGCGGCGAATGCGCTGCGGGGATGGATGCTGAAGGACGGCACCCGCGATACCGGATGCGGGTTCAAGGCCTTCCGAAGGCAGGCCTTTCTGAACCTGCCCTATTTCGATCACATGCACCGCTATCTGCCCGCGCTGTTCAAAGCCTATGGCTGGCAGGTCGCGCTGGTTGATGTCGCACATCAGCAGCGTCTGTCGGGGCAATCCAAATATACCAATTTCGGCCGTGCGATGGTCGGCATCTGGGATCTGTTCGGCGTCGTCTGGCTGATGCGCCGCGCCAAATCGGTCTCGGCAAAAGAGGCGGGACGGTCGTGAAAGAAGCCATTCTCGAAATCCTGCGTGTCGACAGTCCGACGGAGGCGCTTTGGGTCTTTATCGGCCTTGCCGGGCAGCTGATGTTCAGCGCCCGGTTCATCGTTCAGTGGATCACCTCGGAACGGGCCAAGAAATCGGTCATCCCTATGGCTTTCTGGTATCTGTCCATCGGCGGCGGGCTGATCCTGCTCAGCTATGCGATCTATCGCCGTGATCCCGTCTTTATTCTCGGCCAGTCTATGGGCTTGTCGATCTATCTACGCAACATTTTCCTGATCCGGGCTGAAAACCGCTAGGACCTCGCGCACGTTGTTGAGAAACCGGCCCGCTCAGCGGGTCTCGGCTTATCTGAATCCTTGTGTGAACAAGTTATTTCTCGTTTTTGAATCATCTGTGCTAGTATCGCGCGGATAGATTTTTGTATTTGTATTCGGAGGCTTTGCCTTTGCCCGATGCTACACCCCGGTTGTTCCGGCTGCGTCCGCTCGAGAAGTCGGATATGGAAACGGCTGCGCGCTGGTTTCAGGATGTACACGACCTTGCACTGTTTGACCGGACGTCACGCGTTCCGCTGAATCTGATGCAAACCGAACAGATTTGGGAAGAGGCGCTCAGCTCCGCGCCCGATTGCAGGAAGTGCTGGTTCATCATCGAATCCGAAGGCGGTGACGCGGTGGGTATGATCGGGCTCGAAGCGATTTCACCGGTCAACCGCGATGCCGTGATCCCGATTTTCATCGACAAATCTGTGCGCCGCCATGGTGTTGCTGTCCGGGCGATTGCGCTGCTGCTGGATTTTGCGTTCCGGCAGCTGGGGCTCAACCGGATCACCTCGTATTACCGGGCCGATAATCACAGCAGCCGCGATCTGATCAGTCAGGTCGGATGTCAGATCGAAGGCACCATGCGACAGGCGTGGTTCGCAGACGGACAGTTCCACGACATGGTGGTTGTTGGTATGTTGCAGCAGGACTGGACCACACGGCGGCAGGTTCTGGCGCAGGAATTGCATTCCGATACTGTGGTCAGTTTCGGCTCGGCCGACTGGAGCTGGCCACCCCGGGCGGATTGCGATGACTGAAATAACGCCTGTATCGAGGCAGATTTTGCTAGAGTACACTCGTCGGATTCGACGCGACACGACATTCGAGTATTGCCAGTGAATACAACCGGTTCAGACCCCTCACTCAGACAGAAGCTCGGCGCGGTGCTTTTTGCCGACGTTGTGGGCTATTCCCGTCTGATGAGTGAGAACGAGATGGATACGTATAACGCGTTGAAATCTCTGCTGTCACAGCTTGAGACGATTTGCCAGCAGTATCAGGGCCGGGTGATCGAAGTGCGCGGCGATGGCATTCTGGCGTTATTTGAAACCGCCACCAGCGCGGTTGAGTTCAGCGTGGAACTGCATCGGATTGCCGCGCAGCACAATCAGGCGCGGATGGCACATGAACAGATCAAGTTCCGCGCCGGTGTCCATATGGGCGAGGTTCTGCAGGATGATCGCGGCATCCATGGCGACAACGTCAACATCGCCGCTCGCCTACAGGAAATTGCGGAACCGGAACGGGTCTATGTCAGCGCCGCAGTCTATGAGCAGATCCGCAATCGCCTGCGTTATGGCTACGAATTCCTTGGGCCCAAGCAGCTCAAGAACATCATGTCGCCGGTGGCGACCTATTGCGTCCGCAGCGAAGTCGAGGGCGCGACCATGGCCGCGACCCTGCGGCCCGATATGCATCTTGAATTGCTGGAGCGGCCCGATATCCCTTCAGTTGCCGTGCTCCCCTTTGCCAGCCAGGGTGGGGATGAGGATGACAGCTGGGTCGCCGAAGGGCTGACCGATGACATCATCATGAACCTGTCGAAGTTCCGGAACCTGTTCGTCATTGCGCGCAACTCATCCTTCTTCTTCAAGACGCAGTCGATGTCACCGCACGAGGCCGCGCGCCGGCTGAACGTGCGCTATGTGGCACGCGGCAGCGTCCGCCGTTCCTCCAGCCGCATCCGCGTCACAGCCGAATTGCTGGACGCCAATACCGAACGGACCATCTGGGGTGAGCGGTTCGACCGCAAGCTCGATGATATTTTTGACATTCTGGACGACGTCACGGAATGCATCGTCGCAGCCATGGCGGTGATGATTGAATCGCATGAAAAGCAGCGCATGGTGCAGGCCATTCCGTCAGATCTTCGGGCCTATGGCTCGGTTCTGCAGGGCCAGCATCATATCTTCAAATACACGCGCAACGACAATCGTAAGGCGCAGCATTGTTATGAATCGGCGCTCGAACGGGACGGAGGGTATGCCCGCGCGGCAGCTGCCCTGTCGCGGACGCTCAATATCGACTGGCGTTATTCCTGGGCCGAAGACCCGGGCGGTGCGCTCGACAAAGCCCTTTCTCTGGCTTTGCGTGCGGTCGAACTGGACCCGACTGATGCGCGTGGCTTTGGCGAACTGGGCTATGTGCAGCTTTATCGCAAGGAACATGCGACCGCGCTTGAATCTTACAAACGTGCACTTTCGCTGAACCCCAATGATGCCGACATGCATTCGGACTATGCCGATGCGTTGGCGCATTCAGGGGATAACGAGACAGCGATCGAACACCTTCAGCAAGCGATGCGCCTGAACCCCTATTTCCCGGATCAGTACCTCTGGCATCTGGGTGGCGCGTATTACAACCTCAAGCGTTATGACGATGTGATTTCTGCGGTCAACAAGATGAACAACCCGACCGAAGGGCAGCGGGTTCTGGCCGCGAGTTATGCGCATAAGGGTGATATGGATATGGCGCGCCAGATTGCTGACAAGCACCGGGCGGCGCATCCCAACTTTTCCCTGGCGCGCTGGGCCAAGGTTCAGCCGGATCTGTTGGAAGATGACACGCAGCACTTCCTCGAAGGCCTCAAGAAGGCCGGGTTCTGAGCAAGAAAAAGGGCGCGTGATCGACGCGCCCCATTCTCGAATATATCAGCTGTTATTCGCCGCGTGCCTTCGCGCCGCTGACCTTGGCACCGCTGACTTTGGCACCGCTCACCTTGGCGCCACTGACTTTGGCGCCAGAGACCTTGGCACCGCTGACCTTCGCGCCACTCACCTTGGCTCCGGCCATCATCGGGGCGTCGTATTCGAAATAGACGTCCAGCAGGACCTCTTCGATCTGACCGGCTGCGATATCCATACGGATGGTGTAATCGGCCTGATCATAGTTCCAGACGCGGATATCATTCGCCATCTGGTAATCCGCCGCTGCAACGCCGGATTTGGATGGATCAAGCGGCGCACGTGCGGCCTGCCGCGTCGTGTCTTTCCCGGGGTCTTCAAGCTTGAAGCCGTAAGGCAAGTTGCCGCCGGTGGCGCTGTCGCCTTCGCCATGGACCAGGAAGATCGTCGGTTCGGGCATCTCGTAGTAGGTGCCATCATATGCGAAGCCATAGATCCGGGCCAGCCGGGCATCGCCTCCGAACTGGTCCCCGATGAAGTTGTTGACGCCACGACCCCTTCTGCGATCATCTTGTTCGATGAATAGCTGCTCGCTATGCCTGTCAGCCGTCTGCTGCCAGAACGTGTGTTTGAAAACGCGACCCCGGCGAATGTAGACAAATGATTCAAACGGGACTTTCTTGCGCTTACCCAGCTTCAGTTTGTTCCCGTCGTTCTTGTCCTTGTAGATCTTGTAGATCCCTGACTCGTCGTTTGCACTGTCTCCAGCCTGCACAAGGATCCGGTCATCTTCCCGCACAGCCACACCATCAATTTTGGTGATCTCCTGCGTAAAATCATAACCCGTCGCCACCTCAATTGCGAGCCGGACTGACTTCTGTCTCAGTTTAAGATCACTTAATTCTCGTCCGAACAGTAATACCTCGGAAAAACTGAGTAACGACTCAGACATATCACTTTCTCCCTATCGGGGGTCGACGGGGCCTCGGGCCGCGCCTGTCCCAGTTTGCGCATTTCACTGCACGTCGATTGTCAAATTATCACCCCGTGCGCACAACCTGCCATAAAACCGGGGCAAAAACAAAGACTTTAAGGTTCCTTAATCTCGGGTGACAGTGTGCGAACGGACGCGGCGTGGCTGGAGCCATCCGGCTTGGTCAGACGTGGACCGGGCCGTGTCAGCCCGATGTCACGCATGCGGAAATTGCCCTCGATAATCTGGCGGAACGCGCCGCCGGTGATCTCCTGATCGACGACAACCAGCGCGCGCTCGACCCCGAAATAGCTCAGCATGTCGGCATCCAGCATTTCCCAGGCGTCGGCAAGGTAGGACCCCAGCAAATCCCGCGCCTCGATCAGCGCGACGCGGAAGCCTTCGGGGTCGGCAGCGTAATGTTCGTCGAACAGGTCCTGCATGATGGCGTTGTATTCATCGGTGCCCTCCAGCTCGTCCGAAAGCTCCTCCATTTCCGGATCGATCACGTCATGGGCGACCAGCCGTTCGTGATAGATATCGACCAGAATATCGAACATCGCACCGGTCAGCGGCTCCGACAGCGCGTGTTCACTGGACCACCCATGCGAAAACTCGGACAGCGTCCGGTCATTGGCCGCGATGCGAATCTGCGCGTTCTGCGACAGCTCGGCAAAGCGGCTGAGCCGGTTATAGGTATAGAGATTGCCGCGCGTGTTCTTCAGCACCTCATCCACGACCGAGCCGAAATGAAGCGAGGCCAGCAGCGCCACCATATCCGCCGCCGATTCATGGAACCCGTAATACTCGCCCGTTGCGTCGTCTTCCGAGGGCAGGCCAATGACGCTGTAGATGATGGCATGGCCGATTTCATGCGCCACCACGTCGAAGTTCAGACTGTAGGGGCGGTATTCGTCCCCATGTTCGCGGGTGCCGCCGGTTTCCAGAAACCCCCAGCCGATATGCGCGTTGTCGAGGCTGGGCAGCAGCGACAGTTCCAGCCGCTCGAAATCGCGCTCGAAATGCCAGGGGATCGGGCGGCCGAAATAACCCTCCCAGACATCCATGGTGAAATGGGCTGCGCCAAACAGGTGGGCGGCTTCAAAGGCCGGATCGTCGGGATCGATATGGATGAAATTGCCGAACTCATCGGGTTCAGGCGGTGGCAGGATATAGCCGTCCCAGGCGGGCAGGTACATCTCGGGGCCGTCCTCGCCTTCGATCATCGCACCATAAGGGGTCGTCTTGTCGACCGGGTACATCGCATACATGCGCGGCCCAGAAGGGCCGGGCCCGATCGAGCCCTGCGGGGCCGAGATCTCGACCAGTTCAGGTTTCGAATTCGGCTCTAAATAGGGCGATTGCGGATACAACAGGAACCGCGTGCCCGGAGTTTCGTTTTCCGAGTAATCGGGCCAGATCGTCAATGTCCCCTCCCGTTATCGTCCCGGCTAACCTTAGGCCCGCGTATCGGGCTGCTGATCCTCGGGGTCGCCACCGGCGTGGCAAAAGATGAATTCGGCTTCAATCAGATCAAGAAACGCCTCGCGCCCTTCAAGGCCCAGCGCGATTGCATAGGATTCAAGATCATCCGGTACCGCTTGGTCAAGACGTGTTTCAAAATACCAGATCAGCGACTGCGTTCGGTTCGTGCGGCCATTCACCCGATCCAACGTCTCGATACGGTCAGCTTTGCGCCGCGCCCGGTCACGCAACGCTGCATAATGACCATCGTGGCGCAGCTCGGCTAGCACGGCGGCATCCAGATCATCCGCCCGCGCTGCGATGGCCGCATCCTTGCGGGCGCGGTCGGCCAGCATCGCCTCGTATTGCGCGGGGGTCAGGTCATTGTCCTGCAGCCACTCCATCAGATCGGCCTGACGGGGCAGGCGGGCCGCAGACCGGTGCGCGGCCATGTGTTTTCGCAGGGTATCACGATCGGGCTGGTGTTCGGCCCTGCGCGCCTCATCCCGCGCCAGCAGATGCAAAGCGGCGCGGTCGCGCAACCGGGCATAGAGGTCGGGGTCCAGCCGCAACTCATCCACCAGTGCCCGCGTGTCCTGATCTGGCGGGGTGGTTTCTGAATTGACCCGATCCCGCAGCTCGCGCCAGGCCAACGTGCGTTCGACGCGCGGCGCGGCAGCAGTGTCGGTGTCTGCCTCCAGATACCGCGCCATCTGCGCCAGCATCGCGCGGGCGTCATCGCCCTTGGCATCCACCTGCCCTTCGGGCAGCCAGTCCCGAAATTCGTCCAGACCCGAGATGGTGCCCGCCGCCGCGATCACCTTGTCCCAAACCCGGTCGCGATAGTGCAGAGCCTTGGCTGCGTCCAACAAGGTCCGAGCATCCTCTGCCGACAGCACCTCGGCCGTCTGCGCCACTTCCAGCGTGGCACGGATCGACACCATCGGCTCGCTCAGCGGCATAAAGCCCAACTCGGCAGGGCCATGCAGCACCGCCACCTCGTCATCATCCATAATCGCGCCGCTGAGGTAGTCCTCGAACACCCGTCCGACGCCGATCATCCCGAATTCGGAAAGTTCCGCCGCCCGCAACGCGCCCATGCTGGCGCTGCCAAAGACCGGGATGCCCTGTTCCAGCGCCCACAGGATTTCCTTGTGCCAGACCGAGGGCACGCCATCGAAATACCCATCGATGATGCCGATGGCCCGCGGCCTGTCCCGTACCACGCGATACACATCCCCCTGCCGGACCGGGGGCAGGATGGTCGCGTCCAAGTGCTCCGGCACCGTCTCGGGCCGCAGGGTGGGGCCGACGAAGATGACCACGCTCATGCCGTCACCGCCCGTGCCCTTGGGCCTGCAACGTAATCGGGATCGTCATGCGGGGCCTCCAGCCCCGGGATGATCGCGCGGATGACCGCGATGTCGATCTCGGGCCGGGACAGATCGACCGTCACCACCTGGCCCATGCCGACCACCGACAGACAGGTCAGCAGCAGCTCAAGGTCTTCCGTGAACGATCCCGTGACATGCGATGGGCAATCGGTGAAACACACGGTCGCCGGCGCGCCATCGATCAACTCACGGATATACCGGCTGCGCCATGTGCGCGCTTCGTCCGAGAACTCCCCGGGGTCCAGATCATCGCGCGCGCCCGAGATATAGGTCAGCCGCGTCTGCGCCGCCTCGGTCAGCGCCCGCAGCAGCGCAATGGCGCGGTCGGGGTGACAGCCATCGCCGATGCCGATATGGCCCGTGGCCTCTCCGGCCTCGCAGATCACACAGCGAAAGCTGGCAATGCCGATATCCGAAGTGGTGTCCCAAATCCCCAGATCCAGCCCCGCCGTTGCAATCTGGTCCATCGCTTGACGGCAACGCGGATCGTCCACCGTGTCCGGATCAACGCGCGGCGTCGCACCCCGGTGATGCCACAACGTCGTGGCGTCCCGTTCGATCAACTCGCAAATCGCGTGGCAACTGGCCTCAGTCACTTCGTTGCCCGATGCCAGACCATTCGTTGTGCGCGGAAACGCCCTTTGCCCGGCGACCGGAGAGGTCGTGTAATCCGTATCCACCATCTCATAGGGCACCCAACAGGCGGCATCGGTGTTCAGATCGCGCCCCTGCACCCACAGCATCGCCCCATGCGGGTCAAACTGCCCGCCCGTCACGCGGGGCAGACGGTCCACATCCACCACACGATCCTGTTCCAGATCGGTATGGCTGCACAGCCGCAACGGCAGCTCGATCCGCTCTGCATGCCACGACTCGATCGCTTCCATCACGCCCGAGGCCTGCGCCGCGCTCAGCGATAATCCCTTGCCCAGCGACACCGCGACCGAGCGCGAATTGGGTCGCGTCACCATCACCGTCGGCAGCCCGACCCGGTCGAGCCCGGTCAGATTGGCAATGCGCGTGATCCCCATCTGTTTGAGGAACGGTTTGACGATGGCAAGTGTCTGCTCAGGGTCCCGCAGGCGATGCGTGTCCAGCACATAAGTCTTCTGTGAAATCCCGGACATTCAAATGACCTTGCCAAATATCTGATAATCCACCCGAACCCGCAGGCTCCGGTCCGCCCGCGCGCAGGATGGGCGAGGAATGCGAACCGGTCAACCGCAGGGGTGTGTGAACTGCCTCTTGCAAGGGTCGCGACCTGCGGCTAAACGATCTGTCGCATGCCTCAATAGCTCAGCTGGTAGAGCAGGTCCTTCGTAAGGACAAGGTCGGGGGTTCGAGTCCCTCTTGAGGCACCACTCTTCTCAATCCAACCAAGTATCGCCGGATTCGTCGGGGACAGATGCCCGGTATTCTATTGTTACTGTCAGGAAGTGGTACGGGCGGTGGGACTCGAACCCACACGGCACTAAGGCCTTCGGATTTTAAGTCCGATATGTCTACCATTCCATCACGCCCGCAGACCTGTTTGCGCGGCACACAAGGCCGAAACCAACAGGATCGCCACACACTTACAGCCAACCATTTGGATTGAAAAGACGCTCATTCAGATGAGCTGCAGCGAAAGGGAAAGCAGGACACGCTTGACAGTGCTTTCCGGTTTCGGTCACGTCGGCGCATCAAGAAAGGGAGCGTGCGATGAAGACGGTCAGAAACCCGTATCGGAATGGAGCAAAGCTAGCGGATCAGGCGCCATATCCGTCGGTCGATGTATCTGGCCTTGGGCGGCATCGTCTGTTTTGCCCTGAATTCAAGGAAACTCCGCTGGTGGATGCAACGGCTCTGGCACCGGTTGCAAAGCTCTGGATCAAGGATGAACGGCCCCGGATGGGGCTTGGGTCCTTCAAGGCGCTGGGCGCTGCTTATGTCATTGCCTGTCAGGCCGATGAAGCGCCCGATGCGAACCTCAAGGGACGTACATTTGTCACCGCCAGTGCGGGCAATCACGGGATGAGCATGGCTGCAGGCGCGCGAGTCTTCGGGGCCGATGCGGTTGTCTATATCGCCGAGACTGTGCCTGAAAGCTTTGCCGACCGTCTGCGGGCGCAAGATGCGCGAGTGGTGCGAGAAGGGGTCGACTATGCTGCCAGCATGGAGGCCGCCGCGCAGGCGGCGCAGCAAAATGGCTGGACCTTGCTGTCAGACAGTTCGTGGGACGGGTATACCGACCTGCCCCATTTGCTGATGGAAGGCTACCTGCAAATGGCGTTGGAGGCGGCGGAGCAATGCCCCGAAACGCCGACACACATCCTGCTGCAGGCTGGTGTTGGCGGTATGGCGGGAGCGGTGGCTGCCTATGCGCGCGAGGTCTGGGGGGACGCGCCGCAGATCGTCGTGGTCGAGCCTGACGCGGCCCCGGCCTTGCAAGCAAGTATCGAGGCTGGCCACTGCGTTTTCGCAGATGGCCCGGACAGCATCATGGGGCGGCTCGATTGTAAGGAGCCTTCACTGATCGCCCTGAATGGATTGGCGCGGGATGCGGATCTGTTTCTGACGATCAGCGATGATGAGGTTGCCGCGCAATTGCCCGCGATGGCCGAAGCCGGGTTAGAGACCAGCGCTTCGGGCGGGGCAGGCATTGCGGCGGTGATGAATGAGGCGGCACGTCAGGCCATGGGAATCGGGCCGCAATCCCGTGTCCTCTGCATGTTGAGCGAGCAGCCCGCATGACCGGCTTTGCGCCACAGGAATTCGAGGCACGGGTTTCCCGCGCACAAGCGCGAATGGCCGAAACAGGTCTTTCAGCCCTGCTGCTGACCACCGAACCTGAGCTGCGTTATTTCACCGGCTATCTGACCCGGTTCTGGGAAAGCCCGACGCGCCCCTGGTTCCTGATCGTGCCCGCCTCGGGCAAGCCGGTGGCCGTGATCCCCTCGATCGGGGCGGCCCTGATGGCGCAGACATGGATCGACGACATTCGCACTTGGAGCGCACCGGATCTGGAAGATGACGGCGTTTCGCTGTTGGCCGATACGTTGACCGAGCTGACGTCGGACGGGTCCGCGATCGGTTGTCCGGATGGGCATGAGACACATATCAGGATGCCTCTGGCCGATTTCAGACGCCTTCAGGACGGGCTCGGCGCTCGTCGACTGACCGGTGATCACGGCATCCTGCGCGCCCTGCGCATGGTGAAGTCCGAGGCCGAGGTCGCCAAGATTCGCACCGCCTGTCAGATCGGTGCCCGCGCCTTTGCGCGTGTGCCGGAAATCGCCGCAGCCGGAACGCCGCTCGATCAGGTCTTCCGACGGTTCCAGATGCTCTGCCTTGAGGAAGGGGCCGATTGGGTGCCCTATCTGGCCGGAGCGGCCGAGCAGGGCGGGTACACGGATGTGATCTCACCGGCAACGCAGACCCCTCTTGCGCAGGGCGATGTTCTGATGCTGGATACCGGCCTCGTTCGCGACGGGTATTTCTGCGACTATGACCGCAACTGGTCGGTCGGGCCCGCCAGCACCCCGGTCCGCGCCGCCCATGCGCGGCTGATCGAGGCCTCGGATGCCGCCTTTGAGCAGGCCCGGCCCGGCACCACCGCAGCGCAGCTGTTTCACACCATGAGCGCGGTGCTGACGGATGGTGGCGAAGGCACGGATGCCGGGCGGCTGGGCCACGGGCTGGGGATGTCGCTGACCGAATGGCCCTCGCTCATCCCCGGTGATCACACCGAGCTGCAGCCCGGCATGGTGCTGACGCTGGAACCGGGTATCGCCGTCGATGGCAAGATCCTTGTACATGAGGAAAACATCCTGATCACCGAGGGCGCGCCCGAATTCCTGAGCCCGCGTATCGGACCGGAGATACCGACGCTATGACGACACTGCCCTATTCGCTCGACCCCGACGATCCCGCCGCCGCGCCGATGGGTCTGATAGTTCTGCAAACTGATGAGACCATCGAGCCCGAGTTCCGTCGCCTTTTCGCCGATGATCCCAGCCCTCTCTATATCAGCCGCATCCCCAGCGGGGCCGAAGTCAACACTGATACGCTGGCGCAGATGGAAACCGATCTGCCCGCCGCCGCCGACCTGCTGCCCAAAGCGCGGCCCTATAAGGTGGTGGGCTATGGCTGCACCTCGGCCAGCTCGGTGATCGGTTCGGATCGGGTTGAACAGATGGTGAAACGGACCTGCGATGTTCAGACCGTGACCAACCCGTTGCGCGCCGCCGCAGCCTGCGCCGCAGATCGGGGCGTGTCGAAATTCGCGCTGCTTTCGCCCTATATCGAAGAGGTGAACACACCGCTGCGAAGGGCCTTTGCGGAACAAGGTATTTCGATGGATGTGTTCGGCACCTTTGGCGAGGCGGAAGAGGCCAAGGTTGTACGTATTTCGGCCGATTCCGTGGTTAATGCGGCCATACGTCTGGGCGCTGACAGGGCTGTTGAAGCGGTGTTTCTCAGCTGTACGAACCTGCGCACACTGGCCGCCATCCCCCGGATCGAGGCGCAGATCGGAAAGCCGGTTCTGTCAAGCAATCAAAGCCTGGCTTGGCACATGAATCACCTGAATGTGTCGCAAATTTAGGCAAAAGTGACGTAATAGCGGGTTCATTTGCTTTACGGGCTTGCGACCATTTGTTAGCCTCGGCTTCATTGCACGAGAAGATCAATGAAATCCGGACCAACCGGGTAATCATTTGACGCAACAGGGGGTCTTGTGACCGACACAAATACTGACGCCGCGTTTGTCGAATTTGAACGCGTTCAAAAATCTTATGATGGCGAGAATCTCGTTGTCAAAGATCTCAACTTGGCGATGCCAAAGGGCGAATTCCTGACCATGCTCGGACCGTCCGGATCAGGCAAGACAACCTGTCTGATGATGCTCGCCGGATTCGAAACAGCCACCCACGGTGAAATTTTGTTGGATGGGAAACCCATCAACAACATCCCTCCGCATAAACGTGGCATCGGGATGGTGTTCCAGAACTACGCCCTGTTCCCGCATATGACCGTGGCCGAGAACCTGTCGTTCCCGCTGGAAGTCCGCAAGATGGGCAAGTCCGAACGCGAGGCCAAGGTCAAGCGCGCGCTGGACATGGTTCAGATGGGCGCCTTCGGTAATCGCCGCCCGGCGCAGCTTTCGGGTGGTCAGCAGCAGCGAATCGCGCTGGCCCGCGCGCTGGTGTTCGAGCCCGAGCTGGTGCTGATGGACGAACCGCTGGGCGCGCTCGACAAGCAGCTGCGCGAGCATATGCAGTTCGAAATCACCCGACTGGCGCATGAACTGGGCATCACCACCGTCTACGTGACCCACGATCAGACCGAGGCATTGACCATGTCCGACCGTGTTGCGGTGTTCGACGATGGCCGCATCCAGCAGCTTGCGCCGCCGGATCAACTTTATGAAGAGCCCGACAACAGCTTCGTCGCGCAATTCATCGGCGAGAACAACACGCTGGAAGGTGTGGTCAAATCCATCGACGGCGACAGTTGTGTGGTGCAGCTGGATGACGGTTCGGAAATCGACGCGGTGCCGATCAACGTGCACAATCCGGGCGAACGCACCAAGGTTTCGATCCGGCCCGAGAGGGTCGAGTTCAACAAGGACCGCCTGCATGCCGATGCGCATACGCTGAAGGCCACGGTCAAGGAGTTCATCTATATGGGCGATGTGTTCCGCTTCCGCATGTCGGTCGCGGGCAATGACGAATTCATCGTCAAGACACGTAACGCCCCCGATGCCATCCGTCTGCAACCCGGCCAAGAGATCGATATTGGCTGGCTGGCAAAAGATTGTCGTGCGCTCGACGCATAGACCAAGCTGCGCGGTACAAGTGCGGCTTTATTGAGGGACCGGCTGGTGAAAACCCGTGCGCCAGCTGACCATACAACAAACGGGAAGTACTGGGAGTAACACATGAAACCAACCAAAACACTACTGACCGCTGCTGCTCTGGCGACCGCGGCTGGTGGCGTGTCCGCGCAAGAGATGACCATCGTCTCGTGGGGCGGCGCCTATTCCAAATCGCAATTGAAAGCGTATCACGAGCCCTATTCGGAGAAGACCGGCATCACCATCCTGAACGACGACAGCTCGGCCGAAGCGGTTGCAAAGCTGCGCGCGATGAACGAAGCGGGCAACATCACATGGGATGTGGTCGACGTTGTTGCCTCGGACGCGATTCGTCTGTGCGACGAAGGTCTGGCGATGGAAATCGACCCTGACACCATGCTGGCTCCGGCGCCGGATGGCACATCGGCAGCGGATGACTTCGGCGATCTGCTGGTCAGCGATTGCTTCATCCCGCAGATCGTGTATTCGACCACCTTTGGCTATCGCACTGATCTGGTCGGTGACACACCGCCCAGCGATGTCTGCGCCGTGTTCGATCTGGAAGCCTATCCTGGCAAGCGTTCGCTGGAAAAACGCCCGATCAACAACATGGAATGGGCGCTGATCTGTGACGGCGTTGCCAAGGATGACGTCTATGACGTTCTGGCCACCGCAGAAGGTCAGGATCAGGCGTTGGCCAAGCTGGGCACCATCAAGGACAGCGTTGTCTGGTGGTCCGCAGGTGCCGACACGCCGCAGCTACTGGCTGATGGCGAAGTTGTAATGGGTTCGACCTATAACGGTCGACTGTTCAGCCTGATCGAAGAGCAGAACCAGCCCGTTGGCATGCTGTGGGACGCGCAGGTGTTCGACCTGGACGGTTGGATCATTCCCGCCGGTCTGAGCGAAGAGCGTAAGCAGCGCGCGCTGGACTACATCATGTTCGCAACCGACACGCAGCGTCTGGCGGATCAGGCCAAGTACATCTCCTACGGTCCGGCCCGTGCCTCGTCGGCTCCGCTGGTGGGTCAGCACGCCGATCTGGGCATCGACATGGCACCGCACATGCCGACCGATCCGGAAAACGCCAAGAACACGTTCCTGTATAACTACGAGTTCTGGGCGGACTACCGCGACGACATCGACGCCAAATTCCAGGCGTGGCTGGCGCAATAAGCGTCTGATTTCATGAGATCGTCGGGGGCGGCCACTCGCCCCCGGCCCCAAAAGTACCCAAGGGGCACCGATGACTGACGCCACCCAACAAAATTCCGGCCCGATGCTGGCCGCTGACGGAACGCCGCTCAAGCAATCACTGGCGCGGTCACTGCGACGGCAAAAGCTGCGGGCGCTGATGCTGGTGGCCCCGTTGCTGCTGTTCGTGATGTTCTCTTTCATCGTGCCCATTGCCGCGATGCTATTCCGGTCGGTGGAAAATAGCATCGTGCAAGACACGCTGCCTCAGACGGTGCAAGCCCTGCAAAGCTGGGACGAGGCGAGCGGTGAATTGCCGGATGAGGCCGTCTATGACGCCTTTGTCCGCGACATGATTGTCGCCATCGACAACAAGACCCATACCCGTCTGGGCTCGCGTTTGAACTACGAAGAAACCGGTATGTCTTCGATGTTCCGCCGGTCCGGCCGTCAGATCAAAAAGCTGGATCCCGAAACAGACGGTCCGTTCAAGGATCAGGTCATCGAGATTCACGATGGCTGGGGCGACCCCAAGACATGGGCGGTCATCAAAACCCACGCGCCCGCCGTCACCAACGGATACTTCCTGAACGCGATCGACATGCGCCGCACGCCCGAAGGGGCGCAGTCTCAACCCGAAGACAAGCAAATCCTGATCAAGCTGTTCGGGCGCACCCTGTTCATGTCGCTGGTCATCACCGGGGCCTGTATTCTGCTGGCTTATCCGGTCAGCTATCTGCTGGCGACCTTGCCGATGCGGGTTTCAAACCTGCTGATGATCCTTGTTTTGTTACCCTTCTGGACCTCGCTTCTGGTGCGCACCTCGGCATGGAAGGTGATGCTGCAGCAGCAAGGGGTGATCAACGAAACGCTGGTCTGGCTGGGGCTGGTGGCCGATGACGCAAGGCTGGTGATCATCAACAACCAGATCGGTACCATCGTTGCGATGACGCATATCCTGCTGCCGTTCATGATCCTGCCGATGTATTCGGTGATGCAGACGATCCCGCCGTCCTACACCCGCGCCGCGAAATCCATGGGTGCGACCAACTGGACGACCTTCTGGCGCATCTACTTCCCGCAATCCATTCCGGGCATCGGTGCAGGCTCGATCCTCGTGTTCATTCTGGCGATCGGTTACTACATCACGCCCGAGATCGTCGGTGGCACCAAGGGTGTCTTCATCTCGAACCGGATCGCCTATCACATCTCGTCCTCGCTGAACTGGGGACTGGCCGCGGCACTGGGGACGATCCTGCTGGGCGTCGTTCTGTTGCTCTACTGGGTCTACGACAAGATCGTGGGCATTGATAACGTGAAGCTGGGATAATCGACATGGCCGCACTTACTCCGATATCCCGCAAACCCCTGTCCATGGTCCTGCCCAGCGTCGCGCTGGCAGGTGCCTTCGCCGGTATCTTTGTCGGCGCGGGCAACGGCTCGGTCTTTCTTGGCATCATTGCCGGGGCTGCCCTGATCGCCGCTCTGGCCTGGGTCTACATCACGGTCGTCAAGAACGAGAAACTGGCCCGCTGGATCAACATCGCAGGCTTCGGCGTCGTGGGCTTTCTGGTCGCCGGCCCGATGGGCGGCGTGCTGGGCCTGCTGGGCGGGTGGTTCTTTGTCTGGTTCATCTACTGGCTTTATGAAGGCCGCTATCGCCGGAAACTGCTGCCCTATCTGACCGCAAAGCAGGTGTTTTATCACTACCTGTTCCGGGTGATCTGCGGCGCGATCTTCGTGTTCCTGATCACCCCGATCCTCGTGGTTCTGCCGCTCTCGTTCAACGCGCAGGACTTCTTTACCTTCACGCCGGAAATGCTGCGGCTCGATCCGGAAGGGTACTCGCTGAAGCACTACCGCGACTTCTTCACCAACAATGAATGGCAGCGCAGCTTCAAGAACTCGCTGATCATCGCGCCGATTGCGACGATCATCTCGGTCTCGCTGGGCACGCTGGCGGCCATCGGCCTCAGCCAGAGTCACGTTCCCGGCCGCCGCGCCATCATGGGCATCCTGATCTCGCCCATGATCGTGCCGCTGATCATCTCGGCCACCGGCATGTTCTTCTTCTACAGCGACATTGGTCGCTTCATGGAAGGCACGCTGGGCATGAACAAGAATTTCGTGGGCTATGTGAAAGTCATCCTGGCGCACGCGGTTCTGGGCATTCCCTTCGTCATCATCACCGTGACCGCGACGCTGGTGGGCTTTGACCGCTCGCTGACGCGGGCGGCGGCGAATATGGGCGCGGGTCCGGTGCGGACGTTCTTCAAGATCCAGATGCCTCTGATCCTGCCGGGCGTGATCTCGGGTGGCCTGTTTGCCTTCATCACCTCGTTTGACGAGGTGGTTGTGGTGCTGTTCGTCGGCTCGGCCAGCCAGAAGACCCTGCCATGGCAGATGTTCACCGGCCTGCGCGAACAGATCAGCCCGACCATTCTGGCGGTGGCCACGATCCTCGTGGTGATCTCCATCGCGCTGCTGACCACGGTCGAGCTGCTGCGCCGCCGGTCCGAGCGTCTGCGGGGTCTCTCCCCCGCTTGACGCAAGCGCAGGTCTGATCTAACGATCTATCCGTTCATCCCAGCCGCGATGGCGTCGCGGACGCACTGGGATGTTCGGCTCTCGGACCCCGAGACCGCCTGTCCTGAACGCCGGGACAAGTGGCCGGGTTTGCCGCCCGGCAAAGATGAGAGACCTAGTCATGACAGACACAACAAAACGCCCAGAATTCTTCACCTGCCACAATGGCGACAAAGCGCCCCTGCCGTTCAGCAAGGGTGAATACGACCGCCGCCTTGGCGCCCTGCGCGCTATCATGGCCAAGCATGACATCCCCGCCGTCCTGCTGACCTCGATGCAGAACATCGCCTATTATTCCGGCTTTCTGTACTGCTCTTTCGGTCGGCCCTATGGCTGCGTCGTCACGCAGGACGCCTGCACCACCGTCTCGGCCAATATCGACGCGGGCCAGCCCTGGCGACGCTCGGTCGAGGATAACGTCATCTATACCGACTGGAAGCGCGACAATTACTGGCGCGCCGTGGCCAGCCTGATCGGCGGGGCAAAGCGGATCGGGATCGAAGGCGACCACATGACACTGGCGGCGCGTAACACGGCGCTGGACATGCTGGGCGGACCGGAGCTGATCGATATCGCACCGGACACGATGTTCGCTCGCATGGTGAAATCCGCAGAAGAGATCGAGCTGATCAAAGGCGGCGCGCGCACCGCTGACGTGGGTGGGGCCGCCATTCACGCAGCGATCCGTGAAGGCGCCACCGAGATCGAGATCGCCATGGCCGGGCGCGATGCGATGGAAGAGGAAATCGCCCGCGCCTACCCGGATGCCGAATACCGCGACACATGGGTCTGGTTCCAGTCGGCGCTTAACACCGATGGCGCCCATAACCCTGTCACCAAACGCGCGCTGCAAAAGGGCGATATCCTGTCGCTGAACACCTTCCCGATGATCTCGGGCTATTACACCGCGCTGGAACGCACCCTGTTCCTGGGCGAGCCCGACGCAGACAGCCTGCGCCTGTGGAAGGCCAACGTTGCCGCGCATGAGCTGGGCCTGAGCCTGATCAAACCCGGCGCGACCTGTTCCGGCATCACGGCTGAGATCAACCGCTTCTTCGCGGATGAGGGCCTGCTTCAATACCGCTCGTTCGGATACGGCCATTCCTTCGGCATCCTCAGCCACTACTACGGGCGCGAGGCCGGTCTGGAACTGCGCGAAGATATCGACACGGTGCTGGAACCCGGCATGGTCGTCTCGATCGAGCCGATGCTGTGGATCCCCGAAGGCCAGCCCGGCGCGGGCGGCTATCGCGAGCACGATATCCTCGTGGTGGGCGAAGACGGGGCCGAGAACATCACCGGCTTCCCCTATGGTCCCGGCCACAACATCATCGGGGCGTAAGAAAACGGGTGGGGCTGATGGCCCCACCTTCTACCGCCGTGGGCTCATCCCAAAGACCCGGCTCAGATCACCATCTCAACCCGCGCGTCCGGGAAACGGGTCAGAGCTTGCGGGATGTCACTTGTAGGCATCACGCACAGCGCCGTCGACAGCCCGTCCGCAAGGACCGCCTTCGGGGCCGAGACGGATACCGTCTGATGCGTCGGTCCCGCGCCCAATGGGTTCAGGATATGGCCCAATTCAGCGTTCAGCCGCGTGCCGTCCGGGGCCGAGGTGGCAACGGCTCGGTCTTGCAGGGTGATCCGTTTGGCGACCGTTCCATTCGGCCCGGCCAGCCCGACGCGCCAAGGCTCGCCTGTCCTGTGCCGACCCAAGGCAGCAACCTCGCCCATATCCACCAGCACATCGCGCAGGTCGAATGACCGCAACAACACTGCAATCCGGTCCGTAATCGCCCCTTGCGCAATTCCGTTCAAGGTGATCGCCGAGCGTCCGGGATGTGGTAGCCGGATCTCATCCGCGCCGACATGAACCTTGTCCCAGCCAATCACCTGCCGCGCGCGCTCCAGCTTCGGCTGTGCCGCACCGCTGGCAAGCGCCAGCCACAAAGGCTGAATCGTCGGATCAAACGCACCGCCCGAGGCGTCGTGAAGTGTCGAACACAGACTCAGCACCTCCAGCAGCTCGGGCGCGGGGGCGTTCAGATGACCCGTGCGGTTCAACTGGCTGATCTGCGAGTGGGTTCGATAGAGGCTGAAGATATCCTCAAGCCGATTCAGTTCAGCCTCAACCGCGGTAAAGATCGGGGCGGCTTGCGTATCCGTCAGGCCATCAAGCCGCAGGCTGGCCGGCGCACCCAGCGCGATGCCGCGCCATTGGGCAAAACTCCCGGCGGTTGCGGGCAGGGCGGCGCAGGCGGCCGAGATGGTCAGGAAACGGCGGCGGGTCAGAATGGTCATGCGGGTGTCTCCAGCGCGAGGTCCAGATCAACAGGGCCCAGAACCTCGGTATCGGGTATGTCGGACAGAGGCAGAGCCGCGCCGCCATATTCGGCGATGAACGCCTCTGCCGCGGTGGGGTCGCCAAAGGGCACGACTTCGCGCGCGCCCATGCCGCCAGCGACATTGGCCCCGACGACAAAGCTGGCGCCATCTGCGTCGATCCAGTTGGAAACCCCCGGTTGCTGCCAACTCGGTGCGACGCTCATGTCGCTGACATAAACGGCCGTAATCTTGGCATCGCGCTCGGGGCTTTTCAGATAGGCCACCATGTCGCGCACCTGCGCAAAGAACAGCGGCGCAGGGTAGCCTTCCAGATGGATCTGACCTTTGGGCCCGCCATGTTCGGCGATGTTCATCTGGCAGAAAAAGCTCAGGGCGTCCGGGGTCAGGTCCACCGGGTCGGGGGCTTCGGCCACCTCTTCCTTGCAGGCGGCCAATGCGACCAGTGCGATCAGGGCGAGGCGTTTCATGGCTCGACCCTCCGGAACGCCAGCCGCGCGAGGGCGAAGCTCAGCACCGGCCAGATCAGCAGCGAGGCAGGCGCGGCCCAGACCGGCAGGGCCTGCGCCGCTCCGGTCATGCCGGATGCCATGGCAACGCCTTCAGTCGCCGCGATGTTCCACAGACGGAACGCGTCGGCCGGGTTGGCAACCATCACCCAGGGAAAGACGGATTGGGTGAAGCTGCCGCCCTTATCCATGACAACGGCCCCCAACAGGCCCAGATCATAGAGGACGACAAAAACCAGCCAGAGCCCGGCCGACATCCCCGCCGCCGCCGTGGCCCCCTTTGCCAGGGCGGACAGCAGGTATCCCAGCGCCAGAAACACGGCGCCCAGCAGGATCGAGGTGAGGATCAGGCGCGCCAGCGCCATAAGGCTTTCCGGCCCCGCGCCGCCAAAGAACGCGGCCACCGCGCCCGCGGTGCCGAAACCGACGGTCATGGCAAAAGCGAGAGCGGCCAGATGGGCGGTGAACTTACCCAGCAGGATTTCCCCACGCCCCGCCGGGTAGGACAGCAGCAGCGACAGGCTGCCCCGGTCCACGTCGCCCGCGATGGCGTCGAAGGAAATCATCAGCGCCAGCAAAGGCGCAAGATAAACCGACAGCGTGGTCATCGACGCGACCGATACGGTCAGCATGTCGACCCCCAGCGTGCCGGTTGGGGCGCTGCCCGCAAAGGTCAGCGCCAGCGCAAACAGCACCATGATCAGCGTGGCGACCAGCAGCCAGCGGTTGCGGCGCAGGATCAACATCTCGGTGCGGGTGATGGCGAGGAAGCGGGTCATTGCAAATCCTCCTGTGCGTAGTGGCGATAGAGGTCTTCCAGTTTGGGCGGCGTCATCTCCACATCCGCAACCGCGTCGCCCAGCCCGGCAATGAGGCGCAGCGCCTCCATCTTGTCTTCGGGTGTGCAGAGCAATTCAACGGATGCGCCGTTGATCCGGTTGCCGCCCAGTTCAGCGGCCAGCGCATCGGCATTGGCACTGGCGCGCACCTTCAGGCGGATCGGCAGACCGGCCAGCGCCGACAGATTGTTCAGCGTGTCATCGGCCACCATCCGACCCTTGCGCATGATGGCAATCCGATCGGTGCGGGCCTCGACCTCAGTCAGCGCATGGCTGGCAATCAGCACCGCAGTGCCCTGCGCCGCCAACTCATCGATGATCGCATACAAATCCTGTCGTGAGATCGGGTCCAGCCCGCTCGTCGGCTCGTCCAGCAGCGCCACCTTCGGTTGACCCAGCAGAACCTGCGCCAGACCCAGACGTTGCCGCATCCCCTTGGAATAGGCTCCGATCCGGCGGTCCAGCGCGTCATTCAGGCCGACGCGCTCCAGCAGACCGGGCACGTCGGCTTTCGCGCCTGAAAGCTGCGCGAACAGGGTCAACTGCTCACGGCCTGTCAGCGCGGGATGGAACGACACCGCCTCGGGCAGATAGGCCGTCTCGCGCCGTGCCTGAGCACTACCGGGGGTGGCGCTCCCGATCCGAATGGCTCCGCCATGGATCGGCGTCAGGCCGAGGATGGATTTGATCAGGGTCGACTTGCCCGCACCGTTATGGCCCAGCAGCGCCACGCGCTGACCGGGGGCAAGAGACAGGCTGATATCATCAAGAACGCGGGTTTTCCCTCGGTCCTTGAGAACATGGTCGATTGACAGGGCCTTATCCGTCATGAGGCACCTTTTTCATAGCTGGAGGTTCAGGGGCTTGCATCAATGGGTTGCTGTCCATCACACCGCCCGGCAACAGCGCCGGGAAGGCCGATTGCGACCAGCGCACCAGCTGCACGGCAGGGGAGCCGAGCAACAATTTGGCTGCGGGTTGGGTCCACAGCACATGGTCCATACTGTCATTGGGGCGATAGGGGGCATCGGCAATGCCGTTGCCATCCACATCATAGGCGGCAAAATCGGACCAATAGTTGCCGCGCCCGTCCTCGGACCACTCGACCCATTTGGTCGAGACATATTTCACCTGCGTTCGGTTACCGATGAAAGAGTTGCCGACGATCCGGTTACGCTCGGACCCGGCCGTAAAGTGGATGCCGATGCCGCATCCCTGGAACCAGTTGTCGGTGAATTCGTTCTTATTCGAATTATAGAGGAAAGTGCATTTTTCCTTGGCACCTTTCACCACGTTTCCGGTGATAGTGCTTTTGTTGGCGTAGTTTAGCATTACGCCATGTGCGCGGTCACCAATCGAGACATTGTTGGCCACGGTCACATTGGTCGTGAACATCACCGCATAACCCAGATCGTTGCCGATTGAGACGTTGTCGCTGACGACCGAGTCATCGGCGTACATATAATGCACCGCAAAGCGCAAATCGCGGAACAGGTTGCCGGTGAAGGTGTTCTTTTTCGACGAGTTCACAAAGATCCCGTCGCGGCCATAGCGGATATCGTTGTCTTCAACCCGCGCACCCGGCGCGTTCCAGACATAGACACCATTGCCACGGTCATTCATCCGCTGGTCCAAACGGCCTTCGATCCGGTTGCCACGCACGATGCTGTCCTTGGACCCGTGAATGTCGACGCCATAGAGGTTGCCCAGCAGCACGTTATCCTCGACCACCGGCGCTTTGGCTGTTTTGGTCAGTTGGATGCCACTATCGATCCCCTCATGGCTTGAGCCCGAGCCGATCACCGTCAGACCGCGCACGGTCACGCCGGGCCCAGTTACGGTGATGACACTGCCCGCCCCTTGTCCGTCAATCGTGGCCTGTCCCAGCCCGTCGATAGTGACGGGCCGGTCCAGCACAAGTGTTTCGGTATAAACACCGGGGCTCAGGCGGAGGGTGTCCCCATCCGCCGCCTGCGCCAATGTTTCATTGATGGCCCCCGCCCGGTTGGGCACATCCCAGTCCGCCGCCCAAAGGGGCGAGCCGAGCAGGAGCGGTATGAGCAGGGACCAACGCATGGGTTATGCTCCCTGCGGCTCGACCAGCATCCGGCCGCGCATTTCCATGTGCAGCGCGTGGCAGAACCACTGGCAATAGAACCAATGGACGCCCGGACGGTCGGCAGTGAAGGTGATCGACGCGGTTGCCATCGGTCCGATCTCGAAGGCGATGCCATAGTTGCCAAGGCAGAAGCCGTGGGTCACGTCGTCCACGTCATCCAGATTGGTGACGAAGATTGTCACCTCGTCGCCCTGTTTGACGGTGAACTTCTCAAGGCTGAAGGTCGGGGCCTGCGATGTCATGTAGACCCGCACCTTGTTGCCATCCCGGATCGGTTCCTCGGCGCCTTCTTCCAGATCGATGCCATCGGCTTCGGCCTGTTTGCGGGCGTCTTCCCATGTGACGTCGTTGCGCTCCCATACGTTGACCGGGTTGACGATGTCGCTGCGAACGATGATCGAGTCATGCGGTTCGGCAAAGGTCGGCCCGTCGTGAACCACCTTCATCTCATCCGATGAGATGTCGATCAGCTGTTCGTTCTCAGGCTTCAGCGGACCCACGTTCAGGAAGCGGTCTTTCGAGAACTTGTTCATCGAAATCAGCCACTTGCCGTCGGCATCCTTGGTCTCACCCATCGATGTCGAGTTGTGACCCGGTTGATAATGCACATCGACCTTCGAGATGATCGGATCGACATCCTCACCCGCATAGGCGCGGATCGCCTTGTCCATGTTCCACTTCACGATCTGACTGTCGAGGAACAGCGTGGTGAACGCATTGCCCTGACCGTCATAAGCAGTGTGAAGCGGGCCAAGACCCAGCTGCGGTTCACCCACGATGCAGGACCGCGGATCGGCATCGCTTTCGAACAGGGCGTCCAGCTTGGTCACATCCATGATCGACACGGTGGGCGACAGCTTACCGTTGATGCAGACATGCTTGCCGTCAGGCGCGGTGTTGATGCCGTGGGGCGAGTTCGGGATCGGAATGTAGCGGGTGTATTTCTTGTTCTGACCCTTACGCCCGTCCAGAACCTTGACGCCTTTCAGCTCCTGATAATCGCCAGCTTCGATGCCTTTTTCGATTTCCGCGAGGTTGAATACCACAACGTGGTCCAGCTCGTTCTCGGTCATCTCGGCCAGGTTCATACCCATTTCCGAGTTGTACGAAGTCGAATAGGCGTATTTGCCCTGATAGTCGCAGTCGGTGTTGTCGAGGTTACCCGACACGATCACCTGCCATGCCACTTCCATGGTGTCGCCGTCCAGCGCGGTGAAGATGTTCACGTATTGCGACGGATCGTCCAGCACGGAGCCGTCATTGACCAGCGGAGTTTCATCTTCACCATTGGCAAAGACATAGCCGGTGCGCGGGAATTTCTGCGGACGCAGACCGTGGATCGCCTTGGCATTCGGGATCTCGGTGATCTTGTCGCATTTCATCACATCGCAACGCACACGGGCAACGCGGGTGTTGGCCTTGTCGTTCATGAACAGGTAACGGCCATCGTAGGTGCCGTCGGTGAACGACATGTGCGGGTGGTGCAGGTCGCCGTTGTCATAGGTTTTCATGCCACGCTTGGCGAGGAATTCCTTGGTTTCCGGCAGCAGACCGTCGGTCATGATCTTTAGCGACTCGTTGGTCTGGCCCCAGCCGGTGGCCGAGCAGCGGTTGAACACCGGCACCCGCATCAGCTCGCGCATGGACGGGAAGCCCAGAATGCGCAGCTCGCCGGTCTGACCCGAGGACCAGAAGCCGTAATATTCGTCCAGCTCACCGGGCTGCAGGTTGGCATTGGCCGCAGCGCTGGCTTCTTTCGCGGTCATCAGGGTCGAGCCCAGACCGGTCCCGGCCAGCACGGCGCCGGTTGCGGTTGCACCCAGCATGCCACGGCGTGTGACGTTCAGTTTCTTGTCATGTTCCGACATGATCGTTCCTCCTTTTAGGAAACGGTTTGCGGTTTGGCGTTCGGATGGTTCGCCGGTGGCTGTCCGAGGGGGGTCTTGGGATTGACCGACCCGGTCTTGGCCCGCCGCTTCAGCTGGCGGATAACGACGGGACATTTGTCCTCGGACTGGTAGAGCACCTGACAATGCAGGCAGGTGACGCACTCGTTCGGATTGATCTCACCGGTGGGGTGGATCGCCTGAACGGGGCATTCATTGGCGCAGGTCTGACAGGGCGTGCCGCAATCCTTGTAGCGGCGCAGCCAGTCGAACATGCGAATTCGGGCCGGGATCGCCAGCGCCCCGCCCAGCGGGCAGAGGTAGCGGCAATAGAACCGTTCGACGAACAGCCCGATCCCCAGCAGGGCCAGCGCAAAGACCACGAAGGGCCAGTCGCGCATGAATTTCAGGATGATCGCGGTCTTGAACGGCTCGACCTCGGCATATTTCTCGGCCAGCGGGATCGAGACAAAGCTGATCCCGAACAGCACGAGGAAGATCATGTATTTCGCAGGCCACAGGCGCTCGTTCAGACCCCAGGGCAGAGTCCATTGCGGCACCTTGAACGCCCGCGCGATCTTGTTGGTCAGCTCCTGCAGCGCGCCAAACGGGCACAGCCAGCCGCAATAGGCACCCCGGCCCCAGAACAGCAGCGCGGCGGCGACGGCGAACCATTGGATAAAGACCAGCGGATCCAGCAGGAACGCATCCCATGAAAAACCTGTGCGCAGGCTGCCGGCCAAGGCCATCAGGTTCACCACGCTCAGCTGTGCATTGGCGTACCAGCCGATGAAGAACAGTGTCATGGTCAGGAACCCGATGCGGAACCAGTAGAACACCCGCGCATTCATCGTGGCGTGGAACTGGAAGAAGAAGGTGGCCGTCAGCACCAGCAGCATGGCACCCAGAACCGCGATCTCGACCACACGGTCTTTCCAGATGCGCTGCCACAGGGCGGCCTTTGCAGCGGCTTCGCCAGTTGCGTCATCGACCACCACAGGGGCAGCAATCGGCAGCAAATAGCGCTCGGGCAGTTTGTAGCCCAGATCGAAAGTCAGGAAGGTCTTCTCAACCGCGCCCACCGCACGCTGCACCAGCAGCTGCAGGCGGAAGGGTTCAGCCGGGTCGAACTCGGCATCAGCGGGGATTTTGAAGATATCCAGCTCGGTGAAGCTTGGCGCATCTGACGCGGCAACCGTGCCCAGACGGCGCTGCTGCTTATCAAAGAACCGCACCGAACTGTCGCCCTGGATCAGCTGTATCCGGTCAAAGATGCCGCCGCGGACATAGCCCGAGCCCTTGAAGCTGTAAGCGCCACGACCCAGCACCAGAATGGCCTGTTCGCCTTCGTCCAGCCAGTTGACCAGGTTCTGGTATTCGGCCTCACCCAGCAGCGACTTGCCGATGGACGGCACCGAGACCAGCGCCATGTGCATGTCAATGAAGGTGTCATCGGGTTCCCCCGGTTCTGGCCGCTTGATCGCGCGCTGATCGCCAGTGGCCTCAAACGCGGCGTTGACCTGTCCGACGTCCAGCGTCAGCCGCCGGATCGATCCGTCGCCCGATAAGGTGGTCCAGTCATAGACCGCATCCTGCGCCATATCGACTTCGCGCTTTGGTCCATCCGCCTGTAGCGGAGACAACCCCCCCAGCCCCAACGCCCGCGCCACTTTGATGCCGCCGCGCACTAGGCTGTCATCAATCACCATGATCGTGACAGTGGCCCCCGAGATGATGTCGAGGTCATGCCCCTCACCCCCGGTTTCGGCCTCAACCTTCAGGTCCAGACCTGTATAGCCTTCGGTCAACTCGACCATGCGCGAATTGGGGATGCCGATCAGCACGATGGGTTCCGAGTGTTTGACCAGCTGCACACCGGTCAGCACCGCATCACCATCGATCGCGGCGACCACATGGATCGGCTTGCCGGAATAACCGGTCGTGCCGACAAAGTCGGAGGTCAGGAAAGCCCAGGCGACGGTTTCGCCCCCCTTCAGGACGGGCGCAACGGGCACATCCTCGCGCACCGGGCCAAAGGCATCGGCACCGGGGGCCAGATCGGCGGGCTCAATTTCAGGCAGGAAGCTGGCAAGGCTGTCGGCATGGGCACTGATCGCCATCAGGCAGGACAGAGCAAGGGCCAGCATAAAGTGGAATGCGCGACTTACGACCACGGCGCACCTCCGATACTTAGGGTAAACGCCATGGACGCGCGCGGGGCGCGTTCGGTTATTTCTTGGGCCGGGCGCGGGGGTCCGCGGGTTTCGGGCCAGAGCCAATTCGAGTTGTACAACTCGAAAGATGGGCCCTGTTCGCAACGTACAACACGAACAAAACCGGTTTGCCGCAGCTCCGGCAGCTCAGGCACAGGTGCAGAGCCGGTGACGGCGCACAGCGCGCAATCGGCGCATTTCGGGCAGTACGCGGTCGGGTCTTCGGTGTCCTCCTCAAGATCAACCTCGACCCAGACCGCGCCGCCTTCCGAGCAGATCTCCACCCAGACACTTTCACCGGGACTCGCCAGCGCCGGCGCAAAGGTCTGCAACAACAGAAGGAATATGCCCGCCAACCCAACCGCCGCGCGAACCGCGCGGGCAGGGAGATTGTGCAATGGGGTCAGGGCAGGCATGGAGACTCCGACTCGGGAAGCTGAGCCTGATTTCTAGGGGATTCGGTTTGGGCGATACTTGACTTAGGTTAGGTGTAGTGAATTTCTGATTTTCACTATAAAAATCAACTGTCTGCCTCATCCATCAGACCGCGCACCCAACGTCCGGCCAGCCACGCCGCCGGTATGCCCAGAGGGATCGACCAAAGGATCGCAGGCACCGGTGCAATGGCGCTGAATCCTGCGCTGTGCAGGATCAATCCGGCCAGAAACAGGTTGATGGCCACGGTCAAAGCCGTGGCCGGATAAAGCAGGATGGCCAGTTTCCAGACCGGCCATTTGCCCTCAGTGGCTGGTGCCTTCCGAGAAGGTGATTTTGTTCCAGACATTGTACTTTCCAGACGGTTTGCGCATCGGCAGGCGGCGGACCTCTTCCAGCGTTTGCGCGTCATAGACGATCACCGCGCCGTCATCCTCCCAGATCGAAACCAACGCGTGGCTGCCATCCTTGGTGAACTCCACATGGGCCACGGTCTTGCCCGGTGCAGGGCGCAAAGTCTTCACGATTTCAAGGCTTTGCTTGTCAATCACATGCATCGCATCCTTGTTCGGTCCAAAGAACACATCGGCCCAGACGTAAGGTGAATTCTCATGGCTGCGCATGAAAAAGCCAGGTCCTTCGGTCTTGATCCGCTTGACGGTTTCCCAGCTTTCCATGTCGATCACCGACACGGTACCATCGGTCAGATGCGGCGTCGCCATCACGGTTGTATCGCCGCGTTTCCACGTGATGCCCGAACCTAAGTGAGGCATCCCCGGAAGGTCCAGATCGGCGACCTTATGGCCGATCACCAGATCGATCACCTGTCCGCCCTTGCCATCGCGCGAGGCTCCCATGACGTATTCATAGCTCTGGTCGAAAAAGAAATCGTCCAGATAGTCGGGTGTTGTGATCTTGCGCACCGGGAAAGGATCAGGGTTCTTGAACTGGCCCTCAATGCGGAAATCATGCCCCAGCCCGAATTGCGGCGGGTTGGCCCCGTAGAAGACCTCCCAAATCTCGGGAACGTCTTTCAGCGCCAGCACGAAGCTTTCGCGCGGCGGCGCCTGATATACGGCTGAGACGCGGCTGGGAACGCCTTTTTTACTTTTGACTTCAATGACTTTCGCCACCGACAGGTCCTCGGTCGAAAGCAACGTTAAAGAGTTCGGCAGGTAGTTCGCCACCGCCACCCATTTGCCATCCCCTGACATGGCGATGTTACGGCTGTTCAGCCCCGCACGCACGCGACCCACCTGTTTCAGCGCCCAGATATCGTATTTCTGCACCCAACCATCACGCGACATGATGAAGACATAGCGCCCATCGGGGCTGAATTTCGGCCCGCCATGCACGGCAAAGGGCGTCTCGAACCGGTCCAGAACCTCGAACGTATCGCCATCCAGAACGCTCACATGATGATCTCCGGTTTCCACCACCAGCGTGATGTTCATCGGGTCGCTGTCCCAGACAGGCGCGTCCACAGGCGCGTAATCCTCGTCCAGAGTACGGCTGGCCATGATATCGGCCTCACCCCATTCGGGGTTGGTCTCCAGCGGAGATTTCAGCCAACCTGCCAGTTCCTCGATCTGCAACGCATCGAGCTCATGCGAAAACGCAGGCATCTGCGTGGCCGTGCGCCCCTCGGCAATCACGGCAGCTACACGGGGACCGCGCATCCGTTTCAAAGTCTCGGGGATCAGGGCCGGACCAACCCCGCCCAGGCGGTTCTCACCATGGCATGAGGCGCAGTGCTCGGCATAATCCGAAGAGGCTTCCGCCCAAGCGGTGCTGGCCAACAGCAGCGAACAGAGGGTTCCGATTTTCAGGGTGTCAAAAGAACTGATGCGCCGGATCATGGCTTTTCCCCCGGAACGGTGTGACCTGCAGGCGCTCACCCGCGTCCTGCACACCGATTTCTTGGTTTGACAGGTAGCAGGCCGGGTCTTCGGCCCACGGATCTCCGGTAAGCTGCAGAGCACGAATGCGGGTGTTACCACCGCACACATCCTTCAACTGGCACGCCCCGCAACGCCCTTTCAACGGGCGTGGACGAGTGCGCAGCATGGCGAGCATTGGGTCGTCGCTGGTCCAAAGGTCCGAGAACGATTTGGTCTTCACGTTGCCGACCGTGTAATCGGACCAATAGGTGTCGGGATGCACCCGACCCAGATTGTCGATATTGGCCACACCCAACCCGCTGGAGTTCCCTCCCCAGGCAGCCAGATGCTCCCGCACATGCGCGGCTTTGGCATCGTCGAAATGTGCCCGAACCCAGTTCAGGAAGTACCCCGCATCGGCGTCGTTATTGCCGGTTACGATATCCAGCGGACGACCGCCAGACGCAGCCTCCCACGCGCGTTCCAGCAACAAATCCAGACCCTTACGGGTGCGCAGATGCTCGGCATCCTCGCCCCGGTTTTTATCGCCGCGCCCGGCATAGACGAGGTGAGACAGGTAGAACTTGTCGACCCCCTCATCATCGCACAACTGCAGCAGGTCAGGCAGGTGATGCTGCGTGCCCTCTGTCAGGCAAAACCGCAGACCTACCTTGATGCCGCGTTTCTTGCATTCGCGAACGCCGCGCAGGGCGTCGGCAAAGGCGCCTTCGACCCCACGGAACCAGTCATTTGTGGCCCCGATCCCGTCTAGCGAGATGCCGACATAGTTGAAGCCCACGTCGGCAATCATGTCGGCGGTTTCGTCGTAAATCCGCGTGCCGTTGGTCGACAGCGCCAGCATGGGCACCAGTTCTCGGGCGCGTTTGGCGATGTCGAAGAAATCGAAGCGATCCAGCGGTTCCCCACCCGAGAGGATCAGGGCCGGGACGCGAAATTGGCCCAGATCCTCAAGGGTTACCATGGCTTGCTCGTGGCTGAGCTCACCGGGGAACGCGACATCCGCTGAAACGGTATAGCAATGGCGGCATTTCAGATTGCAACGCCGTGTCAGGTTCCAGATCACCACTGGTTTCACCGGTCCGGGGCGGCGTTTGCGCACCGGGGTCGGTTTGACCAGTTGGTGCATGTATTCGGTCAGGCGGAACATTTCTCAGCCTTTCTTTTTCAGGCGCAGCCCGGTCTTTTTCAGGATGCGTGTTGAATAGAGGATGTCTTTGGCCCCGCAGGCCTCACCCAGAATGGCCGCGATCTCGGCGCGTTTCTCCTCGACCTCCTCGCGATCTGCACCATGAACCATGGCGAACAGGTTGTAAGGCCAGTCGGGCAGGGCGCGCGGACGCTCGTAGCAGTGGGTGACGAAGGGCAGAGCACCTATCCGAGCCCCCAGCTCGGCCACGCGGTTGTCGGCGACATCCCAGACGGTCATGCCGTTCGAGGTCATCCCCAGTTTGTAGTGGTTGGGGGCCGCAGCAATGCGCCGGATGACACCACGCGATTTCATGTCGGCCAGACGGAACAGCAGGGTCTCTTCATCCAGGCCCAGTTCGTTAGCAACCTGCGCATAAGGGGCGGGCACTAGCGGCAGGCCGCCTTGCAACGCCTCGATAATCTCTCTGTCCTTTGCGTCGATCATGCCGCTACCCGGAAGCCGATGAAGAATTCCTGAAGTTTGGGAAACTGCAGGACCGCGATCCCGGTTTCCCGTTCGATCGCCTCGGCTGTGGTTGCGATGCCCTCGGGCGTTTCGGTTGCCAGAACGAACCACATGTTCAGTCGATGCGTGCGTTCATAATTATGCGCGACCTCTGGATGCGCATTGACTTTGGTCAGGGCGGTTTCAAAATCCTCGGGCGGCACGGCCATGGCACACAGGCAGAAGGCACCCCCCATTGCAGCTGCGTCGAAGAAGGGGCCAAAGCGGGTGATGACGCGTGCGTCCTTCATCCGTGCCAGACGGCTCAACAGGTCGGATTCCGTGATCCCCAAGTCCTCGGCAATCGCCGCGTAGGGGTGCGAGTTCAAAGGCAGATCATCCTGCATCCGGTTCAGGATCGCGCGGTCGGTGTCGTCCAGCGTCATGCGGCGGCCTCCTTCGGTTGGATCAATGCACCGGTCTGTTTGAAGCAGCGGGTCGAGAACAATACTTTGCGCTGCGCACCAAAAAGTTCAGGCAGGGCGGCGGCCCCGGCCAGGACTTCCATCGCCTCGGGGCGCGAGCGTGCGTGGATCATCGAATAGAGGCGATAGGGCCAGACATCCTCGACCGGATTGCGCTCATAGCACAGCGTCACGCCTGGATGGGCCGCCAGCGCTGGCCCGGCAGTGTCGACCTGCTCTGGCGGCATGTCCCAGACCACCATCGCATTGGCGGACCAGCCGAGGGCGCGGTGGCGCACAATGACGCCGAGGCGTGAGATGATCCCGGCTTGGTGCAAAGCAGCGATGCGTTCCATTACGTCATCTGGGCTGCGGTTCAGGGTCCGGGCCAGAGCAGCATAAGGCTCAGCGACCAGCGACAGCCCGGAACTTAAGGCCTGTAACAGCGGCCGGTCGCCTTCACGCATGGCCGAACGATCAACTTTCCGAGGGCCAAGAGTATTGCAGGTCTCGCCTGACATACGAAAGCCCAGGTCAATATTGAACGGCCGAACCAGCCGCAAATCCAGAACCCGCAGCCCCGAGCGTTGCGAGATCCGGGCGAGGGTGTCGTTCACATGCGCCCGGTCTGGACCGGTGGCCACGAACCAAAGGTTCCAGTCATCCTCGCGCTGGTAATTGTGGTTCACACCAGGTTCGGCATCGATCAGCGCCGCGACCTCTTCCAGCCGTTCTTCCGGAGCCGCCACAGCTGCCAGCGTACTGGCCGAAACCGCGCCGGGTGCAATCGTTGCGCCAACCCGCGTGATACGCCCAGTCTTGCGCATCCGGGCCAGACGGTCGAGCACTTCGGCCTCGTCCAGACCCAGCGCGTCCGCCAGGACCTGAAACGGGCGGTCGGTGATGGGAAAATCGCGCTGAAACTCGTCCAGCAGACGGCGGTCGATGGGATCGGTGATGTGCTGCATGTCAAAGCCCCGTTCTGTGCGCACGGGCGGTAAAGAAGATGCCGGATGGGCTGTCGGCTTCAATTTCTCGCAGTTTTTCAAAGGTTTGCGTGTCGTAAACCATGACTTTGTTGGCATCGCGCACGCTGATCCAGACCTCATGCCCGCGCGGGGTGAATTCCATATGCAGAACCGCGGGACCGGGTTTGAATTCGTGGATGATTTCCTTACTGACGCTGTCGATGACCTGAATCGTATCGTTCAGCGGATGGGCAAAGTTCACCCAGACCTGCCGCCCGTCTGGCCGGGCCATGGCAAAGACCGGTTGGCCATGGGTTTGGGTGCGCCCGGTCTCAATCAGGGTGTCGGCGTCGATCCACAGAACCTCGTGATGGCCGACGGCGGGCAGAACGAACTCACGACCCGTCAACGCCCAGCCTTCGAGGTGAGGCATTTTGTAGACCGGCATTTCCTCTTGCCCGCGCCCGTAATCAGGCAGCACGCGGATGGGTTCGGGCGTCTCAGCCCACAGGTCCAGCGCGGTCAGGCCGTCTTCACCAAACAGACCGGTGATATAGGTGCGGCCATTTGCGGTGATCAGCGCATCATAAGGGTTTTTGCCCATATCGGGGATCTTGGTGATCGCGGGATCGCCTTTGGTGAAATCGGCAATCCAGGTCTCGCCCATGTCCCACATGGTAAAGACAAACCGACGGCCCGGTGCGTCGACCAGACCGATGGTTTTGCTGTCAGTTGGGATGTCGGCGACCATCTCTAACGTGTCCGCATCGAACACGCGCACGCCGCCGGGTTCATAGTTTGACACCGCGACCAGCTTGCCATCGTCCGAAATCGCGCCGCCAATGGCATTGCCCGCCTGTACGACGCGATTCACGATCTGACGGGTGACGATGTCTACTTTGGTCAGCCCACCGTCACGCCCGAAAACATAGGCAAAGCGTTCATCGGGTGAGTAGACCAGCGAGGCATGGGACAGGTCGCCCAGCCCTTCGATCCGGGCCAGTGCAGCACGGTCGGATTGATCCACCAGCAAGACCGAGCCTTTGGCCCGTTCGATCACAAGGCCGAGGTCCCCGGTCGCGGTGGGCTCAGCCTGCGCGGTGGTCATCAGCAGGGTGGCGGCAAGGGTAAGGACGAGCTGTTTCATTGTGTCTCCTGTGCCAGCAGGTAACGTGCGATCCATTCGGCCTCTTCTTCACTGATCAGAGGCCGCCAGGGGGGCATCGCGGTGTCGGGGATGCCGTCGAGGATCACGCCGGTCAGAACCTCTGCGTCGTAGTGGTCCAGCGTTTCGGACCGCAGATCGGGGCCAAGGCCGCCTTTCAATGACAGGCCATGGCATGAGCCGCAGTCTTGATGGACAAGACGCTTCAGCGCGTTCGGATCGAGCGTGTCTGCGGCGAAAGCCGTGGTGGCCACAAGGACGGCTGTAGAAAGGACAGCGCGCGCGGTCCAACCCTTGCGCCCTCCCGCAGACGGTCGCCGCGTAGGCCTTCTGGAACCCAGCTTAGCCATGCGCCTGCTCCAGCAATTCAGCCAGGGGCCGTTCAGCGTAAAGCGATACAACCTTGCCGATGATAAACAGCGTGGGCGCGCTCAACTCTGCCTCGCGGACGTCCGCCGCCAGCCGATCCAGTCGGGATACCATGCGGCGCTCGTCCGACGTGGTCGCTTTGCCAACCGCCAGAACGGGGGTCGAGCCGGGCAGGTTTTCGGTCATCAGCCCCATGGCAATCTGGCCGATATTGGCGACGCCCATATAGACGACCAGCGTCGAGTCTGTATCGGCCAGACGTTTCCAATCCAGGTCCAGCACCTTGTCGGCCTGCCGGTGTCCGGTGACATATTGCACCGAGGTCGCCAGCCCACGATGGGTCAGTGGCACGCCGGTGGAACAGGATGCGCCCTGTGCAGCGGTGATGCCGGGCGCGTATTCGACCGGGATGCCGTTTGCCATCAGATGCGCAGCCTCTTCCGAGCCGCGCCCGAAGATCATCGGATCACCCCCCTTGAGGCGGGCAACGGTGTGACCGGCGCTGGCTTCTTCGACGAGGATTTCGTTGATGCGATCCTGCGGCACCGTATGACATTTGGGCGCCTTCCCAACCGGGATCAGCCGTGCGCCATCAGCGTGCAGATTGAGAATATCGGCCGAGACCAGACGGTCATAAACCACCACATCCGCTTCTTGCAGCATCCGCAGCGCGCGCAGGGTCATCAGTTCGGGGTCGCCGGGGCCTGCGCCAATCAGAAAAACCTTACCGCTCATGTGCAAACTCGCTTGGTCTGAATGTCTTCGGAACCCGGAGTTCCTGCGCGATCAGGTGACGTTGCTGGGTGAGCCGGGCGTGTCATGGGGCCAGACTGCCGCAATCGAAAAGGAACCTCCTTGACTAAAGTTAAGGAGCGCGGGAATTGCCCCGCGCTCCTTTTTGCTTGCCTGTATGATTGCCTCGGCTCAGGGTTCGACAGTGATCATGCCGATCATGTTCTGTGTCTCCCAATGTGGCCCGCACAGGTATTCCTGCGGGCCGGGGGTGAGGAAGGTCAGGTCAACCGACTCCTCAGGAAACAGCCGGTCGCTTTCGGGTTCGCTGCCGTCTTTCAGCAAGACCGAGTGACTGGTGCGTTTGTCCACGTTCACCCAGCGCACCGTTGTGCCCGGATTCACGGTCAATTCGACCGGGCAGAACGTGTATTTGTACATCAGAACAACCTCGGCATCCTCAACGGCGGATGAGGGCTGACCAAACAGCTCGACATAGCGCTCTTCTGCTTCTGCACACAGCTCGGCGGTTTCGTCCGCCCAGGCGGGTGTGGCCAGAAGCAGCAGCGCGGGAAGAAGGTGTTGGGATTTCATCGTCCAAGTCTCCTCTTCTAAGCGGAAGGGGCCGGATCGCCCGGCCCCTGTCCCTTATTGTTTGACCACGTTGATGAAGGCGCTGTCGTCGTCCAGCGCCAGGCTGGTATCCAGCGTCACATGGTGGAACCGTGCGGCGGCAAAGTCATCGTGGATGGCAAAGCCGACGGTATAGGTCTGCCCGGCCTCCAGCGGGATATCCCCAGGCGCGCCGGAGTTCAGCGGACGGGTGAAGACCACAGTCCACATGCCCGCATCCAGACTGGCCGAGGCGGCGATTTCGCCGTCATTGACCACGCGCTGTTCCAGAAGATAGCCATTGGTGGCACTGCCGTCCGCATAGACACGCATCAGGTCCAGATAGGTGCCGTCAGCCAGATACTGCTCGATCTGATCGGCGGCGTGCAGCTTGTCCCAGCCACCCAGGGCCTTGCCGCGACGGCCTTTGATTTCGACCCCGGTCCGACTTTCGCTGATGTATTTGGTCACCGTATCTTGCGTGCTCAGACGGCCAGAGACATCGCCATTCGCGGCAATCGCATCGGCACCCGGATCAAAGGGCATATAGGAGTTGTCCGCGTGGCACGAGGCCCAGCAACCCACTTGATCACCCAATTCGATCCCTGTGCCAGTGATCATCATGGCCACCTTGATCTGGTTGTCGGGGTCCATCTTGCCGCCATCGACGAAGGGGGCGGGGTTGTGGCCCGCATCCGGCCATTGCAGGCGGATGTACAGGTTCTCATCATCATGAGCGGCCTGCACGGTTGCGTCGATCACGCCGCGTTTGCCCGGGATCGGGGTGGGTTCCAGATCGCCACCAGCCACGATTTTGTTGCCGATCGCATCTAGTTCGGCAGCGTGGCAGGTCGTGCATTGGTCTCCGCCCTTGGTCAACGGACGGGCACCGCCGTGGGATCTGCCGTTCTGAACCCACTCGAACGAGGCCTGACCGGGATAGAACAGTTTCATATCTGCACCGGGGACAGCGGCCCAATCGATATTCGTGGCAACTTCGCTTCCGCCACCTGCAGGGGCTGCAGCTTCTTCGCCAGAGGCTTTGGCACGCTCTTCCGCGACAGCTGCGTCAACTGCCGCTGCGATCTGGGCCTGTACGGCCTCTTGCTGGGCAACACGCGCGGCTTTCTCAGCCTCAGCATCGGCGGCTTCCTTAGCTTCGATCCGCTCCAGACTGGCCAGATATTCGGCAGGGATCTCGCGGATGAAATCGGGATTCGGCGCTTCAAGTTTTTCCAGATATTCTTCATCGGCCCGGTCGCGGGCATCCGAGTGTGCGATCCCCTTGTGGCAGTCAATACAGGTCTGACCAACGGTCATCGCGTTCAGGTGCTGTTGACGGGCGCGGGGTTTCTGGAATTCTGGCATCATCGATTCAAAATCGTGACAGTTCCGGCATTCGCGCGAGTCGCTGGACTTCATCCGCTCCCATTCGTTCATGGCCAGATGCACGCGCTTGGCTTCGAATTTTTCGCGTGTGTTGATGGTGCCGACCATCTTGCCATACAGCTCTTTGGACGCCTTGATCTTGCGGATGATCTTGTGGGTCCAGTCCTTGGGCACGTGGCAGTCCGAACAGACCGCGCCCACGCCCGAACGGTTCACGTCGTGGATCGTGCCGGTGTATTCTTCATAGACGAAATCACGCATCTCGTGGCACGAGACGCAGAATTCCTTGGTGTTGGTGGCTTCCATGGCGGTGTTGAACCCGCCCCAGAAGATGATGCCGGCGGCAAAGGCCGCAGCGATCCCGGCCACGGGCATTCCCCACAGGAAATACCGGCGCCAGATTGGTTTTTTCTTTTCCGGTTCGGAGGTCATATCCGGTCTCCGTTTTGGCTTCTTTCTCTGGCCCTGGATGTCAGGCCTGTGGATTTGGCTGATGAGTCAAACGAGGAAAGGGCGGGCGAGGGGCCCGCCCTTTCCGGTGCTGAGTACAAACCCGTCAGGTGACGTGGTTCGACCGGTTGTAGACGTTGAACTTACCGGTCGGGGCAAACAGACCTTTCACACGACCGATCTCTTCCAGCGTCTTGGCGTCGAAGATCACGATCTCACCATTGGCCTCTTTCGAGGTCGAGCGGTTCCACTTGGAAACCCAAACCTCGGAGCCGTCCTGGTTGAACTCGAAGTGGACGGCGACATTGCCTTCCTCTTCGGTGATCTGGATCGTTTTCACGATCTCACCGGTTGCCTTGTCGATGACCTGCACCGATTGCTGAATCTCAGGCTCGGGATGCTTGGTCTGGTCGGCCCAGATGTAATCCGATTCCGGGTGCGTCCGAATGAACAGGCCGGGTCCGTCGGTTTCCACCTCATAGCAGACCTTCCAGGCATCGTCCGGGCGACCTTCGGGGTCGTTGCCCCAAACGGTGACCGTGCCTTCGCCCAGGTGGGTTGTACCGGCAACAGGACCGCAATTCGGGTCATCCCAGTTGGCGCCCGGGCCGGGGTGCGGCAGCGGCGCGGTGTCGATCAGAGCTTCCAGCTTGTGGGTCTCGGTATCGACCACGACCATCTTGTTCGACGCGTTCGCGGCGATCTGGAAGTAACGACCGGTCGGATCAAAGAACCCGTCATGCAGGAACTTGGCGCTGTCGATCTTGTCGATCCGCAGGTTGTCCAGATCGGAGTAGTCCACCTGCCAGAGCTGACCGAGTTCTTTGACGGCCACGATCCATGTGGGCTCGTTCGGAGTGGTGTAGATGGCGGCCACGCGAGCCTCTTCCACATAATCCCCGTCCACGTTGTAACCGCGGGTCGAGACGACCTTTTTCGGCTCCATGGTTTCGGCGTCGACGATGGCGAAGTGCGGCGGCCAATAAGCCCCACCGATCACGTATTTACCGTCACCCGAAACGGCCACGTCGCGGGCGTCATAACCAATGGTGACCTCGGCCACGAGCATGTTCTCGGGGTTCTGCCACAGGTCGATCTTGGTCATCTTGCCGTCGCGGCCCATAGTGTACCAGAAGCGGCCCGGATTCTCCGGCTCTTCCAGTTTATGGTGCTCGGACGCTTTCAGGACGTGCACGGCATAACCGGTCGGGATATGCGCCAGCACTTCCTTGGTGTCGCCGTCGATCACGGCCACCTTACCCACGTCACGTTCGATGACCACGAAGAAGTTTTCCCAGTTGCGGCCATGCAGCGGCTCGGTCGGGTAATCCTGCGGTTCGACATAGACCTTGCGGGTCGCCATCATCTGCTCAAGCGACATCTCCGGCGGCTTGGGCGGCTCCATCTGGATGTAGGTCGCCATATCGCGGATTTCTTCTTCGGACATCACATCCGAGAAGTTGTTCATACCGCCCTCGGTGCCCCATGCGATGATCTTCTCAAGCCGGTCCTGTCCCAGTTTCAGGGTGCCGGACTCGGTCACGGTGCCATCGTCGTTCTTTGTTTCAACCAAAGGCTCAAGGCTTTTACCTGTCGCCCCTTTGCGCAGCACGCCGTGGCAACCGGCGCAGCGTTCAAAGTAAAGTTGTTTTGATGATTCAAAGGCTTCCTTGCTCAGGGTTGGCTCTTCTGCAAAGGCTGGCGCAGCGACGCTGCCCAGCAGCATCGCCAAACCGACCCCGAAGGCGCGGCCAGTTCTGTTGTAGCTGATTCCAAGTGACATGATCACTCTCCATTTGCTGGTGAGGCAGGTCCAAGGGTGAGACATCACGCGTTTGTCATCCTTGACGAAAGTCAACGGAAGGCCTGCAAACTGCGCCGAAAGGCAATATTTCCACCAATAAAATAAGGGTTTCGGAGGCATCTTTTCGCCTGCTTGATTTCTGTTAAGTGAGCTGGAACTGAAGCTCGCTAGGTTCTCACCCAGAGGGCATCAGAGCCGAGGAGAGCAGACATGTCGGCAGTCATCGCGCGGGTTTTTGGCGAAGGATTTCGGGTCTTTTTCCTGTCAGCCGGTTTATACGGTCTGTTCGTTGGCGGTGTCTGGGGTGTCTGGTTGATGGTCCAGACCGGCGCGGTTTCTTATTCGGGCACGAGCTATGCGATGACCCCAACGATGTGGCACGCGCATGAGATGATTTTCGGCTATGCCACCGCCGCGCTGGGCGGGTTCTTTCTGACCGCCGTGCCGAACTGGACCGGTGCACCCGACGCGCGAGCGCGGTTCATAATGCTGGCGGCGGGTCTTTGGCTTCTGGGGCGTCTGGCCATGTGGTATTCGGCTGCGCTGTCGCCTGTTCTGGTTGCCGTGCTTGATCTCGCCTTTGTGCCGATCCTGGCCGCGAAGATCGCGACTCAGCTGATCCGACGTCCTAAACCGCAGAACATGGTGTTTCTGCTGCTGCTCAGCCTGATCTGGATCGCCAACCTGCTGACTCACTTGCAATGGATCGGGATCACCAATGACACGCTCGATACCGGCCTGCGTGTTGGGCTGCTGACCTTATGTTCCATGATCGCGATTCTGGGGGGGCGGATCACGCCGGCTTTCACCCGTAACGCGATGAAGCGCGAGGGTGCGCCGGAAGAGGCGTGGCCGGTTTCTGTTGCCGCACTCGATAAGGCAGGCATGGTCGTCGCTTTGCTCCTGCCAATCAGCGCGCTGATCCTTGGGATCAGCATGGTGACCGGGCTGGTGGCGCTGATCCTTGGCGTTGTGCAGATCCTTCGCATGGCGCGCTGGCGGTCGCTCTGGGCCATGCGGCAGCCGATTCTCATAGCCTTGCATGTTGGGCTTGGAATGCTTGCGCTTGGCCTGATCTTGTGGGGCCTGTCCCTGTTGGGCATCGGCAATGAGATTGCGGCGCTGCATGTGCTGGGCATCGGTTGTGTCGGCGGCATGACCCTGGCGATCATGAGCCGCGCCGCGCTCGGTCATAGCGGGCGGGCGTTGGTTGCGCCAACGCCGATGGCGGTGGCCTACGGGTTGATGGCACTGGCCGCGATTCTCAGATGGGTTGGATCGGATCTGAGCACCGGCTACCTGACGGCGATGCTGGTTGTCGATGGGCTATGGATCGGAGCGTTTGCGCTCTATCTGATCGCCATGTGGTCGGCACTGACCGGTCCGCGCGCGGCCTGAAAAATAAAGTTATTCAAATAGCTTACTCTTTCCTACGAACTGTCTTGACTTTCGTTAAGGCAGCCCCGCCACCCAGCCGCCATTGTCGTCACACTAGCTAATCTGCGCAAAGGAGAGCGCAATGCGAGAAGTCATGACAAAGAGCATGGCTCGCAACATATTCTATGGCGGGTCACTGTTCTTCATCCTCATTTTCCTGGCCCTGTCGGCCCATTCGCACTGGTACATCGTCAATTCCGAGAATTCGGCGAAACTGGATGAGAGTGTGGTCCGCGGTAAGCACATCTGGGAAAAACACGCCTGTATCAACTGTCACTCGATCCTGGGTGAAGGTGCCTATTTCGCCCCCGAAGTCGGCAATGTAATGACCCGCTGGGGCGTCCTCGACGACCCGGAATCAGCCTTTGAATCGCTCAAGGGCTGGATGGAGGCGCAACCCACCGGCATTCCCGGCCGTCGGCAGATGCCCAATTTCAACCTCAGCGACGAAGAGCTTCGCGACCTGACCAACTTCCTGATCTGGACCGACAATATCGATGCTCAGGACTGGCCACCGAACGAAGCCGGTTAAGGAAGGAACAGAGCAATGAAATACGAATCCCAAAAAATTGCGCTGGCCTACTTTGCCGTGGCCATGGCGCTGTTTGCGATCCAGGTGCTGGGCGGACTGCTGGCGGGCTGGGTCTATGTCATGCCCAACACGCTCAGCGAGTTGTTGCCGTTCAACATCATCCGCATGTTGCACACCAACGCGCTGATCGTCTGGCTGATCACAGGCTTCTTTGGAGCGGCCTATTTTCTGGTTCCGGAAGAAACCGAACGCGAGATCCACTCGACCAAGCTGGCTTATCTGCAGCTGCTGATCCTTGTGGTCGGTACGCTGGGTGCGGTGCTGACCTATACCTTCAACCTGTTCGAAGGTAACTGGCTGCTGGGCAAAGAGGGGCGCGAGTTCCTTGAACAGCCCAAATGGGTCAAGGCGGGCATCGTCGTGGCGGCGCTGATCTTCCTTTACAACATCTCGATGACGGTGCTGAAGGGTAAGAAAACCGCGATTTCGAACATCCTTGTTCTGGGCCTTTGGGGTCTGGCGCTGCTGTTCCTGTTCGCCTTCTACAATCCGGGCAACCTGTCTCTGGACAAGCAATACTGGTGGTATGTCGTCCACCTGTGGGTCGAAGGTGTGTGGGAGCTGATCATGGCCTCGATCCTGGCCTACCTGATGCTGAAGCTGACGGGTGTGGACCGTGAGATCGTCGAGAAATGGCTTTATGTCATCGTCGCCGCCGCTCTGTTCTCGGGCATCCTTGGCACAGGGCACCACTACTACTGGATCGGTACGCCCGCGTATTGGCAGTGGATCGGCTCGATCTTCTCAAGCCTCGAGGTGATCCCGTTCTTCGCAATGATGGCCTTTGCCTTCGTCATGGTCTGGAAAGGCCGTCGTGACCATCCCAACAAGGCCGCGCTGCTGTGGTCGCTGGGCTGTGCCACGCTTGCCTTCTTCGGTGCCGGTGTCTGGGGCTTCCTGCACACGCTGCACGGGGTGAACTACTATACCCACGGTACGCAGATCACAGCGGCCCACGGTCACCTGGCCTTCTACGGTGCTTATGTCGCCCTGAACTGCGCCATCTTCAGCTATGCCATGCCGATCCTGAAAAACCGTGATCCGTATAATCAGGTGCTGAACATGGCTTCGTTCTGGCTGATGACCGGCGGCATGGTGTTCATGACCTTCGTTCTGACCTTTGCCGGAACCGTGCAGACGCATATGCAGCGTGTGGTGGGCGACTACTACATGGACGTGCAGGACCAGATCGCCATCTTCTACTGGATGCGCTTCGGTTCGGGTGTCGTCGTGGTGCTTGGTGCGCTGTTGTTCATCTACTCGATCTGGGTGCCCCGGAAAGAGGTGATTGAACCCGGCAAGATCGAAACCCCTGCGGAGTGATGAATATGGACGGCTCCATGAAACTGAATGAGGGGGCGGCAAACGCCCCCTTCTACCTCGCCCAAGGCGATGAATGTGATGTGTTCTGCGCCGCTTACAACAATGATCTGCCGGTTCTGCTGAAAGGCCCGACAGGCTGCGGCAAGACCCGATTTGTGGCCCATATGGCTGCGCGTCTTGGCCGCCCGCTTTATACCGTGGCCTGCCACGATGACCTGGCCGCCGCTGATCTGATCGGGCGTTACCTGTTGAAAGGTGGTGAAACCGTCTGGGTCGATGGCCCCCTGACCCGGGCGGTACGCGAAGGTGCGATTTGCTATCTCGACGAGGTGGTCGAGGCCCGCAAGGACGTCACCGTCGTGCTGCACCCGCTGACAGACGACCGGCGCATTTTGCCGATCGACCGCACGGGTGAAGAACTTGAGGCCGCGCCCGGCTTCATGCTGGTCGCATCCTATAACCCCGGATATCAGAATATCCTGAAAACCCTGAAACCCTCGACCCGGCAGCGGTTCATCTCGCTGGAGTTCGACTTCCCGTCACCTGAAATGGAGGCCGAAGTTGTCTCCCAGGAAAGCGGACTGCCGCTGGAGCGCTGCAAGCCGCTGATCCGTCTGGCGAACAAACTGCGAGGGCTCAAGGGTCAGGACCTTGAGGAAGGCGTTTCCACCCGTCTGGTCGTCTATGCCGCGACATTGATCGCACAAGGCATGTCCACCGACCGCGCCATCCTTGCCGCTATGATTGAACCTCTGACTGATGACGAGGATATCAAACGCGGGCTCCTCGATCTTGTCACGGCTGTCTTTGGGTGAGGCCGGCCGATGGTCAGGATCGATTTTGAGCCATGGGAACCCGAAGAAACGATCGGGAAACTGTGGCACACCCTTGCCAGCCGCCTCGATGCACCTGAGGTGCATGATGGAGCCGCGGTCGACCTCTCAGAGGTCGCGGGGCGGCTGGCTGTCCTCTTCCGAGGACTTGGGGGTAGTCCGGGCGTAGAATTGCGCCCGGTCTCACCCGAGGTTTCACGCCACCGTCTGGGGTGGCGCCGCCGTCTGGCGACCGAGGCCGAGCTGATACCGCGCGCGTCCTTTGACGGTGAAGTTCTGCGCCTGCCGGACCGGCTGGCCGTTTTTCCTGCACGTGAAGCAAATGGTGCGCTTTACGTCTGGCTGGCCGCCGCCGCGGCCCATGCCAGCACCCGCATCGACGAAGACGACCCGCTGCGCGCCGATTTGCACGCGCTAATCGCCGCCCGACACATGGTCGAAGCGACATTGGACAATGCCCCCGGTTTGCGCGCACTTTACACCGAACTCTGCAAAGGCGTTCTGCATTACCGCGACATCCCCGGTTTGCCACCCGTGGAGGCGGCAGTTGAAGAGATCATCCGCCACTTGCTGGGCGACCCAGCGCCCCTGTCACCGCAGGCCGCGCAGCTTCTGACACTGGATGACGACCTTTCTGCCCCGCGCGGATATCAGCATTTCCGCCCTATCCCGTTGTGGCCCGCGCTGCGTCCCGTCGGACTTTCCGAACATAACGAGGTCGAAAACCCCGACACAGAAGGCCCGCCCGAGGAAACCGGAGAGAAAACCCATCGTGCCCGCCGCCGCAAATCGGATCAGGCATCCCGCAGCGACAGTTTCATTCTGCACAAGTTCGAAGCGATCCTCAGCTGGGCCGAGTTTCTGAATATCAACCGCCGCATCGACGACGACGATCCCGACAACGCCAAGAAAGCGGCCGACGATCAGGAAGAGATTGGCCTTGGGCAGATCTCGAAGGCGCCGCCGACCAAGCTGAAACTGCATCTGGATCTGGCTCCGGAGGATGTGAACCGCGAGCGTCTGTCCGGTCGGGTTCTCTATCCCGAATGGGATGTGCGCACAGGGCAATACCTTCCCGATCATGTCAACGTTCTGACTTCGGATGCCGACATCCGCGAAGATTCTGCCGAGTTTGGCAAGGACCCCGCCACTGCCCGCCGCATCCGCGCCGTGAAACGCCAGTTCGAGGCGTTGCGTCCGGGCCGTGTGATGACGCGCGGCCATCTGGATGGCGATCAGCTGGACATCGAGGCCGCCGTCCGGGCGCAGGTGGATCGCTGCGCCAATGGCGAAGGCACCGAACGCATCTGGATGCAATCCCGCCCCGAGGCGCGCGATCTGGCGGTATCGATCCTGCTGGATGTCAGTCGCTCGACCGAAAGCGCAGTCACAGGCCGCGCCGTGATCGACATCGAACGCGAGGCGCTGGCCGCGCTCGCCTGGGGTCTGAATGCCTGCGGCGACGATTTCGCCATTCACGCCTTCAGCTCGCTGAAACGCCACCGTGTTTATGTGCAGCGGTGCAAACGGTTCGATGAGCCGATGGGGGGATTGGTCGAACAACGCATCGCTTCCCTGCGCCCCGGTCACTATACCAGACTCGGCGCTGCGATCCGGCATTGCTCGGCCAATCTGGCCGGTCAATCGCGCAAACGCCGGTTGTTGCTGGTCATCACCGATGGCAAGCCCAACGATCTGGACCACTATGAGGGTCGCCACGGCATCGAAGACACACGGCAAGCCATCCGCGAGGCGCGCCGCGCAGGGCAATCGGTATTCGGCGTCACCATCGACAAAACCGGCAAAAGCTGGTTCCCGCGCATGTTCGGCCAAGGTGGCTTCGCTGTCATCCCCGACCCGCACCGTTTAACCATGGCCCTGCCGCAGATCTACCGCCAGCTGGTCGGCGCATGACCGACACCTCTCTGATCGACGAGCTTCCGGGCGAGTTGCTGATGTGGGTGCTGATCATCTCGGAACTGCTGGTGTTCGGCGCAGGCTTGATTGCCTTCATGGGTGTGCGCCTGACCGATCCCACCGGATTTGCCGAAGCGCAATCGCATCTCTACCGCACCGGAGCGGCGCTTAATACGGCGGTGCTGGTCACCTCAGGTTATCTGGCCGCGCAGGCGCTGCATTGGCGGAAGGTCGCGCGTCACACTGCGGCTCGAATAGCGCTGATCGCCGCCGCCGCGCTGGGCGTCGTGTTTCTGATCATCAAAGGTGTGGAATATGCAGGTAAAGCCGCGCAGGGGATCACCTATGAAACCCACCCGTTCTTCCTGTTCTACTACCTGTTGACCGGATTTCACGCCGCGCATGTTCTCGCAGGCGTCGGCGTCCTGTTGCTGGTCGCCTGGCGCGATGACCCACGCCATATCGAGGCAGGCGCACAGTTCTGGCACATGGTTGATCTGGTCTGGATCATGCTCTTCCCTGTGATCTACCTGCTGGGGTGATGACGATGCCTGCACCTTCATCTTTTCCCAGAATCTCCCGCCGGGCGCGCTTGAACGCGCTCACACGTGCCTGGCTCGCTCTTCTGGCGCTCAGCGTCGCATCCGCGATACTGACGGTGCTGCCCATCCCATCCGCGCTGTTGGGCGGCGGCATCCTTATTCTTGCGCTTGCAAAATCCCGGGTGATCCTTGCCCGCTATCTGGACCTTGCAACCAGCCCGACATGGCTGCGCGGTTTCACGATGGTGCTGATCGGCTTTGCGGTCGTCATCTTTGCCCTCTACTTGATATGAAAAAACGCCGCCTCCGGAGAGACGGCGAGGTATCACGCAAGGGGGCGCTTTTTGATTACTGAGCAGCCATCGGCATCCGCGCGATCTGGCAGCGTTGCCACAGGGCCGACAGCGCATTGACCAGATGGTCGATATCCTCATCCGTATGAACCGGAGACGGCGTGATACGCAGGCGCTCGGTCCCTTTTGGCACGGTGGGATAGTTGATCGGCTGGATATAGATGCCGAACTCTTCCAGCAGCGTGTCCGAGATGAACTTGCATTTCACCGGATCGCCGACCATCACCGGGATGATGTGGCTGGGGTTGGGGATATGGGGAATACCTTCCGCATCCAAGCGCGCGCGCACCTGCGCCACGCGGGCCTTTTGCAAATCACGCTCGGATTTGGACTGTTTCAGATGCCGGATCGACGCCGCAGCACCGGCGGCAATCGAGGGCGGCAGGGCGGTGGTAAAGATGAACCCACTGGCAAAGCTGCGCACGAAATCGCACAGTGCAGCCGAGGCAGCGATGTAGCCCCCGACCACACCAAAGGCTTTGCCAAGCGTCCCTTCGATCACCGTCAGGCGATCCATCAGGCCTTCGCGCTCAGCGATGCCGCCGCCGCGCGGGCCATAAAGACCAACGGCGTGGACCTCATCCAGATAAGTCATCGCACCGTATTTGTCGGCCAGATCGCAGATCTCTTTGATGGGGGCGATATCACCGTCCATCGAATAGACCGACTCAAATGCGATCATCTTGGGCGCATCGGGATCGGCTGCGGCCAGTTTCGCCTCAAGATCTTCCAGGTCATTGTGCTTCCAGATCACCTTCCGCGCCCGCGAATGGCGGATGCCTTCGATCATCGAGGCATGGTTCAAGGCATCAGAAAATACAATCAGGCCTGGGATTTTTGCGGCGAGGGTGCCAAGGGCCGCCCAATTCGAAACATATCCGGAAGTAAAGAGAAGCGCGGCTTCTTTTCCGTGCAGATCGGCCAGTTCGGCCTCAAGCAGCACGTGGTCGTGAGTGGTGCCCGATATGTTCCGCGTACCCCCGGCCCCCGCGCCGCAGCGGTCCAATGCGTCGTGCATCGCACCGATAACTGATGGGTGTTGACCCATGCCGAGATAGTCGTTTGAACACCAGATCCGCACGTCCCGCTGCACAGGGCCGTCTGTTTGACGCGCGTTGGGGAAAGACCCGCAGCGACGTTGCAAGTCGATGAAAACACGATAGTTCCCTTCGTTCTGAAGGTCCTCAAGACTTTGGCTGAAGAAACGCTCGTAATTCATCTTGCTTGCTCCCCGACATACTGGCTATGGGCTGAGTTTATGGCAGCCTCGGTGCCTCAGACATGACTATTGTCAAGTTCGTACCGGTAAAAAAGGATGGTGCAAGCTGGCGGGCTTTGGCATAGCGTGGGGTTGGGATGGACCGACCGAACCAACGTGTCGGCAGGAATAAACGGGGGTGTTTTCATGTCTCATGAAACACAAAAGGCAATCGCACGTCAGTCGCTGTTGCTGCGCAGTCTGCCGGATCAGCATGTCGAGACATTGCTGAGCCACGCGATCTGGCGTCGGTACGACCGGGGCGAGACGATCTTCCTGCAGGAAGAAGAGGCGCAGGCCGTTCACGTGGTTCTGGAAGGCTGGGTTAAACTCTTCCGCATGACACCCACTGGGGCCGAGGCCGTGGTGAGCGTCTTTAAGCGCGGCGATAGCTTTGGCGAGGCGGTGGCACTGCGTAACGTGCCCTATCCCGTCTCAGCCGAGGCCGTATCGGCCTGCGAAGTGATGCACATTCCCAGCCCGATCCTGATCTCTTTGATGAAGGAAGACCCGGAAATCGGGATCTCGATCCTGGCCGCGACATTTACCCATCTGCATTCTCTGGTCGCTCAACTTGAACAACTCAAGGCGCAAACCGGTGCGCAGCGCGTGGCCGAGTTTCTGCTGAACCTCTGTGACAGCGATGCAGGTGAGTGCGAAGTGTCCCTGCCGTACGACAAGATGCTGATCGCGGGTCGTCTGGGGATGAAGCCCGAAAGCCTGAGCCGGGCATTCTCACGGCTCAAAGCAGTGGGTGTAAAGATCAACCGCAACCACGCCGAGATTTCAGATATCGCACTGCTGCGGGATTACGCCGAAAGCGATCCGGCGGAGAACTGGGGGCGGTAACCCGGCATTTCTGCCGGGTCAGGTCACTCAGACTGTTGCGCCTTTGCGGCGAATGGCGGTGCCGAGGCTGCCGGCGCAGACCCCGACAACAATCGCAATCACGAGCGCCATCGTTCCGACATGGGAAAACTGCCATCCGGCAAAAAGCAGGGGCGCGATCAGACCAACTATGCCACCCAGCAGGGCGCCAAGCCACAACTGGCGGGTCATCATGCCCAGTGCCAGGCCCAGAATGCCGGGCAGGCCCAATACGTTGCCGCCGATGGTTCCAAGTATCTCTAACATCTCTGTCCCCGCCTTAATCCGAGCTTTTGTTCAGGAACGAGCGGATATCGTCCCCTGACGCCGCTGCGTGTTTCTGCAGAACTTCGCCATCCACCGCGTCCGCGATCTCCTGATATGCTTCCAGATAGTTGGGCGGCAGGCTGTGCGCGATACCCTGGTGGCAATCAATGCAGGTCATGCCGGTATCAATTGCGCGCTGGTGTTCGCTAGCAGCACGGGTTTCCTGAATCGTGAAGTCCATATAGTCGAAGTTGTGACAGTTGCGGCATTCGCGGCTGTCGGATGCTTTCATCTTCTTCCAAACGGCCGTCGCCATGGCGAGACGATGATCCTCGTATTTCTCGGGTGTGCTGATCGTGCCTGCCAGCTCGTGATAGACATCCTTCACCGCCATGATCTTGGCTTTGATCTTGTGGTTCCACTCGTCCGGGACGTGACAGTCCGAACAGATCGCACGGACGCCTGAGTGGTTGTTGTAGTGGATCGTTTCACGGTATTCGCCGAGATTAACCTCCATCGTGTGGCACGAGGTGCAGAATTCTTCGGTATTCGTCAGCTCCAGTGCCCAGTGGAAGCCACCCCAGAACAGGATGCCCGCCAGAAACCCGGCCAGCAAAGTGAAACCAACGCTGAGGACGGCGATCGGGCTCCAGAACCAGGTCCAGAGGCGTCGGATGAGCCCTTGTTTTTCTTGGGAGTCGGACATATCGCGCTCTCCTTTTTGACCTGAGTTCAGTTGCCGGAGGAAGGTTCAAAAGTGTTGTCGACCAGTGGCAACGCATCCGCTTGCGGCACGTGACACTGGTTGCAGAAATACCGGGTACCTGCGATCTGATCCAACTCGCGGCCTTCGCGGTCCAGATAGTGGGTCATCGACAATGTTGGTGCGTTGCGCTCACCTGCTTTGGTCCAGTCATGGCAGGACAGGCACTGGTTGGTGCGCAGGTCGATCTGGTACTGTTCGATCGAATGTGGGATCAGCGGTGGCTGCTGGCGATAGTTTCGCTGCATGCGGCCTTCGACCGTGCGGTGAACCTGATCTAGAACAGCAGGTTCATCAACCTCGGCACCGCGCAGGCTGTTGACCCCGGCAGACTGCGCAAGGGCCAGGCCACCGAGGAGTAGCGGCGGGATCAGGGCAAGGCCCACTAGGATCGGCTTTTTCATCTTCTCACTCCTTCAAAAAGGTCTTGAGGCGCGCGGCTGCGGCGCGGCGGTTGGTTCCGGTGGTGCGACGGTCAGGTCGTCGAACCGATGGGTGAATTTGAATACGTCTTCGGCGCAGACATCGATGCAGCGACCGCAATTGGTGCAGTCGGGCGACAGGATCAGCGGGGTGTCTTTGCCTTTCAGCGCCGGAGAGATGACTTGGTTTTCCGGGCAGACCGCGTAGCAATCCATACAGTCGTCACAGGCGGCGCGATTGGTGGCGCTGACCCGCAGCATCGCTTTATTGCCCACCAGTCCGTAGAACGCGCCAACGGGACAAACATGGCCGCACCATCCATGGCGTGAGACAAACAGATCGAACAGGAAGATCGCGGCGATCATCGCCCAGACGAAGCCCATGCCAAAGATCAGCCCGCGATGCAGCATGGTGATCGGGTTAACTAGCTCCCACGCGATTGTGCCGGTCAGGCCGGTCACGATCAGAACGGTTGCCATGATCCACAACCGTGTGCGGCGCTTGGGCTGCCAGCCCTTTTGCAGGCCCAGCTTGCGGTGCAACCAATGCGCGCCGTCGGTGACCGGATTGATCGGGCAAACCCAGGAACAATAGACGCGACCTCCGATCAGGGCGTAAGCAACTAGAACGATGGCGGCACCGATGGCGGCGATCAGCTCGGGCCAGTGCCCGGCGATCAGGCTTTGCAGAAAGACAAACGGGTCGGTCAGGGGCAGCACGCCCAACGTCAGCGACCCGGCCAGTGTGCCCTGCACGATCCAGATCCCGAACCAAGGGCCCAGCAGGAACAGGACCAGAAAAAACAGCTGGCTGACGCGACGCAGCAGCAGGTATTTATGGGCACCCAGCCAGCCTTTGGTGGCGATGGCCTCTTGCCCCAGTGGCATATGTGTGCGGGCGGTCATGGGGTGACCTCTGGCAATTTGAAGCTAGGCTCAAACCCGCCCGGCGCGGCGAGGTTATCTGTGCCCGGTCCCGGCAGACGGTCGGGCAAGTCGATGATGCCTTCTACGACCGGCGCGCCCTTTGCCTCTTTCTCTTCCCAGCCCTTGCGGTAGTGATCGGCGCTGCTGCCACGGGCTAGCCGGGCGGGAAGAACCTTGATCGCGGCTTCGGGCAGAACGCAGCTCTTCTCGCACATGCCACAGCCGGTGCAGTGATCGGCATGAACGGTTGGAATGAAGATTGCATGACTGCCTGAGCGGGCATTGTGTTCAGTTTCCAGCGTGATGGCTTCGTCGATGACGGGGCAGACGCGATAGCAAACATCGCAGCGCAGGCCGAGGAAATTCAGGCAATTCTCCTGATCGACCAGAACGGCCACGCCCATTTCGGCGTCGTCGATATTTTCCAGCGCAGGATCTAACGCCCCGGTCGGGCAGGCTGCGACGCAGGGGATGTCGTCACACATCTCGCAAGGCACATCGCGGGCGGTGAAATAGGGCGTGCCGGTGGCCACGGCATCGACACCCAGCTCGGCCAGTTTCAGCGTGTCATAGGGACACTCCCGTACGCACAGACCACAGCGGATGCAGGCGGACAGGAAGTCTTGTTCCGGTAGGGCTCCGGGGGGGCGCAAGGCCTCGGCTGGCAACGCCCGTGCGTCCCGCGCCAGCCAGGCCAGCAAGGACCCGGCGGCGACGCAGCCGCCCGCCGCGCGCGCCGAGTCCTGCAGGAACCGGCGCCGCTGCGGCGATAAGGGGGAGCCAACACGAGACATGGGTCTTACCTTTGCCTTGCCAGCCCGTTATGCGCGCTCGATCTTACAGGCGCATTTCTTGAAGTCGGTCTCTTTCGACAGCGGGCAAGTCGCGTCCAGCGTCAGCTTGTTGGTCAGCTGGCCTTCGTCAAACCATGGCATGAAGACCAGACCGCGCGGCACTTTGTTCCGACCCCGGGTCTCGACCCGGCTGGTGACTTCGCCGCGACGAGTGGACAGAATGATCTCCTGCCCGCGGCGCAGACCACGGTCACGCGCGTCTTCGGGATGCATGTAGACCACTGCGGCCGGATAGGCGCGGTGCAGTTCGGGCACGCGGCGGGTCATAGAGCCCGAGTGCCAATGTTCCAGCACGCGACCGGTGCAGAGCCACAAATCGAATTCCGCATCCGGTTCCTCGGCAGCGGGTTCATATGGGGCAAAGATGATCTTGGCCTTGCCATCCTTATGGCCATAGAACTTCACATCTGCACCTTCGGGCACGTAAGGATCATAGCCTTCACGGAAGCGATAAAGCGTCTCTTTGCCGTCCACGACCGGCCAGCGAAGGCCGCGGGCCTGATGGTAAGTTTCGAACGGTGCCAGATCGTGCGCATGTCCGCGGCCGAACTCGGCATATTCCTCGAACAGGCCTTTCTGGACATAGTAGCCAAAGTGCTCGGACTCGTCATTGTCGAACCCTTCCGCAGTCTCAGACAGCGGGAATTGATCGATCGTGCCATTTGCAAAAAGCACGTCATACATGGTCTTGCCGCGATGTTCGGGCATGGTGGCCAGCAGTTCTTCGCCCCAAACCTCTTCCACGGTGAAGCGTTTTGAGAATTCCATCAGCTGCCAAAGGTCCGATTTCGCCTCTCCCGGAGCCTTAACCTGTTGCCGCCAGAATTGCGTGCGGCGCTCGGCGTTGCCATAGGCGCCTTCCTTCTCGACCCACATAGCGGTGGGCAGGATCAGGTCAGCAGACAGAGCCGTTACGGTCGGGTAGGGATCGGACACGGCAATGAAGTTCTCCGGGTTGCGATAACCGGGATAGCCTTCTTCGTTGATGTTTGGTGCGGCCTGCATGTTGTTGGTGCACTGCACCCAGTAGGCGTTCAGATCACCGTCTTTCAGTTTGCGGTGCTGCAGAACGGCGTGGAAACCGGGTTTGGGCGGGATGGTCCCTGCAGGGATTTTCCACGCAGTTTCGCAAATCTCGCGGTGCTTGTCGTTGGCGACGACCATGTCGGCGGGCAGACGGTGAGCGAAGGTCCCGACCTCACGTGCCGTACCACAGGCCGAAGGCTGACCGGTGAGCGAGAAGGGTGAGTTGCCGGGCTCGGAAATCTTACCCACCAGCAGGTGCACATTGTACATCAGCGAGTTCACCCACGATCCGCGTGTGTGCTGATTGAAGCCCATGGTCCACAGGCTCATCACCTTGCGGTTTGGATCTGCATATTGCTGGGCCAGACGCTCAAGCTGAGAGGCAGGAACACCGGATAGTTCAGATGTATATTCCAGCGTGTATTCTGATACTGCTTCGGCATATTCCTCGAAGCTTATCGGTTCCAATTTGCCCGAGTTCGGGTTCTCGGCCTCTTGCTGCAGCGGGTTGTTGTCACGCAGGCCATAACCGATGTCTGTGGCGGTCTTGGTGATGTTGACGTGGTTCTTGACGAAGTCTTCGTTCACCGCGCCGTTCTGGATGATGTAGTTGGCGATATAGTTCAGGATCGCCAGATCGGTCTGCGGCGCAAAGACCATGCCGTTATCGGCCAGTTCGAAAGAGCGGTGTTCATAGGTCGACAGGACATGCACTTCGGACCCCGGTTTGGTCAGGCGTGTGTCGGTCAGGCGAGACCACAGGATCGGGTGCATTTCGGCCATGTTCGAGCCCCAGAGCACGAACGTATCGGCATGCTCGAAATCGTCATAGCAACCCATAGGCTCGTCAATGCCAAATGTACGCATGAAGCCGACAACCGCCGAGGCCATACAGTGGCGCGCGTTGGGATCGATGTTGTTGGACCGGAAACCAGCTTTCATCATCTTGGCAGCGGCATAGCCTTCCCAAACCGTCCACTGGCCCGAGCCGAACATGCCCACGCTGGTCGGCCCTTTCTTGGCTAGGGCCTCTTTCCATTTGGCGGCCATGACGTCGAAGGCTTCGTCCCAGCTGACGGGCTCGAATTCACCGTTCTTGTCGTATTCGCCGTTGGTTTTGCGCAGCATCGGCGTGGTCAGACGGTCTTTGCCGTACATGATCTTGGACAGGAAATAGCCCTTGATGCAGTTCAGGCCGCGGTTCACGGGCGCGTCCGGGTCGCCCTGCGTGGCAACTACGCGCCCGTCTTTGGTGCCAACAAGAACCGAGCAGCCAGTGCCGCAGAACCGGCAGGCGGCTTTGTCCCAGCGGATATCTGGGGTAGCGGCCTGAGCGTTGGCTTGTCCGGTGGCAAGCGGCAGACCTGCCGCCGAGGCTGTCGCAGCGGCGGCGGTCGATTTCAAAAAGGTCCGGCGGGATTCAGAGATGGTCATGACATGGGTCTCCGGCTTTATATCTGGCGAGAAGCGGTAAGGTGCGGACGGGTCTCCGCGAGGTCTTCGAAATGGTGAAAGGTCAGGGTCAGAGAGATCACGCCCGGGATCTGATGCAGATCCATGATCGTCTCGGACGCCAGTTTTTCCGGCGTATCCTCGACCACAACAACAAGACGGCCATCTTCGGCCGCCGCGTGAACCTCGGCCCCGTCTGTGCGCGCAATCGCGTCCTGCGCGCTTTGGGTGGTTTCCGGGCTTACATGGACGAGGCAACCACAGATGTTCATAAGGCAACCTCCTGAGTGGGCGGGGTGTGGCGTTCAAAACTGATGGAACCGGCGGGGCAGGCGCTGGCGCAAGCTCCGCAGCCGGTACATTTGTCGATATCGAGTTGGGGTTCGGCGCGACCACCGGGTTGCAGTTTGAAGCGGATCGCGCTGTGGTCACAGACGTCCTGACAGATCCGGCAACTGACGCCGTTCATCGACAGGCATGATGCAGATATTGCAGCGCGCCAAGGCCAGTCGGCTACGCGTTCAGGATTCAGCGCTCCAGTCGGGCAGGCGTTGGCGCAATCGCCGCAAAGGGTGCAGGGACCAACGTCCAACTGAACCACGGGCCAGCCTTGTGCGTCAAAACGGATGATGTCTTCGGGGCAGGCCACCTGGCATTCGTCGCACTGTGTACACAGTTCAAGAAACTCCGCCTCCGCGCCCGGCGGGCGGATGGCTGATCTATCCCCTTGCAGCATCTTGCCACGCAAGAAAGCGCGTCGGCTTGCTAGCATGTTCATTCGCTTGCGACCCTCGAGTGTCCGGCAGGAGTTGGTCTGCCTGACTCGGGTGTTAGCGTATCACAGTGCGTAAGGATTTGACCTATGTCATTTTAAATTTGCTTATTTTTCCGATGTTCAGACTGAAGGCTGCAAAAATATCAGGCACGTTTCTCGCCGATTGAGGGTACGCCGAGAACCGAAAGCACCTTGGCCTCGATCTGCTCTGCGTTCATCCCTGCGACGGCGTACATATCGGCCGGGCTGGCCTGGTCGATGAAGATGTCCGGCAGCACCATCGAGCGATACTTCAGCCCTTCATCAAACACACCCTCATCCGCCAGCAGTTGCGCCACGTGGCTGCCAAAGCCACCCACGGCCCCTTCTTCGATGGTGATCAGCGCCTCGTGGTTCGCGGCGAGGTCAAGGATCAGGTCCTGGTCGAGCGGCTTGGCAAAGCGCGCATCCGCGATGGTGGGCGTGATCCCGCGCGCAGACAGGGCCTCTGCCGCCTTCTGCACTTCGGCGAGCCGCGTGCCGAAGGACAGCAGCGCCACGCGGGCACCTTTTTGGATCAGTCGACCCTTGCCGATCTCCAGCGCTTCGCCGCGCTCGGGCAGGTCAACACCCACCCCTTCGCCGCGCGGATAGCGGAAGGCGATAGGGCCATCGTCATGGGCCACTGCAGTGGCAACCATGTGCATCAGTTCAGCCTCGTCTGCGGCGGCCATGACGACCATGCCGGGCAGGTTGGCCAGGTAGGCGATATCGAACGATCCAGCATGGGTCGCGCCATCTGCGCCCACCAGACCCGCGCGATCGATGGCAAAGCGTACCGGCAGGCGCTGGATCGCCACATCATGCACCACCTGATCATACCCACGCTGCAGGAAGGTCGAATACATGGCGCAGAATGGCTTCATCCCGCCCGCCGCCAGCGCGGCCGAGAAGGTCACGCCATGCTGTTCGGCAATCGCCACATCGAAACAGCGCGACGGATAGCGCTCGGCAAACAGGTTGAGCCCGGTACCATCCGGCATCGCGGCAGTGACGGCTACGATCTTGTCATCCCGCGCTGCTTCATCGACCAGTGTCTTGCCAAAGACCGAGGTATAGGATGGCGCGTTCGAAGGCGCCTTTTTCTGCTCGCCCGTCACCACATCGAACTTGGCGGTTGCGTGACCTTTGTCGCGGGCCTGTTCGGCAGGGGCATAGCCCTTACCCTTCTTGGTCAGCACGTGGATCAGAATCGGCCCGCTTGCCTTCGCCTTGACCGCACGCAGAACCGGCAGCAACTGATCCAGATCATGCCCGTCGATGGGGCCGAGGTAGGAAAAGCCCAGCTCTTCAAACAGCGTCCCGCCCATGGCCATGCCTTTCAGCATATCCTTGGCGCGCTTTGCCCCTTCGCGGAACGGTTCGGGCAGCAGCGATACCGCGCCTTTGGCGGCAGCTTTCAGGTCGTGGAACGGTTCCTCGGCATAGATGCGCGACAGGTAGTTGGACAAGGCCCCGACGGGCGGCGCAATGCTCATTTCATTGTCGTTGAGGATGACGATCAGGCGTTTTTTTAGATGACCCGCGTTGTTCATCGCCTCAAAGGCCATGCCCGCAGACATCGAGCCATCGCCGATCACCGCAATTGCATCGCCCAGCCCCTCGGGTGTCACACCACCCAGATCACGCGCCACGGCAAACCCAAGTGCGGCGCTGATCGAGGTGCTCGAATGCGCCGCGCCAAACGGGTCATAGGGGCTTTCGCTGCGCTTGGTGAAGCCGCTCAGGCCATCCTTCATGCGCAAGGTGCGGATACGGTCGCGGCGCTCGGTCAGGATCTTGTGCGGGTAGCACTGGTGCCCCACGTCCCAGATGATCTTGTCGCGCGGAGTATCGAACACCGCATGCAGCGCCGTGGTCAGTTCGACTACGCCAAGACCCGCACCCAGATGTCCCCCAGTCACAGAAACGGCCGAGATCGTCTCGGACCGCAATTCATGTGCGACCTGATGTAGTTGCGCATCCGAGAATTGCTTGAGATCCGCAGGGCGGTTCACAAGGTCCAACAGAGGCGTATTCGGGCGGTCAGACATATGGCGTTCCTGGCTTAGCTGTCCCGGGCAATAACGAAGCGGGCAGCTTGCTTCAAGGTTTCAGCTTTAGGGCCATACCCGTCCAGTGCTGCGCAGGCCTGATCCGCCAACGCGGCAGCACGGGATTTCGCGGCCTCCAGACCCAGCAGTGAGACAAAGGTTGCCTTGCCCGCCTCAGCATCCTTCTGCAGCCGCTTTCCGGCCTTTTCGGCATCTCCTTCGACATCCAAGATGTCATCGGCGATTTGAAAAGCAAGGCCAAGGGCTTGGGCATATTGGCGCAAGGGTTCGGGATCGGCCTGTGCCAATCGTGCGCCCGCGCAAGCGGACCATTCGATCAACGCACCGGTTTTACCCGCTTGCAGCTGCGTGATCTGATCCAGCGTCAAGGGCTCTGCCGCTGTTTCCGCCGCGATATCCAGCGCCTGGCCCAAAACCATACCCTGTGCGCCGCTCGCTTTTGCCAGTGTTAGACCCAAATCTGCGCGAATTTCCGCGCTCCCGGCCTCGGGTCGCGTGCAAAGTTCAAATGCCAGCGTCTGCAACGCATCGCCCGCGAGGACAGCGGTGCCCTCATCCCATTTCACATGCACAGTCGGGCGCCCGCGCCGCAAATCATCGTCATCCATGCAGGGCAGGTCATCATGAACAAGCGAGTATGCATGCAGCGCCTCAATCGCGGTCGCTGGCCAGATCGCTTGCGTCGCGTCAACGCCATGCAACCGCGCGCTTTCCAAAACCAGAAACCCACGCAGCCGCTTGCCGCCTTCGGTGGCATAGGCCATCGCCCGTGTCACATCCAGATCGTCCAACGCCCCCAGAACCAGATCGAAATGGCTCTGAATCAGCGCCGCATCCTGCGCCAGCTTTTCACGAAACATTTACTGACCTTCGACAGGCGTTGTCCCGGTCGGTTGTCCACTCGCATCCAGAGTGATCGCTGCGACTTTTTCTTCGGCCCGCTTCAACTCATCTTCGCAACGCTTCTTCAAAGCCGCGCCGCGTTCATAGAGAGCAATCGACTGATCCAAGGCCACATCCCCGCGTTCCAGCTGGCCCACTACCGCCTCAAGCTCTTTCATCGCCTGTTCAAACGTCATCTGTTCGACTGGAGTATCGGTCATCGTGCTGCCTTTATCAGTTCTTCCACATGGGCTCGTGTCGCCTCGGCCAGTGCGTTCAGATCATACCCGCCTTCCAGAGTCGAGACGATACGGCCTGCACAGACCTCATCGGCGATCTTGCACAGCTCGGCTGTGATCCAGGCGAAATCACCCGTGGACCAGTTGAGGTTGGCCAGTGGGTCATCCTGATGCGCATCGAATCCCGCCGAAATGATGATCAGTTCCGGCTTGAATGCGCGCAGCCGCGGAAAGGCCTGCGCCTCGTAGGCAGCGCGCATCTCGGCCCCGCCCGTGCCGGGGGCTAATGGAATATTCAGCACCGTCTCATAGGCGCCGGTTTCATCCGCGCGCCCTGTTCCGGGCCACAACGGCATCTGCTGGCTGGTAATCACCAGCGCCCGTGGCTCATCCCACAGCAGATCCTGCGTGCCATTGCCATGATGTACATCGAAATCCACCACCGCCACGCGGTTCAACCCGTGATGATCCAGCGCATGCTTCGCCGCCAGCGCCGCGTTGCCGAACAGACAAAACCCCATCGCTGTCTCGGATTCCGCATGATGCCCTGGCGGGCGGATGGCGCAGAACGCGTTCGAGGCCTCACCGCTCAAAACCAGATCAACCGCCCGTACCGCCGCCCCCGCTGCGCGATAAGCAGCATCGACCGACCCCGGAGACATGAACGTGTCCCCATCGATTTGTCGAAACCCTTCAGAGGGCCTGCTGCTTCGGATATCATCGATGTGACTGGATGGGTGAATCCGCAGTAGATCATCATCTGCGGCCATCGGAGCAGTGACCCGTTTCAGATCCAGACCTTCCAGCGCATGTAGAACATGCTCCAATCGCGCCACCCGCTCCGGATGCCCGTCAGGTGTCACATGGCCTAAACAATCGGCATGGGTCAAAAGGGCAGTCGTCATCGGGGTCCTATCTTCATCTGGCTATAAATATCTTCGCCGAAGGCAAAAAATCGCCGCACAGCGGCAAATCAGTCAGGGGCCAACATATACCCCGCACCCCGCACAGTCTGCAGATACCGGGGCTGCTTCGGATCTTGCTCAATCTTGCGCCGCAAGCGCGTGATCTGCACGTCAACCGCACGTTCCTGCGCTTGCCCCTTGTCGCGTCCCAGATCTTCAACCAGCTTGGCACGGCTGATCGGCTCTCCCGGTTGGGCCGAGAAGATCTTCATCAACTGGCTCTCGGTCGCGGTCAGACGCACGGGGTCTTCTCCCTGCCACATCTCGCCACGCTCGATGTCATAGCGGATCGGGCCGAGTGTCAGGAATTTCGCCGCTGCCTCCTGCGCGGGGGCTTCGGGCATGCGGCGCAAGATGGCGTTGATCCTCAGCAGCAGTTCTTTCGGCTCAAAAGGCTTGGCGAGGTAATCATCGGCACCGGCTTCGAGCCCCGCGATGCGATGCTCGGTTTCGCCTTTTGCGGTCAGCAGCAGGATCGGTGTTGTATGGGTCTCGCGCAGCGCCTTGGTCAGGCTTACCCCATCCTCGCCCGGCATCATGACATCCAGCACGATCAGATCGAAATCCAGCCCCGACAGCACCCGCCTTGCATGCGCTGCGTCTCGCGCTGCGGTTACCAGAAACCCGTTTCGCATCAGGAATTTCTTGAGCAGATCGCGAATGCGTTCGTCGTCGTCGACGATCAGAAGATGGGCGTCCATATCGCTCATGAAGTTGTATCCCGCAGTTTCGTATATGCACGACGCATATCAGCATCCATCATCGCTTCAAGCACTTTGCGAAAACCGGCCACCGCTTCGGGGCCTGCATCCTTGAATGCCGCGCGCATCCGGGCTCGCTGCGCATCGGACAGCGTAGCCTCCAACGCCTTGCCCTTGTCTGTTAGAAATAGGTGGCGTTCGCGTTTGTCCACCTTTCCCACACGGCTTTCCACCAAACCGTCCTCGATCAGGGTGCGCAGAACCCTATTTAGAGACTGTTTTGTTACCCCCAAGATGCCCAGAAGGTTGTTTACCGTCGTGCCGGGCGCGCGATTGATGAAGTGAACCGCCCGGTGATGGGCGCGGCCATAGGCCATTTCGGACAGGATGCGGTCGGGATCGGCGGTGAAGCCGCGATAGGCAAAGAACATCGCTTCGATACCTTGCCGCAACTGCTCATCCGTCAGAAATAACAGGCTTTCTCCGCCAAAGACCGGGGCAGGACGGATTTCGGACATAACGGGCCTCATTCGCAATACGGTTCGAGTTTATGTCAGCCTTATTGACATTCCAAGAGCGCACAGGTATCGAATCGCAGTTTTTGCGCAACAATGTGTCCGATGCGGACCTATCTGGCGCAATATTCGGAAAATTGACCCGGTTCAGGAGGTTTCGCATGGCGGGGTATGATGATCGTGATGGTACCATCTGGCTAGACGGTAAACTGGTGCCCTGGCGTGAAGCGAATGTGCACATCCTGACCCACGCGATGCACTATGCCTCGTCTGTGTTTGAGGGTGAGCGCGCCTATAACGGCAAGATCTTCAAAAGCCGCGAACATTCCAAGCGTTTGATAGCATCGGCCGAGGCTTTGGACATGCCGATGCCCTACTCGGTGGATGACATCGAAGCGGCCAAGGAAGAGACGCTGAAAGCCAGCGGCTTGAAAGATGCCTATGTACGCGTGCTCGTCTGGCGTGGTTCGGGCGAGGACATGGGTGTTGCCTCGGCCAAGAACCCGGTTCGTATGGCCGTCGCGGTTTGGCCCTGGGGTGCCTACTATGGCGATGCAAAGATGCAGGGGGCCAAGCTGGATATCGCGGAATGGAAACGCCCCAGCCCCGAAACCATCCCGGTTCACGCCAAGGCGGCAGGTTTATACATGATCTGCACCATCTCGAAACACAAGGCCGAGGCCAAGGGGTGTTCGGATGCCCTGTTCATGGACTGGCGCGGTTATGTGGCCGAAGCGACCGGTGCAAACGTGTTCTTTGTCAAGGATGGTGAGGTGCATACTCCGCTGGCCGATTGCTTTCTGAACGGCATCACCCGCCAGACCGTGATCAAGATGCTGAAAGACAAGGGCATCACCGTTCATGAGCGCCGCATCAAGCCCGAAGAGATGGCCGATTTCGAACAATGCTGGCTGACCGGCACCGCCGCCGAAGTGACGCCCGTTGGGCAGATCGGCGAATACACATTCGAAGTTGGCGACCTGACCCGCGAGATCGCCGAGGATTATGAGAAACTGGTCCGCTCGTAATCAGAAGCTTCTGAAACCCTCGCTTCGGCGGGGGTTTTTGTTGCAGAACGTGCAATTCTTTGTGCAGATCGTTCCAACCTGTGGACTTGTCTGAACCGCTCGATATCTTTGCACGATGTTGGACCTTCTCAGCGATATCCTCACCCGCCTGTCTTTGCGCGGTACTTTCTATTTCCGCACGTCCTTTACCCCGCCCTTTGGCGTTCAGGTGCCCGGATTCGAAAACGTCGCCCGGTTTCACTTCGTCCAGCGCGGCGAGTTGAAGGTGCATATTCCGACGACGGGTGACACTCTGCGCCTGAAACAAGGCGATCTGATTCTGATCCCACATGGCGCGCCGCATGCGTTGCTGTGCGCTGAAGTTCAGCCGCTTGATGCGCTGCCACTGGAACAGGTGCTTGAGATCGCGGGATATCGGGGCGATGGCGTATTGGTCTATGGCGGTGCGGATGAGGAGCGGGATACGCAGCTGATCTGCGGTCATTTCTCATTCATTGGCCCCGCTGGCCGGGGTGGCACGGGGCATATGCTGATTGATCGGCTGCCGCCTTACATCCTGATTCAGAACTATGGGGAAGAGGCGGGATCGTGGATCGAGGCCACGCTGCGCATGATTGGCTCGGAAGTGTCAGGCGCTCGGATCGGCGGTGATCTGATTGCCCTGAAATTGTCCGAGGTTCTGTTTGCGCAGGCGATCCGTGCCTATCTGGAACACCAAAGCCCTGATGAAGCCGCCCTTGCCGGATTTGCCGACTCACGCATCTCACGCGCGTTGACAGCGTTCCACCAGTCTCCGGCACAGGAATGGAGCGTCGCGACCCTTGCGCGCGAGGCGGCCATGTCGCGCACGGCCTTTGCCCAGCTCTTTGCCGAGAAGATGGGCACCACCCCGATGCAATACCTGACAGATTGGCGCATGCAGATTGCCTGCCACGGTCTAACTGAAAGCCGTTGGAATGTGGCCGATGCCGCGGCTGAGGTTGGATACGCCTCAGAAGCCGCGTTCTCGCGTGTATTCAAGAAGCAGGTTGGCGTGTCGCCCGCTGCTTACAGGGCCATGCACTGATCCACCCTAACTTCTGAACGATCTGCAATATCTCGTAAACGATCTGGGCTGCTACGTTCGCAGTCGGACACCTATCCTTAGTCCATCACTGATTGAGGAAAGGAAGTTCAGATGTCCCTGCGTTTCGTCACCCGCACTGTTCATGCGTATCTCGACTATCCGGTCGCCATTGCGTTGATGGTGCTGCCCTTTGTTTTGGGATTGGGTCAATCCAATCCGCTGGCGCTCTGGTTGTCGGTTGTCACCGGCGTCGCAGCTTTTGTTCTGACGGTTCTGACCGACCATCACTTGGGCATTTGGCGGGTTCTGCCTTACAAGTTTCATCTGGCCGTGGACCTGATCGTCGGCATCACCTTCCTGCTGGCCCCCAGCCTGCTTGGATTCTCGGGGATTGATGCGTGGTTCTACTGGCTGAATGGTGCTGCGGTGGTAGCTGTGATCTCGCTCAGCGCACCCGAGCAGACCGCGACCGCCTGATTATTTCTGTCACCTGAAAGAATCAAGCCGCGCGATTTCGCGCGGTTTTCCCTTTGTTAGGCAATGTTTTATGTATCAGCAGTTCAAGCTAGATGTGGTGAGTGTTTTCAGGCTTGAAAAGACTAATGAAAAAACTCAGATAATAGTAACGCCGGATGACAATATTAGACACTAGGTTCCGGGGCGATCTGTGGCTCTGCAAGCAACACAGTGAAGACCCGCCGCCGTCCTGGAAACGATCAGCGGAGGTCCCATGCGCACTCGATTCGAAGAGCTGATGTCAGATCCTTGCTGCGCTTCTTGTGATTGCGACGCGCTGAGCTCAGAGGTTGAGGTCTATCTCGATCGCAAAACCTGCGATGCGGAGAGGTGCCGGAGGCTCGACTTGCAAACCCCGACGACACTGGCAGGCCGCGTATCGACACGCAGCCTGAATGAAAACAGTTTTCAGCGTTAGAAATCCACGCCGCGCTGGGCCTTGATCCCGGCTTGGAACGGGTGTTTTTCTTCGGTCATTTCCGTTACCAGATCGGCATAATCGCGCAGCGCTTGCGGCGCATCGCGGCCCGTCAAGAATACGCTGGTCTTGTCCGATCGGGCTTTCAGACCTTCGATAACACTCTCTACAGAAAGATATTCATAACGCAGGGCGATATTGATTTCGTCGAGAACGACCAGATCATACTCACCACTGGCCATCAGATCACAGGCCTTGCCAAAGGCCGAGGTGGCCGCTGCGATGTCGCGCTCGCGGTCTTGGGTGTCCCAGGTGAAGCCCTCACCCATCGTGTGCCAGGTGACCAGATCCCGCTCTTCAAAGAAACGCCGCTCACCGGTTTTCCACTTGCCCTTGATGAACTGGACCACAGCAACCTTCTGACCCCAACCCAATGCGCGGATCACCACGCCAAAGGCGGCAGATGATTTGCCCTTGCCCTTGCCGGTGTTGATCAGCACCAGACCGCGACCCGGGTCAACGGCCTCGGACACTTTCTTGCGGTGCTGGGCCTGCACCTTCTGCATCTTTTCCTTGTGATCCTGCGCGTCGCTCATCTGGAAACCTCTTTCATTGCCCGGCCCAACCTAGGCGAAGTCTGCGAAAGGTAAAGGTCAGGCTTTGGGATCGGTGACGGCGCGCGCCTTGCCTCGTTCCAGCCCCAACTGATGCTCGCGCCAGATCACGACAACATTGCCCGCGATCACCAGCACCGCCCCGATCAGGATCGCCACCGTCGGCAGTTCGTCGAACCAGACATAGCCAATGACAATTGCAAACAGCATGGTCGAATAGTCATAAGGCGCCAACATCGAGGCCTGCCCGAAGCGATAAGACGAGGTGACGAGTATCTGCGCGATTCCACCAATCAACCCCATAGTGACCAGTATTAGAGCCTGATTTATCGTGGGTATTGTCCACCCCCAGAATGCCGTCAGGCTTGAAAGCAAGGTAGCAGTCATTGAGAAATAGAAAACGATTGCGGCGGGGTGGTCGACCTTGACCAACTGCCGGATATGGATCTGAACAAAGGCGCGGGCGAAGGTCGCTGCGAGCACGCATAATGCACCCATGGTCGCCGCCACTTCCATCTGCGTGCTGCCGAGCCGTGGCCAGATCATGATCAGCACCCCGAGCAAACCCAATGCCACCGCTCCGATTCGGATCATGCGAATGCGTTCGCCCAAGATCGCCGCTGCCAGAATCAGGGTGAAGATCGGCGTGGCATAGCCAATGGCAGTAACCTCAGGCAGGGGGAGCAGGCTGAGGCCTGTAAAGGTCAGCCCCATGGCGCTGGTGCCCAATACGCCGCGCCAGAAATGACCCATCGGTTTCTTGACCACAAAGCCTTGTGCCAGTTCACCACGCCAGACGAGCCACGCGATGATCACCGGAATGGCGAAGAGCGACCGGAAAAACACCAGCTCGCCCGGAGGAAAATCGGTCGACAACGCTTTGACCAGCGCGGACATTGATGTGAACAACATCAGCGCGCTGAGTTTCAGACCCACGGCCAGTACGGGTCGATGCGATGTTAACGATTTTGCCATTGGCCGCGACCCTGCGCCTTTGGCGGCAAAAGATCAACGACAGGATTGTACCAATCAGGTCGATTTCCAGTGGCCGGGCAGCTTGTGACCGATCTCGTCGCCAAACTCTTCCAGAAACCGGATCATGCGGTCAGCGCGTTGTCGCGCGATCTGGCGGCCCGTGTCTGTCAGCATCTCATCTGGCAGGTTCAGCAGCTTAACCTTCCAGTGGTCCAGCGAGAACCGCAGATCGTCCAGGGGCCGCGCATCCGCAAAGGGATCGGCCGGATCGTAAAGAACCCGGCCCAATGCGCCCGACACCGAGAATGTGCGTGCGATGCCGATCGCACCAAGCGCATCCAGCCGGTCGGCATCGCGCAGTATCCGTGCCTCGGACGTTTCGGGCGGGATGTTGGCCGAATAGCTATGCGCTGCGATGGCGTGTTGTGTGGCACTGATCTTGGTTGGGTTGAAGCCCAAATCCTGAAGAATAGACTCTGATTCAGCAGCGGATTGGCGCGACGCCAGTTGCCGATCAGGCGAATCCTTGGGCAGGTTGACCAGATCGTGCAGATAGCAGGCGGCCAGCAGCACCGATCTGTCGGTCTGTTCGTCCGCCATGGCTTGCGCGTTCACCCAGACGCGATCCAGATGGGCCAGATCATGCGCCGGGTCGGTCTGCATATGCTGCGCGACGATGCTGCGCAGCCGCGTGCGCAGATCAGCCGATATGTCCACGGTTCTCGCCAATCTGACCGCGATGCAGCAGCAGGTGATCGAGGATCACGCAGGCCATCATTGCCTCACCCACCGGGACGGCACGGATACCAACACAGGGGTCGTGACGGCCCTTAGTGATGATCTCGGTCTCTTCACCGGATTTGGTGATGGTTTTGCGCGTGGTCAGGATCGACGAGGTCGGCTTGACCGCGAACCGTACCACGACGTCTTGCCCGGTCGAAATGCCGCCCAGAATGCCGCCCGCGTGGTTGGAGCTGTATTGGGGGCCGTCCTGCCCCATGAAGATCTCGTCCGCGTTGGCTTCGCCGGTCAGTTCAGCGGCGGCCATCCCTTCGCCGATCTCAACGCCTTTGACAGCGTTAATCGACATCATTGCGGCAGCCAGATCAGTGTCTAACTTGGCATATACAGGAGCACCAAGCCCAGCAGGAACGCCGCGTGCGACGACCTCAACCACGGCGCCGATCGAGTTCCCGGACTTGCGTAGGTCATCCAGGTAAGTGGCCCAGCCCTCGGCAGCTTGCGCATCCGGGGTCCAGAACGGGTTCTGTTCGATCTGCGACCAATCGAAATTACCGCGGTCGATTTTGTGCGGGCCGATCTGGGTCATATAGCCGGTGATCTGCACATTCGGTGCGATCTGTTTGATGGCCTCGCGTGCCAGCCCGCCTGCCGCGACACGCGAGGCGGTTTCCCGGGCCGAGCTGCGCCCGCCGCCGCGATAATCACGGATGCCGTATTTCTGCCAATAGGTGATATCGGCATGACCCGGGCGGAACTTGTCCATGATATCGCCGTAGTCTTTCGAACGCTGATCGGTGTTCTCGATCATCAGTTGCACGGGGGTGCCAGTGGTCTGGCCCTCGAACACGCCCGAAAGGATTTTCACCTGATCGGGTTCGCGCCGCTGGGTCGTGAACTTGTTCTGCCCCGGTTTGCGCTTGTCCAGCCAGTGCTGGATCATGCCCTCGTCAATCGTCACGCCCGGAGGGCAGCCGTCGACGGTGGCACCCAATGCAGGCCCGTGGCTTTCGCCCCAGGTGGTGACGCGGAAGAGGTGTCCAAAGCTGTTCATCGACATGGGGCGTGCTCCTTTGCGCGATGTGATTAGCGGGCAAGGGCCGCAGTCTCAAGCGGATTTGCGGTTGGGGCAGGGGTGCCCCAACCTGTTGTGCTTACGCTGCACGGCTCAGTGTCGTGCGGGTCTCGATGATTTTCAGCGCGGCGCGTGCAGCTTCGCGCCCCTTTTCCACGAAATGGGTGCGGTAGATCGCGTTGTGATGCTCGGTCTCCTGGTACTGATGCGGCGTCAGTGAGACTGACAGGACCGGAACGCCAGTATCGAGACTGGCGCGCATCAGGCCATCGACCACGGCTTGGGCCACGAAATCATGTCGATAGATGCCCCCATCCACAACGAAGGCAGCGCAGGCCACGGCGGCATAGCGTCCGGTCTGGGCCAGGTCGTGCGCCAGCAGGGGCATCTCAAATGCACCGGGCACGTCTAACACATCAACCTGCTCGGCGGGGATAAGCTCCAGAAACCCGTCCAGCGCGCGATCAACGATATCGGAATGCCAGTTGGCTTTGATAAAAGCATAGCGGGTGTGTGTCATCATGATCTCCTTTCAGTTTGGTGGCCTGCTGGCAATTGCGAAAACCGGTTCCCACTTTTCGCTGCCAGCCCGGCATGACACGTCACCCAAGGCGATCACGAGCAGGCGCACCGGCTTGCGGCACGCTGCACGTTCTCTTCCATCCGGACTGTAACCGTCGGCTCTGGCCTCTCACCAGATCTGCTATCACTCGTGCGTGGTTCCACAATTTGTCCGAAAACCGCTTCCCGCTCTTCGGATCGTGGACACGGCCGAGCCGCTCGCGGGCTTACGGGTCGTGGCCCGCATACCGCCGGTGGGGAATTTCGCCCCGCCCTGAGAACAACGCGGACCTTGCCAAGGGCGCGTCGCTTCTGCAAGAGAAATTGGCAGGAGGATCATCATGCACCCCAATCCCGCCTTTCGGGCCGAAGCCGCTGAGCGTCACATTGCCTTTGCCCGCGACCGTGCCTTCGGAGTGCTGGCAGTGTCGACCGATTCCGCCCCGCTCATGAGCCATGTGCCGTTTCTGCTGAGCGCGGACGCGTCCTGGGCTGAGTTGCATCTGGTCCGCTCCAACCCAATCGTGCGGGCGCTGAAACAGCCGCAAGCGGCGCGGATCGCGGTTTCCGGGCCGGATGGGTATGTCTCGCCTGACTGGTACGGGATCGAAGATCAGGTACCGACATGGAATTATGTGGCGGTTCATTTGACGGGCGAGCTTGAGCTGCGTCCGCAGGAGGAGTTGCGGGATCTGTTGGACCGGCAGAGCGCGTTCTTTGAGAACCGGTTGCTGCCGAAACCACCTTGGTTAGTGTCGAAACTGTCCGACGATGTGATGGAGCGGTTCCTGAGGATGATCGTGCCTTGTCGGTTGCGGATCAGCGAGATCGACGGGACGTGGAAGCTGAACCAGAACAAGCCCGATGCGGCCCGCCTGAGCGCAGCAGACCGGATTGCCGAGGATGGGCTTGGGGCTGAACTGCACGCGCTGAGGGATTTGATGAGGGGCGCAGCCGAACCCTGACGGGTTTTGTTTTGATCTGGCTTCTGTAGTCTGCACCGCAAACAAGGAGACAGGACATGAAGCTTTACCACAGCCCGACTTCACCTTACGTGCGCAAAGTCACGGTGCTGTTGCATGAGACTGGCCAGCTTGAGGATGTCGTGCTGGAAACTGTTGCGAGCACGCCTGTCTCTCCGGCTGAGCCGCTGATCGGAAAAGCACCGTTGACCAAGGTCCCCGCGCTTGAGCGTCCCGATGGACCAACGCTGTTCGACAGCCGGGTGATCTGCGCTTTTCTGGATGCGCGGGCGCAAGCAGGGCTCTATCCCGAGGGATCCCGGCATTGGGATGTGCTGACGCTAGAGGCGCTGGCGGATGGGATTCTGGATGCGGCACTGCTGATGACTTATGAAAGCCGTTTGCGGCCCGAGGACAAGCAGTGGGACGATTGGGTTGACGCGCAGTGGAGTAAGATCGAACGCGCCTGCGCTACGCTGAACCAGCGCTGGATGGCGCATCTTTCAGGCCCTTTGGATATGGGTCAGATCGCGGTTGGGTGCGCACTGGGCTATCTCGACTTGCGCCACGACGCGCGAGGGTGGCGCAGAGGCAATGATGCGCTGGCGACTTGGTATGCCGCCTTCAGTGAACGGCCCAGCATGATGGCGACGCGGCCACCAGGCTGAGCCTGCGTGGTGCTTATGGCGTGCTGAAAGTGGCCAGATAGGCCGCAATATCTGCGGCTCCTTTCTTCAGTTTGACGCTCATGTTCGGGCGCGCAGTTTCATCGCCCAGATAATCCTGAATGAACCCGACAGGATCTTCGGAATAGCTGGCGACATTTTCTTCGGTCCAGACAAGACCTTCTTGCCCGGCGCGGATCATGTCATCCGTGAACATCCCGATAGGCAGGCGTTCACTGCCGTTCAGGTAGTCGTTCTCGGTTCCGGCAATGCGACCGACCACGCCATAGAGATTCGGCCCGGTGATGCCGCCTTTCACCAAAACCTCACCATCTTTGATGATCGCATGGCAAGATGAGCAGCGGTTGTAAAGCTGTTTGCCTTTGGCAGGGTCACCAGCGGCGGCGACCTGCGTGGACAGTGCAATTGTTAACAGAACGGCGGCCAAGGGGGTCTTTGACATCGGGATCTCCTGTTCAACGTTCGCGCGCCGCGATTTCCGGCATTCGCGTAAAAAGTGCAATAGGAAATGGCTTAGTATCTTCCGGAATTAATGATCTATTTCAGACCTGTCATTTACAGGTGAACAAAGTCGATTCTGCGCCCGGGATTTTACACGGTTCCGCGTCAATCCAGCGCGAAGGATGCCATCTGAACGCCCTCAGCCCTGATTCTGCTTGGGCACTACGCCGACGCCCGAATCAAACCTTTCGATTCGAAGGCTCGGGGAAAGATGCGGCGCTGAAACATCAAAAATGTCAGGTGCGCTGTGATAAAAAACCCAGATGCGGCGTATTGCGCGTTTATGACCGCTAGACGAACACTAATCTCCCCGATAGACAGCGCGGTTAAGACACCGCATTCGTGCGGTGCGCGAGCTATTTGCCCGTCCGCGGGCGCCAGACAATCGGAGAAAACCTCGTGTCCCACGCAGAAGACCACGAAGGCACCCGCAGAGATTTCCTGTATTACGTCGCTGGCGGCGCAGGTGTTGTTGCGACCGGTGCAGCCGTATGGCCCCTGATCAACCAAATGAACCCGTCGGCAGACGTTCAGGCGCTGTCCTCGATCCGCACCGACGTGAGCGGGGTAGAGCCAGGAACGCAGCTGACCGTTAAGTGGCTGGGTAAACCGGTCTTTATCCGTCACCGCACCGGCGCCGAGATTGCCGAAGCGCAGCAGCAGGACGAAGAAGCAGTGGGCAACCTGCCTGACCCGCTCGCTCGCAACTTCAACATCAACGCAGACGCGCCGGCAACGGATGCAAACCGCGTGATGCCTTCGCCCGAAGGCGAAGCAGCGGGTGCATGGATCGTTCAGATGGGCGTTTGTACACACCTCGGCTGCGTGCCGCTGGGCGATGCTGGCGACTTTGGTGGCTGGTTCTGCCCTTGCCACGGGTCGCACTACGATCTGGCTGGTCGGATCCGCAAAGGACCCGCGCCTGAAAACCTGCCTGTTCCGCCCGCCGAATGGGTCGACGCAACAACCATTAAACTCGGCTAAGGGAGACCCCACGTATGTCCGGAATTCCCCACGATCATTACGAGCCGAAGACAAACGGCGAGAAGTGGCTGAACAGCCGTCTGCCCATCGTCGGCCTGATTTACGACACCATCATGATCCCCACCCCCAAGAACCTGAACTGGTGGTGGATCTGGGGCATCGTCCTGGCGTTCTGCCTGGCGCTGCAAATCGTCACCGGTATTGTTCTGGTGATGCACTATACCCCGCATGTTGATCTGGCTTTCGCCAGCATCGAACACATCATGCGCAACGTGAATGGCGGCTATATGCTGCGCTACCTGCACATGAACGGCGCATCGCTGTTCTTTGTTGCAGTCTACATCCACATCTTCCGTGGCCTGTTCTACGGCTCGTACAAAGCCCCGCGTGAAATCACGTGGATCATCGGTATGCTGATCTACCTGATGATGATGGGCACCGCCTTCATGGGCTACGTTCTGCCCTGGGGTCAGATGTCCTTCTGGGGTGCGACCGTGATCACCGGCCTGTTTGGCGCAATCCCGTTTGTGGGTGAAGCGATCCAGACCTGGCTGCTGGGCGGACCTGCAGTGGACAACGCGACGCTGAACCGCTTCTTCTCGCTGCACTATCTGCTGCCATTCGTTATCGCGGCGCTGGTCATCGTGCACATCTGGGCCTTCCACACCACCGGCAACAACAACCCGACAGGTGTTGAAGTGCGCCGTGGTTCGAAAGCCGAGGCCGAGAAAGACACGCTGCCCTTCTGGCCCTACTTCGTGATCAAGGACCTGTTCGCACTGGCCGTGATCCTGGTGGTGTTCTGGGCGGTTGTCGGCTTCATGCCGAACTATCTGGGCCACCCGGACAACTATATTGAAGCCAACCCGCTGGTTACGCCCGCACATATCGTGCCCGAATGGTACTTCCTGCCGTTCTATGCGATCCTGCGTGCCTTCACCGGTGAGGTCTGGGTCGTGCAGTTCGCCAGCTTCATCACCGGCGGCATCGTCGACGCCAAGTTCTTTGGTGTGATTGCGATGTTCGGTGCGATCCTGGCCATGGCTCTGGCGCCCTGGCTGGACACCTCGAGCGTGCGCTCGGGCAAGTACCGTCCGATGTTCAAGTGGTGGTTCTACTTGCTGATCATCGACTTCTTTGCCCTGATGTGGCTGGGTGCGATGCCCGCGGAAGAGCCTTATGCGACTTTCTCGCTGATCGCGTCCGCCTACTGGTTCGCCTATTTCTTCGTGATCCTGCCGATCCTGGGTGTCATAGAAAAACCCGAGGCGCAGCCGGAAACCATCGAAGAAGACTTCAACGCGCATTATGGCAAGGCTGACGCCGACGCCACGCCGGCCGAGTAAGAAGAGGGACCGGAAACATGTTCAAGAAACTTGCAATCGGTGCCGCCCTTGCTTTGGCTATCGCTCCTGCCGCATCACAGGCGGCAGGCGCATATGAGCAGCACATCGAAGACTTTCAGTTTTCGTTCGAAGGGCCTTTTGGCACCTGGGATCAGAACCAGCTTCAGCGCGGCCTTCAGGTTTACACCGAAGTCTGTGCAGCTTGCCACGGCTTGAAATATGTGCCGCTGCGCGATCTGGAAGCGCTGGGGTATTCGGAAGAAGAGGTGATCGCTTATGCGGCCGGCAACTTCGAAGTGTTCGACTCCGAGCAGGACGATTTCCGCCCGGCGATTCCAACTGACCACTTCCCGGCCAATGACGGTGTTGGCGCACCGGACCTGAGCCTGATGGCAAAGGCTCGTGCGGGCTTCCACGGTCCCTATGGTCTGGGTATCAACCAGTTGGTCAAAGGCATGGGTGGGGCGGAATACATCGCCTCGTTGATGGATGGCTATACCGGTAAGGAAAAGGAAGAGGCAGGTACCATCCTGTACGAAAACACGGCCTTCCCGGGAGGCTGGATTTCGATGGCTCCGCCGCTGTCTGAGGATCAGGTTGAGTTCGCCGATGGTCACCCGGCCACGGTTGAAGCCATGTCCGAGGACATCGCGGCCTTCCTGATGTGGACTGCCGAACCGAAGATGATGGAGCGGAAGAATGCCGGTTTCGTAGGTGTTCTGTTCCTGACCGTTCTGTCGGTGCTGCTGTACCTTGTGAACAAGCGTCTGTGGGCACCTGTAAAGGGTAAGCGTCTGGACTGAGTTCAGGAAATTTACGTTGATGACCCCCGCGCCCTTTGGGTGGCGGGGGTTTTTTGTTGCGGCGATGCTGACGGGGCCAGCCCCTTCTTGGCCTGCGGCCAATTCAACCCCGAGATATTTTTGGCCAGATGAAGGGCGGATCAGGCTCGTAATTGCGTGGTCGTGTGCCCTTGGATCGTGGCGGTTATGATCTGGCCTTCGGGTTGGGCCGTGTCGAAGGTCACCTCGGTGAATTGTTCAGTGCGGCCCATCATCGGGTTCTCCATCAGGATGTTGTGGGTTTTGCCGATCTGGGCGGACAGGTGCTTGGTGACCTGAGATTCTCCGGCGGCGCGCAGGCGGGCGGCGCGCTCTTTGATGATGTTTCCGTTGACCTGCTGCGGTATGCGGGCCGCTGGGGTGCCTTCGCGTTTTGAATACGGGAAGACATGCAACCAGGTCAGATCGCACTCCTTGACGAGTTTCAGCGAGTTCTCAAAATGCGCGTCCGTTTCAGTGGGGAAGCCTGCAATGATATCGGCACCGAAGGTCATATCGGGGCGCAGCTTGCGGGCCTCTTCGGCAAAGCGGATCGCATCGTCGCGCAGATGGCGGCGTTTCATCCGTTTCAGGATCAAATCATCGCCATGTTGCAGGGACAAGTGCAGATGGGGCATCAGTCGGGACTCGGTCGCGATGGCCTGCATCAGGTTCTCATCCACTTCGATTGAGTCGATCGAGCTGATACGCAGGCGCGGCAGGTCGGGCACCAGCTTAAGGATCCGCATCACCAGATCGCCCAGCCTGGGCTGAGCGGGCAGGTCGGCACCCCAGGAGGTCAGATCCACTCCGGTCAGGACCACTTCGTTGTAACCCTTGTCCACCAGCCGTTTGATCTGATCCACCACGACGCCCGCAGGGACGCTGCGCGAGTTTCCTCGACCATAGGGGATGATGCAGAACGTGCAGCGGTGGTCGCATCCGTTCTGGACCTGTACATAAGCGCGGGAGCGTGTGCCGAAGCCATCGATCAGGTGGCCCGCCGTTTCCGTGACGGACATGATGTCGTCGACCTGTACCGTCTCGGTCTCGCCGATGAAGTCCGCGGCCATGCCCTTCCAGGTCTCGGGCTGCATCTTTTCGGTGTTGCCAATAACCGCATCAACCTCATCCATTTCGGCAAAGTTCTGAGGTTCGGTCTGTGCGGCGCAACCCGTGACGATCAGCCGTGCATCGGGATTCTCGCGCCTCAGCTTGCGGATCTCCTGACGGGCCTTGCGGACCGCCTCGGCGGTCACGGCACAGGTGTTGACGACAACTGCATCCGTCAAGCCGGCTTGCTGCGACAGCTCTTTCATCGCCTCGGTCTCGTAGGCGTTCAGGCGGCAGCCCAGAGTGGCAAACTTTGGCGGGTTCATCCCAGCGACCCCAGAAACTCCGGCGTCAGCGTGCCCGAGAAGACATGAGCCGTTGGTCCGGTCATCCAAACACCATCCTCGCGCCAGTCAATCCAGATGGTGCCGCCATCCAGATCGATCTGCACCTTCCGCCCGGTTAGACCCCGCCGTGCAGCCGCCACCGCAGTGGCACAAGAGGACGAGCCGGAGGCGAGCGTAATTCCAACGCCGCGTTCCCAGACACGCATGCGGATATGGTCCGGGCCGATTACCTGCGCGACCTGCACATTGGTCCGCTCGGGATAAAGCGGATGATATTCATACCGCGCGCCAAATTCGGCCAGCGGGATCGCTTCGGCATTTTCAACGAAGAAGGTACAATGCGGGTTACCCATACCTGTGGCGGTCGGGCCGCCTTCGATGGGCAATTCCAGCGTATCCACATCCTCGGCCAAGGGAATGTCCTGCCAGTCCGTTTGCGGATGTCCCATATTGACCGAGGTCAGGCCGTCGCCTGCATCCCGCGCATAGAGCGTTCCACGCTCGGTCGTCAGGGTCAACTCGGATTTGCCTGTCTCATCCATCAGGAACCGTGCAATGCACCGGGTCGCGTTTCCGCAGGCGGCCGAGGTCGAGCCATCGGAATTGTAGAACACCAGATGCGCATCGGCCTGGCCGTTTTCAATCACGGCCAGCTGATCAAAGCCGACACCGAATTGACGATGCCCGATTCCCTCAACCTGTGCAGGAGTGATCGAAACCGCCTGCGCGCGCGCATCCACAATGACAAAGTCATTGCCCAGCCCGTGCATCTTCATGAAGGGCAAACCGGTGTCGTTAATACGTTGCATGGCGGGCATATAACCCCGGTCAGAAGATGAATCCACCCTATCGCGCAGATTCCTGAAAAAAGGGGTTGACCCCCCTGCGCCACCTGCCTAATTAGGCCGCCTATCGGGACGCCGATCCTGTCTAGGAAACCGGTGGAACGCGGTGCAAATAAGGTCTTGAACCCGGTTGGGAAAATGCCTTACAGAGCGCCACGGATCATTAAGATCCGAACAAAAGAGTGGGCCGTTAGCTCAGTTGGTAGAGCAACTGACTTTTAATCAGTGGGTCGCAGGTTCGAATCCTGCACGGCTCACCACTTTTTTCAATAAAAACAATTGTTTGAGAATTCATGTGTAGAGTGCGCTTCATGACGTGTAGCTTACCGGAAGCACTGTGACAAAGTTTGAAGTGTGCCTGCAGGAGCACATTCTTTTGCTCTATTTTCTGTTGGAGTCAATAACTCAGTGGTCAGTTTTTTGACGTTCGTTTTGATTTTACTCCCTCATCAATAGCCATCTACTATGCAAAGGCTTCGCAAGCCGTGGGGTTAGCCCAGAGCCATTGTCGGAAGACAAAACATCAAATGGCTGCAGTTTGACCCACGCGAATAGTCAAACTTACGTCATCTGTAGCGCAGGGCACCTGAGATGTTGAGTTTCACGCTCAGATTGGTATCAGAGGGAAAGATCCGAGACCTTGTGTGGCCAGAAGTGCAGAGCCCACCGAAACGCGTCCCCTAGTTCTTTGTGGAAGCCGGTTCAGGTCATAGCGCCGGAGAAAGCGATAGACGCCTGCATCGAAGATCTTGATGCCGTGATAACGAGCCAGGTACCAAACGATGTGAATTGGTCCCAGATGGTAGTTCCGCCGCAGGTGAAGAACCTTCTCAACAATTTCTGGCGGTGTTTGATTGACAGGATACTTCGGAATGGTTTTGCCACTCTTCAACCCTTCTTCTCCAAATTCTCGGCATGTCGCACGCTATCGATAAAAGCTGGATTGACCAATGCCAAAATACCGGCAGGTCTTGCTCACACATCTGATCTTTTAGACACACTGCAGAACACGAAGCTTACGCTGAATCTCTAGTTGATCGCCTGTCATGAAAACTCCCTCCTTCCCAAAACTGGGATGTTATCGGAAGCTCCCGAGAGTCCGTACATATCTACATTCTAGGTTTCATATCCGTTCGACACCCCTCATGCTTTGGCTTGAACTTCACAGGCGGATACGTCAAATAGGGCGAAGCCGCAAAGTCGCCAACTCGGTGCGCTTGACCGATTTAATCTGCACAAAGATTTTTATCCTCATGAAACCACCTAAATTAAGAATATTCAATAAAAATAAACCTGTGGTAGTAATAGCTGACTCCGAGCAAAATAAGAACATGGCCGAAAGATTAGTTGGTCTCGCGCGAGTGCGGAATCTAAACCCGATTTTGGGTGGGGCTGTGGAGGAAGGTGTCTCTAGAATAAATATACCAGAGAGTGAGGCCGAAAAATTCCTAGCAGTGGTTTTGAAAGACTGTGCGGATGATGAGAGTATTCGATTTTTATACAAAGAAAACAAACCCATTTCAGGCCGTAAACTAAGAAAACGCGGGATGCGGGTGGCATATGATGTCGCGATTATTAGGTATTCCGACGATTTGCACGACTATGTTTCATTGGTTGAAATTGCAATCTGGCGCGAGATGGAGCGATATGGACGAAAATTTCTCTCAGTAAATCGACCTTCTAGCGTTGTCTCCCGCGTTCCACATTTTGGTTTGTTCAAGGGTTTGGACACGATTGATAATATCAATAGCGAGTTTACCGATACGACTAAACCTAACTTCCCGGTAGATGTCGTATTTACGTGGGTGGATGGAGACGATAGTGAATGGAGGAAACAAAAGGCAGAGTATGCCGCTCAGCACGGTGCTCATCCGGGGGCAATAGGCGAGAGGTTCAAAAGTCGCGATGAGCTTCGATACGCACTTCGGTCAATCGAGATGTTTATGCCATTTGTGCGGAAAGTATTTATTGTCACTGCAGGGCAGACACCAGATTGGTTAGACACGAATTATAATCGTGTCAGGCTGGTTAACCACGAAGAGATCTTCTCCGATATAGATCACCTTCCAACTTTTAACTCCCATAGTATTGAATCTCATCTCCATGAGATTGAAGATCTTTCGGAGCACTTTATCTACTTTAATGACGACATGATGGCTGGAAAGCTAGCTTCGCAAGATGATTTTTTTGATCCGAATGGGATTGCGAAGGTTTATACGGATAACATGTTTGTGATCCCAGAACTCCTCGAAGATAGGGATCACAGCTTCATCAAGGCGAGTGCCAAAGTCGTAAAGATTTTCCGGAGAGACTTTGGTGTTTCTCCTTCCTCCATGATTAAGCATGTACCTTATGCTACTCAGCGCTCTGTTATGTACGAATTGCAGCAGCGATATGTGGAAGAGTTTGCGGTGACTTCGTCAAACAAATTTAGAGAACCAAGTGATATACCACCAATCTCTTTCCTTTATTCCCACTATGCACTGATGACTGGGCGGGCTGTTTGTTGTGAGGCTGATCATTGCTATATACCACTCTTTTCGCCAAAATTGGAACTCTCTCTTAGTGAGCAAATGAAGGTAGAAAAACGTAAAAAATATATATGCCTGAATGATGCGGCTGTGCCCGAAGAAAGGAAAGACAAAGTTGATCAAATGGTGAGCTCATTCTTAGAGTCCTACTTTCCAATTAAAAGCAAATTTGAAAAATAGAATGCCCGGGCTCACAACCCGTAACTAGAAAATGATGAGGGCGGGCAGGAGCACTTTAATGCACCTGTCGTAGCGGATTGCGACATGCCTCCAATCCTTGAACCTGCTGAACATGATCTCAATCCAGTTGCGCCATTTACAACTGCGCTTTTCGTGCGTCACCGGTGCCTTGGGCTGTTTGCTACGAGGGATCACGCGCACATACCTTTGCCGCCTGATGCTTCTCTGAACCAATCCGCGTTATAGCCGCGATCCCCATGTAACCGCTCTACATCCAGCAGGCTATTCAACAATGCCCATGCCCGATGTAATCGCTAATCTGTCCCACAGTCACGAACAGGTTGAGCGCCTGGTGCGGATGGGTGTGACTATACTGCTTGATCCAGCGATTGATGACGATCTGAGCTTGTTGCGTCGTTGCAAACCACAGGGTATTCAAGAACTCCCGTCGCAGTGTTTCATTGAACCGTTCGTTGTATTCGGATTCCCAAAGTGGTCGCGATTGCAGTGAGCTTCGCTCCAATTCTATCTCTTCCCTACGTTGTTGATGATAAAGAGTAGAGAATTCGACTACTCCCGCATCGTGGTATTGGTTGGGGAGCAAGTGTCTCTGTTGGTAACTCGGTACATTTAGTGACTTAGCCCATCTCAGATTCGGGTGCGCCTGAGTTGTCTGAAGCAATAGCATCGAACAAGGTTTGATAGTCCGGTTGTTGAAGCAAGTCCGCTATCCTGTTTGCGTGCCACGCGGTTGCGGCATCGTGAAGCGCAGCCAGCTCAGAGTCTTCCATCAACTGACGCCAAGTCTCCTTTGCTTTCGGTAACCGGGAAATAATTCGATCATCAAAATCCGTGACGTAGTTTCGGGCGCGCCAATATTCGAGTCCTTGGTCTTGATCTACATGATTGATCCTGCCGCGTTCACGTTTCACGAGAAAGCTCTCAGCAGAGCGAAGGACATAGTGATTCAGCGTCACGAGGTCATAGCCGATCGACCGCTTGGTTGATCTCCAACCGTTACCAGTCAGCAGCATCTCGGGCATGACGCGGCCAGAGCCGTTGGTCCACCGGACTTTTTCGACGCTGTTCGGCTCGATCTGCAAAGGACGATGAACACCCAGTTTCTGATAGGGCGCCCCTTTCGAGATCAACGTTTTGAACCCCCAACCCAATCGGGGCTTTGGCAGATACTCCGGGGCGCATCTTGTAAACTGCTCGGTTATGAATTCATCCATATACTTCGGGACGTTCTGGTTGCCAAAGAACCGCCACGTCATTGAAATAACATTTGGATAACCCGAAGCTTCGATCAGTTCCGGGATCGTGCCATCGCCGGTATGAATATTGATGAACTCATCAACATCTATGCAGACCGTCCAGTCCGCCTGGGCGTAACAGGGTTGCAGAACGGCATCATTCAAGGCACCGCGCTGCGGTTTTTGCCCTTTGTCCTTCTTATAGGGATTCGGCAGGTGAACAACGATGCCAAGCGCTTGCAAGCGATCAAGAATTTGATCTGTTCCGTCACTACAGTCGTTCGTGTAGATCAGGAATTTGGTCACGCCGATGGACAGATGATAGGCGATCCATTCCAGGATGAATGGACCTTCGTTCTTCATCGATGAGATCACAAGAATCTCCGGATCAGCTTTCGGTATCTGCTCGGGCGGCGCAAGCTTTGGGAATTTCCGAGCGGCCTTCTTCTCCAGCTCCGCCATCGAGCGCTTTAGCTCGATGATATCAAGCGCGCTTACATCAGTATTCTGCTTGATCAATCCCGCATCGGTCGCGTTATCGGTCGTCGCCTCATCTACGCTGATCTGGTGGTTTTCAAGCTGTTTTCCGACGAAAGACGTCGCTGGCGGGATTCGCATCTCACCTGAAGAAATACTACGCCTAATCCGTCTGCCCCAAAGGTGTACGCCATAAACTTCTTCGCCAAGCAAATCGGTCAGGGTGTCTTCGGGTTGGGTGAGAAGACCGCGGTCGCTGAATTCGACCGGGTAAAAGCTGTTCCTCGCCATCACTTCCTGTGTAAGGCTCAGTTTCTTGACGAAGTAACTCAATGCATGAACGCCGAGCGAACCGCGTTTCAGATCGGCGGCATCGACCTTTTGCCCGCTCACGCGCCGTTCTCTGATATCCTGGATGTCGTGCTCATTCATCCAAGGAGGAGTGGGAGCCTCTTGTTGCGCAAATCGATTAAGTTCAGAGATTAGGGTGCTCTCTTTGTCTGAACCTAAAACTGCAGCGCCGACGACCCTCTCACTCTTCTGCCAGGCGCAAATCAGCCCCGATGGAAAATCCCAGGGCTTGAGGCAATACATATCCAGATCCGCCCAGATCGTCGCAGCCTGCAACAGTAGCTGATATTTAAATCGATCCGCAAGAACCTCAATTTGGTTATAGGTATAGTCGGCAGGATCGCTTTCGAGCCGCAGGATCGCCTTGGCATCTTTGATCTCTACGCCGTTCGGCACACCTGAAACCGGCCCGTAAGTATAAAGGTGAAACTCATGTCCAGCAGTGAGGAATGATTTCAGACACAGCTTCTCGAGATACGTAAGAGGTCCGCCAACCCAAAGCCCGGATATAGGTTTCAAAGTCAAGTCACGCTCTCGAATTTTGCATCAGTCCTGATGGTGGCCTGCATATAGAGTTTCATGATCGTACGATGCAGGGTCGTAAGCCTGTTGTCACCGCTCTTGCAGAGGTTCCGCTCAACGGTCTTCCATTGAACATGCTGAGAGTGTGACAGGTACCTCATGCACCCAGTTTGGTACGATAGCGTTGCTCCATATGCAATGCGCACCAACAATCAAATACACTTCGCGTCTTCAAGAAATTTAATCTGTCAGACACATTCCGGACATCTCATGCAGATACCAAGCAACTGCGGCGCGTCGAGAAGATGTCTGACGATTTCTTGAGGGGGTACGAGTTTTGGCGCGCCGTACCTTTAAACCTGACGGCATGGTTGGTGTCTCAGGTGAGGCTCACTACTGTTCCCTGTTTCAAAGATGCGTCTGCTGCGTCGGCCAGTATCTGAGCACGCAAGCCGTCAATGATTCCGGGTGATAGCGTTTCAGCTCCGCCTACTGCGGCGATGAAATGAGCCATCTCGTGGCGATACGCAGCCTCATAGCGCTCAAGAAAGAAATGCTGCGCGGGCGCTTTTCGGAAGCCTGCCGGAGTGGCGCTCTCGACCGTGTTTTCCAACATGTTTTCAGCCCGCAACATGCCTTTTTCGCCATGAACCTCGATCCGCTGGTCATAGCCATAGCTGGCGCGGCGCGAGTTGGATATCTGGCAGATCTTGCCGCTGACGGTGGTCAGAGTGACGGCGGCAGTGTCGACATCTCCGGCCTTGCCGATCTCGGGGTCGACCAGAGAAGAGCCGACCGCATAGACGCTGACGGGTTCCTCGCCCAGCAGGAAGCGCGCCATGTCCAGGTCGTGGATCATCATGTCGCGGAACAACCCGCCCGAGCTTTCGATATAGGTGATCGGTGGCGGCGAGGGGTCTCGGGACAGAATGGTCACGATTTCGACGTCACCAATCTCACCAGCAGCGATTCGGGACTGAATATTGGCGAAATTTGGGTCAAAGCGGCGGTTGAAGGCGGTCATGAAAGGAACACCTGTAGCTTCGACCACCTTGATGCAGTCGCGGATACGGTCGGCGGACATGTCCACAGGCTTCTCGCAGAAGATCGCCTTGCCTGCACGCGCGGCCTGATGGATCAGTTCGTAATGCGTGTCGGTTGGGGTTCCGATGATCACCGCATCGACATCAGCGCTTTCGATCAGGTCTTCTGCCGACAGAGCCTCTGCGCCGGATTTGTCGGCCAGCATCCGGGCCGGCTCCGCAAATGCGTCTGCCACAGCGCTGACCCGAGCTCCGTCGATCTGCCCGATTGAGCGCGCGTGAACCTGCCCGATACGTCCGCACCCCAATAGCCCGATATTCAGCATGTCATGCTCCTTTGAACGCTTGCAGAACCCGGCGGGTCGCCTCGACAACCGGCTCGTGTGTGTCTTTCAGAATAAGAACGCGGTCGAACCTGTCCGGGTCGGCGTTTACGGCAGCGCGCAGGGCATTCCCAAAAGCCATCCGCAATTCGGTTCCGATGTTGAATTTGCAGATTTTCGATCCGCGTGCCAGTGCAGCACGTTGCGCAACCGGCACGCCCGAGCCGCCATGGATCACCAGAGGTATCTCGGTCACGGCTTCTATCGCGCGGATACGGGCCTCGTCCAGACCGCCCTCCTTGTTTTGCTGCAGATGGACATTTCCGACCGAGATCGCCATTGCATCCACGCCGGTCTCTCGGGCGAATTGCGTGGCTTCCTCCGGCGCGGTCCCGTCCGAACCTTCACCACCCGAATAGCCGACAAAACCGATTTCCCCCTCGCAGGAGACACCAGCGGCATGGGCCATTTCGACAATCGCAGCGGTCTCAGCGATATTCTGTTCCAAGGGCTTGCGCGAGCCGTCGAACATGACAGAGGTGAAGCCGCTGTCGATGGCGACGCGGCACTCCTCATGGGTGTAGCCATGGTCTAGATGGGCCACGACAGGAACGCTGGCTCCTTCGGCCAGATGGCGGAACATTTTGCCCAGAACTGGCAGCGGCGTGTGTTCGCGGCAGGATGGTCCGGCTTGCAGGATGATGGGCACGCCTTCGGCTTCGGCTGCGGCTACATAGGCGCGCATATCCTCCCAACCCAGCGTTACCAAACCGGCCACGGCATATCCGTCACGCAGGGCGGGTTGCAGCACGTCCGATAATGTCACAAAGCTCATTTGAACTTGGCCACCATGTCCATGATACCCGGAATCGTGTGCAACTGATCCGCATGGGTCGGCTGGAAATACTGCTTTAGCGAGCGCTGGCTAAGCCCGCCGAGAATGGTGAAATAATACATTTCATACCCCGGCAGAACCGCGCAGGGGTGATAGCCCTTGTCCAGCAGGATCGTTGAGCCATCCATGATGTGATAGGCATCGCCCGGCTTATTGTCCTCGCGCTGAAGCATCTGAACACCCGAGCCATAGTTCGGGCGGAAGCGGAAGTTATACGTTTCGTCATGGCGAGTCTCGATCATATCGCCATCGTCGCCTTTGCGGTCGGTGTCGTGCTTGTGGCTGGGAAATCCGGACCAGCCGCCCTGACCGACGGTGTAAAGCTCGGACACCAGCAGGCGGCCGACTTTGTCGTGATGGTTTGCCCCAAGGATATGTTTGATCTTGCGGTGGGTTTTGGTGTCGTCCGAGCCGTATTGCACCAAGTCCAATTCAGGCACGCGGACGTCAAAAGGTTCAAGCACACGGTCGAATTTTGCGCCCGCGATGAAAGTTTCGGTTTCATCCGTCACGCAGGTGATACGCACCTTTGCGCCGACGGGAACATAGACGCCTTCGGGTTCACCATCCCAGACGTCGATGGTGCGGTTGCCCAGATTGGTAAACACTGCCCCATCCACATCGACATCCACGGTGCCGGTGGCGGGCACGATGCAGGTCTCATAGCCCGGTACGGCATATTCGAACACCTCGCCCTTTTTCAGTTTGACGATGTTGAAATAGTTCAGCGGCACCAGATCATGGTCGGCATCAACGATGGGTTTGTTCTGGTTGTCATGGGGCGCGATATGCATCTGCGTCTCCTTTCAGGTATCCGTGGGGCCCGGGTGCTGGGCCAGAAAATCGTCAAGCTGGGGCGTGGTGGGCATGGCCCCGGCGCAGCCGGGCTGCGAGACCACGATCGAGGCACAGGCCGAACCGCGCAGCACAGCTTCGCGCAGGTCATGCCCCGCCGCGATTGAGGCCAGCAGGCCGGCCAGAAAACTGTCGCCTGCGCCGTTGGGTTTCACCGCGGTGACCGGATAGATACCGGTACGAATCTCCTGCCCATCGGTCAGCGTGATGGCCCCTTCGTGACCCATCTTGTAGATCACCGTTTTTCCATTGGCGGCCAGCTCGCGGGCTTTGTCGAGGCTCTTTTCGATGCCGCCCGCCATAAAGCCGAACTCTTCGTCATTTCCGACGATCAGATCGCTTTCGCGACCTGCGCGGGTCAGAACCTCCGAGGCCACTTCCGGCGACGGCCAGCTATAAGGCCGGTAATCGATGTCGAAGATCACTGGCAGACCTGCGGTGCGCGCGTTTTCAAACGCGCGGAACGTGGCCGAGCGTGAAGGCTCCGCCGCAAACACCGTGCCCGCCGTGATCAGGGCTGAGAAGGCGCTGTAGTCCACCTCATCCATATCCGCCTCGGTCACTTGGAAATCGGCGGCACCGTTGCGATAGATGACGTTCTGGAAATCCTCGATGCAGCTTTCGTAAACGGCCAGAGAGGTGCGCGCCTCGCCACCCACAGCGCGGACATATCGCGTTTCTACGCCATAGTCCTGCAGACGGTTCACGCAGAACCGCCCCACTGCGTCATCCGAGACTGATGTGACCAGCGCCGCTTGCGATCCCAGTTTAACCAGTCCCGCACAAATGTTGGCGCTCGAACCGCCCAGATCGGCGCGAAAGACCTTAGCATCTTCGCTTTTGGTCCCGACCGGATCTGCGAACATGTCCATCCCGGCTCGGCCAAACACGGCAAAGCGATTGCCTTTTATCCCTTCGATCAGAGTCACGTGCGTCCCTCAGTATTGCCTGCCCGGGCGGCATCAAGCACCTCGGGGTAGGGATAGTGCAGACCCAGCAACTGCCGCATATCGGGACTTGCCTGATCGAGGAAATCCTGCGGTAGCGCAGCGGGCATATCTTCCATCGGTTTGACCCATTTGGGCAGGTATTGGATCAGAATCGCGCTGCGGTCGTGATCCGCTTTGTTCGGCATCGCGCAATGCCACGTCACGCCATAGAACAGAGCAACATCGCCAGGCTCACCGGTCATCTGCTCGCATTTGTCATAGAACTTGTCTTCGGGCGTGGGATACCGCAGCTCTTTCTGCGATCCCGGCACATAGCCCGTCGCGCCGCTTTCTTTGGTGAACGGGTCCAGCAAAACCGAGACCTGTGCATTCATTGGAAATGAACCATTCAGACCGACGGGATGCGTTTCGGGGCTGTGAAAGTCCCAATAGGGATAGTCGACATGCGGCTCCTGCCCCGGCCCGCCCGGCAGGATGCGATTGGCAGCGATCGAGCCCATGATGAACTCTGTTCCCAGAAATTTGCGGAGGATATCCATCAGAACCGGATGTGCGGCCATGCGGGAAAATACGTCACCCTTGGCCAACAGATTCCAAACCCTTCGTTGTAGGTTCAGCTTGCCATCTTCTTCGGCTGCCCCCTGAAAGTGGGTCACCTTCTCAGCCGCAGCTTCCGAATGTTCCATGATGATCGCGCGGGCTTCGGCGACTTCCTCGGGCGTGAACAGGCCCGAGATGGTAACAGCTCCGCCACCATTCAGCAGCTCATCGACGATGACCTCAGGATTAGATGTTTCTGCCGTGAACCGTTTCATCAGATGCCCTTGCGTTGTTTTTCGCGGGTGGATTCCCACTCGACATGCGCATCGCGAACTCTCTCATCCGACGAGGTATGGGGTGTACCAACTTCCCACCATGCGTGGCCTTCAGTGGTCCAGCCTTCATAGGCGTCCACATCCATCACGATCACATAGGTTTTGTCGCTGGCCTTGGCGCGCTTGAAGGCCTCAGATAGTTCTGCCGGGTTCGCAACCTTTTCGCTGGTTGCCCCCATCGAGGCCGCGTGGGCCACGAAATCGACGCCGAAGGCTTCGGGGATCGTCGGGCAATCTTCCAGTAGGTTGTTGAAGCTTTCATTGCCGGTATTGTTCTGCAGCTTGTTGATGACCGCAAAGCCGCCATTGTCGAGCACCAGAACGATCATCTTCTTACGGCTTAGAACCGAAGAATAGATGTCCGAATTCAGCATCAGATAAGAGCCGTCACCGCAGAAGGTGATGGTGTCCTTCTCCGGCTCCCGCTCGGATTGGGCAATGCGCGCGCCCCAGGCGCCTGCGATCTCATAGCCCATGCAGGAAAAGCCGAATTCCACATCGACCGTGCCGATATCCAATGTACGCCAGTTGGCGGTGACTTCTGCGGGCAGGCCCCCGGCGGCGGCGACCACGCGGTCGCGCGTGTCACACAATTCGTTCACTACACCGATGGCTTGCGCGTAAGAGTTCTGACGGTTCCCGTAAGACACATTCTCGGCCACATAGGCGTCCCACTTGCGCCGTTCCTCCTGCGCGAGCGAGACCCAATCGGATGAGGCCGCATAGTCAACTGCTTGCGTTAGAGCTTGAATCGACAACTTGGCATCTCCAACAATCGGCAAAGACATATGTTTGCCCGCATCATGTCGTGCGGCATTGATTGAGATGAACTGAGCGTCCTTCGCAAAGGCCGTCCAAGATCCAGTTGTGAAATCCTGTAGCCGGGTTCCGATGGCAACGATCACATCCGCCTGTTCCGCAATTGCGTTGGCGCTGTCCGAACCGGTGACACCGATCGGGCCAATGTTCAGCGGATGGGTTGCCAGCATATTGGCACGGCCCGCGATGGTTTCGACCACTGGAATCTGATGTTTCACGGCAAAATCGGTCAGCTCGGCCACAGCTTTGGAATACTGAACGCCACCACCTGCAATGATCATCGGGCGTTTCGCCCCAGCCAGAGCACTTGCCGCGTCTGCAATTTCATCCGCATCAGGCGCTTGCCGGCGAATGCGATGCACTTTTTTCTCGAAGAACTTCACCGGGTAATCATAGGTCCACCCTTGCACGTCTTGCGGTAACCCGAGGAACGCAGGCCCGCAATCGCCCGGGTCCAGCATCGTCGCAATGGCGGCGGGCAGAGATTGAATGACCTGCGCCGGATGTGTGATGCGATCCCAATAGCGGCTGACCGGCTTGAAAGCGTCATTCACGCCGAAAGTCGGGTCGTAGTAGTTCTCCATCTGTTGAAGAACCGGGTCAGGTAGGCGCGTGATGAAGGTATCTCCACACAGCATTAGCATCGGCAGACGGTTGGCATGGGCCAGTCCGGCGGCGGTCAGCAGATTCGCAGTGCCGGGTCCTGCGCTGGCGGTGCAGAACATGAATCGCTGACGCAGCCACTGTTTGGCATATCCGGCGGCGGCGAATCCCATGCTCTGTTCGTTCTGTCCACGATAGAGCGGCAGCTCATCCCGCACCGTATTCAGCGCCTCGCCCAGACAGGTCACATTGCCATGGCCGAAAATCCCGAAACCCCCGCCACATAGGCGATATTCCTGACCATCGATCTCGATGAACTGGTTCGACAGCCAGCGAATGATCGCCTGCGCCGTTGTCAGGTAAACAGTGTCGTGTTGCGCGGACATGTCTGCGGGCTCCTTTAGGAAAATTGAGATGCAGTGCCGAATGCAGCTTGCGAGAGTCCTATTCTCACGATACAAGTTTTGCAACCGGTTGCAAATGGTTTTCAAGAAAAAGCGAGGGAGGGCGTCGGAATGGCAGAAATCGGCATTGGCATTCTGGGCGGCGGATATATGGGTAAGGCCCATGCGGTCGCCATGTCCTCGGTCGGGGCGGTGTTCAACACGGCCTTGCGTCCACGGCTGGAGATGGTGTGTGCATCCTCGCCAGAAAGCGCTGAACGGTATCGTCAGGCCTATGGGTTCGCACGCGCGACGGATGACTGGCTTGTGCTTGTGAATGACCCGAAGGTCGAGGCCATCGTGATTGCCACCCCTCAGGAAACGCATCGCGAAATTGCTCTGGCGGCCTTTGCGTTAGGCAAGTCGGTGCTGTGTGAAAAACCATTGGGCGCGTCGATGGAAGATGGCGCCGCGATGTCAGCAGCGGCCGAGGTCTCGGGCGTAGCCAACATGGTTGGTTTCAACTATATTCGAACCCCCGCCAGCCAATATGCCCGCCAGTTGATCGCCGATGGAGAGATTGGTGACGTCACATGGTTTAGGGGCGAGCATACCGAAGATTTCTATGCCGACCCGCAGGCCTCGGCGACATGGCGCACGACGGGAATGTCGAACGGAACGATGGGCGATCTGGCGCCTCATATGATCAACGCGGCGTTGGCGCTGATTGGGCCTATTAAGCGCGTGATGGCAGAGGTCGAAACCGTGCACAAAAGCCGCCCGGGTGGTGAGGTTGATAACGACGACCACGCTCAGATGATGGTGCGCTTTGCGAATGGCGCGATGGGATCGATGTATTTCAGCCGTATCGCGACCGGGCGTAAGATGGGTTACGCATATGAGGTCAGCGGCACCAAAGGTGCGATACGTTTTGATCAGGAGGATCAGAACGCATTGTGGCTTTATCGCATGGATGGCCCCGAGGCTGAGCGTGGATTTTGCAAGATTCTGACCGGCCCTGCGCATCCGGATTATGAGCCGTTCTGTCAGGGGCCTGGCCATGGTACGGGCTATCAGGATCAGATCATCATCGAAGCGCGTGATTTCCTGCGCGCGATCGAGACAGGTAAACCGGTCTGGCCGACCTTCCACGACGGTCATGAGGTCAACCGGGTCGTCGCTGCGGCACTGGCATCGTCAGCGGATGAAAGCTGGAAAAACATCGAAGATTTCTGAGCATCGGAGACAAGACAAGATGAGCATCAGAATTGGCAATGCGCCCTGCTCCTGGGGCGTGGAATTTGCGCAGGACCCGCGCAATCCGCACTGGAAAACCGTTCTCAGCGAGTGTGCCGAGGCCGGGTATAAAGGCATCGAATTGGGTCCGGTGGGCTTCATGCCCGAAGACCCTGCAGTACTGGCCGATGCGCTGGCTGAGCATGATCTGGAACTGATCGGCGGCGTGGTGTTCCGCAATTACCATGACCCCGATGCGTGGGAAGATGTGCTCGATGCCACCCACCGCACCGCCCGCGCGTTGAAGGCGCATGGGGCGCAGCATTTGGTGCTGATTGACGCGATCTCTCCCCGTCGCGCACCAACCGCTGGTCGCGCCGATGAGGCTGAGCAGATGGACAAGGCTGAGTGGACGGCGTTTCGGGATCGCCTTGCCGAAAGCGCGCGGATCGGGTCCGAGGAATACGGGCTGACCGTCGGGATGCACGCCCATGCTGCGGGCTTCATGGATTTTGAGCCCGAGCTGGAACGCCTGCTGAATGAGGTTGATGAAAAGCTCCTGAAAATCTGTTTCGACACCGGCCATCACTCTTATGCCGGGTTCGATCCGGTCGGCTTCATGAAGCGCTACGTTGATCGGATTTCGTACATGCACTTCAAGGATATTTCGCCAACAGTGAAGGCAGATGTGATCGCCAATCGGACGGGCTTCTATGATGCCTGCGGGCAGGGGATTTTCTGCAATCTGGGTGAAGGCGACGTGGACTTTCCTACGGTTCGCCAAGTGCTGCTGGATGCAGGTTTCACCGGCTGGTGTACGGTCGAACAGGATTGTGACCCGACGCTTGATCCCGACCCTGTAGGCGACGCGCGGAAGAACCGCGAATACCTCGAATCCATTGGTTTCAGTTAAGGAGGTCCAGACCATGACCAAGCTGAAATGGGGCATGATCGGCGGCGGAGAAGGCAGCCAGATCGGACCAGCGCACCGATTGGGGGCGCTGGCAGATGGGCATTTCCAATTCACTGCTGGGGCCTTGGATCACCGGCCTGATGTTGGTCGCGAGTATGCGCAACGGTTGGGCATCGCGGCGGACCGGGCCTATGGCGATTGGACCGAGATGCTGGAAGGTGAACGTGGCCGCGATGATCGGATTGATCTGGTTACGGTGGCCACGCCGAATGCGACGCATTTCGAGATCACCAAAGCGTTCCTTGAGGCCGGGTTCAATGTGCTGTGCGAAAAGCCCATGACCATGACGGTGGAAGAGGGTGAAGAGATCGTCAATGTCGCTGAGAAATCCGGCAAGATTTGCGCGGTCAACTACTGCTATTCCGCTTATCCCATGGTGCGGCAGGCCCGCGCTATGGTGCGTGCAGGTGAGATCGGCAAGGTCCGTCTGGTCGTCACCAACTTCAGTCACGGCCATCACGGAGACGCGACAGACGCCGACAATCCTCGCGTCCGCTGGCGCTATGACCCGGCGATGGCGGGTGTTTCCGGCCAGTTCGCTGATTGCGGGATTCACGCGATGCACATGGCCGGGTTCATTGCGGATGACGAGGTTGAGACCCTGTCCGCAGATTTTGCCTCAACCATTGGCAGCCGTGAGCTTGAAGATGATGCCATGGTCAACTTCCGCACGGCCAAAGGCGCCGTTGGCCGGCTATGGACGTCTTCGGTGGCCATCGGTCGCCAGCACGGGTTCGATATTCAGGTTTTCGGAGAAACCGGCGGCCTGCGCTGGGCGTCCGAGCAACCGAACCAGCTGATCTATACACCCGTTGGTGGGCGCTTGCAGATCATCGAAAAAGGCGAGGGTGGGCTGCACGAAGATGCGCAACGCCTCAGCCGTGTGGCGATTGCGCATCCCGAAGGGTTCCCGCTGGCGGTAGCGAACATCTATTGCGATCTGGCGGACGCCATTGCCGGGGAAACCCGCGACGGGCTGCCCAATGCGGCAGACGGTGTGCGATCGATGGCGGCGGTGCATACAGCGGTCGAGTCCGCAAAGCAGGGCAGTGCTTGGATGGACGCGCGACCGCCGATGTTCCGTTAACTCTCAGATACGGGGCGCAATGTGCCCCGTTCCACCACCGAGCATGGGAATATCCGTGCCTCGGGATACCGGTCGGGTTCGTTCAGCGTTGCCACCATCAGCTCGATCGAAGAACTGACGATTTGCCGGATCGGCTGATGGATGGTGGTGAGATCGATATTCTCCCATCGCGCCATCTCCATATCGTTCAGGCCGATGACACCGATATCTTCGGGTACCTTCAGGCCACTGTCTAAAATCGCCGACAGGGCCCCGATGGACAAAACGTCGTCGCCGCAGAAATAGGCCTCGGCCCGTTTTGATTTCAACAGGCACAGCATTTCCTTGCGGCCTGCATCGAACGAGTAGGCCTCGGCAAACGAACAGGTCACGTCGATCTGCGGGTGCAACGCCATTTCCGACATGAATCCCGCATGGCGATCCTGGGTCGAGGTCGCCGCCTCAGGCCCGCCGAGAAAGGCCACTGTTTTATAACCACGCGCGACCAGCTGGCGGGCCGCCATGCGTCCGCATTCCACGTTGTCGATCCCGACCACATGAACCTGTGGCGAAGAGGAGGATCGGCCAAAGCTGTGCACCACTGGCACGCCCGCATCGCGAAACGCTTTGGCAAAGCCCGGCGGCAATGTCGACGACGCAACAACAACGCCATCGACTGAATATTGGCGCAGCATTCGTACCGAATTCTCGGGTTCAACTTCGTCGGTCAGGTTCACCAGCAGCGGGCGTAAGCCGCGGTCCTGCAAACCGCGGGTAAAGAGGTCGAAAACTTCAAGAAAGATCGGGTTGTGGAAGTTATTCGACACCAGCCCGATCAACTTGGTCCGTCCCGTTGTCAGCGATGAGGCCAGCGCATTTGGGCTGTATCCCAGCTCTCGCGCGGCCTTCTCGACCTTGCGGCGCATCTTGTCGGAAACCGAGGCCCCATCGGTGAAAGTGCGCGACACAGCCGAGCGTGATACGCCCGCGCGTTCTGCAACCTCTTTCAATGTGACAGCCATGACCCGTCCGACCTTCCTGCGTTTAGTGGCAGTCCTTTTACCTGTATTCTCTGGCAGATACAGTATGAAACACTTCAGATGCTGTTTGCAACCGGTTGCAAAATTTAAGCAGATATGTTCTAACACGACTCGGAGAGGTGCGAAGGACAGCCTCAATCCGCGATAATATGAGTTTTGGGAGGACATCATGACTTCACTGACGAAGAAGCTGGCGCTGGCGGCCGTGGTTGCTGCGACGCCGCTGATCGCAGCCACAAGCGCTGCGGCGGAAGGTGAGAAATACATTCTGGTCAGCCACGCACCGGACAGCGACAGCTGGTGGAACACCATCAAGAACGGCATCGCGCTGGCGGGCGAACAAATGGGTGTTGAGGTTGAATACCGCAACCCGCCCACTGGCGATCTGGCTGACATGGCGCGGATCATCGATCAGGCGGCGGCTTCGGGTCCAAACGGGATCATCACCACGCTGGCGGACTATGATGTGCTGAGCGGCCCGATCAAATCAGCCGTGGATGCAGGTGTTGACGTGATCATCATGAACACCGGTACTCCGGATCAGGCTCGTGAAGTTGGTGCTCTGATGTATGTGGGTCAGCCTGAATATGATGCCGGATTCGCAGCAGGCCAGCGGGCCAAGGGCGATGGCATCGGATCATTCCTGTGCGTGAACCACTATATCGTTCAGCCCTCCAGCCAGGAACGTTGCCAGGGCTTTGCGGATGGTCTGGGGATCGAACTGGGGGATCAGATGATCGACGCTGGTCAGGACCCTGCTGAGATCAAAAACCGTGTGCTGGCCTATCTGTCGGCAAACCCGGATACGGATGCGGTTCTGACACTGGGTCCGACCTCGGCTGATCCGACGATTCTGGCTCTGGAAGAAAACGGCATGGCCGGTGACATCTATTTCGGCACCTTCGATCTGGGTGGTGAGATCGTCAAAGGCATCAAATCCGGCGTGATCCAGTGGGGCATTGATCAGCAACCCTTCCTGCAGGCCTATCTGCCGGTTGTTGTCATGACAAATTACCACCGTTACGGCGTTCTGCCTGGCAACAACATCAACTCGGGTCCCGGTTTCGTAACCGCTGATGGCCTGACCAAGATCGAAGAATTCGCTGGCGAGTACCGCTAATTCTTGAAGCGCGGACGTCCTGACGCAGGGCGCCCGCCGACAGCTTTCTGACTCAAAATCACTGTTTTTATCGGAGGAGCGCTCTCATGGGCGAGTCTGCTCAAAACACCACTTTAACCGACGAACGGATCAAAGAGATCTCTCCGCTGCGCAAGGCCTTGATCCGGCCCGAGCTTGGCGGGATGGTCGGCACCGTTGCCGTATTCACCTTCTTCCTGCTGTTCGCTTTCGACAGCGGCATGTTCAACGCACAAGGCATGATGAACTGGTCGGTTGTCTCAGCACAGTTCATGATCATCGCCGTGGGCGCGTGCCTTCTGATGATCGCTGGTGAGTTTGACCTGTCCGTCGGCTCGATGATCGGCTTCTCCGGTATGATGATCGCCATCTTCTCGGTCACGCTCAGCTGGCCGGTCTGGATGGCCATCCTTGTCACCTTCGCCATGGCCGTCGCGATCGGAGCGCTTAACGGCTGGATCGTGATCCGGACCGGTTTGCCCAGCTTTATCGTGACGTTGGCTTTCCTGTTCATCTTGCGCGGTTTCACCATCTTCCTGCCGCAGGTAATCGAGCGCAAAACCATCATTGGCGGCGTCAAAGACGCAGCCGAGGGCGACTGGCTGGCTCCGATCTTCGGTGGCAAAATCCTGCAGGGCCTGTTCCAGTGGCTGGGCGACGCTGGGATCATAGCGGTGTTCGAACGTGGCACGCGACAGGGTCAGCCGGTGGTGGACGGCGTGCCAATGCTGATTGTTTGGGCCATCGCATTGATCATCTTTGGCCATGTGCTGCTGACCAAGACCCGGTTCGGGAACTGGATCTTCGCGTCGGGCGGCGATGCCGAGGCCGCTCGTAACTCGGGTGTGCCTGTGAACCGGGTCAAGATCCTGATGTTCATGTTCACCGCCTTCTGCGCCACGGTCTTCGCTGTCTGTCAGGTGATGGAGTTCGGATCGGCCGGTGCCGACCGGGGCCTGCTGAAAGAGTTTGAGGCGATCATCGCCGTGGTCATCGGCGGCGCGCTTCTGACCGGCGGTTACGGCTCGGTATTGGGTGCGGCGCTGGGTGCGTTGATCTTCGGCGTGGTGCAACAGGGTCTGTTCTTTGCCGGCGTCGAAAGCTCGCTATTCCGCGTGTTCCTGGGCGTGATCCTGCTGGGGGCTGTGATCCTCAACACCTATATCCGCCGCATCATCACGGGGGAGCGTTGATATGAATCCCGAACATGCACCCATCATCCAGATGAAGAATATCGAAAAGCATTTCGGCAGCGTAATTGCGCTGGCGGGGGTCTCGGTCGATGTGTTCCCCGGTGAATGCCACTGTCTTCTCGGTGACAACGGCGCGGGTAAGTCGACCTTCATCAAAACCATGTCGGGTGTTCACCAACCCACGCATGGAGAGATCCTGTTTGAAGGCAAACCCATGCACTTCACCGACCCGCGCGATGCGATTGAGGCCGGGATTGCGACGGTGCACCAGCATCTTGCCATGATCCCTCTGATGTCGGTCTCGCGCAATTTCTTCATGGGCAATGAGCCGGTGAAGAAAGTTGGACCGATCAATTTCTTCGACCATGACTATGCAAACAATGTCACGATGGAAGAAATGAAGAAGATGGGTATCAACCTGCGCGGACCCGATCAGGCGGTTGGCACGCTATCGGGTGGTGAACGCCAGACTGTTGCCATCGCACGGGCGGTACATTTCGGGGCCAAGGTGCTGATTCTGGACGAACCGACCTCGGCCCTTGGTGTGCGCCAAACAGCCAATGTGTTGGCAACCATCGACAAGGTGCGTAAGCAGGGGATCGCGGTGGTCTTTATCACCCATAACGTCCGCCATGCGCTGGCGGTGGGTGACCGGTTCACGGTTCTCAATCGCGGCCAGACGCTGGGTACGGCGCAGCGAGGTCAAATCACCCCGGAAGAGCTGCAGGACCTGATGGCCGGTGGTCAGGAGATGGTCGAGCTTGAAGGTAGTCTGGGCGGAACCGTCTGATACTCTTTCGCCCCGCTGGCTGCGCTGGCGGGGTGACTACTTCTTCTCGAAGTACAAAATGACCTCACCCAGCCTTACACCAAAACGCGAAACATAGGCTCGGTTCAGCAGCCGATCATCGGATAACAGCCACATCCAGTCATCGAAATTGACTCGCATGGTGCCATCTTTGACGGGCAGGTCGATTTTGTACTTCCAGTTAAACGTATCGCCCCTTTCGACTCCGCTGGCTGTGCCCAGCACACCGGGAGCGGTGCCCGTCCAGGTGTCTTCGCCGGTCTTGGTGAGGGTCCAGATCCGTTGCTCGGTCGCACCGTCGTCATAGACGAAATCTTCAACTAGCGTCAGAGTCTCTCCGTCCCATGTGCCGTCAATGTCGACCTGAAAGCGACGCGGGACATTACCCAGCACATCCTGAAACTGACCATAAGCGACGGTCTTACCTTCGAAGAACTCTTCAAGGTTCAACTGGCGATCTGACAGAAACGTTTTTGGTATACGTGGTTTGGCCGAGCATGCGGTGAGCATCGCCAGCCCCGCGATCGCGACGACCGCGACAAGGGTTCGGCGAGCGATCATTGTAAAACCCTCAGCTCAGAGTCTGCATCGTGACCGTTTGCGCCATGCAGATGGGCCGACTTCACCTTGGGCGCGGGGCGCATCGTGGCGACCAGCTCGGCAACCTTGATCCCGAACTTACGCATCTCGGACCGGTTCATGATCACCCCGTTTTCCGTCAGATACATCCAGTCGGTTACATCCAGTGTATGTCCGCCCGCATCTTCGGGCAGGATGATGCGATAGGTCAGTTTTACGGTTGCGCCCGAGATCACGCCTTTGCCCTCGCCCACGATATCATCCGCTGTCGCGGTAAACGTGTTGCCCGTGCCCAACGTCAGATACCATTTGCGGGTCATTTGTTTGCCGTTGGAATAGGTGAAATACTCGGACAGCGTCCCGGTATTGCCGTCCCATTCGCCGACCATGCGCGCGACAAAGCTGTTCGACATCTTGCCATTCGGGCCATAGATCAGCCCTTCGGACAGGATCTCTCCATTCAGGTTCTTCTTCAGCGAAAACTCAGGCCCGGTGCCGCTGTAGTCCGAAGGTGATTGAGACCGGAAGCTGAGGAAACGGTTCTTCACGGCGAACACCGCAAAAATGGCGAGCAGACAGAACAGGAGCGTTTTCATTTGGCAGAGACCTCTGTCGGGAGAGTCAGGACCAAGCCAAACGCTCCGAGTTTCAAGATGCAGGGCAGCACAGCATAGGCGAGGGTGAGTGTGTTCAAAGCCTGAGCCGAATTGGCCTGTCCGGGTGTAAAGCCGCTGCGTTCCAGCAGTGGCAGCGTGAAAAAGGCAGCCAGAGCTAGACCCAGCTTGCCTGCGAAGGACCAAATGCCAAAGGCGGCAGAGGCGTTCAGCCCAGCCCGTGTCAGAACGACCGAGAACATGGCGGGTAGGACAACCATGTCCGCACCCAAGGCGGCGCCGGATGCAAGGCAGATGATCGCGAATCCAGCCAGATTTCCTGGGGTCAGAAGGGCGGCGCCGACAAAGCCGAGAATGGCCAGTGGCATCGCGATTATCAGAGTCTGTTTAAGGCCAATTCGGTTGCTGAGCTTTGCCCAGAACGGCACGCTAAGTCCCGCGCTGAGGAAGAACAGGATCAGCAGTGGCCCGGCCTTGCCCGGCAGTTGAAGTCGGTCTTCGACAAAGAACAGAAACAGGGTCGAGGTGATCGCAACCGGCAGGCTGTTGACCAGCGCCAGAGCCAGCAACCGTAGCGCCCCCGCTTGTCCCAGCCCGGCAAATGACAGCGCCTGCCCGGTGATCGGCCTTCGCCGCCACATCGGCAAAGTCACCGCCAGAGTCATTACGGCCAGAACTCCAAGGAATAGCCCGAAGGCCGGGTACCCCTGCGCCCCAGCACCAAGCGCGACGAATAAGGCGGGTGCGGCGGCGGCGATGACGACGCCGGTCAGTTGCCCGCCCTCTCGGAAGGCGGCCAGTCGCATCAGCTCTTTTGAGGTGGCCTGTTTCGCAAGCGTTGCGCTGCGTCCATAAAGCAGGATGGTTCCTAGGCTGTAGGCTGAGAACAACAGGATCAAAATAGACACTAACAAGGTTATACCGGCCCCTTCAGGCAGCCCGAACAACAAGGGAAACCCGATCGCAAGACCCAGTGCGGCGGTGGCGGCGAACAGGATCTGCCCGCCGGGCCAGCGGTCAATCGCCCAGCCAATCAGCGGGTCCTGCACCAGATCGACCAGACGGATGACCAGCAACACGGTGCCGATCACCCCAAGCCCGATGCCCAGATTGACCGCTGCAAAACGCGGCAGATGGATGTAAAGCGGGATACCCGCCGCAGCAAGCATCAGCGCGTAGAGGCTGACCCTCGGATACAGCATCAGTTCCCTCGTAACGCCTGCGTAAAGGCTGCAGAACGGGTGTTTTCGCCCAGAAAGATCGACATAAAACTGCGTTTGATGTCCGGATAAGACATGGAGCAGGTTTTGCGACCGTTCAGCCAGAACTCGACCTTGTTCGGACCGTCCGACACCGCCAGAAAACGATCACCCTTTGAAACAGGGGCAAAGCAGGTCTCAAGCTGATCACGTATCGGGGCAGCGCGCCCGATCCGCTTCATCTCGTCCAGTGTCGAGTTTATCAGCGCCTTCTTGGTCACATTTAGGCGATAGCGCAGCTCCAGTCCGAAATCCTGATTCCAATTTAATGGTGCACCGCCTTGCGTAAACAGCTGTGCATCATAAAGCGGGAAACCCAGATAGCGGTAGGTTGCCGTGCCGCGCAACTCGACATTGTTGAGAACGCCAAACACGGGCGAGGCTGCCAGCCCTCCGGGTATCAGCAGCATCAGCGATACCAGCGCCGCGCCAGCGTTAAGCCGAGGCAGGAACGGCCTGATCATTCTCAGAAACGCCATTGTCAGCTCCGATAATCTGCGGGATGCCGGTGATGCGCTCAACGACATGCATCGCACTGGCAATCCCGTCTTCGTGAAAACCGTGCCGGTTGTAAGCACCAGCAAACCAGGTTCGGTTCTGCCCCTGCATCCCGCGGATTTGCGCTTGAGCTCGCAGGGCGGCTTTGTCGAACACCGGATGGGCGAATTCGACTTCATCATAGACTTTGTCCGCAGGAATATCTGAGGCGGCGTTCAGCGTCACAAACAGCGGGTCGCTGTCGGGGATGTTCTGAAGCCGATTCATCCAATATGTGACCCCAACATTGCCCTTTTGCGACCTGTAGGTCCAACTGGACCAGCAGGCACGCCGACGGGGCATCTGACGGGGATCGCAGTGAAGGATGGCTTTGTTTGGTTGATATTTGATCGCACCCAGCGCCACTTTCTCACCTTCGGTCGCTGCATCACCAAGAATGGCGAGGGACTGATCGGAATGGGTAGCCAGAATGATCTCGTCAAACAAATCGGTTTCGCCGCTCGCATGTACGGTAACGCCCAGATCATGCCGTTCGATCCGCTGAACGGGCGAGGCCAGACGAATGTCACAGCCACGTGCGCGCAACGCGGCATCGATCCGGCGCACATATTCGATGCTGCCGCCCTTCACCGTGTACCATTGGTGCTGATTGGCCCGGCCCGAGGCCAGCAGTGCGTGGTTGCGAAAGAACTGTACCAGCGAGCGGGCAGGGAACTGATCGACGAACTCAACCGGCGTTGACCAGATCGCGCCGCACATGGGCATCAGATAATTATGCCGGAACCAATGGCCGAGGCGCAGCTGATCCACCAACTCTCCGATCGTGGTGTCATCGTCCTGCGCGGCTTCGGGGGCCTCTTTGCCAAAGCGCAGGATGTCGGCGATCATTTTGTAATAGGCTGGACGGGCTAGATTGCGTTTCTGCGCGGTCAGAGTGCGCAGGTTGTTCAGCCCGTATTCGATTCGGCCGTTATCGATGGTGGCCCCGAAACTCATTTCGCTTTTGGTGACCGGCACGTTCAGTTCATCGAACAACCGGGTCAGATAGGGGTAGGTGACATAGTTGAAGACGATGAACCCGGTGTCGACGGGCTGATCGCCATTGCGGCCGGCCAAGACCGTACGGGCATGGCCGCCCAGTCGAGGCTCGGCCTCGAACACGGTGATATCGTGGTTTTCAGAAAGGTAATAAGCTGCGGAGAGACCTGAAATGCCTGCGCCTATGACTGCGATTTTCTTACGTACACCCCGGGTTTCGTCGAACATTCTATCCTCGTTATTCGGCATTTTACAATGAGATACGCAGGATATGGGGCACTGGATCAGTCAGATTAGAAGTTTTTCGCTGCTGCACTATGTTGTGATGTCTGGTTACATGCTGCACCGTAACACAGGGGCTGCGTGATCCAACATTGTCACTGGGTCGTACAATTCCCAACAGAACACAAATGGCCCGGATATGAGCAGTTTCGACGGAAAAACCTACTGGATCATCGGCGCCAGCGAAGGATTGGGTCGCGTCTTGGCCGAAAAGTTGAGCCGCGAAGGCGCGCATCTAATCCTGTCTGCCCGTAACGTGGGGCGGCTGACCGAGATTTGCAACACGCTGCCCAACGCGCGCGCTATTCAGATGGATGTGACCGACCTCAATACTGTGCGCCGGGCTGTGGCCGAGGCCGGAGCGGTAGATGCGCTGGTTTATAACGCTGGGGTCTATGAGCCGATCCGCACAGAGAACTGGGATACCGAGGCCTCACTTGCCATTAGTGACGTCAACTATTCCGGGGCATTGCGTGTGCTGGGGGAAACGGTGCCTGAATTTGTGCGTAATGGCAGCGGAGATGTCACTCTGATCGGGTCTCTGGCCGGATATCATGGCTTGCCCAACGCAATATCATACGGAGCCAGCAAGGCGGCGCTGATCTCACTGGCTGAGACCATGCGGCACGACCTTGCGGGCTCTGGTGTCACGGTGCGCATCGTCAATCCTGGCTTTATCAAAACCCGTCTGACCGATAAAAACAGCTTCAGGATGCCGATGTTGATGACGCCCGAGGACGCAGCCGATCGCGTCCTGCGCGCCATGTCGCGCCGCCGCTTTCGCACTGATTTCCCGGCACCCTTTTCATGGGTTGTGCGCCTGATCGACTACTTGCCAGATATCCTGGTCTATCGCGGGAAATGAGGTCAGCCGCAGGTGAGCCTCTGGATCACGCCAGCACCATTCACATACACATTCAATCGATCGATGCGATAATCCTGTGTCGCTATATCATCCGGACCCAGCACGCGAGACCGCTCGGGCAGTTGGGCCTGAATGTCTGAAACCGGCTGGCCGATTGCATCAGCAAACGGCTCACCTTTGCAAAAGGCCAGATCGACCGGCGAGGTGTCGGCTGTCGGAATGATGTCTTCAACTGGGGCGGTCTCAGCACAGGCGCTCAGAAGGCACAGGATCGGAATAAATCGGCGCATTGGCGTTCCTCTTTCCGGCAATGTCGTTTCTGCAATATCAAAGATTTAGCCAACCTGTCACGAAAGCGCAGTTGAAAACACCCTGTATTTGACGCAGGGTCGGGTCAAATTAGACAGGGAGATAAGCACCATGCGTACGCGTGCCGCCGTTGCCGTTCAGGCAGGCAAACCTTTGGAAGTTATGGATGTGAACCTTGAAGGCCCCAAGGCGGGCGAGGTTTTGGTGGAAATCAAGGCGACCGGCATCTGTCACACCGATGAATTCACCCTGTCGGGTGCCGACCCCGAGGGGCTGTTCCCCGCCATTCTGGGCCATGAAGGTGCGGGCGTGGTGGTTGAGGTCGGCCCCGGTGTGACCAGCCTGAAACCCGGCGATCACGTCATCCCGCTCTACACCCCGGAATGTCGCGAGTGCGAATACTGCCTGCACCCCAAGACCAACCTGTGCCAGGCGATCCGGACCACGCAGGGGCAAGGCCTAATGCCCGATGGGACCTCGCGCTTTTCGACCCTGGATGGCGATCCGATCCTGCACTACATGGGCTGCTCGACCTTCTCGAACCACACGGTCCTTCCGGAAATCGCGCTGGCCAAGGTGCGTGAGGACGCGCCATTCGACAAGATCTGTTACATCGGCTGTGGCGTGACCACCGGCATCGGCGCTGTGATCAACACCGCCAAGGTGGAGATTGGCAGCCGCGCCATCGTGTTTGGCCTGGGCGGCATTGGCCTGAACGTGATCCAGGGTCTGCGTCTGGCCGGAGCGGATCAGATCGTGGGCGTCGACCTGAACCCCTCGAAGGTCGAGATGGCGACCAAGTTCGGCATGACCGATTTCGTCAACCCGAAAGAGGTTGAGGGCGATCTGGTGCCCTATCTGGTCGACCTGACCAAGGGCGGTGCGGACTACACCTTCGACGCCACCGGCAACGTCGGCGTGATGCGTGATGCGCTGGAATCAGCTCATAAGGGCTGGGGTGAGTCGATCATCATCGGCGTGGCCCCTGCCGGAGCGGAAATCTCGACCCGTCCGTTCCAGTTGGTCACCGGCCGGTCATGGCGCGGCACGGCCTTTGGCGGCGCGCGCGGCCGGACCGACGTGCCGAAGATCGTCGACTGGTACATGGAGGGCAAGATCGAGATTGACCCGATGATTACCCACACCATGGGTCTGGACGACATCAACCACGGCTTCGACCTCATGCACAAAGGCGAAAGCATCCGATCCGTGGTCGTCTACTAAGACCCTGCGAAAGAGTTGTTTCAAGACGGCGTGCCAACCGGCGCGCCGTTTTTATTTTCCAGGCCGAGTCGCACCGGTGTCCGAACGCGGGGATCGTACCCGCAAAACGGGGGTATTGACCGAAGTGGTGTTGGACCGGCTCTCGCGCCAGACGACAAAGACACCCGATGCAATGATGACGCTGGCACCCACTGCGACCCAGATATCTGGATGCTCGCCAAAGAAGATGACGCCGAAGATCGTGGCCCAGATGATCTGACTGTACTGGCTGGGGGCGACAACCCCGGCGGGCGCGGCGCGGTAGGCGAGGATGATAAGATGCTGCGCGATGACCGAAAACACACCCACCAGCGCCATCATTGCCAAATGCAGCAGCGAAGGCGGTTGATAGACCAGCGGTTGCGCGACGCTCATGGCCACAATGGCCAACAGCATCGGATAGAGGATCAGAACGGCTGAACGTTCTTCATTGCCAATCTTGCGCACAAGCACCGAGGCGAAGGCGCTGCAGAACGCCGCCATCAGTGCCGCCATATGACCCAGAGTGATCTCGGTCGCGCCCGGGCGCAGGACGATCAGAACGCCGATCAGGCCCACCCCGACAGCAGCCCACCGCTGGGCACGGACGACCTCGCCCAATATCGGGATCGACAGAACCGTCACGATAAGGGGAAAGGAGAAAAGCAGCGAATAGACCTCGGCCAAGGGCAGTACCGAGAAAGCGTAGAATGCGCAGGACATCGCGGTGATCATCAGCGTCGAGCGGAGCAGGATCAGCCAGGGGTGGCGCGGGACAAAGTTGCCGGTCGTCCGGTCGGCCAGAATCGTGACGGCCATCGGAACGAAGGAAAACAGCGTTGCGAAGAAGATGATCTGCAGCACCGAATAGGTGCCGCCCAGCACTTTGATCAGCACATCGTGGGAGGCGAAGACCGCAAATCCCAGAAATGCAAAACCTAACCCGCGCAGGGTGGTATCTTGAGCGCTCATGTCAGCGGCCTCGGTGAATGCGTTTGGAGTTTCGATGCCTAATTAGACCCAAAACCCCGGCGCGGGTAGTGAAAACTTTACCGCTAACATTTTTGGTGAGCAGGGTTGCAGTATTTGCAATGCGCAGGAAACGGGTCGAAGGCAGGGGGCTGACAGAAGCATGATCTTCTCACAGCAAGGAGACATATCATGCAAAATATTTCTGCTCTTCCATCAGATCAGGTTCAGGCCTATCGCGATGGAGCACCGGATGGGTACGGAAACCCGCCCGAGCGGGCGATTTCCAACGGATCAGGCAACCCTTGCCGACATTGCCTGACCTATATCCCGGAAGGAAAAGAGATGTTGGTGCTGGCCCATCGACCCTTTCCCAGAACACAGCCTTATGCCGAAACAGGACCGATTTTTCTGTGTGCAGAGCCGTGTCAACGCTATGAGCCGTCGGCTGACCTGCCCGAGGCGCTGACGGATTCGCCCAACTACCTGATCAAGGGATACGGTTCAGACGACCGGATCGTATATGGCACTGGGATCATCACGCCGCAGGCGCAACTGCAGGAGGCTGCCGAAGCGATCTTTACCCGTGCAGAGGTTGCTTACATCCACATCCGCTCAGCATTGAACAATTGTTATCACGCACGGATCGATCGGGCTTAAAGCTTGACGCGGTGGATACCCCGGCGCGGCTGATCCGGGTCATCTGCGGGCAGGTTGTCGGACCGGCTTGAGGTCAGCGCGAGGAAGACATCCTCAAGATCGGCCTCTTCGGTCCGGACGTCACGGATACGGATTCCGACGTGCCGCACGGCCTCCAGAACCTGTTCGGCACTGGTTTTACCGCTGTGGTACTGCAGCACCAAATCTCCATCGTCGCGCAGCGAGGCGGCGACGTTTTCGGTTTCGGGCAGGCTCTGAACCGGGCTATCAGGCGTGATCACCATGGTGCGGCTGTCCATACGACCCAGCAGGTTTGCGGTGCTGTCCTGTGCCACTTTCTCACCCTGATTGATGATCGCGATCTCGTCACACATCTCTTGCGCTTCTTCCAGATAATGCGTGGTCAGGATGATGGTCATGCCTTGCTCGTTCAGCTTGCGCACATTGGCCCAGAGCATCTGGCGCAATTCGATATCCACGCCTGCTGTCGGCTCATCCAGCACAAGTATCTTCGGGTGATGCACCAGGGCCTTGGCCAGCAGCAATCGCCGCCGCATCCCGCCGGACAGTGTGCGCGCATAAGCTTCGGCCTTGTCGCTGAGGCCAACCAGTTCCAGTATCTCGTCGCTACGGCGTTCCGCATTGGGCACACCGTAGAGGCCGGCCTGCACTTCTAACGCGCCGCGCGGCGTGAAAAAGGGATCAAGGTTCAGCTCTTGCGGCATCACACCGATGGCCGCGCGCGACTGGCGCGGATTACGATCCTGATCATAGCCCCAGATCGAAACCTGGCCTGAGGTTTTGACCACCAGCCCCGCAAGAATGTTGATCAGGGTCGATTTCCCGGCCCCGTTTGGCCCCAGCAGGCCAAAGACCGAACCGCGCGGGATCGTCAGGTCGATCCCCTTCAGCGCCTGTTTCTCGGGTTGGCCCTTGCCGCCGCGATAGGTTTTGCGCAGCCCTTCGATTCTGATTGCCGCATCGGCCATGTGGCTCTTGCCCCCGGTTTGCTCATCGCTCATAAACGCACCTAATACATGCCCGCGAGGCCGACAACCGAAGAAGGATCGCCAGCCGTGACCATCGAAGCGCCGGAAACCAAGATCGTGGAAACCTCCCGCGTCGCCTGTGACGGTGGCGAAGGCGCATTGGGCCACCCGCGTGTCTGGTTGCAGATCCCCGAAGATACCGGTTGGGTCGAATGCCCCTATTGCGACTGCAAATATGTGCTGAAAGGGCATGAGGGCTGATCGGCCTGACCCCGACACGCGACTATATGGAAAGGAGAGAGGATGCTGTTTGCAGCCACGACCATTGATCTCTCCGACCAGCAGCCCATTGCAAACGGCACCGTCCGCAGCGTCTATGAGTTTCCCGGCCAGCCCGATCTGTTGATCAAGGTGTTTACCCGCGCCGAGGACCGCGTCTCGCATCGCTGGGGCAAGCGTTTGGCGTGGAAACTGGTGCCCGGCGCGCGCTATCGCAGTACCTTAAAGGAAATCGAATGCGAGCTGCGCGTGTCGCTCAAGCTGGGGGCAAAGATCGAGGATTCGCCGCTGTCGCGTATGCTGGGCGTGGTGCAGACCACGCAAGGGCCGGGCGTTGCGGTCGAGCGGATCAGCGGGCCGGAGGGGGGACTGGCGCAGAAGCTCAGCCAGCTTGCGGGTCAGAAACGGATGACCCCCGTGATCCTTGAAGACCTGAACGCCTTTGTCGCCAAGATGTTCGATCTTCAAATCGTTGCGCGTGACGTAAAGCGGTCAAACATTGTCTATGGCGTCCGCGGCGAAACCCCGGCCTTTTTCCTGATCGACGGCTACGGGGAGCGGAACCTGATCCCCCTGCGCAGCATGTCCAAGCGTCTGAATGACCGCTCGCTCAGCCGTCAATTTGCGGTTATCGCGCAGAAATCGGGGCTGATCTGGGACGCGTCGCAGCGCAGGTTTTCGGACCACTGATGGGGCCATGAGCGGCCTCGTCTTTTGTCAACGCATTCGATACAACTTGGCGCAACCCAGCGCAGGAGCCCTCGTATGACCCAGACCCAATTCGGAAAAGGCTGCCATCTGCATCTCATTGATGGATCGGCCTTTATCTTCCGCGCCTATCACGCGCTGCCGCCGCTGACGCGGAAATCGGATGGGCTGCCGATTGGGGCGGTATCGGGCTTTTGCAACATGCTGCAGAAATATGTCGAGGGAAATGCCGGGCCGGATGCGCCGACCCATGTGGCGGTGATCTTCGACAAGGGATCACACACGTTCCGCAACGACCTCTACGATCTCTATAAGGCCAACCGCGAGGCGATGCCCGAGGACCTGCGCCCGCAGATGCCGCTGACCCGCGAGGCGACCAAAGCCTTCAACATCGCCTGCAAAGAGCTGGAAGGCTACGAGGCCGACGACATCATCGCCACTCTGGCCGTTCAGGCGCGCGAAGCCGGAGGGCGCGTGACCATCGTCAGTTCCGACAAGGACCTGATGCAACTGGTTGGCGGCGGTGTGGAAATGCTGGATGCGATGAAGAACAAGCGCATCGACCGCGACGGGGTGGTCGAGAAATTTGGTGTGGGTCCCGAGCGCGTGGTCGATGTTCAGGCGCTGGCCGGGGATTCGGTGGATAACGTGCCTGGCGCTCCGGGCATTGGTGTGAAGACTGCTGCGTTGCTGATCAACGAATACGGCGATCTGGAAACGCTGCTGGATCGGGCTGAAGAGATCAAACAGCCCAAGCGTCGCCAGACACTGATCGAAAAGCGTGGCCAGATCGAGCTGTCGAAAAAGCTGGTGCAGTTGGATGAAAACACGCCGCTGGATTTCACTCTGGACGATCTTGAGGTCAAAGACCCCGATGCTGAAACCCTGCTGGGCTTTCTGGCCGAGATGGAGTTCCGCACCCTCACCAAGCGCATCGCTGACAAGCTGGGGGCCGAGGCTCCGGTGATCGCTGACGCGCCCGCGCCGGTTGCTGAGGCAGAGGAGGCTGAGGCCCTGCCGTTTGATGCGTCGAAATATGAATGCGTGCGGGACGCGGGCGCTCTGCAGAAGTGGATCGATCAGGCTTATGAGCGGGGCTGGATCGCCGTGGATACGGAGACCACCGGCCTGAACGAGATGATCGCTGATTTGGTCGGGATTTCGCTGTGCGTGGAGGCTGGGGAAGCCTGTTACATCCCGCTGACTCATCGTGAAAGTGCGACGGATGATCTGTTTGGCTCAGACGCACTAGCCGAGGGGCAGATGCCGCTGGATGAGGCTCTAACATTGCTGAAACCGATGTTTGAGGACCCCTCGATCCTGAAGATCGGGCAAAACATGAAATACGATGCCAAGATCATTAGGCGATACGGCGTCGACGTGACCCCCATCGATGATACCATGCTGATGTCTTATGCGATGCATGGCGGTGAACATGGGCACGGCATGGATACGCTGTCGGAACGCTATCTGAGCCACACGCCGATCCCGATCAAGCCTCTGCTGGGTTCGGGTAAGTCGGCGATCACCTTTGACAAAGTGCCGATTGATGAGGCCACAGCCTATGCCGCCGAGGACGCGGATATCACGCTGCGCCTTTGGAAGCTGTTCAAGCCGCAATTGCATCAGGTGCAGGTGACGACCGTCTACGAAACGCTCGAACGCCCTTTGGTGCCGGTGCTGGCCGAGATGGAGATGCATGGCATCAAGGTCGACCGCGATGTGCTGAGCCGTATGTCCAATGCGTTTGCGCAGAAAATGGCCGGGTTAGAGGCTGAAATCCATGAGCTGGCAGGTGAGAGCTTTAATGTCGGTTCACCCGCACAGCTGGGTGAGATCCTGTTCGACAAGATGGGGCTTGAGGGCGGCAAGAAGGGCAAGACCGGGAAATACTCGACTGGGGCTGATATTCTTGAAGACCTCGCCACCGAACATGAACTGCCGCGCCGGGTGCTGGACTGGCGGCAGCTGTCCAAGCTGAAATCGACCTACACCGACGCGCTGCAGACCCATATCAACCCGGATACGGGCCGGGTGCATACGTCTTATTCGATCACCGGGGCCAATACTGGCCGTTTGGCTTCGACCGATCCGAACCTGCAGAACATTCCGGTTCGAACCGAAGAAGGGCGGCGTATTCGTGAAGCGTTTATTGCCGAACCGGGCAATGTGCTGGTCAGTTTGGATTATAGCCAGATCGAGTTGCGGATTCTGGCGCATATTGCCGATATTCCGACTCTGAAACAGGCTTTCGCCGATGGGCTGGACATTCACGCGATGACCGCCTCCGAGATGTTCGACGTACCGCTGGACGAAATGACACCCGAGATCAGGCGACAGGCCAAGGCGATCAACTTTGGTGTGATCTACGGCATCTCGGGTTTCGGCCTTGCGCGCAATCTGCGCATCCCCCGCGCCGATGCACAGGGCTTCATTGACCGCTATTTCGAGCGCTTTCCCGGAATCCGTCGCTATATGGACGACACGATCTCATTCGCGAAAGAGAATGGCTATGTGCAGACCCTGTTCGGGCGCAAAATCCATACGCCCGAGATCAATGCCAAGGGCCCGCATGCGGGTTTCTCGCGCCGGGCGGCGATCAACGCACCGATCCAAGGCACGGCGGCGGATGTGATCCGGCGCGCGATGGTTCGGATGCCGGATGCGATCGACGGCCTGCCAGCCAAGATGCTGCTGCAGGTGCATGACGAACTCCTGTTCGAAGTGGCCGAAGACGCCGTGGATCAGACCATCTCGGTCGCGCGTGCGGTGATGGAGGGGGCGGCAGATCCGGCGGTGAAGCTGGATATCAAACTGGTCGCTGATGCCGGGCAAGGGGCAAACTGGGCCGAGGCGCACTAGGGGCGGCGCTGCTCATCAGGCCCTGCGGGCCCTCTTCGCAGCGGGTCAGGCTTCGGGTCTGACCAGGCGTGCGATCAGGCGTTTCACGGCGGGCCCCAACGTCAGGATGACAGTAAAGGCGATGGGCCAGCAGAACGCCCATGAGGCTATCCAGTCTCCGAGCGTTGACGGGCCGAAGCCGATGGCTTTGACCGTGGCGATGCCGGTGACGACGCAGGACATGAGGCCGGACATGATCAGGGCGAACAGGGCGTTGGCAAAGCGGGCGGGGATCATGACGGATATCCTTGGCGTGTCGATACCTTCAATTGCGCGATTTCGACGCAAATTTCCAGCGTTCATCCCGGTGCTATTGCCGCATCCACGCTAGCGAAGCTTCGGTCCGCTGGGTTGAGGGCGTGTATTCGGCGCTGACCCAGCCGTCATAGCCGGAACGGTCCATCGCAGCGAACAGCGCAGGGAAATCCATTTCACCCCGTCCGGGCTCCGAGCGATCGGGTGCGGCCCCGATCTGCGCATGGACGATCTGAGGCCGAAAACGGTGCCAGATCGCCAGCGCGTCGCCATGGATCATCTGGGCGTGAAAACTGTCATATTGCAGCCCGATATTTGGCCGGTCGACATGATCCAGCACCTCGGCCGCCAGATCATAATTGTTCAGAAAATAATCTGGCTGCGAAACGGGGTTGAGCGGCTCGATCGTGAAGTGCTGATCCGGCGCGGTATCCGCGGCCCATTGCAAGTTCTCGACAAAACAGCTCTGGGCCTCGGACCCCGAGGCATATCCGGCCATGATATGGACAAAGCGGGGCTGCAGGATATCGGCATAGCGCAACACGCGACGGATGTCGGATTGAAACCGGGTAGTGCCGCCCGGCACCGCCGCATAGCCCGGCTCGCCGCCGGTGTAGTTGGGAGGCGGGGCATTGATCAGCACCAGATCAAGCCCGTTGGCCAGCAGCGCCCGGCGGGTTTCTTTGGCTGCCACGTCATAGGGGAAGAGGATTTCAACCGCTATGAATCCGGCCTGCGCGGCGGCGGAAAACCGGTCGAGATAGGGCAACTCAGGAAACAGCAGCGAAAGATTAGCGGCAAATCGAGGCATGGGTCGTCCGGTTTCTGACGCTGCGGAGATTAGCGATCACGACCGTCGTGGGAAAGAGGTTGAAAACGACAGTTTGTCGAAAATCGACCAGATAAAGAGTTTCGAATCGGGAACCATCTGAGCCATGCGGCGTCTCGTTGCGAGGGCCGTGCCAACAATAAGGTCCGATCACGATGGCCATGAGCCCTGAACCCGCGCGCGGGACTGTTCTTGCTGTATCTGACGGTCGGCAGACCGCACTCACCGGCAATACGCTGGCGGTGGCATCGATGCTGACATGGGCGGCAGGTTTCCCGGCCGCTGAGGTTTTGTTGCAAAGCTGGCCACCTATCGCGTTGTTCGCGGCGCGGATGAGTCTGGCGGTGCTGGTTATGGTGCCAATCTGGTTCATGCTGGATGGCCCTGCGCGCGTGCTGCGTGCCCGATGGGGGCATGCGCTGTTTGTGGGCGGTTTGGGGATCGGAACGGGGATGTTCCTGATTCTCGTGGCGCAGAAGCTGACCGACCCGGTCACTGTCGCCATCATCGCCTCTTGCGCGCCTCTGATCGCTACGCTGTTGGAACTGGCGGCAGGAACACGACGATTGCGGTGGAATTTTGCGCTGGGCATAGCGATTTCGATCATCGGCGGGCTGATTACCACCAGCGCCATGGCACCGGCACAACTCGGGCTCGGCGCAGCGTGCGCGGTGGTTTCGACTGCGTTGTTCTGCTGGGCCAGCATGGCCACGGCGCGCGATTTCCCCGAGCTTAGTCAACTGGGCCGCTGCACCATCACCCTGGCCGGAGGATTGTCGACCGCCGTCGTTCTATTATCGGTCGCCGGATTTCTAGGGCTGGAGGTTATGCCAACGCGTCCCGTTGATACTGCGCAGCTGGGGATGTTGGTGTTTTATGCGCTGTTCTCACTGGGGTTGAGCCAGTTTTTCTTCATTGCATCGGTTGGAAAGCTGGGTGTGGCACTTGCCTCGTTCCATATCAATATCGCGCCGTTCTACGTGATGGTGATCATGATGGCGCTGGGCGAGGACTGGAATTGGACCCGCGCTCTGGGCGCGGCGCTTGTGGCACTTGCGGTGGTTCTGGCACAGGACCGCAGGCCCAGACCGATTCAATCTTCCAGCGCCTGAGACGCGATCAGCGGAAAGAACTGACCAGCTGACCAGACGCCGAACCAACCGTGGTGATGGGTGCCGATCTCTACCAGACGGTAGAAGCTTTTGCGGTCAATGCGTGCCTCAAGGTTGGCGCGAACCAATACATAGGGTGAAGGCTCATCCGTTTCCGTATTGAGGACAATGCGGATCGGGTGGTCGGGCCCGGCGATGGCTGTGTCGCCCACCTGTGTCGTGAAGGTCAGGCATTGTGCCTCGTCCTCACCGTCTTGCTCGAAGTCGACGGCGATGAACGGCGCATCTTCGACGGTGATTCCTACCTTCTCGACCGGGGTCACCAGGTAGAACCTGTCGTTTTCTTTCTTAAGAATTGAAGAAAATAGCTTAACAAGCTCGAACCGATTGATGGGCGACCCTAGATAACTCCATGAGCCATCTTTTGCGATCCTGATGTCCAGATCGCCGCAAAACGGAGGATTCCACAGGTGAACGGGCGGCAAACCCCGCGTTTTGGCCGCTTTGACCGAAGCCGCCAGACCATCCGGTGAAGGTGTCACGGGTTTTTGTCCGCTCATAGCTTTTGCCATTTCCTCTCAGCGCGATACACTTCAAGCATAACAGTCCACGGAAGGGAACCTCATGTCCGAACCTGCCGACCTCGTCGTCGAGATCGAAGCGCTGGAAAACAAGCTGCAAGAGGCCAAATCCTCGATCACCCGTCGCTTTATCGGGCAGGAGAGGGTCGTGGACCTTACGCTGACTGCACTCTTGTGCGGCGGTCACGCATTGTTGATCGGTTTGCCGGGACTGGGGAAAACACGACTGGTCGAGACGCTTTCGACCGTGATGGGCCTGCATGGCAATCGCATCCAGTTTACACCTGACCTGATGCCAGCCGATATTCTGGGGTCTGAGGTTCTGGATACCGCTGAGGATGGCAGCCGCCATTTCCGATTTATCTCCGGCCCGATTTTCTGTGAACTACTGATGGCGGACGAGATCAACCGCGCCAGCCCACGAACCCAATCGGCGCTGTTGCAAGCGATGCAGGAACGTACGGTGACGGTTGCGGGTGAGGATCGGGATTTGGGCGTTCCATTCCACGTGTTGGCAACCCAAAACCCGATTGAGCAGGAGGGCACTTATCCGTTGCCCGAAGCTCAGCTGGACCGTTTTCTGGTGCAGGTCGATGTGGAATACCCGGATCGTCAGACTGAGCGGGATATCCTTTTGGCCACAACGGGCGTCGAGGAAGCAGAGGCGCATCAAATCTTCACCAAAGAGGAATTACTGGCCGCACAGGTGTTGCTGCGTCGGATGCCGGTGGGGGAATCGGTTGTGGAACTGATCCTCGATCTGGTCCGCGCCTTCCGCCCGGATGAGGTGGGCGCGTCCGAGCGGGTGAAGGAAACCGTCGCCTGGGGCCCCGGTCCAAGGGCTGCACAGGCGCTGATGATGACCGTGCGCGCCAATGCAATGCTGCAGGGCCGTCTGGCTCCCAATGCCGAGGACGTGCTGACCATGGCCCGCCCGGTTCTCAGTCATCGTATGGCGCTGAACTTTGCGGCACGGGCACGCGGCGACAGCCTCTCTGACCTGATCGAGTCCACCGCCGCTGGTCTGGTCCGAACTGAGGCTGCGGCGTGAACGCCGCCCAGACCCTACGCGAACGCTCCGAGGCCGAAGCGTCCCGGCTGCCGCCCCTGTTGGCGCGCGCCGAGCATTTGGCCGGAACCGTGTTATTGGGCGATCACGGGCGTAGACGCTCGGGTCTGGGAGATGATTTCTGGCAATATCGCCCTGCGCAGATCGGTGACAGTCGTCGCTTGATTGACCACCGCCGCTCAGCCCGTGGGGATCAGCAGTTTGTGCGTGAGCGGGAATGGCAGATTGCGCAGTCGATCATGCTGTGGGTCGATCAGGGCGCGTCGATGCGGTTTGCTTCGGACAAGCGCTTGCCGACCAAAGCCGATCGTGCGCGCCTGCTGGGACTGTCGACGGCAATCCTGCTGGGGCGCGGTGGTGAGCGCGTTGGCCTCACTGGCACGACGCTGCCCCCACGCAGGGGGAATGCTCAGATCATTCGGCTGGCGCAGGCCTGGTCTGAGGACACGCAAACCGATTACGCACCACCAGAACACCGCGCCATGATCCCGCATGCGCGTGCGGTGTTTATCTCGGATTTCCTTGGGCCCCTGGATGAGGTCGAGCTTGCGCTGACCAAAGCCGCCGACCGGGGTGTGCGCGGCGTGTTGCTGCAAGTTCTGGACCCCAGCGAAGAATCCTTCCCCTATGCCGGCCGTACCATCTTTGAAAGTGTCGGCGGCACCGCCCGGCATGAAACGCTGAAAGCCGCAGACCTGCGTGATCGTTATCTGGATCGCCTTGCGCAGCGTAAGGACGCGCTGACGCAGCTTTGTCGTGCGACCGGTTGGCAGATGGGGCTCCATCACACGGGTGACAGTGCTCAATCGGCTCTATTATGGCTCTATCGCGCCTTGGATGGGGGTGCGCAATGACGGTTCTGGCGGGCATCGGCTTTACCGCGCCCTGGGTGCTGCTGGGGCTTTTGACCCTGCCGATCCTGTGGTTGATCCTGCGTGCCGTCCCGCCTGCGCCTATCCGCCGTTTGTTCCCGGCGGTCACCTTGCTGTTGGGTCTGAAGGATGACGAAAGCGTCTCGGACCGCACGCCGTGGTGGCTATTGCTGCTCAGGATGTTGGCAGCGGCGGCGATCATCATCGGGTTGGCGGGGCCGGTGCTGAACCCTTCGCGTGATGAGACCGGATCTGGGCCGTTGCTGCTGGTGCTGGATGCCAGCTGGGCAGGCGCGACGCGCTGGTCATCGACGCTGGACCAGATCGACGTACAACTGACCGAGGCTGGCCGTGCCGGCCGCCCCGTTTCGATCCTGCGACTGACCGAACCTGAGCCCCCCGTATTCCAAGCGGCCGAGACCTGGCGCGGACGCCTGCCGGGCCTTACACCGATGCCATGGCAACCGACGGAGGCTCAGATCGCTCAAACCTTGGCTGCGCTGGAGCAGGTAGACGGCGGTTTTGACACCCATTGGTTTAGCGACCGTCTTTCCTATGCTGGCCACGATCGTTTGACGTCCGCCCTGCAAGCGCGAGGGGATGTGATTGTCTATCAATCCTCCGCACCCGTGACCGCGATCCTGCCTGCGACGTATCAGGACGGTGCGATAGCGCTCAATGTATTGCGCGCGAACCCAGGTTCGGCAGAAAGTGTCACCGTATTGGCGCAAGGGCGCGATCCCGCGGGCGCGATGCGCGTGCTGCAATCCACGCCGCTGGAGTTCGAAAACGGCTCTAATCAGGCGCAAATCGATCTGGCACTGCCATCCGAACTGCGCGCACGCATTACTCGGTTCGAACTTCAGGGTCAGCGCTCTGCCGGTGCCGTCACGCTGACGGATGACAGCCTGCGGCGTCGTGAGGTGGCATTGATTGCGGGCACTCTGAACCGCGAAGGGTTGGAGTTGCTATCGCCGCTACACTATCTAACCCAGGTGTTGATCCCGACCGCAGATTTTGTCGAAGGCGGTTTGGCCGAAGTTCTGCCAGCCAACCCCGATGTGATTGTGCTGGCGGACGTCGCCAAACTGTCCGAGGCCGAGCAGGCCGGTGTGATCGAATGGGTCGAACAGGGCGGTCTGTTGCTGCGCTTTGCAGGCCCCCGTATGGCGGCCAGTGATCTGGGCCGCGACGAAGAAGATATTCTGTTGCCGGTTCGCCTGCGGAGCGGTGGCCGCTCGGTCGGCGGTGCCATGAGCTGGGGTGAGGCCAAGGGGCTGGCGCCGTTCCCTGAAAACTCGCCCTTCTATGGGTTGGAGGTTCCGGCGGACGTATCGGTGACCACACAAGTTATGGCGCAACCAGACCCTAATCTGGCAGATCGGGTGATTGCGTCGCTGTCAGATGGCACACCTTTGGTGACCCGCAAACCTTTGGGATTGGGGCAAGTGGTACTGTTCCATGTCACGGCGGATGCCGAATGGTCGAGCCTGCCCCTGTCCGGATTGTTTGTCGAGATGCTGGACCGGCTCGCCGTCGCGTCGGCGGCTAAATCGCGGCAAGAAGCTCAAATGCAGGGCACCGTGTGGGAGCCGGTCCAGATATTGGATGGCTTCGGCACTTTAACTGACGCAGGAACACTGCCTGGAGTGGACGGGGTTGAGCTGGTCTCGGGCCAGATCGGACCAGACCTGCGCCCGGGTCTCTACGAGAGCGGCAAGCAGAAACTGGCACGGAATGTACTGGCCGAGGATGCTGTGCTGACGCCGGTGGTCTGGCCTGCCGGCGTTCCCATCCGCGGGCAGGAGATCACTACCGAGACACCGCTGGCGGGCCTGTTGCTCAGCCTTGCCCTTGTATTGCTGACGATTGATGTGATCGCCTCGCTCGCGCTATCCGGGCGGCTGGGTCTGGCGCGCGCAACTGCAGTTGCGCTGGGTGCATTATTGATTGCGCCGGATACGCAGGCACAGACGCCTGACGATACCGATTTCGCACTGAGTGCAACGCAGGAACTGGTTTTGGCTCATGTGCTGACCGGGGACGCGCAGGTGGACGATATCGCGTTGGCCGGGCTGCGTGGGCTTGTGCAGACACTGCACTATCGCACATCGGTGGAACCTGCCGATCCGATTGGGGTCGATCTGGAACGGGATGAGCTTGCGTTCTTCCCGCTGCTCTATTGGCCGATCTCACCCGATCAGCCGCAACCCTCGATTGAGGCGTATGCCAAGCTCAACGCCTATCTGCGATCTGGGGGAATGATCCTGTTCGACACCCGCGACGCCGATATCGCTGGCTTCGGGGCCTCCAGCCCTAATGGGCGTAAGCTGCAACAGCTGGCCGCGCCGTTGAATATCCCATCGTTAGAGCCTGTTCCGCGTGATCATGTGCTGACCCGCGCCTTCTATCTGCTGCAGGATTTCCCCGGTCGCTATTCCGGGACCGAGGTCTGGGTCGAGGCCGCGCCACCCGATGCCGAGCAGATTGAGGGGATGCCGTTCCGCAATCTCAACGACAACGTGACGCCCGTGGTGATCGGCGGCAATGACTGGGCCGGAGCCTGGGCGGTGGATCGCAACGGCCAATCCCTCCTGCCCGTGGGTCGGGGCTATGCAGGGGAACGACAGCGGGAGCTGGCCAATCGTTTTGGCGTTAATCTGGTGATGCATGTACTGACCGGGAACTACAAATCCGATCAGGTCCACGTGCCCGCTCTTCTGGACAGGTTGGGACAATGACCGGAACTGTCATCTTCGATCCGCTGATACCGTGGCCAATCCTGGTCGCCGTTGCAGCTATCGCACTCGCCGGTGTTGTGCTGGCGCTCTGGCGTGGTTTGTCGGGATGGGCGTTGCGCGGATTGGCGGCTCTGGTCGTTCTCGCGGCGCTTAGCGGCCCGGTCTATCAGGTCGAGGATCGCGCTCCGCTGACCGATATCGTGCTGATGATCGAAGATGAAAGTGCCAGCCAGAAGCTCTCGGACCGGGCTGAGCAGACGATGCAGACAGCCGACGCCCTCGCAGCAGACATAGAATCCCGAGACAATACCGAACTGCGCCGGATCAAGGTTGGCGATGGCGATGGGGACGAAGGCACGCAGGTCATGGCTGCCTTGAATGCGGCACTGGCTGAAGAGCCTCGTGCGCGGATTGCTGGCGTGCTCGTTGTCTCGGACGGTATCGTTCACGACGCCGATCAGGCCCCGGATTTGCCTGCCCCCATGCACCTGCTGCAGACCGGGCGGGAAATGGATTGGGATCGCCGTCTCGTCGTGCGCAATGCCCCTGCTTTCGCCATTATCGGAGAACCCGTCACTCTGACGCTGCGTGTCGAGGATACCGGGGCTGCCCCTGCTGGTGTCGCGACAGCGCCGCTTGAGATTTCGGTCGACGGGGCCGAGCCCGAGCAATTCACCATTCCCATCGGTCTGGACGTTGAACTGCCGATCACATTGCCGCACGGCGGGCGAAACGTCATCCAGTTTACCGTACCCGAGGCCGAGGGGGAACTGACCGACCGCAACAACACGGCCCTGATCCAGATGAACGGGGTGCGGGACCGCCTGCGTGTCCTGCTGGTTTCGGGAGAGCCACATCCGGGCGGCCGCACATGGCGCAACCTTCTGAAGTCAGACAGTTCGGTTGATCTGGTCCATTTCACTATCCTGCGACCGCCGGAAAAGCAGGATGGCGTGCCCGTGGATGAGCTTTCACTGATCGCGTTCCCGACGCGTGAGCTGTTTCTTGAAAAGATCAACGATTTCGACCTGATCATCTTCGATCGGTACAAACGGCGTGGTATCCTGCCCGCAATCTATCTGGACAACGTCACCAACTATATCAACGACGGTGGCGCGGTGCTGATCAATGCCGGGCCCGATTTCGCAACGGCTGACAGTATCTTCCGCTCACCGCTTGGCCCCATGATCCCCGCACAGCCCACCGCGCGCGTCATTGAGGAGCGCTATGTGCCCATGGTTACCGACCTAGGCCAGCGCCACCCGGTAACGACGGAATTGGGCGATGCCGAGCAATGGGGCGCATGGTTGCGGCAGGTGGATGTAAGGCAACGATCTGGCGATGTGCTGATGTCCGGAGTAGATGATCGCGCTTTGCTGGTGCTGGATCGCGTGGGCGAAGGACGCGTGGCGCTGATTGCCTCGGATCACGCTTGGCTCTGGAGCCGTGGTTTTGAGGGTGGCGGTCCGCAGCTGGAGTTGTTGCGCCGACTGGCCCATTGGATGATGAGAGAACCCGAGCTTGAGGAAGAGGCGCTGTGGGCCGAAGCCAATGGCCAGTCGATGCGCATCATCCGTCAGACCCTCTCAGATGATGTTGGTCCGGTCACTGTCACACGTCCCAATGGCGAAACGCTTGATATCACGCTGAACGAAGTGTCTCCGGGCCGGTTCGAGGCGCAGTATTTCGGACCCAAGATCGGCCTTTATCGCCTGCAGGAAGGCGAGTATTCCGCGGTGATCGGTCTTGGCCCAGCCGCCCCGAAAGAGTTCGAGCGCACAATCGCAACCGATGAGATTCTCAGCCCGACGCTGGCGGCTCTGCGCGGTGGGGCGGTCCGCGTCGAAGACGGGTTGCCGTCGATCCGAAATGTCCGAGCAGGTCGCCCCGCCGCAGGACGTGGCTGGATCGGACTGACCCCGCGAAACGCCTACGAGACCCGAGACGTCACACAGGCTGGTCTGCTACCGCCCTGGCTGGTGCTGCTGCTGGCAGGAGGTTTCCTGTTGGCTGGCTGGCTGCGCGAGGGACGGCGCTAAACGCGTTTAAGCACTTTTTCACGCTCTGTAGCCATGCTGTGCCCGAAGCAGTGCGGGAAGCCTCATGAGTCTTGCAGAAAAACTGGCGCAGGAACGGCGCGCGCGCCTTGCCGCCGAACGGTTGTTGCAGCAGAAGCAGGCTGAGTTGTCTGCGGCCAATCGCAAACTTGGCCGCCATGCCATCGCTCTGACCCGGCAGATCGACCAGACTCAGGCCGAGGTGGCGACGGTCCGCGATGAAAACGAAAAGGTCAAATCAGACCTGACCGTTGCCAATGCCAAGGTCGAGGTTGCAGAACGCCGCCTGTGGCACTCGATCCAGACCATCCCCGATGGGTTTGCGTTTTTTGACGGCCAGAACACCCTGATTGGGGCAAATGCGGCCTATCTGAGTGTATTTGACGGGCTGGAAGAGGTCGCGCCGGGCATCACCTACGCGCGAATTCTGGAAATCCTGACTCACGAAGGGATCGTAGATATCGGCTCCGAGTCGATGACCGACTGGCAGGCCCGAATGCTGGAACGTTGGGCTCAACCATATCCCGAACCTGAGGTCATACAATTGTGGAACGGCCAGTACATACGGCTGATCGACCAACGTGGTCACGGCGGCGATGTCCTGAGCCTGGCGCTGAACATCACTGCTTCGGTCCGGCACGAGGCTGAGCTGAACGCGGCCCGTGAACGCGCCGAGGCTGCCAGCCGTGCCAAATCCGCCTTTCTGGCCAATATGAGCCACGAGATTCGCACGCCAATGAACGGCATCGTGGGCATGACCGAGCTGTTGACAGAAACCCCGCTGAACGAGGAACAGAGGCTCTATCTCAGCACGATCCGCAATTCGGGAGAGGCGTTGCTGGTCATCATCAACGATGTTCTGGACTACTCCAAGATCGAAGCTGATAAGCTGACCCTGCACCCCGAACAGTTTGATCTGGAACGCTGCATTCTTGAAGTGGCGATGCTGTTGCAACCCAGCGTGCGCGACAAGGGGCTGACGTTGCTGGTGGATTACGACCTGTTTCTGCCGACGCTGTTTGTCGGCGATCCGGGGCGGATTCGGCAGATTTTGACCAATCTGGTGGGCAACGCGGTCAAGTTCACCACGCAGGGTCATGTGCTTATCCGGGTTACCGGCGTGCCGGATACCAGCAGCCAAAGCTGCGATGTCCATGTGGCGATCGAGGATACCGGTATCGGCATCGAAGCTGACAAGGTTGTTCATATCTTTGGTGAATTCAATCAGGTTGAGGATGCGCAGAACCGTCAGTTCGAAGGCACGGGCCTTGGGCTTGCCATCACCAAACGCCTGATCACCATCATGGGCGGCGGGGTCTGGGTCGAAAGTGAGGTGGACAAAGGCTCGTGCTTCGGATTTCGTATTTCCTTGCCAACGGCCGAAGGTCCGCAGCCCGCCCCGCCCGATCTGGACGGGCGCTTACGCCATGTTTTGGTGGTCGAAAATCTCGCGGTGAACCGCGCCATTCTGACCAAGCAATTGGGGCGCCTCGGCTCGCGCGTATCAGTTTGCGCCACGGGGGCCGAGGCGCTCTCGCTGGTGGATGCAAGCATGGACCTGATCCTGTGCGATCATGATTTGCCGGACATGGATGGGTTAGAATTGGCCACCACCCTGCGTGAAAAAGGATGGGGGGATTTACCGATCGTTGTGATGTCTGCCAACCCGGGCGTCATCCATGCCGATCCGGCTCAACATCTGATTGAGGGCGTTCTGCAAAAACCGATCCCGCGCGCGGAGCTTTATTCCCGGCTACTTGCCCTGGGCGCGCCCGGCTTCGAAGCGGCTCATGGTGGGCCCGTCGAGGTCCGAACAAACGCACAGCCCGGTACTCCGGATCAAAGGTGGATGCGTGTTCTGGCCGCTGAGGACAATCGAACCAATCAGTTGATCCTGAAAAAGATGATGAAAGATCTGAACATCGATCTGAAATTTGTCTCCAACGGGTTGGAGGCGGTTGAGGCTGCCATCGAATTCAACCCGGACCTGATCTTCATGGATATCTCAATGCCCAAGATGGACGGCAAAGAAGCAACAACCGAAATTCGACGGCGTGAAATCGGAACTGACCGCCATGTTCCCGTTGTCGCATTGACCGCACACGCCATGGCCGGGGACGATCAGAGTATTCTGGCTGCAGGGCTGGATCATTATTTGACCAAACCTTTGCACAAAAAGCTGATCCATCAGATGATCGTGAATTACTGTCCAGACGGCGCTCATCCGGTGTCCAAAGACTCCGAACCTGCCAATTAGGCTCGCATTCAGGCAGAGCGGTATGCTTCGATCCACTCTTCATCTGGCTATAAATATCACGGGGAGCGCGAGGGGCTGGCCCTTCGCTCCGCCCTCAACACCTGCAGAAAATCAGGCCTGATAGGGGCGTATAAAAACCGGCTTGTCTTCTTCCGACAGCTCAGGGCGATACTCATATCCGCCCGTATCAAAATCCAGCAATCCTTTTGGATCGCTCAGCCTATGCTGAATGACATATCGCGCCATCGCCCCGCGTGCTTTCTTTGCAAAGAAGCTCACGATTTTCGGGGTCCCGCCTTTGTCCTCCATGAACACCGGCGTAATCACTCGCAGTTTTAGCGCCTTCAGGTCTACCGCTCCGAAATATTCCTGACTGGCGCAATTCACCAGAACATCCGCGCCAATCTGCGCGCCCTGCGCATTCAGTGCCTTACTTAGTTGATCCCGCCAATATTCATAAAGGTTCTTGCCGCGCCGGGTTTTCAGCCTGCTGCCCATCTCCAGCCGATAGGGCTGGATCGCATCCAGTGGGCGTAGCACGCCATATAGACCTGACAGGATACGTAGGTGATCCTGCGCCCAGGCCATCTCATCGGCGTCCAGGGACGCGGCCTCAAGGCCCTGATAGGTGTCGCCTGCAAAGGCCAGGGCAGCGGGGCGTGTGGCGTCCGCCTCCGGTGCGTCCGAAAATGCGCGATAGCGGTCGCGGTTCAGCCGGGCCAGATCATCGCTCAGATCCATCAGCTTCTTCAGGTCACCCAAAGTCAGATTTCGCGCTGTCTTGGACAATCGGATCGCATCGTCTTGGAAGTCGGGTTGCGTCACTTCGATATCGCGCTCAGCCCAGTCCAGCCGCTTGGCCGGGGAAATCACTACCAGCATATCCGCCCTCTTTCCTTGCCTGATGGGCTGTATCTAGCTCGCCTGACGCAGCACGTCCAGAAAGGCGGCCCCAAACCTTTCGTGACGTCGGTCGCCCAATACCTGCTCCATCCCGCGCGGATCATCCGCGCGCAGCTGTGCCACTTTGGCCAGTTGCGAGGCCGAACAGGTCAGAGGTTTGTCGATGCCTGCCGGTCCACGCGCCAGATCGTTCTGCACGGCCAAAAGCTGATCGTAGATCTCACCCTGATCCCGGCCCGCCAGCTTGCGGCGCGCCGGATGCAACACTTCGGCTTCTCCGGCAATCACCTCAAGAAAGGTGTCGCCGTAGCGTTCCAGTTTCTTCGCGCCCACACCGCCGATCCGAGCCATGTCGTCCAGCGTCATGGGGCGTTTCTCGGCCATTTCAATCAGTGTACGGTCGGGGAAGATGACATAAGCGGGAACCCGTGCGGCCTCGGCCAAAGCGCGGCGTTTGGCTTTTAGGGCGGATAGCAGCGGCGCATCTTCTTCGGCGACCATGGCCTTGACCGCGGGGCGGCGTGTGGCTTTGCGGATCGTATCCTTGCGCAGATTGATTTGCACCTCGCCCTTCAGGATCGGTTTCGCCGCTTCCGTCATACGCAACGCGCCGTGCCGTTCGGGATCGGGGCGGACAAGGTCGTGGCCCATCATCTGCCGGAAGATCGCCTGCCATTGCGGGCGGGACCAGTCTTTTCCGATGCCCCAGGTGGACAAGGCATCGTGACGGCGGGCGCGGATTTTATCAGTCTCATTGCCCAGCAGAATGTCGATCAGGTGGCCCGCGCCAAACCATTCTTCGGTACGCAGGATTGCAGACAAGGCCATACGAACCGGGGTCGTACCGTCGAACACTTCGGGTGGCGTGTCACACAGATCGCATTTGCCGCAGGGTTCTGTGTGTTCGCCGAAATAGCCCAGTAATGCCTGACGGCGACACACCAGAGCCTCGGCCAGACCCAGCAAAGCGTTCAGGCGGGCGTGATCGGCCATACGCCGTTCAGGCGGCGCGAGCCCTTCGTCGATCTGCGACCGGCGCAGGCGGATATCGTCGGGGCCAAACAGGGTCAGGGTTTCGGCGGGGCCACCATCCCGGCCCGCGCGGCCGATTTCCTGATAATAGGCTTCGATGGATTTCGGCAGGTCCGCATGGGCGACCCAGCGGATATCGGGTTTGTCGATTCCCATGCCAAAGGCCACGGTGGCGACGACGATCAGGCCATCTTCGCGCGCAAAGCGAGTTTCGACGATGCGCCGATCGTCGGGCTCCATCCCGCCGTGATAGTGGCAGGCGGTGTGCCCTTCGGCACGCAGCGCCTGCGCCAGCACTTCGGTTTTATTGCGTGTCCCGCAATAGACGATGCCGGATTGCCCCTTGCGGGCTGCTGCGAAGTCGAGGATCTGCTTGCGCGGCCCGTCCTTGGCGGCAAAGGCCAGATGGATATTGGGCCGGTCGAACCCGCGTAAGAATTTGCGCGGTTCCGTGCCGTCGAACAGCTTTTCGACAATCTCGTCCTGTGTCTCGGCATCCGCTGTGGCGGTAAACGCGGCCAGCGGCACATTCAGCGCGCGCCGCAGCTCTCCGATCCGCAAGTAATCGGGGCGGAAATCGTGGCCCCACTGACTGACACAATGGGCCTCATCCACGGCGATCAGGCTGACATTGATCCGCCGCAGCATTCCCAAGGCCGATCCAGCGGCCAGACGCTCCGGGGCCATGTAGAGCAGTTTGAGCCGCCCGGCCTCCAGCGCCTCCCACACTGCATCGGTTTCCTCGGGCGTGTTGCCTGAGGTCAGAGCGCCTGCCTCAACCCCGGCCTCCTGCAGCCCACGGACCTGATCCCGCATCAGCGCGATCAGCGGAGAGATCACCACCGTGACCCCGTCGCGCAGCAATGCGGGCAGTTGGAAGCATAAGGATTTACCGCCCCCGGTGGGCATGATGGCCAGCACGTTTTCGCCCGTGGTCACGGCATCGACGATCTCTTCCTGCCCGGGGCGGAAGGCGTCGAATCCAAAGACGTCTCGCAACAAGGGTGCGGAGTCGAACATGTGCGGGGCGGCCCTGTTTTATGGTTTATCTGCTCTTAAGACAGGACCATCACATACTAAGATTCGGTGAACAAGAGGTCAGTAGAAATAGACCGCATTGTTGATCAGGATAATCCGTAGCGCATAGACCGCGATCAGCACCACCAACGGCGTCAGGTCCAGCCCGCCCATATTGGGCAGAAAGCGGCGTATGGGTCCATAAATAGGCTCTAATATGCGGTTCAGCCCGTACCAAATTTGTGCCACCAGTTGCTGGTGCAGGTTCAGCACCTGGAAGTTGATCAGCCAGCTCATGATCACATGGGCAAGGATGATGAACCAGACAATGTCCAGGATCAGCAGAAGGATTTGGATCAGCGACAGCATGGGCACTCCGTTCGTCAATTGCCCTGAGACCTAAGCGTCACAGCCGCAAAGAGCAAGTGCGGCGCACTCAGCGCTTGCGCATCTGCTGAAAGCCCCGTCTTATGAAAGCAACAATAATATGGGGCAGAGATGGCTGAGATTTCCAAGCGCAAGCGCATCTGGGGCTGGTGGTTTTTCGACTGGGCCAGCCAGCCGTTCCATACATTGCTGGTGACCTTTGTCTTTGGCCCCTTTTTCGCAGGGGTCGCAGCGCAGTATTACGCAAATACCGGATTAGACACTGATACAGCGGCAGCACAGGCACAGACGGTTTGGGCGAACTGCCTGACCATCACCGGGCTGATCATCGCGTTCGGCGCGCCGTTTCTGGGCGCGATGGCGGATGTTTCGGGTCGGCGTATTCCTTGGATTCTCGGGTTTTCGGTGATGTACGCGGTGGGGTCTGCCGCGTTGTGGTACACGATGCCCGATGGCTCCAACATGTGGCTGATGCTGTCGGCCTTTGGTCTGGGCTTTGTGGGTGCGGAATATGCTCTGATCTTCATCAACTCTCAGTTGCCCGATCTGGGTGACGACAATGAGGTGGGCGAGATCTCGGGTTCGGGCTTTGCCTTCGGTTATTTCGGAGGGCTGTTGTCGCTGGCCATCATGCTGGCGCTGTTTGTTGAGCAGCCCAATGGCAAGACCTTGATCGGAATCGCACCAATCCTCGGGCTGGATGCTGCCGCGCAAGAGGGTACGCGGTTTGTCGGGCCGTTCACTGCGGGCTGGTTCATGCTGTTCATGGTGCCGTACTTTCTGTGGGTCCGTGACGATCCGGAGGCCAACAAACAGGGCAGTTTGGGAGACGCGCTGCGCCTGCTCGGCAAATCCGTGGCCGCGTTGCGTCATCGGGTCAGTCTGGCGACCTATTTGGGCTCCTCGATGTTCTACCGCGATGCGCTGAACGGGCTTTACAGCTTTGGCGGCGTCTATGCGCGGTTGGTGCTCGAATGGGACCTGATCAAGATCGGTGTATTCGGAATCGTCAGCGTTCTGGCCTCGGCCATTTTTGCGTGGATTGGTGGCAAGATGGATCGGAAATACGGCCCTAAACCGGTGATTTTGGTGGCGATCTGGGTGTTGATCTTCGTCTGCCTCACCGTGGTTTTGATGGACCGGACGCAAATCTATGGCATCGCTTTGCCCGAAGGCTCGGGGCTGCCGGATATGGTGTTCTTTGGATGCGGTATTCTGATCGGCGGGATGGGCGGGGTTCTGCAATCCGCCAGTCGTTCGATGATGGTGCGTCATACCGATCCAGAAACGCCGGTCGAAAGCTTCGGACTTTATGGTTTGTCAGGCCGGGCAACCGCCTTTGCCGCGCCGCTGCTGATCGGAATTGCCACAACTGTCACCGGCAGTGCACGTCTGGGGGTGTCACCGATCATTCTGTTGTTTATTCTGGGTCTAGTCCTGATGCGCTGGGTGAAACCGGAAGGGGATCAGAGCAGATGATTTTACTACGTTTTCTGGCCGTTTTGGCCGCTTTGACATTGGCAGGCACCGCAGGGGCGCAACCCCTGGCGAAGCAATTGTTCGGGTCCCAAAAGGTGGGGTCGCAGCAGAAGTCTGCCGCTTTCGGCAGTTATTCGCGCGGATGCGCCGCCGGGTCGGTGCAATTACCTGAAACGGGTCCGACATGGCAGGCCATGCGCCTGTCGCGCAATCGCAATTGGGGGCATCCTCAGGCGATCGACTATGTGCAGGACCTTAGCCGCTTTGCCGCGAAACAGCCGGGTTGGAATGGTCTCTATATCGGGGATATCAGCCAGCCGCGGGGTGGGCCGATGACCTCGGGCCATCGATCCCACCAGTTGGGATTGGATATCGATATCTGGATGCTGCCCGGCAATGATATGCGCCTCAGCCGTAAGGCCCGCGAGAATATCTCGTCGATTTCCCTGCGCCGATCCAATGGTGCATTCGTGAACGGCAACTGGACCAAGCAGCATCATGCGGTGTTGCGTGAAGCCGCCAAAGATAAGCGCGTCGCGCGGATTTTCGTGTTCCCCGGTGCCAAGGTGCAGATGTGCAAGGACGAGAAGGGGAACCGGGCCTATCTGCGCAAAATCCGGCCGTGGTGGGGGCATCACTATCATTTCCACGTGCGCCTGAACTGCCCGAAGGGGTCGCGCGGTTGCGTCAATCAGGACCCGCCGCCCAAGGGCGACGGTTGCGCCGAGGCGCAGCAATGGGTCCAGAATATCCTGAACCCGCCGCCGCCCGATCCGAACGCGCCACCGCCGAAGAAACGCCGTGAATACCGCCTGGCCGATCTGCCGCAACAATGCGCATCCGTTTTGCAATCCAACTGATTGTTGGGCTGGCGCTGGCCGGGATCGCTTGGGCTGTCGATATCAAGACAGCAACGCCCTTGGACAGTTTCGCCTGGCGTCATGATGCCGGTTGGTTCGGCGGGTTTTCGGCCATCCATATCTCGGACAACGGGCGGCATATGATTGCAGTCAGCGATCGCGCCCGACTGGTGACCGCGAATATCGATCGAGAAGGGGATCGGATCATCGGAATCCAAATCCACGGCCAATGGCCTGTCCTGTCCAGCAATGGCAGCAGGATGAAAGGGCGTGCCGGAGATTCCGAGGGGATTGCCCTCGCGCCAGATGGTAGCCATTACATCTCGTTCGAAGGGGTGCATCGCGTCGCCCGTTTTACCGGACCGAATGCGCGGGCACGGGTATTGCCGCGCCCCAGAGAGTTTCAAACCCTCGACATCAACGGCTCGTTCGAGGCATTGGCGCTGGATGAGCAAGACCGCTTGTACACCCTGCCTGAAAAAAGCCGAACGGCACGCGGCGAAATTCCCGTCTATCGCTGGGATGGTCTGTCGTGGTCGACGCCTTTCATGCTAGCGCCACGCGACGGATTTCTGCCGGTCGCAGCCGATTTCGGCCCAGATGGCCGTTTTTATTTGCTGGAGCGAAAGGTTGCTCTGATCGGATTCCGATCCCGGTTGCGGCGTTGGCAGATCGATCGTGATCAACCCATCGCCGAAGAAATTCTGTTTGAAACAAGCACCGGCACCCATGACAACCTCGAAGGCCTATCGGTCTGGCGTGACGATCAGCACCGGCTCCGGGCCACCATGATCTCGGACGACAACTTTCTGGCGCTGCAGCGCACCGAGTTGGTGGAATATCTGCTGCCTGATTGACAGGGCAATGCCAAAGGTCTAAACGCACGGCTTGCCTTGGGATGAGCCCGGGGCCAAGTCGCCGCTACCTTGTCAAAACGGGCATCTGTAAATGCAACGCTCTTATATTCCCGGCATCCTTGCCATGGCCTCGATCGTCGTGGCCTCAAACATCCTGGTCCAGTTCCTGATCCTTGACGGTCTGTTGACCTGGGGTGCTTTCTCCTATCCGCTGGCCTTTCTGGTCACTGACATCATGAACCGCGTCTATGGCGTAGGTCCGGCCCGCAAAGTCGTGTTCGCAGGGTTTGTCACCGGTATGATCTGCTCGCTGATCGGCAGCCAGATCATGCTGCAGGGCGACGGGTTTACCTATGCCGCCGTACCGCTGCGGATTGCTGTAGCCTCGGGTACCGCCTTCCTGATCGCGCAACTGACCGATGTCACCGTGTTCAACTCGCTGCGCGGTGGTCGCTGGTGGCGTGCTCCGCTGGTTTCGACACTGGTCGGTTCAGCGCTGGACACCGCAATTTTCTTCACCCTGGCCTTCTCGGCCTCGGTCACATTCTTCGGCGCAGACGCTGACGCTGCGATCAACTGGGCGTGGGAACCGGTGCCCTTCTTGCTGTCCGGCCCGATGGCGCCGCTGTGGGTAACGCTGGCCTTCGCAGATTGGCTGGTAAAACTCTCGCTGGCCCTGATCGCCCTGATCCCGTTCAAGGTGATCGTCGCCCGTCTGACCGCCGCACAGCCTGCGTAAAAAAGTTCTTTGAGATTGGCACAACTTGTGTCACGCTCCTTGTTAACCGCAACAGATAGAAAAGGAGGTGATCCAGTGTCGAGAAAGAGATTGGAGAGAGGTGTCGGAACAACCGGGGGGATCGCCTGTTAAGGCAGCCCTTGGCGGAGCGCTCGCTCCGGCTGGTCGATTGATCTAACCGACCCGACCTCCTGAACTTTCGAAGGGCCGTCCCGCCGGGGCGGCCCTTTTTGTTTCCATCTGCGGCTTGTAAGGTCTGCCCCATGTTGCGCATCACCGACGATATCGCCTTACAGGATTGGGAAATGACCGAGAGCTTTGTGCGCTCGTCCGGTCCCGGCGGGCAGAATGTCAACAAGGTCTCGACCGCCGTTGAGCTGCGGTTCGAGGCCGCGCGCTCTCCTTCGTTGCCTGATCCGGTCAAGAGCCGGTTGAAACGTCTGGCCGGTCGGCGCTGGACCAAAGATGGTGTAATCATCATTCAATGCGAAGAGACCCGCTCGCAGGCCCGCAACCGCGAAATCGCCCGTGCGAGGCTGGCTGAACTCATCACCCGCGCATTGCTCAAACCCAAGCGCCGGATTGCTACCAAACCCACCTACGGCTCGGTCAAGCGACGGCTGGCGGCAAAAAAGGCGCGATCGGACGTGAAGGCGCTGCGGGGCAAGATCTCGGAAGATTAATCTGGTAACTTCGCGCGGCCTTGCTAGTCTGACCCGACAAGGGAGAGCAAGATCATGAGGTTAGAGGGAAAAACCGCAATCGTCACCGGCGGCGCATCCGGCTTTGGTGCCGGTATCGTGCAGAAATTCCTGACCGAAGGGGCGCGGGTCATGATCGCCGATATCAATGGCGACGCGGCCGAGGTTCAGGCAAAGCAGCACGGGCCGGGTGCCATCGCGCAGCAGGTGGATGTGGCCGAGGCGAAGTCGGTGCAAGCGATGGCGGATGCGGTCGCTGCCTCCTTTGGGCATCTCGACATTCTGGTCAACAACGCAGGCGTGACTCATCTGCCCACCCCACTTGAAGAGGTCGAAGAAGCCGACTTTGACCGCATCTTCAATGTGAATATGAAATCGGTTTACCTGACCGCTCGCGCCTTTGTCCCGCAGATGAAAGCGCGGGGCACCGGTGCGATCCTGAACGTGGCCTCAACGGCTGGCTTATCGCCGCGTCCCAACCTGAACTGGTACAACGCCTCCAAAGGTTGGATGATCACCGCAACCAAAACCATGGCGGTGGAATTGGCCCCCTCCGGCGTCCGCGTCAATGCCATCTGCCCGGTTGCCGGAGAAACCCCTCTGCTGAAATCCTTCATGGGCGAAGACACGCCCGAAATCCGCGCCAAGTTCCTGTCGACGATTCCGCTGGGCCGCTTCTCGACCCCAGAAGACATGGCCAACGCCGCCTGCTTTCTCTGTTCGGACGAAGCCAGCATGATCACCGGAGCGGCCCTCGAAGTGGACGGAGGACGATGTATCTGATCTATTCTTCATCTGGCCAAAAATATCTCCGCCGGAGGCGGCGCGCGCCAGCGTGCTTCCCAGCACAACATCCGAGATCCAAATGACCCCCGGACCCAGCAACCTGATCACCGATATCCCTGGCCTGAAGGTCGGCAACGCGCAGGATGAGGCGCTGAAATCGGGTACAACCGTGCTGACGGCGGAGCATCCTTTCGTCGCTTCGGTGCATGTCATGGGGGGCGCGCCCGGCACGCGCGAAACGGACCTCTTGGCACCCGACAAATCGGTTCAACATGTGGACGCGATCGCGTTGTCCGGAGGTTCGGCCTTCGGGCTCGATGCCTGTTCGGGCGTATCTGACGCCCTCCATGCCGAAAAGCGCGGATTTCAGGTGGGTCCGGCTGTCGTGCCGATTGTGCCCGGGGCGATTCTGTTCGACCTGCTGAATGGCGGAGACAAGGACTGGACCGAAAACCCCTATCGCGCGCTTGGCAAAGCCGCTTATCTGGCCGCCTCACCGAAATTTGAATTGGGGTCAGTCGGGGCTGGAACCGGCGCATTGGCGGCGATGCACAAGGGCGGGCTGGGTTCGGCATCGCTGATGCTTGAGGGGGGCGTAACCGTTGGCGCATTGGTCGCGGCAAACCCTCTCGGCAGTGTGACAACGTCGGGTGACCGTCATTTCTGGGCTGCTCCGTTCGAAATCGATGCCGAGTTCGGCGGCCTCGGGCCAGATCCGGCCTCGGGTCTCGGGCGCAGCCATGTCAGCCGTAAGGCACAGGCGATGCATCCGGCCCCACCGGACGACGCAAATACCACGATAGCCATTGTCGCAACGGATGCGGCCCTGACCAAGCCGCAATGTCAACGGCTGGCGGTTGCGGCCCATGATGGCATCTCACGCGCGATTGTCCCCGCCCATACGCCAGGGGACGGAGATCTGGTATTTGGCCTCAGCACGGGCACTCACGCCGTCGCGCCCGAGGCCATGGCGTTGATTGGTCACGCGGCTTCGATATGCCTTGCGCGAGCGATTGCGCGTGCAATCTATCTGGCCACACCCCGCCCAGGCGATCTGTTGCCCTGTTGGTCACAATTACATGACTTCGGTTAAGGACGACCGGTAACGCCTTGTGACAGGGTGCCCTCGCGCGGCAATCTGCGCGTTGACTCTCTGCTGTGCCAGCGGTCCATTCGGTGCAGCCAATTTGTATCGGAGCAAAAGCTATGAATCGTATCCTTGCCACCGCAATTGCCGGCCTGCTGGCCCTTCCCGTTTATGCGGAAGGCGACGCCGAAGCTGGTAAGAAGACCTTTAACAAATGCAAGTCTTGCCATCAGATCGCTGACCCTGCAGGTGAAGTGATCGTCAAGGGCGGCAAGACCGGCCCGAACCTCTACGGGATCGCGGGCCGTACCGCGGGGACCGTCGAAGGGTTCAAATACGGTGACAGCATCGTTGCCGCTGGTGAAAACGGGCTGGTTTGGGATGAAGAGACTTTTGTCTCCTACGCCCAGGATCCTAAAGCGTTTCTGAAGGACTATCTGGGCGAAACCTCGGCCAAATCGAAGATGACCTTCAAGCTGAAGAAGGGCGCCGAAGATGTTTACGCCTATATCGTGAGCGTATCCGGCGAATAATCCGCCTTTCACAACCCATGAGACGTACAAAAGGCCGCAGCCCCTGCGGCCTTTCGTGCGATTGAACAAATGCCTGTTCAGCGCCACCTTGAACGGATGCCGGTGATGTGTTTCGCGCCGGTGTTGCGACAACAGGAGACGACAGATGGGTATCATGATCCCGGCCTGGGTTGAGGGTGAACTGACTCCCGTCGACAAGCTTGAAGCGCATGAAAAAGGCCTCAAGCACAAGGCTGTGTCAGTCTTTGCCGTCCGTGGAACCGAGATTTTGCTGCAGCGCCGGGCGCTGGAAAAATACCATACGCCGGGTCTGTGGGCGAACACGTGCTGCACCCATCCGGACTGGAACGAAACAGCTTCGGCGTGTGCCGTGCGTCGCCTGCAGGAAGAGCTGGGCATCACCGGGCTTTATCCCGAATACCGGCACCGGCTTGAATATCACGCGGATGTGGGCAACGGGCTGGTCGAGAACGAGGTGGTCGATGTCTTTCTGGCCCATGTGCGCGGACCGTTGAAGATCGAGCCTAATCCCAGCGAAGTAATGGATCTGCGCTGGATCGACTATCACGATCTTCTGGCCGAAGTGCAGCGCCACCCGACCCGCTTTACGCCATGGCTGAAGATTTACCTGCACAATCATGCAGACACGATCTTTGGACCCGATCTAATAATCTCGGCCACTTCGTAAGCCTGCCTTGCAAGGCGCGCGCAAGCGGCATACATCAACGCGTCATGGCCAAGCAGAAGACAGACCCGAATTACAAAGTCATCGCCGAGAACCGGCGTGCCCGCTTCGATTACGCGATCGAGGACGATATCGAGTGCGGTATTGTGCTGGAAGGGTCCGAGGTCAAATCCCTGCGCGCAGGCGGGTCGAACATCGCCGAGAGCTACGCCTCGGTCGATGATGGGGAACTCTGGCTGATCAACAGCTATATCGCACCCTATGAGCAGGCGAAGGTCTTCAAGCATGAAGAGCGTCGCCGCCGCAAGCTGCTGGTGTCACGCAAGGAACTGTCGAACCTGTGGAACGCGACTCAGCGCAAGGGCATGACACTGGTGCCGCTGGTTCTGTATTTCAATCACAAGGGCCGGGCGAAGCTGAAGATCGGTATCGCCAAGGGTAAGAAGCTGCACGACAAGCGCGAAACGCAGGCCAAGCGGGATTGGTCACGTCAGAAGCAGCGCCTGATGAAAGACCACAGCTAGAACGCCATGGTCGCCTGAACGGCCCGCTGCCAGCGTGCATAGGCCGCATCGCGATCCGCTTCGGACATTTTCGGTTCAAACCGGCGGTCCAGATCCCATGTGGTGGCAAACCCGGCCTGATCCGGGTAAACGCCAGCCTTCATCCCGGCCAGCCACGCGGCCCCCAAAGCGGTGGTTTCCTGCATCACCGGGCGATCCACCGGTGCGCCGAGGATGTTTGACAGGCCCTGCATGGTCCAGTCTGAGGCGCTCATGCCGCCGTCGACGCGCAGGATGACATCGGCCTCGCTGCCCCAGTCGCCCTGCATGGCGTGCCACAGGTCGCGGGTCTGGAAAGCGATGCTCTCCAGCGTCGCGCGGGCAAATTCCGCGCGACCCGAGTTGCGGGTCAGGCCAAACATGGCACCGCGGCAATCGGGCTTCCAATAAGGCGCGCCGAGCCCGGTGAAGGCCGGCACAAGCACCACGTGCTGGTTCGGGTCGGCCTGCGCGGCCAGATCGCCGCTTTGGGGTGCTGCCTCCAGAATCTGAAGCGCGTCGCGAAGCCATTGCACAGCAGCCCCTGCAATAAAGATCGAACCTTCGAGCGCATAGGTTTTCTGCCCGTCCAACTGATAGGCGATCGTTGTCAGCAGGCGGTTTTGGGACATCACTGGCTGCGTACCGGTATTGAGCAGCGCGAAACAGCCTGTGCCGTAGGTAGATTTCATCATTCCCGGCTCAAAACAGGCTTGCCCGATGGTGGCAGCCTGCTGGTCGCCTGCGACGCCCAAGATGGGAATGTCACCGCCAAACATCGTGGTCGAGCCGAAGTCCGACGCGCAATCCTGTACGTTGGGCAGCATAGTCGCAGGAACGCCCAGCATATCGCAGATTTCGCCGCTCCATTCGCCTTTGTGGATATCAAACAGCAGGGTGCGCGCGGCGTTTGTGGCGTCTGTGGCGTGGACGCTGCCCCCGGTCAAACGCCAGATCAGGAACGTGTCGATAGTGCCGAACAAAAGCTCTCCGGCCTCGGCCCGATCGCGCGCACCCGGGACGGTGTCCAGTATCCATTTGACCTTGGTGCCCGAGAAATACGGATCCAGCAGCAGGCCGGTTTGAGCGGTCACGTCATCCTCGCAGCCCGCTTGTTTGAAGCGTGCACATATCTCGGCGGTGCGGCGGTCCTGCCAGACGATCGCGTTGTGAATGGGTTTGCCGGTTGCACGGTCCCAGACCACAGTGGTTTCGCGCTGATTGGTGATGCCGATCCCGGCGATCTGATCGGCCGAGATGCCGGTGGTCTCCATCACCTCGCGGCAAACATTCAGGGCGCTGGTCCAGATATCTTCGGGGTCATGTTCCACCCAGCCTTCCTGCGGAAAGTGCTGTGGGAATTCCTGCTGCGCTGTGCCCACGCGCTGCATTTGCGCGTCGAACAGAATGGCTCGTGATGATGTCGTGCCCTGATCGATTGCCAGAATATAGGTCATGCCTGCGCCCCTCCCGCTTTGGTTTTGCGGGACTTTAGCGCAAACAACGGGAAAACTGCCAGAGTGGAATTACGCCTTTGAGACCGGCAGATTGTCGATCAGCCGCACCCCATCTGCCCAAGCCGCCGCGAACAGACGGGCGGGACGGTCGGCGTGCGTCAATGGTTCCAGCGTGTCAGCGCAGCGCAACTGCACATATTCCACATCCGTAAACCCCGCCGACAGCAGATCGGTTTGCGCCTGTGCGGCAAGCGTATCGAAAGGGACGCCCTTTCCCAAAGCCTCGGCCAGTGCGTGCATGATGCGATGTTTTTCGGCCGCAACCCGCAGCCCTTCAGCCGACAGTCTTTGATTGCGCGATGACATGGCCAGACCTGATGCCTCACGCACTGTCGGGCAGCCGACCACCTCGATGGGGATATCCAGATCGCGGGCCATGCGCCGTACGACCATCAGCTGTTGATAGTCTTTTTCACCGAAATAGGCTCGATCGGCCTGTGTCTGCAGGAACAGTTTGGCGACAACCGTGGCCACGCCGTCAAAGTGGCCGGGGCGGAATTCGCCTTCCATCACATCGGTCAGCCCCGCGACCGAAACGGTGGTGGCAAAGCCCTTCGGATAGATCTCATCCGGATCGGGAACGTAGATCGCATCAACCTGAAACGGGGACAGCTTTTCGGCGTCTTCATGTTCAGTGCGCGGATAGTTCGCCAGATCTTCGGGATTGTTGAACTGCTTGGGATTCACGAAGATCGTAACGATGACCCGATCCGTGCCCGCCTTTGCCGCCTCGACCAGCGACAGGTGACCCTGATGCAACGCACCCATCGTCGGGACAACACCGATGGTCTCTCCATCATTGCGCCACATCGTGGTCAGCGCGCGCAGATCCGCAAGCTTGCGAAGAATGGGCGCGGTCATGATTTATTGCCTTTTGCAGGGGCTTGGTCTGCAAAGACGTGTTCGTCTGCAGGGAAACTGCGTGCGCGGACCTCGGCGGCATATTCGGCGATGGCAGCTTCGGCCTGCGGGCCAAGATCGGCATAGCGTTTGACGAATTTCGGTTTGAAGGCAGTGAAAAAGCCGAGCATGTCGTCAACCACAAGAATCTGTCCGTCGCACCCGGCCGAGGCGCCGATACCGATGGTCGGGATCGGGATTTCGCGGGTGATCCGGTCTGCCAGACCTTGTGGAACCTTCTCTAACACGACCGAAAACGCACCTGCCTCGGCTACCGCTTGGGCATCGGCCAGCACCGCCTCAGCCTGTTCATCGCGGCCCTGCACCTTGTAGCCACCCAAGGTGTTGATCGATTGCGGCGTCAGGCCGATATGGGCCATCACCGGGACACCGCGCTTGACCAGAAAGCGGATGGTCTCGGCCATTTCCACGCCGCCTTCCAGCTTCACCGCCCCGGCACCGGTTTCCGACATCAGCCTGGCGGCGTTGCGAAACGCCTGTGCAGGCTCGTGCTCGTAACTGGCAAAGGGCATGTCGATGACCATCATCGCCCTGTCCAGCCCGCGTGCAACGGCCTGACCATGCAAGATCATCATCTCCATCGTCACGCCAAGGGTCGAAGTCAGCCCGTGCAACACCATGCCGACGCTGTCGCCCACCAGAACAAAATCGCAATGGGCATCCATCAGACGCGCCATAGGTGTCGTGTAGGCGGTCAGCGAAACCAGAGGATCGGTGCCTTTCCGGGCGCGGATATCCTCGGCATTCGGGGCTGTCTTGCGGGCGGTGGCGCTCATGCTCGCTCCTCGCAGGGTTTATGTTGCAGCGCGGCATAGCAGATCGGACCGGGACCATGAAACCCCGGTTGCGCGAACATTTCCTTGATTGACCTGAGGTTTAAAGGGAAATTGGTCTCAGAACGATCCGCAATCGGCGGACCAACCTGACACAGTGGGGAGTGAATTTCATGGGAATGCAATCGGTTCGGACCTTGGCCTCGGCCCTTGCGCTGGGCGCGTCTTTGCTGGCGTCGCAGGCGTTGGCGAAATCGGACATCACCATCGCGATGCAGCTGGAACCGCCGCATCTGGACCCGACCAGTGCTGCCGCGCAGGCGATTGATTCGGTGGTTTACACCAATATTTTTGAAGGCCTGACCCGGTTCATGGGTGACGGATCCGTCGTGCCCGGGCTGGCTGAAAGCTGGGAGATTTCCGAGGACGGTACGGTTTATACCTTCAAGCTACATGACGGGGTAACCTTCCATGACGGCACCACGATGGATGCCGAGGACGTCAAGTTCAGTCTGGACCGAGCCCGCGCCGATGACAGTGCCAATGCGCAGAAGGCGCTGTTTGCAGGGATCGAGAGTGTCGAGGTTGTCGATCCGTTGACCGTAAAGATCACTCTGTCCGAACCCAATGGCAATTTCCTGTTCAACCTTGCCTGGGGTGATGCGGTGATCGTGGCCTCAGAAAGCATCGAAGACATCAAGACAAACCCGGTCGGGACAGGGGCATTCACCTTTGGCGACTGGGTGCAGGGCGACAGTATCACACTGAACCGCAACCCCAACTATTGGGGCGATCAGCCCGCGTTAGAGACAGCCACGTTCAAGTTCATCTCTGATCCGACCGCCGCCTTTGCCGCCATGATGGCCGAGGATGTGGACGTGTTCGACAATTTCCCGGCACCCGAAAACCTGCCTCAGTTCGAGGCTGATCCGCGCTTTCAGGTGCTTGTCGGCTCGACCGAAGGGGAAACGATCCTGTCCACCAACAACAAGCAGGCACCGTTTGACGATATCCTCGTCCGGCAGGCTCTGGCCCACGCGATCGACCGGCAGGCCATCATCGATGGCGCGATGTTCGGCTATGGTACGCCCATCGGCACCCATTTCGCACCGCATAACCCTGCTTATGTCGATCTGACCGGCAATTCAGCCTATGACCCGGAAAAGGCCAAGGCACTTCTGGCCGAGGCCGGATACCCAGATGGGTTCGAAACCACGCTGCACCTGCCGCCGCCCTCCTATGCCCGCCGTGGGGGTGAGATCATCGCCGCGCAACTGGCTGAAGTTGGCATCACCGCCGAAATCATCAATGTCGAATGGGCGCAATGGCTGGAATCCGTGTTTAAAGGCAAGGAATTCGGCCTCACCATCGTCAGCCATACAGAGCCGATGGATATCGGCATCTACGCCCGGCCTGACTATTACTTCCAGTATGAGAGCACCGATTTTCAGGCTCTGATGGATACGCTGAACGCGACCACTGATCCGGACGAGCGGACCCGTCTGCTGGGCGAAGCGCAGCGGTTGATCTCAAGCGATTATGTCAATGGCTACCTGTTCCAACTGGCCAAGCTGGGCATCGCCAAAGCGGGTGTGCAGGGCCTGTGGGAGAACGCCCCAACCGCTGCCATCGACCTGACCGCGATCAGTTGGGACGAATGACCGCCCCAGAGGTAGGAGGCCCATAGATGGTCAATTCCCTCTTCGCCACGCTTGCGATTGCGATGCTGGCGATCACTGTGCCCACAGCGCGCGCCGATACATCACTGGAGCGCGCCGTGGCGTTGTGGCTCGACGGTGACGATGCGCAGGCGTTGCCCATGCTGGCCGAACTGGCGGTGGACGGCGATGCTGATGCGCGTCTGCTGCTTGGTCGGATCGAGACCGCGGATCTTGGGCCTTCGCCTTTCCGGCAGTCGTTGGAGCCCGCGCAATCGCGCGCATTGTTCCGCCAGAAGGATTGGAACGCATTCGGCCGCTCTTGGCTGACGGCAGAGGCTGAGGGCGGCAATCCGCTGGCTCAGGCCCTGTTGGCGGCCAAGCGCCCAAACCCCGACCTGGACCTGATCGACCGGCTGAACGCGCTGGGAGAGCATCAGGCCACCGACTATCCCACGCGCATCGTTGCTCTTTATGGAGACCCCGAGATGCGAGCCGGACTGCTGGCGAATCCGCGTCTAATGCAGGATCTCAAGCCCTACCTGACCTATCTGTCGATAGAACCTGAGCCGCGCGGCGATGGTCTGGCCGCGCTGCGTCATATTCAGCCCGACCCGGTTGATGCGGGTTCCGATCCGGCTCTGGGCATGGCGGGTCTGCTGGCGCTGGGGCTGGGATACGGCGATCTGTCGCCCAAGAATCCGTGGCGTCCGGCGGTTGAAAACTGGTTGATGACGTCCGAAGCGACACGCCCCATCGCGCAGCTCTGCTCTGAACGTTGTGGTGATGACGCTCCGGCCTGTGCCTTTGCCTTTCTGGCCCTGTTCGGAGGGTATTTTGAAGTCATCCGCATCGACAGCCCGCTGGAATCGGTCATCCCGCAAGATCAGTTTCTGGACAGCCCGCGCGCGCGCCTGATGGCCTTGCGCCGCGTGGCACTTGCCCGGACTGAAACCAATCTCGAATGGTTGGCCGACAGTGCGCCTGCCAATCAGCTTTCAGCTTGCGCCATCGACTTGATCCGGATGGAGCGGCAGACCTACAACTAGCTGTTGCGCCCGCGCGGTTCAGACACTTAACCTGTTACCAATGCTTCGTTATGCCCTCAAACGCCTGCTTTCCCTGATCCTGAGTCTGGCCGTGGCCTCGGTCGTCATCTTCTCTGTGATCGAGATTGCGCCGGGTGATCCGGCGTCATTCATGCTGGGCGTCAATGCGCAAGAGGATACGCTGGCCGCGCTGCGGGCTGAACTGGGCCTCGACGTGTCAAAGGTCGAGCGGTATTTCAACTGGGTCGGCGGCATGCTGGTTGGGGATTTCGGCACCTCCTACACCTATCGCACGCCGGTGTCGCAGATGATCGGGGATCGTCTTTGGGTGTCGTTGCCGCTTGCGCTTTACGCACTGACGCTTTCGACCCTGATCGCCTTTCCGGCCGGGATCTATGCCGCCGCGCGGCGCGGCAAGCCGGGTGATGTGGCCGTGATGGGGGCGACCCAGTTGGGCATCGCCGTGCCAAATTTCTGGTTCGCAATGATGCTGGTGCTGGTCTTTGCCATCAATCTGCGCTGGTTCAATGCCGGAGGGTTCGCCGGATGGCAGGACGGGGTCTGGACCGGCCTGCATTCCCTGACCCTGCCTGCCATTGCCTTGGCCCTGCCGCAGGCGGCGATCCTTGCACGCGTCATGCGCTCGGCGCTTCTGGATATTCTGGGCGAGGATTTCATGCGCACCGCCCGCGCCAAGGGCCTGTCACGCCGCCAGGCGCTGTGGCGGCACGGGGTGCGCAATGCTCTGATCCCGGTTCTGACCATCATCGGGCTGCAGTTTTCCTTCCTGCTGGCGGGCTCGATCATCATCGAGCAGGTGTTCTATCTGCCCGGTCTCGGGCGGCTGGTGTTTCAGGCAATCTCAGCCCGCGATCTGATTGTGGTGGAATCCGTGGTCATGCTGCTGGTCTTTGCTGTGATCACCGTGAATTTCCTTGTCGACCTCGCCTATGCCGCCGTGGATCCAAGGCTGAGGAGCAGGACATGAGCCGCAATCTGATCCTTGGCGCGGCGCTGTCGTCGCTGGTGGTATTGGCGGCGCTGATATCGTTTGTCTGGACGCCTTACGACTACGCGGCGTTGAATATCCCCGACAAGCTGCAAACGCCAAGCACCCGGCATTGGTTCGGCACGGATCATTTCGGGCGCGATATGTTCTCGATGATCATGGTCGGCGCGCGCACCTCGATCGCCGTGGCCTTGGTGGCGGTCGGAATCGGTATGGCGCTGGGAGTGCCTTTGGGTCTGACGGCTGCGGCACGCAAGGGCTCGTGGCTGGATGAGGTCATAATGCGCGGCAACGACTTGGTCTTTGCCTTCCCCTCACTGGTCATCGCCATTCTGATCACCGCCGTCTTCGGGGCCGGCGCGATCAATGCGATCATCGCCATCGGTATCTTCAACATACCCGTTTTTGCCCGCATCACCCGAGGCGCGGCGTTGTCACTGTGGGAACGGGAATTCATCCTCGCCGCCCGCGTGTCGGGCAAAGGGGCCGCGCGGATATCGGTTGAGCATATCCTGCCCAACGTGGCGAACTTGCTGATCGTGCAGGGCACGATCCAATTCAGCCTTGGCATTCTGGCCGAGGCCGGGTTGTCCTATGTCGGTCTGGGCGCGCAACCCCCCACGCCCAGCTGGGGGCGCATGCTGGCCGATGCTCAGACGATGGTCAGTTTTGCCCCGCATTTGGCTCTGATTCCGGGTCTTGCGATCATCGTAACTGTGCTGGGTCTGAACCTGCTGGGCGACGGGCTGCGCGACTGGCTGGACCCAAGAATCAGGGTGGCCCGGGCATGAGTTTGCTGCGTATCCATAACCTCTCGGTGTCGATCCACGGACTGCAGATTCTGAAAGATGTCAGCCTGTCCATAGATCCCGGCCAGATTGTGGCTGTCACGGGTGAGAGCGGCTCGGGCAAGTCCATGACCGCGATGGCGGTGATGCAATTGCTGCCGAACGGGGCCGAGGCTGAGGGTAAGCTGGAACTGGAGGGGCAGGATCTCTTGAACCGACCCGAGTCCGAGATGTGTGCCCTGCGCGGCGCTGCAATCGGCATGGTGTTTCAGGAGCCGATGACAGCACTCAATCCGGTGAAAACCATCGGGGATCAGGTGATGGAGACGATCTTGATTCACAAGGCCATGCCCCCGGCCCAGGCCCGAACCCGTGCAGAAAAGGTCCTGGCCCGCGTGGGCCTGCCCTCCGAGCGTTTCCCGCTTAGCCGCTATCCGCATGAGCTGTCAGGCGGGCAACGCCAGCGTGTGGTCATCGCGATGGCCATCGCGCTGCGCCCTAGGCTGCTGATCGCGGATGAACCGACCACCGCGCTGGACGTGACCACGCAGGCCCGGATCCTTGACCTGCTGAAAGGCTTGGTGCGCGAGTTTGATATGGGTCTGCTGATGATCACCCATGATCTGGCCGTGGTGGCCGACATGGCGGACCAGATTACCGTCATGCGCCACGGAGAAGTGGTGGAAAGCGGTACGACCCAACACCTGCTGCACAACATGCAGCACCCCTATACCCGCATGTTGTTCGAGGCGTCGGGCCATCAGGTCAATCTGCCTGAACCCGCAAGCCCTCAGCCGCTGCTTGAGGTGGCTCAGGTCGTTCGGGACTATCGGTTGCCACGCAAAGGTCTGTTCGAAACGCCCCGCCATCACCGCGCGGTGGATAGTGTCAGCTTTACTCTTAACCGAGGGGAGCGGTTAGGGCTTGTTGGGGAGTCCGGATGCGGAAAATCGACCCTAACACGGGCGATCTTAGGCCTTGAGGAGGTGCAGTCCGGTCATATCCACTTGGATGGGCAGCCTGTCTTCGCGGGCCACAAACCCAACCTTGCCGTGCGTCGAAAGATGCAGGTGGTGTTCCAGGACCCTTATGGCAGTTTCAATCCAAGGCACCGTGTCGCACGTCTGATCACCGAGCCGTTTCACCTGCTAGACACGCAACCTACTGGGACCGAACGTCAGGATCGCATTGCCGAAATGCTGACCGCCGTGGGACTCAGCCCCGATGACTCCAGTAAATACATTCACGAATTCTCAGGCGGTCAGCGACAACGCATCGCCATTGCACGGGCACTGATCATCCGGCCTGAGCTGATCCTGTTTGACGAGGCGGTCTCGGCCCTTGATGTCTCAGTACGCGCGCAGATCCTTGATTTGTTGGCCGAGCTCTGTGCCGCATATGATCTGACCTATCTGTTTATCAGCCATGACCTGAGCGTCGTGCGCACCATCACGGACCGCGTTCTGGTGATGCAATCCGGCAGGATTGTCGAGCAGGGCGAAACGGAACAGGTCTTCTCGGATCCTCAGCACGCCTACACCAAAACGCTGATCGCCGCCGCACCCCAATTGCCCGATATCGGATTGGGAGTCGCGTAAATGCCCTTGTTAGAGACTAAATGGAGGTCAAAATGAGTCAACAGCCATGGTTCGACCCCACGCTATGCTTGATCGGGGGGCAATGGGTCCCGGCGGTTTCGGGTGAAACCCTGCCCCTGATCAATCCCTCGGATTGCAGCGAGATTTGTCGGATCGCGCGCGGCGCGGCCCCTGACGTCGATGCTGCGGTCACCGCAGCCCGATCCGCGATGCAGGGCGATTGGGGTCGTATGACTGCGCTGGAGCGCGGTCGCATCCTGACGCGCCTCGGCCAATTGGTGCTGGATCGGGTCGAGGATCTGGCGGCGTTGGAGGCCATGGATGTCGGCAAACCTCTCACTCAGGCCCGCGCCGACGCGGTGGCACTTGCACGCTATTGCGAATTCTATGGTGGGGCGGCGGACAAGGTGATGGGGGAGACGATCCCCTATCTGGATGGCTACACCGTCTATACCCTGCGTGAACCGCATGGAGTCACAGGCCATATTGTGCCGTGGAATTATCCGATGCAGATCATTGGCCGCTCGGTCGGAGCGGCGCTTGCGATGGGCAATGCCTGCGTGCTGAAACCCGCGGAAGAAGCCTGCCTGACTGCACTCGCCTTCGCGCATCTGGCCGTTGAGGCCGGATTGACCGCAGGTGCTTTGAACGTCGTGCCGGGATTGGGGGCCGAGGCTGGTGCGGCATTGTCCGGGCATCCAGGGGTAAACCATATCTCCTTCACCGGGTCGGTCGCTACGGGCGCATTGGTGCAGCAGGCAGCCGGATGCAACGTGGTGCCGGTGACGCTGGAACTGGGTGGAAAATCCCCGCAACTGGTCTTTGATGACGCTGATCTGGATGCGGCCCTGCCGTTTCTGGTGAACGCGGGTATTCAGAATGCAGGCCAAACCTGTTCGGCCTCGTCCCGCATTCTGGTGCAGCGTGGTGTCTATGAGCAGGTCAAATCCCGCATGGCTGAGGCGTATGGGCAGCTGACTGTTGGCCCCGCGATGCAGGACTTACGTGTCGGACCCTTGATCTCGGATCGGCAGAAACAGATTGTCAGCGGCTTTCTTGATAAGGGGGTGGATCTGACCATCGCCGGTCAGGGACAGATCGTTGATGGCGCACCCGAGGCCGGAGCCTATGTCCAACCCACGCTCTTCGCCGATGTGCCTCCGGACCATGTGCTTGCTCGGGATGAGATCTTTGGCCCGGTGCAGGTTCTGATCCCGTTTGACACCGAAGAACAGGCTCTAACCATAGCCAATTCTACCGAATACGGTCTTGTCGCAAGTATCTGGACAAGGGACGGCGCGCGCCAGATGCGGCTGGCCAGGGGGCTGCAGTCGGGGCAGGTCTTCATCAACAACTACGGTGCCGGAGGCGGAGTTGAGCTTCCGTTCGGCGGCGTCGGCAAATCCGGGCATGGCCGCGAAAAAGGTTTCGAGGCGCTCTATGGTTTTTCACAACTGAAAACAGTCGCCGCCTATCACGGCTAAACGATGACTTCGATCGCCTCTTGGGCACCGACGCCAAACACACGTTTGTAACGTTCGATCTGATCCGCCGGCCCCATGGCCTTTTCCGGGTTGTCCGACAGTTTCACGGTCGGGCGCCCATTGGCCGATACCGCTTTGCACACCAGCGAGAATGGGGCCAACGCGTCATCCGCCACCAATCCACGGAAATCGTTGGTCAACAGTGTGCCCCAGCCGAAAGAAACATTGGTGCGATCGGCGAACTGCGCGTGTAGCTCACGGATTTTGTCCACGTCCAGGCCGTCCGAGAAGATGATCCGTTTCTTTGTTGGGTCCTCACCGCGTGATTTCCACCAGTTGATGGCGATATTGGCCGCCGTCGCGGGATCCCCGCTGTCGATGCGAATGCCGGTCCAGCCCGCCAGCCAGTCGGGTGCGCGATCCAGAAAGCCCTGTGTGCCGTAGGTGTCGGGCAGGATGATGCGCAGATTGCCATCATGCTCTTCATGCCAATCGCTGAGAACATCATAGGGGGCCTGCGCCAGCTCATCATCAGTGTCGGCCAGCGCGGAATAGACCATGGGCAGCTCATGCGCATTGGTGCCTATGGCCTCGACCTCGCGCCGCATGGCGATCAGGCAGTTCGAGGTGCCGGTAAAGGCCGGACCCAACCCTTCGATCATCGCCTGCACGCACCAGTCCTGCCACAGGAACGAGTGCCGCCGACGCGTTCCGAAGTCGGCGATGCCCAGCCCATCGATTTGACGCAGCTGCTGGATTTTCTCCCACACGCGTGTCATGGCGCGGGCATAAAGGACCTGTAGCTCGAACCGGCGCATGCCATTCAGAACCGCGCGCGAGCGCAGTTCCATGAGCACGGCGAGCGCCGGGATTTCCCACAGCATAACCTCGTGCCACTTGCCTTCGAAGGTCAGCTCATACTGATCGCCTATACGCTCCAGGTGATAGGGTGGCAGGCGCAGATTCTCGAACCATTCCATGAAATCCGGGCGAAACATCTGCCGTTTGCCATAGAATGTATTGCCCCGCAGCCAAGTGCTTTCCCCCCGGCTGAGCCGGAGCGAGCGGATGTGATCCAGCTGCTCGCGCAGCTCGCCTTCATCGATCAAACGGGCCAGAGGAACGTGATTCGATCGGTTGATCAGCGAAAAAACCACGTCTGTTTGGGGCTTATTGCGAAACACTGACTGACACATCAGCAGTTTGTAGAAGTCTGTATCGATCAATGACCGCACAATTGGGTCGATCTTCCATTTATGATTGTAGACCCGCGTCGCGATGTCGACCATGGGGACCTCCTGCGATTTCCGTTGTTAGATCAATCGGAGCGCCGAATGGCAAGAGTCGCCGGATTGGTAACAATGCCCATGACAAAACACATTGCGGGCATATTATGAGTATCCTTCACGCTTTAGTGAGGGGGTGGGGATGGAATAGAAGGTTGAGTTTAGTGAATGGGTCTCGAGTACGATTTTGACATAGTGGCGATTGGACCGGACGAAGTTGATCCGGAACACGGTCACACATCGGTAACAGGGCGGCCTCCAGTACGAGCGCGGTTTCGGGATGTGAAGACTGCGGACGCCTTGCGAGCCGCATCGCCGAAGATACGTAGGATTTTTCTGGAATCCGGGTTCAGTCTGGACACGCGGGATGGGGAAACCGCGCGCGGGTATTATGCACCCGAGGACATTATGGATCGCCAGCGGATTCTGAAACGGCTCTTCGCGAATATTCGCAATATGGGGGTGCAGGGTGAATACAGTGGTGAGTTTGATTTCCACCAGTTTCTGCATCACGTCAGATCTGCGAAGCCGGGTACAGCACCACCCGAGGAGCAACCGCGGCCATTGCAGCCGCCACGCCCCGCGCCAGAGCCGCCCGCGCGCCGTACGGTTCCAGGGCGCATCGGATTTGCGCTGGGCTTGGCCGTGATCCTGTTTGTGATCCTGAAATATCTGGCTGAGCGTGGGGCAACACCCTAGACGAGTTTGACACCCGCAGCGCGCATGGCCTCTTCTGCGGCACCAAGTGACCCGCCCATGTCGATGGCGCGGCAAAGATCGGTGCGGACCGTGACGTCAAAGCCAAGACGCGCGGCATCCACGGCCGAGAAGTGCACGCAGAAATCCGTGGCCAGCCCGACCAGCGTCAGTTGGCTGATCCCGCGTGTTTCAAGGTAGCCCTTCAAACCGGTCGGAGTGGTTTGGTCATTTTCGAAGAAAGCCGAATAGCTGTCGATGGCACTACGAAAGCCCTTGCGGATGATCAGATCGCCATCGGTGCGCAAATCGGGATGAAATGCCGCGCCTTCGCTACCCTGAACACAGTGATCAGGCCACAGAACCTGCGGACCATAAGGCATCTCGGTCATTTCAAAAGGCGCTTTGCCCGTATGTGCGCTGGCGAATGAAGAATGGCTTGCCGGATGCCAGTCCTGCGTCAGGATCACCGCGTCGAAATCGTCCATCAGCACGTTGATCGGAGCGACGATCTGGTCCCCCTCGGGCACGGCCAACGCACCGCCTGGGCAGAAATCATTCTGGACGTCGATGACGAGCAGGGCGTGGGACATGGGGGCCTCCTTTAGCTGCCCTATCGGTATGGTTTGGGGAGGGGGTCGTCAATGCGCTCTCTTGCGTGTTTTTGCCGGGGGCATTAGATCGCGGCCATGTATACGATCGCTGCCCTCTATCACTTTACCCGTTTCACGGACCCCGAAGCGTTGCGTCCCGCGCTGCTGGAACTCTGCCGTGCGCAATCCGTCAAAGGTACTTTGCTGCTGGCGCAGGAAGGGATCAATGGAACCATCGCAGGCCCCCGTACCGGGATAGACGCCGTGTTGGCGCATATCCGCGCTTTGCCGGGTTGCAGCGATCTGGACTGGAAGGAGGCAACTTCAGACCATCCGCCGTTTGGCAAGATGAAGGTGCGTCTGAAGAAAGAGATCGTGACGATGGGCCAGCCCAACGTCGATCCACGTGCCAGCGTCGGGAACTATGTTGAACCTGAGGACTGGAACGAGCTGATCCGTTCGGACGATGTCGTGGTGATTGACACGCGAAATGACTACGAGGTGGCGATTGGCACATTTGAGGGTGCAATAGACCCTAATACTGCCAGTTTCCGCGATTTCCCGGCGTGGTGGGAAGAGAACAAGAATCGGTTCCACAACAAGCGCGTTGCGATGTTCTGTACCGGAGGCATCCGGTGTGAGAAATCCACCAATTACCTGCTGGGTCAGGGCGTCGAGGATGTCTACCACCTGAAAGGTGGCATCCTGCGTTATCTGGAAGAAATGCCGCCCGAGGACAGCACCTGGCAGGGGGAGTGTTTCGTCTTTGACAACCGCGTGTCGGTTGGCCACGGGTTGGTCGAGGGGCCGCACAAGCTCTGCCATGGTTGCCGTCGTCCGATCCTGCCCGAAGACGTGAAGCGTCCGGAATACGAACATGGCGTCTCGTGCCATCAATGCATCAATGAGACCTCGGACGCCGACAAAATGCGGTTCCGAGAGCGCCAGAAACAGATTCAACTGGCCCGCGCGCGCGGTGCGGAGCATCTGGGCTCAGACTGAATAACGCTTGCAGGCCGCGCCGGAATTCGGATGATCACGCACAGGTCAGCCTGACGGAGCGCAAATGATCCACGAACCCCGAACTCTGGAAGAATGGAAATCCACTCTGCTGGCCGCGCTCGGGCTTGTTCTGGCCAGTTTTCTTGCCTGGTTCGGTTTGTCGCGTCTGAGTGAGGCAACCGCCGGCGACACGATCGGTACGGTGGCATCCGTCGGTCTGCTGATCTGGATCGCCTCGCAGTCGTGGTACTATATGACACAGGTGAAATCTCCCCGACGGCTTCTGTTCCTGATGGGGGTGTCCTTCATTCAGGTCGTTCCGTTCCTGTTCGCTGCCGTGTACGGCGCGTTTGGATATAACGATAATTGCGTCATCGGCGCGGAGGGACCGGCGGATATTCTGTATTTCTCCTACGTCACCTTCACCACGGTCGGCTACGGGGATATGTCCCCAACCGGCCTCTGCCGTGGGTTGGCTGTGGCCGAAGCGGTGACAGGATACATCCTGTTGGGGCTCTTCGTCGCCGCAGCAGTCGCGCTTTATGCGCGCAATCATGGCAAGTGATGCGACCCTATTTGTTCTGATCGATCCAGCGCGACATCATCTGTTTGTCGCGAAAGCACTCTGACGGGATCGGACGGCGCTTGCTGCGCGAGATCCGTTCGGCAAAGGCGACCTGTTTGCCGGTGGGATAGTTGGCAAAAGGTGATGGATCATGCGGCTTATGTGCTGATATCCAGTTCGACAGCGATCGCCGATCCCGTTGCGCTTCAACCGGGATCTCCAGGGCGGATTGCTCAGCAATCGCGCGGGCATAGCGCATTTGCCGGTCAGTGACAGGCAGCATGTGATAATCGTTGCTGGGCGCGTCGTACCAGCTTTGACGGGCAGCGTTGGTCATAGCTCGAATACCTCCGTTCCGCGTCAGACATTTCCGCAGAACAAATATAGAACATTTTAGGAACTTTTTCAAGATTTCTGCTGATTCAAGCGATTTTCACCGCTTTCCAAACCAACCTGTCCCGTCGTGTTTCGACCAATTCGGCACGTTTTTCCGTGCTTCAACAGTAATCAAAGAATCAGCGCGTCTCATTTCAATACACAGATGCTCACGACATCGCGCGTATCGCGTGCAGAGGCGGCGATCCGCCGATTCAGCGCTTGATCTTGCCGCTCCAAGGGTTGTTACCGGCGCTTCTTATCGAGGCTGGAATGGCAAACGAGGGGTCGATTGTAGATGATGAACCAGTATCGGAACTGGTGATGGATAACTGGCCGCGGATTGAGAACACGCCTTGCATCTTTAGATGGCCAAGGCGCGGACATTCGTCCTGAAGAAATTTATACCATCCCAAAAATTGCGTGGCGCGATCCTTTGGCGCCTTTCGCCAAGGTGCGCCATGTCGTGTTCGAACCTGATATCGGCCAAGGCAGGATCAATGCCCTCTGACTGATCATGCGGCTTCAAGACCATTCAGCTAGGCAACCCCTTCAGATCCGGTCTAGGTGCCTGCACCTATTCGTCACCGGTTTGGCGCTGTACCTGAACACGTTCGAGCAGTTCTGCGATCCGCCCCCTCGCGGTTGCGCTGTCCTTCAGCAAACCCGCAGCATCGGCCAGCGGTTTGTCCGGCTGCCGGTCCACCGTTTGTGTCAATCGCGCGCTGATCTGTCGGATTTCTCCGAAGGCCGAGGGTGTTTCCGCACCAATATCTGGGTCCCCGGTCAACCAGGCGTACCGGTCCGCTGCGTCTCCGTCACCAATTGCGCGGAGCAACCGCGCAGCTTCTGCGTAATCGTCAGTTTGTGAGATTGCCCGCGCGCGCAACTGTTCCGCCTCATCTGACTCATCCCCGGCAATTTCCAGCAAAGCTTGACGCGGCTTGTTCTGCAGCAACGCGGCGCGCGCTCTGAGCTGCGCCCGATCAAATCGCCGCTTCCGATCCTGAGGTCGGGCGGCCAGTGCATAGGCGGGGGCGGCGAAGCGCAGATCGGCCAACCGCGTTGCAAGCGAAACAGCGGTGTCTACCGAGATTGCGCTTCGCGTCTGATCTGGCATTCCGACCGTGTGTCGTAGAAAGGTGATGTCGTCCGCTCGTTCCGCCAAAAGCTGCAGCACCTGATCTTGTGCGCGCTGCCACTCTGATGTGTCAGGCGCGGCTCTGATTTGATTCAGCGCGGCATCGAATTCCTGCGACAAAGCCAATGCCAGAACGTGAGCTCGGGCCATCATCGGACCCAGATCGGACCTCCGCAATTGCCGCGCATAACTTGCCGCAAGATCAAGATCGGCCGGAGAGACTGCGCCCCGATCCGCCCACCGCTTTTCAACCAGGCGCGCCAATGCCAGCGGCGCCTCGGCGGTTGCGGCGGCGGACGACACGACATCGGACAGCAGCTTTTCGGCGACGATATTCTCCCCTGCAGCAGCGGCTGTCTCAGCTTTGGCCAAGTCCACATCTGCCGAAGCTTCGTTCAGAACACGCGCGACCGATCGCAATACCCGACGCGAGGCTTCCAGCTCGCCTGCATTGACCAGTATTTCAGATAGTTTCGCCCCCAGATGTCGGCGCAGATGACGAGGCAGGCGGCCAAAATATTGCTCAATCGCATCCAGGTTGGCATCCGGATCAAGCGTACGCTCTGTCATCACGGCCCAAAACGCTGGCCCCCCAACGCATTGCTGCTGCCCCGCAAAAGGATTTGGCAATGGTACCGAAAGATCGTCCATCACAAAGGCAATTGCCGAAAGCTGTTCTTGCTGGGTCGAATTGTCGGGCAACAGATTCAGAGCCTGCAAAGCCTCGGCACCAAATCCATGATAGGTATAAAGACGCGCCAGTTTCAACGCATGTGTTTCGTCCACCCGGTCGAATTCCTGAAATAGCCCGACCCGAAGCCCGGCCACCTGCACGGCAAAGGGCGTTTCATTTGACCAATTGTCGAATCCCAGTTCGCTGTCGGTGATACATTCCGTACGGGGTTCAAGCTGTGGCACTTCCAATGCCTCCAGCCCCTCAATCTCATCCAGAACCGAACGTAGTTTCAGATTTGATGACAATGCGCGGTCCATGCGCAAAGGCCCGTAGGCGGTAGACGATCTGCGCCCGACATCCGCCAGATTGAGGTCCACAACCTCGCGGTCGGCCCCTTGAATGATGCGTGATATCAACTGGTCTTCAAAACGTCCCCGGTCCAATTGCAGGAGAGGCAGCGCAAGCTCGGTTGCGGGGATTTCGGCAGGCGGTGTGACCCGCTCTCTCGCTGACAATGGCAGGTCGGGTAGCGTTGCGGTTGCGTTTGACCCCGGAGAAATGTCGATCACCACCATGGAATCGCGGTGTAGAAACGCATTCGCAACGCATTCGCAGCCGAACTCCAGATCAAGGGGGCCACCTGCTTTGGCTTGGCTCAGCGATTGCAACCTGCTGGCAGACAGACGGTCAAAAACAGCACGGGTGTCGAAAGTCACGCCATCGATCCCGACAGTCAGCCGCGCCCCATTCGTGTGCTGAGTCAGGTTCCAGCCGGTTCCGGCAGGCACCTGAACGACGATGCGCGTATATCCATCATGTTCGCCTGAGCGTACACGCAAGGCCTGCGCTGTCGCGTCCGATCCCCAGACAAGCAACATCAGGAGCAAAACGCGCATCATGCGGCGGCCTGCTTAAGCTCTTTCAGCGCGTCCTCAAGCTCGGAAAAGCCGGGACGATTATGGGTCGGTGTGTTCTGGCGCCCAACCTCGATACACATCGCGGCATTGTGGTTGTGCAGATTGGCAACCAACACCTCCTTGATCAGCTGGTAGAAGTGATTGTCTTCCTCGACCACCGCCTTGAGTTTGCCAGCGAATGGCCCGACCAGACCGTAAGCGAGAAAGACCCCCAGAAATGTGCCAACAAGAGCACCGCCGATCAGTTTCCCCAACACTTCGGGTGGTTGATCAATCGACCCCATCGTCTTGATCACCCCCAGAACCGCCGCCACGATGCCCAGCGCAGGAAGGCCATCCGCAACCGTCTGCAGCGCATGGCTGGAATGCATGGCGTGATGGAAATTGGCTTCCATCCGCTTTTCGAGCACCTCTTCAACCTGGTGCGGATCGTCATAGTTCATCGAGGCGGAACGCATGGTGTCGCAGATCAGGTCCACGGCTTCCTTGTCTGCCTGAATCTTGGGATAGGCCGAGAACAGAGACGAATTTTCAGGCTCTTCGATATGCTGCTCAACCTCGACCGGGTTGGCGCGCGCGATCCGGATCAGGGAAAACAGCAGACAAAGCAGGTCGCGATAGTCTTTGGGTTTCCACTTCGGGCCTTTGAAGACCTTGGCCATGTCCTTGGCCGTATGTTTGACACCGCCCATGTCATTGCTGATCAGAAATGCACCGATTGCGGCACCGCCGATCATCATCATCTCAAACGGAAGGGATTTCAGAATGATGGTCATTTTGCCACCTGCGGCCAGGTATCCGCCGAATACCATGACAAAGATGACGACAATTCCGATGAGTCCGATCATGTGTGGCCTCCGAAGTTAAGGGGTGTCGTGGGCATGAGGGCTACTCCTGCGGGGCGCGTGCATTGCGACCGGCCATGACCACGCTGATCGTATAGGCGGTTTCCGGGCTGAGTCCGGCCATCACATTCGCGGCGGCATCGGGTGGCATGCGCGACAAGAACCCCGCGGCAAAAACGGCGTCCATGGTTTCGAACAGAGCAGCCGCATCCTTGGGTTTCATGCTCTGATACACATCGGTCAGCTGGGTCAGGTCATTCTCGGCGGCTTTCTCGGCAAACGTCACCGTTTCACGAAGGGAGTCTTCAGCCTCCTCCAGAAGCGTCAGCCGGGTTTCGATGGCCTGATCCGCGATTTTCAGTGCGTATTCGCGATCTTTGATGGCAGCTTCGCGCCGGTTCAGTTCATCCTCGCGGCGCAGCAATTCTGTCAAAATTAGCTGTAAATCCGCGGCGTCCGGGTCGGTATTGGTGGTCTTTTCCTGTGGGTTTGGCGCAGGTTCGTTGCCGCGGGCCAGCGCAGGCCCGGCCTCCAGCCCAATACGGATGATGGCGGACCCAATCATCAGCAACGAGATCACGGTTAGAACACCGCTACGCCCCCGCCGATCAACCGGTTTTGCCGGGCGTCGCCTCATGATCCGGCCCCATCCTGCACACGGGCGTGCCGGAAGAACATCAACCCTTCCGGTTTCTTGATGGGCTCCTCTAACGCTTCGAGCTTCGGATCGCTGTCCTCTGAATGCGCCTCTGCGTGTTCTTCAGGCTGCTCAGGCGCATCATGGCTTTCGACCGAGGGCTCTGTCGCGGGGTTTTCAGCTTCCACGGGGCTTTCCGGCGCGACGTCATGCATCGAGGCCATCATCAATTCGAGTCGCTTTGCCACGGTTTCAGCCCGCTCGGTCAGATCCCGTAGCGCGACGCCCGATTCATCCGATGCTTCTCGGGCTGTATCCAGAGATTTCCGCAGCTCATCGGCCTGTGTCGACAGCACCGAAACGGCACCGCCCACGCCTTTTTCCAGATCGGTAAAACGCCTCAGCCGCCGCGAAAGGACAAAGCAGTACAGCCCGGCCCCAATCGCACCTGCGACCAACAGAATATCGGCAATCAGCTCCAACTTCGCCTCCTAGTTCAACACAAATTCCATCACCAGAACGTCCCGCACCCGGCCTTCGCCGGTGACGATCCCGATGCGCCGCAGCAGGTGGCCCCGGATGCGCACCAGAGCCAGAGAATCCTCGAGATCGGACAACTCCACCGCCCGCAGATAGCCGTTCAGCACATCCATGATTCGAGGCTGCATCTTTTCCACGTCAGCGGCGTAGTCTGCGTTCACCTCAAGCTGAGCGTGAAATTTCAGATGCCGCGAATCGCCTGCATTGACCGAAACGATCACCGGTGGAAGATCGACGAATGCAACGTCAGGCAATGCCTTCACCGATGCGTCAATGTCTTTCATTTCCACCTGTTTCGCCTTCTCGTCACCACCGATGGGCAGCAGGCCGGACGCGGTTGAGAAATACCCTCCGGCCCCGCCCGCGACGGTCAGAATCATCCCAAGCACCAAACCCTTTTTCCCTGACTTCTTAGGGGCTTCCGCCTCATCTACAGCTGCGTCGGTCATTCCGTCCTCATCCATCCGTTCGGTCAGTGTCATAACCCGTCAGGGACTAACCGATTGTTAAGGGCAATCGTCCAAACAGGGGCTGAGCCGAACAGAATGTCGGTGAGTCGGAGGTGAGCGTGCAGCAGATCGGAACTGTCTGGGCAAGTTTGGACAGGCGCAAACAAATCATCGTGGCCGGCGCCGTTGCGCTGGTGTTTCTGGGCGTGCTGGCGATGTCGCGGATCGTGACTGCTCCGTCGATGACCCTGCTTTATGCGGGGCTCGAAAGCGGGGCCGCGGGGGATATTATACGCACGCTGGATCAGCGTGGCGTTGCATATGAGATCCGTGGCGGTTCGATTTACGTACCAGGTTCGCAGCGGGATGAGCTGCGCATGACTCTGGCCAGTGAAGGCCTGCCTGCGAACGGCAATCGCGGCTATGAGCTGCTGGATTCCCTCAGCGGGTTCGGCACCACGTCGCAGATGTTCGACGCCGCCTATTGGCGTGCAAAAGAGGGTGAGCTGGCCCGCACCATCGTCGGCAGCCCGCATGTCAGTCAGGCGCGCGTACATATTGCCAACGGCTCGACCAATCCGTTTCAGCGCAGTGTCGAGCCGACCGCCTCGGTCTATCTGGTGCCGTCTGGTGCGCAGATCACCGGCGATCAGGCCAAGGCGATCCGGTTTCTGGTGGCCTCGGCAGTCAGCGGTCTGATGCCCGAGAACGTCACGGTGATCGATTCAAACGGGGCCGTGATCGGGGCGCAGGAAACGGCTGTTGCCGCTGATACCGCAGATGACAAGGCGCGTGAGCTGCGCGACCGGGTCATGCGGCTGGTTGAGGCCCGTGTGGGTGCGGGCAATGCGGTGGTCGAGGTCAGCGTGGATACGGTGACCGAAACCGAATCGATCCGGGAGCGTCGCTTTGATCCGAAAGGTCGCGTTGCGATCAGCACGGATATCGAAGAACGCTCGGACAGTGCCCGCAACCAATCCGCAGATGTGACCGTCGCGTCGAACCTGCCGGACGGCGATGGCGGCGGCGGTGACAAATCGAATTCGAACGCAACCCAGACCCGCGAGCGCGTGAATTACGAAGTGTCCGAGACCGAGCTTGAGGTGCATCGCGCACCGGGAGCGATAAAACGTCTGACCGTTGCCGTTCTGGTCAACGGCGCGCGCGAGGTCGGCACCGATGGCGCAGAGATATTTGTGCCGATGCCGCAGGCCGAACTGGACGCGCTGGAGGAACTGGTGGCCTCGGCCGTGGGTTTCGATCCCGAACGCGGCGATGTGATTACGTTGAAATCGCTCGATTTGCCGGTTGTTGAACCGCAAGGCACGCTGGTGTCGGCTTCAGTCTGGCAGAAGATCCATCTGGACGCGATGTCGCTGATCCAGATGGCGGTTCTGGCGTTGGTTTCGCTTGTCCTAGGTCTGTTCGTCATCCGGCCTATCCTGACGAAACCTGCAACTGCGGCGGCGCTATTGCCCGCGACTTCGACCTCCGAGGCTGACCCGGCATCTTACCTCACCGGAGAAATCGCCGACGGAAACACGCAGGAATTTGCACCTCTTGCCGATCCGGTGCAATCGCGTGTTCCCGCCATTGCCAACGGTCCGACTGAAGACCCGGTTGACCGGCTGCGCGCGATGATCGGCGACAAGCAGGAAGAAACGGTCGAGATCCTGCGCAGCTGGCTTGAGGAAAGCGAGGAGAAGGTGTGATGTCGATTGCCCATCTTCTTGAGGATTTCACCCTGCAAGCCGGTGGTGGTGCGGTGCATCTGCTGGATGAAGAAGCGCTCGAAGAACAGCGGCTTGCCGCATTCGAAAAAGGCTATGGCGCGGGATGGGAAGATGCTGTTCAGGCGCAGGAACGGGGTCGCGATCAGTTGAGTGCCGATCTGGCCTCCACCCTGTCTGATCTGTCCTTCACCTATCACGAGGCGCTGACACGCATGACGCTTTCACTGGAGCCGATGTTTCAAAGCCTTGTCGAAACCGTTTTGCCCGAGACGATCAAGCAGGGTTTCGCTCCGCGCCTTGCCGAACAACTGTCCGGAATGGCGCGGGAGCAGATCGGGCAGCCGATACTGCTGCGCGTGCCCGACGGAACCTTGGCCCAGATCGAAGCGGCATTGCCACAGGATCTGACCCCAGCACCGCAAGTTATCGAAGACCCCGCTCTGGAACCCGGCCAGGCCTATCTGCAAGTGGGCATCGCCCGGCAGCAGCTAGACTGCAGCGCCATGCTTGAGGCCATTGCCGAGGCGTTCGATGCATATCTGTTTGAAGCAAAAGAGGCTTTGTCAAATGAGTGATCCCCACCCCGCAAAAACCGAAAAAGCCAACCCGTTCGAGGCGGTGCCGATCGAAGTGACAGTCTCGGTCGGTCGCGCGCGTCCGTTGATCCGGGATTTGCTGAATATGGGTGAAAATGCAGTGCTGACGCTTGATAAACGGATCGAAGATCCGGTGGATCTCTATGTCGGGGACCAATTGGTCGCGCGCGGGCTGCTGGAGGAGATGGAGGGCGAACAGGCCGGGCAATTGGCTGTCCGATTGACTGAGATTTCGGATCTGCAGAACGGGATCGGGTAATGCGCCTGTCCATCTGGCTGGTGGTCCTGCTTTTGCCTACGGTGGCCGGTGCGCAGGAACTTTCCCTGTCACTGGGGGAGGGCGGGTCGATTTCTGCTCGAACCGTCCAGCTTATCCTGTTGATCACGGTGCTGAGCCTCGCGCCGGGACTCGCGATCATGATCACCTGTTTTCCGTTTCTGATCACGGTGCTGGCGATCCTGCGGCAGGGGATCGGGTTGCAGCAATCGCCGCCCAATATGCTGATCGTCAGCCTTGCATTGTTTTTGACCTATTTCATCATGGAACCGGTTTTCACCGAAGCCTGGACCACCGGAATCCAGCCGATGGTGAACGAAACGATGGATATCGAACTGGCGCTTGAGCGTGCGTTGATCCCGTTTCGCAGTTTCATGGCAGCGCGCCTTGATGCAGAGACGTTTCAGGCCATGGCCGCTTTGCGTCCCGAAGGTGCCGCCATGCAATTGTCACCTGAAGCGCCGCTCTCGGTTCTGATGCCTTCATTCATGCTGTCGGAGATCGCGAGGGCATTTCAGATCGGATTTCTGATTTTCCTGCCCTTCCTGATCATTGATCTGGTGGTTGCGGCGGTTCTGATGTCGATGGGGATGATGATGGTGCCCCCCGCGACGGTTTCACTCCCATTCAAACTGGCTTTTTTTGTGATTGCAGATGGCTGGGCCCTGATCGCCAGTGCTCTGGTGCGTAGTTATGTGCCTTGATGTCAGTGTCGGGTGATCTGAAGTCGCGCGCGCAGCCCGTGATCCCCGGCTTCAAAGCTGAGCGTGCCTCCATGCTGTTCGGCCACGGTGCTGGCAATGGTCAGGCCCAGCCCGAACCCGTCCGATGACCCCGTGTTCGAGCCGCGTTGGAAGGGGGCCAACAGCGCTTCGATATCGGCGACGGACAAATCGGCTCCTTTGTCTTCGACGATGATCGTGGCGGTTTGTGCGTCGGTTTCCAGCGTAACCTCGGCACGACGTCCGTATTTCAAGGCGTTGTCGATCAGATTGGTCAGTGCTCGTTTCAGTGAGATCGGCCGCCCCGTCACCAGAATCCGCCGTGTCTCAGGCAAGGAACCAAAGCCCCGGCGCGACATGAACACAGATGGTGCCCCTTCCAGCGCGACCGGATCAACGGTTTTGAGCGTGACCGGCAGGTTCATGTCCTGATAATCGGCCACCAAAGCCTCAACCAGCGAAGTCAGAGAGAGCTGGCGTGGCTCTTCGACGCTCAACTCGGACCGCGTATAGGTCAGAACACTTTCGATCATTCCCGTCATTTGATCCACGTCGGCTTCGAGCTTTTCGCGCAGTTCCACATCCGGGATCAGCGCCGCGCGCAGGCGCACGCGTGTGGCGGGTGTGCCCAGATCGTGACTTACACCCGACAGCACAATGGCGCGCTTTTCAAGCTGCGCGCGCTCGGCGTCGAGATGATCGTTTACCGCGGCAACGATATCACGCAGTTCATCCGGCCCATCCGCATCATAGCTCTGCGGCCCCCCACGGCGTTTCCGGTCGCGCAGGGCCTGGGCAAAACGCATGAAACTGTCCGAGACGTTCCCGACCGAGGTCAGCAGCACCCCAAGCGCCACGATACCAAACAGAATGGCAGGCAGCCGCAGATCTGTGGGCGCTGCCCCGCAGCCCCAGATCTCGGTTCCGTCGACCTGCTGCCACGGTCCCCGTCCAAACTGGGCAATGAGTATGGGTTCGCTGCAGTAAGTGGCCAACAGGCGGGTCAGGTTGCCCATCTTTTCTGGCCCTGTCTGATCGCTGCCCGAGACGATATCCGACACCGGATAGATCAGCCGATCCGACATCACCGCCAGCGTCAGTTCGCGCCCGCTCAGCGGGGCGGAGCTGTCGGTCAGGATGGACAGATTGGTGATAAAGCGGCGGCCAGCGGCAGCGGGCAGTTGCTGAAATTCGCCACGTTCGGCCAGTTCGGCCTCTTCAACGTCCAGCGGTGTGATCTTCAGCCCGGGGGGCGGGGCCACACCCGTGCGAAGCTCTTCGTAAACGGCGAACCCTGCCACAAAGGATTGGGTCAAGTAGCGGTTCCAGGCCTGGGCAGACGCAAACCACAGCCCCGCCGAGATCAGCCCGGCGGCAAAAGCCGACAAGGTCCAAATCCAACCGAGACTGCGCAGGCGCAGGGTCATGCGCTTTCATCCACCAAAACTTCGGCGACAAAAACATACCCAACGCCCCGTTCGGTTCGCAGCATCTGCGGATCCTTCGGGTTCGCCTCGATCTTCGAGCGTAACCGTCCGACCAGCATATCGATGGCGCGGCCTTGCGCCTCGGGCTTGTCTGTTTCGCCTGTGACATCCAGCGCGGCGGCGATCTCATCGCGGGTCAGGGGGATATGCGGGTTGGCCAATAGCACCTTCAAAAGTGCGGATTCCCGTTGCGATAGCGCGACCTGAAACCCTTCGGGCGAATGCACCTCGTCCCGTTTTCCATCATAAAGCCAGCCGTTGAACCGAAAACTTTTGGTCCGACGGCGATACACCAGTGACGGAGTACGCCGGGCGCGCTGCATCACCGCGCGGACGCGGGCCAGCAGCAGCTGCGGGTTGAACGGTTTGGCGATATAATCATCGGCTCCGACCTCATACCCCGCCATCCGCTGATGATCAGCTGACAGGGCTGAAACCAGAATGATCGGCACATCCTGCTCAGCCCTCAGGCGGGCGCAGATTTCGACTCCGTTCTCATCCCCCAGCATCACATCCAGCAGGATCAGATCGATCCGGCCCGCAGCCAGATGCGACCGGATTTCGTTTTCCGAACTGGCGGGCAGGGCGATGAACCCGTTCTGTTGCAGGAACTGGGTCATCATCGACCGCATCTCAGGGTCGTCATCCACCACCAAAAGTCGCGGAATGCTCACGCGGTTTCTCCTCCCAGTTTCTGTGCCTCCGACATCATGCATTGTAACGAACGGAAACAGATTCAATGTCAACGTAACACGCTGTAACAAAAGCGGTGAAAATCTGGATCATGGCAGAGTTTTAGCACGGATTCCGCGTTGCCAGGTTCCAATCCGTTAGCGCTATATCGAGCATCGCTGCTTTTCGCAGTTACAAAGTTCTCTAGGGAGGAGACACAAAATGAAACGTTTTGCATTTGCCACCGTTTCGACACTGGCCGTTGCGGCCGCGTCGTCCGTTGTGGCCGAGCCGCAGGCCGAAGTTCTGCATTGGTGGACGTCGGGTGGCGAGGCCAAGTCGGTCGCCGTATTGCAGGAAGAGTTCGCCTCGAACGGCGGGACATGGACCGATATGCCGGTTGCTGGCGGCGGCGGTGATGCAGCGATGACCGCGCTACGCGCACGGGTTCTGGCCGGTAACGCGCCGACCGCTGTTCAGCTGAAAGGCCCTGCCATTCAGGAATGGTATGAAGAGGGCGTTCTGGCCGACATCTCGTCAGTGGCCGAGGCCGAGGGCTGGGCAGATGTGCTGCCCGCGTCGATTGCCGGTCACATGCAGTGCGAAGGCACTTGGTGCGCCGCTCCGGTAAACGTACATCGCGTCGACTGGATCTGGGCCAATGCCGATGTTCTGGCCGCCAATGGCATCGAAATGCCGACCACATGGGATGAATTCAACGCCGCCGCTGACAAGCTGCAGGCCGCTGGGGTGATCCCGCTGGCTCATGGTGGTCAGGCATGGCAGGACGCGACCGTGTTCGAAACCGTGGTTCTGGGCATTGGTGGGCCTGAGTTCTTCCAGAAAGCACTGGTTGATCTGGACCCCGACGCGCTGACCTCGGACACCATGGTTCAGGTCTTTGACCAGATGCGCACCATGCGCGGATATGTGGACGAAAACTTCTCGGGCCGCGACTGGAACCTTGCAACCGCCATGGTCATGAACGGCGAAGCGGCGTTCCAGATCATGGGTGACTGGGCCAAGGGTGAATTCCTGGCGGCTGGCAAGAAGCCGGGTGAGGACTTCCTGTGTGCCTCGACCCCCGGTGACGGCTATCTGTATAACGTTGACAGTTTTGCCATGTTCGACGTGGACGGAGACGACAAGAAAGCCGGTCAGGACCTGCTGGCCAAGCTGATCGTTGCGCCGAACTTCCAGAAAGTGTTCAACCTGAACAAGGGCTCGATCCCCGCACGCACCGACGTGGCGCTGGATGACTTCGACATCTGCGCCAACCTGTCGGCCGAAGATATGGGTTCGACCTCGGACGCGGGTTCGCTGCTGCCGTCCTATGCCCATGGCATGGCGCTGCGCGGGTCGCAGTCCGGTGCGATTACGGATGTTGTGACCGCGCATTTCAACTCGGATATGTCGTCGGCTGACGCGGTTCAGCAACTGGCGGCCGCAGTGGCCAACAGCTACTGATCCAAATCGCTCTGCCCCCTATAGTGAGGGGCAGAGCACCTTTCCCCGGAGGAAAAAATGTCCGAATGGCTGGAAAACCACCTGCCCAAGGTGGTGCTGGCACCGTCGTTCATCGCCGTGTTGATCTTTGTCTACGGCTTTATCGGATGGACCGCATGGGTGTCGCTAACCCGATCGAAACTACTGCCGAAATACGAGATCAAGGGCTTCATCCAATACGAACGCCTGTTCGAGTCCCCGCGCTGGGATACGGCAATCAACAATCTGTATATCTTTGGCGCGTTGTTCATCGTGATCGCGATGGTGCTGGGTCTGCTGCTGGCCATCTTGCTGGATCAAAAGATTCGCGTCGAAGGGGCGATCCGCACGATCTACCTCTACCCCATGGCGCTGTCGATGATCGTCACCGGCACCGCGTGGAAGTGGATCCTGAATCCGGGTCTGGGCATTGAATCCATGGTGCAGGGCTGGGGCTTTACAAACTTCGAGTTCGACTGGCTGGTGAACCCCAATTACGCCATCTACACCATCGTGATGGCCGCGATCTGGCAAAGCTCGGGCTTCGTGATGGCGCTTTTCCTCGCTGGCCTTCGGTCGGTGGATGGTGAGATTATCAAGGCCGCGCAGGTCGATGGTATCCCCACATGGCGCATCTATACGGCGATCATCATCCCCTCGATGGCCCCAATCTTCCTGTCCGCCTTCATCGTGCTGGCGCACCTCGCGATCAAAAGCTTCGACCTTGTCATCGCCCTGACCGGCGGCGGTCCCGGCTACGCAACTGACCTGCCCGCCACCTACATGTACGCCATGGCGTTTTCGCGCGGCGATATCGGTCAGGCGGCGTCGTCCGCGATGATCATGATGCTGGTCGTCTTTGCCATCGTGGTTCCCTATCTTTACTCAGAGCTGAGGGCGAAAAATGACTGATCTGTCGATGCCCCAAACCGAAACCCGCACCCAAAGCGCCACTGGTAAGATTGCCCTGCGTTGGTTGCTTTATGTCCTGCTGGGCCTGTTCGCGCTGTATTACCTGATGCCGCTGTTCGTGATGTTGACCACATCGTTGAAAAGTCTTGAGGAAATCCGCACCGGCAGCCTGATCTCACTGCCTCGCGAGGTCAGCTTTGATGCCTGGAAGACCGCCTGGTCTGGCGCTTGTACCGGTATCCAGTGTGAGGGCTTGCGGCCCTATTTCTGGAACTCGGTCCTGATCGCGGTGCCTGCGGTGGCGATCTCGACCCTGCTGGGCGCGCTGAATGGTTATGTCGTGGCGCAGTGGCGGTTCAAAGGGGCCAATATCATCTTCTCGCTGATGCTGTTCGGCTGCTTCATCCCGTTCCAGGTGGTCCTGCTGCCGATGGCGCGCCTGCTGGGCATGATGGGGATCGCCGGGACCATTCCGGGCCTGATCTTTGTCCACGTGATCTACGGGCTGGGTTTCACCACGCTGTTCTTCCGCAACTACTATGTCACCATTCCGGCTGAGCTGACCAAGGCCGCCCGGGTTGATGGCGCAGGCTTCCTGCGGATTTTCTGGTCGATCTTCCTGCCTCTGTCGCTGCCGATCATCGTGGTGACCGTGATCTGGCAGTTCACGCAGATCTGGAATGACTTCCTGTTCGGCGTGTCGTTCAGCCAGGCGGGCACACAGCCCGTGACCGTGGCGCTCAACAATATCGTAAACTCCACCACCGGCGTCAAAGAGTACAACGTCGACATGGCTGCCGCGATCATCGCGGGGCTGCCGACGCTGCTCGTCTATGTCGTAGCCGGTAAGTATTTCATCCGCGGCCTGACTGCTGGCTCAGTGAAGGGATAAGACCCATGGCTCCCATCCTTGATATCAACAAACTCTACAAGAACTACGGCGCGACCGAGATTCTGAAGGACATCAACATCTCGATCGATCCGGGCGATTTCCTGGTGCTGGTCGGCCCCTCGGGCTGCGGTAAATCCACCCTGCTGAACTGTATCGCAGGGCTGGAGGAGATCACCGGCGGGACGCTCTCCATCGGCGGCAACGACATGACCCATGTCAGCCCCAAGGACCGCGACATTGCGATGGTGTTCCAGTCCTATGCGCTCTACCCGACGATGACCGTGGCCAAGAACATCACCTTCGGTATGAAGGTGCGCGGGGTCGATCAGGCCACGCAGGAGGCCAAGCTCAAAGAGGTTGCCTCGCTGCTGCAGATCGAGCCGCTGCTCAACCGCCGCCCCAGCCAGCTTTCGGGCGGGCAGCGTCAGCGGGTGGCCATGGGCCGGGCGCTGGTGCGTGACCCCAAGCTGTTCCTGTTCGATGAGCCGCTTTCGAACCTCGACGCCAAGCTGCGGGTCGAGATGCGGACCGAGATCAAGAAACTGCACCAGACGCTGGATGCCTCCATCGTTTACGTCACCCACGACCAGATCGAGGCGATGACACTGGCGACCAAGATTGTGGTTCTGAAAGGCGGTGTCGTGCAGCAGATCGGCACCCCGGCCGAGATCTACAACAACCCGGCCAACCTGTTTGTGGCCGATTTCATGGGCTCGCCCGCGATGAACCTGATCCCGGCGCAAGCATCGAATACCGGCGCGGGGACGCAAATCGCCATTGCGTGCCCATCGGGTGAGACACTGGTGCTCAACGACGCGCGCGAACTGTCCCTGCCGCAAGACGTCATCCTCGGCCTGCGTCCTGAGGACATCGCTGAGGCCGGCTTCCGCGCCGGGGCGGGCGTGCAAGAGGCGGCCTGCATGGTCGATATGGTCGAACCTGCGGGTGCGGATACCTATGTGGTCTCGGAGCTGGGAGGCAAACAGGTCACCGCGCGCCTGCACGCCGAAACCAGCGCTCAGGCCGGGCATATGCTGAACCTCGCGTTCGACATGAGCAAGGTTTCGTACTTCGCCAAAGAAACGGGCGAGCGATTGAACTGAGAACGGGCAGGTCCGCAGCGTGATTGCTGCGGGCCACGCCTGAATGACAGATTCTGGCTGTAAGAGAGGGATCATGCTAGGGTGTGCGCTCACCAAGGGAGGCGCACAATGTCCGACCCCTATTCCGATCTGGCAGCGCAAGATATCTCTGTTCAGGAACGTATCGCCGAGGCGATGGAGGCCCGGTGTCTCGAACCTGCGCAAAAAGAGATCAGAGGCACTTATCTGAGCGATCTGTGTGTCCCAGCTGGCGGTTTTGCGGTCGAGCTGGGCTCCGGAACTGGCCACGTCACGCATGAACTGCTGTTGGTGCCGGGAGTTGAGCGCGCGCTTGGGCTCGAACCTTCGCCGGTTATGGTGGAGCGTGCGCGGAACAGCTTTTCCAGCGAAAGCCGCCTTGTTTTTGAAACTGGCGACGCCAAAGCAACTGGCCTTGAGGACAATTCAGTAGACCTTGTTCTGGCGCACACTTTGCTGTGCCACGTGCCTGGCCCCGAGGATGTCATTTCGGAAGCATTTCGCATTTTGAAGCCCGGCGGCATATTTGCGATTTGCGATGGGGATTATGACACTGCAACTGCCCAGATCGCCGATTATGATCCGCTGGATCAGCTTGTCCGCTTCATGATCAATCAGAACGTGACCAGTCTTTGGATCATGCGCCAGATCGGTGGGTTGCTGACGCAAGCCGGGTTTGAACTGGGCCGCCGCCGAGGGCATGGCTATGTGGCGGAAGGCGAAGCGACATATTTTCTGACGGTCATTGACCGCGGCGCAGACCGCATGGCGGAAACCGGGTTGCTACAACCTGAAACAGCGCAGGCGTTGAAGTCCGAAGCAAAGGCGCGCGTCGATGCGAGCCGTTTTTTCGGCTACATGTCCTATGTCAGCCAGATCGCGCGCAAGCCCGCTGCCTGAACATGAAAGCCGCCGCACGAACGGGTCGGGCGGCGGCCTGCGCAGAATAGCTACGCTTATCAGCTGGTCTTGTTCAAATCCTTGATCAGACGATTCAAATCACCGCCGCGCGCGTCCAACATGGCTCCGATCTCGGTGCGTTCGGTCAGTAGCAGGTTCACGCCTTCGATGAACATGTTGAAGAACTTGCCGCTGCCGGACTTGTCCGACACCAGGAAGGTTACCTCAAACGGAGAAGAGCCGCGCAGCTTGACCGAGGTGCGCACCTCGTAGCCTGCCTTGATCTTGCGGGCGTTGCGAACGGTGACCTCTCCGCCGATGAATTCGCGGAACCGGCGGCCGTATTTGCGCGAGATATAGCCCTGAAACGCGCGGGTGAACTGGCGCAGCTGGGCGGGCGAGGCGCTGCGGGCTTCGACACCCAGCGCATAGCGCGCCATGATTGGCACATCGCCATACTGAACAAAGATCTTCTCGAAATCGCGCAACATGGCGTTTTCGGATTTGCCCGAGGCGATCACCCGGTTGATGTCGGCGACCACCGAATTGACCAGTTGTGTGGCGCCCGCTTCGGTCAGCGCAAAGGCGGGCAGGGGCAGGGTCATCACCGTCAGCCCGGTCAGGGCAGTGGCGACAAACTGGCGTCGGTTCATCAGATTATTCGGCATAGGGGTCCTCGTAGGGGTCTAGGAAGGGGTCCCTGACAGGGTCGGTCCCGGTGTTTGCATAGGGATCGTCATACAGCCCGAGATAGGCGTCCTCATCGTCTCGTGCCAGTTCAAAACGACGATTTTGAAGATAGATTGTGCGGGCCTGCGCGTAACTGTCTGCACTTTCATAGAGAATCGAGTCGACCGTATCCGAGAAACGTCCACGATCCCCCATGCGCCGCACGACCTCGGCATAGACGCCCAGATTGTCCGCCGGGCGGGTGGGGCTGAAATTGATCGGGTTCGAGAACAGATTCACAATCACACCCACCGCATCGCGGGTGGTAGACGGGCCGTAGAAGGGCAGTTCGACATAGGCACCCTCGCCGAAGCCCCAGACATGCAGCGTCTCGCCGAAATCGGTATCGACGGGTGGCAGGTTCAGCTCATCCGCCGGGGCCGACAGGCCAAATCCGCCCACGGTCATGTTGATCACAAATCGCAGCAAAGCGTTGCCCATCTGTTTGGGGTTGCCCTGCAGAAGATAGTCAACTGCTTGACCCGGAAGGGAAATATTCTCGGCAAAGGTGCTGAAGCTTGTGACCATCGGGTCGGGCACGATCTTCACATACCCTTTCGAGGCCGGGCGAAACAGGAACCGGTCCACGCCCAGGTTGAACTTGTGAATGCCGCGGTTGGCGTTTTCGTAAGGGTCGAAAATCTCACCCCGGGCGGCGGCGTCCTGTGGCTGCGATGCGCAGGCGGACAAAGCCGTCAGGACGGCCAGAATGATCAGGTGCTTCAGGCGAATAGGGCTCGGCACGGTCTTCGTTACTCCAAAAATTGCCCGGTGGTGCTGCCGGGCCTTCAATCAATACGGCCTTTGCGGTCTCGGTGGTGCAATTGGTCTCACATAGACCTTTCGCAGGGAATTTGAAACAACAACTCGCGTTTACCCCAGCCGATAGGTCGGGGTAAAGTGACACGATATCAACACATCCTGAATAAGTGGAGAGGTGCCCAGATCGCGGGCAATCGGAAAAAAGCCGCTTTCCCGCTTTCCGAAGATGCGTTTCCCGGTTAGCGTCCGCCCGAGTCAAAATCTTGGAGACCCAATTCATGAGCATCGCAGCAAAACTGGACAGCCTTGGCATCACCCTGCCTGACGCACCCGCCCCGGCAGCCAATTACGTGCCTTTCGTGCGGATCGGCAACATTGTCTATATCTCGGGTCAGATCTCGAAAAATGAGGGTCTGATCACCGGCAAGCTGGGCGATGATATGGATGTCGAAGCAGGCGCAGCTGCCGCCAAGGTCTGCGCCATCAACCTGCTGGCTCAGGTCAAGGCGGCCTGCGGCGGTGATATCGACAAGCTGGTGCGTGTGATCAAGCTGACCGGTTTTGTGAACTCCACCGCCGATTTCACCGCGCAGCCGCAGGTCATCAACGGCGCCTCTGATTTCCTGGTCGAGGCGTTGGGAGAGGCGGGCCGCCACTCGCGTTCCGCTGTCAGCGCGGCTTCGCTGCCGCTTGGCGTAGCGGTCGAAATCGAAGGCATCTTCGAGGTTCAATGACCCCACCTCTGCCCTCTGAATTCCTGCACCGCCCGATCGCGCATCGGGCGTTGCACAATGTTTCGGATCAGCGGCCCGAAAACAGCCGGGCCGCGATTCGCGCAGCGATTGAGGCCGGATACGGGATCGAGATTGATCTGCAGTTGACCTCGGATGGCCGCGCGATGGTGTTTCATGATTACGACCTGAAACGCCTGACCGGCCAGTCCGGCCCGATTCAGCAGATCACCGCCGCGCAGGCGCAGGCCCTGCCTCTGCTACACTCGGATGGTGAAGGCATTCCGACCCTGGACGAAGTGCTTGATCTGGTCGCAGGCCGCGTGCCGCTGCTGATCGAGCTCAAAGATCAGGATGGTGCGATGGGCACGAATATAGGCGCGCTCGAAGCGGATACGGTGCGCGCGATGGAAGGCTATGGCGGGCCAGTGGCACTGATGTCGTTCAACCCAAACTCGGTTGCCGAGCTGGCGCGGATTGCGCCCGCATTGCCACGCGGCATCGTCACCTGTTCCTATGACCCGAAGGTCGAGCTGCTGCCCGCCAAGGTCTGTGATCATCTGCGCACGATCCCGGATTTCGACCGGGTCAAGGCCAGTTTCATCAGCCATGAAGCCGACGACCTGAACCGCCCCCGTGTCGCTGAGATCAAGGCGCAGGGCGTGCCGATCCTGTGCTGGACCGTCCGCTCGCACGAACAAGAGGCAGAGACTCGCAAGGTTGCCGATAATGTGACCTTCGAGGGATATTTGGCCGCGCATCCGGGTTGAACCGCGACCCGTCCGTCACAGATAAAGATCTAGGCGCGGAGGGCACATGGATCAGGCACAGATCGAGGTTCGGGTTCTGACATCGCTCTCGCAGATTGCCGCGAGCGACTGGGACAGTTGCGCCTGTCCCGAGACGGTCGAGGGGGGGCGACCACTTGATCCTTTCACCACGCACCGGTTTCTTTTGGCCCTCGAAGAAAGCGGCTCGGTCGGGCGCGGCTCGGGCTGGCAGCCGCAATACCTGACCGCCTATCTGGACGGGATGTTGATTGGCGCAGCGCCTATGTACGCAAAATCGCATTCTCAGGGCGAATATATCTTCGATCATAGCTGGGCCCATGCTTATGAGAGTGCGGGCGGGCAGTATTACCCGAAACTGCAGATCGCCGTGCCGTTCACGCCTGCGACAGGCCGACGCTTTCTGGTCCGGCCCGGTTATGACACCATCGGCATGTCGGCGCTGGTGCAGGGGGCGGTGCAGCTGGCCGCCGAAAATCGCGTCTCTTCCCTGCATGCCACCTTCTGTACCGAGGCAGAGGCTCTGGCCGGTGAACAAATGGGCCTCATGGTCCGGCATTCGCAGCAGTTTCACTGGCTCAACGACAATTATGCAGATTTCGACGGCTTTCTGGCCGCGCTGTCGTCGCGCAAGCGCAAGAATATCCGCAAGGAACGCGCGCAGGCCTGCGATTTCGGGGGCCAGATTCGCACAATCTCAGGGGATGATCTGCGCCCCGAGCATTGGGACGCGTTCTGGCGGTTTTATCAGGATACCGGAGCCCGCAAATGGGGTGCGCCGTATCTGACACGGCAATTCTTTGATATCGCTCAGGAAACCATGGCCGACGATATGGCCTTGGTGCTGGCTGAACGCAATGGTTACCCTGTCGCCGGCGCGTTGAACTTCATCGGACGGGAAACGCTCTATGGCCGCTATTGGGGATGTGTCGAGCATCACCCCTGCCTGCATTTCGAACTGTGCTATTATAGGGCGATCGACTTCGCCATTGCTGAAGGGCTGGCCCGGGTCGAAGCCGGGGCGCAGGGCGAGCACAAGTTGGCACGCGGTTATCTGCCAACCCGCACGCATAGCTTGCATTGGGTCGGTGATCCGGGCTTTGCTGATGCCGTACAGAAATATCTGGACGCCGAGGCCCACGCAGTGGGAGAAGAGATCGAGATTCTGACGGATTACGGCCCGTTCAGGAAATCGAACCCGGAGGAACAGCAATGACCGAACTTCTGTCTACCGAGACCCGCGGCCCGCTGCTGGACCCGCTGTTCAGGAATGGCTGGACCATGGTCGAGGACCGCGATGCAATCACCAAGACGTTTATCTTCGAAGATTTCGTGCACGCATTTGGCTGGATGACCCAGGTCGCGATCTTTGCCGAGAAGTGGAACCATCATCCGGAATGGTCCAATGTCTACCGCACGGTCGAGGTGACCTTGTCCACCCATGACGTGGGTGGCCTTTCGGCGCTGGACGCCAAGCTGGCGCGAAAAATGGACAGCCTGATCTAAGCGCCTCAGCCCCGGTCGGACTGCGACCCTGTGCCCCCGGCCAGCAAGGCGGCGGTGCCGAGTTCTCTGAACTCGGAAACCGTCACTGTGCCATCGGTGACATCGATATTACCGGGAATGCGGATCGTGCGACTGCCGATTGACCGGACGCTGCGGGCCGCCGGATTGATATCCAGACAGCGCGTTTCATAACAGGTCAGACCGCTGGTATTGATCTGGATGCGCGCCTGCCCGTCAGGGCCGGTGACAACCGGAGATTGTGGCACATCACAGGCCGCCAGAACCGCCATCGCCCCGATACCGACCCAAATACGCATGACACTCTCCCGCTTTTTCAAAGCCGGGTGTCAGTCCAACCGGCCATTGCCATCCTGATCCGCCGCCTCGAAATCGCGCTGCATTTGCGTGGCGTACTCAGCTTTGGAAATAAGGCTGTCGCCGTCGCGGTCAACCGCCTGAAACTGTTTGAGATCCAGAAACGGTTTGGCTTCACTCAGACCCAGAGTGCCGTTCTTGTCTTCGTCCATCGCCTGAAAGGCATAGTCCGAGAAGGCGTTGAACTCGTCCTGCGACAGGAAGCCGTCATTGTTGGTGTCGATGTTCTTCAACTCGGCCTCATTCAGTTCCGAGACGCTCTGAGCCCCTGCAGTCCCGGCCAGGGTCAGAGCAGTGATTACAATCAATATATGTTTCATCTTGGACCCTCTCAGCATGCATAGCGCTGGCCGGAAACGCCGCCAGCAGCGGCACCTGCCGCGGTCAGGATGGCTTTGCCCGACCCGCCGCCGAACTGATTGCCAATCGCACCACCAATCAGCGCGCCGCCCAGCGTGCCGCTGAGACACGCAATCTCATGCTGCCGGGCTGCCTGTTGCTGTGGGGTGGGGGCCGGGCCGCAGGCGGCAAGCGCGCCCGTTCCGGCAAGAAGTAGGGTGAGTAATTTCAAACGCATCAATCAACTCCCAAGCTATATGCGCCAAGTATTGGCGCATCGAAGCGTTGCATCAAGTTAATTGCGCTTTATGTGGCCCCGGCCGGACCGGGGCCTTGATGGGTCAGATCACCTCAAGCAGGCCTTCGCCTGCCGAGATTTCGCAAGTGCCGGGGCTTTCTTCCAGGTTGAGGGCGACGACTTTGCCGTCCTCAACCAGCATTGCATAACGTTTTGATCGCGCGATCAGGCCCACAGGCGGGGCGTCGAAATCCATGCCGATGGCCTTGGTGAACTCGGACGCCGCGTCTGCCAGCATGGTCAACCCGGCCGCTGTTGCGCCGGTGCTTTCTCCCCAGGCGCCCATTACGAATGGGTCGTTGACCGAGATGCAGATGATTTCCTCCACACCTTTGGCATCGAACTGGTCTTTGGTCCGCATGAAGCTTGGTACGTGCGCGGTTGTGCAGGTTCCGGTAAACGCACCGGGTACAGCAAAGATCACAACCTTGCGCCCTTTGGTCTTATCTGAAATCCGAACCTCTTCAGGGCCTTCGGCACCCATCTGGATCAGCGTGGCCTCGGGCAGCATGTCACCTGTTGCAATCATTTTTACGCTCCTGTCATTTGGATTTGCAGAGTCGGGCTTTGCCGCAATATAGGTGGTCGAAAGAAAGAGACCATGGATATTCTGCAGGGTGGGCACAACATGAGCCATATCGTCGTGATCGGGGCAGGGCAGGCCGGTGCTTCTTTGGTAGCACGGCTGCGCAAGGACGGATTTGAGGGCGACATCACCCTGATCGGAGCCGAGCCGCATCTGCCCTATCAGCGCCCACCTCTGTCCAAGGCGTATCTGCTGGGCGAGATGGAACTGGAACGCCTGTTCCTGCGGCCTGAGAGCTTCTATGCCGACAACAACATCACCCTGCGTCTGGGTCAGCGCGTCACGGCGATTGATCCGCAGGCCAAGACTGTAACGGTTGGCGATGAAGTCATCGCATATGACGAACTGGCGCTGACCACCGGGTCCGATCCACGCCGCCTGCCTGCGGCCATCGGTGGCGACCTTCAGGGCGTCCACGTGGTGCGCGACCTGGCCCATATCGACGAGATGGAGCCTCGCGTGACCGAAGGCGCACGCGCGCTGATCGTCGGGGGCGGTTATATCGGGCTTGAGGCCGCAGCGGTTTGCGCCAAGCGCGGGGTCAAGGTGACTCTGGTCGAGATGGCCGAACGCATCCTGCAGCGCGTCGCTGCGAAAGAGACCAGCGATTATTTCCGCGCGTTGCACAGCGAATACGGTGCCGACATTCGTGAGGGCGTCGGGTTGGATCGTCTGGTTGGTGAAAACGGCAAGGTGACGGGTGCTATTCTGACCGACGGCACCGAATTGCAGGTGGATTTCGTCGTGGTTGGCGTCGGCATTGCGCCGTCAACGCAACTAGCTGAACTGGCGGGGCTGGAATTGGACAATGGCATCAAGACCGACGCCCATGGCCGCACCTCGGATCCGACGATCTGGGCGGCGGGCGATTGCGCCTCGTTCCCGCATGGCGAAGGTCGTATCCGTCTGGAAAGCGTGCCCAACGCCATTGATCAGGCTGAGATTGTGGCCCAGAACATGCTGGGCGCGGCTAAGGATTACACCGCAACGCCGTGGTTCTGGTCGGATCAGTATGACGTCAAGCTGCAGATCGCCGGGCTGAACACGGGCTACGACCGCGTTGTGACTCGCAAGGGTGAAGGCGCGACGGTGTCCTTCTGGTATTACAACGGTGATCAGCTGATTGCGGTGGACGCGATGAACGACCCACGCGCCTATATGGTTGGCAAACGCCTGATCGATGCGGGCAAGACCGCTGATCCGGCGGTTGTGGCTGACCCGGATGCGGACCTGAAACCGTTGCTCAAAGCGTGAGGATCATCGCCGGAGATTTCCGGGGCCGGGCGCTTGCTTCGGTCGGCAAAGGCGATGCGGGCGCGCATCTGCGCCCCACCACCGACCGGGTGCGGGAAAGCCTGTTCAACGTCCTGACCCATCAGATCGACTTTGAGGGTTTGCATGTGCTCGACCTGTTTGCAGGAACCGGAGCGCTGGGGCTGGAAGCATTGTCGCGCGGTGCGGCCCATGTCACTTTCGTCGATGACGGGCGGGTCGCGCAGGGTTTGATCCGCAAGAATATCGACTTGACCGGAAGCCCGGGCCAGACCACGCTGATCCGCCGCGATGCGACCCGTCTGGGCGAGAATCCCGGCTCGGTCTGCGATCTGGTCTTCCTCGATCCACCCTATGGCAAATCTCTGGGCCAAAAGGCGCTCACTGCGGCCTTGCAAGGCGGCTGGCTGGCCGATGACGCCCTGATCGTGTGGGAGGAAAACGCCCCCATGCCTGCGCCCGAGGGCTTCACGCTGCACGATACGCGGAAATATGGCGACACGCATATTTCACTGATGTGGCGCATAGGGGGCTGAGATGCACGATCTGGTCATCTTCGATTGCGACGGCGTTCTGGTGGATAGCGAGGTCCGATCCAATCAGGTCATCGTCGACAATCTCGCAGGGTATGACCTGCATCTGTCCCTCGCCGAATGCATGTCCCTGTTTGTTGGCGGCACCATGACCGGTGTGCGTGACAAGGCGCGCAACCTCGGTGCGGATTTGCCGGATGACTGGGTCGATCAGATCTATGCCGAAACCTATGAGGCGCTGCGGGCAGGTACGCCGCTGGTCACAGGCATTCCGGAGCTGCTGGCGCAACTGGATGCGCAAGGCCTTCCATATTGTGTCGCCTCGAATGGCAGCCCTGACAAAATGCAAATCACATTGGGTCAGAACGGGCTGTGGGAGCGGTTCAGCAAGGTCAGTTTCTCGGCCCATGTGCTGGGAACCGGCAAACCGGATCCAACGCTGTTCCTGACCGCTGCGCAGCATTTCAATGCCAAATCCCCCGTTGTCATCGAAGACAGCGAAAACGGTGTCACCGCAGCCATCCGGGCCAATATGCGCTGCCTTGCCTATGCAGCCCACGATGACGGCGCGCGGCTGGCTGCGCTTGGGGCCGAGGTTTTCACGGACATGTCACAAGTGCCGGGGCTTTTGGGACTCTAACGCAAATACGTGCTATGGTCGCGCCATGGACCGCGCCATCACACCTCCGTTCTGGGCTTTCTCGACAGACAGCGACACCACGACCGGACCGCCGCCCAAGCCGATGCGCGCGCCGGTATTCATCCACGACGCGGTCATCCCGTGGCGGGATGAAACCTTGCTGCTGAAGCTGCTACGTGATCAGGCCGAAGATCAGGACGAATAAGTCGGGTGGTATTTCCCGCCCGGTGACAGGGTGAAAATCTCAACCCCGTCTGCGGTCACACCCACCGAATGCTCGAACTGCGCCGACAGCGACTTGTCGCGAGTCACGGCAGTCCAGTCATCGGACAGAGTCTTGGTTTCGGGGCGCCCCAGATTGACCATCGGCTCGATGGTAAAGAACATGCCCTCTTCCAGAACCGCGCCTGTACCCGGACGGCCATAGTGCAGCACGTTTGGTGGCGCGTGGAACACCCGGCCCAGCCCGTGGCCGCAGAAATCGCGGACAACGCTCATCCGGTGCGCCTCGACATAGGCCTGAATGGCGTGGCCGATATCGCCGAACGTATTGCCCGGCTTGACCATCTCGATGCCCTTGAACAGCGCGTCATGGGTCACCTGGATCAGACGTTCCGCCTTGCGCGGCAGTTTCCCAGCCACATACATGCGCGAGGTGTCGCCGAACCAGCCATCGACGATGACGGTGACGTCGATATTCAGGATATCGCCATCCTTCAGCTTTTTCTCACCCGGGATGCCGTGGCAGACCACATGATTCACGCTGATGCAGCTGGCGTGCTGATAGCCCTTGTAGCCGATCGTCGCCGAGGTCGCGCCTGCGTCCTCGACCATCTGGGTGATCAGCCCATCAATTGCGCCTGTGGTCTGACCCACAAACACATGCTCTGCGATGTCATCCAAAATCCGCGCAGCCAAGGCCCCTGCCGCGTGCATCCCGGCAAAGTCCCCCTGTTCATAGATGCGGATACCGTCTTTGGTCAGACGGCCACGATGCTCTTTCATCGACGCCAAGCTCCAAATATCTCGCGCAGCACTCTATTTACGATGCTTGTGCAGAAAGTTCCAGAGGTCTCAGCGTCACATGATTGATGCATCGGGCGTGATCATATGTGGACCCCCCCGCATCTATGATCTAGCACAGGGTGAACCAGAACATATGTGAAATGACGGAAGGGCAGGCAAATGCCGAAAGTGGACCAGCTGCGGGCTGAGATTGCCAGCATAACCGACCTGCTCAAGAAAGGTCGGCCCGACCGGGCTTTGAAACGGGCAACCAAGGCGGCCAAGAAATGGCCAAAGGTGGCGGCGCTTCCCCGGTTGGCGGGTCTTTGCGCGGTTCAGCAGCAAAACCCGAAAATGGCGCAGACTTATTTCCAGCGCGCCTGGCGAATGGACCCCGGTAATGCGGACCTGATTCAGAACTACGGGCTGAGCCTGATTCAGGCCGGCGACTCGGCGGATGCGGTGCGGTTCATCGACAAGATCGCGGCGCGGGCACCTCTGACGCCACAACAGCAGTTTCTGCGGGCCATGGCGTTGCTGCGCGAACATCAGGGTGAACAGGCGCTGATCGCGATTGACGAGGTTATCGCGGGGCAACCCAACCATCTGGAGGCGCACTGCCTCAAAGCGGATATCCTGGATGAGCTTCACCGGTGGGAAGACGCCATTGGCGCGCTCACCACCCTGACCGAAGAACACCCGAAGTTCCACTTTGGCCATTTGCGCCTGACCCGATCGCTGGTCGGTGTCGGGCGACTGGACGAGGCGCTGGAGCGCGCGCGCATTGCCTTCAAGCTGACCCCTTCTGATCGTGAAACGCTCGAATTGATGACCACGCTGCCGGGGCTTACGGCGGATGATCTGTCCTCGCTCAAGGTGCAGATTTCGTTGCTGATCAAGCAACAGCCCACGGCAAATCCGCAGGGTGACGCAATGGTGCAGTTTGCGGCTGCGACGCTGGCCCGCAAGGACAAGGACCAAGCGTCCGAGCTGCAGCATTTGGATCAGGCCCACCGCCTGCTGAGCGAAGATTTCCAAGGATGGGAGGAGCGTAGCGCGCAGGCTTTCCATAAGCGTCTCGCTGCGCCTCTGCCTGCCGCTGCCCCCGGCCCGCGCCCCGATATACCACGTCCGATTTTCGTGGTCGGTCTTCCGCGGTCTGGCACAACGCTGTTTGAGCGGATCTTGTCCGCGCATTCCGGCGTTCAGGGGTTGGGCGAACTTGCAAGCGTTGATAACTGGGCCAGAAAATCCAGCCCGTCAGACTTGAAAAAGGCCGATACCCTTGCACAGTTCTACGTCGACCATTTGCCTGAGTTGAGCGTGGGTCTGACGGCTTTTGTGGACAAGGCGCCCGGGAACTATGCCTATCTCGGGGCCATCGCGCAGGCCTTTCCGGATGCGCTAATCCTGAATGTCGCCCGTGACCCCCGGGACATTGCCCTGTCGATGTGGCGTGCCCATTTCGGGGCTGGTGGATTGTATTTCACGCATGATTTCAAATGGATGGCAGCCGAGGCCAACCGATATCGCCGCTATATCGACCACTGGCAGAACCTGTTGCCGGGGCGCGTCCACACCATCCGCTACGAGACGCTTGTCAGCGATCTGGAGGCCTCTGTTTCCGAGCTTGCGGCGCTTTGCGATCTGCCGTTCGAAGAGGCGATGTTGTCACCGCAAAGCTCGACAGATGCCGTCAGAACCGCAAGCGAACTGCAGGTCAGGCGAGCAGTCACGACATCTTCGGTTGGACGTTGGAGAACGGTCGGAGACCATTTTGCCCCCTTCACAAACGCACTCGATGCCGAGCTATGGCCCGAGCTTGCGACCGATCCCTGATCAAGTCTCATGAATTGCGGCCGCCGACATGGGGCACAGAAATGTGACGACGCTCGGGTGCGCAAACGCCCCGAGGTCGCGGTCAAACGGTTCACCTATGCCGGAACGGCCAGATTCTGCGCGGGATCAACCCAGACCCCTTCCGGCGTGATCCGGGTGCCGACGATCAGACGCTCAACGCCTGTTGCGGCATCGAACGCGGCGGCATAGGCCGGGTCGATATCCGCAGCCAGCGAAAACCGATCGCAATCGGTGCGTTGCACCAGATACAGCATGATTGCCCGGTGCCCCTGCGCGGCCATCGCCGCCAGTTCGCCCAGATGTTTGGTGCCCCGGGCGGTGATGCTGTCGGGGAATTCGGCCAGTCCGGGCTGGCGCGACAGGGTGACGCTTTTGACCTCGACATAAGCGTCCGGCAGGCCCGGCTGGGTCAGCAGGAAATCGATGCGGCTGTTTTCGCCGTATTTCACCTCGGGACAAACGGTTTCATAAGCGGCCAGTTCCGGGATATCGCGTGCCTCAAGCGCGGCGCGCAGCGCCTTGTTCGGGACCGAAGTGTCAACGCCGGTGAAATGTCCGTTCTCATGATCGACCAGCCGCCAGCCGTATTTCAGCTTTTTCTTTGGATCATCATTGGGTTCCAGCCAGATTTTCTCACCCGGTTCCGCCAGACCCATCATTGATCCGGGATTGGCGCAATGGGCAGTGACCTCTCGCCCGTCCTCCAACGTGCAATCAGCGAGAAAGCGTTTGTAGCGGCGGATCAGGCGGGCGGGGACAAGGGGGGTTTCAAATCGCATGGCCAAGGGCCTATACCTGCCCTAAGGGCCGATCAAGAGGGAGGGCGCGCCATGGCCAATCCAACCGCTGCAATGCTTGTGATCGGGGATGAGATCCTGTCGGGCCGCACCCGCGACGCCAACATGCATTACCTGGCCGGGGAACTGACCAAACAGGGCATCGACCTGAAAGAGGTACGGATCGTCAGCGACGACGCCCCGGCGATCGAGGCCGCGGTCAAGGCTCTGTCCGAAACCTATGACAATGTCTTTACCAGCGGCGGCATCGGCCCGACCCATGACGATATTACAGCCGATTGCATCGCGCGCGCCTTTGGGGCGCATATCGATATCCGCGCCGATGCCCGCGCATTGCTTGAGGCGCATTACGACAAATCGGGGTTGGAACTGAACGCGGCCCGGCTGCGGATGGCGCGTATCCCCGATGGCGCTGCCTTGATCGACAACCCGGTTTCGACCGCGCCGGGGTTCACGCTTAGAAATGTGCATGTGATGGCCGGGGTCCCATCGGTCTTTCGCGCCATGGTCGCCAGCGTGCTGCCTGCGCTGACCGGCGGCAGCCCGCTCTTGTCCCAGACCCTGCGCGTGGATCGCGGCGAGGGTGACATCGCGGCAACGTTGGCCGTGCTGGCCGAGGATTTCGACGATCTCTCGATCGGCTGCTATCCGTTTCAGATCAACGGCGTCTTTGGGGCCAATGTCGTGGTGCGCGGCATCGAAGGCGGGCGCATCGACGCCGCCATCACCCGTCTCGCAAAAGAGCTTGAGCTTTGAGCGTCAACTGGTCTGAAGTCGTTGACGGCACATGGCCCGCCGCCGGGTTTGAAACGCTGGGGCCGTTCAGATTGCGCAAGGGGCAGGGTGGCGGCTCACGCGTGTCCGCGGCCAGCCTTGTCGGCGATATGACGGACGCAGATATCGACGCCGCCGAGGCCGCGATGCAGGCCATGGGCCAGAAACGGATCTTTTGCCTCCGGCCGGGGGATGAGGCGCTGGACGCACAGCTTGCCGCGCGTGGCTACGATATCCTCGACCCGGTCAACATCTATACCTGCCCGGCAGAACAGCTGACCGCTACTCCGATCCCACGCGTGACCGTGTTCAACATCTGGGAACCACTGGCGATCATGCGCGAGATCTGGGCGCAGGGCGGGATCGGGCCAGAGCGTCTGGCCATCATGCACCGGGCGCCGGGGCCGAAGACGGGCCTCTTGATGCGCCACAGCGATCAGCCTGCGGGGACCGGCTTTGTTGCGATCCATGAAGGCGTCGCCATGGTGCACGCGCTGGAAATCCTGCCGGACCATCGCCGTCAGGGCATGGGGGGATGGGCCATGCGTGCTGCGGCTTTCTGGGCGCTGGACAATGGCGCCGAGACCCTTAGCGTGATTTGCACAAAGGCGAATGCGGGGGCCAACGGGCTCTACCACGCGCTGGGGATGGAGATCGCCGGAGAATATCACTACCGGCATTACGTTTGAGGAGAGTGAAGTGACCACGCAGGACCTGCCCACCGCCCTGAATCTGGCTCAGATGGACCCTCTGCCACCAGAGACGCAGAAGTATTTTGATATCTGTGTCGAAAAGCTGGGCATGGTGCCCAATGTGTTGCGGGCCTATGCGTTCGACGTCGAAAAGCTGAGTGCATTCACGGCGATGTATAACGATCTGATGCTGGCCGAGAGTGGCTTGTCCAAATTGGAGCGTGAGATGATCGCGGTTGTCGTCTCGTCCATCAACAAATGTTTCTATTGCCTCGTGGCCCATGGCGCGGCGGTGCGACAGCTTTCCGGCGATCCACAATTGGGTGAGATGCTGGTGATGAACTACCGCGTCGCACCATTGGATGACCGCCAGCGCGCGATGCTCGATTTCGCCGCCAAAATGACCTCGGCCAGCACTACGATCGAAGAACCCGATCGCCAGCGTCTGCGCGATGCAGGGTTCAGCGACCGGGATATCTGGGACATCGCCAATGTGGCCGGTTTCTTCAACATGACCAACCGCGTGGCCAGCGCCACCGCGATGGTCCCGAACCCCGAGTATCACGCCCAGTTCCGATGATCCGCTGCCTCTCTCTATTCTTTGTCCTTCTGGCGGGAACCGCCTTCGCGCAGGAGCTTGTCCTGCCCAGCAGCGCCCGTCAAATCAGTGAACGGATCAGCTCGCTCGACAGCTATGATCTGCCCACTGGCGTGTTTGCCGATGGCGCGGTGCCCGTGCAAACGGTCGAGGGGCGGGTGGAGCGCCTGACATGGCGCTTGCAGGCCGGGTCCAGCACGACGCTGCAGATCCTCGCCCCGCTGCGCGATCAGCTGCAGGCGCAGGGCTATGACATCACCTTCGAATGCGAGGCGCGCAATTGCGGCGGCTTCGATTTTCGCTTTGGCACCGAGGTCGTGCCGACCCCTGACATGTATGTGGCGATCCACGATTATCGTTTTCTTTCCGCCACCAAGGGTGACGACGCGCTGAGCCTGTTGGTCAGCCGTAATGAGCCCGACGGCTATGTGCAGATGATCCGCGTGACGCCTGTCGGAACCCAGCCTGCGCCACCTTTGGTGATCGAGGAAGCTGCCGACAGTACGACCGGTCTGTTGAGTGAGCTCAGCCAGAACGGTCACGTGATCCTTGACGATCTGCATTTCCGGACCGGCGAGGTTGCATTGGGCGAGGGGCCTTTTACCTCGCTGAGCCTGCTTGCGGACTATCTGACCGACAATCCGCAGGTCCGTCTGGCGTTGGTCGGGCACACCGATGATACCGGCGCGCTGCAGGCCAATATTACGGTCAGCATGAAGCGTGCCGACGCGGTTCGGTCCCGCCTGATCGAGGCGCACGGCATCGCCGCCGACCGGATCGAGGCAGAGGGCGCGGGTTATCTCGCCCCCATCACCTCGAACGCGACACCCGAGGGGCGCGACATCAACCGCCGGGTCGAGGCCGTATTGCTGATCAACTGATCCCTGAAACAAAAAAAGACCCGCGCTTTTCAGCACGGGCCACCGAGGTACTTCAGGGAGAATTCTACCAGTCCATCGCGCCTTTTTCAGCATAGGCGTCGACAAGAAAATCAATGAATGCCCGAACCTTGGGCTGGGTGAAGCGGCCTGGCGGGTAAACGGCATAGATGCCCTGAACCTCATCCGGCAGTGACGGCATGGCGTCCACAACCTCACCCGACTTCAGCGCGTCAGCATAGAGATAGCTGGGCAGATGCGCGATCCCCAGGCCCGAAATGGCGGCATTCAGCAGCGATTGCCCGTCATTCACGCTCAACCACCCGGCGGTGCGCACCTGACGCTTTTCACCCGACGGCGCGGTGAGTTTCCAGACACTGCCCGAAGACTGGCTGGAATAATGCAGCAGCTTGTGTTCGTTCAGATCGTCGATCTTTTGCGGGCGGCCGAACTGTTCGATGTATTTCGGCGATGCGACCAGACGTTTGACCGTCTCGGTCAGCTTACGGGCGCGCAGGGTGCTGTCCTCCAGCTCTCCGATACGCACGGCCACATCAAACCCTTCCGAGATCAGTTCCACATAGCGGTTGTTGAGCACCATATTCACAGTGATCTCGGGATAGGCAGACAGGAAATCCGACAGTACCGGCGACAGATGATTGACGCCGAAATCCGTTGCCACACTGATCCGCAGTAGACCAGAGGGCGCCGATTGCATCGAGGTCACCAGCGCATCCGCTTCGCCCGCGTCATTCAGAACGCGACGGGCGCGGTCATAGTAGGCCAGTCCAATCTCGGTCGGTGATACACGGCGTGTGGTGCGGTTCAGCAGCCTCGCACCCAGCCGCGCCTCAAGGCTCGACACGTGTTTGGAAACGGCCGATTTGGAGATGCCCATTTTTTTGGCCGCGTCGGTGAAACCCCCTTGGTCCACCACGTTGGAAAAGGCCTCCATTTCGGTCAGTCGATCCATTCTCGTTCCCCAGGTCTTCTGTTCGTTGTCTCTTTATTGCGATCAATCTGGGCGAGAACTGGGCAGACATGGGATAATATCAGGGTTTTGAATCGGATCGTTTGCGACTGGGAAACGCCGAAATGGGCAGGAGCCAACCTGTGGGTTTATGCGCAAATCCCCGATTTCTGGACTTTTTCCCAATCGTGCTATGATCAGGATGGCATTTTTGTGACCAAGGAGGAGAGTATGAAAGCCTATTTCACAGCCGCCATCCTGAGTCTTGCAGCAACCCTTTCCTGGGCCGCGGGTGAGACGCCCGCGAACCCCGATGCGAAGGTCTATTTCGTCAACCTGTCTGACGGGGATACGGTGCAATCACCCGTCACGATTGTATTCGGCCTCAGCGGTATGGGCGTCGCGCCAGCCGGAACCGAGGCTGAAAACACCGGCCACCACCACTTGTTGATTGATCGCCCTCCGCTGGGGCAGGGCGAGGACGGTGCGGATGAGCTGGCTTACGGCCTGCCCGCCGATGAAAACCACATGCATTTCGGCGGCGGCCAGACCGAGGTGACATTGGACATGGAGCCCGGCGCACACACGCTGCAGCTGGTTCTGGGCGATGCGGGCCACGTGCCCCACGCAACGCCAATCATGTCCGAAGTGATCACGATCAACGTCGAGTAGGCGTCTCGCGCTCTACCCGATGCCGGTTATGCGGCGATGGGCAGCAGGAACACGCCACGGGCAAGGTCGGAGTCCAGACGGTCGTTCGAATACCATTGCTTCAGCACGGATTTGGACATCAGATCCGGGTTGGCCGATACAAAATCCTCAAAACCGGCGGCCTGAGTGCCGGCCATACGCTCGGCAATCAGGCTCATGAACGCGTATGTGATCGTCAGATTGAATTTCATCGGGGCACCGGCCTTGGCGGCCAGCGTCCGAATGCCTTTAGCGTATGTCGCCGCCGCATCGATGAAGTCATATTTGCGCAACAGATCATAGGCCACCCGTACATGTTCTGCATGACCGAAGGTACTGTTGTCGATGGAATGTGCTTCAAATGCGCGGGTGATGTCGGCGCATTGGCCTGAGTCATTCATTCTGTATCCTCCTTGAAGTTGTGGCTGTCCTCGGCGGTCCATTCCAGTTCGTAAACGCTTTTTAGCTGTTTGATTTTCTCAAGCGTTTCTTCGGAAAACGGTGGTTTGTTTTCAAAACTGTGCAGCGCAATGCCCTCAACCAGATCACCAAGAGACATGTCCAGCGACTCCGCCAGCCCTTTGAGGACTTTCAGCAGCCGCTTTTCGATTCGAATTCCAGTCTGGGTGCGTTCAATCTTTTTACTCATATGGTACATATGTACATAGACAACATCAGAGTCAACTGCGCAAAAAAAGGCCGCTTCCTGAGAAGCGACCTCCGAGAGCGAAGCGCTCTAGTGCTGCCTTTACATCAAAACGTCGCCGCCAGCCGCGTGCCCTGATTGATCGCGCGTTTCGCGTCCAGTTCGGCGGCCACATCCGCGCCGCCGATCACGTGACAGGCGATCCCGCGTTCGCTCAGTTCATCGGCCAGCGACCGGTCCGAGACCTGTCCGGCGCAGAGCACTATCGTATCTGCCGCAATCACCGTCGGATCGTCGCGGGTTTCGCCAAAGCTGACATGCAGGCCGTCCTCATCGATGCGTTCGTAATTCACGCCGCCCACGAAATTGACGTCCTTCATCTTGAGCGTCGCCCGGTGAATCCAGCCCGTCGTCTTGCCCAGCCCTTTGCCGTGCCGCTGTGCCTTGCGCTGCAACAACGTGACCTGGCGGGCCGGGGCCGCAGGTTGCGGTCCCTCCGGTGCCAGGCCCGAACGGTGTGCCTCGGGGTCGGTCACGCCCCATTCCCTCATCCACAGCGGCAGGTCGGTGGCGGGGCTGTGCCCGTCCTCCAGCAGGAACTCGGACACGTCAAAACCAATCCCGCCCGCGCCGATCACGGCGACGGATTTGCCAACCTCGGCCTTGCCGCGCAGCACGTCGATATAGCTGAGGACTGAGTCGCGCTCCTGCCCTGGAATCTGCGGATCGCGTGGGGTGACACCGGTGGCGATGACCACTTCGTCAAAGCCGGTCAGATCATCGGCACCGACCTCGCGGTTCAGTTCAACGGTCACACCCAGATCGTCCATCATGGTGCGATACCAGTCGACCAGTCCCCAGAACTCCTCTTTCCCCGGCACCTGCTTGGCCATGTTCAACTGGCCGCCAATCTCAGCGGCGCGGTCGAACAGGGTGACAGCATGGCCGCGCTGGGCCGCTGTCATCGCAGTGGACAGACCAGCCGGACCGGCACCGACAATGGCCACGGTCTTGGGCGCCTCGGCCTTGCCGATCACCAGCTCCGTCTCATGACAGGCGCGCGGGTTCACCAGACACGAGGTCAGTTTGCCCCCGAACGTATGATCCAGACAGGCCTGATTGCAGGCAATGCAAGGCGCGATCTTCGCGGCCTCGCCCGCAATCGCCTTGTTGACGAAATCCGCATCCGCCAGCATGGGCCGCGCCAGAGAAACCATATCGGCGCATCCGGTCGATAGAACTTCTTCGGCCACTTCCGGCGTGTTGATCCGGTTCGAGGTGATCACCGGGATCGAAACCTTGCCCATCAGTTTCTTGGTCACCCATGCGAACGCCGCACGCGGGACGCTGGTGGCGATGGTCGGTATCCGCGCCTCGTGCCAGCCGATGCCGGTGTTGATGATCGTCGCCCCGGCCCGCTCGATCCGCTGCGCCAGCTCCACCACTTCCTCATGGGTCGAGCCATTGGGCACCAGATCGATCATCGACAGGCGATAGATGATGATGAAATCGGTGCCCACGGCTTCGCGTGTACGTTGCACAACTTCGATAGGCAGGCGCATCCGGTTTTCATAGGACCCGCCCCAGCGATCCTCACGCTTGTTGGTATGGTTCACCAGGAACTGGTTCAGGAAATACCCCTCGGACCCCATGATCTCGACCCCGTCATAGCCCGCCCGCTGCGCCAGAACAGCGGCGTTGACGATGTCGGCGATCTGCTTCTCGATCCCGTCCTCGTCCAACTCATGCGGCGGGAAGGGCGAGATCGGAGATTTCACCGGGCTCGGCGCCACGCATTTCGGCCCATAGGCATAGCGCCCCGCGTGCAGAATCTGCATCGCGATCTTGCCACCGGCCCCATGCACACGGTCGGTCACGATGGAATGGTTCGCCACATCCTTCTCGGTGGTCATCATTGACGCCCCCGGCAGCACCGAGCCCTCAAGGTTCGGACCAATCCCGCCCGTCACCATCAGCGCCACACCCCCACGTGCCCGGTCGGCATAGAACTCGGCCACCCGGTTCCAGTCGCCGGTCTCTTCCAGCCCGGTATGCATCGACCCCATCAGCACCCGGTTTTTCAGAGTGGTAAAGCCCAGATCCAGCGGGGCCAGCATGTTTGGGTACGCGGTCATGGCGAAACTCTCCCTCCCGATTTCGAGGGCTAGATTGACCTCCGCGTCATCTTTGTCACGCGAAACCTAACGTCATTCCCTTTGCCTTCGGCGCGCCAGTTGCTAGAGACGCTGCAAAGCTTGTTCACGAGGCCGCACATGACCCCTGATGAGATCGCCAAACTGCCCTATCGCCCTTGTGTCGGGCTGATGCTGATGAATGCCGAAGGCAAGATCTTTGTCGGCCAGCGCAATGACCGTCACAAAGACGCATGGCAGATGCCACAGGGTGGTGTAGACAAGGGTGAAGACCCGCGCGACGCGGCCCTGCGTGAGCTTTGGGAAGAAACTGGCGTGACCGCCGATCTGATCGAAATCATCGCCGAGACCGACGGCTGGCTGCCCTATGATCTGCCCCACGATATCGTGCCGAAAATCTGGAAAGGCCGCTTTCGCGGGCAAGAGCAGAAATGGTACCTGATGCGCTTCAAGGGCCGTGACGATCAGATCAACATCGCCACCGATCACCCCGAGTTCACCCAATGGAAATGGCAGGACCCCGCGCGCCTGACCGCCGAAATCGTGCCCTTCAAGCGCGAGGTCTATGAACAGGTGGTCGCGGCATTTGCAGAACACCTGCGCTGATCACCCTAACCTCATGACCTGACAACTTGCCGTGAGTGGCGTAGCGCTGGGCCACATGCCTCCCTAGCCTCTGAGGCATGAAGGACAGCGCAGATCACCAAATTTCAAACGCCATCGGAACAGCCCCGGCAGGTCGCCGATTTCATGGGGCTGACCGCCGCGCGCCGCTGCGAGACGGGCTCTGGTCCGCTGGCGAATATGGCCCCGGTCAGACGGCGGGGCGGTTTTATCCCATCGCCTGCGTCGCGCTTGAGGTGACTCAGCGCTGCAACCTCGATTGCACGCTCTGTTACCTCTCGGACCGGGCCGAGATGACCTATGACCCCCCGCTCTCGGTCTTGTTCGCGCGGCTGGCGATGATCCACAGCCACTATGGCCCCGGTGTTTCGGTCCAGCTGACGGGTGGCGACCCGACTTTGCGCAAGATCGAAGACCTCGAAGCGCTGTGCCGCGAGATCAGCCGTCTGGGGATGCGGTCCTGCCTGATGACCAACGGCATCCGCGCCAGCCGGGCCGCTCTGACACGGTTGGCGGCGGCGGGACTGGATGATGTGGCCTTTCACGTCGACCTGACGCAGGAACGTCGGGGATTTGAAACCGAGGTCGAACTCAACACGGTGCGCAGCGCCTATATCCGTCGGGCCGAGGGGCTGGGTCTGCGCATCCTGTTCAACACCACCGTGTTCGAGGGCAATTTTGCCGAGCTGCCCGCACTCGCGCGGTTCCTGCGCGACCAGCCCGAGGTTGCCTTCGTGTCCTTCCAGATGCAGGCCGATACCGGGCGTGGCGTACTGCGTGAACGGCCCGACATGATCACGCAGGACAGTGTTATGAGTGCCGTGGAAGAGGGCTACGAGACCCTCTTGCATTTTGGCGCCGCCGCAGTGGGTCATGCGAAATGCAACCGCTATGCCAGCGTGTTCACGGCGGGTGGCAAGGCCCGGTCGACCTTGTCCAACCACCGCCTCGTGCATCGCGTGATCGACGCGCTGGAACAGCAGGACCGGTCCGAGGACGGGCATCTGGACATCCACGACAGCGTGCGGCGCCTGGCACTGCGTCGGCCCTTGCTGGCCTTGCGCGCCGCGGCGCATCTGGTGGAATGCGTGCTGCGTCTTGGAACCGGTTTGCTGCGGGGTCCTGTGCGACGGCAGGCGGTGTTCATCCATAACTTCATGGCGGCTGACGCGCTGGAGGAGGATCGCTGCGCCTCCTGCGTCTTCATGGTCGCCACCGCCAATGGCCCGCTGTCGATGTGCGCCCACAACGCACAACGCGATCTGCATCTTGCGGCCCCCGACCGGATTGACGGTGAGGACGGTCCGCGCTGGTGGAACGCCGCCGCGCAAGATCTGTCCAAAGGCCCCGATTTGCCCGATTTGAACGACCCCGCGCTTGCACCGATAAAAAAGCTCAAAGGACAACTGAGGGCGCAACGCGCCAACCGGAAGGCCGCCTCATGAGAAATCTGCTTATCCTGCTGCTGCTTCCTCTGCTGGCCGCCTGCGCCAGCGTCGAACGTCTCGCCTTGCCCGCCGCCGCGCCGCTTGAGAACACGGCCCTGACCCGCACCGCGCTGCCACCCGGTGAGCGTGTCGACCATCGCGACTGGAGCACCTTTCTGAACCGCTATGTCATGACCGATGCGCAGGGCGTGAACCGCGTGACCTACGCGCAGGTCACCGAGGCGGACAAGGCGCGGTTGGACCGGTACCTGAGTGATCTGCAAAAGGTTGACCCGGCAGCGCTGACCCGTGATCAGCAACTCGCTTACTGGATCAATCTGTATAACGCTCTGACGGTTGATCTGATCCTTGAAAACTATCCCGTCGCCTCGATCCGGGATATCACGGATGGCGCGTTTTCCTTTGGGCCATGGGATCGGCCTCTGGCGTTGGTACAAGGGCAGACGTTGACGCTGAACGAAATCGAACACCGCATCATCCGCCTCACATTCGATGAGCTGCGCATCCACTATGCTCTGAACTGCGCCGCCGTGGGATGCCCCAATCTGATGGACCGTGCGTGGCAGGCCGAGACTCTGGAGCGGGATTTCGCAGCGGCCGAACGCGCCTATGTCAACGACCCGCGCGGCGTGCGGTATGACGCCCGCGGGCGGCTGATCCTGTCCAAAATCTACATCTGGTTCAGAGAGGATTTCGGAGCGAACGAGAAGGCGGTGATCGCCTATCTCGAAACGGCGGCGGAACCCGAGTTACGGGCGCGATTGCAAGAGACGCCGCGCGTGAGTGCCTATGAATACGACTGGGCACTGAACGATGCTGCGACGGGTTCCTAAAGGCGCGGCTCGGCGTTTTACAGTAACCCTTCGGCGCGCAGCAGTTCCTGCATATTCGCTTCCGGCCTCGGGCCGATATGGCTGATCACTTCACGCGCGCAGACATTGCCGATCCGGGCGCAGGTCTCGTAATCGCGGCCCGTGGCCATGCCGAACAGGAACCCGGCGGCGAACTGATCGCCCGCGCCGGTGGCATCCACGGGCACCACTTTTTCAACCGGCACGTCAACGCGCTGGCCGTCATACAGCACCGTCACGCCATCGCCCGAGCGGGTGCATACGATCAAAGGGCAGATCTCAGCCGTTTTGACCAGCGCTTCCTCCAGATCGTCGGTTTCGAACAGCGACTTGATCTCTTCCTCATTGCCGATCACGAAATCCAGCTCGTTCTCGATCAGCAGCAGGAAATCGACCCGGTGGCGCTCCACGCAGAACGGATCGGAAATGGCGATCCCCGCCTTGCCGCCACCCTTGTGACAGGCGCGCGCGGCCTCAAGGAATGCGGCCTTGCCCTTTTCCTTGTCGAACAGATAGCCCTCAAGAAACATGATCTGGCTGCCACCTGCGACGTCACTGGACACATCCTCGGACGACAGTTCCGAGGATATCCCCAGATAGGTGTTCATCGACCGCTCGCCATCGGGTGATACAAAGATCATCGAACGCGAGGTCGGCAGCTCTCCGCCCGGCACCGGCGGGTTGACGAAATCCACCCCGTCTTCGTTCATCGCATCCGCATAGAACCGGCCCAAGGCGTCATCATGCACTCGCCCGATGAACGCAGAATCCAAACCCAGCGCACCTGCACCGGCAATCGTGTTGGCCACCGAGCCGCCCGGCGTCTGCACCCGGCTTTCCATCGAAGCATAGAGCAGCTCACCCCGCTCCTGCTCAATCAACTGCATGATGCCCTTTTCGATACCCATCAGCTCTAGGAAACTGTCATCGGCCTGGGAAATCACGTCCACAACGGCATTTCCGATGCCGGTGAGCTGGTAGGTCTTCATTGGGTCTTGTCCTCGAATTGACAGAGATCACGGATGATGCAGGTCGGGCATTGCGGCTTGCGCGCCTTGCAATGGTACCGGCCATGCAGGATCAGCCAGTGATGCGCATGGAGTTGAAAGTCAGCAGGGATATTGTCTTCGATGGCGCGTTCAACCGCGTCCACGTCTTTGCCGGGGCAGATGCCGGTGCGGTTGCCGACACGGAAGATATGCGTATCCACCGCTTGCGCCGGTTGCCGCCACCACATGTTCAGAACCACATTGGCGGTTTTGCGGCCCACCCCGGGCAGCGATTGCAGCGCCGCGCGGGAATTGGGCACCTCGCCGCCGTAGTCTTCGACCAGAATACGGCTCAGCTTGATCACGTTCTTTGCCTTCTGGCGGAACAGGCCGATGGTCTTGATATGCTCGATCAGCCCCTCTTCGCCCAGATCTAGCATCTTCTGTGGCGTGTCGGCGATCTTGAACAGTTCGCGCGTGGCTTTGTTGACGCCCGCATCGGTCGCCTGCGCCGACAGCGCCACGGCGACGACCAGAGTATAGACGTTCACATGCTCCAACTCGCCCTTGGGTTCGGGGTCGGCGTCCTGAAAACGCGTAAAGATCTCGCGGATCGTGTGATAATCGAGTTGCTTTGCCATCCGCGCCTTAATGCCGCCCGCCGGGCCGTGACACAAGCCCAAAGCCAATGCGCAAGTTCCGGGTCGCTTGGGCGTGGCCCGCGCGCTATGGTTTAACCCAGAGAATGAGGTGAGACCCATGAACATCCAGACACCGGAAAGCGGATATCACTACAACGTCATGCGACGCGCGATCGAGCTGATTGATCAGGGCGGGGAAACACTCAGCCTCGAAGAACTTGCCCGCCAGATGGACATGAGCCCCGCGCATTTTCAGCGCCTGTTCTCGCGCTGGACCGGGGTTTCGCCGAAACGCTACCAGCAATACCTGACACTTGGCCACGCCAAGGCGCTGCTGCGGGAACGCTTCACCACTTTGGAGACCGCCCATAACGTGGGCCTCTCCGGCAGCGGGCGACTGCACGATCTGTTCCTGAAATGGGAATCCATGAGCCCCGGCGAATACGCCCGCAGAGGCGCAGGGCTGACCATCTATTGGGGCTGGTTCGAAAGCCCCTTTGGCCCGGCACTGGTCATGGGCACCGACAAGGGCATCTGCGGCATGGCTTTCGGCGCTGAGACCGGCGAAGAAGACGCGATGGACGACATGCTCTCCCGCTGGCCGCAGGCAGAGTTTATCGAAGACCCGATGCGCCTGCGCCCCTGGGTTCTAAGCGCTTTTGGCGCCGCCAGTGACAAGTTGGGGCCGACACCCTTGTACCTGATCGGCTCGCCCTTGCAGATCAAGGTGTGGGAGGCGCTGATGCATATCCCCTCGGGCCAGGTCACAACTTATTCCGAGATTGCTGAGCGGGTCGGCTCACCGCAAGCCGTGCGCGCCGTGGGTACGGCGGTGGGGCGCAACCCGGTAAGCTGGCTGATCCCTTGCCATCGCGCCCTGCGCAAGTCGGGGGGCTTGGGCGGCTATCACTGGGGTTTGCCAGTGAAGCGCGCCATGCTGGCGTATGAAGCCGCTCAGGCGGATGCCTGAGAGACAGAGCGAGGCACCCTTGGGTGCCTCACAATTGGATCACGACGGGCCGCGACTACTCTGCCGCCCAGCCGCCGACGGCCTTGATCTCAAGGAAGTCTTCCAGCCCGAAAACACCACCTTCGCGTCCGTTTCCGGACTGCTTCATGCCGCCAAAGGGTGAGCCTGCGCTGCGCGATTGCCCGTTCATCTCAACCATGCCCGAGCGCAACGCCCGCGCCATGCGGTTGGCGCGGTCACCATCCTGCGTCTGGACATAGTTGGTCAGCCCGTAAGGCGTGTCATTGGCGATCTCGACAGCTTCTTCCTCGGTATCGAACGGGATCATAGTCAGAACCGGGCCAAAGATCTCCTCGCGCGCGATGGTCATTTGGTTGTTGGCATCGGCAAAGACCGTGGGGCGCACATAGTAGCCCTTGTTCAGACCTTCGGGCCGACCGGTGCCACCTGCAACCAGCCGTGCGCCCTCATCGATGCCCTTCTGGATCAGGTCCTGGATCTTGGTCCATTGTACCTCATTCACAACGGGGCCAATATGACGGCCTTCCTCTGTGGCCGGGCCAACCGCGACCTTGTTGGCCACCTCGGCAGCGGTCTCAACCGCTTGGTCATAGATCGGGCGCTGCACCAGCATACGGCTTGGCGCGTTACAGCTTTGACCGGTGTTGTTCATCATGTGCAGAACACCACGCTTCACGGCCTTCTCATCCGCATCCGCAAAGACCACATTGGCACCTTTGCCACCCAGCTCAAGATGCACTTTCTTCAGCGTGTCCGCGGCATTTTTCGAAATCGCCGTGCCTGCGCGGGTTGAGCCGGTGAAGCTGACCATATCGACATCCGGGTGACCCGAAAGCCGTGATCCCACGCCAACGCCGTCGCCGTTCACAAGGTTGAACACACCAGCCGGGAATCCAGCCTCATCCATCATCTCGGCAAAGATCATTGCGTTCAGCGGGCTTTGTTCCGACGGTTTCAGCACCATCGTACACCCGGCAATCGCCGCCGCACCGACCTTGAGCGTGATCTGGTTCATCGGCCAGTTCCACGGCGTGATCAGGGCGGCCACGCCGACGGCTTCATAGATGATCCGGTCGTTTGGCGCGTGATCGCCCAGCGGACGCTCGAAGGGGAACGCCTTGGCCGCGCGGATGAAGTTCTTCAGATGCCAGATCCCGGCCCCGACCTGCTGCGTGCGCGACATATCGATGGGCGCGCCCATTTCATGTGACATGGCCTGCGCCAGATCCTCGGTACGGGTGCTGTAGACCTCGACCAGCTTCTCGACCAGCGCGATACGTTCTTCGACCGGAGTTGCCATCCAGCCGGGCAGGGCGGCCTTGGCTGCGGCAACGGCGGCATCCGTATCGGCGGCACCGCCCAGCGAGATCACCGCGCAGGGTTCTTCCGTCGAAGGGTCGATAACCTGAAAATCGTTGGGCTCGGCCGGTGCAGTCCACTGGCCATTGATATAGAAATCACGTTTTTCGATCATTGAGCGTGCCTCCGCAATAAAAGAAATCGACCGCTTGGTCGGTTATTAGCACTTTGTCACTGCATGTTTCCCGGGGCAAGTAGAAAGCTTTATAGATTTGCGGCACCGGCTGAAATGACGCTGGGTCAGGAATGAAAGGTTTAACCCGGCGGCAAAGTGATTAAGTTGACAGCAACCGAGTCGATAAACACAAACAGAGGAGACGCCCCATGGGTTTACGCATCAATGATACGGTCCCGAATTTCACGGCAGAAACGGATCAGGGAACCATTCAGTTCCACGACTGGATCGGCGACAACTGGGCGATCCTGTTCTCGCATCCCAAGGATTTCACCCCTGTCTGCACCACCGAATTTTCTGCCGTTGCGCAGCTGAACGACGAATGGACGGCCCGCAATACCAAGGTGATCGGCGTATCGGTTGATGGTGTCGAAGACCACAAGAAGTGGAAGAAAGACATCGAAGAGTATGGCAAGGCCAATCCCGGTTTTCCGATCATCGCCGATGACGGGCTCGCGGTATCCAAAGCCTTCGACATGCTGCCCGCCGAAGCCTACCTGCCCGATGGTCGCACTCCTGCTGACAGTGCCACTGTGCGCTCGGTCTTTATCATCGGGCCGGACAAGCAGTTGAAACTGTCGATGACCTATCCGATGACCGTGGGCCGCAACTTTGCCGAAATCTTGCGCGCGCTGGACGGGTTGCAGATGTCGGCTAAGGGTGTTGCGACGCCTGCGAACTGGGTTCCGGGTGAAGACGTAATCATCCCGCCTGCGGTTTCCAACGAAGAAGCCAAAGAGAAGTTCGGCGAGTTCGAGACGATCTTTCCGTATCTGCGCAAGACCAAAGCGCCGGGCTGAGTTGAAGGCTGGTCAGGGGGGCTGTCCGCCCCCCATCGCGCCTGAGGGCGCGATTCCCCCCGAGGATATTTCTGGCCAGATGAAGCTGGGGACTAGGATCTGTTTGTGGTTTTGGTCTGCGACATGAGCTGGCTTATGGCTTCGCCGGGCATTGCGTCCCGCGCGTAGTCGAAGGTTCCCGAAAGGCGGACTTCTTGCGCAGCGCGCATCAGCGCCCCGAATGCAGCGCGCGCGAAGGACCCGCCGACGCTGATGCGTTTCACACCGGCATCGGCCAGTTCAGCGACGCTGTATCCCGGGCCGCTCAATCCCATCACCACATTCACGGGTTTGTCCACTTCGCGGCAGACCGTTCGGATCGCTTCGATATCGGGCAGGCCCGGGGCGTAGAGCACATCTGCTCCGGCCTCGGAAAATGCCTGTAGGCGGCGGATTGTATCGGTGAGATCGGGGTTGCCGCAGATGAAATTCTCGGCGCGGGCGGTCAGCAGGAAATCTTGCCCCGATGCCGCCTCTGCCGCAGCGCGGATACGATCGATGGCCTGTGCGAACTCATAGATGGGGGTGCCGGGGTCGCCCGTGGCATCTTCGATCGATCCGCCGACAAGGCCGGCGGCGCAGGCCTTTACGACCGTCTCGGCGCAGATGTCGGAGGTTGCGCCAAACCCATCTTCGAGGTCTGCCGATACCGGCAACTCGGTCGCCGCAGTGATTTCGGTGGCATTGATCAGAATCTCCTGCCTGCTCAGGCCTGCGAAGGAATCACGCTTGCCTTTCGAGAAAGCGTAACCCGCGCTGGTGGTGGCCAATGCTTCGAATCCAAGGCTTGTCAGCAGCCGGGCCGACCCGGCATCCCATGGGTTAGGCATGACAAAGGCGGTGTCTCGTTCATGCAGCGCCTTGAAATGCTGGTATTTCTCACTTCGGTTCATAGCTGTGACCCCGCGTGTAGAAGAAGATAGGGTCAGCATAGCGAAAAGGAACATAAAGTGAACAGTTGTGCTCCGGCCACAGCATAAAAAAAGACCCCGGCCTGAACCGGGGTCTTTCGTTTCTGGAAAGCGAGGGCAGATTACTCTGCGTCTTCTTTCTTTTCTTTCTTCTCGGGAACGACCTCTTCGCCGGTTTCCTGATCGACCACTTTCATCGACAGGCGCACCTTGCCGCGGTCGTCAAAGCCCAGCAGCTTGACCTTCACTTCCTGACCTTCCTTCAGAACATCCGACGGATGGTTCAGGCGGCGGTTTTCGATCTGGGACACGTGCACCAGACCGTCGCGCTTGCCAAAGAAGTTCACGAAGGCACCGAAGTCGACGATCTTGACCACTTTACCGGTGTAGATCTGGCCTTCTTCCGGCTCAGCAACGATCGAGTGGATCATTTCATAGGCCTTCTTGATCGATTCACCGTCGGGCGAGGCGATCTTGATGACGCCGTCGTCATTGATGTCGACCTTGGCACCCGAAACTTCGACGATCTCGCGGATGACCTTACCACCCGAGCCGATCACTTCACGGATCTTGTCGGTGGGGATGTTCATGGTCTCGATGCGGGGGGCGTGGACCGAGAATTCGTTGGTCTCGGACAGAGCTTTGCCCATCTCGCCCAGGATGTGCATCCGGCCGTCCTTGGCTTGCGCCAGGGCTTTCTCCATGATCTCGGGCGTGATGCCCGCAACCTTGATGTCCATCTGCAGCGAGGTGATGCCGTTTTCGGTACCAGCCACTTTGAAGTCCATGTCGCCAAGGTGGTCTTCGTCACCCAGAATGTCCGACAGGATGGCGTATTCTCCGTCATCTTCCAGGATCAGACCCATGGCCACACCGGCAACCGGTGCTTTCAGCGGAACACCCGCATCCATCATCGACAGCGAACCGCCGCAGACAGATGCCATCGAGCTGGAGCCGTTGGATTCAGTGATCTCAGACACGATACGGATCGTGTAGGGGAAGTCGGTCGCCGCAGGCAGAACCGCCTGCAGGGCGCGCCATGCCAGCTTACCGTGGCCGATCTCACGACGGCCGGGGCCACCCACGCGACCAACTTCACCAACCGAATAGGGAGGGAAGTTGTAATGCAGCAGGAAGTTCGATTTGAAGTTGCCGTGCAGCGCGTCGATGAACTGTTCGTCATCACCAGTGCCCAGCGTGGTCACGGCAAGCGCCTGTGTTTCACCACGGGTGAACAGGGCGGAACCGTGGGTCCGCGGCAGCATCGAAGTTTCTGCAACGATCGAACGGATATCGGTGGTCGAACGACCGTCGATCCGCTTGCCGCCTTTGACGACGTCGCCGCGCAGAATGCCAGCTTCCAGCTTCTTCATTGCAGAACCGAGGTTGCCGTCTTCCAGCTGCTCTTCGGTCAGCGCTTCCTTGATTGCTTCACGTGCAGCGGCAACAGCGGCGGTGCGCTCTTGCTTGTCGGTGATCGCGAAGGCGGCGCGCATCTGCTCTTCACCGGCAGCCGAAACAGCGGCGGACAGTTCCGAGTAATCGGGCGCTTGGAATTCGAACGGCTCTTTTGCGGCTTCTTCTGCCAGCGAGATGATCAGGTCGATCACCGGCTGAATCTGCTCATGCGCAAAGGTCACCGCGCCCAGCATTTCTGCCTCGGACAGCTCGTACGCTTCCGATTCAACCATCATCACAGCGTCTTTGGTGCCGGCAACAACCAGGTCCAGACGCTGTTCAGGGTTCAGGCGCAGGTCCTGCATGTCGTCGACGGTCGGGTTCAGAACGTATTCGCCATCCTCGAAACCAACGCGGGCACCGGCGATCGGGCCCATGAACGGCGCGCCGGAAATGGTCAGCGCAGCCGAAGCCGCGATCATCGCGACGATATCGGGGTCGTTGACCAGATCGTGGGACAGCACGGTGCACATCACCAGAACTTCGTTTTTAAAGCCGTCAACAAACAGCGGGCGGATCGGACGGTCGATCAGACGCGCGGTCAGCGTCTCTTTCTCGGTCGGGCGCGCCTCGCGCTTGAAGAAGCCACCCGGAACCTTACCGGCGGCATAGTATTTTTCCTGATAGTGCACGGTCAGCGGGAAAAAATCCTGACCGGGCTTTTGAGCACGCGCAAAGGTCACGTTCGCCATGACGCTGGTTTCGCCCAGCGTGGCAATAACACTGCCGTCAGCCTGACGGGCAACCTTGCCGGTTTCCAGTGTCAGCGTCTCTTCGCCCCACTGAATCGATTTCTTTGTTACATCAAACATATGCGTATCCTAGAACGGAGCACTCCCGCCCCTGCGGGTCTCCGGTTTGCATGGCGGCCCCATTGCCGCCGACCCCATTTATCTTCCGTTCGAGTGCCGGAGTCAGGGCACAACGTCTCAGATACCGCGCGCATACATGAGATCGCGTTGAAAGGAAAGGGGAACTGAAGGGATTGGCAGACTTGCGCAGACTCGTTTTTGAGAACCCTGTACAACGCTGTTTCGGTGACTGCAGAACATCAACATTTTTAGCCCTACATCTTTAAGAATATAAATGCATTTTGATAAAAACTGATTGCAGTGTAGGCTGTTACCACTGAACCCGCGGTCGAACAGACGGAAACGCGCCAAGGGGGCAATACACTCATAACCGTCACCCGGCCGACTACCTTGGCGTTTGCAGCTTGCGAACAGAGGGGCGAAGTATGGCTCAAACCAAGAAAATGCTGGATCCCGATCCACGGATCTACGACTTCGAAACCGAGTATGAACTGGGGCAGGATAATGTGCGCCCGTTCGGGCTCGATATCCACAATCCGGTTTTCCTGATTTCCAGTATATTGATCTTTGCGTTCGTCCTGATCGCATTGGCCAACCAAGAGGCCGCAGCTACCTTTTTCGGTTGGCTCAGACCATGGCTGACCAGCACGTTTGACTGGTTCCTCGTGCTGTCGGTCGATGCGATTACCCTGTTCTGTCTGGTGCTGATCATCCTGCCGGTGGGCAAGGTGCGGATCGGCGGCAAGGACGCCAAGCCTGACTATTCCTACGCGGGATGGATCGCGATGATGTTCGCGGCTGGCATCGGTATCGGGCTGCTGTTCTTTGGCGTGATGGAGCCGGTCTATTACAATTTTGCCGAAGGCGGTAACGCCGCCCCATTGGGCATCGATATCGCGGTGCCCGGCAATGAATATGCCGGTATCGTGGGCACGATCCACCACTGGGGTCTAGAAGGCTGGGCGGTTTACGCCGCCGTCGGTCTGAGCCTCGCGATCTTCAGCTACAACCTCGGCCTGCCATTGACCCTGCGGTCCGCATTCTACCCGATCCTGGGTGAGCGCGTCTGGGGCTGGTGGGGTCACATGATTGACACGCTGGCGGTGTTTGCCACGCTCTTTGGCCTGACCACATCACTGGGTCTGGGCGCGCAGCAGGTCGCGGCGGGGCTGTATGAGGTGTTCGGCATCGAACCCAGCCCAACGGTGGTGGTCCTGCTGATTATCGGCATCACCGCGATTGCGCTTGGCTCGGTTCTGATGGGCATGGATGCGGGCGTCAAACGGCTGAGCGAGATCAACATGATCATGGCCGTGGGCCTGTTCATCTTTGTCATCGCCGTCACCGGCATCGGCACCGCCATCGCGCGGTATTTCAACGTGATGGTCGATTACGTGTTCCACCTTCCTGCACTTTCGAACCCGTTCGGACGCGAAGACACCAGCTATTTCCACGGCTGGACGACCTTCTACTGGGCATGGTGGATTGCTTGGTCGCCTTTCGTGGGCATGTTCATCGCCCGCATCTCCAAGGGTCGCACGGTGCGTGAGTTTGTCATCTGCGCGCTGCTGGCGCCCACAGCGGTCTGTGCCCTGTGGATGTCGACCTTCGGTGGTGCCGCCATCGACATGCTGAACGCAGGCGGAGCCGAAGGTGTCCGCGCCACGGTGATCGACAGCTACGCCCCCGAAGGCGCACTGTTCGGCTTCCTCAAGGAGCTTCCGCTTTATGGCATCATCGCCCCCATCGCGTTGATCCTGATCGTGGTGTTCTTTGTCACCTCGTCTGACTCAGGGTCTCTGGTGATCGACACGATCACCGCAGGCGGCAAGATGGACGCGCCGGTGATCCAGCGCGTGTTCTGGTGCACGCTCGAAGGGTTGGTGGCCATCGCCTTGCTGCTGGGCGGAGGTCTCTCGGCCCTGCAAGGTGCCGCGGTCTCGACCGGCATCCCGTTCACGCTGGTGGTTCTGATGATGTGCTACTGCCTGTGGCTGGCGCTGAAATCCGAGAAAGCCAAGATGTAAATCTTGACGTTGCCAAACCAAAACGCCCGCCCTTTGGCGGGCGTTTTTTGTGCGGGTTGCGGGATGTTATGAGCCCTAACCGGCCATTAATCGTGCTTTGGGACTTTGCTCATGCAGCAGGTCGCTAACAGCTCAAACCGGACATCCATAAGTGAACTTTGGAATTCCAGCGATGCGGGACAAAACGGTCGGTCAGGTTGAAGGTAAGTGAATTTTTTTCAGGATTTTGTACTTGGCTGGACGTAACGAACGAAGAGGCTGTTGCCCTGTCTCTTCGTTTCGAAGCCTTTGATCGCAGCTACAAGATCGCTCAGTTTTCCCTTTCCGTAGGTCCGAGCATCAAAATCTGGATGTGCAGCTACTACTGACTGGCCAAGTTGCCCAAGGTGAAACCACTCGTCATCTTGTTGGATACGAGCCATAGCATCCAAGAGTAACTTTGCGGCTTTTTGGGGCTGCTCCTTTGCAGAAGCCAGTTTCTTGGCTTCGCTTTCGTCTGCTACAAGGTTTTCAATAAAAATGAACCGGTTGCACACGTTCCGAAGTGGTTCCGGAGTCTTTTTCTCTCCGATGCCAATCACCATTAAGCCATCCTCTCTGAGACGATTGGCTAGACTTGTGAAATCACTATCGGAAGAAACCAATACAAACCCGTCGAACCGACCTCCATGTAAGATGTCCATCGCATCTATCACAAGGCCTATATCAGATGCGTTCTTACCCGACGTATTGGCGGTCTGCTGGTGTGCAACAAGACCCAACGATAGGATTTTCTCCGACCAACCTGACAGCCGACTACTGGTCCAATCGCCATAAACTCGTCTAAGCGCGGGTTCGCCTATTGAAGCTACCTCCTTGAGAATTGCTTCCGCAAATCTGGCTGGTACATTGTCGGCATCAATGAGCGTCGCCAATAACGGTTGAGCACGTTCGGTCATCTGGTTAGCACCATGTTTTTTCTACCTTGTCCTAACTAGTCGCTACTTATCGAACTGCCGACACGAAGACCAGAACACTCACAAAAATGGGAACCTGGATTTTACTTAGCGGTCAGCTTTGGGCTCTCTGCCGTCCTTCACTGCGGACCGCATGGACTGGCAAAGAGCCCTGACCGGTCTTCTACGTTTATGCCATGTACTGCAATCGCATTGGTCCGTTCGCACACCGAAGCCGACATAGCTTGTTCAGTGCTGGCACAGAACCCTCTGCTGGACTTGTTGAATATGCTTGGTAGTTTGCGAGCAAGAAAGAATAGCTCTCAGGCACTCAGAAGCATACGGGAAGACAAAATCGTGGAAAGCATTGAAAGCAAAGAAATTAGAACAGAGTCCTTGGATCTGTCATTTGGGGAGATTCTAAATCTGCACAAAGATGGTGAAATCGTTATTCAGCCTGAATATCAAAGGCTATTTCGTTGGTCCGTGGAACAAAGGTCCCGCTTGATAGAGTCGGTGTTACTAAGGCTACCGATTCCGCCCATATTTCTTATTGAAGACAAAGATGGGGTGTTAGAACTCATCGATGGTTTGCAGCGAACAAGCTCGGTTCTTCAGTTTTTAGATGGAAGCGCAGTTGAACAAGATGACTTGGTTTTGGAAGGTTGCGACATACTGGATGAAATTAACGGTATGAAGTTTGACGACTTCAGCACATCCATACGTCTTGGCTTCAAGCGCACACCCATAAGGGCAACTATCATTAAGAAGAGCGGCGACGATTATGTAAAGTACGAGATGTTCAAACGGTTGAATACGGGTGGTTCATTGCTGTCCGCACAAGAAATCCGCAACTGTTCGTCTCGCATGATATCAGGTGGCTCTGACTTCTACGCCGAGCTTCAACGCCTTTCCGGCCTACCCAACTTCAAGGTAGCAACGTCGCGGATACCAGAACCAGATTTGGAAAAGAGAGCAGACGAAGAACTTGTTCTCAGGTACTTTGCTGTCAGATCGTTCCGCGACGGTTTCCGGGGAAATGTCCGGCGGTGGCTTGATGAATTCATGGAAGAGATACTCTTCGGTAGAAGCAATGCAATGAGCGACACTACAGACTTCGAGGCATTTTTTGATTTTGTCGCAGCCAACTTCGGAGACGCGGCTTTCTCAAGATCGCGGGATGGCGATGCCTTCGGGCGGCTTGCGCCAGCTTACTTTGAGGCCGTGGTTGGAGCAGTTGACGGAGACTTGGCGCAGTTTCAAGGGAAATCCCCTGAAGCGTTGAAATCAGCGCTCAGCAACACTTTTGAGCAAGCCGATTTCAAAGCGGCCAGTGGGCCGGGAGCAAATTCCAAAGAAAAGATGGACATTCGCATCCAGTTGGTAAGTGATGCGCTTGTAGCCGCATGACGCCCATTAATGAGATAGAACATGACCTCGACTGGCGCGAGGCTGAAATGGCTGTTCTCAGAGTAATGCTGGCAGACAGCAGTCTTCCCGAACGAACGAGACGTGTGCTTTTTCGTTCCGCTTGGTCAATGCTGTACGCTCACTTTGAAGGTTTTTGTAAATTTGCACTCACAGTCTTCTATGACGCCGTTGGGAACACGGGTTCTCTTTGCAGCGACTTAGCACCGAGCACACAAGTATTCGCGCTTGCCAGTGAGCTAAAAGCACTTAGAAATCTGCCACCCGCTGACCTGCTCTCGAGCATTCGAAGCTTCGAATCCGATGTGTTGTCCAAAACGGCCAGTTTCCCAGAGGTTGACACAGAGGCCAACCTTTGGCCGACTGTTCTGGAACGGCTGATAACTGATGCTGATTTACAGTTAGAAACCCTGAGCCCGAACTCGAGGGCAATAAGTACTTTAGTTAGCCGTCGAAACAAGATTGCTCACGGTGAACGCGATATCATCCCGGATTTTGATTACTACCTCAAGTTTGAGGAAGCAGTAAAAAACGTAATGTATGAGTTGGCAATCGCCGTTGATGAGAAACTAAGTGCTCAGTCAACAAACTGATACCAGACAAGAAGTGCTTACTCTGAAATTAACCAACTTTGTAGTGTTCGCTTTTTGCGCAAAGCTGCCGCAAGAAGAGAACCGTTGCGCACCCGCAGCGAAAGTCGGCTTAGTGGCCCATCCGGAAGAAAAACGCCCGCCAAAATGGCGGGCGTAAGAGATGTACAAATTGGAAGAAACGATCTTCAGACCGTGTACAACTCGGACAAAACGCGCTTAGCGGCGGATGCCCAGCTTTTTGATCAGGTCCTGGTAACGCGCCTCTTCTTTGCCCTTCAGGTAGTCCAGCAGCTTACGGCGCTGGGCAACCATCTTCAGCAGACCACGACGACCGTGGTTGTCTTTCTTGTGGGTCTTGAAGTGCTCGGTCAGGGTGGTGATGCGCGAGGTCAGGATGGCAACCTGGACTTCAGGCGAACCGGTGTCGCCGTCCTTGGTTGCGAATTCTTTCATGACGCGTGCTTTTTCAGCGGCAGTGATCGACATCGGGGTCTCCTTTAAAGGTTAGAGTTGATGGCGCAGGCCGGGATGTCGTCCAGCAAAGGCCCATGGAGAAAACCGCACCGATTCCGATGCGGATGGGCGCGTATAGGCGCTTTTGCTGCGAATGGCAAAGGGATTCTGATGGGTTAACCGGTTGCGGTCAGTTGCGCCAGATACTCTTCAGTCACCAGTTGAATGTCTTCGGCTGAAAACCCTTCGGCACCATAGAGCTGAGCAATCGTTTCCCCGTTGATGTTTACTTGGGTCAGGTCGTTGTTTTCGCTATCTTTTTCAATCCCGATTTCCGGATCATCAGCGCTGTCCCAAGTGACCAGCAGCTTGTCTTGACCCACCTCAAAATCCATAATTGTCACGCCGTCCTGTTCGGGTGCCGCTTGAACCACAACGCTGTCGCTGCCGCTGCCGCCCGTCACCACATCGCCATCATGAGCGATCAGGATATCATCGCCCGCCCCGCCATTCAGGAAGTCGCGTGTGTCGTCGTCCGGGCCGTCTTCGCCGGTTAGAACGTCATCCCCATCTCCCCCGAACAGAGCGTCTTCGCCTGCGCCACCAGCCAGGTAATCTGCACCCTTGCCGCCTTGTAGTGCGTCGTCACCTTCGCCGCCCTCAAGCGTATCGTCATCCTGACCGCCATAAAGGGCATCATCACCCTCGCCACCTTGCAGATTGTCCGCGCCGAAATGGCCGTACAAAATGTCGTTGCCAGACTCTCCAAGCAAGACATCCGCCCCCGCTTCGCCGTGCAAAACATCATTCCCGGCGTTGCCCATCAGAACATCTTCGCCCACGCCACCATGCAGGACATCATTCCCGGCGCCACCGTCGATCTGATCGTCACCGCCATATCCGTTGATCTGATCATTGCCTTCTTTCCCGGTCAGGGCATCCGTGCCCTCGTCTCCGGCAATGATCAGATCGCCTTCATGTTCCGAGATGATTTCGCCCGTGCCAACCTCTTCGGGGTCTGCCGGTTCGTCGATGTTTTCGTCGGGATCCAGGAGATTACCCTCGGGTACGTCTTCCTCGGCCGTTTCTTCGATGCGGTCGTCTTCATCTTCTTCTTCTGGGGCGAGGAGATCTCCCATAGCATATGCCGCGCCACCCATTGCGGCCAGCCCGAACAATCCGATGAGAAACATGATACCCTCCGCAAGCACACTGCTTCGAGCGTGAAATATCCCATGTTCTCAGGCGCTTGGTCAAAGCCAAGTTGGAGGCGTGGTTAACCCTTTGTCACCACGGCTCGGGCTGCTGGGTGTAGGCGATATAGAGCGGGTGTTTCGGGTGCCCGGCCTTGGAAAGCCCCAGATGGAACAGAGGCTGCCCGGTACCGCGCAGTAGCGCCTCAACCGCCGGACCCCGGTCCAGATGTGCGCCATGCGTGCCCCATCCGGCGATGACCTGATCAGCCCATTCCACGCCTTCCAGAATGGCTGCGTCATTTTCGGGGCCCACCGGATCGGCGGCGGCGCGCATCTTGCGCGGGTCGGTGTCGCGCCAGGCGAAGATGTTGGTGACCTGAAACGCCCCGAACCCCAGCGCCCGCGCGCGGCGTTCGCAGCGCTCGACTGTGGGGTCGTTCTGCACCTCGGTCGCGGTGGACGGGTTCAGCATCACAAACAGCGCCTTGCGCCCCACCGGATCCCAAACACGGGTCAGGCTATAGCGGTACTTCTCGCAATCCGAGTAGACGGCGGTCGAGGGCGCATCGCCCTTGGTATGCGTTCGGGTAATCATGCCTATCGCCTAGCACGGAGTTCAGGTGACGAACACCCGGCTTGGATGTAGCTCGCCGGATTTGTAGATGCCCACCGCCACGGCCTTGCCGTCGAGCGAGGCCCATGCCTCATCGCCATATTCCACGTCCGAAGCCAGAACCATGCCCGGATTGCCGTTGCGCAGACGGGAGGCGCCTTCGGGGGTGCATTTCAGCTCGGGCAGGTCCGACAGGCCGGTTTCCAGCGGGTGCAGGTAGTCGTCCAGCACCTCGGTCTTGGCCATCTCGTCGATCTGTTCGATGGACAACCCATCCTCGACCTCAAACGGGCCGGACCAGATGCGGCGGAGTTCCTTGACGTGGCCGTGACAGCCCAACGCCTCACCCAGATCCCGCGCGATCGAGCGGACGTATCCACCTTTGCCACAGGTCATCTCTAGCACCACGTGATCTTCATCAGGCCGATCAACGAGGATCAGTTCTTCGACCCACAAGGGGCGGGCGGTCAGCTCCACATCCTCGCCATCGCGGGCCAACTTATAGGCACGCTGACCATCGATCTTCACGGCTGAGAACTTGGGCGGGACCTGCATGATGTCGCCCAGGAACGGAGCCAGCGCCGCCTTGATGTCATCATCCGACGGGCGCGCATCGCTTGCCGCAATCACTTCGCCCTCGGCATCGTCGGTGTTGGTGGCCTGACCCAGCCGCACGGTGAAGGTGTAAGCTTTCAAAGCGTCGGTGATATAAGGAACGGTCTTGGTAGCCTCTCCCAAAGCTACGGCCAGAACACCGGTCGCTTCAGGGTCCAGAGTACCCGCATGGCCCGCTTTCTTGGCGTCCATGGCCCAACGCACCTTGTTGACCACCGCGGTCGAGGTCATGCCCGCGGGCTTGTCCACCACCAGCCAACCGGAAATGTCTCGTCCCTTGCGTTTGCGTCCCATCTTGCACCTTGAATCTTGCTAAGGCGCGCGACCTAGCGGATCGCTCAGGCGCTGTCAATTTCAGGGTGCGTCTTCGACCACACCCACGATGGGGCCTAACGAGAACCCGATATCCGACCGGTTGCCGGCGCGCTCATACATGCGGGAAATGTTGCCATCGAGGAACAGCGCATTCGGCGTCTTCAGCACGTCGCGGAACAGGCCGCCGAATTCGTGGAAGGTTACGTAGTCGTCTGAGATCGCGAACACAGCGCGGGTGCCATCGGCACTGGTGCCCACCCCGTTGCGGATGTAGCGCGAGGTTGAATCGGGCAGAAAGCGCGGGTGCAATTCTCCGTCGATCACCAGCATGGGACCGGATTGGGTGGCAAAGCGGCACTCGGGCGCCTGATCAACGAAGTCCAATGTCTCGAACACATCAGCGCGGCTTTCACGGATGCAGAACACGCCATTAGGCAGCAATCCGAAATTGCCAGGTCCGGCATTTGAGATCACCCGCATCTGCTCCTGGCCGTCTTCGACGTAATGGCCGACGGGTGAGCGGTCGTCATGGTACATGCCCGCATTCATCGCGAAAGCCAGCCGTTTGCCCTGAGGCTCTAGAACCTCGTTCACCGCAGAGAAATGGCCGAGCACTTCGTCGTTCTCATCGTTCAGAAACAGGCGTAGGTCCGCCGCGGACGCGTCCACCTCGCAGACCGTGTAGCGCTTATCTTCATGGGTCAGCTTCTCGCAGGTGACTGCAGAAGCTTGCGCAGCCCAAAGGACAGCGCCCAATGTGACAAGCGTGCGGATCACTCGTCCAGATCGCGGCGCACCGCGTCCTGTTCGAACATGCGGCGGGTGTCGTCCAGACGGTCGAACGTGTCATCCAGACGGAACCGCAGGTCGGGCGAGAATTTCAGGTTCAGCTTCTTGCCGACTACGCGCCGCAGCTCGCCCTTGTTGCGAGCCAGCAGGTCGATCACGTCTTCCTGCCCTTTGCCGCCCAGGGGCAGCACATAGGCGGTGGCGATCTTCAGATCGGGCGAGGTACGGACCTCTCCCACGGTGATCGACATGCGGTTCAGGTCGGGGTCGTGGACATCTCCGCGCGCCAGAACCTCGGACAGGGTGCGGCGGATCAGTTCGCCGACGCGCAGCTGTCGTTGGGACGGGCCGGGGCCATCGTGGAATTTGTTCTTTGCCATTCCCCCGATCTAAGCGCAAAGCAGGGCTTTGCCAAGCGGGCGCGAACGGGGTAGGAGGCTTTGAGCCGACTTAGCGAAAAGGACCAGCGCAATGACCCATATTCCGGGGATCGTCATCACAGGGGCTTCGGGCCGTATGGGGCAGATGCTGATCAAGACCGTGACCGACAGCGATCAGGCGCGTCTGGTTGGCGTGGTAGAACGCACAGGCCACGACTGGGTTGGTCAAGACGTGGGTACTGCAATGGGCGGCCAAGCGTTGGGCGTCACCGTCACCGACGATCCGCTGGAGGCCTTCGCGCAGGCACAGGCGGTGATCGACTTCACCGCGCCCGAGGCGACTTTGGAATTTGCCGCGCTGGCCGCGCAAGCGCGCTGTGTGCATATCATTGGCACCACCGGCATGAGTGATGAGCAGATCGCGGCGCTGGAACCAGCCGCGCGCCATGCGGTGATCGTTCGGGCCGGAAATATGAGCCTCGGGGTCAACCTGCTGGTACAGCTGACCAAGAAAGTTGCCGCAGCGCTGGACGAGGATTTCGATATCGAAGTCATCGAAGGCCACCACCACCACAAGGTCGATGCGCCCTCGGGCACTGCGCTGATGTTGGGAGAGGCCGCCGCCGAAGGGCGTGGTGTCAAGCTGGCGGACGTGGCTGACCGGGGCCGCGACGGTATCACCGGGGCACGGCAACGTGGTCAAATCGGTTTCCACGCCATTCGCGGCGGCGACATCGTGGGTGAACACGACGTCCTGTTCGCCGCCCCCGGCGAGCGCATCGTTCTGCGCCATCTGGCTACCGACCGCGCAATCTTTGCTCGTGGCGCGCTGAAGGCGGCACTTTGGGGGCAGGGCAAGGCCCCGGGTCAGTACGATATGGTGGATGTGCTCGGGCTCTGAACCCATGGACGGATCGCCCGTCGGCGCTAGACTTTCGGCATGCGCTCCTTAAAGGCGAAACTGGCAACCGGCCTGATGCTGACGGTGTTCTATCTGACACTGTTGCCGTTTGTTGTGCATGGTTTTGGTATGATCGGCATTGGCTTGTCCGAAAATGCCCCTCAGCAGAGCTACTTGTTTGCAAATGAGCAGGGCGTCGGCAACGCGGCCATGATGTTGCACATCTTTGCAGGTACGCTGTTGGTGATGCTGGTTCCATTGCAGTTGCTGAAAAGTGTTCGGCTCAGGTTCACCGGTTTCCATCGCCTGCTAGGAAAACTGCTGGTGACTCTTGCGCTTATCACCGGCGTGGCGGGGATGATCTATATCCCTCTGCGCGGGACAATTGGAGGGCCGGTTATGTCTGCCGCCTTCTTCCTCTATGGCCTCTGCCTGTTCACCGCAGCCCTGATGGTGGCGCACAACGCATTGGTTGGAAATCGTGCGGGCCATTGGGCCTGGGGTCTGCGGTTGTTCTGGCTGGCGCTGGGCTCCTGGCTCTACCGTGCGCATTATACTGTTTGGTATCTGCTGACCGGTGGCCTGGGATCCGAGCCTGATTTCTCGGGCCCGTTCGACCTCGCACAAAACTTTGCGTTCTTTGTTCCATACCTGATCGCCCTGCAGGTCTGGATCGCGCGAAAACGCGATGCGCACCAAAGCGCACTGACGACGGACGCTTAGCGGAAAGCAGCAAGTCCGGGCGGCTCCGCTCCGTCCTGTTCAACCTGCGCGAACAAAGAGCTGAGCCGCTCATCCCATGTGGGGAACAGTCCCGTCAGCGCATAGGTCAGCCGTTCGGCGCCGATCGAGACTCCCAAAGGCGCGGCTTCCCCGCCGATGATGATCTCTCCGATCTCTGTCCAGATGGCTGATGGGGGATAGGCTGCAGGTGCAAGCTCATCCCCGTCGCCGATGCGGTAATAGACGCCCATCGTGACCAAGTAATCCTCACCGAACGGGTCGGGAAAGAAATAGCCCGAGGCATCGCGGGCGGCCAATGCCTCAGCCTCATCCCGCAATAGCACCTTTTGGTCAAAGGGCAGGTCCAAAGCGTCCAAAACGGGGCGCATATCATTGGCCTGCGGGACGCTGACAAACGCGATGCGGGATGGTTCGAGGCCAAATGTATCGGTCAGCAGACGTAGCATCAGCTGGGTGGTATCGCGACCCGTGACCGTGCCGTCCGGGTGGCACCCGACCTCGTGAAACAGGGGCAGCACATCGGGGCGGGTTTTCTCGTTGATATCACCGACGCGGGCCAGAGGTTGAATGATGAAAGCACTAGTCGGCAGGGCGGATTGATCGAAATCATGCCGCAGGCCGCCGTTGTAGCTCGGATTTCCGGTGGCAATCGATAGCGGTTCCATCTCCGTAAAACCAAGCGCGCCAAAACCCGCGCGCAGGCGATTCAACGTGTCGGCGAACTGCGCCTCGAACGCCTCATTCTGACCGGCTGCACCAGCGGCAAACCGGGGAAGCGCCGCACTCATCGAGGCTGCGGTTCCCAGCTGTACAACTTTCCGTCGATTTAGTCTCATCTGCGCCTCCCTTGTACACGCACAAGGAGAGTATCGCAGAAGTTTGGGGCAAACGTTAAGGGATTCTGAAACACGCCCCGAAGGGCACATCCTCAGAGATCTCTGATCTTGTCTGCGCTCAATGGGCAGGCGAGGTAGACGCCGAATTCCTTGCCGATATCGGCGCTGACCCGGGCGTGAACTGCGCCCTGACGGTCGAGGAAGCGTTGGCTGTCTTCGACCGGGAATATCCCCTCATGCCAGATGCAGGGATGGATATAGAGGCCACGCGAGCCGTCGCACCAGAAGGCCACGACCTTTTCCGGTGTCAGGTTGTCGCCAGGCAGGGCGGCGGGGATGATGAAGGGCTTGTTGTCCAGCGGCCAGAACATCTGCCCCCCATCCGGGTGATAGTTCATATGCCACAAGAGCACCTGATCGCGCGGCGCTGTTTGCCGAGCGGTCTGCGCCTGCTGCGGGTCGGTCGACCAGCCCAGAACATAGTGGCCATTGACCGCTTCGTTCTCACCGTAAAGCACATCGCCCTTCCATTCACCGTGAAAGGTGCCCTCGACCCAACCGCCTTCGTCACCGGTGCCTTCGTCGATGGGCCGCCAGCCCTGTTGCGGCCAGCGGGTGATCTCGATCTCGAAGCCTTCGGGGTCGTCGACCAGACAGCCATAACCTTTGACAGAGGCATCGGTGGCACGGATCAGCGGCACCTCATGCCAGGGCAGCGAAGGCTTGGTGCTGGCCTCGAATATGTACTCGGGGGCGTTCATGCGATCTCCATATGTCTGTCGACCATACGCTGCACCATCGGGGCGAAATGGGCAAAGTCCGGGGTTTCCATATCGGCGCGCTTGCCCGCCTCGTCGAGATAGCGGACCTGAACGATCTCTTTCAGGTTCGGATTGGCCTCGAACGCGGCGACTTCCTCGGCATTCATCGGACCGCCCTGCAGTTCCAGCGTATGGACCGATGCGGTCGACAGGCGGTTGAAATACTCGGGTTTCGTGGCGCAGAGATAGCGCTTGGCAGCCACGTGATAGCGACAGCAATCGGTGATGACCGAGGGGAAGAACTGCTCCAGCACCTCGGCACCCGCGTCCTCATGATGGCGATCCTCGGTGTCGTCAGGATGGTAAGTGCCGAATTCCGATGTGAAGTGGCCGATGTCATGTAGCAAGGCACCGACGATGATTTCCTCGGGCATGCCGTTCTGTTCGGCAATAGTCGCCCCTTGCAGCATGTGTTCTGCCATGGTGACGGGTTCGCCCAGATACTCCTCGCCGCCGCGACGCTCGAAGATGTCACCAATGAACGCGACGATGTTGTCGCGGTTCAGGGTCGAGAAATCGGGTTTCATTCTGCCGCCTCCGGTTGCGCCATTTCCATCGCCGCGAGCGTAGACAGCAACCCGTCCTTGTCGGCGTAACACCCCTGCAACCAACGCGAGCCCGCGCCGGAGTAGCCCAGACGCGCGTGCAGCACGCGGGTGTTGTCGACGATGAAACTTTCGCCCGGCTCCAGCTTGAACGACACGCCCATGGCCGGGTCGTCGATAATCTCGCCCAACTGGCGATAGGCGGCGTAATAGGCTTCCATCTTGTCGAACGGGATGTCTACGAAAGGCGCCGAGGAACGGTTATTGAATCTGATGCCAACCAGCTCGCCATCCGGCGATAGCTCAATCATCGGGCGGCGCGCACGCAGGCAGACCCCGTCCGAACCTTTGTACTCAAATCGTGCCGGATAACCCGCCAGAAGGGCGAAACCTTCGGAGTTTTGTTCACGCAGCTTTTCGGCAGCACGGAAACCGTCGACCACGATGGAATCCCCACCCTCGGCGCTGTTTTCCAGGCAATAGAGGATTTGCAGCGTCGGCACCGGATCGCGATAGGGGTTGTCGGTGTGGGCCTGCAGACCCAGCCCGGTATAGGCGAGGTTGGTAGGGTTCACCTCAGTCCGTACCTCAAAATAGGGGCCGTAATTGGTCTCGCGAACATAGCCGAACAGATCGGCCACTTTCAGTAGCGACTCGGGCTCGGTTGGGCCGCCTGTCAGTTTGGCGAAGCCGAACTCGGCCACTGCGGCCAGCCAGTTGCGCTTGGTCGCGGGGTTGATGTGAACTTCGGCCCAATCGGCGCTGGGCGCGTCGATACCGCGTTCCCAAGTGGTGATACCCGGGGCAGTGCGACGGGTTTCCTGAGACTGATCGGAATCATAGACGTGATCGGCCAGCCAATCGGCAGGGAAGGTCACGGTCTTGTTTTCGGGCTGGAAAGTGACATTCAAATCGCCATTGAGGACCTCAGCGGTGCTGACCGAGATGTCAGCGGGGATGTCACCGATAGTGATCAGGCGCTGGCCGTTTCCCGGGGCGCGGGTTTCGGGGTCTAGCGCGTTGTCGCGTAGCCAAATGGCATGGAAGCGGGCCTGTGCGCCTGTATCGAAAGTGACGGTCACGACCGAGGCATCATGGGTGGCGGTGCGCAGCATGGGGATCTCCTGTTCAGCGCGGGCTTTGCTTGAGGAGATACGCGCTTCGTGGCATTACCACAATTAAACCTTATTGCCACTGAGGCTTGGAAAATCTTATGGCTAAGAAAAAGATCGGATTACCCCCACTGGACTGGTTGCGCGTATTCGAAGCCGCAGGACGATTGGGCGGCTTTTCCGCGGCCGCACGCGAGTTTGGTCTGACGCAGGCGGCTGTCAGCCAGAGAATCGGCAACCTCGAGGCATGGCTGGGCCGGTCGTTGTTTGTGCGTGAGGCGCGCGGCGTGTCGCTGACCATTGAAGGCGAGAGCTATTTGCCGCTGGTGCAGGACAGCCTGCAGGCGCTGGAACGCAATACCGAGGATCTGTTCGGCAAATCCCCGCGCGAGTTGAGGGTCGCTGGATTGTCGTCGCATATTCACGCGTTGGTTTTGCCTGCCTTACCTGCTTTTTTAGAACTTCGGCCCAAGGTACGGGTGATGACGGACTCTATGGCCCGCCGCTCATCTCTGGATGAGGAGCGGACATGGCTGCAGATCCGATATGGTCGAGGAGTTTGGTCCGGGCGCAAGTCCAAACTGATCGCGCCCGAGGTGCTGGCCCCGATGGCGACACCGGGGGTCGATTGGGGCGCGCCGCTGATTGATCTGCGTGGAGAACGCCCCGGCTGGCAGGACTGGGCGCGCGTTGCCGGGGTCGAGGATTTGCCGACGGGGCGACTGAGTTTCGATTCCGTTGGTCACGCGATCACGGCGGCGCGGCAGGGGATGGGGATCGTTCTGGGCTCGGTACCCCTGGCGGAGGGCAGTTTGCAGACCGGTCGATTGTGCAGGCTTGAACTGCCCGAGCTGCAGACAAAAGATGGATACTGGCTGACATGGCCCGAGGATCGGGTGCGGTCGAAACGGCAGCGGGCGCTAATAGACGACTTTCTGCAAGCGCTGCGGGGCGCGGCCTGATCAGAAGTCGATGGCGATGCCCTTCTTCTCCCAATCACCATAGCGAGCAGGGTCGGGGCCGTCGCGCCCGCCCAGTTCCTTGGGCTGATCCTTGGCGTCGGCCAAAGCCTTCTTGCGACGTTCCTCAGCCTCGGCGAGGGCGCGCTGTGCGGCAGGGGGCAGGTCTTTGCGCTCGTCACTCATGCATCGGGTTCCTTTCCGTTCAGCGCCTTGATATACGCCCTCGTCCGCCCAAGGCAATGCGGGCAAAGGTCACGAGGGACACTCAGCATCATGTCAAACTCTGCAACAGCCGCGCGGCGCAGCGCCATCTATCTGCTGGATCAGATATTGGGTGAGGGCCGGTTGTTGCCAGAATGCCTTGCGGCCGGAGCGTTGGACCGCCTTGCGCCGGAAGATCGCGCGCGCGCTCAACGATTGACTGTTGAATCCCTGCGCGGGCTAGAGCGTGCCGATCGGTTGCTGGCCGATCATCTGCGACAAACACCGGCGCTGACCGTGCACAACGCTCTGCGGCTTGGCACGGTTGAACTGTGTCAGGGTGAAGCTGCCCATGGGGTGGTCAATTCGATGGTTGAGATCGTTGGCCGCTCGCGCAAGCACGGGCGATTGAAGGGGCTGGTAAACGCGGTTCTACGTAAGATTGCCGCCGATGGTCCAGACGCTTGGCCCAAGATGCGCGCGCCCCGCCTGCCCGAGTGGCTGCGTGATCCGCTGATCATGGCGTGGGGCGAGGACGCGGTGAAGGGCATGGAGCAGGCCCATTTCAGCGGCGCGCCTTTGGACGTGACATTGAAGCCCGGGGCTGACGCGCCCGGTGGTGAGGTGCTGCCCACTGGCTCGGTCCGGCTGCGGGATGCGGGGCAGGTCTCAACCCTGCCGGGATATGAGGCGGGCGCCTGGTGGGTACAGGATGCGGCGGCGGCCTTACCCGTGCAGGTCCTGGCCCCGAAAGCGGGGGAAAAGGTGCTGGACCTCTGCGCCGCGCCGGGCGGCAAGACGCTGCAACTGGCTGCGGCGGGGGCAGAGGTCACAGCGCTGGATATCTCTGAAGCGCGGCTGGCGCGGGTGCGTGAAAATCTGAAACGAACAGGCCTCAGGGCCGAAGTGATCACCGGTGATGCGTTGGAGCATCAGGGGCAGTACGACGCCATCTTGCTCGACGCGCCCTGTTCGGCGACAGGCACGATTCGCCGCCACCCAGATTTGCCTTTCGCCAAGGACGGCTCGGAGTTCGGCGGGCTGATCGAGTTGCAGGCGCAGATGCTGGCCCATGCATGGTCCTTGCTGAAACCCGGCGGGCGGCTGGTCTATTGCACCTGTTCCCTGTTGCCCGACGAGGGTGAAGTGCAGATCGAAGAGGCGCTGGATCAGCACCCCGAGATGCAGATCGACCGTGCCGCGCTTGAGGTAGAAGGCGTTGAAACAGGTTGGATCACTGAGGAAGGTGGCCTGCGTTTGCGCCCCGACTACTGGCCCGACAGGGGCGGTATGGACGGGTTCTATATCGCCTGCCTGAACAAATCCGCCTGACGCGACGCTTTTCGATGACTTGACGAGCGGACCGGTCTATCGTGTGGTCAAGCGCCCGCAGAGCGCAAGGGGCAGAATCGCAAGCGTCATGTCAAACTCGGACACAATGGCCAATCGCTGGACGCGGTTTCAGAACCGTCTCTACGCGCGCCTGAGTCAAAGGCAAAAACCCGCCGCCGGTTTCGTGGGCCAACCCGAACCGCGCACGGTGGGGTCTTTTGCACGCGGTCGGCAGCTGGTAGCCGGGAACCTGCTGTTCGCCGGATATCTGGTTGAAGCCGATGATACAGATCTCTGGGATGTGACCGCCCCCAGCACGGATTTCGACGATGAACGCCACGGATTTTCCTGGTTGGATGATCTGGCCGCTGTCGGAGATTTCCGGGCGCGCGAAAAAGCGCAGCGCTGGGTATGGGGCTGGGTTGAGGCACATGGGCGCGGGCACGGTCCCGGCTGGGCCCCGGATCTGACAGGGCGGCGGGTTACGCGCTGGATTAACCATGCGCAATTCCTGTTGCGCGGGATGGATGAGGCGCACAGCAAGCGATTTTTCCGGTCGCTGGCGCAACAGACATGGTTCCTGTCCAAACGCTGGACCTCGGCGACGCCGGGCCTTCCCCGGTTCGAAGCGCTGGGTGGTCTGGTGCAAGCTGGTTTGGCTTTGGACGGGTTGGAGCAGATGGCTGACCCAGCGCTCAAGGCTATGGCCCGCGAATGCGAGCGCCAGATTGATGCGGAAGGGGGTATCCTGACCCGCAACCCCGAGGAGCTGCTCGAGGTTTTCACCTTGCTTGCCTGGACCTCGGCGGCGCTCAACGAGGTGGGCCGGGGTACGCCTGCTGCCCAGACCGGGGCGATCCGGCGGATCGCTCCGACATTGCGTAATCTGCGCCATGCAGATGGTGCACTGGCGCGGTTCCATGGCGGTGGGCGCGGGCTTGAGGGGCGGTTGGATCAGGCGCTGGCGCAAAGCGGGGTGAAACCTCAGGATCATTCAGACCTATCGATGGGCTTTGCCAGGTTGGCAGCGTCGCGGACCACGGTGCTGGTCGATGCCAGCGGGCCTCCAAAAGGGGCTGCATCATACAATGCCCATGCTTCGACCCTTGCGTTTGAACTGACCTCGGGCCGTCGCCCCCTGATCGTGAATTGCGGCTCGGGCGGCAGCTTCGGGCAGGACTGGCGCCGGGCGGGTCGGGCTACGCCCTCACATTCAACGTTATGCGTGGACGGATATTCCAGCGCCCGCCTTGCCGCGCCGATGAAAGGCGCGGCACACGAGGCGCTGGTCGACGGTCCTCAGGACGTGCCGGTGGATTTCGAGGACGCCTTTGAGGGTACCCGTTTCATGGCTGGTCATGACGGCTATGCCAAGGTTTTCGGCCTGACCCATGCCCGAACCCTGGAGTTGCGCTTTGACGGACGCGAGCTGGCGGGTGAGGATATTCTGCTGACGGCAACCGACAAGGCCAAGCGGCAGTTCGACCGGGCGATGGATGCCGCCAACCTCAAGGGGATCGCGTTTGACATCCGCTTTCACCTGCATCCCGACGTCGATGCAGCGCTGGATCTGGGCGGCGCAGCGGTGTCGATGGCGCTCAAAAGTGGTGAGATCTGGGTTTTCCGTCATGACAACATCGGAAAGTTGTCAGTCGAACCAAGTGTTTATCTGGAAAAAGGCCGTTTGAAGCCGCGCGCGACAAAACAGATCGTTCTATCTGGCCGCGCAATGGAGTATGCGACGCGCATCCGGTGGACGCTCAGCAAGGCTCAGGATACAGCCTATGCCGTGCGGGACACGCACCGGGACGAGCCCGTATTCGACTGACGCCAAAAGGACCTTTGGACCCATGACCGATCTTCACCCCGTGCGCCGCGCGTTGCTTTCCGTTTCCGACAAGACCGGGCTGATCGAGCTGGGCAAGGCGCTGGCCGAACGCGAGGTTGAGTTGCTGTCGACCGGCGGCACCGCGAAGGCACTGCGTGAGGCTGGCCTTGAGGTGAAGGATGTCAGCGAGGTCACCGGCTTTCCCGAGATGATGGATGGACGGGTCAAGACATTGCACCCGATGGTGCATGGTGGGCTGCTGGCACTGCGGGACAATGACACCCATGTCGCGGCGATGGAACAGCACGGCATTGGCGCAATCGATCTGCTGGTCGTGAACCTCTATCCCTTCGAGGCGACCGTTGCCAAAGGCGCCGGCTATGACGAGTGCATCGAGAACATCGATATCGGCGGCCCTGCGATGATCCGGGCGGCATCTAAGAACCATGCCTTTGTGAACGTCGTGGTCGATGTCGAGGATTATTCATCGCTGTTGGATCAGCTCGAAGAAAACTACGGCAAGACCTCGCTGGGCTTCCGCCAGTGGCTGGCCCAGAAGGCTTATGCACGTACTGCCGCCTATGACACCGCCGTGTCGAACTGGATGGCTGACGCGTTACAGCTAGAGGCCCCGAAACGCCGCGCCTTTGCTGGCGAGCTGAAACAGACCCTGCGCTATGGCGAGAACAGCCATCAGCAGGCGGCATTCTATACCGATGGTTCGGGCCGTCCCGGCGTGGCAACAGCCGTGCAGCATCAGGGCAAGGAACTGAGCTACAACAACATCAACGACACCGACGCTGCCTTCGAGCTGGTGGCTGAATTCGACCCCGCCGACGGCGCGGCCTGTGCCATCATCAAACATGCCAACCCTTGCGGCGTAGCCAAGGGTGCAACCCTGCTGGAAGCCTACAAAGCCGCGTTCGACTGCGACCGCACCTCAGCTTTTGGTGGCATCGTGGCGCTGAACCAGCCCTTGGACGCAGAAACTGCGCAAGAGATCACCGGCATTTTTACCGAGGTCGTCATCGCCCCCGGCGCATCGGACGAGGCCAAGGCGATCTTTGCCGCCAAGAAGAACCTGCGCCTGCTGACCACCGAAGCGCTGCCCGATGTGACCGCCGGTGGCAAAACCGTGCGTCAGGTGGCGGGCGGCCTGCTGGTGCAGGACAAGGACAACGGCTTTGTCGGCATGGATGACCTGAAGGTCGTCACCAAGAAGGCCCCGACTGATGAACAGATGCGCGATCTGCTGTTCGCGTGGAAGGTGGCAAAACATGTCAAATCCAACGCTATCGTTTACGTCAAAGATGGCGCGACCGTAGGCGTTGGTGCGGGCCAGATGAGCCGCGTCGATTCGGCCCTGATTGCGGCCAAAAAGGCCGAGCGCATGGCCGAAGCACTGGACCTGCCGCAACCGTTGACCATCGGCTCGGCCGTGGCGTCAGATGCGTTCTTCCCCTTCCCCGATGGTCTGATGGAGGCGGCGCAAGCCGGGGCCACGTGCGTTATCCAGCCCGGCGGTTCGATGCGTGATGACGAAGTGATCGCGGCAGCGGATGAGGCTGGTCTGGCGATGGTCTTCACCGGCATGCGTCATTTCCGTCACTGATGCGAAATGCGCTCCTCCTCTGGGCTGGTCTGGCCGCGTTTCTGATCGACCAGATCAGCAAGTATCTGGTTGTTCATGTGATGCGCGTGGTCGAACATCCCAATGGCATCGACATTCTGCCACCGCTTGTCGTGTTCAAATACGGCGAGAATCGCGGCATCAATTTTGGCCTGTTTCAAGGCAACAGCGACGCCGCGCGCTGGGTGCTGATCGGCATTTCGCTGGTGATCTGCCTTGGCGTCCTGATCTGGCTGGCACGCGCGACCCCCACCAAGTTCATGCTGTTCTGCGGAGGCCTGTTGATCGGGGGCGCGCTGGGAAATGTCGTGGACCGAGTGCTTTATGGCTATGTTCTGGATTTTCTGAACATGTCCTGCTGCGGCATCGACAATCCGTTTGTTTTCAATCTGGCTGATGTGTTCATATTTGCGGGAGCTTTGGGCCTGGTGTTGTTTGATAGCAAAAAGCCCTCGTGACGCGCTTTGCGATATGCGATAAAAGCCCCTGAAACTGGCTGGAGATACCGATGCGACTGCCGCGCACCATTCTTGTCCTGACACTCGCCGCTTCGGTTGCGGGCTGTGCCGATATTGGTCTGCGCAACCTTCGGGCCCCGGGGCAGGGACCGGATGAGTTTGCGGTGCTGCCGGTCAAGCCGCTGACCCAGCCAAAGGACTATGCCTTCCTGCCTGCCCCGACGCCGGGTGGTGGCAACCTCACCGATCCCAACCCCACGGCGGATGCAGTTGTGGCGCTGGGTGGAAGTGAGGCTGCACTGAACCCGAACGCTGGCATCCCGTCGGGTGATGCGGCACTGGTGACGGCATCAAGCCGATATGGCGTGCCGGCGAACACCCGTCAGGTAGTTGCCGAAGAAGATGCCGAGTTTCGCCGGAAGAAGCAGCGCCTGACGCGTATTCGCCTGTTCCCTGTGGACCGTTACGCGCAAGCCTACCGGCGTGAGGCGATTGATGCGAACGATGTGAACGAAGCGGCGCGCAGCCGTGGGCTTGAGACTCCGTCCGCACCGCCGCAGTGATGAATTCTTCTTAACTTTCTGTCATTGGCCTTGAACCCGCGCACCACCACCGTAGTTTGATTGTCATCAAACGAAACGGAGGACGCCCCATGGTTCGGGCCCTGGCACTGTCGGTAGCCCTGATCGCTGCAACCCCTCTTTGGGCGCAAGAGGGGCAAGAGGCGGTCACAACTTTTACGCTTGATAACGGCATGGATGTCGTGGTGATCGAAGATCGCCGTGCGCCGGTCGTGCAGCACATGGTCTGGTATCGGGCCGGATCGGCAGATGAGCCCATCGGTTCATCAGGTGTGGCGCATTTTCTTGAGCATCTGCTGTTCAAGGGAACCGACACGCTGGCTCCGGGAGAGTTTTCGGCCACCGTTGCTGCCAATGGCGGCAATGACAATGCCTTCACCTCATATGATTACACCGCCTATTTTCAGCGCGTTGCCGCCGACCGGCTGGAACTGATGATGCGGATGGAATCAGATCGGATGCGCAACATTCGTCTGACTGAAAACGATATTGTCACTGAACGCGATGTGATCCTGGAAGAGCGCAATCAGCGCACGGAAAACAGCCCTCGCGCACTGTTCGGCGAGCAGATGAATGCTGCGCAGTATCTCAACCATCGGTATGGCGTGCCCATTATCGGCTGGCGTCACGAGATGGAGACGCTGGATATGGATGACGCTCTGTCCTTCTATCAAACCCATTACGCGCCCAATAATGCCATTTTGGTTGTCACGGGCGATGTCGACCCCGATGAGGTCAGAACGCTGGCAGATCAGTATTATGGCGTGATCCCTGCCAATTCAGATCTGCCAGAACGCATCCGCTCGCAAGAGCCACCCCAGACGGCCGAGCGTCGCCTGACCTTCAAGGATGTCCGCGTCGCGCAGCCCTATGTCCAACGCAGCTATCTTGCGCCGGAACGGGATGCGGGTGCGCAGGAGAAGGCTGCTGCGTTATTCCTGCTGGCCGAATTGCTTGGCGGTAGCACGACGTCTTATCTGAACGAAAAACTGCAGTTTGAGCAGCAGAAGGTGGTTTATGCCGGCGCGTTCTACCGTGGCGTTTCGCTGGATGACACCACGTTTGACCTGTTGGTGGTGCCCGCCGAAGGCGTCTCATTGCAAGAGGCGGAAGATGCAATGGATCAGACCGTTGCCGATTTTATCGCCGAAGGTGTCAATGAAGACGACCTTGACCGGATCAAGATGCAGCTGCGCGCATCGCAAATCTACGCGCGCGACAATGTGGACGCCATCGGCAACCGCTATGGCCGGGCGTTGACCAGTGGTCTGACAGTCGAGGACGTGCAAGCCTGGCCCGATATCCTTCAGGCTGTCACCGGGGACGAGATCATCGCAGCAGCACGCGAGGTGTTGCAGCTGGAAACCTCGGTCACCGGTTGGCTGATGCGCGACGATGAGGTGACCCAATGAAACGGATTTTCGCGACGCTGATCGCTTTTGTCGTTGCCCTGCCTGCCTGGGCCGAGATCGATATCCAAGAGGTTACTTCCCCCGCCGGGATCAAGGCCTGGCTGGTCGAGGATCACTCGATCCCCTTCACGGCGCTGGAGCTGCGTTTTCGGGGTGGGACATCGCTGGATGACGCCGACAAGCGAGGCGCTGTCTATCTGATGAGCGGCCTGATCGAGGAGGGCGCCGGAGATATGGACGCCCGGACTTACGCCCGCGAGCTGGAGTCACTGGCGGCCTCGTTCACGTATCGCGCGACGGATGATACCGTTTCGATCTCAGCACGGTTCCTGACCGAGAACCGCGATGAGGTGGTTGACCTGTTGCGCACCACCCTGCACGAACCTCGGTTTGATCAGGACGCGATCGACCGAGTGCGCGCGCAGGTGATCTCGGGGCTTAAATCGGATCAGACTGACCCGAACGACATAGCCGGGCGCAGCTTCGCCCAGATGGCCTACGGCGATCACCCCTATGCCACGGACGGCAAGGGGACGATCGAGTCGGTCTCGGCCCTGTCGCGTGAGGATATCGAGTCCGCCTATGGCAATGTATTTGTCAGGGATCGTCTCTATGTCGGAGCCGTTGGTGACATCACAGCCGACGAGTTGGGAGTGCTACTGGACACCCTGCTTGCGGATTTTCCGGCGACCGGCAAACCCATTCCGGATCGGGCTGAGGTGAATATCCCCGGTGGAATCAGCGTGGTGGATTTTGATACTCCGCAGTCAGTTGCCTTGTTTGGTCATGCGGGGATCGACCGCGATGATCCGGATTTCTTCGCCGCCTTCGTTCTGAACCACATCCTTGGAGGTGGCGGATTTGAGAGCCGCCTGATGCAGGAAGTGCGCGAAAAGCGTGGCTTGACCTATGGCATTTCGACCTTCCTTGTGCCCAAGGATCTGGCCTCGGTCTATCTGGGGTCGGTATCGTCGGCCAATGATCGCATCGCGGATGCGGTGGAGGTGATCCGCGATGAATGGGCCCGTGCAGCGACCGAGGGGGTAACCCAGAAGGAACTGGATGACGCCAAGACTTATCTGACCGGAGCCTACCCGCTGCGTTTCGATGGCAATGGCCAGATCGCCGGGATCATGGTCGGGATGCAGATGGAAGACCTGCCCATCGACTACATCGCCACCCGCAATGACAAAGTAAATGCAGTGACGCTGGAAGAGGTCAACCGCGTTGCCTCCGAACTGCTAGACCCTGAGGGTCTGCACTTCACCATCGTGGGCAGGCCGGTGGGCCTGGATGGTTGACGCCTAGGCCGCAACTGCGGTGGTGCGCGCTTTGACCGTGTGATTGTTACTGCTTAGGAGCTTCTGGCGCGCATGCCGGAAATGCGCGGCCTTGAGCGCGTCGTCGATCTGGCGATTGCGCCGCAGCAGACGGGCAAGGCGCTGGCTGTCGAAAACCAGACAGGTGGTCGGTTCGGCTGCGCGCACCGTTGCGGTTGCGGGCACTCCGATGCCAAAGGTCAGCTCTCCAAGAATCTGGTCTGGGCCGCATTGGTTGATGACCTGACCAGTCTTGAGGATGGTGGTGCGGCCCGACAGTACATAAGCCAGATAGTCGCTGGTGATGCCTTCTTCGATCACCGTGTCGCCGGGTTCAAACGTGACCAGATTGGCCGTGTTCAACAGCTTGCGTGCATGATGCGGCTTCAGCGTCTCAAGATAGTTCTCGACGAATTGCCGTTCGGGTTTGGAGAACCGCACAAGGTGATGCGAGAGATATCCGCGTATCAGGCCCATGACCGAGATCAGGATATAGGCCATCTGGATGATCGAACCCGCGAGGTTGAATTCTTCGGCCATGCTGATCAGCACGCAGCTGGCAGCTACAATCACCAGCACCGGATACAGAACACCGCTGCCCCGCACGATCCCCATTTGCAGAAGGAAATAGTTCAGGATGTATAGCCCTGCGCCCAGCACACCGATCATCACGATGATCTGCGCTGTTTCCGGGGTGCCAAAAGGCAATGTCAGCATGTCTTGACCCATCCTTACATTGTGATGGGCAGGACTCTGCGTAATTGGTCACATGCTGTATATGAACAAATTCACAGGCTAATTTGTTTTATGTCTGTGCCTTAGCCTGTGCGCGCAGCATTTCTCCCATCATTTGCCCGAATTTGCCGGAGCCACGTTGATAGAGCGCTCCGTCAACGGCCAGAACTGTCCCGCTGATATAGCTGGCAAGGTCCGAGCTGAGGAACAGGCAAGCGTTGGCAACGTCTTGTGGCTGACCCCAACGTCCCAACGGCACGTCGCGGCGCAGCGCTTCACCGGCATCCGGGGTCGGAGCCAGACGTTTCGCGCCCTCGGTCCCTTCAATGAACCCGGGCACGACCGAGTTCACGCGGATCCCTTCGCCACCCCATTCCATCGAGAGCGTCCGGGTGATCTGGTCCACGCCCGCCTTCGCCGCGCAAACATGCGCTTGCCCCTCGTAGGGAAGATAGGATTGCGGGGCCGAGATGTTGATGATGCTCGCACCGGGGCGTTTGAGGTAAGGATACGCCCCTTTCATCACATGGATTGTGCCCATCAGATCGATATCGATCACCGTCTTGAACGCGTTGACCGACATCTCAGCTGCCAGTGCCGGAAAGTTTCCGGCTGCGCCTGAAACCAATACATCGAAATCTCCGAACGTCTCATGGAACTGCTTCAGACCCGCTGCCACAGCATCAGGATCACGCACGTCGAACGCCTCTCCGATGGCGTCTTGCGCGCCCGCCGCCTTTAACGCTGCAACGGTATCATCCACCTTCTCCTGCGACCGGCTGGCCACAGCCAGTTTGGCACCCGAGGCCGCAAAAGCCTCGGCAATGCCCCGGTTGATACCGCTGGTGCCGCCAATGACGATGACGGTTTGTCCTGAAAAATCCATACGGGCCTCCCTGATGCGGGGGCCCTACTCGCCGTAGGGCACCCAGATGTTTTTAACTTCGGTCGCAGCCTGCAGGAAGCGGCGAGAATGGTCCACGCTCCAGTCAAATGCCGTCGCGTTATTCACCCAGGTCCGTTTCAGGTTTCCGGCCGAGACGACCTCGATCTCTTTCGACAAATCAGTGGACGAAAATGACCAGACAGCATCGACGTTCAGATGCGAGGCCAGCGGTTTGGCCAGTTCCGCATGACTGCCGGTCAGGATGTTGACCACGCCTGCGGGGACATCGGAGGTTTCAAGGATCTGGTAGAAGTCGGTCGCTGCCAGTGGATAAGGCTCGGATGCGGCCAATACCACTCGATTGCCCATCGCAATCGCCGGAGCCATGGCCGAGATCAGACCCAGCAAAGGCGCCTCGTCCGCACAGAGCGCACCGATCACGCCAACCGGTTCCTTCATCGCAATCGCAACGCCCCGGATCGGAACGCCATGCACTTGACCGTCATATTTGTCTGCCCACGCGGCGGCGGTAAACAGGCGCTGGATTGAGGCGTCGACCTCTTTTGCGCCATCCTTCTTACCGGTCATCGCATCAATGCGTACGGCGAATTCATCGGCTCGGGCTGAGAGGTTCTCGCCAATATAATACAAGATCTGCGCCCGCAGGTGACCGGTGGTCTTGGACCAGCCTTTGGCGCCCGCCGCAGCCTCAACCGCGTTACGAACGTCTTTGCGGTTGGCAAGGCCTACATGGCCCAGTAGGCCAGACTTGCCCCAGATGGGTTTCGAATACCCACCGTCGGGTCGCGCCTGCTTGCCGCCGACATACATCTTTGCCGTGCGATCGATGGGGTCGACCGGGGCACCTTCGCCCATCGCGGCCTCGACCTTCGCCAGCGGCTTGGCCTTGCCCTTGGGCTTGGTATAGGCGGTCAGCCCTTCCCAGCCGCCTTCACGGCCAAAACCGCTCTCACGCACACCGCCGAACCCAGCGGCAGCGTCGAACAGGTTGGTGGCATTCACCCAGACCACGCCGGCAACCAGCTTGGGCGCGATATCCAGCGCGAGGTTCACGTTCTCAGTCCAGACCGTTGCTGCCAGCCCGTAGCGGGTGTTGTTGGCCAGCTCGACCGCTTCTTCCGGCGTGCGGAAGGTGGACGACACCAGCACCGGGCCGAAGATTTCCTCCTGCATCAGCGGGTCGGAGGTTTCGAGGCCTGAGATCAGCGTCGGCGGGTAGTAGCAACCGTTTGCGGGCAGCTCACACGCCGCCTGATGCACGTGACCCACCGTGTTGCTATCGACCATGCCCTTGATGGTCTGCAGCTGGACAGGGTCAACAACCGCGCCTACGTCGATGCATTTGTCCAGCGGATCGCCAATGCGCAGCGTGTCCATGCGCGCGCGCAGTTTCGTATGGAACCGGTCGGCGATGCCTTCCTGCACCAGCAGGCGCGAGCCCGCGCAGCAGACCTGACCCTGATTGAACCAGATCGCGTCGACCAGTCCTTCGATAGCTGAATCAATGTCGGCGTCGTCGAAGACGACATAGGCGGACTTGCCGCCCAGCTCCAACGTCAGTTCTTTGCCCGAGCCAGAGGTGGCTTCACGAATGCGGCGCCCCACAACGGTCGAGCCGGTGAAGGCGATCTTGTCTACATCTGCGTTCACGATCATCTCGCCCACCGCGCCGTCTCCAGTCACGATGTTAACCACGCCCTTTGGCAGCCCGGCCTGCGAGCAGATATCGGCAAACAGCAGTGCGGTCAGCGAGGTATATTCAGCGGGTTTCAGAACCACCGTATTCCCCATCGCCAGCGCCGGAGCGATCTTCCACGCCAGCATCAGCAGCGGGAAGTTCCATGGAATGATCTGCCCGCAAACCCCCAGCGCTTGAGCGTCGGGCAGTTCGCTCTCCATCAATTGGGCCATGCCTGCGTGGTAATAGAAGTGCCGCTGCGCCAGCGGGATGTCGATGTCGCGCGATTCACGGATCGGCTTGCCGTTGTCCATGCTCTCCAACACAGCAAACAGACGCGAGTGTTTCTGCAACAGCCGCGCAATGGCATAGAGATATCGCGCCCGGCCCGCGCCGCCCAACTTCTCCCATTTTGGCTGGGCCTTGCGCGCGGCGGAAACGGCGGCGTCCACATCGGCCTGTTTCGCCTGTGTCAGCTTGGCCAGCACCTCTCCGGTCGCCGGGTTGCGGCTGTCGAATCCCTTGCCAGGTTTGGTGAAGGCACCGTCGATATAGTGTCCGAACTTGTCGCCCTGATCGACCAGCCAGGCCAACGCCTCGGCAGCGCTTTCGGGAGCGGGGCCGTAGTCCATGGTTTCGAAAATCTCTTTGACTGTCATTGTTTTCGTCCTCAGCCCATCGAGTGCCTGTAACCGGCGGAATAAGCGCCCGTCACGAAGTGTTCCAACTGCCGCTCGATATCGCCCAGCAGCGACGATGCGCCAAACCGGAACAGATCGGGTTCCAGCCAGCGGTCGCCTAGCTCGTCTTTGATCAGCGACAAGTACACCAGCGCGTCCTTAGCTTTGGAAATCCCGCCTGCAGGCTTGTAGCCAACGCGATATCCCGTGCGGTCGAAATAATCGCGGATCGCGCGGATCATCACCAGTGACACCGGCAAAGTGGCGTTGACGCTCTCTTTCCCGGTCGAGGTCTTGATGAAATCAGCCCCGGCCATCATGCAGACCAGCGAAGCACGCGCAACATTACGCAGGCTGCCCAGTTCTCCGGTGGCGAGGATGGCTTTGACATGGGCATCACCACAGGCCACGCGGAAGGCCTTCATCTCGTCATACAGCGCCTGCCAGTCGCCAGAGAGTACGTGACGGCGAGAGATCACGATGTCGATCTCATCCGCGCCCGCCTTCACACTTTCTTCGATCTCGGCCACGCGCAGATGAAAGGGCGACAAGCCTGCTGGAAAGCCGGTCGATACAGCGGCCACGGGAATCCCTGTGCCTTTCAATGCATCCACCGCTGTTTCGATCATGTCGTGATAAACACAAACCGCGCCGGTGGTGATCAGCGGCATATCCATCGCCTGCAACAATGCGGGCGTAACAGGCTGGCGCGCCTTGGCGCAGAGACGGCACACGCGGCCCACGGTGTCGTCACCGGCCAGCGTGGTCAGGTCGATCATCGTGATCGCTTTCAGCAGCCATGCCGCCTGATAATCTTTTTTCACTGACCGCCGACCGGGCAGTGTCGCCGCGCGGCGTTCGATCGCCGAGGTGTTGGCCTGCACGGCCCGCACCCAGTCCAGGTCGAGGTCCATACCTGGGTTCCGGGGCTCGGTCACTTGTGGCAGATGCGCGGTGCGCACGGGGCTCTGAGTGCTCTGCGTTTCCATCATCGCGTCCTTTGGGAGGTTTGCGCCAAAATCGCACGGGTTGGCCGCAATTGAAAGGTGCAGCGCGGTACAGATATGCAAAAATTTGACCATTTGGACAAATTATGGTACATTTTCTTGCGAGTAATTCTCAATAGCATTGACTTAGTTGCGAATGGTTCGCATATTCATTCTCAAGTGAACATTCAGTGGGGATCGAACATGATTCGTCGCAGCTTTCTTGCAGCCCTGACATTTGCCGCAACATTGCCCCTCGCAGCCTGGGCCGAGGCACCGCTCAAGGTGGTTGCGACCACGGGTATGATTGCGGATGCGGTGCGTCAGGTCGGCGGCGATCAGGTTGAGGTCAAAGGCCTGATGGGCCCCGGCGTCGATCCGCATGCCTATCGCCAGACCCGGACCGATATCGTGGCGATGACCCGTGCCGATCTGGTGCTCTGGCATGGTCTCTATCTTGAGGCCCAGATGGAAGAGTTCTTTCACGATCTAGGTCGCAAGCGCACCGTCATGGCGGTGGCAGAAGGGATCGATGCATCCAAGCTGCGGGCGCATGATGATTATGCCGACAAATACGACCCGCATGTCTGGATGACCCCGGAGTTGTGGCGTGATGTGATTGCCGAAGTGCAATCCGCATTGACCGACGCCCGCCCTGAGGCTGCCGAGGTTTTTGCTGCAAATGCGCTGGTTCATCTGGCCGATATTGACCGGCTAACCGCCTATGCCAATGACGCATTGGGCTCGGTGCCCGAACGCAACAAGGTGCTGGTCACGGCACATGATGCTTTTGGCTATTTCGGCGAGAGCTTCGGGTTCGAGGTTCTGGGCATTCAGGGCATCTCAACCCAGTCCGAGGCCGGTTTGAACCGGATCGGTGAGCTTGTTGACCTGCTTGTCGACCGTCAGATCGCCGCCGTTTTTGTCGAAAGTTCGGTCTCTGACCGTTCGATCCGGGCACTGATCGAAGGTGCCGCGGCCAAAGGGCACAAGGTCACGGTCGGGGGTGAGCTATACTCGGACGCCATGGGCGAACCCGGCACTTACGAGGGTACCTATATGGGCATGCTTGATCACAACATCACCGTGATTGCCGCAGCGCTGGGCGGAGATGTGCCGGGTCGCGGCATGGATGGAAAACTGTCGGCGGGGTTTTGAATAATGTTGGAACTTGCTTCCGTTCAGGGTGTCTCGGTCGAAGATCGCGGGATTGACGACAGCCCTCTGGCCATTCGTGGGCTGACAGTTTCCTATGGTCAGAAGCCAGCTGTGTTTTCGGTGGACATGACCGTGCAATCCAGCGCGATGACTGCAATCATCGGTCCGAACGGTGCTGGCAAGTCGACGATGCTGAAAGCTGCCTTGGGCATCGTCCCGACCCTGTCCGGGCAGGTGACGGTATATGGCAAGTCGCTCGACGCGCAGCGTGCACGCATCGCTTATGTGCCGCAACGCGCAAGTGTGGACTGGGATTTTCCGACCCGGGTGCTCGACGTTGTGCTTATGGGCCTGTCACGAGAGCTGGGTCTGTTGGGTCGCGTTCGTGCCCGTCACATGGCCTGCGCAATGGATTGTCTGCACCGTGTGGGCATGCGTGACTTTGCTAACCGTCAGATCGGGCAATTGTCGGGCGGTCAACAGCAGAGGGTTTTTCTTGCGCGCGCGCTGGCTCAGGATGCTGATTTGTACCTGTTGGACGAACCTTTCGCAGGTGTTGATGCAGCCACCGAAAAAGCTATCATTGCAGTGCTGAAATCCCTGAAAGAGGCAGGCAAGACGGTCGTCGTCGTGCATCATGATCTGGCCACGGTCACCGACTATTTCGACCATGTGTTCCTGATCAATACCCGTAAAGTGGCCGAGGGCCCGGTGGCCGAGGCCTTTACGCCTGAGACCTTGCAAACCGCTTATGGGGGCCGTCTGGCCACTGCTCAGATCGATCAGGTCTCGCGCGAGATAGGATAATTCATGCTTTGGGACGCTCTGAGCCTTCAGCTTGGCTATAACGCCACGCTGGTTGCGATTGGTGCGAGTTTGCTGGGCATCTCGGCCGGGGTAACGGGCACCTTTCTGTTTCTGCGCAAACGCGCGCTGGTCAGCGATGCGATCAGCCATGCCACGTTGCCCGGTGTCTGTCTGGCCTTCATGGTGCTTGTGGCGTTTGGCGGTGATGGCCGGAACCTGATCGGATTGCTTGCAGGCTCGGCCGTGTCGGCGTGGATTGGCCTGCTCTGCATGAACTGGCTGACACGCCATACGCGACTGGCCGAAGACGCAGCGATCGGTGCGATCCTGTCGGTGTTCTTCGGTCTGGGTATCGTCCTGTTGACTGTCATCCAGACCATGGGCGTGGGCCGTCAGGCCGGGCTTGAGGGGTTTCTGCTGGGGTCGACTGCGGGAATGCTTTGGGCGGATGCTCTAATCATCGCGGTCGGTGGCGCTCTGACGCTGGCATTGGTGCTGGTTATCAGACGTCCGATGATGATGGTGGCCTTTGATCCCGAATATGCGACGGCGCGTGGGTTGCCCGTGTCCCGGATCGATTTGGCGATGATGGGCCTGGTGATGGCGGTGACGGTTGTGGGGCTGAAAATTGTCGGCCTGATCCTCATCGTGGCCTTGCTGATCATCCCGCCGGTCACGGCCCGGTTCTGGTCGGAACGGTCGGACCGTGTGGTGCTTTTGGCCGGACTTGCCGGAGGGCTGGCGGGCTATATCGGAGCGGCGTTGTCGGCATCAGCCCCGAACCTGCCGACGGGTCCGATCATCGTGCTGGTTAGCTTCGGGTTTTTTGCTCTTTCATTGCTGCTGGCTCCGGTACGTGGCGTATTGGCTGCCGTCTTGCGCCACCTACGGTTCCAGCGCCGGGTTCACGTGCGGCAGGGGTTGCTTGCATTGGCGCAGGGTCAGAAGATTTATGAGCCTTTGACTCTACGCCTGCTGCGTCGTGCCGGGATCGTGCGGGCCGATGGTGTGGCGACCGAAGCGGGCAAGGCGCGCGCCGCCAAAGCCCTGCGTGATGAGAAACGATGGGAATTCGTCCGCGCCGATCAGGCGCATGAGGCGACAGCCGCGCTCTATGACGGGCTGCGCGATATCGAAACGGTTCTGACCCGTGACCAGATTGCAGAAATCGACCGCCGCATTGGCGGCCCGCAGGGGGTGCCCTCATGAGTGGTGAAGAATTTGTCCCCCTGTCACTGACACCGATGCTGATCGGAACCTTTGCCGCGATTGCTTGCGCGCTGCCTGGCAACTTTCTTGTGCTGCGCAAGCAAGCGCTCATCGGGGATGCAATCAGCCACGTGGTTCTACCCGGCATCGTTGTGGCGTTCCTGTTGACCGGGGTGATCTCGACCTGGCCGATGATGCTGGGGGCCGCCGGTGCCGCCATTGTCGCGGTCGTCATGATCGAGGCGATCCGACGGCTGGGCCAGATCGAACCCGGTGCCGCCATGGGCGTCGTGTTCACCACCATGTTCGCAGCAGGCGTGCTGCTGCTAGAGCAAACCGATACATCGAACGTCCATCTGGACGTCGAACATGCGCTTTACGGAAATCTGGAAAGCCTGATCTGGCTGGACGCGACAGGCTGGTCCTCGTTGCTGGACCCCGTGGCGCTGGCAGGGCTCCCGCATGAGCTTCCGCGTATCGCTTTGACGCTGGTCGGAGTGATCTTGTTTACCTGGCTGTTCTGGCGTCCATTGAAGATTTCCACCTTTGACGAAGGATTCGCGCGCACCATCGGCATTCGGACTGGCGCGCTTGGCATGGCGTTGGTCATCACGGCTGCCATCGCCGCTGTGGCCGCCTTTGATGCCGTTGGCTCAATCATTGTGATCGCGATGTTCATTTGCCCGCCCGCCGCGGCGCGCATGATGACCAATCGGCTGGAATTTCAGGTCGCGTGGAGCGTTGTGTTCGCCACCATCTCCGCCATGGCGGGGTATGTACTCGCGGGGTATGGTCCGCTCTGGTTGGGGGCAGCGGATGCTGTCAGCGCTGCCGGTATGATTGCGACGGTCTCGGGGCTGATTCTGGCTGTGGCGGCGGTCTTTGGACCGTGCCGAACCCGCTCCGGAGCCCCAAGCACGGCTTGACTTGGCGTATTTGCGCCAGTGCCATCTGCAGAGCATCGGCGCATCTTTGCCAAGTGGAAACAATAGCGCAGTCTTAACAAGATTTATTCCATTTCTCGTGGTACGAGTCCTTCAATTGTTAAACGGATGACCACCACTCACTTCGGTAAGTCCGGCCAGCTCTGACCAATGTCGCTACCCCCTTGACGCCGCGGTCAGAGCCGGTCGGACACCTTATTTCTAGACCCCCGAATTCTATTCAAACCGGTGGCAGAATCGCGCGCATATGTGCTAGGTCTAGCGGTATGGCGCATACGAACCCCAATATCAGCGAAAACAGACCGGTCATCCGGCAGCTAGACGATGCCGCCATTAATCGGATCGCTGCAGGTGAAGTGGTGGAACGTCCGGCCTCGGCGGTTAAAGAGCTGGTCGAAAATGCAATCGATGCCGGGGCGACTCGGGTTGCGATTGATATCGCGGATGGCGGGAAGACGTTGATTCGCGTCACCGACGATGGTTGCGGCATAGCTGCAACGGAACTGCCATTGGCGTTGTCGCGCCATGCGACCTCTAAGATCGATGGTTCTGATCTACTCAATATCCACACGTTTGGATTTCGGGGTGAGGCATTGCCGTCTTTAGGGGCTGTCGGGCGCCTGACCATCACCAGCCGGGTGCCGGGTTCGGATGCAGCTCAGATCCACGTGTCCGGCGGCAAGATGGAGGCGGTGAAACCTGCGGCCTTGCGCGCGGGCACAGTGGTTGAACTGCGCGATCTGTTTTTCGCCACGCCGGCGCGGCTGAAATTCATGCGCACCGACCGGGCCGAGGCGCAGGCTATCACCGATACGGTCAAGCGTCTGGCGATGGCTGAACCGGCGATCACATTTACACTGCGCGACGTCTCGGGGGGCGGCGAAGGGCGGGTGACCTTTCGCGCGGATCGTGAGAATGGCGATTTGTTCGACGCCATGCACGCCCGATTGGCCCGCGTGATAGGACGTGAGTTCGCCGAGAATGCTCTGCAGATTGATGCGACGCGCGAAGGTATCCGGTTGTATGGCTACGCTGCCTTGCCGACCTATTCGCGCGGTGCGGCGGTTGCGCAGTACCTGTTCGTCAATGGCCGTCCCGTGCGGGATAAGATGCTGACAGGTGCGCTGCGGGCGGCGTATTTCGATTTCCTCAGTCGCGACCGTCACCCGGCGGCAGCTCTGTTCATTGATTGTGACCCGACGCTAGTGGATGTGAACGTCCATCCGGCGAAATCCGAGGTTCGTTTCCGTGATCCCGGCGTGGCCCGGGGACTGATCGTTTCGGCGCTGCGCCATGCTCTGGCTGAGGCTGGGCATCGGGCCTCGACCACTGTTGCTAATGCGACCTTGGGTGCGATGCGGCCCGAACCGGCCCAGCCCGCTCCGGGGCGGGTGTATCAGATGGATCGGCCATCGCTCTCGGCACGACAGGCGGCTTATCAGGCGCAGGCGCCTGGCTTTGCCGAACTGTCCCGCGACTATAGCGGAAGTGTGGTCGAACCTGCTCCGGTGGTCCCGGTTGCCGCTGAAGAACCTGCGCCGCAAGACCTGCCCTTGGGTGCCGCGCGTGGTCAGGTGCACGAGAATTACATCATCGCCCAGACCGCCGATGGTATGGTGATCGTTGACCAGCACGCGGCGCATGAGCGGCTGGTTTATGAAAAGCTCAAAAACCAGATGGCCGAAAATGGCGTCGCCGCTCAGGCACTGTTGATCCCCGAGATTGTCGAATTATCCGAGGGAGACTGTGCGCGTCTGATGGCCGTAGCCGATGATCTGTCTCGCTTCGGCCTGACCATTGAGCCCTTCGGAGGCGGAGCTGTCGCCGTGCGTGAAACCCCGGCTATCCTGGGTGAAGTCGACGCCCGCGCGATGATCCTCGACATCCTTGATGAACTGGCCGATCAGGGCGAGAGCCAGATGGTGCAGGCACGGATTGAGGCGATCCTCAGCCGGGTGGCCTGCCACGGCTCAGTTCGCTCTGGCCGCCGGATGAGGGCCGAGGAAATGAACGCTCTGCTGCGCGAGATGGAGGCGACGCCTCATTCCGGTCAGTGCAACCATGGGCGGCCAACATATGTGGAATTGAAGCTGGCCGATATCGAGCGTTTGTTCGGCCGCAGTTGATCCCGTGCGTTTGGCGCGGTAAGAAGAATAAAACAAGAACATCCGAGGCGATATGATCGAGATTGCTGGCACCCAAGTTGCATTGAACGACCCCGTGATCCTGATTGCGGGTGGAGTGGTGGCATTGATCCTGCTTCTGCTGTTTATGTCCATGCGCGCGGCGCAGCGCTCGGCCCGGATGGCGGAGCCTCTGGCCCGACAGATGGCGCATCTGGGCCAGCATGTGCAGCAGTTGGGGCAGGGGCAGGAGCAACTGCGCGGCGGATTGCAGCATGTTTCGGACACGCAAGCCAATGCGCAGGTCCAGGTGATCCAGACAGTCGAATCCCGCCTGTCCTCGGTCCAGCAGCAGATGAACGACCGGCTGGCGGATAACGCGATGAAATCGGCGCGTGCTCTGGCTGAGATGCAGGAGCGGATGAAGGAATCGCTGCATGGGTCGTCAAAGCAGACTGCGACTTCGCTGACGCAATTGCAGGAACGTCTGGCAGCCATCGACAAGGCGCAGGACAATATCACCAAGCTCTCGGGCGATGTTCTGTCGCTGCAGGATATCCTGTCGAACAAACAAACCCGCGGTGCGTTTGGTGAGATTCAGCTGAACGATATCGTCTCCAAAGCGCTGCCTACAGACAGTTTTAAGCTTCAGGCGACGCTGTCGAACGGGCGTAGGGCGGATTGCTTGATCAACCTGCCGAACCCTCCGGGCCCGATTGTGATCGACAGCAAATTCCCGTTGGAGGCTTATGAGGCGCTGATTGGTGCCACCAACGATATGGAACTGAAAGCTGCAGTGCAAATGTTCCGGAGCACCGTGCGCAAACACATCAACGACATTGCCGAAAAATATATCCTCGACGGTGAAACCGCAGATGGCGCGCTGATGTTCCTGCCGTCCGAGGCGGTCTATGCCGAGCTGCATGCCAAGTTTCCCGAGCTGGTGCAGGAGAGTTTTTCGAAGCGGGTCTGGATCGTCTCGCCCACCACCTGCATGGCGACGCTGAATACGATGCGCGCGATCCTGAAAGATGCGCGAATGCGGGAGCAGGCCGGAGCGATCCGCAAGGAACTGGGCATGCTGCACAAGGATGTTGACCGATTGGGCGAACGTGTGTCCAACCTCGATCGTCATTTCGGGCAGGCGGCCAAGGATATCTCGGAAATCAAGATCAGTGCCGAAAAGGCCGGGCGTCGCGCGCAGCGGTTGGACAACTTCGACTTCGAGGAGCTTGCCCCGGACGATCACACCAATGTCGTACCGCTGGGGAAAACCGAAGGCTGAGCGCTACTGGATCGACAGGTCCAGAGTGTAACCAACTGTTTTGCCCGTATCGCGATCATTTCCCATCAGGTAGACGCGGATCGTGTAATCTCCGTCTTCGGGTAGGTCGATCCGGGCTGTATTGCCATCGATTGAGCCGTTATAGATCGCCGCCCCGTCACTGCCCGGAGGCAGGATGTTAAAATAGATCACACCATTGCCGTTCGTATCGCTGACTTGCAGATCGGCGAACATCTCTTGCCCTGATCTGGCGCCCAGGGAGTAGTCAAATTAATCGCTGCCGGTGATCGTGCCGCTGACCATCGTGCCATAATTACCCGGTTCGAATTTCACATCTGCTGAACTCTGTCCCAAGGCAACGCTTGCAAGCCCCGCAAGTAAAGCGCTCAAGATGAAACGTGTTTTCATAGTCTCCTCCGGCTGGGTCAGCGCAGCAAAACCTGCCTGAGTATGTCAGATCCGCAGGAAGGGTTGGAACAGGCGTGGCATCAGTTTGCTGAACTTCAACGGCGCGTCCGTGACTGCCAGACAGATACAGTCTCCCGACAGATCCGCGGTCGGAGTGTGATGCAGATCTTCATCCGCGATTTCGACATCGCCGCGCGCAAAGTGGTCGACCTCGTCCGAAAAGGCACCCTGTAGCACCATGGTCAGCTCAGTTCCGTGATGGCTGTGGTCAGGTACCGCGACGCCAGCAGGAATGAACAGCAGCCGGGCCGTCGCTTCGCGGGTTGTGGGCAGGATCGCCTGTTTGACACCCATCCCGATGGGCTTCCATCTGATCGCGTTCACATCGCCGCCCACATAGTCCTGCAGCGGAGCGGGTAATACCGAACAGCCTGGACGCACGGGCTTCGGGGTTGGCGCACCCTGCGCAATCAGCGCCATGGTTGCGGCCAGAGAGTCATCGGCCATTTGAGCGGACGCAGGCTGTTCCTCAAGAACGCAGCCCCCAACGGCGTCGAAACTTTCGGCCCGGGCCCGACAGTGATCGCATAAGGAAAGGTGCGTGGCGACCATCAGGTCGAACGCTTCGGGCAGATTGCCTGCGGCATAGGCCATCAGCAGGTCATCCGTCAGGTGATGTTTGATCTCGTGTTTCATCGTCTTCATCTCAGTTCATCGCGTGGCGCAAGCGGTCCAGCGCCAGCCGTATCCGTGATTTGATCGTGCCCAGGGGCAAGCCGGTTTGTGCAGCGATTTCTCGGTGGCTCAGATCCCCGAAGTAGGCCTTCTCGACCAGCTGCCTTTGCGCCTCGGGCAACGCCGCCATGGCGTCACGCAGCTGCGCGGTCTCCTGTTGCATTACCAGTACATCTTCCTGTTCCGGCTCTGCCTCGGGCCCCCAGCCAAGATCTTCGGGCTCGGGGCGGCGTTGTTTGCGCAACACATCGATGCGTTTGTTACGGGCGATCGTGAACACCCATGTGGCCACGGTCGCGCGCGTCGGATCGAATAGATGCGCCTTATGCCACAAGGTCGCCATAACTTCTTGCGCGCATTCTTCGGCCATCGCGGCGTCAGAGCCTGATTTCATAAGAAACGCTTTTACCCGGGGCGCAAAGTGCTGGAACAGCTCGGCAAAGGCCATCTGATCCCGCGCGTCACGGATGCGGGCGACGTGACTCACCCACTCGGTTCTGGTCCTACAACTGCCGTTCGCGTTGTTCACCGGCTTGCCCTTGCTGCGTTTCTTCGCGAGCAAGGCCTTGGGGGCAGGGCTCTCACCCACCGGATCATCCACGCTCACAGTATCGATCTCTGTAAACATAACCTCATTACGCAGTCGGGCCAAAGCCGGATCACTTCGCACGAATATTTTAATCCATCCTGAGGCCTACTTCGTAGTATCCATATGAAAAGGCCCTGGAATTGGGCGCCGATCGAGCGGCTTGGTGGCCAACTGGAAAGCAAAATGGACCGGATCGACCATATCGCAGGGCATACCTATCACGGACGGAAGGGTGCGATTGAAAACGCATTTCGCTATTCGGTCGACTACATCCTGCTTGATCCGGAAAAAACAGTTGCGACTCCACTTCTGTTTTCGCTGAACCGGATAAATGTCACGAACTGGCGCAGCCGCGATCACGGAGGTGAACCCGGTAAGGGGGGCGGCGCGATTTGGCTGCGTGAACAGTTCGATAGGATGGGCATTACACAGCCCGCGGAAATCACCTTGCTGACTCAGCCCCGTGTGTTGGGACATGTCTTCAATCCGGTCAGCTTCTGGTTCTGTTTCGACACGGTACAACAGATCTATGCAGTGGTGGCCGAGGTGACCAACACCTATGGTACGCGCCACAGCTACTTGTGCCACAATGCCAATTTTGCACCCATCCAAGCCTCGGATCGCATCGTGGCGGACAAGCTGATGCATGTCTCTCCGTTCCAGAAGATCGAAGGGTCCTATACGTTCCGTTTTGACTACCGACCGGACCGGATCGGTGTCTGGATTGATTATGGCCGCGAGGCCGGAGGGTTGATTGCGACCCTGACCGGATCACGGGAACGATTGACCGATGGGATAATCTTCAAATCGTTGCTGCGCAGGCCATTTGGTGCGCGCCGCACCTTCGCATTGATTGTCTGGCAGGCGTTGAAGCTGAAGCTGAAGAAGGCCACGTTCCGCCCGTTTCGGACCGCGCCTGTACCGGATCACCCGGTTTCCCGCGTTCGCGAACCATAAGCCGCACCTGTTTGTTCAAGATCAAAGACTCAGCCCCGTCAGAGTGGTTGTTGTAGGGTTGAGACCGCGAACACGAGGAGTTGGAAATGCTGGAAATCTCGGCAAGAAAAATAGCCCAGGTCGCCATGATGGGGCGTGAATTGGACCGGGCCGAGGGTGAACTGCGTGCGTTTATCGACCGGATGGGTGAAGACGAACAGGCAGAGCTGGTCGCCGTCATGTGGATCGGGCGCGAGAGTTTCTTCGCTGAGGATCTGGCCGAGGCCGTCGCCACCGCCAAGTCCGAGGCTTCGACTCCGTGCGCGGATTATCTGATCGGCACGCCGCATCTGTCCGATCACCTTGAAAACGGCCTGGATGCGCTTGGGATATCGGCCGAAGACGTTGAGAACGATCTGATGTAGACACAGTCTGAGAGGGCAGGTGTGAGAAGCCAGCCCTCCACCATCAATGCTTGAACCGATGACGCCTCCCCAGAGTGGTTTTGTCAAACGAAGAGGCGGACGTGGACAATTCGAAGATGGTCAGCCTCGGGTCCGCGTAGATATGCCTTTGGTTGATTGGATGATTTCAGAGACTACCGTCGGCGCCGCTCAACGTCCGTTTTCATGGTTGCGAGTCGCAGCAATTTTGGTGGTTTTCGTAACAGCCGGGTCGCGCGCAAACTTGCTAGATCTGGTCTATGCCCAGCAGAAGTAAGCTGCCTTCAGTTCATTAAGCAAAGTTCATGTGTCGTTCCGGCATCGTTAATGCCGAGTTCTTTTCTCAGGTACATCACCGACCTGGTATTGAAACTTGGAGGAAAACGACATGGCACATGTACATACAGCGAACGCCCAGAAGGGTCTCTTTTTTGGCCTGTTTGCAAATCATGCTGAAGTGAAGGTCGAACAGTTCCGCCGGCGTGCGTACACCAGAACGCTTCGCGAGCTTGAGCGGCTGAGCGATGATCAGTTGCACGATATCGGCATTCCGCGCGATGAGATCAAGCAACGCGCGTATCAGAGCGTCTATCACCACATGCCGTATCGGGCGTTGGTCTGACCGCAAATCCGATTGAGGAGGTAGGATCATGCTGGATACGAACCCTGTCAATGATCAGAACCCGTCGACCAGCGCCTTGATGCTGTTTGACCGGGCAATGCAGATGCGCGCGATCCGGAAGGATATCGTCTGTGCAGCTCAGGAATTGAACCGTCTGTCAGACCAAGAGCTTTCTGAATTGGGTATCAACCGTGTCGATGTCGAAACGGTGATTGCACAATTTATCTGAACGCCTGCCCGTCTGTTCGGGAGAGATCAGAACAGCCATTCCCGTGCTACGGGAATGGCTGTTTCTCTGTTTCAGGCAAGGTGATCAACGACCTGCAGATGTTGTGCTAACCTGTCGATTTCACTCATCCAGCCCTGTACCAGTTTTGGATCGCTGGGGGCCGCGTGGACACCGGCGGGGATGGCGCGGTTCAGCACCGCCTCGACGGCCAGTGACACCGGGATTGAGACCAGGCGCGCCATGGCAGTGCCGCGCGCATCGCCCCAGGCGTCCATGACATAGGTTTTGTTCCAGACCGGAATGCCGTCCTCTTCGGCCTTCAGCCCAACACACAATACCACGCGGTCAGGCTCGCCCTCGTCATAGGCATTCTCGGCCCAGAACTGGTCGGACATCTCTTTTAGGCGGGCGTCGCCTTCGGGTTCCGAGAGGGTTTCGATCTCGGTGAACACATCCGACCAGGCATCGGCCCAGCCATTCAAACGCAAGGTGCCGCGGACGAATTCCTTGACCGGCCAGTGAACCTCGAACTGATACTCGGCCATGAAAGGGAGCGAGTCGCGGTTGGGGTAGACCTCAAAGCTTTCCGGTGTCGGCAGCGGCGCGATATAGCTGGTGATCGCATCCCACGGGCGGGCGACGTCCAGAGGAGCGTAGTCGCGGATCGATTTCGATGGTGAGCGTAGCGCCTTGAGCACACCCAAGGGCGACCAGCTGAACTTGTAGCGGAACGGGTTGGGGTTCTTGGGAATGCCGCCACAGTATGAGATGAAGCTTAGGTGGTTCTTCGCATCGAACGCGTCTGAAGCGCGGTAGTCTGCGACCAGGGCGTGCGCCATCAGGTGGTCTATGCCCGGGTCCAATCCGACCTCATTGACCAGCGCGACACCCGCTTCACGTGCTTTGTCATCCAATGCGCGCATCTCGGGCGCGATGTAAGAGGATGAGACAAAATTGACCTCTTTCGAGATCGCCAGCTCCGCCAGCGGCACGTGCCAATCACCCGGCAGCATGGAGACGATCACGTCGCCTTTTTCCAAGACCTCGCCCAGAGCGTCGATGTCGAACGCCCGGATGTCATCGGTCAGGTCTCCGACCTCGGCCTTGGCCTTGTCGATCGTTCGGTTCCAGACGGTTACTTTGTGCCCGCCTTCGATCAGGCGCCGCAGGCCGGGGATGGCCGACAGGCCGGTACCACACCAGTGAATCGTCATCGCTCAGATCCCTTCGATATGAGTTTTGTAAGTTGCTTCTGCCCGGCCCCAGACACCGCTGTCCAGATCGGTCAGGGTCAGCAAAGACGGCAGCAATTGCGCCGCATAGTCTTCCGAGCTTTCGACCGGCAGCATCGATGGCAGGTTGTCGATGGCCATGACGTCCATCACCGGGTCGGTCGCCACGCGCAGAGCAGGGGCATCCCACGTAGTGGCGCGGTCATATACCGGCACCGGGTTGTAATCGCTGTCCGGGTCGCAGGCGACATCGCCGATGGCGGTCAGCTTGCGTGGTGCGGTCAGAGCTTCGCGCGGAACAAAGACCGGGGTGCCGGGGCGCGCGAAGATGCAATTCAGGAACAGGTCGTGGTTCAGGATTTCCGGGAAAGGCCCGCCGCTTGCGGTCTCGGCCATGTCCCATTTGGTGACTTTGACACCCATGGCCTCGCAGAGGTCTGCGGCTCCGGTGCCCACACGGCCCAAAGCTCCGATGACGATGGAGTCAGGACGCGCCGCACCCGTAGCGTCCAGTTCGGCCAGCAGTTCGGAGTTCAATGCATCTTTGTTGCCGTAAACACCAACGGACGGGCATTCCTCGCCTCGTTGCTGAGCGGCCCATGTTTTCAGCGTGACCGCAGCCCCGGCATAACCGGCCCAATAGCCAAAGGCGGCAACCCGGCGGCCACCTTCCTCGACCAGATATTCCAGATCATAAAGCGTGCCGCCGCCAGTCTTGAAACGTTGCAACAGCGCGCGACCGGAATGTTGACCCTTATAGGCATGGCCGAACATGATGTGGCGGTGGGGCAGGGGCGTGCCGTCCTCGGGCAGTTCCTTTAGGCCGAAGATAATCGCGTCACGCGGCGCATCTGGCCAGGAATTCTCAGCCGCGATCTCACAGCCCGCGTCCTTATATCCATCAATCGGGATGGCCCGGACGGAGCTTTCTTCGACCGTCACTCGGATACCTGCGGCGATCAGGGCGGCGGCGCCTTCGGGGGTCAGTCCGACCCGTTCCTCGTTCGGGCGTTGTTCTGCCCGGACCCAGAGATGTGTCATTCCTATTCCTTTTGTCAGAGCATTCCGGCGGCGCGCACCGCCTGTACCGAGGGCCGGGCCTCCATCGCTTCACGGAAGGCGACGATCTTGGGAAAGGCTGAGACGTCAACGCCATCGCCTTCCAGCCAGCTGCAAACCACATAGAGATAAGCGTCGGCCAGCGAGAACGCCTCGCCCAACACAAACGGCCCACGCAGCCCGTTCGACGAGATATAGTCGCAGGACGCGGTCATGTTTTGTGCGACTTTGTCCTTCATGTCCTTCCAGCTGGATTTCTTGTCTGCCCAACGGGGCCCGCGCAACTTGTGGGCATGGTTCACATGCATGGTCGAGGCCAGATAATACATCACCTCACGCATCCTCGCGGCCATTACCGGGTCTTCAGGGACCAGCCCGGCCTGTGGGGCGATGGTTGCAATATAGTCCAGCAGCGCGCCGGTTTCGGTCAGGATGCCGCCCTCGACCGCCAGCGCTGGAACCCGGCCCTTGGGATTTATCTGCTTATAGGCGGGCATGGTCTGCTCGGCCCCGGCAAAATCCAGCTTGATGGCTTCATAGTCCAGCCCTGCCTCTTCCAATGCAATCGCGACGGCGATCGAGATGGTGCGTGGGGCATAGTAAAGCTGCATCGGGGCCTCCTTAAAGGTGGGTCTGCGCGTATTGCCGGTCGGGCGCTTCCAGATGAGGCACAGCGTTGAACAGAACGGGGCTTAGCTGTGTGCCAATCGGGTGCAGACGATGCATCGACGTATTCATGATGGCAAGGGCCACTCGCGCCATCGACGGAATGTTCAAGCCCATGGCCTGCCGCACCACCATCGAGATCAACCCGCCCGAGGTCACGATGATTGCCGGCCCACCCTCGGTGCCGATGTCGTGCAGGGCATTAGATACACGCGTTTCGAACTCTGCGAAGGTCTCTGGCGCATCCTCGATCTCGCCCCGGGACCAGGCAGAGAAGGTGCGCGGCAGATGTTCGACAAAGCCTTCGCGGTCGGTCGGAACCTCGACCCCGTGCTGCTGGTGAAACAATTGGGCGAGGGTGAAATACTCGATCTCGTTGAGCCGCGCGTCACGGATCGGCTCGGACAACCCCATACTGTTTGCGGTTTCCACATGACGGTTCAGGGTGCCACAATAAACGCGGGGATAGTGGGTGCGCGTGTCACGCAAATGCGCACCCAACCAACGTGCCTGCTGATGGCCCAAATCACTGAGCCTGTCATAGCTCAGCTCATCCCGCGCGGTTGTATTGGCCTGCCCGTGGCGCACCAGTGTAATATGTGACATGACGATCCCTCTTGGTCTGACGTCTTAGGGCAGGTTCGGGGCCGGGGCCAGAGGGGTTTCGCATGCGCTTCAAAAAACTCCTGTGCCCGGTGCGCTTTATCGTTATGGTCGCTCCGAGAGGGAGGACCCATGGCTGTTGATCACACACGGTTTCTGGCCGATTTGCACAAGCTGCGGTCTTTCGGATCTTCGGGTGTTGGCAAGGGCGTTGTCCGCCCTGCCTATTCCGAGGCCGACATTGCCGCGCGCCAATGGTTGGCTGGGCGCATGAGCGATGCCGGTCTGACACCGCATTTTGATCCGGTTGGGAGCCTGTTTGGTCTGGCCGAAAGGCCGTCGCTGTTGATGGGGTCGCATTCCGACAGTCAACCCGAAGGCGGCTGGCTGGACGGCGCTTTGGGGGTCATTGCAGCGTTGGAAATCGCGCGTTCCAGTGACCGGCCTGTCTCGGTCGTCAGCTTTCAGGACGAAGAAGGGCGGTTCGGCGTCACCACTGGGTCGGCGGTCTGGTCGGGTGGATTGCCTCTGGCAAAGGCAGACGGTCTGACGGATGGCGCGGGCATCAGCTTTGGCACGGCAAGGGCATCGATGGCCGGGCTTGCTGAAGGTTTTGTCGATCCCGCGCGGTTCAACGGCTTTATCGAAATGCATATTGAACAAGGCCCCGCGCTGGATGCTGCTGGAGAACAGATCGGAGTCGTGACCGATATCGTCGGCATTCGCGACATGTCGATCACCTTCGAGGGGCAGCAGAACCACGCCGGAACCACACCGATGCATCTGCGCCGCGATGCGTTTCAAGCGCTGTCTTTATTCAACGCGCGTCTGAATGACCTGTTTCGCAATGTCGTCACGCCGCAAACCGTCTGGACCATCGGGCGCGTTGATTTGCATCCAAACGCGTCCTCCATCGTGCCGGGTCGCGTTCGCTTCTCGATGCAATGGCGCGATGGCGATGCCGACCGGCTGGTGCGTATGGAAGAGATCATCCGGGCCACCGCGCAACAGGTGGCCGGGGAACTGGGGATGGAGCTGAGTTACGGCCCGATGTTGGGGCTGGAACCAGTCAGCATGGACCCAACCCTGCGCGGCGCGCTGGAGGCGGGCGCGCAAGCGGTCGCGCCTGGCAAATGGCGCAGGATGCCATCGGGTGCATTGCACGACGCTACCAATGTCTCGCGGCTCATGCCGGTTGCGATGCTGTTCGTGCCATCAATCAACGGAATCAGCCATGATTTCGCCGAGGATACGGCCGAAGATGACCTGGTCGCGGGTCTTCGCGTGCTGGATCACGCTGTTCAGGCCTTGAGGTGATCTGCGCGATAAAGCGCAGTGAAAATACAAATTTTACAGCAGTTTGACCTGCGTTAAGCAAAACTCAAACGCACCATGCCCTCTGATATGCGTTGTGTTTCCATGGGCGGCGTATATGGAGTGTTGCCTAACGGAAAAAAGTTTCCTATAGGAACATTATTGATGCATACGCCCGTATACTGACGCTTTGAGATGCTGGAGAATTCCTGAATTCCAAGGCTGAATCGTTGCAATATGCGTAGCTTGGGTCAGACTGATGGGCATGCGTTGCAGCCATTAGATACAAAATGAAGGTACCCGCCATGACCGAACTAAAACGCACCCCCCTTTACGAACTACATGTTGAGTTGGGAGGTAAGTTGGTTGATTTTGCTGGTTGGGAGATGCCTGTTCAGTATCCCTTGGGGATAATGGGTGAGCATAAGCAGTGTCGTGAGAAGGCGGCGTTGTTTGATGTGAGCCATATGGGTCAGGTTATTCTGCGGGGCGAGAATGTGGGTGAGAAGCTGGAAGCTTTGTGCCCGCAGGCCTATGCGACGCTGAAGGAAGGCAAGGCGCGGTACGGGTTCTTTACGAACGAAGACGGCGGGATCATGGACGATTTGATCGTGTCGAATGCGGGGGATCACTACTTTGTGGTGGTGAACGCGGCGCTGCGGCATCAGGATATTCCGCATATGCAGGCCAATCTGGACGGCGTTGAGGTGACTGAGATCTTCGATCGTGCGCTGGTGGCGGTTCAGGGCCCCAAGGCCGAAGATGTGGTGGGCGCGCTTTGCCCTGCCGCGCGGGATCTGAAGTTCATGGAAACCACCGTGGCGGATATCTTGGGTGTCGAATGCCGCATCTCGCGGCTGGGCTACACCGGTGAGGATGGCTATGAGATCTCGATCCCCGAGGACAAGGCCATCGAGATCAGCAAGGCCTTTCTGGCGCATGAGGATTGCGAAGCGGCCGGTCTGGGCGCGCGCGACAGCCTGCGGCTCGAGGCGGGTCTGTGCCTCTATGGCAATGACATCGATCAGAGCACCTCGCCGGTCGAGGCGAGCCTCGGTTGGGCGATGCAAAAGCGCCGCAAGGAAGAGGGCGGCTTCCCGGGGGCCGACCGGGTGCAAAAGGAACTGGCCGAAGGCCCCGCCAAAAGCTGGTCGGTATCAAACCGACAGGCCGCGCACCGGCGCGTCAGGGCGTTGAGATCCAGTGCGCCGAGGGCAATACCATTGGCCAGATCACCTCGGGCGTGTTTGGCCCCACGGTGGGCGGACCGGTGGCGATGGGTTATGTGAGCAAAGGCCATGGCGAGCCGGGTGAGGCGGTGAACCTGATCATCCGGGGCAAGCCGCAACCGGCCGAGATCGTTGCGCTGCCCTTCGTCACCCAGAATTACAAGCGTTGAAGTCAGGAGAGAGACATATGGCAACCTATTATTCCGAAGAGCACGAATGGCTGACCGTTGACGGTGACACGGCCACTTTGGGCATCACCAAACATGCGGCGGAACAGCTGGGCGATGTGGTCTTCGTCGAGCAGCAGGAAGTTGGCGACGAGTTCGAGAAAGATGGTGAGATCGGCGTGATTGAATCCGTCAAGGCGGCATCCGAGCTCTATGCCCCGGTCGATGGTGAGATCGTCGAGGTGAACGAGGCGCTGGCCGACACCCCGGGCGCGCTGAACGAGGACCCCGAGGGCGAGGCCTGGATCTACAAGATCAAGATCACAGACGCGTCGCAGCTCGAAGATTTGATGGACGAAGCTGGCTACAAGGCCTTCATCGGATAAACCCAAATGGCGGGTCCAGTCACGGATCCGCCCTTCATCTGGCTAAAAATATCTCCGCCGAAGGCTCCCGCAGTCTCCGCCGGGTCTGACCTATCCTTGAGGAGCGCACACATGGCCTTCAAACTGACCGATTACGAAGCCTATGACTTCGCCAACCGTCGCCATATCGGGCCCAGCCCGACCGAGATGCGCGACATGCTCAAGGTGATCGGCTTCAAGACGCTGGACGAGCTGATCGACGCCACCGTTCCACCCGCAATCCGGCAGAAAGAGCCGCTGGACTGGGGCCCGGCGATGACCGAGCGCGATGCTCTGTTCCACATGAAAGAGGTGGCGAGCAAGAACAAGGTTCTGACCTCGCTGATCGGTCAGGGGTATTACGGCACCACGACGCCGGCGCCGATCCTGCGCAACATTCTGGAAAACCCGGCCTGGTACACCGCCTACACGCCCTATCAGCCCGAGATCAGCCAGGGCCGGCTTGAGGCGCTGTTGAACTTCCAGACCATGGTCAGCGACCTGACCGGGCTGGATGTGGCCAACGCCTCGCTGCTGGACGAAGCCACAGCTGCGGCCGAAGCGATGGCCATGGCCAAGCGCGGCGGCCGGTCCAAGGCCAACAACGCAGCCTTCTTCGTCGACAAGAACTGCCACCCGCAGACCATCGCGGTCATTAAAACCCGCGCCGAGCCTCTGGGCATCGAGGTTCAGGTCGCCGATCCGGACACGCTGGATGCAGGCGCGGTCTTTGGTGCGATCTTCCAGTATCCCGGCACCCACGGCCATGTGCGCGACTTCACATCGGAAATCGCCGCCCTGCATGAACACAAGGCCATCGCGATTGTCGCCGCCGATATCCTGTCGCTGGCGCTGCTGAAGTCGCCCGGCGAGATGGGCGCGGATATTGCCATCGGCTCGACCCAGCGCTTTGGCGTTCCGATGGGCTATGGCGGCCCGCACGCCGCGTATATGGCAACCACTGACAAGCTGAAGCGCTCGATGCCGGGCCGGATCATCGGCGTCAGCATCGACAGCCGGGGCAACAAGGCCTACCGCCTGGCCCTGCAGACCCGCGAGCAGCACATTCGCCGCGAAAAGGCGAACTCGAACGTCTGCACCGCGCAGGCGCTGCTGGCAGTGATTGCTTCGATGTATGCCGTGTATCACGGCCCCGACGGCATCAAGGCCATCGCGCAGTCGGTGCACCGCAAGACCTCGCGCATGGCCGCTGGTCTGGAAGAGGCGGGCTTTGCCGTTGAGCCGGAAGTGTTCTTCGACACCATCACGGTTGAGGTCGGCCATCTGCAGAACGTCGTCATGGAAGCCGCCGTGGCCCGCGGCGTCAACCTGCGCAAGGTTGGCGAGACCAAAGTGGGCATCAGCCTGGATGAACAGACCCGGCCGGAGACCATCGAGGCGGTCTGGGGTGCCTTCGGCATCGACCGCAAGGATGACAGCTCGAACGTGGCTTACCGCCTGCCGGAACATGCGCTGCGCGAAAGCGCCTACCTGACCCACGAGATCTTCCACAAGAACCGGGCCGAGGCCGAGATCACGCGGTATATGCGCCGTCTGGCCGACCGCGACCTGGCGCTGGACCGGGCGATGATCCCGCTGGGGTCCTGCACCATGAAGCTGAACGCCACGATCGAGATGATCCCGGTCACCTGGCCCGAGTTCGGCAACCTGCACCCGTTCTGCCCCGAAGATCAGGCGCAGGGCTATCACGAGATGATCGACGATCTGAACGACAAGCTGTGCCAGATCACCGGCTATGACGCGATCAGCCAGCAGCCCAACTCGGGAGCGCAGGGCGAATATGCGGGCCTGCTGACCATCCGCAACTATCACTTCGCCCGCGGCGAAGGGCATCGCAATGTCTGCCTGATCCCAACCTCGGCCCATGGCACCAACCCGGCCTCGGCGCAGATGGTGGGCTGGCAGGTTGTGCCGGTGCAGGCGGATGACAAGGGCAACATCGATGTCGCAGACTTCCGCGCCAAGGCTGAGAAGCACAGCGATCATCTGGCCGCCTGCATGATCACCTACCCTTCGACCCATGGCGTGTTCGAGACCACCGTGCAGGAGGTCTGCCAGATCACCCATGATCACGGCGGTCAGGTCTATATCGACGGGGCCAACATGAACGCCATGGTCGGTCTGGCGCGTCCGGGCGATGTGGGCGGTGACGTCAGCCACCTGAACCTGCACAAGACCTTCTGCATCCCGCATGGCGGCGGCGGCCCCGGCATGGGTCCGATCGGCGTCAAGGCGCATCTGGAAGAGCATCTGCCCGGCCATCCGGAATACGGCACTGCCGTGGGTCCGGTCTCGGCGGCACCCTTTGGCTCGCCTTCGATCCTGCCGGTCAGCTGGGCCTATGTGCTGCTGATGGGTGGCGCGGGTCTGACGCAGGCGACCAAGGTGGCGATCCTGAACGCCAACTACATCGCTGCGCGTCTGCAGGATGCCTATCCGATCCTGTATACCTCGGAAACGGGTCGCGTAGCGCATGAATGCATCCTCGACACCCGTCCGCTGGACGCCGAGGCGCATGTGACCGTGGATGACGTGGCCAAACGCCTGGTTGATTCAGGTTTCCACGCCCCGACCATGTCCTGGCCCGTGGCCGGCACCCTGATGGTCGAGCCCACGGAATCGGAACCCAAGGACGAGCTGGACCGCTTCTGCGACGCCATGCTCTCGATCCGCTCCGAGGCGCAGGACATCATCGACGGCAAGATCGACGCGGAGAACAACCCGCTGAAAAACGCCCCCCACACGGTGCGCGATCTGGTCGGCGACTGGGACCGCCCCTACACCCGCGAACAGGCCTGCTTCCCTCCGGGCTCGATGGGCGTCGACAAATACTGGTCCCCCGTCAACCGCGTCGACAACGCTTACGGCGACAGAAACCTCATCTGCACATGCCCCCCCATGTCAGAATACGAAGAAGCCGCAGAATAATACAACAAAACCCCGCCAAAATCGGCGGGGTTTTTCGCCAATCGGAAACCGATGTTCTGATTTGAACCCCTTTTGCGTGTCGTTTTTACCCAGCGAAGCGTCTTTTTCGCTTGCTGCAGGTGCGAGCGCCCCATACGCCTGTGCGTGGGACACCCCTCCCCAACGAGGGGCGTGTATCTGGAAGGGTAATACAGATGACTATCGAACAACCGGCGACGCGGCCGGCAAATCCGCGTTTTTCCTCGGGCCCCTGTGCCAAACCCCCCACATTTGATCTGTCGAAACTGGCCGATGCTGCATTGGGTCGTTCGCACCGCGCGGCTGTAGGCAAGGACAAGCTGAAAGCGGCCATCGAAGGCACGCGTGAGGTTCTGGGCATTCCGGCGGACTACAAGGTCGGCATCGTTCCCGCCTCGGACACTGGCGCGGTTGAGATGGCCCTGTGGTCGCTTCTGGGCGAACGCAAGGTTGAGATGCTGGCTTGGGAGAGTTTCGGATCCGGATGGGTCACTGACGTAGTCAAACAGTTGAAGATCGATGCCGAGGTGAAAACCGCAGATTACGGTCAGATCGTCGATCTGGCTTCGGTCGATTTCGCCAATGATGTGGTGTTTACGTGGAACGGCACGACCTCGGGCGTGCGGGTTCCCAATGGCGATTGGATCGCTGATGACCGTCAGGGGCTGACCATCTGCGATGCAACTTCGGCGGCCTTTGCGATGGATTTGCCTTGGGACAAGCTGGATGTGACAACTTTCAGCTGGCAGAAGGTGCTGGGTGGCGAAGCGGCCCACGGGATGCTGATCCTGAGCCCCCGCGCGGTTGAACGGCTTGAGAACTATACGCCCGCTTGGCCGCTGCCGAAGATCTTCCGCCTGACCAAAGGCGGCAAGTTGATTGATGGTATTTTCACCGGCGCGACGATCAACACGCCCTCGATGCTGGCAGTTGAGGACTACCTGTTCGCGCTGGACTGGGCGCGTTCGGTTGGTGGGCTGCAAGGGCTGATCGCGCGTGCTGATGCCAATGCCGGTGCGGTGCACGCGTTCTGCGACCAAAACGACTGGATTGCCAATCTGGCTGAAGATGCGGCGACTCAGTCGAATACTTCGGTCTGTCTGAAATTCACGGACGCACGCATTCAAGACGGTGCTGTATTCGCAAAAGCTGTGGCGAAACGACTGGAAACCGAGAACATCGCGCTGGATATCGGCGCCTATCGCGACGCGCCTGCGGGCCTGCGTATCTGGTGCGGTGGTACGGTTGAAACCTCGGATATCGAGGCGATGCTGCCCTGGTTGGCCTGGGCTTTTGAGGCCGAGATCGCAGCGCAGTCGGCAGCTGCCTGACAAGAATTTTCGACGAAAATTCTGGGCCCGCCTGTGGCCCGGACCTTCCATATAATTCAAGGACCAGAGAAATGGCCCCCAAAGTACTCGTATCTGACAAGCTCAGCGAAACGGCTGTGCAAATCTTCCGTGATCGCGGCATTGACGTGGATTTCATGCCCGATCTGGGCAAGGACAAGGATAAATTGGCCGAGGTGATCGGTCAGTATGACGGCCTTGCCATCCGTTCGGCTACCAAGGTTACACCAACCATTCTGGAGCAGGCCGAAAAACTGAAAGTCATCGGCCGTGCCGGGATCGGTACTGACAATATCGATAAAGAGGCTGCGTCGAAAAAAGGTGTGATCGTGATGAACACACCTTTCGGCAACATGATCACCACCGCCGAGCATGCGATTGCGATGATGTTTGCAGTGGCACGGCAAATCCCCGAGGCCAGCACTTCGACCCATGCTGGCAAGTGGGAGAAGTCTAAGTTCATGGGCATCGAGCTGACCAACAAGACTCTCGGTGTAATTGGAGCGGGCAATATTGGCGGAATCGTTTGCGAACGCGCCTTGGGTCTGAAGATGAAGGTCATCGCCTATGACCCCTATCTGGGCGAAGAGAAAGCCGCACAGATGGGCGTGGAGAAGGTCGATCTGGACGAGTTGCTGGCTCGGGCCGATTTCATCACCCTGCACGTGCCGCTGACCGATCAGACTCGCAACATCCTGAGCCGTGAGAACCTCGCAAAGACCAAGAAAGGTGTGCGCATCATCAACTGTGCGCGTGGTGGTCTGGTCGATGAGGATGCGCTGGCCGAGGCGTTGCAATCCGGTCATGTCGCCGGTGCGGCCTTTGACGTGTTCAGCGAAGAACCCGCGAAAGAAAACGCGTTGTTCAACTTGCCCAACGTGGTCTGCACACCGCATCTGGGTGCTGCGACGACCGAAGCGCAGGAGAACGTGGCGCTGCAGGTGGCCGAGCAGATTTCGAACTATCTGCTGACCGGTGCGGTGGAAAACGCGCTCAACATGCCCAGCGTGACGGCCGAAGAGGCCAAAGTCATGGGCCCCTGGATCAAGCTTGCCGGGCATCTGGGTAGTTTCATCGGTCAGATGACAGACGAACCGATCAAGGCGATCAACATACTCTACGACGGTGTGGCCGCCGAGATGAATCTGGCCGCGCTGAACTGCGCGGTCGTCGCGGGGATCATGAAAAAGTTCAACCCCGAGGTGAACATGGTTTCTGCCCCAGTCGTCGCAAAAGAGCGGGGTATCCAGATTTCGACCACAAATCAGGACAAATCCGGCGCGTTCGAGGGTTATATCAAGGTGACGGTCGTCACCGAGAAGCGAGAGCGCTCGATCGGCGGCACCGTGTTCAGTGATGGCAAGCCACGCTTCATCCAGATCAAGGGCATCAATATCGATGCCGAGATCGGGGCGCATATGCTGTACACCACTAACGAGGACGTGCCGGGTATCATCGGTGCGCTGGGTCAGACGATGGGCGAGAACGACGTGAACATTGCCAACTTTACTCTTGGCCGGTCCGAGGCTGGGGGCGAGGCCATTGCGCTCCTGTATGTGGATGAGCCCGTTCCGGCAGAGGCGCGTGCAAAATTGGCTGAGACCGGCCTGTTCACTCAGATCAAACCGTTGGAATTTGACGTCGTTTGATACCGGCGGCTCGTTTATGATAACTATGGACGCCCGTGCCGGTTCCGGCGCGGGCATCCTCTTTTCAACGCGCTGATTTTGCGGCAGAACGGCTGCAGCTGCACCGGCCTAAGGGGAAAGAGATGACCAACCCAATTTATGCTATCGGTGATCTTCACGGGCGTGTCGACGAATTCGAACGTGCGGTGTCTCTGATCGAGAGCGATGGTGGCCCGGAGGCGGAGGTTGTTTTTTTGGGCGATTATGTAGATCGGGGGCCGGACAGCCGGGGCGTTCTGGATCGGTTGATTGCAGGGCGTGATGCGGGCAAGCGCTGGATCACACTGCTTGGAAATCATGACCGGATGTTTGCCTGGTTCCTTGAGGATATCCCGCGCCACGATCCACATTTGCTGGTCGGCTACCACTGGCTCCATGATCGTTTGGGGGGGATTGAGACTCTGCGCAGCTACGACGTGGTCTTTGAGCTGCAAACGCGGCTAGAGGATGTGCACGCGATGGCGATGGGTGTCGTGCCGGACGCTCATCGACTTTTTCTGCGCGGTTTGGTGATGATGCACCAGACACCGGATCTGGCCTTCGTGCATGCCGGAATTCGGCCCGGTGTGCCGCTGAATGCCCAGCAAGAAAGCGATTTGGTCTGGATCAGGCAGGCATTCTATGCACATCCCGGACCGCATCCGAAACTGATCGTGCATGGACATACCCCGGTAGATCGGGTGACGCATTATGGCCATCGGATCAATCTGGACAGTGGTGCGGGCTATGGCCGCCCGGTTGGCGTCACTGTGTTTGAAGGCGACATGTGCTGGGAACTGACGGATAAGGGGCGTGTATTGCTGAAGCCTTAGGTGCCAGCTCTTCGCGCTTCCTGAGGCAGATATGATACGGCTTGGGGTCAGAATTGCGTGGTCATTCGATACCCGGCAGAAAAATACATCTTGGCAAAGGTGACGGGGTGACCCTGCAGCCATGTGATGCGCTCGGCGGTAAAGACCGGCTCTCCTTCCGGCACGTCGAGGAAACCGGCGATCGTAGGGTCGGCGCGGCTGGCTAGAAAGGTCAGTTCGACATTTGTGAAGGGCACGGTTTGCACCAACCAGTCATTGGGTCCGATTTTGCTGAAATCGGCTTGTTCCACCTTCGGGACGCTCTCGATCACGATCCAGCGGTCCTCGAACTGAAACGGGGTATTGCCGGAGTAATGCATGCAGCGGACATGCATCACGCTTTGTCCGGGTTGCAGCGCCAACCGGGCGCTCAGCCAATCGGGGGCCAGTTGAGCCCCGGATGAGACCAGCGCATAGCGATAGGTGCCGCCCATCGCTTCGACCTCATCCCGGATCAGCGGAATGGTGAAGCGCGCCTGCCTCTGCGGTGCGCGTAGGACACGGGTTCCGGCTTTGCGGCGGCGCTCCAGATAGCCTTCGTCTGCCAGCTCGCGCAGCGCGCGGTTTACGGTCGTGCGGGTGCACGAAAACTCGACCGCAAGTGCCTGTTCATTGGGCAGCAGCGTGTCCGGCTGCCATTCGCCCGAACGAATACGGCGCAGGACGGTTTCCTTGATGTCCTTATAGCTGGTGGTGTCGCTGCTTTGAGTCATGTCTAATCTGGTTATCGGGGTATGAATCAAATGTCAGCCAACAGATCGGTCATCGCGCTGTGATAGGCCGCCAGGATGGCGTCACGGGCAATATGTCGACCGGCGCGCACCTGATGACGCCCTGCAGACCACAGATCGGTTACGGTGCCATCGGGTGCCGCGAAACACAGGCCATCGAGCAACTGGTCATCGCGCAAGGTACACAAGGTCGGGTGGGCCCGGTCTATCGCCACCAGGTCGGCCAGCTTACCGACAGCGATCTCGCCTGCCTGGCGACCAAGGGCCTGCGCACCACCGCGTGCCGCGCCAGTATAGAGCCCATGTCCCACTGAGCCTTCGCCTGGGACAAGCACAGTACGCGCCTTGTCGCGCAGCCGCTGAGAGTATTCCAATGTTCGGAGCTCCTCGGGCAGCGAAATGCGCACGTTAGAGTCTGATCCGACACCAAACGCCCCGCCATTTTCAATATAGACCGCGCCGTTGAAAATACCGTCGCCCAGATTGGCCTCGGTGATCGGACACAATCCGGCGACCGCACCCGAGCGTGCGAGCGCGCTCGACTCAGCATCGGTCATGTGAGTCGCGTGAACGACGCACCAGCGTGCGTTGACCTCGACATTGTCCAACAACCATGCAACCGGGCGCTGGCCGAGCGCGGCCTCGACATCGGCAACCTCCTGCACCTGTTCCGAGATATGGATGTGAACCGGGCCCTGAGGTGTCTGTGCCAGCACATTTTTCAGATCATCCGGCGTTGTTGCCCGCAGGGAATGCGGCGCGATGCCAATGTGGCTGTCCATATGGGGCAGGGTGGATCGGCATTCATCCACCAGACGTAGAAACTGATTAACATCATTACCAAACCGCAGCTGGCCTCCGACCAATGCCTCCTGCCGGACCCCGCCATAGGTGTAGAGGACGGGCAGATGCGTCAGACCGATCCCGGTCTGGTCGGCGGCTGCGAATATACGCTGGCTCAGCTCGGTCAGCTGCGCATAGGGCGCGCCGCCCGGTTGATGATGGACATAGTGGAACTCTCCGACCGAGGCATAACCGGCCTCCTGCATCTCCATGAAGACGAGCGCAGCGATGGCTTCGATCTGCTTAGGCGTCAGACGATCCAGAAAGCGATACATCAGGGTGCGCCATGTCCAGAAGCTTTCACGCCCGGCAGCGCGTACTTCGGTCATTCCGGCCATGGCACGCTGAAATGCGTGGCTGTGCAGGTTTCCCAGCGCAGGCAGCAGAACGTCGACACGGGTGTCGTTGGGTTGTGCCACGCTCTGCGGTTCAAGCGAGGTTATCCGCCCGTCGGTGATTTCGACCCGCAGATCGCGCACCCAATCCGAGCCTAACAAGGCGGTCTTAGCATGAACCGTCATGGCATTTCCAATTTGTGTAGACTTTACATTAATACACGTATACGAAAAAACCAAGCGCAGGGGGAGCCCAAAAGAATCGCCATGACGAAAAAAACCATTCTTCGCAGCAAGCACATTGCCACCATGCAAGCCGGGCATCCTTATGGATTGATCGAAGATGGTGCGGCGGTCGTTGAAGGGGATCGTATTGTCTGGGTTGGGTCGTGGTCCGAGCTCCCGCAATCTTACGCTGACCTGTCCTGCACCGATTTTGGTGACCGCCTGATCACACCGGCTTTGATCGATGCCCACACACACGTGGTCTTTGGTGGCAATCGCGCCGCTGAGTTCGAGATGCGTTTGAACGGTGCAACCTACGAAGAAGTCGCGCGTGCAGGGGGCGGTATTCTATCGACGGTCAACGCCACCCGCGCTGCGTCGGAAGGGGCCTTGCTCGCAGGCGCTCTGCCGCGTGTGGACGCCCTGCTGGCCGAGGGCGTGTCTTGTATCGAGGTCAAGTCCGGCTATGGGCTTGATACCGACACTGAACTGCGCATGCTGCGCGCTGCGCGAGGGATTGCGCAGGAACGGCCTGTTCGCGTTCAGACCAGCTTTCTCGGGGCGCATGCGATCCCGCCCGAATATGCCGGGCGTGGTGATGCCTATATCGAAGAGATCTGTATTCCGACCCTGCGCGCGGCCCATGCCGAAGGTTTGGTAGATGCGGTCGATGGGTTCTGTGAGGGCATTGCCTTTAACCCGGCACAGATCGAGCGCGTTTTCCAGGTCGCGAGAGAGCTGGGCTTGCCGGTCAAGCTGCATGCCGAGCAGTTGTCCAACCTGGGTGGTGCCAAGCTGGCGGCCTCATACGGTGCCATGTCTGCCGATCACATCGAATACCTCGATGCCGAAGGGGTTGCGGCCATGGCGCAGGCGGGCACGGCTGCGGTTCTGCTGCCCGGGGCCTTCTATACGCTGCATGAAACCCAACTGCCCCCGATCGAGGCGTTGCGCGAACAGGGTGTTCCGATGGTGCTGGCCACCGATTGCAACCCTGGCTCATCGCCGCTGACATCGCTGCTGTTGACGATGAACATGGGATGCACCCTGTTCCGCCTTACGCCACAAGAGGCACTTGCAGGCGTGACTTGCAACGCTGCGCGCGCCCTGGGTCTGAACGATACCGGTGTGATCACCGCCGGGCTGCGCCCCGATCTGGCGGTCTGGGATGTTACGCATCCTGCTGAACTGTCCTATCGTATCGGCTTCAATCCTCTGCACACTCGCATATTCGGAGGTCTGCAATGACGCCCTTATCCCTCGTTCCGGGTCAGGTTTCGCTGGCTCAGCTTGAGGAAATTTATTGGTCCGAGGTTCCGATCTTGCTGGATGCCTCATGCCGACCCAAAGCCGAGGCCGCAGCGGCGCGCATCGCGCAGGCGGCGCAAGGGTCTGACCCGGTTTACGGAGTGAACACCGGGTTCGGCAAGCTGGCCAGCCACAAGATCGCGGCCGAGGATACCTCGACCCTGCAGCGTAATCTGATCCTCAGCCATTGCTGCGGTGTTGGTCCGTCCGTACCGCGCCGGCTGGCGCGGCTCATGATGTCGCTCAAACTGCTCTCGTTTGGGCGCGGCGCATCTGGCGTACGCTGGGACTTGATCGAGCTGCTGCAGCAGATGCTGGCGCGCGGCGTCACGCCTGTGATTCCGGCACAGGGTTCGGTCGGGGCATCCGGCGATCTGGCCCCATTGGCGCACATGACGGCGGTCGTGATCGGTGAAGGTGAGGCCGAGGTGAACGGCGTGGTTCTGCAGGGGGCCGAAGCGCTCAAATCCGTTGGGTTAGAGTCGATTCAGTTAGGACCCAAGGAAGGGTTGGCCTTTATCAACGGCACCCAGTTTTCGACCGCTTATGCGCTGGCTGGCCTGTTCGAAGGCTGGCGCGCGGCGCAGAATGCTTTGGTGGTATCAGCGGCCTCAACCGATGCGATCATGGGGTCGACTGCGCCTTTGCAGCCGGAAATCCACGCCCTGCGCGGTCATCGGGGCCAGATTGAGGCCGCCGCTGCCATGCGCGCGGCGCTAGACGGGTCGGAAATCCGCGAAAGCCATCGTGACGGCGATACACGCGTGCAGGACCCATACTGCATCCGCTGCCAGCCGCAGGTGACGGGTGCGGCCATGGATGTGATCCGGCAGGCCGCGTCGACGCTGGTGATCGAGGCGAATGCGGCCACAGACAACCCATTGGTATTGACTGACCCCGAGGCGATTGTCTCGGGCGGGAATTTCCATGCCGAGCCGGTAGGGTTCGCCGCCGACATGATCGCGCTGGCCCTGTCCGAGATCGGAGCGATTGCCCAGCGTCGCATTGCCCTGATGGTAGACCCGGCGCTCAGCTTCGATCTGCCGCCGTTCCTTACCCCGCAACCGGGCCTGAACTCGGGCCTGATGATTGCCGAAGTCACCGCCGCCGCACTGATGAGCGAGAACAAACATCTGGCCAATCCGTGCGTGACCGACAGTACGCCCACCTCGGCCAATCAGGAGGACCACGTCTCGATGGCCGCCCATGGCGCGCGGCGATTGGCGCGGATGGTCGAGAACCTGAACTATATTCTTGGGATCGAGCTGCTCTGCGCTGCACAAGGCGTTGAATTCCGCGCACCTCTGCAAACCAGCGCGCCGCTGCAGCGTGTGATCAGCCGTTTGCGGGCCGATATCCCGTCGCTGGCCGAGGATCGCTATCTCGCGCCTGAACTGGAGCAGGTGCGTACCCTGATCGCCGATGGGGCCGTTCTGCAGGCGTCCGAAGTGTCGATGCCGGGATTGGTCTGATGCAGGTGTTTGAGGTTCAAAGGGGGGATGGCCCCATTGTTCTGGGCCAACCACATGGCGGAACCTATGTGCCACCAGAAGTTGCTGAGCGGCTGAATGCAAACGGGCTGTCCCTGAAAGATACGGATTGGCACATAAACAGGCTCTATGATGGGCTATTGCAGAATGCGACCGTGGTGCAATCGCATGTTCATCGCTATGTGATCGACTGCAACCGCGACCCGTTGGGCGTGTCCCTGTATCCCGGTCAAAATACAACAACTCTGGTGCCTTTGACCGACTTTGACGGGCAGCCGATCTGGAAAGATGGGCAAGAGCCATCTGCGGATGAGATCGAAGCGCGCCGCCAAGCCTATCATGCGCCATATCACGCGGCGTTGGAGGAAGAGTTGCAGCGGGTCAAAGCCAAGCATGGTTTTGCGATCCTGTTCGACTGCCATTCGATCCGCAGCCGAATTCCCTTTCTGTTCGAAGGCACCTTGCCCGATCTGAATATCGGCACGGATGGCGGCGTAACCTGCGCGCCTGAAATCGAGTCTATTACGAACGAATTTGCTGCGTCTTCACCCTTTAGCACGGTCTTGAATGGCCGCTTCCGAGGGGGGTGGACCACCCGCCATTATGGCCGCCCTGCCGAAGGGATGCATGCGATTCAGATGGAACTTGCCCAATCGACCTATCTGACCTCGGAAGCTGCACCTTGGGCCTTTGACGACAATAAGGCGACACGTCTGCGCCGCTGGCTATACGACATTCTGGACGCCATCCAAGACACTGCATTGGAGCTAACGCCATGACCGACCCTCGCAAGAACACCCGTGATGTTTTCCCCCCGACCGGCCCTGAGCTGAACGCCAAAAGCTGGGTGACCGAGGCACCGTTGCGGATGTTGATGAACAACCTGCACCCCGATGTAGCCGAAAACCCGCATGAGCTGGTGGTCTATGGCGGCATCGGACGCGCGGCGCGGACATGGAAGGATTTCGATACTATTGTGGCCGGTTTGAAGGATCTGGAGGAGGACGAAACCCTGATCGTTCAGTCCGGTAAGCCCATCGCCATCATCCGTACACATAAGGACGCGCCGCGTGTGCTGATTGCGAATTCCAACCTCGTGCCGCATTGGGCAACCTGGGATCATTTCAACGAGCTCGATAAGAAGGGCCTGATGATGTACGGCCAGATGACCGCTGGTTCGTGGATTTACATCGGCACGCAGGGCATCGTTCAGGGCACTTATGAAACCTTTGCCGAAGCTGGCCGTCAGCACTACGACGGCGATCTGACCGGTAAGTGGATTCTAACCGGGGGGCTCGGCGGCATGGGTGGCGCGCAGCCGCTGGCTGCAGTGTTTGCGGGGGCGTGCTGTCTGGCGGTCGAGTGCAACCCGGACAGTATCGATTTCCGTTTGCGCACCAAGTACCTCGACGAAAAAGCCGAAACGCTGGACGAAGCGCTTGAGATGATCGACCGCTGGACCAAGGCGGGTGAGGCGAAATCTGTTGGCCTGTTGGGGAATGCCGCTGAGGTCTTCCCTGAAATCTACCGTCGTATGTCCGAGGGCGGCATGCGCCCGGATATCGTCACCGATCAGACCAGCGCCCATGACCCGATCAACGGCTATCTGCCTTTAGGGTGGTCTATGGCGCAGTGGCGCGAGAAGCGCGAAACAGACCCTAAATCGGTGGAAAAAGCCGCGCGCGCTTCGATGAAGCAGCATGTGGCGGCGATGGTCGATTTCTGGAACGCGGGCGTTCCGACGCTGGATTACGGCAACAACATTCGCCAGGTGGCGCAGGACGAGGGGCTTGAGAATGCCTTCGCCTTCCCCGGTTTTGTCCCCGCCTATATCCGCCCGCTCTTTTGTAAAGGCATTGGCCCGTTCCGCTGGTGTGCGCTGTCAGGCGACCCCGAGGATATCTATAAAACCGACGCCAAGATGAAGGAGCTGTTTCCCGAAAATGAGCATCTGCATCGCTGGCTGGACATGGCGCAGGAACGCATCGCGTTTCAGGGTCTACCTGCGCGTATTTGCTGGATCGGGCTGGGGGATCGGCATCGTGCTGGGCTCGCTTTCAACGAAATGGTCGCCAATGGAGAGTTGAAAGCACCGGTTGTCATTGGGCGCGATCATCTGGATTCGGGTTCGGTCGCCAGCCCCAACCGTGAAACTGAGGCCATGCTTGATGGCTCGGATGCGGTGTCGGATTGGCCGTTGCTGAATGCTCTGATCAATACTGCCAGTGGCGCGACATGGGTGTCGCTGCACCATGGCGGCGGTGTGGGAATGGGCTTCAGCCAGCACGCCGGTGTGGTGATCTGCGCCGATGGTACTGACGATGCCGCGCGGCGGCTGGAGCGGGTACTGTGGAACGACCCCGCCTCAGGCGTGTGGCGGCACGCGGATGCAGGGTACGAGATCGCGAAAGATTGCGCACGGGAACATGGGCTGCGTCTGCCGGGTATTCTGGGTTAGGTCAAACTGTCTCTGGCGAAACATCGACCCCTGCGATATCTCGCAGGGGAACTTGCCGGAGATCGAATATGTACGTAGCCACCCTGCTGACCAATCCGAATGCGCCGACGCTCGAACAGGCTTTGGTCGAGTCTCTGCGCAATGCCTGGGGCGGGGGCGATGCTATCTGGCTGAGCCCCGATGAGGCGGCCGAGTTTTCCATGCCCGAGATGCCGGATAACCGATGGGATGTCTGGGCGGATCTTCAGCAGGTCGGCGTAGATCTGGTGGTTCAGCCATCAGAAGGGCGCCGCAAGAAAATGTTGCTGGCCGATATGGACAGCACGATGATCCAGCAAGAGTGCATCGACGAATTGGCCGATGAAGCAGGCGTCGGTGAACGGGTCAAGGATATCACGGCGCGCGCGATGAATGGTGAGCTGGACTTCGAAGGCGCGCTGACCGAGCGTGTGGGCTTGCTGAAAGGGCTGGACGAAAGCGTTATCTCCAAGGTGCTGAACGAACGGATCACGCTGATGCCCGGCGGCAAAGTGCTGTTGGCGACGATGCGGGTGAACGGGGCCTATGCCGCATTGGTATCGGGCGGATTTACGGCTTTCACCGCACGCGTTGCTGCGCAGTTGGGCTTTGATGAGAATCGGGCCAACACTTTGCTGGCCGAAGACGGCAAGCTGACCGGTGATGTACAACGACCCATTTTGGGACGGCAAGCCAAGATTGAGGCGTTAGAGCAGATCTCGACCCGTTTGGGCATTGCTGAAAGCGATGTGATTGCCGTGGGTGACGGGGCCAACGATTTGGGCATGCTGGGCCGGGCAGGGACCGGTGTGGCGCTGCATGCCAAGCCCTCGGTTGCGGCCGAATGCGATGTCAGGGTCAATCACGGCGATCTGACGGCGCTGCTTTATCTGCAAGGATACGGCCGTTCCGATTTCGCCGCAGCATAACAGGGTTTTCATTATTTAACATTTGTGTTAAATAATAGTCATGAGCACGCTTCTGACCAGTTTCTCCGCATTGTCTGATGCCACCCGGTTCTCGATTGTCGAGCAACTGATGGATCAGGGAGAGTTGCCTGCCGGTGATCTGATTGAGGGGCGCGGCATCTCCGGTGCCGCGATATCACGCCATCTGAAGGTACTGCGCGAAGCCGGGCTGGTGCAGCAGCGTGTGCAGGGCACGCAACGGATGTATTCCATCCGCCCCGAAGGCCTGCGGGCCATTGCTGACTGGACGATCTCAAAACGGCAATTCTGGGAGAGCAGCCTCGATCGCCTCGGTGAAATTATCGAAAGGGAGAATTCATGGCCGACCTGAAACTGGAACGGGAATTTCCCGTCAGCCCCGAAGATTTGTTTGCATGGGTCAGCGATGGTGCAAAACTGTTGCAATGGTGGGGTCCTGAAGGGATCCACGTGACCGAGCACAATCTGGATTTTTCCCGCACCGGGCCGTGGTTTTCGGTCATGGAGAATAGCGAGGGTCAGACATATAAGGTTTCTGGTCATGTAACCCATGTTGATCCGCCAAAATCGGTTGGACTCACCTGGGCTTGGCATGACGATCAGGATCAACGCGGAGCTGAAAGCCACGTCACCTTTTCCGTGGCGGCCACGGAATCCGGGTCACGATTGACTCTGGATCACCGGGAACTGGCGGATGCCGAAGCAGCTGCGAACCACAATCAGGGTTGGACATCGTCGCTGCGTAAGCTGGAAGCGCAATTGAAGTAGGTTTTCATAAGGGAGGAGCGATATGCCCCAATATTTGTTTGTCTATCATGGGGGACATACCCCAACCGACCCCGCCGAGGTCGAAGCCACCATGGCCGCGTGGGGCGCGTGGTTTCAGAATATGGGTGAAGCGTTGGATATTCCGGGCAACCCGGTGGGTCAGTCTTACACCGTGAGCATCAGCGGCGTTGTCGACAATGGCGGCGCGAACCCGGCTTCGGGATTTACGGTCATCAAGGCCGACAGCATTGATGCCGCGACCGAGATGGCCAAGGGCTGTCCAATGGTGGTGAATGGTTCGGGCTCGGTCGAGGTGGCCGAGGTGCACGAGATCGAGATGTGAGCCTTAGCCGGGGAAACCCGGCGCTGGTTTGATCACACCACAATCTAGCCCGCGGCGGCTGTATTGCGTGGCGTTCATGAATTTGCGGGTGGCCGGGTGATCGGCCTCCAGCACGCCAAGGCTGACCAGAATGGCGGCAATGGCGCATTCGCTGGCGCGGGTAGTGCCATCGGTGATCTTCAGCGCGACGCCCATGCGTTTTTCGGGGATGATGGCTACAAAGACGGCCTCAGCCCCGGTTTTGATTGCTGCACGACCATTCATGGCGCGCATAAGTTCGGTGCAGGCGCGGTTTTCACCTGCGACCAGTTCGGGGTGCTGCATCATAGCGGACGTTAACTGCTGCGCGGCATCACTTGCCCGGTCCGACCGGTCGGCTGCGGATGCAAACCAGGCCATCGAGCGGGCCAGTCCCACCAGAGAGGTGGCGAAGTTCGGGGCCGAGCATCCGTCGATTCCATAACAAGGGCTGGTCTCGCTAGTGGTTTCTTCAAAAGCAGAGAGGCAGGCTTGCTGAACCGGATGGTCGATCTCAAGATATTCGGGGCCGGCCCCCATATGCTGCGCAACGGTCAGGAAGCCGCAGTGTTTGCCCGAGCAATTGTTATGAATCTGGCACGGCGTGTCATCGGCCAAAATCAGCCCGTCCCGCGCGGCCATGTCTTGCGGCTCTTGCGGACCGCAACGCAGGTCGGGCTCAGCCAGACCAAGATGATTCAGCCATGCCGAGACGCGGTCCGTATGGATATGCGCACCACTATGTGAGGCACAGGACAGCGCCAGATGTTCGGAAGTCAGGCCGTATTTCGCTGCGGCACCCGAGGTGATCAGAGGCAGTGCCTGTATCATCTTGGCTGAAGATCGGGGATAGATTACCGCCTGCGGATCGCCCCAGCTTTGCACGATCTGACCGGCATCGTCACAAATCACCGCGTGGCCCAGGTGCAGGCTTTCCAGCAACGGTCCACGCCATAGTTCTGTCATCGCTACCGGTTGTGTCATCGTGGTCTCCGATCCATGCGCAAAAAACTGCCAATCGCCCTTTCGCCTGTGGCGAAACCTGCGTTAGTGTGTGTATGTCGACAATCATCGGGATACGCAACTTATCAAGGACGAGCCGGGCAGAGCTCGCGAGCCGATTCCGATGGGTATGAGGTATAGGTCGGGCTAGGAGGCTGAAGAGATGGGATCAAAGCTCGTTCGCGTGATCGCGGGCCTGTGCATGGCAGGAATGGCGACATCGGCGTTTGCGCAGCAGGCAACAAGCACAAATCGCGTTGCAGCAAAAACCGATTGGAGCGTATTCGTCGAAGAAGATCCAACCGAATGCTGGAGCGTTTCGGCGCCGAAGGAAACGGTGAACACGCGCGGTGGTCGTGTCGTGTCGGTACGGCGCAGTGATATCCTGCTGTTCGTCTTCTACCGCCCGAACGCTGAGGTTAAGGGCCAGGTTACCTTTACAGGCGGCTATCCATTTGCATCTGGTTCGACCGTCAATCTGGTTGTGGATGGCAGCGAGTTTGAACTTTTTACCGATGGCGAATGGGCATGGCCTGCAACGGCCTCGGACGATGCCAAGATCGTCACGGCGATGAAACGGGGCAGTGAAGCGGTATTGACCGCCCGCTCGGAACGCGGAACGCAGACCAAGGATACATTCTCGCTGCTGGGCTTCACCGCCGCCATCGAGGATGCCGAAAAACGCTGCACGAACTAAGCGGCTTATATGTCCAAGCTGCAAACCCCGCCACTCGGCGGGGTTTTTTGATTTTACCCTCATTTCGTCAAAGGTTTACGCGACGTCCCCTCACATAAATTGATTCCGATCAAAGCCTGATGGCCCGGTTTCTGAACTAATTGGTTCAGACAGAACAGTGGGAGACACCAATGACTTTGAAACCCTACCTTGCCGCGCTCTTGATGGTATCCGCAGCGTTTCTGACGGCCTGTGAGAAGCAATCAGACACTTATCCGATTACGGGTGAGCAATGCGGGCCGGAAGACCCCGTGCAAACTCTGGATGCCGGGGATTGTTACATCCCGCCGGCAGTGAACTGACCTGAAAGGGCCGCAGGCGAACCGTTCCTCTGCGGCTCTTTTGTTCTAATCCGCGCTCTGTGTTAGGCATTGGTGGAATATAGTCACCACCAGAGAGGTCGACCGATGCGTTGGATTCTGATCCTGTTTCCCTTTGCTGCGCTGGCAGATCCGACGATGGAATGTCTGGAAGCCGGTTCTCAGGTTGAAATCGGGGCTTGCGTCTCGGAAATGGAAGAGCGTGTGGAGGCCGCGATCGAGGCCAGCTATTCCCTCGCAATGCAGGCGGCGACGGAGTTGGATGACGTCACCGGTCGCGTTGTCGCCCAGCCAGCGCTGGAAGCGGCACAGGATGCATGGACCGCCTACCGGGATATGCAGTGCGATGCGGTTGGCGCTTCGTTTGGTGGCGGGTCGGGTACGGGCATCGCCATCACCGCTTGCCGTGTTGATTTTGGTCGGGCGCGTGTCGATGAATTGCTGCGGTTTGCGAACTGAAGCACGATTCCTTTTGATCTTTGCGCACGTTCCTATATAGAGGCGCATCCCAAGCCAGAATCCATTGAGATAGCCACATGTCGCCCAAAGCGCCGATCACTCAAGATGTCATGACCATCCCCCGCAAACTGCCTGAGGGGAAGGTGAACCTTGTCGGCCTGACCCGTGATCAGTTGCGCGAAGTGTTGATCGAACATGGCACGCCTGAGAAGCAGGCAAAGATGCGCACCGGTCAGATCTGGCAATGGATTTACCAATGGGGCGTGCGCGATTTTAGCGAGATGACCAACCTCGCCAAAGCCTACCGTGCGCAACTGGCCGAGAATTTCGTGATCGAAATTCCCGAAGTGGTGACCCGTCAGGTGTCTGAGGACGGTACCCGCAAGTATCTGTGCCGCATCGCGGGCGGGCACGAGGTCGAGGTGGTGTATATCCCCGAAGAAGATCGCGGTACGCTGTGTATCTCGTCTCAGGTAGGCTGCACGCTGACCTGTTCCTTTTGCCACACCGGCACGCAGAAACTGGTGCGCAATCTGACAGCGGCTGAAATCGTTGGTCAGGTGATGATGGCCCGCGATGATCTTGAGGAATGGCCGACCCCGGGCGCGCCCAAGGATGAAACTCGACTGCTGTCGAATATCGTTCTGATGGGCATGGGTGAGCCGCTGTATAACTTCGAAAACGTCCGAGACGCGATGAAGATCGCCATGGATCCCGAGGGGATTTCTCTGTCCCGTCGACGGATCACGCTTTCGACTTCGGGCGTGGTGCCGGAAATCGCCCGCACCGCCGAAGAAATCGGCTGCCTGCTGGCGATATCGTTCCACGCCACCACGGATGAGACCCGCGACGTGCTGGTCCCGATCAACAAGCGTTGGAACATTGAGGAGCTGTTGCAGGCGCTGGCCAGCTATCCCAATGTCTCGAATTCGGAACGGATCACGTTTGAATATGTGATGCTGGACGGTGTGAATGACAGCGACGAGGACGCGCACCGGCTGATTGCGCATATCAAGCGCCACAACATCCCGGCCAAGATCAATCTGATCCCGTTCAACGAATGGCCCGGCGCGCCGTACAAACGCAGCTCGAACAACCGTATTCGGGCTTTTGCGAACATTATTTATCAGGCGGGCTATGCCTCACCCATTCGCAAGACGCGGGGCGAGGATATCATGGCTGCCTGTGGTCAGCTGAAATCAGCGACCGAGCGCGCCCGGAAATCGCGTAAGCAAATTGAATCCGAGGCCGGATTGGGCTGAGCTGTCAGAATTAATGTGAACATTGTGCTTTAATTTGATATGATTGTTCACGTATTGGCGGGGATGGAAGCTCACCACTACACACAACGCGGTGAGTCTGCGATCCGGCTCATGGCAAGTTATTGTAAGCGCGCTATCCTCTATTCCGAGGCTTAACGCGGCGTTCAGGCAAAACCGTTTATCGGATGGGCCAGGTAAAATGTTTGAAAACCAAAGGTATCTTGTCGGCACGACATTATTATTATCTGTGCTGACAACAAGCGCATTAGCGCAGAGTACGGATCAAGAAGCGCATTTGGCGATCGAGAATCCGGCTGATTTGTCGAAAGATGAGGCACGAGATCACTATCGTTCTCTCACAAAGCGCATGTCGCGTGGCTATGCGGCGGCGCAACTTGATCTGATCCTAAACTATCAAAGCTGGCCCCTGTTCAACGATGCGCCCTATATCTCGGCCACGCATGGGCAACGCTATGTGAACAGCTATGCCAACCGGATGGCGCATAACTACGGGACCTTGACCGAGGGCGAGGTGCTGCCCGTCGGCTCCGTACTGGCCAAGGACAGCATGACCGTGACAGATGAGGGCAATGTTCATCCCGGTGCTTTGTTCGTGATGGAGAAGCTGGCTGCAGGAGCAAACCCTGAAACTGCCGATTGGCGCTATATCATGGTGATGCCGGACGGATCGTTGTTCGGCGATACGATGGGATTTCGCGCAGCGTCGGTGGCCTATTGCCATGACTGCCACGAAGCCGTTGCGGACCGCGACTATACATTCTACGTCCCCGAAGAGTACCGCACCGAATAACCTTCAGATCGCCCGGTCTTGTAACTTCAGGTCGCTCGCTTCCTGACGGCTGAGCTGTTCGCCCTGATTGCGTTTGGACAGAACCTCGCGGGCCAGTGCATATTTCTCATCCTGCCAGAAGATCAGGCAGCCATTGCAGCCCTTACCGCAGCAGCCCTCGGTCCCGATGCGGTTGGTCTTGAAGCGGCGTTCATTGCCGTCCTCGCCGATCTTCTCGACCAGTTCATCGCGGCGGCGCGCATAGGCGGTGGGATTGTCGCGCCCGGATGTTTCCAGCCCCTGTACCAGCTTGTCAAAGCGGATGCGGCTCCAGTGTTCGTCGGTCAGTGCGCGCTCTTTTCGCAGGACGGAATAGACCGGGAATCGTGCGCGCAGGTCGTCGATGTCTTCGTGATCGAACAGGGCGAAGGGTATGCGGATGATGGTTTTCGAGCTGCCATGCACCACGTCCAGCCGTGTGCCATCCGATGCGCGTTCAAAGTCATAGACCCGCAGCAGCACCGTCTCGCGTGAGATGGGCGAGACGAAATCCAGCACATCGCCCGGTTCCAGCTTGTTTTTAACCTCGACCAGAAAGGCATCCTCGGTCACGTCGGTGACGATCCCGGCATATTCCCATTGCGCGATCGAGGCCGTGTGTTCGTAGTCATGCGAGTAGTTGGTCAGGCGGCCTTCGTGGAAAGCCAGCGTATAGCCGCGGTTTCCGACAGTTTCGAGCTCGCGCATATAGGGCTTCGGGTCCCAGTTCTCGGGATTCGCGTGATAATCGTCGACGGCCATGCGATAAGCCCGCGCGACGATGGCAGCGTAATATTCAGACTTGCCGCGCCCTTCGACCTTGAGGCTGTCGACCCCGATCTTCAGGTACTCATCCAGCTTCGGCATGATGCAGAGATCGCGGGAGTTGAGGATGTATGAGCCGCGATCATCCTCTTCGATAGGCATCAGATCACCGGGGCGGCAGCCTTCTTCCAGCAGAAACTCGAACAGGTCGGCGTTTTCCTCGGTGATGCGCAGCTCCTGATGCGTGCCATCCTTGAGGCGCAGTTTCAGCCCATAGTTCCAGCGGCAGGAATTGGCGCAATTGCCCTGATTGGCCCCGCGTTCGGCCATGAAGTTCGACAGCAGGCAGCGGCCCGAATAGGTCATGCACATCGCGCCATGAACAAAGGCCTCAAGCTTGATATCGGGGCATTTCTCGCGGATTTCCACCAGTTCGGGGTAGGAAACCTCGCGCGCCAGAACCACCAACTCAGCCCCTTGATCCTGCCAGAACTTCACTGACAGCCACGAGCAGATATTGGCTTGAGTCGAAATATGCAGCGGCAATTCGGGAGCCCGTTCGCGGACGTATTGGAACACGCCCGGATCGGCGATGATCAGCCCGTCAGGTTTCACCTTGCGCACCGTGTCGATATATTCGTCCAGCTTCGGGATGTCTTTGTTGTGCGAAAACAGGTTCAGCGTCAGATAGGCGCGCCGTCCATGGCTATGACAGAACTCTACGCCCTCAATCACCTCTTCCAGCGAGAACTCGGACTTGGTGCGCAGCGACATATCCGGCGTGCCCAGATAGACAGCATCCGCGCCGTAGAGAATGGCGAGTTTCAGTTTGCGCAGATTGCCCGCAGGCATCAGCAATTCGGATCTGGACTGGGTCATGGGACTACCGGGCAAGAGGTCAAGGCGGCCTTCTACGCCATATCCTGTGCCACCAAAACCCCGTTACCTGCGACGGAACCGCGCTGTGCCTATGACCTCGATCAGCTGTTGGCGCACGGGTTCGGGCTGTGTCTCGACGGCATTCAGAACCTCGCGCAGTTCAGCCCGCAGCCCGTGCATCTGGTCGATCAGAGAGATCATCATCGACAGCGCGTCGGCCTCCATGTCGTATTGCTCGTGCAATTCGCAGGCCAGTTCCAGACGAGCAACATCGATACTGTGATACACCATGCCCTGGTCCGATTGCTCAGGGATCACGATCTCGGCCGCCAGATACTCTGTCAAACGGTCCGAGGTCAGGCGGGTGACGGTTTCGATCAGTTCCTTCTCGGTCAGGGTCATGACGGCATTCCTTTCCGCGGATCATAGCTGTGCGTCTCACGCCATGTCTCCATGAACTGCTTCAACTCATCATCGATCTTGTCCGGCATGGTGACGGTCAATTCGATCAGCTGATCCCCACGGTCCGAAGACCCACGTTTCTTGACCCCCTTGCCCCGCAGCCGCAGGGTTTTGCCGCTGCTGGTGCCGGCCGGGACGCTGACACTCACGCCGCCATCGATCGTGGGCGCGGGGACTTTGCCGCCTAGAATGGCTTCGTCGACCGTGATGGGCAGCGTGATGTGGATGTCGTCGCCTTGACGGTCAAACACCGGGTGCCCGGCGACAGACACTGTCACCAAAGCATCACCCGGTGGGCCTTCACCATAGCCCGGTGCCCCTTTGCCCTTCAGCCGGATGGTCTGGCCATCGGTGATGCCGACGGGGATCTTAACCTCGATCCGGTCTCCGTCCGGCAAGGTCAGTTTCTGGCTGGCCCCAAACACCGCATCCAGAAAACTGATCTGCAGTGAGTAGTTCAGATTGTGACCCGGCGCATGAAACTCTTGCGTGCGCTGACCTCCAAACGCGCCGCGCCCGCGCATGAATTCGGCGAAGATATCGGACATATCGTCGGGGTCCGCCTGACGGCCGCGATAAGGGTTGCCAGCAGCCTCGGCATAGTCGCGATAATACTGTTGCTGGGGCCGCTCCTGCCCCGAAGCATCGATCTCGCCATTATCGTACTTGGCGCGCGTCTCGGAATCTTTCAACAGATCATAGGCTGCGGCGGCCGCTTTGAACTTGGCCTCAGCCTCGGCATCGCCCGGCTTCAGGTCCGGGTGGCATTCCTTCGCAATGCGCCGATAGGCTTTCTTGATCTCGGCAGCACTGGCATCTTTGGCGACACCGAGAACGGAATAGGGATCGTCGCTCATCTCACCTCTCGCATGTTTGGGTGGGGCTAATCTTGATGAAGGTGTTTTATCATGTGATTTCAACAGGTCAAAATGACAGAGGCTCTGAATTGCCTCGCAAAATCCAATTGCCCTGTTAATATCTGCATGTTTCGAACTGTCATTTTCCGGAGGTCGCCCCATGTCGCGCAGAATAAAGTCCGCCCTCGCCTTGTTGGCCGGGAATGCCATCGGGTTGTTGCTGGCCTCGCTGCTGCTGGCGGGCTTTGCGGTCAAGCCGATCTCGTTCATCGTGGTGGTGATTGTGTTCACGCTGGTTCAGGTGGTGGCCGAGCCGCTGATCCTGAAGCTGGGCGAAAAGAAAGCCCCGGCGCTGAAAGGCGGGATCGCGCTGATCGTCACCTTCGTGGGATTGCTGGTAACCGATCTGATCACCGCTGGGCTGACAGTCGGCGGCATTTCCAACCTGCTGGCCGCGACTTTGCTGGTCTGGCTAGGAGCTTTGATTGCCAGCATCGTGCTGCCGATCTATGTGTTTACCGAGCTGCGTGAGACCAAGAAGAAATCATAACGCGTTCAGGCTGGTCTCGATCGCCTGCCACAGCTCTTCCACCGGTTCGCATCCGACCGATAACCGGACGAAAGCGGGGTCGACATCGTCGCCCCAGCGCGCGCGCCGTTCTGCTGAGCTGTGGACGCCGCCGAATGAGGTCGCGGGGCGCAGCAGAGGGCAGCCATTGATAAAGGCCTCGGCCTTGTCTTCGCTGTCCAATGTTAGGGATAGCAGAAAGCCGAACCGCGTGGTTTGGGCCTGCGCCAGCGTGTGCGAGGGATCATCTGTCAGACCGGGATAGCGTACCTGCTTCACAGATGGATGCGTGGCCAACCGCTCCGCCAGAATCTGCGCCGAGTTACACATGCGGTCGAACCGTACATCCAGTGTCTCCAAACCGCGATGCAGCAACCACGCCTCATGTGGTCCGGGGATCGCCCCGGAGACTTTGCGCCATTCCTCGACCCGTTCCATGATCTGATCGTTGCGGCTGGCCACATGGCCCATCAGCATGTCAGAATGACCACCCATGGCCTTGGTGTCAGACGAGACGACAACGTCGATGCCAAGGTCCAACGGGCGCTGGCCCAGCGGTGTCATCGTCGTGTTGTCGGCAATCGTGATGCCGCCCGCAGAGCGTACCTGTTCTGACACGGCCCTAATGTCGATCATGTCCAAACCGGGGTTCGAGGGGCTTTCGACGAACACCACGTCGAAAGCGTCAAAACCACCTTCGGCAAACGCATTGGTGGGGCGTTCCTCGACCACGACGCCGAGGCGCGACAAGAATCGATCCGCCAGAAGGCGCGTGACGTAGTAACCGTCCGACGGGATCAACAGGCGTGAACCGGCTTGTACGGTGGCAAAAAGCGCCGCCGAGATCGCCGCCATGCCCGAAGGGAAGCTGAGGCAGGGTGCCGCTTCCAGATGCGACAACACGTGCTCCAACTGCACCCATGTCGGGTTGTCGACCCGGCCATAGGTTGCATGCCCATCAGGGGCGCCCGGCAGATGGTACATACTGCTTTGCGTTAACGGTAAAGCCACCGGCTCACCCTTGTTCAGAGCGTTTCCGCGCAGGTGCAGCATCTCTCCGGTCTTGGGTGCCATAGTTCAGCGCCCCGGAATTTCGTCACGGGGTGGGGCGGGCTCCCAGTTCTCGATGATGTCGACCGCCTCTTGCGCGGTGTCGACAAAGCGGAACAGGTCGAGGTCTTCATCCGAAATGGTGCCTGCGTCTGCGAGGGCTTCCCAGTTGATGACCTTTTCCCAGAATGCGCGTCCGAACAGCAGGAAGGGAACGCGGTCCATCCGGCCGGTCTGGATCAGGGTGAGGGATTCGAACAGCTCATCCATCGTGCCGAAGCCGCCCGGGAAGATTGTGATGGCGCGGGCGCGCATCAGGAAATGCATCTTGCGGATGGCGAAATAGTGGAAATTGAAGCTGAGGTCCGGCGTTACAAATTCGTTCGGCGCCTGTTCATGCGGCAACACGATGTTCAGTCCGATCGAGCAGCCGCCCGCATCCTGTGCGCCACGGTTTCCTGCCTCCATCACGCCGGGGCCGCCGCCCGTGACGATCACGTTCTCACGGCAGCCGGTCTGGTTCGACTTCTCCGTCATCAATCGGGCGAACTCGCGCGCTTCGTCATAATACTGCGACAGCCCCGCTAATGTTTCTGTCCGTGCAGTGTGCTTTTGCGATGGCTCGGGAATCCGCGCGCCACCAAACATGACGATGGTCGAGGTGATCTCGCGTTCGCTCATGATCATCTCGGGTTTCAGCAACTCCAGCTGCAGGCGTACGGGGCGCAGCTCGTCGCGACACAGGAATTCGTCATCGGCGAAGGCAAGGCGATAGGCCGGGGACCGCGTCTGGGGCGTGTCCGGAACCTCGCTCGCGGTTGAGCGGTCGGTTTGCGCGTCGCGGAACGGGTTGTGGCGGTCTTCTCTCATCGGTGATCGATCCCTGCTTGCGTGTTCATGAAACAGCTATAGGGTTCGCGGGCAGAGTGCCAGTCACGGAAAGACAAGTAATGGATTGGAAGAGTGAAATATCCGCCGCGCGGGATCGCATCGCCGGTTACGCGCAGATCACGCCGGTGATGGAAAGCAACATGCTGGGCTATCCGGTCGAGATGAAGCTTGAGCATTTGCAGCACACCGGCAGCTTCAAGGCGCGCGGGGCGTTCAATACGTTGCTGAGTATGGATGTGCCAGACGCGGGCGTCGTTGCAGCCTCTGGCGGCAACCACGGTGCGGCAGCGGCTTATGCCGCGCAAACGCTGGGATATCCGGCCAAGATTTTCGTGCCCGAGTTGGCAGGGCCGTCAAAGATTGCGTTGATCGAACAGACAGGCGCGGACCTGAGCGTTGTGCCCGGTGAATACGCAAACGCGTTGATGGGTGCGCAGGCGCACGAGGCCGAATCCGGCGCGATGCAGATCCATGCTTATGATGCGCCCGCAACCGTGGCCGGGCAGGGCACTTGTTTTGCTGAGTGGGAAGCACAGGGGCTGCAGGCTGACACCGTTCTGATCGCAGTAGGCGGCGGTGGTTTGATCGCGGGCGCACTTGCGTGGTTGCAGGGTGCGCGCAAGGTTGTGGCGGTGGAGCCAGAAACCTCTTGCGCCTTGAACGCTGCATTGCAGGCGGGTGAATCCGTGGATGTCTCGGTTTCTGGCATTGCTGCGAATGCGCTGGGCGCACGACGGATCGGATCGATCTGTTTCGAACTGGCGCAGGGGATGGCTTCGGTTCTGGTTACGGACGAGGCCATCGCAGAGGCGCAGAAACGGTTGTGGCAGGCACATCGTATTCTTGTCGAACCCGCGGGCGCGACGGCGTTGGCTGCACTAATGTCCGGCGCTTACAGGCCCGCACCGGATGAACGTGTTGCCGTGCTGATCTGCGGTGGCAACATTTCTCCGGACCCGTTGGGCACCTAAGGGGGCAAGTCAGCCGCAAACCGCGCGTTCTGCGTCGCATTGCGGCCAGTTCCGCGCGCGCTTATACGCAAGACCAACGTGAATAGATTCTGCAGGGAGCCCTCACATGTCCAATGCGCAACTGGAAGCCGCCATCGAAACCGCCTGGGAGGCGCGCGACACCATCACCCCCGCCACCACAGGCGAAACGCGCGAAGCGATCGAGGATACGCTGAACGCGCTGGACAGCGGCTCGCTGCGTGTGGCTGAGAAGCGCGACAGCGGAGACTGGCACGTAAACCAATGGGCCAAGAAAGCGGTTCTGCTGGGCTTTCGCATCAAGGATATGGAAATTCAGGCCGGTGGCCCGCAAGCCGGTGGCTGGTGGGACAAGGTGGACAGCAAGTTCGACGGATGGGGTGAGAACCAGTGGCGCTCGGCCGGGTTCCGCGCGGTGCCGAACTGTGTGGTCCGCAAGTCGGCCTATATCGCACCGGGCGTGGTGTTGATGCCGTCGTTCGTGAACCTGGGCGCATACGTTGATGAAGGCACGATGGTTGATACCTGGGCCACCGTTGGTTCATGTGCGCAGATCGGCAAGAACGTGCACCTGTCGGGCGGCGTCGGCATCGGCGGTGTGCTGGAGCCGATGCAGGCTGGCCCGACCATCATCGAAGACAACTGCTTTATCGGCGCGCGCTCGGAAGTGGTCGAGGGTTGCATCGTCCGTGAGGGCTCGGTTCTGGGCATGGGCGTGTTCATCGGCAAATCGACCAAGATCGTCGACCGCGAAACCGGAGAGGTCATGTATGGCGAAGTGCCGCCCTACTCGGTTGTCGTAGCGGGCTCGATGCCGTCAAAGAACAACGTCAGCCTGTACTGCGCGGTTATCGTGAAGCGCGTCGACGAAAAGACCCGTTCGAAAACCGGGATTAACGAGCTGCTGCGCGACTGATCCCATAGATTCGGTTTGAGAAGGCCGCAGAGCGCACGCTCTGCGGCCTTTCTTATTTCGGCATGAATTCCAGAACTGTTTGCTGAAAGAAATCAATCGCCGCTTCACCTCCGGCCCCTTTGGCCAAAGGACCGACTTGATATCGTGGTGATCGAAGGGCGCGCTGCATCTTTTCGCAAACCCAAACATCCTCGGTCTGGAAATCTCCGGTTTCCAGCGGGTGTTGCGTCCAATGAGAGGATTTGATCCGGCCGGTTTCCTGGTCATATCCAGGTATGTCCGCCGCACGATGACTGTAGCTAAACCAGCCTCTGGGCGACCAGTTTCTGACCCGCAGCAGTGTTGTGTTGGCATCCACCGACTCCATCACCGAGATCGAAAATCCCCAGGGGTTTGGCGTCAGGATTGTGGTTGGAAACAGCATATAGACCCCGCCATAGCCGGGGGTGTCTGCATTCCGAACCGTTTTCAAACCTGACCCTTTCGCCGAGTTTTCCACAAATTGAGGAATACGATGTTTGACGCCTTCACGCTCGGTCGACCACCAGACCATGTTGTGTCCAAAGACTTCCCAGAGGTTCTTGTCGTGGGTCGGGCCGCCCAGCGTGTCCTTGTGCAGATAAGCCAGATGGTAGCCGTCGATTGCATTTTCAAAGAAGACCTTCCAGTTGCAGCTGATCTCATAGATCACATCGTCCGGATTCTCCTGCATCTCGGTTGACGCCAGATCATGAGGCCACGGGACCTGATCCAGATCGCCGAGCCATGTGTCAAAGCTCTGATCCGGTTCAGGATGAACAAATACAAGGTTGCGAAACACGCCGACCGAAGCGCCGAATAGCCCAGTAGCTTTCTTATCCAGATCCGGGAAGCATTCGCGCTGGGCCGGGACGCCACGCAAAGCGCCATCCAGGTTGTAGACCCAGTTGTGATAGGGGCAGACGATGGTTTTACCTGCGTTGCCGCAGCCTTCCAGCAATTCGGTTCCGCGATGACGGCACTGGTTATGGAAGGCGCGTAAGTCCCCGGCTGCATCCCGTATGACGATCAGAGCATAGTCTCCGGCCTGAATCGTTCTGAAATCGCCGGGTTCGGAAAAATCCATGGTCACCCCGGCGAAGGTCCAGCAATTGCTGAACAGAGCTTTCTGCTCGGCCTCAAACCACGTGTCCGAGATGTATGCCTCGCGCGGCAGGCGTTGTTGGGGTTGCTCTGGAAGTGCGGCAAGCAGCGGCATCGGTGAGTCCATTGTTTGTCAAATATGATAATTATCAATATTGACAATCAATGACCGAATGTCCAGATTTGATCTGAAGATTTTTTACGGCTGACATGGAGGCAGGATGAACTTCGCTCACACCCTGAAGCATCAGAAATGGATGACTGTATTGGTACTGGCAGTGCTTCTTGTTTCTACTGTCGCTGGCTTCTATGGCCTGTGGGGGCTGTTATTCATCTTCTGGGGGGTGCTGTCGGTACGCTCGGGGCAGGCTTTTCTGATTGAGCCGATTGACCGGGCAAAGGATCCTGCCTTGTTCTGGTTGCTCACGGTTCTGTGGATTTCACTGGGGCTTCTCTACATTCTCACAGATGTCTTCCAGCTCTCTGGGAACGGGTTCTGATGCCACGCCCCAGCCTGAAAGACGCCAGATCCGAACAGATTCTGAACGCCTTTATGCGCTGCGTCGCGCGATATGGGTTGGACGGTTCGACCCTGGCTCGCATATCGGAGGAAGCGGGTGTCGGACGACCATTGCTGCGCCACTATCTGGGCAATCGGGATGAGATGGTGCGCAAACTACTGGAGCACGTCCTGAAGGTATTTGCAGATCAGACAGAGGCGCTTTTTGGTGCTCTGCCGCATTCAGGTCGGGTAGAGGCGATGATAGAGACGTTGTTTGGTCGCAGCGCCTATTCCTCAGAAAGCGCCGCAGTCTTCGCGGCATTGGTCGCTGCATCTGAGCGGCATGAGGATCTTCGAGAGCCCTTGCTTGGGTTCATCTATGATTTCGAAGCGAGGATTGCCGCTGAAATCACGCGCGAACACCCGGGTGCAGATGCGCGGGACGTTCAAGTCGTGGCTGCGGGGATGTCCGCAATCTATTTCAATACGGATGCGGTGATGCCGTTGAGCCCTCGGGGCGATTGGCGCGATGCTCAGCGCGCAGCCGCAGAGATGTTGCTGGCCCACTTGGCGAGCGCTGCCAGCGATTGAGTTGACCGTTTTGCCAGGTCGGCGTATTGCGGGCGATATGGAAAAGCAGAAAAAACCTTCGCGCCAGCAGGTCTATACGTTGTTGGTTCAGATTGGCCGCAAGGATGGCGACGGCCTGCCCGAAGGGGCCACCGGCGCGGCACTGATGTGTTTTGCCAGCGGTGTGGATGAGGCCGAGGCCGTGCGCGAGACGGTTGCGATCCTGAAACAGGCTGATACTGCGCCGCTGGATGTCACGGGATATGGCACCTTGGCCGAGCGTGAGGCGCAGGGGCACGATATTGAACCGGATGAGCGGGCATTGATGCAGCGGGCTCTGGATGAAAACGCCGTTATCGTGGCGCAGATGACGCCGTTTTTCGGAGACGAGGAAACCGCTTAGTTCGGCGATCCGAACCACTTGCGGTAGATTTCATCATATGTGCCATCTTCGCGTAGTGACAGCAGCGCCTGGTTGACGTCTTCGACCAAAGGTGAACCCGTCGGGAATGCAATCCCATAGTTTTCGCGCAGGAAGACGCCGCCAGTCATCGTAGCGATGCGCCGCCCTTCGTGCGACGCGTAATAGGACAGGATCGGTGCGTCGAACACCACCGCGTTCAATTCGTCATTTTCGAATGCGGCCAGCATCTCTTGCAGGCCGGGATAGCCGGCAAACTCGATCTCGCGTCGGTTCAGGAAACTGGCCGCTGTCGATCCGTTGATGGTGCCGACCTCTTTGCCATAGAGGTCATTTACCGAATTCACGCTGCCCGTAATGGCATCTATGGTCATGACCGAGGTGATACGCGCGGTGAAGACTGACACGATGAACAGCGATGACACCACCAGAATCACACCCAAAAGACGACCAAACGGGGTGCGCGGCATCCGTTCTTCAAACCCGCCATTGACGACGAGGTTGAGGGCCCACCAGAACGAGGGAAACCAGGCTTCATTCAGTTCGCGGTCAAAGTAAGGTTGCGCGCGGCGTTCAAAACCCCACATCAGCATCCCGCCGCCCAGCAGGATCGCAAAGGCCAATCCTATAGCGATGAACAGTTCGCGCGATAGCAACGCCTGCAGCAGTGATGGCCTGCGTGTAGCTTCGGACGGCACCATGATCTGCAGGCCAGCCTCAAAGATCGGCTGGCTGAAGTCCATCTGCGTCTCGCGCATTGCCGTGATCGAGATGTTTGCAATCGCCAGATCGGCCGAACCGTCCTGAACCGCGCCTAGCATTTCGCTGAACCCTTCGACCCGGTTTACGGAATACTCCCAGTCCAGCGACTCGGCCAAAGCCGCCAGAAGATCCATCGAGAATCCGGTCTGGGCGCCATCCTCGACAAATGAGAAAGGGGCGCGGGTCACTGTTGTAACCGTAAGGGTCTGGGCCTGGCTCTGCTGCGCGAAGACGGCGAAAGTCAGGCAGATCAATACGAAGAGGGCACGCTTCATGGTCAATTCACCTGTTTCGCGGCCCTCTACCTCAAATTGTTGCAGCGCGGCAAGGTCGCCGCTAGGTCAAGGCCCATGTTTTGTTGGGGTATCAAACCGAGAGTGCCTGCGGATCAATCGGGAATTTTAGCTCTTCAGGGTTGGCATTCCGGTCAATTCGTTGAATCTGTGCAGGAACACAGGCACCCGCAGCGATGAAAGGCCCATTATGACCGACCCCGTTCAGCTGACCGCAGATTTAATCCGTTGCCCATCGGTCACACCCGAGGAAGGCGGAGCGTTGGTTTTGTTGGAACAGGTCCTGTCGAAAGCTGGCTTTGACTGCATCCGCGTGGACCGGGGTGGCGTCAGTAACCTGTTTGCGCGGTGGGGAAGCAAAGCGCATGCGAGTAGCTTTGGCTTCAACGGTCACACGGATGTTGTTCCGGTGGGCGATGAAGCGGCATGGACCAAACCTCCGTTCGGGGCTGAAGTACATGATGGGGTGATATTTGGCCGCGGGGCAACCGATATGAAATCGGGTGTGGCGGCCTTTGCTGCAGCGGCAGTGGATTTCGTCCGTGATACGCCTCCGGACGGGGCAATCATTCTGGCCATCACCGGCGATGAAGAGGGGGACGCGCTGGATGGCACCACCGCGCTGCTCGATCATATGGATGCAACTGGTGAGCAAATGTCGGTGTGCCTAGTGGGCGAGCCCACTTGCCCGAACCGGATGGGCGAGATGATCAAGATCGGTCGGCGCGGATCGATGACGGCTTGGTTCACAGCGACCGGCGTTCAGGGCCATTCAGCTTATCCACACCGGGCCAAAAACCCCTTGCCCGCGATGGCGCGTCTGATGGATCGGCTGGCCAGTCATGAACTGGATCAAGGCAGCGACCATTTCGACGCCTCGACGCTGGCCATTGTCACCATCGATACCGGGAATCCAGCGACCAATGTGATCCCGGCCCAGTGTCGTGCGGCCGTCAACATTCGGTTCAATGATCTGCATTCGGGGTCCAGCCTCAGCGATTGGCTACTCGAAGCGGCGGATCAAGTGGCCCGGGAGTATGGCGTACAGATTGATACGAAAATCAAGATCTCGGGCGAAAGCTTCCTGACCCCACCCGGCGCATTGTCGGATCTGGTGTCTCGGGCGGTAGCGGCAGAGACGGGCCTCACACCCGAACTGTCGACAACCGGTGGTACTTCGGATGCGCGGTTTATCAAGAACCACTGCCCGGTGGTCGAATTTGGCCTCGTTGGCCGGACGATGCATCAGGTGGATGAATGCGTCGAGGTCGCCCAAATCGAACAGCTTAAGGCGATCTATACCCGAATCCTGGCGGACTATTTCGCCTGATCCATGCAGCGCACTTTGGTGATCATGGTAAAGGAACCCCGCCCGGGGCGCGTCAAAACGCGGCTGGGTCGCGACATCGGCATGGTCGGTGCGGCGTGGTGGTTTCGTCATCAGACCCGGTCTTTGATCCGACGTTTGCGCGATTCGCGCTGGCAGATCGTGCTGGCCGTCGCTCCGGATCAGGAGGGGCTGATCAGTCGAATCTGGCCCGCTGACCTGCCCCGCGCAGCGCAAGGGTGGGGTGATCTGGGCGACCGAATGGGCCGGATGCTGCGCGGGATGCCCAAAGGCCCGGTCTGCCTGATCGGTGCGGATATTCCGGGGGTCACGCGCAGGCATATCGCGCAGGCGTTTGATGCATTGGGGCGCACGCAGATGGTGTTTGGCCCCGCGCCAGACGGGGGATACTGGTTGGTCGGTGCTCAGCGCTATGCGGCCTTGCCCCGCAGTCTGTTTCGCAATGTACGCTGGTCGACCGAGCACGCCTTGGCCGACACTCTGGCTTCAATCCCCGGCTCTCGTGTTGCATTGCTCGACCAGCTCCGTGATGTGGATACTGTGACTGATCTGAAACCCTAGGTTTTTTGGTCATGACGCGGTCGCAAACGCATGATAGGCCGAAAGTATGACTCGCATTCCCTCCAAGCAGGAGGTCCTGGACTGGATCTCGGCGAACCCTACCCTGACCTCGAAGCGCGATATCGCCAAGGCTTTTGGCATCAAGGGCGCAGATCGGATTGATCTGAAGCGTATCCTCAAGGAACTTGAGGCCGAGGGGCACCTGGAAAAGCGCAAGCGCAGCTACCGTGACCCGGATCGTCTGCCGCCGGTGAGTGTCCTGCAGGTCAAGGCTCCGAACGCCGATGGTGATTTGTTTGCTCGTCCGCTGGAATGGCATGGCGAGGGGGTCGAACCCATCGTGCTGATCATCGCCCGCGCCAGTGATCCGGCGCTGGGTGAGGGCGACCGGATTCTGGCCCGCCTGTCGGTGGTGCATGAGGAAGACCACAATTATGAGGCGCGCCTGATACGTCGCATCGGAACCAACCCGCGCAAGATCGTCGGTATCTTTCGCAAGGGGGCCGAAGGCGGTCGGATCGTGCCCATCGACAAGGCTGGTCAGACCGAATGGCTGGTTGCAGACGGTGCCGTTCTGGGGGCCAAGGACGGAGAGTTGGTCGAGGCCGAACAGGCCGGGCCGAAGAACCGCATGGGGCTGCCCCGCGCACGGATCGTGGAACGGCTGGGGGACCCCACTGCTCCCAAGGCTGTCTCGCTGATCGCCATTCACCAGCACGGCATTCCGGACGATTTCCCTGACAAGGTGATTGAGGAGGCCGACAAGGCCAAACCCGTCGGCCTTAAGGCGCGCGAGGACCTGCGGGATATGCCGCTGCTGACCATCGACCCTTCGGATGCGCGCGATCATGACGACGCTTGCTATGCCCATGCGGACGATGATCCCAAGAACCCCGGCGGCCATGTGATCTGGGTCGCCATCGCCGATGTCGCTGCCTACGTTCAACCCGGCACGGCGCTGGATCGCGAGGCGCGCAAACGGGGCAATTCCAGCTATTTCCCCGACCGCGTGGTGCCGATGCTGCCGGATCGTCTGTCGGGTGATCTGTGCTCGCTACACGAAGGTGTACCGCGCGCCTGTATCGCCGTGCGTATGCAGATCGACGCGGACGGCAACAAGATCGGGCACCGGTTCGTGCGGGGTCTGATGCGTTCTGCTGCCTCGCTGAACTATACCGAAGTGCAGGAGGCCATTGACGGCACTCCGAATGACCGCACCGGACCTCTGTTAGAGACGGTTCTGAAGCCGCTCTATTCCGCTTATACGGCGCTAAAGAAGGCACGTGCCGCACGGCAGCCATTGGAACTGGACCTGCCCGAACGCAAGATCGTGCTGTCCGACACGGGCGAAGTAACCAGCGTCGCCTTCCGCGACCGGCTGGATGCGCATAAGCTGATCGAGGAGTTCATGATCCTCGCCAATGTCGCCGCCGCCGAAACCCTGATCGCCAAACGCCGACCGCTGCTGTTCCGGGTGCACGAGGAACCCGCGCCTGAGAAGCTGGAAAGCCTTCGGGAAACGGCGCAGGCGGCGGGGCTGAATCTGGCCAAGGGGCAGGTGTTGCAGACCCGGCACCTGAACGCGCTGCTGAACGCCGCCGCCGGGACCGAGGATGCGGAACTGATCAACCTGACCACCCTGCGGTCGATGGCGCAGGCCTATTACAACCCTGAGAATTTCGGCCATTTCGGGCTGGCGCTGCGGAACTATGCGCATTTCACCTCGCCCATTCGCCGCTATGCCGACCTGATCGTGCACCGCGCGCTGATCTCGGCGCATGGCTGGGGCAAGGATGGGCTGACCGAGGATGAAATTGCGCGGCTGGAGGAAACCGCAACGCATATCTCGGATACCGAGCGTCGCTCGATGATGGCCGAGCGGGATACGACCGATCGCTATCTGGCGGCCTATCTCAGCGAGCGGGTGGGCAACGAGTTCACCGGTCGCATTAGCGGCATTGCCCGGTTCGGAGCCTTCGTGAAGATGGACGAAACCGGCGCGGATGGGCTGGTGCCCGTGCGCTCGCTGGGGCGTGAGTTTTTCCACTTTGACCGAGAGGCCGGAACCCTGATGGGTTCGGATACCGGCCTGATCATCGCCATCGGCCAGCGTGTCACCGTGCGGCTGACCGAGGCGACCCCGGTGACGGGCGGGCTGGAGTTGGAGTTGCTGTCGATCGATGATCAGGACCTTCCGCGCGGGCGTGGCCCGGCCAAGCGTGGCGCGCGGCGCAAGGCCGTCAGCACCAAGCGCAAGAAGGACAAGATCAAGCGCAAGGTCGAGCGCAAACGCCGTCAGAGGTGATAAGTCAGCGCCCGTGCAATCAGCCAGCCATGGCGTGTCGGGTCGATTTGGTCCGGGTCGTCGAACAAGATGGCCCGGTTGCCGTCGATCCGATCCTCGCCCGGAAAGGCTGACGTAAAATCGCCCATCAACCTGCTCTGGCAATGTACGAATAGGGCAAACGACGCCGATTTGTGCCCGCCCAGCCGGATCGTTGATCCTTTTGGTGCCAGATAGGCGGGCTGGTCCCAGCGCAGTGCCTCTTGCAGCGGCTGGGCGCCCGATAGGGACGCGGCAGTTTCGAAGATAAGCATGCGCAGAGCCAACGCGCCCGCGCGGGTGTCCTCTGGTAGCGCATCAAAAGCGGCGGCCACTTTGGGGTCTTCAAACGGCGTCATAAGGGGATCGCCTGTTCCATCCGGTCCACATAACTGTTCAGCAGCTTATCCTGTTTGATCCTGCGGGTCAGCGGTGTATCGGCAGGCGTGGCCCGCATTGCCGCGAGCATGGGGCCGAGGCTCATGTCCGCCGAGGTCGGCGTGTCGCTCACCAGATAAGGTGACTGCCACAGATAGGTCGAGATCGCTTCGAGATCGCGCTCCAGCCTGTCTTGCTGTTCAGCCGGCGAAAAGCGGGACACGCCTTGAAAGGACAACCCCTTGAGGACCGACCTGCGGATCGAATTGGACACAGGCTTGCGGATCAATGCCGGGATCGTGGCAAAAAACGTATCGCGCAGGATCGGCCAGACCTGATCGTTGGCCCAGCGATCCTGTACGATGTGAAAATACAGATGCTCTTCCGCCAGCCGGATCAATGCGCGGGACTGAGCCTTCTGCATGTCACTAAGGCCGGTGTCGAAATCGGCCCCCTGTGCCTCAAGCCAGTCACGGATCAGATCGCTGTCGGGCACCAGACGCTCGGGCGTGCACAGTACCGGCAGTTTCTGATGCGGCATCTTGCGGGGGTCTAGCATGTCGGACCGCCTCCAGCGCAGGCCCGAGCGTTGCAACATCAGCGCGGTTTTCACGCAGAACGGACTGGCGCTAAACTGGCCAAAGGCAGAGGGGAAGGTGAGTAGGGTCAGCATCGTGATCTCCATCTTGCGGGTTGAGTGATGGATACGCTGCCCTAATGACAGATATTGTCATTAGGGTTAGATTAACTTTCATCATGTCTCGTACCGCTCGCCTGTTCCAATTGATGCAAGCCTTACGTTCTGGCCCATCGCCCAGAACATCCGTCCAGTTGGCGCAGGATCTGGGCGTCTCCGCGCGCACTATCCATCGCGATATCGACGCTTTGCGCGCCTTGGGCGCGGTGATTGACGGAGAGGCCGGGTTCGGATTCACCCTGATCGAAGATGCCACTCTACCACCGCTGGGGTTCACCAATGATGAGCTTGAAGCGCTTGTTCTGGGACTGCGCGAGGTACAGTTGATCGGTGACCCGGCGCTGTCGGATGCGGCCAGCGAGGCGCTGCGCAAGTTACAGGGGCGTCTGCCACCGCGGCAATCGCATCGGCTAAGCCATGCCGTTCTGACCGCCACGCGGTTTGACCGGCCTACAGCGCCCACGATCGAAGTTGCCGCCCTGCGTCTGGCTGCATGGGATGAGCGCGCGGTCGAGTTTGCCTATACCGATGCCAAGGGTGATGGCACACGCCGCCGGGTCAATCCGCTGAGCATCGTTTACATGGATCGCGCCAGTGTTCTGCTCAGCTGGTGCCATTTGCGGCAGGATTTTCGGGTCTTTCGGCTGGACCGGATGCAAGAGATGACCGTGACCGAAGAAAGCTTCCGACCCAATCGCGTGCCTCTTTTGCGGGAAGCCATTGCGCGCATCCGCGCCCAACACGACGCACAAGAGCGCGAGACAGGGTCCTGAGCACTTTGTGAAACGTCTCTTTTGCGCTATCATCTGCCGCGAGCAGTAATCAGGAAAAACGGAATGCATAAATGCATAGGTGGCGTCATGACCGCCGCATTATGGGCATCCATCGTGCAGGCGGATATATCAGACAAATCAATACGGCCCTTGGCCCGACCTCAGGTCGAAAACGTACAGCTGGCCTCGGCGGATGTGACGATTTCCATCCGTCCCGTGGTGCGGCCAGAGGCGAAGGCATATCCCGTGTCGGCTGAGGGCAACGCGCGGTTTCAGGCATGGTTGGGTGCGTTTCGCGAACGAGCGATGGCGCAAGGTATTTCAGCCGCAACGCTGGATCGGGCGTTGGCAGGGCTCAGCTATGACAAGGATGTCATACGGCGCGATCGCAATCAGGCCGAGTTTTCCAAGCCGATCTGGGAATATCTGGATACTGCCGTCTCGGACACGCGAGTTGCGAATGGTCGCGCAGGGCTGGAACGGCACCGGGACGCTCTGACCCGGATTGAGGCACGATATGGCGTTGAAAAAGAGGTCGTGACCGCAATCTGGGGTCTGGAAACCTCGTTCGGGTCCTATCGCGGCAGCAATCAGACCATCCAGTCACTGGCGACACTGGCTTTCGATGCGCGGCGCGCGAAGTTCTTTGAAACACAGCTGATCGCGGCCCTGCAGATCGTACAAGCTGGAGATGTTCATCCGAGAATTATGGTTGGCAGCTGGGCCGGGGCGATGGGGCATACGCAGTTCATGCCGACATCATTTTTGGACTATGCGGTTGATTTCGACGCAGATGGTCGACGCGACATCTGGTCGGATGATCCGACCGATGCGCTGGCCTCGACCGCTGCCTATCTTGCGCGGCATGGTTGGATCAAGGGGCAGCCCTGGGGCGTCGAGGTTCGGCTGCCGGAGGGTTTCGACTACCAGCTTGCCCGACGCGATCATAAATTGATGCCATCAGAATGGGCCGAATTGGGTGTCTTGTCCCGGAACGGCAGCGCTGTGCCGGATCATGGCCCAGCATCAATCCTACTGCCTGCTGGGGGGCGTGGGGTCGCCTTGATGATCTTCGACAATTTCAAAGTGATCGAGGCCTACAATGGGGCCGACGCCTATGTGATCGGCATAGGCCATCTGTCCGACAGGCTGGCGGGCAGCACGCCGTTTCAAGCCGGTTGGCCACGCGGTGACAGGGTGCTGAGCTTTACCGAGCGCAAAGAGCTGCAACAGCGCCTGACTCAGGCCGGGTTTGACACGAAGGGCGTTGACGGTCGCACGGGGCCGAACACGATCAATGCCGTCCGCGCCTTCCAACTGGCGCAGGGATTGGTGCCGGATGGCTATCCGTCGCTCAGTTTGTTGGAACGGATGCGTTGAAGGATCGGGTGGCCTGTCCGGGGCCGCCCGATCGCTCAGGATACGATAGTCAGACGGGGCTAGTTTTGCGACGCTACAGAAGCGCGACTTCCAAATCATATCCTGCTTGGTAGTCCGGGGCTCCATTCTCAACCCGCCAAAGGCAGTAGGTTGCCATGCGCCAAGCATACCATGGTCGCAGTGCCTCGTAGCGTTGAGTGATATCCGGATCTCCGTATGCAATAAGAAAGCGGTTTGTTTCAGCTTCTGTCAAAGTTTGTCCACGATAAATCTGCTGCATCGCGGGGGACAGAAACATTGCCAGATCCTCGCTAGGGTCACCCAACGCGGGACACTGCCAGTCGATCAGGGTCAACCCGTTTTTGGTCTGCAAGATGTTACCAGCGACCGGATCGCCGTGAATCAGGCATCTGCTTGATAGCGGTGGGACTTGGCGCTGAGGTCGCCGATGAAGCAAACGGTTTGCATTCTCAGTCTTGCAAAGAGCCAATATCGCTTGCGTGTGCTTGTCCAGATCATCACTGCCATTGCAGCCCAAGGGAACATCCAGCTCGACGGGCCGTAAATGCACCTGCCGCAATAACTGCGCGACGTTTTCGACCCCGTCAGACCACGGCGCGCCCGGGGCATGGTCATAGTAGACCCAGTTTGATCGCCCAAACGAGCCGGTTGCGCGCAGTTTTGGCACGAAGCCGGTGTCACTTAGCGCTTGCAGACAGGCCGCTTCGAGCTTCGCGTCATTGCGAAACAGCGGGTTCTTTTCGTTTGCCCGGTAGAGCTTCAAGACCGAGCCACCGTCATCGGTTCGCACTTTCCAAACCTGATTGGTTCGGCCACCATAAAGGACCTCGTACCGGACATCCGGTTCGACCAGTTTCCGGGCGTGTAGCTGTTCCACAAGATCGGGCGGTGGTTGAATGTGATTGGACAGGAGCTTTACCAGTTCTTCGGGCGAGTCGTACTTCGCCAAGCTTTGGCGCGCTCTGATGATCAGATCAAGCGCCTGTGCGGATTTGTCGGACCGTTTCAACCGCTACTTTGGCCCCACTATTCAGAGTCAGCATGATGGCCCCATCGCCAATCTGCGCCTCAACCACGCGGCTGAATACCGAGGCGGACACGCTGCTCAATCTCTTGCCATCCTTGAAGCTTTCGAGCGTGGCCGAGTACGCACCAGCGGGCAGGGGGCTGCCGGTGTCATCGACACCAGACCAGTCGAATTCTGTCGCGTCGATTGGCACCGTGATGCGGTCGACAATCTCGCCCTGATCGTTCCGTATGACCAGCTCGGCAGCGTCGGCCGTGGCTTCGGCCTGCGCGAATATGGTGATCGGCTGGTTCTCAAACCGAAATGGGGCGGGGACCTGAACATCCATCCCGACCCAACTGCCAAGCTGTTCGAGATTGACGACCCCCAGCGCTTGGGTCAATGCCGACAAAAGTTCATTGGCTTTGACCTGCTGTTCAACCATGGAAAACTGTGCCAGTTGCGATGCGTATTCCGAGGAATCCAGAGGTTCCAGCGGGTCCTGATTGCGCGCCTGCACTGTCAGCAAGCGAAGAAATGTCTCAAAGTCTGAGGTCAACGCCGAGCTTTGCGCGCTATTGGTCGTAACTGAAGTTGGTGTGGTCGCTGAGTTTGTGGGATTGATCATGGTCAGAGTCTCATATCAAGGCCCCGATCGGGGTCGATCCGTATGGGGCGTACCGTGGTTTCTACACCGCCGGTCGCTTCACTGGTGTTTGAAGTCTGCTCAAATTCTGGTCGTGCACGCTCAGGCGGTGCGTCGCCGGAGGTTCCGAGATCCAGCGACAGGCCACCATATCCCAACCTTTCGAATTCAGCAGATAAAATCGCGACGTGGCGGCGCATGAGATCGAGCGTCTCGGGCCTTTCGGCCAGAATTACCAGATGCATTCCGTCATCACGTCCGTTGAGCGTGATTGATACACGTCCAAGTTCTTCGGGGTTGAGAGCGATTTCCACTGCGCCTGAGCCGGGTTTCGCGGAAATGACAGCAGCCATCTGACCGGCAATCAGCCGTGCCGTTTCAGGCCGTGCAGGCAAAGATGACAAGTAAGAAACGCCGTCACGCTGGATTTGTCCTGCTGCGGTTTCTCTCAAGGCGGACAAATCCTGCGGTTCGGTTTCAATCTCAGGACCAGTCTTATCCGTGACACCGATCAACGTGGGGATGGCGATCTGGGGCGCAGCAATCGTAGCGGATTTAGAAGCCTGCGCCAGCTGCCTGTCGACCAGATCCGGAGCCGCGAGGTTATGCGCCCCGTGCAGAGGATCATGCTTAAGATTTCTGGCAAGCGCCTCCATGACCGATACGGTGTTTTTGGGTTGCGGCGCGGTCCTTTGTTCGACTTTCACCTCAATTTCGCTGGTAGGCGCCAACTGCGGGTCAACGGCCTGTACGCTGACGACAGGCGATGTCTCTGTTGCAGATTTGGATTGTAATGCTGTGACTTCATTTGCTGATTTTGGAGCAACTGAGGTTAACTCAACCTGTGTCTGGTCGCTGATCGCATCAGTTTCGACCTTTGGTTCTATCGATGTCACGTCACTTTCAACGGGCAATGTATACGATTGGGCCAATTCTTCTATCGAGTGATCCTCTGAGGGCGCATTTCCGACCTGAGGCTCTAATACGGGTGCCGAATATTCGGTTTCCGGAAGTTCAGCTGGCGTAGTCTGATCATCTGTTGCGGCGACCATCGCCTCTTGATCTGCAACCGGGTGCTCGGCCTCTTCATTCATCGCGGCTTCAAAGTCGAGGCCGCTTTTGGGATCTCGATCGCTACTTTGCGAGGTGTCCGGTCCGGTTCCACCACGGGGTGTCACTGTCATCAGTGTCAGCGGGTTGGGCATATTGCTGCGACTCCGTTTGTCTGCGCTGCAGCTTGCCTTCAGGAAGTTACGTTTATTTTAACTGCTTTCGCTTCTGATTGCGAAAGTTCGAAGCAATTTTCGGAGAAACCGATGGCGAATCCAATAGCTGCGCCCGGCGCGGGAAATTTAGCTCTGCCGCAAAAGCTCAAGGCGGCGTCTGTCGAGCTTGAGGCCGCTTTCCTGGCTGAGATGCTGAAATCGGCGGGCCTGGGCGAGGCGCGGAGAAGCTTTGGTGGCGGTGCTGGCGAGGACCAGTTCGCCTCGTTCCTCGTGCAACAACAAGCGCAACAGATGGCACGAGCCGGAGGCATCGGCCTGTCTGAAATCCTGTTCAATGCAATGAGGGAGAAATCAGATGGATAATAATCCGATCAGAGCACTTGAAGAGTTGTTGGATACCGAGCGTGCAGCGCTTGTTCAGGGCAATTTGGAGGCTCTGGACCAGTTGACAACTCAAAAAGAAGACCTGATTGGCGCGATCAACGATCTGCGGGTTTTTGAAACCGAAGATCTGGTCCGTATCCAGAATAAGGTTGAGCGGAATCAAGCTCTGCTGAACAGCGCGGCCGAAGGGATTCGTGCGGTGGCCGACCGGATGTCGGAACTGCGTCGGGTACGACAGGAGTTCAGCACTTATGATGCCTCGGGTCAGCGCAATGGCTATGCCGTTCGCGCATGCGCGAAGCTTGAGAAACGGGCTTAGAAGCTGTTTGATTCAAATCCTTGGTTTTGCAAATGCACATCTTAGCACTCCGTTAGTGGATAGCGGTCAAAGGTTGCGGTGCACCTGATCAGCAGGTGGCGCGCAAGCCACAGGGCACGACGCACAGGTCAGAACGACAGAATGCCTACCGCTTGAGGTGGGAAAGCAGCGGCGCGAAACGCGCCCGAACGTAAAGAGGATGACAAACATGTCCAGCATTCTGACGAACAATGGCGCGATGGTCGCGCTGCAAACCCTGAAATCAGTCAACAAGAACCTGGAAATGACCCAGAACGCGATCTCGACCGGTAAGGATGTCGCGACCGCCAAGGACAATTCGGCCGTCTGGGCGATTTCTAAGGTCATGGAGTCGGATGTAAAGGGTTTCAAGGCGATTAAAGACAGCCTTGCTTTGGGTGAATCGACGGTCGCGGTTGCGCGAAACGCGTCGGAAACCGTGACCGACCTGCTGACGCAAATGAAAGAAAAAATCGTCGCGGCGCAGGAAGACAACGTTGATCGTTCCAAGATCAATGATGATGTTGCCGCACTTCGTGGTCAAATCGCATCTGTTGTGGGGGCCGCGCAGTTCAATGGCCTGAACTTGGTTGACGGCACTGCCGGTACCGTCTCCGTCCTGTCGTCGCTGGATCGTGATAACAGCGGCGCGGTGAATGCGTCTTCGATCTCGGTTGCCAGCCAGGACTTGTCTATCGGTGGCTATACCGCGAAGGGTGTCCTTGCCGGTTCGGACAACGCCACGACAGACAATGACGTCGCCGGTTTCACGCTGAACCGCGCAACGGGCACTGGTGACATCGTCATCGACAGTTCCACTGACAACTTTGAAGTTGGCGACAGCGTATCGATCCGGGTCGGTGATCAAGAGGTGTCTTACACCATTCAAACCAGTGATCTGGATCCGTCCGGTACATATGACGAAAACTATACCGATGCGCTGGTTGCTGTTGGCCTCAAGAACCAGATTGATGCGCTTGGCATCACAGGTCTCGCGGCGGATTATGATTCTTCCGGTGCGCCGAACACCATTTCCTTTGCAACCGGTGCTGCTGCTGCGGGTGCTGACGCCGATCAGGATATTTCCATCTCGGCACAATTTACCAACGCGGGTTCGGGCGGGCTCGGCGCGCTGAGCTCGATCGACGTGTCCACGGATGCGGGTGCAGCCGCTGCGCTGGGCACCATTGAATCGCTGATCGATACCTCGATTGACGCGGCCGCAGCATTTGGTTCTGTGCAAGGTCGTATCGAAACTCAGCAGGATTTTGTGTCCAAGCTGACCGACTCGTTTAAATCGGGCATCGGTTCGTTGGTCGACGCTGATATGGAAGAGACTTCGGCCCGTTTGCAAGCGCTGCAGGTTCAGCAACAGCTGGCGACACAGTCGCTGTCGATCGCGAACCAGGCACCACAGTCCATTCTGTCGCTGTTCCGTTAAACCAGAGCTAACCCGGGGCGCGTATGACGCGCCCCGGATCTGATCGCCCCCGAAGGACAATTGGAAGGATTTCAAGTGACCCCGCAAACGCTGGCCCAACGCGCTTATGGACAATCGACTGCACCAACGCGCACCCCTCGGGATACGGAATACGAGGCGATTTCAAGAATTACTCACCGTCTGAAGGCGGCAGCATCCCGCAAGGCAACAGATTTTGGCGGCTTTGTGCATGCCCTACATGAAAACCGACGGTTGTGGAGCGTACTGGCAACGGAAGTTTCGGATACCGATAATGCGTTGCCGAATGAACTCCGCGCCAGGATATTCTATCTGGCCGAGTTTACGGAACACCACAGCAGCCAAGTTCTGGGCAACAAGGCCGAGGTTGAACCCTTGCTTGAGATCAACATGGCCGTCCTGCGCGGGCTGCGTCAAATGAGGGGCAACTGATGGGCGGGCTGGTTCTGAAACTCGCCCCAAAGGAACGTGTTCTAATCAATGGGGTCGTGATCGAAAACGGGGATCGTCGCAGCCGGTTCTCGATCGTGACGCCAGAAGCCAACGTCTTGCGCTTGCGTGACGCGATTCACCCGGAAGAAGCCAATACTCCGGTGCGTCGGGTCTGCTATGCCGCGCAGCTTGTTCTGTCCGGCGACAGCGAACCGGATCAGGCGCGCCAGCAATTGCTGCGTAGAGTCGAAGAGCTGAGTCAGGTCTTTACCGACGCTGATAGCCGGCGCGTGCTGACGGACGCAACCGAGGCCTTGGTGGCCGAGCAATACTACAGATGTCTCAAGTCGCTCCGGTCTTTGCTGCCACGCGAAGAACGTTTGATGGCCTATCAGCAATGACGTTCCAGCCGGTCATACCGACGGGTGGGCTGGTAGGCTGGCGTTTCCTGCAGCGGACCTATGACGCGCAGTTTCAAAGCTATTCGGCGTCCACCGTGAATGAGAGGGAAACGAATTACTTCCTCGACAATATTAGCAAGGCGCGTTCAGCCGAAGATCTGGTTTCAGATCGACGGTTGTTACAAGTGGCGCTTGGAGCCTTTGGGCTGGAGCAGGATCTGAACAATCGGTTCTTCATTCAGAAAGTCCTGTCTGATGGTACGCAGGCGGATGATGCGCTTTCCAACCGGTTGGCGGACAACCGGTACCGTGAGCTTGCCAACGCGTTCGGTTTCGGTCCGGGGGATGTGCCAAAGACCAATCTGGTCAATGCAATGCGAAAGGTTGCTGACGATAATCTGATAACTCGTTTCGAGGTCTCGGTTGGTGAGCAGGACGAGACCATGCGCATTGCGTTGTATACTCAGCACGCCTTATCTGACATCGCGGAACGAAGCGGAAGTGAAGATAGAAAGTGGTTTGACCTGATGGGTTTGCCACCATTGCGCAAGATGATGGAGACAGCCCTTGGGTTGCCTTCTGCCTTTGCGCAGCTTGATATCGACAAGCAGCTTGAGGTTTTCAAAGACCGATTGCAGCGCATCACAGGCTCTTCTGATTTGTCTCAATTCACTGATGTGCAGGCAGTTGAAAAGTTGACGGATACCTATCTGGCCCGCAGCCAGATTGCCCAGTTACAGAACACGATCTCGCCCGCGCAGACAGCGTTGATATTGCTGGATGGAGGATGATCAGGCGAAGTTGACCTTTATGCATCCAATATGTCGTCTGCAGGGGTACGCATCGCAAAGGACTTGACGGGTTTGGATACATTATGCAATTTCACGGCCCCCAAAGTGACGGCGTGCTGACAACTCGGTTCTATATCTTGTGACACAACGATTCTGTGGCCGATGGATTTCCCATATTCGCCAAGGCGCGCGGCCACATTGGCGGCTTGCCCGATCACCGTGAAATCCAACCGCTCACGTGACCCAACATTGCCATAGGTCACGCGCCCGTAGGCAACGCCGATCGAACAATCGCAGTAATGATCGCTCTCTTCTTTGCGCAGCTCGGCCAGTTTCTCGACGATTTCGACCGCCGATTGCTGTGCATTTGAACGGGCTTGGGCCGGCTTGTCCCCGGCAGGGAACACGGCCAACACAGCATCGCCGATGAATTTCAGAACTTCTCCGTCATGATCGTGCACGATGCCCGACACGGTTTCGAAAAACGAGTTCAGGATCGTAATATAGTCGCTCCGGCCCAGCGTTTCCTCCAGTGTGGTGGAGTTGCGAAGGTCACAGAACATGATCGCGGCATCGATGTCATCACCGTCACCGCGGCGGATTTCGCCACCCAGCACGCGCGCACCCGTGCGCTTGCCCACATAAGTCTCAAGTAGAACCTGTGCGTTTTCGCGTTGCATGAAGACCTCGTAAAAGCGAGCGATAACTGACGAACATTCGAAAACCAGCCCAAGGTTTTCAGTTGTGAATCCGTTGGGGTGATCGCAGGTCAAGGTCAGGACATTCGTCCGCCCATCCGAAAAGGGCAGCGGCATGGCAACGTAATCGGTCGCACCTTTGGCGCGCAAATCTTCGATGATCGGAAAGCTGTTATGCGGATTGTCATCATTCAAGCGCTGACGCACCCCGCCCAGCCCATTCGAGACATGGCGCAAGGGGCTGTTGGTAAAGGCCGGGTGGTCGTGGATCTCATAGCTTGGGGTATGCGTCGAAATTTCGGCCGCGTCTTTTTCCCAGATATAGTGTTTGCCCGCGATCAGCGGGTGCAGCGACCAGACCAGAATGCTGAGGCGCTGAATAGCGATGCCGTGTTCCAGCATCTTCTCGGCCAGCGCTTTGGTAAAGCCGTCGGGGGTGTCGACCTCGGACGCACCGCGCATTAGCCAGTCGATCAAAGGCCCGCTGATATTGCCGTCATCGGGTTGCCGCAGCGTATTGTCGCCAAGGTCGATCCGCGTTGCGGTGTTGGGCATGAAACCGATATGGCCCTGAATAGCCTTGCTTTCGGGCAGGGCGTCCTCATAGGCCCAGATTGAGTTGGTCAGCCGTTCTTCGGGCAGGCTGATGTCGTGATAGGTCGCGGTGCCCTTGAAGGGGCAGAAGGTCTGCAGCTCGGTTTCGGGGCCCAGCTCCACACACAGATCTTCGCGTGGCACATAGATTGCCGGCGGCAGCCGCGTTTCATACATGACCTTGGCGTTGCGGCTTTCGGCCAGAAGGGTTTCACCGCGATAGATTGCAATCCGCCCGCGCAGGGGTTCGACGGAAATCCCATAGCCTTTGGTATTCGGAGTGGCGTGGACGTTCATCTGTAACCTCCCTTGACCAGCCCTTATAGGATGGGTCCTAACAGGCACATTGCCAAGGGGAGGGCGAGAGTTTTTCCGGAGGGTCGCGGCCTAGACCATCTGAATGACGTCTTTTTCAATCGACAGCATGTAGCCTTTCTTGGCGATATTTTTCACCAGAAGCTCACTTACCATTTGATTGCCCAGGGCATCCCGCAGGCGTTTGATCCTGGTGGCGCCTGCCGCTTCATCGCAATCGGAGGCATCCTTGCCCGAGATCATCGCCTCGATCTGCACACCGGACAGAACCTCGTCATCCAACCGGGATTCGGCCAGCACCGACAGGGTTTCCATCGCGGCTGGCGTCAGTTTGAAATCCATGTTGTTGAGGTAGACCGTATTTTCCTCGCGGCTGATCAGGAGTGAGGTCACCTGAATCCCGGTACGCTCGATCTGCGCCATGCGGCGATTGAACAGGACCAGCATTACCAAAAAGACCAATGCCGCGATCAGCATGGCGCTGGCAAAGACCAGCAGTACGAAGATCACCATGCGATAACTGGACAGCGTGTCCGCAAAAGCAGTGCCGGACTGTGCCAGAATTTCAAGCAGTCGGATTTCTGATTGCGAGGTAAGGTCGGCCTCGACAAACAAACGCTCAACCCTTGCGTTGAAGGCATTCGCGTCGGGCAGCGTCCAGAACAGGAATACCGCAGCCGTTACGAGGATCGCAACGATCGCTGCAATCCCCAGCCCAACCAACCGAACCCCCGAACGACGCGCTTCAGTAACGGAGATAGAATTTTCCGGCATTGGCCTTCCTTTGATCCAACCCATCCGCCTCGAACACGGACATGACGTTTAGCAGGGTCCAGCCATTCGACTTCAGCCGTTTTGCGACTTCTTTCTGGGCCGATCCCTTTTTGCAGCTTGAGACCTGCATAACGCCATAGTGCAGCCGCAAGGGATCATCCTGCTTGGCTTTGTAATCGGCATAACAATCTGCCGCTGTGGCCTGCGACCCAACCGATATCAGAGCCGTCAGAACCAAAGAAGAGAGGATCTGTTTCATGGGCTGCATCCTGCGCACGAGTTGTGCGGATATTCAATAACTCAAGGGGTTTGGAGGCCTGATATTGGATAACAACTTGCCGTTATTGCTTGTCTGGACGGGGCGGTCGCAGTGTCGATGCATCAAATACGCGGTCCGATATGGGCCTGCCCCAATATCCGAAAGGACATGAAACATGCACCGGAAGTTTATCGCTCTGATTATTGCCACAGCCATCGCCATTACAGGAGTCTCTGTTTCACAGGCGCGCGCTGCTGATACTCGGGATATCCTCGGCGGGTTGGCGGCGCTCGCCATTCTGGGTGCGGCAGTGAATTACTATCAGGATGAAAAGCGCGAGGAAGAAGAGCGCCGCAAGAAACATAAGCGCAAGAAGGCTTCCAAGAAGAAAAAGCCCCATGTGCGCCCGCTGCCTGATCGTGTCGCGCGCTATAATCTGCCACAGCGCTGCCTGCGCACGTTCAATGCCTATTCGAAAAAACATCCGTTGCTTGGGCCGAACTGCCTCAAGAAACACTACAAATATGCAGATAGCCTGCCCCACCAGTGCAAGGTTGGTTTCTGGAATGGTAAAAAGGTAAAACGGGCATACGAACCCGCTTGCCTGCGCCAGAAAGGATACCGCGTCTTTTACTAGTAACCGGTTTCGAGCAGGAGTGGCGCCAAAGAAGCGTCACGCTGGGAGAGGGTGGCGCAAGCTGCCCTCTTCTTTTTTCTTGCGTCTGCCTTTGAAACGCGATTTGCCACAGGCATGTCGACACCTGATTTTGCACTTGAACAAGCCTTGCTGGCACACGGCTATCTCAGAATTGCCGGTGTGGACGAGGTTGGACGCGGGCCGTTAGCTGGCCCTGTCGTTGCCGCTGCGGTGGTTTTGAACCCGGAGGATATTCCCGCAGGGCTGAACGACTCTAAAAAGCTGACTGCCAAGCGCCGCGGCGCACTTGAGGTTGTGCTGCGCGAACGGGCGGACGTGGCCATTGCCGAAGCCTCAGTCGCTGAGATCGACGCGCACAACATCCTACGCGCCTCGCATCTGGCGATGGAGCGCGCGGTGGCGCAGCTGGATCCGGCGCCGGGTTTCCTGCTGATTGATGGAAATCTGATTCCGCGCGGATTGGAAATTCCGTCTGAGGGGGTGGTGAAGGGGGATGCACGGTCGGTGTCGATTGCGGCGGCCTCGATCCTTGCCAAGAACTGGCGCGATCGGTTGATGGTGGATTTGGCGCAACAGCACCCGGGCTATGGCTGGGAGGCAAATGCCGGATATCCGACAAAACAGCACCGCGAGGCGCTGCGAAATCTCGGCGTGACCCCACACCATAGACGTTCCTTCAAACCTGTCCACAATATCTTGTATCAAGAGTAAATCGTAAGTCGCTGATTCAAAAAAGAAATTGACGGCGAATCATCTTTGACTCATCCTTGTCTCAACCAAATGAGCGCAAAAGCGCCGTGGAACTGAGGCAGTGATATGACCACAATCAAGACGAAGGGCGCAACCGCGCTCCCTTTAAACACGATCCTATCCGGGGACTGCATCGAGATGATGAACAGTCTGCCCGAGGCGTCGGTTGACCTGATTTTTGCGGACCCGCCGTATAACCTGCAGCTGAAAGGTCAGTTGCATCGGCCCGATAACTCTCAGGTGGATGCGGTCGATGATCACTGGGATCAATTCTCCAGTTTTGGGGCCTATGACCAGTTCACGCGCGAATGGTTGAAGGCAGCGCATCGTCTGCTGAAACCCAACGGTGCGATCTGGGTGATCGGGTCTTATCACAACATCTTCCGCGTCGGATCGGCCTTGCAGGATGCCGGGTATTGGATTTTGAATGACGTCGTTTGGCGTAAGTCGAACCCCATGCCGAACTTCCGCGGCAAGCGATTCACCAACGCGCATGAGACGATGATCTGGGCCTCCAAGCGGGAAGGCGCGAAATACACCTTCAACTATGAGGCGCTGAAGGCGCTGAATGAAGGCGTGCAGATGCGCAGTGACTGGGTTCTGCCGATCTGCACCGGGCATGAGCGCCTGAAGGACGAAAACGGAGACAAGGCACATCCGACGCAGAAACCGGAATCGCTGCTGCATCGCGTTCTGATTGGTTCGACCAATCCGGGTGATGTGGTGCTAGACCCGTTCTTCGGCACTGGTACCACCGGAGCTGTCGCCAAGATGCTGGGGCGTGAGTTCATCGGAATCGAGCGTGAGGAAAGCTATCGCAAGGTGGCCGAGAAGCGTATCGCCAAGGTCCGTAAATTTGACCGCGAGGCGTTGGAGGTCAGCGCCAGCAAACGCGCCGAGCCGCGCGTGCCCTTTGGCCAGTTGGTTGAACGCGGCATGCTGCGCCCGGGTGAAGAGCTCTATTCCATGAACCAGCGACATAAGGCCAAGGTTCGGGCTGACGGTACGCTGGTGGGCGACAACGTCAAAGGTTCGATCCACCAGGTCGGGGCGCATCTGGAAAATGCGCCGTCTTGCAACGGCTGGACCTATTGGTGTTTCAAACGTGATGGCAAGACGGTTCCGATTGATGTTCTGCGTCAGCAGATCCGGGCCGAGATGCACAACTGATATTGCAAATACCGCCGGTGCCTGTGGCCTGACACTAGGCACTAAGCCTTGCCCCGCCGAAGCTACGGCGGGGTCTTTTGTTTTCTCATAAACAGTGGTTGCATGGGGCAGCCTCTATACGTCGCAAGAAAGATCACGGCCATGACCGAGACCACCGTGCGCAGACCTCGCAGCCTGTTTTTCACGCAACCCGACACGTTCGATCTGAACAACAAATACACCGAAGCCACCCTCGAACGACACAAGCGCGAGGGACTGGAACTGGCCGTGCGTGCCCGCTGGGTGGCGATGGGGCTTACGGGGCTGCTGCTGATCTACCTCAATCCGCAATGGGAGGTGATGTGGTATCATTTCATCCTGCTGCTGATCTGCGCCAATGGCTGGCTGATCCAGCGCGCAGGTCGGGTCGGGCAATCCCGGACCGAGTTGCTTTTGATCTTCGTGGACCTGCTGATCATGACGCTGGGCATGATCATTCCCAACCCGTTCAGCGATGATGTGCGGCCTTTGGCGATGCAGTACCGGTTCGATAATTTTCAGTATTTCTTCATCATCCTGGCCGCAGGCACGTTGGCCTATTCCTGGCGCACGGTGATCGCCATTGGAACCTGGACCGCGGGAATGTGGACGGCGGGCTGGATCATCGCCTGGTGGGTGGCAACGCCAATTCCGGGAATCAGCGAGAGGGTGGCAGAAGCGTTGTCGGGCTATCCGGATGTGGCCGAGTTCATGGACCCGAACAGTTTCATGCCGACCATGCGCATCCAGCAGGTAATCGTGTTCGTCATGGTTGCCGTCACGCTCGGTATCTCGATGCGTCGCCTCAATCGCTTATTGATGAGCAATGCCGGGTTAGAGCGTGAGCGGGCCAATCTGTCGCGTTATTTCTCGCCCAATGTTGTGGATGAGCTGAGCCAGAACGATGAGCCTTTGAAACAGATCCGCAAGGAAGATGTGGCGGTTCTGTTCATCGATATCGTCGGATTTACCAAATACGCGGCGGGGCGTGATCCTTACGAGGTGATCGAGGTCTTGCGCGGCTTTCACGCACGGATGGAGACTGAGGTGTTCCGCCATCACGGAACGCTGGACAAGTATCTGGGGGACGGGTTGATGGCGACTTTTGGCACGCCGGTGCCAACGCCCTTGGATGCGAGCAACGCGCTGGGCTGTGCGCGTGCGATGGTTGGGGTGATCGACCGCTGGAACATGGATCGCCGTCGGGCCGGAGAACCGGAAATCCATGTTGGGATCGGAGTGCACTTTGGCTCTGTGGTTTTAGGGGACATTGGCGCAAACCGTCTGGAATTTGCGGTGATCGGAGATGCGGTGAATGTCGCCGCCAAGCTTGAGGCGCTGACCCGCGATTTCCATGCCCGTATCATTGTGAGTGATGCCGTGCGGGCACGGGTTGCGGAAGAAAATCCCTCCGCTCTGGACGCCATGGCCGGCTTTGAAGCCAAGCCACGGCAAGCCGTACGCGGGGTTGAGGCGCCGATGGATATCTGGGTGATGGCAGACTGAGGTCCTCCCGCCCATCAGCGCAGCATCGCAGATGCAGCTCTGACGGTTGGGTCGGGCAGCGCGCGGGCGCGCGCTGTGGTCACGCCCCGGGTCTGGGGTTTTGAGCTTTGTTGTAGGGCAGCCAGTTGGTGATCTCGGGATAGTATTGCCGTCGCCATGCTCGCACGCGGGGGTTCATAACCCGACGCCAGAGGGGCGGGATCATCGCGGTCACGGTCATTACCGGATAGCCATAGGGCAATTGTGGTGCGGTATCCTGTGAATGGTGCTGCAGCAGCGGGAACCGACGATTGGGCTTGTAGTGGTGATCCGAGTGGCGCTGCAGATTGATCAGCAGCCAGTTCGATGCCTTCTGCGAGGCATTCCAGGAATGGCAGGGCCGGACGTGTTCGTATTTACCATCGCCGAGGTATTTGCGGGTCAGGCCGTAGTGCTCGACATAGTTGACCAGTTCGAGTTGCCAGATTGCGGTTCCGGCCTGCAGCAGGAACAAGGCCACGCCGGACCAGCCTCCGACCAACAGGGCCAGAAACAGCATCGCGCCCTGCAACACCCAGTAGCGCCAGAACGGGTTGGCGCGATCACTCCACGGGCGGTCCTTGCGGGCCAGCTTTTCGCGCTCGGTGCGGAAGGCTGAGATCAAGCTTTGACGCAGCACGCGAGGGTAGAAGCGGTGGAACCCTTCGTTATAGAGGGCTGTTACCGGGTCACGTGGGGTGGCGACATAGCGGTGATGGACCAGAAGGTGTTCGGACCTGAAATGGGAATAAAGCACCATGGCCAGAAGGATATCGCCCAGCCAGCGTTCAAGGCGGCCTTTCTGATGCATCAGCTCATGGCTGTAGTTGATCCCGATCGTGCCTGAAATCACGCCCATACCAAAGAAAACGCCGATCTTTTCCAGCGTCGACAGGTCCGCGCGGGTCACGTACCAGATCAGGCCAAACAACGTCAGGAACTGTATCGGAGCCCAAAGCTTGGTCAGCAGGATGTACCAGCGTAACCCGGTTTCGGGCGTGTCAGGGTCGGCGTTTTCGAGGTTCAGCCCGGTCAACTGATCGAGCACGGCAAAGGCCCACCAAGTTGAGAGCGGGACCAGAAGAACCCACCAGCCTCCCGCCAGTGTCGTGGCCCAGATCAGCGGGATCAACAGGATCGAGATCCAGTAGGGAAGGGCGGATTGCCAGCGGGACAGGGTGTCTGGTGCGATCATTTTGGCGCTCGGGTCTGTTGCCTTCACCTAGCCATGTTTGCGTTAGATTCACAACGCGCTATTGGCCGCGCCAGAGCGCATGGGCCTTGCGCATCACCGTTGGTAGATCACTGGGGCGGAAGGCGTGCTTGTCGATCAGGATCAGATCGCCGGTTGGCGCGCCTTCGGGCAAATCAGCGATCCAGACGCGCAGGATCAGGTGAAAATGGGTAAAGGTGTGGCGCACTTCGCCCGGCAGGACTTGCCAGTCGGCGGGGAACGGAGGGGCCTCGGGCGGGGCCTCCGACCATTCCGATCCGGGCCAGCCGAGCATGCCGCCCAGCAGGCCTTTGTCGGGGCGCCGCTCCAGTAGGAGGGCTTGGCTCGCGTCTTGCGCGATATAGATATGCCCGTGGCGCGTGGGTTTGGGCTGTTTTGGTGTCTTGCGCGGAAGCTCGGCCTGAGTACCAGCGATCCGCGCCTGGCAGGGATTACGCAAAGGACAGATGCCGCAAGCGGGTGATTTGGGTCTGCAGATGGTGGCCCCCAAATCCATCACCGCCTGGGCGTAGTCTCCTGGGCGGAGGGTTGGGGTCAGCGCTGTGGCTTTCTCTTTCAGCACAAGTTTGGACCCCGGCAATGGGTCGTGAATATCGAAAAATCGCGCCATGACCCGTTCGACGTTGCCGTCCAGCACTGTCTCGGGCTGATCAAAGGCAATGGCCGAGATCGCGGCAGCGGTATAGGGGCCGATACCGGGCAGTTTCAGCAGAGCCTCATAAGTGTCGGGGAACCGCCCCCCATGATCCTGCGCCACGACGCGCGCGCATTTCAGCAGGTTGCGGGCGCGGGCGTAATAGCCCAGCCCAGCCCATTCCGCCATCACCTGATCATCCGGGGCCGCAGCCAGGGCCTGCACGTTTGGCCAGCGCGTGGTGAACCGCATGAAATAGTCACGCACCGCAGCGACCGTCGTTTGCTGCAGCATCACTTCGGACAGCCAGACTTGGTAAGGATCGGGCTGCACGCCGTCAGCGCGCTGAGCAGGACCCACACGCCAGGGCATTTCGCGGGCATGGCGGTCATACCAGTCCAACAACGCGGCGCTCACGGTGAATTCAGTGGAATCACGCAAGTTTTATTCATCTCCCTGTCGGGTTTTGCTGGCACCCGGTTTCCTGCCCATTACAATAGCGGCACAGGAGTTGGAAACCAGATGCAGCGCAAACGGTCCACGACCCGCGGGTTCAAACGCACCGCGACTTTGCTGAACGACCAGATCAGGCGCGCCGGTGAGAGCCGGGGCTTTGCTGTGTCGCGTCTGTTGACCCACTGGGCCGAGATTGTCGGGCAGGATATCGCCTCGATCGCTCAGCCGGTGAAGGTGGGATATGCCAAAGGTGGGTTCGGAGCTACTTTGACGGTCCTGACCACCGGGCCACAGGCTGCGATGCTGGACATGCAGCGCGAACAGCTGCGCGACAAGGTGAACGCGGTCTATGGCTTCAACGCGATCAGCCGCGTGCGCATCACCCAGACCGCTCCGACCGGATTTGCTGAGGGGCAGGCCAGTTTCGATCACAAACCGAAGGTGGTAAAACCCACGATTTCTACGGAGATTGCCGCCGAGGCGGACAAAGTGTCACGCGATGTAAATGATGAAGATTTGCGTGCGGCCCTTGAACGTCTCGGTCGCAACGTTTTATCCAGACAGAAACACTAAGAAAGGGCTTAGCATGAGCCGTATTGCAACCGTAATCTGTGCGGCCGTCGCCGTCGCCGCTGGCGGCTATTGGCTGTCGCTCTCGAATTCATCGACCCCAGCTTATCCTTTGGTCAGCGCGGCCGAGGCGCAGGAGGCTGATCTGGATACATCGACCGTCGTCGAGATGGTGCAGGGCGCCGAAGATGCGCCGGTCGAGATCATCGAATATGCCTCCTATACCTGCCCGCATTGCGCGAACTTCCACCAAGGTGCCTATAAGCAGCTCAAGAAGGATTTCATCGATACCGGCAAGGTGAAGTTCATCTATCGCGAGGTTTACTTTGACCGCTATGGTCTCTGGGCCTCGATGGTTGCGCGCTGCGCGGGGCCCGAGAAATTCTTTGGCATCACCGATCTGATCTATGAAGGTCAGTCCGAATGGACCCGTGCCGGTGGTCCGGCCGAGATTGTGGACGAACTGCGCAAGATTGGTCGTCTGGCCGGTATCGACAATGACCAGCTTGAGGCCTGCCTGCAGGATGGCACCCGCGCCCAGACCCTTGTGGCTTGGTATCAGGAGAACGCCGAACGCGACGGCATTCAGGCGACCCCGTCTTTCGTGGTGAACGGCAAGCAGGTCGACAACCAGTCTTACGACGAATTCAAAAAGCTGATCGAAGACGAACTCGGCAGCTAAATCTCAACAGGCCAGCCCGCTAGGGGCTGGCCTGTCATTCAGGGTGACGGGGCGACCTGCGCCAACATCTCTTTGATCTTTTCATCCTCATCAATCTGTAATCGCACCGGCAGCGTTAGTACCTTGTTGCGGAACGAGGCTGGAAGGCGAACAGCGTCTTTTTCAGTGGTCACCAGCTGGGCGCCCAGAGCGCGGGATTCATTTTCGAGCCGTGTCATCAGGGCAGCGGTCAGTGGCTGGTGGTCATCCAGCGCTTCAGTTCGCAACAGCCGGGCACCTTGCTGGCGTAAGGTGGCAAAGAACTTCTCCGGATGGCCGATGCCAGCGAAGGCCAGAACAGGTGTTTCTGCCCAATCCATCCCGGTTTGCAGCGGGCACACCTTACCTCTGGCATGAGGAACGGTCAACGCCGGACCCCAGCGCTTGGAAAACGAGGCCTGCGCATCGTCAGCACCCAGAGACAATACAAGATCGGCGCGTTTCAGGCCGACGGCGACGGGCTCTCGCAGTGGGCCAGCAGGCAAGCATAGACCGTTGCCGAAGCCCCGCTCGGCATCGACGACAATGACCGAGAAATCCTTGGCGACTGCAGGATTCTGAAACCCGTCATCCAACACAATGGCCGTCGCGCCGTCCTCTGCGGCGGCCTGTGCCCCAGCGGCGCGATCCTTGGCGACCCAGACATCGGCGAAGGCGGCCAGCAGCAGGGGTTCATCCCCGACCTGCGCAGCGCTGTGCTTGCGTGGTTCAACTTTGACCGGCCCTTCCAAAGATCCGCCATGGCCACGTGTGACCACATGCGGCTGGTGCCATTTGTCGCGCAGACGTTCGAGCATCCAGATTACCGTCGGGGTCTTGCCGGTACCGCCCGCGTTGAGATTGCCGATACAGATGACTGGAACGCCGGGCTTGAAGCCGGGTTCCTTTGCAACTCTTCGAGCAGTAGTTGCGGCGTAGAGATGACCGAGCGGGGCCAGCAGCCGGGCACGCACGTCAAGCTGATCGGGGGAAGTGTTCCAGAATTCAGGAGCGCGCATCTTCAGCCCTCCGTCGATCCAGCGTGTCCTGAACCAGATCAATCAGGTGGTCAGCCTGCGGCGCCCCTTCGGTTACCATCTGCCATCCCGCCAGTGCCATGTCGGCGGTGCGGTCCGGGGCCAGCAGCTCCACGACACCATCCCCCAGTTCAGTTGCGGATTTGATCGTCATCGCTGCACCGACCTGGTCGAGCCGATCATAGATATTGCGATGCTTGCTCACATGGGGGCCATGTATAACGGCCGATCCCAATGCAACAGCGATCAACGGGTCGCATCCGCCTGCGCTGCGTTCTAGCGAGTTTCCCATGAATGTGACGGCCGAGACGCGGTGCCATAACCCAAGATCTTCGGGTGCGGCAGAAAGAATGACTTGCGTTGTATCCTCGATCGGGTGGCCCTCATCCCAATTGGCGCAGCGCAAATCCATGGCTTCAAGCCGTTTATACAGCGGAGTTGCTTCGGACATGTCGGCCACATGCAGCACAAGCGCCAATCGCGGCAGCATACGCAACGCCTGCCGGTGGGCGCTCAGCACCGATATGAATTCTTTGTCCTGAACCCACGCAGCCAGCCAGACGGGTCGCCCGGCCAATGCATGGTTGGTTTCGATCAACTCATCTTCGGGCCAGGGGTGGGGGTTCGGGCTGATATGCAAGGATGGAGCGACAGAGATTTTGGCCGAGTCGATGCCAAGGCGACGGATTTGGCGGGCGATCTCATCGCTTGGGGCAAGGATCGAATCGAAGCAATCCAGGGTGTAACGCTTGATATCCGGCAGCCATCGCCCACCCCGCGCAGTTTTTACGTCAACTGACGCTTCAAGCAGGATCAGGAGTGTGGCCTGTTCTTGCGCGTGGCTGATGAGATTGGGCAAAAGCCCACCTCCGAACCACAAGGCCATGTCCGGTTGCCAGTGATCGAGAAAAGTTCGCGCGGCCCCAGCCTGGTCGGCGGGCAAACAAACGATCGGAAAGCTGCAGCCTTTCCACTCGGACAGGTCAGCCTCGGCGGGGGCGGTCATCAGTATCGACAATCCTGGCCGTGCAGACAGCAGGCGACGGCACAGGTCGTCGACGGCACGCAACCGGTCGGGTGTACTGACATGGACCCAAAGCAACTCACCTTCGGGACGGGGCGTGTCAGCGTACCCGCCGCTTTGTGGAACGCCCCAGGACAGTACCCGATAGGCTGCAAGGCTGAGAGATCTGGGCTTGCTCATGGAGCGATCCCGGTGCCGCTGGGATCAAGCCGGTCATGAAGTCCTGCATGCAAAGCGGGTCCGGCGGCGACTACACCGTTAAGGCGTGGATGAGCATTGTTAAAGCGCAGAGGCTGGCCCATGCGATCAGTACATAACCCACCCGCTTCGCGCAGGATCAGGTCGCCTGCAGCTATGTCCCATTCCCAACTGGGGCGAAGCGTCAGCATCCCGTCGAACCGCCCTTGTGCCACCAGCGCCATGCGATAGGCCAGCGAGGGGCGATAGACACGTTTGAACGCGGGGGCCGAGCCTGATAACCAGTGGCGCGCGTCTAGATTGGGTTTTGCAGCCAGAATTTCGGCCTCGGGCAGGTGGGTCTGGCCTGAGACGCGGATCGTTGCACCATTCAGCGTTGCCCCCTGCCCACGCGATGCCGTATAAAGCAGGTCGCGCATAGGAAGGTAGATGACAGCTGCAATCACGTCTCCTTGCTCTGCAATGGCCAGAGAATGCGCCCAGGTGCGCGAACCTTCGGCAAAGCTGCGGGTGCCATCGATCGGGTCGATGATGAACGCACGATCACGGGTCAGGCGGTCGGCGGAGTCTTCGGTCTCTTCGCTGAGCCAGCCATAGTCGGGCCGGGCGGCCTGCAAATCACGCTCGAGCATGGCGTTGACGGCCAAATCGGCCTCGGTCACCGGGCCCGCGCCATCGGGTTTGTCCCAGCGCTGTGCCTGCGGCCCGGTAAAACGGGTGGCGATCTTTCCGGCTTCAAGAGCGGCATCAATCAACAAGGACAGGTCAGTTGCCGGCAAGTGTCATCCCTTCGATCAGCAACGACGGTATCACGCGCGACAGGTAAGGCCGCGCGTCATTGGCCGGAACGATCCGCATCAGCATGTCCCGCAGGTTGCCTGCGATGGTGCATTCGTTGACCGGGTGCGTGATCTCACCGTTTTCCACCCAAAAGCCTGAGGCCCCACGTGAATAGTCGCCGGTATTGGGGTTGATGGTCGACCCGATCATCGAGGTTACCAGCAATCCCGTTCCCATGTCGCGCAGCAGATCAGCGCGGCTGCGCTCGCCTTGCGTCAGGCTGAGGTTCCAGTTGCTGGGAGACGGAGGGCCCGACACGCCGCGCGCGGCGTTCCCGGTTGAGGTCATGTCCAGTTTGCGGGCGCTGGCCAGGTCCAGCGTCCAGCCGGTCAAAACACCATCTTCCACGATGGCCCGGCGTTGTGTCGCCAAACCTTCGGCATCAAACGGGCGTGAGCCCGAGATGCGTGGGCGGTGTGGGTCTTCGATCAGGGACAGATGCTCGGGCAGAACCTGCTCGCCAAGGCTTTCTTTCAGCCACGAGGCTCCGCGCGCGATGGCTGCGCCGTTGCTGGCGGCCAGCAAGTGACCGATCAGTGAGGACGAGATACGTTCATCAAACAGAACCGGAAAGCTGCCGGTCTGCGGTTTGCGCGCGCCCATAAGGGAAACGGCACGTTCACCGGCCGTGCGGCCAATCTCGGACGGGCTGCGAAGGTCAGACTGAAAGCTTCGGCTATCACCGTCATAGTCACGCTCCATCCCGGTACCTTCACCGGAAATCGCAACGCAGGAGGTTGAGCGGCTACTGCGTGCATAGCCGCCGGAAAACCCATTGGTCGCGGCAAGGTGGACACGATGGGTGCCATAAGCCGCTGCCGCATCCGAAACTTGTGTGACCCCATCCACCTCAAGCGCCGCAGCCTCGGCGGCCAGTGCATCCTGCATCAGCGAATCGGCGCTGGGTTCGGGCGTCGGGTCGAACAGCTCAAACGCGTCCATGTTCCAATCGCTGATCAACTGATCCGGATCAGCGAGGCCGGTAAACGGGTCCTCGGGCGCTTCGCGAGCCATGGCGACCGCACGTTCGGCCATCGCGGTCAGCGTGTCGGGGCGACTGTCAGAGCTGGAGACAATTGCCTGGCGCTTGCCTAGGAAGACGCGCAGCCCCAGATCCGTGGCCTCGGACCTCTCTGCATGTTCCAGCGCACCGCTGCGGACCTCGACCGATACGGATGAGCCATCGATAACAATGGCATCCGCCGCCTCGGCCCCCGCTTTGCGCGCCGCATCCAGCAAATCGTGGCTGATGTCTTGAGGTGTTCTGTTCATGAAGCCTCCGGGGTCTTGATGTCTTGGACCTAGCCTCGGAGCGTGCGTCCCGCAAGGCCTGCGATCCATTTGCGCCGCCTGCCTTGGGTGGGACAGGCCGCCCTTGCGGCTTGTCCCGAAGTTTCTGCTACTTGATCCTCTGGCCGTTCGCCAGGATCTGGCCGTCCTCGGTAAACTCGATTGTCGAGTTCAGCGTATCGGGTTCCTCACCCGGAACCGCCATCAGACCCATCATCATCCGCGCGCCGAGTGCATCGTTTTCGGACACAAAACCCATACCGATCAGCGTATCGAGCAGCGCATTGGCTCCGACGAGTTTCAGATTGGCGACACCCGACGGGGCAGGCATGCCATCAAAAGCCTCAGTGTTCGAGTTGTCGAACTTGAAGTCGCCATCGCCCGTAAGCTCGGCACCGACCAGTGAGACCAGCAATTCGTTGATCTTCAGCGAATGCAGTTCACCCGGTGCTACTTCCGAGGTCTCAAGCGCTTCGACTGCTTCCGGGTCCATGAAATCGACGAGCACCTTGGCGGTGCCGGTCGTATCCAGCGCAATCGTGGCCGGGTCACGGGGCAGGGCGCCTGCGGGGTCGAAGAGGCTCCACAACACGTCGGACATTGTGAAATCGGTCAGGTTCAGGCCAAACCCAAAGGGCTGGATTTCTTCCGAGGCCGCAACCGGAATCTCAAGCTTCAGCCCGGCATTGGCCATCGCGATCTCGATCGGGAAGGGCAGATCAGCCGTGGTTACCGCCAGTTTGGTGCTGTTTTGCACAAGGTCGTACACCAGGCGCTGGGCATCAATGCTGCCGGTGAATTCGCCGCCCTTGGAACTGCTGCTCAGCGAAAATGCTTCACCCTCGGCGGTTCCGGCCATTTCGGTGCTGCCTGAGCCATAGGTAAATGTACCGGATGCCGCAAATCCGGCTCCATACAGATCCTGCACGTTGGTCACATCAAACCCCGCCGGGATTGTTGTATCACCTTCAAATGCCAGATCGTCCAGCTTGCCGCTGATCCGACCGTCGTCGTCACTGTCAGGTTCGTCGAAGGCCACGTCATAAGACATGGTGCTTGCGGTGAACTTCTGCGCGATATCGCGCATTTCGCCGATTTTCATCAGCGAAGAGCCCGCAACCTCGTTCATCGTAAAGTTCAGGCCCAGAACGTCTTGCGATACGGCTTCCTCACCAAATTTCATCGAATCCAGCGCCAGCGTCAGGCTGTTTGCCGTGTAGTCATAGGTCATCTCTTCCGGGGTGCCAGAAACGACCATGTTCAGCGCGTCCTGCGTATAAAGCAGATCGGCTGAAAATGCTTCTCCGTCGGATTCGCCCGAGATCGACACTGGGAAGCTGTCGGGGAAATCGATATTGACGGTTCCATCGCCGTTTTCGGTCAGGGTCATTTCAGGGATGACCATGTTGAACTGCCCATCGGTCTCAGGCAGGGCCATGGCCATGGTCATGTTTGCGATCGTGGTGACGTCGCCAGATGTGCTCTGGTCGCCTGTCACTTCATAGCCCATGCCGCCCAGATAGGCCTGCCAGTCGGCCCAGACATCATTGGCGGTGATTTCTGCAAACGCGCCCTGAGTTGCAACGGCATAAGCCAGCGCTGCGCCGCAGCTCCGGCGAAGGAAAACAGTCATAAGAGAACCCTTCTTGATCAATTTTGCCGGCATCGTCGTGCCTGTCGCGGTCAGCGTCAAGGGGCAAGGGGTGGACCAGTTCCCCATTTCCGCTGTACGACTTTACACAATTTCAAATGCAGGGATTTAAACGATGCAAATGCAAGAGAAAACCGTACTGATAACGGGGGCCAGCCGAGGTATCGGTGCCGAAGCCGGGCGCGTTTTTGCCGCAGCCGGGGCCAATGTGGTGCTGGTGGCGCGCAGCCGTGATCAGATTGAGGCACTGGCTGCCGCACTTGGCGATAACGTGATCGCGTTGGCCTGCGATGTCAGTGACTTTGCGCAGGTTGAACAGGTGGTGGCCGATTGCGTGGATCGGTTTGGATCGCTGGATGTCCTGGTCGGAAATGCCGGGGTGATCGATCCTATTTTTCATATGTCCAACGCAGATGTTTCCGCTTGGAGCTCGGCGATCGATATCAACCTCAAAGGTGTTTTCTACGGCATGCGCGCCGCCCTGCCCATCATGCGCGCCGCGGGTGGGGGCACGGTGCTGACGGTCTCGTCCGGTGCTGCGTCGAACCCGGTTGAGGCCTGGAGCCACTACTGCGCATCGAAAGCCGGTGCGAAGATGCTGACCGAGTGTTTGCATCTGGAGGAGGCGCATCATGGTATCCGTGCCATGGGTTTGTCGCCGGGCACCGTGGCCACCGACATGCAGCGGGTGATCAAGGCCAGTGGTATCAACCCGGTCAGCCAGCTGGATTGGGACGATCATATCCCGGCTGACTGGCCCGCGCGGGCGATGCTGTGGATGTGCTCATCGGATGCGGATGAATTCCGGGGCACCGAGATTTCGCTGCGCAATGAAGATATCCGCAAAAGGATCGGCATCACGTGATTGATCTGACCAAGGAAGACGGCCTCTGGACGGTTACCCTGAACAATCCGGACAAGGCCAACGCTTTGACTGCGGCGATGCTGGGCGAATTGGTCCGGATCGCCGAGTCTGCCACCGAAGCCCGGGCCTTAGTCCTGACCGGTGCCGGTCGTGTCTTCAGCGCTGGTGCAGATCTGGACGAGGCGCGGGCGGGACTTGCCACCTCCAACCTGTGGGAGAGATTGTCGGGCGCCATTGCCGCGCTGCCGTGCCTGACAGTGGCCGCGCTGAATGGCACGCTGGCCGGTGGGGCGAATGGGATGGTTTTGGCCTGTGATCTGCGCATCGCGGTGCCGTCGGCAAAATTCTTCTATCCGGTTATGAAGCTGGGCTTTCTGCCGCAGCCATCGGACCCGAAACGCATGGCGGCTTTGATTGGTCCGGCGCGCACCAAGCTGATCCTGATGGCTGGGCAGAAGATCACCGCAGAAGAGGCCTATGCGTTCGGACTGGTCGACCGTGTGGTCGAGCCGGGCCTGCTGATGCCAACTGCACGGGAACTGGTGGCAGATTCTGTAACCGCCGATCCCACGATTGCCACCGGGATCGCTCGGTTATGCCCATGAGGCTCGCCGCGTTGCGACTGCGGGTTGCTGATCCGGACCGTCTGGCCGCATTCTATCGCAACGCGCTCGGTATGACTGTTCAGATCGAAGGGTCCAACCGTCGTCTCAGCTATTCCGGACAAGGGGCCGATCTGCTTCTGATGCCGGGCGGGGGTGGATACACGCATGATCAGGGGCAGCGGTACTGGAAGATCGGTATCACGTTGCCCGATGTCGATCTGGCCGCTGATATCTTGCGTCGGAAAGGCATAGTCGTCAGCACACCGCATCAGTTCATAGACATCGGCTATATGTGCCATCTAAGTGACCCCGAAGGTTTCGTGATCGAACTTCTGCAACATGATTTCGAGGGCAAGCGGCCAGACGGAATTGCAAATGCGGAGGCCCCGTTTGCCGGGGCCTGTATCGGTCAGATCACCCTGAGGACGGGCGATATCGTCGCCGAAGATGCCTTTTGCCGCAAACTGGGGATGTGCTTGCTGTCGATGCAGGATGTTGCGCCCTACGGGTTCGATCTGCATTTCTACGCGTTCACCGATGAAACCCCACCCAACCCCGATCTGTGGGCCGTGGAGAACCGCGAATGGCTGTGGAAACGCCCGTATACGACGCTTGAGTTTCAGCACATCGCGGGGGCACAGTTCGCCCCGGTGCCCGACTATCTCGGGATCGAAATCGAAGGGCTGGAGGCCGAACAGCAAGACGCATTCGGCGATCCGGTCCTGCCCGCCTGATCAGCGCCCTCGCCGCTTGCCCGGCACTTTGGAGCGAAACCCGGGCGGGCGTTTACGGACCCAGATCAGGAATTTCTCAAGCCTCGGATGCGCGCGCAGGGCCTCGACCGAGTTGAAACTGCGTGCCAGTTCGGCCTCGGACAGGGTCGCGTGCACCTCTTTATGGCAGATCTGATGCAGCAAGACAGTCGGCCCGCCCTTGCCTCCTTTGAGTTTTGGGATCAGATGGTGCAGGCTGCCGCCCCCATCGGGGATCGGGCGGTCGCAGAGCGGGCAGATCGGATCGGTGTTCGCCATGAGGGTAATCTCGCGTCGATGCGCGGGCAGGGCAAGAGGGGCGCGATGGCGCAAGCAGTGGTGATCGGTGCAGGCCCCGCAGGGCTGATGGCGGCTGAGCAATTGGCCATCGCCGGTCATCAGGTGCTGGTGACAGAGGCAAAGCCTTCGGTCGCGCGCAAATTCCTGATGGCAGGGAAGTCAGGGCTGAACCTGACCAAAGATGAGCCGTTCGAAACCCTGATGACCGCTTATGGCGAGGCTGGGGCGTGGCTGCAGCCGATGATCCATGCGTTTGACGCGCAAGCTGTAAGGGGTTGGGCGCAGGATCTGGGGCAGGAGATGTTTACCGGCTCAACCGGACGCGTGTTTCCCAATGTCATGAAAGCCTCGCCCTTGTTGCGTGCCTGGCTGGCGCGGCTGGATGAGGTGGGTGTGCAGATCCGGACCCGTTGGCGCTGGGTCGGGTGGCAAGAGGGGGCGCTGGTGTTCGAAACGCCGGACGGTGAACGCCGCCTCAACCCTGATGCGACGGTACTGGCGCTGGGAGGGGCCAGTTGGGCACGGCTGGGCTCTGACGGGGCCTGGGCCTCGGGCCTATCGGAAAAGGGCGTTGATCTGGTCCCCTTTGCTCCGTCGAATTCGGCGCTCTCGGTGGAGTGGAGCCCTTACATGCAGCCGCATTTCGGGGCTGCCCTGAAATCCGTTCGTTGGGTAGCCGGTGATCTGGCCAACCGGGGCGAAGCTGCCATTTCAGCCAAGGGGTTAGAAGGAGGCGGTCTTTATTCTCTGACGCCAGCGTTGCGTGAAGGCGCGCCGCTTTATATCGATCTGGTGCCCGATATCACGGCCCAGACATTGCAAGCGCGCTTGGCAACCAAGAAACCCAAGGCAACGCTATCGCACTGGTTGAAAAACACATTGCGCCTACCGCCACAAAAGATTGCCCTGTTCCATGAGATGACCAAGAGCCATCCATTGGCGCAATCAGATTGGATCGCGACGCTGAAGCATTTGCCTGTTCGACATTCTGGCCTGCGCCCGATGGACGAGGCGATCTCAACCGCCGGAGGTGTAGCGCGCAGCGCCTTGGATGAGGGCTTAATGCTGAAAGCCCTGCCCGGAATATTCTGCGCCGGAGAAATGCTGGACTGGGAAGCACCGACAGGCGGCTATCTGCTGACCGCCTGCCTTGCCACAGGCCGTTGGGCGGGGCGTGCCGCCGCTGAGTATCTCACTGCACGCCCGCTCGGCTAAGCGGTCGCCGCCATCTCGGCCATTTTCAGATAGGCCGGACGTTGGCGCATGTCTTTGCCGTAGGCGCTTAGAACTTCGGAATTCAGCGGGAAACCTGCATTTTTTGCCCAGCTCATGCAGTGGATCAGAAGGATGTCCGCGATGGTCATCTTGTCCCCCATCAGGAACGGTCCCTTGAAGCGTTTTTCGAGCCGCTGAAAGTTGTGATCGAATTCCCACGTGATCGAGTCGCGGATTGCCGGAACACGCTTGTCTTCGGGCAGGATGAACTTGTGCCGCGTCGCGACCCACAAAACTGCATCTATCTCGTCCAGAATTGTGTGGAATAACGCATCTTGTTCGGCCCGCTCGATGGTTCCGGCAGGGTATGTCAGAACCCCATGCTTGTCTGCCAGATAGGTCATGATGGCCGAGCTGTCGTTGATTGCGCGGTCCTCATCGACCAACACCGGAACCTTGCCGGAAGGGTTCAGCGCCAAAATCTCGGGCGAGCGTGGGGCGACCGGGTCCAGTTCATAGGGTTCCCCCATTTCTTCCAACATCCAAACCACCCGTGACGTGCGGGTCATAACGGGGCCGTAAAGCTTGTACATGCTTATATCCTGCTGGTTCACAATCTTTGGGCAGTGTGCCCGCCATCGGAAACGGGTCAAGCGAAACCCGCGGTCAACGAGACCGCGCCAGCATGGCCAAACGGATCATAGCACGTTCAACCAGCGCCATTGCGGGCGCAGTTTGACCGGCCGAGCGCAGGGACAGATCGGTATCGGTCAGCACTGTCAGCGCCGTCTGCAGCTTGGCGGCACCCCAACCTTGTGCCTGACGCAGGATACGATCGCGGCGTTTGCCGTAGACCGGCGGACGCAGCTTGCCGATGCCCTGCGCCGCACCACCGGGGTCTGCGGCGCAAGTATAGAGTGTTCGAAAATGCCGGGTCGCCCCAATGCAAAGCGTGACCCCATTGGTGCCCTGTGCTTGCAACCGCCGGATCAGCGGCCCGATCTCGCCCGTGCGGCCCTCGGCGACAACGTTCAGCACGTCATCCAGAGCGGCCTCGGTCGAGCGCGGGGCGCAGGCCTCGATATCCTCGATGCTCAGCTCAGACGCATCGCCCTGTTTGTAAAGCGACAATTTATCAACGGTTTGCGTGAAATCACCGGGGCTGAGCGCCAAGGCCAATTCGCTGAGCGCCGACATCGAGTCGCGCGGGATGTTCTGCAGCCCGGCCCGTGAGACAATGCGTTCAACTTCGGCTCGTGAGGGCGGATCGTCATAGATGCCGACAGCATAAGTGGCCGGATGCGCCTCAAACGCTTTACGGATTTTCGAGCTTGGTTTGAGTTGGCCTGCGGTCACGATGATTTGGGCATCGCCTGCCGCCCAATCTTCGAGCGCAGCGAGGATCGAAGGAGCGGCGGTCTCGGTTGCATCCTCGACAAACACCGCGCGCGGGCCGGGGAAAAAGCCAACTGCTTTGACCGCATCAAGCAACAATGCGGGGTCGCCGCGCAGATCGGCTCCGGGGATACGGCTCAGGCGCATCTCTTCTTCTGCACTGGGTCCGAGAAGGGCTGCCAGAGCCTGTTGCCGTTTCAGTGCGACGCGCATAGCGTCGGCCCCGTAGATCAACAGACCGGCCTTGTCCGCGTCCGGCTTGGCGAAATAGCCCTCGGCCTCACGCGGGCTAAGCTTCATGTGATCAGGCCCGGTGTGGCGTAAAGGCGGGTGACGATCTGATCTGACAGGATCACCATCAGCCGTTCCTTGGCGTCACGCTCATCCGCCAGCGTCGAAACGGTCGACCCAGCGGCAGAGTACCCGACAAACTCGGTGACCGTGCCCGAGGCAAGGATCTGACCGGTATTGTTGGATTTCAGCGCATAGGTGGCCCGCCCGTCGATGGTGTAACGCGTGGTTTCATTCGACGTGGTGATCGACGCGGCGCGGGTGACCGTTGACACCTGCACGTCCAACGCATAATCGCTGCCGGATGTAGCACTTCGGCCCAGTTTACGTTCCAGATTCTGAACCAGCAGGAAACTGTCGACGTTATTCGGGGCCGAGACGGCCACTTTCCCGTCCAAAGCTGTCCCCGATCCGCCGGGTGCATAGACCGGTTCAAAGCCGCAGGCCGCTAAGGCCAACGGCATCAAGATCAGGGTTCTGCGGTCAAACGACGACATTCACGATCCGTCCGGGAACTACGATGACTTTCTTTGGCGCGGCACCATCCAGCGCCCTTTGCACAGCTTCGGTGCTGAGCGCGATTTTTTCAACCTCGTCCTTGGCCATATCCTTGGGAACGCTGATTTCCGCGCGGCGCTTGCCGTTGATCTGGATGGGCAGGGTGACGGTGTCATCGACCAGCATCGCCTCATCCGCGACGGGCCATGCAGCGGTCGCCACCAGACCTTCGCCGCCCAGCATTTGCCACAGCTCTTCGGACAGGTGCGGGGTCATGGGCGACATCAGCTGCGCCAGCGTCTTGGCGGCTTGGCGCTTGGCGTCGGTACCTGCCTTGGATTTCGCCAAAGTGTTGGTGAAGGCATAAAGCTTGGCGATCGAAGCGTTGAAGCCAAAGGATTCGACGCCCCCGGACACATCGTGGATCGCTTTGTGCATCTCGCGCAGCAGGATTTCGTCTTCGCCATTGGCGGGTACGTCTGATTCTACGATCTCGGACGCGATGCGATGCACGCGGCTGAGATGCTTGAACGCGGCCTCGGCCCCAGAGGCTGTCCATTCCACGTCACGTTCGGGTGGCGAATCGGACAGCACGAACCAGCGCGCTGTGTCTGCGCCGAAGGCAGAAATGATGCTGACTGGATCGACCACATTCTTCTTGGATTTCGACATCTTGGCCGAAGGGATAATTTCGACCTCGGTGCCGTCGGCCAGTTTGCCGTCGGTCACATCCTCGGGCAGGTGATAGACCGGGCGGCCATTGGCATCGCGAGTTTGGTAAATCTCGTGCGTTACCATGCCTTGGGTGAACAGCGCGTCGAAAGGCTCGATGGCTTTCTTGGGCAGGTGGCCGGTGATCTGCATCGCCCGCGCGAAAAAGCGGGAATAAAGCAGGTGCAGAATCGCGTGCTCGATGCCGCCGATGTACTGGTCGACATTCATCCAGTATTCAGCTTCTGCCAGATTGGTCGGCGTTTCGGCGCGTGGGGCGGTGAAACGGGCGAAATACCATGACGAATCGACGAATGTGTCCATCGTGTCGGTCTCGCGCTTGGCCGGGGCACCACATTTCGGGCAGGCACAGTCACGCCAGGTCGGGTGGCGGTCCAGCGGATTGCCCGGTTTGTCGAAGGTGACATCGTCGGGCAGGCGGACCGGAAGGTTTTCTTTCTTTTCGGGCACCACACCGCAGCTTTCGCAATGCACCACGGGAATCGGGCAGCCCCAATAGCGTTGGCGGCTGAGGCCCCAATCGCGCAGGCGGTACTTGGTAACACCTTCGCCCCAGCCCGCCTTTTCTGCGAAATCAACGGTTGCGTTGATCGCCTCATCCCCGGTGGCTTCGGTCAGGCCCGCAAAGTGATTCACCCAGCGTACTTTTTCCGTCTTAGGTGGAACAAAGGCGATCTTGTCGACCGGCGTATCATCATCCAGCGCAAAGAATGTATCGACTACGGGCAAGCCGTATTTGCGGCAGAAGTCGAGGTCGCGCTGGTCATGTGCCGGGCAGGCAAAGATCGCGCCGGTGCCGTAATCCATCAGGATGAAGTTCGCGATCCAAACCGGCAGTTCCCAATTCGGGTCCAGCGGGTGTTTGACCTTGATGCCGGTGTCGTAACCAAGCTTTTCAGCTGTCTCGATGGCCTCTTCCGTGGTGCCACCCTTACGGCATTCTGCAACGAACTCAGCAACTTCTGAGTTCTCGGCCTCAAGCTGTTTGGCAATCGGATGGTCCGGTGAAATACCGACGAAAGACGCGCCCAGCAGCGTGTCGGGGCGAGTCGTATAGACAGTAATGGGCTCGCCGCCATCGGTGCGTTCAAAGCCAAATTGCAGACCGCGCGACTTGCCGATCCAGTTCTCCTGCATCAGGCGCACCTTGGCGGGCCAGTTGTCGAGCGTGTCTAGCGCGTCGAGCAGTTCTTCGGAGTAATCCGAGATTTTGAAGAACCATTGAGTCAGTTCACGCCGTTCCACCAGCGCGCCCGAGCGCCAGCCGCGCCCGTTCTCCACCTGTTCATTGGCCAGAACGGTCATATCGACCGGATCCCAGTTCACCACGGCGTTCTTGCGGTAGACCAGCCCGGCCTCGAGCATATCCAGAAACAGCGCTTGCTGCTGGCCATAATATTCGGGGTCACAGGTAGCGAACTCGCGCGACCAGTCGATCGACAGGCCCAGCGGCTTCATTTGCCCGCGCATGTCAGCGATATTGCCATAGGTCCAGTCTTTGGGGTGCCCGCCAATAGCCATCGCCGCGTTTTCTGCGGGCATCCCGAACGCATCCCACCCCATCGGATGCAGCACGTTGTGGCCGGTCGCCAGTTTATGACGCGCGATCACGTCGCCCATCGTATAGTTGCGCACATGCCCCATATGGATTCGGCCGGACGGGTAGGGGAACATCTCAAGCACGTAGTATTTCGGCTTGTCCGCCTTGTGGTTGGCGGCGAAGATTCCGGCCTTGTCCCAGGCCTCTTGCCATTTTGCTTCGATTTCGGTGGCCGAATAGCGCGACATCGTGCGGTCCTTCGTGAATGAAAACGCCGGGTAGGAACCCGGCGTGGTAATATTGTGATTTTCTGCGGGTTTCTAGAGCTTGTTGTCCGCAATCCGTAGCTGTCGCGCCCGAGAGAGGATCGCATCTTCGACCGCACGGTTGGTTGCTGCGCTGACCGGAGAGCCTCCGCTTGTTTGCAGGGACACGGACAGAGAGCGGGCTGCAAGCGCCGGATCGCTGATATGCACCGTCGCACGATATTGCCGTCCTCCGCCCGGAGGGGTGCCATAACCGGTTACGATCACACCAGTAAAGGGATCAACCTCTTGAATCGGCAGGAAATTCAGAACATCAAGCGAGGCCGACCACAAATAGCGGTTCACATTGGTGATCTGCTCAGAATTGTCGGGACCAAAAACATCAAAGATGGTTGATCGATTCGGATCATTCAGTTCACGCTCCTCTGACGAACTCCCATCCGCGGTGAGGATGCGAGCATTTCCCGGAGGCGGCTTTCCTCCGCAGGCCGAGACGGTGGCCATCCCTATGGTCAAACCCAGAATCGTCAGCATGCGCATCGTCAAAAGGTCCCGTATCACTTGTTTTGCACTGTCGGGTGATACTCCTAGACAAGGACCCGTGCAGCAACAAGCCTATTCTTTACATATGGGCGTGAGCGGGTGACGTGATTTGCCGGAATTTTGACTGTGGCATCCTTGCACCAATTTGGGCCGAATGACAGCAAGACGTTTATGCCAAGCTTGCGCAAAGGGGGCAAAAAAAGCGAAACGGTGACCGTGCTGAGACGCGTGCTTTGCATGTGTCGAGTAGAAAAATCTTTGAAACCGAGGGAAACAAGATGAAAAAAGTTCTCTTTGCAACGACCGCGCTGATCGCGACGGCAAGCGTTGCAGCAGCTGACGTTAAATTCAGCGGCTACGGTCGTTTTGGTATCGGCTACCTGGAAGATCGTTCGACCACCAACGACAACATCGACGACACCATCCTGGTTTCGCGCTTCCGTCTGAACATCGACGGTACCGCAGAAACCGACGGCGGCGTTGAGTTCTCGGCTCGTGTTCGTCTGCAGGCTGACGAAGACGCGGGTACCGGTGAGGCAGGTTCTGCTTCGCTGAGCGGCGCACGTTTCTCGGCGATCTATGGCGGTCTGCGCGTTGACGCAGGCAACGTTTCGGGCGCAATCGACAACCTGGCCAACTACTACGGTAACGAGCCTGGCTTGGAATTCTTCATCGGTCAGTACGCCGGTGTTGACTATGAATTCCTGTCGTTCTCGTCGACCGGCGCAGGTGCAAACGCTGTATTCTTCCAGTACGCCGTTGGTGACTTCGCCTTTGGCGCGTCTTATGACCAGAACTCGACCCTGAACGGCAACGCCGCTCTGGGCGGTGCAGATTCCTGGGATCTGAGCGCGACCTACACCTTCAACAACATCACAGCTGCTCTGGCCTACGGTCAGACCGACGCTGCTGGTGGCGGTTCTGACCCGAGCCTGCTGGTCCTGACTCTGGGCGCAGACTTCGGCGACTTCAACGGTACCCTGTTTGTAGCCGACGATTCGGACACACCGCTCAACGACGCAGGTGAAGAAACCGACGGCACCGCATGGGGCTTCTCGCTGGCCTACAACCTGGGCGCAGCAACCACCCTGCTGGCTGCTTACGGCGACGGTTCGGCTGATGGCGACACCCAGCAGTACGGTCTTGGTTTCATCCACGATCTGGGTGGCGGCGTATCGCTGAAAGGTGGCCTGGGCCGCACCAAAGTTGGTGACGCAGACGGTCAAACCCGCGCAGACTTCGGTGTTAACTTCAACTTCTAAGTTGATTTAAATCACCAGAGTTTAAGGGCAGGTCTTAGGACCTGCCCTTTTCTTTTGTGCTCACATGGTGTTTCTCTGCGGCTACCATGAAAACGAGAGGCCCCATGTCGCTGCAAGAAATCTCCGACCGCATCGCCAAAGCTGAAGCTGCCGCCGGACGTGCCCAGGGGTCGGTTCGACTGATCGCAGTGTCCAAGGTGCAGCCCAATGAGCGGGTCGAGGCGGTTCTGACTCAGGGTCATCGTTGCTTTGGCGAAAATCGAGTACAGGAAGCGGCAGGAAAGTGGCCTGCATTTCGCGAAAAGTTCACAGGTATTGAACTCCATCTGATTGGCCCACTGCAGACCAACAAGGCGCGACAAGCGATGGAGCTTTGTGACGCCATCCATTCGGTCGATCGTCCAAAACTGGCGAAAACTCTGGCCCGGCTGGCGCAAGAGATCGGCGCTTGCCCAGAACTGTTCATTCAGGTCAATACTGGAGAAGAGGAGCAGAAGGCCGGAATCCTGCCCGCCGATGCCGATGCGTTTGTGTCAGAGTGCCGTGCGTTGGACCTGCCGGTACGCGGGCTAATGTGCTTGCCTCCGGTTGACGAGGAGCCGGCGTTGCACTTTGCGCTATTGGCAAAGATTGCTGAACGCAACGGTTTGGAAGGCCTCTCGATGGGCATGAGTGGCGATTTTGAATCCGCCATCGCACTGGGTGCGACTCACGTGCGAGTTGGTTCGGCCATCTTTGGTGAACGGATCAAACCTCAGGAATGATCAGGCGCGTTCCGGGCGCGATTTGTCGTGCAATCCATCTTAGGTGATCGCGGCGAAAGGCAATGCAACCTTCAGTCGGAAAGCGCGGGCGACGCCATTGATGCAGGAATATGGCCGAGCCATGCCCGGGAATTGCATTCGGCCAGTTCCAGTCGGTGATCAGAACCAGATCATAGAGCGGATCGGCACGGCGCAGCTTTTCATGGCTAAATGGGTAGGGTGCCCGGACAAGATGGTTGTAGGAGCTGTCCTTGCTATCGTCCGACCACAGATCACGCGGCCCAATCGGTCGCGCCCATGAAGCGGGGCGGGTGATACGGTCGGCGCGGTAGAGCAATCCGACAATACGATGCGTGCCAACGGGGGTCGCCCCGTCGCCTTCGCGTTTGGCAGCGCTTAACCCGCCCTTGCCAATGGCGCAGGGAAAGACACGCCCCGCAAACCGGATACCGCGCGGGGTCAGGACAAGATCATCGGGCGTCACAGCAGATGGCCCGATTTGGCCGCTTTGGTTGCCAGATATCCGCGATTATGATCAGTTTCGCCCACTTTCAGAGGTACGCGTTCGGTGACAGCGATGCCCGTCCGTTCCATCATCGCGATCTTGGCCGGGTTATTGGTCAGCAGGCGAACGGAGTTGAAACCAAGCGATTTTAGGATGTCAGAGCCCAAACGGAAGTCTCTCTCATCATCTTCAAAGCCCAGCCGATGGTTGGCCTCGACCGTGTCAAAGCCTTGATCCTGAAGGAAATAGGCGCGCATTTTGTTGGCTAGTCCGATCCCGCGGCCTTCTTGATTGAGATAGAGCAAAACGCCGGAGCCTTCGGCCCCCATCTGGGCCAGCGCACCACGCAATTGCGGACCGCAATCACATTTCAAGCTGCCCATCAGATCACCGGTGAAGCAGGCAGAGTGCAGTCGGGCCAGAACCGGCTTGTCGCGATCGGGGCGGCCGATTTCGACGGCATAATGCTCCTCTCCGCCATCTTCGGGGCGGAAGACGTGAAGACGACCGGCCTCTGACACTTCCATGGGCAGGCGCGCAGCCACAACGGCGTGCAGGGCGCTGCGATCAGCAAGGTGGGGTGCTGCGCGCGTGTGATCGATGCAGGTCAGGCCGTGGGTCACGGCAAATGCGCGTCCATCATCAATGGACAAAACGACGGCAGCGGGCAGCAAATGTGCCGACTTAGCCAACGCGATGGCGATGCGGTGCAGGTTTGCATTGCCGTGCCGCTCGGTCATCAGCGGACCTTTCATCGGTGCGTTCAGATCGTCCGAAGGGTCGGCCACCGCTTGCACCCAGTTCAGGTCGACATCAGCCGGAATCAATACCCTGGCGAGATCCCCGTCATAGGCTCGCGCTTTCAACGTTTCAGCCCGCCGCACGGTAATGGCAATGACAGGCTCTCCTCCCAAACCACGCAGGTCGGCCAGGCGCTGCGGGCTAAGAGTCTCTGTTGCCAGGGCCAGAACGCTATATCCGCTATCATCCGTCAGCACGACGGGCACGCCCATGCGCAGATCGGCCCGCGCACGTGCGAGCAGTTCGGTAATGTCAGGAAAGAGACTCATGTATGTTACCCTGTAACGATCTGGCTTTTTTCCTACCCTGATCACCGGGGAATGTGAAACATTTCCTCCGCGTCAGACACGAGGGCGTGAAACGATTGCAGCAAATCTTGCTGATTGCATCTTCTATGCGCAAGTGGTGGAAAAGGCTTAGGAGGACCGGAAATGGCACAGCTTAAGAAAATCCTGCTGGTGGATGACGATGAAGACCTGCGCGAGGCGCTGAGTGAACAGCTTGTGATGACCGAAGACTTTGATGTGTTCGAGGCATCCGATGGCGCATCCGCGATGGAGCGTGCACGCGAGGCGATTTACGATCTGGTCATCCTGGACGTGGGCCTGCCTGATACCGATGGGCGCGAGCTGTGCCGTCTGATGCGCAAACAGGGCGTCAAAAGCCCGATCCTTATGCTGACCGGTCATGACAGCGATGCCGACACTATCCTGGGCCTGGATGCCGGTGCGAATGACTACGTCCCTAAGCCGTTCAAATTCCCGGTTCTTCTGGCCCGCATCCGTGCCCAACTGCGCCAGCATGAGCAATCTGAAGATGCGGTCTTCGTCCTCGGCCCCTACACGTTCAAACCGGCCATGAAGATGCTGATGACCGAGAATGATCGCAAAATCCGCCTGACCGAGAAAGAGACGAACATCCTCAAGTTCCTCTATCGTTCGACCGATGGCGTTGTGGCGCGCGATGTATTGCTGCATGAGGTCTGGGGTTACAACGCGGGTGTCACGACCCATACGCTGGAAACCCACATTTATCGCCTGCGTCAGAAGATCGAGCCCGATCCGTCAAATGCGCGCCTTTTGGTCACAGAATCGGGTGGATATCGTCTGGTCTCTTGATCTTTGTGGATTGACTTGGATCAAAGTGATACTCTTGAGGCATAATTAGTTTACTCCCAACCCGTGCATGTCCGGGTTATGACATGTACCTCCCTGTTGGACTGCCGGGCCTGATGGCCCGGCTTTTTTTAGTGCACAGCTGTTTGATTGCCTGAATTCAGGAATGCGATCACGATCAGAGTCTAAGATGAAGATAACCTTCACGCGCCTGTCCGAGGTTGATCCGGAAGACATACTTTCGCACATGTCTGACCCTCGGTTGGCTGAACATTTGCCCCTGTTAAAGGGCACCTGGAACCGGGCGGCTGTGGATCATTTCGTCCAGGTCAAGGAAGAGTGTTGGGCGCGTGACGGCCTTGGACACTGGGCAATATTGCAAAACGGAAACTATGTTGGCTGGGGTGGATTTCAAAAGGAAGGCGACGAATGGGACTATGGGCTGGTTCTAAAGCCCGAGTCATTTGGACTTGGCGCGCGGATCACGCGTCTGGCAATTGAATATGCGGTGTCGGATCCGCGTATTCCATTTGTGACGTTTCTTCTACCGCTATCGCGGCAACACTTGGGAGCCCTGGCACGGTTGGGCGCGCAGTTTGTTGGTGAATTTGAGTATGATGGGGCGACCTTCAAAAAATTCCGAATGGATGCCGGATAAGAACTCGCTTCCCACCCGTACGATGATTCAGCAGACATAACTCGCTTTTTCCGATGGCACCCTACTCAGTCGCGCGCTAACCTGCGCAAATCGAGATAAAGGAACCCCTTGATATGCCCTTCACTCTTGCTACCTGGAATATCAACTCTGTCCGTCTGCGTGAGCCTATCGTGCTGAAATTGTTGGAAGAAGAGGCCCCGGATGTGCTGTGCTTGCAAGAATGTAAGTCGCCCGTAGACAAGATCCCGACCGATGGGTTCGCCAAGCTTGGCTACACCCACATGATTGCGCGGGGGCAGAAAGGTTATAATGGGGTCGCCATTCTTTCGCGTCTGCCGATGGAAGAGGTTGGCGACAAGGACTTCGCCGGTCTCGGCCATGCGCGTCACATTGCGGGGCGGCTGGAGAATGGTGTGACGATTCACAATTTCTATGTCCCTGCGGGTGGGGATGTTCCCGACCGCGAAGTGAACGAAAAATTCGGCCAGAAGCTGGATTACCTCACCGACATGCGGGATTGGTTCAACGCCGAAAAGCCGCAGAAATCCATTCTGGTCGGCGATCTGAACATCGCCCCGCGCGAAGACGATGTGTGGTCGCATAAACAACTGCTCAAGGTGGTGTCGCACACGCCGATTGAAGTTGAAACGCTGGCTGAGACACAAGATGCGGGCGGATGGGTCGATATCACCCGGCAGGATATCCCCGAAGGTCAGCTTTACAGCTGGTGGTCCTATCGCGCGCGTGATTGGGATGCGGCGGACAAAGGGCGCAGGCTGGATCACGTCTGGGCCACGCCCGATATCTCGAACGCGGGCCACTCCAGCCGGATTCTGCGCGATGCGCGCGGATGGGAGAAACCCAGCGATCACGCGCCGGTTTTTGCGACATTCGACGTCTGATTGATGCAAAAACGCCCGACTCAGCCCTTGGTTTCTGACCCGCGCGGCTGCATATAGGGCGCAAATACGAACCAGAGAGTAATTGCCATGGACCTTCTGAACGGCGCAGCCAGCTCTGATGCCACCGATCTGATCAAGGACGGGACCGAGGCCACCTTCATGGCCGATGTGGTCGAAGCCTCGCAAGAGATGCCGATCATCGTTGATTTCTGGGCCCCCTGGTGCGGCCCCTGCAAAACGCTGGGTCCCGCGCTGGAGGAGGCTGTGACGGCCGCCAAAGGCGCGGTCAAGATGGTCAAGATCAACGTGGATGAGGCGCAGATGATCGCCGGCCAACTGCGTATCCAATCGATCCCGACTGTCTATGCGTTCTACAAGGGCCAGCCGGTCGACGGGTTTCAGGGTGCTTTGCCCGGGTCCGAGATCAAGGCTTTCATCGATCGCGTAATCGAAGCTGCAGGTGGCGAAAGCCCCGGTGGTCAGTTGGATGATGCGGTTCAGGCCGCCGAAGAGATGCTGACCGAAGGGGCCGCAGTGGATGCGGCGCAAACCTTCGCGGCAATTCTGGGCGAAGACCCCAACCACGCTGCAGCCTATGGCGGGCTGGTGCGTGCTCATATCGCGCTGGGCGATCTGGATCAGGCCGAGGCGATCCTCAATGGTGCTCCGGCCGAGATTTCGACCTCGCCCGAAGTTGAGGCGGCGCATGCGCAGCTGGAATTGGCCAAGCAGGCCGCAGATGCGGGTCCGGTGGGCGAACTGACGGCAATGGTTGAGGCGGAACCCGACAACCATCAAGCCCGGTTCGATCTGGCGCAGGCCCTGCACGCCAATGGTGATGTTGAAGACGCGGTCGCCCAACTGCTCGAATTGTTCCGCCGTGATCGCGAGTGGAATGAGGGTGCGGCCAAGGCCCAACTCTTCACGATCTTCGATGCGCTCAAGCCCAACGATCCGATTGTGCTGAACGGGCGGCGTAAGCTCAGCTCGATGATATTTGCCTAAAATCTGATCAGGGCTACACTCGACTGTATGATGCATCCCGCTGATCTGCCGGAAACCATATCTGTGTTTCCTCTGCCCGGAGCGTTGCTGTTGCCACGCTCCCGTCTGCCGCTGCATGTTTTCGAGCCGCGTTATCTGCAGATGCTGGATGACGCGCTGAAGACGCCTGAGCGGTTGATCGGGATGGTGCAGCCGAACACCTGTCAGGGGGATGAAACCAAGCTGCATCAGATCGGCTGCGCCGGTCGCGTCACGCAGTTCTCAGAGACTGAAGATGGCAGGTATCTGATCACGTTAACCGGTATATCGCGGTTTCGGGTCAGGGCGGAGCTAGATAGTTTCACCCCTTATCGTCGCGCTTCGGTATCATGGGATGGATTTGACCGTGACCTAGGCAAGGCCGAAGTGGATGACCGCTTTGATCGAAACCGGTTCCTGAGGCTGTTGGAGCGATTCTTCTCGTCCCGTCAGTTGTCGACCGATTGGGACACGATGAAGGACGCCGATGATGAGCTTCTGGTCAATTCTCTGTCGATGATGCTGGAATTCGACCCCGAGGAGAAACAGGCCCTGCTTGAGGCGCCTTGTTTGCGCACGCGGCGCGAGACCTTGGTGACATTGATTGAATTCGCCATGCGCGGCGGATCGAATGAGGAAAAACTGCAATGAGCGCACCCGAACACGCCTTTGACCGCCACATGTTAGAGGCGCTGATTTGCCCGCAGACCCATACGACCCTGCACTACGACGCCGAGCGGCAGGAACTCGTGTCCAAAGCCGCCGGTCTGGCCTTCCCTATCCGCAACGGCATCCCGGTGATGCTGGCGGATGAGGCGAGAGAGCTGGATTAAATCGGACGCCCTTGCAGCAGCTTGGGCAGATCACCGGTCAGGCCCGCAGCCTCGCGCACGAAACCACGGCGCAACCCGGGCAGAGAGCCGACGATGCCCATACCGATATCCCGACCGATCCGAAGCAGCGGATTGTCGTTCGAAAATAGCTTGTTGAACACATCTGTCGCCATCGCAAGCGCGGCAGTGTCAAAGCGGCGCCACTCCTGATAGCGCTCCAGCACCAGCGTTGATCCGATATCCTCGCCACGTCGGCCTGCAAGGGTCAGAACCTCGGCCAGGGCACCCACATCACGCAGACCGGCATTCAGACCCTGCCCGGCGATCGGGTGCATGCCGTGGGCGGCGTCTCCGACCAAGGCCAGCCGGTCCGAGATGAAGGAATTGGCGATAGTCAGGTTCAGCGGATAGGTGAACCGGTCGCCCTGCAGGCGGATATCGCCAAGGAAATCACCGAAGCGCGGGCGCAGGACCTGCAGGTAGTCTGCTTCGGACAACGCGTTGATCTGCTCGGCCGTCTCAGTGCGTTCGCTCCACACGATGGAGCTGCGGTTGCCGGTCAACGGTAAAATCGCCAATGGCCCGGGGGGCATGAAGAGCTGATGGGCTATACCGTGATGCGGCAGCTCGTGCTCAATGGCGCAAACCAGAGCGGTCTGGCCATAATCCCAGCCGGTTCGCTTGATCCCGGCGCGCATAGCGGTGCCGCTGCGGCGGCCATCGCAGCCGACCAGAATACTACCCGACAGCGTGGACCCGTCGTCCAGCGTCAGCGTTGCCCCATTCGCCGAGATATCCTGGGACACGACCGTTTTGCCGCTGATCTCGGTGATTCCGTCTTGTACGGCCATGGCCTCCAGAAAAGCCCGCCGCAAGTGGCGATCTTCGACCATATAGCCCATAGGGCCTTCTTCGATCTCGGCATGATCGAAATGCATGAAGAACGGGGAAGGACCAGCACCGGCATGACCGTCGGTGACCTTGATCTCCAGCATCGGCTGGGCGTGCTCTTCCACTTTTTCCCATACGCCTATCGCGTCGAGCAGACGTTGCGAGGCCAGCGCCAGCGCATATGCGCGCCCGTCAAAGGTCGCGTTCTTGCGCACTTTTTCGGCCAGAGCATCAACAACAGTGACTGAATGCCCGGTCTGGGCCAGCGCCAGCGCAAGGGCGGGGCCGTTCAGGCCGCCGCCAACGATCAGGATGTCGGATCTGTGTTCCATGTGCTGCAATATGCGCGCCCTTTCGGGATTGTCCATGTGCGGTCCTGTCGCTACCGTCCGGACACGGGCAAACTCGGGAGGGGCAGGATGCAAGACTGGCTGACCATGACGGCATGTGATTTGGGCCGTGGCATCGGAATGGGGCAGATCGGTCCGGTTGAACTGACCGAGACCTATCTGAGCGCCATCGATACCCATCCACATCGCGATCGCATTTATGCCCGCGTCACACATGACCGCGCTCGCGCCGAGGCCCAAGCAGCGCAAGAGCGGACCAAACTCGGCCTGCGTCGGTCTCTGCTGGATGGTGTTCCGATCAGTTGGAAAGACCTGTTTGACACCGCCGGTGCAGGAACTGAGGCCGGTTCGGCCTTGCTGAAAGGCCGTGTGCCCGAGGCGGATGCGCAGGTGCTGCGCAATGCGACCGCGATGGGCACGGTTTGTCTGGGCAAAACGCATATGAGTGAGCTGGCCTTCTCGGGCCTGGGTCTCAATCCAGTGACGGCCACACCGCCTTGCGTGAATGACGAAGATGCGGTGCCGGGCGGATCGTCTTCGGGGGCAGGGGCCTCGGTCGCGTGGGGGCTTGCGGCCTGTGGTATTGGGTCTGACACCGGTGGATCTGTGCGGATCCCTTCAGCGTGGAATGACCTGGTAGGGCTTAAAACCACAGCCGGGCGCGTGAGCCTTGAAGGCGTTGTACCGCTGTGCTTGAAGTTCGATACGGTCGGACCTTTGACGCGATCGGTTGAGGATGCCGCACATATGCTTGCCGCACTTGAGGGGACCGTACCGGCAGACCTGCGCGGTGCGTCTCTGAAAGGCCGCCGCTTTGCCGACCTACAGAACGTGGCGAAGGACGATCTGCGCGAGGCCCCGGCCAAGGCTTACGATGAGGCTCTGGCACGCCTGAAAGAAGCGGGGGCTGAGATTGTCCCGCTTGAGGTGCCAGAGCTGAACAACGCAATGAGCTTGTCAGGTGTGCTCTATACGACCGAAGCCTATGGCCTGTGGTGCGATGTGATCGAAGCGAACCCCGATGCGATGTATCCCGAAATCCTTGAACGGTTCCGCATGGGCAAAGCCTATACCGGCCCCGATTACGTGGCCGCCTGGTCGAAACTAACCGCCTGCCGACAAGCTTGGGACATGGCAACTGCCGGATTTGACGCCGTACTCGCCCCGACGGCACCGATCCTGCCGCCCAATCTGGATCGGCTGATGAATGATCATGACTACTATGTCACCGAGAATCTATTGGCCTTGCGCAACACAAGGATCGGCAATCTGATGGGGCTCGCGGCGCTGACCCTGCCCACGGGAACACCCGGTTGCGGGTTGATGATGCTGGGCTATCCGGGGTCGGAAGAGGCCTTGCTGCGGCTCGGATCAGCGGCTGAAAGCGCTTTGACCTGAATGCCACAATCCCCTGATTCGGAACCTCTTTGTCTGGACGAGGGGTGCCCCGATCTGTAATCTGCCAGGAAACGGGGCGCAAAATGACCCCGAAATTGAGGCAGTATTATGAATTTCCCCGAGCGGTTTTCGAACCTACCGGAATATGCATTCCCGCGTCTGCGCGCTCTGTTGGATCACCATCAGCCGGGCGGTGACGTCGTTCACATGACCATTGGCGAGCCCAAGCACGATTTCCCGTCCTGGGTGACCGATGTGATCATGGAAAATGCCGCGGGGTTTCAGGGCTATCCCCCGAACGAAGGCTCGCCCGCGCTGCGCGCTGCAATCGCGGGCTGGGTCAACCGCCGCTATGGCGTGTCGATGGATGCAGATGCCAATGTGATGGCACTGAACGGCACGCGCGAGGGTCTGTACAATGCCGCAATGGCGTTGTGCCCCGAGCAGAAGAACGGACAGCAGCCAATCATCCTGTGCCCGAACCCGTTTTATCAGGTTTACATGGTCGCCTCGATTTCGGTCGGCGCGCAGCCCTATTTTGTACCTGCAACCGCTGCGACCGGCCATTTGCCTGACTATGCAGGCCTGCCCGAAGAGGTGCTGAACCGCACCGCCGTTGCCTACATCTGTTCACCCGCGAACCCTCAGGGGGCGGTCGCCTCGCGCGATTATTGGGCTGAGTTGATCCAATTGGCCGAGAAGTACGATTTCCGCATCTTTGCGGATGAATGTTACTCCGAGATTTACCGCGACACCGCCCCGGTGGGCGCGCTGACCGTTGCGCAGGAACTGGACGCTGATCCCGAGCGGGTTACGCTGTTCAACTCACTGTCCAAGCGATCAAATCTGGCCGGATTGCGGTCCGGCCTTATCGCGGGCGGGCCTGAGACGATCAGCCGTGTCAAACTGTTGCGCAGCTATGCGGGTGCCCCCTTGCCCGCACCGTTGCAGGCCGCTGCCGCCAAGGTTTGGGCGGACGAGGTACATGTGCAGGAAAACCGCGCGCTCTATCAGGAAAAATACGCCATTGCAGATGAAGTCTTTGCAGGCGTGCAAGGCTATATGCCGCCCGAGGCAGGGTTCTTCCTGTGGCTACCCGTCGAAAACGGCGAAGAAACTGCATTGAAGCTCTGGCAGGAAACCGGTGTCAGGGTTCTGCCGGGTGCATATCTTTCTCAAGGTGATCCGGTGCAAAACCCGGGCGAGCAATTTATCCGGGTCGCCATGGTGGCCCCAAAAACAGAGATGAAGCGCGGGCTGATCACGCTCCGCGACTGCATCTATTCGTGAGGTACGAGGGCAAAATGGCATCATTGAACGCGCGCAACCGCGACCCGTTACTGGACAGCACCACGCAAGCCGCCATCGAGCGGCGCAGTAAGGAACTGATCGGGATCGCTCTGATCCTGCTCGGCATGGCTGCTGCTGCGATGGTCTGGTCCTATACGCCGGATGATCCAAACTGGATGGTGTCGACCGATGCGCCGGTGCAGAACTGGATGGGACGTGTGGGCGCCTCGATCGCCGCACCTTTGTTCATGATTGTGGGCTGGGGCAGCTTTGGCGTGGCGCTGGTACTGGCTACATGGGGCGTGCGCTTTGCCGGTCATTTCGGGGAAGAGCGTGCGATTGCCCGCCTGATATTCGCTCCGATCTGGATCGCCGTTCTGGCGGTCTATGCCGCCACGCTGGTCCCGGGTGCTGAATGGCGTGCGACGCACAGCTACGGGCTAGGTGGTCTGTTTGGTGACACGGTGATGGGTGCTTTGCTGACGCTGCTGCCGATCTCGTCGCATTTTCTGGTCAAGTTGATGTCGCTTGCCATGGCGGTGGGCATGTTGGCGCTGGGTGTGTTTGTGCTGGGCTTTACCAAAGCGGATGTGCGCAAGGGCTTCCGTGCTTTCTTGCTGGGTCTTGTCATGGCCTATGACCTGTTGATGAACGCTTTGGGGCGTGGGGCCTCGGTCACGGCGCAGGCGGCGCGTGATCGTCGCGCGCAATGGGCTGAGCGTCGGGCGGAACGTGCCGTGCCGGTGCAGGCAGAGTTTGACGATGATCTGGCCTATGCCGACCCGATTTTTGAAGAGCCCGAACTGGAGACACCCGAGCCTGAAGCAAAGTTGGGTCTGCTAGCGCGGATGCCGTCGCTGATCCGTCGTCCCGATCCGATGCCCGAGCCCGAACTGATCGATCCCGTCGCGGTTGAGGGCTACTACGATATGCCTAAAGAGGACCGCATCCGGTCAAAGATCTCTGCCGCTGTGCGCAACCGTAAAGTGGCCGCAGGGCAGATGGCACCTGAGCCTGATCCGAGCCTGCCGCTGACCAAGGGGCGCGGGCGTGGGCCCGATCCGCTGATCCTGAATGCCGGACCCGTGGATGAGCTTCCGCCGGAACCACCCATAACCTCAGCAGCATTGCCGGTCGAGCCGCCGTTGAGCGCGGCGGATGAGACCGATTGGCAAGCGCAGCAGGCTTATGTGGACGAGCCGGATTATGACGACGAGGCCGTGTTTGAAGAGCCCGCGCCGCAGTCGCGTCAGACAGTAAAAATCCCTGTTGCTGAACCGCGCAAGCCGGTTGTGGCACAGCCAGTGCGCCGCGCACCCCCGCCATCGCGCCGGGCACAGGCCGAGGCGCAGCCGACCTTGTCATTTGAGGAAAAGCACAGCGATTTTGAGCTACCCCCACTGGGTCTGCTGTCCAACCCGGCCAGCATTCAGCGCCATCACCTGAGTGATGAGGCGCTGGAGGAAAATGCCCGGATGCTGGAAAACGTGTTGGACGACTACGGCGTCAAGGGCGAGATCGTCAGCGTTCGTCCCGGTCCCGTTGTTACCATGTATGAACTGGAGCCTGCTCCGGGTCTGAAAGCCAGCCGTGTGATCGGTCTGGCCGATGATATCGCACGCTCGATGTCGGCGCTGTCGGCGCGGGTTTCGACCCTGCCGGGCCGCTCGGTCATCGGTATCGAATTGCCGAATGAGAACCGCGAGATGGTGGTGCTGCGCGAAATCCTCGCCAGCCGCGATTTCGGCGATGGCAATCATGCGCTGCCTCTGGCGCTGGGCAAGGATATCGGCGGTGAGTCCGTTGTGGCGAACCTGGCCAAGATGCCTCACCTGCTGATTGCCGGTACGACTGGTTCGGGTAAATCTGTTGCGATCAACACGATGATCCTGTCGCTGCTGTATAAGTTGACGCCAGATGAATGCCGCCTGATCATGATCGATCCCAAGATGCTGGAGCTGTCTGTTTATGACGGCATTCCGCATTTGCTGTCGCCTGTTGTGACCGACCCGAAAAAGGCGGTTGTCGCCTTGAAATGGGTGGTCGGCGAGATGGAGGATCGCTATCGCAAGATGTCCAAAATGGGCGTGCGTAATATCGCAGGCTACAACGGTCGCGTGAAGGACGCGCTGGCCAAGGGCGAGATGTTCAGCCGCACGGTCCAGACCGGGTTCGACGATGAAACCGGTGAGCCGATGTTCGAGACAGAAGAATTTGCACCCGAGTCGATGCCCTATATCGTTGTCATCGTCGATGAGATGGCTGACCTGATGATGGTCGCCGGCAAAGAAATCGAAGCCTGCATCCAACGTCTGGCGCAGATGGCGCGGGCCTCGGGTATTCACCTGATCATGGCCACACAGCGCCCCTCGGTCGATGTGATCACCGGAACGATCAAGGCAAACTTCCCCACCCGGATCTCGTTCCAGGTGACCTCGAAGGTCGACAGCCGCACCATTCTGGGTGAGATGGGTGCCGAGCAACTGCTGGGGCAGGGCGATATGCTTTACATGGCGGGTGGTGCCAAGATCACCCGTTGCCACGGGCCCTTTGTCTCGGATGAAGAGGTCGAGGAAATCGTCAACCATCTGAAACAGTTCGGCCCGCCGGATTACATGAGCGGCGTGGTCGATGGCCCTGCCGAGGAAAAAGCTGACAATATCGACGCCGTTCTGGGCCTGAATACGGGCGGCAATACCAACGGAGAAGACGCCCTGTATGATCAGGCGGTGGCGATTGTGATCAAGGATCGCAAATGCTCCACCTCTTACATTCAGCGGAAACTCGCCATTGGCTACAACAAAGCCGCGCGGCTTGTTGAGCAAATGGAAGACGAAGGTGTTGTTTCTGGGGCAAATCACGTGGGCAAACGCGAAATCCTCGTTCCTGAGCAGTAGGATATTTAATAACAAGGGCAGAACGCTTATCTGGGTCTCATGAAACAGATTGCTTTTGCCCTTGCTCTGACACTGGCTGCGCCCGCCGCTTGGGCGGCTGAAAAGCTGCCGCTGTCACAGATATCCAACTATCTGAACCAGATGAAAACGGTTCAGACCACGTTCACGCAGGTGAATGATGACGGTTCACTTAGCACCGGTAAGCTGTGGCTGCAGCGCCCGGGCAAGATGCGCTTCGAATATGATCCGCCCAACAGCGCGGTGGTGCTGGCGCGAGCCGGAACGGTGCAGATATTCGACCCGAAATCGAACCAACCGCCCGAGCAATACCCGCTGAAACGCACGCCCCTGTCCTTGGTGCTGGCGCGGAATGTGAACCTGTCGCAGGCCAATATGGTCGTCGGTCACGACTTTGACGGCACCGCTACGGTCGTGACTGCGCAGGATCCGAAGAACCCGGACAGCGGTCGGATCGAGCTGATGTTTACCTCAGACCCGGTTGAGCTGCGGAAATGGGTGATTCATGACAATGCAGGCAGCCAAACGACTGTCCTGCTGGGGCCATTGACCGAGGGTGGAACCCTCGATCAGAGCGTGTTCTCCAAGAAAACCCGTATCGGGTCAGGCGATCGCTGACCCGACAGGTTCAATAGCGGCAATTGGCCAGTTGCGCCTGATACAGTTGCGCGCGGGCATCAACATCGTTCGCCACATTCAGCAGCCACGACTTGCTGTTATAGCTGCCGCGCGCAAATCCGGTATGACCTTCGTGATAGGCCAGATACTGGTTGCGCGTATCGCTGGGATGGATGCCGTTGCGTTCATAGCTTTTGTTCATATACCAGCCGATGAAATCCGACGCATCGCGTATGCGATCCCGCTTGGCTCGGCGCTTGCCGGTTTCGCGTTGGTATTGCTCCCAAGTGCCATCTAGCGCCTGACCATAGCCGTAAGCGCTGCTTTGACGGCCCATCGGGATCACGCCCAGTACATATTTGTGCGGCGTGCGCGCATCGTGACGATAGCGGCTTTCCTGATAAATCGTGGCCATCTGAACGTGAACGGGAACACCCCATTTGCGTTCGGTGCTTTTGAAGGCCTTGATATAGTCGGGCTTTTCGCGCGCAATGCTGCACGCGTCATTCAGTCTGCTTGGCGGTTGCTTCGACCCGCCGCCACAGGATGCCAAAAGCAGCACCCCGAAGAGTACGAAAAGAATTCTGCTCATGTGCCTCGTGCCTTTTTTCTTTATTCTAGCGCAGATTGAGCCCTGAGGAAATCACATTCGCTACAGAATAATAGCAAGAATTATTGGCAGTGCTGCGACGGACAACACGGTAGAGACCATGACCATGCCTGCAACCGCGTCGGAGTCTGCCTCAAACCGTTCGGCCAGCAGGTATGAGGTCACTGCGACGGGCGTACACATTTGCAAAACCAGCACGCCGAAGGCCACCGGTCCCAGATCGAAACCGACGGCGATGATCCAACCAAGTCCGAAACAGACCGCCAGTTTGAGCAGCGAGAGCCAGATCGCCTGCGCCAGTTTCTGTGTCGTCAGCCGCGCGATGGCGACGCCCACGGTGATCAGCATCATCGGGATTGCCATTTGTCCCAGCAGATCCAGTGTGTTGGTCAGGAATAGCGGCGTTTCCCACCCACGCCACAAGAACAGAGCGCCAAGCAGCGTGGCCCAGACCATGGGCTCGCGCAGGACCTTGCCAAAAGCGCCGCGTCCGGCGACCAGATAGATGCCATAGGTGAAGGAAAACAACGCGGTAACGGCGAGAAAGATCACCGCATAGCCCAGCCCGGCCTGACCAAAGGCAAAGATGCAGAGGGGTAAGCCAAGATTGCCGGTATTGCCGAAGATGAGTGGGGCCAGATAGGTCCGCTGCTCCATTCCCGTGACCCGGACGAAGATCCAAAACACAACTGCCAAAGCCACATGCGAGGCGATAGCCGCGAGCGTAAAGAGTGTCAGTTCGCCCCCTGGGATGTCGGTTTGCATGAGGGCCACGAAGATCAGACTGGGTACTGCCAGTGTCACGGCGAGGCGCGTGACGAATTGCAGCCGATACTCAAAACCCAGCTTTACCCAGGTGAATCCAATGCCCGACAATAAGAACACCGGGGCCACGATTTCGAACACTGTTAGTAGAAGGTTCACAAACTGTTTCCCCGAATTTCAGTTCAATGATTGGCATTTCCGCCGGAAAAGATGTACTAACCTCTTTGGGGGCTGAAACAATGCTAAAGACACACGCCAAGTACCGCCTGGGACAGGTGGTCCGACACCGTAGACACCCTTTTCGAGGGGTGATTTTTGATGTCGATCCGGAGTTTTCCAACTCTGAGGAATGGTATCAGGCCATCCCGGAAGACAGCCGTCCGTTGAAGGATCAGCCGTTCTACCATCTGCTGGCTGAGAACGACCAATCCTTCTATGTGGCTTATGTTTCAGAACAAAATTTGGTTGAGGACCAATCCGGGGAGCCCGTGGACCACCCCGATATCCCCAATATGTTCGGACCGTTTCAGGACGGATCATATCCACTGCATTTCCAGTTGAACTGATTTTCGCAACAAAGCTGCCTGGCCTAGTAGCCAAGCGCGCATCCGTCTTTGCGCGGGTCGCTGGCCCCCTCCAGAACTCCGGTCTCTGAGATTCGAATGGCTTGCGCCCCACCAAGCGGGGTTTCCGGAGTTTCGATAATGTGGCCAAGATCGGCCAATTGTTGCCTTACTTCGTCTGAATAACCGCGTTCAAGTTTCAGGACGCCGCCGTCCGCAAAGGCGCGTGGCATGTCTATGGCGGCCTGAAGTTCCAGATCATAATCCAGCAGGTTCGACACCAATCTCGCGTGACCGGTCGGTTGATAGGCGCCGCCCATCACACCGAAAGGCATGAGGATCTGATCGTTCTTCCGCAACATGCCCGGGATAATCGTGTGCATGGGGCGTTTTCCGCCGCCCAGTTCATTGGGGTGACCGGGGGTGAGCGTAAAGCCCGCGCCGCGGTTTTGCAGCAGAATACCGAACTTCTCAGACGCGATGCCCGAGCCGAAGCCATGGTAAATCGAGTAGATTAGCGAAACCGCCATGCGGTCGCGGTCGACCACGGTGATATAGACAGTGTCCTTGTGCACATTTTCCGTCAGCGGTGCAGCGGCGGGCATTGCGCTGTCCAACTTGATCAGCGCTGCAAGTTTTGCTGCCGTTTCCGGGACCAGAAAATGTTCCATCCGGGCCGTATGATCGGGATCGGCGATAAATCGGTTGCGCGCATCATAAGCCAGTTTGCTCGCCTCGGCTTCGATATGAATACGCGCGGCGCTACCAGGATCGAGGGCCGATAGATCGAAATGCTTCAGAATGTTCAGCAACAAGATCGCTGTCGCGCCCTGTCCATTCGGCGGATGCTCAAAGAGTTCGAGATCACCATATGTGCCGCTGACCGGTGTCGCGTCTTCGCTTTGAACCGCTTCGAAATCCTGAGCGGTGTGAACACCACCGAGGTTGGTCAGGGCGGTCAACATGTCATCTGCGACCTCGCCAGAATAGAAGGCCTCACGCCCGTGCGCGGCAACGCGGCGCAGCACTTCCGCCTGGCCCGACGCACGAAATATTTGCCCAATCTTCAACGGTTTACCGTCTGCCAGATAGTGCTGACGCGCCACACCCTGCAAAGTTGTAGCCGCGTTCTTCCAGTCAAACGCCACGCGTGGGGCCACCGGTACGCCGATTTCGGCGTAGTGAATTGCAGGTTGCAGGATCGCATCAAGTCCCAGGCGCCCCTCGGTCTGGGCCAGCCGACAAAAAGCATCGACCGCGCAGGGCAGTGTCACCGCATCCGGGCTATCCAGCGGGACCGTATCCAGGCCCTGATCACGCAGGCCTTGTGCGTCCGCCTGGGCGGGCGCACGGCCTGATCCGTTCATTGCCCGAACAGTGTTTTCACCGGCTCTGTTGTACAAGACAAAGCAATCGCCCCCTAAACCCGTCATCTGGGGTTCGCAAATCCCCAGCAGTACCGCTCCGGCCATGGCGGCATCCATGGCGTTTCCGCCCCTCTGCAGAACGTCCAAGGCGGTTTTGGCTGCCAGCGGATGGGATGTTGCGCACATTCCTTCGGTCGCCAGAACTTCCGAGCGGCCAGCCTTGTGAAAATCGTGCATGGTTCTTTCCTTCTGCAAACGTGCAGAGACTAGAGCACTTCATGCCCGATCTGAATCAAAAATGCGTTGACCCACATTTCGACGGAACGCGCTGCGAAATACCGGCACCATCATAGGAACATTGCACGACACTTGGTCGAAAACTGTCCATTGCTGTTGGAGGGAGGAGGTCCTCGGCGCCGTTCACTGGGTGGGGGCTGTGACGCTAGGCGCCGAGGGAAGCTATCTGAGCTACCCTTTGTGTATGTCCTTTGTTTGCGGCGCAACAATGGTTCGATCACGGCGTTATTGTGACCATTTGGCGCTTATTATGGCGCATCGGCGAAATCGAAACGCAAGAGCAGCACGTTGCTGCCATCTGTCCGCTCATAGTGAATTTCGCTGGCAAGTTGGTGAATCAGGAACCAACCAAACCCCCCTTCGGGCAGGTTTTGCAGCGAAGTTTTGACTGAGGCCGGTGTTGCCTCAGGCGGCTGCAGATCGGGCAAGGGTTTGCCGGTATCTCGAATTCGGATAACCAGCTGCTTTTTACAAAGACGGCAATCAACCTGAATATCGGCAGGGGCAATTCCGGCATAGGCATGCTCGACTACGTTGTTGATCGCCTCGGCCAACGCGATTTTGACGTCATCCGCTTTGTTGGCAGGAAGCCCATATGCGGCCAGCTGTTTGCTGAGCATAGCGATACCCCTGCTAGCCTGTATCTCGGTTGCCGGAAAACTCAGGTCCAGACAGTCCTGTTCGCGCTCAGAGGCCACGCTGTCCCCTCCTACCGGTCAGTCGGCGCCAGTGGCGATTGCGTCTTCCAATGATGCAAATAGGCGAAAGACGGTGTCCATGCGGGTCAGTCGGAATACTTTTTCGACAATCGGATGCAGGCCCGCCAGATCCAGCCGCCGCCCATGGCCAAGCTGTTTCATCGAGGCCACGATTGCCCCCAGACCACTGGAATCGATGAATTCGACCGAGGACAGATCCAACACAACCCGCGATGCGCCTGTCTGGGTCTGCGCACGCATGTCTTCCTTGAACTGAATTGCCATTGCTGCGTCAATCCGGTCGCAATGAACTGATATTACCTGTGTATTGCCGGTCGTGCTGCTGCTCAGCCCCATGGTCAACCGCCCTTCGCATTGCAATTAGATCGTAGAAATACGCTAGACGGGAATTCTTACCATTCGGTATCCAAGGGCGGGAAAGCATGAGGAGGCGTCAAATGAGGGAAGTAGTGATCGCAGGGGCCGCGCGTACGCCGATGGGCGGGTTTCAGGGCATGTTCGATGGCGTCCCGGCTGCGGATTTGGGCGGCGCCGCAATCAAGGCTGCTTTGCAAGGGGCAGGCGCCGATACGGTGGACGAGGTCCTGATGGGTTGCGTTCTGCCTGCGGGTCAGGGTCAAGCGCCCGCACGCCAGGCAGGATTTGCAGCCGGTTTGGGCGAAGAGGTGCCTGCCACGACTTTGAACAAGATGTGCGGCTCAGGGATGAAGGCCGCAATGATGGCGTTCGATCAGATCGCGCTGGGCCATGCCGATACGATGGTTGCGGGCGGGATGGAGAGCATGACGAACGCCCCCTACCTGCTGCCGAAAATGCGCAGCGGCGCACGCATCGGGCATGGGCAGGTCGTTGATCACATGTTCCTCGACGGGCTTGAGGACGCCTATGACAAAGGTCGCCTGATGGGCACTTTCGCCGAAGATTGTGCTGAATCCTATCAGTTCACCCGCGAGGCACAGGATGAATACGCGCTGCAATCGCTGTCGAATGCCCTGACAGCGCAGGACACCAACGCCTTCGATGGTGAGATCACTTCGGTCACGATCCAGACCCGCAAGGGCGCAGTTACGCTGGATGCGGATGAACAGCCGAAATCGGCGCGGCCCGAGAAGATTCCCACGCTCAAACCTGCATTTCGTAAGGACGGTACGGTGACGGCCGCCAATTCCTCGTCAATTTCTGACGGGGCGGCCGCGCTGGTGCTGGCGTCTGCCGATGTGGCAGAGGCGCAGGGCCTGACGGTCCGCGCGCGCATTCTCGGCCATGCCAGCCACGCGCAGGCTCCGGGTCTGTTCACCACCGCTCCGGTTCCTGCTACGCAAAAGTTGCTGGAACGGATCGGCTGGGCCAAGGACGATGTGGATCTGTGGGAGGTTAACGAAGCCTTTGCTGTCGTCCCCATGGCTTTCATGCACGAAATGGGCCTGCCCCGAGACAAGGTGAATGTGAACGGGGGCGCTTGTGCGCTGGGTCACCCCATCGGTGCTTCAGGTGCCCGGATCATGGTCACGCTGCTGAATGCGCTGGAAAAGCGGAACCTGAAACGCGGGGTTGCGGCCATCTGCATTGGCGGCGGCGAGGGTACGGCTATCGCGATAGAACGTGTTTGACCCTTTGTCCGTTTGGAAATACCTCACGAGGGGGCATTGCCCCCTCAAACTTAAACCCGCAAAGCAAGACCTATGACCGCAGACTACGACACGCTCGCCAAAACCATCGCCGCACTGACCGAAGGTGAGACCGATCAGGTCGCGCTGATGGCGACAGTGGCTTGCGAGGTGCATCATTCCGATGACCGCTTTGACTGGACCGGATTCTACCGTGTAACTGAGCCGGAGTTGCTGAAAATCGGACCCTATCAGGGAGGCCACGGCTGCCTTGTGATTCCGTTTGCACGCGGAGTTTGCGGTGCAGCCGCGCGGACCGGAGAGGTACAGCTGGTGCCGGATGTCGATGCTTTTCCCGGGCATATCGCCTGTGCTTCAACAACCCGGTCAGAGTTGGTTTTGCCGGTGCGCGATGTCACGGGGCATGTGATCGCGGTGTTTGACATCGACAGCGACCAGCCGGATGCGTTCCGAGATGAAGACGCCGCGGCGCTGTCTTCCATTCTGGATTCGGTTTTTGCGCGTTAATGCGATTGCAGCATCCCGATCAAGTCGTATGAGAGGAGCAGGTAGCCCAACGCCACCTGAACCCCGACAATCGCGTAAAGCCAGATCGAGAATCGCCGTTTGCGGGTTTTGTGACTGAATATCCAGCGCCCCAATAAAGCGCCGGGGCTGCCTCCGAGCGTGGCAAGCCATAACAGGCGCTTTTCCGGGACGCGCTTTTTTCGCCGTCGCGCATTCAGCTTATCCCAGCCAAAAGCCAGCAAAGTCAGAGCGTTGATCGCCCATAGATACAGCACTGCTATCCACATGAACCGTGCATAGCCAATCGCGCCTGTGACCCCAAGTGAAAAAATGCTTGGAAATTTCACCGATTCGGCGCATCGTGAAAATACGAGAGAAAATTTCACCAACAGCGAGAGCGTCCTTTGAACAGTCAGGCCTCACATAGCGCCACACTTGGCGCTGATCTGCGTGCCCTCCGCAAGGCGCGCGGCTGGACCCTGACTGACATAGCGACGCGTCTGGACCGTTCTGTCGGATGGCTCAGTCAGGTCGAGCGGGACTTGTCCGAGCCGACAATCTCGGACCTGAGGCAGATTGCGGATTGTCTCAACGTCCCCATGTCGATGCTGTTTGGCCAATCTGCTGCCCCTGCTGACGAACAGGGCCTCATCGTTCGCGCGGGGTCCCGTCGGAAGATGGGATCCGGTGAGGAAGGTCTGATCGAGGAACTGCTCTCACCCGATCTGACCGATGACTTTGAAGTCGTCCATTCAACGTTCCAACCCGGATCCCGTCTGAAAACACCTACCCTGCGTCCGACGCAAGAGGTGGGCTATATCCTGTCCGGAAAACTGGACCTGACGATTGGTGATCGTTCGTTCACGGTCGGTCCCGGGGACAGCTTCCGCATCCGCAATGAACGCCATCTTTGGTCCAACCCCTATGACGAGCCAGCCGTAGCCGTCTGGGTTATCGCCCCGCCGGTGTACTGATGAGTTTCGAGGCATGGACCATATTCGCGCTGTTCTGGGTGGTGTTCGTGACCACACCAGGACCGAATGCGGTGAACTGCATCTCGAACGGGATGAGCCTGCCCTTTCCGAAAGCCATACTGGGCGTTCTGGCGATTCTGACCCAAGCGAGCGTGTTTCTGATCCTGTCGGCACTGGGCATCACTGCCCTGATTGCCGCGTCGCCGACCGGCTTCTTCGTCGCCAAACTGATCGGTGCCGGGTTTCTGATCTGGATGGGGATACGCGGGTGGATGAATGCCTCCAAGCCGGCCCCGGCCTCGGAACGACCCGCCCGGCATGTCTATCTGCACGCTCTGGCCGTGGCCACGATCAATCCCAAAAGCGTGGCCGGATACCTCGCCGCCTTTTCGCAATTCGTGCAGCCCGAGGTGCCGATCTGGCAGCAAATGTCGATCATCATGCCAACCGCTCTGGTTATCACGACGCTCAGCTACACCGGTTTTACCTTGCTGGGCGCTCTGATGGGGAGGGCGGCTCTGGGGGCTGTGTTCAATATCTGGGTCCGCCGCGTGATGGCGACCTGTTTCATCATCTACGGCGTGTTGCTGGGGACCAGCACAACGCCCGCAGCTAGGGGGTAATGGTATGCACAAAGGATCCTGCCTCTGCGGCAAGGTTGCGTTCACGATTGACAGCGACCTCACCCCGCCCAACGCGTGTCATTGCGGACAATGCCGCAAGCAGTCGGGGCATCTGTGGGCCTCGACCGTGACGCATCAGGATAATCTTAGCTTTACCAGCAGCGAGACATTGGGCTGGTATCGCGCTTCTGACATCGCCAAGCGCGGCTTTTGCAGCGCGTGCGGCTCGTTCCTCTTCTGGCAGCACAACGATGAGGACACGATCGCGATCTCCGTGGGCTCGTTGGACGAACCCACCGGCTTGAAGCTCGCCCAGCACATCTTCGTCGCCGACAAGGGCGATTACTACGACATTCAGGACGATTTGCCCCAGCGGGCACACTAACAGGGAACCAAGCGCATGAGTGATTTTCCAACCAAGGCCCGTGTGGTCATCATCGGCGGCGGCGTTGTCGGCTGTTCATCCCTTTATCATCTGGCCAAGAAGGGCTGGACCGATTGCGTTCTGCTGGAAAAGAACGAACTGACGGCCGGGTCCACATGGCACGCAGCGGGTAACGTGCCGACTTTCTCGACCTCATGGGCGATCATGAACATGCAGCGCTATTCGACCGAGCTGTATTCGCGTCTGGCGGATGAGGTCGATTATCCGATGAACTACCACGTCTCGGGTTCGATCCGCCTGGCGCATAGCAAAGAGCGGATGCAGGAATTCGAGCGCGCCATGTCCATGGGCCGCTACCAGGGTATCCCGATGGAGATGTGGACACCCGAAGAAGCCAAGGAGCGGTACCCCTTCCTTGAAACCCATGATCTTGAAGGCGTTCTGTACGATCCGACCGATGGCGACATTGATCCGGCACAGTTGACGCAGGCTCTGGCTAAGGGTGCGCGCGACATGGGGCAAAAGATCATCCGCTTCTGCCCGGCGACAGACGTGACCCAGCACGACGATGGCACATGGACCGTTCACACCGAGAAGGGCGATATCGCCTGTGACTATGTGGTCAATGCCGCAGGTTATTATGCGCAGCGCGTCGGTGAATGGTTCAAGCCCTATGGCGGGCGCACTGTGCCTGCGATGGTGATGAGCCACCAGTACCTGCTGACCGACGAGGTCCCCGAGATCGAGGCGTGGTCCAAGGAAAATGGTGGCAAGCTGCCTCTGCTGCGTGATGTGGATATCTCCTACTACCTGCGGCAGGAGAAGAACGGTTTCAACCTCGGCCCCTATGAGCCCAACTGCAAGGGCCACTGGATGACCGAGGACGACCCGATGCCCGAGGATTTCAGCTTCCAGCTTTGGAATGACGATCTGGACCGGATCGAGGACATCGTTACCGACGCGATGGAACGGGTACCTCTGATGGCAACTTCAGGCGTTGGCCGCGTGATCAACGGCCCGATTCCCTACGCGCCGGACGGCCTGCCTCTGATCGGCCCGATGCCCGGTGTGAAGAATGCGTTCGAGGCGCACACCTTCACCTTTGGCATCGCGCAAGGCGGTGGCGCGGGCAAGGTGCTTGCTGAATGGATCGTCGATGGCGCAACCGAGTGGGATATGTGGGCCGTCGATCCGCGTCGCTATACCGACTACACCGATCAGGATTACTGCAACCAAAAAGGCATGGAGGTTTATGGCAACGAATATGCCATGCACTTCCCGCATCACGAATGGCCTGCGGCACGCGACAAGAAACTCTCGCCCGTTCATGAGAAGGTCAAGGAACTGGGCGGCGTGATGGGTGCCTATAACGGTTGGGAACGGGCCAACTGGTTCGCGAAACCGGGCGATGATACGTCGCTGGACGCGACGCATACATGGGGTCGCTCCGGACCATGGGAACAGCGGATCAAGGAGGAATGCGAGGCCGTACGTGACCATTGCGGCGTGCTGGACTTGCCGGGATTCTCGCGTTTCATGGTTAAAGGTGAAGGTGCGGCCGAGGCGCTGCGTGGCCTTGTCACCGGTGGCCTGCCCAAGGTTGGGCGCATCAATCTGGTCTATATCTCCGACGACCGGGGCCGCATCCTGACCGAGATGTCCTGCCTGCGACTGGACGAGGACGCGTTCGTCATGATCACCGCCGCCACCGCCCAATGGCATGACCGTGATATTCTGATGGCAGCGATGCCCGCCGGTGTCAGCGTCGAGGACGTCACCACGACCCGTGACACGCTGATCGTCACCGGCCCCAATGCGCGTGAGGTTCTGTCGGGTCTGACCGATGCCGATCTCTCGTTGGGGTGGTTGACCCATCAGGCGGCAACCGTGGCCGGGCGACCCGCCCATCTGATCCGCGTCTCCTTCGCCGGAGAGCTGGGTTGGGAAGTCCATGCTCTGAACGAAGATATGCCTGCGATCTATGACGCGATCATTGATGCTGGTGCCAAGCCGTTCGGCATGTACGCCTTGAACTCCCTGCGTATCGAAAAGGGATACCGGGCTTGGAAGGGCGATCTGTCGACCGACTATTCGTTGCTGGAAGGCGGATTGGAGCGCTTCGTCAAGCTGGACAAACCGCAAGACTTCCCTGGCAAGGCCGCGATCCAGAATGAAAAGCAGCAGGGCGTGAAGAAATCCTTCGTGACCCTGACCGTTGACGCGGGTGTCTGCGACGCGCCCTACATGTCCTGCATCTGGCACAATGGCGAGATCGTGGGCGAAACGACCTCGGGCGCGTGGGGTTATCGCGTTGGCAAGTCTATCGCGCTGGGCATGATCAAGACCGACCTGGCGAACCCGGGTACAGCGTTGGAGGTCGAAATCTACGGCCAGAAATACCCCGCTGTTGTGCAAGAGGATCAACCCCTCTGGGATCCGGCCAACGAACGGCTGCGGGCCTGACCTGTGGGTGTCCCCAGCGTCATGCAAGGTGTCTATCTGACCCGCCACGGCGGGCCAGAGGCGCTGGAATGGCGCGAGGATATCCCCGTGCCAACGCCCGGACCCGGGCAGGTGCTGGTCCGGGTTGCGGCTGCTGGGGTAAACAACACGGATATCAACACACGCATTGGCTGGTATTCCTCGGACGTGACCGGCGCAACCGACGCGGTCGATCAGAATGTCGAGGCCGGGGGCTGGGGCGGAGCTTTGCAGTTCCCCCGCATTCAGGGCGGTGATCTTTGCGGCATTGTCGAACTGGCGGATCCAGAGACCGGGTTTCAATCCGGCCAACGCGTCACCTGCCCCATCAATCTGCCACGCCCCAGCCCCGGCAATCCAACCGGGTTCATCGCGCTCGGCTCCGAAGTTGACGGAGCCTTTGCGCAATATTGTTTGGTCGAGGCGGCCGATCTTTATGACGTCACGCCCTCGCCGCTGACTGACGTCGAAATTGCGGCCATCCCGTGTGCCTTTGGCACGGCGGAAAACCTGCTGACCCGCGCGGGTGTGGCAGCGGGCCATAAGGTTTTGATCACAGGCGCGTCAGGCGGTGTTGGTCTTGCCGCTGTGCAACTGGCCGCGATCAGAGGCGCGAGTGTCTATGGCTTGACCAGTCTCATGAAAGCAGATGTTGTCAAAGAGCAAGGAGCCGTGGGCACGTTCGACCGGCAAGCACCCCTGCCCAAAGACACCTTCGATGTGGTGATCGATGTCGTGGGCGGCCCTGCATGGCCCGGTCTGATCCTGGCGCTGAAACCCGGTGGCCACTATGCTGTGTCGGGTGCCATCGCCGGACCCATCGTTGAGGCCGATCTCCGCGACATCTACCTGCGCGACATAACGATCCACGGCTGCACCCATCAGGCGTTCGAGGTCTTTGGTCGTCTGGTTGATTTGATGAATGCGGGCCGGATCAAGCCGCTGATCTCAAAGACATACGCGCTGAAAGACATCGCCCGGGCGCAAGAGGATTTTCAGTCGAAAACACTGCCGGGAAAACTGGTGCTTATCCCATGAGGACAACGGAATATGGCTGACATCACACTTCTGGATGGCTCAATCGGGCAGGAACTGGTCAAGCGCAGTGGCGACAGACCCACGCCGCTTTGGTCGACGCGGGTGATGATCGACAAGCCCGAGATTCTGGCTGAAGTGCACGACGCGTATTTTCGCGCCGGTGCCACGGTCGCGACCACCAATACATATGCCATTCATCGCTCGCGCCTTGTGCGCGAAGGGATCGAGGATCAACTGCAGGCCCTGATCGATGCCGCCCTATCCGAAGCCGAACAGGCGCGCGCCAGAAACGGTGGGCGTATCGCCGGTTCTCTGGGCCCGCTCTTGGCCACCTATCGCCCCGATCTGAACCCGGACCCCGAAGATGCGGCAGAGAAGTTCGGAGAACTGGCTGCGATGATGGCCGACCGCGTCGATCTGTTTCTGATCGAGACCGTATCGTCGGTTCAGGAAGCCGAAGGCGCATTGCGAGGCGTCGAAGGTCACGGAAAACCCATCTGGATCGCCTTCTCAGTCAAGGATGACGATGGCACGCGCTTGCGTTCGGGTGAGGCGCTTGAGGACGTCGCGCCCCTGCTTACCCGGTTCCGACCCGAAGCGGTGTTGATCAACTGCTCGCGCCCCGAAGCCATCCCCGCCGCGCTGGACATACTCGCCCCGATGGGACTGCCGTTTGGCGCTTACGCCAACGGGTTCACCGGTATAACGGACGGTTTTCTCGAAGAGGCCCCCACAGTAGACGCGCTGGAGCAGCGCACCGATCTGGGGCCTGCGGCCTATGCAAAACACGCAATGGGCTGGGTCGGTCAAGGCGCCACGATCATAGGCGGTTGCTGTGAAGTTGGCCCCGATCACATCGCCGCCCTCGCGCAACAGCTTAACGACGCCGGTCACCGGATCGTCTGACACGTAACTTTGAAAGACAGGAAAAGGCACCCAAATGGTTGATCTTCCCAACAAGGCCCGCGTGGTCATTATCGGCGGCGGCGTCATTGGATGTTCGGTCGCGCATCACCTGACCAAGAAAGGTTGGAAAGACGTCGTTCTGCTTGAACGCAAACAGCTGACCAGCGGTACCACCTGGCACGCAGCTGGCCTGATCGCGCAGCTGCGAGCAACAGCGAACATGACCAAATTGGCCAAGTACAGCCAGGAACTCTACGGATCGCTGGAAGAGGAAACCGGTGTCGCCACTGGGTTCAAACGCTGCGGCTCGATTACCGTCGCCCTGACCGAAGAACGCAAGGAAGAAATCTATCGCCAGGCCGCCATGGCCCGCGCCTTCGGGGTCGAGGTTGAGGAGATTTCGAACGAACGCGTCAAAGAGATGTATCCGCATCTGAATGTCGAGGACGTCAAAGGCGCCGTCTACCTGCCGTTGGACGGGCAGGGTGACCCGGCCAACATCGCGCTGGCATTGGCAAAGGGCGCGCGCCAGCGCGGCGGCATCGTCAAGGAACGCGTGAAGGTTACTGATATCGTCAAGCAAGGCCGCTCGGTTACGGGTGTGGACTGGGTCGCTGATGACGGCAGCGCGTCGGGGCATATCGAATGCGACATGGTGGTGAACTGTGCGGGTATGTGGGGCCACGAGGTTGGCCGCATGGCGGGCGTGAATGTCCCGCTTCATGCCTGCGAACATTTCTACATCGTCACCGAGGGCATTGACGGGCTGACCCAATTGCCGGTCCTGCGTGTGCCGGACGAGTGCGCCTATTACAAGGAAGATGCGGGGAAAATTCTGCTGGGCGCATTTGAACCAAATGCCAAACCCTGGGCGATGAATGGCATCCCCGACAGCTTCGAATTCGATCAGCTGCCCGAGGATTTTGATCATTTCGAACCCATCCTCGAAGCAGCTGTCAACCGGATGCCAATGTTAGCAGAGGCCGGGATTCATACCTTCTTCAACGGCCCTGAATCCTTCACGCCGGACGACGCCTATCATCTGGGGCTTGCGCCCGAGATGGATAATTACTGGGTCGCGGCGGGGTTCAACTCAATCGGCATTCAGTCCGCGGGCGGCGCAGGTATGGCGCTGGCCGAATGGATGGATAGCGGCGAGAAACCGTTTGATCTGGGCGATGTTGACATCAGCCGTATGCAGCCGTTCCAGGGCAATAAGCAGTACCTCTTTGAGCGCTCGAAAGAAACGCTGGGTCTGCTTTATGCCGACCACTACCCCTATCGCCAGAAGGCCACCGCGCGTGGTGTGCGACGTACCCCGTTCCATCATCACCTCAAAGAACAATGTGCGGTTTTTGGTGAATTGGCGGGATGGGAACGTGCCAATTGGTTCGCGAATGAAGGGCAGGAGCGCGAATACCAATACAGCTGGAAACGCCAGAACTGGTTCGAGAACTCCGCCGCCGAGCACAAGGCCGTGCGCGAGAATGTGGGCATGTATGACATGTCCTCCTTCGGCAAGATCCGCGTCGAAGGCCCCGATGCCGAGAAGTTCATGAACTATATCGGTGGTGGGGATTATTCGGTTCCAGCTGGCAAGATCGTCTACACTCAGTTCCTGAACCGCAATGGTGGGATCGAGGCCGACGTAACAGTCACCCGCCTGACCGAAACAGCGTATCTGGTTGTCACACCGGCCGCCACCCGATTGGCTGATCAAATCTGGATGCAGCGTCATGCCGGTGGTTTCAACGTGGTGATCACGGATGTGACCGCGGGCGAGGGTGTTCTGGCCGTCATGGGTCCGAATGCGCGCGCTTTGCTTCAGAAAGTCTCGCCAAACGATTTCTCAAACGCGACGAACCCGTTTGGCACTGCCCAGGAGATTGAGATCGGCATGGGCCTCGCTCGTGCGCACCGGGTGACCTATGTGGGTGAGCTCGGGTGGGAGATCTATGTTTCTTCGGACATGGCGGGTCATGTGTTTGAAACCTTGCATGAAGCGGGGCAGGACATGGGTCTGAAGCTTTGTGGCATGCACATGATGGACAGCTGCCGGATCGAGAAAGGTTTCCGCCATTTCGGTCACGACATCACCTGCGAGGACCATGTCGTCGATGCAGGGTTAGGTTTCGCGGTCAAGGTGGACAAGGGCAGCGATTTCATCGGTCGCGAAGCCGTAATCACACGCAAGGAAAGCGGGCCAAAGAACCGATTGGTGCAGTTCCGTCTGACCGATCCGGCGCCTTTGTTGTTCCACAATGAACCCATCGTCAGAGATGGTGAATATGTCGGTTATCTGAGCTCGGGGAATTACGGTCATACGCTGGGTGGCGCAGTTGGCATAGGCTATGTCCCATGCGATGGTGAAAGCGCGGCAGATGTTCTTGCATCGACATACGAAATCGATGTCTGCGGTGTAAAAGTTCAAGCTGAGGTTTCGTTGAAGCCGATGTACGACCCCAAGTCAGAACGGGTGAAAGTCTGATACAGGGCAGGGGGCTCTGCCCCCGCCGCGGCAAGCCGCGACTCCCACGAGATATTTTTAGCCAGATGAAGCAGGCGATCCCAACTTCATCTGGCCCCAAATATCTCGGAGCGCGAGGCAGAGCCTCGCAAAAATCCTTGAAACTCGAAATCCCGGGAGTTGTCGAACCATCAGAAACCGTGATGGCGCGCCCAACAGAATAGAGTGTTTTCTGAAACGCTGGCTTGTTCTAGACAAGGTTGTTGCCTCTCGGAGAACCAAATGACTTCGCGTGACGTTTCTGGTCGGAATGCGGACACACCCAAGGGTTTGATCCTTGCTGTAACCGCGTATGTCTTGTGGGGATTTCTTCCTCTGTACATGAAGGCCATGGCGCATGTCGGGCCCGTGGAAATTGTGGCGCATCGGATCATCTGGTCGGTGCCGGTGGCAGGCTTGTTGCTCGTTGTCTTGGGCCGGACAGCTGACCTGAAGGCCGCGCTGCGCAATCCACAGATGTTGGGCATGGCGGCACTGACCGCAGCGTTGATTTCTGTGAACTGGGCAATTTACGTGTGGGCGATTTCCTCGGGGAACGCTTTGGATGCGGCCTTGGGGTATTACATCAACCCGCTGTTCAGCATCGCGTTGGGGGCCGTTCTGCTGCGTGAGCCGCTGAACAAGACGCAGATGCTGGCCGTTGGTCTGGCCGCGTTGGGCGTACTGGTGCTGGTGGTTCAGGCCGGAACTCTTCCTTGGGCCGCGTTGGGGCTGATGGTGAGCTGGGGATTTTATGCTTTTTTCAAGCGTTCGCTCCCAATCGGGCCCAATCAGGGATTTCTGCTGGAGGTCTTGATCCTGCTGATTCCGGCCTTGGCCTATGTGACCTGGCTGGGCGCAACGGGTACGGGGCATTTCGGCACAGCGGTGTCCGACACGATGATGCTGGCGGGGGCGGGCATTGTGACCGCAGTACCCTTGCTGGTCTACGCCAACGGGGCCAAGCTGGTGCGTCTGTCCACGATGGGCGTCTTGCAATACATTGCGCCCACGATGATCTTTATCACTGCCGTCACCCTGTTTGGAGAACAGATCGACAGCGCCCGGATGATCGCCTTCCCGCTGATCTGGGCCGGGCTGGTTGTGTATTCGATTCCGATGATCCGACAGATACGATCTCAGGCCTGAGTGATCAGACGCGTCGCCTCTGCGGCCCATAATGTATAGGCCTTCGGGCTGGGATGATAACCGTCCGGGGCGGCGAGCGCCGGGTCGTCTGGCAGGTCCAACGTCAGATGCCGCACTTGGGGGAACCGAGAGGCCACCCGCTGCAACCCCTGGTCCAAGCGTTTGGCCTGCTGCCCCAGAACCCATGCCAGAGGTTGGGGCAGAGCGGGAAAGCGGTTCATCTGAGGTACTGCCGTCATGATCACTGTTCGCGCGCCCAGCCCATTTGTGAGAAGGCTCATTAGATCCGTTTGCCGCGATTCGAATTGCCCAAGCGAGACAGCGCGCGTGACATCGTTCACGCCAAGGGCGGTGACCACCACATCAAACTGCTGGTCGAGTTTGCTGAGACGATGAATGGTGTCTTGTGTGGTATGCCCAGTCGTCGCCTCCAGCTGCCATTCGACCGAGTAGTGCCGCGCCAGACGGCTGGCCAACTGACCCGAGAGCGCCTGATGTTGTGTGCCCGCGCCCACACCGGCGGCCGAGCTGTCACCGGTAATGAGCAGACGCAGGCGAGGGCCTCGTCCTTCGCGCCCTTCGCGTGGTCCACTGGGTTCGGGCAGCAATTGCGCGTTGCGTCGAACCGAAAGCCCCTGCAGAGCCAGAACAGGCAGCAGAGGTACGCGCAGAAACTGATCGGCAGCCAATGGCATGGTCAGCTCAGGGCGTTCTTGAATTCCAGGAATCGGACGTCCTTCATTACGCGTGCCATCATCGCCTCACGTAGGGCGCCGATGGTTTTGTATGGGCGCATGACGACTTCGAACTCCTGAATCAAGCCGTCATCATTCAGGGTGATCAGATCGACGCCAACAGCGTCAAGTTCACCCACTTTGCATTGGAACTCCAGCGCCCAGTCCTTACCATCGCCCATAATCCGGCGATAGCGGAAGTTTGAGAACACCTGACCCACGTGACCTAATACGGCGGCAACCGGTGCGCGACCGGTCCAGGTGCTGTAATAGGTTGGCGGAGAAAACCGCACATCTTCGGCCAGCAATTCATGGATCAGGTTCTCATCGCCTTTCGCGACAACCTCTTGCATGCGTTCGATCGTGGGGTGCATGGGGTCTCCTCTCGGTTGGTGCAAGAGTGACTGAACCATGCCGCACCACGCAAGGGCGACGTTGCGGGAGGTCGCATGCTGGGATAGGCAGGCGCGCATGAGCGAGACCTATGATCCCCCGCAGACGCCTCTGGACGTGCTGTATGAAGATGCGCAGTTGATTGTCGTGAACAAGCCCTCGGGCCTGCTGTCAGTGCCGGGCCGTGGGGCGCATTTGGCCGATTGTCTACTGACGCGTGTGCAGGCGGCGTTTCCGCAGGCCTTGCTGGTGCATCGGCTGGATCGGGATACATCGGGTGTGATGGTTTTTGCCCAGACGCCGAACGCGCAACGGCACCTGGGGCTGCAATTCGAAAACCGCCAGACTCGTAAAACCTACGTCGCGCGGGTCTGGGGGCAGGTTGAATCCAAAACTGGCACCGTTGATCTGCCACTGATCGTCGATTGGCCCAATCGCCCACGTCAGATGGTATGTCACGAGACCGGAAAACCCGCGGTCACCGATTGGCGCGTAATCAAGTATGAAGGCGAGACAACGCGCGTGCGACTGTTTCCGAAAACCGGGCGCTCGCATCAGCTGCGCGTGCATATGTTGGCGCTGGGTCATCCGATATTGGGTGATCCTTTCTATGCCGAAGGCCCGGCGCGGGACTTCCCGCGCCTGATGCTGCATTCGGAGGAGTTGCGCCTGAAAAACCCCGAAGGCGGGGTGGCGATGAAATTTCGCGCCAAGGCGGACTTCTAGGCCGTACGGGTCCAGAACACCTTGAGATTACTCAGGGGAAATCGCCGTGCGCGCTGCCTGGGTGCGCAGGGCTGGCGGGTGGCCATGATCTCGCGTTCGATCTCGAACCCGCGCAGAGTATGGTCTTGTGTCCAGCGGTCCAGTTTCAGGGTCATCAGGACGTGATGGTCTCGGCTTGGCATGATGGGTCTCCTTTCCTTTGACCTCACCATTGCCGATCACTCCTGACACCACATTGTCAGGGGGCTGTGCTAGGATGTCAGCAGATCGAACCGGAGACACCGATGCGCCGTTCCACACGACTGTTTGAAATTATCCAGATTCTACGCGCTGCCAATGCTCCCGTTACGGCTGAGTCGCTGGCGGAAAAGCTCGAAGTCTCAGTAAGGACGGTTTATCGCGATATCGCCGCGCTTCAGGCTCAGCGCACGCCGATTGAGGGTGAGGCAGGCGTCGGCTATCTGATGCGGCGTGGCTATGACCTGCCGCCATTGAACTTCGACGCCGAAGAGGTCGAGGCGCTTTGGGTCGGCCTGTCGATGCTCGCCCGTACCGGGGACAGCACCTTGCAGCAGGCTGCAGACAGGGTGTGCCGCAAAATCGAAGCCTTGCGCGCACCTGCCGACTGGTTGCAGGTTGCACCTTGGGGGGCGCCCGCTGACGACCCGGCGAAAGGTTGCGTTCCGGTCGTGAATTACCGTGAGGCGATCCGGGCCGAGCGCAAGATTCGCATCACCTATGTCAATTCCGACGGCGAGCGGACCGAACGCACGGTGCGACCCGTTGCGCTGATCTATCACATCGAATGCACTATGCTGGCCGCCTGGTGCGAGCTGCGAAACGGGTTCCGCCATTTTCGAACGGATCGCATCTGGGCCTGCGATCTGACCGAGGATCATTTTTGCGGACAAGGCCAGCCTTTGCGCGCGATCTGGCAGGAACAGAACCATTGGGATGATCCTGTGCAAACCCACTGAACGGCGGGGAACTGCCGAATTCACCCGATTGTTGCTTGAGCCCGGAGCCAACCGGAGCGATACAGTAGGGCAAAGAACGTGGCCCCCGGCAGAAAAACGGGAGCCAGAGCAGAAGGTTGAATCCATGACGATTTCCAAGTTTTTTGTTGCAGCCGGGCTGAGTTCGGTTTTGGTACTAGGAGCCTGCACGGACCCCGGCACGCTGAACCTGCCCGCCGATCCCAACCAGAACGCCAAGCAAGGTGCGATCATTGGTGGTCTGATCGGGGCCGGGGTAGGCGCGATTGCGAACGATTCCGATCCGCTGCTCGGCGCATTGGCTGGCGGCGCCATCGGGGCTGCTGGTGGCGGTGTCATCGGCAATCAGCTGGACCGGCAGGCGGCAGAACTGCGTCAGCAGCTGGCCAATGACGGGATAACCATCACCAATGCCGGGGATCGTTTGATCGTCACCGTGCCGAATGACATCACCTTTGCCACTGACAGCTCGACCGTGAACCCGGCGCTGCGGGCGGATCTGGTGCGGGTCGGGCAGAACCTCGTGCGCTATCCCAACTCAAACGTGCAGGTCATCGGGCATACCGACAGCGACGGAGAGGCATCGTACAATCAGGGCCTGTCTGAACGGCGTGCGCGTTCGGTTGCGGATATCCTGCAAGCCAATGGCGTGAATGGTTCACGCATCACCACGATTGGTCTGGGCGAAAGCCGGCCCGCAGCGTCAAACCTGACGCCAGAAGGCAAGGCCCGGAACCGCCGGGTTGATATCGAGATCATCCCCAGCGGAAACACGTAATATTCAGGGGCACCTACGGGTGCCCCTATTTCCTGCACAGTGACTGCGCGTCACCGGGGCTTTGGTCTGGTGCGATCTCGGGCTAACAATTGGGGATACAACGTAACGGAGTTCCCCCATGCCCGACCCGATCCTTGTTGGCCTCTCTGGTTCGCTGCGGCAGGACGCGACCAATCGCAAGCTGCTGCGCGAGGCCGCGCGCCTGTTCGAGCCCGGCACATTTATCGAAGCGGACCTGAACCTGCCTCTCTATGATGGTGACGTTGAGGCGGAGCAGGGTATCCCCGAAGCGGTGCAGATACTGGCGGATCAGATTGCACAGGCTGATGCCGCGATCATCTCGACCCCTGAGTACAACAAGGGGCCGTCGGGCGTGTTGAAGAACGCGCTGGACTGGGTCAGCCGGACAAGCGGCAGGCCGTGGATGGACAAACCCGTGGCTGTGATGTCCGCCGCCGCGGGCCGGGCCGGAGGGGAGCGTGCGCAGATGATCCTGCGGTCCTTCATGGTGCCATTCCAACCTCGGATTCTTCAGGGTCCTGAGTTTCATCTGGCGGACAGTTCCAACGAATTCGATGACGAAGGACGGTTGATCAGCGACCGATATGAGCACTCCCTTCAGACACTGATGAGAAAATTGCGGGCCGAGGCCGGGTTCTGATCCGAGGGTATGGAATGGAAGCAGAGATCGTCACAGACTTGATCGACCCGACGCGGGCCAATGCGTTACAGGTGTCGCTGGGACAACAGCCGTCGATCGACGCCGGCTCGCCCCTGCCACCGTTTTTCCACCAGCTCTATTTCTGGTCACCCTTGCCGTCGACCGATCTGGGGCGGGATGGGCACCCGAAGGTTGGTCTTGGTCTTATCCCGGATATGGGTCTTCCTCGTCGGATGTGGGCTGGTGGTCGGCTGGAGTTTCATGCGCCTTTGATCGCGGGCACTCAAGCCGAACGTCGTTCCGTTCGGGAGAGCGCCAAGAAGAAGACAGGGCGCAGCGGACCGTTGGCTTTTGTCACGCTACGCCACGAGATCTGGCAGCAAGGTGCGCATTGTCTGACCGAATGGCAGGATCTGGTCTATCGCGAGGACCCGTCGCCGGACGCAGCGGCCCCTCAGCGCCCGGAGGCCCGAAAGGATGAGACCGACTTTCGGGAGGTCCGGTTCGATACAACGCTGTTGTTTCGCTATTCGGCACTGACCTTTAACGGGCATCGCATCCACTATGATCTGGATTATGCACGGGACGTTGAAGGGTATACCGGGTTGGTTGTACACGGCCCCCTGCTGGCACAGCTTCTGATGCTCTACGCGATCGAGTTGATGGGTCCACTAACCCGTTTTTCGTTCCGTGCCACGGCCCCGCTGATGCACTTTGAGGCAGTCAGCCTTTGCCGAAACGGACGGGAATTCTGGGTGCGCGGACCCGACGGGCGGGAATGCATGCGGGCCGAAGCCTCAATCTAGGTGTTTTTGCATCGTGATTGAGGTGGTGCGGTCATAACCGGGATGGGCCACTTCTCCGGTTTTTACAAATCCCATACGGGCAAAGGCGGCGTGGTTCTCGACAAGCTCGACCCGTGCCTGCAGCTCCAACACTTTCAGCCCCAGTGCTTCCGCACGCGTCTCGGCCTGCGTCACCAGACGGTGGGCGAGGCCGCGCCCGCGTTGGTTCTGATCGACAGCGAGTTTGCTCAGATACAAACGCCCTGGCTTAGGCGTCAGAAAGACCACGGCATCCGGGCGATCCCCGATGACCCAGACCTCTCCGTCTTGCATCTGATCCCGTAATGCGTCCAGCGACAGACGATGCATCGATGAGGGCGGATCAATGCGCCCCTCCATATAGGCAAAGCTGGTGCGGATCAGGTTCAGGACACCGGGCAGTCTCGGATCTTTTTGGGGCAGGCGTTCAGGTGTTCCGCCAAGGTTGCTCATAAGGAAGCCTCGGGCCGGAAATCCTCGGGGATTTGATCTTTCCCTTCCAACATCAGATCAGCCATCACCTCCGCCACTTTTGGGGCCATGCCGAAGCCGATCTTGAAACCTCCGTTCGCGATGAATTGTCCGTCATGCAAAGGATGCGCGCCCAACATCGGTGCGCGGCTTTTGCTGCGAGGGCGCACTCCGGCCCATCGCTCGATCACCTCAGCCCCGTGCAGTAAGGGCAGGGCGCGCGCGGCACGGTCCAGAACGTCGTCCAATGTAGCATCGGTGCTGTTTGGGTCATCATAGTCCCGCTCTGACGTCGAGCCGATGGCCAGCGTGCCATCCGCGTGCGGGACGATATGGATGGCATCCGCAAACAGCTGCGGAACCTCGCCTGCATCAAAGCGCAGCAAAGCGGCCTGCCCCTTCACGCCATTGCCGACGGTCTTGCCAAAAGCGCGGCTGAGCTCTTCCAAACCGGCCAGACCCGTGGCGTGAATGACTTGACCTTTGTCGGGGGCCTCTGCCACCACGTCGACCCCCATTACACCCAAGGCGGCAACCAGCGCGGCACAGGCGCGTCTGGGGTGCATACGGGCACTCAGCGTATCATGGATGACAAAGCCCGTGGGGCTTGGTGGACACCAGGATCCGACCTTTGCCACCGGAACCACGTTCCAACTGGCGCGCCCCTGCCAGAGTGTCTCGGCCGTTGTCGCGCGTGCATGCGCAAGGTCCAGATTGCGCTGATCCGCGACGGGTTGCAGCCGACCTAGGCGTGCATAGCCGGGGGAAACGCCCCCCGTCGCCTCAACCTGCTGCCAGAACGGTTTGGCCATGATCAGACTGTCGAACTGAAAGGCTTTCTTGGCGTTCCAGTTTTCGGGCACATGCGGGGCAAGCGCACCCACCAGACCGCCGCTTGATCCCGCGCCGGGACCAAAGGGGTCAACCACCTGCACCCTGGCACCGCGCCGGGCGCAGGTCCAGGCGATGGACAGGCCAAAGACGCCTGCGCCGCGCACCGTCACATCGACCATTGCCAATCCCCTTTTCCTTGTTCAGTGTCGCGCAGCCTAGCTACAGGATAACCCGATGGCAGACCAGCGTGCCGAACTGACATGGACCGAGGATCAGATCCCGGTTTCTGACCGTTTCGACGATCCTTATTACTCGTTGCAAAACGGGCTGGAAGAGACGCGCCACGTGTTCCTTGCAGGCAACGACCTGCCTGCGCGGTTTACCCCCGGGTTTCGTATTGCGGAGCTGGGGTTTGGCACCGGCCTGAACATGCTGACGGTCTGGTCCGCGTGGGAAGGCACAGGGCAGACAACCCCGTTGCGTTTCACCAGTTTCGAAGCCTTTCCCATGTCCGCTGACGATATGGCCCGGGCGTTGGCGGCGTTTCCCGAATTGTTGCCGTGGGCTGAGCGATTTCTGGCTGTCTGGACCGGTCAGGCCTGCACGCTGGACACTTTGCAACTTGAGGTTATCCATGGCGATGCACGCCAGACTTTGCCGCAATGGTCTGGCTTAGCGGACGCATGGTTTCTGGATGGTTTCTCGCCCGCGAAGAACCCTGAATTGTGGGGGGCTGACCTGATGCAGCAGGTGGCGGACCACACGGCCCATGGTGGCACTGCGGCGACATACACCGCCGCTGGCTTCGTGCGTCGGGGGTTGTCCGATGCAGGGTTCGACGTAACCCGCAGCCCCGGCTTTGGCCGCAAGCGGCACATGACCCGGGCGGTAAAGCCATGAGCCAGAAGAACAACGTCAACGCGGGCATTGCCCTGATGATCGGCGCGACGATCGTATTTGCGTTGCAGGACGGCATCTCACGCCATCTGGCGGGCACCTACAACACCTATATGGTCGTGATGATCCGGTATTGGTTCTTTGCCGCCTTCGTGATTGCCGTGGCGGCGAGATCACCCGGAGGGCTGAGAGCAGCGGCGCAAACCAGCCAGCTTGGGCTGCAGATATTTCGGGGTTTGTTGCTTGCCGGTGAAATTTGTGTGGCTGTCTTCAGCTTTACCATCCTCGGGCTGATCGAAAGCCAGGCGGTGTTCATTTGCTATCCGCTGCTGATCGCCGCGCTCAGCGGTCCGGTTCTGGGCGAGAAAGTCGGCTGGCGGCGCTGGGCCGCCATCGGGGTCGGCTGTATCGGCGTGTTGATCATCCTTCAGCCCGGCGCGGGCGTGTTCAACCCCTGGGCCGTGGTCCCTCTGATCTCGGCCCTTATGTTCGCCGTCTATGGTCTTTTGACCCGATATGCAGCACGCCGCGACAGCACCGCAACCAGCTTTTTCTGGACCGGCGTCGCCGGGGCGGTGGCAATGACCAGCGTCGGCGTATGGTTCTGGGAACCGATGATCGGCAGCGACTGGCTGTGGATGGGTTTGCTGTGCATCACAGGCGTGCTGGGGCATTGGCTGCTGATCAAATGTTATGAGATGGCCGAGGCAAGCGCAGTGCAGCCCTTCGCCTATTTCCATCTGATGTGGAGCGCAGTTCTGGGCATCACCATCTTTGATGAGACGCTGCGCTCTGCGGTCGTGCTGGGCGCAACTCTGGTCATCGCGGCGGGTCTGTTCACATTATGGCGCGAAAGACGCAAGGGTTGAGCCGACAAGCTCCTGCGAGAACGGCACCGGCAGCGGTGATTGTCCGAGACGCGCGCGATACACAGGCAGGCTTTCGGCCACCCGCATGACATAGTTGCGGGTTTCCTTGAAAGGGATCGTCTCGATCCAGTCGATCACATCCACCTCGCCCCGGCGCGGGTCGCCATAACGTTCCATCCACGATATCGGCCTGCGCGGCCCGGCGTTGTAACCGGCTGCCATCATGACCACATTGCCGTTAAAATCCTCGGCGAGGCTGGACAGGTAGTTCGCGCCCAGCTTGGCATTGTATTGCCAGTCCGAGGTCAGCCGTCCGGTCTTGTGCCCAGCGAGAATGCCCAGATCCTGCGCGACCAGTTTTGCCGTCGCGGGCATCACCTGCATCAATCCACGCGCGCCTGCGCCGCTGATGACAACCGGATCGAACTCGCTTTCGCGCCGGGCAATGGCCAGCGTCATTTCTTTCGCCATGGGCAGGCCCATATCGGCAACCGGATGCACGGGATAATAGGCCGCAGGCAGCACTGTGCCCATGGTCGCTGCGCGTTTGGCGATCATGACGGCCAGATGCGGCTCATTCAGCTCGATCACCAGATCACCCAGCTGAGCGGCCTGCGTCTGATCAAGGCTTTCCACCAGATGGGTCAGGAACCGTTCCGACAGATTGCCTTCACCTGCGCGCAACAGCAGCAGACCGGCCTCCAGCACACTGGAATCAGCAAACGCGGCCTGTTTCCAATGCGGCGCTCGGCGCGGATTGGCCAGTTCGCCGTCAAACGGACGACCGATCCTCTCGGCGGCCAGCAATCCGTAGAACGAGGTTTGATAGTCCGCCCCCGCTGAGTAAGCCTCATGCGCTTTGTCCGCATCGCCCAATGCCGCGTATGCGCGACCTAGCCAATACCCGCCACGCCCTTTCGAAATCGGAGATTGCACGGCCCCCGAAAAGTTCTGGAAATGCCGCACAGCCGTAGCCGGATCATTTAGCCTGCGCAAAGCCAGGAACCCCGCCAACCACTCCAGATCGGCATAGCCATAGCCCATGTCCGGCGTCATGTGGTGATTGGCGGCAATTGCATAGGCGCGCTCGGCGCTGCCCGTGCGCATCTCAAGGCGCGCCAACCTGCGTCGCCCTTCGGCCCATTTGTCAGGCTCTCCCAGAGTCTTCGGGTCGGTCGACCGCGCCAGCATCAGATCGATGGCACTGTCATCCAGCTCTTTCCGATCGCGCCAGACAAACCGGTCAAAGGCCAGACCTGGCGCGTCGGTCAGGGATTTCGGAACCGCAGCTACCTTGCCATCCACACTATTCTGGCGCTTTTGCAAGGCGATCCGCGCTTCGGCCAGCTTGCGATAATCCGCACTGACCAGAGGCAACATTTGCTCTGCACTGACCAGGTTGCCGTCCCACAGCATCCGATCCAGACGTGCTTCGTGATGCGGTTTCAGCAGCTTGCTGAAATTCTCCATATAGGTCTTCTGCAGACCAGCCCCCATAGGCATGGTCCGCCACGCCGTCACGATGTCGGCCTCCGCTTCACCGTGGCGGCCCTTGCTCATCAGTGCGACCGCATAGTTCAATGCGCCTTCGGCAGTTTGCGGCGACATGCCGTCATAGAATTTCAGTACCCGATCCGGGCTTGCGTTGGTGAAAGAAGGTTCGCTCTTTCGGCGTAACCAAGCCAATCCCGGCCAATCCGGGCGCCGCTCCAGGAACACAAGCACATCGCCAGAGCTGCCAAAGCCTTCACGCAGCCAGTGCCAGACAATGATGTCACGCGATACCGATCCCCGTTGACCGGACACACGCAACGCGGCGTTCCAGTCGCCCTTGCGCATCTCGATGAGCCCTGCACGCAGATCACCCACGGCCTCGGCCCGCGCCTGCCCCCAAGATCCCAGAATCACCGCCACCAAAAGCGCCAGAACGCGTGTCATGCCTTGCATTTCCCAACCAACCAAGGATAGAGCCATTCAGGATAAACCTTGCGCCGCCGGGATCAACTCACATCGCGATGATTGTGATCTGCGCGGGCGCAAAAATTGCTAACTGCACCTTAAGGAGCGTGTCATGTTTAAAGGCTCGATGCCAGCCCTCGTCACCCCGTTTTCAAACGGAGCGTTGGACCTGGATACGCTCAAACGCTTGGTGGAATGGCAAATCAAGGAAGGCTCGACCGGTCTGGTGCCAGTGGGAACAACCGGCGAAAGCCCGACGCTCAGCCATGATGAGCATGAAACGGTTGTGGCCGAGGTGGTCAAGGCCGCTGCTGGTCGCGTTCCGGTAATCGCCGGGGCCGGTTCGAACAACACCGTCGAAGCGATCCGATTCGTCCAGTTCGCCAAGAATGTGGGTGCGGATGCCGCTTTGGTGGTCACGCCCTACTATAACAAGCCGACGCAAAAGGGCCTGCTGGAACATTTCCGTGCGCTGCATGAATGTGCCGACATCCCGATCGTCATCTACAACATCCCGGGCCGTTCGGTCATCGACATGACGCCTGAGACAATGGGTGAACTGGCCAAGCTGCGGCGTATCGTCGGCGTCAAGGATGCCACGGGTGATCTGGCGCGTGTCAGCCAGCAACGTGCCTCCTGCGGGGCCGATTTCTGCCAGCTGTCGGGTGAGGACGCGACCGCGCTGGGCTTTAACGCCCATGGCGGCGTCGGCTGCATTTCGGTAACGGCCAACGTGGCCCCGAAACTTTGCGCCGAATTCCAGCAGGCAACACTTGCGGGTGACTATACCAAAGCACTGCAATATCAGGACCGCCTGATGCCCCTGCACGAGGCGATCTTTATCGAACCCGGTCTGGTCGGTGCCAAATACGCCCTCAGCAAACTCGGCCTCTGCAGCACTGAGGTCCGCTGCCCCCTGACCGAACTGGAAGACAGCACAAAAGCCGCCATCGACGCAGCGATGGCCCATGCGGGCCTGATCTAAACCAACCCGATATAGCAAAGGGCGGCCTCGAACCCCGAGCGCCGCCCTTTACTTTTGCCAGATCCAGACTTCATCTGGCCAAAAATATCCCGGGGGAGTCGCGACCCGCCGCGGCGGGGGCAGAGCCCCCTCTACCGTTTCCCGTAGTACAATCCTACGACATGCTCGGCCTGCGCAAAGAACAGCCAACGAGAAACAACGACACCGGCCAGATGCGACAATACGGCGAGAAGCGCAAAGAGATGTTTGATCGCTACGCCTGAGACAGGGATCAGGATCAGCGCCAAAGGCAGCACAAAAGCGAGACCGAAGGCAATCATGCGCAATTTTTGCGCGTGCTTGCGACCGACAACGTGGACGAACTCGCGCAGCAGATAGTTGGTTCCGGTGTGCGGCGGCTCGAATGCGCGTACCGAGCCCCGGCTTCCCAATCCTGTCGCGGTGCCCAGAGTTGTTCCCGAACGCTCCAGCGCGCCATCCCCTTTAGCCCAGTAGGCAAGCTGCACTGCTCCGGCGATGGCCAGCAGCCAGGGTGCGAGCGTCTCAGCTCCGGCCAATAGTGCACCACCTGCCAGACTGAAGGACAGGAACATTAAGGGCGTCAGGTTCATGTTCCAACGCGGGATCGTTTTGAGCTGAGTGTAGATCATTGAGGTGGTGAACACGGTCGTCAGGCTGAGTATCGCTCCGAGCCAACCCAATACGATCCAGTGACTTTGCCAAAAAACGGCGCCAAGCGCGTAAAGCCCCATGACGACAAGCGCCGCCACGGCGCAAACGCCTTCCCGGCTGAGCCAGCTGGATCGCCATTGGCTAAAGGCTTTCCAGGCGCGCTCGGGGTGGCCCAGATGGAAGGTTGAGGCCAGCAATCCGCCCACCGCCAGCGCATAGGCAATGAGGTAGAAAACAAACGCGACAAACCCTGTTACTCCGGGCTGACCGAGCCCCAGAAAGAACAGCAGGCCAAAACCCAGACCGGACAATGTGGTGAAGAGGATAACGGAAGGGGCTGGATGCATCAGAGTTTCTCCAGCGTCTTGTCGAGCCAGCCAAGGAAGCCATTGGGTTCTTCGGCCACGGGGGCCAGTAGTGGGGCGAGAATGTCGATCTGGTCTTCCACCTGATCCTTGGGGCGCGGTGGCAGGTATTTGTTGACCGGTTTGGTGCCCATCTCGGGCATCAGGTCCATACCTTTGCGTTCGGCAACCAGCTTGCTGACATCACTGTCCGGATCGCCCAGATCACCGAAATGCCGCGCGCCGGCCGGGCAGGTGCGAACACAGGACGGGACCCGGTCCACCTCGGGCAGGTTCTCGTTGTATATGCGATCGACGCAGAGGGTGCATTTCTTCATCACACCTTCGGCTATGTCCAACTCGCGTGCGCCATAGGGGCAAGACCAGGCGCAGAGGCCACAGCCGATGCAATCGCTTTCGTTGACCAAAACGATGCCATCTTCGGCGCGTTTATAGCTGGCCCCGGTGGGGCAGACGGTGACGCAAGGTGCATCCTCGCAATGCAGGCAGGATTTTGGGAAATGAATCAGCTGAGCGGGCCCCTGATCCGGTTGCACCTCATAGGAATGCACCCGATTCAGGAAGGTGCCGGACGGGTTGCCGCCATAGGCGTCCTGATCCGACAGCGGTGCGCCGTAGTTTTCGGTGTTCCAACCTTTGCAGGAGATCACGCAGGCGTGGCAGCCGACGCAGGTGTCGAGGTCGATGACCAGACCCATCTTGCGCTCGGTGGATTGGGGGAGCTGGGTCATGTCAGCGAACCTCCGCTGGTGAGGTGGGGGCAGGGGGCCAGCCCCCTCTTGAGCCTGCGGCTCAATTCACCCCCGGGATATTTTTGGCCAGATGAAGTGCGGATCCGGATCATTTGCCAACCTTCCATGCCAAGTCCTTTGGTCCGGTGCCAACGGGCGACTTGATCGGGGCAAATTCGGGCTGGCTTTCGGCATCTGTCGGAGGATCGGCTTTTTCGATTTTGACCTTCAGATCGAACCACGCGGCCTGACCGGTGACCGGATCGGAATTGGCCCAGCGCAGGCCATCGCCCTTCGGTGGAAGAAGCTCATGGATCAGGTGGTTCAGCAGGAAACCCTTGGTAGCTTCGGGTGCATCCTCCTGCAGGGCCCAGGCGCCTTTGCGTTTGCCGATGGCGTTCCACGTCCAGACGGTGTTCTCGTTCAGCGCGGCCATTTCCATCACGGGCACAGTGATTTCCCCGTGTGGAGAGCTGACTTTCGCCCAATTGCCGTCCCGCAAGCCGTACTCACGCATCAGTTTGGTGGGCACGTAGAGCGGATTGCGCCCGTGCAACTGCCGCAGCCACGCGTTCTGTGTGCCCCAGCTGTGATACATCGCCATCGGGCGTTGGGTCAGGGCGTTGACGGTGAAGCCCTCGTTGCCGTGCTGATCGGTTTCGTACCAGATTGGCAGCGGGTCCATGGTGTCCTTGATGCGCTGACGCAGGTGTTCAGGCGGCTGACGGTCGCCATGCCCTTCGGCTGCCAGTTGGAACTTGCGCATCGGTTCGGAATAGAGCTGGAACAGATAGGGTTGAGGGCTGTCATAGATACCCATGCCCACGGCCCAGTCCTGATAAGCCGTGTTCCAAGGCTTGTAGTAGTCTGCACCTTCGGGAATATGCGCGACGTAGAAGCCGCCGTTTTCGATATAGCGGTTCAACTGCTCGGGATTGACCTCGCCACGCCCTTCCTTGTCGCCGTTTTCGCCCCGGAACCCGGCGAGCGGGCCGATGCCCGGCTTGCGCTGGTGGTTGACGATGTAGTCAGCGTAGTCTTTCCACTTGGGTGTACCATCCTCGTTGGTGAAACCCGGCAGGCTCATGCGGTTGGCGAGTTCGATCAGGACCGACTGAAAGCCGCGTACGTCGCGGTCAGGCTCGATCACCGGCCAGCGGATCGCGTCGGCGGCGGCATCAGCCTCGCAGATTGGGCGGTCGAGCAGCGAGATGCAGTCGTGCCGTTCCAGATAAGTGGTGTCGGGCAGGATCAGGTCGGCATAGGCGACCATCTCCGAGGAATAGGCATCTGAATAGATGATCCTGGGGATGACGTATTTGCCGTCTTCGTTCTTTGCCGACAGCATCTCCATCACACCTTTGGTGTTCATGGATGAGTTCCATGACATGTTCGCCATATACATGAACAGCGTGTCGATCTTGTAAGGATCGCCCGCGGCGGCGTTCGAGATCACCATATGCATGAGCCCGTGGGCCGACATCGGGTTTTCCCAGGTGAACGCCTTGTCAATTCGTTGCGGCGTGCCGCAATCGTCGATCAGAAGATCTTCGGGGCCGCGTGGGAAGCCCAAATGCGGGCCTTCCAGCGGGCGGCCGGGGCGACGGTCGCCATGCGGGGTGGGGTGCGCCTCGACCGGTTTGGGGTAAGGTGGCTTGAAGCGGAAGCCGCCGGGTACTTCGACCGTGCCCAACAGGATTTGCAGTACATGGAGTGACCGGCAGGTTTGGAACCCGTTGGCATGGGCCGAAATCCCGCGCATGGCATGAAAACTGACCGGACGGCCGACCATTTTCGAGTGCGTCTCGCCCCGGAAATCGGTCCATTCGTGATCCAGCTCGATGGCTTCGTCAAAGGCGACACGGGCGATCTCGGCGGCGATGGCGCGGATACGTTTGGCAGGGATACCACAGCGTTCGGCGACGGCCTCGGGGGCATGGTCGTCTGAGAGGTATTTCTCGGCCATGAGGTGGAAGACCGGGCGGTGAGTGACGCCGTCTTTTTCATAGGTAGCCGACAGGTCCGGACGGACGCCGGGTTTGTCGAAGGCGGTCGGTTCACCGGTGATGCGGTCGATCACCAGAGGTTTGCCATCCGCATCGCGCAGGAACAGACCTTTTTCAGGACCTTCAGCAGCGTTCACCAGAACCGGCGCATTGGTGTAACGGCTGAGATAGTCGAGGTCGATCTTACCCGCTTTCATCAGCACATGGATCAACGACAGGATGAACAAGCCGTCGGTGCCCGGCGTAATCCCGACCCAATCGTCTGCCACAGCGTTATAGCCCGAGCGGATCGGGTTTACCCCGATCACGCGTGCGCCACGCTTCTTGATCTTGCCGATGCCCATCTTGATCGGGTTGCTGTCATGATCCTCGGCCACACCAAACAACATGAACAGTTTGGTATGGTCCCAATCGGGCTGGCCGAACTCCCAGAACGCGCCGCCCATGGTATAGATGCCGCCCGCAGCCATGTTGACCGAACAGAATCCGCCATGGGCCGCGTAGTTGGGCGTGCCGAAGTTCTGGGCCCAGAACGATGTGAAGCTTTGGCTCTGATCGCGACCCGTGAAGAAGGCCAGCTTCTGCGGCGCGGTCTCATGTAGCTCGTTCAGCCAGCCGACGGCTGTGCTGATTGCTTCGTCCCATTCAATCTCGCGGAACTCACCAGATCCGCGTGGCCCAACCCTGCGCAGCGGTTTGCGCAGGCGCGACGGCGCGTTGACCTGCATGATCCCGGCGCTGCCTTTGGCGCACAGAACGCCCTTGTTCACAGGATGGTCACGGTTGCCTTCGATATAGGCGACCTTGCCATCTTTCATATGCACGTTGATGCCGCAGCGGCAGGCACACATGTAGCATGTTGTGCGCCGAACCTCGTCTGAAACCTTGGGCGACAGGTCGATCTTGGGCTGCTGCATTTCGTAAATTCTCTCCCTGCGGCCGATCGCCTTATTGCCCGAGCCTTGTTGCCATTCTTGAGAGTTCTGGCGCCAGGCTCAAGCTTTTCGTTACTTTTCCGGAGGTTTTCCGGTTTTTAGAAACAAACATATGAGGGCCGGACCCATCGGACCCGGCCCACACATCACATTATTGAGGACGCATGTCGCCTGCGTCGATGCCCGCCACTTCGACCGGCTTCTTCATGGCGTCACGGCGGAAGGGCTCGCCCAGTTCCTGATTGATCATGGCTTCGATCAGGGTGGTGATGCCGTTTTTCTGATCTTCAACGGCTTGCGCCAGCGCTGCGGTCAGCTCATCCATGGTGCGGGCTATGACACCTTTCAAACCACAGGCTTGCGCGATACCGGCGTAAGACACCTTGGTGTCCAGTTCGGTGCCGACGAAGTTGTCGTCATACCACAGGGTCGAGTTCCGCTTTTCCGCGCCCCATTGGTAATTGCGGAATACCACCTGAGTGATTGCGGGCCATTCCTCGCGACCGATTGCCGTCAACTCGGTTACCGCGATGCCGAACGCACCGTCGCCTGAGAAGCCAACCACGGGCGTATCCGGGCAGCCGATCTTGGCGCCGATCACCGATGGCAGGCCATAGCCGCAAGGACCGAACAGGCCGGGGGCCAGATACTTGCGGCCTTCTTCGAAGGACGGATAAGCGTTGCCGATGGCGCAGTTGTTGCCGATATCGGACGAGATGATAGCCTCTTTCGGCAGAGCGGACTGAATCGCACGCCATGCCATCCGGGGGCTCATCCAATCGGGTTTGGCCGAACGGGCGCGTTCGTTCCAGGTGGTGCCGGGGTCGTCGTTTTCGTGGTCCATCGACGACAGCTCCTGCGCCCAGGCCGATTTGGTCGTGGCGATCAGGTCCTTGCGCGCCTGGCGTCCTTCGTCGCCTGCGGTCCCGGACAGTTTTTCCAGCAGGGTTTCGGCAACCTTCTTCGCGTCGCCTACGATACCGACGGTGACGGGTTTGGTCAGACCGATACGCTCGGGTTTGACGTCAACCTGAATGATCTTCGCCTCGGTCGGCCAATAGTCGATGCCGTAGCCGGGCAAGGTCGAGAACGGGTTCAGTCGGGTGCCCAGTGCCAGAACAACATCCGCCTTCGAGATCAGCTGCATCCCGGCTTTCGAGCCATTGTAGCCCAAGGGGCCAGCGTGCAGCGGGTGCGAGCCGGGGAAGGCGTCGTTATGCTGATAGCCGCAGCAGACCGGCGCATCTAGACGTTCAGCTAGCGCAGCGGTTGACGGAATGGCACCGGCCAGTACCACGCCCGCGCCGTTCAGGATCACGGGGAAACGTGCGTTCGACAGCAGTTCAGCAGCCTGATCCAGCGCCGCTTCACCGCCCGAGGGCAATTCGAAATCGACGATGCGGGGCAGTTCGATATCGACGACCTGCGTGAAGTAATCGCGCGGCACGTTGATCTGTGCCGGGGCGCTATAGCGCTTGGCGTTCTGGATCACGCGGCTCAGCACCTCGGCCATGCGCGAGGGGTCGCGAACTTCTTCCTGATAGCAGACGCAGTCGGCAAACATGTTCATCTGCTCGATTTCCTGGAAACCGCCCTGGCCAACGGTCTTGTTCGCGGCCTGCGGGGTCACCAGCAGCAGCGGCGTGTGGTTCCAGTAGGCGGTCTTTACGGCCGTCACGAAGTTCGAGATGCCGGGGCCGTTCTGCGCGATCATCATCGACATCTTGCCGGTGGCACGGGTGTAGCCATCTGCCATCATTCCGCCCGAGCCTTCGTGGGCGCAGTCCCAGAAGGTGATACCGGCTTTGGGGAAGATATCGGAAATCGGCATGAAGGCCGAACCGATGATGCCGAACGCATGTTCAATCCCATGCATCTGCAGCGTTTTTACAAAGGCTTCTTCGGTGGTCATTTTCATCTGCGTGTTCTCCGATCATGGATGGCTGTAACGGGATCTCTCGCCCCTGTTTTCCGCTCGGTTTTGACCCAAGGGTGACTGTGGCGTTAGGGCCAGAACCAACAGCGGGATAGGTCCAGTAGTATTATGCCTGACGAATGGTCTCTGCGATTTGCGCGATCCCCGGTCCGATCCGATCGGGCGTGATCGAGGAATAGCCGAGGCGATAGTAGTTCTTTGGACGGTCGGGGTCCGAGAAGAAGGGCTCGCCCGGTTCGATATGAACGCTCTTGTGCTGCAACTGATGTGCAAGCTGCGTGGTATCTATATGTGTCGGTGCCTGCATCCAGATTGATGATCCGCCCAGCATTCCCCGGCCCGCGACCGTGAGGCCGGATTGACGGATCGCGTCATCGATGGCCACGCGTCTTTGTTGCAGAGCTTTGGACATCCGCCGGATCTGCGCATCGTAATGTCCGAGAGACAGGAAGTAGGCCGCCGTGCGCTGCACGTGCCCGGGGGGATGGCGCAACACCAGCGAACGCAAAGCACGCGCCTCGCGGATGAAGCTTTCGGACCCAACCATGTAGCCCAGCCGCAACCCCGGAAACAGCGATTTCGAGAAGCTGCCGACGTAGATCACGCGGCCCTCCGTATCCAGCGAGCGCAGTGCAGGTGAGGGCGCCCCCAGAAAGGACATCTCGAACTCGTAATCATCCTCGACGATCATCGCGTTCAGCTCTTTGGCGCGTTTCAAAAGGGCGTGTCGGCGCGCGATGGGCATCGTGGCCGTGGTGGGGCATTGATGGCTTGGTGTGGTGAAGATGACATCGGTATCATCAGGTATCGCATCTGGCGGCAAGCCATCTCGGTCGACGCGCAATGGTGCCAGTTTGCATTCGGAATGCACCAGCAAATCACGCAGGGCGTAGTAGCAAGGGTCTTCGATGGCCGCTTTGCGATCACGGTTGAGCAACACGCGCGAGGCCAGCCACAAGGCGTTTTGGGCACCGAGAGTGATCAGTATCTCTTCTGGGCGCGCGGCAATACCGCGCCGGGGCAGAGTGTGGCGGGCGATGAACTCGATCAGCATCGGGTCGTCGCGATCCACATAATCCCCCGTCAGCGTATCGAAATCCTTGTGCCCCAATGCGCGCACAGCACAGAGACGCCAGTTGGCATGATCGAACAGCCCCCTGTCGGCCTGACCGTAGATGAAAGGATAGCGGTATTCGCGCCAGTTGCTGGGTTTCGGCAGTATGTCCCCGCCCGAGAACCGGCGCGCAAAGGCGCGATCCCAGTCTACCGTTTCGGTCTCGCGCCTCATCGGCGAATAGGTCGGCGGCACCGGGGCATTTTCCGAGACGTAATAGCCCGAGCGCCCTCTGGACGTGAGATAGTCATTGGCCAGCAGCTCGGTATAGGCCAGCGTGACCGTGATCCGGCTGACACCCAGATGCGCAGCCAGTTTTCGGGACGAGGGCAGTTTCTCTCCCATGTGAAAGCGACCGGACAGGATGCCTTCGGCAATCAGCTGCTGGATCTGGGCCTGAAGCGTGCCCTGTGCGTTTCGTTCCAGAAAGAAGGTGTCGACCGAGATACTCATGGATCGCTTATATGCTGGACTTAAGGCGGGGGCAATCTGGACTTACTGTCAGAAGATGATTGACACGTGGTGGCGAAAAAACTAAATAACCAGAAATCTAGTTTAATGGAGTTGAAAATGTGGGAATCAGCTGCTGCCGGGTTCTCGGCCATGGGGTCCGAAGCCCGGCTGAAAGTTCTCAAGACCTTGGTACGGGCAGGGCAGACCGGTTTGACTGTCGGAGAGATTCAGAATCGCACAGGCATCGCGCCGTCGACTCTGGCACATCACCTGCGGTTTCTGGCCGCCGGTGGCGTTGTTGAGCAGGAGAAGATCGGGCGCAGCACGATCAACCGGGCGTGCTTTGATGAACTTAGAAACCTCGCGCAATTCATCCTCAGCGAATGTTGCGCGGACGAAGTAGGAAAGGCCGCAAACGATGGCTGAGCTGACACAAAACCCCAAGCCGCTGGCGCGCAACTTAGTTGATCTCATCAAGACGCCATGGGCCTTGATCATAGCCTTGTTGATCGCCGTCGCGTTGCTCGATCCCGGCAACTGGACCGCGGTCGTGACATTTGCGGCCAAAGCGCTGGCCCATACCGGGCAATATATCCTGTTTGCGGTGCTGCTGCTGTCCTATCTCAAGGCGACGGGGGCCGAGGTGATGGTTGCCCGCGCCTTTGAAGGGCGCGAAACAAGGATGATCTTTCTGGCCGCGGTGTTTGGCGGTCTTGCACCATTCTGTTCCTGTGAGGTGATCCCGTTTATCGCCGGGCTTCTGGCGTTGGGTGCACCCTTGTCGGCGGTCATGGCCTTCTGGCTGAGCTCTCCTCTGATCGATCCGCCAACCCTTTTGATCACCGCAGGTGCGCTGGGTTGGCCCTTTGCCATCGGCAAGGCAGTTGCCGCCGTCGCGCTCGGCCTGTTCGGAGGTTTCGCGGTCCGGGCTTTGATGCGTGGCGGTGCCTTCACCCAGCCCCTGCGTGAGTACAAACCTGCGGGCTGCTGTGGGTGTGGCCCAAAGAAAGATGACAAACCGGTCTGGAAATTCTGGCAGGTGCCCGAGCGTCGGGTCCGCTTCCGGTCCGAGTTCGTTCATAACGGCCTGTTCCTGTTGAAATGGCTGGCGCTGGCATACGTCCTTGAGGCGCTGTTGGTCAGCTATGTGCCAGCGGACCTGATCGCGCGTGTCGTCGGGGGCGAAGGTGTGGTGCCCATTATTACCGCTGCTCTGGTCGGTATGCCTGCCTATCTGAACTCATATGTCGCACCGCCGCTGCTGGCGGGGCTGATGGAGCAGGGGATGACGGCAGGCGCTGCCATGGCGTTCATGATCGCGGGCGCTGTCAGCTCGATCCCGGCAATGGCCGCGGTCTGGTCTCTGGTCAAGCCGCGTGTCTTCGCCACCTATCTGGTGCTGGGGGTCAGCGGAGCCGTCATCTCGGGCGTTCTGTTCCAGATGATCTGAAGGAAAAACCGCCCGGTGATGTCACCGGGCGGTTTTGCTCGTTAGCTTGCCTCGCAATAGCGAGGCAGTTTGAACCGGTATCTCGGTTCTCCACTCTCAACAAAGATGCGTTTTTCCACGCAGGCGCTGGTACCAACGCTTTGCGAGACCGGGGCCTCGGTCGACGTGATCGACGTCGCCGATCCATCTGGCAGACGCACCGACGCGATAACACCGTTTTTAAGGTCTCCGTTGATCGGTGTCGCCGACAGCACGGGAACCGTCATGAACGAGTGGTGCTCGTGCTCGCCACTGTCGTTCAGCAACAGCAATGCGGCAGCAACCGCGATCACCCCAACCCCACCCAGGATGGCAAGGCCTTTGGTTTTGATGAACGCATAGATTGAGACGGCGCGGTGCGGGCCGAAAATTGCGGATAGAAAGCTCAGCATTTCATTCCCCAAAAGAAAACGGCCCCAACCGGTCGGGTCGGGGCCATCTGCGCATCAGGGGCGCAGGTCGTCCTCGTCTTCGTCGCTGCCGTCACCTTTGGGCAGGTTGAAGAAGCTGTCGGCGTCGACGATGACATCATCGTCTTCCTTGTCCTCAGGCTCATCAGACAACGAGAAGGTTTCCAGACCTTCAATCGCGGTCGGAATCTTCGGTGCCGAATCCATTTCGAGCGACTGCTCGGTCGAGACCAGTTTGCGACGCTCATCATCGCTCATCACGCCGCCTTCGGCAGCTTTCTTCGCGGCAGCTTTCTGCACGATCGCATCCAGTTCGGACTGCTTACACAGGCCCAGTGCAACCGGATCGATCGGTTGCATGTTGGCGATGTTCCAGTGCGTGCGCTCGCGGATCGACTGGATGGTTGGCTTGGTGGTGCCAACCAGCTTGGCGATCTGACCATCGCTGAGTTCGGGGTGGAACTTGACCAGCCACAGGATCGAGTTTGGACGGTCCTGACGCTTGGACAGCGGGGTGTAACGCGGGCCACGGCGCTTTTCCTCGCCCGAGGCAGCCGGGTTGAACTTGAGCTTCAGCTTGTGCAGAGGGTTGTTCTGCGCCGCGTCAATCTCTTCCTGAGTCAGCTGGTTGTTGGCGATGGGATCGAACCCTTTGACACCTGCGGCCACGTCGCCGTCTGCGATGCCCTGCACTTCCAGTTCGTGCATGCCCACGAAATCCGCGATCTGCTTGAAGCTGATCGTGGTGTTGTCCACCAGCCATACGGCTGTTGCTTTGGCCATAAGCGGTTTTGCCATCAGCCCGTCTCCTATAAATACACCTGTCCCGTCGCCGGAATTCGGCGGCCCCGTGGTCTTGGGGCAGGTTTCCGTTGTCGGGGAACTTGGGGCCTATATAGTCGCGTCACGTTAAGAAGGGAAGAGGCGAATGCGCTGGGTGATTTTGTGGATGCTGAGTGCCGTGACTGCGTTGGCCGAAGGTGAAAAGGCGGGCGAGTTTGACTATTACGTCCTGTCGCTCAGCTGGTCGCCCAACTGGTGCGCCCGTGAAGGGGATGCGCGTGGCTCGGATCAGTGTGATGCGCGCCATGACCACGGGTGGATATTGCACGGCCTCTGGCCGCAGTTTCATCAGGGTTGGCCTTCATACTGCCGCACACCTGAGGCGCCACCCACGCGCCTCATGACGCGGGAAATGGAGGATATTCAGGGCTCATCCGGGTTGGCCTGGCACCAATGGAAGAAGCACGGCACCTGTTCGGGCCTCAGTGCATCCGACTATTTCGCCCTATCGCGGCAGGCTTATGCAGGTGTTGCGCGCCCCGAAGTGTTCCGCAAGCTGGACGCCACGGTCAAACTGCCCGCCTCAGTAGTGGAAGAGGCCTTTCTCAAGGACAATCCGACGCTTGAGCCCGACATGATCACCATCACCTGCAAGCAAGGCTATATCGAAGAGGTCCGCCTGTGCGTGTCCCGCGATCTTGACCCGGTGCCCTGTGGCCGCGACGTGATCCGTGATTGCACCGCCAAAGACGCGGTGTTTGATCCGATTCGTTAGAGCTTTTTGTTCTGGCAGTCGCGGGCATAGTCCAGCGCTTTTGCAGTGCCTTTGAGATCAATCGCCATGACAGTCTGACCTTCCGGATTATAGACAGTCATGGTCTTGTTCTGCGCAATCGATGTGACGAAACTCCGGTCCGTAAAGAACACCGTCGCGCCGGGCACGCGATCCTGATTGAACCCGATGGCGGTGGCATTAAAGCTCTTGCCGTCCAGATCAAACCGGATCGGGTATTTTTCCCCCGGTTTAATGTCGCCCCAAGCCTTGTTGTAGACGGTGAAGTATCCGCGATCGTCCAGCGCATCATAGCCCAGCCGCACCACCGAGAGGTCCTGATACACCGTCTGGATTAGGCACCCATTGCCGAGGTTGGGGTCCATCATGATGTTCCAGCCTTCGACGAAGCCTTTGTCGATGAGTGCCTGCGACAGGGCAGCAGTGGCGGTGAATGCGGCAAAGGTTATGGCGAGAAAGCGGGGCATTTGTTTTGTTCCTCAGAAGCGTATAAGCACGTTTTGGTTATTGATTGCTAAAGATTATCTAAACGAAATCAGGTAGCCAAATAAGTACTATCTGCAGCTACCTGAAGTGAGTACCCCCGGTTCATCGTTTAGTACTGCAGCGACCTCCCGAGCATAACATGCGAGCGACAGATAGCCCGTACTGCTGAGAGAGTAGAACAAGAACCTTATTTCCCTGCCATTTTGTCTACTGGCCACGAACATTTGGCTAACTGCATCAGGGCGGTTCGCTCTAACTTTGTCGAAAATTTCCGATAACTCCTTTGCGCCTGGAGCGTAGTCGACATCTTGCCAACGATCTAAGAAGAAGACTAGGGCGTCGGTGTCATCCAATCCTGATGGTCGTACATCAGGGTTAATGTCAGGATTTGCGAGAGCAAGCGCATGATAAAAAGCGTCAAGGGTAGGGTCATCCATCTTGGAGAAGATAGCAACTCGGAGTTTTTCGTGACCGTCGGCCTTTAGTGAAGTCGTCGAAACGAGAAGCAATAGTACAGTTGCGAATATGCTTAAGAAAACTCTGAGCATTTGTGGTAAGATTCCAACATCTTCACTTTGTTTACATTGCGAATACTTGTTGGTCTACAATTCCTTCCGCGCCCTAAGCGCCGCAGTAATCGTCCCATCATCCAGATAGTCCAACTCGCCCCCAATCGGCACACCCTGCGCCAGCGAGGTCAGGCGTACCTGCCCCTCTAACTGATCGGCGATGTAATGAGCGGTGGTCTGACCGTCGACGGTGGCGTTTAGGGCAAGGATGATCTCGGTGATACCCTCGGCCACAACTCGATCCTTCAACCGCGGGATACGCAATTCATCCGGGCCGACCCCGTCCAGAGCAGACAAAGTCCCGCCCAGAACGTGATAGCGACCCTTGAAGACCCCGGCGCGCTCCATTGCCCAAAGGTCGGCGACGTCCTCAACCACGCACAGCTCTCCGGTCGCGCGAGCCTCGGCGTCGCAGATGTCACAGATGTCGGTGGTGCCCACATTGCCGCAATTCAGGCACTCGCGGGCGGTGATGGCTACTTGTTGCATCGCGTCCGATAGCGGCGTCAGCAACAAGGCGCGTTTGCGGATCAGGTGCAGCACCGCGCGGCGGGCCGAGCGGGGGCCGAGGCCCGGCAGCTTGGCCATCAGGTCGATCAGATTGTCGATGTCACTGTTCGAACTCACTGCGCGTTCTCCTGCAAATGGGCCGGACTTGGGTGCCCGGCCTCGACTCCGTCAGGAGTGCCTATCAGAACGGCAGCTTGATGTCGGCGGGCAGGCCCATGCTTTCGGTAAGCTTGGCCATCTCTTCCTGCGAACGCTCGGCGGCTTTGGTTTGCGCATCCTTGATCGCAGCCAGGATCAGATCCTCGACCACTTCCTTGTCGTCGCCGTTGAAGATCGATGGGTCAATATCGAGCCCTTTGAGCTCACCCTTGGCCGTGGCTGTGGCTTTGACAAGACCGGCACCGGATTCGCCAACAACCATCAGATTGTTCAGCTCTTCCTGCATCTCGGTCATCTTGGTCTGCAGGTCCTGTGCGGATTTCATCATCTTGGCCATGTCGCCCAGACCGCCGAGTCCTTTGAGCATCGATATTCTCCTGTAAATCGCGTTGCCGTCTAAATACGGGTGGCGCGGACCCGGCACAAGGGGCGAGGCGTGTCCCGTCCGTCGCCAAAGTCTTTGGGAAGGCCTTTCCGCCGGTTGAGCCTCACAGGTTTCGCCTCGACCTCAATCCTCCTCGAACGGGTCCCATTCGTCTTCGACCTCAGGCAGGGCTTCGGTTTCGACCTGCGCCGCGCGTTGCTCAGGGGTTTCGATCTTGGTGATTTTGGCCTTAGGGAATTGCGCCAGCACCGCCTGAACCAAGGGGTGTTCGGTGGCCACCTGCTTCAGCGCCAATTCTGCCTCATCGCGAATTTCAGCAATCGTTGCTGCATCGCCATCGGATACAATCGTCACGGCCCATCGATTACCAGTCCAGCGCTGCAAAGCTGATCCGAGCCGAGGGGCAAGGTCCGCGGGCGCATGGGGGGCGGGAGTAAACTCGATCCGACCCGGCTGATAGGAGACCAGACGTACACCGTTTTCAACTTCGACCAGAAGCTTGACGTCCCGATTGATCCGGATCAGTTCGGCCACATGGTCGAAAGTAGGGTAGCGGGCCAGAGCGTTCGCCACGTCCTGGGCCAACGCTGCCGAGGGCGCGCCAGCTGGGTTGCGCGTTGCCGCATAGGTCGTTTGCGTCGCAACGGGGGTTGAGACGTTGCTCTGCGTGGCTGCCGGCAAGCCGCCTCCCGGCCCTCCGTTTGGAGGAGGCATGGGCGCATCCTGAAGGCGTTTTATCAACTCCTCAGGGCTGGGCAGGTCGGCCACATGAGTGAGGCGGATCACGGCCATTTCGGCGGCCATCATCGCGTTGGGCGCGGCGGCAACCTCTTCGAGTGCCTTCAGCAGCATCTGCCACATGCGGGTCAACACGCGCATCGGCAGGGCATCTGCCATCTGCTGGCCCCGGGCGCGCTCATCGGGCGAGACGGTAGGGTCTTCGGCGGCGTCTGGCGTGATCTTCACCACCGAGACCCAATGGGTAATCTCGGCAAGATCACGCAGAACGGCCAGCGGGTCTGCCCCTTCGGCATATTGGGCGCTGAGCTCGGTCAGGGCACCGGCAGCGTCGCCGCGCAGGATCATATCTATCAGGTCGAGCACCCTGCCACGATCCGCCAGGCCCAGCATCGCGCGCACCTGATCGGCGCTGGTTTCGCCCGCGCCATGGCTGATCGCCTGATCCAGCAACGAGGTCGCGTCGCGGGCAGAGCCCTCGGCGGCGCGTGTGATCAGCGCCAGCGCATCCTCGGCAATCTGCGCGCTTTCGGCATCTGCGATCTTGCGCAGCAGGCCGATCATGTCTTCGGGCTCGATCCGGCGCAGATCGAAGCGCTGACAGCGAGAAAGCACCGTGACCGGAACCTTGCGGATCTCGGTGGTGGCAAAGATGAACTTTACATGTTCGGGCGGTTCCTCAAGCGTCTTGAGCAGCGCGTTGAAGGCGCTGGTCGATAGCATGTGGACCTCGTCGATGATGTAGATCTTGTAGCGGGCCGAGGCGGCGCGGTAGCGGACGCTGTCGATGATCTCGCGAATATCATTCACGCCGGTGCGGCTGGCGGCATCCATCTCCATCACGTCGACATGGCGGCCTTCCATGATGGCGACGCAATGTTCACACTGACCACAAGGTTCGGTGGTGGGTTTGCCTTCGCCATCTGGGCCGATGCAATTCATGCCCTTGGCGATAATCCGGGCGGTGGTGGTTTTACCGGTGCCGCGGATGCCGGTCATGATGAAGGCCTGCGCGATGCGGTCGGCCTCGAACGCGTTTTTCAGCGTGCGGACCATGGAGTCCTGGCCAACCAGATCGGCAAAGGTTTCCGGGCGATATTTGCGGGCAAGCACCTGATAGGCGGGGCTGGGCGTGTCGGTCATGTCTGCTTTCGCGGATTCGAGTTCTGCCGCAGCGTAGAGGCCGCCGCCGTCCGCGTCCACCGCCCGACCGGATGATTTTCGTTTTGGAATGCGGGACGGGGCGGTTAAGATCAGACACTTGAAGACCAGTAGAAAGATCTTCTGATTAACGTTTCGGGGGGAACGTAGAATGTCTCAGATGGTTATCCATGCACTTCAGGTTGGCGGAGGAACGCTCGCGCTGACATCGATGCCGGGTCGGGGTGGCGATTATCAAGACGATCTGGATGCCGTCGCCGATTGGAAGCCCGGCCTGATCCTTTCAATGGCGACCGAGGTCGAGATGATACTCGATGGCGCCAGAGATTTCGGTATCGACGTTCGGACCCGCGCCTGCCGATGGGTTCATCTGCCGGTCGAGGACTATGGCACGCCATCACCCGAGGTGGACGAGCGTTGGGTAGAAGCCAGTGCCGCAGTGCGTCATGCGCTGTCCGGTGGCGGGCGCATTTTGGTTCACTGCAAGGGCGGATGTGGTCGATCTGGCATGGCTGTACTGCGTTTGATGATAGAATGCGGCGAGCATCCGGATGCAGCGTTGCAAAGGCTGCGCGCGTTGCGCCCCTGCGCTGTTGAAACCGACGAGCAGATGGAATGGGCGATCGCGCCCGCCGGTATTCTGGCCGCGGGCTGACTGTTAGGCAGACGGTCGGTATTCGGGTTGCACCGACTTAGTCTGGGCAAGCGTCAACACTTCGAGCATCGCGCATGGCGGGTTCGACAATATATTTGTCGACAGTGCGGCGGTCTCGGTGCCGAACAAAAGGTCTGCGTAGCTGTCCAGATGCTCAATCGCTTCGTCTGATCCAGCACCGCAGAACACTCTGATTTCGTCGGCGCGCGCGCGAAAACGGGCGGTGCAACCATCCGTACAATGCGCCAGTTCGCTACTGCCCTGAATCTCGAATTCTGTAGTCGCCGCAGGGGCTGATTCCGCCATCGAGGTGGCCAGCGCCCGTGCGATTCGCGCCAAAGCCGGACAGGTTTTCCCCGTCCTTTGGCAAATTGTTGCCGAGAACTGGTGGGTTCCGGTTTTCCATATCATGATGCGCCCTCCGCGCGTGGGGCTGAGGGTGTGAAACAGGTGGGACAGCACAGTGCAGTCTGGACCTGCCCGGACACCCCGCCCGAGTTTCAGTTTCGGTTCCGATGGCAGGTCTCCTGACTTGCGGGTCATCGCTTTGCCGACCTTCCCAGCCTTCAAGGCCAGTGGCGCTACGGCATTGCTCTCCGCTTACAGTTGCGGGGGCAGTCGCGGATTTGGTCCGTTCCGGATATTACCGGGCAGGTCCGCACCGTGTTCCCTTTTCATCCCGGCCTCGAACGAGGGCGCGGGAACCATCACCTCATCGCTAGCGGTTGCGCACTTCCCGAGTCAAGCGGATTGAATGCCACAAGCTTACCTTTGGTCCAGCCACGTCAACCTTGACTCGAACGCGATCGAGTGAACTGATCGGTTCAGATAACGCATGAGGATCAGATGTTGGACGCGCGGCAAACCGTGATGACCGAGGAGTTCCGGTTTCCCGCCGGGTCCGCGATGCTGTCCGCCCGCTTGTATCTGCCTGCGACCGATCCGGAAACGGTTGTGGTCATTAACAGTGCCACAGGCGTGCCACGAGACTATTATCAGCATTTTGCGCGTTGGCTGGCAGCTGAGCGCGGGATGGCCTGCCTGACCTACGATTATCGGGATTTTGGTCACTCGCTGACCGGGCCGCAGAAGGCCTCGACCGTGACAATGGCAGACTGGGCGCTGGTCGATATCCCTGCTGCACGGGCCGAGATGCGGCGGCGGTTTCCGGGTGCCAAGCTATGGAGTATTGGCCACTCGCTTGGTGCGATGCTTGGGCCGGTGCAATCGGATATCGAACAGATAGATCGGATGATCTGCGTCTGTTCAGGTCTAGTGACGCTCAAAGATCACCCGTGGCCTTACCGCGCGCTGGCTGCGTTGTTCTGGTATGGCCATGTGCCGTTGTTGGTCCGTGCTCTGGGATATTTGCCGGGCAAGGCGGTCGGTTTTGGTGAAGATCTGCCCGCGCCGGTCTATTGGCAGTGGCGCAAGTGGTGCACGGCTCCCGACAGCTATCTGCCCGAGATCGGAGAGACGCTGCCTCAGGCTCGCTGGTCCACTGCAGGCGGGCGTGTTGATCTGTTCGCCTTTGAAGATGATGAGATGGTACCACCCGCCGCCGTGTGGCGGCTGGCTGATCTTTACGGCTCAAATGCCCGTCGTCACCTGTTGTCGCCGCAGGAATTTGGTTTGCCAAAAGTTGGACATATCGGAGCGTTCGCCCGACGCAACGCAGCGGTCTGGCCCCGCCTGATCGACTGACCAGACGGGGCGTTGCCTCACAGCTTCTTGCGTGACTTTTTCTGCTGCGTGACGCTGCGCACCATCTTGCCGAACGCTTTGTCCCGCGCCCGGGATTGAGCGATGGTTTCCGAGTTGCGCTGATCCTCGCGCCGCAACTTACGCCAACGCTCCAGCCGGGACGGGTCAAGCGCGCCGCTTTGGACCGCGGCCTGAACCGCACAGCCGGGCTCGGTTTCGTGCTGGCAATCCGAGAAACGGCAATTCAGGCTTAGCTCCGTGAGGTCCGAGAAGACCTCATCGACTCCGTCCTGTGCATCCAGCAAACGCAGCGCGCGCATGCCGGGGGTGTCGATCAGCCAGCCGCCATTGCGCATCTGATGCAACGCGCGCGCGGTCGTGGTGTGCCGGCCCCGTGCGTCATCCTCGCGAATGCCCGCCGTGGCTTTTTCCTGCCCGGTCATGCCATTGGCCAGCGTGGTTTTACCCACTCCGGATGAGCCCAGCAGCGCACCGGTCTGACCCTTTGGGCACCACGAAAGAACCTGTTCGATCGCAGCCGGGTCCAGTGCATTGATCGCCAACACAGTCAGAAACGGATCGATGGCTTGCGCCTTTTTCACAAAGGTCTCGGGTGCATCGGAATTGTCGGCCTTGGTCAGCACGATCACCGGATAACACCCGGCCTGATGCGCAAGCGCCAGATAGCGTTCCAGCCGGGGCAGACTGAAATCGGCATTGCATGAGCTGACGATGAACAACACATCGACATTCGCGGCGATTAATTGTGCCGAAGCACCTGTGCCCGCAGCGCGACGCTGCAGCAGGCTGCGCCGGTCCAGCAGGTGGTGCACGCGTCTATCATTGTCTGCCAACACCCAGTCCCCAACCGCATAGTCGCCGGTGGGGTGGTTGGGGGTCAGCAACGGGATCTCGCCGTTGGGGCCAAGCCCGATCAACCGATCCCGATGAACGGCTGTGATGCGAAATGGATTGCAGGTTGGGTCAGCCACGTGTTGCGCGGCAAAATGTGAGGACCATCCGAGGTCCGATAAAGAAAGAGACATTGGTCTGCCTGTTGTCAGAAACAGCGTGTCCGACGGATGGCGATCGCGCATCCGCTGGTCATGTGTTCAGGCAGTCAGAAGATCGTGTCGGATCAGAACCCGGCTGCCCGAAGGGTCATTGCTACAATCATAAAGCCCTCCTGTGGCTCAGGGGTTGATAAAGTGAGAGGCTGGACATCGACCCAAGCGGGACTCGTTGTGGCTGCTTCCTTCCGGACCTGACCAGGTTGGCGAGGCGCTCGCCCGCGCCAACCTCTCGACCCCTCATATAGGCCCGCTGCGCCACATTGGCAACCCGTCAGAGGGTCAGTTGGATAGGCAGGAACCCGTCTTCGTCCAAAGGCAGAACGCAGGGGTCATACTCGGCCAATTCATGCAGATAGGCCTGGGCGGACGGGCCGGTGGTCAGAATAGCTCTGGCTCCGTTTGTCGGCCTCAGAATGAACGGGCGCGGCGCTTGCTCCAGCGGGTCATATGACAGTTTGCCCGCCAGATAATCACGCAGCACATCATGAATGAGCCGCGCAGGCAGCGTGATCGGATGGGCATGTGGAATCGAAGGGAAATGCCCGCCGCCATTGGCGCGGTAATTGTTCGTTGCGACAATGAACTTCTGATCTGGAGTGATCGGATTGCCGCCCACCTTCAGCGAACGGATTCGGGAATGGGCCGGATTCGTCAGACGGCCAGCAGCGTCGAATCGTGCCGGTTGCGATAGGTCGACCTCATAAGTTGCACCGTGCAGAACGTCGAAATTGAACCCTGCACGCTTCGGGTTGATCAGGTGCGAAGGCTGATCGGCCGAGAGCTGATTGAGCACTCCGGCAGACATCTCCAGCCAGTCGCGCAGTTGCTCTGCTGTCACCTGCACCGCACGCAGCTCATTGGGAAAGACATGCAGATCGGCCACATGGCGGACCGAGATCTCGCCTGCGGGAACGTCGGTAAAATACTCCGGGCCTCCACGGCCTCCGGATTTGGCGGGTGCCGCGGCCGAGAGAATCGGAAGGCTCTCCCACTCGGTACTAGCCAGATGGAACCGTACGGCAGCAGCCTGAGCTGCCGCCAGCAACGCAAGCCCCCGGTCTAAGGCGCAATAGGTGAAATAGCTGTGCAACGCCTTAGGCACCGACCCCACGGGTTCAGAGACGCGTTTGCGCGTTTCCGCATGACCTATGGCAAAAAGTTGTTTCAATTCGGTGTCTTCCGGGATCGGGCCGGTTGCCGTTTTGATCGGTGTTGCACAGACCCGGCTTTCAACAATGCGCCAGCGGTGCTCAGCATTCTGTTTCAGCACAAGATCAATCACACCCAGATGCGAGCCCCCCCATCCCGGCATCACAACCGGTTTTCCATGTACCAGCCCTTGTTCGTGATCCACATGAGGCAAACCTTCATGCGCCTTGCCGGGCAGCGTCAGATGAGTGTGCCCGGCAATGATCGCATCAATCCCCTCTATTGCGGCCAGCGGGATTACTGCGTTCTCCATTCCGGCTTCAGCTTCAGCCTGATCCAACCCCGAATGGGCCAACGCCAGTACAAGATCACAGCCCTGACCGCGGAGGTAAGATGCCGTCTGCGCCGCTGCAGTCAGAATGTCGGTGACCTCTGCCTGCTCCTGCAACACATGCGCCTCCCACCGAATGGTCTGCGGCGGCAGAACGGACAAAACACCAATACGGAGCGGAACGTCTTCGTCATTTACGGAAACCATCCGCTGCAGGATCGCGTGAGGGACCCAGCCCTGAGGCGTGTGTGTTGTGCGCATATTGCTGCAAATCATCGGACAGGTGATCTGAGCAGCAATACGATTTACCAGATCCAGCCCGATTCCGAAATCGTGATTGCCCAACCCGATCGCGTCATATCCCAGAGCGTCGAATGCCTGTGAGAGCGGATGTATCTGGGTTGCGACGTCCGAGGCCCATTCTCCAAGCGGAGTGCCCTGCAGCGAGTCACCATTGTCGAACAGTAATACCAGCGCGCCGTCGCACCGGGCCTGATCTCGGGCCGTTCGGATCAGGCTGGCGGTGCGGGTCAGACCCCGGCTCGTCTCGGGAATGTCGGAATAATAGTCAAATGACGTCAAATGCATATGCAGGTCGGACGTGGCCAATATCCGAACCTTTGCGCAGGAATTACGCGTCTGCATTTGACGCGCCGAATTATCGTGTTTCAAAATTTCAACTTCTGACTGTCATCGTAACAGATTTTTCACCATGAGGTGGACTTAGTGCAAATTCCGGGGCAATGCTGCGGTCTTTCGGCGGCAGATCAAAAATATTTTGTTTGCTCAAATTCCGTTGCACCGACAGCACAGACATGGCAGCCCTTGGCGCGGCAGGCGAGGACAATAGGCATGAAACGCGCAGAACAGGTTACTTTTGGCGGCTCGGGCTTGAACCGGGCGGGATTGTTGCGGAGCGACCCAGAGAAGCTGGCGCAGGCCTATGATGATCCCAAGGCGTGTTGTTTGCTGCTGTGGCGTGGCAAGGTGCTGGTGCAGGGTGAAGCCCTGGACAAGCTGGCGCTGATCGCGATGGACCACGAGATTTTGCAAAATGGTCCGGATGGAGTGATCGAAAAGCCTATTCTGTTGGGCCTTTCAGACGATGCCATACCTTTGTTCGCTATGGATATTTCCGGCTGGACGGCCAAAGGATTGGATTTGGCCGGTGTCGGAGAATTCGTGGATCGCAGTGAACAGCAGCACCCCGATCTGCCTGAGGGTCATGTCTTTGCCGAACTGCGTCGCATCATGACGCGCCTCAGCCCACGCGATGCAGAGCTGGCGGCGACGGCCAAGGCGGTGATCGGATGGCATGAGACGCATCGGTTCTGCGCTCGATGCGGTGCCGCCAGCGAGATCTCTCAGGGCGGATGGCAACGCAGTTGCCCTGCTTGCGGTAGCCAGCATTTCCCGCGCACCGACCCCGTGGTGATCATGCTGATTACGCATGGCAATTCGGTTCTGATGGGGCGTTCTCCGGGTTGGCCGGAAGGGATGTATTCTCTGCTGGCCGGATTTGTTGAGCCCGGTGAAACGCTTGAGGCGGCAGTGCGGCGCGAGGTGATGGAAGAGGCCGGAGTTCCCGTCGGTGCAGTGCGTTATCTGGCCAGTCAACCCTGGCCGTTTCCCGCGTCCCTGATGTTTGGCTGCGCGGGTGAAGCTTTGTCGCCAGATATCCAGATTGACCCGGTTGAGATCGAAGACGCGATCTGGGTCAGCCGGACTGAAATGATGCAGGCTTTCGCGGGGGATCACCCGACCCTGTTACCGGCCCGCAAGGGCGCGATTGCGCATTTTTTGCTGCAACACTGGCTTGCAGACACGCTGGACTAACGAGAGACTGGCGGCGACGCGAGACAGAGAAGAACCGAGATGCAGTTTTCAGCACAGGAAGATATCGAAGTCCCGATCGACACGGTGTTTGCCATGGTGGCGGATTTTGAGCGTTTTGAGCGCATGGCCATACGCCGCGGGATCGACGTTCGGCGTACTTCCGGGTTTGCATCGCCGCATGCAGGTACGTCATGGGAGACGGTGCTGAATATCCGCGGTAAGCCACGCCAGATTTCAATCGTGCTGAGCGAATGTGAAACGCCGTCGTTGATGCGATTTCAGGCCAGTAGCAAGGGTATGAACGGAGATACTCTTATTGAACTGCTGGCTCTGTCGCAGCGCCGGACACGGCTGAGCGTGATGACGTCGCTGAAAGCAAAGACACTGCCTTCCCGGCTACTGCTGCAATCCCTGAAACTGGGCCAGTCCCGGTTTCGCCGCCAGTTCCAGACACGTCTCAGCGACTTCGCGCGCGAGATGGAAGAACGTCACCTGCACGGGGTTTGATTGAGCAAGAACCTGACCGGTCAACTACCAATGAACAGGTGCTAGCGAATGCGGATAGCCCAAAGATCACAGATCATTCTCCTGCATGGCGCGTCAAGCAGTGGCAAAACGACGATCGCACAGGCGCTACAGAACAGAGCCGATGTGCCATTCTGGCATATCTCTATCGACCATCTGAGAGACGCAGGCATTTTGCCCATGCATCGATTTCGAACCGGTGAATTTGACTGGGCAGACAGCAGGCGAGAGATATTCGACGGCTTCCACTGGTCGCTGGTGGCTTATGCGGATGCGGGCAACAATCTGATTGTCGAGCATATTTTTGACAGTCCGGGCTGGATCGAAACACTCAAACCCGATTTTGGTCGTCATGACGTCTTGTTCGTGGCGGTACACTGTCCGGTCGATGTTTTGGAACAACGAGAGAGGGCTCGTGGCGACCGTAGGATAGGCAGCGCAGTTCAGGATCAGCAAACCATACATCTCGGGCGCGTGTATGACCTTGAAATCGACTCAACGGATGATACCGGTGCGAACGCCGTTAGAATTCTGAACGCTTTGAAGTCAGGGGTGCGCCGGTCCGAGTTCCGAGCGTCGACCTAATCTCGAGTTACCCACGCGGTTGCGCCGCCGGGTATACGCCCAGCAGTTCGACATTGGTCGTGAAATGTTCCAATTCGTCCATCGCGAGTTTGACGTTATGGTCATCCGGATGACCTACGATATCGGCATAAAACTGCGTTGCTGTGAAAGAACCATCGACCATGTAGCTTTCGAGCTTGGTCATGTTGACGCCATTCGTCGCGAACCCACCCATCGCTTTGTAGAGTGCTGCCGGGATGTTGCGGACTTGGAACACAAAGCTCGTGATCATCCCGTGATCACCCCGGCGCGCAAGATCGACCTCGCGTGACATCACCAGGAACCGGGTTGTGTTGTCGCCATGATCCTCGATGTGGCGTGCCAGCACATTCAGGCCATAGATCTCGCCTGCCAGTTCGCTGGCCAGCGCGGCTGAGTGAAGCTCACCTGCCTCTGCCACCTCGCGGGCAGCGCGGGCGTTGTCAGGGCTGACACGGCCTCGGATGTTGTGCTGTTTGAGGAACCCGGCGCATTGAGGCAGCAGAACCAGATGGGAATGGGCCTCGGTTATGTCGTCGAGCTTTGCGCCCGGAACCCCCAGCAGGTTGATATGCACCCGCACAAAGGCCTCGTCGATGATATGCAACCCGCTATGGGGTAGCAGCCGGTGGATGTCCGCGACCCGGCCATAAGTGGTGTTTTCGACCGGCAGCATCGCCAGATCGGCCTCGCCCGAGCGCACTGATTCGATCACATCTTCGAAAGTTCGGCAGGGCAGGGCGTCCATATCAGGGCGCGCGTTACGGCACGCCTCGTGGCTATAGGCGCCGGGTTCTCCCTGAAATGCAATGCGTTTGGTCATTTGGTCGTTTCCGTGCAACAAGTTCGCGAATTGGGCGTTTAGTCGCGGTGTCTATACCTTGCCTCTTCTCAGGGGAAGCCTTAGACACCCCCAAGACAGCTGAAATGGACACGCGATCAAAATGTTCGACACGATGACAGTTACCAAGGCCGCAGCAGGCCTGTTTGGCACCTTCTTGGTGCTTCTTCTGGCAAAATGGGGGGCGGACGTCCTCTATAGCTCTGATAGCCATTCTGCCGAAGCAGCTTACATTATCGAAACAGAAAGCGCGGGTGAGAGCGCTGACGGTGAAGAGGTCGTATTCGAAGACATGCTCGCCGCAGCCGATCCTGAGAAGGGCGCACGTGTGTTCCGCAAATGCACCGCCTGCCACAAGCTTGAGGACGGTGCCAACGGCACAGGTCCATACCTCTATGGTATCGTAGACCGCCCGGTCGCAACGGCCGAAGGCTTCACCGGCTATTCAGCTTCGATGCAGGCCCATGGCGGCAACTGGACGCCGGAAGCTCTGGACGCGTTCCTCGAGCGTCCCAGCGCCTATATCTCGGGCACTTCGATGAGCTTTGCTGGTCTGAAAAAACCGCAAGAGCGCGCCGATCTGATTGCGTATCTGCAAACCATCGGAAATTGATCGACCGGTCAGAATTGAAGATTTCAAAGCCGCTGCCTGGTGCAGCGGCTTTAATTTTTTGTCTGACAAGAACTTCACAAAGCGTTCACGCATTCTAAACTTGCAACAGTAAGTGTTGGTCTTTTAGCTGGCCTGCACGACATTGAAGATCACAAATGACCCAGAGGACGAGCATCATGAAATCCCTTCTGACCGTACCGCGACCGCCAAAGTTTCAATCTTGGGCTGCGGTGCTTGGGATTTCGGCTACGGTCTTATTGTCTGGCGGAAATATTGCCGCTGCCAACGAAGAAGCAATAACGCGCAGTCATGGCTATTCTTACTTTGGCAATCTGGATTATCCGGTCGATTATCCGCACCTGAACTATGTAAATCCGGATGCGCCCAAAGGTGGTGAGCTATCGCTTGCCGGTTCGGGGACGTTCGATTCGCTGAACCCCTTCTCACGCAAGGGGCGCGCAGGCGCCCTGACGACGATCCAATATGACTCACTGATCGACAGCACTTCTGACAGTGTCGGGCAATACTATGGTCTTCTGGCCAACAGCATCGAGTATGATGAAGGCCGCAACTATGTGATCTTCCACATGCGGCCCGAGGCGACCTTCTGGGATGGAACTCCGGTCACGGCTGAGGATGTCGTCTATAGCCACCGTTTGTTCATCGAGCAGGGCCTGCCATCTTATGCCCAAGCCGTGGGGCGCATGGTTGAGAATGCCGAGGCGCTAGATGATCACACGGTGAAATTCACTTTCAACCCCGAAGTGACACGGCGCGGTCTGATCGAAACGGTGGGCTCAACGCCGGTCTTCTCAAAAGCTTGGTTCGAAGCGGATGAGAGCCGCCGTCTTGATGAACCCCGGCTGGAAGTGGCCGTGGGATCGGGCCCCTACAAGCTGGACAACTACGATATCAATCGCCGGATCGTGTACAAACGGCGTGATGACTACTGGGGTAAGGACCTGCCGATCAACGTGGGTCGGAACAACTACGATACCATCCGGATTGAATATTTTGCGGACCAGACCGCTGCGTTCGAAGGCTTCAAAGCGGGCGAATACACCATGCGCATCGAGAGCGATCCGAAGCTTTGGGCCTCCAGCTATGATTTTCCGAAGTTGAGCGAAGGCTCTGTCGTGCAGGATGAAATCGCTGACGGCAGCCCTCCGACGCCGTCGGGCTTTGTGTTCAATCTGGGCAAGCCGCAATTCGCTGACAAGAATGTGCGCAAGGCTATCGCGCTGGCATTCAACTTCGAGTGGGCCAATGAATCGCTGATGTTTGGCCTGAACTCCCCGCGCAGTTCCTTTGTGCAGGACACCCATCTTGAAGCAAAAGATGTGCCTGCAGGCGCAGAGCGTGCGTTCCTCGAAACTCTGGGCGATGTGGTGCCCGCCGCCGTTATGAACGAGCCTGCGCTGGTGGTACACGAATCCAATGCAGCCCGCCTGAATGATCGCCGTAACCTGCGCCAGGCGTCAAAGCTGCTGGATGAGGCCGGTTGGCCCGTGGGTGATGGCAATCTGCGCCGCAACGCAGAGGGGCAGACGCTGAAGGTCAATATTCCCTACGCCTCTAGCATTCCCACATCGACCGCAACGATGATCGAGACCTTTGTCCAGAACCTGCAATCCATTGGCATAGATGCGACGGCGGAAAAGGTAGACCCATCGCAGTTCACCCTGCGTCGGCGCGAGCGCGACTATGACATGGTGTATTCGACCCGTTACGGATCTTTCCTGTCCACGGGCGGCGGGCTGAGCCAGATGTATGGCTCGGAAGAGGCGGCGTTCAGCCTGTTTAACCCGGCGGGTCTTGCCAGCCCGCTTGTGGATGCCGTGATCGAAGCGTCATTCGACACCACAAATCAGGCCGAACAGGACGCAGCGCTTATGGCGCTGGACCGTGTGCTGCGCTATGAGTTCTTCATCATACCTGATGGGTATGTGGCGGATTATTGGACAGCTTACTACGACATGTATGAATACCCGGAAAACCTGCCCCCGTTCACGCTGGGCTATCTCGACCTGTGGTGGGTCAACCCCGAGAAAGAGGCGGCACTGAAGGCGAAAGGCGCGCTGCGTTAACATGGGCGCCTATATTCTAAGACGTCTGTTGCTGGTCATACCGACCCTTCTGGGCATCATGATCGTCAACTTCACGCTGGTGCAATTCGTCCCCGGCGGACCGATCGAACAGATCATCGCTCAGATCGAAGGTCAGGGTGATGTCTTTGCCGGCTTTGCAGGCGGCGGCGACGCCGGGGCAGGGGCCGAGCCCGCAGGCGGTGCCTTTGACGACAAATACGTCGGTGCCCGCGGTCTGCCGCCTGAATTCATTGCTGAGCTTGAGAAAGAGTTCGGCTTCGACAAACCGCCACTCGAACGTTTTCTGGGCATGATGGGCAATTACCTGACGCTGGATTTTGGCGAGAGCTATTTCCGCTCGATCAGCGTGATTGATCTGGTGCTGGAAAAGATGCCTGTGTCGATCTCGCTGGGCCTGTGGTCCACGCTGATCGCCTATCTGGTCTCGATCCCGCTGGGTATTCGCAAGGCAATCAAGGATGGCTCGAGCTTCGACACCTGGACCAGCGGAGCCATCATTGTGGCCTATGCCATCCCCGGGTTCCTGTTTGCCATCCTTCTGCTGGTACTCTTCGCAGGGGGCTCGTATTGGCAGATCTTCCCGCTGCGGGGGCTGACTTCGGACAATTGGGACAGCCTCAGCCTGTTCGGCAAGATCACCGACTATTTCTGGCATATCGCGCTGCCGATCATTGCGCTGACCATCTCGGCCTTTGCGACGCTGACGCTGCTGACCAAAAACTCGTTTCTGGATGAGATCAAGAAGCAGTACGTCATGACTGCCCGCGCCAAGGGCCTGAGCGAGGGTAAGGTGCTTTACGGCCATGTTTTCCGCAACGCGATGCTGATCGTGATTGCGGGCTTCCCGGCGGTGTTCATCGGTGTGTTCTTCGGAGGTTCGATCATCATCGAGACGATCTTCTCGCTGGATGGTCTGGGCCGTCTGGGGTTCGAGGCCGCCGTGGCGCGCGATTATCCGGTGATCTTCGGCACGCTTTTCATCTTTGGCCTGATGGGGCTGGTCGTCGGCATCATCAGCGATCTGATGTATGTGCTGGTCGATCCCCGCATCGATTTCGAAAAGCGGGAGGGGTAAATGGCACTTTCCCCTCTCAACCAGCGCCGCTGGCGCAATTTCCGACGCAATGGTCGGGCGTTCTGGTCGCTGATCATCTTCTCGGTTCTGTTCGGCCTGTCGCTATTTGCCGAGTTTATCGCCAACGACAAACCGATCCTTGTGAAGTATCGCGGCGAATTCTACACGCCCGTGTTCAATTTCTACGCCGAAACGGAATTCGGGGGCGATTTCCAGACCGAGGCGATCTATCGCGACCCCGAGGTCATGTGCCTGATCGATAGTGGCGGGCTGGAGCAGTGTTTCGACGATCCCGAAGGCATTATCGACGAGATCAAGGCGGGTACGTTCGAAGCCGAAGGTTTTGAACGCGGCTGGGCTATCTGGCCCCTGATCCCCTATTCCTTCAACACCAGCGTGGATCGTCCGGGCGCGGCACCGCTGCCGCCAAACGGCCAGAACCTGCTGGGCACGGATGACACCAAGCGCGATGTACTGGCCCGCGTGATCTATGGCTTCCGCCTGTCGATCCTGTTCACCTTGCTGGTGACCGGAGTGGCCAGTCTGATCGGGATTTTCGCCGGGGCCATTCAGGGCTTTTTCGGGGGCTGGCTGGACCTGATCTTCCAGCGCATCATCGAGATATGGTCGGCGACCCCGTCGCTATACGTCATCATCATCATGTTTGCGATTCTCGGGCGAAGTTTCTGGCTATTGGTGATTCTGATGATCCTGTTCAGTTGGACCGGGTTGGTGGGCGTTGTGCGCGCCGAATTCCTGCGGGCGCGCAATCTGGAATATGTCCGCGCCGCCCGCGCGCTAGGCGTGGGCAACATGACCATCATGTTCCGCCACATGCTGCCCAACGCGATGGTGGCCACGCTGACCTTCATGCCGTTCATCGTGACCGGAACCATTGGTGGGCTGGCCTCGCTGGACTTCCTCGGCTTCGGTTTGCCGTCCTCGGCCCCGTCGCTTGGGGAACTGACCTTGCAGGCGAAACAGAACCTGCAGGCTCCGTGGCTGGCCTTCACCGCCTTCTTCACCTTTGCCATCATGCTGTCGCTGCTGGTCTTCATTTTTGAAGGCGTGCGCGATGCGTTTGATCCCAGAAAGACCTTCTCATGAGCCTTTTGGATGTGAACAACCTCAAGGTCTCGTTCCGGCAGGACGGGCAGGTTTCGGCGGCGGTCAAGGGCGTGTCCTTTACGGTCGACCGAGGAGAAACCGTGGCGCTGGTGGGCGAATCCGGTTCGGGCAAATCCGTGACCGCGCTCAGCACTGTGTCGTTGTTGGGCGATAGCGCAATAGTCGAAGGCTCAGTCACCTATGACGGGCAAGAGATGATCGGTGCGTCCGAAGACAGATTGATGGACGTGCGCGGCAATGACATTAGTTTTATATTTCAAGAACCGATGACCTCGCTCAACCCGCTGCATACGATCCAGAAGCAGATGGCGGAATCTCTGGCGCTGCATCAGGGCGTTACGGGCGATGCGGCGCGCACGCGGATTGTGGAACTTTTGAACAAAGTTGGCATCCGCGACCCCGAAGAGCGGTTGGACAGTTATCCGCATCAATTGTCCGGTGGACAGCGTCAGCGCGTGATGATCGCGATGGCCTTGGCCAACAAGCCGGACATTCTGATCGCGGATGAACCGACGACCGCGCTGGACGTGACGATTCAGGCGCAGATTCTCGAATTGCTGGCCGAACTGCAAAAGTCAGAGAACATGGGGATGTTGTTCATCACCCATGACCTTGGCATTGTGCGCCGCATCGCCAACCGGGTCTGTGTGATGAAGGATGGCGAGATTGTCGAAACCGGCGTGACAACGGAGATTTTCGACAACCCGCAACACCCCTATACTCGTAAGCTTCTGGCGGCCGAGCCGTCCGGGCACCCCGACCCGGTGGCCCCGGATGCCGAAGAGGTGGCCCGCACTGATCACCTGAAAGTCTGGTTCCCGATTCAGCGCGGGTTTCTCAAACGGACCGTGGGCTATGTGAAAGCTGTCAATGATGCGACGCTTAGCGTGCGCGCAGGAGAAACATTGGGGATCGTAGGCGAAAGTGGATCGGGCAAGACAACGCTGGCGCTGGCCATCATGCGTTTGATCGCGTCCGAGGGCGGGATCACTTTCCGCGACCAGAATGTGCGCCGCTGGTCAACGCGTGAACTCAGGCGGTTGCGCAAAGACATGCAGATCGTATTTCAGGATCCGTTCGGCAGCCTCAGCCCCCGTATGACCTGTATGCAGATCATCGCCGAAGGGTTGGCCATACATAAGGTCGATCCCCATCGTGCCCCGCGCGAATTGGTGGCCGAAGTGATGACCGAGGTTGGGCTGGACCCAGCCGCGATGGACCGTTACCCGCATGAGTTTTCGGGTGGGCAACGCCAGCGGATCGCCATTGCCCGCGCCATGGTATTGAGGCCCAAGCTGCTGGTGCTGGACGAACCAACCAGCGCGCTAGACATGACCGTGCAGGTGCAGATTGTTGATCTGTTGCGGGACCTGCAAAGGAAATACGGGCTGGCCTATCTGTTCATCAGCCATGACCTGAAGGTCGTGCGCGCGATGTCTCACAACGTCATCGTCATGCGCAACGGCGATGTGGTTGAAATGGGCGCTGCCGAGGATTTGTTCGAACACGCCCAAACCGATTACACCCGCGAACTGATTGCGGCGGCGGGCTGACGGGCAGCCCGCGCGTTTGGCCTCAGGCGATTTCCTTGTTCTTGGCTGACGCGGGAACGGGGCCGCGCAGCTCTTCATAGTGATCGAATTGCAGTTTCACCCAGCCGGTGCCACGGGTGGCGCTGGCGAGGGTGCGGTGCAGCTCATCCTCGGCAACAGCCGGAAGCTGCGCGTTGAAGATTTCCCAGCCCGACGCGTTCGGATTGCCCTCGAAGCCCAGCACCTGACCTTGCAGCGAACTGATCGTCGGGACCAGATCGCCGACGAAGGCCGATGGCAGATGAATCTCGGCGTTCAGGATCGGTTGCAGGACAACCGGTTTGGCCTCGGGCAGCGCTTCACGTACGGCGTTCTTACCTGCCGTGCGGAAGGCGTAGTCCGAGCTGTCTACGTTATGGTGTTTGCCGTCACTCAGCGTCACCTTGACGTCCACGACAGGGAACCCCTCGGGGCCTTCGACCAGAGCATCCTTGGCCCCATGCTCCACCGAGGGAATGTAATTCCGCGGTACCGCTCCGCCTTTAACCACTTCTTCGAACTGGAACCCAGATCCGCGTGGCAGCGGTGCGATGGATATAACGACATCGGCAAATTGCCCCGCACCACCGGATTGCTTGCGATGGCGATGGCGATGATCGACCTTCGTGCGGATGGTTTCGCGATAGGCAGTTCCGGCGGCCTCGGCCTCGATCTCGATACCGAAATCTTCAGCCAGCTTGGCGCTCACGCGCCGCATATGCTGCGGACCTTGCGAGCCCAGAATGGAATGACCGCTCAACTCGTCCTGTTCCAGATGCAGGCCGGGATCGATCTCGACCAACCGGGTCAGCGCGTTCGACAGGCGTACATCGTCACGCTCATGCGCGGGCGAAACGACCTGACGGTGCGCAGCAGGGTGTGAAGATGCCCATTCCGGCAGCGGCGTTGCCGCCGCACTATCATAGATGAAACCGGGGTTGAGATGGTCGGACTTCACCGCCAACCCGATCTGTCCGGCCTCAAGGGCGCTGATCTGGGTCTTGGCATCTAAGGTGGTCAGGTTCCCGACGGTTTCGCCACCCAGAGATTCGTGTGCTTTCACCCCGTCACCCAGACCGCGCAACACGGTGATCTTGCCGATATGCTTTTTCACATCTGCAAAGCCAGCGATGGCACGTGCGTTCTCTTCAGCCTCATCCCTATCTGCCGCGATGCTGAATTCCGGCGCCTCATGCCGCAGCGCTTTCATCAGCCGGGTCAGGCCATTGCCATGACTCGCGGCACCCAGGCATGCCGGGATCAGCTGGTGGTTCTGCAAGACCTGCGCGGCCAGTTCATAGACCTCTTCGCTGGGCGGCTGTTTGTCCTCGATCAGCTGCTCCAGAAGGTTGTCGTCAAAATCCGATAGGGTCTCCAGCAGTTCGGTGCGTGCTTCCTGTTCGCGGTCTTCTACCGATTGCGGCAGCTCGATCAGGGCCGAGGGCTGGCCTTCCTGATACTTCCACGCGCGTTCCGAGATCAGGTCGACGGCACCGATGATGGTGTCCCCGTCGCGGATCGGAACCTGTCGCAGAGCGATGTGATGAGTGCAATAGGTCTGTAGTGCCGCAACGATGTCGCGGATGCGGCCATTGGGGCTGTCCATGCGGTTGATGAACAGGAAACAGGGGATACCCGCTTCTTCCACCAGCCTGAGATACGGGGCACACAGGACGGCGGCATCCGGATCAGGCGGCACGACGACCACGGCCGCGTCCGAGATGGCCATTGCGGGGCCGACATAGGCCAGCGCATCGCCGCCTCCGTCCACGTCCACCGCGCACCAGGGTTCGTCCAAATAAGAAAAACCGTGCAGATGCACGGTTCCGGCGATATCGAATGTTGTGGGCCGCCCGTCGAGGCGGCTGATCGCTTCGACCAAGGTGGTTTTGCCCGATTGGCTGGGGCCGAGGACGGTGAAAACGCGCATGGGTGCTGTCCCTCTTTCAGTTGCAACTTGGCTGCACGAAAAGAGTTGCCCGACGCGTATGCGTCGGTACGGGTCTGTCTGATACTCGGCCTGCCTCAGGCGGCGGAGAGGAGTGGCTCTCCACCCCTTAAGTGTGGAGAAAACCAGAGGCGGGCGTCAAGCCCCTCATGCAGCTTCGAAAGGAACCGATCAGTCGGCTGACCGGTCCAAAAGGGTCAAATCGCCGAGCTATGACCCGCCTTGCTCAGGTCATAGGCGTCAAAATTCCGCGCGATCATGCGAGTCAACGCGCGTGCCTCCTCTGGGATGAACAGGCCCTTGTCGGTGATCTGCAACAGGTTTTCAAAGGCCGCGTTGGCCGATTGGTACATCTGATGCAGCTCACTGGCCGAGATATCGTGGTTGCGCAGGATCTCGGCGGTGTCGATCTGGAAATCGCACATCAAGGCTTCGATCAGACGAGAGCGCAGCACATCCTGCCCCTTGAAAAGATGTCCGCGCGCAGTCGAAAACTGACCATCACGAATGGCTTTGGTATGGGCCGACGTGGCTGAGGCATTCTGGGCGTAACCTTGCGGGAAGCGCGAGATTGAGCTTGCACCGACGCCAACCAGAACCTCGGCCTGATCATCGGTATAGCCTTGGAAGTTGCGCTTCAGCCGACCGGCGTTCAGCGCCTTTGTCAGGCCATCATCCTGCGTGGCGAAATGGTCGATGCCGATCTCTGCATAATTGTCCCACAGGAACAGGCGACGGGCGGTTTCGAACAATTCCAGCCGTTGTTCGGGTGTTGGCAGCGCGTCAGAAGGGATCATCTGTTGCCGCTTGGCCATCCACGGAACATGCGCATACCCGTAGAGCGCAACACGGTCAGGTGACAACGACAACAGCTTCTGCACGCTTTCTGTCATCCGTGCTTTGGTCTGGTGCGGCAGGCCATAGAGGATATCGGCGTTCAGGCTGGTGATGCCGCGCGCGCGGATCATGTCGACGGCATTGCGGGTCACGTCATAGCCCTGAATGCGCCCGATGGTTTTCTGGATTTCGTCGTCGAAATCCTGCACCCCAATCGAAGCGCGGTTCATGCCCGCCTCGGCCAGTGCGTCCAGACGCGCCTCATCAATCTCGTTTGGATCGATCTCGACCGAGAACTCGGCGTCCGGGCCCAAAGGAACCACGTCGAGAATACGTGCCGCTAGGTCACGCATCAGGTCGGGGTTCAGCAGGGTCGGCGTACCGCCCCCCCAATGCAGGCGCGACAGTGTCACGCCTTCGGGAAGGCGTGCGGCCAGCAGATCAAGCTCGGCCTTCAACACATCCACATAGGCAATGACCGGATTATCGGTTTGGGTGCCTTGCGTGCGGCAGGCGCAAAACCAGCACAGCCTGCGGCAGAAGGGGACGTGGATATATAGCGAAATGGAGCTACCCGGAGCGATCCCGGAAATCCATTCACCGTATAGGTCGGACCCCACGTCATTATTGAAATGGGGGGCGGTTGGATAGCTTGTATAACGCGGTACCTTCGCGTCAAAAAGTCCAAGCCGTGCCAATTGAGCTTTGATTGTCATGACGCTACGGGTATAACGGGGAGGGCTTGCATACTTTGACCGAGATCAAGTGGACGCGCGAATGAACGTAAAAGCCATGTTTGAACACGGAAGCTGCGAGGATTGCCCGATCAGGCATCGCGCAGTATGCGCCCATTGCGAAGCTGATGAGCTCGAAGAGCTTGAAAGCATTAAATATTATCGCAGCTTTGAGGCTGGCCAGAATGTAATCTGGTCCGGCGACCCGATGAATTTCGTGGGGTCGGTCGTTTCCGGAATCGCTTCGTTGACGCAAACGATGGAAGACGGTCGCACGCAGATGGTCGGGCTGTTGCTGCCCAGCGATTTTGTTGGCCGTCCGGGGCGCGAATCTGCGCCATATGACGTGATTGCAACCACCGATCTGGTCATGTGTTGCTTCCGCAAGAAGCCATTCGAAGAAATGATGACGACCACGCCGCATATCGCGCAGCGCTTGCTTGAGATGACGCTGGACGAACTGGATGCGGCGCGCGAATGGATGCTGGTACTGGGGCGCAAGACCGCGCGAGAGAAGATCGCCAGCCTACTTTCGATCATTGCCCGCCGGGATGCGTCGATCCACAAGTCCGGCATGACGGGGCCGATCGTGTTCGATCTGCCGCTGACTCGTGAGGCGATGGCGGATTATCTGGGTCTGACGCTGGAAACGGTGAGCCGCCAGATGTCTGCGCTGAAAAAGGATCAGGTGATCTTGCTGGAAGGCAAGCGCCACGTCACCATCCCCGATATGGGGCGCCTTATGGAAGAGGCCGGCGACGATACGGATGGCGGTTTTCTGGTCTGACGCCAGACCCTGTCGGCGCGACCCTCACAATATCAGGAGTGAGCTATGGTATTCAGTAGCCTGTTGGCGATGTTGTTCATCGGTGCGATTGCCGGTTGGCTATCCGGCAAGATCATGGAAGGTCGCGGCTTTGGTCTGATCGGGAATATTATCGTCGGGGTTGTCGGTGCGTTTCTGGCAGGAACGATCTTTCCCGCGCTGGGCTTTGGGGTCGGTGGCGGCCTGTTCTCTTCGATCTTCTTTGCGACTGTGGGGGCGGTGATCCTGCTGTTCCTCATAGGGTTGATCCGAAAAGCGTAAAACGCTCAAAGCCGCCCGGATCAGGGGCGGCTTTGCATCTTGTTTCGCAAGCGGATCAATGGGCCAGGAAGACCGGCACGTTGGATTGCTCGAGCATATTGCGGGTCGCTCCGCCCAGAATTGCCTCGCGGAAGCGGGAATGCCCATAGGCCCCCATCACGATCATGTCCGCCTCGGTATCCGCTGCGTGGCGGTTGAGGATGTCCGAGACGCGGGTCATGGTCTTGCTCAGCACATCGATCTCACATCTCACCCCGTGCCGTGCCAGCATCTGCGACAGTAGTCCGCCGGGGTCGGACCGGTCGGGCCCATGCCGGGGCGGATCAATGACGACAATACGCGTCAACTCGGCCTGTTTCAGGAAGGGCAGGGCGCAGCGGATTGCCCGCATGGCCTCGATGCTCTCATTCCAGCCGATCATCACGGTTCCCGGCGAAGCAAGCGGTTTTGAATCGTCCGGCACCAGCAGAACCGGGGCGTGGCCTTCGAACATGGCAGCCTCCACAATCGGTTCGGCCTCGGCGTCCCGGTCTTTGCCGTAGGGTCGTGGCAAAATCACCAGATCCGAGAAACGCGCACGTCGCGCAACATGGCGTCCGATATCGGCGATCTGCGCAACGCCATTCTCGGCAGACCAGCGGATGCCGGACTTGCCCAGATAGTCCTGAGCATAGGCGAGTATTTCATCGGCCTCGGCATTGGCGCGGCTCAGGGTTTCCTGCAAAATCAGCGCGTTGGCACCTGCGTAATAATAACCCGTCTGACTGCGGTCGACCCCAAGACACAGCGCCTCGGCATGGGCGTCCTGTGCCTCAGCCAGTGCTACCATCTGCGCCAGAGCAGATTGTGACAGCTTGGTTTCCGTCATGACCGTCAATAGGGATTTATATGCCATGTCGCCCTCGTGATTTCGGCGCGACCATTGTGCGGTCCGCGCATCGGTTTCTTGAGGAAAACCTGTCACATTAAACAGGGGCTTGTCTTGACACAGATCAAAGCGGAAAACATGGCCTCGCTGCATTACAGCATGCAGTCAAAAAGGTTTCGCGCGGCATGAAGAATCGCGCGGGGCATGGCAAAGGGACGCAATATGTCAAATTACATCAAGCTGATCGTGCTTGGGCTGGTTGTGGTGTTCGCCGCGATCGGGTCCAACTATGCACGCGATTTGGCGTATCAGGTGCATGCGATTCTGGTGATGTTGATCGCCGGTGGTTTGTTCATCTGGACGCTTAGAAAAACGGACGAGCCAGATATTCTCGTAGACCGCTCGGGCGAATACATGGATGACGTGATCCGCTATGGCGTGATCGCGACCGCCTTTTGGGGTGTGGTCGGGTTTATGGCGGGAACCTTCATTGCGTTCCAGCTGGCCTTTCCGGCGCTGAACTTCGAATGGGCGCAGGGCTACGCCAACTTCGGCCGGTTGCGTCCGTTGCATACTTCGGCAGTGATCTTCGCCTTTGGCGGCAACGCGCTGATTGCAACTTCGTTCTATGTCGTACAGCGCACCAGCGCCGCGCGTCTCTGGGGCGGTAATCTGGCGTGGTTCGTGTTCTGGGGCTATCAGCTGTTCATCGTTCTGGCTGCAACCGGCTATCTGCTGGGCGGAACCCAGTCGAAAGAATATGCCGAGCCTGAATGGTACGTAGACCTGTGGCTGACCGTTGTCTGGGTCGCTTATCTGGCCGTCTACCTAGGCACGATCATCAAGCGGAAAGAGCCCCACATCTATGTGGCCAACTGGTTCTACCTCGCGTTCATCGTCACCGTCGCCATGCTGCACCTGGTCAACAACATGACCATCCCCGTCAGCATCTGGGGCTCGAAATCGGTTATCGTCTGGTCGGGCGTACAGGACGCCATGATCCAGTGGTGGTACGGTCACAACGCCGTGGGCTTCTTCCTGACCGCGGGCTTCCTGGGCATGATGTACTACTTCATCCCGAAGCAGGCCGAGCGTCCGGTATTCTCGTACAAGCTGTCGATCATCCACTTCTGGGCGCTGATCTTCCTGTATATCTGGGCGGGTCCGCACCACCTGCACTATACCGCGCTGCCTGATTGGGCGTCGACGCTGGGTATGGTGTTCTCGATCATCCTGTGGATGCCTTCGTGGGGCGGTATGATCAACGGTCTGATGACGCTTTCCGGCGCTTGGGACAAGCTGCGCACCGATCCGATCATCCGTATGATGGTCATCTCGGTCGGCTTCTACGGTATGTCCACATTCGAAGGACCGATGATGTCGATCCGCGCTGTGAACTCGCTCAGCCACTATACTGACTGGACCATTGGTCACGTGCACTCGGGCGCGCTGGGCTGGAATGGCATGATCACCTTTGGTGCGCTGTACTTCCTGGTTCCCGTCCTGTGGAAGCGCGAGCGTCTGTACTCACTGCAGATGGTCAGCTGGCACTTCTGGCTCGCCACCATTGGCATCGTGCTCTACGCCGCGTCGATGTGGGTCACCGGTATCATGGAAGGTCTGATGTGGCGCGAAGTGGATGCAAACGGCTTCCTGGTGAACTCGTTCGCCGACACCGTGGCCGCCAAGTTCCCGATGTACGTGGTGCGTGGTCTGGGTGGGGTTCTGTTCCTCGCTGGCGCAGTGATCATGTGCTACAACCTGTGGATGACCGTGCGGAAAGCGCCGGCCAAAGAGGCCAGCCTGACCGTCGCAGTCCCGGCTGAATAAGGAGGGCCGGAGCAATGGCAATTCTCGACAAACATAAGATCCTCGAGACCAACGCGACCCTCCTGCTGATCTTCAGCTTCCTGGTCGTAACCATCGGTGGCATCGTTCAGATCACCCCGCTGTTCTATCTTGAGAACACAATCGAGAAGGTGGAGGGCATGCGCCCTTACACCCCTCTCGAAATGGCGGGGCGTGAGATCTACATCCGCGAAGGCTGCTATGTCTGCCACAGCCAGATGATCCGCCCGATGCGGGACGAGGTCGAACGCTACGGCCACTACTCGCTGGCGGCTGAATCGATGTATGACCACCCCTTCCAGTGGGGCTCCAAGCGCACGGGGCCTGATCTGGCGCGTGTTGGTGGCCGCTACTCGGATCAGTGGCAGGTCGATCACCTGCGGGACCCGCAGTCTGTGGTGCCTGAATCGGTGATGCCCAAATATGGCTTCCTCGAACACCGCAAGATCGACGGCAAGTATATCGGTGACATCATGGCGGCCAACGCTCTGGTCGGCACCCCATATACCGAAGAGATGCTGGAGAACGCGCAAGCCGACTTCCGCGCTCAGGCCGATCCGGACAGCGACTATGACGGTCTGCTGGAACGCTATGGCGACAAGGTCAACGTGCGCAACTTCGACGGCCAGCCCGAGCTGACCGAAGCGGACGCGCTGGTTGCCTATCTGCAAATGCTGGGCACGTTGGTCGACTTCTCGACCTTCACGCCTGACGCAAACCGCTAAGGAGGGTGTGATGGAAGAATACACAATCCTCAGACAGTTTGCGGATAGCTGGATGTTGCTGCTGTTGTTCGCCTTTTTCCTGGGCATCGTGATCTGGGTTTTCCGCCCCGGTGCCAGCAAGGAATACAAGGACACGGCCAATATTCCGTTCCGGCATGAAGATAAACCCGCCACATCCAAGGAGGCGCGGCAATGAGCAAGACACCTGAAAAACAGCCGGGTGATCCGAATACAACCGGTCACAGCTGGGACGGTATCGAAGAGTTCGACAACCCGATGCCGCGCTGGTGGCTGTGGACCTTCTACGCCACCATCTTCTGGGGTGTGATCTATACGATCATGTATCCCGCATGGCCTCTGGTTCAATCGGCAACCGCCGGTGTGTTGGGCTGGTCTTCGCGCGAGCTGGTGCAGCAGGAAATGGTTGCCTTCGAAGAAGCGAATGCGCCGTGGAATGCGAAGCTGGTTGAAACTCCGCTCGAGGAGATCTCGGCCGATGCAGAGCTGCAGCAATACGCCGTGAATTCGGGCGGTGCCGTATTCCGCACATGGTGTGCGCAATGCCACGGCTCGGGTGCGCAAGGTGCGCCGGGTTTCCCGAACCTGCTGGACGATGCCTGGCTTTGGGGCGGTACGCTTGAGGATATCGAGTACACCATCGCCTATGGTATCCGGAATGAGGAAAGTGACGATGCGCGCTATTCCGAAATGCCGGCCTTTGGCGAGATCCTCGAGCATGACGAGATCACGCAGGTGGTTCAGTATGTCATGTCGCTGACCAACGCTCAGACCGACGATGCAGCAGCGCAGGCGGGCAAGGTTGTCTTTGAAGATAACTGCGCGGCTTGCCATGGCGAAGATGGCAAAGGCGATGTCTTCCAGGGCGCGCCGAACCTGACGGATGCGATCTGGCTTTACGGTGGTAGCGAAGAAGCGCTGACCGAGACGGTCACCAACAGCCGGTTCGGCGTCATGCCATCCTGGGAAAACCGCCTGACTGACGCGCAGATCCGTGCTGTATCGGCTTATGTCCACCAGCTGGGTGGCGGTCAGTAAGAGCTAAAAGAACACCTCCGGGCGGTTTCCCGCCCGAAGGCTGAGGCACCGGCTGTTCCATCTGTTCGCGCGTTTCCAGAACAGCCGGTGCCGAATTTTCCAAGAATAAGCCCTTGTTGTGTCTCGGTCCAGAACCGGGATTCAGGCTGGTTCAGCGATCGTCCAGATCTGTTGCGCGCGGATGTTCCTTCCACCAATGATGTTCGGGCAACCAACGCGCCTTGCGGCGGCTTGGTTTTGGTGTGTCCTGAATATGGGGCGTGTCGACCCGTGTCGCAGTCATGAAAGATCGGGCAAAAACGTTCAGCATGGCGTTTCTCCTAAGCGATAAAGTTCCTGCCTAAAAGATTGACCTTTGGGGCGCCAAATGCGACTCAATAACCATTACTCTGTGTAAGTGTGGTTTACATATGGACTGGCTGAACCTTCCGCCGCTTGCTGCGCTCAGGGCCTTTGCAGCCTTTGCTGAGAAGCGTAATGTAGTCGATGCCGGTCTGGCGCTTAATGTCAGCCACGCTGCCATCAGCCAGCAGTTGCGTGCGCTGGAAAAGCACTTGGGCGTTGCGCTGCTCGACCGTTCCGGCAAGTCACTGACCCTGACCGGGGACGGAGAGCATCTGGCGCGTGCCTTGCATCTGGGCTTTGGCGCGATTGAGGTGGCCGTTGGCGATTTGGCCCGTTCGGGTCAGGACCGGCCGGTTCATGTCTCGCTGACTTCGTCCTTTGCCGCATCGTGGCTGATGCCGCGTCTGCCAAGTTTTCGCGCCACCCACCCGGAGGTCAATCTGATCCTCGATCCAACCTTCGAGGTGGTCGAATTGCGCCCAGGCGGAGTCGATGTCGCCATCCGCTATGGTGCCGGAGGTTGGCCGGGGGTGGATTGTGAGATGTTGCTGCAAACACCGATGGTTATCGTGGCCTCACCCACTCTGTTGGGGGGCAAAACGGACTGGTCGCCAGCCGAGCTTGCGCAACTGCCGTGGCTGGAAGAAATCGGCACGACAGAAGCTACAACATGGCTGACCGAACGCGGCGTTGGCCCCGAACGCGGTGCGGGGCGCACGCAACTCCCAGGTAATCTGCTGCTGGATGGCCTGAGGTCCGGACAAGGGGTCACGGTCACCGTGCGACAATTCGTCGAGACTGATATCGAGGCGGGCCGTATCGTCGAGCTTTATGCCGAACCCGATGCGCGCGGATATCATATTTTGACGCAAAAATCAGCACTTAGACCTTCGGTGAAGACGTTTATCAGCTGGCTGAAACGCGAGGCACGCAACGCGCGGTAACATTGGCGCGAAAAGATGTCTGTACGATGCGCGTTTTGACCCATGTCAAAGTCTCTCGTCCCGTGATCTGGAACAAGACACACTCAGAAAAGCCAGTTGTGGAGCCAGCCTGTGAGCGATTCCAACCCCACCCCCAGTCTCTATGCCGCCAGAGAGCCGATTTTCCCAAGGCGGGTGTCCGGCCCGTTCCGCAATCTCAAGTGGATCATCATGGCGGTGACGCTGGGCATCTACTATGTGACGCCGTGGATCAGATGGGACCGGGGTCCAAGCCTGCCGGATCAGGCGGTGCTGCTGGATCTGGCCAACCGGCGCTTTTACTTCTTCTGGATCGAAATCTGGCCGCATGAGTTCTACTTCGTCGCAGGCCTTCTGATCATGGCCGGGCTGGGACTGTTCCTGTTCACCTCGGCTCTGGGACGGGTCTGGTGCGGCTATGCCTGCCCGCAGACTGTATGGACCGATCTCTATATCTTGGTCGAGCGCTGGATCGAGGGGGATCGCAACGCGCGTCTGCGTCTGCATCGACAGAAGAAGCTGGATTTTCGCAAGGCACGATTGCGTCTGACGAAATGGGCGGTCTGGTTCCTGATCGGCCTCGCCACGGGCGGGGCTTGGGTGTTCTATTTCGCGGATGCGCCGACGTTGGCCCGCGATCTGGTGACCGGCAACGCACATCCTGTGGCTTACACGACCATGCTGATCCTTACCGCCACTACCTTCTTCTTCGGTGGCTTCGCGCGTGAGCAGATCTGTATCTATGCCTGCCCCTGGCCGCGGATTCAGGCGGCGATGATGGATGAGGATACTCTGGTCGTCGGATATCGCGAATGGCGGGGTGAGCCGCGTGGAAAGGGCAAACGCACTGCCGATTCTGATCTGGGTGATTGCATTGACTGCATGGCCTGCGTCAATGTCTGCCCTGTGGGGATCGATATACGGGACGGGCAGCAGCTGGAGTGTATCACCTGCGCTTTGTGTATCGATGCCTGTGATGACATGATGGCCAAGATAGGCAAACCACGCGGCCTGATCGACTATATGGCACTCAGCGATGAGGTGCACGAGCGAGAAGGTCAGCCGCCCAAGAACATCTGGAAACACATCCTGCGGCCCCGCACGATCCTTTATACGACCTTGTGGTCGCTGGTCGGCTTTGCCCTGCTCTTTGCGCTGTTTATCCGTTCGGATATCGACCTGACCGTTGCGCCGGTGCGGAACCCGACCTTCGTCACCTTGTCGGATGGCACGATCCGCAACACCTATGACGTGCGCCTGCGCAACAAGCATGGGGAAGAGAGGTCCTTCCAACTGACGCTGGCGGGCGATCCGTCGCTGCAGGTCGAAATTGAGGGCATCGAAGGGAATGCTGTCAATGTCGCAGCAGATACGGCACAATTGACGCGGGTCTACATTACTGCGGCTCAGGGCACCGGTCCGGCCGCTGTGGACAGCACTTCGGTCCGCATCTGGGTGGAAGATCTTGGAAGTGGCGAGCGGGCCTATAAAGACACCACGTTCAACGGACGAGGAAACTGAGAATGGCAAAGCGTCAATTTACCGGAAAGCATGCGCTTGCCGTGTTTGTTGCAGCCTTTGGTGTGATCATCGCGGTGAATCTTGTGCTGGCCTACAGTGCGGTGAAGACGTTTCCGGGACTTGAGGTCAAGAACTCCTATGTCGCCAGCCAGGAGTTCAACGAACGTCTCAAAGAACAGCAGGCGCTGGGCTGGGAGATCAAGGCCGAGGTGACCGGCGGATTGCTTGTGCTGCGCATCACCGATCAGACGGGTGCCCCCGTCGAGGTGGCTGAGCTGCAGGCGGTTGTTGGTCGTGCGACCCACGTGAAAGACGACTTCTCGCCGGATTTCACCTTTGATGGTCTGGCCTACGCGGCTCCCGCCGCACTGGGCAAGGGGAACTGGAATATCCGTCTGGTCGCCAAGGCCAAGGACGGTGCCGAATTCGCGCAGCGCGTGCCGCTGTATGTGAAAGGGTGATGGGATGACCGCACAGGCCCCAACCGGTACAGCGGCTTGTCCGGGCTGCCTCGCAGCCCCGGCCGAGCCAGCGCGTGCGGCGCCCAAGGACGCGCAGATCGCGCTGTCGCTACCGGGGATTCACTGCTCGGCCTGTATTGCGACGGTTGAGCGGGAATTGAACGCCCATCCCGGCGTCTTGGACGCGCGGGTCAACCTGACGCTCAAACGCGCCATGATCAAAGCCGCTCCGGACATGCGTGCCGTCGACCTGATCCCGGTGCTGGAACGCGCGGGCTATGAAGCGCATGAGCTTGACCCCGGAGCGTTGTCGGCCACGCAATCTGACAAGGCAGGTCGTGATCTGCTGATGCGGCTGGCCGTGGCCGGGTTTGCGTCGATGAACGTGATGCTGCTGTCGGTGTCGGTTTGGTCCGGCGCAAGTGATGCGACTCGGGACATGTTCCACTGGATTTCGGCGGCCATTGCGTTGCCTGCGATTGCATTCTCGGCCCAGCCATTCTTTGCCAACGCCTGGAGCGCCCTGCGTGTGCGTCGCCTGAACATGGACGTGCCGATCGTGCTGGCCATCCTGCTGGCGCTGGTCACTTCGCTCTGGGAAACCGCGCTTAGCGGCAAGCACGCCTATTTTGACGCCGCCCTGACGCTGACCTTCTTTCTACTCGCCGGGCGGTATCTGGATTACCGCACCCGCGCCGTTGCCCGCTCCGCGGCTGAAGAACTGACCGCGTTGGAGGTGCCACGCGCCACCCGTCTGGTGGATGGCGCTGAGGAAGAGATCGCAGTTTCCTCTCTGAATGTCGGCGACCTGATCCTTGTCCGGCCCGGCGGTCGGATGCCAGTGGATGGAGAGATTGTCTCGGGTCAGTCCGAACTCGACCGCTCCCTGCTGACCGGGGAAACCCTCCCTGTATTCGCGCAGGAAGGGCTGGCGGTCAGCGCTGGTGAGGTCAACCTGACCGGACCTCTGACCATCCGTGCGACGGCGGTGGGTGAGGATACTTCGCTGCATCGGATGGCCGATCTGGTGGCCATCGCTGAATCGGGTCGGTCGCGGTACACATCGCTGGCCGACAAGGCGGCCAAGCTATACGCGCCGGGTGTGCACATCCTGTCGGCGCTCAGCTTTCTGGGCTGGTACATCTATTCCGGCGATGTCCGTACGGCGCTGAACATCGCCGCAGCGGTTCTGATCATCACCTGCCCCTGTGCGCTTGGCCTTGCGGTTCCGGCGGTGACAACTGCCGCCTCCGGTCGGCTGTTCCGCAGCGGGATGCTGATCAAACATGCCACGGCGCTGGAGCGTTTGGCCGAGGTTGATACGGTTGTGTTTGACAAAACCGGCACGCTGACCTCGGGTACACCCGAGCTGACCAATCTGGGCGACCATTCCCGTGCCGATCTGGAAGTGGCTCTGGCACTGGCCGAGGCCTCCTCGCATCCCTTGTCGCTTGCGCTCGCTAAAGCAGCACGTGAGGCCGGGATCAAACCCGCCACCCTGCGCGATGTGGTCGAAGTGCCGGGCTATGGCACCGAGGGCCTCTATCGGGATCAGCGTGTCAGGTTGGGCCGCGCCGCCTGGGTCGGTGGCGAGGACGGGGCGCAGACTTCTGCATGGCTGGCCATCGGATCGCACACGCCCCAGCGTTTTACATTCACGGACAGCCTGCGCGCTGGTGCGGCTGAGGCCGTCGCCGCCTTCCGCAAAGCGGGCAAAGAGGTCATCCTGATCTCGGGCGACACCAAAGGGGCTGTTGAGGCGCTGGCAGATAAACTGGGCATCGAAACCTGGATTGCCCAAGCCTTGCCCGAGGACAAAGCCGCCAAGGTGCAAGCGTTGAGCGATCAGGGCCATCGCGTCCTGATGGTGGGCGATGGGTTGAACGATACGGCAGCGCTGGCGGCGGCACATGTCTCGATCTCTCCCGCCTCAGCACTGGACGCGGCGCGGGTGGCGTCGGATATCGTGCTGCTGGGCAATGACCTGTCACCGATCTCGGATGCCTGCGATACGGCCATCAAGGCGACCAAACGGATTCGCGAGAACTTCCGCATCGCTACCGTCTACAATGTGATCGCGGTGCCTCTGGCCGTTGTGGGCCTCGCAACACCGTTGATCGCGGCGCTGGCGATGTCGACCTCGTCGATCACTGTGTCCCTGAATGCATTGCGGCTAAGGTAATACGATGGAAGTTCTGGCCTATCTCATTCCGATTTCACTGCTTTTGGGCGGTGTTGGGCTGGTTGCGTTCATCTATACGGTCCGGTCCAACCAGTATGACGACCCCGAGGGCGACTCGCGCCGCATCCTAAGCGACGAATGGGACGACAAGCCCAAGCCCTGACCGCCCTTGAAATTGCCGCAATGCCCGGTTATGTCCGGCCCATCCGCTAGCAGAGAGATACGCCTCATGGCCACCACAAACCCGATCCAGTTCATTCAGCAGGTCCGTGCCGAAGTCGCAAAGGTCGTCTGGCCGACGCGCCGCGAGGTTCTGTTGACCACGGTCATGGTGTTCATCATGGCGGCGCTGACGGCTGTGTTCTTTGCATTGGTCGATCTGGGTATTCGCGGCGGGTTGCAACTGATCCTCGGCGCGTTCGGTTAAGGCGGTTGGGGCGGGCGTAAACGCGACTGCCCCCTTGCACAGCGTGCGCTGTCAGAGTAGGTGACATGACTATTCGGAATGGGCGTGCGGCGAATCGGGCTGCGCGCCGCTTTTTATTCCGGGTGACGCAATTGGATTTTAACGAGGGGTGCGCTTAGCCGCGGCCCGAAGGCAAACAAGGACGACAGGTTCATGGCGAAACGGTGGTACTCGGTCAGCGTTCTTTCGAATTTCGAAAAGAAGATCGCAGAGCAGATCCGCACGTCGGTGGCTGAACAGGGCCTTGAGGACGATATCGACGAAGTTCTGGTGCCCACCGAAGAGGTGATCGAAGTGCGCCGGGGCAAGAAAGTCACCACCGAGCGCCGCTTCATGCCGGGCTACGTGCTGGTGCATATGGAAATGTCGGATCAGGGCTATCACCTGATCAATTCGATCAACCGCGTTACCGGCTTCCTGGGTCCGCAAGGCCGCCCGATGCCGATGCGTGACGCCGAAGTGAACCAGATCCTCAACCGCGTTCAGGAAGGTGAAGAAGCGCCGAAGCTGATGATCACCTTCGAGGTCGGCGAGAAGGTCAAGGTCAACGACGGCCCGTTCGAGGATTTCGACGGCATGGTCGAAGGCGTGGACGACGAGAACCAGAAGCTGAAGGTTTCGGTCTCGATCTTCGGTCGGGAAACCCCGGTCGAGCTGGACTTCACGCAGGTGACCAAGCAGAGCTGATCCAGCTTAGCTGCAGAATTTATAACGCCGCGATGCAACATGCACCGCGGCGTTTTTGTTTCAGACATGAAAACGTCGATACTGTTTCGCGTACCGTCTTATTGCGATTGCGTCATCGCCGCGCGCAACAGTTGCGGGCGATCAGACTGAGACGGCAGGAACACAGCCTGCGATCCGGCGTCCAGCGCCGACAGGCTCGCATCATACCATTGCATTGCAAGGTCGCGGCGCTCCTGCACTCCGAAGCCCTCGCGCAGATGGTGGCCGATCAGCTCTCCATAGGCGGGCTCACCCATCGCGACAAGCATCAGCGCAGAACCAACTGCGGCGTCCATGTTGTCCTGACGGTAGCCCATTGCCAGGCAAACCTTGCTTGTTGCGGCAAGATCTGCGGGGCTCAGCCCTGAATCTAACGCCAGCTTGCGAACCTGGGTTTCAGCCTCTGCTTTTGGGCTAAGCGACAGGGCATCAACTTGCGATGCCAACATCTCACCATACGAGTCGCATTGCGCGCTGATCTGATCTGGGGTCAGCCCCTGGATGTCCTGCATCAGGTCCTCACCACGCGCCATTGCATAGCTGCGTGCCAGACAGAACTGCTCGCTAAGCGCAAAGTCAGGATCGGTCATGTTGGACAGGGTCGTATAACCGCCATTGGTCGATGTCTGCAGCATCACCCCACTGCAACGATTGGCGAGCGAGGGGCCCCCGGTGCCGCCGGAAAACAGGCTCGGCAGACTACTGGATGCGGTTTCAGTTGGCGCGGGTGCAGGGGTGGCTTCTGGCTGTGGTGCCGCGGCTGTCTGGGGCTGTGTCACAATCGGGATGGCCGGGGCCGGTACGGGTGCTTGCGGGGCGGCAGTCAGCGTTGATCCCGTTTGTAGCTGTCGACGATACTCCATCAACAGCGGCTGCCCTGCAAGCCGGGTCGAGGCCTGTCCACCGCTGGTCGCCCAGTAGTAGGCCTGCATCAGGAAGTCACGCTGATAGGGCTGGAAATCATGGCCGTTCACAGGATAGCCCATCGAGACTTGATAGCGTTCGATCGCCGAGCGTGTGCCACGCCCGACCTGACCATCGACCCTGCCGGCATTGTATCCGAAGTAATTGAGCGCGGTCTGGGTCTGCGCGCCTTGCGTGGTCGATGGGATGCCCGGCCGATAGGTCCGGGTGGTTCTCGTCCGGGCGTTTTGTTTCTTCTGCTGCTCTCGACCGATCGCGTATCCGATGACACCACCAACAACAGCGCCGCCCAGGATTTCACCTGCGTCTGCGCGTGCAGTCTGAGGTGTGGTTGTCGCAAAAGAAATCACGATGCCCAGTGTTATTATTAAACGAACAATCATAGTTAACCTCCACTAACCAATCTATTTTCAAAGACTATAGCACAGCCACAAGTGTTAATGTGAGACAAAGGCCAAGACCTGCTCAACTCACCGACTTATCCAAGTATTTCCGGGCCTTGCCTGGTTGTCCGTAGCTTGTATTTCCTTGTCTTTTGCGCTCTGCAGTCGGCGAGCCGGATAGAATCCGCCAGGGCTCGATTCGATTGCGCGACATTCGAGGGGGCCAGCCCCTTGCCAACCCCCGCATTCCCCTTTAAATGCCGCCACTATCGTCTTCGGGCGAGATTCTCTCGTGGGAGATTGCCGGGATCGCGATCCCGCATCGGACCACGCAACATAATCTGGGTGAGACGCGTCTCATCTAAGTTGAAAGGAAAACCAAATGGCCAAGAAGCTTGCTGGTACAATGAAGCTGCAGGTTCCTGCAGGTCAGGCGAACCCGTCGCCGCCAGTTGGTCCGGCGCTGGGTCAGCGCGGCATCAACATCATGGAATTCTGCAAGGCGTTCAACGCCAAGACTGCAGACATGGAGCAAGGTGCACCTTGCCCGACCGTGATCACCTATTATCAGGACAAGTCCTTCACCATGGACATCAAGACGCCGCCCGCGTCTTACTACCTGAAAAAAGCGGCTGGCCTGAAGCCGGTTGGCAAGCGTAACCGTCCCCGTGGCGCGGAAAACCCAGGTCGTGAGACCGTGGCCACCGTGACCTCGAAGCAGGTTCGTGAAATCGCCGAAGCCAAAATGAAAGATCTGAACGCCAACGACGTCGAAGGCGCAATGCAGATCATCCTGGGCTCGGCCCGCTCTATGGGCATCGAGGTGAAGTAAGATGGCAAAACTCGGTAAACGTACCCGCGCTGCGCGCGACGCTGTCGCTGGCAAGGAAAACCTGTCGGTGGACGAAGCAGTTGCCCTGGTCAAAGCCAACGCAACCTCGAAATTCGACGAGACCATCGAAATCGCTCTGAACCTGGGCGTTGACACCCGTCACGCAGACCAGATGGTTCGCGGCGTTGTCGGCCTGCCGAACGGCACCGGTAAAGCGATGCGCGTTGCTGTTTTCGCCCGTGGCCCCAAGGCCGACGAAGCGAAAGAAGCTGGCGCGGATATCGTTGGTGCAGAAGACCTGATGGAAACCATTCAGGGCGGCACCATCGAATTCGACCGCTGCATTGCAACCCCGGACATGATGCCGATCGTTGGCCGTCTGGGTAAAGTTCTGGGCCCCCGCAACCTGATGCCGAACCCGAAGGTCGGCACCGTGACCATGGATGTGAAAGCGGCCGTGGAAGCAGCCAAGGGCGGTGAAGTTCAGTTCAAGGCAGAAAAAGGCGGCGTCGTGCATGCTGGCGTTGGTAAAGCGTCGTTTGACGAAGCCAAGCTGGCCGAAAACGTCCGCGCTTTCGTCTCGGCTGTGGCCAAGGCCAAGCCGTCGGGCGCCAAAGGCACCTACATGAAGAAAATCGCGCTGAGCTCAACCATGGGCCCTGGCGTGACCGTCGATGTTGCGGAAGCGTCGGGCGAATAAGCCCGAGCGCAGAATTACAAAGAATTGGTCCCGGGTGGTGCGAACTGCCCGGGACTTTTTCTTATCTTCGATCAAAAGCCATCATCGCTCGGACCAACTCGTCGAAACAACATTGGGTTTCGTTAATTGCCATCAGACAAACAAGCTGACCGAACCCATGTCGTAGTAATCCGATCGCTAACCCAAGATTGGCTATTCAACGGATTCCCACTTCATCTCGTTCATCAGCACCTTTGGATGTGAGACCAGCATATGCCAGACCACGGCCTGAAAGCTCTCTACCTGAGCGGTGACATCCCCTAAACTCGGGATTACCAGAACGGCATCACCCACCTCGGCTGCATACCCGCCGTCTCGACCGACAACGCCCATGACCGAAGCGCCTACGTCCTTGGCAAGTTGCATGGCTTCAACAAGGTTCATAGAGATATTCTTTTCCTTGCTACCGCCGCCTACGGAGAACACAAAAACAGCGTCCTCTTTGCGAATTCGGCTGACCTTGAGCCAGTTGGCGTAAGAACTGTCCCAGCCGTCATCGTTAATCCGTGCCGTTAGCTCGGAAACATTATCGGTTGGCGTATAGCATTCGATTCCAGCAATCTTTCGGAAATCGTTGACCGCGTGACTGGCATGACCTGCGCCACCACCCGATCCGACAAAAAACAACCGCCCGCCTCGCGCACGCACCTGCACAATCAGATCGACCATGTCAGCGCAGGTCTTTCGATCAAGCGTTGCGATGATGTCAGAAGCATTCTTAAAAAATTCGTCAATTGCGTCCATGAAACAGTCCTTTCTGCTATGTGATCGTGTCGAGGGCGATATCTACGGCCCCCAACAATGTGTCCGCGTGGTGGTCAGCCTCGACCCCGTTGTTGTAAGAGGTATGAATCAGAATAGTGGTCATTCCGGCGGCGGTTCCTGCCAGCATATCCTTGGCGGTATCACCGATCAAAACACTGCGACCCAGGTCGATCTGCCATTTGTCTGCTAGGGCAAGAAAAGCACCGGCTTTCGGCTTTCGGCAATTGCAATTGTCCGCGTCATCATGGGTACAGCAATATATCTGATCGGGGCCAAGCACGGCCTCGATCCTTGCGTTCATCTCGCCCAAGGTATCTTCAGTCAGTTTTCCGCGGGCAACATCGGGTTGATTGCTGACAACGAGCACTGGGAATTCACGTGAATGCAACCGGTCTGCGACCTCAGACAACCCATCGGAAAGCCGAAAGTCGTCTAGGGTGCGCGGCGAATACCAACCACCATCACGCGAGACGACTTCGTTCAGAACGCCATCGCGATCGAAGAACAGCGCCGGTCGTTTCACGAAACCTTCTCCAGCTGTACCGGAATGTCTGTCTCGGACGACTCATATATCGCTTTCAAAGTTCGCATGACGCCGACACCTTCAGCGAAATCCCCCCAGATTGGATTTCCCGTTTGGATTCCCGACAGGAAATCCTGCCATTCCAAATCCCAACTTTCGTCAGCACCTTCATACGAGAGGGTTTCCATATCCGGTACACCGCCTTCAGGCCTGCGGATCGCTTGAGTCAGCGTCTCAGTCCCATAGCTGCGCCCCAACCCTTCGATCACAAGGGAGCCCAAGGTGCCAAAAACCTCGAAAGAGAACAGGTTCTTCCATTGCGTCCAGGCGGTGTGAAAACTGGCAATCCGCCCGTCCTGCCATCGCAAAAGGGCAAAACCATTGTCTTCGAGGTCGCCCAAAGGCCAAACTGCGGTCTGAAGGCATCCGTAGGCCGAGTTTGGCTCTGCCTTCATGAACCAGTGAATCAAGTCGATGATATGGACGCCTTGATCCGTCAACTCTCCGCCACCGGCCATTTCACGATTTCCGCGCCATTCCTTTTCGTAGCCTGGACGCCCACCATGGCCATAGCGGGCGCGAATATGGATAATGTCGCCGATCACTCCGTCAGTCATCCTGCGATGTGCCTCGGTCAGGGCAGGGTGATAGCGATGGTTGAACCCGATCTTCAGTCGCCGTCCAGTGGCCTCAGCCGCTTTCTGCATTGCAAGCGCCTCGGACAGGTTTCTGCCCATCGGCTTTTCCACCAGCACATGACACCCAGCTTCCAGCGCTACCACGGAAATCTCGGACAGCCCCGCATTGGGTGTTGCCACGCAAACAATATCTACGCCTTGCGCTGCGATCGCGTCGCGCCAATTCGTGAAAGCCTCGGCGTGGTGTTCGGCGGCCAGTTCCTGAGCGGTCGTTTCGAAAACATCCGCAACGGCCACAAGTCGCGTTTTAGGATGTCGCGCGGCCACGTCCGCCCGACGTTTGCCGATCAGACCACATCCGATGACTGCTACGCCTAAGGTTCCATCCAGTTCCGCCATGTCCGCACCTTAACGACCGCGTATATTTGCGACTGTCGTCGAGCCGTCGAAATCGATGCCGTATTGGATGCGTGGCATTCCACGCGCGGCCATATACGCCTCGAGCTTTGCGGGATTTTTGGCGCAATAAAGCATCAAAAAGCCACCACCTCCTGCCCCGATGATCTTGCCCCCCAAGACATTGTAGTCGGCGCGCACTTCGTCGTAGAGCTGGTCCCAGCCATCAGAGGAAATCTTTGAAGACATCCGCCGTTTGTTCATCCAATGCTCGTGCAGCGACAAGCCGAATTCGTCGAATTCCTGCGATTTGATCTGATCCAGAATTCGATAGCCAAGATCCTTGATCGCATCGAGACTGTTCTGAACCTGATTTGATCCACCACCCCCGCTCGCCTTGGGGGCAACTTTTTTCATTGCTTCGTCTTGATCTTTCAGCACCGCTTCGGCACCGCGTCGTGTGCCGGTATAGTAGATATGCGTATTGCCCGTCAGGTCGGCGAGCGCGGATTCACCGAGATCAACTTCTGTAACCTTGACGGTGCCGTCTTTTGCGATGTCGAGTTGTGTTAGACCACCAAAGGCAGCCATATACTGGTCCTGCTTCCCAATACCCTTGTTGAGAACATTGAGTTCGATATCGCAGGCCTCTTCCGCAACCTCCTGGATCGATACAAAGTCGCGTTTTTGAGCGCGCAGCGCTGTCAGGAGCCCGACAAGATAGCAGCTGGACGATCCCACACCGGTGCCTGCCGGGATGTCGGCGAGCGACGAAATCTCAATCCGCTCATCGAAGCCATGGCGCAAGAGGGCTTCGCGCGCCAGTTCATGTTTCAAATCTCGTGCGTTATCGACCTCTTCGGCCTGCGTGTAGTTTATTCTGACCTTGGTATCTACGACTTGCCGGTTCACACAGACATACATGTACTTATTCAGGCACATGGCAAAGATGAAGCCGCCATCCTTCTCATAATATGATGGCAGATCTGTACCGCCGCCGCCCAAAGTGACTCGAAACGGTGTACGCGTGATTATCATGACAAAATGACCTTTCCAGATTGAACAAGATCTTCGGCAGTGGAAAAAGACTCGGGCGTATCAATGCCCAGGCAATAGCCGGAAACTGGCGCTGCATAGACAGATTGATTTTCTGCCAACAGCGCTGGAAATACATCTTTCCCGAAATCAAAAAAGCTTGCAGACGGAATTGTTTCGAGCACGCACGGTTCCAACACGTAGATACCTGCGTTGACGAGCGAAGAAATTTCATCGCCGGCGCCTTCGACGAATTCCACTATTCGGCCTGCATCATCCACCGCGACTCTACCCCCGGCAATGCCGGTATGAGGGTGGACGTTGCGGTCAAAGACCGCAACTGTAGCGATCGCACCAGTTGCTTCGTGTTTTTCCAGCAGCGCCTTCAGGTCGGTATTAAGCAGGTTGTCGCCGTAGACCACCAGAAAGCGACCGCCGAATTTATCGCCAATCTGCTTTGCGGCGCCCGCTGTACCCCGTATTTCAGGCTCATGCGAATATGAGACCGAGAGGCTGAATTGCTGTCCGTCACCGACAAAGGCAGTTATGTCTTCGGGGCGATGGTGAAGATTGATGAATACCTCTTTCACGCCTTCACGTGCGAGCCAGCGCAAGTTACGTGCCAAAATCGCGTCGCCGCCAATTTGCAACAACGGTTTTGGACGCCCACCCGAGATCGGTTCGATCCGCGTGCTCTTCCCGGCGGCCAGGACAAGGGCTTTGGGCATCAGGGTCACAGACGGATCAACCCTTCTTTGGCCAGATAGTCGATCATGGTCTTGAGGCCAGCATCAAGCCCTATCTGCGGCCTCCAACCAAGCCCGCGTGCGCGGGAGATATCGGCAAGCGTCTCTTCAGCCTCACCCGGCAGATCAGGCTTGTGTTCGGGCGGATAATCCTTGCCCATCAAAGCGGCAACGTGATCGTATATATCGCGCACGGAATAGTTTTCGCCGGCGCCCAGATTGTAGACTTGGCCATTGGTTCGCTGATCTGTAATGCACAGCTCGTGAAAGCGGTTTACGTCGTCCACGTGAATGAAATCCCGGCGCTTTCCACCTGTTCCAAATATTGTTGGTGCCTTCCCCTCGGCCAACCGCATAATAAAGGCACTCATAACCGGTGGGATCGACCGTCTATAGTCCTGCTTCGGGCCATAAACGCAAAAATAGCGGAGCGCGGTCGTCGCAACGCCATGATATTCCGAATAGGCGTCAGCGAATGCCATCGAGGCCGCCTTTGAAATGGCATAGAAACTTTTGGGATGCAGTTCTTCCTCGGGCGTCGGCAGTACCTGCGATCCTTCATACAAGGCTGAGCTTTCAGCGTAGATTACCTTCGCCGCTTTCTTCCGCCGCGCCGCTTCAAAAACATTGACCGAGCCGGCCACGTTGATTGATGCCGTCTCCACCGGGTCGTCCTGGCAATCCGCGATACAATTTTTGGCAGCAAGGTGGAAAATCACATCGCCTGTCTGTATCACGTCAATCAACTGCGGATCACGTATATCGATCTCGTGAAACGTACAATCGTCCGGTATCTGGCTCTTCAGGCCATAGGCAAGATTGTCGATTCCGACGACATGATATCCTCTGCCCAGCAGGTAATCCGCCAGATTGCTGCCGACAAAGCCGGCAACGCCTGTAATAACAATACGTGGTTTGTTCACAATGTGTATCCGGCCGCAGTCGCGTCGTCATAGAACATCTGCACAGTCTCAAGCGAGTATTCAGCCAGATCCTTGCCGAAAGTTCCGGTCGCCTTAATCAAATCCGGAGTGATGGTGATGATATGACACCCAGTCTCCTGCGCCTGGATAATGTTCAGCGCTTCCCGTGGGCTTGCCCAAAGAACCTCGGCGGCTGGATAGCGAGCAGCCATAGCAACAGCAGCTTTCATTACCGGCATCGGGTCAATGCCCGCGTTGGCAATACGCCCGGCAAAGATCGAGATCACGCTGGGGGTCTCGGGGCTCAACGATTGCAGCACGTCATTGACTTGCTCAAGGGTAAAAATTGCGGTGACGTTCAGCTTCACCCCATCAGCGCTGAGGCTTTTGAGAATTGGGCCGGTGAATTCACCCTTTGTGTTTGTCACCGGAATCTTGACATAGACATTGTCGCCCCAACTGTCGATCAGGCGCGCTTGACGCTCCATCTCGGGCAGATCATCTGAAAACACTTCGAACGAAATGGGCGCGTCTGTGATCTTGTTTAATACGTCTTTGGCGAAGGAGGCGTAGTCCGTAATCCCGGCCTTCTTCATAAGTGTCGGGTTGGTCGTAAATCCCGAAACCTTCCCGCTTGCCTTGGCTTCAAGCATATCATTGATATCTGCACCATCGGCATAGAGTTTAATCGTCAATTCCATAGTAAAATCCCAAATGGTTAACCGTTACACATCAATTCACTGACCGGGAAACCAACTCTTATTACAACTGAATAACAAAAAGTCGTCACCCGAGAGGCTCTAGACAGGTTAAAGAACTAGCTTATCACTTCTTGTAAAGATAGCTCTTTATAGAGAATTTTAGCAGGTCTTTGACTAACCGGAGGGGCAAATGTCACGGAGTGTAGTGGTTTTTGGAGGTGCACGTGGCATCGGTGCGACGGTAGCCAAAAGCTTCGCAGAAATTGGGGATAATGTTGTAATTTCTGCCCGAAATCCAGAAGAGGTCGCAACCACCGCCAGAGCAATCGGAGCCAAAGGGCAGGTGTGCGATATTACTGATACGGCGGCTGTTCGGGCAGTACTGGCCACCGCGGGACAACCGGACATTGTAATCAACACGGCGGCAATTCAGGGCGGTCGTGGCGCAATTGGCCCCATTTGGGAAACAGACCCGGAAGCGGTTGCAGCGACGATCAGAATCAATCTGATCGGTGCCGTCAATGTCATTCGCGAATCGCTGCGGGTCATGCGGCCAGTCGACAACGGAGTCCTGATACAGTTTTCAGGCGGCGGCTCTACCGCGCCCCGTGCGGGTTTTGCGGCATACGGTGTCAGTAAGACCGGGGTACTCCGTTTGGTCGAGACCGCCCAAATGGAGCTGGAGGCGGAGGGGTCGAAAATTCGCTTATTTGCCCTTGCGCCGGGCGCAGTTGCAACGGCAATGACCCGTGAAGTTCTGGAAAATGAAGATCGGGTTCCCGAAGAGGCCAAAGAGGCGGGTGACATCGCGGGCGGTCGCGCCGGAGTGTCCCCTGATCTTGCCGCCGAGCTTTGCCAGTTTCTGGCCAGCGACCAGGCAACGCCACTATGCGGTCGGTTGATCCACGTGCTTGAGAAGTATCGAGACTATGTTGGATTCGATCTTGGGCCCAATGACGGAAGACTGAGGCGTGTGGATTATACCTCTGCTTGATTCTTAATTCGTCGATCGCTAGCCTCGCCCGCGTGCAACGCTATTTCTTCGGGTAATTTTATGTCTTCAAGACGATTTGGTGTGTTTTCTAATGTGTTAGCGATCAAGCGCGCCAACGGAAAATTTGTTCTCGCGGGTCGTCAGATCAGCGGCATGGAGGCACATGGGAGGCACTGGAGCGGCCCGCTGACCTGCGTCTGTGAGCCCGCTCCGGAAGCCCGTTTGCACGAAGATGTCGATCGATTGCTGGGCGGTGATAACGTTGAAGTCGATCAAGCCGATTTGCCCTTTGATCTGGTTGTTGCGGATTTTGAAAGCGACGAAGCGCGTCAAGCGCTTTCAAGCATGACCGCTGCAGTTGCGGGTATCGGTTACCGCGCCACTCATCTTTCACGCTGGGGGCAAGAATTGGGCGTGCCCGTTGTTTATGGCAGCGAGTATTCCCTACGCACCAGATTGCAGATTGTTCATGCGGAAACCAGCAACCCAATTAAAAGATTGCGGCGCACGATCTGGGAACGAAACCTTGAGAGACGGCAGCAAGCCGCCATACGCATCGCCGCCGGAGTACAATGCAACGGAACTCCAACTTATGACGCCTATAGGCGGATTAATGACCATGCCATGCTGTTTTTTGATGGTCGTTTGGGCGATGAAATGCTGGTTGGCGAAGACAAGCAAGACGCACGTCATGCTCGTCTGACATCAGAAGAGCCACTTAGGCTTGCCTGGTCAGGGCGGATCAATAGAATGAAAGGTGCCCACCATATTCCCAAAATTGCACAAGAAATTCGAAAAACGGGTGTCCCGTTTACATTTGATGTATTTGGCGACGGTGTCCTGCTCGACGATCTAAGGGCGGAAACTGCTGCCATGGGTCTTGACGACATTCTTACGTTCCACGGATTTGTGGATTACTATAAAGAGCTTACTCCATTCATGCAGCGCGAAGTCGATATCTGGGTCTGCCCGCACGTGCAGGGAGACCCGGCAGGCGCCTACATGGAAGCTTTAGGCAACGGCACCCCGATATTGGGTTTTGACAACGAGGCACTGAATGGGCTGCTGGCGAGAGTGGACGCTGGTTGCATCGTCCCCATTGGGGATGCCACAGCGCTTGCGCAAGAAGTGGCGCTTGCCCATAGAAACCGAGACCGCATCAAGTTTTGGTCAGACACAGGAAGAAGTTACGCCGCTGAACACACATTCGAAAAGAGCTTTGCCCGACGAATGGAACACATTGATAGCTTGCTTATCCAAAACTCAGCGCGCCCGGCAGCATCGCGCTAACAGTCTTTTGGGTGGGGCTCTTTTCTTTTCGAGGAGCCCCGAGAGTTCGCAAAATAAGGACGGTCAACCGAAACATTTGTTTGGGTGAAACCAGTTAGCATCGAGTATTGTTCCTCTGCCGAGAGCACACATCATTGCTGCCACATTCACATTAGAACCTAATGAGCAATTGACCGTCAAACTTCATGCATTCAATCGGTTCTCACTGGGCAATTAACCTACGGCTTATCGACCTGCACCATCAGTTTTTCGCCTAATTTAGCGAAATCCGGAGTAGTCACTGTATCTTGGCGTAGCATCCGGTTCAAACCGCGAATGTCGCTGTGAGGTGCCGCATGTATGTGTATTCGGATAACCCGTTATCAGCTAGACGGGTGTGGTAAATTGCAAGCTGTTCAAAAGTAGAGCATGAGTGGCTGATCGCACCATTTTACCCCTTGGAAATCCCGCACATCTGTCCTAAGTAAAGCCACGGAATAAAGCGTGCGATTCGTCGTGCGCTTTATTTTGTTTCGTCCAAGACGGTGGGTGGTGCCATACGGCCCCTTAATTCCCTGCCTGAGACGGGTAAGACCAAAGAATTCTGAGGGTCACGATCCTCGGGCGCATTTTGGCCAATCCCGTAACAACGGACCTGAACGCCGGAGGCTTGCCTTCGGCAAATATGAGCCGGGGTGAGTGATCGCCCCAAACTTGGAGAGAACTGTGGATAGAGCCCAGAAAGAGAAAGTGGTCGAGGAACTCGGCCAAATCTTCGAAAGCTCTGGCGTCGTAGTGGTATCGCACTACGCCGGTCTGACAGTTGCCGAGATGCAGGACCTTCGCGCACGTGCCCGTGACGCGGGTGGTGCCGTGCGTGTTGCCAAGAACAGGCTCGCCAAAATCGCCCTTGAGGGTAAGCCGTGTGAAAGCATGGCCGACCTGCTGACAGGGATGACCGTTCTGACCTATTCCGAGGATCCCGTGGCAGCAGCCAAGGTGGCCGAGGACTTCGCCAAGGATAACAAGAATTTTGAGATCCTCGGCGGTGCAATGGGCGAGAACGCTCTGGACCGCAAAGGCGTCGAAACAGTTTCGAAAATGCCGTCTCGTGAAGAGCTTATTGCTTCGATCGTGGGCTGCATTGGCGCACCTGCTTCGAACATCGCCGGCGCGATTGGCGCACCTGCAAGCAACATCGCAAGCATCCTTTCCACCATCGAAGAGAAGGCGGAAGCTGCGTAAGCGGTTGGCACTGAATGATCTGCGTAGGGGAAATCCCCTGACGTTGGAACACACACTGTAAACGGAAAGAGCTGATAAAATGGCTGATCTGAAAGCACTCGCAGAAAGCATCGTGGGTCTGACCCTGCTGGAAGCACAAGAACTGAAAACCATCCTCAAAGACGAATACGGCATCGAGCCCGCAGCTGGCGGCGCCGTAATGGTTGCAGCTGGTGGCGACGCCGGCGGTGCAGCTGAGGAAGAAAAAACCGAATTCGACGTCGTTCTGAAGAACGCCGGCGCATCGAAAATCAACGTCATCAAAGAAGTTCGCGGCATCACCGGCCTGGGCCTGAAAGAAGCCAAGGAACTGGTCGAAGCCGGCGGCAAGATCAAAGAAGGCGTGGACAAAGCAGAAGCAGAAGACATCAAAGGCAAGCTGGAAGCAGCTGGCGCCGAAGTCGAGCTGGCCTAAGCTTAGTCTCTGGTGCATCGCTGATGCGCCGAAAAATTTGGCTGGGTCCGGAGAAATCCGGATCCAGCCGAACCTGTCTTAGAAAGGGCCTCAATATCTGGGGCGTTTTCTAAGACACGGTTTTCGGATCGGGAGGCTGCCTTCGGGACGGTGGCCATGAATTGATCCGGACGTGTTGTCTCGATTGTGCAAGATGCCGGGGCCCGACGGTGTCTTTGCCCGCTGAGAACATCGAAAGGTGACATCTGACATGGCTCAAACGTTCCTTGGCCAGAAACGTCTTCGTAAATATTACGGCAAAATCCGCGAAGTGCTGGAGATGCCGAACCTCATTGAGGTGCAGAAATCTTCTTATGATCTTTTCCTGCGCTCCGGCGATGCAGAGCAGCCCACAGACGGCGAAGGCATCAAAGGTGTGTTCCAGTCGGTTTTCCCGATCAAGGATTTCAACGAAACCTCCGTTTTGGAGTTCGTGAAATACGATCTGGAAAAACCCAAATACGACGTCGAAGAGTGTATGCAGCGCGATATGACCTACAGCGCGCCGCTCAAGGTCACTCTGCGTCTGATCGTGTTTGATGTCGATGAGGACACCGGCGCGAAATCGGTCAAAGACATCAAAGAACAGGACGTGTTCATGGGCGACATGCCCCTGATGACGCCGAACGGTACGTTCATCGTGAACGGCACCGAGCGTGTGATCGTCAGCCAGATGCACCGCTCGCCCGGTGTGTTCTTTGACCACGACAAGGGCAAAACCCATTCCTCGGGCAAGCTGCTGTTTGCCTGCCGCATCATCCCGTATCGCGGCAGCTGGCTGGACTTTGAGTTCGACGCCAAGGACATCGTGTTCGCCCGTATCGACCGTCGCCGCAAACTGCCTGTGACAACCCTGCTGTATGCGTTGGGTCTGGATCAGGAAGCGATCATGGACGCGTATTACAACACCGTGTCCTACAAGCTGGACAAGAAGAAGGGTTGGGTCACACCGTTCTTCCCCGAGCGTGTGCGCGGTACCCGTCCGACCTATGATCTGATCGACGCGAAATCCGGTGAAGTGATTGCCGAAGCTGGCAAGAAAGTCACCCCGCGCGCGGTGAAGAAGCTGATCGACGAAGGCAACGTCACCGACCTGCTGGTCCCGTTCGACAACATCGTCGGCAAATTTGTCGCCAAGGACATCATCAACGAAGAAAACGGCGCGATCTATGTCGAAGCCGGTGATGAGTTGACGCTGGAATACGACAAGGACGGCGACCTGATCGGTGGCACCGTCAAGGACCTGATGGATGCGGGCATCACCGATATCCCGGTTCTGGACATCGACAACGTCAATGTCGGCCCCTACATGCGCAACACCATGGCTCAGGACAAGAACCTGAACCGTGAAAGCGCGCTGATGGACATCTACCGCGTCATGCGCCCGGGCGAGCCGCCCACCGTCGAGGCTGCGTCGGCCCTGTTCGACACTCTGTTCTTCGACAGCGAGCGCTATGACCTGTCCGCTGTTGGTCGCGTGAAGATGAACATGCGTCTGGCTCTGGACGCGCCGGACACCCTGCGCACCCTGCGCCGCGAAGACATTGTGGCCTGCATCAAGGCGCTGGTTGAACTGCGTGACGGCAAAGGTGACGTGGACGATATCGACCACCTCGGCAACCGTCGTGTGCGTTCGGTTGGCGAACTGATGGAGAACCAGTACCGCGTTGGCCTGCTGCGCATGGAGCGCGCGATCAAAGAGCGTATGTCGTCGGTCGAGATCGACACCGTCATGCCGCAAGACTTGATCAACGCAAAACCGGCCGCGGCTGCTGTTCGTGAATTCTTTGGCTCCTCGCAGCTGTCGCAGTTCATGGACCAGACCAACCCGCTGTCGGAAGTTACCCACAAACGCCGCCTCTCGGCGCTTGGCCCCGGTGGTCTGACGCGTGAGCGTGCGGGCTTTGAGGTGCGTGACGTACACCCGACCCACTATGGCCGGATGTGCCCGATTGAAACGCCCGAAGGTCCGAACATCGGTCTGATCAACTCGCTGGCCACCTTTGCCCGCGTGAACAAGTATGGCTTCATCGAAACACCTTACCGCGTCGTCAAAGACGCCGAGGTGACGGATGAGGTTCATTACATGTCCGCGACCGAGGAAATGCGTCACACCGTGGCGCAGGCGAACGCGACGCTGGATGCCGATGGCAAGTTCATCAACGATCTGGTCTCGACCCGTCAGGCCGGTGACTACACCCTCGCCCCACGCGAGAATGTGGACCTGATCGACGTGTCGCCGAAACAGCTGGTCTCGGTCGCTGCATCGCTGATCCCGTTCCTTGAAAATGACGACGCCAACCGCGCTCTGATGGGCTCGAACATGCAACGTCAGGCGGTTCCGCTGCTGCGGGCCGAGGCACCGCTGGTCGGTACCGGGATCGAGGAAAAGGTCGCGATCGACTCAGGCGCTGCGATTCAGGCGAAACGCGCCGGTATCATCGACCAGGTCGATGCCCAGCGTATCGTTATCCGCGCCACCGAAGATCTGGAACTGGGCGATGCTGGCGTTGACATCTATCGTCTGCGCAAATTCCAGCGTTCGAACCAGAACACCTGCATCAACCAGCGTCCGCTGATCAAGGTGGGTGACACCGTCCAGAAGGGCGAGGTCATTGCCGATGGTCCGTCGACCGATATGGGTGAACTGGCCCTTGGTAAGAACGTGGTCGTCGCGTTCATGCCGTGGAACGGTTACAACTACGAAGACTCGATCCTGATCTCGGAACGTATCGCGCGTGACGACGTCTTTACCTCGGTCCATATCGAGGAATTCGAAGTCGCCGCCCGTGACACTAAGCTGGGCCCGGAAGAGATCACCCGCGACATCCCGAATGTCGGTGAAGAAGCGCTGCGCAACCTCGACGAGGCCGGCATCGTTTACATCGGCGCGGATGTAGAGCCGGGCGATATTCTGGTCGGCAAGATCACTCCGAAGGGCGAAAGCCCGATGACCCCGGAAGAAAAGCTGCTGCGCGCCATCTTTGGTGAAAAAGCATCTGACGTGCGCGACACCTCGCTGCGTGTGAAACCGGGTGATTACGGTACGGTCGTGGAAGTCCGCGTCTTCAACCGTCACGGCGTCGAGAAAGACGAGCGTGCGCTGCAGATCGAGCGTGAGGAAGTCGAACGTCTGGCCCGTGACCGGGACGACGAGCTGGCGATCCTGGATCGCAACATCTATGCGCGTCTGCAAGGCCTGATCCTGGGTAAAACCGCTGTCAAAGGCCCGAAAGGCGTCAAGGCAGGCTCGGTGATCACCGAGGATCTGCTGGAAACCCTGACCCGTGGTCAGTGGTGGCAGCTGGCACTGGAAGGTGAGCAGGACGCACAGATCGTCGAAGCTCTGAACGAGCAGTACGAAGTGCAAAAACGTGCTCTGGACGCCCGTTTCGAGGACAAGGTCGAGAAGGTCCGCCGTGGCGACGACCTGCCGCCGGGTGTGATGAAGATGGTCAAAGTTTTCATCGCTGTGAAGCGTAAGCTGCAGCCGGGCGACAAGATGGCCGGTCGTCACGGGAACAAAGGTGTGATCTCCAAGGTTGTTCCGATGGAAGACATGCCGTTCCTGGCCGATGGTACGCCGGTTGACTTCTGTCTGAACCCGCTGGGTGTGCCTTCGCGTATGAACGTCGGTCAGATCCTTGAAACCCACATGGGTTGGGCCGCGCGCGGTCTGGGTCTGAACATCGACGACGCTCTGGGTGAATACCGCCGGTCCGGCGATCTGACCCCGGTGCGCGAAGCGATGAAGCTGGCCTATGGCGAGGATGTCTACGAAGAAGGCATCACCGGTCTGGACGAGGATGGCCTGATCGAGGCTGCGGGCAATGTGACCCGCGGTGTTCCGATCGCTACCCCGGTCTTCGACGGTGCCAAGGAAGCAGACGTCAACGACGCGCTGGTGCGTGCGGGGTTCTCGGAAAGCGGTCAGTCGGTTCTGTTCGACGGTCGTACCGGTGAGCAATTTGCACGCCCTGTAACCGTGGGCATCAAGTACCTGCTGAAACTGCACCACCTGGTGGACGACAAGATCCACGCGCGTTCGACCGGGCCGTACAGCCTGGTGACCCAGCAGCCGCTGGGTGGTAAGGCGCAGTTTGGTGGTCAGCGCTTTGGTGAGATGGAAGTCTGGGCTCTGGAAGCTTACGGCGCCGCCTACACCCTGCAGGAGATGCTCACCGTGAAATCGGATGACGTCGCCGGCCGGACCAAGGTCTATGAGTCGATCGTCAAGGGCGAGGATAACTTTGAAGCGGGCGTACCGGAATCGTTCAACGTTCTGGTTAAAGAAGTCCGTGGCCTCGGCCTGAATATGGAACTCCTGGATGCGGAGGTTGAGGAGTAAGGGCCTTGCCCTTTCTCCCGTCCCCCCTTCCGCAAGATTTGAGGTAACAAATGAACCAGGAAATCACCAACAACCCGTTCAACCCGCTGACGCCCCCGAAGGTGTTCGACGAGATCAAGGTCTCGCTGGCGTCGCCCGAGCGGATCCTGTCTTGGTCCTATGGCGAGATCAAGAAACCCGAAACCATCAACTACCGGACGTTCAAGCCTGAACGTGACGGTCTGTTCTGTGCGCGTATCTTTGGCCCGATCAAGGATTACGAGTGTCTGTGCGGCAAATATAAGCGGATGAAATATCGCGGCGTTGTCTGCGAGAAATGCGGTGTGGAAGTCACCCTGCAGAAAGTCCGCCGCGAGCGTATGGGCCACATCGAACTGGCCGCGCCTGTTGCACACATCTGGTTCCTGAAGTCGCTGCCGTCCCGCATCGGCCTGATGCTGGACATGACGCTGCGCGATCTGGAACGTGTTCTGTACTTTGAAAACTACGTCGTCATCGAGCCCGGTCTGACTGACCTGACCTACGGCCAGATGCTGACTGAAGAAGAGTACATGGACGCTCAGGATGCCTACGGCATGGACGCGTTCACCGCGAATATTGGTGCCGAAGCCATCCGTGAGATGCTGGCCCAGATCGATCTGGAAGCCGAAGCCGAGCAGCTGCGCGCTGATCTGGCCGAAGCGACCGGTGAACTGAAGCCCAAGAAGATCATCAAGCGTCTGAAGGTTGTTGAATCCTTCCTCGAGTCGGGCAACCGGCCCGAGTGGATGGTGATGACCGTAATCCCGGTTATTCCGCCGGAATTGCGTCCGTTGGTTCCGCTGGATGGTGGCCGTTTTGCGACTTCGGATCTGAACGATCTGTATCGCCGCGTCATCAACCGGAACAACCGTCTGAAGCGTCTGATTGAGCTGCGCGCGCCTGACATCATCGTCCGTAACGAAAAGCGGATGCTGCAGGAATCCGTTGACGCTCTGTTCGACAACGGCCGTCGTGGCCGCGTGATCACTGGCGCCAACAAGCGTCCGCTGAAATCGCTGTCGGACATGCTGAAAGGTAAGCAGGGTCGCTTCCGTCAGAACCTTTTGGGTAAGCGGGTCGACTTCTCGGGCCGCTCGGTCATCGTGACCGGTCCGGAACTCAAGCTGCATCAGTGTGGTCTACCCAAGAAGATGGCGCTGGAGCTGTTCAAGCCGTTCATCTACTCGCGCCTTGAAGCCAAGGGTCTGTCTTCGACCGTGAAGCAGGCGAAGAAACTAGTCGAAAAAGAGCGTCCCGAAGTTTGGGATATCCTCGACGAGGTGATCCGCGAACACCCTGTCATGCTGAACCGCGCGCCGACGCTGCACCGTCTTGGCATTCAGGCGTTCGAACCGGTTCTGATCGAAGGTAAAGCCATCCAGCTGCACCCGCTGGTCTGTTCGGCCTTTAACGCCGACTTCGACGGTGACCAGATGGCCGTTCACGTCCCGCTGAGCCTTGAGGCGCAGCTGGAAGCGCGTGTTCTGATGATGTCGACGAACAACGTTCTGTCGCCTGCAAACGGCGCGCCCATTATTGTTCCGTCGCAGGATATGATCCTGGGTCTGTACTATGTGACCCTGGAACGCGAAGGCATGCCGGGCGAAGGCAAGGTCTTTGGGTCTATCGACGAAGTTCAGCACGCGCTGGATTCCGGCGAAGTGCACCTGCACACCAAGATCACCGCGCGGATCACCCAGATCGACGACGAAGGCAACGAAGTTCAGAAGCGCTATGAAACCACCCCGGGCCGTCTGCGTCTGGGTGCTCTGCTGCCGATGAACAACAAGGCGCCGTTCGAGCTGGTCAACCGCCTGCTGCGGAAGAAAGAAGTGCAGCAGGTGATCGACACCGTCTACCGTTACTGCGGTCAGAAAGAGTCGGTCATCTTCTGTGACCAGATCATGTCGATGGGCTTCAAAGAAGCGTTCAAGGCAGGCATCTCGTTCGGTAAGGACGACATGGTCATTCCGGACGACAAGTGGGGCATCGTTGATGACACCCGCGGTCAGGTGAAGGACTTTGAACAGCAGTACATGGACGGCCTGATCACTCAGGGCGAAAAGTACAACAAGGTTGTCGATGCCTGGTCGAAGTGTAACGACCGCGTCACCGAGGCCATGATGTCGACGATCTCTTCGTCGGATCGGGCAGAGGACGGCTCCGAGCAGGAACCGAACTCGGTCTACATGATGGCCCACTCCGGTGCGCGTGGCTCGGTCACTCAGATGAAACAGCTGGGCGGTATGCGCGGCCTGATGGCTAAGCCGAACGGTGACATCATCGAAACGCCGATCATCTCGAACTTTAAAGAAGGTCTGACCGTTCTCGAGTACTTCAACTCGACCCACGGTGCCCGTAAGGGTCTGTCGGATACCGCTCTGAAGACGGCGAACTCGGGTTACCTGACCCGTCGTCTGGTCGACGTCGCACAGGACTGTATCGTTCGTGAGATCGACTGTGGCACCGAGCGTGCGATCACTGCCGAAGCAGCCGTGAACGACGGTGAGGTTGTCGCCTCGCTGGCGGAACGTGTGCTGGGCCGTGTGGCCGCAGACGATGTTCTGCGTCCGGGTACGGATGAGGTGATCGTGGCTGCAGGTCAGCTGATCGACGAACGTATGGCGGACACCATCGACGAAGCCGGTGTTGCCTCGATGCGCATCCGCTCGCCTCTGACCTGTGAGTCCGAGGAAGGCGTCTGCGCCACCTGCTACGGTCGTGACCTTGCACGGGGTACCATGGTGAACACAGGTGAGGCTGTCGGCATCATCGCCGCTCAGTCCATCGGTGAACCCGGTACGCAGCTGACGATGCGGACTTTCCACATCGGTGGTGTTGCGCAAGGTGGTCAACAGTCGTTCCAGGAAGCCAGCCAGGAAGGTGTCGTTTCCTTCGAGAACCCGCAGATTCTGGTCAATGCCGCAGGCGAAAGCCTCGTTATGGGCCGGAACATGAAGCTGGTGATCAGCGACGAACACGGCGAAGAGCGTGCCAGCCACAAGCTGGGCTACGGCTCCAAGCTGTTCGTCAAGGACGGCACCAAGGTGGCCCGTGGCGACAAGCTGTACGAATGGGACCCCTACACTCTGCCGATCATCGCCGAGAAGGCCGGTACTGCGAAATATGTCGACCTTGTTTCGGGCATCGCTGTCCGCGACGAGACTGACGATGCAACCGGCATGACCCAGAAGATCGTGATCGACTGGCGCGCTGCCCCCAAAGGCAGCGACCTCAAGCCCGAGATCATTCTGGTCGGCGAAGATGGCGAGCCGGTCCGCAACGATGCGGGCAACCCGGTTCACTATCCGATGTCGGTGGATGCGATCCTGTCGGTCGAAGATGGTCAGCAGATCGAAGCCGGTGACGTGGTCGCGCGTATCCCGCGTGAAGGTGCCAAGACCAAGGACATCACCGGTGGTCTGCCGCGTGTGGCCGAACTGTTCGAAGCCCGCCGTCCGAAAGATCACGCGATCATCGCAGAAGCCGATGGTTACGTGCGCTTTGGCCGCGACTACAAGAACAAGCGCCGCATCAGCATCGAACCGGCTGACGAGTCCATGGAGACCATCGAGTACATGGTGCCCAAGGGCAAGCACATCCCGGTCGCCGAAGGGGACTTCATCCAGAAGGGTGAATACCTGATGGACGGTAACCCGGCTCCGCATGACATCCTGTCCATCATGGGTGTCGAAGCGCTGGCGGATTACATGATCGACGAGGTGCAGGACGTCTACCGTCTGCAGGGCGTGAAGATCAACGACAAGCACATCGAAGTTATCGTGCGCCAGATGCTGCAGAAGTGGGAGATTCTGGATTCAGGCGACACCACCCTGCTGAAAGGCGAACATGTCGACAAGCAGGAGTTCGACGCAGCCAACGAGAAGACCATCTCGCGCGGCGGTCGTCCGGCTCAGGGCGAGCCGATCCTTCTGGGGATCACCAAAGCCTCGCTGCAGACGCGTTCATTCATCTCGGCGGCCTCGTTCCAGGAAACCACTCGCGTTCTGACCGAAGCCTCGGTTCAGGGCAAGAAAGACAAGCTGGTTGGCCTGAAGGAGAACGTCATCGTTGGTCGCCTGATCCCCGCCGGTACCGGTGGTGCGACTCAGGCCGTCCGCCACATCGCGCAGTCGCGTGACAACGTGGTGATCGAAGCCCGCCGGGAAGAGGCCGAAGCGGCCGCTGCTCTGGCTGCGCCGATGATCGACGACGATATGGTCGGTGACGAGTTGGATGTACTGGTGGAAACACCGGAAAGCCGCGAGTAAGCGCACTGAAAAGCTAAAAAAAGGCCCTGCAGCAATGTGGGGCCTTTTTCTTTGGTTGATCCGCCTCGTGCGCGGCCAGACCGCCACTGATTTCAATCTTCGGCGTACCGTATCAAGCGCTCTTGCAGCGTGCCGCTGTGCAGTTCAAACATATGGTTGTCGTGGTCATAGAAATAGATCGACTGACCTTCCCCCGGAACCCGCGCCCGGCCTTCCCGCAGTTCGAGGCCAAGCGATCGGATGCGCTGCAGCCTGTCCTCGTACTCATCCGCACCCATTTTAAAGGCGACGTGGTTATAGGTTTTCTGGGTTAACGGGTCGCCTTCCATTGCCGCGACCCAGACACCGCCGATGTCGAAGAAACGCTCTTTCGAGAGTGAGAAAGTCTTGTCGCCGCTGTCATAGACCTTACGCGCATCCAGAACTGTCGTCAGGATTTCTTCCATCTTGTCGAGGTCGGCTGTGATGAATGTTATGTGGCTCAGACCTTCGATCACGGTGCACCTTTTTGCTATCGTTGGGTTTCAGCATAACAGGGCGCGGGTCAAAGTCAGCGGGTTCTGTGAGCGCGGTCAATGATGAGTTGACATTGCAGCAGGCTGTCCGGCCAATGGTCGCAATAATTTAGGACCGGACCAAACCAGAATGACCCCAAATGTCAAAGGCGCGCTGTTGATGATGGGCAGCATGGCCGCCTTCACCGTAAATGACACGCTGGTCAAAGTCGCATTGCAGGATTTGCCGTTGTTTCAGATGATTGCGATCCGGGGCGCGGTGGCGACAGCTTTGGTCTATCTGCTCGCGCGCCATCTGGGGGCGTTAAATCTGGATTTTCCGCGCCACGATAAATGGCTGGTCGCGCTGCGGTGCGTCAGCGAGTTAAGCGCCACGTTTTTCTTTCTGACAGCGCTGAAGCATATGCCGCTGGCGAACGTGACGGCAGTGCTTCAGGCCTTGCCTTTGACGGTGACGCTTGGGGCGGCGCTGATCTTTGGTGAGCGGATCGGCTGGCGGCGCATCGTGGCAATCGCACTTGGGTTTTCCGGTATGCTGCTGATCGTCCGACCCGGCCCCGATGGGTTCAGCCTCTACGCATTCTATGCGCTGGTTGCAGTGGTATCGGTGACCGCGCGGGACCTGATCACCCGGCGCATGTCGGCCGAGGTCCCCTCGATGGTGGTTACGCTGGCCACATCGCTGACGATCACGGTGACCGCAGCGGTGGTTTCGGTCTTTGAAGGCTGGGTGCCGATACCTCTGGCGGCAGGCACCCTGACCGTTTCCGCGGCGGTGTTCGTGCTCGGGGGCTACCTGTTCAGCGTGATGGTCATGCGCGTGGGCGAGGTCGGCTTTGTCGCGCCGTTCCGCTATTCCAGCCTGATCTGGGCTTTGGTGCTGGGCTGGCTGGTTTTTGGCGACTGGCCCGATCCAGTGACGATGCTGGGGGCCACACTTGTGGTTGGCGCAGGGTTGTTCACCCTGTTCCGCGAAAGATCCACTCAAGCTGCCGAGTGAACCTGTCGGACCAGGTTCTGGTCGATCGCAAACCGCGCGATGAACTCACCTTCAAGCTCAGGTGTCAGTTCCGGGATTTCATCCTTGTTGTTGCGCGCGCGTTTGGAATCGTTGAAGCCATTGAGCGTGCGCACCCACATCGGTGCATCCGAATAGCTGAGTACCGGCATGAAGCGTCCGACGCGGTGGTGAGTGAAATTCATGATCGAATGGCTACAGCCACCCGCGATATACATGCCCAGCCCGACCCCCAGCAGAGGTTTATAGACCTCCGAGGTCCGCACGCCAGCCGGGCCAAATCGGGCGAGGAACCCGAGGCTATAGTCAATTCCGACCATTTGGTTGTTTGCCATCAACCCGGCCCCTTCCTGCGCCGCGATGCGCAGGCGTTCCACGAAATCAACGGACACCGCGTCATCGTCGTCATGTCGGAACTGGATGCAGGGTTGCTCGGGGTTGGCGCGGGCCGCGTTCAGGATCTCTTTCATGATCTGCCGGGGGCCGATCTGCGTGTCGGCAGATTTCTGAATGATCCGCACCTGACGCATCCCGGCAGTCAGGTCGTGCAGCCGGTCAAAGGCCGGCTTCGGCAGGCAATCCCCGATTACGATCAGGAATTCGAAATCCTCATCGGTCTGTTCGCGAAAACAGGGCAGGGTGGTGGCCTCGAACAGGCGAAAACGCTCTTCCAGACGGGCCGGGTTATAAAGATAGCGGCGGCGTTCTTCGACGGTTTCATGTTCGATCTGAAACCCGCCGAGGGCGGGGTAGGAAAAGCGGCACAGGCCGATGACTTGCATGATTCACCCGTCAGGAATGGCTTGGTCAAACTATGCCTTTGCGTTTTCCGGCCTGCAACCGGGCCAAAGGACTGGAATGGCGCAAGATACGCTGATAAATCAGCGCAATCCGGCGTCAGGGGCGTCCAGACCCGCGCGCTGTTGACACTTGGGCCGACTCCCCCTATTACGCGCGTCATCTCGGTACCGGGGGCCGCCCCATAACCGATTTCAGTAATGAACTGGTCAAGGCCCGGACACTTTTATCGTTCGCGCCCTCTGATAACAAACCGCGACGTTCACCTCGGAATGGGAACGCTCGCGGGTTTTGCGCTTGTGGACGCATGAGTGCAGCGAATTTAACCGCACGCAACCGCGTGCATGTCATGTGTGTTGCAAAACGGGGAAGAAACCGGAATGCCAACTATTCAACAGCTGATCCGCAAACCGCGGCAGCCCAAAGTAAAACGCTCGAAGTCCATGCACCTGGAGCAGTGCCCGCAGAAACGCGGCGTCTGCACCCGCGTGTACACCACCACACCGAAAAAGCCGAACTCGGCGATGCGTAAGGTTGCCAAGGTGCGCCTGACCAACGGGTTCGAGGTCATCTCGTACATCCCCGGTGAAAGCCACAACCTGCAGGAACACTCGGTTGTTCTGATCCGTGGCGGCCGTGTAAAAGACCTTCCCGGTGTGCGTTACCACATCCTGCGCGGTGTTCTGGATACTCAGGGCGTCAAAGATCGTAAGCAACGTCGTTCGAAATACGGCGCGAAGCGTCCCAAGTAAGAAGGAGAGGCTGATATGTCACGTCGTCACGCCGCCGAAAAACGCGAAGTCCTGCCTGACGCCAAGTTTGGCGATAAGGTTCTGACAAAATTCATGAACAACCTGATGATCGACGGCAAGAAGTCGGTCGCCGAGCGCATCGTTTACAACGCCTTTGACCGCGTTGAGAACAAGGTAAAGCGCGCTCCTGTCGAAGTGTTCCACGAAGCGCTCGACAACATCAAACCGTCGGTCGAGGTTCGCTCGCGCCGGGTTGGTGGTGCAACCTATCAGGTTCCGGTCGAAGTGCGCCCCGAGCGCCGCGAAGCACTGGCCATCCGTTGGCTGATCACTGCTGCGCGTGGCCGCAACGAAAACACCATGGAAGAACGCCTCGCCGGCGAACTGCTGGACGCTGTACAGTCCCGCGGTACCGCCGTGAAGAAGCGCGAAGACACCCACAAGATGGCCGAGGCGAACAAAGCCTTCAGCCATTATCGTTGGTAATCCGAGAGGCTTAGACCAATGGCACGCGAATATCCGCTCGAACTGTACCGTAACTTCGGTATCATGGCGCACATCGACGCAGGTAAGACCACCTGCTCGGAGCGTATCCTGTATTACACTGGTAAATCCCACAACATCGGTGAGGTGCACGATGGTGCAGCCACCATGGACTGGATGGAGCAGGAGCAGGAACGCGGCATCACCATCACTTCGGCTGCGACCACCACCTTCTGGGAGCGCACCGAGGACGGCCAGACCGCTGATACCCCCAAGCACCGCCTGAACATCATCGACACCCCCGGCCACGTTGACTTCACCATCGAAGTCGAACGCTCGCTGGCGGTTCTCGACGGTGCCGTCTGCGTTCTGGACGCAAACGCCGGTGTTGAGCCCCAGACCGAAACCGTGTGGCGTCAGGCTGACCGCTACAAGGTTCCGCGTATGGTTTTCGTCAACAAGATGGACAAGATCGGCGCAGACTTCTTCAACTGCGTTCGCATGATCGAAGACCGCACCGGCGCACGCGCTGTTCCGGTTGGCATTCCGATCGGCGCCGAGTCCGAGCTGGAAGGTCTGATCGACCTGGTCACCATGGAAGAGTGGCTGTGGCAAGGCGAAGATCTGGGCGCAAGCTGGATCAAAGCTCCGATCCGCGACAGCCTGAAAGACATGGCTGACGAATGGCGCGGCAAGATGATCGAAGCGGCCGTCGAAATGGACGACGACGCGATGATGGAATACCTGGAAGGCAATGAGCCCGACGTTGAGACCCTGCGCGCCCTGCTGCGCAAAGGTACGCTGGACATCGCGTTTGTTCCGGTTCTGGGTGGTTCGGCGTTCAAGAACAAAGGCGTTCAGCCGCTGCTCAACGCTGTGATCGACTATCTGCCCAGCCCGCTGGACGTTGTCGATTACATGGGCTTCAAACCCGGCGACGAAGAAGAAGTTCGTGACATCGCCCGTCGTGCAGACGACGACATGGCCTTCTCGGGCCTGGCGTTCAAAATCATGAACGACCCCTTCGTTGGTTCGCTGACCTTCACCCGGATCTACTCGGGCACCATGAACAAGGGTGACTCGATCTTGAACTCGACCAAAGGTAAGAAAGAGCGCATCGGTCGTATGATGATGATGCACTCGAACAACCGGGAAGAGATCGAAGAAGCGTTTGCAGGCGACATCATCGCGCTGGCGGGTCTGAAAGACACCACCACCGGTGACACCCTGTGTGACGCGAAGGATCCGGTGGTTCTTGAAACCATGACCTTCCCCGATCCGGTGATCGAGATCGCGGTCGAGCCCAAAACCAAGGGCGACCAAGAGAAGATGTCCCAGGGTCTGGCCCGTCTGGCCGCCGAAGACCCGTCCTTCCGTGTGGAAACTGACCTGGAATCCGGTCAGACCATCATGAAAGGCATGGGCGAACTTCACTTGGACATCCTGGTTGACCGTCTGAAGCGCGAGTTCAAGGTTGAAGCGAACATTGGTGCACCGCAAGTGGCCTATCGTGAAACCATCTCGATGCCGGTTGAGCACACCTACACCCACAAGAAACAGTCGGGTGGTTCGGGTCAGTTCGGCGAAGTTAAGCTGGAAATCCAGCCCACAGAGCCGGGCGAAGGTTACTCGTTCGAAAGCCGCATCGTTGGTGGTGCCGTTCCGAAGGAATACATCCCGGGTGTCGAAAAAGGCATCAACTCGGTTATGGACAGCGGCCCGCTGGCTGGCTTCCCTGTGATCGACTTCAAGGTTGCCCTGCTGGACGGTAAGTTCCACGACGTTGACTCGAGCGTTCTGGCGTTCGAAATCGCGGCCCGTATGTGTATGCGTGAAGGCATGCGCAAAGCTGGCGCGAAACTGCTGGAACCGATCATGAAGGTCGAAGTGATCACCCCGGAAGAATATACCGGCGGTATCATCGGTGACCTGACCTCGCGTCGTGGCCAGGTGTCTGGTCAGGAACCGCGCGGCAACGCAATCGCGATCGATGCGTTCGTTCCGCTGGCGAACATGTTCGGCTACATCAACACCCTGCGTTCGATGTCGTCGGGCCGTGCCCAGTTCACCATGCAGTTCGACCACTACGATCCGGTTCCGCAGAACATCTCGGACGAGATCCAGGCGAAATACGCATAAGCGAAGATTTGAGGGAGCTCCGGTCCGGGGCTCCCTTCATTACCGAAAAAGGAGGCCATCATGGCAAAGGAAAAGTTTGAGCGTACAAAACCGCACGTCAACATCGGCACGATTGGCCACGTTGACCACGGCAAGACCACGCTGACCGCAGCAATCACCAAGTATTTCGGTGACTTCAAAGCGTATGACCAGATTGACGGCGCGCCGGAAGAAAAGGCTCGTGGCATCACCATCTCGACCGCCCACGTGGAGTACGAGACCGACAACCGCCACTACGCACACGTCGACTGCCCCGGCCACGCTGACTACGTCAAGAACATGATCACCGGTGCTGCCCAGATGGACGGCGCGATCCTGGTTGTGAACGCTGCTGACGGCCCGATGCCGCAGACCCGCGAGCACATCCTGCTGGGCCGCCAGGTTGGCATCCCGAAGATGGTCGTGTTCATGAACAAAGTTGACCAGGTTGACGACGAAGAGCTGCTGGAACTGGTTGAGATGGAAGTTCGCGAACTGCTGTCCAGCTACGACTACCCCGGTGATGATGTTCCGATTATCGCAGGTTCGGCTCTGGCCGCGATGGAAGGCAACAACGCTGAAATCGGTGAAGAGAAGATCAAGGAACTGATGGCGGCTGTTGATGACTACATCGACACCCCTGAGCGTGAAGTTGACAAGCCGTTCCTGATGCCGGTTGAAGACGTGTTCTCGATCTCGGGCCGTGGTACCGTTGTGACCGGTCGTGTTGAGCGTGGCGTGATCAACGTTGGCGACGAGATCGAAATCGTCGGCATCCGCGACACTCAGAAAACCACCTGTACCGGTGTTGAAATGTTCCGCAAGCTGCTGGATCGCGGTGAAGCGGGCGACAACATCGGCGCCCTGCTGCGCGGTATCGACCGTGACGGCGTTGAGCGTGGCCAGGTTCTGTGTAAGCCGGGTTCGGTTACACCGCACACCAAGTTCGAAGCCGAAGCCTACATCCTGACCAAGGAAGAAGGCGGTCGTCATACTCCGTTCTTCGCGAACTACCGTCCGCAGTTCTACTTCCGTACAACTGACGTGACCGGCACCGTGACCCTGGCGGCTGGCACCGAGATGGTTATGCCCGGCGACAACGTCGGCTTCACCGTCGAGCTGATCGCACCGATCGCGATGGAAGACGGCCTGCGCTTCGCCATCCGCGAAGGTGGTCGTACCGTCGGCGCTGGTGTCGTTTCCAAAATTATTGAGTAATCACGGTAGGCCGGGCTTCAGACCGGCACATCGGTGAGACTAAAGAAGGCCGTCCCACAAAGGGGCGGCCTTCTTCAATCTAATCAGCAACTGATTTACCAGTTAAAGACTCAATTAGCTTTCTTGAGTGTGAGGCGATGCTTTGAGAGTTAGCAGCAGCGAACTGATTGATCTCTCTGATATGGTCTCGGCGTTCGTTGGTAACCAATGGAATTTCATTCTTAGGGTCTCTGAGTAGGACCAATGCTCGCTTCGGATGTATTGGCATCCAAATTTCCATATTTGGATTTACCAATCCGTTCGCACCACCGTTTCCAATACGGTACGCAATCATGCTGGACAGAATGAAAGAGTTATGAGTTGGGCTTATCGCCCAGCGGACACTAAAATCTTCCAGCGCTGCCTCCACCTTTGTAGAGCGCCTGATCATTCCTTGAACTCTGATATCTCTACCGTATCTTTTGAGTTCTACATGATCCTGAAGCAATTCTTCGAGCCGAGCTTGCTCAGTTTGGTCTAGATCACCCCTGGGGTCTCGAAGCATTTTCTCTACGAAATCACGACCTGCTAATGTGTCATCGTAGTCGTTTATGAAATCTGGTGACCTTTTGATTGTTTCGAACAGAAACAACCGAATGTTATGTAGAGCCTCCCCTGAGAATGTCGGAGCGCCACCCTTGTCGAAGGCAGCATTTACGTCGGTTAGCAGATGCCCCAAATAGTTGTCGATCGGCCCATAGAATTGTTTTTCTACGATGTCGGACGGAGCGCCGTCGTCCAATACTGTGTAGTAGTCTTTGATCTTAAAAGCCGACCTTGTATTTCGGCTTTCTGGTGGCAGGAAGAAACCATCAGAACCCTTTTCAGCGTACCAAATTTGCCCATGATCGTTTAAAAACTGCCTTTGCAACACCTGAGGCAAGAAATGATGGTTCTTTATGCGCTTGCTGCTCATTGGTAACCTTGAGACGGAAGTTTTGCCTGAGTGCGGCTTTTGATTGCAACACTAGGTACGGGAAGCGTTAGTGCCAACCCGATTTCCCCCTTGCCAAACCCCACCAACCCCACTAATACGCGCGAGTTCTCAACAAGAACATCAAGGCGGGGTGATTCCCGCCTTTTGGGTTCGATGAGGGTTGGCGATGCGCGTCTGTCCTCCTCTCAACCTCAACGCCTGATAAAAGGCTGTATCTATGCAAAGCCAAAATATCCGTATTCGGCTGAAGGCATTTGACTATCGCGTTCTGGATGCCAGCACGCAAGAGATCGTCAACACTGCCAAGCGGACCGGCGCGAACGTGCGCGGCCCGATCCCGCTGCCGAACAAGATTGAGAAGTTCACGGTTCTCCGTGGCCCTCACGTTGACAAGAAATCCCGCGACCAGTTCGAGATTCGTACGCACAAGCGTCTCTTGGACATCGTTGATCCGACCCCCCAAACCGTTGACGCGCTGATGAAGCTCGACCTCGCTGCTGGTGTGGACGTCGAGATCAAGCTGCAGTCGTAAGATCGGAGGGTATAGATCATGCGCTCTGGTATTATCGCAAAAAAAGTTGGCATGACCCGCCTGTTCATGGAAGACGGCAAGCAGATTCCTGTGACCGTTCTTCACCTGGACAACCTGCAGGTTGTTGCACAGCGCACCGCTGACAAAGACGGCTACACCGCCGTTCAGCTGGGCGCCGGTGCTGCCAAGGCAAAACGCACCTCGAAGGCCATGCGCGGTCACTACGCCGCTGCCAAGGTTGAGCCCAAGCGTAAGCTGGCCGAGTTCCGCGTCTCCGAAGATGGCCTGATCGATGTGGGCGCCGAGATTTCGGCAGAACACTTCCTGGAAGGTCAGAAAGTTGACGTTTCCGGTACCTCGATCGGTAAAGGCTTTGCCGGTGCGATGAAGCGCTGGAACTTCGGTGGTCTGCGCGCCTCGCACGGTGTTTCGATCAGCCACCGTTCGCACGGTTCGACCGGTCAGTGTCAGGACCCGGGCAAGGTGTTCAAAGGCAAGAAGATGGCCGGTCACATGGGTGCTGCCCGTGTTACCACCCAGAACCTGGAGGTTGTCAAAACCGACGCCGACCGTGGTCTGGTCTTCATCAAAGGCGCCGTTCCCGGACCGAAATCGGGCTGGGTTACCGTCAAGGACGCCGTGAAGAAGAAAGCACCCGAAGGTCTGCCGTTCCCGGCAGCCGTAAAAGGTGCCGCAACCGAAGCACCGGCGGAAGAAGCGCCCGCGGAAGGTGGTGAAGCATGAAACTTGATGTAATCAAACTGGACGGCGGCAAAGCCGGCGACATCGAGCTGGATGCAGACCTGTTCGGCCTCGAGCCGCGCGCGGACATCCTGCACCGTGTGGTCCGTTGGCAGCGTAACAACGCGCAAGCCGGCACCCACAAGGTCAAGACCCGCTCGGAAACCAGCTACTCGACCAAGAAGATCTATCGCCAGAAGGGCACCGGTGGCGCACGCCATGGTGACCGTAACGCGCCGATCTTCCGTGGTGGTGGTATCTACAAAGGCCCCGTGGTTCGTTCGCATGGTCACGACCTGCCCAAGAAGTTCCGCAAGCTTGGCCTGCGCCACGCTCTGTCGGCAAAAGCCAAGGCAGGTGAACTGGTTGTGATCGAGAACGCCGAAGCCGAAGGCAAGACCGCCGCTCTGGCCAAACAGGTTGCAAACCTGGGCTGGAAACGCGCTCTGGTCATCGACGGCGCGACCGTGAACGAGGGGTTCCTGAAAGCGTCCAAGAACATCGAAGGTCTGGATATCCTGCCGTCGATGGGCGCAAACGTCTATGACATCCTCAAGCGTGACACCCTGGTGCTCACCAAAGCGGCTGTCGAAGCACTGGAGGCTCGTCTGAAATGAGCGCGAAGGCAGAACACTACGACGTGATCCGCAAGCCGGTCATCACCGAAAAGTCGACCATGGCGTCCGAAAACGGCGCGGTTGTCTTTGAAGTGGCGATCGACAGCAACAAGCCACAGATCAAAGAGGCCGTTGAGGCACTGTTTGGTGTGAAGGTCAAAGCGGTGAACACCACCGTGACCAAAGGCAAGGTCAAGCGGTTCCGCGGCCAGCTGGGCCGTCGGAAAGACGTCAAAAAAGCATATGTGACCCTGGAAGAGGGTAACACCATCGACGTGTCCACCGGTCTCTGATCGAACCCGTCTTTGGAAAAAGATAAAGACCCCCGCGCAAGCGGGGGTTTTTCTTTGGCAACAACACCAAGAATTGAGCGCAAATCAGGCGACTTTCCCGGAATTCACTTGCTATCCCGGGCGGGGTGTCTATCCGGTTCCCTACAAGTAAGAAAACACGGCAGGCGCATGACCAAACCCTCTCTCTCGATCCGGGGCAACCCGAACATGACCTCGGCGCGGGATTGGGTCACGACACTTGCCAAGTATCGCGAACCCAACCAGTGGCGCAGCTCCTTTGAACTGGGTGTCAGCATTGTCCCCTTCTTTGCGCTTTGGACGCTATCCTGGATGTCGCTTTCGCTCAGCTACTGGCTGGCCTTTGCGATTTCCGTCCTGAACGCCGCCTTCCTGCTGCGGCTGTTTGCGATCCAGCATGATTGCGGGCACGGAGCGTTCTTCAAGAACCGTGCGGTTAGCGACTGGGTCGGACGGATAATCGGAGTGCTGACCCTGACACCCTACGACGTCTGGCGCCGGACACATTCCACGCATCACAACAGCTCGGGCAATCTGGACAAGCGGGGCATGGGCGATATCCACACTTTGACAGTGGCCGAGTATCAATCGAAAACGCCCATGAACCGGTTCTGGTATCGCGTTTACCGCAACCCCATCACACTGTTCGTCCTTGGCCCCGGCTATCTGTTTCTGTTTCAGAACCGCCTTCCGCTTGGTCTGACGGGGAGTGTCAGGTTCTGGGTCAGTGCGATGGGTACCAACGTCGCCATTTTGGTCGCACTTCTGGCGATCTACTATTTCGGTGGACTGATGCCGATGCTACTGATCTTCCTGCCCTCAACCCTGATTGCCGCAACGGCCGGTGTCTGGCTGTTCTACGTACAGCATCAGTTTGAGGACACGCACTGGGACCCCGATAAAGACTGGCAACTGCACGAGGCGGCCCTGCACGGAAGTTCCCACTACATCCTGCCCTCGGTGTTGCAGTGGTTCAGCGCCAATATCGGCATCCACCATGTACACCACCTGTACAGCCGTATTCCGTTCTATCGCCTGACCGAGGTGCTACGCGATCATGATGAACTGGCAAACAGCAACAAGATGACCATCCGGGAGAGCCTCGCCAACGCCCGGTTGCACCTGTGGGATGAGAAGAGCCGTCGCCTGCTGTCCTTCGCCGAGGCCCACGCGCTTTATGGGTGAGTGCGGGGAAGATTCCACCACCAGTTGGGCCGTCGGAAAGACGTCAAAAAAAGCATATGTGACCCTAGAAGAGGGTGACATCATCGACGTGTCCACCGGTCTCTGATCGGACCCGCCTTTGGTGAGAGATAAAGGGCCCCGCGAAAGCTTGTTTTTTCTTTAATGTCTATGAGATGCGCCAACGACTGCCCGTGGGATGGCACTTCAACGCCTGTAAGGCAGTCGCTGACGGTACGGCCTTCTTCGCCGCCGCAACTATCAGGGTATAGACATTGAGGAGAATGGCGAGAGATTTGAGAGCTTGCCATATGAAGCCAATCTTTTGGGCAAAGGTGAGAGGATGGCGACAGGCAAGCGTGCAGCAGTAGAAGCAAAATGTACCGAGCATGAAATACGATATCGGCAATTGGCTGAGAGCTACCTATAGACACCCACCACCAACTCTGTTTCACGCCTCACTCTTGCGGCCTCGGATTCGTTTCGGGGTGATCCCATTACTCCCCTCCGCCTTCCAAACAAGTTGGATTCTGCCGCGACGCCTCTATAGTTTCCTCAGCTATTGAGCACACAGAACTTTTTGAGGACAGTTTCCAGATGGCAGTTGATGTGGTCCTGATAGGTGACAGGAATGTTGTGTGCGGGCTTGCGGTCACCGGTCGCTCAGCGCTTGAGAATGCTGGCGAGGTGCTCAATTTCCATGTGATCTGCCAGAATCTGACCGTCGATATCAAGCAGAGGCTGCGGGACTCGTGGCAGCATGAGAGGTTCGGGCAGGTCACGTTTTGTGAGATCCCGCGCGACAAGATCGCGCCCTTCCGGTCGACCGGATATCTGAAAAGCAAGATGACCTATGCCCGTTACTTTGTGGCCGATCTATTCCCGAAGCTGGATCGCTGCATATGCCTCGACCCGGATCTGCTGGTTCTGCGCGATCTGGCCGAGGTCGGGAACATGCGTCTGGACGGCAAGGCGCTGGCGGCGGTGCCTGATGTCAGTGTGCGCGTGGGTGGCGAAGGAGGCAAACATCGGTCGCGTCTAGGGCTTGGGTCGGATGACGGCTATTTCAACGCAGGGGTGCTGGTCATTGATCTGACCTACTGGCGTGACAATAGCATCACGTCGAAGATCATCGATCTGACCCTCGACAAGAAGGATATTCTGCATTCGATGGATCAGGATGCACTGAATGTGATATATGACGGCAATGTGGCGTTTCTCGACCCGTCCTGGAATGTGTCGCAATATGAAAAGCCCGAGCCGATCGAGGGACAGATCGTGCATCTGATCGGCAGCGTAAAGCCCTGGCATTTACGTTACAAAAAGAAATTTTTGGAACCCTATTATCGCGATGTCATTCATAAGGCTTATGCCGACATCCTGGAACGCACTGCGTTTCGGGGTGCGAGCCCGCGCAATCCTATGGGTCTGGGGATGCAGATCGAAGAGGTGCGCGAGCGACTTCCGACCAAGGACATGGTGACGCGCAAGCTGGGGCAGTTGATCCAGAAATAACGGGCTTTGGGCGGGCCTTGAGTTTCCTATAGACACCCACCCCCAACCCTGTTACACGCTCCCAATCTTGCGGCCTCGGATTCGTTCCGGGGCCTCTGATATTTGTAACCGGGGACCTTCGGGGCCCTATACCCTTGGCACCTACGGGGGCCTATCACATAGCGGGGAAATCCCCGCACTTGCTAAACGGAAGACAGAAAGCATGGCACTCAAGTCGTACAAGCCGACGACGCCGGGCCAGCGCGGGCTGGTGCTGATCGACCGTTCGGAGCTTTGGAAAGGACGTCCGGTCAAGTCTCTCACAGAGGGTTTGACCAAATCGGGCGGCCGGAACAACACCGGACGGATCACTTCACGCCGCCGCGGCGGTGGCGCAAAGCGTCTCTACCGGATCGTTGACTTCAAACGGAACAAATTTGATGTCGCGGCAACCGTCGAGCGGATCGAATATGACCCGAACCGGACCGCATTCATCGCACTGGTAAAATACGAAGACGGCGAGCAGGCATATATCCTGGCTCCGCAGCGTCTGGCTGTTGGTGACAAAGTCGTGGCATCCGCCAAGGCCGACATCAAGCCGGGCAACGCAATGCCGTTCTCGGGCATGCCCATTGGTACCATCGTCCACAACATCGAGATGAAGCCTGGCAAAGGCGGTCAGATCGCACGTGCGGCCGGTACATACGCTCAGTTCGTTGGTCGCGATGGCGGCTACGCTCAGATCCGTCTGAGCTCGGGCGAGCTGCGCATGGTCCGTCAGGAATGCATGGCCACCGTTGGTGCCGTGTCCAACCCCGACAACAGCAACCAGAACCTCGGTAAAGCCGGTCGTATGCGCCACAAGGGCGTTCGTCCGTCGGTTCGTGGTGTTGCAATGAACCCGATCGATCACCCGCACGGTGGTGGTGAAGGTCGTACCTCGGGTGGCCGTACGCCGGTTACTCCGTGGGGTAAGGACACCAAGGGTAAGCGTACCCGCAACAAGAACAAAGCGTCCCAGAAGCTGATCATCCGCTCGCGGCACGCCAAGAAGAAGGGACGTTAATCCATGTCTCGCTCTGTTTGGAAGGGTCCTTTCGTCGATGCTTACGTGCTGAAAAAAGCCGAAGCAGCGCGCGAGTCGGGCCGCAACGAAGTCATCAAAATCTGGTCGCGTCGTTCCACCATTCTGCCCCAGTTCGTGGGTCTGACCTTTGGTGTGTACAACGGCCAGAAGCATATTCCCGTCAACGTCTCGGAAGACATGATCGGTCAGAAGTTCGGTGAATACTCGCCGACCCGGACCTATTATGGCCACGCCGCAGACAAAAAAGCGAAGCGGAAGTAAGTCATGGGCAAGGAAAAGAACCCCCGCCGCGTGGCTGAAAACGAAGCAATGGCGAAAACCCGCATGCTTCGCACCAGCCCGCAGAAACTGAACCTGGTTGCGCAAATGATCCGCGGCAAGAAAGTTGAGAAGGCTCTGACCGACCTGACTTTCTCGAACAAGCGTGTCGCGCAGGACGTCAAAAAGTGCCTGCAGTCCGCAATCGCCAACGCCGAGAACAACCACAACCTGGACGTTGACGAACTGATCGTCGCCGAAGCATGGGTTGGCAAAAACCTGGTCATGAAGCGCGGTCGTCCGCGTGCCCGTGGCCGTTTCGGCAAGATCATGAAGCCGTTCTCGGAGATCACCATCAAGGTGCGTCAAGTTGAGGAGCAAGCCTAATGGGTCATAAAGTAAATCCGATCGGCATGCGCCTGCAGGTCAACCGCACCTGGGACAGCCGCTGGTACGCCGACACCAAGGACTACGGTGATCTTCTGCTGGAAGACCTCAAGATCCGTGAGTTCATCAACAAAGAGTGCAAGCAGGCCGGTGTTGCCCGTGTGATCATCGAACGTCCGCACAAGAAGTGCCGCGTCACGATCCACACTGCACGTCCCGGTGTCATCATCGGCAAGAAAGGTGCAGACATCGAAGTTCTGCGCAAAAAGCTTGCTCGTATGACCGACAGCGAACTGCACCTGAACATCGTCGAAGTGCGCAAGCCCGAGCTTGACGCGCAGCTGGTTGCCGAGTCCATCGCTCAGCAGCTGGAGCGCCGCGTCTCGTTCCGCCGCGCGATGAAGCGGTCGGTTCAGAACGCCATGCGTATGGGCGCCCTGGGTATCCGGGTGAACGTCGCTGGTCGCCTGGGCGGCGCCGAAATCGCACGGACCGAGTGGTACCGCGAAGGCCGCGTGCCTCTGCACACCCTGCGTGCCGACATCGATTACGCACATGCCGAAGCGATGACCCCCTACGGGATCATCGGGATCAAGGTCTGGATCTTCAAAGGTGAGATCATGGAGCACGATCCGCAGGCACGTGACCGTAAAGCACAGGAACTCCAGGACGGCCCTGCACCTCGTGGTGCTGGTGGCGGTCGTCGCTAAGGAGGGAAAGATATGCTTCAACCAAAGCGTACTAAATTCCGCAAGATGCACAAAGGCCGGATCAAGGGTCTCGCCAAAGGCGGCTCTGATCTGAACTTTGGCACCTACGGCCTGAAAGCCATCGAGCCTGAGCGTGTAACTGCACGCCAGATCGAAGCTGCACGTCGTGCCATGACGCGTCACATGAAGCGTCAGGGTCGTGTCTGGATCCGCATCTTCCCCGACACTCCGGTCACTGCAAAGCCGATCGAAGTTCGTATGGGTAAAGGTAAGGGTTCGGTCGACCGCTGGGTTTGCAAGGTCAAGCCTGGTCGCGTGATGTTCGAGATCGACGGCGTCAATGACGACATCGCCCGCGAGGCCCTGCGCCTGGCCGCGATGAAGCTGCCGGTCAAGACCCGCGTTGTGATCCGCGAAGACTGGTAAGCGATTGGGGGCAACCCCGTTCGTGACAAGATCGACCCCCGTCGGGAAACCGGCGGGGGTTTTCCTTTGGCTGGAGGGTCTGTGATGTTGTGGGTCGTGAAAACCGTCGACCTGCCCCCGTGGCGCGCCTAGGCTGCTGGACAGGAATGGGAGAGTCTTATGATTCAGCTGCACAAGAAGATATTCGTCAAAGAAGTCATAACCACCGACCAGTTGGGCCAGCCTTGCGATCCGATCAGTCGGGTCGCGGCGTTGGCAGTGGTACAGAACCCGTTGGCTGGGCGGTTCGCCGACGACCTTTCAGAGCTGTTCGAAATCGGTGGCTCTTTAGGTGCGGAACTTGCAGCCGAAGCGATCTCGCAACTGGACGGACCGCCGATCTCTTACGGCAAAGCGGCGATCGTTGGCATGAACGGCGATCTTGAGCAGGGCGGGGCAGTGATCCACCCCAAGCTCGGCGCTCCCATGCGGGCGGCGGCCGGTGGGGGTGAGGCGGTGATCCCGTCAAACGCCAAGCTGGGCGCGCCGGGTTGCGCAATTGATCTGCCGCTTGGACACAAGGACAATCCTTGGTCGTTTGACCATTTCGACACGATGACGTTGAACATCCCGGACGCACCAAAACCGGATGAGATCGTGCTATGCCTTGCCTATGCAGATGGCGGTCGCCCTATTCCGCGCTGTGGTAAAGGGCCCATCAAGACCTAAGCGTCTGGTCTTGCAGAAAGGGCTAGGGTATGCCCGGCCCATGGCACAGATTGAATCACTCTTCGTTACCCGTCTTTATCGCGCAGCTTTGTCCGAGTTCGATCCCAAGATCGATGCGGGCGAATTGGAAAACTCCTGCCTTATCATCGCTGAGGATGATGAGGCCGGGCAAGATTGGTGTGAGGAGAACGGCTATCCGGGCTATACCAGCTATGCCTCGCTGACCGATCTGCCCTGGCGGTTCCCGATCTTCGCCGATCTGGTCAAAGTGCTGGACCAGCACGTGGCGGCCTTCGCCAAGGATCTGGAATTCGATCTGGGCGAGGGCGAACTGAAGCTTGAAGACCTCTGGATCAACATCCTGCCCGAGGGCGGCATGCACTCCAGCCACCTGCACCCGCACAGCGTGATCTCGGGCACAACCTATGTGGCGATGCCCGAAGGAGCGAGTGCGCTGAAACTGGAAGACCCCCGCTCAGGCCGCATGATGGCGGCACCCACGCGCCTCAAAGGCGGGCGACGTGATTTGCAGCCGTTCATCTATATGAAGCCTCAGGTGGGCGATGTTCTGTTGTGGGAAAGCTGGCTGCGTCACGAGGTGCCGATGAACATGGCTGAGGATGAGCGGATCAGTGTCAGCTTTAACTACAAATGGGAATAGTCTTGTTCGAGTGACCCAATGCAGAGTTTGGGTCACTCACGTGAGGTGGGGTGTGTAGATTAGTGTGACACACCGATGACTTCCAGTTTACCTATCGGCGAAAAGCTAATTTAGGCCGCACTTCTTTTTGGATAACCGCACCGTCTTTTTCATTTGGTTCACGGTTTTCCTTTGAGATTGCTTTAGGGCAAGCATCTCGTTTTCTCGGGACTCGCCTGAGTACATTGCTTCCGTCCATAGAACATAGAGTTCAGGTGACAAGTTTTGCTGAGCAACCGTTGCCATGCAGAGACATTGATCAACAGATGCACTATTCAAGCGGTTGTCTGTGTGGGCCCGGTCGCAGACTTTCTTGCTAGGAATAGCCTGAGCCTGCGCAGAGCCGACAATAAATATCAGTGAAATAGACCAGAGTATTTTCTTCATTATTTTATTCACCTGTGTAGTACATTAGTGATTTCCGGTTACTTTAACCCTGTTTATCGCGCAAGTTATGAGCGAAGATTTGACCGCCCGTTCGCCTTTCCTGTCTGTGTGTCAGTAGTTCTGGGCTCTGTCTGAATCTTTCCCTTGCCACGCACCCCCCGAACCCTTATACGGCGGCATCCTGCGATCTCCCGGCGTTGTCGGGCGATTCGTATGTCTATCATTCATCCACCAGGTCAAAGGTGACCCGTGTACGGGGCCTTCTGGTGTTTTGAGCAAAGGAAAAAGGCGATGAACGCCCAAGAACTGCGTGACAAGACCCCGGACCAGCTCCGTGAGGAACTGGCCAACCTGAAGAAAGAAAGCTTTAACCTGCGCTTTCAACAGGCAACCGGTCAGCTGGAAAGCACCGCCGGCATCAAAGCGGCCCGCCGCAATGCTGCCCGCGTCAAAACCATTCTGAACGAAAAGGCCGCTGCTGCGGCATCCGAGGAGTAATCAGATGCCCAAGCGTATCCTGTCCGGCACCGTAACCAGCGACGCCAACGAACAGACCGTAACCGTATCCGTCGAGCGCCGCTTTACGCATCCGGTTCTGAAGAAAACCATCCGTAAGTCCAAGAAATACCGGGCTCACGATGAAAAGAACGCCTTCAAGGTCGGCGATACAGTCCGCATCATCGAATGCGCGCCGAAATCGAAGACGAAACGTTGGGAGGTTCTGGAGGCGTAAGCCCCCAGGACTTTTCCATTTGTCGAAACCCTGGGGGATTTAACAAGACCAGCCCCCACAGGTCGGGAGAAACCACATGATCCAGATGCAGACCAATCTGGATGTCGCTGACAACTCCGGCGCACGCCGAGTTCAGTGCATCAAGGTCCTGGGTGGTTCCAAGCGTAAATACGCCTCCGTTGGCGACATCATTGTCGTCTCGGTGAAGGAAGCCATCCCGCGCGGCCGCGTAAAGAAAGGTGACGTCCGTAAGGCCGTCGTCGTACGCACCGCCAAGGAAGTCCGTCGCGAAGACGGCACCGCGATCCGTTTCGATCGCAATGCCGCCGTCATCTTGAACAACAACAACGAGCCCGTAGGTACCCGTATCTTTGGCCCCGTTGTTCGTGAACTGCGCGGCAAGAACTTCATGAAAATCATCTCGCTGGCTCCGGAGGTGCTGTAATCATGGCTGCTAAACTCCGCAAAGGCGACAAGGTCGTCGTGCTGGCCGGCAAGGACAAGGGCAAAGAGGGGACTATCACCTCGGTTGACCCGAAAGCCGGTAAAGCTGTTGTCGATGGCATCAACATCGCCATCCGCCACACCCGTCAGTCGCAAACCTCGCAAGGTGGTCGCCTGCCTCAGGCAAACCCGATCGAGCTGTCGAACCTGGCACTGCTGGACAAAAACGGCAAAGCAACCCGCGTCGGCTTCCGCATGGAAGGCGACAAGAAGGTGCGCTTCGCCAAGACCACAGGGGACGTGATCGATGCTTGATAACGCAACCTACACCCCGCGTCTGAAAGCTCAGTACGTTGAAACCATCCGTGCCGCTCTGAAAGAAGAGTTCGGCTATAAGAACGACATGCAGCTGCCCAAGCTGGACAAAATCGTTCTGAACATCGGTTGTGGTGCTGAGGCCGTCAAAGACTCGAAGAAAGCGAAAGCTGCTGTCGAGGATCTGACTGCGATTGCTGGTCAAAAGGCCGTTTCGACCAAGGCGAAGAAATCGATCGCGGGTTTCCGCGTCCGTGAAGACATGCCGCTGGGTGCGAAAGTGACCCTGCGCGGTGACCGGATGTACGAATTCCTGGATCGTCTGATCACCATCGCGCTGCCGCGCGTTCGTGACTTCCGCGGTGTTAAGCCGTCTTTCGATGGTCAGGGCAACTTTGCCATGGGCATGAAAGAGCACATCGTGTTCCCGGAAATCGACTTCGACAAAGTCGACGAGGTCTGGGGCCTGGATATCGTAATTGCCACCACAGCGAAAACCGACGCTGAAGCGAAGAGCCTGTTGAAAGCATTCAACATGCCGTTCAACGCGTAAGCGCCGGGAGGATTGAGACATGGCTAAAAAAGCAATGATCGAACGCGAGAAGAAGCGCGAACGCCTGGTGGCCAAATATGCCGCAAAGCGTGCCGAGCTGAAAGAAATCGCGAATGACGAGAGCCGCCCGATGGAAGAGCGTTTCAAAGCGCGTCTGAAACTGGCGAAACTGCCGCGCAACAGCTCGGCTACCCGTCTGCACAACCGTTGTCAGCTGACCGGTCGTCCCCACGCTTACTACCGTAAGCTGAAGGTCAGCCGTATCGCGCTGCGCGAGCTGGGTTCTGCTGGTCAGATCCCCGGCATGGTGAAATCGAGCTGGTAAGGGAGACATAGATATGAATGATCCTATCGGCGATATGCTCACCCGTATCCGCAACGCGCAAATGCGCGGCAAGTCCACCGTTTCCACCCCGGCTTCCAAGCTGCGCGGTTGGGTTCTGGACGTGCTGGCGGACGAAGGTTACATCCGTGGCTACGAAAACACGACCGGTGAAAACGGTCATCCGGCCATCGAAATCAGCCTGAAGTACTACGAAGGCACCCCTGTTATTCGCGAACTGAAGCGGGTCTCGAAGCCCGGTCGTCGCGTGTACATGGGCGTCAATGACATCCCGCAGGTCCGTCAGGGTCTGGGCGTGTCGATTGTCAGCACTCCGAAAGGTGTGATGTCGGACGCAAACGCTCGCTCCAACAATGTTGGCGGCGAAGTGCTCTGCACCGTCTTCTAAGGAGGTCTGCAATGTCTCGTATTGGTAAAAAACCGGTCGAGCTGCCCAGCGGCGTTACTGCCTCTGTGTCGGGTCAGACCATCGAAGTGAAAGGTCCGAAAGGCACCCGCAGCTTCACCGCCACCGACGATGTAACCATCGCGGTTGAAGACAACGTGGTCAAAATCGATCCCCGTGGCATGTCCAAGCGTGCCCGCCAGCAGTGGGGCATGAGCCGCACCATGGTTGCCAACCTGGTAACCGGTGTGACTGAAGGCTTCAAAAAAGAGCTGGAGATCCAGGGTGTTGGTTACCGGGCTCAGATGCAGGGCAACACCCTGAAGCTGAACCTGGGCTACAGCCACGATGTTGATTTCACTGCTCCGGAAGGTGTCACCATCACCGCGCCGAAGCAGACCGAGATCGTTGTGGAAGGTATCGACCAGCAGCAGGTGGGCGAAGTCGCGGCGAAAATCCGCGAATGGCGCCGTCCCGAGCCCTACAAGGGCAAAGGCATCCGCTACAAGGGCGAATTCATCTTCCGCAAGGAAGGCAAGAAGAAGTAAGGACGCAAACAATGGCAAACAGCAAAAGAACCCTGTTTCTGAAGCGCCGCCTGCGCGTTCGGAACAAACTTCGCAAAGTCAATGCCGGCCGTGTACGCCTGTCGGTTCACCGTTCGAACAAGAACATCAGCGTTCAGTTGATCGACGACGTTCGTGGCGTGACCCTGGCATCGGCCTCGACCCTGGAAAAAGATCTGGGTGTTGTTGGCAAGAACAACGTCGAAGCGGCCACCAAAGTGGGCGCGGCCATCGCCGAGCGTGCCAAGAAGGCAGGCGTCGAAGAGGCCTATTTCGATCGTGGTGGCTTCCTGTTCCACGGCAAGGTGAAGGCAGTTGCCGACGCCGCGCGTGAAGGTGGTCTGAAGATCTAAGACTTGCGGGCGGGTTTCGATCCGCCCCGATGATCCGGGGGCCTCGGCAATAGTCGGGGCTCACTTGGATTGAAGAAAACGGCGCCGTATGCGCCACATGAGAAAAGGGATGCCAAATGGCAGAACGTGAAAACCGTCGGGGCCGTGGCCGCGACCGTGAAGAAGCACCGGAATTTGCAGATCGCCTGGTCGCAATCAACCGCGTGTCGAAAACCGTAAAAGGTGGTAAGCGCTTTGGCTTCGCCGCTCTGGTGGTTGTCGGCGATCAGAAAGGCCGCGTGGGCTTTGGCAAAGGTAAAGCGAAAGAAGTACCTGAAGCCATCCGTAAGGCGACTGAACAAGCCAAGCGTCAGATGATCCGTGTGCAACTGCGCGAAGGTCGTACTCTGCACCACGATATCGAAGGCCGTCACGGCGCCGGTAAAGTGGTTATGCGCACCGCACCTGAAGGTACTGGTATCATCGCCGGTGGTCCGATGCGTGCTGTGTTCGAAATGCTGGGTGTTAAGGACGTTGTGTCCAAGTCGCTGGGCTCGCAGAACCCGTACAACATGATCCGCGCCACCATCAACGGCCTGCAGAAAGAGCAGAGCCCGCGTTCGGTTGCCGCACGTCGTGGCAAAAAGGTTGCCGACATCCTGCCCAAGCGGGACGAAGCACCAGCTGCTGCTGAAGCAGAAGCATAAGGAGAGCGACCCATGGCAAAAACCATCGTCGTCAAGCAGATCGGCTCCCCGATCCGCCGCCCCGCCGAACAGCGCGCAACCCTGATCGGCCTGGGCCTGAACAAGATGAACAAGACCCGTGAGCTGGAGGACACCCCTTCGGTCCGCGGCATGGTCAACAAGATCCCGCATCTGGTTGAGATCATCGAAGAACGCGACTAAGCGCCAGCTTCTAAAAGAACAAACGCCTCCGATATTTTCGGAGGCGTTTTCTATTTTGGCGACAGCTTTTGAACAAGAGCGATACCGCGCACATATCGCCGTAAGTGATTGCGGGCCCGTCCAACCAGATATACTGAACGCATGCAGATATATTTATGTTGGCACTATGGCTCAGATTGAACAAAAGACCTTTGGACCTCACTACGCAAGCATTTACGCGGCGCTGATCTGTGTCACTATCGTCGTCGCCGCTATCTTCTGGCACGCGCAGAATCTGGGGGGCGGCGACCTCTGGCGATATGACGAGTTCTATACCCACGACCGGACCCTGGGCTTTGCCGCGTTTCAGGACTGGTTCACCGTCTACAGCCTTGGCAAGCCCACGCTGGAAAAGCCGCCGCTTCAGTACTGGATTTCGGCCGGTCTGATCGAGGCGGGGGTAACAGACCTTGTCGCGCTGCGCATTCCATCCCTGATCTTTGCTGCCGGTGCGATGATCACCACGGCCGCGCTCGCCTGGGTCATGTTTCCGCGTCAGGTGTGGTTGATGCCCGCCTCGGTGCTGCTGTTGTCGACCTCCGACCAGTTCTGGCAGTATTCGACCTCGGCCATGCTAGATGCAGGTGCTGTGTTCTTCACGACGCTGGGTGTGCTGTCGCTGTTTTTGTCTTTCAGGAATCCGCGCTATTGGCCGACCTTCCCGTTGGCCGTCTTTCTGGCGGGGTTGCAGAAAGGTCCGACACCGCTGGCGTTTCTGCTGATCGCCTTGATTGGGGTGGCGCTCACTTCGCGGATTCACGGTGACCGGGTGCGCGACATCTGCAGTGACCGGCGCTTCGCCTATTCGGTTCTGGCGGCGTTCTTTCTGGGGTTCTTCTGGCAGATTTTCCAGCACGTCAAATACTGGGGGCAGGACCGGCTGAGCGGTTCTATAGAAGGTGAGATGCTAAATCGCTTCATCCCTGAAAACATGGAGTTCGTTTCGCGCCTGATCGCCGGTTTCGATGCGCTGATTCTGTATGACGAACCGGTGATCAGGCTTGCCGGTTTGGCGGGGCTGCTGTTGATACCGTTTGTTGCCAGGCGATCGGCCTATTTTGCCATGTCTTCCATCGCGTTCTTTTTTGTGCTGGTCATGATCCTGGCGCAGGAAAACGTGTATGATCGTTATACCCTTACGATTTTGCCGCTGCTGTGCGTCGCGGCTGCGTGGCTGATCTTTTATGTCTGCCGCAAACCGGTGGTCGGCATCGTCGCAACCATCCTGATCGCGGTCATGCTGGGTGGTCCCTTGCGGCCTGCAGATGTTCTGGCACAGTCCAAATCGCGAAACTACGGGATGCCGATTGGCGAAATCCTTGGGCAGTTGAACGCGACATTCCAACCCGGTGAGACGCCTGTTTTCTGCAGGCTTGAAAACAAGCTGTTTCCCCGGGGCGCGGTTCATGTCCATGCGCCAAAAGCGGGGGCCGGGCAGCATATCTATATCAAAAGTACTGACTCGGTCGAACGAGACATGCGTAAATACAAAGGCGGGCCGATACGCGGGCTATGCCTCAAGACCGAGGTTGATGCGCTGCGGCCCTATTTTGCGGACGTGACAACCGAACCTGCGGGTGGCGCGTTTCACATCTGGACGGCTTCGGCATTTCGCCCGGCACCTGCTGATTGACGGGCTGCCCGGGCCATTCCCCAAACGCATACCGGCTAGACCAAAACCTTCGTTGTTAGCGGTACCCAACACTCCTATCTGAGCGTTGTCCACAAAGGAACACATGGAAACGCCCGGGGAATACGCCTCGGTACAGAAAGGATTAGAAACATGGCACATACAGCTACTCTGACACATGGCGGCTTCAATCTGCGGGGCCGTATCGCGGCCTTCGTTGAAGGCATGAAAGAAACCCGCGCGCGCGCGATCGAATACAACCGCACCTATTCCGAGCTTCAGCGCCTCAGCAATCGCGAGCTGGACGATATCGGTATTCGTCGGTGCGACATTGCTGATATCGCGCGTGAACACGCGTACTGCTCGTAAGACACCTACCACTCACGAAGAAAGGGGCGCCGGACCGGCGCCTCTTTTGGTTTTGGCAGTTGTAATACAACAAACCTTGCAACCGAAGGCGCGACGCTGTAGAGCGCTCCGGTGGCATCGCGCCACGAGAATCAAAACCAAGAAACGCCGTGGTTGGCCCATCACGCTTCGGGGGTCACATCCGGCATAGGAGAAGCGATATGAAACTGAACGAATTGCGCGACAATCCCGGCGCTGCACCGAAACGCACTCGCGTTGGCCGTGGTCCCGGTTCCGGCAAAGGTAAAATGGGTGGCCGTGGTATCAAAGGCCAGAAATCCCGTTCGGGTGTGGCCATCAATGGCTACGAAGGCGGCCAGATGCCGCTGTACCAGCGTCTGCCTAAGCGTGGCTTCAACAAGCCGAACCGCAAGGAATTCGCCGTTATCAATCTGGGCCTGATCCAGAAATTCGTCGACGCCGGCAAGCTGGATGCCAAAGCTGCGATCACCGAGGACGCGCTGGTTGCATCCGGTCTGGTCCGTCGCAAGCTGGACGGTGTCCGCGTTCTGGCGAAAGGCGAGATCAGCGCGAAAGTGAACCTGGAAGTCACCGGTGCTTCGAAAGCTGCTGTTGAGGCAGTTGAGAAAGCGGGCGGTTCACTGACGGTCACAAAAGCTGCTGCGGCAGAGTAAGCGCTTGTGAGCGGGCCAAGACCCGCTTACATAGACCTCAGAGTTTTCCAAGACGCCGCCCGAGCCGGAAAACGGTTCCGGGCGGTGTTTTCATAAGAGAGACCGATTTATGGTATCAGCAGCAGAACAAATGGCAGCCAACACAAGCTGGGCTGCTTTGGGCAAAGCTACCGATCTGCGCAACCGCATCCTGTTCACGCTGGCCTTGCTGATCGTCTATCGTCTGGGCACCTTCATTCCGGTTCCGGGCATCGACGGGCAGGCGCTGCGCGAGTTCATGGAGCAGGCAGGGCAGGGCATCGGCGGCATGGTTTCGATGTTCACCGGCGGGGCGCTGGGGCGGATGGGTATCTTTGCCCTCGGCATCATGCCTTACATTTCGGCCTCGATCATCGTGCAGCTGCTGACATCGATGGTTCCCGCGCTCGAACAGCTCAAGAAAGAGGGCGAGCAAGGGCGTAAGAAGATCAACCAATACACCCGTTTCGGCACCGTGGCGCTGGCCACCGTTCAGGCTTATGGTCTGGCCGTTTCGTTGGAATCGGGCGATCTGGCGACCGATCCGGGCATGTTCTTCCGGATGTCGACCATGATCACTCTGGTCGGTGGTACCATGTTCCTGATGTGGCTGGGTGAGCAGATCACCGCACGCGGCATCGGCAACGGTATCTCTCTGATCATCTTCGTCGGCATCATCGCCGAAGTTCCCGCCGCTCTGGCGCAGTTCTTCGCAAGCGGACGCAGCGGCGCGATCAGCCCTGCCGTGATCGTGGGTGTGATTGTCATGGTCATCGCCGTGATCACCTTTGTGGTGTTCATGGAACGCGCTCTGCGCAAGATCCATATTCAATACCCGCGCCGTCAGGCCGGTATGAAAGTCTATGAAGGCGGCTCCAGCCACCTGCCGGTCAAAGTGAACCCGGCGGGCGTGATCCCGGCGATCTTTGCCAGCTCGCTGCTGCTGCTGCCGGTGACGATCTCGACCTTCTCTTCGGGGGCGACCAATGGACCGATCATGTCATGGCTGCTGGCCAACTTTGGCCCCGGACAGCCGCTCTATCTGCTGTTCTTCGCCTCGATGATCGTGTTCTTTGCCTATTTCTATACGTTCAACGTGTCGTTCAAACCGGATGATGTGGCGGACAACCTGAAAAAGCAGAACGGATTTGTTCCCGGCATTCGTCCCGGCAAGAAAACGTCTGAGTACCTGGAATACGTGGTCAACCGCGTGTTGGTTCTGGGTTCAGCTTATCTGGCAGCCGTCTGTCTGTTGCCGGAAATCCTGCGGAACCAGTTTGCCATTCCGTTCTATTTCGGTGGCACCTCGGTTCTGATTATCGTCTCTGTGACCATGGACACGATCCAACAGGTCCAGAGCCATCTGCTAGCGCATCAATACGAAGGTCTTATCGAAAAGTCCCAGCTGCGTGGTAAGGGGAAGAAACGTAACAGGAAGGGACCTTCTCGTAGATGAACATCATTCTTCTCGGCCCCCCGGGGGCAGGCAAGGGGACGCAGGCACGTCACCTGGTTGAAACACGCGGCATGGTACAGCTGAGCACAGGCGACATGCTGCGCGAAGCAAAAACCTCGGGCACCGAAATGGGCCAGAAGGTTGCGGCCATCATGGACGCAGGCAAGCTGGTCACCGATGAGATCGTGATCGGCCTGATCGAAGAGAAACTGACCTCGGAAACGGGTGCCGGTTTCATCTTTGACGGCTTCCCCCGCACGCTGGCGCAAGCCGACGCGCTGGCGGCGCTTCTGACCAAGCTGGGGCAATCCCTGCACACCGTGATCGAAATGCGCGTGGATGACGATGCATTGGTAGATCGTATCACCGCACGCTCGACCTGCGGCGGATGTGGTGAAGTCTACAACGACATCACCAAACCGATCCCGGCCGATGGCAAGTGCACCAATTGCGGTAAAGAGAATGACTTCCAGCGTCGTGCAGACGACAACGAAGACAGCCTGCGCACGCGTCTGATGGAATACTACAAGAAGACGTCGCCGCTGATTGGCTATTACTATGCCAAAGGCGATCTGCGTCCGGTGAACGGACTGGCGGATATCAAGGAGGTCACGGCGTCGATCGAAGCCATTCTTGGCTGATTTTGATATGGGCTTGACGCCAACGCCAAAAGCCCATATCGACCCCCATCCCTAAAGGGAATCAAGACCGCATGCGGGATTCGTCCCAATTGCCCCGACCACCTCGAATAATACTGGACCCTCTGGCGTCACTGCCACGGTCAAGTGTTGTGAAAAAAGGTTCCGGAGTTACGGAACCGCAACAAAAAGGAAAGTGACACGTGGCACGTATTGCCGGCGTAAACATCCCGACTGCAAAGCGGGTACCAATCGCCCTCACATATATCACCGGTATCGGAAACACTTCGGCCAAAGCGATCTGCGAAGCCGTAGGCATTGAAGCGCACCGTCGCGTCAACGAACTGTCCGACGCCGAAGTTCTGGCCATCCGCGAGCACATCGATGCAAACTTCACCGTCGAAGGTGACCTGCGTCGTGAAGTTCAGATGAACGTCAAGCGCCTGATGGACCTGGGCTGCTATCGCGGTCTGCGTCACCGCCGCAACCTGCCGGTTCGCGGTCAGCGTACCCACACCAATGCTCGTACCCGCAAAGGCCCCGCAAAGGCCATTGCCGGTAAGAAGAAATAAGGGAGGGTCTGACCGATGGCACGTGATAAGACTCGCGTTAAGCGCAAAGAGCGTAAGAACATCGCATCGGGCGTTGCCCATGTGAACTCGACCTTCAACAACACCAAGATCCTGATCTCGGACGTACAGGGTAACGCCATCTCGTGGTCGTCTGCCGGTACTATGGGTTTCAAAGGATCGCGGAAATCGACACCCTACGCCGCACAGATGGCTGCAGAAGATGCAGGCAAAAAGGCGCAGGAACATGGCGTCAAGACGCTGGAAGTCGAAGTTCAGGGCCCCGGTTCGGGTCGTGAATCGGCTCTGCGTGCGCTGGCTGCAGTGGGCTTCAACATCACGTCGATCCGCGACGTGACCCCGATCGCTCATAACGGCTGCCGTCCGCCGAAGCGTCGTCGCGTCTAAGCGATTTTGAATTAAGCTGGGGCTGTGTTTTTGCACGGCCCCAGCACGTCATTTTGAACCTCGGGCGTCTGCACCTTGTTGGTCATGGGGCGCGGACAGGAATGGAGGGATTACATGATCCATAAGAATTGGGCAGAATTGATCAAGCCGACCCAGCTTGACGGCAAGCCGGGCAACGACCCTGCACGTCAGGCAACCCTGGTTGCCGAGCCGCTGGAGCGTGGCTTTGGTCTGACCCTGGGTAACGCGCTGCGCCGCGTTCTGATGAGCTCGCTGCAAGGCGCGGCCATCACCAGCGTTCAGATCGATAACGTACTGCACGAGTTCTCCTCGGTCGCGGGCGTACGTGAAGACGTCACCGACATCATCCTGAACCTCAAAGGCGTTTCGCTGCGCATGGAAGTCGAAGGCCCCAAGCGCCTGTCGATCAATGCCAAAGGCCCCGCAGTTGTCACCGCCGGCGACATCAGCGAAAGCGCTGGCATCGAGGTTCTGAACCGCGATCACGTCATCTGCCACCTGGACGATGGCGCAGACCTGTTCATGGAACTGACCGTCAACACCGGCAAGGGCTACGTCTCGGCTGAAAAGAACAAGCCCGAAGACGCGCCCATCGGCCTGATCCCGATCGACGCGATCTATTCGCCGGTCAAAAAGGTTGCCTATGACGTTCAGCCGACCCGTGAAGGTCAGGTTCTGGACTATGACAAGCTGACCCTGAAGATCGACACCGACGGTTCGATCACACCCGAGGATGCACTGGCCTTTGCCGCACGTATCCTGCAGGATCAGCTGTCAATCTTCGTCAACTTCGACGAGCCGGAATCGGCTGGCCGTCAGGACGAAGACGATGGTCTGGAGTTCAACCCGCTGCTGCTGAAGAAAGTGGACGAGCTGGAGCTGTCGGTCCGTTCGGCAAACTGCCTGAAGAACGACAACATCGTTTACATCGGCGATCTGATCCAGAAGACCGAAGCCGAGATGCTGCGCACCCCGAACTTCGGCCGCAAGTCGCTGAACGAGATCAAGGAAGTGCTGTCCGGCATGGGTCTGCACCTCGGCATGGATGTCGAGGACTGGCCGCCCGACAACATCGAAGATCTGGCGAAGAAGTTCGAAGACGCCTTTTAAGTCAGTGCCGGGCTGAAGCCCGGCCTGCAAGGTTGTACAACACGGACGCTCCGCCCATTGCGGGGCGTACAACACGAAAGACCCGGGCAATCCTGCCCCAAGGAGAGCCGGTGACACGCATCGCCGGCCAGACAAAGCAAAACGCGAAAGAAGGAATTAGAAAATGCGTCACGCACGTGGTTACCGCCGCCTGAACCGTACTCATGAGCACCGTAAAGCTCTGTTTGCAAACATGGCTGGCTCGCTCATCGAACATGAGCAAATCAAAACAACTCTGCCCAAGGCAAAAGAACTGCGCCCGATCATCGAAAAGCTGGTCACTCTGGGCAAGCGTGGCGACCTGCACGCCCGCCGTCAGGCTGCATCGCAGCTGAAAGAAGACAAAGATGTCGCCAAGCTGTTCGAAGTTCTGGGCCCCCGCTACGCCGAGCGTCAGGGCGGTTACGTCCGCATCCTGAAAGCAGGCTTCCGCTATGGCGACATGGCTCCGATGGCGATCATCGAATTCGTTGATCGTGACGTTGACGCCAAAGGCGCGGCTGACAAGGCCCGCGTTGCCGCCGAAGAGGCAGCAGACGAAGAATAAGAAAGTCATTCTTTCTGACTTGAGCCCCTGCGTTTCAGACGCGGGGGCTTTTCTTTTGCGATCAGCCGGTGTCGCAATCAGGTTGTTTTCGACGAATTCTGGTGATGAAACCAAGCCTGCCTTGTTCCACTCTGAAAAACAGCTGAGGAGGTTGGATCATGACAGTGCTTTCCGAGATACCCGCGCAATTAACCGGTCCTTCGGTTTGGACTGGGGCCGAGATGCGCGCGCGTCAGGCAGACTGGATTGTGGACCTGACGCCGGATGATGTTGCCGATCTTGAGCAGGCGGCACACCACTACCTGTCTCTTGGGCGTGACATCGGCCAAATGACGAAGGCTGATTTTCCACTAAAGCACTTCGACCAACATCTGGCTTACCTGCGCGACAAGTTGATCAATGGCATTGGGTTCGAAGTCCTGCGCGGTCTGCCAACCGGGACCTATACGCAGGAAATGGCAGCCGCGATTTTCTGTGGCGTCGGGGCGCATCTGGGGTCGGCCCGTTCTCAGAATGCACAGGGACATATCCTCGGGCATGTCCGCGACATTGGCGCGGATGCAAACGATCCTAATACCCGTATCTACCAGACCCATGAGCGCCAGACCTTCCATACTGACAGCGCCGATATCGTTGGCCTGTTATGCCTGCGTGATGCCAAAGAAGGTGGTGACTCGCTGCTGGTGAGTGCAGAAGCGATCTATAACCGGATGCGGGCTGAATGCCCCAACCTGCTGGAATGCTTGTTCGATCCTGTCGCAACCGATCGGCGCGGAGAAGTCCCTGAAGGGATGGAGCCGTTCATGACCATCCCGCCCTTCACATGGCATAATGGCAAGCTGACGGTGTTTTATCAGAGACAGTATATCGACAGCGCGCAGCGCTTTCCGGAAGCAATGCGGTTGAGCGATGATCACGTTGCGGCCTTGGATACATTTGATGCCCTTGCCAATGACCCCGAGATGCATCTGACCATGCGGTTGCAGCCCGGCGATATGCAATTTGTTTATAACCACTCTCAGCTACATGATCGCACAGGGTTTACGGACTGGCCCGATCCCACTCAGCGCCGCCACTTGTTCCGCCTCTGGCTGTCGCCCGAAGGCGACCGGGAACTGCCCGAAGTGTTCACGCAACGCTACGGCACGATTGAGGTTGGAAATCGGGGTGGGATCATAACCAAAGGAACCCAGCTACACGCGCCGTTGGACTGAGACGACACCTGTCAGGGTATGCTTGCATTATCGCCTGCATAGACGCATATCCAACGCAGTCTTGCAGGTAGAGGTAAAGATGGTTCGTGCGTCCCTTCTGGCTTTTTTCATGATCAGCGCGTCGGTCGCGTCCGCTGAGACACGCGTGCCGACATCGCAGGCGGAAATCTCATTGGGGTTTGCGCCGGTTGTGAAGCAAGCATCGCCCGCTGTGGTTAATATTTACGCCAAGATCGTCAGAGAGGGGCGGGTCAATCCGTTGTTTTCTGACCCGTTCTTTCAGGATTTCTTTGGCCGGGGTTTCAACCAGCCGCAGCAGCGTGTGCAGAATTCATTGGGATCGGGGGTGGTCCTGTCTGAAGACGGTTATGTGGTCTCGAACTACCATGTCGTCGGGACCGCCACTGAAATCCGGGTGGTGACGACGGATCGGCGCGAATACTCGGCAGAGGTCGTGCTGGGCGACAAGGAAAGCGATATTGCGATCCTGAGGCTGGAAGAAGCGCAGGACTTGCCATTTCTGAAGCTGCGCGACTCTGATCATGTTGAAGTGGGCGAGCTTGCCCTGGCCATCGGCAACCCTTTTGGAGTTGGGCAGACAGTGTCGTCAGGCATCATCTCGGGGCTGGCGCGCACCGGGACGGCGACGGGTAATGCGCGGGGATATTTCATTCAGACGGATGCGGCGATCAACCCGGGTAATTCCGGGGGCGCCCTCATCGATGTGAATGGGGATTTGATCGGCATCAATACTTCAATCCTGACCCGTTCAGGCGGATCAAACGGGATCGGCTTTGCGATCCCGGCAAATCTGGTGGCCGAGTTTTTGCGGCAAGCGCAGGGCGGTAATGACAGTTTCATCAGCCCCTGGGCCGGGATTTCCGGCCAGCACATGAGCGCAGATATTGCCGAGTCGCTGGGTCTGACATTCCCCATGGGCGTGGTGGTTTCTGATATTCATCCGCTAAGCCCGCTGGGCGAGGCCGGGTTGCGCGTGGGTGATGTGGTGACACATGTGGACGGGGATGAAGTGAACTCACCCGCCGAAATGAAATTCCGCATGTCTGTGGCAGGGGTCGGCGGGACGTCCGTGCTGACCCGTCTGCGCGGCGATCAGAGAGATGACGTCAGCGTGGAGCTGGTCAAGGCGCCGGATACGCCTGCCGCGGACGAAACGACTCTGACCGACCGTACGGTGATGCCGGGTCTGACCGTATCGCGCATCAATCCCGCAGTGATTACGCGGTTGCGGCTGCCCCTGTCTGTGGACGGTGTTGTGGTTGTCGATGCCGGTCGCTATGGCGGACGCTCGGGCCTGCGGGTCGGAGATGTGCTGAGCCGTATCAACGACACCGATATCGCCGCCCCCGATGATGTGATCGAAGCGCTCACCAATCCGGGCCGCCGCCTGCAGTTTGAGCTGCAGCGGGACGGGCGCACCGTGTCCCTGCGGTTCCGGTTGTAAATCTTGGCGGATCTGTTTGATACCGGTTCCTCTGAACCTGCGGCTTCTCCGCACCGTCCGCTGGCCGATCGGCTGCGCCCGCAATCGCTGGCTGAGGTGATAGGACAGGAACAGGTTCTGGGCCCGGATGCTCCGCTGGGGGTCATGCTCGCTTCTGGCAGTTTGTCGAGCCTGATTTTTTGGGGGCCGCCAGGGGTCGGTAAAACCACCATCGCGCGTTTGCTGGCGCAAGAGACGGATCTGCATTTTGTTCAGATCAGTGCCATCTTCACCGGCGTGCCTGATCTGAAGAAAGTCTTTGAGGCCGCGAAAATCCGGCGTCAGAACGGGCAGGGTACGCTGCTGTTCGTCGACGAGATCCACCGGTTCAACAAGGCACAACAGGACGGGTTCCTGCCGCATATGGAAGACGGCACCATCCTGCTGGTGGGTGCCACGACCGAGAACCCCTCGTTCGAGTTGAACGCCGCTGTGCTTAGCCGGGCGCAGGTGTTGGTGCTGGAGCGGCTCAGCCTTGCCGATCTCGAACGGCTGACCCAACGCGCTGAGAAAGAGCTGGGCCGCGCCTTGCCTCTGACCGGACAGGCGCGCGAGGCATTGCAGGAGATGGCGGATGGCGACGGTCGGGCGCTGTTGAACCTGATCGAGCAGGTGGCGGCCTGGACGGTCGATGCGCCTTTGGACCCCGACGCACTGTCGACAAGGCTGATGCGGCGCGCGGCGAAATATGACAAGTCGGGGGATGAGCATTACAACCTGATCTCGGCCCTGCACAAATCGGTGCGCGGTTCGGACCCGGACGCGGCGCTGTACTGGTTCGCGCGGATGCTGACCGGGGGCGAAGACCCACGCTATCTGGCGCGTCGGATCACCCGTATGGCCGTCGAAGATATCGGGCTGGCTGACCCGCAGGCACAGGCGATCTGCCTGCAATCGTGGGAGACCTACGAACGGCTTGGCAGTCCCGAGGGTGAACTGGCACTGGCACAGGCGCTGGTCTATCTGGCCCTGGCCCCAAAATCGAACGGAACCTATGTGGGTTATAAGGCGGCGATGAATCTGGCCAAGCAATCGGGCAGCGAGCCACCGCCCAAACATATCCTGAACGCGCCGACGTCGTTGATGAAGGATCAGGGCTATGGCGCAGGCTATGCCTATGATCATGATGCCGAAGACGGGTTTTCGGGGCAGAACTATTTCCCCGACGGTATGGAACGACCCGCGCTCTATCAGCCAGTCGAACGCGGGTTCGAGCGTGAGTTGAAAAAGCGGTTGGATTATTTCGCGAAGCTACGGGCGCAGCGGAACACGTGATAGGCTCGGCTTGACTCTTCGCGCGAGGCGCGCGACAGACGCGCATGTTTTCTAAGACACTGAAACGGGTAAATTCCGGGCGGATCGACCGCGCGGGGCAAGGGGCAATGGCATGAGTGGCGTGCAGATGATCACAGTCGCAGAGGGCGATGGCGACCAGCGGTTGGATCGTTGGCTGCGCCGCCTGTTCCCGCATGTCAGTCAGGGCCGGATCGAGAAGATGTGCCGCAGGGGCGAGCTGCGGGTTGATGGCGGGCGCGTCAAGGCCTCGACCCGGCTTGAGGTTGGGCAGTCGGTGCGTGTGCCACCGCTGCCGGATGCCGATCATAAGCCGGCCGAGGTGCGGCGCAGCATCTCGGATGCGGATGTGAAGATGATCCAGTCCTGCGTGATCTACAAGGACGACCACGTTCTGGCGCTCAACAAGCCGCATGGCCTGCCGGTGCAGGGTGGAAGTGGTCAAACCCGCCACGTCGATAGTCTGTCCGAGGCGCTGCGCTTTGGCTATGATGAGGACCCGCGCCTTGTGCACCGGCTGGACAAGGACACGTCCGGAGTTCTGCTGATGGCCCGCACGCGTGAGGCCGCCAAGGGGCTGACGGCGGCGTTCCGGCATCGCAACACGCGCAAGATCTATTGGGCGTTGGTGGCCGGCGTGCCGACGCCTTATCTGGGCGAGATCAAGACCGGGCTGGTCAAGGCCCCCGGCCATGGCAAGCAGGGTGAAGGCGAGAAGATGATCGCCGTGCATCCGAGCGAAGTGAACGATACGCCCGGCGCAAAGCGTGCGCATACGCTCTATGCAACGCTTTATCGTGTGGCAGGGCGCGCGGCCTGGGTGGCGATGGAGCCGGTCACAGGCCGTACCCATCAGTTGCGCGCGCATATGGCGGCCATCGGACATCCGATCATCGGCGATGGTAAATATGGCGGCTCGGGGCAGGAGAACCTGGGCGATGGCTGGGGCGCGCAGTTGGGTGGCATCATCAGCAAAAAGCTGCATCTTCACGCCCGCAGCCTGTCCTTTGAACATCCGATGACGCGCAAACCCATCTCGCTTTCGGCGCCGCTGCCTGATCATATGAAGCACAGCTGGGATACGCTGGGCTGGACAGAAGACCTTGCGGCGGATGATCCGTTCGAGGAACTGCGATGAGCGCGCCTCTGCGGCTGGTTCTGTTCGATGTGGATGGCACGCTGGTCGACAGTCAGGGGGCGATCGTTTCGGCGATGACCGCCAGTTTTCAAGCGCTTTCGCTGCCTGTTCCGGATCGGTTGGCAATTCTGTCCATTGTAGGTTTGTCGCTGCCACATGCTATGGCACGCCTTGCACCGGATCAGTCGGTGAATGTGCAAGATCGATTGGTCGAGGGCTACAAGCAAGCCTATCACGCGCAGCGTTTGGAACAGGGTGCTGCCAGCTCACCACTCTATCCCGGTGCCCGCGAGGTGATCGAGGAACTGCATGAGCGTGACGAAATCCTGCTGGGTGTTGCCACTGGCAAATCCCAACGCGGTCTCGATGCGTTGCTAGAGGCGCACGGGCTTGAGCGCTATTTCGTCACGCGGCAGGTGGCAGACCATCACCCTTCAAAGCCGCACCCTTCGATGATTGAAACTGCTCTTGTGGAAACCGGCGTCGCGCAACAACAGGCGGCGATGATTGGCGATACCAGCTTCGATATGGAGATGGCCGCAGTCGCGCAGATCGCGGGTATCGGGGTCAGTTGGGGTTATCACGATCAATCCGCGTTGCGCGCCGCGCACACCGTGATCGACAGTTTTGAGCAATTGCCAGACGCACTGGCCAGAATCTGGGGCATTTAAGATGAGCGACTGGAAACCCAAACGCTTCTGGACTTCAAGCACGGTCGTGGAGGCCGAAGATGGCCATACGGTCGAGTTGGATGGCCGCCGGGTAAAAACACCCGCCAAGGCAGCTCTGGTGCTGCCCACCCGCGCAATGGCTGAGGCCGTTGCCGCCGAATGGGATGCGCAGGAAAACGAGGTCGATCCGAGCACGATGCCATTCACCCGCTCGGCCAACGCGGCCATTGATAAGGTACGTCATCAGCATGCCGAAGTTGCCGACATGCTTGCGGATTACGGCGATTCGGACTTGCTGTGCTATCGCGCAACCCATCCCGAAACGCTCCAGACGCGGCAGGCCGAGGCATGGGATCCAGCGCTTGACTGGGCGGCTGAGGCGCTGGGGGTGCGGCTGGTTCCACTGGCCGGTGTGGTGCATCAACCGCAGAATACCGCTGCTTTGGAGGCACTGCGCGCGCGGGTTCGCGGTCTCAATCCGTTCCAGTTGGCTGCGTTTCACGATCTCGTGAGTCTGTCGGGTTCATTGATTCTTGGTTTTGCCGCCGCTCAGAATTGGCGCAAACCGGACGAGATATGGCGCATTTCGGGGCTTGATGAACTGTGGCAGATCGAACAGTGGGGGCATGACGAGGAAGCGGACGCCGCCGCCCGGATCAAAGAGGCCGCCTTTTTGCACGCAAAACACTTCTTTGATCTCTCTTCCTGAGACTTGATTGGCAAAAATAGCCTTTTTGAGCGCAATTTCTGCAACATCGACCTATCGATTTCGCTGATCCGGCCCTTGACGTTTGTTGATGAATACGCCCAAACTTGGGCCACTAAAGGGGAGACACCTTTTGGGTAACCTTTCTGGCGCGCCTGCGCCGGATCGAACCGTCCCTGAAAGGGATGGAAAATCAGGAAGAGGTAAAAATGAAAAAATCCGTAATCTTGGGCGTGGCGACTATTGCCGGCCTGGCCGCTGGCGCAGCTGCGGCAGGGACCGTTGACGATGTCAAAGCACGCGGCAAGCTGAACTGCGGTGTGACCACCGGTCTGGTCGGCTTCGCTGCACCCGACGCAAATGGCGAATGGCAGGGTTTTGACGTCTCGCTGTGCCGTGCCGTTGCCGCTGCTGTTCTGGGCGATGCAAACGCTGTTGAATTCGTTCCGACCACCGGTAAGACCCGCTTTACAGCTCTGGCTTCGGGCGAGATCGATATGCTGGCCCGTAACACCACCTGGACCTTCAGCCGCGACGTCGACCTGAAGTTCGAATTCGTTGGTGTGAACTACTATGACGGTCAGGGCTTCATGGTTCCCAAGGCACTGGGCGTGAGCTCGGCCAAGGAACTGGACGGCGCAACCGTCTGCATCCAGACCGGCACCACCACCGAGCTGAACCTGGCGGATTTCTTCCGCTCGAACAACATCAGCTATGAGCCGGTTCCGATCGAAACCAACGCTGAAGCGCAGCAGCAGTACCTGGCTGGCGCATGTGATGTTTACACCACCGACGCATCGGGCCTGGCCGCAACCCGCGCCACGTTCGAAAACCCCGGTGATCACGTCCTTCTGCCCGAAATCATCTCGAAAGAGCCGCTGGGCCCGCTGGTCCGTCACGGCGATCACGAGTGGGGCGACGTTGTCCGTTGGACCCTGAACGCGCTGGTCTCGGCTGAAGAGCTGGGCGTGACCTCGGCCAATATCGATGAGATGAAAGCCGGCACCGACAACCCCGAAGTGAACCGTCTGCTGGGTACCGAAGGCACCCTGGGCGAGATGCTGGGTCTGGACGCCGACTGGGCGGCCAAGGCAATCAAAGCCGGTGGTAACTACGGCGAAGTCTTTGCCAAGAACATCGGTGAAGAAACCCCGATCGGTCTGGCACGCGGCCTGAACGCACAGTGGACCGACGGCGGCCTGCTGTACTCGCCGCCGTTCCGCTAAGACATTCGAAGGAGAGGGCGCGGGGCAACCTGCGCCCTCTTCTCATCAAAATGCTGCGGACAGCTAATGAGCAGGGAAAACCCTGCCGATAAAGAAGAGTCCGCAAGCCACGGGGATCCCAAAATATGTCGACTATGACTGACCCACCGAAAGCTGATTTTCGGTTGTCAATGCTCATAAACGATACCCGCTATCGCTCTCTTACCTTTCAGGTGATCGCGGCCGTCGTTATTGCGCTTTCCATCTGGTATCTTGGCAACAACCTGATCCAGAACCTCCGGGCCGCAGGGCTCAATATTTCCTACTCATTTCTGGGCGACCCTTCGGGGTACGACATCAACCAGCGCCTGATCGAATATGACAGCCAGTCCTCGCATGGACGCGCCGCTGTTGTCGGTATCCTCAACACTCTGCTGGTTGCATTCCTGGCCTGTATCACTGCCACTGTTTTCGGTGTGATCGCGGGCGTGTTGCGTCTGTCGAACAACTGGCTCGTCTCAAAGCTGATGGCGGTCTATGTCGAGATCTTCCGGAACATTCCGGTCCTGATCTGGATCATCATTATCTTCACCATCATGACGGCTGTGCTGCCGGGGCCCAGGGCGTTCCGTGGTGACAACCCGACCTCCAGCATGTTGTTCGATCTGTTCGCCTTTACCAATCGTGGGGTCTATATTCCGCGACCCGAATTCGCGAATGGCTTGTTCAGCGTTAACATTCTGAACTGGCTTCTGGTCATTGCTGTGTTGGTCGGCTCATGGTTTGCAACGCGTGAAATCGAAAAACGCGCGACCCTGAAACAAGAACAGACTGGTGATCGCCCCAAGACCGGCATGGTGAAGCTGGCCGTCTGGCTGGTTCCGTTGGCCATCCTGATGGTGATCATGGGTCTGACCTGGGATGTGCCCGCGCTGAAAGGTTTCAACTTCAGCGGTGGCATCAAGATCGGTGGGCCACTGATTGCCTTGTGGTTCGCACTTTCGATCTACACCGGCGCGTTTATCGCGGAAAACGTACGCGCGGGCATTCAGGCGATCAGCAAAGGTCAGACCGAGGCCGCGGCCGCTTTGGGTCTGCGCCCGGGTCGGATTATGAACCTTGTGATCCTGCCGCAGGCGCTGCGGGTAATCATCCCGCCGCTGATTTCGCAATATCTGAATATCACCAAGAACTCCTCTCTGGCGATTGCCGTGGGTTACGCGGATATCACTGCGACTCTTGGCGGTATCACGCTGAACCAGACCGGGCGTGCGATCGAGTGTGTTCTGCTGTTGATGCTGTTCTACCTGACAGCCTCGCTGCTGATCTCGATGGCGATGAACATCTACAACGCATCCGTCAAGTTGAAGGAGCGCTGAGCCATGGCTGATCAAACAACAAACCCGATCGCCTTTGTGGCCGAAGGCACCATCCCTCCGTCGCCTCCACCGGCGAACCAGACGGGTATCGTAAAATGGCTGCGCGAGAACCTCTTCTCGGGCGTGTCCAACACGATCCTGACGGTTCTGTCGCTGATGCTGATCTATGTGCTTCTGAAGAATACGTTGCCATGGATTATGAACGGTGTGTGGAATGCCAACTCACTTGCGGAATGCCGCGAGATCCTTGCTGGTAAAACAGGGGCGTGTTTTGCGGTACTGACCGAACGCTGGCCTCAGCTTATCTACGGGTTCAAGTATCCTGACGATGCGTATTGGCGGCCTAATCTGGCCTTTGTACTGATGCTTGCAGCTGTTGCGCCGGTCTTGTTCTTTGACCTTCCGCGCAAGCTACTGATCTTTACAGCCCTCTATCCCTTTATCGCTTTCTGGCTGATTTGGGGTGGCACGATCTTGGTACCCTTCGTCGCGCTGCTTGGCTGCGTTGCTGCGGGTGCTGTCTTTCAGAAGCTCGGGAAGAACAGCTTTGCCGCTGGATTCTTCGGGGCCATTATCGTTGCTTTGGTTGTCTGGAAGCTTGGCGGTGCGTTGATCCCAGAAGATGCGTCCGAGGGGGCATGGCTTTCAGCTGTTCCCAGCCGCGATCTGGGGGGCTTCATGCTCAACATGATGCTGGGCTTGGCCTGCGTTTCGTTGTCTGTCCCGTTGGGGATTGCACTTGCGCTGGGCCGTCAGTCGAACATGCCGCTGATCAAGTGGGTCTGCGTTATCTTCATCGAATTCATCCGTGGCGTGCCTCTGATCACGCTGCTGTTCGTGGCTTCGGTGATGTTGTCGTATTTCTTCCCGCCTGACAGCACGGTCGACCTGTTCCTGCGCGTTGTGATCATGATCACCATGTTCTCCGCCGCCTATATCGCCGAGGTGATCCGCGGCGGTCTGGCAGCGCTTCCGCGCGGACAGTACGAGGCAGCAGACAGTCTGGGTCTGGATTACCCGCAGGCGATGCGGCTGATCATCCTGCCGCAGGCTCTGAAGATCTCGATCCCCGGGATCGTGAACGTGGCCGTGGGCCTGTTCAAGGACACCACACTGGTTTCGGTCATTTCGATGTTCGATCTGGTGGGCATGATCCGGGGTCCCATCCTGGCGTCGACCGAATGGAACGGCGTCTATTGGGAGCTTCTGGGCTTTGCCGCGCTTCTGTTCTTCGTCGTCTGTTACGGCATCTCTCAATATTCCCAGTGGCTCGAGCGTCGCCTTGCCACGGATCATCGTTAAGGAGTTCAACACATGTCTGAACTTGCAGTAGAACGCGAAATCGATCGCTCCAAGATGCAGGTGAGCGACGAGGTCGCCATCGAAATCAACGGCATGAACAAGTGGTACGGGTCCTTCCACGTGCTGCGCGACATCAATCTGACCGTCAATCAGGGCGAGCGGATTGTTATCGCTGGGCCGTCAGGGTCGGGCAAATCGACCCTGATCCGCTGCCTGAACGCGCTGGAAGAACACCAGCAGGGCACGATCGTCGTAGACGGGACCGAGCTGTCGAATGACCTCAAGAACATCGACAAAATCCGGTCCGAGGTTGGCATGGTGTTCCAGCACTTCAACCTGTTCCCGCATCTGACCATTCTGGAAAACTGCACGCTGGCCCCGATCTGGGTGCGCAAGACGCCCAAGAAAGAGGCCGAAGAGCGCGCGATGCATTTCCTTGAAAAGGTGAAGATTCCGGATCAGGCGCTGAAATATCCCGGCCAGCTTTCGGGTGGTCAGCAGCAACGTGTGGCGATCGCGCGCTCGCTTTGCATGATGCCGCGGATCATGTTGTTCGATGAACCGACATCGGCGCTGGACCCGGAGATGATCAAAGAGGTGCTCGACACCATGATCGAACTGGCCGAAGAAGGCATGACCATGCTCTGTGTGACCCACGAGATGGGCTTTGCCCGTCAGGTCGCCAACCGCGTGATCTTTATGGATGCCGGTCAGATCGTGGAACAGAACGAACCCGAAGAGTTCTTCAACAACCCGCAAAGCGAGCGGACCAAGCTGTTCCTCAGCCAGATTCTGGGACACTGATCCAAGCGAAGCGATTGAAAAGGCGGGGTTTTGACCCCGCCTTTTTTCATTCCATCAACTCGCGCGGAATGACAAATCTTTCTACTGCGCCACTGTGCCAAGTCACGTTTGGCCAGCTCTGAGCTTCAAACCGGATCACGGTCGTCGCACAAGTCGGGTAGTCGTAAAATCTGAGATGATCCGGCGCTTGCCGTACAATCCTTTTAGCAAAATCCCCGATACCGGGGTTGTGCCCGATCATCAGAACCGTTCGTCCTCGGGCTCCGTTCAAAACGGAGAGCATATTATCTGACCCCGCATGGTAGAGGCCTTGGGTGAACTCCACACTGGCGGCCTCAAGCCCCATCCTGTCCCAGGTTTCGTGCGTACGCGCAGAACTCGAACTGATCACCTCATCCGGCAACCAGCCATTCTTGCGAAGCCATCCGCCAATTGCTGCCGCTGATTTGCGTCCGCGGTTATTCAGCGGGCGATCATGATCGTTCAGGAACGGGTCGTCCCAACTCGATTTGGCATGGCGGGCTAAGATCAGTGTGCGGGTCATGAGGGATGAAATGCCCTCATATGGTGTGCAGACTGTTCCGGATCGCGCTTTGCGCCCGCGCTGAGCGGGCAAGCCAGTCGTGCAAGGCATCCCCCGGTCATGCAGGTCTGACCTTCGTCTGTGTTCAGATGATCATGGCAGGCCGTAACATCATAGAAACTATGAGGATTGAGCGCGCCAACCGGGCACGTTGTGGTGCAGGGCGCGGAGCAAGTGGTACAGGGCGAGGCGGAAATAACTTCAGGGATCGCGAATTCTTCCGGGAAGTGTAGCGCCCCTCGGTACGAGATCAGCATCCCGACTGTATCGTGCACCAGCGCTCCGACCGGGCTGCTGAAGGTGCGACCGGACTTGAGCGCCCAGTCGATGAAAGGCGCATAAGGCGGGCCGCCGAATGGAAAGTGAGCTTCAGCGCCAAGCTCATGCGCCATCTGGCCAACAACGCGGGTTGACCACCGATCCACCGGATCTGTGTGTTGCCACTCAGGGGCGGCTTTCAATACTGGCCAGAAGGCGCCGGCAGTCCCCAGCAATATCAGTGTGCCGGTCTCCAGCTGTTTGGTTTCAGTCACGCGGGGGTGCAAAGCGCCCATGATGATGAGGCCTGCAGCCTTAGCAGCTTGCGCGACGCGCGTGAATTCTGGGCAGATATCTGAAGAGGTGTCTGATTTGTCAGTCATCGAAACCTCAACGCATCGATCAGTCAGGTCGGATCAGCGAGCCTGCGCCATGTTCCGTGAACAGCTCCAGCAAAACCGCATTGGGCGCGCGCCCGTCAAGGATGACAACGGCTCGAACACCGCTGTGGAGGGCGTCCAGAGCTGTCTCTGTCTTTGGGATCATACCGCCCGCAATCGTGCCTTCCAGCGTCATTTCACGGATTTGCCCGGCTTTGAGTTCGGTCACGACCTCTCCGGCGGCGTTCTTGACGCCCGAGACATCGGTCAGCAGCAGCAGACGATCCGCCTTGAGCGCTGAGGCAATCGCACCCGCTGCTGTGTCGCCGTTGACGTTGAATGTCTCACCCTCGCGGCCAGCACCCAAGGGGGCGATTACCGGGATCACGTCATGTGAGAACAGATCGTGCAAAATTTTGGGGTTCATCTCGGATGGTGAACCGACAAACCCGAGCGAAGGGTCCGTTTGGTTGCAGATCATAAGGTTAGCGTCCTTGCCCGACAGACCAACGGCCGAGCCTCCCTGGCCGTTGATCGCCTGCACAATGCGCTTGTTGACGAGACCCGAAAGCACCATCTCAACCACCTCTACGGTGGCTTTGTCGGTCACGCGCTTGCCGCCCACGAATTCAGACTGGATGTCCAACTTGTCCAGCATTGCATTGATCATCGGGCCACCGCCATGAACGATGACCGGGTTCACCCCGACCTGGCGCATCAGAACCACGTCGCGGGCAAAGCTTTCCATTGCTTCGTCACTGCCCATGGCGTGGCCGCCCAGCTTAATGACGACAATCGCGCCGTCATAACGCTGCAGGTAGGGCAGGGCGCTGTTCAAGGTGGCTGCTGTGGCGATCCAGTCCCGATTCATATCTCGTGTCTTCATGGCTAAAGTCCCTCTGACACACCGTGTTAGGGCCTTTGCCCGGCGCTGCCAAGGGCGAAGCTATTCCAGATGCGCGATGATCGAGCGCAAGGTCGGAATCCCGTCGCCTTTCTCGGACGAGGTCAGCACGATTTCAGGGAATGCCGCAGGGTGTTTCGACAATGCGCTGCGCACCTGTTCCAGAACCTTCTCGCGATCTTTGGCCTTGACCTTGTCGGCCTTGGTCAGCACGCATTGAAAGGTTACGGCGCTGGTGTCCAGCAGCTTCATGATCTCGGCATCGACCGGTTTCACCCCATGGCGCGAGTCGATCAGCACAAAGGCACGGCGCAGGGTTTGACGACCGCTCAGGTATTGCTTCAGCAACCGTTGCCACTTCTCAACCACCTTGACCGGTGCGTTGGCATAGCCATAGCCGGGAAGGTCCACCAGATAGAGCTCTGGGCCTTGGGTAAAAAAGTTGATCTCTTGTGTGCGGCCCGGTGTGTTGGAGGCACGTGCGAGACCTTTGGTGCCGGTCAGTGCGTTGATCAGGCTGGACTTGCCCACATTCGAACGCCCGGCGAAGCAGACTTCCAGCCGGTCAGGGGCAGGCAATCCGTCCATAGCGACGACGCCTTTGACAAACTCTGAAGGTCCGGCAAACAGCTTGCGCCCGATTTCCGCTGCAAACTCGTCGGGCGTCTCGGCCAGTGGGAATGGCAGCGCGGTCATAGCAGTTGAACCTTGTCACCGGCGCGGATGATGCCACCTTCCCGCACCTCTGCGTAGACACCGAAATCCTGATGATCCCAGCTGTTCAACGCACCCAGCGTGTCGGCATCCCGCTCGCCCGTTTCAGGGTTGGCGGTGGTCGCCATGCAGCGTGTAATACGCTCGCGGACGTGAAAGACCACCTCACCAATGCGGATATCGCGGTCAATCCAGTCGAACTCTTCCCACAGCGGGAGCCCATCGAACCAGATATTGCCGCGCCAACGGGTGATGGATAGGTCGCGACCCAGCTTCTGTTCGACTGCTCGATGCGAGGCCATGCTGCACAGGCTGATTGATGGATAATCGCTGTCCGTCATGCCGCGACCGGGAACGCGGATAATACGAGCGGATGCAGCGCGATCGGCAGGCATCAACGGCTTGACCCACTCCAGAAACGCTTGCTGTTGCGTATCAGGCTCAAAGCTCAGGTCGGGCCTGTTTGGATGGCGCAGCGTGACGGTGTTGCCGTGCAATTGCGCCGAGATTGCCATCAATTGAGGTGCCTTCGAACCTCGGCTGAAATTGGTGCAGGGCACCCATTCCGACCCGTCTGCCTTGGAAACCTCATGCGCCACTGCCCAAACACGATCCCCGGGCATGGTCTGCCCGGGGGTCATGGTGACTTGATCAAGGCTTTCACGCCCGTGGCTTTTGATCGGATGCCGCCACAGCGCGGTAACTGCGCCGCTCATTTATCGTCCGTTTTTGGCGTGCGCTTGAAGCCGGATTTGATGTTGCCGAACACATCAGGCGTATAGCCCTGGCTGCGCATGATCAGATATTGTTGGGTAAAGGTGATCGTGTTGTTTGCAATCCAGTAGACAACCAGACCGCTTGCAAAGCCACCCAGCATGAACATGAACACCCACGGCATCCAGGCAAAGATCATCGCCTGCGTCGCGTCGGTTGGTGCCGGGTTCAGCTTCTGCTGCAGCCACATCGAGATACCCAGCAACAGCGGCAGGATACCGATGAAGATCAGCGCCATGAAGCTCTCGGGCTGCGGCGCTGCCCAAGGCAGCCAGCCAAAGAAGTTGTAGATCGAGGTTGGATCCGGCGCGCTGAGATCCTGGAACGGGCCAAACCAGGGCGCTTGACGCAGTTCGATGGTGACGAAGATCACCTTATACAGCGAGAAGAAGATCGGGATCTGCAGCAGGATCGGCAAACAGCCCGCGGCGGGGTTCACCTTTTCCTTCTTGTAGAGCTCCATCATGCCCTGTTGCATCTTCTGGCGGTCATCGCCAGCAGCCTCTTTCAGGGCCTCCATCTGTGGCTGGAGTTCTTTCATCTTCGCCATCGAGACATAGGATTTGAATGCCAGCGGGAACAGGATCGCCTTGATGATCAGCGTCAGACCGATGATCGACCAGCCCATATTGCCGATCAGAAGGTTGATATTATGAAGCAACCAGAAGATCGGTTTGGTCAGGAAGAAGAACCAGCCCCAATCGATGCTGTCGATGAATTTCTGCACGCCTTCGGACTGATACTCGCGAATGGCTTCCCATTCCTTGGCACCCGCGAACAGACGCGTGCTGACCTCTTCGGTCGCGCCAGCGGCAACGGTCAGCGTCGGCAATACGGTTTCCGTCTGATAGATCTTGCGGCGCGAGTCGTATTTGGCCGCGGCTTTGAACGCCGATCCGGGGTCGGGGATCAAGGTGGTCATCCAGTAATGGTCGGTAAAGCCGATCCAGCCGTCCTGTTTGACCTGATACACCTCGGCCTGTGCGCGCTCAGTGGAGTCGATGTCAAAATCGCGCACATCGCCATAATCGACCTCGGACAATGTGCCGTCCGCCATGCCGATCACGCCTTCATGTAGGATGAAGAAGTTCTTGAGACCCGGCAGATCGCCATCTTCGCCGATACCATGACGCGCCAGAATGCCGTAAGGAGCCATGCTGACCTCGGACGCAGTGGCGTTTTCGACCGACTGGGTCACCGAGAACATGTAGTTTTCATCTACCGAAATGGTGCGTCGGAAGGTTAGGCCGTTGCCATTGTCCCAAGCCAGGGTGATTGGAGTGTCCACACCCAGCGCGTCGCCCTGCTCAAGCGTCCAGAGGGTGTTGGGACCGGGAACATCAGTGCCGGATACGCCAGAACCCGGGGCCCAACCGTAGAGGGCGTAGTAGGCGGATTCAGAGCCTACAGGGGACAGCAGCTCGACAATGGGAGCACCTTCGTCGATGGAAACTTTGTAGTCTTTCAGGAACAGCTCATCAATGCGGCCGCCCGACAGTGACAGGCTGCCTTTCAGACGCGGTGTGTCGATCTCTACGCGCGGGGCTTGTTCTTCGGGCAGTGTTTCGTCAGCGGCGGCGCTTGCCTCACCAACAGTGCCGGAGGCACTGGGCGTTTGAACCTCGTCACCTTCAAGAGCAGCGATCGTGGCCTCTTCCTCTGTCGCCGTCGGTTCCGGAGGTGGGAACAGTACGAACCAGACAAGGATCACCAGAAAGCTGAGCGCGGTTGCGAGGATAAGATTCTTATTCTGATCGTCCATCGGGGACAGCCACCTTAAGCAGTGAAACACACCCGGTGGGTTCAACAGAGTGCAGGCCCAAAGGTCAAGCGGAATCGCCAGCCAATTCGCCGCAATGGCGGATTCAATCCACCAGTTACATCGAATTCATCCCATTTTGCGCCCGATCTTGGGGGTGCCCTTGATCTTGGCCCGGTGCGCGGCGATCCACTCTTGCGTCTGTTCATAAGGCATGGGTTTGGCGATGCCGAACCCCTGTACGTGATCACTGCCCAATTGCGCCATCAATGCGTGCTCACCAGCCGTCTCGATACCTTCAGCAAGGGTTTCCAGGTTCAGCCGCTCTGCCATCGTCAGAATGGCGCTGACCAGTTGTTGTTGACTAGGGTCCTGATCTGCCCTGGTCACGAAAGAACGGTCAATCTTGATGCGTGAAACGTCAAAGCGCTTGATGGATGCGATCGAGGCATGGCCGGTTCCGAAATCATCCAGATCGATGCAGCAACCCAGGGCCGCTAAGGCGGTTACATTTCGGGTGATCACGTCGTCGGGACGGCGGGAAAAGACAGTCTCTAACACTTCGACGGCCAGCCTGTCAGGGGTCAGGTCAAACTGATCCAATTCCCATCTCAGCCGATCAACAAGGCTGGGATTGCGCAGCTCGTCTGACGAGAAATTGATGCCGATCCGAGGCACCACGAGGCCGGCGCGATCCCAGTTTCGCATTGCATCAAAAGCGTGATGCCGCAAGACCTGCCCCAGTTGCTCCATCAGGTCGGCCTGCTCGGCGAAAGGTAGAAAGACCTGAGGACCGAGGACTCCTTTGCTTGGGTGTTCCCATCGGGCAAGCGCTTCGAACCCGGTGATGTTGCCCGTATCCGTGGAGATCTGTGGTTGGAACCAAGGGCGTATCTCACCATGGTCCAGCGCGGCCTCGAAATCCCGCCGCAGGTTGGCGCGAACCAGGGACCGCCGCCGAGTCTCGGTAGAATAAGCGCGGATCGTCGAAGGCCCGCTGCGCTGGGCCTCGGTGAGCGCGGAGCAGGCGGCTTCGATCCATTCCCCGGCATCTGCATCCAGCACATCGGAACGCAGACAAAAACCCACTGAACAGGACAGATAAACGCTGGCACCGTTGAGCAGAACAGGATCTTCGATCGCGGTCTGAAGACGACCTGACATCTGAATACAGGCCTCAAGATCGAGGTGGGGCGAGGGTTGCAGCCCGATCAGATACCGATTCTGGTAAATGTGGGTAAAGACATCGTGGCTTCGGATGATGGCAAGGATGCGATCACTGAATTGCAGTGTGATATGGTTCGCTGCGGCCTGACCATGGGCATCCATCAGATCGGCGAAGTCATCCAATGCCACCGCGATACAGGCAGCATTGTCGCCGCTACCTTTTGCGGTGTCGCTCAGAACCTGCATCTCGGCCTGGAACACGTCGTTCGCAACCAATCCGGAGGGGCGAGCCCCCGGGCTTGTTGCCCGATGCAGCTGGCGACCCCAACCGCTCGCGGCGCTCAGCAGCGGCAAACCAAGCGCCGTGAGCAGCAAAGCGACCTCTCCACCCAGCCAGAAGGCAGCGAGGCAGGCGGCAGGTACAAATGCAAGCGCCTGCGGCCCGCTGAGGCCGGTGCGCAGCAACTCAAGGATTCGGTCAACAGAGACAATATTCCGCATCGGTTTCGACGGCCTTCGGCTTGTGCATGGGTCGCGCAGGCCGAGCGTAGGAAACCAATCTGAGTCAGTCGTTAACGCAGCTGTGGAATTTCGTCCGAATTTTTGTCTTTTTGAATCGGATCAAGCGAAAGATTTGCAAAATCAAAGAGTTTTGGATCCAACAGGTGCGACGGACGCGCGTTGGTCAGCGCCCGGAACATCACCTGCCGCCGTCCAGGGTTGTTCTTTTCCCATTGATCCAGAATCTGTTTGACCTGTTGGCGTTGCAAACCATCCTGACTGCCACACAGGTCACAGGGGATGATGGGATAGTTCATCGCCTTGGCGAATTTCTCGCAATCGGCCTCGGCCACATGGGCGAGGGGGCGATAGACGAACAGGTCGCCCTCTTCATTCACCAGCTTGGGCGGCATGGTTGCCAGACGCCCGCCATGGAACAGGTTCATGAAAAAGGTTTCAAGGATATCGTCACGGTGATGGCCCAGAACAACCGCCGAACAGCCTTCCTCTCGTGCAATCCGGTAGAGGTTGCCTCTGCGCAGGCGTGAACACAGCGCGCAATACGTGCGCCCTTGCGGGACCTTGTCCATCACGATGGAATAGGTGTCCTGGTATTCGATGCGATGGGGTACGCCCATGCGGTCCAGAAACTCGGGCAGCACAGTCGCGGGAAATCCGGGCTGTCCTTGATCGAGGTTGCAGGCCAGCAGATCGACAGGCAGCAAGCCCCGCCATTTCAACTCGTATAGCACCGCCAATAGGGTATAGCTGTCCTTGCCTCCGGACAGACAGACCAGCCAGCGTGGGGGCTTACCGTCTTTGTCATGCGCGGACGGGTCGACCATCCCATAATGTTCGATGGCTTCGCGTGTCTGGCGCACGATGCGTTTGCGCAGTTTCTTGAACTCGGTGGTCGAGGGCGCACCGGCAAAGAGCGGATGGATATCGTCGGCTTCATCAAACATGGGCGGGGCCTATCGCAGATGGGTGAACCGGGCAAGGGTCAGGGTTTTTCGTCTGGCACTGGGTCATAGCCATCGCCGCCCCATGGATGACAGCGCCCGATGCGTCGGGCGGCCAGCAATGTGCCCTTGACGGGGCCGTGCTTCTCCAGCGCCTCCAGCGCGTAGGCTGAACAGGTGGGTTGATAGCGGCAGTTGAAACCGACCCACGGGCTGAAGATCAGCCGATACGCCCGGACGGGCAGGGCGAGGATATGCGCAAGCAGTGTCATTTGCCGCCATGCAATTTGCGCAACGCATAGCGCAGATCGTCTAGCAGCGCGTCGAAGGGGCGGGCAGCTGTGACCTCGGCACGTCCGATGAGAATGTAATCCCAACCCTCGCGACCCTGAACGGGCAGAACGGCACGCGCAACCTCGCGCAGGCGGCGCTTGGCGCGGTTGCGGGCCACCGCATTGCCAACTTTCTTGGAACAGGTGAACCCGACGCGAATGCCGGACGCTTCGTCGGAACTGCGTTTGCGCGCTTGCACCATCATCGAGGCCGTACCCTGACGTTTCGCCCGCGCGGCCTTCAGAAAGTCCGAGCGATTCTGCAATACGGTCAACGTTTCGGGCGCGCAAACGGACGCCGCCGGGGGCTTCACCCTCGGCTGGTTGCTACCATCCTCAGGGGCCTCCGGCGGCGTCATGTTCATAACCTGATCAGTGAGCGGTTTACGCGCTCAGCGACTTGCGGCCACGTGCGCGGCGCGCGTTCAGGATTTTGCGGCCGGCTTTGGTGGCCATGCGCGCGCGGAAACCGTGGCGGCGTTTGCGAACCAGGTTCGAAGGCTGATAGGTGCGTTTCATCGCTCCGTCTCCAATCTATAGCGGTGGGTGCGGCGCGGATTCGCCTGGCCCTAATGTTCGAAGCCCGTCCTCTACTGGGTCACGGGTGCTAAGTCAAACCCCTAGGTGGGGGTTTTGCGGCCTTTTGCAACAATTCTGTAACCGGTACTAGCAAAAGGTTTCAAATCGCGGCTTATAGTGCCTGAATCCCTCACATTCCCTGCCATAAACATCAACGCCGCGTGAGGTCTCTGTTGCGCGACCCGCATGCGTCGCATGTTATAGCCAGAATGAAACGTACAAAACCGGACAACCTGATGAGTGATGCAACTCAGGCCCCGCGCAGCGGGCTTGCGCGCCATATTCCATTGCTGGTGATTCTCGCCGTAGCTGCGGTGGGGTTTTTCACCTTAGGTGATTACCTGACGTTTGAGACCCTGCGCGACAACCGCGAGGCGTTGTTGGAATGGCGTGACGCCAATTACTGGGCCATGGCTGCTGCATTTGTTGCGATCTACATCGTGATCGTCGCCTTTTCGCTGCCCGGAGCGGCAGTGGCCTCGATGACCGGAGGGTTCCTGTTCGGTCTCTTCGCCGGGACCGTATTCAACGTTGTTGCCGCGACCATCGGCGCATCGGCCATCTTCCTGGCAGCACGCTGGGGGTTGGGTGCATCGCTGACAGCGCGGCTGGAATCCTCGGAAGGTGCGGTCAAGAAGCTTAAGGACGGGCTGCGTGAGAACGAAATCTCGGTTCTGTTCTTGCTACGTCTGGTGCCCGTCGTGCCGTTCTTTGTGGCCAATCTGGTGCCTGCGCTGGTGGGGGTGAAGTTTCGTAATTTCCTGATCACGACCGCGCTGGGCATCATCCCGGGCGGCATTGTCTACACCTGGATCGGTGTCGGGCTGGGTGGCGTGTTCGACCGGGGCGAGACGCCGGATGTCTCGCTACTGTGGGAACCGTTTGTCATTGGCCCCATCATTGGCTTGTGTGTTCTGGCCGCTTTGCCGATTGTCATCAAATCCCTCCGTGGCCGAAAGGACGCCTGACCCATGCAAGAGTTGAAGACCGATATCCTGGTGATCGGCGCCGGGTCGGGCGGGCTGTCCGTGGCTGCCGGGGCCAGTCAGATGGGTGCGGATGTCGTCCTTCTGGAAGGGCACAAGATGGGCGGCGATTGTCTGAATTTCGGCTGCGTCCCCTCAAAGGCTCTGATCGCCAGTGGCAAGGTAGCCTATGGTCAGGCGCATGCGTCCGCTTATGGTATCTCGGATGTGGTGCCGCAGATCGACTATGCCGCTGTCAAGGATCACGTTCATGATGTGATCGCTCAGATCGAGCCGATGGACAGTCAGGAACGTTTCGAAGGCTTTGGCGTCAAAGTGATCCGGGAATATGGCAGCTTTGTCTCGCCTACGCAGGTGCAGGCCGGAGACCATCTGATCACCGCCCGCCGTGTCGTGGTGGCCACCGGCTCTGCGCCTTTGGTGCCGCCTCTGCCCGGGTTGGATCAGGTGCCATATTACACCAACGAGACCTTATTCGACCTGCGCGACAAGCCCGAACACCTGCTGATCATCGGCGGCGGCCCCATCGGCATGGAGATGGCGCAGGCGCATATCCGGCTGGGGTGCAAAGTCACAGTCATCGAGGGCATGAAAGCGCTGGGCAAGGACGACCCCGAGGCAGCTTCAGTTGTGTTGGACAGCCTGAAGGCTGAGGGTGTTGCGATCCACGAAAACGCCATGGTCGCTCAGATTCGTGGCAATGCGGATTCTATCGAGGTCGTCACCGAGAACGGAGAAATCTATGCAGGCTCTCACCTGCTGCTGGCGGTTGGGCGTAAGGCCAATATCGACAGGCTGAACCTTGAAGCTGCCGGGATTGATCGGACACGCACAGGCATCAAGGTCAATGAGTCTCTGCGAACATCCAATCGCAAAGTCTACGCAATCGGTGATGTGGCTGGCGGGCTGCAATTCACTCATGTGGCAGGATATCAGGCCGGGGTCATTATCCGCTCGGCCCTGTTCGGACTGCCGTCAAAGGCGAAAACGGCGCATATTCCTTGGGCCACATATACCGACCCAGAACTGGCGCAGGTCGGTCTGAGCGAGGCGCAGGCCCGCGCACAGCACGGTGACAGGCTGGAAATCGCGCGCTTTGACTTTCATCACAATGATCGCGCCATTTCCGAGCGGAAGACGAAGGGTTTCATTAAGGTGATGGTCGTAAAAGGCCGACCCGTCGGCGCAACAATCGTAGGGCATCAGGCCGGAGAATTGATCAACTTGTGGTCGCTGGCCTTGGCCAATAACCTCAAGATGGGTCAGATTGCTGCAATGGTCTCACCCTATCCGACGATCGGAGAGCTTAACAAACGGGTGGCGGGCGCTTATTTCTCGCCAAGGCTGTTTGAGAATCAAACGGTTAAAAGAGTGGTCAGATTTATCCAGCGCTGGATTCCCTGACCCGAGGAGGAGCGCAAAGTGAACTCGCTGTCGGGCCGATTTCTGATCCTGACGACGGTCTTCGTCATGTTGGCCGAAATCTTGATCTTTGTGCCCTCAATCGCGCGCTTCCGTGAGGATTTCCTGCTCAACCGATTGGAGCGGGCCCAGATAGCATCGCTCGCACTGCTGGCCGATGATATGCTGGCCGATGATCTTGAGGCTGAATTGCTGGCCAATGCCGGCGTCTACAACGTTGTATTGCGTCGCGATGAGGTGCGCCAATTGATGCTGTCGTCGCCCATACCAGACCGGATCACCAAGACCTATGATCTGCGCGATGCCAGTGCCTGGGTACTGATCCGTGACGCCACTTCGCGGCTCTTTACGCCTGAAAATGAGGTCGTCCGTGTGATTGGCGCCCCGGTGAAAGATGCAGGCCTGCTGATCGAAGTGACCATGGACAGCGATCCCCTGCGCATGGCGATGACGGATTACGGCTTACGCATTCTCGGGCTGTCTTTCGTAATTTCGATTATCACGGCATCGCTCTTGTTTCTCGCCGTGCGCGTGGTGCTGGTTCGTCCGATCAAAGGCGTGGTCGGCTATATGCAGCGCTATGCAACCGCACCGGAGGACGCGCGCGGTATCATCTCCCCCAGCTCCAAAGTGACCGAACTGCGTGAGGCGGAAGAGGCGCTTCAGACGCTCCAAACCGATCTAACGCAGGCCCTGAAGCAACGCGAGCGGTTGGCACAACTGGGCGGGGCGGTCGCCAAGGTCAGCCATGATCTTCGCAATATCCTGACATCGGCACAGCTGTTCACTGACCGGATCGAGACCAGTGACGACCCGCTGGTGCGTCGCTTGGCGCCAAAGCTGGTCAACTCGATAACCCGTGCGGTGTCTTTATGCGAAAGCACGCTGGCTTTCGGTCGCGCCGAAGAGCCGGCCCCGACCCTGACCATGGTGCACCTGCAGGACGTTGCCGCTGATGTTGTTGCCAGCGAACAGCTTGCTATCGCCGATGCCTGTGTCGAAATCGTCAATGACGTCCCCAAGGAGTTGGTGATCCGCGCCGATCCCGAACAGATTTACCGCGTTATTCTGAACCTCGTACGCAATGCCCGTCAGGCTCTTATTGCTGCGGGCAAGCCGGGTCGGATCACCGTCTCCGCTGTGGAACAGGACACCGAGTGGTGTATCGAAATCAGCGATACAGGACCTGGCCTACCACCCAAAGCACGTGAGAATTTGTTCACGCCATTTCAGGGTGGGGTTCGAAAGGGTGGATCCGGTCTTGGCCTTGCAATATCGCAGGAATTGGTGCGTGGCCATGGTGGCGACCTATTCCTGAAGGATACCGGAGCGCAGGGAACTGTCTTTGAAATAAGGCTTCCCCGGGGCGGCGTGACTTTTTGAAGATTTTTTGCAGAATCCGCTTGCACGCGCTCAGCCCCGGGTCTACATAGCGCCTCACCAACGCGGACCGATAGCTCAGCTGGATAGAGTACTTGACTACGAATCAAGGGGTCGGGGGTTCGAATCCTCCTCGGTCCGCCACTTGTACCGTGTGTCAGGCGACACATAGTTCTGCCACCAGCGACAGAACCTTGCCATTTTCGCCACACTTCCTTCATCCAGCACCTAGACCGATTTCAATGATCCTGACTTCCCTTTCGGGAAAATCAGGGCTGATTTGCAGATCAGACGCCGAAGGCGCTTGTTCCTGCTGATCTGCCACGTGGCGAACGCGGATGGGGGCGAGGCAATGCTATTCGACAATAGTGGTGCGGCCCGCAGGCGCAGCCGAGGACACGGTGTTGTCTAATAGGGTTGCCCGAGGGGGAAGGCAGCGTCTTACCCCTGATGGACAGGGGCGTTTGGCTTGTCCAAATCCCACTGTCCCCAAAAGATGTGCGGCGGTGTGGGCTGCGCGAGTACTGTTTGCGCGAGGCAGCCTTTTGTACTCGTTCCACTGAATGGCCACTACTCAACCAGAGATCGCTTCACATAAAACCGCTTCAGTGAGATGCGCGGTTTATTACGACGCTGTCAATCATCCGTTGGTTGCGAAAATCTGCCTTTCGAGGTCCGGATCGACGAAGACTGCAATGCGGACTTTGCTGTCATTCGATCTGTGGCTTTCGCTGACGCAGCATCGTCTCGCAGGAGCAGCACTGAATTAGCCATGTCACAGCAAGTGTTGCCACAGCGGCCGTTCAAACCGCGTTCAACGACCATATTCCAAAACGTACCGTCGCCACGTGGCAGGTTTATGCGAACGACGTGGGACTTTGCCGCCATCGTCCCTGCGGGTATTGGCTGGCGCAGTACTTGCTCGCGTGTGCAACACCTTAGTTTGGGCTTCCCGAAGCATCGGGAGCGCATCGATCAGCAGCTTGTGCCACAAACTCGGTACGGCACCGAATTCCAACAACATGTCACAGACGACCGGCAGAGAGACATCGAGCCGTGCTTGAGACCAGGTTCGCACCAACGCCTGGGCGGGGCGATGAAACTGGCTTCCTGCGGGCGTTAACTTTGCTCCGCTCTTCCCGCGTTCGAAGACAGGCTGACCAAGCTGATCTTCCAGAGGACGAACGCGAATGCTGACCGTTGATTATGTGTAAAACACACGACTTGATCTGACATTTCTGCTCTTTTGGAGCGCAAGCAAGGAGTGTCGATCAATGACAAGCATTCAGGAAAAGATCATCAAGCCGAAGCTGGGGCTGCTGGAATTGGCCAAGCAACTCGGCAGCGTTTCACAGGCCTACAAGGTGATAGGTTATTCGCGGGACAGCTTCTACCGGTTCAAGGAACTGTATGAACAAGGCGGCGAAGAAGCCCTGATGGATCTCAGCCTCCTTGGGGAATGTCCGTGCAAATTCAATGCCCATACTTATCTATTTGTAGTTCTGATATCAGCGTCAACATAAATTTGTTTTTCAAACCAATCGATTGACCCCATATTGTCTGTGTAGCGGTCTGGAGCCGACACATGTTCGGAACACGATCCATGATATTGTGAGAAGTGTCGCTCCCGATCTCTCGTGACGCCGACGCCTGAGTGAGGAGTTTTCACGGTCCCGCTCTTGGGCCGCCGCATCAAGAATGAAGATCTCAACCTGGGATCCTATGGGTGCCCCATTCATGGAGAAAATCATGAGCCGCGTATCAATAGGTGCACTACTCGCGATGCTGATGGTGACATCGGCTTTTGCAATGCCCGCCGAAATCGACACCGATGGTGATGGAATGGCGTCTTTTGCCGAAATCCAGGCGTTTTATCCTCAAGTGACAGAAGAACTATTCGGAGAGATCGACCTTGATGACGACGGATACGTCAATGATGAAGAATTCCTGCAAGCGGTCGGAGAAGAACTCGTCACTGACCCGGTAACTGACGCATAATCCGGTCGTCGCGGAGTGATCGACACATGTCTAACAGCACACGGATCAAAAGACTGTTCCTAGGTGCCGCAGGCCTCTCGCTACTCTTGTCCCCCTTCGTCATGCTCAGCCAGGCCAGCCTGTCCATTGGAACCTCGGCCCTGGTGGTTCTTGTTTCGATGTCCATAGGTTTTCAGGCGTTGGTGACCGCAGTATTGAATTCGCAACATTATTGCTGGGTTCGTGGTGCCTTGGGAATAGCATTGGGAATTGAAATACTGGGAGGTACGTCGGCGCTCGGCTACGCCGAACAGTACACGGTCGCGCTAAGTGCCAGAATCGTAGGGGTTGCGCTCATCTCAATCGCAGTTGCCGAGTGTTTTGATAACAATCAACACGGCGGCTCCCAGGCAGGTGAAGGGCGGGGAATTGCCCTGTATTCATTGCGCTACTGGCGCCGGCTGGGTGAGCCTCGGAAGGCTCCAGAGACGATCTTGGCCTTCAGGTCAAGCTGTCAGAGGTCTGGTAAGCCGACAAAATCGATTCACCCTGTGACGATCAGCGGTTGACGTCCCGGCAACTGGTGCTTTGCCGTCATGAGACCTCGTAAGAAAACCACGCCGACAAGTTCACCGAGATCGTTAACTATGTATGGATGCCGCTGCGATAGCGCTCAAAATCGCCTTCGTCCGAGGCCAGGCCTCGCAGGAATTTGCCAACGGTCTCTGTACACGAACAGTTCCAACTTGCAGCCACCGCACAACCTCAGGAACCTCGTTGAACTGGACCCACAATCAGCACCAAAGGGCTGAAACGAAAAGCTTGACCAATTGACGCGACACCTGTGATCGGCCCAAATCCCGATTTTTCAACACTATCCAGGCAAAGAAAACCTTCGCTGCAGTCACGCCAATGGCCGCTTCAGGAATCGGAAACTTTATTTCACCCCGTCAACTTCGGAGCCAGATGTCCGAAAATAGACTGCGTCTAAGGAGGGTGTATTGACAAAACAAATATCAACGCGCAGATAAATTCGCTTCTCAGAATTCCGTGGCGCGCGTAGCTTTGAGCAATGATGAAATCGTTGGTCTGAGGAATCAGAGATGGCTAAGCAGAAACCCGTAGATAAGTATATCCGCGACCAGGATCGCAGCCCTACGAGCATTTTGTCTCGCTTGAAGTCAAAAAAACAGTTGCGCAAGTTTGCCAAGAAACATGCCAAAACCCGGCGTGAAGATTTTAACGATTCACCCGCCCAGAACTAGCTTTCCGGCTACCACTTGAGTCCAACAGCGGGCTTGAGGCCTGCATGTCGCTAAAAAGCGTATGCAGGCATCTTTTGCTGCATTATCCGAAAATTTGGCTTCAGCGATTGACACACTCACCATGAAAGACAGACGTCTATGGATTGCGGGTGTCGCGGCGACCGTTGTTCTTGTCGTCGCTGTCGCTTTCGTCAGCGGCTGCTTCGGCGACGGAGAAACTGAGACACTGATCCCTACCAGCCCTGAGGTTTCGTCACCGGAGGGATGATCGACTAGCTTGGTGATCGGATGCGCTGACGCAGTATGCGTCAACGCATTCACTTTGCACCGACCAGCAAGGATCTTGCGACTTCCTTCAGGTAACTGGCCGCCTGGCCTGGAAAGCTGTCACTTTGTTCTTTGTTAAAAACAGCATGAGCTGCGTAGGCAAACCTAGGTGCATTATTTACGATTCGTAGCGATCCGTCCTTGATCCCTGTTTCAACAATTCGGCGCGGAAAGTAACCCGACGCTGGTGTGGACATCAGGTATTGCAGCCCAAGTGTTCCGATTTCCAGGTGCAAGCCTGGCGTGACAAGGTCAGGAAAATTCAGTAGGTGATCCGCCCGAAATTCGGGTCCCCAATCAACAAAAATGTAACGGCCGCCGAGTGGGTTTCCCAATTCTTCCATGTCGCTACTGACGAGGACAAATTCGTCTTCAAAGAGCTGCAGTGCAACAAGCCCAACCGTATTTCTGGGACGGTACATGACTGCGAGGTCTAGAATACCATCTTCGACTTGCTGGTTCAGATCGACTGCGTTGGCCAGGACGCTTTGACGGCCACGTTTGGCAACGTGTTCTCCAAGCCTGGCATAGCTGTGGTCAAGAACCCATCCCACAGGCTGGGGAATGCACCGATTTCAAGTGAGGCATAGAGTTCGGCAGGCAATGCGGCATCCAGCTTTGCCTGCGTCCACGTTCGCACAAGCGTGACTGCATGCCGCTGAAAATGCACTCCGGCTGGCGTCAAAGTTGCCCCTGTCTTGCTCCGTTCAAAGACGGGGTGCCCAAGCTGTTGTTCAAGGGTTCTGATGCGCATGCTTACCGTCGATTGGGTAACGTGCACCTTATCTGAGGCTTCGAGAAAGCTACCGGTTTCGACGACAGCAAGAAAGGTTCGGGCGAGTTCGATATCCATTCGGCACCTATTTGCATCTACGATAACATCGTCATGTTAAGTTCGTTATTCAAGTTTGAACGAATGTGAGAATTTGATCCTGCGAGCGACTCTCGCTCGCTGTGATCAGGAGTATTTCACATGAAATCGACATCCAAACCCAAGCCCAAGCCCAAACCCGCGTCGAAACCGGAGTCCAAGGACAAACCAACGGTCGGCGCTGCCAAAGCCGGACACAACTCGGATCGCTAAGCGCCTCCGAGATCGCCCAAAAAACAACAAGGGCTGCTTGAGGGCAGCCCAATCGAGAAAGGAGAATACAATGAATCGCATTTTCTACGCTATTTTCCTCGCTTCTATTCTTGCCACAACGGCAGGCGCAATGACCGCCGATGTTGACACGGATGGCGACGGCTTCGCGTCGATGGCGGAACTTCAGGTGGTCTACCCTGACCTGACAGAAGAGGTGTTTCAGGAAATCGACACTGATGGTGACGGCCTCGTCAATGACGAAGAGATGCTCGTTGCGATCGATGACGACCTGATCGCTGATCCCGAAGGCGATAAGTAAAGCCGACCAGGGAACGCTTGCCATGCAAACGTTTGATCTGTTCCGATGGCTCGATACCACATTTGGGCTCTGGTTGACCCTGTCCCCCTTTTTGATGTTCAACCAGGCGCCCTGTTTCAAGGTGTGGTAACCAATGAAGCGGTGACCTTGATGGTATTCGGCCTGCTTGCCCTTGTTATCGCGGGTTTCTGATACAAGAGGCACCGTGCAATTCAAATTGCCATTGGCAGTATTCTCGGAGCTGGACTGATCACGTCGCCCTGGTTGTTCGGATTTTCCGGCAATGTCGTGGCGGCTTGGTACACCGGACTGATCGGTCTTGGTGTTTTGGTGACAACTCTGTTTGCACTGGTGAAGTCTCAAACCGAGTTGAGTTCTTAGTAAGTTTGTCACCGAGGGGTGGGAAACCGCCCCTCACTCCTTTGGACCATTCCGGAACGCATGGAAGTAGCTAGATGGACATTAAGTTTGCACGAGCATTTGTCGCGATTGTCGAAACCGGCAGTTTCCGTAAGGCCGCGGCAAGACTGAGCCTGGAGGAAGCGACGGTGCGCGATCAAATCGCTGCTATGGAACGTCTGCTGGGCAAGCAGGTTTTCAAGGAAAACGGATCTGCCCCAAACCTCACGCCAGCTGGTCGGCATTTCCTGCCGCATGCTAGGGCGTTGATACGCACCTGGACAAAGGCAAAACTGGAAGTTGCGTTGCCAGAAGACATCGAAGTTGCGCTGGAGATTGGAACGACCTCCTATCTGTGGGAGCATATACTTCTGCCGTCCTTCTTCAGGATCAGAAATGAGCTACCAAAGACTGCGATCAAGACGGTCGTTGGCACCCCGGAAACGCTTGCCCAACAGTTCAAATTTGGAAGCCTGGATGCTGTCATTACGCATGATGCCTCGCTCTTTGATGTGGGTGAACGTGCGCATCTGTTTCGTGATGAATATGTCTTTGTGGGCCATGACAAGAAGCAGTCATCGCCAGACAATTCTTATGTGTTCCTCGACTGGGGTCCGCAGTTCAGGGCCGAGCATCTTCTGTACTTTCCACATCTTGTGACACCGAACCTGCAGTTGGATGCTAGCCCGGCCGTTGTCGATTATGTGGAGGACGTTGGAGCCAGTGGCTATTTTCCGTATCGATTGATCTGCGAACACCTGTCAGATTTGGAGTTCGATGTTGTCACGGACGCACCACGCATTCCCTATTCCGCCTACGCAATTTTTGATCGCGAGATGAGCCAGAATGTGATGGCCGTTCTGAAAGCGATCCTAACCGAGACGTCCAACCCTGCAGTGACAGCAATCCAGCGCAAGATGACACTCGTTCATTAGGGTGCTGAAGACGGCCAGCCACCTTGACCAGTAGATGCTCCCAGGAGGAAACGATGACTGCTTTTGATCGACCAATCCCGATGTTCGCCAAGTATCCATTCGAGGTGATCAGGCGTCTGTATGACCGCCCGCTGCGGAAAGATACAGCTCAGGAAATCGACGATTTCGAGTGCCTCGATGACGCGCCAGACCTGGATTATTGGGAACCTGCAGAGACCTTGCAAAGGGAGGCTGATTGGGGGTCGGAGACTATGCGGCTCTAGTTTCGGCGAAAATTGAGGTGTCCTCAGAATTTTCCCTGAAGGCCTATTGTAGTCGATTTCGGCGATAGCCATTTACCACGTTTTGGCACATGCCATCGTCAAAGAGGGCATGAAAGCCGTGGCTGCGGGCATGAACCCCATGGATATCAAACGCGGGATCGACAAGGCCGTCGCGGCTGTTGTGACCGAAGTGAAATCGATGTCTCGCCCCCGTCGGTGACACAGCCGAGATCGCAATAGTCGGCACAATCTCTGCCAATGGTGAGGCTGCAATTGGTCAGCAGATAGCTGATGCGATAAGGAAACGCCGAACTGCAGGCGTGAGTGTCGCGCCGGATTTTCCGCGCTTGAGCAGCAGCATCGAAGAAAGTACCCGTTTCAACAACGGCCAGGAAGGTCCGGGCAAGTTCAATGTCCATGGGTCACCTATTCGGATATTCGATATTATCCGCGAGAAAAATTCGTTATTCAATAGGGTACGTTTGTGCCATATCCATTGCGTAGCGCGGAAGTGTCCCCACCAGGTCGGAACGCAAATCAACCGTTCTCATATTGTAGTGGAGGTCCCGATCTGCGGAGCCGTTGCAATCTGGGTAACAGAGAAGCCCAACCGACGCCCACGCGCTACACCAACCTCAAACTGGGCGCGCCATGAAAGGTAGCCCATATTCTCATGGAGAAGAAAAATGAGTCGAGTTTCTATTGTTGCTCTGCTCTCTTCAGTGTTTGCCCTTCCGGCATTCGCAACGCCTGCCGACTTAGACATGGACGGTGATGGTATGGCGTCTTTGGCTGAGCTTCAGACAAAGTACCCTGAAGCCTCGGAAGATTTCTTCCTGGAGATTGATGCGGATTCCGATGGGTTCATCAATGACGGCGAATTCGTTACCGCTGTCGATGCAGAACTTCTTCCCGGCCCAGTAGGGGATCAGTAAACAAAGGTCGTCACGGTTATGAGAAAGCCAATCCCACCCCAGAAATGGCTGCTTGCCGCGATGGGTATCTGGCTGGTTCTGTCCCCATTTCTCCTGTTTCGTCAGGAAACCCTGTTACAGGGTATGGCTGAATCTGAAGCTCTCGTCTTCATGGCCACTGGCTTTGGTGCTTTGGTCATGGCTGGCGCTGGCGACCGGAGCCACCTTCTCGCACGGGTGGCTCCGGTATCGGCACTTGGGGTTTCTCTAATTGCCGCACCTGCGGCCCTGAGCTTTACCGGCCACATTGTGGCGACGGCAAATGCATGGCTAACGGGATCGGCGCTGATCGCGCTCGCAGTTTGGGAGGTAAAAGCGAGCCGCGTATTGCGTACAATCTCGTAATCTGGCGCGGGGCAGGCAACTGCCCCGCGTTCTTGTTTTCTGACCACCTAAATGATCTCATCCTCATCAAACATTGGATCGCCGTCGAGCTGATTGGCGATCATGTCGACCCGCATTTCAACATCGGCGCTCGTCGTTTTGGCGATATGAAACAAGGCATCACCCTCGTGCACAAATGGCAAATTGGTGCGGCCCACAATGATACCGTCCGCTTCTCCAAGAACATCCATTCTGATTTCACCAAAAGGGTCCGAGATCCGGCCAAGCAAGTCGCCGACCTCCACATATTCGCCTGCCGCCTTGAACGTTCTAAGCAAACCACCGACCGGAGCGCGCACCCAGGAACTCGTCCGTGCGTGAACCGGCGCTTCACGCACGGGAGCGATGCCACGCTTGGCGACCATGCCCATCGCGTTCATAACCCGAAGAATACCTGCGAGACCCGCCCGAGCCGAAAGCTCGTCGAAACGCAACCCTTCTCCCCCTTCGAACAGCAGCACATCGACACCTCGCTCTTGTGCCGCTTTTCGCAGGGACCCGTCGCGCAGCTTGGAAATCATGACGACCGGTGCACCGAACGCATCGGAGTATCTGATCGTCGCATCCGAAGCCGGAGAAACTCGAATTTGAGGCAAGTTGGTGCGGTGGATCGCGGCAGAATGAAGATCGATACCGAGATCGGAACGCTCAACAATTTCGGTCATAAAGATATGTGCGAGGCGGCCCGCCAATGATCCACCCTCGCTGCCGGGAAACGACCGGTTTAGGTCGCGCCTGTCCGGAAGGTATCTCGATTGGGTCATGAAGCCGAACGCGTTCACGATTGGCACAACCAGCAAAGTGCCCGCGATCTTGTCGAGTTGAGGTGCCCGTAGCAATCGCCGTGCGATTTCGACGCCAATCACCTCATCGCCATGAATTGCCGCGCTGACAAATAGGACTGGTCCTGGGCGGCGGCCATGAACCACATGCACTGACATGCTGACAGGCGTATGATCGGACATCACGCTCACCGGCAGATCGAGCGTAGCCCGCGTGCCTGCCGGGACGGTGAAACCACCGATTTCAAATGGCTCGCGCATAGCCGTTATCCGCGCCCTCTGGTCTTGGTGTTTCCCTTGGTGGCGTTCTTTTCCAGAAACTCGATGATCTTGCCCGCAACATCAATGCCGGTTGCCTTTTCCACCCCTTCAAGTCCTGGTGAGGAGTTCACCTCCATGACAACCGCTCCATGATTGGCGCGCAGCATATCTACGCCGCAGACATTCAGCCCCATCGTCTTGGCTGCACGCACGGCGGTAGAGCGTTCCTCGGGCGAGATCTTGATGGGTTGGGCACTTCCACCCCGGTGCAGGTTGGATCTGAACTCTCCCTCGGCCCCCTTCCGCTGCATCGCCGCGATAACACGGCCACCAACCACAAGCGCACGAATATCTGCGCCGCCCGCTTCCTTGATGAACTCCTGGACCATGATGTTAACTTTCGCGCCGCGAAAAGCCTCGACAACGGATTTTGCCGACCGGTTTGAGTCGGCAAGAACCACCCCGATGCCCTGCGTACCCTCCAGCAGCTTGACCACCAGTGGAGCGTCGCCCGCGAGTTTGAGAACTTCGCCGGTCTGTTTCGGATCATGAGCGAAGGTGGTGACCGGCAAACCAATGCCGTCCCGCGCCATGAGCTGCATGGAGCGCAGCTTGTCGCGCGATCTGCCAATCGCCACTGACTCGTTGAGTGGGAAAACACCCATGATTTCGAATTGCCGCAGCACGGCCAATCCATAGAACGTGACCGACGCTCCTATCCGGGGGATCACCGCGTCATAACGCCCGAGCTTCTTACCATCGTAATAGACCTCCGGCCGGCGTGAAGCGATGTTCATGTAGCAGCGCAGCGTGTTCACGATATCAAGCTCGTGGCCGCGCTGCTCGGCGGCTTCTTTCAGACGGCGGTGCGAATAAAGGTCCGGGTTCCGGGCCAGCATGACAAATTTCATTGGCGTTGTCCTTCCGGGTCCTTGCGTCTGGCTTTCTTCTTGATCCCTGTTGGAGCTTCTCCGGAACCCAGCAGATAGGAGTGACCCGGATCGACTAAAATCCCCGCCTGCGAATGGCGGTGCGGCCAGGATCAGATCAAATTCCATCTTCGCACGGTTGGCCAAAGAGACGTCGATCTGCCAACGATGCCGTCCAAGCAAAAGCTGCGTTCTAACGATCAGTCGACGTTCTGGGACACCACCTGTGTTCTTGATCTCGCGTTCGTCGACAACTCTGGTTCGAACCCGGTTTGGTGAACGGCGGTTCTGGACTGGTATCATGAACTCAACCCATCGCTCGCCGTCAATTTCAAACACTGTCTGATCTACAGCATGGAGTGCTGCGGTTCTTGCACCGGTGTCTATCTTGGCCGGGATATTCTCTATTCCGAAGTCGGGCAGGCTGATGCGTTCACGCCAACCTATGATTTCTGGGTGTGCCGCACGCTTCACCATAGCGTCTACTCTATGCAGTCATCGTTGGCACGTCTGTAGTTCACAAACGAATTGGCGCTCATCACGACATAAAACGTGTCCATATCGATTAACACGTACCCAAGTTCGAAAAGCGAGACCGACAATGCACGGATGTCAGTTTCGTATAAACGCCTGCGCCCTGCGATCCGACGCACGAGCTTATCCGGAATTCGATAACGTCCATTTGCCTTACCGCCAAAGTCCTGATCGTAAAGTTCCGCCAAGCGTTCAGCGGTCATGGATATCCAGTCATTTTCACGCATGACTTTTCCTATATTGGCAATAATTATTTGTCTATAGACAATTAAAATCTGCTATAAGTCCAACATTGACCAGAATCCCCATCAAAGAATTGAATATGAGCGACACAGATACTTTCCCAAAGGAACTGGAAATGCAGTTGCAGCAGGCTTTGTCAGAGCGTGACGGGGCTGAACTCGCAAACCTGCTTGATCCTCTTCCGTTGAGCGATGCATTGCGTGAGTTACTCAATCTTCCAGGAGAACAGCGGAGCATCGCACTTTCGTTGCTGCCACCGGAATTGGCTGCCGAACTTGTCGAAGAGGCACCGAATGCGCTGGCAGTCGATCTTGTCGAGCGCATGGGGTCGGAGCAAGCCGCAGAGGTTATCGAAGAGCTGGATTCGGATGTTCAGGCTGATGTCATTGGAGAGCTTGAAGACGCGGATGCGGAGGCGATCCTTACTCGGATGGATCCCGAAGATGCCGCAGAAGTTCGTCGTTTGGTCGAGTACGAGGACGATGTCGCGGGCGGCCTCATGGTTGCAGAAGCCTTCACATTTTCCGAGACCGATACAGTGGGAAGAGTGCTCAGGCGCTTCGCCAACGAAGAATATGACCTCGAACGGTATCGGGGCCAGCATCCCTACGTACTGAACTCAAATGGCACTCCAATTGGTGTGGTCTCATTACGCAGCCTCGTGTCCACTCGCCGAAGCGCGCGTTTGACTGATATCATGGTGCCCCCAATTACCGTCCAGGCCAACATGCCGCTGGAGAAGCTGGAAGACTTGTTCGGTGAACACCCGTTTCTTGGGTTGCCGGTCGTCGAGGCGGACGGGCATCTGGTGGGTGTCGTCTCACGTTCAGCCGTCGATGAAGCTCTGCTGAAACGCGCGGAATCGTCCAGCCTGAAACGTCAGGGTGTCTTCGGCGATGAACTTCGGTCGATGCCGATTCCACTTCGGGCGCGGCGGCGTCTACAATGGCTGTCGGCCAATATTGTTCTTAACGTGATCGCAGCTAGCGTGATCGCCGCCTACGAACAAACCCTCGCTGCTGTGATCGCGCTCGCTGTTTTCCTGCCGATGGTGTCCGACATGAGCGGCTGCTCGGGCAATCAGGCCGTCGCCGTGAGCATGCGCGAACTGTCCCTCGGCCTTGCCCGACCGATTGATGCCATGCGGGTCTGGATCAAGGAAGTGTCGGTCGGAGTGATCAACGGGTTCGTTTTGGGGCTTCTGATCGGCGCCGTTGCGTGGATGTGGAAAGGCAATCCGTTTCTGGGTTTGGTGATCGGAGGAGCGCTTGGGCTCAACACAATCATAGCTGTGTCAATCGGCGGCGTCCTGCCTTTGCTGTTGAAGCGCATCGGTCAGGACCCAGCGGTCGCCAGCGGCCCTTTGCTGACGACGATAACTGACATGGCAGGGTTTTTCCTCGTCTTAAGCCTCGCGACGGCAATGATGCCGCTTTTGGTCTGAATGTGACGTGAGACTTTAGTCCGACGGGCATTTGCCATTCCGAAACCCAGTATGAATCATGGTTGAACAGGCACGTGGTCTTGGAACCGCAAATCCCAAATAATTTTGCGTCTCACAAACAAAAAAGCGTCGCTTTCGAACGCTTTGGTCGAAAACGGCGCAGCGACATGAGCAGGTTGTCGCAATATTCAGCGGCAATCTGACAAATGGTGTTCAGGATGATGGAAATACATTCGATTCCCGGAGCGTTCACCTCCCGGGAATGCGAGCAAATTGTTGCCGCATCGAAGCAAGCCCCGGCAAATGAGGCCTTGCTGGTCGGCCAGAACAGGGATCACAACTTGCGCAGATGTGATGTGACCTGGCTGGACGACGTCAATGGAACCGGATGGGTCATGGCGCGTCTCATTAGCCTGGTGCGCCGTTCCAACACTGACAAGTTTGACTTTGATCTGCGGGAGTTCTCCGAGAGCCCGCAGGTTGCATGCTACAAGGCCTCTGATGGGGGTCATTTTGCCTGGCACTCCGATATAGGAGATGGCCCGACCGCTCGAAAACGGAAACTGACGCTGGTTGTTCAGCTCAGCAAGCCGGGAATGTATGACGGGGGCGACCTTGAGATCATGCCTGATGCCTACGCAGTGACAGCCAGTCGGTATCAGGGAAGCGCGACAGTCTTTCCCAGCTTTTTGCTACATCAGGTGACGCCGGTTGAGCAGGGCGAGCGATACTCTCTGACAGTATGGGCGCATGGCCCGGCCTTTCGTTGAGCCGGCATATCATGGGCTTCTTTTTGCTCTATGTGAGGAGGCTTGAATTTATCAATCGTCGGGTGTGAGACTATCGGCAGCGAAGCGCCCCGCGAACCTGTGCTGATCGGCAGTCGGGAAGTAACATTGCTTCGTATTAGATGTTAATTTTTGAGCTACCCATTTTTATTTATTAAGTTGATTTATAACGTTTTTATCTGAGCGCCGCGACGCCAAAAATATTTACAGTCAAACCTCTTGAAACAGTGATTTACCCTTCCGAAATCTCGCTTGTTAGCACTCTCCAGCTGGAAGCGCTAATAGGATGAATCGCCAATTGAGGAGAATTCAGAATGGCCTTCAAACCTCTACATGACCGTGTGCTGGTTCGTCGCGTTGAGAGCGAAGAAAAAACCGCTGGCGGCCTGCTCATTCCAGACAGCGCAAAAGAAAAGCCCAGCGAAGGCGAAGTTGTTGCAATCGGCGAAGGCGCACGCAAGGACAACGGCGAGCTGATCGCAATGGCCGTTTCCGTAGGTGACCGGATCCTGTTCGGCAAATGGTCGGGCACCGAAGTCAACATCGGCGGTGAAGAACTGCTGATCATGAAAGAAAGCGACATCATGGGGATCATCGAGGATTCTGCTGCGGCAAAAGCCGCCTGACGCCTCAGGTTCACCAGGTAACAACAAACAACATACTAAGGAGCAAGTCACATGGCTGCTAAAGACGTCAAGTTTACGACCGATGCCCGCAATCGCATGTTGCGCGGTGTAAATATTTTGGCTGATGCCGTTAAAGTGACGCTGGGCCCCAAAGGCCGCAACGTGGTTCTGGACAAATCCTTCGGCGCGCCGCGCATCACCAAGGATGGCGTAACCGTTGCCAAAGACATCGAACTGGAAGACAAGTTCGAAAACATGGGCGCGCAGATGGTGAAAGAAGTCGCCAGCCGCACCAATGACGAAGCCGGCGACGGCACCACCACTGCAACCGTTTTGGCTCAAGCCATCGTTCGCGAAGGTCTGAAGCAGGTTGCTGCTGGCCTGAACCCGATGGACCTGAAGCGCGGCATCGATCTGGCAACTGCCAAGGTTGTCGAAGGTATCAAAGACGCTTCGCGTGAAGTTAAAGACAGCGCTGAAGTTGCTCAGGTTGGTACCATCTCGGCCAACGGCGAAGCCGAAATCGGCCAGCAGATCGCGGATGCGATGCAGAAGGTTGGCAACGAAGGCGTTATCACCGTCGAGGAAAACAAAGGTCTGGAAACCGAGACCGATGTTGTCGAAGGTATGCAGTTCGACCGTGGCTACCTGTCGCCTTACTTCGTCACCAACGCAGACAAGATGATCGCAGAGCTCGACGACTGCATGATCCTGCTGCACGAAAAGAAACTGTCCTCGCTGCAGCCGATGGTTCCGCTGCTCGAGCAGGTGATCCAGTCGCAGAAGCCTCTGCTGATCATCGCAGAAGACGTTGAAGGCGAAGCGCTGGCAACTCTGGTTGTCAACAAACTGCGCGGCGGCCTGAAAATTGCTGCTGTCAAAGCACCGGGCTTCGGCGATCGCCGCAAAGCCATGCTGCAGGACATCGCAATCCTGACCGGTGGTCAGGTCATCAGCGAAGATCTGGGCATGAAGCTCGAGTCCGTCACCATGGACATGCTGGGCACCGCCAAGAAAATCGAGATCACCAAAGACGAAACCACCATCGTCGACGGTGCTGGCGAGAAAGCCGAGATCGAAGCACGTGTTGCTCAGATCCGCACCCAGATCGAAGAAACCACCAGCGACTACGACCGTGAGAAGCTGCAAGAGCGCGTTGCCAAACTGGCAGGCGGTGTTGCCGTTATCCGCGTTGGCGGCATGACCGAAGTTGAAGTGAAAGAGCGTAAGGACCGTGTGGACGATGCTCTGAACGCAACCCGCGCTGCTGTTCAGGAAGGCGTGGTCGTTGGCGGCGGTGTTGCTCTGGTTCAGGCCGGTAAAGCTCTGGAGACTCTGAAAGGCGCAAACGCCGATCAGGATGCAGGCATCAACATCGTGCGCAAGGCGATTGAAGCGCCGTTGCGCCAGATCGCTGAGAACGCGGGCGTCGACGGTGCGGTTGTTGCCGGCAAAGTACGCGAATCTTCGGATGCCGCATTCGGCTTCAACGCTCAGACCGAAGAATATGGCGACATGTTCTCGTTTGGTGTGATCGACCCGGCCAAAGTTGTTCGTACTGCTCTGGAAGATGCGGCATCGGTTGCTGGCCTGCTGGTCACGACGGAAGCGATGGTTGCCGACAAGCCCGCCAAAGAAGGCGCACCTGCAGGCGGCATGCCCGACATGGGCGGCATGGGCGGCATGATGTAAGCTAAGTCACAAGAAGGGGGCCTTGGCCCCCTTCGTTTTATCTAGCAATGGGCTTCATTGACCGAAATAGGCTTCCCCGCACCCGCAGCGAAGATCGAGAATATTCGCAACCAGTAAGCTTCCTGTACGTAGCTCGCCGCACCCTGAACGAATGGCCGGTCTTCCCGCTTACCTGCGGCGCAGAAATCTAAGCGCTTGCGGCAATTTTCATTTTGCGAGCGCACGCAGCGAGAAATTCCAAGGTACAGGTTGGGCTCTGCCGACACCTTCGCCGCGAGATCCGTGAAAGACGGATCTGGGACGGATGGCCATTCGCCGCGCGGTGCTCGAACTGGTAAGGTGCGGACAAACCGGACTTGTGCGATTGCGGCAATTGCTGACGCAGCATTGATTTGCTGTCGCAGCACATTCATCGCTGCGTTGCAGCTGTTGTCGCCAGACCGGTCATTCAAAGCTATGATGATGCGATACTATCAAACTGTAGTTTCGAGGCACATAGGATCAGCAACTTAGACGCCGAACAAAGCCAACGTTTGCGTTGTCGCAGGCAGTGCAGTAGGACAGGCCATGCGGGCCTTCAGCCAGTAAGCAAATTCTCGTTGTGGCTCATGCAGGTGGCGGGGAAGAGGGAGTAATTCGCGGTCGTGGAATTTTTCATTAAGTTGAGATATTGCAGAGATTGGATCTTTGGTTCTTGCTTCGTGTTTGAATTGATCGGGAACGAAGCACCAATAGTGCTTCTATTTGTTGTTATGCTTTTTTGACGAGCGTAATCTTGTTTTTCTGACAGGAAACTAACGTTACTGCCGAACGCGATAGCCGGAAGCAATGATCTTGTTTATCAGAACAGCGGCGGCTTGGTGCATGTCCTTTTCATCGTTATTGCCGACCGCTGTTTCGTGGACAGCAGCTGCGTCATGCAGAACTCCCACAATTTCATGTTCGGGCAGAAGCTCACGATCTTTAATTGCAAGCAAAAGCGCTTCACAAATTGAGAGTGCGGCCATTCCTGAATGGTCTTGCCGGTCAGCCATGGTAGACGTCCTTTTCTAACAGGCGTCCAAGCATGGAAGCGCCACGATGAATTGCACCATACTGGCATAGATTGCTGTATACTTAACTGATCGAAAGCAGTCTTGGCGTCGGATAGTTTCGCGGGCTGCTCATCGATGAAGGAAGAACACTTGCGCACTATCAAAAATAGTCCACTCACCCGAAAGCTTTCAAACTTCGTCGCTCTGACTGAGGTTGAACTTGCGGTATTGGCACGCCTGCACAAGCGTCGCAGAACCTTTGAAGCCGGACGTGACCTTGTGCATCAAGGGCAATCAGAGCAGGCGGCCTACATTCTGGCCTCGGGCTGGGTTTGTTCCTACAAAACCCAGACTGACGGGTCGCGTCAGATCGTCGATTTCCAAATACCGGGTGACTTTCTGGGCTTGCGAAGCGTTTTGTTGCACACCTCGGATCACAGCATAGAACCAATCATGGAAATCCAAGCCATTGAAGTAGTAGTGGATGATCTCCTGGAAGCATTTGCGCAGACGCCCCGGCTGGCGACAGCAATTCTTTGGGCGGTATCTCGAGATGAAGCGATGGTGGTTGAGCACCTGGTCAACATAGGACGGCGAGATGCGGGTGAGCGCATGGCGCATTTTCTTTTGGAACTTGGTGTGAGGTTGACTCAGGTCGGGATGGCAAACAAGACGGGATACACTTGCCCCCTGACACAATACCACCTTGCCGATGCGCTGGGACTGAGTGCCGTGCATGTTAATCGTGTCCTACGGCAACTGCGGGAGAAGGGGTTGGTTACTTTTCAATCCGGGCAAGTGGCATTTGATGATTATGACGGACTGGTGACGTTGGCCGGTTTTGACCCCACTTATCTGGATCAGGCCGGGCCACTGTTGAAGCAATAGGTTCACCCCTTCAGCGATGCCGGGATTTTGATGATAGTTACCTGGTTAGAGACGCCATTCGCTTCGGCAGATTTTGGATTTCACCGAAAAAGAAGCGCAAGATAAATACAGTCCGATTGCGGTACTGGATTTCCTGCGCTTCTCAAATACTCGTTAAGAACACGCCAGCAAATATCCCGCCAACACACATCACGTTGCCGGAATCCAAACATCGTTGCACTGACGCAGGTTAGTCAATTTTTGGCAGTACCTGATCCTCGGGCACCAAATGCATTTGAGATTCCAATAAAATCTCAGGTCATTGGCCGCAGACTAACATCGATCAGCGCGCGTCTGCCATTTGCACATTATTCTAAATTACAACGCCAGTACTACCGCAGCGCTTACGAGCGTGTACCGCGGCAGACTGCGCGGGGAAGATCCAACAAACTATATGGAGGACCAAGGTGAGCACGAGATCGTCCAGTTCTTTGGTGACGTTTTCAAATCCGTTCTCTTTGTCCGGCTACCCGGATGAACTTCCTGCAGGCGAGTATGAAGTAGTTGTTGTTGAAGAACTACTACAGGGCCTGAGTTTCGAAGCATATCGCAGAACCGGAACCTACCTGACAGTTCAGGGCAAAGGCAGCAAGCCAGGCCGCACGGAAATGCGCCCAATTGACCCAGAAGATTTTGAACTGGCGCTCAAGCAAGACCAAACCTTGGCCACATCTAACAATGACAGCGATGCGGCGCTTTCCCCGCAGGAGGAATAGATTATGAACACGCCCGAATGGCTTAAACCCGGAATCTACGGCGCCCTGATCGGAGGGGTTTTCGTAGGCGTCGTTGGATTTTCTTGGGGTGGATGGATGACCGGCAGTAACGCGGACAAGATGGCCAACGCCATGTCCCGCGACAATGTAATCGCTGCGTTGGTTCCGATCTGCGTCGACATGGCGAGAACTGACACCCAACGCGCCGAAAAAATAACGACGATCAAAGAAGCTACTTCTTTCAAGCGAAAGGATGCCGTTATGGCAGCCGGCTGGGCAACGGTACCGGGATCCCAAACCCCCAACAAAGATCTAGCACAGGCCTGCATTGAGGGGCTGAACCTGGATGGATCGTAACTCAATCACTCAACATTCGGACAACGTCGTTTGCACCAGGACAAATCGAAAAACCAGCACTGGTTTTACTCTCACTTCATGACGGCGCTGTTTGTTGGCGTTTTCAGCTGCTTGACGGGCTCCCTTATCTCATCAAGTCCCGCATCGGCAGAAACAAATTCGATCCCGGATAACGCGCATCCCAATAAGTATGGCGACGGTTGGGAATGCGATTTGTCCTATCGGTTGGAAGGCGAAGAATGCGTGGCCATTGTCGTGCCGGGGAATGCATACCCCACAAACAGAACCTACGGCTCAGGGTGGGCATGTATGCACGGCTTTGTTGAAGTTGGCGGCACCTCATGCACTGAAGTGATTGTGCCTGAAGGTGGATATCTCGATCCATCAGGTGAGAGGTGGCGGTGCCTGCGTGGATACACAAGAGTAGACGATAGCTGCCAGAAAATCGTGGTGCCGGATAATGCTTACCTGACGAATAGCACTTATGGATCTGCATGGCGTTGCAACCGTGGCTACGAAAAAGACGGAGAAGCATGCGTGGCAGTAGCGGTGCCGGAAAACGGTTTTCTGAACGCATCAACCAGCGGGCGTCCCTGGACGTGCGAGCGTGGGTATTTTGAGCGCGACGGACGGTGCGATGCCGTGTTTGTGCCTGAAAATGCTTTCTACGATGACGCGATCCATGGAGTTGGATGGAAATGCGAACGTGGCTACGAGGCGTCCGGTGATCGCTGCAATGCAATCGAGCTACCGGCAAATGCCCATATCGACCGATCCGGCAATGGGTGGCAATGCCACAAAAACTATCATCGATCAGAAGGGCTGTGTGTTCTGAACCAGTGAGAATTCAGACAGAAAGCCCACTTTCCCAAACTTCACAATTTTTGCCCGTCCTTACCAAGGACGCGCGTTTCACACTCTAAAAAGGAACAAATATGAAACCCGTACCCATTGCGTCGGATGCCAAGCAGTTCATTGCCAGCGATGCGCAAAAGCTGGCGCCTGAACAAGCAGTTTTTCCAGAGCTTCACCGCAAGACACTCGTGACAGATACACCGACTGCAATTGTGTATTGCGAAGGAAACTTCGCAAAGATCGATGGCAAGACGGCTAATGGTCTGGTTCGACATTCACAGGCCTATCGCGTTCTTTCGGTGATCGACAGCACGTATGGCGGTTGTGACAGTGGCAAAGTGCTTGATAATTTCGCAAATCAGGTTCCCATCTTCGATGATCTTGATGCCGCCGTCGCTAATGAAGCTACGATCCCCGACACTTTTATTTACGGAATGGCGCCGGCCAGCGGCAGAATGTCCCTTGAGGATCGCGAAGTTGTTGTGGATGCGATAACGCTCGGAATGAACATCGTGAGTGGACTGCATGAATTTCTTAGTGATGATAAAGAGCTCGCCGGATTTGCCAAAATTCACGATGTCACGATACGCGACATTCGCAAGCCGCGGCCCAATCCCGACCTGCGCCTGTTAGATGGCAGTATTGGAGACGTCCAGGCGATCCGCATCGCGGTGTTCGGCACCGATTGTGCAATTGGAAAGCGTACAACCGCGACAATCCTGACATGTGCCCTTAACGCGCATGGGATCAAAACAGTTTTGGTCGGTACCGGCCAGACAGGATTGATGCAGGGCGCCAAGTATGGTGTCGCGATGGATTCGGTGCCGCCGCAATTTTGCTGTGGCGAGCTTGAGCGCGCTGTTGTTGCAGCATCTGAAGATGAACACCCGGATGTCATAGTGATCGAGGGCCAGGGCGCGCTAAGCCATCCGGCCTTTTGCACATCAGCATTCATTCTGCGAGGCAGTCAGCCACATGCAGTTATTCTTCAACACGCGCCTAAACGAAAACGTCGATGTGATTTCCCCAACATGACTATGCCCGACCCTTGCGATGAAATCACCCTGATCGAGGCTTTTGCGAACACAGAGGTAATTGGCATGACGATCAACCATGAAGGAATGAATGATGTTGAGATTTCAAAGGCCATCACAGATTATAACTGCAAATTGTACCTCCCGGTCACTGACGCTCTGAACCGTCCTTCATCAAACTTGGTGAACATGGTTCTTTCTGCCTTTCCGCGTTTGCAGCACGTACCTGTAACGACGATTGAATGAGCAAGCTGCGTATCGACATTGATCTGAGCAAAATTCTTTACAACACACGGTTCCTTGTCGATCGCCTTAGACCCCGTGGAATTACGGTTACAGGCGTGACAAAAGCCGTGTGCGGTCACCCTGAGATTGCGAATGCTATGCTTGAAGGCGGCGCGACAGGGCTGGCGGACGCGCGGATCAGCAATATCATGCGTATGCGCGATGCTGGAATCTCGTGCTCCATATCCTTGATCCGAACACCCATGCTGAGCCAGGTCGCGCAAGTTGTTGATTACTGCGATGTAAGCTTCAACACAGAGATGGACATTATCGCAAGCCTGGCCATGAGTGCGCTGGGAAAGAACATTACTCACAACATTATCCTGATGGTGGAAATGGGGGATATGCGGGAAGGAATCCCGCCTGAACACCTTGAAAGCACTGTGTTTCAAATTCTTAGAATGGAAGGGATTTCTCTGAAGGGGATTGGCGCAAATTTTGCCTGTCTGGGTCATGTGGCACCCTCTGCAGAAGCAATGGCATTGCTTTCGTCGCTTGCCATCGACACCGAGCGCGCGTTTGGACCCGCTCTTGAAACAGTGTCAGGCGGCGGCTCCGCCAGTTTGCCATGGGCGCTTGGCAAGGGTGCGACCGGAAAGATCAACAACCTGCGTCTGGGTGAGGCTATCCTGTTGGGTACCGATCCCGTATCGGGGCACGCGATCGGCGGGCTTTACACAGATGCTTTTACGCTTTGGGCGGAAGTGATCGAAACGAAAGCCAAATCAAATCCAAATCCCTTGCAAATGAATTATCCTATACCTTCAATGCAGTGTGTGACTTTAGACAGTCCTTCGAATACTCGGTCGATCCTTGCGATTGGACTCCAGGACACCGATGCGGCGGGTCTAATATTCCCTGCTGGCGTCACGTTCGTCGGAGCCACCAGTGATCATATCGTTGTTGAAAACACCAGTTGTCTGCTTCGCCCTGGTGGCGAGGTGAAGCTGAAATTGAACTATAGCGCGCTCTCGCGCGGCATGGCTGCACCCGATGTAGCAAAAGTCTTCCATGGTGATGGCGCATTGGTTGACTGCACCGCAGCGAACACTGATCGCCCATATTCGAAGCGAAAGTAGCGCGCCAGGGTTGCCGCCGCCTCGGTTCTGCTTCAGCCACCCGTCTTATTCTACGGCTTTACGTAGTAAATTGGGCCACCAATACCTATATTGGTGGTATCCGCATTCACTTTTCACACCCCATCTGGGCTCGTGGGTGGTGCGGACAATCAAAGGATCAAAATGATGTCTTTCAAGGACTTGACGACCAGAGCGGCTGCCGCACTGAAGGAAAACGATGCGGACGCGCCGAAAAAAGAAGTTACGTCTGAAGCGCCTGACACCGTCCCCGAAAAACCAAAGCCGAAACCTCAAAGTTCATAATACCCTGCCGGGAGAGGGTGGCTTGTTTTTGTCTGCATCTCCGAGCGCTATCAGCAAAGGAGAACTACCCAAATGAACCAGATAACCAGCAAGACAATCGCAGTCTTTTCCAGGCCGTTTACTTTCCCTGGCTTTGACGAATTACTCCCGGCGGGCGAATACGACATAGAAACTGAGCTTTCCGCACCACCAGATTATTTGGATCCAGAAGCCTGGAAAGCATCAGTGCTAATCTCTCTGCATCCACGGAAATCTCACCCCGGTCTGGCGCGAACCTTGACCGTTTCTCTTGCTGATTTGGACAGAGCACGCGCAATAGATAAATTGTCTGCGAAAGAGTTGTCACAATTCTTGCTCGACCAACTTTTGGCCGATCCGATGGTGCAACTGATCATGGAAGCGGATGGTGTGTCTGAGACTCAACTTCGGCACCTCTACTCGGGTCGCTCATTTCTGAGGCAGACGACGGATCATCAGATCAACGAGCCATACCACGAGGATGCGCAAGCGGTTCTCGGTATGCTTTCGCTGTCCAAGCTGCTGAGAACGAAGGAATGCCAGTTCGTCCTATTAAAACCCCTCGGATTACAGGCCGTCCCATCGGACAGTCTGAACCAGGCAGCTCCTTCAATCTCAAGGCTTAGGGCTCGGAACTTTCTTTTCCAGTCGCTGTATTAACCAAAACAGAAATCGAGGCTAAGAACTGATGGAAGACTCCGACAACGAAGCAGATACGATCATGGCTCGCGCCCACAATGACGTGCCGCAAGAACGCCCGTGTCTTCGTTGCAGAACGCCATTCTGGAGCGAAGGGTTCGGAGAGCGGATTTGTCGACGCTGCAAGGGGTTGAGCGCGTGGCGAAATGGCGTATCAGTAAGCCCTGGGTTAGCTCGGCGTCGCTGATAACCTGACGCCGGTCTTACCAGCTTTTCTGATCATATCTCATTTTATCTTATTGGTGCTGACCCGGGCCTTTTAACGTGGAACCCGATCGGTAATCGGTGCTGAAGACGAAGCGTACGCGCGGTTTGGACTCGAACCGTTCTTATGCGTAGTGATATGGGCTCAAGCCGCCTAATGCACACACTTAAACCATGCCAGTATTCATAATCGGACAGCAGGCATTCACGCCGCTTGTACTATTCGGTGGTCAGCGCGGTGCTGTTGCTTGGGTGCGGAGGGTGGATCGGAGTGCAAAATATGCCAAGAGTCCAACTACCTGCAGTCACCCCAAAACCCAGAGCTTGGAACAAAGGGCGGATCATCGGTCAGAAACGACCGCTACTCCCAAAACAGGTCTGGGCGATCCGTGCCCGGCTCGAACTTTCTGGAAATATGCGTGATCTCACAATGTTCAACGTCGCGATTGATAGCAAGCTACGCGGCTGCGATCTGGTCAAACTCGCTGTGACCGATCTTGTCAAAGACGATCGCGTCCGTGAGCGTGTTTCGGTGATCCAGAGCAAAACCAAGCGATCTGTTCAATTCGAACTGACGGAAAACACGCGAGAAACTGTATTGGTATGGGTAAAATCACCGGAAATGTTTGCTAGCCGGTTCATGTTTCCAAGCCGATTCCATAATCGACCACACATCTCGACGCGCCAGTATGGCAGGCTGGTTCGAGACTGGGTGACCGCAATCGGATTGGAACCGAGCGGATATGGCACGCATTCGCTTCGCCGAACCAAAGTAGCTGAGATCTACCGCAAGACAGGAAATCTCCGCGCGGTCCAACTTCTGCTTGGGCACACAAAGGTCGATAGCACCGTGCGATACCTGGGCGTTGAATTGGAAGACGCGCTAAGCATTGCAGAGCGCATAGACATCTGAGACAGTTTGGCGAGCGGCGCTGTCGGTCGCCAATCCATAGTGGTTCTAGTTCTTTTACGCAGGAGTGGGACGTAGCGTGCCCTGAGCGGAAGTGTCAAAATCTTGTTGCGTACGCTCGCAGCACAGTTTTCTCGGCTCAGGCGCAATTTACAGGGTGCGGGACCGAGCGGCCATTTGATCACGCCGCGAGTACTTGTGCAGAAGCGGCGCGAAAATCGCTGCGTTGCAGCCAATGTTATCAGGCCAGTCATTCATAGTCACGGGGAAGCCTTGATCACATACTCCTCTTTCGCCGCACTCAGGCCAGACAATTTCTTTCGGTAGTTCACCAAGGATCTTGGTCACCGGCAGTTTCAAAAACTACCTGCCCTGGCGGTACTTGCATTGCGACAAGGGAAACTTCCTTGACTCTATTCTGGCTAAGGACCACAAAAGTGCATTGGTGAAAGTTACTCGTCGCCGCGATGCTGCCGGCTTCGATGATCCAATGGCCTTCAGAATAACTGTAGCATGTGCCCCAGCATAGGAACGGGTTTCACTGGGGTCTTCGTGATGAGCTAGTTCCTCGCAAGCATTCGCAACTGTCACCTGACAAGCCCCAGTCATCGGGTGACCAATTAAAGAAGGCGCCGTATGAACAGCACATGGCTCATAAATTGCGTGCTTGATGCCCGATAGATCAGGTCTCAGGCTCCGCTTCATTCAGTCATTCATCGTGTTTTTGCGCCGCGTTCTTTGCCTGATCCCGACACTCTTGGTGTTGCTCTCAGGAACGCAGCTTCCTGCCCAAGTCGCAGGCAATGCCGACGGATCGGTTTGTGACGAAGGTTTCGAAAACAAGAACGGATCGTGTCAAAGAGCAAACGCACCTCAAAATGCGCATTTGACCGGTAGTTCCTATGGTCCAGTTTGGGAATGCAACCATGGATTCCAGCGTGTTGGAGATCTTTGTGAGGAAATAGCAGTTCCTAAAAACGCATATCTTGCATCGACTGGAGATCGATGGGAGTGCAATCGGCTCTTCCGACGAGTCGGAGAAAAATGCGAAGAATTGATTGCGCCTCAAAATGGGTACGTCGAAACCCGGTTTGGCGCACAGGAAGTACACTGTGACTGGGGATTTCGTAAGGAAGACCAGGATTGTGTTGCGATTAGTGTCCCGAGCAACGGCCGCCTGACTGACAAAAACAGCGCGGATGGTTGGGTGTGCATCAGAGGTTACAGGGCAGCGGATAGCGGCTGTGAGCCTGTGGCAGTTCCACAGCATGCATACCTCGCGCCTGAAACTTATTCCGGATGGAAATGCGAACGTGGTTTTCGCGCAAACCGGGACAAGTGCGTTGCGATTCTTGTCCCTTCAAACGCTCATTTGAATCGAAGAGGTGATGGTTGGGAATGTAACCGGCCGTTCACGAGACAGAACGACCAGTGCACCGAAAATGTGCCGCGACAATAAGTTGGTGGAAACCAAAGCCGCCTGACAAATCCGGAAGGACTAAGCCGTGAACCATAACTCGATTGACGAAAACCTGGGTAAAATTCTCAAAGCCGAAAAGGTGCGTCGCCGGTCTTATGGGATTAAGATATCTATTGCGTTAGCAGTGTGCGTTGCAGCGATAATTGTGGTGGTGTTTCTCTGATGCGTAAAAATGCCCCTCAAGTAACCCTTCCCGGTTCAAAGATGTCAGCTCATGGTCTGGAACAAAGAGCGTTTCAGGACCGCAGTGTTCGTAAGTTGCGGAACGCTGACGTATCAGGAGTGATTGAGGAAGAATTTGGAAAGTACATGATTAAGGCTGGCGTTCTGAGCGGCAATTGTGTTGCAAGGGCATTTCCTAAGCCACCGGCTAAAACGCAGGCAATGATTGCCGATGCAGTTGGCGAAACACCAGCATTGGCCATTGAAGCCTTAAAAGAAATTCTCGAAGAACGAGACAGGAAGCGTAGCGGTCAACGCCGTTTGGAGGGAAACTCTGGCACCCTCGTTCCCAGTGAAAGAGAATATACCGAGGCGTTGCGACAGATCAGGCTCACCCCTGCGCAGGTCACAATGCTCAAAGCACTTACTATCGCAGGCAAGGACGGTCTGACCATTGGTCACTTGTCTCAGGCGGCCGGTTACAAATCGCGCGAGGCGTCCATCAAGGTTTTCAAGAAAATCGGACTATTGATCGCAGAATACGGAACTAGATCTACCCGACGCCGGATCGGTACAGAATGATGGCGCCGCTCAGGTCCTGGCATTTTCTCACATCGAAAGTGAAGATGAGCCAGCAACCTGGATCATGCATCAGGAACTGCGCGACGCTGTTCGTTCGGTTCTATGACGTACGTTCCAGCCCCAGCTCTTGTAGCGAACTTCGAACCGCAACAAATGCACGAAAGGTTGCTCACGTAGCTTATGTTGGAGAAAAGACCATATCCGCTCGACCTGATCTATGTACCTGTGAAACGGGCGAAAACGCTTGATCAACAAAAAGTTCTGACGCTGGCCGAAGATATCCTGAAGAATGGCCAGAAGACCCCGATCCAGATACGCGCTGACAACAAAAGGTTCGTGCTGATTGAAGGTCTTCACCGACTAGAGGCTATCCGCGCCCTCGGCGGTGATACTATTGAAGCCTATTTGGTCCGCGCCAGACTACACTAAGCTCTTTTTGGGATTGGCGTTTGACAAAGCCTCTGAAAATGTCATCAGGCGCTGACTTTTTTCATCCCAAAGATGCAATCGCGCACAATGAAGGCTCTGATATAGAGTAATACGCTGGCAGTTTTCCAACTCAGAATGGTCACGCAAAACTTCGTTTAGCCGATAGAACGGTATGCGGCTGGCAAGGTGGTGAACATGGTGCACACCGATATTGGCAGAGAACCACCGCAGGATGCCTGGCAGGGCGTAGTGAGAACTTCCATAGAATGCGGCGTTCTGAAGATTCCACACTTCTTCCCGTTCCCAGGTCGTGTGTTCAAACTGGTGTTGAATATAGAATAGCCAAATACCAATCGATGCGGCGACGATCATGGTTGGCAGGAAAACATACGCTAAAACCTCAATGCCTCCGGCCCAAAAAATCAGAGCCAGGACCACCGCAATCGCGGCGTTTGTTCCCATTGCACTTGCCCAATACAGCCAGCCTGACCGCATGAAACCAAAGGGCAAGCGATTTTGAAAAAAGAACGTGTAGACCGGTACGATACAGAACAGGAAAAAGGGTTCCGGATTAACCTGTAAGCGGCACGCCCGAACCAATTCCGTTTCAGGTATTCCTCAATGGTCAATGTAGGAATGTCACCCATACCACGCCGATCAAGGTTACCGGTTGAGGCATGGTGAATCGCATGGCTTTGCCGCCAGACGTCATAGGGTGTCAGGGCGAGAACACCCAGAACCCGGCCGGTCCAATTGCAAACGGTGCGGCTTCTAAAGAAAGATCCGTGACCACAATCATGCATGATGATGAAGATACGCACCAGAAATGCGGCGTCCAGGATGGCCAATAGAACAGTGACCCAGATACTAAGGGATAGCGCAAACCACGCTGCGCCCCATAGCGCGAAAAAGGGGATGACAGTGATTGTCAGTTCAAAAACGCTACGCTTCGTATCGGGCACACGGTATTGCGCGAGCGCCCGGGTCAATTCCTGCTGTTGCAACTGACTTGTTCTCCAAGGGCTTTTAGCAGCCCATTGTGCAAACGGGCACCCCATAAGGGTGCCCGTAAAAGGTCAGGCCAGTGCCAGATTGGCGGCGCTGTCGCGCCCGTCACGGCCAGCTTCGACGTCAAAAGTGACCTTCTGGCCGTCCTTCAATTCGCTGATGCCGGAACGCTCAAGTGCTGAGATATGCACGAACACATCGCGCTTGCCATCTTCAGGTTCGATAAAGCCAAAACCTTTGGTCGAGTTGAACCATTTTACTGTGCCATTTGCCATGGTGGAAGTCTCCTAATACTTGCCGCCCGCATTATTGCGGCGACTCGGCGTGGTCGGTCTGAATCGAAAGACTGAACGCCGAGTTTGGGAGACAGCAGGTCGAAAAAGAAAAACGTAAGCCCTGTGTATATGGACTTCGAGTACACACGATACAAGCCTTGATACAACGGAAAGCAACAGAAGATCTAAGTCTGCCCAGCCCAATTTGGGACAAAGATAAGCAGAACCATTGCTCTGTGGTTCGGAAATCAGAGGTCGGCTTCCGATAAAACCTGCCGAATGCGTATGCAGCAAATTGATTGCTCAGGCACGGCAGGTAGGGCTCACTGTCCGAAATCGCCGCGTGCTTCAAGAACACCGCGGCCAGGCACAAATGTTCATTGATTGATTGAAACATTACTAAATCAACGAGTTGACCTCTCTAACGAACGGTAGATTCTGCGCGGCCCGAATCTTGGGTCATGCTGCGTTGGCATAGGGCGACTGCGAGCCTCAAAGTGCCATTAGTAGGTCCGTATCTGCGTAAGCATCGGGCAAGAAACGTTACCGATGTTACAGTTGGCCGTAAGTTCATTCAGGGCGGCCTCCAATCGCTTAAGTTCGATTATCTTCATACGCACATTGGAGATATGAAGCTCGGCCAGTTCCTTAACGGATTGGCAATCCTCGCTATCACCTTCGGACAGGTTGAGAAGCACCTTTGCATCGGCAAGCGCAAAACCCAAGTCTCGGCACTTCCTTAGAAAACAAAGCCGTCCCACATCGTGCGCAGAGTACATGCGTCGATTATTCGATGCCCTTTCTGGTTTCGGCACGATCCCTTCGCGTTCGTAGTAGCGGATAGTTTCAATTCCGACACCGCTTTGCCGGGATGCCTCCCCAATCGCAAACATGTGAGATTTCCTGTCTTGATCCTGTAGTGGCTACAGAAGTTATACGAGAGGTTGTTGTCTCTACAACTCCGCGCGACGTAGTCCATCAGGGAAACAGAATGCAGAAGTACCTTAGCCTCAGCTATTTGGGATCGCTATCAGCGCTTGGCGTCGCGACTTGCTGCGTTTTGCCCATGATGATGATGTTACTGGGGCTGGGCGGCAGTTGGTTGGCAATCTTTGGGAAGGTTGCGGCAGCGAGTTACTATGTGCTGACGATTTCAACGGCGCTCGTCGCGATATCGTGGCTGGTATCTTATCGGCGCGGTTCCTTACCGACGTTAAAATGGCGGCTTGCAGGAACAACTCTAATCACCGGCGTGGCTTGGGTCGTTGTGTTTAACGAGGCACGGATTAACGATTACCTGATCATGCAGATGTGAGACTATGACAAAACAAACTGTAGTCCTAGAAAGCACCCTGATTTGCCCGAAGTGCGGCCACAGCGAAACCGAGCAAATGCCAACGGATGCTTGCCAGTGGTTCTATGAATGCAAGTCGTGCAAAACAGTTTTGAAGCCGTTGGAAGGCGACTGTTGTGTTTACTGTTCATATGCCACGGTCCCGTGTCCACCAATTCAGCTAGGCGATAGCTGTTGCGGATGAAGTGAAGGACGGCTTTGTTGAGCAAACTGTGAACTGCCGCCGCGAGCATCGCTGCTATTTGCATGAATGACAGTTCTTTCCGCTGCTTGGCCGCACAAGATATTCGGCAGTTGCAATGTTGTTACTGCTACAAGCGCATGCAGCAATAAAATCCAGGGTACAGGTTGGGCTCTTTCTGGGCTTTCTCTGCACCTGAGACGAATGGCTGATATCACTCTGCTCCAACGCAATGGAAAACCTTTGAGTCGCAAAAGGCAAAACTAGTGCATCGAGGAAAATCCAGTTGATTCAAAATCAATGACTTGGCCGCGTGCCAATGGCAAAACTATGAGTCGCCCGACACCGTGTTGAACGTCACACGAACCTGACCCAACCGTCATAGTTGGACCAGAAGCAAGGTGAACGTTCGACATCGGAAGGCGCCCCCGATGTTGGACATCAGTTGAATTGTGACCTTTGAGTCATAAACTGGGTTCGAGGTTTTGAAGAATGGACCGGAAACCCTGAAATCCGAGTTGGAACGTGCAAGGCGTCGGTCTTCCACCAAGCGGTCATATTTCACAACAGATATGGGCGAATTCTATACCTGGCTGAAAGAAACTGAAGAGGACCCGGCAACAGCGGAGCTCAGGGCTTGCGTGCAGGATTTTGTACGGGAGAACTATCCGCTGCAGACCGGCGCGAAAGTTCTGGGTACGGAAATTTCAGCACCCAAACTCATCACGCTTGAACGCGTGCGGGAGCTACATGGGGTTCATACAGGATCAAATGGCGTGGGCATCCGTAGTGAAAAAGAACGAAGATCGCCACGACCTCATGACCGAGGGCAATAACTTGCTGCGGTTCATAGTGAGAAAAGACGCTGGACTCGGTTCGTGATCTAACGATGGCCGCAACGGGCCAAACTGCTTCGGTCGTCTCAACGGCCACCTGAGCCAAAGTGCGCGGCGGAGTTATGGAATGCTTCCGCCGCACATACTCACCAATAATAGTGGTGGGGCTTGCGCCCATCGGGCCAGACTAGGTCGTCAGGATCAGCGCCTTTCAGGATGCCGGACGCAAGAGCCTTGGATTTGCGTCTCGTTGGACGCGTGTGACAGGTGATGTCGTGATAGCGTGGCCAATTGCCAAGCCACCGGACCTCATCCGGGTCTTTTCCGAGACGACGGCTCAGACCTAGGCGTGAGTACCCGTTCCCAAGCACGGTACGGGGACGTTTGCGTTTGTAGTGGGCCATGTCATTGGCCTTTCATGCAGTTTCTGAACTACATGGCACCCTCCATCGGTTGGCTCGTTGGTTCGGGCTGGGCTCGGATAGACGGCCGAAAACGCAGCCCGTCTGAATATCGGACTGGGCGAACAAGATCAATGGGGCGGGAAAAAGCCGCTCAATGTGGTGTTAGGTGATTGGGCCGGTAGGCTGTGGACGGACGGACCACTCAACCAGAGATTGCTTCACATAACACCCGTCACGGGTGATTGCGGTTTGTTGCGCTTGGCACTTTCAAGCTTTGGTTGTTCTAAGCGACCAGTAGGCCGACACTGTGTTAGGTGTATCTTGAGATCCGCTTGGCCCAACAATGCACCAATTCGCTGCGTTTGCTCGAATGTCGACAATTTCGCCAGTGCTTGGACTAGAATCGAGCTCTCAGCGAGGCCTCCGAATTTTGCCGGTCATTCGCAAGCCATCGCGAATGTTCAATCCCATCATCGCGAGGTTGGCTGCGCCAGCGATCAACTCAATCACCTGAACTGTGTAAAAGGTGCTGTCGAACTCGCCAGCAGCGGCTTTGCCAGCCAGAAACCAAGCAGCCGGTACGAGGATCAGCAAGCCGTTCAGCGCAATGACAGGCATGCGGCTTTTCTTGGCCTTCGTAAGTGCATCCTTGCGTTTCCGGCCCATTGCCATGCCTGACCCGCCAGCGATGGCCATTGCCGGGATGAGGATGAACATGCCTTTCAAGATCAATGCCTTGACGGTTGCGACTGTTTCATGGCTCGCAAAGAGCTCGCTGGAGGCTGTTGATGTCCAGAAGAGGAGGATCATCACAAAGCCGATGCCGCCCGTGATGGCGTGAATCTTTGTTTTCATAGCGGTCCACTCAAATTGGCTTTTGGAAAAGATTTCGTCAGGCCGTGCAGCAATTTTGCACCGCAACCTTCTCGAACAGATGGGGGGCGGTCACAGCGCTTGAGGGATAGTGGCTGAGCTGCCGCTGAAACTCGGGGTTTGAAAACGCGGCGCGGAAGTCCGCAACAGAGTCCCAGACCGCGTAGTTCAGGTACATGCTGCCGTCACCAATAGCCTTATGCAGTTGAGTGCTGATGTAACCCGGCTGCTTTTTCATCCATTGGGCATCGCTCTTCCAAGCTTCAACCAAGGCGGTTTGGTCACCGGGATCGACTGTGAAGAGATTGACAAGAACGACGGGTCCAGCGTCGATGCCCAATTGCCGCTCAATAGGAAACTCGGGGTCGAGGGGTTTGAAGCTGACCATTTCGGTACTCCTTGAAAGTAGTTTCATTTTGGTGTCATGTTGTCATATTTAGGAAGCTTCAAGCATAATGACAACACGTTGTCAAATAAAATGAGGAATCGACATGCCGGATGCGCGAAGGACCGAAGAAGGAGAAGCCGTGACAGCATTGATACTGGATGTGTTTCGGCTGAACGGTCGATTGCAGCTTGCCGGTGATCGCCTCGTATCAGAACTCGGTCTAACAAGTGCCCGATGGCAGATTCTTGGTGCCATCGCCTATTCTGATCGACCGGAATCCGTTGCCTGGCATGCACGGACGATGGGCGTTCACCGGCAGGGCGTACAACGGATCATCAATGAATTGAGCAAAGAAGGCATGGTGGAGTTTCAGCCGAACCCACACCACAAGCGGGCGCACTTGGTTGTCATGACTCGAAAGGGGCAGGAGTTATACGAAGCCGCGATTGCGAAGCAAATCCCATGGGTGAATGAACTCTCGAAAGGTCTGTCGCCAGATGATATTGCGACAACGCAAGAAGTTGTGGGCCGTCTCAAAACACGCCTTGAAGAAACCTCAACGCGACAAGATCAGAGTTCGACCCAAAGCTGACATTCGTACAGAGTGCAGCATCGGACGTTCTGGGCTCTATGTTTGAATCCGCCGCGCTTGGAACAAACGGCAGCTCAGCCAAATTTTGCTAGAAAAAGGATTTAGCACTCAGGCGCGCTCGACCCCTAAAACGACTAGGCATAGATGGGTTTTTTGTTTTGCCTATGTCTCTGCAATAGCTTTCTGGCTTTTTTTCCAACAGCAAAGGTTCTGGCATCATTCATGGCGGAATTTCCAGATGAAGGAAACGCATTCGGGAAAATCATCTCCAACTCCCGGCACTGCTCTTCGCCCAGAATTTTCTCGGCCTGTTCCCGCCCTGGGTGCTGTTTCCAGGACCTCCAGACCTCATGTACCGTGGCAGTTCTTTAAAACTAGGCAACCAGCCAACTGGGCTGAGAGCCAATTGCAAAACCGCCAGTTTTGGTAAAAGTTGCGCTCTTACTCGACAAAAGTTGCGTTTCAAGCCGGACAAGTTCCGATTCATACCGGACGACACAGAGGAAAATCATGGCTGGGGTGGTAGGATTCTGATTTTCTCAAAAAACATTTAATTTCAATAAGTTGCAGCTGGTTTGGCGAGAAAATGTTGCGGGATTTGTTGCGGGAATTTCTGCAACGCAGAAACCTGTCATTTCTTATCGCGTCTTTGAATCGCGTCCAATTGGGACTGGGGCAAAGTTGCATAGACTTCGTCGACATGCTTCGGTTCTGAGATCATCTTCTCTGCGACAAGGTTTAACAACCGGAACAGGGTTTCGGCGGTCGCTCGGTCGTCTCGAAGGTCAATTTGGCCCGGGTGGACGGCATTGTTTCCTATGACGCGCACAGCATCCAGCGCCTTTTGAACACGAGTGTCCAAACCATTCTGAACAAGGGACTTAATGTCTTCATTTATGTTCTTGCCCGACTGCCCAAGCTCCACACATAGCTTTTGTATTGCCAGACGGATTAGCGCCGCAGCACCTCGAGGTGACACATCAAGAATCGCACTTGCCTCGTCGTAGTCACGCCTAATTTCGGCTGGTAGATCAGAATTCGCTACTGGGGCACTCCCAACAACAGGATAAACTAAACGATTGTAAATCCAAACCGAAAGCTGATCGCAGTTATAGCAGCGGCTCAACCAGAGGTTCCCAATGTGAGAATTTACGTACTTTTCATCCTTTTCAAAAAAAGGAGCACCGGTTGCGCAACGCTCGACCAATCTTCGCATATCCTCGCGTACTTCGTCCTTAAACTGATCAAAGTCGAAGTTGTCGACTCGTTCGCGCGTCCAGATTTGAGGTGTCGCGTCTTTGTCCATTGGATGCGCGTAGGCTGACCGCCAAAACTGTTTGGCCAGCGCGCCACAATGTGGGCAGTTGAATGCGGTTTCTTCAGTCGACGGTGGAACGTATTTCATCTTGCCTCAAACAAAAAGGGACTCCCCAATTATTTCAAAGCCTTAGTGAAAGCGCCAGATGCAGGCAACTTCAAAAATGTTGCGGGATTTCTCCTCATCCCGCAACATTTACGGAACGAGATTATAAAACCTTGTTCAAAATCAATATGTTACGGGAAAATCATGGCTGGGGTGGTAGGATTCGAACCTACGATACACGGTACCAAAAACCGCTGCCTTACCACTTGGCTACACCCCAACGGTGAGCGGCTATCTACGACTGTTGGTTGCGGGGTTCAAGAGCTTTTTAGGACAAAAGTGTCATCAATCTGGAAATAATTTTGAATGACACTTGCGGTGGATGTGATCCGATAATTCAACACCATATCGGCGTCTTCATTGCTTACCTGTTATGCCCGCGCGCGAAGAGTTTGAGGGGAAGATCAATGCCCGAGATAAGACGGCCGATGCAGTTGCAGGTGAAACTCAGCTACAGAAGGAAAATTGTAAGGTATTGTTTATTATTATAAAATAAGAAGCCTCGCCATTGAGGATATCAATCCCTGATACTATCTTCCAACCACACGCCACTGAGTTGGAAGGAGCACGCGATGAATCTGAACCCAAAAGTCGCCGAGGCGCTGAACAAGCAGATCAATAATGAGTTGAACGCTTCCTACAGCTATCTTGCAATGTCGGCTTATTTCGAGGCTCAGGATTTGCCAGGATTTGCCAGTTGGTTCCGGGGCCATTCGGCCGAAGAGGAAACACACGCGATGCGGATCTTCGATTTTGTCGCCAAGCGAGGCGCGCGAATTGAGTTGGAAGGGATTGCGAAACCGCACTCGGATTATGCGTCGCCGGTCGACGTGCTGGAGCAGGCCTTATCGCAGGAACAGACTGTGACGGGACAGATCAACGCTTTGTTCGAATTGGCTCAGGCTGAAAAGGAATATAGCACGCAAAACATGCTGAACTGGTTTTTGGCCGAACAGATCGAGGAAGAGGACTTGTTTACCTCCATTCTCGATAAGGTGAAGGCGGCAGGTACGGATCGCTGGAATCTGCTGCTTCTGGATCAGGAGCTGGCTCAGCGTGGCGGGGGTGAGGCTGCGGAATAGCTATTCGCGGATTTCGGCAGCATCAACGCCCCAAAGGTTGCTTTTGAGCGTCCACCCACGAAACCCCCCGGCAGAGATACGGCACCAGTCGGGGGTGCAGGTTCCCAGCCGCGCCACTACGCCTGTTTCGAAATGGGCGTTGACCTTTGAATTAGGGTCCGCTGTCGCGTAGACAGGCAGCAAGTCCGATTCAACCAGGACTGTTCGCACCCCTGACAGCAGGGCATAATGAACCCAGCCTCCAGCACCGTCGCGGTCCTGTACCTTCCGCCAGTTTCCATATTCTGCGGTGATCTGCAGCGGCATGCCGCGGCGTTTGAACACCCAGTCGATTCGGTGGGTCAGGGATGGGCCACGGCGGACATTGCCCTCGGCAGCTTTCATCGAGACATAGCGTGGCAACGGCAGATTCGTGACCGGGCCGCGTTTGTCCTGCGCGGACACAGCGCCGGTGGCAAACGCAAAAACAAATGCGGCAATCACCGTCATCACACGGCGTTTCACTGAAAACCTCGCACTCACTGCCTGCCTGCTCTTATTGCCTGTTGACCGTGTTTCGAAAAAAGCTCGGGTCTATGCCCAAGGGGTTCTTGTGCCCCGTGTCATCCTGCGCCACGATGCCATGGCGCGCGGCGATTTGCAAAGCGGTAGGAGGGCTGAGGTGCCAAGAGAACGTCTGAGTGTTGTCGTTACGCGACGATTGCCCGAAGCAGTGGAAACCCGGTTGAGTGAACTGTTCGATGTGCGGTTGCGCGACGATGACTCGCCGATGACACGCGATCAGCTGGTTGCAGCGGTGAAAGAGGCCGATGTGCTCGTGCCGACCATCACCGACACAATCGACGGAGGCATTCTGGGGCAAGCGGGCGAAAATTTGCGCCTGATTGCGAATTATGGAGCCGGTGTCGACAATATCGATGTGGCAACCGCCCGGCAGCGCGGCATTCTGGTCTCAAATACGCCCGGGTGCTGACCGATGATACAGCGGACATGACGATGACGCTGATCCTTTCTGTAACGCGCCGCATCCCGGAGGGGCTGAGCGTGATGCAAAAAGGAGATTGGGAGGGCTGGGCACCGACAGCTTTGCTTGGCGGCCGGGTCGGTGGACGCCGCCTGGGTATTCTCGGCATGGGTCGGATCGGGCAGGCCGTTGCCCGGCGAGCCAGCGCATTCGGGATGCAGGTGCATTACCATAACCGCCGCCGCCTGCGCCCTGAGATCGAGCAGGAGCTTGAAGCAACCTATTGGGACAGTCTGGATCAGATGGTTGCCCGGATGGACGTCATCTCGATCAACTGCCCATCGACTCCTTCGACTTTCCACCTGATGAACGCGCGGCGGCTGAAGCTGATGAAACCTTCGGCGGTGATTGTGAACACGTCGCGTGGCGAGGTGATCGACGAAAACGCACTGACCCGCATGATCCGTGCGGGTGAAATCGCTGGGGCCGGATTGGACGTGTATGAGCACGGCACCGATGTGAACCCGCGACTGCGGCAACTGCCCAACGTGGTGTTGCTGCCGCATATGGGCTCGGCAACTCTGGAAGGGCGGATCGAGATGGGTGAGAAGGTGATCATCAACATCAAGACCTTCGAGGATGGTCACCGTCCGCCAGATCAGGTCGTGCCCGCAATGCTGTAAGCCTCAGGCGCAAGGGGAACATGATGGTGCAGGCATCCACTTTGCCACGCAACGAGGCCGGGATCGAGACGGCGTTG
>NZ_JBQFJL010000002.1:0-822179 GCF_056536265.1 Ruegeria sp. AH3
AGAACCGTAACCGAAGTGGTGCGATGCGTGATCGGGCGCCCGGTCGTCGGGTCGATGATGTGGGAATAGCGAACGCCATCCTGTTCGAAGAAATTCTTGTAATCGCCCGAGGTCGCCATGCCGAGATTATCCAGAGATACGATCAACTGAATGGCCTGAGCACTTTCCGGCTTTTCGATCCGCCAGGCCTCACCCTTGTCATTCTCGCCCATGGCCACAAGATCGCCTCCGATCTCGACCATGTAATTCTCGATCCCCGCTTCGCGAATCCGGGCGGCAACCGCATCAATCCCGTAGCCCTTGGCGATGGCAGACAAGTTAATCCCTACACCCGGTTCAGACTTGGCCAGCGTCCCCGACGCCCGATCCAGAGTCAGCAGGCGCGCCTGACCAACCTGATCCAGAGCGGCGTTGATTTCAGCATCTGCAGGTACCGGATCCTCGGGCTTGCGCGGACCAAAACCCCAGAGTTCGATCAACGGGCCGAGGGTGACGTCAAAAGTGCCTTCGGATTTGGCATGAACCTCGTTGGCGGCCTCCACGACCAGCGCGAATTCATCAGAAACCGGCATAGGATCCGTGCTGGCTGAGGCGGAAAAGGTCGAAACCTCGGAGTTTGGGTCCCAATTGGACATTTGCGCATTGACCTGCGCCAGCGTCTCTTGCACCGCCTCGCCAAGCGCCGCTTCGTCCAGATCGTCACCGATTGCGGTGATGTTGAACGTCGTTCCCATCGTCTCACCCGACAGCGAAACTACATCAGGTTCGGTATCGAACAGGCAGCCGGTCACAAAAAGCAGCGAAGCCAGAGCAATCAGATGGCGCATCGGGCGATCTCCTGGAAAATCCGTGCCCGGCGTATGCCAGTGGCCATGCGCAGAGTCAAACCGGCTTCATATCTTGAGCGGCAGAAAGGCCAGCATAAAAAGCCCGATTGCCGCCGGGACGCCGAACACCCACGCACGCCTCTGCCAGCCGGGGAGTTGCTGCTTCCAGGCCATGCGAAAATTGTGTCCGCAGACAACTACAAAAAAGAAGATCAACGCGGCTATGGGCGGGGTCAGGTACAGTTCGCTCACGTGATCGAATTTCCTTGTAAAGTGGCCGGGTTACGCCGGTCTGCAAATTTGCACCCTATACAGCGGCTGCCCCTTCGTTAAGGTGGACAGAACAGAGATATCCCAAGACAGAGGAGACCGCCCATGGCCCCAAGCTCTTACCAGCCCCCTACACGTGGCGACAAGGCCGCGTCGACAACCCGCAGTCAGTCGGTTGAAACCAACCTGTCACAGACCCATTCGACGGTTGCGAAACTGCTGGAAGGCAAGGGGATGCAGTATTTGCGGTGCGCCCGAACGACACGATACATTCGGTTGTCGATATCCTGCGCGACAAACATATCGGTGCCGTGGTTGTAACGGACCAGAACGGCGCACTGCAGGGCATTTTGTCTGAACGTGACATCGTACGCCGTATGGCCGAGACACCGGGTCAGACATTGCCGCAATCGGTGTCTGATCTGATGACGACCGAGGTCAAAACCTGCGCCCCGAAGATCTTCTGAACGATGTGCTGAAAACCATGACCGAAGGACGGTTCCGCCACATGCCGGTGCTAACCGATGGCAACCTGCGCGGCGTTATTACCATCGGAGACGTGGTGCATTTCCGCCTGAAAGAGCTGGAGTACGAAGCGCTCAAGATGAAGCAGATGATCGTCGGCTAAAGGCTCAGGCCAAGCTACATACGATCCCTGAGCGGTTGGTCGAAATGAACCGGATGGTCCCATCCGAGATTTCGGCCGCCGTAAGCTGGTTTGTCGCAAACGCGCCCGTATCAATTGAAACGACCCTGCCCCGCACGCATGGCTCATCAATGATTGTGTGCCCGTGAATGACCCACTGTCTGTCCCTGCGCGCCTTCGCGGGGAAATTCGGATGGCCCCACAGGCAGGTCCGAGGCATCTGCGCCTCGACCGGTTTTGTTGGGTCCATTGCCGCGTGAACCGCGGTAATATTGCCGGAGGTCCAGTGCAGCGGGCGTTCCCGCAGCCACTCCAACAAGGGCTCACCCATCGCGTGTCTCAACTTCTCGGCCTTAGTTTCCGGCCCCAGATCAAGCGTGCTGGTCAGACCGAACGAGGCCAGCGTCTGCGTTCCTCCGTTATGCATCCAAACGCGTTCAAACTTGGCCGGGTTGTCGAGAAAGCTCAGCAACATCTCTTCGTGATTGCCCTTCAGGCAGATCGCCCTGCCGTGGCGGCTGGTGCTGAGATGACGCAAATGGCGCAAGACCTGGCGCTGTAATCGCCCCGATCAACATAGTCGCCCAAAAAAACCACCGGAACGGCATCGTCCAGCGCGGCCAGAAGTCTCTGCAAAAGATCAAGCCTGCCATGGATATCGCCAACCGCATAAAACCGGCCCTCAGGGGCCAGTGTCGACAGGTCAGTCCCCTGCGTCTGCACCGATTCCGGGCGCAGAAGAATTTTGATCCATCTCGGCAACATCGGCCAGATGCCTAACTCGGTAAGCCGGTTGCAGCAATCGCCAAATCCTGATCCCAATGCCTCTGCCCATCAGAAACCTGAAATATCCGCTTGACGATCCGACGAGGAAAGTATCCCTGAGAGGCAGGTTCCGAACAACGGTGTACGATACATGAAACGGGTTTTGATCACGGGTACGGCAGGTTTTATCGGTTATTATCTGGCCAAACTGCTGCTGTCCGAAGGGTTTCGCGTACATGGCTATGACGGAATGACGGATTATTACGATGTCAGCCTCAAGCATCGCGGCATCAGATGTTGCTGCAAAACCCGAATTTCACCGCAACCGAAGCCCTGCTGGAAGATCACGAAAAGCTGATGCAAATCGCTGATGAGTTCCAGCCCGAGATCATCGTACATCTCGCAGCGCAAGCAGGCGTGCGCTACAGCCTGGAAAACCCACGCAGCTACATCGACTCGAACGTTGTGGGTACGTTCAACGTGATGGAGGTCGCCCGACTGCATAAGGTCGACCACCTGCTGATGGCCTCGACCTCTTCGGTTTATGGGGCAAATGAGGAGATGCCGTTCACCGAGGTTGAAAAAGCCGATCATCAGCTGACGATCTACGCCGCCACCAAGAAGGCAAACGAGGCGATGGCGCATTCCTATGCGCACCTTTGGGACCTTCCGACGACCATGTTCAGATTCTTCACGGTCTACGGGCCTTGGGGACGCCCCGATCTTGCGCTTTTCAAATTCGTGGATGCGATCCTCGATGGTCGTCCGATCGACATCTACAATCACGGGGATATGTATCGCGATTTCACCAATGTCGAAGACCTCGTGCGTGGTATCCGGCTACTGATCGACGTGCCCCCCGTGCGCCCCTCGGACCGCGATGAGATCGAAGAAGGAGACAGCCTGTCCCCCGTCGCACCGCATCGTGTGGTGAATATCGGGAACGGCGATAAAGTGCGTCTGATGGATTTCATCGAAGCCATCGAAGACGCGATTGGCCAGAAAGCCATCCGGAATTACATGCCCATGCAAATGGGCGATGTGCCGGCGACTTGGGCTGATAGCGCATTGCTGCAACGCCTGACCGGATATCGTCCGCAGACCGACTTCAAGGACGGCGTTGCGCAATTCGTCAAGTGGTTCCGAGAATATTACGGGAAATGATCTGAGTGACCGGCATGTTTGAAACCGACCCGAATGCCCGCAAGATTGCTGTGATCGGCCTCGGCTATGTCGGCCTGCCGCTGGCAGTGGCTTTCGGCAGGATCGGGCCAGTGCTGGGGTTCGACATCAATGCCGAGCGGATTGCCGCGCTTCGTGCCGGAGAAGATACGACGCTTGAAGTTGAACCTGCTGAGCTGAGCGCGGCAGATGGATTGACCTTCACCACCGACGCGGCGGATCTGGCCACATGTGATACCTTCATCGTGACGGTCCCCACGCCGATTACTGCGGGCAAACAGCCTGATCTTGCCCCATTGCTCAGCGCATCTGAAACGGTTGGCGCAGTGCTAAAGCCCGGCGATCTAGTGATTTACGAATCCACCGTTTACCCCGGCGCCACCGAAGATGATTGCGTGCCGGTGCTGGAACAGGTCTCGGGCCTGACATTCAATCGCGATTTCTTTGCGGGGTACAGTCCAGAACGGATTAACCCCGGTGACAAAACTCATCGGATCGCCGATATCTGCAAAGTCACCTCTGGCTCCACACCCGAGGTCGCGGATCTGGTCGATACCCTTTACGCGCGGATCATCACCGCCGGGACCCACAAAGCCGAGAGCATTCGCGTCGCCGAGGCCGCAAAGGTCATCGAGAACACGCAGCGTGATCTGAACATCGCGCTGGTGAACGAATTGGCGATGATCTTTGGTCGTCTGGGGATCGACACCGACGCCGTGCTGCGCGCGGCGGGCACCAAATGGAATTTCCTGCCCTTCCGACCCGGACTGGTCGGCGGGCATTGCATCGGCGTCGACCCCTACTACCTGACCCACAGGGCCGAAGCCGTTGGTCATCACCCTCAAATCATACTGGCAGGGCGGCGCCTGAACGATGGCATGGGCAGTTATGTCGTTTCACAACTCGTCAAACGGATGACCCGCGAAGGCATCAATGTCAGCGCGGCGCGCGTATTGGTGTTGGGGCTAACCTTCAAGGAAAACTGCCCCGATCTGCGCAACACCCGAGTGATCGATATCGTGACCGAATTGCAGGACTACGGCGTTGCAGTGGATGTGCATGATCCGCATGCCGACCCGCAATCAGCGTTCGATGAATACGGTATATCGCTGATCGATAAGGCCCATTCCGGAACGTATGACGGCATCGTGGTGGCCGTTGCGCATCGCGAATACCTGGCGCTCGATCCAAGCGAAATTCGAAGATATGGCAAAGACCAAAGCGTTTTGTTCGACGTCAAATCCTGCTTGCCGATAGAGGCAAGCGATCTGCGTTTGTAATCCTTCACCGTAGCCGAGAAGAAAAAACCGCGCCTGAAGCGCCGGTTTTTTGGTATCACCCGCCGAAATCGTCGAGCATGATATCTTCGCGGTCCACGCCCAAATCCAGCAGCATGTTGATGACCGACTGGTTCATGATTGGCGGGCCACACATATAGTATTCGCAATCTTCCGGCGCGGGGTGGTTCTTCAGGTATTCCTCGAACAGCACGTTGTGGATAAAGCCGGTATAACCTTTCCAGTCATCCTCGGGCTGGGCATCCGACAAGGCGACGTGCCATTCGAAATTGTCGAACTCTTTGGCCAGAGTGTCGAAATCCTCGACAAAGAACATCTCTTTTTTCGAGCGCGCACCGTACCAGAAGCTGATCTTGCGGTTGCGGTTTTCAAGGCGCTTGAGCTGATCGAAGATGTGGCTGCGCATCGGGGCCATACCGGCACCACCACCGATGAAGACCATCTCTTTCTCGGTCTCGCGAGCAAAGAACTCGCCAAACGGGCCCGAGATTGTGACCATATCGCCCGGTTTCAGGTTAAAGATATACGACGACATCTGACCCGGCGGGATACCTTCGGACCCCGGAGGGGGTGAAGCCACGCGGACGTTCAGCATGATCATGCCCTTCTCGTCCGGGTAGTTGGCCATCGAATAGGCGCGCTCAATCGGTTCGGCGACGACGGATTTGTACTGCCACAGATTGAAACGATCCCAGTCTTCCCGATACTCTTCTTCAACATCGAAATCGGTATAGGCCAACTGGTGCGCAGGCGCTTCGATCTGGATATAACCACCGGCGCGGAAGTTCACATCTTCGCCTTCAGGCAGATCCAGCGTCAGAGCCTTGATGAAGGTCGCCACATTCTCGTTCGAGCGAACGGTGCATTCCCATTTCTTGACGCCGAAGACCTCTTCGGGAACTTCAATGTCCATGTCCTGCTTGACCGCAACCTGACAGGATAGCCGGTCACCGCACGACGCTTCGCGTTTGGTGATATGGCTTTCTTCGGTCGGCAGGATCGATCCACCGCCGGAATGCACGCGCACGCGACATTGTGCACATGTACCGCCACCGCCGCAGGCGGAGGGCACGAACAATTTCTCTGCTGCCAACGTTTGCAGCAGCTTGCCACCCGCCGGGACCGAAATGGTTTTCTCACCATTAATGGTAATGTTCACGTTGCCAGTCGATACCAGCTTAGACCGCGCCGCCATGATGATGGCCACCAAGGCCAGAACGATGACGGTAAAAGGGCGACGCCTAGGGGGTCTCCATTCCGCCCTCCTTACAGTTTCACGCCGGAGAAGGACATGAAGGCCATCGCCATCAGTCCAGCGGTGATGAAGGTAATGCCAAGACCCTGCAGACCATCGGGAATATCAGAGTACTTCAGCTTTTCCCGAACACCCGCCATCGCGGTGATCGCCAACGCCCAACCAAAGCCGGAAGACAGACCGTAAGTCGCCGCCTCGGCAAAGTTGTAGTCGCGCTCGACCATGAACAACGAACCGCCGAGGATGGCGCAGTTCACCGTGATAAGCGGCAGGAAGATCCCCAGCGCGTTGTAGAGCGGCGGGAAATACTTATCGAGCACCATCTCTAGGATCTGAACCATCGCCGCAATCACGCCGATATACGAAATCAGGCCAAGGAAGGTCAGGTCCACATCCGGGAACCCGGCCCATGCCAACGCGCCCGGTTTAAGAAGATAGTTCAGCAGCAGGTTGTTAGCAGGCACGGTGATGGCCTGCACGACCATGACCGAAATCCCCAGACCCAGCGCGGTCGAGATCTTCTTCGACACGGCGATGAAGGTACACATCCCCAGAAAGAAGCTCAGCGCAAGGTTTTCGACAAAGATGGCCTTTACGGCCAGTGAAATCAGACCTTCCATCAGTGGGCCTCTACCTGCTGGATTTTGTATTCACGCTCTTCCACCTGGTTCGGCTTCCATGTGCGGAAGGCCCAGATGATCAGACCGATGATGAAGAACGCCGATGGGGGCAGCAGCAGCATGCCGTTGGGCACGTACCAGCCACCATTGTTGACGGTCTCCAGAATGGTGACACCGAACAACGACCCGGCCCCGAACAGCTCACGAATGAAGCCGACCAGCAGCAGGATCAGGCCATAGCCCATTCCGTTACCCATACCGTCGATGAAAGACGCGACCGGGGGGTTCTTCATCGCAAAGGCCTCGGCGCGGCCCATCACGATGCAGTTGGTGATGATCAGGCCGACGAAGACCGACAGTGTTTTGGAAATTTCAAATGCATAGGCCTTGAGGATCTGGTCTACTAGGATCACCAAAGACGCGATGATCACCATCTGCACGATGATCCGGATCGAACCCGGGATCTGATTGCGCAGGCATGAGATGAAGAAGGACGAGAACGAGGTCACGAAGATCACCGCCAGCGCCATCACCATCGATACCTGCAGTGACGAGGTCACCGCCAGCGCCGAACAGATGCCCAGCACCTGCAGCGTGATCGGGTTGTTGTCGACAAGCGGGTCGACCAGCATCTCTTTCTTGGTCTGAGACATCAGAGCTCTCCTGCTTGCAGTTTGGCCAGGAACGGGGCGTAGCCCGCGTCGCCCATCCAGAATTTCACCAGGTTATCGACACCGACCGAGGTCAGCGTGGCGCCTGCCAGCGCGTCGACATAGAAATCAGGACCTGCTGCGGGTTGCGACTTGGCAACGGTAATCTGCAGATCACCTGCATCGTCACGCAGCTTCTTGCCGTTCCACAGCGCTTTCCAGCGTGGGTTGTCCACTTCGGCACCCAGACCGGGTGTCTCGCCGTGCTGATAGAACTGAAGGCCAAAGATATCGTTGCCATTGTTTTCCAGCGCGATGAAGCCATAGAGCGTAGACCACAGGCCATAACCGTGAAGCGGCAGGATTACCTTGTCCAGCGCGCCTGCGTCATCACGCAAAAGATAGATCACGCGGTATTTAGACTTGCGTCCGATCCCTGCCGGGTCATCATCCAGAGCGACGCTCAGTTCTGGATCGCTGGCAGCGGCGATATCATCGAAGGTGGTCGGGTCGAACTGATCGTCTACGAAATCACCGGTAGACAGTTCCAGTACATGCGGTTCAAAGGCGGCGAATGCCTCGGTCACGTCAATGCCCGGTTCGTAGATGCCGGCGACCTGCAGAACGTTGACCTGTTTATCCTTCAGTCGGTTGACTTCCTGCACCGGGCGCAGGCTGACCGCAGCGGCGGACACGACCATCGAGGCAACAAGGCAGACGGCTACGGCAATAAAGATCGTCTTGCCAACCGAGTCCGGCGAAGCCGCTAGAAATTTGGCGATCGCGCCTTTGGGTTCGTTGGATTGCGTATCAGACATGGCGACGCGCCCTCCGTTTGATGTTGGCCTGGACGACGAAATAGTCGATCAGCGGCGCAAAAACGTTTCCGAACAAGATTGCCAGCATCATACCCTCGGGGAAAGCCGGATTGATGACGCGGATCATCACAACCATGATACCGATCAGCGCGCCATAGATGTAGCGGCCCATGTTGGTGTGGCTGGCCGAGACGGGCTCGGTTACCATGAACGCCAAGCCGAAGGCATAGCCCCAAGAACGATGTGCCAGTACCAGGGCATCGCGAACATCGGGTTGGTGTCCGATCCGATCAGGTTCAGCAGCAGCGTGAAGCCGATCGTACCTGCCAGACAGCCCACGATCAGGCGATAATTGGCAATCTTGGTCGTCAGCAGGAAGGCCAGACCGATCATACAAGCCAGCGTCGATGTCTCACCAAAGCTGCCGGATTTGCCCGAAGAAGGCGTTGGCCCGGTGATCCCATCAGCCGCCAGCGCCTGAACGCCCTCAGCCGCAGTAATGCCCAACGCGGTCGCGCCGGAGAAGCCATCAACCGGGGTCCAGACCGAATCTCCCGACATTTGTGCGGGATAGGCGAAGTACAGGAACGCACGCCCCACCAGAGCTGGGTTCAGGAAGTTTTTACCTGTGCCGCCAAACACTTCCTTGCCGATCACGACACCGAATATGATCCCCAATGCAACCTGCCACAAAGGCGCGGTCGCAGGCATAATCAGTGTGTAAAGCATTGAAGTAACAAGGAAACCTTCGTTCACCTCATGGCCCCTTACGGTGGCGAAGATGACCTCGAAGATACCGCCTGCCACCAACGTGGTGATGTAAATCGGTAAGAAATACATCAATCCATGCATCACATTGGCGAATATGCTGTCAGGGTTCAGCGAGATCCCGAACATCTGCAGGATCGCAATCCGCCAGCCGGTCGCTGAATCTGGTCCCAACGCGGCAATGGCTGAATTCGCCTGATAGCCGGTGTTGTACATCCCCCAAAGGATACAAGGGATCGTAGCGATCACGACATAGGTCATGATCCGCTTCATATCTACGTAAGAGCGCGCATGCGGCGCGACAGTCGTGACGGTTTTCGGAGTGTAGATAAAGCTCTCCACCATCTCATAGATGGGGAAATACTTCTCGTACTTGCCGCCTTTGGTAAAGTTCGGCTCAATCCGATCGAAGAAGCTGCGCAAACCCATGTGGATCAGCCCTCCTTTTCAATCTTGGTGAGGCAGTCGCGCAGCGCCAGCCCGTATTCATATTTTGCCGGGCAGGCAAAGCCCACAAGGCCCAGATCTTCTTCGTCCAACTCCAACGCACCCAGTGCCTGCGCGGTATCGGTATCCATCACCAAGAGCGCGCGCAGCGATTGTGTGGGCAGATAATCCTGCGGCATCAGCTCTTCGAACACGCCCGTCGGCACCATGGCGCGGCGGCCACCGTTCAGGTTCGAGGTGAACGCATAGAGCTTCTTGGCAAAGGCCGAGCCCAAAACAGGCTGTACCGAGTATTTGGACGGCATCGGACGATCCAACCCATCGGGATTTGATCATGGTCTTCACGAATAATGCTGATCTGTCGCGCGAAACGGCCGAGATAGGCTGTCGGCCCTTCAGCATGCCGCCCGGACAAGATCGAACCCGAGATAATCCTCGCGGTACCGTCGACAGATACTTCGTCTCGGGTCAGGTCATCGGTCGATGCGCCCATCACGGTGCGGATCAGGCGCGGTTGACGTGCCCCCGGCCCTGCCAGCGCAATCACGATATTCTGGTCCAGATGACCGGTCTGCATCAGGCGACCAATCGCGATCACGTCCTGATAGCCAACGGTCCAAACCTGCTTGTCCCCGGCCAGTGGCTCGAGGAAATGAATGTGCGTTCCCACCAGACCCGAGGGTGCGGCCCGGAAAACGCAGCAGCTTCAACGCCCGGTAAATCTGCTCCGGGAACCGATGCTCCCTCTTGCTGGCACAGATAAGTCGTGCCTTCAGTCAGCTTTGAGACGGCTGCGAGACCTTCTGCAAACGCTTCACCGGCATCTGAAATGATCAATGCCGCATCGCCTGCCAGCGGATCACTATCCATCGCGGTCACGAAAATCGCAGCGGGCTTGGTGCCCGGCTCAGGCATCTTCGAATAGGGGCGTGTGCGGAAAGACGTCCACAGCCCGGCGGCGCACAGCTTGGCCGCGACACCTTCGGCGGTCTCGGAGTCTCCGATGCCCGAGAAATCCACGCCACCATCATTGGCATCAGAGACCTCGATCACGACACTCTGCAATATTCGGCGCGCCCCGCGATTGATCGCCACGACCTTGCCGGTCAGCGGCGCAACCATCATCGCATCAGGCGCATCCTTATGACAGAATAGCGGAGTGCCACGTTGGACCGCATCGCCCTCTTGCACCAGCATTTTGGGCTTGAGACCGATATAGTCTCCTCCCAGAACCGCGACCGACGAGAACTCGGGCCCCGGCTGGATTTTCTGTTCGGGCGCGCCCTCAACCGGCAGGTTTAGCCCTTTTGAGTTTGAAAGTCTGCATGTCGCTCTGTTCTTCCAAGCCTTCTTCCCTGCGCCCCGAAATCCGGGCTGTTGCTTTGGTATGTCCGCACCCGGCAATGGGGCGCGATGCGTTGACACGCATCCAAGACACCGGTCGCGCGCGCAGGCGCAACTTCAATCCACGCTCCTTTACGCAAGCGTGGCTCGAAACGCAAACCTGTTACCGCTGAAACTGGCATGCAGGCACCACTTTCGTTGGAATTGCGTCAAAATGCCAGCGAATTGCGTCGCGGAATTTGCCAGTCGCGTCCGCAGATCATCCGGTGTAAGCATCCGAGATGGAAAATACTGAAGATCTCGAGATATTTCTTGTCGCCACACCGGGCCTCGAAGCCCCCTTATGCGCCGAAGCTCGTGAACGCGGCTTTGCCGGCGCACGCATCACCCCCGGAGGCGTGACATGCCGCGGTGACTGGCCCGAGGTCTGGCGCGCAATCTGCAGCTGCGTGGGGCAGGTTCTGGTTCGCCTGGGCAGTTTCCCAGCGGTTCATCTGGCGCAGCTGGACAAACGAGCGCGCAAGTTTCCATGGGCAGAACATTTTCGCCCGAACGTACCGATCAAAGTCGAAGCCACCAGTCGGAAATCCCGCATCTATCACGCGGGCGCAGCGCGTCAGCGTGTCGAGAGGGCGATATCCGAAACGCTGGGCGCTCCGATCTCAACCGAAGCTCCCATAAGGGTTCTGCTGCGATCGAAAAGGATATCTGCACATTTTCAGTCGACAGTTCAGGCGAGCCACTGCATAAGCGCGGCCATAAACCCGCCGTTGCAAAAGCCCCAATGCGCGAAACCATGGCCGCAATGTTCTTGCGCGAATGCGGGTTTGACGGATCCGAACCGGTTCTAGACCCCATGTGCGGATCTGGCACCTTCCCGATTGAAGCGGCTGAGATTGCTCTCGGCCTGAATCCCGGTCGGACCCGCACCTTTGCGTTCGAATATCTGGCATCATTTGACCGGAATACCTGGCAGGATCTGCGACAAAATCCGGCAGCACCCGCACTGGAGTCGATCTATTTCGGCTCTGATCGCAATGCAGGTGCCATTGAGGCCGCAACTACCAACGCAGATCGCGCCGGTGTCTCCAATGTCACCCGTTTTCAACACCGCTCGATCAGCGACATCAAACCACCTGAAGGACCTGAAGGCCTCGTGATCGTGAATCCTCCTTACGGGGCCAGAATTGGCGATGAAAAGCGACTGCGCTCGCTTTATGGCACATTGGGAAAGGTATTAATGAGCCGCTTCCTAGGCTGGCGCGTCGGCATCGTTACCACAACCCCGGGACTTGCACGCGCCACCCGCCTTCCGATGTTGCCACCGGGACCGATCGTTGACCATGGCGGCACCAAAATTCGCCTATATCGTACTGATCCGCTGACTTAACGTCGTAGAGAAACCTACTGTTATCGACATTGTTTAGTCTCTGTTTCGCACCAAATGGTCCTTTCCAACCGCAGTGGTTCGCTTCCATAAGACCGGGGGTGCGTAATACAGCCCCGACCGAGGAAGAAGCGCGATGGACCACTAAATATACCGTAGAAGAGGTGCTTGCCGTCGATCCTCCCTCGCTGAAGTCGTCCGCGTTGTATTTGGGAAAACGGAGGATCCGCCATGTCGATGTCATCGGTATGAGCTGTCATACCCATGTCGAAACGGACACCCAAGGCAACTTCGTAGAGGCGAGCCTACGTGCTGCCCTCGTGGAGGCACGAAAGGCAGCTTTGTCCGACTACGTAGCGGAATGGGCAGGCGGCCCTGTGGGCGCCTTGTTTTATTGGTCGGAATGAGAGGATTCGAACCTCCGGTCCCTGCCTCCCGAAGATCGGTGTAGATGGCCAAGCCATTGATTTTAGGTCATAGAAGCGCTGATTTTCAGGCAGCTTTACCAATCCAACCAGTCCTGCCCCGGTTCGACAGGTTCATTGAACCAAGGAGAACTGTCTACTATCGCGCGCTCCTTACTGTTCTTGTAGCAGGCGCTGTATCTTTGGCATCCGGCTCAGGCTGGCTTTGATCCGGGAGCGCCACTTAGGGCCACGAGAGAGAGCATCTTCGTAGGCGTCCTGCAACTCATCGGGCCGATCTTCAGCAAGCACGTCAATCAGGAACGCTGCCTGACGCCGATCTTTTTCAGCCTTGAGGCTTTCTTCGCCGAGACGACGATCTGCAACGATCAGCTTGTGGATGGCATAACGCTCGGGCTGCGGGATCTGCACCAATACGCCACTACGGTAAGTGACAGCAGCTTTGATCGGTTCTGCGATCAGGTAGTTCAAATGGTGCAGCCCTTGTGCATCCACACCCAAAGCAGGCAGTTCGCGCACACTTTCATCCTCACCGAAGGATGGCGTGAGAAACTCGACGAGTGTATCGCCGCGCGTCTGTTTCCAGCGCCAGGTGCGACCAGCCTTGAGACTGGGCTGCGGAGCGAAGTCAAAATCGCCGAACACATTCTCAAGTGGTGGGAATGCGGCATCCTCCAGCACCAGTGACAATCTTGAGAAGCTAGCGATGTCGATGTCATCGGTGTGAGCCGCCATATCCATGTCGAAACGGACACCCAAGGCACCTTCGTAGAGGCGAAAGGCATGGGTGCCCACAATGGTGCCTCCGAGACGAAATACACCGGACGCCGCCATCGCCGAAAGCATGCTGCCTGTCGCCGCATCCAAGCCCAGAAAACCTTCAGCTCTGAGAAGCCGCACGAGGCGTGTCCGGCTACGGCGTCGCTCTTCCTGGCGAGCCTTCAAAGCCTTGTGCTGCTCCAACCTTCCCTGCAAGTCTTCGCTGTCCTCACCGATGTAGCGCTTCTTGACATCAGAGCCGATACGGTAAGTGTCATACCAGTAGGTCCTACCGTTTCGTTCGACACGCGTGGGGATGCCCCGGATGTCCGAAACAGCATCGTCCTGCAAGGACCGCAGAAGGTCGTGATAGGCAGCATGCGCTATGGATGAGTGGTGCGTGAACATCTTTATCCCTGCTGTGTTCAACAGATTCAATTTTTGTTGAGCATGCCTGATGTTCAACAAAAAATAAAGATGTTGAACATCCCGCGTTTCCTTCCGCACATCCCCAACCTTAGTATCGCTAAAGAGAAGACATGCAGTTTGCGCTGGAACAGGCGATTGGCCGGGCAGCAGCTGAGGCGGTTGTGGAAGTATTTGGCGAACCCGTTAATAGAAACGAAATTGGCTGGCTCCAGGCGATCCGTGAGGCCTCAAACAATACCGATCCCAGGATAATCAGCAGGTTACACGCAGCGATCAACGCGACTTTCGGGTGTCCGCCATCAGCACCCATGGAACAGACTAGGTTGATTGCGTAGCGGAGGATTTCAGGCTCATCGTAACCATCAGAGAGTGGAGATGAGAATGAAATCCGGGAAACAGAAAGCGTCAGTAGAGAGAGTTGTCAAAGACATCCGCAGGAAGACACGGCGCCAGCATTCGGCAGAGGAGAAGATCCGTATTGTGTTGGATGGGCTTCGTGGTGAAGACAGCATAGCGGAGCTGTGTCGCCGTGAAGGAATAGCTACGAGCCTGTATTACAGCTGGTCGAAAGAGTTCCTTGAGGCCGGTAAGAAGCGGTTGGCTGGCGATACCGCACGCCAGGCTACCAGCTCTGAGGTGAAGGATTTGAGAGCGGAATCGTCGGCGCTGAAAGAGGTAGTCGCCGACCTGACCCTTGAGAACCGGCTGCTCAAAAAAAGCATGTTCGAGGATGGTGGAGACGACGAATGAGATATCCCGCATCCGAAAAGCTTGAGATCATCCGGCTGGTTGACGGTTCGCACCTGCCGATCAAACGCACACTGGAAAAGCTCGGCATTCCCAGAACGACCTTCTACCGCTGGTACGACAGGTATCTGTCTTTCGGCGAGGCCGGGCTTGAGGATCGCCATTCTCGGCCGTAGGGTTTGGAACCGCATCCCCGACAAGGTGCGCAAGCAGATCGTGGAACTGGCTCTGGAAGAACCCGAGTTATCGCCCCGCGAGCTTGCGGTGCGGTTCACCGACACCAGGCGCTACTTCGTTTCTGAGGCCAGTGTTTACAGGCTTCTGAAGGCACAAGATCTGATCACTAGCCCAGCCTGCATCACCATCAAAGCGGCGGATGAATTCCATGAGAAGACTGTGCGGCCGAACCAGCTTTGGCAGACCGACTTCACCTATCTCAAAGTCATCGGTTGGGGCTGGTTCTACCTGTCTACGATCCTGGATGATTACAGCCGTTACGTTGTCTCTTGGCGCCTTTGCACCACGATGAAAGCTGACGATGTCACAGGAACACTGGAAGACGCTTTGGCTGCATCAGGTTGTGACAGTGTCACCGTTGCCCACAAGCCCCGGCTGCTCAGCGACAACGGCAGCAGTTACATCTCTGGCGAGTTGGCGAAATGGCTGGATGAGCAGGGTATGGATCATGTTCGGGGCGCCCAACCATCCGCAGACCCAGGGCAAGATTGAGCGATGGCATCAGACGATGAAGAACCGTGTCCTGATGGAAAACTACTATCTGCCAGGAGCGCTCGAACAGGCCATCGGCGACTTCATCAATCACTACAACCACAACCGATACCACGAGAGCATCAGCAATCTGACACCCGCCGATGTCTATTTCGGTCGAGCCGAAACAATCCTCAGACGCAGAAAGGAAATCAAACACCAGACAATCCAGAAACGCCGCTTGCTGCATCATCAGAACGCGGCGTAGATTGAAACTACGGCGAGCCTGATCCTCCTAAGCCAATCAAACGCTCGTGTTCCAAATCATTCGATGACGGACACACAATACGGATCTTCTCCTCTGCCGAATGCTGGCGCCGTGTCTTCCTGCGGATGTCTTTGACAACTCTCTCTACTGACGCTTTCTGTTTCCCGGATTTCATTCTCATCTCCACTCTCTGATGGTTACGATGAGCCTGAAATCCTCCGCTACGCAATCAACCTAGTCTGTTCCATGGGTGCTGATGGCGGACATGCTGCGGACCGAACAAACTAGTAGAATGAGCGACAAAGCGGACCATCAGGATAGAGGGAAATTGGTCGTTTCTTCAACCTGCATGCAAACATAATAAGCCCAATTAAAAAACGGGAAGCATGTCAAGATTCACCCGAACATGTCTAGAGTTCAATGTGAAGCCCCTAGTTGACGCACAGGCAGTTATTCGGTTTGATGTTGAAAAATTTTATCAAGAACCTGACTTGTAGAAAGACACAGTTTGGACCGTCGAGTTTCTACCATTCTAGCAACCGATATGGTTAGCTTTAGTCGCTTGGTCGAACTGGACGAAACCGGCACAATAACCCGACAAAAGCGGCATCGGCTCGAAATTGTTGAACCTACGACTGCCGCTTTCAATGGAAAGTTCATAAAATTCACAGGAGATGGTTGGTTCGCAGAATTTTCGTCTGTCGTTCAAGCCGTTCAATGTGCCGTCGTTATCCAACAGGAAATTGAAACTCGCGAGGAGTCATTCCCAAAGGAAAAGCGAATTGCTTATAGGATGGCCATAAACCTAGGAGACGTGATCTATGATGATGGTGATTTCTACGGAGACGGAGTCAACATCGCAGCACGGCTCGAAAGCTTAGCTGAACCTGGCGGGTTGGTTGTCTCTGGAACTGCGTACGATTTGCTCAAAAACCAAGTTGAAGTCACTTATCTACCTCTTGGTACTCAAAAACTAAAAAACATAGCTACTCCCGTTCGAGTATACGCAGTAAATCCCAAAGGGGGAAAACTTGGAGTTCAAAAGCGTTCCCTAACTCAGATAGTATATTCGCTTTTTCTAGTCGGTCTATTCAGCGCCTGCGGGTTGTTGGCTACTTTGTTTTGTGGCCGGAATCGCTCTCCCCATCAAACCAACTAGAGCAAACAATTTTGAGCGCACAGGAAAAGTTGCAAGATCTGGGTATTTTAGACGACTACATGCCGGGACAAGTGAGTCAAAGCTTCAGAAATGCAGTCGCTGACTACCAAAAGTCGATTGGCATCACTGATACCGGTATTCTTGACAATGAGACACTCGAGGCACTTTCCGTTACAAATCACGTCTCGGAAACACTCGTAGGTGAACTTACTGAAGCGCAGGAGGTCAGCCGAAAGCTCTCTCCAGAACTTCTGTCTTTAAAGAATTCTGATCCGAGATTGGTTCAAGCTTCAGTAGCTCTCGAAGGGATGCGGCTTACATATGGCTACTTCAATCATCACCTATATGTTGTAGCACAGCCGCCGACGCTAGTTTCATGGCTCGAAGCAAAAGCCTTCGCCGATCAAGCAAACGGCTATTTAGCCTCGATTAGCACAAAAGAAGAAAACGGATATATTTCGGACTTGGTTTCGCGTGATCCTGCTTATTGGCATATGGACGGCATCGGAACGTCGTGGATTGGCCCGACAATAGGCTTGATCCAAATCGAGAACTCTAAAGAACCATCTAGTGGTTGGACATGGGACAGTGGCGAGGAAGTCGGATTTACTAACTGGCTTCCAGGCAACCAAACAATTGGAACAATGAAGAGTATACCACCGTGTATATGAACGTTAGGCGCAATCGGAACAGTGAAACACCTAGGTTTTCCAACAAGTGGGGAGATTATTGGGGAAACACTAACTCGTTTGTTGTGGAAATTGAATAGATTGAGGTATTGAATGCACTTTCAAAGGTCAGGCCTACTATCAGCTTTGTTGATTTTCGTTACCTCTCTGTGTTGGGCGACATATTCGAGCGCAGAAATCAGTTGGAAACAAGGCTCAATTTCTCACCGAAAGCTTCCTTCGCCGCAGGTTTCTGAAACGATTGTACGTTTGGATGTGCCCCATATTCGTCAGGGACCTAATCTCTGTGTGCCAACATCTGCGGCGATGGTTCTTCGCTATTTTGGTGATGCTGCCGATCCACGACAACTCAAGGCCTTAGCGGAAGGCCACAAGCCAATAAGCCAGCGAAACAAAGACTTTACATATTGGCGTGACATGAACTACGCACTTGGAAAAGTTGGTTATAGGTGGAAGATACAGAGCTATCCACGCACCAGCTCGGGATTTGCTTCCGGCCTCAACAGGATCAAGCGACATCTGAAAAGGGGTTGCCGGTGTTGATTGAAGTCCATCAAGATGCTGGTCACACTTTTGTGTTGATGGGGTTTAATGACACAGAGCAAGTTGTCTACGTGCGCGATCCCAACCTTCCGAAATCTCAATCACGTATCATCACCTATGCGTCGTTGCGCGATAATTGGCACAATCATAAGTTCGATAAATCTCGCAGCGCCTTTTTCGCATATCCAAAAAGATGACAATTGGCCGTTTTGTTTACGTTGGCTCTGAGCCGGAAAAACTAGTTGGAAATTGCTCGCCAGAGGTCCGCTCTGTCCGCGCAGGAGGCACTAGGCTGTTAGAACCGCGTTAATGTCCTACTGAATATGTCAAATGACTGCTCTGAGCCGAGGCTGTGTGAAAACTCTGACGGTCTAGCAAAATACGACGAAAGCACCCTCTATGTGCATTCTCTGGCGCTTCTGGGAGAGCTTTTACACAGGCGCTTAAAACGAGCACGACGAGAGAGCTCGTGGGCCAGAGTTTTCACACACCCTCAGCCCAAAGCAGACCTCCACCGCACTTTGTGGCTTTGCTCTCAGCGCGTTGCAAACCGCGCAAACCGGACGTTCAGAGCCCGACGCTAAATAGCAGCTGAGCGGGACTGAGCCGCCTTTGCCTCTCCAGAAACGAACGTCCGAACCGCGCTTAGCGACAGCAATGAAAATCAGGAATGGCACATTTTGACTTTGGATGCGGGTGCAGCAATCCAGTTAGGTGTAATAACTTTCGAGCTTGTTTAGTCGCCATAGAGTTTTTGGAAAACGAAACAAGGCACACACCTTCTGTACTTGGTCAACAGAAATGTGCGGGAATTGTCATGAACACTTCCTCAACATTGCATTTTCTGGGAGGTTCTCAAAAAGTTTTGTTAAGACATCAAGGCCGTGCAAGAGTTCAATAAAATAAACGTTTTCCTTGCGATAGCACTTCTGAAGAGGTGGCGGTGCTCTCGCTCCTAATGATTAATCAGAGGGTTTAGCGTGCAAGAACTTAGCTTTTGCGGCGAGAATCGCCATGCCGACTTAGAACGGCTGAAGAGTGCCTATGAAGAAGTCGCAGAAGCCGCGAGGCAGCTAAAACCCGGCAAACCAGTGGAAAAACCAATTAACCGCGTAGTGATGATCCACGCGGAAAGAGGATTGGGTAAAACCCGGTTAGCAATGGAGTTGTATCGACACCTGACAACGGAATGTGATCCGGAACATTATTGGCCTGATGACTATGCTCGGTTAGCTGAACGCGTTGCGGTGATGCCAGAAGCCGAGAACAACCAGTTCAACTACAGCGCAACCTCGAATTTTGTCTGGTGGGGTCTTGCAGTTGCCGATGGCCCCAACCCCGGTAATACTGTCTTCAACGGCCTGGAAGACTTGCTTCCTCACCTCACTGCAGCACAACTATGGGCGCGCCGAAAGTCAAGCAAACGTGCGCTTGTTGTTGAGGCATTAGATCTGGCGTCTGAAGTTGGTATCGAAATTGCGGATGCTTCGATAGAAGTCGCCGGTGAAGCCATCGGCATAGGGTTGATCAAGCGCATCGGCGCGAGTGTTTTGAGTATCGGGTCAATTGTCAAAAAGCACATAAACGACGGCGATGCTCCTTTGGATGCTGCTGGGAAAAGGATCGATTCTGTTGTTTATGGCGTTATTGCCGATTTGTCCCGCCTCTTTTCACCTGCTTCAAAGGGGTTTGTTGGGGTTCCGCTTGTTGTGCTAATTGACGACGCGCAGTTTGCTGACAGGGATCAAGCAACAGCAGCATTTACCGAAAAACTAATCGCGACGAGCACCAGGGAAGGATGGCCTTTGTTGCTTATTCTCACACATTGGAGCCGCCAGCTTCTTAAGTGGCGAGATGGGCAGAACGTTGAGCAGCCCCGCAGTAAAATCGCCGAGGTCTTGCACCACGCAAGCAGTCGCAGATCGAGCGATCCCGGGCCATTTACAGGGGTCGGTGGTGATACTTTGTCAGAACAGCGCTATGTCCAAATTGATCTTGGAGAACCTGTTGATGATCTAACGCCAGCCTTGAAGAACCAGTTTCCGGGGCTTTCGGAACAGATCGTTGAGCGAATTGTTGAGAAGAGTGGCGGGAACCCACGCAAATTGGAGCAGATTGCCGCCAGAATGAAATCACGTCCTATCTGGTTTCAAGACATGGATCAGCAGGCAGATCTGACAGAAGATGGTTGCGAAAAGGTCCTGGAGTTATCCGAACTTCCAATCGATGAAATCGTTCTTGAACGGCTGCACGACACCGCTCCTGATGCAAGGCGGGCCTTGCTCTTGGCAAGTGTACTGGGAAGCCGCTTTGTGGTCAGTCTGGTCGACCGGCTGTCCGAGGCGCGTTTTGAAACCGCAGCGCGTGGCGGATTGAAAGACGGGGAAATCCGCTACCGATTTGTGCGCGATGTTGTCGATCAGTCCCGCAATGACATCGCGCGTTTCACGGAACGGCTTTTTGCAGAGGCTGCTGAAACCTACCGGCACTCTGGTATGGCCTCGGTCAGCCTCGAGAACTGGCCGAAGGAGGGTGAGCTTTATCAGATACTGGATGAATTGCTTGGAGCATTGGTCGAAGAACCTGGTTCTTTTGACAGATTATCACATGATGATCTTGCGCACGCCCTTGCTTTGGCGTCGGATCGTATGTTGCTCGCAGGCTCACCCCAAACGGGTTTGGCTCTTGCCCGACTTGTGCATATTCAGAACAAACTCGGAAACTATGAAGGGGCTTATGAAGCTGCGGAGCGGTTCAGCAAAGAGCATGAAGGTGGCTCCGGCTCATCTTGGGTACTGGGTAATACCCCAGTTAACTTGTTGGGTAACGTAGCCGATACTCTGGTGCGGAAGGGTCATAGAGTTGCGGCGACACGCATTTATGAGGAACTCTTATTCAAGCATAAAACACTCGCTGCGCGCGATCCGGACAATGCGGGCTGGCAGCGCAATCTTTCGGTCAGCCACGACAAGTTCGGAAAATATGCTGGCGGCCACAGGGGACCGCCCGGGAGCGCTTTCAGAGTACCGCAAGGCCATGGAAGTCCGCGCCACACTTGCTGCGCGTGATCCGGACAATGCGGACTGGCAACGTGCTTTGATAATCGCCCATGTCAAACTTGCGGAAGCAGGCAGTAACGCCGCCGCGGAGTACAAGGCCGCTCTTAGTATTGCGCAGAAACTTTGTCAGGAAGGGCGTTTGCAGCCTTCAGACCATTGGATGCTTGAGGATCTTGAGAAAAGAATGCAAAAAGCAGAAGGTTAAATCGGGGTGCTGCAAAAACACCACTGTCACGAAACGCGCGACCGCGACTCTGTTTTCCGAAGCTGATTGGAACAGAAAAAGTCACTTTAGCCCGAACGTAACTAGGGGTGGAGGGAACCAACTAGAAAGGGATAGGATCAACGCACGCGCCGCAATCTGGCTCAGGGCGTTCGGGAGCTTCTTTGAGCAGCTTGCTTAAAGCTGCATTTGCTTCACTTGGCTTTGGCTTTTTTCTTTCGACCTTGAGTTGCGGCTGCGAGCGGACACGTTCTACCACGCGATTAACGTCCGGGCGTGTAAAGGCACAAGGCGTTTCGCCGAGCTCAACGAAATACCCGCATTGCTTCAGATCGTTTTCGACTGTTCCATAAAGCGGCGCAAAGGCTTCTTCGGCGAGGAAGGACTGGCGACCGAATACAGTGTGGTAGCGGCAGTTATTGAAAAGCGTCTGCCAATCCTGAGGGTAGCAGGCCTGAAGTTGTTGGGGATCTTGCCAGAAGGTCCAGCACTTTACTCCATAGCTGCGCAGCAGGGTCACCGAAGTGAGCAAAAAATCCATTGGCCCCAATTGCGCGGCCTCGTCAATGAGAAAAAGCGTTTCGCGTTTGACTTCATTAACCTGTCGAACACGCCAACCAATCAAAGCTTCCATCCAGACTCGGACAAGCGCGGAATGGCTGCGTAAATAAACAGGTGGTAGGACCAGATAGATAGTTACACCATTATCCCCATCCAGTTTTTCCAAGGGAAAGCTTGTGGCGCTGGTTGCTTTTCGAACGGCTTCGCCCCTGAAGACTTCGGTGTGGCTTCGGGCGGATGCCAGAATACAGGCCACTGTTCTGTCTGCTTGTGTCGGTAGGGAATGGGCTCCGCTTGAAACCAGATTGTTTTTGGATCGCGCCATATCGCGGATGGTGAGCCCAAAATCTTTCAGGCTTTGGTTCAGCAGATAGTTGATTTCGTGTAGGGTTCGCAGCCCCTTCGGGCTTTCATACTGTGTGTAGAGCAGCAGTTGGGCAACCAGGTTTCGCGCACTGATATCCCAAAACGGTTCCAGATCGCTCACCCTATTGATGACAGATGCCGCTAGACTTTGGGCATCTTCCAATGTTGGCTCCTTGCCCAAAACAAGGTCCATTGGGTTCAGGCTTTCTGCTTCAAGGCCAGTAATCCCGAAGGGGTCCAGAATGATTACGTCCTGACCCATGGCCTGCCGCGCGCCGGCTGTAGCTTTCGTTAATTCGCCCTTGGGATCAAAGGCCACAACGGACCCGGGGTAATCCAGCAAGGTGGGGATGGCCAATGCCCAAGTCTTACCGGAGCCCGTTGGCGCAAAGCTGATAAGGTGGCCTTCTGCTCCGGTGCGGATTTCCTGTGTTGTCGGCTCACTCGGTGTGCGGTTGGAAAACCCTGTGTTCTTGTGTTGTGGCGTGGTGAAACCTAACCGAATGCTAAGAGGATTATGTTGGCCGGAAGAACTATCCATTGGGGCTCCTTGCTTTTCGGGTGGAGCATGGGAAATGAGTGTTTCCGACGTCTGGCGCAATCAATTTGACGCGTGTTATTTTGACATGCTGCGCTTTTTAGATGCTTCGGCAATGTGCAGACGCAAGGCAACAAGAGCGCGTTCAGCCTCTTCTATCTCGGCCTGAATGGTTAGGGCTTCTTGATGATCCACCCGGTGATCTGCGAGTGCAAGATGCATGGCGCGCATCACTTCTGTTGCTTCAAGAACGATACGGTTGGTGGCTCGGTATAGGTTTTCTTCGTCGTCGCGCCCGCTGGATTCGATACGGTCGCCTGCTACAAAGTTCGTCTCTTCGAGGAAGTAGCCCACAAGCCGCGCGTCAGGCATGGCAGAAAGCAAGTCCTTTATTTCATTTGCCGAGAACACTGTCCGGTTGCGCAGACGGGCGTAAAAGGCATCGTATTCCAGACCCATATGCCGCGCGACCTCTTTTGAGCTGAATTGGGCTTCGGTCGTCAGAATTCGGTGAACGAGTGAAGCAAAGTCATTTCCGCGCATATGTCCTCCAGACCCAACCCTTTATTCTTACAGGGTGCATCGGAAAGGCGTTGGAGTCTATGAGACGTTGGGGTGCTGCGATTGTTGGGATGTCAAATTAGTCTTCCCCCACTGAAGTTGTCTTCGGCTATGTGCCAATAGCTTTGGATGGTAAAATAGGGTCTTTTTCCTGTATTAGGCTCCAATATCAGAATAAAGCGTCAACAGGGCCAGAAATCTGGCCTTGCCCAATGTCAGTTGGTGCTTGAGTAGCGGTCGTTTGTGCACTGAGCAGGATCCGGAGCTTTGGGGCACTGAGCTGCCATTCTCTGCAGCGGGTTCAGACAGGTGGTTTGAGCCCTGAGCAGCCTTTGCCGTACCGCTAAGTTGCCGCAGAGGCATTCGGCAGGTCTCAGCCCGAAGCGGACTTTCAATACGAGACTCTGCAAGTGCGGATTGCGGGCTTTACTGCTTTCCGCATCTTTGCTCTTGAATGGTGCAATAGCTCATTAATGGACCCGATTAAGCCGGCAAATCCACATTTCTAGGCAGCAGTGTCAACATCTGGTTTGGCGGGCAGCAGTGTTGGGATCAGTCTTATTAACTGGTTAGAAAATGGTAGAGGCGTGATGTTCAGAACGTCTTGTAATCGATTTGCTCTAAGAATCCATCGCATCTCGCATTCCTACTATTGTTGCAACTGAACAAGAGCATTGAAGTCACAAGCAGCCCCGTGGTGGTAACTGCATTCTGGCCCTTCCTGTGTCTGAAAGCTCGTCGCACTCTGAGGAATGAGGGCAACCGCGCACTGCGACTCGTCATAGAGGTCATCGACCAGAAAGAGCTGTCCCTTGTCATTGCGCGCCAGAATGCCCTCCACGAAGCCAAGGCAGCCATTGGCGAGGATTGTGATGTCTCCCCGCTTGTTGTTGATGTTCACGACCACGGTCGTGCTGGCCTGCGTGGCTCCGCTGTAATTACCGTTCCGTATTTCTTGGGCGTGAGAAGCCGTTGGCACGGATAGCGCAATAGCAGTAAGTGTTTTCCAGTTTGCGGGTATCATGAATAGCCCCTTTTAAGTTGGTTTCGGCTGAAAATGGAACGGCCCACATCCAAAGAGGCCGCCCCGAAAAAACTTTTCGTCTTCTTCATGTGAACACGATCATCTTGGTGTCATCCAATTCTGCGCAGGGCCTGTATAGACTGTCGCGGGGGACCAGCGTGCGAAGAACTGAAGCCCATCTGCGGCAAGTTTGGGACACGCCAGAGCCCGGAAAATTCCCTAGCCTTTCCGTTTTTGCTACATCGCGCAATCTCAAAACAGCTTTCCGGACTGTCATAGACCGGCTTTGGACCGAATGCCAGCCGTCCAGGCTGAGCGATGTTGCAGCAACCTGCATCGCCATTGCACGACACCGGAAGCATCCGTCAACGCATAGTGTACCGACGCGTAAGGGGTTGCCAACAAGAAACATTTCGAGTGATCTGCTAAACAACATGCACAGATGTGAAAATTTTTGACGCGTCTCAAATGTGAAGATTGCGCCGTTCGTAAATTTAGAGCCGGTTTCGAGTTCGACTATGTACCTGAGTAAAATGGGATAGAATCATGAAGCATATTGTAGCTGCAACAGCGGTGTCGTTTACCTTCTTGTTGGGGCAAGGCGCACAGGCGCAGGAACAAAACGGTGGGTTCTATGCGGGTAGTGTCGGTCCCAACGCTAAGCCTGAAGGCTTTATTGAATTGGCAATTGGCGAAAATGCAGGCCGTTTTCGGCTGGTTCACAAAGTACTTCGGTGCAACGGTTTATTACGGAAATCGGAAGCCAGTAAAAATTGGGTGTCTGTACCTGACCCCCAAAGCTGTCCTGAATCTTTTTTGATGAATGTCGAACTAGCGGACAGTGTCGCGTCGATAGATGTTTCCGCGGGCAACAAATCTGCGGAGTTTTCTGCCGAGCGGATATTGCCACTTTCTGTTACGTCAGAAGCAAAAAGCCCCGCAAACCTCGACGTATTGGGACTTGAAGTCGGTATGAGTAAAGAGGATGTCATACAAATATTGATCAACGAGCGCGGCTATAGCGAGAGCCCCGCCGACAAAAATTACCCTGCTAACGGGGCATTCATCCTCTCAAATCTTAGCTGGTTCTCAACCAGACCTGATGGTCAATCTTACACTTTACCAACCACCAACCTGGACTTGATACAACAAGGTTCGATGCGAGATGCCCTAGAAAACAACCCTCGAATAGAAGGAATGCAGTTCGTTTTGGATGAGGCCAACCCGGCGATGAGAGAATTTCTGTTGGCTTTTGGATAATCGAGTGTTTGCAGTTTTTCGGCAACTCTCTGTTGATAAGAACTCTCTGGATGCTGTCTACGCGGCCATGAACGAAAAATACGGCTCCTTTGAAAAGGGACTTACGCGGGGCGCGGCGATTTAGGCGACGTCGCCTATAGTGAGTTTTTTATGGGTGCCGATCCGAACCGCGGCGCTCAAGTATTTGGAGGTTCTCGCGAGGGCAGATGGGGTGCTTCAAGCTATCGCTCAGATGCCACGTTAATCGATCAGAAACTGATCGCGAATTTGCATCGTGAACCAAACATCAAAGACGGTTGCATGATTTCTTTCCGCTTTGATGCAGTCGATGTGGTTTTTGCAAATAAGGTTAGTCTTCCAATTCCATCTAACTGCGCCACAGATGCTTTTTTTGGCATTCGGGAACAGAACCGTTCGGACAAAGACAAGGCTTTTATTGCAATTTACCAAGCATTTGGCGTCTTGGATGCCCATTTCGAAGCAACGCTCGCATTTCACGAAGATAATTGGCTCGACGAGCTTCAGAAAATCCAGAACGATGCCGAAACGCAAGTAGAGACAATAGTACCTGAGCTGTGATGTGAAAAAGCCCGACTTGCAGGCAATAACGGGTTCTGGCGTTTTCGTGATTGCCTTGCAGGATACCTCTTTTGATTTCTGGTATTTGTGATTTCCAGCGAAATATGTGGGATCGTTAGGTTCGTCGCAAAATCACCTTTCTTTGAACTAAAGGTAGCATCGGGCTGCTGCTCGGAATTTGCAAAGTCCGCTTCCTGCGCAAAGCTGACCTCGGTAGGGCTTAATATTGCAAGAGCAGCGAACGGCAGCTGTGTGGCCGTTGTGTCTACATCTACGTTCAGTTGCCTTGCAATACCCGATAAACCGACGCCCGCCCAATCCCAAGCTCACTAGCTATCTCCGTAGCCCCCATCCCAACTGCGTGCAGTTGAGCAACCCGATCACGGTCTATGGTGGCTCTGCGGCCCTTATAGACGCCTTTGGCCTTCGCTCGGGCAATACCTTCGGCCTGGCGTTTGCGGATCATAGATCGCTCGAACTCGGCGAAGGCGCCCATCAGATGCAGTTGCAGCTTTGACAGCGGATCGTCTGCATCTGGCGAGAAGCGCAGCCGCTCTTGCAGAAATTCAACCGTGACTCCCTTTTCGTTCAGCTCGTCTACGATGCCTTCTAGGTCGCGTAGGTCTCGGGCTAAGCGATCGAGGCTGTGAACGATGACCTCATCGCCCTCTCGGGCGAAGTCGATCAATTCTCGAAGCGCTGGCCGATCACGGTTCGCACCGCTCAGCTTCTCTTCAAAGACCTTTTCACACCAGTCGAGCTCTTGCCGGTCCAAGTTCTGATCTGTCGTACTGACTCTGCGATATCCGATTTTCATTTTCACACCGTGTCTCGTTTGGCTCTAGACTCGATATAAGAATCACTTCGGTAATTACAAGACACTTAATTGATACGTTTTTAGTGTCTCATCGCTTCGTTTTGGTGGGGTGTACCCTAACGAGACCAGCGCCCAACAACTTTTTTCGATGATGAATTTGCGAATGTGTACGGCATTGTCTGTCGGTTTGTATTCCGATGTCCAGATTGTCAGTCGGTTCGGCCTAGATAATTCAATCAGATATCGATTTGGCGACAGACAGACGCAATACAATGTCAGCAGTGTCTGGCATTGTAAGCCATTGTCAGAAAACAACAAACTACATGACTAAGAGACTTCTCCTGCCTAGTTTTTTGTCATGACAGGAGAAAGGAGAACCGAATGTCAGAAAATGAAGAGACTTACTTTCGCCGGGCAGTCGCTGGAGCGCGCGCTTTCAAAGAAACAGAAGAAACGGAATTGTCGCTAGAATGGATCGACGATCTCGAAGGCATCGCGATCAACGGAAGCCACGAGTATTCAATCAAATCTCTCAGAGAGCTAGACAGGCTTGCAAAATCTGAGAACGAAGAGATCAGTGCAAAGGCCAAAGAGGCGCTCGAATTGGCGCTGGAGTTGATCAAAGTCTGAGAGGCTCTGGCTTCTCTAACAGTGTGCGGGGGCCGGTACATTCCGACCCCGCCCTGGGTATAGACCGAAATTTCGCCGAAAGCCTGTGCACCGACCGCGAAGAAAAATGCATGGGTCTGAGACTTTTGAAGTTTGTCAGATGTTCGTTTGGTGGTTTCTACCGCTCCGGAGGGGAGGAGGGAACCGCGCTTGAGAACCAGCGCGAGTGGGCGGGCTCCATCAATGGATGGTCCGCATAAGCCACCTGTCACAGGCTTTCATTCACCCGTTCCACCAGTTGAATGATCGTCTAGGCCACCCCCTCCTTCACTCCCGATAGTACCACCGCCGCCATCTCCGTCCGAACCGCCGCTGCCATCACCGCTCGACCCGCCGCCATTCCCTTCCTCACTGCCCGAGGCACCGCCATCCCCGCCGGATGTTCCACCCGCGCCGCCCGATGATTGATCGCCATCACCGCTGCCAGATCCGTCGTCCGACACGCCGGACCCGTCATCGCCCCAGCCGGATCCCTCGATGCCGCCGCCGCCGTCCTCGGCTCCGGAGCCATCGGATTCGCTCCATCCAGAGCCCTGGATTTCACCGCCGCCGGTATCGCCGGAGCTTTCGCCGCCCGTACCACCGGATTCGGAAGAATCGGCATCACCCCAACCCGACCCCTCGATCGAGCCACCGCTGCTAGAACCTGCGTCGCCTGATGTGCCCTGCTCCGATGTATCGTCTCCTGAGTTGGCACCGGCTTCATCGCCGTCTGCTGTGCCATCCTGCGCGCCAGATTCGCCATCAGTGTCCGAAGTCTCAGTGTCCGGTTGCGCCTCGTTGGAGTCCCCTCCGGAGGAGAGCGCCTCGGAGATCGCGTTGCCAAGTACGCCTGAGACCGTACCGAGCCCGATGGCCCAAGCGGCAGCCTGAGCGGTCATGCCACCGCCCGCCGCGGCGCCTGCACCTGCTGCGGCGCCACCGCCAACGCCAGCGCCTGCGGCCGCGCCAGAAGCGCCTCCACCTGTGCTCGCGCCGCCTCCCGCGGCGCTTCCGGCACCAGCACTTGCTCCGCCACCTTCTGCACCCGCTGCTCCGCCTGCACCGGCACCACCTTCTGCTCCTGCGGCTCCGCCTGCACCGGCACCTCCAGCAGCACTGGCGCCGTCGCCGAGCGATCCCTCGGCACCCGAACCCCCGGTCGCGCCGCCGCCACCCGATGCCGCGTCTCCGCTTCCTCCCGCGGATGAGCCTTCCGGGGCGATTTCACCGGCGATGTCGCTCAACGCTTCGCTTATTGCCTCCTCGACGGCGTCGCCGATTCCAAAAGGATCCGTGACCGCCTCATACGCATCCGTTGCAGCCCCCAGTGGATCCGATGCTGCGTCTGCAATGGCATCAACAACCGCATCCTTTGCGGCTCCTGCCGCTCCCTTGGGATCATCAATCACTTTGCCGATGGAGTCCTTGGCAGCTCCGGCCGCCTCGAGAGCCTTATCCACGGCACCGGAAATCGAGCCCTTCCAATCACCACTGCTTGTTGTCATGTCGCTTCCTCTCCTTGATGAAAGGCTAGGCGTTGCAGCACCTAGCGCCAGACAAGAACGTCGCGCCCCCAACGGCTGGCACGAAGGGCAACCGACGTCTGCCGGATGTTCTCCGCAAGGTTATTCAGCCGTGCACCTCTCGCGATCCCGCTGAGTTGGACGTTGCGCGGCGTTTGTACGCCGATCGTTAGCGTCAATGTCCCGTACCCCGTCAACAGGCCCCACGGACCTCGGTGCACCGTCACGTCCGTGACCCGGGCCAGTTCGACATAGGAGATTTGCCGGAGCAAAATTCCCGGGCAAGGCGCACCCGTCCCTGACGGATTGTGATCCTCGTCGTCAAAATTCGGAGAATAGCGATCACGGAAATAGCTGCCGCCGAAACTACGGCCACCAAAATGGCTTCGGTTTCGCTTGCTTGTGGAAGGCGAATACCTCCAAGGCGCGCCGGCGCCATGATCAACGCAAAGAAGACGCATCCGCCAACAAAGGCGGGCAAAACAAATATGTTGCCCGGGTGTGCCAGCAGTGCAGGCCTGCGGTCGAGAACAACGCTTTTAAGGAGCTTGGCGATTTCGGCAGAAATCGGATCGCGATCGGATTCGACCATCGCAATAAAGGGATCTTCTACCAGCCTTGATCTGCGTATGAGGCGGCCAATCCCCAACAGGAAAACAACGACCGCCACAAGAATCGGAGCGAAGAGGCCGAAATCGCCCATTTCCGGCAGAAATTCGTCAATTACCCATGCCAACAGGCCCCAGACAGCTATGGACAGGACCGCGATGCCGATCATGGCGCACGCCATTGCCAAAGAGCTTCTCCCGTTGTCCTCGGCTTCGCTCGCTGCGGATTGCGGCGGTGAGGCTTCCGCACCCGCCTCGGCAGGATATTGCGGCCCGGACAGGTCGGGCGACGGAACTGGCGGGGTGCAAAGCCGAGATAATCCATCACGCGCTTCAGGAAATCCGGGCCGGGATTCCAGCGCCTTGCGATAGTGCGCTTCGGCTTCGTTTGGAGCCGTATCATGTAGCAGCCTTGCAAGCTGGAAATGCGCATCAGCGGAGTTGGGAGCTAACTCGAGAGCCTGAGTGAAATTCTTCTTTGCTTCCTCGGTCAATCCGCGCTTCACCTGAATCATGCCGAGACCAAACAGCGCATCGGGCCGTGCGGACGGAATGTTGAGCAAGGACTTCGTGACGGCTTCAGCTTGACCAAGGTCGCCGTTCCGATACAGATCCTGGGCGCGCAGAAGCAATGACTGCGCCGAAGGCGATGTAGAATCCTGATCTTTGTTTATTTCTGCCAATTGCCCAAAACCTCGAAACCGATAAAGAAATGCAGCTCGATAACCGGATGAACCCGGTGACCCACGAGTTTGAAACATCATTATTGTAGCCGAAATTCGTTCAGCAGACCACAACCGTTGAAGGACTGCATCGTGCTCTCATCAACTGGAAGGCCGTTAATCGCTCGTGCGGGGCATTGCTCGGGTGCCAAATATCACGACACGGCACGCCCTCTTCCAGACATGGATTTGTCAATGCGCGCGCGATGGTCCTAGTTGGTGAGGTTCGAACCTCGATTTTTGCACGGCGTTGAGCACATTCGCTGGATCTGTAAACGGCCATTGCTCATTCTGGAATTCTGTTCTGACGATCAACGTCCATTTCAGCTAATACTCTACCGCATGTGGTCGTCGGCCCAAGGTCGGCTATTGCACAGACCATATTGCCGCGACTGTAAGCGCGTGAGGTGCCGCATGGAGGCTCACAGCTTTATACAACTGCCAACATTCGAGAAACCCCCTCAAACTTCTCTATTTTTCTCCAAATTTTCATCTGCGAATGATTCGCCAAGAACAAACAGCCTAAAGGGGCGAGCAGATGTTTTTCACGAACGAACAGTCGTTCAATCGATCGGCGGCAAGCCGTGCCGAGGGGATCATGACCCTTCTGGAGACATTCAACCGAAGTGACTCTGATGAACGTAACAGGGCGTCTGATTTTATCCATGATCTCTATAATCTGGGACACGCGTTCTTTCAGATCCGAACGATGATGGCGAGAGAACCCGACGCGGTTCCCCATGATTGGCCGCTGAGGCGAGAGATCTCTAGCTCGTAGAAACGTGCTGGAGCGATACCCACGCCTGTTGAACGAACGTATCGTCAACGAGGGCTTCAATGCGCTGGAAGAGCTTCTTGAATTCGCTGGAAACGCAGGAACCCAGTCAAAAAACGGGTCTAAGACAAATGCACTGGCGGTGTCTCACTTCTTTCAAAACATCCTGCACAACATCTTTGTAGGTTCACGGTACGGCCTCCTGGACCTCGATCGAGCTCTCGGAAAACCTCCTGCGGCACAGGTTTCTCCTACACACGATCCGGATCAGCGATTGCTGATTTGAGACTAATCCTCTGCTTGGTTCTGAGGCGGGTCTCAGAAAAATCTGGATATCGTGGTGTCCGCCAAACGTACTTCAATCACTACCAAGGGCGGTAAGCAGCTTGAACGACCCTTCACCGCATAGATTAGCTTCACCTTGAGCCAATTCTAAGCCGAATGCCTCAAGGAACGGTGCTATCAGCTGCTCATTCAAGAGATAGAACGAGGTCGCATCCCGAGCGCCGCGTGAAAGCACGTTGTCTGCATTCCACCCCCAGCAGCCCCGTCCGGCATGTGCATCAAGCCACGAGAACATCTCGTCAAGCTTGTGGCCGAACCCTTCCTCCGGAACTCTAACGCGTACCCTGATGGGAAAATACTTCTCGTCTGCGGCTTTCTTTGGGGATCTACTGCGCGTAGCCATTACGTCTCGATAACGTCAACTAATTCCGGCCCGTCATCATCGCGACCTATCGGTGCCGCCTTGTGGTAGCGCATCCGGCCATCCCATTCGGAGCCGAGATCCTGCGCTGCGTCATGGTCAATTTCACCAGCCATCCAGGGCACCAGGTTGTCGTTCGAGAGAATAACCGGCGATCGCTTGTGGATGTGTTCGATCTGATGCAGAGCGGGACGGGTTAGGATCGTGCAGGTGTGCAGGCCCGATGAGAGACGGCTGTAGAGGCCTGCGAAGTACATGCACGGATCATTAGTGTCTGTCTTTATGACCCATGGCTGTTTGGCGCCCTTCGGGCCGGTCCACTCATAGTAGAAGCTGGCGGGTATGATACAGCGGCTATGTTTCCACGCGACACGAAACGACCCCAATTCATGAGCGGTCTCGATCTTCGCATTGAAAGTCGTTGGCTTCCATGCCTTCACGTCATCCTTGAACCAGTGCGGAACAAGCCACCAGCGGGCAGTAGAGCTTATGAGCCGGTCATCGTGGATAAATGCCATATCCAGCATCTGAGTGGGTTTCACGTTCCAACTCATCGACAGGTCTGTGGCATTGGGATCGCGCTGAACCGGGACCGGGACGCCGTTCACAATCCAATTCTGCAAAGCGTATAGCTCTGCCCATGTCATCTCAGGTCTGCCGAGTCGTCCGCACATTGGAAAAGCATAGCGGCATCGAGAGAACGTTTGGTGAACTTTTTTTTGTTGATCCCGATGGTGGGTAAGGCGCCGCGTTTGGTTGTGGCTCTATTCAAAACCCCGGCGATGCATATATGGAGCCGGAATAGGCAATGGCAAACCGCGGTCCAAACGGGTCAGCTATTGTAGACTGAGATGGGTACCGAAACGTGGAATTTCCTCTTGTTCTGATTGTTGTACTGCTTTTTGTTTTGATGACGTGGCTTATCTTTTCCGTCGTCGGTGATATGGCTAGGGATCGAGGTCACAGCCCTTGGCCGTGGTGGATCATCTCTGTTTTCTGGTCGCCTTTTGGATCAATGTTTGTACTGTGGCTATTTTTTGACGTTGTAGAAATTGATGAACCACAAGGAGTGCAAGAGGGTGCTTATTACCACCGAACAGCACGGAAATTTGACTTGCGAAATTGAAGTCAACGAGGCCGACAATCAACATATCGGCACGCTGAAATACAACTCATTCGAGGTCGGCCGAATTTCCGGCTCAGATTTGGCCGCCGTGCGCGCGCAGTTCCAGACAATAGTCAGTTTAGTCGATGAAGGGGCTCAGGTCCGCCACGGCATCATAGTTTGCGGCTACCACAATGAGGATTTGCAGGGCGATGTTCTTCTCGTAGACGGCGAAGCCCTTGGAACATGGTATATGGACGATGAGGAATGGAGCTATTTTACCGTAGATGGTGAGACCGAGCCCAAGTGCACAGCGCCGTCGGCTTGGATGATGCACGACGCCATCGCGGAGTGGTATAAAGCGGATTCACAATAAGGAGCGAGTTTTCATGGGTGATATGCCGGAAGAAACAGCACCACTGTGGTATGTAGTTTCACCTAAAGAGCTTGTTGAAACTATGATTTCACACCTCAAGTTTGAAATCACGGTAGCGGGCGCACCGATAGTGGTTTTTTCACTCGGCCAGGCTCTCTATTCAGACAAATTCGTTGGAGGTGGGATCTACTGGTCGTCTCTGTTCCTCATGTTATCAATGGTTATGAACTACTTGGTCATATCAATAGCCATGCAGCTACAGCGGGCAATCATTTTGTACGATGCTTCAGATGACAAATCACAACTGAGAAATGCGAAAATTCTACCTTTAGTCCACACTGGCCCAATTTTTCTTGCGAAAGCTGGAAGCGCATCGCTAACGATCGGTTACCTCATTCTAGGTTATGCTTTGCTGTTCTAAGCGTTCACAATAAGGAGCAGGGCTTGAGAAACTTCCTTTTGGTTTTGACGGGGTATGACTGCGCGAAGCCTGCGGAAAGGCGAGAGATCGTCAAGCTGTTCCGTTCGCTTGCGGTAGCCGTCTTGTGCTTGGCCCTCCTCCTAATTTTTAAGGATCAGTTTCTTTACCTGGCACAGTTCGAGTACTAGCAACAAAGAGCGTCAACCAGTTTCTCATATCAGTATGAGCGGGTTTCGTGGTGCTGCCCCTGTGCTGCCCGAATAGATTCATCAAAAACGAAGCCAGCAAAGGCCACTCTAAAGTTCTGAAAATATTCAATAATCTGGTCGGAGTGAGAGGATTCGAACCTCCGACCCCTGCCTCCCGAAGACAGTGCTCTACCAGGCTGAGCTACACTCCGACCGTGGCGGGTGATCTATACCCGAGGGTTTGGATGTGCAAGAGGGTTTTTTAGTGATCAACCCCGTCTACACAGCACAGTTTGAATGTTAGTGAAGGGCTGATCTACGCTCCATCGGAATGACGGTTTCTGGGTTAGATAGGCGTTATTGGCTTTGTTGGTTCGCATGAATGATGAACGGCAGTTGCATTGCGGCAAAGTGTTTAGAGCGCAGTATTGAGCCCGACATTGAGGACAACGGCTCAGGAACTCGGCAAGATGCACGACGAAATGTGTTGCGACTAGGAAGACACTTGGGAAATCACGCCTTCTCAAGCCACGACAATTGATGAAAATACCAAGACGTTCCTGTGTTATTCTGCGCTCTCAGGCCAGAAAAGAAGACACAGAATTCTGTTCCAGAAGGTCCTGGACCAAGGGGTTCGGAAACCGGCGCCTTAATGTTATGGCGTAAAAGGTTTCCTTGATGCGCGGATGGTCGGTGGCCTCCTTGAGGCGACCTGAATTGAGCTCATCCGTCACCACGATTGGTGCGACCAGAGCAAGCCCGATATCCTCGCGCGCTAACAGGCGCATCATCGCCATGTCATCTACTTCTGCAGCGATCTGAGGCCGGACGGACAGGCGGCTGGCCATTGCATCGAATGCAGTGCGCACGCTGCTGTCGGTTGTCGGCAAAATGAAGGGCTGATTGCTCAGTAGCTCTTTGATCGGGCGGTCCTGTTTCAGTCGCTCCGGGGTTCCGACGATGCTGACAGCTTGTTCTCCGATATGGTGTGTTTCATAGGGTGTCAGACTGTCGTCCGGCGGTGGGCGGTTCATCAGGACCATGTCCAGGTTCAACGTTTCCAACCCCTCGAGCAATTCGGTCGGGCTGCCAGAGCGCAGGATAACTTCGACGTCGATGCGCGAGAGAATGGGCCTGAGAAACCCGACCTGAAAATTGCGCGACAAGGTTGCAAGCGCACCGACACGCAGGGCTTTCCGGTCCTGCACGGTGCTACTCAACGTTGCGACAAGTTCCTGCCCAGTCGAGAAAATTGCATCTGCATGATCCAGTGCGATACGGCCAGCCTCGGTCAGATGTAACTGCCGTCCGCGACGCTCGAACAGCGCATGGTCAAGGCGTTCTTCCAGTTGCTTGATTTGAACCGAAAGCGCTGACTGCGACAGGTTTAACCGCTGCGCAGTTCGGGTCAGATTCCCGTCATGGGCGACAGCCCAAAAATACCGGAGATGATGATAATTCAATGGCATTACGTTCTAAAATATCGAACGATATTAAAATAACAATGAATTTTTATTGTTAGAATAGCTGCCCTAGTCAGTCTCAACGGCTTCTGGCCTCGAGAACTGAAGGAACGCGATCATGATTTATCTTTTTTTGCCCCTGCTCAGCCCTCTGGTGCTGATTGCGGCTGCAATTCACGCAGCACAACATCCGGGGAAGCGGCCCGGGACGGTGCCGATACTAACAGAGGTGGCCGCATTTGTGGCCTTTGCAATTGCGACTCTGACTGCTGCGTTGCTGGTTGTAAAAGGTCCCGGCACATCTGCTCTGATCGGGTTCATGGGGTTCGGTTTGTCCATACGCCTTGACGCGGTGAGTTCGATCATGCTCGTGCTTGTCAGCTTTATTGGCTGGATCGTGCTGCGCTATTCCAAGACATATATGGACGGGGAACAGCATCAGGGCGCGTTCACAAGCTGGATGGCAGCGACCTTGGCCGCAGTTCTGCTTTTGGTCATGTCGGGCAATCTCTTTCAGCTTTTTGCAGCGTGGATGGCAATCAGCCTGCTACTGAAACGGCTGCTGTTGTTTTATCCCGAACGCAAGACAGCGCGACGTGCAGCACGTAAGAAAGCCGTTGTTGCACGTCTAAGCGAAGGCACATTGGTAGCGGCTTTCATTCTCTTGATTGCCGCGACCGGGACAAGCGATATCGAAACCATCCTTGCGATGGTTGAGGCGAATTGGATGTCAATGACCGCGGCGCTTTTGATTGCCATCGCGGCCGTCTTGGCATCTGCGCAATTCCCGCTACACGGTTGGCTGACCGAGGTGATGGAGGCTCCGACGCCAGTCTCCGCACTTCTACACGCAGGTGTTATCAACGCTGGTGGGTTCCTGCTGATCCGGTTTGCAGATGTCATGCTACTTGCCCCGGGGGTGATGGCGCTACTTGTTATGCTGGGCGGGTTTACCGCGCTGTTTGGCGGATTGGTTATGCTGACCCAGTCGGCGGTCAAAACTTCGCTCGCGTGGTCGACCATTGCGCAGATGGGTTTCATGGTCTTGCAATGCGGCCTTGCGCTGTTCCCGCTGGCTCTGCTGCATATCGTGGCGCATTCGCTCTACAAGGCGCATGCCTTCCTGAGTTCCGGTGAGGCTGTGCGCAACGTCGCTGCGATCCGTCGCCCGGGACCGACTGCAGTGCCAAGTGCACGGAACGTTTTGCAGGCGTTCATCTTTGCAATCGTGATCTATGGCCTTGTCGGTACGATCATCGGATTTGACGGCAAGTCGATCCAGATCATCGCCCTTGGTGTAATCCTGATCTTTGGTGTCGCCTACTTGCTGGCGCAAGGATTTGCAGACTCGGCCCCGCGCGAACTGATGCAACGCACCGCCGTTTTCGCCCTTGTCACCTCAGTCAGTTACTTCCTGCTGCAAGCCATCGTACAGCACCTGACAGCTGGTACATTGCCGCAGCCCCCCTACCCCGGCCCGCTGGAATGGGCGCTTATCATACTGGCGCTTGTAAGTTTTGGCGGCGTCGCCGTTGCCCAAGCCACCTTCCCGTTATGGGCCATGCATCCAACTGCTGCCGGCCTTCGCGTCCACCTAACCAACGGCCTTTATGCCAATGCGGTTTTCGACAAGCTTCTGGACAGTTGGTCCAGGCGGTCAGTAGCCTGAAAGGAACAGAGTCCATGTTTGCAAAACTCGAAGTTTACCCCGCCGCGCTGCTGGAACTTGTGACCGAAGCCAACGATGCCGCAAAAGCAATCCCACCGCTTTTCCCACTGTCGGCAAATGTAGCGGTGAATCCCTTCTTGGGTCAGACAGGCGAACCACTGGCCGTCGCTGCCGCGCGCCTGGCACGGACGGGTGGCGCCCGCATAATGCCTCAACGGTCACATTGGGCTGCGCTGCTGAAGGCTGGTGACATCACCAAGACGGATCTGAGTGATGCCGTCACTGCGGTCGAGGATCAATTCAATGCACCCAAATTGCAGGACATTTGGGAAGCTCTGGAGGTCGAGACAGATGACGCCCAAGCCTTGCCGACAGTTGCTGAGCTGGCAGCGGAAGTCTCGGGTTTCGATTGGCCGGGTTTGATTGACGACCGCATCGGCGCATGGGCGGCCAGTCATTTTGATCAGGGCCAAGCGTTCTGGCCGCAGTCCAACACGCGGGGTACCTTTCATTCATGGCGTGAATTTGCATCGCGGGATCTGACGCCCGAGATCCATGGGTTGTCCGGTTTCTGCGCTTTCGTGACCGATACAAATCGCTCGCACTGGCGCGCCATCGGCCGGGCTTCGGAACGGCTTAGCGTTGATATGGGTGCCGCGAAGACCGCTTTTCACCGCTGGCTGATGACGCTCGGCGGATGGGCTCAGTACGGGCGTTATTTCCTGTGGCAAGCTGAACTTGAAGGTGCGAGTGACAGCACGGTGACCGAGCTGCTGGCTGTACGTATGGTCTTCGACGAGGCGTTATTTAATTTCTACGAAGAACAGATTGCCGGGCGTTGGGCTGAAGTTATTGCAGCACACCGAACCCTGGTCACGCCGTCGAAAGAACTTGTGATCGACACTGTGCTGCAGGATGCATCCGAGCGGGCACAGCAGCGCCTGCTTGCAAAAACTCTGCTTGGTGGGAAACCACGTAATGCACAGGGCCGCCCCGAGGTGCAGGCGGCCTTTTGCATCGATGTCCGCTCAGAGGTTTTTCGTCGGGCCTTTGAAGCGCAGGATGCCAAGATAGAAACGATTGGGTTCGCTGGGTTCTTCGGCCTTGCTAGCGCACACAAAGCGGCAGGTTCTGATGTGACCGAACTACGCGGTCCGGTTCTTTTACAAGCTGGCATGTCATCCTGCGCGGCGGAGTCAGAGAAAGCTGATCTAAGCCGTCGCTATACCGCTCGGGCCAAACGCGCCTGGGGACGGTTCAAATTGGCCGCCGTCTCGTCATTTGCCTTCGTCGAAGCAACCGGCCCCCTCTATGCCGGAAAACTGATACGAGACTCGCTAGGTTTGGGGAGTAAAGCGAAAGCTGACCCGGCACCACAGCTGGACCCATCCATCGACTTGAAAACTCGGGTTGAACTGGCGAAATCCGTGTTGTCGGCGATGTCGCTTACAAAGGGCTTCGCACCGATTGTGATGCTGGCCGGTCATGGCGCCGACGTTACCAACAACCCGCATCAAAGTGCGTTACAGTGCGGTGCATGCGGTGGCTATGCCGGGGATGTGAATGCCCGTCTTCTGGCGGCACTATTGAACGAGCCTGACGTGAAGCTTGGTCTGCGTGACCATGGCGTCGACATCCCTTCTGACACCGTCTTTCTGCCGGCGCTACATAACACAACCACAGATGAGGTTTTGGTGTACGAACTGGACCTGCCTGCTGGAGTACCGACCGACAAACTCGCGCTTTTGAAAACATGGCTGGATGCAGCGGGAAACCTCGCCCGTGCAGAGCGGATGCACCGTCTGCCCCGTGCTGATGGCGCCGACAGAATTCTAAAGCGGGCACGAGACTGGGCCGAGACTCGTCCGGAATGGGGCCTTGCAGGATGCCGTGCCTTTGTCGCAGCTCCGCGGAACCGCACGGATGGAGTGGATCTGTCCGGCAAAGCGTTCCTGCACAACTACGATTGGCGAAGGGATGATGAATTCAATGTGCTGGAGTTGATAATGACCGCACCGGTTGTCGTCGCCAGCTGGATCAGCTTGCAGTATTATGGCTCGACCGTTGCCCCGAACCTGTTCGGAGGTGGTAACAAACTGCTGCACAACGTAGTTGGCGGTATCGGAGTTCTAGAGGGCAACACAGGCTCTCCGCGTCCTGGGTTACCTTGGCAGTCCGTCCACGATGGCGCTGCATACCAACACGATCCGCTGCGCCTGTCTGTCATAATCGAAGCCCCGCGAGAGGCGATGTCAGACATTCTGGCTCGTCATCCCGGCGTGCGTGAACTGTTCGACAATGGCTGGCTTCACCTGATTGCTATGGATGAGGAGGGCAAGTTGACCTGGCGCTATCGCGGTGACCTGAAGTGGACAAAATTTAATGAGCATGTCGACGAGGCACAGGCAATAGCCGCCGAGTAGCGGGGCTTCGCGCTTCTATAGTAACCAGCACTTGGACGCTGGGATCCCATGATGCCTCTAATGGTATGCGGCCCGGCGGATTATTCAGACACCGCCGGGCCAGAAGTTACAGGCAATCGGCCAATGTCTGGGCCATATTGCGGATGACCTGTGGGTAGAGTGATGCTCCGGGTTCGAGGTCAGAACCAAGCGGGTCAATGACACCGGTATTGGCTTCGGTTCCTTCCAGAACGGTTGAAACAATTCCGGGGTTGAACTGCGGTTCGGCCAAAACGCAGTCGATACCTTCATCCCTAAGACGGGTCTGAATCTCTGCGATACGGGCCGGGCTTGGGTCCGAAGCGTCGGCGATTGAGATTGCACCCGCGGCCGGGAAGTCAAACGCATCTTCAAAATACTGATAAGCGTCGTGGAAAACGATAAAGTTGCTACCACGAACCGGTTCAAGTGTTGCGGTGATCTCGGCAGACAGAGCCGCCATTTCCTCCCGCGCAGCTGCGGCGTTGGCAAAGTAGGTACCGGCGTTGTCAGGATCTGTCGACGACAGTTGTGATGCAATCACGTTCAACCAGATTTCAGCGTTTGCAGGGGACAGCCAAGCGTGCGGGTCATTTTCGCCGTGTGCATGACCATCATGATCATCGCCATCATGTTCCGCGTGATCTTCGTGCTCGTCGGCATGTTCATTTTCGTGCTCGTCATGCTCTTCGCCTTCAGCATGCTCATCACCATGATCGTCATGATCGTGGTCATCATGTTCCTCTTGTTCGGCGTGCTCGTCATGCCCATGGTCATCGTGGTCTTCGTGTGCCTCGAACAATGCGTTCTCGCGGAAATCGAGAAGTACGGTGCCGTCCGCCTCAAGCAGAGATGTAACAGTCGCGCCGTCGGCAAGTGTTTCCAACGCGCCTTCCATCCATGGGGTCAGGTCTTCACCAATCCAGAAAACGATATCAGCCTCTTGCAAGGCGGCAGCTTCCGAAGGTCGCAGATTGTATTCATGCGGAGAGGCACCAGGCTGCATGATCAGATCGGGCGCTCCGACACCTTCCATGACCCGGGCGACCAGCGAGTGCACCGGCGCAATATCTACTGCAACGTTGGGCACCTCTGCCATGGCCGTCCCGCCCATCAATGCGGTTGTGATCGATAGTGAAAGAAGCTTTCTGGACATCAGACCCTCTGTGTGATTTTATAACATTAAGAGCGGCATACATGATATGGAATAACATGACAAGTGAGACGCACCCTGTTTCGACCGAAGATACGGCTCCGGTCGGGTTCCAGGAACATGACCACAAAAATTGCGTTGAGACCGCACTGACCACAGCGGAAACTCGATGCAAGGAAGAAGGGCTGCGCCTGACCCCGGTTCGGCGCAAAGTTCTTGAGATGCTGTTGCAGGAACACCGCGCGCTTGGAGCTTATGCAATTCTGGATCGCCTGCGCGATGAAGGCTTTGGATCGCAACCGCCCGTGGCGTATCGCGCGCTCGATTTTCTTGTCCAGAACGGGTTCGTTCACAAGGTTGAACGTTTGAACGCATTTGTCGCCTGCTCTCATCCAGGCGCGACGCATTCGCCTGCTTTCATGATCTGCAGAAAATGCGATGCCGTCGCCGAAGCACAATCTGCGCCCGCGAAGGGAGCATTGGGCGCTGCAGCACGCGCGGCGGGTTTCGAGATCGAACGCACAGTTGTAGAAGCTGAGGGAATCTGCCCCGACTGCACCCAAAAGGCGTAGAAATGAGCCTGATCACAGTTGAAAACCTCAGCGTGCGCTATGGCGCGAACACCGTGCTTCGTCACGTGGATATGGTAATCGAACCCGGAGAGATCGTAACGATCGTCGGTCCGAATGGCTCGGGTAAAACCAGTCTGCTGCGCGCTGTCATCGGTGCCACCGAACCCTCGGTGGGTAAGGTTTCGCGGAAACCTGGGTTGAAAATCGGGTATGTGCCGCAAAAACTTCATATCGATCCAACGCTGCCAATCTCGGTCGAGAGATTTATGCGTCTGACAACTCACGTCTCTCGCAAACAGTGCCAAGAGGCGCTCAATTCCGCAGGCGTCCCTGATCTTTTAAAGCGCCAGATGTCGCAATTGTCCGGTGGACAGTTTCAGCGTGTATTGCTAGGCCGCGCCTTGATTAACCGACCTGATGTGTTGCTGCTGGACGAGGCGACGCAGGGGCTCGACCAGCCCGGATCAGCGGCGTTTTACCGTCAGATCGAAGAGGTGAGGCGTGATACGGGTTGTGCCATTTTGATGGTCAGTCACGAACTGCATGTTGTCATGAGTGCTTCGGACCGGGTGATTTGCCTCAATGGTCATGTCTGTTGTGAAGGCTCCCCTGCTGTTGTGGCCTCGGCCCCAGAATATCGGGCGCTGTTCGGATCTGGAACCGGGGGTGCACTGGCCCTCTATCGTCATGATCATGACCATGATCACGACCACTGCGAACACTCTCAGGAAGCAGCAGAATAATGTTCGATGACTTTATGACCCGCGCGACGCTGGCTGGTATCGGCGTCGCATTCGCTGCCGCACCGCTTGGATGTTTTGTCGTATGGCGCCGGATGGCGTATTTTGGTGATGCTACAGCACACGCTGCGATCCTTGGTGTCGCATTGTCGCTTACATTCCAGATGTCGATCTTTGCGGGTGCGCTGACGGCGGCACTTGTCATGGCGCTGGCGGTAACGCTTTTGGCTGGCCGTGGTTATGCGATCGACACACTGCTGGGGGTCCTTGCGCATTCCTCGCTTGCGTTCGGGCTCGTAGCGGTCTCCTTCCTGTCTGGTGTGCGCATCGATCTTATGGCGTATCTCTTTGGCGACATTCTTGCAGTGTCACGCTCGGATCTGGTTGTGATCTGGGGCGGTGCAGCGCTTGTTGTCGCCCTTATCACCTGGCGCTGGTCTCAACTTCTTACGGCAACGTTAAATGAAGAGCTCGCATACGCCAGTGGCTTTGATCCAAAGCGTGAGCGATTGATCCTGACGTTGTCTCTCGCCGTCACCGTGGCGGTTGCGATCAAGGTCGTCGGCGTTTTGCTTATTGCAGCGTTGCTGATCATTCCGGCGGCGGCGGCACGCAGCCTGGCACGCTCACCCGAGGCAATGGCCTTGATTGCTGCGGCAATCGGCGCATTTTCCGCCGTTGCCGGATTAAGGGCCGCATACGTCTTTGATACACCGGCGGGTCCTTCGATAGTCTGTGTCGCGGCCCTGTTGTTTGCAGGCTTCAACCTTTTTGGGTGGCGGGGATGGCGCAACACTTAGGTCATGCCAAATCACTGGCGTTTGCAACCGAGTTGAGAGCTTGCTTACCAGCAAGCTGCAAACTGCTATTGCCCTCAACTGAGAAATAGTGGGGCGAATGCCTGCGCCCTCTACATAAATCGCACCAGACTGCATGCCACTCTCAATTGACAGGCACCGCAGGCGATATTTCGCCGTCAACGTCATCGACAATTTCTGGTGTCAGATCAGTTAGTTTGATCGCGCCCTTTGTCCGTTGTCTCCTAAGGAGCTCAGAAAACTCGATTCTGGTGAATTTGAAGGCAAATTCGTGTATACTAGGGTTGAGTAAGGTGTGCCTGATGACACCCAGACTTGCGTCTGCAAGCCACTGTTGGTGGCGCATGTTTCAGATCTGATTTGATCGTCTGACCGCTTTTCCGCGGCACTGGCTGTTGTATGGAACAGCGGCTAATTTATTGATTTTGAATTCAATTTATTTAAACTGCAGGAGAATAATCATGTCGAATATGGTGATTTGCGCTGAAAAACGCGCTGACCGTCGCCTGTTGAAATCCAGACTCAAACAGCTTGGGATTAGAGTTGTCCATGATAGCGGCAGCCGCTTCATGATCGTTGGTGTTCCTGATGACGAAAAAGGTCTGAAAGATCGCCTGCCACCGGGAACCGAATTGCTCTCTCCCGACAAGGTCTCCCCGGAAGTTGCTGGCGAAGACGATGGGCAAGAACTGCTTTTCCTCAAGGCGCTGCAGTTGCGGCAATCAAAAAAATACCGCGAAATGAAGGCCAGTCAAACGCCGGGTGAATCTCCGGAAGAACAGGAGATCTATTCCGCTCCTTGCATGGAGGAGGATTGAGCCATGGCAAACGAGCGTCTGATCAACACCGTTTCGGTTGGCATCGTCTATGTCGGAAACACCGATGAATATCGCATCACCGATGAGGAGCGCGTTCATATCGCGGCAGAGGTGCAGGAAGGTCTTGAAGATCTGGCATCCAATGAGCGGCTGCCAATATCGAATGGATTTACGGCCATCTCAACGTCAATATCTCTGGCTATGTACCGTGGGAGGGTGCCCGTTGGCCGGGCTGGCCCGAAACCTGGTATCGTGGCCCCGACGCCCTGCTGTGGTCCGATCCGAATGACAAGATTTATTGCTTCAAGGGCAGCCAGTACATTCGCATCGACCCAGCAAATGGCTGGCAAGTGGACTCGGGTTATCCCAAACCGATCGCAGGCAACTGGCCAGGCTGGCCCGCCAATTTCACCTCAGGTATCAGCGCCGCGCTGTGGAGTGATCCCAACGACAAAATCTATGTATTCAAAGGCGATGAGTATATCCGCATCGATCCCTCAAATGGCTGGCAAGTAGACTCGGGTTATCCCAAGCCGATTGCCGGGAACTGGCCCGGACTCGATGCAGAGTTTGCCGCAGGGTTTGACTCGTGTCTTTATGCGAAAGCGAATGACAAGGTTTATTTCTTCAAGAAATATCCGGGCGAGCCACCAAAGTATGTGCGCATTGATCCCGCGAATGGTTGGAACATGGATGCCGGTTATCCCAAACCGGTCGCCGGAAACTGGCCGGGTCTTGATGAGGTCTTTACCGGTTCGGGCAAAGGACCAGCCGCAGCGCTGTGGGGTGAGCCCAATGGAAAGATCTATCTTTTCACGGACGACAACACAGGCTGGGCCAGGATCGTCGGACGGTATGTGCGGATTGACCCTTCAAACGGCTGGCAAGTCGATGATGGATATCCCAAGCCAATCGGATTGAGCGCAGGCGAAGCCGAAGCGCTGTGGCGCGATCCGGCCTTAACCCAGCTCGGCTTCGATCCGGGTGGGGACGGTATCAACCAGATATCAGACTTCTTCCAGAATGGTGCCGGAGCTCAATATGGCTATGTTGCATTCTTCACGAAGTTCCCAGCCGTTTGGGCCGCATATGCCGGCGGCAAACGCGTGATGATGCGAAAGGGGGGAACCCCGGGCGCGATATCGTTCCTTGACTGGACGTCGATTGACCGCGTTTTTGCACATGAGACGGGACACATATTCGGTGCGCCAGATGAATACGGATCGTCAGGTTGTAATTGCACCTCGATACACGGGCGCTTTATCAAAGACGTCAATGGCAACTGCGCCAATTGTGCAGATCCATTGGTGTCTTGTGTCATGCGTTCGGGTGCCCCTAGCCAGGCTTGCGGTTTTACACATGCCCATCTTGGCTGGCGTGCATTCCTGACGGGGCTAGGTGCTGGTTTCTACAGCTTCCCCAACGACAAGATCTACATGTTCTCAAAGGGTTACTATGCGCGCTATACTGGCTTCGATCTGGACACGGACTATCCGAAGCAGATGGACGGGAACTGCGTGGGCAACTGGCCGGGCGTTCCCGAGTCTTTCTATGACCTCGACGCTGCGACCTACACGCGCAAAAACCACAGGGTCTATTTCTTCAAGGATGATCAGTATATCCGGATCAATCCTTCAAACGGCTGGCGCGTGGACGCGGACTATCCCAAGCCCATAGCAGGCAACTGGCCCGGAGTTGACGGGACATTTGCAAACAGCGTTGACGCCGTTCTGGAGAGTGTGCCCAACGACAAAGTTTATTTCTTTAAGGGCAACCAATACCTGCGGATTGATCCGAACAACGGATGGCAAGTCGATGACGGTTATCCAAAACCCATTGCGGGCAACTGGCCGGGCTGGCCCTCTCATTTCAACCAGGGTATCGAAGCCATCCTTTGGAGCGAAACGAACCAACGGATCTATGCGTTCCGGGGCACCCAGTACATTCGCATCAATCCCTCTGCGGGGTGGAATGTGGATCCCGGATATCCCCGCTGGATCAACAAGAACTGGATGCCGTTCCCCGAGAAGCATGAGATTGGCTTGGGTATTGGTGTCGTCGGTTGAGGTCCACACCCGTTTCGTGGTGAATCTTAACGAGGTCTGGGTTGTCTGTTGATTGCCCAGATCGTTTGTTCTGGCAAATGTGGCCGCGAACATCGGTTGAAAAACGCATACACAACCGCACCGATACTTTCGATCACCGAGAAAGTGTCTAGGTGGCTTTGATCGAGGCTCGGCTGCCGTCGGCAGGCCATAATAAGTTGATGGCATCACCTTAGGGCAGTTGACGTCTGAGATACGGCCATCCGAGTGTCAAGAGCACCTAAGAGGTTGGAAGCCAATCTGACTTCGTTGTCGCCTCTAGCCCTCGCGCGCGCCCAGACCGTCGGTTGAGAGGTCGTCCAGCTTGGGCATCAACCGCAGCAGCTCGCGCGCGTAATCGGTTTGCGGGCTGGCGAACAAGTCGCTGGTTTCCTGAATCTCGACCATCTGGCCCTGCTTCATCACGGCCACCCGGTCGCACATCTGGCGCACCACTGGCAGGTCGTGGCTGATAAACAGCATCGTCAGACCGAGATGCTCCTGCAGATCCTTCAAGATATTCAGAATCTGTGCCTGGATCGAGACATCCAGCGCGCTGGTCGGCTCATCGCAGATCAGGAAACGGGGCTGTGTGGCCAGCGCGCGGGCGATCGAGATACGTTGGCGTTGCCCCCCCGAAAACTCATGCGGGTATTTCTGACCGGCCTCGTGCCCAAGCCCCACCTGATCCAGCAGCTCATCCACGCGTCGTTTGATGTCCGCGCCGTCCATCAGCCGGTGATGGCGGATCGGCTCGGCCACGATCTCATCCACCCGCATCCGAGGGTTGAGAGAGGAATACGGATCCTGAAAGATCATCTGGATATTCTTGCGGTATTCGTCCTGAACCGCACGATTACTCAGGTCGCTGACCCGCTGGCCCTGAAAGTCGATAGTGCCGCCATCTACCGGATAAAGCCCCGCGATCATCCGCGCGACGGTGGACTTGCCCGAACCGGACTCGCCGACCACGCCGAACACCTCTCCGGCCTGAATATCAAAGCTGACATTATCTACGGCTGTAAAATAGGTCCGATCCCACGGCAGCAACCCGCGCTGTTGAAGGAACTTCTTGGTCAGGTTGCGGATCTCAAAAACCGGCTTGCTGGTGTCGTTGTCCACCTTGGGCCAGTGACGCGCCATATCCTCGATGGCAAAGCGCGTCTCACGACCACCATAGCTGATTTGGGGGAAACGGTGCAGCTTCAATGTCGGGCGCGGCACGGCGGCAATCAGGGACTTGGTGTATTCGTGCTGTGGCTGCCCCATCACCTGCGCGGTCGTACCGCTTTCGACCACCTTGCCCGCATACATCACGGTTACCCGGTCGGTCGTATCAGCGATCACGCCCATATCATGGGTGATCAGGATGACCCCAACCTGACGTTCTTGCGCCAGTTCCTTGATCAGGTCCAGAATCTGCGCCTGGACCGAGACATCCAGCGCAGTCGTGGGCTCATCCGCGATAATCACATCCGGTTCAGTGCACAAGGCAAGCGCAATCACCACGCGCTGCCGCATCCCGCCCGAGAACTGGTGCGGGTATTGGTCCAACCGGGTATCCGGATCGGGAATGCCCACGCGGTCAATCAGGTCGCGCGCGCGTTTGGTTGCTTCAGCCTCGGACCCGCCCAGATGCGCTTGAATGGTTTCAACCAGTTGCTCGCGCACCGTAAACAGCGGGTTCAACGAGGTCAGCGGGTCCTGAAAGATCATTGAGATCTTCTTGCCACGCAGACTGCGCATCGCCTCGGCATCGATACCACTAATCTGGTCACCACCCAGCTTGATCTGCCCGCTTGCAATGCGTCCTGGGCGCTCCAGCAGGCCCATAACGGCGGCACCGATGGTGGATTTACCGGCCCCGGATTCGCCCACGAGCCCGTGGATTTCACCAGGTTCGACGGAAAGACTGGCGTGATCCACCGCCGTGAACAACTGGCGACGGGTCGGGAATTCAACGGTGAGGTCTTGGATGGTCAGAAGGCTCATGAAATCACCGCAGTTTGGGGTTCAACGCGTCGCGCAGCCAGTCACCCAGCAAGTTCACCGACAGGGCAAGGGCCAGCAGCGTGCAGGCCGGGAAGAACAGGATCCACCACTCACCCGAGAACAGGAACCCCTGCCCGATCCGGATGAGCGTACCCAGCGACGGCTGGGTCGGCGGTGCGCCAACACCCAGAAAGCTCAGCGTGGCTTCGGCGATAATGGCCAGTGCCAGCGAGATGGTGGCGATGACCAGAACCGGGCTGAGCACATTCGGCAGGATGTGGCGGAACATGATCGGGAACGATCCACGCCCGATCAGCCGCGCAGCTTGCACATATTCCTTGTTTTTCTCGACCAGAGCGGCACCACGGACGACTCGTGCGAACTGCACCCAATCCGACAGGGCAATCGCAATGATCAGGACGTAGATTGCCATTTCATCACGGTATTCCGGCGGAGTGATCCCCTTCGCGATTCCAAAGATCAGCATCGCCACCAGAATGGCCGGGAAAGTGAGCTGAACATCGGCGATCCGCATAATCAGTGTCTCGATCCAGCCGCCGAAATATGCCGCGATCAACCCCAGGATGACACCGATGATCAGCGCCAGCAACACGGCAGAGACGCCCACGAACAGCGAGATACGCAAGCCGTAGAGGATGGTCGAAAACACATCGCGCCCCTGATCATCGGTGCCCAACAGGAAGGTCTCTTGCGTGAACGCATTGGGCGTACCGGGCGGTGTGAATCCATTCATCAGGTTCAACGTTGCGGGGTCAAACGGATTATACGGCGCGATCAACGGGGCAAAGACTGCCGCCAGCACCAGAACGACCACGACCAGCGATGCAATTACAGCCACCGGAGAATGTCGAAACGACCAGGCAAAGTCGCTGTCCCAAAACTTCGCCATGCGCGATTTGGGAGCTGATTTCGAGGTTTCCATCGTGTCGGTCATGTGGCCCTCGCGTCGACACGCAAGCGCGGGTCAATGGCATAATAAAGAAGATCGACAATCAGGTTGATCGTCACGAACATCACCGAGATCAGCATCAGATATGCCGCCATGACCGGGATATCCACGAACTGGATCGCGTTGATGAACAACAGACCCACCCCGGGCCATTGGAACACCGTCTCGGTAATGATGGCGAAGGCGATGATCGACCCCAGTTGCAGACCCGTGATGGTGATCACCGGCACCAGAGTATTCTTCAGCGCATGGCGGAAATTGATCACCCGATCCGACAGTCCCCGAGCGCGGGCAAAGCGGACGTAATCAGCGCGCAGCACCTCCAGCATTTCGGAGCGGACCAGTCGCATAATCAGTGTCATCTGATAGAGGCCAAGCGTGATCGCGGGCAATATCAACGCCTTCAAACCGGACGCTGTCAGAAACCCGGTGGACCAACTGCCAATCATAACGGTCTCGCCCCTCCCGAAGCTGGGCAACAAATCAAGCTCGACCGAGAAGACATAGATCAGCAGGATACCTATGAGGAACGTAGGCAGCGAAACCCCGATCAAGGAAACCGTCATGATCACATTCGCAGCAATTCCTTGTCGTCGGATCGCCGTGAAGACACCGAGACCGATGCCAATCGTAATCGCGAGAAAGCCCGAGACAAAGGCAAGCTCCAGCGTCGCCGGAGCCCGTTCGACCAGAATTGTCGACACTGGACGCCCCTGTCGATAGGAGACGCCGAAATTACCTTGAACCGCGCCTTGCAGGAACTTGGCATATTGCACCACAAAGGGTTGATCCAACCCAAGCTCGGTCCTCAGACGGTCGATGTCAGCTTGCGTGCGCTCTTGACCAAGCATGTTGTCGATCGGGTCGCCGACAAAGCGAAACATCGAGAATGCAACCAGCCCCACGACCAAAAGCACGATCACGGACTGGAACATCCTGCGGACGATATATGCGAACATTCGTTTCCCTCGTTGATCGGTCTCTCTAGGCCGCCTTTGACCAGATGGTCAAGAGAGCGCTATCAGCCCGACGCGACGTTGCCGCTGATCAGTTCACCGTCACCCATCTGAGCAGGAAGAAGTTATCCGGGCGCTGCGTGACCTCGACATTGCTGCGCGTTCCCCAGACCAGCGGCTGAACATACATAGGCACGTAGACCTGTTTGTCCTGATAGATCTGCGTGACCTCATCCAGCATGGCCTGACGTTTGGCCTGATCCAACTCGGACTGGATCATCGGCAGCAATTCATCGACACGTGCATTCGAGAAACCACCAAAATTCCAGCTGCCCAGCTTTTTCTCTTCGTTCGGGGTTGCGACAAGGAACCGGACCGGATGCTCGGCGTCAAAAGTGCCCGGACTCCACCCCAGCAGGTACATATCGTAGTTGTCCTCGCGCAGTTCCGGCCAGTAGTTGCGCACCGGCATAGCGTCGAGTTCCGCTGTGATCCCGATTTGGGCCAGCATGCCAACAACAGCCTGACAGACAGCCTCATCATTCAGATAACGGTCATTGGGGCATTTCAGTCCGAACGAAAACCCGTCGGCGTAACCTGCATCGGCCAACAGTTCTTTGGCGGCTTCGACATCAAACGCGGGACGATCCGCGTTGGCCTCGGAATATCCGCTCATGGCGGGGCTAACGAGCTGCGAGGCGGGCTCGGCATTGCCGCGCATAATGGTGGCCAGAATCGCATCAACATTCACCGCCTGAGCCACTGCCTGGCGCACGCGCGCATCACGGAACGGGTTCGGCTTGCCCGCATCATCGGTGTATTTCAGAGCTTCGGCCTCATGATCAAAGCCCAGCATGATCACGCGCGCTTCGATACCCTGAATGACATCGACCTCAGCATTCTGCTGCAGTCGGGCCACGTCCTGAATCGGCACCGGATTGATCATATCGACATCGCCTGAAAGCAATGCAGCAACGGCGGTGGCGGGATTCTGGATCGGGTTGAACTCGGCGCGGGTAATGTTGTGTTCGACCTCACCCCACCAGCCATCAAACGGTTCCAGCACCGTCTTCAGCCCCGGCTCCCGCTCGGTCACCTTGAACGCACCTGTGCCATTGGCGTTGATCGTTGCGTAATTGCCGGTCTCTTTGTCGGGCACAACCGCATCGTTGGCTTCGGTCCAGCCCTGATCCACGATCATCCAATTTGCAATCGACGACGGAAACAGCGGGTTGGGTGCAGTGGTCATGATATCGACAGTGTAGTCATCAACCACGATCACGTCGCTGACGGGCGCAAACCAACTGCGCGTGTCTGCAGCCTCGCCCGAGGCGCGCTCATAGCTAAACAATACATCCTGCGCGTCAAAGCTGCTGCCGTCATGAAAGGTCACACCTTCGCGCAGTTTGAAACGCCAGCCTTCACCGTCGCCAATCGCTTCCCAACTGACGGCCAATGCGGGCTCAACGCTCATATCCTTGCCGCGACGGACGAGCCCTTCGTAGACATTGTTCAGAAACCCGAGCACCGGGGCCGAGTTGACCGCGTGCGGGTCCATGGTCTGAGGATCAGTGGTCGAGGCCCATTTGAACTCGGCTGCTTGCACGGTACCGGCCAGCAACATAGTCAGGCCGATGGCGCTGTTCCTGAGGATCATGACGATTACTCCCTGTTTATGGATCAGAGCTTCGTGGTTTTTGGCTGGTGCGTAAAGGAATTCTCACATTGAGATCACGCGCCCGTTACCATCGGAGACATGGAAGCAGGGCGCGAAATCGCGCCCTGCCCTGCATCCTGAGAGATGCCTTAGTTCATTTCGAAGTATTTGATCTTCGGCGAGTCTTCCGGCTCAACGATGGTGCCGACACCGGACTTCATACCCCAGTTCAGCACCTGATGGTGGATCGGGATATAAAGTTGCTCGCCCTGAACAACCTGCCAGATGTCCGCAATCTGCTGATCACGTGCGGGCAGATCAGTTTCCGAGGCCAATGCTACGATCTTGGCGTCCAGATCCGGGTTGGAATAGCGCGTGCCGTTCCACGAGCCGTATTTCTCACCCTTTGAGTGTACCAGGAAGTTGAAGATGTATTCCGAGTCATAGGTCGGAACACCCCAGCCCAGCATATAGAAGTCGGTCTCGAGATTGTTGATCAGCGGGAAGTGCTGCGCCTTCGGTTTGGCATCCAGATTCACGGTGATCCCGATCTGGGCCAGCATACCGACCGCCGCCTGACAGATCGCCTCATCATTGATGTAGCGGTCATTCGGGCAGTTCAACGTCAGCGAGAAACCATCAGGATAGCCTGCTTCGGCCATAAGCGCCTTGGCGCCCTCGATATCGGTCGATGAAGACGAATCCATATCCGCATCCCAACCATTCACGAACGGGGGTGAAATCATACCCGCCGGAGCAGACTGGCCACGCATCACAACCTGTTTGATCGCATCGCGGTTGATCGCCTTGGACATCGCCTGACGCACCCGGACATCCGACAACGGGTTCGCGCCGTCAACACTATCCGAGGACAGATCGGCGTCACCCATGTTCATACCGAAGAAGATCACCCGGTTCTGCGGCGCTGTGCGCACATCCAGACCGTCGGTTCCGGCCACACGCTCAAGATCCTGCACCGGTACGTCCTGAATGAAATCGACCTCACCCGACAACAGGGCGGCGACACGGGTCGCGGCGTTCTGGATCGGCGTGTAGATGATTTCAGTCACCTGAAGCGAGAACTCGTCCTTACCCCAGTAGTTTTCGTTGGCGCTCAGAACGGTCTTCACGTCGGGTTCGCGGCTGATCAGCTTGTATGGGCCGGTTCCGTTTGCGTTCTTGGCCGCAAAGGTATCTTCACCGCCCTCATAATCCTGAACCTTCACAGCATTATTCGCCTCGGCCCAATCTTTGTCCATCATGAACATGTTGGTCAGGTTGTTGGGCATGATCGGGTTCGGACCGTCAGTTTCGATCTCGACCGTGAACCTGTCCGGCGCGCGCACCTCTTTCACTGAGGCTAACAGTTCCTTGTAATCCGAATCCGGCGTCATCGCGCGATTCAGCGAGAAGACAACGTCCTCACTGTCAAATTCGGCACCATCGTGAAAGGTGACGCCTTCGCGTAGTTTGAACACCCAGACATTCGGGTTTTCTTCGGATGGTGCCCATTCGGTCGCCAACGACGGAACCAGCGCACCGGAGTGATCGCGCATCACCAGCGTTTCCATGATCTGGTGCGCCATGGCCGAAGTCGGTCCTTCGTTCTGGGCATGTGGGTCCAGCGTCAGCGCGTCACCAGCGCGGGCCCATCGCAGAGTCTCGGCCGAAGCACCGGCTGCAATCATCGCCGTGGCACTTGCGGCAAGCATAAGTGTTTTGAATGACATACGTCGTCTCCCCTGTGTTGTTTTGACCGCATTTGACTACGGCTGACCGAATTTTCCGGTACTCATGCCAACGCATCATCCAGATCATTTTTCGAGTTGCAACACCCGATTGTGATCAAAGAGGCCTGCCGGAGCCACGCGCCAGACGCCAGAAAGGCGGGATGCCGTCATGGGGATAATAGCAGGCCGGGGCTTCTTCAAACTGAAGTATCCCCTGCCCGGTCCGATGCCGTAACGTCGCGTCAATGGGGACCAGACGTGCGAACTCGAAGGGTTCGATCTGCTCGTGCTTCCAACCTTCGACGGATTGTTTGAGCAGCTGACGCATGGCGACAACCAGCCTCTCTGCCGCTTCACTGCTCCAGGGTTGCAACCCGGTCCCTTCCAGCAGATTGAAAAGGTTGATCCAGCTTTGCAGGTTGTACGCGCAATAATGCTGGGTCAGCGTGCGGGTCATTTCATGAGGCTGTTCACCGTCATCGGTAATACTGCCGAGAATCCGCGCCTGTGCTCGCAGGTTAATCCGCTGCAATGCGGTTTTATCCCCCAGGAAAGACGCCAGAGACGCCGCCTGCAGGTCATAACACGTACCGTGGTTGTTCTTCGCCCGACGCTCACCCTGCCCTTGATCGCTATCGGTTAACCACGCAAAGAACTCGGCGCACCAATCGCGCACCCCCGCGCTGACTTCTGAATCGCCCAGCATCCGCACCGCATCGAGGAAGAAGTAGAAATCCTTTGTTTCGATCAGGCCGTGCGCTAACCCCTTGTCGCCTTTGTGCCCTAACCGGACCTGCGCGTAGTCCAGATTCGGGTTCATTCTGGTCGCCGGATCGATAAACCAGGTTTCAACCAAACGCGTAACATGATCCGCATAGCGGTCTTCGCCAGTGAGCTTTGCAGTCAGCGCCAAAGCAATCGAGTCGTCAAAGAGCCTCTGCAACCGTGTCCGGTCAAACCGGTCACTCTCTTTCTCGTATAGTTGCGTGCCGGGCACTCGTTCCCCGTCCCGGAACACATAAGGCCGTCCGTCTTTTTTCTTTGGGTTGGGCCACCAGTAAGGCGATGGATGAAAATAGTCGTGAATGTCCCCGCTAGGACCAGGCTCGGGTTTATCGGTGACCGAAAATGGACCACGGGTCAGAGCGTCCTCGGCTGCGTCCCGCAATGCGTTCAGGTCGGCACCCGTCAACGCGTCGAGCTGGGCCTGATCATAAAACACGGTTGCGCCGTCGGTATGGGTCTCTTCCATGCGACGCGCTTCAAGCATGTCCAACGTGGCGCAGATCGCCTCATTCCTGGCGGTGCCGCGATTGATAAGGGTCTTAACCCCTTTTTGCTCCAACTTGGCCTGTCCGGAAAACAAACGCGCCACCCATCCGGCATATCCCACGCGATGGCCTTCCGCGCTGACCTTGCGAGGCGGAAGATCGAAGCTCTCCAGGGGCCAGTCCTGCCAGGGTCCGGGTATGCCCAGATGGACAAACAGTTCGACCTTGGGACGCCGCCCATAAGGGTGCTCTTCATCAAACCGAAGTGGCGCGTCACATCGAAAGGCCATTTGCGGCTCTTCGTTTGCCTCGGGTTTGGCAGAGTCCTGAAGCAGCTCCTCATTGTTCTGCATGCGTGCCATCGGCACACAGAAATACCGCTTATCTCGCTGAGAGATGATGTCTTCGCACACAGCCCCCCAGGCGCTCTGAGTAAAGAAACAGTTCCCATCAAATGGCAGCGCCCACTTGGCGTGTTCCAAGCAGAACTCCAGCGCCTGATTGCGCGCGCCGTTGTTGTTCATCACGTAGTTATTGCGCGCCCGGTAAGCCTGCGTGATCATTTTGTTTCGGGTTTCACCATCCAGCCGTTCAAGCGTTCCGTCGGCGAAAACCATCGGGTCTTCGAAGGGCGCAAAATCATATCCGATTGTTTGCAGCTCTGTCGGATCGAAAGGAATGCGCAGATATTTCTGATTATGTGCCTCAAGCAGGACTATAAGCTCAGCCTCTGCTTCAGGATCGACGATCCGATTCAGTATCCAGAGCTTCGTGCAGTCCTTCAGCTCCGGCTCGTTTTCAAGAATGAAACTGACATTTTCCCGCGATTGACCGGCCTTGTGACGTGGCACAAGATCGTTTCCAATTACCCGGCACAGGGCGAAGGTGTCAGGTCGACTTTCAATCAGCCTTTCCTCAGCCTCATCAGACTGCACCGGTTCCACCGATGACAAATTGCCGGCAACATCCCCCATTTTTTTCGTGGATCGTCGAGGTGACTTTTTCTTACGGCGCCACACAAAGAAGAATATCGGCAGCAGTATCGGTGAAAGCAGGACAAGAACCGGCGAGAGCAGAATCAAAACACGATTGCGCAGCCGTTTGCGCCGCTCGCGCTCCTTCAAGGACAGAGGGGGTTTACCAGTTACATTGTTCTGACTTTTCGTCACGGGATAGACTGCCATTCTAAACGTTCTACCCGGCAGTGCGGCGCGATGCGTTACAGCGGGAATTCAATCCTCTCCCCATAACCTCTACCCGATCAAACAAGCAACAGCACGCAATCTGCAGAACCGCCAGCGTACTCCAGCTCAGGCTTATGCAACGAGCGAATGCAGCGAGGAAAATTTCAGATCAACATTAGATTGGTCAGCACATCTCATGTGCTGGTAAAGTCATCTGGCGATGACGCTCTAACAGATCAATGCCCAGTTGTTTCAAGAACCAAAGCAGGTCGATGAAGATCCAGTTTTCGGCCAGCTTCCCATCTTTACATCGGTAGAGATCAACAATCCGCATGTCGGCCTCGGTATCAGAAACACTCGTAAGCCCCAAAAAACCACCTCTGGGCCTCATGGTCAGACTGGGATAGCCAAAGAAGCCACAATAATTGCCCTCTCCGATGCGCGTGACATGACCGTTGTGCCGCACGAATTCGAGCCCATCTTCGAACGGTAGGACATGGCCCTTCATATACCCTCCATGGGTTTATGAAGCCCCGATACCCGCGGGCCCCCACCACAACATGTCATCGGCCCAATCCTTTTTCAGGTCTTCGATGGTTGTATGTACGCCGGATGAAATGAGCGTATCTAGCATGCGGTAGAGTATATCCAGGGACGCTTCACCTTGTTCCGGAGGACAAGGTCCGAACAAGAGGCCATCCTGCGTTTGAGGACACGGAGTAATCGTATACACGCCTGTAGGCTGAGGGATGACCTTGCTGCCTGCCTGTATCATCATTCCGAACACATCGATGTGTAGAGATGATTCAGCGATCTTACCGTTTTCAATGCGGAAAAACTCATAATACCGCAGAAAGGCCATCTTGTGGGTTGGCTCCAACCCTAGCCAAGGCTGTTGAAACTGCCCCAATAGATGACCCATCGAGCACACCCAAAGTGTCTGATAATCATCGAGCCGGTTCCTGCCTGCGAAAAAGATGTTCTCGCGCCTTTGAACCGGAGCGAAGGCGGATTTGAACGGGACCCAAAACTCGGTCGCGAAGCTTTCGACGCCACCCATATCGTTGAAGGGATAGCTGCACTGGCAATTGAAGTTTGCACCGGTGTATTTGGTCATTGCGGCGGACACGTTCTGCGCATCGGCCGCATCAAGATCCCGATAGAAGTCTCGCACCAGTTGTTTTGCGCTTTGCAGTTCCATAGCGTCTGCCACCACGATTTGAAATCGTATGCGATACTATATGCATGATACTCGCCTAACAACTATGGAAACTAAATATTCTCCTAATTTAACTGTATTTATATGCATCTTGCCTTGATATTATCTAGCATACGTATGCGGTTTAACGATTCGAGGTTTGCAATGACTAAGGAAGCTGAAGCTGCTGGAAAGCCCGTTGCTGCACGCCAGATCAAAAGCGATAGCAACAGCCAGACAAGCACACATATCCGGTTTCGCCCGCTTGGCGATGCGCATATGCCATCAGATTTTTCAATCTCTCTCGAAAATTATCGACGTGGTGGCACACGGGAATTTCTGGACAAAGAACCCGATCACGTGACCACCCAATCCATGCGGGGTTTCGAGCCGCGTTTCAAAAACATCGTCGACTATATTGTCCGCATCACCCACCAGATCTGGGAGGAAAAGGACATTGGCTATATCTACGACACCTATAGCCATGACTGCCGCGTGTGGGATGATGTCGGACTACAATATGGTCGCGACAAGATTGTTGCAGATACGGTTCACACCAACAATGCCATCCCCGACGTTCGTCTAGTCGCGGACGAGGTCATCTGGGCCGGCAACGATGACGTCAGCTTTCACACGTCTCACCGGACTATGATCCTCGGAACCAATACTGGGTATTCACGGTTTGGCCCTCCGACCGATCGCCCGCTGCGCCTGCTATGTATCGCGAATTGTGTAGCCCGTGACAACGAGATCTATGACGAGCATGTCGCTTATGATACCGCCGCATTGATCCAGCAAATGGGCCTTGATGTCGGAGAAACCGCGCGCTGCATAGCCTCGCAACGCGCGCAGGGCCCATTTGCCCCAAACTATGCTGCAAGCGATACAAACCGCATGGACGGCCAAGGCTTTCCAAAGCGACCCGCGATCCCGGATGTCATCGACGGCAACGTACGTGAATTCACACACGCCGCATTCGAGAGCATCTGGAATCGCCGTGATTTCAGTGCAATGGACCGGGTCTATGCGCCAGACATCGTGCTCGAAGGTTCGACCAGTCGGGTCTACCGAGGCGTTGGCCAATTGCGCTCTCATATAATGTCGATGATTGCGATGTTCCCGAACATCCGGATCTCTGTCGATGACATTTATTGGATGGGCAACGCAGAAGACGGGTATTTGGTCTCGGTGCGCTGGGGCGGTGTTGGCGCCCATCGTGGCAATGGGCCATATGGCGAACCGACCGGGAAAGAAGCGCATATCTGGGGCATCACCCAGTGGCAGATCAAAGACAACAAAGTCCTGAAAGAATGGACTGTTTTCAATGAGTTTGGAATTCTGATGCAAATCTTGGGCGAATAGAGAAGCCCAAGAACAAACCTATGACAACGCACCCCTGAACGGGGTGCGTTTTAATTTGGCTATCCGCGCATATAAGGAAGGCGCGCAAGGACATCCAAACCCTGTTGCTTCCAGAAGTGCAGCAGGTCGATGAAGATCCAGTTCTCGGTCAGTTTGTCACCCGATCTGCGGTACATGTCTATGACGCGCATATCGGCTGGCTTGCCGGTGGCCGGCATACCCATGAAGCCGCCCGAAGGGGTCAATGTCAGGTTCGGCCAGCCGAAAAACCCGCCAAAACTTCCTTCGGCTATGCGCGCAACGTGGCCGTTGAAAATGCGATCCGTAAACCCTTCGCGAAAAGGACCCGCATGCTGTTTGGCGTAGCGCTCGATCGTATAAGTTGCACCGATGCCTGACGGACCCCACCAAATCATGTCGTCGTTCCAGCTGCGCGGCAATTCGGTCAGCACCCCCTCTTCCTCCCGACCCTTCCAATCGCGGATATCATTGATCATGAACTCGATGGCCTGCAGGGTTTTCTCGCCTTCGGCAGGGTCCTGCTCGTCAAACATCACTCCGTCATGAGTCATCGGGCCGGGCTGAACCAGCTGCGCTCCAGTCTGAGGCGGGAATGGGTTGAGGCCCGCCTGCATCATTAGATGCGGGATATCGAAGAACATCGCGGTATCGGTGATTTTGTCCCCTTCGACGCGAATGAACTCGGCATAGCGCAGCATGACAATCTTGTTTGTCGGCGGAATGTCCAGCCAAGGCTGATCGAAAAGCCCCATGAGATGACCCATGGAAGCGACCCAGATACCACCATCTTCAAGCCCGTTTTCGCCCGCCATGAACAAATCAAGCCGACGTTGCATACGCGTGACCGCCGTTTTCAACGGCACCCAAAAGGTCGCGGCAACGTCCTCCGGGTTGTGGATTTCATTGAACGGGTGATACCCACGCCAGAGCGCATCCGGCGCACAATAAGTCCTGACCGCTTCAACCGGATCCTGGTCAATTGCGGCATAGTAGTTGCGCACAAGCGCTTTGGCGGATTGCAGAGTAGTCATGTGTCACGCGTATCTTTCGCTCGTTCGAGAACACAAAAAAAGATCCGGCCAGATTGGCCGGATCTGCATCAGTCGAATTCAGCCTTTTACCGCACCGGCCGTGAGGCCACTGACGATCTGCCGCTGGAAGAACAGAACAAGGAAGAACAATGGGATCAGCGCGCTGACCGCTGCAGCGACAGCGAACATCACGTCCCCGGTTTCGCGCACCGTTCCAAGGAAACTCGCAATTTTTGGAACCATGGTCTGGTTTTCAGAACTCAACAGAACCGCGCCAATTGCAAAATCATTGTAAGCCAGCAGGAAGCTGAACAAACCCGTGGTAATCACACCCGGCCACATCACTGGGATGATGACATGCCGAAACGCCTGAAACCGCGTGCAACCATCCACCATGGCACTTTCGTCCATGTCCTTGGGGATGTTCAAAAAGAACGAATGCAGCATCCAGAGCGTAAACGGCTGGTTGATCGCCACCAGAACGATAACCGTTGTCCCCAGCTTACCCCAGACGTTCCACTCAAAGAACGGCAGCAGGTAGCCCGAAACTAGCGTGATATGAGGCATGGCCCGGAAAACCAGCGCCGCCATCAGCAGCCAAAACGCGTATCTGAAACCTGAGCGTGCAAGGGCATAGCCCCCCAAGGTGCCAAAGGTCAGCGAAATGATGACCGTGAAGAATACGACAATCGCCGTGTTGATCGAGTTGCGCCAGAACTCCTGCTCAACCCATGCGCCAAGATACCCGCCACCCGTAAACGCGCTGCCGGTTTCAGCCGTGGTCATCACACCGTAGACGGCGTTGGTCCAGTCAGCTTTGGAAAAGAAATCGGCCTGAACTTTAAACGACCCCCAAACAGTCCAAAGGAAAGGCCCAGCAGCAATGAGAATCCACAGAACCACGAAGCTGCTGGTGAACCAGATCAATCCTTTGGAACGTCTGTCAGCGACTGATGTTGACATGATCAGGCCCTCTTCCGGTTAAAGTCGCGCCATGTGCGGATCAGCACAGGGGTGAGTAGGATGGAAATACCGATGATTGTCAGCAAAGACGTTGCTCCGGCAGAGCCGAACAGCTGGACGTCGCCACCTCGCAGGTCATTGAAGATGATCCACGACAACGACGTTGCCTTGGCCGAAGCCGAGAACGCGACGATGGGTTCAAACACGCGGAAATTATCCATCAACTGCATCAGGGTGATAAACACCACCAACGGCGCCATATAAGGAATGACCACATATCGGATGGCCTGCCAACGCGAGGCGCCGTCAATCTTAGCCGCCTCAAGCGTTTCTTTCGGAACTGTCTGCAAACCAGCGTAGAAGACGATGAAGCTGAAGGGGGTCGAACTCCAGATCCCGTAGACGATCAGCATAATCCAAGTCAGCGGCGTTGAGGCCTTCAGGGACAGGTTCGGATCGTCGAATATCTTTTGCAAAGTTGCGCCGATAATCCCGTCCGCATCCACCATCCAAAACAGGATAAGTGCGCCAATCAGCGGCGTCACAATCATAGGCAGCAGCGAGACAAAAATGGTCGGCCCCTTCAATAAACGTGGCAGATTGTTCACGGCCAGCGCCACACCTAAACCCAGCACGATCACAAACGGGGTCACGACAGCGGTGTAGGTCAGGGTAAAGATCAGGGCTTTGTAGAAGGGCAAGTTCAGCAACTCGCCCATGAAGTCGCCGATTGTCTCGGTTTCACTCCAGGCTACGCTGACTTCTTCAAACGCCAGATGTTTCCGGTTTGTATAGGTTCCCAAACCGTTAAATCGGCCCAGAGGCGCCTCTGCCTGCAGCGCGGCTGTCGCCTCATTGTCGACCTGCAAAACCGTTTCGCATTTGAACGGTCCACAGTTTTCGACCTCGATCATGATTTGCTCGTGCTCAACGAACAGAGACTGCACCGCCACCGATACGATGGGCAAGGCAATGAAAAAGATCATCGCGGCCAATGATGGCAAGATGAACCAGAAGAAAGTGCGATGTTTCATAACCCGGCACCTATGTCAGCTTCGCGGCTTGGGGGAAGCCGAGGCGGGACGACCCGCCTCGGGCATGGCTCTTACAAATAGCCGGCCTCTTTGGCCGCCGCGATGTAGGCGGCTTCGATGTCTGCCAGAGTCTGCTCGGCGCTTTCATTGCCCTGCAGGAAGTCGGGCAGTTCTTCGTAGAACGCCTGATGCAGCAAGCCCATGTATGGCAGCATCGGGTAAGGATCGGCCCCGCCTGTAGCCGTCGCAGCAACGCCTACTGCAGCCGGGCCAGGCTTGTAGGAATCCATCAGCCAAACTGCGGCATCGTTGTTCTCCTCGACCATCGCGGGTGAGATACCATGCATCATCGCGATAAAGGTCGCTTCGGCATCTTCGTCAGAGATGTTTTTTGAGATCGTAAACCCATCCCACCAAAGCGTGGAGGACGGAGTATCACCGCCTGCAACGGTTGGTGCCCCAGCCAAAACAGTGTTTTCAGCAACACCTTCGGCAGCGCCCTCACCGCCCAGAAGCTCGCCGCCGCTGGATCCCCAAAGCTGGGCAATGGCGAGATCACCAGATTTCCAGATCGGAACAACAGTTGCGGTGTTGTATGTCAGGAAGTCGGGGTTCGACAGCGACACCAGCTCTTTCATCATGTTCAGGGTCGCGACGCCCGCTTCGTTGTTCACTGCTGGCTCTGCTGTGCCAGGCTTGAAGAATTCACCGCCGTGACCAAGATACATGTTCACGAACTCTTCACCCAGGTTCCAGTCGGACATGCTGAGGAAGGCAAACGGGTGCTCCATGATACCCGCATCCTTGATTGCCTTACCGGTTTCGACAACCTCCTCCCAAGTCGTGGGCACGGGTTTGCCGACTTGATCCAGAATATCCTGACGCACGAAGAGGTGCTGCGCGTTAGCCATGAAGGCAATCGCCATGATCTTACCGTCAATGGTGATCAACTGGTTCTTGCTGAGAGCCTGGCCATGTTTGGCAACCAAGTCATCCAGCGGGCGGATCAGGCCTTCGTTGAGAAGCGGAACAATTGACGAGTTCGCAACCACAACCGAGCTGTACTCGGCCGGATTGGCCGTCAGCGCCTGAACATGGAAGTTACGGAAATCCTTGTTGTGGTTTGCCCCGACAGTGACACCGCCCGCGCATTCTGCCGCCGTGGACGTGATCGCCTTGAGCGCCGGGAAGTCATTCGCCAAGACATTGACGTTGCCACTGGCGATTTCACACTCTGCATAGGCAGCCGTGGCCATCATGGCCGCGACTGCACCAGCAGCGAAGTTTCTAATCAGATTCATTGTTATAAACCCTCCGGTTGGTTCATGTGCAGGCGCCGACCTGCCAAGTCTTATTGTTTTGACTTCTATTCATCTGTTGTGCATTCGCATTCATCATTATGACAATTTATTCTCATATGACAAGTTAATCCTTTTGAGCGCAGCATAATCATGATTTACTTGAATTTATAACTGATATTGCCGTCAAAGTTTGCGATGAACGCATCGGCATAGAAAACTTACGCTTGCTATTTTTCCGAATCTTTGGCAACAATTTTGAGAACGCATGCAATGCTTGGAGCAGACATGGCCGAGATTCAGCTGAAGAACATTTCAAAGCGGTGGGGGTCATTTATTGGCGTGCACAACTTTGACCTGACAATCGCGGATAAAGAGTTTCTGGTGCTGCTCGGCCCGTCTGGTTGTGGCAAGACGACAACAATGCGCATGATCGCTGGACTGGAAGATGTCACCGAAGGCGAGATCACGATTGACGGTCGAGTTGTGAACGATCTGGACCCGAAGGATCGTGACGTAGCGATGGTGTTCCAGAGCTATGCGCTCTACCCCAATCTGGATGTTTACGAGAATATCCGCTTTCCCCTGAAGGTTCGGAAAACGGACCCAGCGACCCATGACGAGCGCGTCGAACGAGCAGCCGAGATGGTCGAACTCACTGAATTCATGCATCGCCGCCCGGCCGAGTTATCCGGCGGTCAGCGACAGCGGGTCGCCCTGGCACGAGCTATTGTGCGAGAACCGAACGTGTTCCTGATGGATGAACCGCTATCCAATCTCGACGCCAAACTGCGTGTTTCCACACGCCATCAGATCAAGAACCTCAGCCACGAACTGCAGGTCACGACAATTTACGTGACCCATGATCAGATCGAGGCAATGACGCTGGCAGATCGGGTCGTCGTCATGAACAAAGGGGTGGTTCAGCAGGTGGGCACACCCACTGACATCTATGACACGCCAGCAAATACATTCGTAGCCAGCTTCATCGGCAGCCCTGCAATGAATCTGCTTGAAGGCGAAGTGAAGAACGGCGTATTCACCGGCGAAAATGTCCGGATCGAGGGTCTGCAGACCAATCACCAGGGCAAGACGACGCTGGGCTTTCGCGCCGAAGACGCCAACCTCGACCCTGATGGGACATCCGCTGCCCCGCTGTATTCACTAGAGCTGCTTGGCGACGCAACGATTGTGACCCTGAAACTTGGGGGTACGATTGCCTCGGTTCGTGCGGGCAAAGATTACCGGGCCGAGATTGGAACACCAGTGAACGTGAATATTCCCGCATCTGTTTGCCATCTGTTCGATGCCAACTCAGGGGAACGCCTGGACTGAGGCGACCACGGCGCAAGCCGCCACGTGACCAAAAGTGCTTACAGGTCAGCCAGATAGGAGAATGCTGCCATGAAGGGGTCTCGCCCTGAACAAGCCGTGCTCAGCCGCGATACGGACATGAACAAGACCGCGGAAACGCGTGCTGTCATCGAAGGGATGGTAGATGGCCTGAATGATCACCGTATCAGCGACATCGGAGAATTCTTTTCCGAAGGCTTTCGCTGGATGGGCAATACCGGCTGTGGCACCAAAAACGGCTTGAAAGAGTTCCAGGACAATTGGCAGCGCCCGTTTCAGGCAGCGTTTTCGGACAAGATCTGCGTCGATGAAGCCCGCCTCTACATGGGAGAGTGGGCCGCGGCCTTTGGCCGTCAAGAAGCAACTCATTCCGGTGAATTCATGGGTCTTGCACCGACCGGGAAACGGGTCGAGATCCGGTATATGGATTTCTGGAAAGTCGTGGATGGGAAAATTGTCGACAACTGGGTGATGGTCGATTTTCCGCATGTGCTGGCTCAGCTGGGGCATGATGTGTTCGCCGGAATGGGTTGGGAATCTTACGATCGAGGTGAGGCGACGCCGCCACGGCCCGACGGAGGCGCATGATGGCATCCGTCCTGGAACTGGTAAAAGGCATGGAACAGGCGCTCGGGCGGTCCGAGACCGACATGTCGCCCTGGTTTCACGAAGACTTTGTCTGGGACGGTAATTCCGGGTGCGGCCGCAAATCCGGTCTCCATGAGTTCCAGAAAGGATGGCAGGAGCCCTTCCGCACCGCCTTCGGCAATCGCCAGTTTGACACAACGGTGTGGCTTGAGGATAGCGACTGGGCGGCCTGTATCGGCACCTGCCATGCAACCCATGCCGGTGACTTCATGGGTATCCCGGCGACGGGTCGCCCGCTGCGTATTCCATATGTGGATTTCTGGCAGGTTCGCGACGGGCGCATCGCCTATAACAAAGTGAATGTCGATCTGGCCAGCGTTGCCGCCCAGTTGGGATGGGACGTGTTTGAAGGCAAGGGCTGGGATCGGCTTGACCCGCCTGTCGCACGCCTGTGGCGGGGAAAGCAGGGCCAGGGCGCTTCTGCACGCCCGCTTGATGTTGTTCAGGCGATGGAAGCGGCCTTACAACGTTCTGACGTCGATGTCTCGGAATTCTTCCATGAGGATTTCGTTTGGGATGCCAACTACGGCTGCGGCCTGAAACACGGCCTCGAAGAGTTTGAAAGCGGTTGGTATTCGCCGTTCCGCGAGTTTTTCGGGAACCGGGATTTCGTGACCCCTCATTTCATGCAAGACGGAGACTGGGCCGCTTGTTTTGGGGCCTGCCATGCCACGCTTGAACGTGACTTCATGGGCATCAAGGCCACCGGGCAGAAAATCCGCGTCCCTTACATCGACTTCTGGCGCATCGAAGGGTCCAGAATCGCCGAGAACATTGTGCGGGTCGATTTTGCCAGCATCGTCGAACAACTAGGGGGCGATGTGTTCCGTGGCAGAGGCTGGGGCTTCGAAGCACCCGTTGAATATAGCGCACATCCTACGGCCTAGGAGGCTGATATGACAATCGAACACCTAAAAACCAGCAAACCCTCAGAAGCGCGCGCCGAAGATGACGCCAAGGTGCGCAAAGTTGTCGAAGGGACGCTGTCCGACATTGAAAATCGCGGTGACACAGCCGTCCGGGAGCTGAGCGAAAAGTTCGATGGATACAGCCCGGCGTCGTTTCGCCTGAATGCCTCCGAGATCGAGGCGGCGATGCAGAAGGTCTCGACCCGGGATATGGAGGACATCAAGTTCGCCCAGACCCAGATCCGCCGATTTGCCGAGGCGCAGCGGGCCTCGATGACGGATATCGAGGTCGAAACCCTGCCGGGCGTCATTCTGGGCCATCGCAACATCCCGGTGCGGTCAGTTGGCTGCTACGTCCCTGGCGGTAAATTCCCGATGGTGGCTTCAGCCCATATGTCCGTGCTGACCGCGCAGGTGGCGGGTGTGCCACGCATCATCGCCTCGGCCCCTCCGGTCGATGGCGCGCCACACCCCGCGATTGTCGCCGCAATGCATATGGGCGGTGCGCATGAGATTTACGTGCTAGGCGGAATTCAGGCCGTAGGCGCAATGGCGATAGGGACTGAAACCATTGATCCGGTTCACATGATCGTCGGTCCAGGCAACGCCTTTGTTGCTGAAGCCAAACGGCAATTGTTTGGCCGCGTTGGCATCGACTTGTTCGCGGGTCCGACCGAAACCATGGTGATCGCAGATGAGACGGTCGACGCCGAGATGTGCGCCACCGATCTGCTGGGTCAGGCGGAACACGGGTACAACTCACCCGCCTGCCTGATTACCAATTCGCGCAGCCTAGCCGTGGACACCTTGTCCGAGATTGACCGGCTTTTGAAAATCCTTCCAACGCGCGAAACCGCGTCGGCTTCGTGGGAAGATTATGGCGACATAATCCTGTGCGATACGCATGAGGAAATGCTGCAGGTCGCCAATGACATGGCTTATGAACACGTTCAGATCATGACTGATCGCGACGACTGGTATCTGGACAACATGCACTCTTACGGGGCGTTGTTCCTCGGCCCCCGCACGAACGTCGCCAATGGCGATAAGGTGATTGGCACCAACCACACGTTACCCACGAAGAAGGCAGGCCGTTATACGGGTGGGCTATGGGTCGGTAAATTCTTGAAAACGCACAGCTATCAGAAGGTAACCACTGATGAGGCCGCAGCGCTGATCGGCGAATATGGCTCACGCCTGTGTATGCTGGAAGGTTTTGTCGGGCACGCAGAACAGTGCAACATTCGCGTGCGCCGCTACGGAGGTCGCAACGTGCCTTATGGCGCGCCCGTTGTTCCGGTTGAAGCTGCGGAGTAATCCATGTCCATCCACATGACGAACCGCGAATTTCTGGCACCGATGCGGATGGCGTTATACGACTGGGACGACGCGGCCATTCGGCGCGCGTTGGACACGCTCTGTTCTCCGGATGCGGTGTTCCATTGCTGTCATCCTTTCGGCGATCAGATCGGACCGGCAGCGTTTTTCGACAACGTTCTGACCCCGTTGCGACACGCATGGCCTGACGCCGAAAGGCGCGAATGGCTGATCATGGCTGGCGAAGATGAGCACGGCAACAACTGGGTCGGCTGCGGCGGGCACTACGTTGGCACCTTTGTGGGTCCATTGCTGGATATCCCGCCTTCGGGTCACTTGGTTCATATGCGGTTTCACGAGTATTACTGCATCGTGGACGGCAAAATCACCGAGATGCAGATGATCTGGGACTTGCCCGAGGTGATGATGCAGGTCGGTGCCTGGCCGATGGCTCCATCGCTTGGGGCCGAGATCTTTATTCCCGGCCCCGCAACGAGTGATGGCCTGTCTCACGGACCGCATGCTGAAGCTGACAGCAAAGCCAGCCGCGACCTGATCGTGGATATGCTGGACCACATGAAACGGCATCCGTCGCAGGGCGGGCCCGAAGTGATGGAGATGTCGCGATTCTGGCATGAGAACATGAATTGGTACGGCCCGGCCGGAATCGGTACCTGCCGGGGCATTCTAGGGTTCCGCAACTGGCACCAGATCCCCTTCCTTTCCGGCATGCCGGATCGCGGGCAGTATCTGGACGAGATCACCTATCACTTCTTTGGCGACGGTCCCTACGTCGCTGTCACGGGATGGCCCGACATGGTGCAAACAGTCACACATGACGGGTGGTTGGGCATCGCACCATCTGGCAAGAAAATCACCATGCGCAGCCTCGACTTCTGGCGGATCGCCGATGGGCGCATTCGCGAGAACTGGGTCATGGTCGATATACTGGACGCTTATCGGCAATTGGGGGTGGACGTCTTCCGACGTTTGCGCGAGTTCAATAAGGCCCGTGTCCCGGGCCGCGTGCCCTTCCCAGTTGGAGATATCTGATGAACTTGCCCCCTGCACCGTCCTTTCGCCTAGATGGCAAACGCGCCCTTGTGGCCGGAGCCTCCTCGGGCATCGGACTGGCCTGCGCCACCGCATTGGCCAGCCATGGGGCAGAGGTAACACTGGCTGCGCGGCGCGAAGACAAATTGACCGATCTTGCCGACGCTTTCGCAGCAAAGGGCTGGAATGCAAACACACTTGCCTTGGACGTAGCTGACATCGCTGCAACCGAGGCTGCTGTGGGCACTAACGGTCCGTTTGACATCCTGATCAACTCAGCAGGTATGGCCCGGCACAGCCCGGCGCTGGAAACCTCCGAGGCTGATTTTGATACGGTCAGCGATCTGAATTTCAAAGGGGCCTACTTTCTGAACCGCGCGGTGGCGCGCGACCTGATCGCGGCGAAAAAATCCGGTAGCCTGATCAACATCACCAGCCAGATGGGCCAGGTTGGCGGCATTGATCGCGCGGTCTATTGCGGTACCAAACACGCGGTCGAAGGATTTACCAAAGCTATGGCCATCGAATGGGGGCCACTGGGCATCCGCGTAAACACGCTCGCACCAACCTTCATCCGCACGCCTTTGGGGGAACAAACACTGGCCATTCCTGAAAGACGGGCCTGGATCGAGGAAAAAATCAAGCTTGGCCGCGTGGGCGAGCTCAGTGACATCACCGGTGCTGCCCTCTACCTGGCGTCGGATGCCTCAAGCCTTGTCACCGGCACTTCCTTGTTGATCGATGGCGGATGGACGGCAGACTGATGGCAGAGAAAGTTACATCCTTCGACGTTGCCCGCCTTGCGGGTGTCAGCCAATCAGCGGTAAGCCGAGTGTTCACCCCCGGTGCTTCAGCATCAGCCGCAACGCGCAAGAAAGTCAAAAGAGCCGCCGAAGAACTTGGGTATCGACCCAATACGCTGGCGCGAGCAATGATCACCGGAAAAAGCCGGATCATCGGCGTGGTTGTGGCCTATCTTGAGAACCAGTTCTATCCAATGGCACTGGAATACCTCGATCGAGCGCTGAAGGAGCGCGGCTATCATATCCTGCTGTTCATGGCCAAGAATGACGAAAGCGTACCCAAGATCGTCGAGGATCTGCTGTCTTTTCAGGTCGACGGCATCATCACAGCCTCGGTCGACATGTCCAACGATATCGCCAAGCGTTGCGACGACGCAGGTATCCCTGTGGTCATGTTCAATCGGGGCCAGGTTTCCGGTAATCTGGCACAGGTCACATCAGACAACATACAGGGCGGGCGCACTGTCGCGCATTTCCTGGCGGGCGGTGGCCATAAGAAGATTGCGCACATCTCAGGCTGGCAGGAGTCCTCGACAGGTGTGGATCGCATGCGGGGGTTTGTGGACGGACTGAAAGAGCACGGCCTTGAACCATTCGCAATCGAAGACGGCAAGTACAATCAGGAAACCGCCTCGACCATCGCGCGCAAGCTGTGCAGCGCTTCGGATCGGCCCGACGCGATATTTGTCGGCAATGACCACATGGCGTTTGCCGTTATGGATACTGTTCGGTTCGAACTTGGCCTGTCTGTTCCTGGTGACATTAGCGTCGTCGGCTACGACGACGTGCCTATGGCCGCCTGGCCGGCCTACGACTTGACGACCATCAGGCAACCAATCAACCAAATGGTTTCTGCCACAGTCGATGTTCTTCTGTCGCGCATCGAGGATGGCACCGCATCTGAGACCATTCAAATACCCGGCCCGCTGAAAATGCGCGGTTCGGCCCGAAAACCAAAGGGCTTTACCCCATGACCTATGCGAACAAATGGAAAGACTTTCCGGACTACATTCTCGGGATCACGAAAGAGATCTGGGAAGATCGCGGAACTGAGACGTTAAACCGCTATTATGCGCCTGAGATCCCGGTGCGCACCCCGATGGGTATCAGCCATGGCAATCAGACTGTGATCGCATCAACGATGGCGACCTGCCATGAATTCCCGGATCGCCAGCTATACGGTGAAGATGTAATCTGGTCCCACTCGGATGAACACGGTCACTTGTCCTCTCACCGGCTTCTAACAACTGCGACCCATCTGCAGGATGGTCAGTTCGGGAAAGCCAGCGGCAAGAAGTGGGTGGTCCGGGTGATCGCGGATTGCGCAGCAAAAGGCGAAACGATCTATGACGAGTGGTTGGTGCGCGATTATGGCGGACTTGTACGCCAACTAGGTCTGGAGCCCGAGGATTATACACGCGACCTGATCGCCTCAGAAGGCGGTCCGGAAAAGGCGAGCCGCCCCTTTTCGCCTGAGATTGATGTGGACGGTGGCTATCACGGGACCGGCAACAACAACGAATGGGGCGCACGCTATGCCGAGACGCTGACGCGCATCATGGACAAGGATTTCAACCATATTCTTGCTGATTATGATCGCGCCGTGATCGGTGAGTACGCTGGTTCAAAACAAGCCATTGGACGCGAAGCGGTCAGCGAGTTCTGGATTGGTCTGCGGTCCTCGTTCCCGAATGCGACGTTCAAAATCCACCATCAGATCGGCATGGACGGCGATATGATGCCGCCAAGAGCTTCGGTGCGCTGGTCTTTGGACGGCACCCACGATGGTTGGGGCGCTTTCGGTCGGCCAACCGGGGTCAAAGTACACGTGATGGGCATGTCCCATGCAGAATACGGCCCATGGGGCCTGCGTCGGGAATTCAGCCTCTATGACGAAGTTGCAATCTGGAAACAGATCCTACTGCAAACTGGAGATGTCTGATTGATCCAGGCGGGTGCATATCTCGATGCCAGCCAAGCCGCGAAGCGCTTTCACGCGCACCGTGCGAGCCTGCGCGCGCGGCGGTTGAACAACCGACCTCCGGGACATGGGGTTTGATCCCACAAACCCCCGAAACCAAGGAGATAGCATCATGAGCACCATCCAAAACCGCATCGTTCGCTATGGCGAGCTTCAGCCCTGTAAAACCGCCTTTATCGACGCCCACACACCCGGATCGGATCAGAAAGAGAACTTCACCATCGTCGGTGGCGGCGTATCGGAAAGCCCCGACCAGCACGTCCACATTACAGACAAGATCGGCTTTAACATTGGCGCAGCGGGGCAGCCCCCGAAATGCCGAAACTCATTGCACAGTCATACCACGGCCGAGGTCTTCTTTGTCGCCAAAGGCCGCTGGCGGTTCTTCTGGGGCCGTTACGGCACAGCGGGCGAGTTCATCGCCGAGGAAGGTGACATTTTCAACATCCCGACCGGTATCTTCCGCGGGTTTGAAAACGTTGGCCAGGACTATGGAATGATTATGTCGATCCTCGGCGGTGACGATGCGGGCGGAGGGGTGACTTGGGCGCCTCAGGTCATCGAAGACGCACAGGCACACGGGCTTATGCTGGGCGATAACGGAGTGCTTTATGACTCGAAGAAGGGTCAGGAACTGCCGCACAACGTACGACCCATGCCGCTGCTGAGCGACGAACAGCTCAAGGAATATCCCGAGGTTCCTGTCGAAGATGTGGTCGGAAAATACGTCGCGCGCTATTGGGACTTGATGGCGCTTGCCGCCGACAAACCCGCTATTGTGATCGGCGAGAATGGGATCATAAGGGACAAACCCGGGTTTGAGGTCGATTTCCTGACCCGCGGCTCCAGCGTGGATACTCTGGTCGAAGCTGTGAAGCCGGTGGTCCTTATGCCTGCCATCGGCCATTGGCGGATCGCTATCAACGATGTGGTGACCACTTTGTCCGGTGGCGACACCGCGCTGGTTCTGCCCGGCGAACGCTACAGCGTGGCACCCTCGATGACAGGCCAGGCGGGTTTGTATCGCATCACCGCAACGGATGATCCAGCGGGCGCGACCTGGATCGGCATTTGACCCACCGGGCGGTGGTCGGAAGAAAGCCGGTCCCGCCCGATGAGACTGCCACAAGGAACAAGACTGAGGAGACGAAGATGACCCGAGTTCTGACAACCCATGTGGGCAGCCTGCCACGCACGCAGGAAGTGGTGGACTTCATCTTTGCCCGCGAACGCGGGGAGTCTTATAACACGCACGCTTTCGATGCTTGTATTACCGCCGCTGTCTCAGAGACGGTCAAACAGCAAAAGGATGCCGGGATCGATATTGTCTCAGACGGTGAGACCTCAAAGATCAGCTATGCGACTTATGTGAAAGATCGTTATACCGGCTTTTCGGGCGATAGCCCCCGCAATGCCCCAGCCGATCTAAAAATGTTCCCGAGTTTTCTGCAGCGGCTGGCCGATGCGGGCGGAACACCTCAATACGCGCGCCCCATGTGCACGGGCGAGGTCCGATCCAAAGGGCAGGATGAACTGCAGAAGGACATCGCCAACCTCAAAAGCGCGATGGCGGAACACGGGATTAAGCGCGGCTTCATGAACGCCGCCAGCCCCGGCGTGATCTCACTATTCCTGCAGAACGATTTCTACAAATCGCGCGAAGCTTATCTGGCCGCACTCGCCAATGCGATGAAAGAGGAATATGAGACCATCGTGGCCGCTGGTCTGGACCTGCAGTTAGATTGTCCGGATCTGGCCCTGTCGCGGCACATGTTGTTCACTGAATTGTCGGATGATGAGTTCATCAAAGTGGCGCAGATGCATGTCGATGCACTGAACCACGCGCTCTCGGATGTGCCGGCTGAAAAGGTGCGCGTGCACATTTGCTGGGGTAACTACGAAGGTCCGCATCTGTGCGATATCCCGATGTCCAAGATGTTTGACACTCTGATGGCGACCAAATCGCGCTATGTTCTGTTTGAAACATCAAATCCGCGCCACGGGCACGAATGGACAGTGTTCCGGGATCGCAAAGCGGATATCCCGGATGACAAGGTGCTGGTGCCCGGGGTCGTCGACACCACGACGAATTTTGTTGAGCATCCGGAACTTGTGGCCCAACGTATCGCCAGATTTACGGACATCGTCGGAGCCGAACGAGTCATCGCAGGTAGTGATTGCGGCTTTGGCACCTTTGCCGGGTTCGGTGCCGTTGATCCTTCCATTGCCTATGCCAAGCTTGCTGCCCTGTCGGAAGGCGCCGCGTCCGTTTAGGGAAAAGAGATGACTCCACTTGTTCTGCTGCCAGGCATGATGTGTGACGCCCGGCTTTTTGCACCTCAGATCGAAGCGCTCTCGGCCGAACGTGCTGTATCGGTGCCTGAACTGTCGGGTAGCGATACGATGGCCGGGCTGGCTGCGCAAATCCTCGCGACCCAGCCGGAACGGTTTGCGCTGGGCGGTTTGTCCATGGGTGGCATTGTCGCCATGGAGATCGTGCGGCAAGCGCCCGACCGCATTGTCGGACTGGCGCTGATGGACACAAACCCGCTCGCAGAATTGCCCGAAGTCCAGGCACGCCGTGGACCTCAGATGGAAGCTGCGCGTGCCGGACGGCTTGAAAATGTGATGCGGGACGAGATGAAACCCAACTATCTCAGCGATGGTGAAAACCGGGCCGAGATACTGGATTTGTGCATGGAGATGGCGCTGGAGCTCGGACCGGATATCTTCTGCGAGCAGTCAATCGCATTGCGCGACAGGCCCGATCAAACCGCAACGCTGCGCGGTTTCGACAAACCTGCGTTGGTACTGTGCGGACGCGGAGACAAGCTTTGCCCGATCTCTCGCCATGAGTTGATGCACGATCTGCTACCGCGATCCGAGCTGGTTATCATCGAGAATGCAGGGCATCTGCCGACACTTGAGAAATCGGTTGAAACCACGCAGGCCCTGCGCCGCTGGCTGAAGGATGTTGACGATGAATGATGAATTGCTGACTCTATTGAAATCGGTAGATACACCGACCGTCTGCAACGCGATCGAGGTCGCCCAAGGCGGGCGCGGTTTCGACCAGTTCACGCGTGGCACTGTACTGTGCAGCGACCCAGATGCCGGAGCAGTCGTCGGATATGCCCGCACGGCCAAGATCGCGGCTGTCGAACCCCCATCTGAGCCCGTCGATATCATAAAAACCCGCCGCATGGACTATTACCGCCACATGGCCGAAGGCCCCCGCCCCGGTATCGCGGTCGTCGAGGATGTGGATGGCGAAAACGCCATTGGTGCCTATTGGGGTGAAATCAACACCACCATTCACAAAGGCTTTGGCCTGTCCGGCGCGCTGACCAATGGCGTGATGCGTGATCTGGGTGACCTGCCCGAGGGGTTCCCCGTCATCGCCGGCTCTGTGGGGCCCAGCCACGCATTTGTTCATGTCCGCGAAATCGGCACTCCGGTCACCGTGTTCGGCATGATGGTTGAAGATGGCGATCTGATCCACGCCGACCGTCACGGTGCATTGGTGATCCCTGAGAAAGACATCCCTAGGCTGGCCGATGCGATCCACAAACTGCTTGAGACCGAAAAGCTGGTGTTGGAACCTGCCCGCGCCGAAGGGTTCGACTTTGCCGCGTTCGAAGCCGCCTGGTCCGCATTCGAAAAGGCGCGCACCTGATCTGCTTGGTGACAGCGCCCAATTTCTGAACTTTCCCGGCTCAAGAACCGCGCGTCGTCTGCCTGAGTACGAGCCGTACCGGTGTACGCAGGCAAGGTTGGGGTTTGGTTGTGCCCTGTAGCCAGCCAACAATCATATCGGCAATCTTCTCTCCAAACCCATGAACACCGCAATGCACTGTGGAGAGCGCAGGCCAATACTCCGAAGCCTCTGCGATGTCGTCAAACCCGATCATCTGAAAATCCGCACCAATCTGTCTTTGGGCTTCGTGACAGGCGTTGATCATCCCGAATGCAACGAGATCATTGAAACAAACCGCTGCGTCGCAATCTGGCTGATCTTCGAACAGCTGAACGGCGGCAGTATGCCCAAACACGCGGCTGCTGCGGCCAGTCAATACGAGAGGGGTCAGACCGCTTTCTTCCATCACTTCCAGGTATCCGGAATACCTTTCATGGGTAACTTTGCGCCCTTCCAACCCGCCGACAAACGCAATTTTCTTTGCCCCGGTTTCAATGAGGTGTCGCGTCGCGATGCGCCCACCTTCGGTATAGTCCGGCGCAATGAATGGGAAAGTTTTTGTGTTGCTCTCGACCTGACGCAGGACTTGCATCAGAGGTATGCCCGCCCGTTCAACAGCGGCAAATGTTCGGGATACATCCCCATAAGCCGGAGACACGATCAGAGCCGACACGCCATGTTCCAGCATCGCGCCAATGACCTGATCCTGAAGCGCAGGGTCTTCATTGGTGTTGGCCACGACCACCGCATAGCCACGAGAGCCCAACGCCATCTGCAATGATGTCGCAAATTCCGTGAAGAACGGGTTGGTCAGATCGTTGATCACCAAACCAATGAGAGCGGTTCCGGTCGAGCGCAGATTTGCCGCCGACCGGTTGTAGACATAACCGATCTCTTTCATGGCCGCATGCACCAGCGTCCGGGTTTCGGACTTCACCTGAGCGCTGCCTTGCAGGACAAGACTGACTGTCGATTTCGAAACACCTGCCTTTCTGGCCACATCTATGATCGTCGGTCTTCGCATTCAGATTATTGTTCAACTCCGTGCAGGTTCAGCAACGTGATCATCCGTGCTTTAGCCAGTTCCGGCTTCGAGAGCAAACCAGCCCTATCCGCAAGCCGGAAGACCTCTGCATAGTGGCAAATGTCACGACTGGACTGGAAACCGCCGGGCATGACGAAGTGAGACTGCGCGCCGTTCAGCCAGGCCAGATAAGCGATCCCGGCCTTGTAGAACTGAGTCGGCGCTTTGAAAATCTCGCGGCTCAGGGGCACCGTCGGCGCAAACAGCGCTTGGTAGCGGTCTATTTCACCCAATGCGAGCGCCTCAAGTGCCTGACTTGCCGCCGGCGCAATCGCCGCGAAGATACCAAGCAAAGCGTGCGAGAAATGCGTACCATCTCCGGCGATCAGGTCGGCATAGTTAAAATCGTCACCAGTATAGAGGCGCACGTTGGGCGGAAGCCGGGAGCGAAAGGCTTCTTCATGGGTCTGATCCAGCAGGGATATCTTTATCCCGTCTATTTTGTCCGGGTTTTCATTGATCAGGTTCAGAACAAAATCGCTGGCCGCTGCGACGTCCCTGTGGCCCCAATAACCCGTTAGAGCGGGATCAAACATATCCCCCAGCCAATGCAGGATCACGGGCTCAGCCGCCCCATCGATCAACGCCCGATAGACGTCATGATAGACCTCTGGCCCGGCATCAATTGCCGGGAACGCACGCGATGCCATCAGGATCAGCTGGCCACCTGCGGCCTCGATCGCTTCGGCCTGATGTTCATAGGCGGACAGAATCTCACCCGCAGTTTTCAGCGCGCTCAGTGGTAGATGATCGGTCCCTGCCCCGCATGCAACACGGGGCGACAACGGGTGCGCATGGGCCGCCTGCATCGTGCGCTGAATTAGCTCCAGCGCGGTTTCCCAATCGACGCCCATGCCCCGCTGCGCCGTGTCCATCGCTTCGGCCAGCCCCAGACCCTGATCCCAAAGCCCTTGTCGGAATTGCAGCGTGGCATCCCAATCCACAGCGGGGCGTCCATCCCAGGGTTTCCGCTCGGCCAGTGGGTCCGACACTACATGCGCGGCGGCAAAGGCCGTGCGTGTCAGCGGCACTTTAGGCGCACGTGGCACCAATGGCGTTCCGCTCAGAGTGTACGGCTGTAGTTGCCCGTCGAGATTTGGCAGTATCAGAGTCATCGCCTCACACCTCCAGATCCAGCACCAGAATGCCGTCGATCCCGCCGACGGCGTTTTCGACTAGCTGTGCGCCCAACGCCTTGTGGGCTTCATTGTTTTGATAGGTTTCAAGCGCCGCCCAATCTTCAAAATCGATTACGAAACCGTGCATATAGCCGCGCTCAATCTGTTCAGGACTTTCACTGCGGCCACCGGTAAATCCGCTTGCGCCTGGCAGGGTCTCGGACAGGTCTGCGAGCCCTGCGTAGATTGTTTCAACGGTCTCTTCCGTGACATCAGGGCGGAACTTGGTCAGTACGATATGGCGGATCATTGTAAGATACCTTGATCTTGTTTGATCATGTCAGCGGCTTTCTCGCCGATCATGATGGTCGGGGCGTTGGTGTTCGAAGAATTGACCGTCGGCATGATCGAGGCATCCGCAACACGAAGCCCTTCGATCCCGTTAAACCTCAAACGCGGGTCCAAGACCGCCTCGGCATCGCTGCCCATACGACAGGTGCCTGCGCAATGATGCGAGGTTTTGGAATGCACGCAGATAAAGTCGAAATATTCCTGTTCGGTCTGCACACCCGGCCCCGGAAGACGCTCGGCCAAGATATATGGTATCAGCGCGTCCTGCGCGAGGATGTTCTGCACCAGTTTCAGGCCCCGAATGGACATCTCGCGATCATAAGGATCGGCCAAATAATTGGGGTCGATCAAGGGCATCGCAGCAGGGTCAGCGCTTTGCAATCGCACGGTACCGCGTGAGCGGGGCCGCAGGAAGCAGGCATTCAGCGTGACGCCACCGTTTGGCATGGCCTCGACACCCGCTTCGATGCCGGTGCCAAGGCCTAGATGCATCTGGATATCAGGGGATCGTGCATCGGGATCGGCATACCAGAAACCACCCGTTTCAAAGAGACTTGAAGCGACCGGGCCTTTCCGGGTGAAGATGTATTGCAACCCGGCCAGGGCCGAGAGATGCAGCTTGGCAAATCGGTCATAGGTATGCGGTCCGGTGACCTCACAGATCGAATAGAGATCCAGATGATCCTGAAGGTTCGCGCCAACCTGCGGTTGGTCATGGACAGTGTTTATCCGAAGGCTTTCCAGATGGTCAGCCGGACCAATCCCCGATAGCTGCAGCAAACGCGGCGATCCGATGGCGCCTGAGGATAGAATGACTTCTTTCGCGGCGGTGATCCTGTCGCCGCTCATCATTTCGACGCCGGTCGCACGGCCCTTGTCGACCATGATACGACGGACCTGAGCCCCCGTGCGCACGGTCAGGTTGGATCGACTACGGTTCGGTGCGATAAAGGCCATCGCAGCGGACGAGCGCCGCGCATTGCGCTGGGTCAGCTGGTAATGCCCTGCACCGTCCTGCTTTGCGCCATTTACGTCCCGCGTTTCGGGAATGCCGAGCTGCCCAGCGGCTTTGATATAGGCATCGCAAATCGGCAGAGGTGCTGCCGGCATCGACACACCCATCGGCCCGCCCTTGCCATGGAAGTCGTTGTCATAGGTATCGTTGTCCTCGGACTTCTTGAAATAGGGCAGCACGTCGGCATAGCTCCAGCCCTCGCACCCCATTTGCCGCCAGTCGTCGTAATCCTGCGCTGCCCCGCGCGTATAAATCTGCGCATTGATCGCAGAACCGCCCCCGATGACCTTGGCTTGAGTATAGTTGAAGACCTTGTTCTGCATATGTTTTTGCGGAACGGTGGACCAGCCCCAGCTGCCAATGCCCTTGGTCATCTTGGCAAAACCAGCCGGCAAATGAAAAAACGGGTGGCGGTCTGTCGATCCGGCCTCGAGCAGCAATACTTTCGCTGCAGGCTCTTCGGACAGGCGCGCGGCAATGACCGAACCGGCCGAGCCGCCCCCGATGACAATGAAATCATACCCTTCAGACATTCTGATGTGTCCTGATCTAAAGACGTGGAATTGACAGGCCACCATCCACCGCAATGGTGGTGCCGGTGGAAAAGTGCATATGCCCCTGAACAAGCGGTATGACGACGGACCCGATATCTTCGGGCACGCCCCAGCGCGCTGCAGGAACCAGACCGCCTTCGATCCGATCGGTGTATGTGTCACGGACACCCGCCGTCATCTCGGTGGCGATGATACCGGGTCGCAGCTCAAAAACTCCGATCCCGTGGGGCGCAAGGCGAACGGAAAAAAGCTGCGCCATCATCGCAGCGGCCGCCTTTGATACGCAATATTCAGCGCGTTCGATTGAGACCATCGTGGCGCTGACCGAGGTCACGAATATGATCGAGCGATAGATGTCCTGCGGCAGCTCCAACATGCGCCGCGCCACCTCTTGCGCCAGAAAGAATGCGCCGCGCATGTTGATATTCTGGGCGAAGTCCCAATTCTCGGGCTTAAGATCCAGCATGTCACCGCGCACAGGTGCACCGACGCCTGCATTGTTGATCAGCGTCGTGACAGGACCCGCTTCAGCCTCGATCTGATCCAGCAGCGCAGGAACGCGCGCGATGTCAGACACGTCATGCTGAACATAGAAAGCGTTTGCGCCAAGCTCGGTCAAAGCCTGCTGCACCACCGGTGCGTCAACCGCATACTGTGAAGCCAACGCCACCTTGTACCCAGCCGCAATCAACGCGCGTGAGATGCCAAGACCAATGCCTTGCTGCCCCCCTGTAACCAAGGCGATTCCGGTCATGCTGCGAACTCCGTCTCGGTGATGTGACGGCCCGCCCGAAGTGCCAGTGCAGCAATGGTCAACGCCGGATTTACCGCAGCAGATGTCGGCAGCACCGAGGCATCAACGATGAACAGGTTCCTGTGGTCGTGACTGCGACAGTAGATGTCAACGACACTGCCTTTCGGGTCCACCCCCATACGCGCCGTACCGCATTGATGAGAAGGTGTTCGGCGATCAAAAGGCCGCGACAACACAATCGGGAAACCCGCCCTCCGCAGATGGAATTTCAGTCGCTTAACTAGTGCTTCATGCGCAGCCCAGTTCGACCGTTTCCAGTCGAGACAGATTTGACCCCGGTTAATTGTTACGCGGCTTTCTGGGTTTGGCAGATCTTCAGACATCGCATAGAAATCAAAGCTTCTGTTCGCGATCAGGTTTGCAATCAGACCCGGCAAACGGGTCTGCGCCGCTAGAATGGGGCCCGTGATCTTGCCCAGCATCTGGATATTACCGAGCGGGAAGCCGCCCTTGCCATCACCATTGTAATAATCATTGAACATCAGTGTTTTCTGATAGATGGCCCGGTTCCTGCGAAATGGATGCAGGGCAAGCACGGCTGAACAATTATGGTTCATAAAGTTCCGTCCCACCTGAGCCGAGCGGTTTGCCAGACCCGTCGGACAATTGTCATTGGCAGATTTCAACAACAGGGCTGCGGATTGCACCGCCCCTGCGGCCAACACGACCAATGGGGCCGCAAGCGTACCCTGCCCCTCGACCTCAACACCGGTTATCTGCCCGTCGTCTCCGGCGATCAGTTTTTGGGCAGATGCTTTGGTCAGAAGGTCGACATTCTTGTAGGTCAGAGCCTGCGCAAGCGCCCGCGTTTCCGCATCCATCTTGCCGCCGCGAGTGTTTGGAAACGCATCCCATGTGGTTTGGCCCGCGGCGAGCCATGTTTCTATATCCACGCCCAATGGAACTGAGGACGGGGTCAAACCGCTGCGGCGTAGGTGATCCCGCAAGTCCGCGATGTCTGCCTCATCCGGCACCGGAGGGTGCGGATAGTTCGCGCTATGCTCGGGCTCGGTTGGATCTTCATCAGTCGTTCCATGCACATCGTAGAGCTGTTCAGCAGCCGTATAGTCGGCCTCCAGCTCCTCGTAGGAAATCGGCCAGCCGGGGGCTTCACCCCCCATATGCTGACGGCGCTGAAAGTCCTCTTTCCGATATCGTATCAAAGCGGCTCCGTAGAACTTGGAGTTGCCGCCGACGCAATAGTAATTCCCGGGGTTGAACGGCCGACCCTCTCCGTCAAGCCAGGTCTCGTCCGGACGAAAACAGCCATCACCAAAAATCGCTTTTGGATCCCGATCCTGAGGCGAGGGGCGTAAATGCTCCCCTCGCTCAAGGATCAGAATACGGCGACCCGACGGGGCCAGCGCTGCGGCGAGCGTTGCCCCCCCGATCCCGGAGCCGATGATTATGACGTCGGCTTGTGTCACGGGGCGATCCGCATCTCGCTTTCAGGATCAAAGGCCACCGCCTTTTCCATGTTTACGGCAAAGGGGAAATCCTGACCCGGTGCCACCTCGGCATCCGAGCGCATCCTTGCAATTACGTCCTGCCCTCCGAGTATCATCGACACAAAGGTGTCAGAGCCTGCGGGTTCCGTAACAACAATCCGATTGGTCATCTGCGCGATGTTCGTCGATTTACGATCTGCGCCATCCATGTCGGTAATCGTCTCTGGACGAATGCCCAGCAGAATCTCACGCCCATCCCATGCAGACAGGTTATCCTGGCTGAAAGGCAGTTGCGCCATTGACCCGTCGTGCAAAGCAACCTCGGCATGCGGACGACCGTTCAGAACAGCCACTTTCGCAGGCACCACGTTCATCGCAGGTGAGCCCATGAAGGTCGCCACGAAGATATTTGCGGGGGCGTCGTAGATCTCCTGGGGCGTACCCAGCTGTTGCACGTACCCGCCATTCATGACCGCGATGCGGCTGGAAAGAGTCATCGCCTCGATCTGATCATGGGTGACGTAGACGATGGTTGTGCCAAGGTTCTGATGCAGCTTCTTGATCTCAGTCCGCATATCGACACGCAACTTGGCGTCGAGGTTGGACAGCGGTTCGTCGAACAGGAACACATCCGGATTCCGCACCAACGCCCGCCCCATCGCAACCCGCTGGCGCTGTCCGCCGGAAAGCTGACCGGGCTTTCGATCAAGTAACTGCTCGATCTGCAACAACTTGGCGACCTCTTGCATCGCCTTGTCCCGTTCAGGTTTCGGAACGCCATGCATCTCCAACCCGAAGGTGATGTTCTGTCCGACCGTCATGTTCGGGTAAAGCGCGTAGCTTTGGAACACCATTGCAATGTTACGATTGGAGGGGTGCACCCCGTTCATCACCTGATCCTTGATGCGAATTTCTCCGCTGGTGATCTCTTCGAGCCCTGCAATCATGTTCAGCAAAGTCGACTTGCCACAGCCCGAGGGGCCGACAAGCACAAGGAATTCCCCTTCCTGCACCGAGATATCGACTTTGTGCAGAACTTCGACCGACCCATAGGATTTGGTCGCATTATCTATGTCCAGAAAACCCATCAGGTCTTATCCTTTCACCGAACCCGCCATCAGGCCGCGGACGAAATATCGACCGGCCACGATGTAGACGAGCAGAGTTGGCATGGCGGCCAGAATGGCGCCTGCGAAATGAACGTTGTATTCTTTCACACCGGTTGATGACTGCACCAGATTGTTCAGCGCCACCGTCATCGGCTGACTATTTGCATCCGCAAAAGACGCACCAAACAGGAAGTCATTCCAGATATTGGTGAACTGCCAGATGATCGACACCACGGCGATCGGCCCGGAACTGGGCAGCAGGATGCGCCAGAAGATCTGGAAGAAGCCCGCGCCATCGATCTGCGCCGCCCGGATCAATTCGGTCGGGAACACGGCGTAGTAATTACGGAAGTACAGCGTGGTGAAACCTATCCCGTAAACCACGTGGACCAACGCGAGACCCCAGGTCGTGCCCGCCAAACCGATGATGCCTAGCATCCGTGCCATTGGGATCAGGACGATCTGAAATGGGATGAAGCAGGCAAACAGCATCAGGCCAAACAGGATGGTGTCATACTTGAAGCGCCATTTGGTCAGCACATAACCGTTCAGAGCTCCGAGGATGGTCGAGACGATCACGGCCGGAACCACCATCTTGATCGAGTTCCAGAAATAGGGCTTCAACCCGGTTGGATCGACTCCGATCTGAGCCGAGGACCAGGCCTTCAGCCAGGGTTCTATCGTGAACACCTGCGGCAGGTTCATCATGCCACCGCCGGTGATCTCTTCCAACGGTTTGACCGAGTTCACTAGCATCACATAAAGCGGCAGCAGATAGAACAGACCGAACAGCAGCAGCACCAGATAGATCAGCGTGCGCGTGACGCGGCCCGTGCGAATTGCGGTATCCTGAGTTGCCTGAGACATCAGCGTTTCTCCCGCAGTTCTGCATACAGATAGGGGATCATGATCGCTGCAATGGTCATCAACATGATCGTGGCAGAGGCCGCGCCGATCCCCATCTGGTTCCGCGTGAAGGTGTAGGAATACATGAACGTCGCAGGCAGTTCGGTTGCACGGCCCGGCCCACCTCCGGTCAGGGCGATTACAAGGTCAAAGGTCTTGATCGCGAGGTGGCTGAGAATAACGAAGGCCGACAGGAACGCGGGTCTTAGCTGGGGGATGATGATCCGACGATAGAGGTTCCAGTTCGAGGCCCCATCCATCTGTGCTGCCCGCAGAATTTCGTTGTCGATGCCGCGCAGACCCGCAAGGAACATGGCCATAACGAAGCCACTGGTCTGCCAGACCGCCGCCAGAACGACGGTATAAATCGCATAATCACGGTTCTTGATCCAATCGAACTCGAAACTGGTCCAACCCCATGTGTGCATCACGTTCTCAAGACCGATGCCGGGGTCGAGGAACCATTTCCAGGCGGTGCCTGTGACGATGAAGCTCAGCGCCATGGGGTATAGATAAATCGGACGCAGCAGCCCCTCACCACGGATTTTCTGATCGAGGAAGATTGCCAGCCCAAGCCCGATGCAGGTGCAGATCACGATATAGAGGCTCGCAAAGATCCCCATATTGATCAGCGAGGTCTCCCAATGGCTCAACCGCCACAGCTTGTCGTAGTTCTCCCAACCGACCCAGCCGAAGGTTGGCAGGATGCGGCTGTCTGTGAATGACAGATAGACCGAAAACAGAATGAAGCCGTAGACAAAGACCAGCATCATCGCCAGCGATGGTGACAGGACCAGCTTGGGTATCCAGTTCTGAAGGCGTGTCTTGAAATCCGCGTCGGCTGAAGCAGCCATGGCGCGCCCTCCTCGTTCGAGTGCAAAAGATCGGAGCGTTCACGCCCCTAAGGTGACAGGGCGGCTGCACCGCCGCCCCATCGGGAGGATCACGTTAGGATCACTTGGCAATCGAAACAGCGTCGACCAACTCGACCACTGCCGTTTCACTGTCATATTCGCCGTTGAAATGGGCGGTGACCACGTCATAGACCGCGTTCTTCACCGAAGCAGGCGCTGCGTGACCATGCGCCATCGAGCCGAACAGATTGCCCGATGATGCAGCCGCAGCCAGATCCTTCATGCCCTGCTGTCCGCAGGCATCCAGATCACTGCCATCCACATCCGTACGCGCAGGCACCGAGCCTTTGACCTTGTTGAACGCAATCTGGAACGACGGCGACAGGATCGCGCTGGCCAAGGCGGCCTGTTCAGCCGAAACCGAGCCACCCTGATCGAACATCATGAACTGGTCGGCGTTGAAGGTGACCTGATCCTGCGTGCCGGGGAAACGGAAGCACAGGAAATCCTCGCCCGGGACTTTACCCGCGCCCAGGAACTCACCTTTCGCCCAGTCGCCCATCATCTGGAAACCGGCCTCGCCATTGATGACCATCGCCGTTGCAAGGTTCCAGTCGCGGCCCGAGAAGTTCTCGTCAACGTTGTCGCGAATAAAGGCCATGCGGTCGAAGGCCTCTTTCATAGCGTCACCACCCAGAGTTCCTTCGTCCAGATCGATGAACGCTGCTTTGTAGCCGTCTGGGCCAAGCGTGGACATCGCCACCGCATCAAAGATGGTCGCATCCTGCCAGGCCTGACCGCCATGTGCGATCGGGGTGATACCAGCGGCTTTCAGCGCTTCGACAGCGGCCACAAACTCATCCCAATTGGTTGGTTGAGCGATACCATTGGCATCCAGAACAGCCTTGTTGGCCCATACCCAGTTAGTCGAATGCACGTTGACCGGTGCCGCAACCCACTTGCCGTCATGCTTGGCAAAAGCCTTGAGCGCGTCCGGAACGACATCGTCCCAGCCTTCCTGGGCCGCAACATCGTTCAGATCCGCCAACGCGCCCTGACCGGCCCAGTCCAGAATGTCAAAACCCAGTGCCTGCACGGCTGTCGGTGCGTTTCCGGCTGTGACACGGGCACGCAGAACGGTCATGGCTTGCTCACCACCGCCACCGGCGACGGGCATGTCGGTCCAATCGATGCCCTGCCCAGACAGGTCATCTTTCAGCACATTCAGCGCCGCAGCTTCGCCGCCTGACGTCCACCAGTGCAGAACTTCAACCTCTTCTGCCTGAGCAAGGCTGGTCGTGCAGAGCAGACCGGCAACGATCAGAGATTTGGTCTTCAGTAGATTACGCATTCTTGTTTCCTCCCTAAATGCGATCTTCCTTGGCGCGCCCCTTTGCGGCGCCCCGTCTTAGTCTTGTGACACCCATGGCGCACGACTGTTGCCGATACGCATGACCACTGATTTTACCTCGAAAAATTCCTCGAACCCGTAACGTCCGATTTCCCGCCCCTGCCCGGATTGTTTGAAGCCACCGAACGCAAGTTCGGGAAAGCCGTCCATCCAGGTGTTGGTCCAGACCGTTCCCGTTTCTGCACGACGGGCGAATTCCAGGCAGGTGTGAACGTTTTCGCTCCAGACCCCTGCCGACAGACCGTAAGCGCTATCATTGGTCAGAGTGATGGCTTCGTCCAGTGTTTTGAACGTCAGCACCGATAGGACCGGGCCAAATACCTCGTCCCGAGCGATGGGCATTTCCGGCGCGACGTCTGAAATTACCGTCGGTTGATAGAATTGATCGCCCAGACCCTCGACCTGAAGCGGAGCGCCGCCCAACGCGATGGTCGCGCCAGCGTCTTTCGCCGCTTTGACATAGGTGTCGATCTTCGCGTTATGTTCGGGTGTCACAATCGCGCCGACCTGTGTCGTCGGATCCAGCGGATCACCAAATTTAACTTTGCGAGACAGGGCGACAACTCGGTCTCGAAACGCCTCGGCAATGTCTTCATGCACGATGATCCGACTGCTGGAATTGCAGCATTGGCCGACATTGAAATAGACACCAAATACAACAGCATCTGCGGCAGCTTCCAAATCCGCATCGGGAAAGATCACCTGCGGGTTTTTACCACCAAGTTCCAGCGCCACTTTCTTGAGCGTGCCAGACGCGACAGCGCTGATCGTCTTACCCACGGCGGTCGAGCCAGTGAAGCTGACCATATCCACACAGTTATGGCTGGACATCACGCTGCCGACCGGAACGCCATACCCCAACACGATATTGCAAACGCCTGCTGGCAGACCGGCCTCAATCAACAATTCACCCAGCATCAGAGTTGTCGAAGGCGTCATCTCAGAGGGCTTCACCACCACGGTGCAACCCGCAGCCAGCGCAAATGGCAGCTTTTGGCTGAGGATCCAGAACGGGAAATTCCAGGGCGTGATGATTGATACGACACCAATGGGCTCTTTCAACACCACACCCATCATGTCTTCGCCCAACGTGTTGTGGCTGTCGCCATGCGTGCTGCGCGCCAGTGAGGCCGCATAGCGCCAAAGGTCTGCCGCACCGCCAACCTCGCCTTTCGATTGGCTGATCGGTTTGCCGCTCTCCAGCGTTTCAATCACTGCAATGTGGTCAACGTTTTGCTCGATCAAATCGGCGATCTTGAGCAACACGGTCGCACGTTCTTTGCCAGAAGCGCGGCTCCAGACACCACTGTCAAAGGTCTGACGCGCGGCTTTGATGGCGGCTTCTGTTTCCGCCTCGCCACCCAAAGCCGAACGGCTCACCACATGACCATGTGAAGGTGAACACCTCTCGAAGGTTTCGCCCGAGGCGCTGTCCAGCCATTCGCCGTTGATCAGATGACGACCCTCGAACAGCGCAGGCATGTCAAAGGGAATGGCAGGGTTGATCGTCAGGTCTTTCATTCGTTACAGGCCCGAAAATTGAGGGTTACGTTTTTCCATGAAGGCCGCCACACCTTCTTCGCGATCCGCAGACGCGGCGATGGCGGCGCTACCCAAAGCTTCGACAACCGCATGAGTGTCCTCACCCACCGCAGCGTGGATCATGTTTTTTGAGATCTCTGTTGCGCGAGGCGAAAGGTCGGTCAGCTCGGCCGCGATCTCAAGCGCGCGTGACTGCGCATCCTCGGCGATCTCGGCGGCGTATCCCAGTGCAACAGCCCGGTCGGCACCAATACGGCGTCCAAACAAAGCCATCTCTTTCACTGCACTTTCGGAAATCAAACGCGTCAATCGCTGTGTCCCTGACCAGCCGGGTACAATTCCGACCCGTGCTTCGGGCAAGGCAAGCGTCGCGCACGGCGCTACCAGCCGCAGGTCGCAACAGCTGGCCAGTTCGAGTCCCCCACCGAAGGCGTGACCGTTTATCGCTGCGATGGTCGGCTTGCCGATCCGGGCAAGACGATCAAAAATGCGATGCCCGTCCCGTACCCAGTGTCGGGCGAACTCAGCCGGGCTCAGACCACCCCAGGCGCCAATGTCTGCCCCACAACAAAATGCTTTCTCACCTGCCCCGGTCAGAACAAGCGCACGAATAAAGGTATCACGCTCGACCTCCTGTAGCCGGACCTCTAATGCCTCAAGCATCTCAACGGTCAACGCGTTCAGCTTTGCAGCGTTGTCCAGTGTCAGGACAGCCGTTGTACCTTCAATATGAAAGCTGATCCCGCTCACAGCTTCATCCCCATCGGGCCATCCAAGAACAGCGATTTAGGCATTTGTATCGCGTTCTCAGCAACTTTGACGCGACCTGCTGAGGCAGCGATAATGTCGCGCTCGGCGTTGATGCCCGGCATGATCTCTGTCGCTACCAGGCCTGTGTCGGCAAGGCGGATCACGCAGCGCTCAGTAACGTAAAGCACGTCCTGCCCGGTTTCGCGCGCACGACGACCAGAGAAGGTGACGTGTTCGACCTGATCAACCATCTTGGTGAATTTGCCGGGCGTTGCGACGTTGATACCATCTTCGGTCAGCTCAATCCCGGCGCCCGCCTCAAACCAGCCCGAGAACACGATCTTCTTCGCCCGCGCCGTAATGTCGACGAAACCACCGCACCCAGCCGTCAGATAAGGTTTTTTTCCAAGCTTCGAGACATTCACATTCCCTTCGACATCCACCTCAAGGAAGGACAGGAACGACATATCGAAACCGCCACCCTGGAAATAGATGAACTGCTGCGGTGACGGCACATAAGCATGGGCGTTTGAGGCACAGCCAAACGCGAAACCTGTCAAAGGCACCCCACCAACAGCGCCTTGTTCAATCGCCCACGTGACCGCCTGAGGGTGCCCCTCTTCAAGCAGGATACGCGGAACCATGGCGCTGATGCCAAACCCCAGATTAGCGCTCATACCGGATCTGAGTTCTTGGGCGGCCCGGCGGGCGATGATCTTCTCAACCCCGTGCTCTGCCAGTGAAAAACTGCCCCACGGGCGCATGACTTGACCGGAAATCGCAGGATCATATGGTGTTTCGGTGGTCTGTTTCTGGTCGGGGTCTTCCACGACGAGATCGACCAGATGCCCTGGCACACGAACATCATGCGGGCACAGACTGCCCGCAGCCGTCACACGCTGGACCTGAGCGATCACCAACCCACCATGGTTGCGCACACAAATTGCCTGTTCGAGTCCGCCCAGATACGCGCCTTCATGTTCATAGGTGAGATTGCCGAACTCATCGGCGGTGGTCGCTCGCAGGATGCAGACGTTGGGGTTGATATTCGGGAAATGCAGCCAAGTCTGATCGCCAAACTCGGCGCGGGATACAATCGGTGCCGCGGCGCCTTTTGCGTTCATCGCACATCCCTCGCGCACCGGGTCGACGAAGGTATCTAGCCCAACCTGCGTTAACACGCCGGGGCGATGCGCCGCCGCTTCACGATGCATGTCGAACAGAATCCCCGACGGGACATTGTACGCCGCCACCCGATCCTCAACGATCATTTTCCAGATCTCCGGCATCTCAAGACTGGACGGCCCGGACGGATAAGATCCGGCCAACACACGCGCCAGCAGCCCGTCCTGCGCCAGATACTCCATGCCCTTCACGCCATACATATCGCCTGCAGCAATGGGATGGAGCGTCGTGATATCGCGCGGATGCCCATCGGCTTGAAATCTCTGCCCAAGCGCTTTCAGCACCAGATCAGGGCACCCCAGCGCCGAAGAGGAAGAAACCGTAATGACAGCCGCGTCAGGAATACGCGATACGGCCTCGGAAGCGGAACAAAGCTTGGACATCAGAAACCACCGTAATCTATTTCAACACGCCGCCCCGAGACAGCGGCCTCGCGCACGCCGAATGCCACCGATAAGGATTTGACCCCATCTGCGCCATCAGCGGCCGGACGGCCCTGCCCTGCTGCGGCCCCGACGAACTCCGAGACGCCCTGAACGTATAAAGAATGATCTGAGAACGGGATTTCCTCGCGCCCGTTTTCAGTGACCAGCTCAATTTGCCCAACGGGCCTTTGGGTCATCACGCCACGCGCAAAGATCGATCCTTTGGTTCCATGAACCTCAAGACCAGAGCCAGCATGGGGGTGCGTGAAACTCTCATGCGCCATGACCATGGCGCCAGACGGCATGGTCCAGACCGACATGCACGAGTCTTCGACCCCTTGCCCCATCCCAGAGCTAGCCATCTGCGCAACAACAGAAGCAGGGTCCTCACGCAAAAGGAATCGGGTGACATCGGCGTCATGAACAACAATATCGGGTATAACCCCACCGCCAGCATCGGCCGAGTTAATACGCCACCCCTGCAGGTGACCCGGTAGGTGCACAGCGTGATGAATGCGCAGTGACAGAACGTCACCAATACGCCCATCATCGATCAGGTCGCGAATTGCACGATGACTCCCTGAGCAACGCAGGTGGTGATTTGTTCCAAATGCCACTCTGGCCTCATCGGCGGCACGCACCATTTCAACGGCTTCGGCCTGCGTCATGCCCAAAGGTTTTTCACAAAGTACGTGCTTGCCCGCCGCAATAGCGGCCAAAGCCTGCCCGTGGTGCTTTTCATTGGTCGAAGAGATGTAAACCGCCTTAGTACGCGGATCAGTCAGCGCCTCTTTCAGATCGGTGGTTGCGTTGGGAATGTCATGCTCCTGAGCCCAGACCCTCACCCGATCAGACGAATTGCTGACAATCCATCTGACATCGTGGCCGGCCTGCTGGCGCACCGCATTCAGCATATGCTCGGAAGCGATTGTACTCGCGCCAACGAAAATCCAATCCATTTCTCTTCCCCCAACATATGGAACGTTCCAGAATCATTCTTATTGGAACGTTCCATATTTTTCAATACAGGGATTTTCGTTTTTTATGGAACTGCACGGATGACCCGTGATTATCACTCACATCATGTCGATGAAAACGGCGTTTGCTCAATCACTCGCAGCTAAGCCGCGGGCTTGCATCCCATCAAAGCAACATCTGATTTGTGATCGGGCTAACAAGGAACTCGGTGAGGCGATCATTTAACGCGTCCAGTTTATCTACTCTACATCCGATGCTGCACGCGCCACCAGGCACCAACTATGTCGGAAATCATCGGCTCACTAATCGTTGCTCTGTTCATTGCTTGACCGCCCCAAGATCAGCATTGATCACGACGAACAGAGCGCTGCCCGTTAGGTATTCTCAGATATCGGAGTTGAGTTAAGACAGTCAGCTTGAAACTCGCTTTAATAGAGAAACCCGTTTTATCTGGCTGCACTCCTCGATACATTGAATGGATGTATCGTTACGCCCAAAGCCTTATTGCATTTGTCGCTGTCGGAGAAACAGGCGCATTCGTTAAGGCCGCAAAGCGGTTAGGTGTCGCGCCATCTGTCATCAGCCATCATATCGCGCGACTTGAAGACGAACTTGGAGAAGTCCTGGTTCATCGCACAACACGGAAACTGACTCTATCGGAGAATGGGCGAAACCTGTTCGAAGCTGCGAAACAGGGGTTGGACTGCATCGAACTGGCCCTGGAACAGATTGAAACCGGTTCCGATCATGTCGCAGGCGCGTTGCGAATTGCTTTGCCAGCATTTGTTCCCGATCCCGCGCTCGAATCCAAAGTAATGGAATTTGTTGCTCGCCATCCAAACGTTGCGCTGACGCTGGATTATTCTGACCAGATCAAAGACCTCGTCGAAGAGCGCTATGATCTGGCCATACGGATTGGTGACTTGCCGGATTCCAGCATGACCCGAAAAAAGATCGGGTCTGTTCAGCATATGCTGGTCGCCACACCCGAATTCCTCCTGCGCCATGGCCCTGTTGCTGTCCCCAAAGATCTTGAGCCGCTTCCCTTTGTGTCGATGGGACCAGTGGGTGATGTGTTTTCACTGACACGCAAGCAAGATGTGCAGGAAATAACGCTGAATGTCAGCCAACTCAGCGTCCAAAGCATTTTAGCAGCCAAAGCTGGAACGCTGGCAGGTGTAGGCTTTGGAAATCTTCCGGTAAGTTTGATCTCAGAAGAACTTTCGACCGGTCGGTTACAACGCATACTGCCAGAATGGTCTTTACCAAAACTCACAATTCAAGCCGTTTGGACTGGCACCTCGCGGCGTCAAAGCCTTGCGCGGAGATTTGTCGAATTCCTCAACAATTAGCCCCTATACCTCGCCCTTCTCAACCTGATCATCGCCCAAACTTCAACCCTCCATTACCAGTCACCTTGGCAACTTGGAGAGATCGGTTCCGTTTAGCGTTGAAAAGCCCGAACAGGTTTCTTTGTACGCTCCTGGCTTGGGTTCTTTGAAGTGTGAGGGTCCAAAAGGCTAATCGCCGTCAAGCCCGCATGCTGCCAATAAAACGCCGATTTCTGACGCTCTCTGGCCGAGACTTATAGTGCTTGAAGAACGCCCGCGACATCGCTGCCCGCGATGAAAATCCCGTTGCAGATGCAATTTCGATATCCGGCAATTCTGTGTATTTCAGCAGACTACAAGCCCGTTCCAACCGAAGCTCTTTATAAGTCTCCAACAGCTTGGCGCCCGTTTTACAAAGAAACCGTCTTTGAAGCTGACGAACGGATGTACCCACCAAACCTGAAAGCTCGGAGATGCTCAACGGGTCCTCAATGTTGTCCAACATCTTTTCCACTACAAGCGTGACCAGCTTGTCCCCTTGCGCGCGGCGTATCAACCGGTTTGCGACCTGGCTCTCGGATTTCCGGTTTGGTTCGACAAGCCCGATATACCGGCGCAGGGTATCCGCCAGATACTCGCCATGATCCATCGACACGAATTCTGCCAGAAGACGCAATGCGCTCAGGCGCGTATTGGCGCTATGTGTGCGCCCATCCGCCGAGATATGCGTCGCGTTGCCACAATTTCTCAGCCCGCTCTCCAACGCTGCGGCTTCAAAACTCTGATGAATGGCAGCAACTGATCGGTCCGTTCCGCCAGACTGGGTCAGAAGCATAACCGCACCTCCGACGAGAAGAGATCTTGGCGATAGGTTCAAGGCCTGCGAAACCCACGACTTTTCCGTCCCCACCGGTTTCCAGATATTGTCGAAATCGCCCCAGAAGATCGCCATGCGCCCGGCCCAATAGAGTGGCCCACCAACCGAATCTTCGGCCTGGACGCGCAAGGTGACGACATAAGTGTGATTTTCCACCAGCTTGTTTAGCGCGCGGTAGAATTCCAGAACTGTTTCGGCTGAAGCCTTGTCGGCATGGCTGCGCAGAATGACATCGATATGCTGAACACGCTCCCGCGATATACCTGCCGTCTTGGCTCGTCCTGTGTAGTCCTTTCTTACGACGTAGTGTTTCATGATTTCTCCGTCGGTCTTGATGGAGGCAGCCTCTTTCACGGGGCTGCCTCTGGTTTTGGAAATGACCCCCGCCGATTTTGGCGGGGTTTTGTTGTATTATTCTGCGGCTTCTTCGTATTCTGACATGGGGGGGCATGTGCAGATGAGGTTTCTGTCGCCGTAAGCGTTGTCGACGCGGTTGACGGGGGACCAGTATTTGTCGACGCCCATCGAGCCCGGAGGGAAGCAGGCCTGTTCGCGGGTGTAGGGGCGGTCCCAGTCGCCGACCAGATCGCGCACCGTGTGGGGGGCGTTTTTCAGCGGGTTGTTCTCCGCGTCGATCTTGCCGTCGATGATGTCCTGCGCCTCGGAGCGGATCGAGAGCATGGCGTCGCAGAAGCGGTCCAGCTCGTCCTTGGGTTCCGATTCCGTGGGCTCGACCATCAGGGTGCCGGCCACGGGCCAGGACATAGTCGGGGCGTGGAAACCTGAATCAACCAGGCGTTTGGCCACGTCATCCACGGTCACATGCGCCTCGGCGTCCAGCGGACGGGTGTCGAGGATGCATTCATGCGCTACGCGACCCGTTTCCGAGGTATACAGGATCGGATAGGCATCCTGCAGACGCGCAGCGATGTAGTTGGCGTTCAGGATCGCCACCTTGGTCGCCTGCGTCAGACCCGCGCCACCCATCAGCAGCACATAGGCCCAGCTGACCGGCAGGATCGAAGGCGAGCCAAAGGGTGCCGCCGAGACCGGACCCACGGCAGTGCCGTATTCCGGATGGCCGGGCAGATGCTCTTCCAGATGCGCCTTGACGCCGATCGGACCCATGCCGGGGCCGCCGCCGCCATGCGGGATGCAGAAGGTCTTGTGCAGGTTCAGGTGGCTGACGTCACCGCCCACATCGCCCGGACGCGCCAGACCGACCATGGCGTTCATGTTGGCCCCGTCGATATAGACCTGACCGCCGTGATCATGGGTGATCTGGCAGACCTCCTGCACGGTGGTCTCGAACACGCCATGGGTCGAAGGGTAGGTGATCATGCAGGCGGCCAGATGATCGCTGTGCTTCTCAGCCTTGGCGCGGAAGTCTGCGACATCGATGTTGCCCTTGTCATCCGCCTGCACCGGCACAACCTGCCAGCCCACCATCTGCGCCGAGGCCGGGTTGGTGCCATGGGCCGAGGTTGGGATCAGGCAGACATTGCGATGCCCTTCGCCGCGGGCGAAGTGATAGTTGCGGATGGTCAGCAGGCCCGCATATTCGCCCTGCGCTCCCGAGTTGGGCTGCTGGCTGATCGCGTCATAGCCGGTGATCTGGCACAGCTTGTCGTTCAGATCGTCGATCATCTCGTGATAGCCCTGCGCCTGATCTTCGGGGCAGAACGGGTGCAGGTTGCCGAACTCGGGCCAGGTGACCGGGATCATCTCGATCGTGGCGTTCAGCTTCATGGTGCAGGACCCCAGCGGGATCATCGCCCGGTCCAGCGCCAGGTCGCGGTCGGCCAGACGGCGCATATACCGCGTGATCTCGGCCTCGGCCCGGTTCTTGTGGAAGATCTCGTGGGTCAGGTAGGCGCTTTCGCGCAGCGCATGTTCCGGCAGGCGGTAAGCCACGTTCGAGCTGTCATCCTTGCGGTCGATGCCGAAGGCACCCCAGACCGCCTCGATGGTCTCCGGCCGGGTCTGTTCATCCAGGCTGATGCCCACTTTGGTCTCGCCAACCTTGCGCAGGTTGACGCCGCGGGCCACGGCGGCTTCCATGACGACGTTCTGCAGATGGCCGACCTCAACCGTGATGGTGTCGAAGAACACTTCCGGCTCAACGGCAAAGCCCGCCTCTTCCAGACCAGCGGCCATGCGCGAGGTCTTGCGGTGCACCGACTGCGCGATGGCCTTGATGCCGTCGGGGCCGTGATACACGGCATACATCGAAGCAATCACTGCCAGCAGCGCCTGCGCGGTGCAGACGTTCGAGTTCGCCTTTTCGCGGCGAATGTGCTGCTCGCGGGTCTGCAGGGCCAGGCGGTAGGCCTTGTTGCCCCGGCTGTCGATGCTGACGCCGATGATCCGGCCCGGCATCGAGCGCTTCAGCTTGTCAGTGGTTGCCATATACGCGGCGTGCGGGCCGCCATAGCCCATCGGAACGCCAAAGCGCTGGGTCGAGCCGATGGCAATATCCGCGCCCATCTCGCCGGGCGACTTCAGCAGCGCCAGCGACAGGATATCGGCGGCGACAATCGCGATGGCCTTGTGTTCATGCAGGGCGGCGATTTCCGATGTGAAGTCGCGCACATGGCCGTGGGTGCCGGGATACTGGAAGATCGCACCAAAGACCGCGCCTGCATCCAGCGTGTCCGGATCGGCGACCTGAACCTCGATGCCCAGAGGCTCGGCGCGGGTTTTAATGACCGCGATGGTCTGCGGGTGGCAGTTCTTGTCGACGAAGAAGGCTGCGTTGTTGGCCTTGGACCGGCCGCCGCGCTTGGCCATGGCCATCGCTTCGGCCGCAGCTGTGGCTTCGTCCAGCAGCGAGGCGTTGGCCACATCCAGCCCGGTCAGGTCGCTGACCATGGTCTGGAAGTTCAACAGCGCCTCAAGCCGGCCCTGGCTGATCTCGGGCTGATAGGGCGTGTAGGCGGTGTACCAGGCCGGGTTTTCCAGAATGTTGCGCAGGATCGGCGCCGGCGTCGTGGTGCCGTAATACCCCTGACCGATCAGCGAGGTCAGAACCTTGTTCTTGCTCGCCACCTCTTTCATGTGGAACAGAGCATCGCGCTCGGTCATCGCCGGGCCCCAGTCCAGCGGCTCTTTCTGCCGGATTGCGGGTGGAACGGTGGCGTCGATCAGCTCGTCCAGCGTCTTGAAGCCGATCACCTTGAGCATGTCGCGCATCTCGGTCGGGCTGGGCCCGATATGGCGACGGTTGGCGAAGTCATAGGCTTCGTAATCGGTCAGTTTGAAGGCCATGTGTGCGCTCCTCAAGGATAGGTCAGACCCGGCGGAGACTGCGGGAGCCTTCGGCGGAGATATTTTTAGCCAGATGAAGGGCGGATCCGTGACTGGACCCGCCATTTGGGTTTATCCGATGAAGGCCTTGTAGCCAGCTTCGTCCATCAAATCTTCGAGCTGCGACGCGTCTGTGATCTTGATCTTGTAGATCCAGGCCTCGCCCTCGGGGTCCTCGTTCAGCGCGCCCGGGGTGTCGGCCAGCGCCTCGTTCACCTCGACGATCTCACCATCGACCGGGGCATAGAGCTCGGATGCCGCCTTGACGGATTCAATCACGCCGATCTCACCATCTTTCTCGAACTCGTCGCCAACTTCCTGCTGCTCGACGAAGACCACATCGCCCAGCTGTTCCGCCGCATGTTTGGTGATGCCCAAAGTGGCCGTGTCACCGTCAACGGTCAGCCATTCGTGCTCTTCGGAATAATAGGTTGCCATATGTCTCTCTCCTGACTTCAACGCTTGTAATTCTGGGTGACGAAGGGCAGCGCAACGATCTCGGCCGGTTGCGGCTTGCCCCGGATGATCAGGTTCACCGCCTCACCCGGCTCGCCATGGCCTTTGCTCACATAACCCATCGCCACCGGTCCGCCCACCGTGGGGCCAAACACGCCCGAGGTGATCTGGCCAATGGTATTGCCCTCGGCGCACTGGATCTCAACGCCCTGACGCGCCGGTGCGCGGCCTGTCGGTTTGATACCGACCAGCTTTTTGGCGGGGCCTTCGGCCAGTTCCTTTTGCACCCGGTCGGCCCCCGGGAAGCCGCCCTCTTCCTTGCGGCGCTTTTGCATCGCCCAACCGAGGCTCGCCTCGACCGGCGAGGTGCTCTGATCGATGTCATTGCCATAGAGGCACAGACCCGCCTCGAGCCGCAGGCTGTCGCGCGCGCCCAGACCGGCCGCTTCGCAATCCTCATGCGCCAGAAAGGCCTTGCTGATCTCGATGGCCTTGTCCTCGGGGATCGAGATCTCATAGCCATCCTCACCGGTGTAGCCCAGCCGCGAGATGCGGCATTCGACACCCAAGATATCCGCCACGGTGGTTTCCATGAACTTCAGATCCCGCGCGGCAGGGCAAAGCGCGCCCACCACATCTTCGGCCTTGGGGCCCTGAACCGCCACCAGCGCACGATCGAAGATCTCAGTCACCTCAACGCCGTCCAGATTGGCCTGCATATGCGGAATATCCTGATGCCGCAGCGCCGCGTTCACCACCACAAAGTAGTGATCCCCCGCATTCGACACGATCAAATCGTCCATGATCCCGCCGTCTTCGTTCGTAAAGAACCCGTACCGCGCCTTGCCTTCCTTCAGCGTCGCATAGGCCTGCGGGCACAAAGCTTCCAGCTTCTCACCCACATTCTCGCCCCGCAGAATAACCTGACCCATATGGCTCACATCAAACAACGCCGCCTTCTCACGACACTGCTTATGCTCACCCATTATCCCCAAGGGATACTGAACAGGCATCTCCCAACCAGCAAAATCAACCAACTTACCTCCCAACTCAACATGTAACGAGTACAAAGGAGTGCGCTTAATCTCTGTCATAACTAGCGCCTTTCAATCAGCGGGACTGGTCACGAACGACCGTAACGGTGCAATGCGCGTTGCGCACGACACGGGCGAGGTTCGGGCCAATCTCATAGTTCGGGAAATCACCTTTGGTCGACGCCATGACGATCAGGTCAAAGCCGTCCTTGTAGGCGAGCTTCAGGATTTCGCGGTATACGCTGCCTTCTTCGACTTGGATTGTTACGTCAGAGGCATCGCCATGATCCAGAATGGCCTGAACCGCATTGCGCACGTGCTCTTTTGCGCCAGCACCATAGTTGGCGGGCAGGTTCGGCAGCTGGATGATCTCAGGGATGACGGCAACCGCGTGCAGCTCGGCCCCGTAGAATTTCGCCTGTTCCAGTGCGAGAGGCAGGGCATTCTTCCACGAACGGTCGTCGGTATGATCAATAGGCAGCAGGATTTTCGTGGCCATCACGTCTCTCCTCGAGATAGGGAATTCGGTTTCAAACCGGAGGGCCGAGATGGCCCTCCGCATTCTTTAGACCCGAGATTACTCGGCAGCCGTTGCGCCCGGCTCTTCGGATTTGCCGCCCGAGGCGAAGAACTCTTTCGTCAGTTTGAAGACGATTGGGCTCAGCAATGCGAGGGCGATCAGGTTCGGAATGGCCATCATGGCGTTCAGCGTATCCGCCAGCAGCCAGATGAAGCCCAGATCTGCAGTTGCGCCGAAGTAGATCATGACGATCCACAGGACGCGGTAGGGCATCAGGGATTTCACACCCAGCAGGAACTCCACACATTTCTCGCCGTAGAACGACCAGCCCAGGATGGTGGTGAAGGCAAAGATCGACAGAGCGATGGCGATCAGATACCCACCGATACCCGGCAGCGACAGTTCGAACGCGTGGCTGGTCAGCGCCGCACCGGATTCACCCGATGTCCACGCACCCGAAGCGATGATTGCCAGACCGGTGATCGAGCAGACGATGATGGTGTCGATGAACGTACCCAGCATAGCGATCAGGCCTTGGTTTACCGGACCTTTGGTCTCGGCGGCGGCGTGCGCAATCGGTGCCGAACCCAAACCGGCTTCGTTCGAGAAGACACCACGTGCCACACCGAAGCGGATGGCGGCCCAGACGGCTGCGCCCGCGAAACCACCTTCGGCGGCCGATGGGGTGAAGGCGTAGGTAAAGACCAGCGACAGGGCGGAACCGATATTGCCGATGTTAATCAGCAGAACCAGCAGACCGGCGATTATATAAGCGACCGCCATGAAGGGAACCAGCTTACCGGCAACCGCACCGATGCGGGTGATACCACCCAGAATCACGGCTGCGGTGAGGACCATCAGCACGACACCGGTGACCGAGGTGTTGAGGCCAAAGTTGGCTTCCAGTACCTGCGCCACACCGTTGGCCTGTACGCCGTTGCCGATGCCGAAGGCAGCGATCGCGCCGAACAGAGCGAAAGCAACGCCCAGCCAGGCCCATTTCGCGCCCAGACCGTTCTTGATGTAGTACATCGGGCCGCCGACATAGTTACCAAGCTCGTCCTTTTCGCGATACTTAACCGCGCAGACGGCTTCGGCATATTTGGTGGCCATGCCCACCAGGGCGGTCATCCACATCCAGAACAAGGCGCCCGGACCGCCCAGGAAGACAGCAGTGGCCACACCGGCGATATTACCCGTACCGATGGTCGCCGACAGCGAGGTCATCAGCGCGTTGAACGGGCTGATTTGCCCTTCGCCCTGTCCTTCACGGCCTTTGAACAGCAGGCTGAAACCTGTGCCGACGCGCAGGATCGGCATGAATTTCAGGCCGACCTGCAGGAAGAAGCCGACGCCAAGAATGAGAACCAACATCAGCGGCCCCCATACGACGCCATTGATGGCCCCTACGATTGAGTTTAACGCTTCCATGGATTTCCTCCCATATGCGTTAGAGTTATGCCCAGTTCGCCAAAGCCCGTTGGCGGGCTTGCTTTAGGGCGACAAAATCTTCGTCCGCGTGGAACGACGAACGGGTCAGCGGAGTCGCCGACACGTGCAAGAAGCCCTTGGAACGCGCGATCTGTTCCAGTTGGGCAAATTCTTCCGGTGACCAGAACCGGTCGATCGGATGATGTTTCGTGGTGGGTTGCAGGTACTGGCCGACGGTCAGAAAATCGACATTGGCAGCACGCAGGTCGTCCATGACTTGCCGCACGTCGTTCAAGCTTTCGCCCAAACCAACCATCAGGCCCGATTTCGTGAAAATCTCGGGATTGGTGCGCTTTGCATCGTCGAGCAAGCGGAGCGACGTGTAATAGCGAGCACCCGGGCGCACCGTCGGATAGAGATGCGGTACAGTTTCCAGATTGTGGTTGAAGACATCCGGTGCCGCTTCAAATACAATATCTGAGGCGCATCCTTTTCCCAGAAAATCCGGTGTCAGAACTTCGACTGTGGTTCCCGGATTTTGATGGCGCACGGCGCGGATGGTTTGCGCGATATGCTCGGCGCCGCCATCTTCCAGATCATCCCGGTCAACTGACGTGATCACCACATGGCGAAGACCCAGCTTCTTGACGGCGGCAGCAACTCGGCCCGGTTCGAATACATCCAACTTATCTGGCCGACCGGTGGCTACATTGCAGAAGGAACAACCACGCGTACAGATCTCGCCCATGATCATCATCGTGGCATGGCGTTTGGACCAGCATTCACCGATGTTCGGGCACGCGGCCTCTTCACAGACCGTTGCCAGATCATGCTCGCGCATCAGGCGTCGGGTTTCATAGTATTCTGCGCTGTCGCCCTTTTTCTTGCGAATCCACTTAGGCTTGCGCGGGATTACACTGTCTGCCTTCTTGGCTTTTTCCGGGTGGCGAGGACGAAGCTGGACGGTCATCTGGCTATTCCCCCTTACGCGTGGATCGCGCGGCCCATGGCGTCGAGGCAGGCTTCTTTCACCGCCTCTCCCATGGCCGGATGTGCGTGACAGGTTGCGGCTACTTCGGACACGGTTGCGCCCTTGGTCATGGCCAGAACTAGTTCGGCAATCAGATCACCGCCATGTGCACCGCAGATATGAGCGCCCAGGATTTTGCCGTTCGGGTCAGCCAAAACCTTGACCGCCCCATCGGTTTCTCCGGTAGAACGCGCGCGAGAGTTGGCCATGAAGGCAAACTTGCCCACCAAATACTCGGCTCCGGCCTCTTTAAGCGCCTCCTCGGTCAATCCGACAGAAGCAACCTCAGGATCGGTGTACACGACGCCGGGCACAGTGTTGTAATCCACGTGACCGCCCTGCCCTGCCAGCATCTCGACACAAGCAACACCGTCCTCTTCAGCCTTGTGCGCCAGCATCGGGCCCGGAACACAATCGCCGATGGCATAAACACCCGGCACCGATGTCTGAAAGGCATCATCAACCTCGATAAACCCGCGCGCGTCTACCGCAACACCAAGGTCCGCAAGACCAAGACCCCGGGTCACCGGCCGACGACCAACTGCGATCAGGACTTTATCGGCCTCGATCACTTCTTCTTTGTCCTTGCCTACACGATCCACGGTCAGGGCCAGGCCCGCATCCGTTTTCTCGACCGATTTCAGAGCACGGCCCAGCTGGAACTTCAGCCCGCGTTTGGACAGGGCGCGCTGCGCCAGCTTGGCAATTTCGCCATCGATGCCCGGCAGCACACGGTCCAGATATTCAACAACCGTCACTTTGGCGCCCAGACGGGCCCAGACCTGCCCCAGTTCCAGCCCGATCACACCAGCACCGATCACCACCAGATGCTCGGGCACAACGTCCAGCGCAATCGCGCCGGTTGAGCTGAGGACGTCCTGCTCGTCAATCTCGATCCCCGGCAGCGAGGTGGGTTCGGAACCGGTGGCGATCAGTATATTCTTTGCCTCATGGACGTCATCCCCCACCTTGACCTGCCCGACCGCCGGAATGCTGGCCCAGCCCTCGATCAGATCAATGCCGTTTTTCTTGAACAGGAACGCGATGCCATTGGTCAGATCGCCGACGATCTTGTCCTTGCGCCCCATCATCGCGGATACATCAATGCTGGCCCCCTCGACCGCAATACCGTGGGAGGAGAGATGTGCAAGTTCGGCATATTTGGCCGAAGAGGTCAGCAACGCTTTGGAGGGGATGCACCCCACATTCAGACAGGTTCCACCCAGTGCCCCGCGCCCTTCGACGCAGGCCACCTTCAAGCCCAACTGAGCCGCGCGAATGGCTGCAACATAGCCGCCCGGGCCGCCGCCGATGACGATAAGATCGTAAGTCATCTGGTCTTCTTTCAGTAGATCGGGTGGTTTGCACAGAGGGCGTGAACCTTCTCGCGGGTTTCTTTTTCGACAGCTTCATCTCCGCCTGGGGATTGTGCCAGTGCGTCCAACACATCTCCAATCAGGTGGCCAATCTGCTTGAACTCTTCCGGTCCAAAGCCGCGGCTGCATCCGGCAGCGGTGCCCAGACGGATACCACTGGTGATGGTCGGCTTCTCAGGATCGCCGGGAACGCTGTTCTTGTTGCAGGTGAACCCGGCGCGTTCCAACGCGGCCTCGGCGTCCTTGCCCGTCACACCGATGGGGCGCAGATCAACCAGCATCAAGTGGTTCTCGGTGCCACCCGAAACGATGTCGCAACCACGTGCCATCATCACGTTAGCCAACGCGGACGCACTGTCGACGACGCGCTGCATGTATTCCTTGAATTCCGGCTTCAGAGCCTCGCCAAAGGCAACTGCCTTGCCCGCGATCACATGCATCAGAGGGCCGCCTTGCAAGCCGGGGAAAACTGCCGAATTGATCTTCTTCGCCAGCGCTTCATCATTGGTCAGAATGATGCCGCCGCGCGGGCCACGCAGAGTCTTGTGCGTGGTAGAAGTAACCACATGAGCGTGTCCAATCGGCGAGGGGTGCAGACCCGTGGCTACCAACCCAGCGATATGCGCCATATCGGCCAGCAGCCACGCCCCGACCTCATCAGCAATTTCGCGGAATTTGGCAAAATCGATTTTCTGAGAATAGGCCGATGCCCCGGCGATGATCAGTTTGGGTTTCTCAGCCCGGGCCAGCTCTGCAACCTGATTGTAGTCGATCAGACCTGCATCGGTCAGACCGTACTGTACCGGACGAAACCACTTGCCTGATTGCGCGGGCTTTGCACCATGGGTCAGGTGACCGCCGGCATCCAGCGACATGCCAAGGATCGTGTCTCCGGGGCTAAGCAGCGCCAGCTTCACCGCGCCGTTGGCTTGCGCGCCCGAATGCGGCTGAACATTTGCATATTCGCACCCGAAAAGTTTCTTGAGGCGATCGATCGCTTCGCTTTCCACTTCATCCACATATTCGCACCCGCCATAATAACGGCGACCGGGGTAACCTTCGGCATATTTGTTTGTCAGAACAGAGCCTTGTGCGTCGATGACAGCCTGCGAAACGATGTTTTCCGACGCAATCAGCTCAATCTGCTCTGCCTGACGTTTGCCTTCACGCGCAATTGACGCAGCAATGACCGGATCGGCATCTTTGATCGATTTTGTAAACATGGTCTCCTCCAGCAATCCCGAATCCCAAGTACGAAATTTTGTTTCCTATAGTGGATTTTTATCTCTTATGGCAACATTAATCTCATTTTTGTGAAGTTGTGTGAGTGCGGGGAAACAGGTAACCTGAAGAAAAACAGGGGGATTTTCATGGCAGATGATACTTCGAACGAGGCCTCCGGTCCGGAGGAACAGGATGAAGGCGCTGCACTGGGGCGCTCAATCCGGGATGCGCGCCGGGCAAAAGGATGGACGTTGGAAGAAGCAGGACGGGCTGCAGGAATCGGTCGCTCGACACTTTCCAAGATCGAAAACAATCAGACACGCCCCAGCTTCGACATTGTTCGCAGGCTGACGCAGGCGTTGGACATGAGCACACCGCAATTGTTCCTGCAAACCAACCAGACCGGAATTTCAGGACGCCGCGATTTCACCCCAAAAGGTGAAGGCGAAATGAAGGACACTCCCACCTATCTGCACGAATTGCTTTGCCCTGAGCTGACCACCAAGCGCATGTTGCCCTACATCGCAACGATCAAAGCCCGCGATTTGTCAGAATTCGAGACCTGGATCCGTCATAGCGGCGAAGAGTTCATGTACGTGATCAGTGGCGAGCTCACATTCGTTTCTGAGCACTATCGGCCTCTGAAAATGAAAGCAGGTGACTCTCTCTATTACGACAGCGGCATGGGCCACGGCTGCATCTCGACCAGCGAAGAAGACGCCAGAGTTCTCTGGGTCTCGCTGGAGTGATCTGGGGCATCGATCGGGTAAGACCTGGGCTGAAAGGACCAGTGCCATCAACGGCGTGGTTTCTAACATGCCGATGTCGCGATTGTTTATTGCCAGTATCTTGCATCAGTTGTCGATTGTAGTGTTAATCTCGGCCTACTGCATGCTCTACATCTATTGTCACGATAAACCGATATCGCCCCGCGAGGGATGCTTTGTCCATTTGTCCGCAGCGCGCCGAGCGCTACGGCTCATGGGATTTTCGGTGTTCCTCATGCTGATCGCGACCAGTTTACTGTCCGCCACCTCTCAAATCGCCTCGTTCCCGCCGGAACGGGCTCATCACTAAACTCTCGGAAACGGAGAAATCATGTCAGGTCATGGCTACGAATCTGGACGCTTGAATCTACCCTTTGTCGGTATTTCAACATTCGGCAAGAAACCTTATGTCGAGAATTGGGACAAGATCGACGCAGATGTCGCCATCCTTGGTGCGCCATTCGACTTCGGATGCCAGTTCCGACCGGGCGCACGGTTTGGCCCGCGGGCCGTACGCGAGGCATCGACCTTGTTCAGCTTTGGTCATGCTGGAGCCTATGATCACGAGGATGACGCCACCTATCTGGGTGAGGACGTGCGCATCGTCGACATAGGCGACGCAGACATCATCCATACCAAGACCGAAGAAAGCCACGACAACATCGAATTCGGGGTGAAAAAGATCCTCGATGCGGGTGCTATCCCGGTAACGATCGGGGGCGATCACTCGATCAACATCCCCTGCATCAATGCCTACGCTGAAGATTGCGCCAAGAATGGCCCGATCCACGTCGTTCAAATCGACGCGCATCTGGATTTCGTCGATGAGCGTAAAGGCGTGACCCTGGGCCACGGAAACCCGATGCGCCGAGCTATCGAGAAAGACTATGTCTCAGGCATGACCCAATTGGGCATTCGCAACGTGTCTTCGACCGCGAAGGAAGGGTACGACGATGCGCGCGCGCGCGGTTCGGACATCATCTCTGTGCGGCAGGTACGCAAGCTGGGGACAGAAGGCGTTCTAGATCGTATCCCTGAGGGCGCGCGGTACTATGTCACCATCGACATCGATGCCTTCTGCCCGTCAATCGCGCCGGGAACCGGTACACCCAGCCACGGCGGGTTTCAGTACTACGATGTGTTGGAAATCGTGCAGGGCCTCACCAAGCGCGGCGATGTGGTGGGCATCGATCTGGTCGAGGTTGCCCCAGCCTATGATCCGACCGAAAGCACCCAGATCCTGGCTGCGCAGCTGCTGCTAAACTTCATCGGATTCATCTTCCGCAACAGAACCTGAAGATATCGGCAACCAGCGGAGGCCAAGATCGGCCTTCGCCACGACCGCAGGGGAATCCTGCCTAGTCTTTGAGCTGGCTTTGAATGAAGTCTCGGGGGTCTTTCTGCAATCCTGCGCGCGCCTTGGCGGGATCAAAGGTTGTCTTTGATCTTGTACCACGTGAAGGCCAACGGCAGCGAGGCGCGTCGCCATGAGCCAAACTCGAACCGGCGCATCGGGCGCTTCATCAGATCAGGATGGGGTCGGGTTGCACGGCCCAAAGCCTGATCGGCGATCAGCGCGCCCGCATAAGGAGCCATCGTTACACCACCGCCGTGATACCCCAGCGCAGCCCAGGCGTTGTCCAACCCGGGAACCGCGCCGGCGAAGGGCACGAGATTGCGGGTCATACAGATCAAACCCGACCAGAAATACGCAATTTCCACATGCCTCCATTCGGGAAACATCCGCTTGAAATCAGCGTGAGCTTTGGCCTCGGTCGCGGCGATGTTGGTCTCCGTTACACGGACCGAACCGCGTAAGCCAAGCAGCATTCGTTTGTTCGGAAGCAGACGGAAATAATGAAGCAGCGTGCGTGTGTCACAGACCATCTGCGCGCTCCACCATCCCTGCGCATTGATCTCGTCATCACTCAAGGGTCGAGTGACCAGAATGTTCGACTGCACAGGCAGATAGCGACCCGCAAATGCCATTGGAAGATCGTCTGAGGAATAACCGTTGGTTGCGATCAGAAGCTTCTTTGCACGCACAATCCCGTTGGGCGTATGCAGAACATGGCCGTTGTCCTGCGCGATCCTTGTGACCGGAGAATGCGAAAACATGCGCACTCCGGCAGCTTCGGCCTGCCGGGTCAGGCCTAGAACGAACTTCATCGGATTAAGTGCAAATCCGATCGGCAGATGCACAGCACCGTGAAAATCAGGACTGTTCAGGCCATGCGCAGCCATCTCTTCCTTTGGAACGAACTCATAAGGCAGCCCATAGCGGTTCGTATACTGTTGCCCGTATTGCTTGAGCCCCTCAACAGCGGCAGGCCGATGGGCGACGTAAGTGTAACCCTTGGAATGACGATCCACGTCCAGATTGTACCGATCCAGATACTCCTCGACCAAATCGACCGAAGCACGTTCGGCATCGAAGAACACGCGCGCGTCATCTTCGCCGTATTTCTTGACGATCTGATCGTGTTCCATCTTGCCACTGCCGACCGAGACCAACCCGCCATTGCGACCAGAGGCACCCCAGCCGGGCCCTTGCCCGTCCAGCAACACCACATCCGCCCCTGCCCCGGCCAGAGTCAGTGCCGCTGACAGACCGGTATAGCCGCCACCGATGATTGCGAATTCACACACCGTTTCACCAGCCTGAACCTGATACTCAGGCATAGGCGCATCAACCGTGCTGTCCCAATACCGGTCACGGATCGGGCGATCGCCATAGGCCAGGGGTTCATAAAGTCTCTTCATCCGCTGTTACCCGGGTCGGATGCAGATGTTGCAGGTCGCAGCGAGGCAGGACACCGCAAAGCAACCAACGGCTGCCATCGGGGTATCGGAACGCTTTGCCGCGCCGCGCGTCATGCGCCTATCTGTTTTCACCGTCACCGCCGACATACCATACTGTTAGCTTCTCAAAAGCATGATCTACGCGGGTCGAGCACAAAGTCTACAACTTATCGCGCAGGCTGAACCAAAGCATCGCCAGCACCAGAAGCGGTGTGCGAAACATCGGACCGCCGGGGAAGGGTTTGGTCGGAACTTTGGCCATGATGTCGAAACGCTCTGCCTGACCTGCAATGGTCTCTGCCGCTATCTGACCCGACAACGTACCCAGAGCCACGCCTGCGCCCGAGAAGCCCGACAGCGTCAGAATATTACCTCCGATCCGTTCGTAATGCGGCATCCGGTTCATGGTAATGCCCAGCGTTCCACCCCAGGCATGATCGATGCGGGCGCCCTTCAGCTGCGGGAATATCTCGGTCATCGGCTTTCGCACCGCCGAGGCGATGTCGGACGGGAACCGGTAACCATAGCTTTCGGTGCCGCCAAACAGCAGGCGGTGGTCGTCAGAGAAGCGGAAATAATTGATCACGAACTTGCTGTCAGCGACCGCATAGTTGTTACGTATGATCTCTTCCTGCGCTGCCGGGTCCATCGGCTCGGTGGACACGATGAAATTGTTGATCGGCATGACACGTTGCGCCACATGTTTGTGCATTTCACCCAAATAGCCGTTACAACCCAAAACCACATAGCGCGCCTTGACGCTGGCCTCCTCGGTCTTGACCACCGCGGGCTCACCCTCCAGAACCTTGTTGACTTTCGACCGTTCGAATATCCGCACACCTGCTTTGACGGCCAGCCGCGCCAGACCCAGCACAAGCTCAAACGGGTTCACGTGACCCGCACCCATATCCAGCGTTCCGCCGTAATAGGCAGGTGAGTTCACCAAATGGCGACATTCATCCTTGTCCAGAAGTCGGATTTTGTCATAGCCATATTTGGTGTTCATGTGCTCGACGTATTCCACATTGTGCTTGTGGTACCGTTCCCGGTGCACTGTGTGGATCACGCCATCGTGGAAACTGGTGCGGACCTCATCCTTCTTGGTTAGTTCGCGCACCAGATCGACAGCCTGCGCGCCAATATCCCACAACTGGCGTGCATGCTCGTCCCCGACCATGCCTTCAAGCTCTTCCTGATCGACGCGCTGCCCCATGCTGACCTGACCGCCATTGCGGCCGGATGCGCCAAAACCGACACGCTGTGCATCCAGCACAATCACGTCATAGCCACGTTGCGCCAGATGATAGGCCGTTGAAAGGCCCGTGAATCCCGCACCGACAACGCAGACGTCGCATTCCAACGATCCCTGCGCCCGGGGTAACGGGTCAAGGGTTTCGGCCACATCGGCATAGTATGAGCCGGGGTATTCCCCCAACCGGTCATTTGCGGTCAGCAGATCCATTGGAGGCTCGCATTCACGCCGCTTCGAACATTCCGTCCACGCGGATCTGTTCAAGACATTCGTCCAGCGATTTGCGGGCCCGTTCGATCAGGACGTCGATTTCATCCAGCGTAATGGTCAGCGGCGGAGAAATGATCATCCGATCGCCCACATGACGCATGATGACATTGTTCGCAAAGCACCGTTCACGGCAGATATACCCAACGGTTCCAGCGTCCGACGCAAACGGAGCACGGGTCGACTTGTCCGGGGTCAGCGCAATTGAGGCCATCATTCCAACGATCTTTGTTTCGCCCACCAGCGGATGATCGGCCAGAGCCTCCCATTTTTCCTTCAGATAAGGGGCGGCTACGTTACGCACGTGTTCGATGATCCCGTCCTCTTCCAGAATACGAAGGTTCTCCAACGCTACGGCGCAGGCTACAGGATGGCCGGAATAGGTATAGCCATGATTGAACTCGGTCCCGTCAAGAACCTTCGCAATTTCGTCCGACACTATCGACGCACCTATGGGCGCATAGCCCGAGCTGAGCCCCTTAGCTACTGTCATAATGTCTGGATTGATGCCCAGTGTTTGTGAGCCAAACCAATTGCCAGTCCGGCCAAAACCGCAGATCACCTCATCAACGATCAGCAGGATATCGTATTTCTTACAGATGCGCTGAATCTCGGGCCAGTACGTCGATGGTGGCACGATGACTCCGCCCGCCCCCTGAATCGGCTCGCCGATAAAGGCCGCGACTTTTTCCGGCCCAACCTCTTTGATTTTGGCTTCCAATTGGCGCGCGCGTTCGAGGCCGAATTCCTCGGGCGATACGTCACCACCTTCAGCCCACCAGTTCGGCTGATCAATGAACTCGATGCCCGGGATCGGCGGGCTGCCCTGCTCATGCATCCCTTTCATTCCACCCAACGACGTGCCACCAATGGTCGAACCGTGATAGGCGTTCCAGCGCGAGATGATCACGTCCCGCTCGGGCTGGCCCTTCTCGGCCCAGTAAGTGCGCACCAGACGAATGTTGGTGTCATTGGCGTCCGAGCCGCCATTGGCAAAAAACACATGGTTCAGATCACCGGGTGCCAGCTCAGCCAGCTTCTTAGCCAGCATTAGCGCAGGGACATGTGTAGTCTGGAAGAAGGTGTTATAATAAGGCAGCTCTTTCATCTGCCGTGCTGCGACCTCGGCCAACTCTTCCCGGCCATAACCGATATTGACGCACCAGAGACCGGCCATGCCGTCCAAAATCTCGGCGCCTTCGCTGTCGCGCAACCAGACACCTTTTGCACCGGTAATGACGCGGGCGCCTTTTTCATTCAACTCATCCCCCTTGGTAAAGGGATGCAGGTGGTGGGCAGCGTCCATCGCCTGCAGTTCAGCAGTGGGCAGATGGTTTGCGAATGCCGTCATGTTAGGGTCTCCAATCAAACGTTCAAAAGTAGGTGCTGCCGTTCCCAGGGTGAGATTTCGCGCTGGTATTCTTCGTTTTCAGCGCGTTTGATATCTGCATAGAGCTGGCAGAATTCCTCACCCAGGACCGAACGGATTTCGGTTGCATCATCGAACTGGTCAAGCGCCTCACGCAGGCTGGCAGGCAGCGGCTCTTCCGCCTCCCAGACTTCCTGCTTGGCTTCGGCGCGTGGCTCGATCTTGTTCATCATCCCCAGATACCCGCAGGCCAGCGACGTGGCGATGGCGATGTAGGGGTTGCAGTCCATCCCGATGACCCGGTTTTCAAGTCGACGCGCAGCAGGGCTGGAATGCGGTATACGCAGACCGGTCGTACGGTTGTCGCGCGCCCACTCCAGGTTGGCTGGCGCGCTTTGGCCATCGACCGTAATCCGGCGGTACGAGTTGACATAGGGCGCCAGCAGCGGAACAACCTGCATCATATAATGTTGCGATCCGCCGATGAACCAACGGAACAGGTCCGAGGCAGAGCCATCTTCGTTCGAAAAGATATTCCTGCCGCTCGTCGTGTCGATCACACTTTGGTGGACATGCATGGCACTGCCGGGTTCGTCCCGGATCGGCTTTGCCATGAAAGTGGCAAAGACACCGTTTTTCAGCGCCGCTTCCCTGATCGTGCGCTTGAAGTAGAACACCTGATCGGCCAAACGCTCTGGATCACCATGCATCAGATTGATTTCAATCTGCCCCGCGCCGCCTTCCTGAATGACGGTATCAATCTCGAGGCCCTGTAGTTCGGCATAGTCGTAAATGGTGTCGATCACCGCCCCATATTCATCGACTGCGGCCATCGAATAAACCTGACGGCTCGCACCTTTACGGCCAGTCCGGCCCAGTGGTGGCTCGATCTCCTCATTCGGGTCGAGATTGGGTTTGGTAAGATAGAACTCGAGCTCTGGCGCGATGATCGGTGCCCAGCCTTTGTCGCGATACGCCTGCATCACGCGTTTCAACACGTTGCGCGGTGCGACGCTCAGCGCCGAGCCATCGCGGTTGAACATGTCACAGATGACCTGAACCGACACATCGTCACCCGACCAGGGAACCGAGCAGGCCGTGCTCATATCCGGGCACAGCACGATATCCTTTTCAAGCCACTGGTTCTCGATTTCCATATCGACATACTCACCCGAAATCGTCTGATAAAAGAGCGAGATCGGAAGTGCGAGGTCCTCTTCCGGCCTGAACTTGATGGCGGGCATCGCCTTGCCACGCGAGGTCCCTGCAAGGTCCGGCACAATGCATTCGACCTCATCGATTTTGCGCCCCTGTGCGTATGCCATGAATTCATCCGACAGGTTCTCCTGCCAGTGATCACTGTTCGCATTTTTCATCAAAACCTCCGCGACACCGCTAAACAAGCGATACCTTCTTCAACGCAAACAGTTTTGATCAAATCTGAGATGATAGTCAATCACCACGTTTCACCAGCCAGAAACAAGCGACTTAAATCACGCTAAGCCGGAAGGGTTTGGCGAACAAAATCCATGCCCTGGCTGATATCTCGCTCAATAGCGGTTCTGACCTTTTCCGGGTCTCCTCCTCGCAGCGCTTCAGTCGCCTCGCGGTGGTGGTCCAACAGGTTCGCTGTCCCGGAGCGACCGCAAACGACACGCAATGACGGCCCGATCTGCAGCCAAAGCGACTCTGCAATTCGCTGCAGAATCTGAGCGTCGGCAGCGGAATACAGCTTGAAATGAAACTGATAGTTTGCCTCGAGATATCTTCTTATGTCGCCAGCCTCAATGGCTCGGTCAACCATGGCATCTATCTGTTCTAACTCACTTATTTGATATTCTTTGAAGTTTTCAGCCGCCATAACCGCAAGGTTCGGCTCGACTGACATTCGAACCAATTCGATCTGCTGCAAGCGATGGACACTCATGACCGGAACTTCCACCCGACGGTTTTCTTGCGCCACCAATGCGCCCTCGGCGGTCAATCGTCGGATCGATTCCCTTACAGGCGTTACCCCGGCCCCTATCGCCTCGGCAAGACCATGAATGGTAAGCGGCTGTCCGGGCACAAATTCACCATACAAGATCATTTCCTTGATCTGAACGTAGATCGTTTCGTGCTCCGGCTTTCTGCCTGTCAACCGGTTCATTCTTCTCTTTTCGCTCCTGTCAATTCGTGCATCGAAACCTAGTTCACCATCATAAAATTATCAAATTTTGACGAGGCGCTTGCAAAGAATCATATTTTGATCAAAATTGCAACGCAGTACCGACAGATGGGGAGAAAAGAATGCTAAAGCATAAGTCGAGTGCGCTGTTCGTCATTGCGGCAGTCGCGGCACAAACCGCGTGGGCGAGTGAAGTGCGCGTGTACAACTGGTCAGATTACATAGACGAAGAGCTTTTGACCAAATTCGAAGAAGAAACCGGAATAGATCTGATCTATGACGTATTTGACAGCAACGAAGTTCTAGAAACCAAGATGCTGGCTGGCGGTTCGGGTTACGATGTGGTTGTGCCAACCGGCACCTTCCTGCAACGCCAGATTCAGGCCGGCGCGTTCCAACCTCTGGACAAGTCGCAATTGTCGAACTCAGGCAATCTTTGGGATGTTATTCAGGATCGAACTTCGGGCTATGACCCGGACAATGCTCACTCGATCAACTACATGTGGGGAACCACTGGGCTTGGCGTGAATGTGGGCAAGGTCAAAGAAGTGCTGGGCGAAGATGTGGCGCTCAACAGCATGGATCTGGTCCTGAAACCCGAGAATATGGAGAAACTGGCCGAGTGCGGTGTTCATTTTCTGGATGCACCAACTGAAATCATCCCGATGACGCTACAGTATATCGGAGAGAACCCGGATAGCCATGACACCGACGTCATCGCCAAATCCGAAGAACTTCTGACCGCTGTGCGCCCTTATGTCCAAAAATTCCACAGCTCGGAATACATCAACGCGCTGGCCAATGGCGATATCTGTGTCGCCGTGGGCTGGTCGGGTGATGTCTTGCAGGCCCGTGACCGTGCCGCCGAGGCCGAAAACGGGGTTGAGATCGAATATCACCCGTTCGCCGAAGGCTCGCTGATGTGGTTCGACCAGATGGCCATCCCTGCAGATGCGCCGAACCCGGAAGCTGCGCATAAGTTCTTGAACTTCATCCTGGACGCCAACAACATGGCCGCCGCTTCGAACTACGTTTACTACGCTAACGGCAACAAAGCCTCGCAAGAGTTCCTGGAAGAGGACGTGATCGGAGATCCGGCGATCTATCCGGATGAAGCAACCATGCAGAACCTCTACATCACGACGCCCTACCCGGCGAAAACACAGCGGGTCGTGACCCGTTTGTGGACCAAGATCAAATCGGGCACCTGATACAGCCTGTGATCAATCCGGACCGCTCGACCCAAACCTGGGCCGGGCGGTTTCCGTAAGGAGGGACTCAGTATGAACCAACCGGCAAGCGCATCGGTCTTTGCACCCTGGACAGATGCGGATGAAACCCCACTGATTTCGTTTAAGTCGGTGACCAAGAATTTTGGCGCATTCGCCGCGATCAACGACATCACACTGGATATTTACCGCAAGGAATTCTTTGCATTGCTTGGCCCTTCGGGTTGCGGCAAGACAACTCTGATGCGGATGCTGGGCGGTTTTGAGACACCCACAAAAGGTGTAATCACGATTGATGGTCAGGACATGGCTAGCACCCCCCCAAACAAGCGCGCTGTGAACATGATGTTCCAAAGCTACGCCCTTTTCCCACATCTTTCGGTCTGGGATAACATCGCGTTCGGACTGAAACGCGACAAGATGCCAAAGGATCAGATTGCCGCGCGAGTAGAGGAAATGCTGAGCCTCGTTCAGCTTGGCAAATTTGCCAAACGAAAACCACATCAGATCTCTGGCGGTCAGAGACAGCGGGTCGCGTTGGCTCGATCGTTGGCCAAGGCGCCCAAGCTGCTTTTATTGGACGAACCACTGGGCGCGCTGGACAAGAAACTGCGCCAGGACACCCAATTCGAACTAATGGACATTCAGGAGCAGACTGGCACCACCTTCGTAATCGTCACGCACGATCAGGAAGAAGCAATGACGGTCGCCAGTCGCATTGCAGTCATGAACCATGGCGAACTGGTGCAGGTCGAAACTCCAGATCGCATCTACGAAACTCCAAATTCGGTTTATGTGGCGGATTTCATTGGCGACGTGAACCTGATCGAAGGAAACGCCAAACCTCGAGGAGACGGCAAGACCGAGCTTCACTGGTCCGAAGGACAGGCCCCACTTGTCGCTGAATGCCCGCACGCACCCGAGCTTGAAGCCCGATGCACCTTCGCCATCCGACCCGAGAAAGTGGCGATCAGCAAAGAACGCCCGGATGGCCGCACCAATGTGGTTCAGGGCAAGGTCCATGACATTGCATATCTCGGCAATATTTCGACCTACAAGGTTGAGCTGCCCAACGGCGCAATGGTGAAAGCGCAAACAGCAAATAATCGTCGTATCGCCCGACGGGATCTCACCTGGGACGATGAGGTCTGGCTGTCCTGGACCGAAACAGCCGGCATCGTGCTGGATCGGTAACGGGGACGAGACATGAACTATAGGCGTTTGTTCCTGATTTCAGTGCCCTACATATGGCTGTTGGTGCTGTTCCTGATCCCGTTCGGGATCGTTCTCAAAATCTCCCTGTCCGATATCGCGCTCGCGATACCCCCATACACACCGACTCTGGATTTGGCGGGCGGCTGGAGCGCGATAAAAGAGTTCTTCTCGGAACTGGATTTCGAGAACTTTGTGTTCCTGACCACAGACGATCTTTATTGGAAAAGCTACCTGTCCAGCCTTCGGATCGCGGCGATATCGACCTTCCTGTGCCTGTTGATAGGCTTTCCGATTGCCTACGCGATGGCCAATGCCCCGGACGAATGGCGCCCGACCCTGATGATGCTGGTGATCCTGCCGTTCTGGACCAGCTTTCTGATCCGCGTTTATGCCTGGATGGGAATCCTGAGTCAGGAAGGGCTGCTGAATCAATTTCTGATGTGGCTGGGTATGATCGGTGAACCGCTGACGATCCTGAACACCAATTGGGCGGTCTATATCGGTATCGTCTACACCTACTGCCCGTTCATGATCCTACCAATCTATTCAACGCTGGAAAAGCTGGATGGATCACTGCTTGAAGCCGGAGAAGACCTTGGCTGCTCGCGCACATCAGCGTTTTGGCTGATCACGGTTCCCTTGTCGAAATCCGGCATCATCGCGGGATGCTTCCTCGTGTTCATCCCGGCTCTGGGTGAGTTTGTCATCCCATCGCTTCTGGGCGGGTCCGGAACGCTGATGATCGGTAAGGTTCTGTTCGAAGAGTTCTTCTCGAACCGCGACTGGCCAGTGGCAAGCGCTGTGGCTGTGGTCTTGTTGCTGATCCTGATCATCCCGATCGTCCTCTATCAGCGCAACGAGCAAAAGATGATGGAGTCCGAGCAATGAGACGTTTGACATGGTTCAACGCGACCTCGCTTACGCTTGGGTTTGCATTTCTGTACCTGCCGATGATCATCCTGATCATCTACAGCTTCAATGAATCGCGGCTTGTCACCGTCTGGGGCGGATTTTCGACCAAATGGTACGGAGAGGTCTTCAGAAACGAGGCGTTCCTTGATGCTGCCATCGTGACACTAAAGGTTGCGCTCGCGTCCTCTATCGCGGCGACTGTATTGGGCACGATGGCGGCCTACGTACTGGTGCGCGGAGGGCGGTTTTTTGGACGCACCCTGTTTTCGGGCATGATCTATGCGCCGCTTGTGATGCCCGAGGTGATCACCGGACTGTCATTGCTGCTGCTCTTCATCTCGATCGGGCTGGATCGCGGTATCCTGACGATCGTTCTGGCGCACACCACATTTTCGATGTGTTACGTGTCTGTCGTTGTCAGCTCGCGTCTGGTCAGCTTTGACCGGTCCGTGGAAGAGGCGGCGCTCGATCTGGGCTGTACTCCCTTCGATGCGTTCAGATCGGTGACGCTGCCGATCATTGCCCCGGCGGTCATTTCTGGCTGGCTGCTTGCCTTGACCTTGTCGCTGGACGATCTGGTGATCGCTTCGTTCGTGGCTGGCCCGTCGTCGACCACATTGCCGATCAAGATCTTCAGCTCGGTCCGTCTGGGCGTGAGCCCCGAGATAAACGCGCTGTCGACAATTCTGATTTGCTTGGTCACCGTCGGCACGATCACTGCATCTCTTCTGAACAAACAAGCGATCAGAAAGCGCCAGAAAGAAGAACAAATGGCGGAGCAAGCAGCATGAGTTTTGCCAAAGAATATGCAGATCATTGTCAAACTCATGGCACCCCCGACAGGATCGAATTGCTGTTATGCGACATCAATGCGGTCCTGAGAGGGAAATGGTTGCCCGGCGATGACGTGGGAAAACTGGAGAAAGGGGCCGTTCGTCTACCCCTTTCGACTTACGCACCCGCGATCATGGGCAATGAAGTCGAAAATACCGGTCTTGGCATTGAGGTCGGCGACCCCGACGGCCTTCTGACACCTGTCAAAGGCACTCTGCGTCCAGCCCCATGGCTTAACGGAAACGTGGCTCAGGTCCTGGTGGAAATGACCGATATGCAGGGAAACATCAGCCCGCATTCCCCGCGCGAGATTCTCCGCTCGGTCTGGAACCGATTTGATGAAAAAGGTTGGCGCCCGGTCGTTGCAACCGAGTTGGAGTTCTACGTCCTGCGCGCCCGCAATGAACGGTTCGAGGCACCTACCCCACCCGCTTTCAGCCCTGACGCCCAGAATTACGACATGGAACTTCTGGCGCGGCGCGAAGCGATCCTGAACGATATCCTGTCTGCCAGCGCAGCTCAGGGCTTGGCCACCGACACCCTGATCGCAGAATATGGCCCCGGCCAATTCGAGATCAACTTTCACCATACAGACGACGTATTGGAAGCAGCCGAAACCGCGATCCTGTTCCGCCGTTTGGTACGCGGTGTTGTCGCCAGCCACGGGTTCGAGGCCACCTTTATGGCCAAGCCCTATCTGGATTACCCCGGTAATGGGATGCATGTGCATGCGTCGGTCGTGGACAAGGGCGGCAACAACATCTTCACGCCGGGCGACGGGGAACAAATTTCGCAGACCCTGCGCAACGCTGTGGCAGGTGTGGTGGACAGCATGCGCGACCTGCAGGCCATCTTTGCGCCTCATGGCAATTCCTATCGCCGGTTCCGCCCCAACAGCTTCGCCCCGGCGGCACCTGACTGGGGTCTGGACAACCGGGCTGCCTCGGTCCGCCTACCCGAAACCAACGGCCCGAGCGCGCGTCTGGAGCATCGGATCAGCGGCGCGGACACAAACCCCTACCTCGCTATGGCCGCCATTCTGGGTGGCATGATGCATGGTCTTGAGAATGCGCCTGCCTTGCAGCGCCCACTGGATGACCCCGAATGCGTGCCGGCCAATCCGCTGGATCATGACTGGCTATCCGCAGTTGCACGTTTCGAGGCCTCATCAATTGCGCAGGACATATTTGGCGATTATCGCAATCTCTACGCGACCGTGAAACGGAATGAGATCGCTGCCATTCAGGATCCCATCACACCCGCAGAATATACCTATTACCTCAGCCGGTTGTAACCACGCAACTGTTTGCAGAGATGCGATGCAGCGCAGATATTGAACGCGGCCCCCAAGCCCCAGATGTAATGATTCTACCCTTTCGAAAATTTGAACCGGAACACTTTCAACCTGCGATGTTCACGCTGATCTATGCATGGTATGGGCTGCCGGTCAGGAGAGTATGATGAGCGATCACAGAATTCGCATTGGTATCCTTGAAACCGGCCGACCGCCCGAAACGCTGGCCCCGGTACATGGCGACTATCCCGGCATGGTGCAGCAATGGCTTGGCGATGTGGATGCCGAATTCATTTCTTATGCCGTTCTGGACGAGGAATTTCCTGCCAGCCCGGCAGAGGCCGATCTCTGGGTGATCACCGGATCAAAGTTCGGCGCCTATGAGGATCACGCCTGGATCCCGCCGCTGGAAGAGTTCATTCGCAATACGCGCGACGCCGGCAGGTTGATGTTCGGCATTTGCTTCGGCCACCAGATCATCGCGCAGGCCCTGGGTGGAGTGGTACGCAAATCCAACAAAGGTTGGGGCCTTGGTGTGCATGAGTATCCAACCACTGCCGACTGGCCGACCGAACTGGGCGAGGCACCCAATAAGATTGCCATCCAAGCCTATCATCAGGATCAGGTCGAAGAGAAACCCGAAGGTGCGGTGACCATCGCATCAACCGAATTCTGCGAGAACGGCGCGCTGTGGTATCCCGGCTTTGCCGTGACTGTGCAGGGCCATCCGGAATTCGCAAAAGCTTACGCCAGCGATCTGCTGGAGACCCGGCGCGGCACTGTTCTCACGGATGAAGAAGCCGATAAGGGTCAACGCAATATGGCGATTGAAGACAACCGCTCGATGCTGGCCGGTGTGGTGCGTGATTATCTGTTGAAGCAAAAAACACCAGCCTGACGATACAAGTCTGAAACGCCAAGCGGCGATCTTGCGTACCTTCTGGATGACCAACTGCATCGCGCTGCCGAGCCCAGAAAACCTGCCGTGTTGAAGCGGTTCTCTTGTCGGTCGCGTAGAGGTCCGTGTCGTAATTCTTCAAGTCAAAGGTAGAACGATCACTCTACCATGATCTCATGAACGACACACAGCATCAGATCGCGGAAAACCTGGACCGACAGTTCTCTGAGATGGGCTTTGCGACGCAAGGTGTAGAAGCGCTGCGCGAAGGTGCAAACGTTTCGCTGCGGACGCTTTACAAATACTTCCCCAGCCGCGAGGCGATGGTCATAGGCGCGCTGAAGCACAGGGACGCGACCTATTCTGATTGGATCGGTCAGGACGATGCAACTGGTGCAGAACATGTGCTGCATGTCCTCGTTCGACTGTCGGATTGGCTGCATGAGATTTCAAACACCGGCTGCCTGTTTCGCAACGCACTGGCGGCCTATCCCGAAAGCCAGGCGATCCGGATGGCAGTCGAAACGCACAAGGCGCATGTCCGCGACATGTTCCGCGCACGGCTGTCACGAGTCGCACCAGATTGCGATATCGAGGCCCTGTCCGAAGCTCTGTTTATTCTGCACGAAGGGCTGACTGAAGGCGCCCGGTTGCTTGGCGTCGAACCCGCAACCATTGCCACGATACGCTGCGCTCGTGCGCTGCTGACTTCTGCCGATATTAGATAGACCGGCACCCGGACAAGGACAAAGGAACCGACGTGAAGATCAAGGAAATCCACATCTACGCACATGATCTGCCGGTGAAGAACGGTCCATACACCATGGCCAATGCCGAGGTCTGGGCTCTGGACACTACGCTGGTCAAACTGGTGGCTGAGGATGGAACCTCTGGCTGGGGTGAGACCTGTCCAGTAGGTCCCACCTATGCCGAGGCGCATGCGGGTGGGGCCCGCGCCGCTCTGACAGAGATGGCCAGAGGTTTGATCGGAGCCGACCTTTGGCCGGTTGCGCTGCATCACCGGATGAACGGGCTGCTGAATGGGCACAACTATGCCAAAGCGGCCATCGACATTGCCGCCCATGACCTGATCGGCAAAAGACTGGACGTCAATGTTGCCGACCTGCTGGGTGGGGCGCAGACAGATCGGGTACCATCCTACTACGCTACGGGTGTAGGCGCGCCAGACGATATCGCAGGTCTCGCCAAAGAGAAGCTGGCCGAGGGTTATCCCCGCCTGCAGATCAAGGTCGGCGGACGCCCCGTCGAGATCGATATCGAAACCATCCGCAAAGTCTGGGAAGTCATCGGCGGAACCGGTATGCGCCTTGCCGTGGATGGCAACCGGGGCTGGACCACCCGCGACGCCCTGCGCGTCAGCCGGGAATGCCCCGACATCCCGTTCATCATGGAACAACCCTGCAACACCTATCAGGACCTGCAGAAAATCCGCCCGCAAGTCACCCATGGCATCTATATGGATGAAAACAGCGTTGACCTGAACACTGTGATCTCTGCCGCCGGAACAGGGCTGGTCGACGGGTTTGGCATGAAGGTGACACGCATAGGTGGCCTGCAACATATGCGAACGTTCCGGGATATCTGCGAAGCCCGCAACCTGCCACATACCTGCGATGACAGCTGGGGCGGCGACATCATCGCGGCTGCCTGCACTCAGATTGCAGCAACTGTTCGCCCCACCCTGATGGAAGGCGCATGGCTCGCCGCACCTTATATCGAAGGCAACTATGATCCCGAAAACGGCATCTCCATTGTAGGCGGCCATATTCAGTGCCCGACTGGACCGGGCCTGGGCATCATCCCGGATGAGACCAAATTCGGCACGCCAGTCGCTTCGTTCTAAGGAGAGCTTCATGATCCCCGAAACCATGCACGCCGTCCTGTTGACCGGTCATGGCGGTATCGAGATGCTAGACTACCGGTCCGACATACCCGTCCCGCAACCCGGTCTCGGTGAGGTCCTGATCCGGGTCGCAGCAGCGGGTGTGAACAATACAGACATCAACACCCGGATCGGCTGGTACTCCAAGGCGGTGACCGAGGATACAAACACAGGCGGGGCCTCGGGCTTTGACACGGTTGATGATAGCGACGCCAGTTGGTCCGGCACGCCCCTGACCTTTCCCCGCATCCAAGGCGCGGATGTCTGCGGCTATGTCGCCGCGATTGGAGAAGGCGTAGATCCCACCCGCATCGGTGAGCGCGTGATCGTGCGGAACATGCTGCGAACCTACGTAGATTACCGTCCATACGAGTGCTGGACCCTCGGCAGCGAATGCGACGGCGGCTTTGCCCAGTTCTGCGTGGCACCTGCGCAGGAAACCCATGCGGTGAACTGTGACTGGGACGATGTGGAACTGGCCGCAATCCCCTGCGCCTATTCCACCGCCGAAGGAATGCTGCATCGTGCAGGTGTTGAGGCAGAAACTGTTCTGATCACCGGCGCTTCGGGCGGTGTGGGTTCGGCTGCCGTGCAATTGGCAAAGCGACGCGGCGTACAGATAGTTGCGCTGTGCTCGGCTGCGAAGGCTGAAGCGGTGCGGGCGCTGGGGGCTGATCGTATCCTGGATCGCAATGCCGATCTGGTGGCGGAATTGGGTGAAGGATCAATTGACGTCGTCATCGATCTGGTGGCCGGTCCGCAATGGCCCAGCCTGCTGGATGTTTTGCGCCGAAGTGGGCGCTATGCCACGGCCGGAGCTATTGCAGGTCCCATCTGCGAGATCGACGTGCGCACGCTTTATCTAAAAGATCTCACGCTCTTTGGCTGTACCTTTCAGGAAGACATCGTGTTCGAAAACCTCGTGAAATACATCGAAGCCGGAGAAATTCGCCCCGTCGTTGCCAAGACCTATCCGCTGCGCAACATCGCTGAGGCTCAGGAAGATTTTCTGGCCAAGAAGCACACTGGGCAACTGGTGCTGATCCCGCCGCAGGTGACGTCATGAAGATAAAAACGATCGAGCTTTTTGAACTGCACCTGCCCTATACGGGCGGCTCGTACGAGCTGTCCGGCGGGCGCATCTATACTGGGTTTGATAGTGTTATCGTCTGCATCACAGCGGATGACGGCACCGAGGGTTGGGGCGAGTCCACCCCCTTTGGCCCCAACTACATCGCTGCACATGCGCGCGGCGCCCGCGCCGGTATCGAAGAAATCGTGCCCTACCTGATCGGACGCGATCCGCGCGATGTGGACCGGATCAACGACGCGATGGACGAGGCTCTGCTGGGGCACAATCACGCGAAATCGGCGATCGATCTGGCCTGCTGGGATCTGTTCGGAAAATCGGTCGGCTTGCCGGTCTATAAGGTGCTGGGTGGTGCGACAGGAAATCGGTTGCCCGTGATTAGCTCAATCTATGCGGGCACGCCCGAAGATATGCGCACCCGTGTCGCCGAGCATCGGGCGATGGGTTATATGGGCCATTCGGTCAAAGTGGGCGCGCTGGATTCTGAAGGGGGGCCCGCACTAGATGCGGAACGTATTGCGGCCGCGCTGGCAGATCGCCAGCCGGGTGAATATTTCATCGTAGATGCGAATGGTGGCCTGATCCCTGAAACAGCCTTGCGGATGTTACGTGCACTTCCGAACGGGCTGGATTTTGTGCTGGAGGCCCCCTGTGCCACATGGCGCGAGACCGTGTCTTTGCGCCAGCGCTGCAATGTTCCGATCATTCTGGACGAGCTGGCGCAGGACGACGGCGATATTGCCAAGCTGGTCGCGCTGGACGTGGCCGATGGCATCGGGCTGAAAATCTCAAAGGCGGGAGGCCTGACCCCCGCGCGCCGCCAGCGTGATATCTGCCGCGCAGCTGGGTTGACGATCAGCGTACAGGACACCGTGGGATCGACGCTCTCTGCCGCATCAATCTTCCACATGGGTGCGACCGTCCCTGAACGCCTGTTACGCTGCGTGCTGGACCCGCGTGATATGGTGACGATCCAGACCGGAGCTTTCAACGCCCCTATCCAAAACGGCGGTGTCCTGCCGCCCGATTTGCCGGGCCTCGGCGTGACGATGCACCGGGACCTGCTGGGACAAGCCGCTGCAAGCTGGGAGGAGTAAGACGTGTTTCAGGGTAAGAAAGCGCTGGTCACTGGTGCGGCCGGTGGCATTGGGCAAGCCATCGTCAAACAGCTGCGCGCACAGGGTGCGCAGGTGGCAGTCGCTGATCGGTGCACCGACGGCATTGAAGCGGATGCCCATCTGCCCGGCGATCTGCTCGAACCAACCTATTGCGACCAACTGGCCGCCAAGGCACGTCAGGCTTTGGGTGGGCTGGATATCGTCATAAACAATGCCGGTGTGATCACGCGGGGGCCCGTCACCGAGACCTCGGATGCGGATTGGGCGCTGTCCATGGGCGTGAATGTCGAAGCTCCGTTCCGGGTCTGCCGCGCCGCCATCCCATTGATGGCTGAGACGGGCGGCGGGGCCATCGTCAACACTGCATCGTGCTGGGGTGGCAAGGCTCCGGGGCCGAACCATGCGCTCTATTGCATGACCAAGGCAGCGATTGCCTCGCTGACCGAATGCATGGGGATGGACCACGCGCATCAGGGTATTCGCATCAACGCCGTCTGCCCGAATGAGGTGAACACACCAATGCTGCGCTCGGGCTTCGCCAAACGTGGGTTCGACCCCGACGAGGCGGTGACTGAGCTGGGCAAGACCGTTCCTTTGGGACGGATTGCCGAACCTGAGGACATCGCGGATGTTGTTCTGTTCCTCGCTTCAGATGCGGCGCGCTATATGTGCGGCACGCTGGTCGAGGTCAATGGCGGGAAGCCGGTTGCATGAGGCGCTTTGACGGCAAGGTAGCTCTGGTCACAGGTGGCCGCTCCGGGATCGGGCAAGCCATCGCGGTTCGGTTGGCCGAGGAAGGTGCGCGCGTGATTACGGCGCAACGCGGCAACGATGACAGGTTCGAGGGGATCGCAGCCGACTTCACCGACCCCAACTCTCCCGGTCAGGTGGTGGTAGAGGTGATCGCTCGCACAGGGCAATTGGATGTTCTGATCAACAACGCGGGGATGATGCAAGAGGCCTGCGTCGAGGATATGAGCCTGGAAGACTGGCAGAGAACCTTGACCGTCAACCTGACTACACCATTCCTGATGATCCGGGCTGCCCTGCCCCATCTGCGGAAGACGCGGGGCAGCATTGTCAATACCGGGTCCATCGAAGGGCTAGGCAGCAATCCCGGCCACGCGGCTTATTGCGCCTCGAAAGCAGGGTTGCACGGGCTAACGCGCGCCGTTGCCATCGATCATGGGCATGAGGGCATCCGATGCAATGCCATCGCCCCGGGATGGATCGATACCGATCTGAATCTCGACTTTATCGACTCCATGCCCGACCCAAAGGCATTTCGCCGCGACATCGGAAAAATCCATCCGGTTGCCCGGACCGGAAAACCCGAAGAGGTCGCTGCGCTGGCTGCGTTCCTCGCAGCAGATGAAAGCGGGTTTATTACCGGCCAAATCTACACGGTCGACGGTGGACGGATGGCAAAGCTGAGCCTGCCCTGAGAACTGGGCCTCAGAACCTGTCGGGGCTAAACGCCTGAAGGTCGATCCCCGGCCTCCGACCCGCGATCTCATCCGCAACCAGACGCCCGGTTGTTGCACCCAGGGTCAGCCCCAACTGGCCATGTCCGGTGGCGAAGGTGACGTTCGCCAACCGTCCGCTGCGCCCGATAATGGGTCGTGTATCCGGAGTGAACGGGCGACGACCCATGCGACGTTCGGCATTTTCGACTCTAAGGTCCGGAAGCACGCGTTTCGCGCGCTTGACCAGAATGTCTGCGCGGTTCCAATTTGGTTTCGCTGTCAGCTCGGCAAATTCGATGGTTCCGGCCACTGCCAGCGCATCCTCATAAGGCGTAATACCGAAACCGCCCTTGGCGTAAAAAACTGTGTGCGCCAGATCGCAGCCAGTATCGTGCAGCGCGGTGGAATAGCCGATAACGCCTTCCAGCTGGATCGAAACGCCCAATTGCTGCGCTAGGTAACGCGAATGCGTGCCCGCCGCGAGGACAAACTCATCCGCTTGCAAGGCTTGGCCATCGCGAAGTTTTACGGCTTTAACCGTTCGGCCCTCGCGCTGAAAAGTATCTGCCGCGCCATGCGCAACCGTGCCGCCGCGGCTGACAAGGGCCCGATGCAGCGCTTCGACCAGCTTCTTGGGGTCGGTCACGAAACTCCAGTCACGCAGCAGAGCAGCGTGTTTGAAATCAGGCGCAATGGCGGGATCAATGTCATGAGCCTCGCGGCCAGAAACCTCATCTATCGTGCACCCCAACTCTCGTGCCAGATCGAAAGCTGCTGCCATGGTTGCGCGATCGGTATCATCGTCAAACAGCTTGATCACCGGTCGCTCAACCAGAAGTTCTGGCTGACCGATATCTGCCAGCTGAGCCTTGAAATCATCGGTGGCGGCAAAGGTCAGGCGCGCCAAATCTGCCGCGATGGCCCGCATCTTGGCGGGGCGCGCATTGGCAGCGAAACGAGCAAACCATGGCAGCAGACGAAGAGTTGAAGCCGGACGCAGGGCCAATGGCCCCTCCGGATGCAGCAACCAACCGGGGACTTTCATCAGCATGCCCGGTTGGGACAAAGGCACAACTTCACCAACAGCGATGCACCCGCACGAGGCCCAACTGGCCCCTTCACCGACCGGCCCGGGTTCAACAACCGTGACCGCATGCCCCTGCGATTGCAGCGCCAAGGCACAGGAAATGCCCACGACGCCACCGCCGATTACCACCACGCCCGTCATTTCGTAACCCTTTACCGCAGCGCATCCAGTTGAGATAGCAATTCGGTGCTGACGCGAACGCCCTCGGCTTCTGATGCAGCACGGTTCTTCAACCGTCCATCGCCGGGCACTCGGGCCGCGCCGTTGCCTTCGATCTCGGCGCAGATACGCTTGACGTAGTCGTCAAACGCTGCGTTCCCGAACCGTTTCGGGTCAATGGCAATCAAGGTGGATCCGCCCTTGATATTCAGCGCTCCGTGCGCTTCGCGATCTGCGTTATCGACCGACAGAGTGCCCCCTGCCAAGGCTGCTCCCATAACCTCGATCAAGAAGGCAATCGCGGCCCCTTTATGCTCGCCAAATGGCAACAGGCTACGGGTTTCGAGGATGGCGTTCGGATCGGTGCTGGGTTGGCCTTCGGGGTCGAGCCCGGCTGCATGCGGCAGGTCGTGCCCTTCGGCCGCGGCCATGCGGATATCCATCAATGCCACCATCGAAGACGCCTGATCCCAGACAATCGGCGCCGCGCCTTCGCGCGGACAGGCAAACGACATCGGGTTGGTACCGAAGACCGGGCGCACACCACCCTGCGGCACCACCATCGACAGAGAGTTCACGACGCCCAGCGCAACCAACCCGGCCTCAGCCAGCGGTTCGGTATCAAAGCGCAAACCGGCAAGGTGATGGCTGTTGGCACAAGTAAACGCTGCGATGCCGTTCTCGCGGGCCATTCCGATCAGCTCGTCCAGAGCCAACGCCGCAGCAATCTGGTAATAGCCGTTATCTGCATCTCCGCGCAGCACACCGGGTGCGATGCGTTCGACTTTGGGATTGGCGGCGGGGTTGGCATAGCCCGAGGTGAAGCTTTGTACATAGACCGGCAGCATGCGCAAACCATGGCTGCGCGGTCCATCACGCTCGGATTTGGTGACGATCTCAGAGATCAGCTCACTGCCCCCATCGTCCATCCCGGCAGCCACAAGGACGGATTTGGCAAACTCCCGCACCTCTTGAAGTGAGAGCGTTTTCGTCGAGATTTCGGTCATTCGCTGAATCCTGTCCTTGTGTGGCTGAAAGAGGCACCGATGTGCCTCTTGTTATCGCGTCACGCGCTGTATTCCGCACGTTTTTTGGCGACAAACTCGTCCAGCGCCCCGCGTCGATCGTCGGGCATCGGAGGCTGAACATAGTTTCTCAGCATACGCTCTGCTTCTTCCGTGCCGACAATCTCAGCCGTTTTCGAACCCTCAGCTTCCCACTGTTCAAAACTATCGTTGTTTTGCAGGTGGTTCATATGCATCGGATTTTCGCGCGTGTGGTCGGTTCCCAAAAAGTGCCCGCCGGGTCCGATCTGATCAATATCGCCTAGAAGCGCATCCAGATTCTCATCTTGCAAGCCGCTAAAGAAGCGGTGGAAGTTTTCCAGCTGCAGCGCGTCCTGCACCCATTTGGAATAACTTACGCCCAGCGCGCCCTCAAGGAACCCCGCCGAATGGACAATATAGTTCGCGCCGCCCAGCAGCACCGGCCACATGGTGTTTGCGGTATCAAACGCGGCTTGCATGTCCGGTGACTTCGATCCGGTCCACATCGTACAAGTTCGCCACGGCACCCCGTAGAACCGTGCCATCTGCCCCACCAGTAAGTTCATCAGACCGGGTTCAGGTGAGCCCATCATCGGCGCGCCTGTCTTCATTGATACACCCATGATCGCGACACCAAGCACCATCGGAGCTCCGCGCCGTATGATCTGGCTATAAGCCATGCCCGCCAGAGATTCCGCAATCAGCAGCGCCACACCCCCCTGCGGGCTTGCAGGTGTGCTGGCACCGGCCAGAACAAAGGGCGAAAGCAGACAGGGCTGGTTGGCCGCCGCATAGACGCGCAGGCTCTGCAACATGGTCTCATCCCAGACCAGAGGCGTGTTGCAATTCAACAGGGCGGCCATCACCACGTTCTCGTCCACGAAATCCACGCCGAACACGATGCGCGCCATCTCAACTGAATCGCGTGCCGCCTGCTCAGACAGGACCGAGCCTTTGATCGGCTTGTCTGTCAGTGTGAGCGCGGCGTGAACAAGCTCCAGATGGCGTTGCGGCACTGGAACATCCTGCGGCTCCACCGGCAGAATACCGGGCACCATCATCGACTGGCTCATCTGGCTGAGCTTGAAGAAGTTATGGGCATCTTCCAGCACCGAGGGACGGCGCACGCCGTCCAGACCATAGACAAATGGTGCCCCGTAGGCGTTGGCAAACACCGAATGCTGGTTACCCACCCGCAATGAGCGATCCGGGTTGCGCGCAGCATAGCCCCATTCCGACGGAACAGCCGAGATCAGGTCCATCAACATCTCACGCCCGATACGCACGCGTTCGCCTTGCACATCGGCACCGTATTTCTTCCAGTCAGCCAAGGCGACGGGATCGCGGAACTCGATGCCGGTGGTTTCCAGGATCGTCATCGCAGCGTTGTGGATCTTCTCGACGCCTTCGGGGCCGAGCAGATCAATCGGGCCAACCTTGCGGTTCAGCGTCGACAAGTAGACCGGAGGCGGGTTGGTGCGGGCCTGAACCCGTGCCGCGCGCCCTCCGCCACGGCCTGAGCGTGCTCTTGCTTCTGCCATTTCAAATCCTCCGGATCAGGCGCGCGCACGGGCGCTGGTGGGGTCAACGGCGCAGGTGTCGATCACTTCTGCCTCGCGCATTTCATTGTGAATCAGCACCTGCATCCTGGTGCCGGGCGCCGTCATATCCTGCGGCACCAGCGCCATCGCGATGTCATGGTTGCAATAGTACGAGAACCCACCAGAAGTGACCCGCCCGATGAGCTTGCCATCGGCATAAACGCCTTCGTCGAACATCACCGAGGTGTCGCAGAACGGCAGCTTCAGCGTGACCAAGGTATTGTATCCACCCTCTTCCTGCTGTTTCTGTAGCGCCGCTTTGCCAATGAAGTCCCGTTCACAAACCTGCCCGCCAACCTTTTCGGTCATGGCCACGAACCGGCCCAATTCTGCCTCGTATGGCGTCAGATCCTTGCAGATCTCACGGTTGATCGCGCGATAGGATTTCTCAAGGCGCATCGACTCCAATGCCTCGAGGCCAAATGGCTTCACGCCCGCCTTCAGCAACAGATCAACAAGATGGCGGTTATATCCGACCGGATGGTGCAATTCCCATCCCAACTCACCGGTGTACGAGACACGCAACAGGTGCACACCCTTGGCATAACCCACCTCTCCCATCTGTGCCGAAAGCCACGGGAAAGCCTCGTTCGACAGATCGTTGTCGGTCAGGGGCTGCAGGATCTCACGTATCTTGGGTCCGGCCAGAGCGATCACGCCCAGTTGCTCCGAGATATCTTCCATGATGACCGAGCCATCTTTGGGCAACAAACGCTGCATCTGATCCCAGTTATAGGCGCGCCAATTCGGGGTAGAGATCAGATAGAAGTCATCCTCGGCATACCGCACAACGGTATACTCCGCATCCATGCCGCCTTTTTCATTCAGCATCAGCGACAGGGTCATGCGGCCCACTTTGGGCAGCTTGTTAGCCATCAAACTGTCCAACCATTTAGCGGCCCCCGGCCCGCGTACGGTGAATTTGGTCATCGGGGACATTTCGATGAACCCAGCCTCTTCGCGCGTGCGGCGCACCTCTTCCTGCACCAGTTCCATATGGTTGGTGCGTCGGAAGCTGTGTTCAGGGATTGCCTCTTCGGGCGATTTGGCAAACCAGCGCGGGAATTCGTAGCCATTGAAACTGGTCCAGACCGCGCCCTGAGCAGTCAGAAGATCATAGCTGCCCACGGTCTTCATCGGACGCGCATTAGGAAAATCCTCGCCCGGTACGTGCGCATCCATGTGCGTGCCCCAGGTCTCGCGCACCTTGTCCATGGTCCATCGTTTCGACGCGTAGTCCGAGAACCGGCGCGGATCGAGTTCCGACATGTCCATACCTGGATCGCCATCGACGATCCACTTGGCAAGACGGTTGCCGACAGTGCCGCCCCACAGGATGCCGCCGGGCATGCCTTCGGCCAGCCACAGGTTCTCGTGCCCCGGTGCGGGACCAGCCAGAGGCAGCTCGTCCGGGGTCATCTGGAACGGACCACGGGTGTTGGCCTTGATTCCGACCTCTCCCAAAGTGGGTACGCGTTCAATGGCGCGCTCCCACTGAGTTTCCACCGCATCGAAATCTTCGGGCAACAGGTCGGCCCCGAACTCAGGCGGCACGCGGTCTTCGGCAAACAGTTTGAGGTCTTTGGTGAACTCATAGGGGCCGAACTGGATGCCGCCCACATCTTCGCGCAGATAAGCGCCGTAATCCTCATCCCGCAGGATCGGGAATTCAGGCAGACCCTGCGCCCTGCGCTCTTTCAGAAGCGGCACAGTCTCGGTCGTCCAGTACTGATGGACAATCGGGATACAGGGCAGATCCAGCCCCACGCGGCGCGCATTTTCGCGGGCGTAATTCCCGGTCGCAAAGATCAGATGCTCACACGTGATCTCGCCCTGATTGGTGGTCACTTTCCAATGACCATTCTCAAGCTTCTCATAAGCCTGAGCCTCGGTATTCTGGTAGACAGTCGCCCCCGCATCACGCGCCAGCTTGGCCAGCGCCATGGTGATATCGGCTGGGTTCACATAGCCGTCCTCGGTGTGCAAAATTCCGCCTCGGATATCCGGGCTCTGGTTCAGCAGCGGATGCACCTCGGCAATCTCTTCCGGGGTCAGCAGCTTGCAGGGCACCCCAGCGGCTTCGGCGATCGAGATATAGGACTGGAACTCATCCCAGCGCTTTTCGGTATTGGCCACTCGCAGCTGGCCGACCTTCCGCAGCCCGACCGAGCTGCCCATCTTCTCTTCTACCTCGGTATAGATGCGGATGGTTTCCATCGTCATCTTCGACACGTTGTGCGAGCGCACGAAAGTCACAAGCAAACCGGCCGCGTGCCATGTCGAACCAGAGGTCAGCGTAGTCCGCTCCAGCATAACCGCGTCCGAGCATCCATGCTCGGTCAGCCCATAGAGGATCGAGGCCCCGACGCACCCGCCTCCGACAACCACCACTTTGGCATGTGATTTCATTTTGTTTTCCTTCAAAAGCTCTTTGGCAACGCCGGTGTCACCATAGTTTTCGTTTCTGTACAGGAATCGTCAGGCACAGCTCCACAACGCCCTTTGTGAATCGGCCTTATTCTGGTTGGTCCTGCGATCTGCGCAATTGCAAAAAATCTCACCTTGGATTACTTGAAATAACTCTAAACTACACTCTGTGCTTGTAATACAAGCAACCGTAGCAGACGTTATACGAGGTGAAATTGCCCAAACGACCTTACGATATGCCTCCGATGACGTCTTTGGTCAGTTTTGAAGCTGCCGCGCGCCACGTCAGCTTCAAAGCCGCAGCAAAAGAGTTGAACGTGACCCCTGCGGCCGTGAGCCATCAGATCAAAAGCCTTGAACAGGAGCTGCGCTGCGATCTTTTCCATCGCTTTCACCGTGGTGTCGAACTATCGGAAAGCGGGGCTTACTTGCTGGTGGCTTTGCAACGCGGTTTTGAGGGTATCAACGAGGCCGTTGGGCAACTGCGGGCACATCACGGGCGGTCATCGGTTACGATACGTTCAACCACAGCAGTCAGCTCGCTATGGCTGACACCCCGTCTGGCGCAGTTCTGGAAAAGCCATCCGCATATCTCGGTGGCCCAGATCGTCAGCGATCAGGACATCAGCCCATCCGATTGCGACCTGAGCATCCATTACGGTCACATGGATCAGGATTCCGGCCTTTGCCGTGCCCTGTTTCACGACCAGATCATGGCCCTTGGCAGCCCGCGTTTTGCCGAGCAACATCAGCTTGGGTCTCCTGCGGACGTCGCGGATATCCCCCTGATCTATCTTGAAGCGGCTGACAGTGGCTGGACAGATTGGCAGGAATGGCTACGCGCGCTCGGGCACACGGCGAAACTGAAGGCCGCGCACCGCGTCAACAACTATGTCATCGCACTGCAGGCCGCGCAGGATGACATGGGGGCAGTGTTGGGTTGGGAAGGTCTTACGTCCGAGCTGATCGCATCAGGCAAGCTGGTCAAACTCATACCCGAGACGGTTTCGTCTCCATTGGATTTCTATGTCGTCTTGCACAATCAGGCCTCGGATCGCGCCAAGGTGCTGTTTGACTGGCTCTCTGAGGCCGACAAGCCAAACGCGCACCGACCGGCACAGCTGCGCTAATGACAAAACGTGCGACCCCACGGCGTCAGATCTGATCCCGAATTGCGGTGATGACAATATTCAGCGCCTGATCCAGATCGTCCCGCCCAATGGTCAATGGCGGGGATAGAGTCAGCACGCAGCCCTGGCTGATCTTAAAACTGACCCCAGCGTTCAGGCAGGCATAGTAGATACGCTCAGCGCAGGCATTGTCGGCTTCGCGGGTGGCACGGTTTTTGACGATCTCGATCCCGAACATAAGGCCGCGCCCGCGGATATCGCCTGCGATCTCAACCTGCGCCAATTCGCTTTCAAGCCGGTCCATCGCGTGGGCACCTAAATCGGCGGCGCGATTGACAAGCCCTTCTTCCTCAATGATCTGGATGGTGGTTAGAGCAGCGCGGGCCGTGACCGGGTTCTTCTCATGCGTATAGTGCCCGATGGCAAAATCTCCGCACACATCGAGATCGCGGCGTGCGACACAGGCAGCGATGGGCAGGATGCCTCCGCCCAGTGCTTTGCCAAGGGTCACGATGTCGGGCACGATGTCGTCATGCTGAAAAGCAAACATCTTGCCTGTTTTGCCCAGACCCGTGGGAATTTCATCCATGATCAGCAGCGCGCCGTGTTTGTTGCACGCCTCGCGTACCGCTTGCCAGAAGCCCGCCGGGGGGACATAGGGCACTGCCCGCATCGGTTCCGCGATGACGGCGGCGATATCGCCTTCGCGCTCAAAGACGTATTCGACCATCTTGGCGCAGGCCAGACCGCAGGTTTCGGGACCCGCATGGTTATAAGGGCAGCGATAACAGGCAAAAGGCGCGACATGTTCGGCCCCAGGAATCAAAGGCCCCGCGATGTGACTGCGGAAGGTCGCCTCACCTCCCACCGACGCCGCACCGAAACCGGCCCCGTGAAATGCATCCCAGAAGCTGACTGTCTTGAACCGGCCAGTCGCGGCGCGCGCAATTTTCAGAGCCACTTCATTGGCGTCTGAACCACCGGTGGTGAATAGCGTCTTTCCAAGGTCACCGGGCGCGATTTCAGCCAGTTTTTCGGCCAGCTCCACCGCCGGATCGTTGGTGAACCGGCGCGGTGCAAATGGCAGGTCATCCAGCTGCGTCTTGATCGCTTCGACCAGGCGTGGGTGGCCATAGCCGATATGATGGACCGAGTTGCCGTGAAAATCCATATACCGGCGGCCATCCAGATCCTCGATCCAGATGCCTTCGGCCTTGGCAATAGTGTTCACACAGGGACTGGACAGGCTTTGATGCAGGAACACATCCGCGTCGCGTTTCAGCAAAGGCGCAGATCGTGGCCCGATTGAGGACTTTTGCCACGATTTACGCGCACCCGAAGTGTTGGACTCGCCTTCGGTGTGGGTAATTCTGACAGACATATCATCCTCGATTTTGATTTGATCCGCAGAGATCGACAGCGCGAGGCCCCATGACGGGCCTCGCGCCGTGGTGAGAGGTTCAGACTTTCCTCTATGCCCCTACCTTGGCCACGGCATCGAATATGTCTTCACATTAGTGAAAAACTTCATCGCCTCGATAACACCTTCTTTGACGCCGTTCCCGGAGTCTTTGATGCCGCCGAAGGGGGACATTTCGATGCGGTATCCGGGTTGTTCCCAGATGTTGCAGGTGCCCACGTTCAGCCCGTTGATAAAGGCAATTGCGCGGTTCAGGTCGTTGGTGCAGACACCTGAGGACAGGCCGAATTCAGTGGAGTTCGAGATCGCCATGACCTCCTCATCATTGTCCTGCACGCGAACGATGGGGATGATGGGGCCAAAGGTTTCCTCCATCACCAACTCGCTGTCATGGGGGACCTTGTCGACCACGATGGGGGGCAGCAGCGCGCCTTGACGGCCGGGATGATAGAGGATTTCTGCCCCCTCCTTCTCGGCCATATAAACGCGGTTCTCAAAGAGCTCTGCCGCCTTGTCGTGGATGACGCAGCCCAGTTCGGTCTCGGGGTCTTGTGGATCGCCGAACTTGATCTTCTTCGCCTTCTCCAGCACCAGCGGCACGAACTTGTCAGCCACGCTCTCCTGCACCAGAATGCGTTTGATCGCAGTGCAGCGCTGGCCCGAGTTGCCGGTGGCACCGGCCACCGCAATGGTCGCAGCCTTGTCCAGATCGGCATCGTTGAGGTCGTTCAGAACGATCAGCGGGTCGTTGCCGCCCAGCTCCAGCGCCTGACGTTTGTAAACCGCCTTGGCCGCGATCATCTTGCCCACTGGCACGCCGCCGGTGAAGGTGATGATGTCGATGTTTTCATTGACGATCATCTCTTCACCAATGTCCTGCGGCCAGCCAGTGACCACCTGGAACATCTCGGGCGGCAGACCCGCCTCATAGAGGATATCCGCCAGCGTCAGCGCCGTCAGCGGCGTCAGTTCCGTCGGCTTGCAGACCATGCAGTTGTTCGACGCAATCGACGGCGCGATCTTGTGGCTGACCATGTTCAGCGGGTGATTGAACGGCGTGATCGCGCTGATCGCGCCCACAGGTTCCCGCGTGGTGAAGATTTTGCGATCCTTGCCATTGTGGGTCAGGTCGCACGAGAAGATCTCGCCATCATCCTTCAGCGCCTCGGCAGCGGCGAACTGATAGACATCCTGCGCACGTTTGGTCTCGTAGATCGCGTGCTGGTGGCAGATGCCCAGCTCCAGCACCAGCCATTTGGCCAGATACTCACGGCGCTCACCGATCAGCTCTCCGGCCCGTTGCAGGATCTGGCTGCGCTCGTACCGGGTCAGCTTGGATTTGTAGTTTGCCGCGATCTCGAACGCGCGGCGGGCGTGCTCGGCCTTGCCCGCGGGGACATGGCCGATCACCTCATTGGTGTAGGGATAGAGAACTGGCACGGTCTCGTCAGTAAAGACGATCTCGCCGCCGATGCGCATCCCTTCGTTTCTGATCTCAGTCATTGCCTGATCTTTCATAGTTACTGCGCCGCCGCCGTGGTGGCATAGAAGAATGCATCGAAGTTGCGCAGTTCCTCGGGTTGGCCCGGCAGGTCAATCACGCGGTTGACGATGAAGGGCACTTCCTGCTCGGTCAAGCCGCCATGGCTGCGCAGCGGCTCTTTCAGCGCGGCCAGATCGTGGCGGTCTGCCGAGGTGCCAATGGTCATGTTCTCGCCCGAGATCATCACGATATCGCCGATCCGGTCGGCGGGCAGTTCAAAGCGGCGGATCGCCTCTTCCTTGTCGATGACAAGGATAAGCTCATCCCGTGCTTCAAGTTTCGTCATGATGTCCGTGCGGTCCGCACCTTCGGGCAGATAGGCGGTGGCAAAAGCTCCAAGCGCACCGTGGTGAACCACATAAGGGTCGGTGATCGGCAGGATCACACGGGCCTGACCCTCGCCCAGCCATTCGTCCATCAGGTCCTGCGCATAGATCACATTGGGCTCGCCCGCTGCGTTATGCTTGGGCTTCATGCCGTGGTCTGCAGTGACGACAATGGCCGCACCCAGCTCATCCAACTGCGCGAGGTATTTGTCGAACATGGCGTAAAAGTCCAAAGCGCCCTGCTGTTCGGGGGCGAACTTGTGCTGGATGTAGTCGGTGGTCGACAGGTACATGATGTCAGGCTTGAACTCTTTCAGCAGCTTCACGCCCGCGGCGAATACAAATTCCGACAGCTCTGCCGAATAGACCTCGGGGACATCCATGCCCAGCCACGCGCTGGCATTATCGATGCCGTGTTCCGCCTTTGTGGTCTCACCCGAGCGCTCCGAGGAAAACGCCACCGCGCGGTCTTCGTCAAACTTGAGGCCCGCACCCAGCAGTGCGCGTAGCTTGTCCTTGGCGGTGACCATGGCAACGCGATAACCCGCCTCGTAGAACTGCGAGAAGATGGTCGGTGCGCGCAGGAAACGCACATCGTTCATCATCACCTCTTCGCCGCTATCGGGATCGATCAGGTAGTTGCCGCAGATGCCATGCACGATCGGTGGACGACCGGTGGCGATGGACAGGTTGTTTGGGTTGGTGAAGCTGGGGATCACCGAATGCGCCAGTCGGTCGGTGCCAGTCTCGCGGATGCGCTTGAGCGTCGGCATCAGGCCCTTGGCGATGGCCACTTCCAGATATTCCGGCTCACAGCCGTCCAGACAGATGGCGATGGCCGGAACTTTTGGCGCGGGATAGACGCGCTCATTCGCGGTCACAGGGGTATGGATGGTCATTTGAGGAGTGTCCTTTGTCTTTTCAGGCGGCCAGTTTGGCGCGTTCTTCCAGTGCCCGTGCCGGAGGCGCCGCGCTCGCGACCCCCATCTCGGCCAGGCTGTCCTTGGCGGCGGCCACAACCTGCCGCATCACATGTTCATCCATTTGCCCGATGCAGCCGACGCGGAAACTGTCCACAACCGTCAGCTTGCCGGGATAGATGATAAAGCCTTTGTCCTTCATCAGCTCATAAAAGCGGTCAAAGACGAAGTTCTCGTCCGCAGGGCAGAAGAACGTCACGATGATCGGGCTCAGCCAGCGGTTCTGCAGCAAGGTCTCGAAGCCCAGCTCGCGCATGCCCGCGACCATTACATCGCGGTTGTGAGCATAGCGTGCGCCACGGCCTGCAACACCGCCTTCGGCCTCATGCGCGCGCAGCGCTTCAAGGAAGGCCGCAACCACATGGGTCGGCGGCGTGAACCGCCACTGGCCGGTCTTTTCCATATGCGCCCATTGCGCGTGCACATCCAGAGACAGCGAGTGGCTGTTGCCGTTGGCCGCCTCAAGTTCATCCTTGCGGGCGATAATGAAGCCAAAGCCTGGCACGCCCTCGATGCATTTATTGGCGGAGGAAACCATCGCTTCATACCGAATCTCAGACGGCATGAGTTCAATCGCGCCAAAGGCCGACATCGAGTCGATCAGCAGCTTGCGCCCTGCCCCGTAGACGGCTTCCGAAATCTCCTCGACCGGGTTCAGAATACCCGATGAGGTCTCGCAATGGATCGCAACTACATGGGTGATCGCAGGATCCTGGGCCAGAATCTCGGCCACTTCCGACCCTCGCGGCGGCAAGTAATCGCCTTTGTCCAGCACCACATGATCGCGTCCCAGATAGGCCAGCGTCTGCGCCGAACGCTGACCATAAGCCCCGTTCGCCAGTACCAGCGCCTTGCCATCCCGCGGAATGAACGCCGCCAACATCGCCTCAACCGCAAAGCTGCCCGAGCCTTGCATCGGAACGCAGTCAAACTCTTCGGCACCCTCGCCCAGCAACGCCAGCAACCGGCTGCGCATCTCGCGCGTCATCGCGCGGAAATCTTCGTCCCAGCTGCCCCAGTCCTGCAGCATCGCCTGTTTCACCGGATAAGATGTCGTCAAAGGCCCCGGCGTCAGAAGATAAGCTTCACCCAAACGGGGTGCTTCAATCTTCCGGTCACTTCTGTTCATCCTTCACCTCCGATACCGCGTTGTGATCAACCCTTTGCAATCCGGAGGCCCATATGTAAAATCGATAATATCAATCTTATCATAGGATTTATTTATAGATGTCGAGCGGCCGCAAAAAAGCCGCCCCGCAAATGCGCGACGTGGACCAAAATGTGGGCAAAGCAGCGCCGATATACGACCGAAAATCTTGCGAAACGCAGGTGGCTCTCAGGTCTCCGCTTCGCGTTCTCGTTGCGACAAGGTTTCAATCAACCGCGTTTCCAGCAACTGGCCATTCGAATACAGAATCGGTGTCGAGATCGCTGCGATATGACTGTTGAACTCGCGCAATGCGCGCAGGGTCTCGAGATGCACATCGCTGGTTTCAAAGCTGTCGATCATACCGTTCTGCAACCTGCGGAAATGCCGCTTGCGACTGTCACGCTCGGCCCGTTTGATCTCTGTCTTTTCGAGATTTAGCAGACGCGCGCTCTCAAGGTCTTCCGAGAGGATCACGTTCGTTGCCAGTTTGAGATTCGCAAGGATTTTTTCGTGCATCTCCTGCAGTTCCGCCCAGCCTTCCGGCGAGAACTGCTTACCGCTCTCGCGCAACTCCGATGCCAGCACGGTCAGTCGTTTGGCCACAACGTCCCCTGCCGTTTCAAGACGCACCGCGTATTCCAGCACGTCGCGGGCAACATCCGCATGCCGGGAGTCCATGTTCTCGGACGGCAATGAGGCCACGAAGGTGCGAATATCCGTCAGGCACTGGTTCACATCCAGATCGATATCCTGAATGGCCTTGATCTGTTCTTCATCGCCAGATCGGTAAAGGCCAAGCAAGGGGCTGAACATCATCTGCACCAAATCAGCCATGCGCAGAAGCTCACGCTTGAGCGCCGAGACGGCCAGTGTCGGCGTTTCAACCAAGCCGGGATCCAACGCGCTGACCGGGCGCGCCAGCGGATCGGCCTGACTGTTTGGCGCAGCATCGGGGAAGAGGCGTTCGAACGGAAGTTGTAGCAACGTGCAGAACGGCAGCGACAGGATCAGCAAAGAGGCATTGAACATAAGATGCGCGTTCACCAGCATCTGACCTTGGTAATCGCCACTTACCAACCCGGAACGCAAAGCCAGATTTGCAGCAAACAGACAGAGCACCGCCCAAACCCCGCGCAACGCCAGATTGGCAAAGGGGATGCGACGGGCGCGCGCCTCCATACCACGGGTCAGCCAGACAGGTATCAGCGCACTGCCCATATTCGCCCCCAGAACAAGGGACAGACCGGCGGAAAATGGCAACGCACCGATTTGCACCAATGTGACACACATCAGGATTGCCGCCACCGAGCTGTGCATGACAAATGCCAGAGCACCGCCGACAAGAAATGCAGTCACGTAATCACGCACCAGATAGTCGGCGATTGCAGGCAGGAAGGCGCTGTCACGGATCGGATCCATTGCCTCGCGCAGGAACCGCAGCGAGATCAGGATAAAGGCAATCCCCATCAGAATGCGCCCGATCTGGCGCGGCTTCTTGCGTTCGGTCTTGACGAACAGCCAGCCGCCTACTGCCAGCAATAGCGGAACCAACCAATCCAGTCGGAACGACAGAATCTGGATCACAAGTGCCGAGCCCAGATCCGCGCCCAGCACAACAGCCAGACCGGCGGGAAAGGCCAGATATCCACCGGCGGCAAAGCCCGAGGCCAGCAGCGCAACCGCCGCCGACGATTGCAGCACTACCGCCAACAGCAGGCCGGTAAGGCTCGAACCCACCATGCTTTCATTCCGCGTCAGCACCCGCTGAAACGACGCGCCATAGCTGCGCTCGATCCCGGTGCGGACCATACGAACCGCAAACAGCAAGAGCATTGTGGCACCGGCCAGTTGCGTCAAGAATACTAAAATTGCCATTCTGCGCGATCTTTCTGCCGGTTTGAAATGCGGGCTTTTTGGTCTGCTCCGTATTTCCTAATTTCTGATAAAGAGGTCAGTGACATCAGGCGGCCACCTCAACTTCGATCTGCCAATGCTCCAGCCTGGCGGACAGCTTCTTTCCCGGCTCAGCATCGATCACGAGTTTCGAAATCAGCCGTGGATCAAGCCCTTGATGTGGGGCGAGAGCCCCGAGTTTCTGATGAACCATCGCCATGATCGTCATCTCGGCACGCTCCGCGACGACGGCAGCAAGCTCAGCTTCCGACGGGTCGAGATACATGAAGCCCGCCTTGGCGCTCAAGGCATCCGCGCTGAGGATAGCAAAATCATAAAGATACCGTCTGGCCTGACTTTCCGCGACGAAGCCGAACGCGCCCAGACTGTCACGATGCATCTCGCCGCCCAGCAGAAACACGCGGTTGCCCTGACGCGCAAGCAGCGTGTGCGCCACGTTCGAGGAATTAGTGACTACCCTGAGGCTACTTTTGCCTCGCAATGCTTCGGCCACGAAGGCCGTGGTGCTTCCAACATCCAAAAACAGAAATGCGCCATCGGGAACCAGATCTGCGATTGCTTCAGCAATCCTGCGCTTTTCGTTGATATGCGCACCCAGTCGCTGGAAGTAATTAGTATCATGCTGCGCCCCGGTCAGGCGCGCGGCACCGTGGGCGCGCGAAATCAGACCACGCTTGGAGAGCGACTTGACCGTACGCCGGATCGTTTCTTCCGAAACATCAAGAAAACTCGCCAACTCGGCGTTGCGCGCATCGCCTCCGAGGCTACGTAAGGCTTCTAGCAATTGCATCTCTCGCGGCGTGAGAGAGAACTGGTCCGTCATCTAATTATTCCATCCTTGAAGGACGGGTGTAACAAAATAGCTAAAGAAGTCCACATAATTGTTGGATTATGACAAAAATACCCACATAAACACAGGCTAAGAATTCGTATCCTGACCAGAGTCAGGCGTCAAACCCGCAAATCGCAGGATTCACCTGCTGTTTTGTGGGCATAGCAGCATTTCAATCAATCTTGTTTTTCTGCATCTGTGGCGTGATGCCGAAATTGGCGCGGTACACCCGCGAGAAATGCCCGGGGTTCTCAAATCCACAAGCGATCGCGACATCCGTGACAGAAGCCTCAGTCTGCAGCAGCAACTTCCGAGCTCGATCCAGTCGCATCTCCATGAAATACTTCTTCGGCGACGCATTCAGGAATTTTCCGAATAGTCGCTCAAGTTGGCGTGTGGAGATCCCAAGTTCTGACGCAATCTCAGTCGGAGAAATCGGGGCTTCGAGGTTCCGCTCCATGATCTGGATCGCCTTTGCCAGATGAGCGTTGCGCATCCCGTTACGCGACTGCAATGAAACGCGCTGCTCAGCGGTTGAATTGCGAACGGCATTATACACCATCTGATCCGACACCGAGACCGCCAGGTCATGGCCGTGATCCTGCTCGATTAGATGCAGCATCAGGTCAGCAGTCGCTGTCCCCCCCGACGCGCTGATGTATTTGCCATCCGCCGTGAACACGCTGCGCACCAGATTCACTTCGGGGAAAGCTTCCATGAAACTGTCATGATATTCCCAGTGGATCGCAGCCTCTGACCCATCCAGAAAACCCGCCTCGGCCAATAGCCAGGAACCCGAACACAACGCCCCGATAGGAGTTCCCAACGCCCGTTCACGCCGTAGCGCGCCCAATAAAGGGCGGGTCACGTGGTTGCGCATGTTAATGCCGGACAGAACAAACAGCCGATCACATTTCGGGATGTGCGAGATTCCCCCATCCACAATCGTCACGATGCCGTTGGAGCAGGTTACCCTTTCTCCATCCTCGGACAAGATCGACCACTTATATAGCTCTTCGCCCTGAACCAGATTGGCGATCCGCAGGGGCTCGACCGCGCAGGAAAAGGCCAGATGAGAGAACTCCTCGATCAGCAAGAACGTAAAATGCTGGGTTTTGGACATGGTGACCTTCGTATCAGAATTCCAGCAGACAGCAAAAATATCTGTCCTCTGGTTTGAGTGAGCCTTGGGGTTGGCGATTGTCGGCGAACGCACATCCCAATCTGTCGCTTAGCCCGTTCGGAAGAAATTGCATACTCCTATTTTTTTCATTGTACTCAAATTGTATTTTCTTGTAAGGCTGCGCAATCGACCTCGCACACAAGAGACTCGGAGCCACGAAATGGAGCAGTTTTGATGAAAGATGCAGCCCGGCGCCGGAAGTCGGAACTCTATGAACACCTCAAGACCGAAATCCTGACTCTGGCCATGAGCCCCGGTGCGGATCTGGACGAAGCGACATTGTCGGATGAGTTTCAGATATCACGCACGCCGTTGCGCGAGGTGTTCCGGCAGCTTGCAGGCGAAGGCTATGTGGAGCTGCGGGAAAATCGGGGCGCGCGAGTCTCTGGCATGTCCTATACCACTCTGCGAGATTTTTTTCTAGCGGCACCGATGATCTACGGCGCCATCCTGCAGCTGGCCGCCAAGAACGCAAAACCCGCCCAATTAGATGAGTTAAAGCAAGCGCAAGACATATTCAAAACGGCGCTGCGATCCGGTTCGGGTGCGGATCGGGCGATGGCGAACAACCGGTTCCATGAGGTTACCGGAGATATGGCGGATAACATCTATCTGTTGCCATCCTTCAAACGGCTGTTGATCGACCACGCCCGGATCGGCATGACCTTCTACCGTCCGCAAGATGCGACGATGGTTGAAAATCTCTCTGAAGCCAGCTCCCAGCATGACGCCATCATCACCGCCATCGAGGCAGGTGATGAGGCGGCTGCTGCGCAGCTGGCCATCGATCACTGGAATCTCTCGCGCGACCAGATCGAGCTGTTCGTCACGCCCACCGGGCTTGACCTGCCGCTGGGGACAGTGGCGCGCAAAAACCCTGCATGAGGATGTAAATGACTCCCCTGTTCAAGTTTGAAGGGATCTACACCCCGGTGGTGACCCCTTATCATGAAGATGGCAGCGTCAATTGGGATGCCCTGTCTGATGTGATCGAATACCTGATCGAAAACGGCGTGCACGGCCTGATCTCAGGCGGATCGACCGGCGAAAATTATTCCCAGACCGTGGCCGAGCGGCTGGAGCTGGCCAAGTTCACCCATCAGCGTTTGCAGGGTCGTCTACCGCTGGTCGTAGGGACCGGCGCGATGATGACACCGGATTCGATCGCTCTGGCCGCTGGCGCGCGCGAGATTGGCGCGGATGCGATCCTGCTCGCCAGCCCGGCCTATTCGGTGCCCACCGATCGGGAAAACGCGCTGAACGCGCTGGCCATCGACAAGGCCGCTGATCTACCGGTGATGCTGTACAACTATCCACACCGCACCGGCACCATGATGGGCGAAGAGTTTCTGGATCGCGTCGGCCGCAGCCGCAATTTCTGCGGCATCAAGGAAAGCTCAGGCGATATCAATCGGGTGCATCTGCTGGCACGCGACTATCCACATATCCAGCTGGGCTGCGGCATGGACGATCAGGCGCTGGAATTCTTCGCCTGGGGCGCGCCCTTTTGGGTCTGTGGTGGGTCGAACTTCCTGCCTGCCGAACACGTGGCGCTCTACAATGCCTGTGTGGTCGAGGGCAATTTCGACAAAGGCCGCCGCATCATGTCAGCGATGCTGCCGCTGATGCACGTGCTGGAACAGGGTGGCAAGTTCATCCAGACCATCAAACATGGCGTCACCATGAACGGGATCGATGCAGGCGTCATGCGCCCACCGCTGCGCGGGTTGAACAAGGATGACAAACGCGCGCTGGAACAGGTCACGCGTGTGTTGAAACGCAAAATCGCCGACATCGTGGCAGAAGGATAATAGACATGAATCTGCTGACTCAGGACGAATACAAATCCATTGCCGCGGGTCTGGACCTGCCTACCGGCGCTTTCATCGATGGCAGCTTCCGCCCGGCGATGTCCGGCAAAACCTTTACAACCGTCAATCCGGCCACAGGCGACAAACTGGCCGAGATTGCCGCCTGCGATGCCGCAGACGTGGATTTTGCGGTCGAAAAGGCGCGCGAATCCTTTGACGATGGCCGCTGGTCGAAACTGCACCCGTCCGAGCGCAAGGATGTGCTGATCCGCCTGTGCAAACTGATGACCCGCAACGCGCGCGAGCTTGCGATGATGGAAAGCATCGACAGCGGCAAAACCATCTATGACTGTGAGACCGTGGATGTACCCGAGACCATCCACTGCCTGAAATGGCACGCCGAAGCGATCGACAAAATCTACGATCAGGTCTCGCCCGCCTCCGATGATCATATCGCAATGGTCATCCGCGAGCCCATTGGCGTCGTAGGGTTGGTGCTACCATGGAACTTCCCGCTGTTGATGCTGGCGTGGAAGATCGGCCCGGCCCTGGCTGCGGGCTGCTCGCTGGTTGTCAAACCGGCGGCAGAAACCACCCTGACTGCGCTGCGTGTGGCAGAGTTGGCGATGGAGGCTGGTATCCCGGCCGGCGTTCTCAACATCGTGCCAGGCGGAGGGGCGGATGTCGGAGAACCGATTGGCCGTCACATGGGTATCGACATGGTCTCGTTCACCGGCTCGACCGTGACAGGCAAGCGCTTTCTGACCTACTCGGCGGAGTCGAATGCCAAAGAGGTTGTGCTTGAGATGGGCGGCAAGAACCCTGCCATCGTGATGGACGATGCCGAGAACCTGGACCGCGTGGCCCAGCATCTGGTCAATGGCGCATTCTGGAACATGGGTGAGAATTGCTCGGCCAGTTCGCGCCTGATCGTACACAAAGACGTGAAAGGCGAATTGCTGGACCGAATCGCACATCACGCCAAGCAGTGGAATATCGGCGACCCGTTGAACCCGGAAACCCGCATGGGCGCGCTGGTGTCCGAAGGACATTACAACAAGGTGTGCGGCTATCTGGATCAGGCCGAAAACGTCGTGATCGGTGGCAAGGCTGATAACGGCTTTGTTGAGGCCACAGTTGTCGAAGTCTCTGATAACAATGCCGTCCTTGCGCGCGAGGAAATTTTTGGCCCGGTGTTGTCGGTTATCGAAGTGTCCGGGTTTGATGAGGCAATCTCGGTTGCCAATGACACCGAATACGGGCTCTGCGCATCGATCTTCACCGCCAATGCAAAACGCGCGATCCGCGGCGCCCGTGCATTGCGCGCTGGCACCGTAACAGTGAACAGTTTTGGCGAAGGCGACATCTCGACGCCGTTTGGAGGCTTCAAACAGTCGGGTTTTGGCGGACGTGACAACTCGGTTCACGCCCATGATCAGTATACCCAGTTGAAAACCATCTGGATTGATCTTGCCGATGACGCAGACGAGGCTGTGAATTGACACGCTACACTGCACATACCCTACCGGTCCAACGAGGGCCTGCCGCCTGGAGTGTCATTCTGGGCGACCAGGTCCCTGCGGCAGTGCTGGATGACGATCAAAGCGCCGACTTCGCAATCATCGGTGCAGGATATGCTGGCCTATCCGCAGCCCGGCGCATTCTGCAGTTGCAACCCAATGCCCGTGTCGTGGTAATCGAGGCCGGGCGCGTAGCAGAGGGAGCTGCAGGAAGAAACTCGGGCTTCATGATCGACCTGCCGCATGATCTGGCCTCGGACGACTACTCCGGCGGTGGTGATGATCAAAAAACGATCGCATTGAACCGGCAGGCCATAAGCTTTGCCCGGTCGGCGGTGGAAGAATACCAGATCGATCCGAATTTCTTTGATCCCTCTGGCAAGGTGAATGGGGCTGCCACTGAAAAAGCCGAGGCCCACAACAAAAGTTACGCTGAGCATCTCGCCTCGCTGGGTGAGGAGAGTCAGGTGCTGGACCCGCAGCAGATGTTCGAACTGACCGGCTCGCGCCATTACGTTTCCGGGCTTTACACGTCTGGTACAGTGATGCTGCAACCCGCTGGTTACATCCGAGGGATGGCAGACGGGCTTGTCGGACAAGGCGTGCGCATCTTCGAAAACAGTCCCGTTACCGGTTTTGCCCGCAAGGGTGAAGGCTGGCAGGTAATGACCCAAAAAGGCGCGGTGACTGCTCCGAAAGTCATACTGACCGTCAATGGTCATCTGGAAAGCTTCGGGATCGAGCGCAACCGACTGATGCAGTTGTTCCTGTTTGCCGCGATGACACCCGAGCTGGATGATGACGCACTTCGCAAACTGGGTGGGCAGAACCGTTGGGGCGTGACCCCGTCTGACCCGATGGGCACGACAGTGCGCCGCATAGACACCGGTCAGGGCGGCAACCGGATTATCACCCGCACCTGCGCAGCGCTGCGTCCCAGAATGGCGGCCTCCGCAAGCGACTTGCGCCGGGCTGGCAGAGTCATGCAACGCAAATTCGACCAGCGCTTTCCGCAACTAGCGGGCTATCAGATGGAATATCAATGGGCCGGTCACCTTTGCCTGAGCCTGAACAGCGTCTCTGTGGCGCGGGAAATCGATACCGGTGTCTATTCGGGCTGCGTGCAGAATGGGCTGGGCACAGCGCGCGGCACATTGACAGGCATCGCTGCCGCCGAGATGGCCTGCGGCCATCAATCCGAAATTTCACGACATTTCAACGCCGAGGCTGCGCCCAAACAGCTGCCTCCGCAACCGTTCCGCGAGATTGGAGCGAACCTGATCCTGAGATGGAAGGAATGGAAAGCAACCGACGAATAAACCGATTTGCGATCATGCCAATAAGAACAGCCAGTGAATGGCGGGAAACTCGACACGGGAGGAATTAGATGTCGATAAAGGACCCTTTTACGGATTTGGAGATAAAGACGGCGGATGCCGGATTTTATGAGAATTACAGCGTTCCGATTGCGCTTATCAGTAAGGCGATCATGGTTGCGCTGGTGCTGTGGGCTTTGGTGTTTCCGGCCAATGCGAACGGCACGCTGGGCAGCTGGAACGGCAAGCTTCTGGAAAGCTTCAACGGCTTCTACGTCATCATCGTCGGGCTGTTCTTCTTCTTTCTGGCCATAGTGGCCATCATTCCGGGCACCGGCAAACGCGTCATGGGCACACCGGGCGAAAAGCCCGAGTTCTCGAACTTTTCGTGGTTTTCGATGATGTTCGGGGCCGGTCTGGGCGTCGGCCTGATGGTCTTTGCCACAGCCGAGCCTTTGGGCCTTTGGGGCTCGAACCCGGTGGTGGTGTCGGAAGATGTGGCCGGCAACACGCCCGAGGCGCTGCAGTCGGCCTATCGCTTCACCTTCCTGCATTATGGCTTCCATGCTTGGGCGATCTACGTGGTGACTGGCCTGTCGCTGGCCTACTACGCCTATACCCGCGACATGCCGCTGACCATCCGCTCGGCCCTGACGCCGCTGTTCGGCAAGCTGATGAACGGCTTTCTGGGCCATGTGGTTGACGTGCTGGGTGTTGTTGCAACGATCCTGGGTGTTTCCGTCACCATTGGTTACGGCGTCAGCCAGTTCATCGACGGTGTCTATGCCATCACCGGCATGGAATGGGTGATGGATCTGGGTGGTGAAGTGCCAACCCCGTCCAAAGTGGGTCTGATCACGGGTCTGGTTGTCATCATGTGCCTGTCGATCATTTCGGCGGTATCGGGTGTTGGCCGGGGTGTGAAATACCTGTCGAACCTGAACCTGGTTCTGTCGATCATCCTGCTGGGCACCTTCGTTGTGTTCGGCTCGTTCGTCTTCGCCATGACCACTTATGGCACGGCAATGGTCGACTATATCCTGCACTTCATCTCGCTGAGCTTCGGTGCCTATGGTCCGCTCTCGGCCGAAGCCTTCGCGGCAGCTCTGCCTGCCGAGGCACAAGCCCACGCGGATGCCCTGATGGGCGGTGCAACCAATGCCTGGGGCAGCTTTGACGGCTTCAAGAGCGGTCTGGAAGGGGCAGCGGCGGAACTGGATGAGGCCACACTGGCCGCAGCCTATGCCGCAGGCGAGCAAGGTCGTCAATTCGGCTGGCAAGCCGGCTGGACCACCTTCTACTGGGCTTGGTGGATTGCGTTCTCGCCGTTTGTGGGCCTGTTCCTGGCACGCATCTCGAAGGGACGTACCGTGCGTGAGTTCATCCTTGGCTGCGTCTTCGCACCTGCGCTGGTCTGCTTTGCATGGATGACCGTTCTGGGCGGAACGGCGATTGACCTTGAGCTGGCAGGCGCGGCCGAGGGCGCGATCATCGGCGCATCGAACACCAACAAGCTGTTCGTGACGCTGTCCTACATGATCGACGGTGGCCTGCTGTCGATGCTGAACGTGATGTGCGTGATCCTGATCATGACCTTCCTGGTGACCTCTGCGGACTCAGGTATTCTGGTGATGAATACGATCATGTCAGGCGGCAGCCAGGAGACGGGCATCAAGCACCGTATCATCTGGGGTGTGATCCTGACGGCAGTGATTGGTGCGCTGATCCTGGCGGCGGGTGAAAACAACCCGATGGACGCATTGCGCAACGCAATGATCATCGGTGCACTGCCATTCACCATGGTAATGGGCCTGATGTGCATCTCGCTGTGCAAAGCGCTCTACCGTGACGGGCTGCGTGACAAGCACGAAGGCACCGCTACACAGGCTGCTGAATAAGCCACAGCGCTCAAATCCAAACCAAGAACGCCGCCCAATTCGGGCGGCGTTTCGCGTTTGAGAACTCAAAAAAGAAGCCGTCTCAAAAGAAAGACGGGCCAGTTCGGGGAGTGTATCCGGCTCAGTAAGACTGGTTCAATTCATCCGCCGCCGGTATCTCACGTTCACGACGCGCGATATAATCCAGCAGCGCTTCATTCTTGGCATCGTCCAGCTTGGGTTCCTGATACTCGGCCAGCAGCTTGCGCGCATGTTTGAGAGCGCGCTCGGTGATCTCGATGCTGCCCTCGGCCTGCCATTGCTCGATCGAATTGTTGTCGAAGAGCTCAGGCATGAAGAAAGCCTGCTGGAAGTTCTCCTGCGTGTGCGGATGGCCCAGATAGTGACCTCCGGGGCCTACATCAGGAACCGCTGCGACAGCTTGATCGAAGTCGGCCCATTTGGGGCCTTCCGCCATGCGATAAGCCATTGCGCATTGTTCGGCATCGACGATGAACTTCGCGACCGAGCAATGCATCCCGGCCTCATTCCAGCCCGCCGAATGCCAGATATAGTTTGCTCCAGCGTGGATCACGGCGCTCAAGGTGGTAGCGGATTCGTACCCGGCCTGGGCGTCAAAGGTCTTGGCCCCGCCCAGCGTGTTCGAGGTCCGCCATGGCACGCCATAGTATCGCGCCATCTGGCCGATCATGAAATTCATGAGGCTGATCTCAGGCGTACCTGCCATCGGTGCACCGGACTTCATCGAGACCGTGGATAGGTAATGCCCGTAGATCGCGGGCGCCCCCTTGCGGATGACCTGAGTATAGGCCAGCGCGCTTAACGCTTCGGCGTTCAACTGCGCCACTGTGGCCGGTACACTGGCGGGTGTGTTGGCACCGCCCAACACGAAAGGCGAACACAGCACCGGCTGCTTACGGCGGCAGAACGCGCGCATCGCGCCCAGCATGGTTTCGTCCCACACCAGCGGGGAGTTTCCGTTACAGTTACCCGTGGTGACAGGGTGATCCTCAAGATAATCCTCACCGAACAGGATCGCGCACATCTCCATCACATCCTCGGCGTTCTTGGGCGATGTCGTCATGCCCATGAACGTCTTGTCCGAGTGCTTCATGGACGAATAGGTGATCCGCAAATGCCGCTGGCTGATCGGGTGATCATATGGCTCGACGATATGGTGTGCCGAAGAATGCAGCGCGGGCATCATATGTGCCAGCTTATGGAACATCGCCAGATCGTCCAGCGTCGGGTTACGGCGCACATCATCCAGATCGCGCAGGAACGGCGCGCCGGTCATCGGCACAAAGATTGAGTGATTTCCACCCAGCCGCACATTCTTATTCGGGTCGCGCGCGTGGTAGGTGAAATCCGAAGGGATCGTGGCGATCAATTCGCGCACCAAGCCCCGATCGAGGAAGACAAGCTCGCCCTCGACCTTTGCGCCCGCCTTCTTCCAGTCTTCCAGTGCAATCGGATCACGGAACTGGACGCCAACATTCTCCAATATATCCATCGAGGCCGCGTCGATCCGTTCGACATGCGCCTGATCCATCACCTCGCACAGCGGTATGCCGCGCGTCAGGCCCGGAAGCATGTCAAACTTGGGTGTGGTGCGGATGGCGCGGCGGGCCAACCGCCCACCAGACCGGGAACGAGTTACCGTTTCTGTCGTCATCAGGTTTCTCCAGCAGTTTCCACGATCCTTTCAGTTTTGACGACGGCTCACTTGACGATTCCCGAAACCCGCTTGCAGGAAACGACATGATCGGACTTTGAACGCTATCGACCAAATTCGCTTCGACCGCAGCCGCTGTTTAAGACCTCCAGAATGGGCACAGGCGCTCTTTCAGGGTGCCTAAACTTCCAACAAATCGCGCGCTGAAGCTGGATAAAGGTGGTCTGGTCAGCAGCCACTATGGAATAAACCTTCGGATACGGATATCCATTCATTCAATTCATCGAAGAAAGAAATCTGACAAAACGAACTAATCCAGCAAATATGGCGTTGCTATATCCGCTTCAGTACAAAGCGGAGATTGCCGGATGCCAGTGTCATCAAAAACCATGCTCTCAACCCCGAAGGCCGACGGGTATGTCGAACAGCTTTCCAAACATTTTGGCCACAAGATCAATGTTGAACGACAAACAGATGAGGTCGTGTTCCACTTTTCAGCTGGCACGGCGCGGGCACAGGCCGAGGGTGACATTCTGCGGTTGAGCGCCCAAGCCGAGACCTTTGAACAGTTGCAGAAGTTGCAAGAAATCCTTGGCTCTCATTTAGAGCGGTTCGCCTTTCGCGAGGATTTGCGCGTGATTTGGCCCGAAGCTACGGACATTGAATAAAGGATAATGACGATGAGAGCTTTGACGATAACCGCAGCGTTGTTCCTCGCCACGACCGCGTTCGCACATGAAGCCCCAACTCATGAACATGCGCAGATCTTCCCGATCCCAGCCTACGCGCAGCCTTACGGACCGGCATCGGGCGTCGCAGCCCTTGAGGCGGCCCAGACGTTTCTGGCCAGCATCGACGATGGCGCGAAGGCTCAGTTCATGTTTGATATGGGCAGCCCCAACCGCGCGCAATGGTCCAACCTGCCTGCGGGGATCGTTGAGCGGACGGGTATCTCGGTCGGCGAACTCTCGGACGAGCAGCGCGCGTTGCTGTTTGAATTCCTGGCGTCATCGCTGGGCGAGGACGGCTATCAGAGCGTGGTCGAGGCGTTGGCCGCTGAGACGTTCCTGAGTGCGGACAAGCGCGCCAAACAGCTGCAATGGGCACCAGAGAATTACTGGCTGTCTTTCTTCGGCACACCCTCAACCGACGGATCATGGGGATGGCAGTTCGGCGGGCATCATCTTGCCCTGAACATCTCGATCGAAAGCAACCGGATCGAAACCATGTCGCCCACGTTTGTCGGCACCGAACCGGCAATATTTACAGTCAACGGAGTTGACTATCAGGCTGTGCGCGACATGCACCTGTCCGGGTACGCAGTCTTTTCTGCTCTGAACGCAGCACAACAGACCGCTGCAGATGCGGGCACAATCCCCGAGGATGTGCTGACCGGACCGGGGCAGGATGGCACCATTCCGTCGGTGATCGGCTTGTCTGCCGCGGATATGGATACCGGGCAGCGAGAGCTATTGCTGGCTGCCATCAAGGAATGGGTTGCGATTCAGCCGGATGAAAACGCCATCCCGCGCATGGCCGAACTGTCTGATGGATTGGAAGACATCTCATTTGCCTGGTCGGGAACCGATGAGGTCAACACACCCACATATATGCGCATCCAAGGCCCGACGTTGATCATCGAGATGCTGTCGACCGGCGGCAATGTAGGCAGCAGCGCCGTGGGTTCGGGGCACTACCACACAATCTATCGCAACCCGACCAAAGAGTACGGCCAATAAACTCTCGCAACGCATAAGCCCATCAAGTCGAAATAATCATGATCGAAGACCGTCAATCTAGAACTCTGAAGCCGCCAAATAAATCACTGGGGTGAAGTCGAGTCATCGCCACATCAGGGCGGTCGAAACAGCGAGGATGATTTCAGCGCTTGCCTGCGCATTGCGCGTGTAGGTGTGTCAACGTCGCCGGATTGCACCTGGTCGCGAGAGGCTGGGTGTTCTCCACCAGTCCTGCACCGAAAGCTCCCAGCTATGCCCAGATACCAGCCGACTTCAGTGCCGCGACAGAAGACCGTGCTGGCCTGCTGCTCAACGACAATCAATCCGTTGAGCAAAATCTAAGGCGAACAGGTTTATTTCGCCGGAACCGCCCGGCTTGACCGTTTAGTCCTCAACGCTTGGCACATCACAAAGGAACGAGCCATGTCTACCACACCTCTGACCCGCACCGAGATCTCTCTGCACTGGATCGTCGGGCTGGGTATGATCGCGGTCATTGCCATGGGTCTGTACCTGACCCGCACGGAACAGTTCGCCCTGTACGGTCTTCACAAATCCCTCGGCATGCTCCTTTTTGTCTTCATTCTATGGCGTGCGGTTCTGCGTCTGCGCATGGGATGGCCACAAGAGGTCAACTCTGACACCCGTATGGGACACGGTCTGGCGCGGGTGGTTCATTGGGTGCTGATCCTGGGCACGATCGCGATGCCGTTGTCGGGTATGCTGGATGCTTATATGTCCGGTCGCGGGCTGACACTCTTTGGTCTGGATCTGGTGGCGGCCAACCTTGGCGACACCGGGCGACCAATTGCCATCAATGAAAGCCTGGCAGAGCTTGGTGAGCTCATCCACATTCTAGCCGCCAAGATCGTTATCGCTGCAATCCTTCTGCACGTCGTCGGAGCGATCAAGCACCACATCATCAACAAGGACGGTACCCTGAGGCGGATGCTGGGAGCACGTTAAGCAAATTTTCTGCGCCCGGTTCGCACGGCCTGCTATCCGTGTGAACCGGTTTTCAGGGATAACATCTGACAATTTGAACTGGCTTCGGTCTCAGTCAATGTGCTGCTCCACGGAACGGCGCACAGCTTTCTCAAGATGATCCGCAAAGGCTCGCACACGCCGTGGCTGGGTTCGACCAGGTGGGAAGAGCATCTGCAGCGGCGTCGGTGATGGCGCGTAAGATGGCAGGATTTCTACTAGGTCTCCATTATCAATGTCGGCGCTGACATCCAGCGCAGATTTCAGGATGATCCCGCGCCCCTCCAACCCCCACTGCCGAACCAACGCGCCATCATTGGCGACGCGATCACCTCTGACGGTAACGACCTGCTGCTCAGAACCGTGCCCAAAGCGCCATTGATTATCGAGATGGGTACCAAATCGCATCACGAGGCAGTTATGCGTGCTCAAGTCCGATGGCGCGCTTGGGGTTCCCTGCCGCTCCAGATAGTTCGGTGCAGCACAGACCAGCCGCCGAAACTCACCCAGACTACGTCTTCGCAATGTGCTGTCACCGATCTCGCCGAAGCGCAAAGCAATGTCGATACCTTCACCCACCACGTCGACATAGCCATCCGAAAGCGACAGTTCGATCGAAATATCCGGATGCTCTGTCAGAAAATTCCCGATTGCCTTTGACACAATCGAGCGCCCCAAGTCATTGGGCGCGGACACTCGGATAGGTCCGCTGAGCGTTTGTGCACCCATACGGATACGCGCATCAAGCTCGTCAACGGATTCCAATACTTCGCGCGCACCTTCGACCAGTGCGCGGCCTTCTTCCGTCAAGCGGACGGAACGGGTCGTCCGGTTCAGCAGTACGACGCCGTAGTGTGCTTCGAGGGCTGCCAGTCGCTCGGACACTGTGGTTGCGGACAATCCCGCCTCGCGCGCGGCTGCGGTGAGTGAACCTTTTTCGACGATCTGCAGAAATAGAGCGATGTTCTTCAGAAGCATTATGCGGAATTTCCGGATTATCTATTCGATCAATACCCGTTTATCCGGCAGAGGCAACGGGATAAGTACTCCTCAGTACCGATTGAGGATAAATAACATGGCAAAACTAACCATCGTGGCCAACATCAAGGCCAACCCGGATCAGATCGAACTGGTGAAGGCTGAGCTGATCAAACTGATCGACATCACTCGCGCCGAAGAGGGATGTATCAATTACGACCTGCATCAGGATAACGACAATCCAGCGCATTTCCTGTTTTATGAGAACTGGGAATCGCGCGAATTGTGGCAAACCCATATGAATAATCAGCATCTGAAGGACTATATGGCCGCCACCGAAGGTGCGGTTGCGGAATTCACGCTGAACGAAATGACCTCGGTCGGCTGAACGCCACCCAGGCTCATCACAAAGGAAGGCGATCATGCTGTTGGACACCCCGATCTGCGACTTTGGCTGGAAGGCGCCGGACTTCACGCTAAAAACTCCGGCTGGCGTGCCGGTCAAGATGTCTGACCATCTGGGGAACGGCTTGCTGATCGCTTTCATTTGCAATCATTGTCCATACGTCAAAGCCATCGCTGCCCGGCTTGCAAGTGATGCGGATTACCTTATGTCCAAAGGCATTGGCGTTTTGGCGGTGATGTCCAACAATTATCAGGATTACCCTGAAGACGCGCCGCCCCGGATGGAGGAATTTGCACGTCGCAACGGTTTCGCCTTTCCCTATCTCGTTGATGAGGACCAGTCTGTGGGTCGAGCGTATAACGCAGTCTGCACGCCGGATTTTTTCGGACTGAACGCCAATGGTGAGCTGCAATATCGCGGTCGACTGGATGATGCACACATGGGAGCGACCGATAATCGAACTCCGGAACTGGTCAACGCCATGCTCCAAATCTCAGAAACCGGTCAGGGACCACGCGAGCAGATCACCTCGATGGGTTGCTCGATCAAATGGTCGCGCAGGTAAGACATGCCAATCGAGACTCTGAATCATGTGAACCTGCGGACTACGCGTCTGAGCCAGATGATCGAATGGTACCAACACGTATTGGGATTGAGGGTCGGTGAACGGCCGAATTTTCCGTTTCCGGGCGCATGGCTCTATGCCGGCGACACCGCTTACGTGCACTTAGTGGGGGTTGAGACCGAAGCGGTGGGTTCGGAAACAAGCCTGAAGCTTGAGCATTTCGCGTTCTCCGCAAACGGGCGCGCAACGTTCGAGGACAAGCTGCAACAGTTGGACGTCACGTATCGGCGCACGGATTTGGCTGCAGCAAATATTGTGCAACTGAATGTCTGGGATCCTGATGGCAATCACATTCATATCGACTTCGCCATGGATGAATAAGTGATAGCCAGTTAAGTCGCCCCTCACCCAACCAATATACAAAGCCGTCTGCTTATACCGCTAGACATCCCAGCCTCAAGGTGGCCCTGGGCACCGCCGCGCACTGCGCGAATGACGTTATTCGGATGTGTTCTTCAAAGAGGCCATGAGGTTGTGGAACTTCTCGCCCTGCACGGCGACGTGGGTGCGCAATGCATTCGCCGTTTCCTCTGGATCTCCTTTGTCGAGCGCATTCACGATATCCTCGTGTTCGGACATCGACTGCTCCATACGTCCACGGAACCGCAGCTGTTGCCGCCGGAAGGGTTTCAACCTTCTATGCAACTTCGACGCCTCTTGCTCCAGAAACGAGTTGCCGGACTGATTGTATATGATTCGATGAAACCGCTCGTTTTCGAGGTAGTAGGTATCCGGGTCCCCGGCATCCACCGCCATCTGGCACTTGTTGTTTGCGTCGGACAAATCCTCCAAAGCCTTGTCCGATATGCGCAGAGCAGCAAGGCGTCCGCAAACAGCTTCAAGCTCAGCCATGACCTCAAACATCTCCATCAGCTCCACCGGGCCGGGCTGTCGGACAAAAGCGCCACGGCGCGGGATGAGGTCAACCAACCCCGACAGGGCAAGCCTTTGAAATGCTTCTCGAAGTGGTGTGCGTGAAACGCCGAATTGATCAGCCAGGCGAACTTCGTCCAGACGATCTCCGGCTGGGAAAGTGCCGTCAAAGATCAGCTCTTCCAGGTCTTGGGCAATGGTATCCGCAAGGCGTTGGTCCATGGCTTATTGTTTTATTCACAAATTAACGAGAACTCAAGAATTCAATTCTTGTATACAAAATACTTGACTAAAAAAACATAAGCCCCCTATGATTTCCAGTATCCCCGGTCAGCCCGGGTTTCACAGGGAGGAAAAAATGAAAGCCATTCTCAAAACCGCCGTTGCCGCGATGGCGCTTGCATCTGCCGGTACGCTGGCCAGTGCAAAAGAACTACGTCTGTCGCATCAGTGGTCGAACAAAGACATCCGCCATCAGGTGGCGCAGATGGTCGCCGATGAGGTCGCCGCTGCCGATGTCGACCTGGACATCAAGATCTTCGGCTCGAAATCGCTGTTCAAACCGCGCGAGCAGTACAAGCCGCTCAGCCGGGGTCAGCTGGATATGACGGTTCTGCCGCTCAGCTATGCCGGTGGCCAGCAGCCCGCCTATAACCTGACGCTGATGCCGGGTCTGGTGAAGAACCACGATCACGCAGCCCGCCTGGCGGATTCCCCCTTCATGGACGCGCTTGAGGCCAAGATGGCCGACGATGATGTAATGGTTCTGGTACACGGCTATCTGGCTGGTGGCTTCGCCGGTAAGGACAAATGCATCACCAACCCCGAGGATGTGGCGGGTCTGCAAACTCGCGCGGCTGGTAAGTCGTTCGAGCAAATGCTGGCAGGTGCAGATGCTTCGATCGCATCCATGGCATCGTCGGAAATCTATAACGCGATGCAAACCGGCGTTCTGCAGGCAGCCAACACCTCGTCTTCGTCCTTCGTCAGCTATCGCATCTACGAGCAGGTCGCGTGCTACACCCCTGCGGGCGATGTGGCCCTGTGGTTCATGTATCAGCCGCTGCTGATGAACAAATCGACCTTTGATGGTCTGAACGAAGAACAGCAGGCCGCCCTGCTGGCTGCTTCGGAAAAAGCACAGGCCTTCTATCTGGAAGAAGCCAAGAAACAGGACGCAAACTCGGCCAAGGTCTTTGAAGAGGCTGGTGTCGAAATTGCCGAGATGAGCCCGGAAGACTTCGAAGCCTGGCGCGCCCTGGCACAAGAGACGTCCTACAAAGCCTTCGTAGAAGAGGTTCCTGATGGGCAGGACCTGCTGGACAAGGCTCTGGCGGTCGAGTGACCCCCTCTCACCGGGCGGCCCCGCCGCCGCCCGGCCCCTGATCTCAGTTCTGATCTTCTCTGATCTTCAGACTTAATTGCATCTCAATCACAGGAGGCGCAAATGGCCGGTCATAGCTCTGCCGTTGCTTCCCACACAGGGAACAATCCCTTCCTTCGCTTCGTCGCCGCACTTTCAACTCTGGCGGGCTGGTGTTCCGCAGGAATGATCGTCGCTGCTGTCGCTATCACTTGCCAGATGATCGTCGTGCGCTTCGTGCTGAATCAATCGACCATCTGGCAAACCGAAGCGGTCATCTATCTGGTCATCGCGGCCACGCTGGTCGGGCTGCCTTATGTGCAGCGCCTGCGCGGGCATGTGAATGTCGACCTGATCCCAATCTCACTGGCACCGCGTGCGCGCTTCTTCATGGCGATCCTGACTTCGGTTCTGTCCATCGCCATCGTCTCAGTCATGCTGTTCTACGGCTACGAGTATTGGCACTTCGCATGGGAGCGCGGATGGAAATCCGACACCGTTTGGGGCGTTCGCCTGTGGATCCCCTACCTCGCCATCCCAGTTGGCTTTGGTCTGCTGTTGTTGCAACTGATCGCCGATCTCGTCGCCGTCCTGCTTGGCATCGATAAACCATTTGGTCTGGAGTAAAGCCGATGGATCCCCTTCTGCTCGGCGCTATTGTCGCCATCGCCACCATCCTTGTTCTTTTCTCGGGCGTGTCCGTGGCCATCGGCCTGCTGATCGTCTCGGCTGGGTTCCTAATCGTCTTTGACGGACCGCGCTCGCTGGAACTGATGCCGGAAATCCTGTTCGGCAAACTCGATAACTTCGCCCTTCTGTCTATCCCGATGTTCATCATCATGGGGGCCTCAATCGCCTCTACCAGAGCTGGAGCGGATTTGTACGAAGCGCTGGAACGCTGGCTGACCCGTGTTCCCGGCGGTCTGGTCGTATCAAACCTCGGTGCCTGTGCCCTATTTGCGGCTATGTCCGGTTCGTCACCCGCGACCTGTGCCGCCATCGGCAAGATGGGTATCCCGGAGATGCGCAAACGTGGCTATCCTGACGGCGTCGCCGCCGGTTCGATCGCTGCAGGCGGTACTCTGGGAATCCTGATCCCGCCATCGGTCACCATGATCGTTTACGGTATTGCCACCGAAACCTCGATTGGCCGTCTGTTTCTGGCCGGTGTGATCCCGGGCCTTATGCTGGTGGGTCTGTTCATGGCCTGGTCGCTGTATTCGACCTGGAAATCCGGTGACGCGACCCGTCTGGGTTCGGGCAGCTACACCTGGGCCGAACGGTTCGAGATTCTGCCGCGCGTGCTGCCCTTCCTCGGCATCATTCTGGGTGTGCTTTACGCCATGTATGGCGGTATCGCCACCCCGTCGGAAACGGCTGCTGTCGGTGCCCTGCTCTGCCTGCTGATCGCGATGATCATCTACAAGCTGTGGAACCCCAAGGACATCTGGGTCGTGCTGCGCGACAGCACCAAGGAAAGCGTGATGATCCTGTTCATCATCGCCGCTGCCGGTGTGTTCTCTTACATGCTCAGCTCGCTGTTCATCACACAGGCGATTGCCGAATGGATCGGTACGCTGGACGTGAACCGTTGGGTTCTGATGGGTGCGGTCAACGTGTTCCTACTGATCGCCGGGTTCTTCCTGCCACCCGTGGCTGTGATCCTGATGGCGGCACCGATCCTGCTGCCGATCATCACCACCGCCGGCTTTGACCCGATCTGGTTCGCGGTTGTGCTGACCATCAACATGGAAATTGGCCTGATCTCACCCCCGGTTGGTCTGAACCTTTATGTAATCAACGGCATTGCGCCCGACATCTCGCTGAAGACCATCCTGACCGGTTCGTTGCCCTTCGTGGCCTGTATGGTGATCGCAATCATCCTGCTCTGCCTGTTCCCCGGTCTGGCCACCTGGCTGCCCGACGTGATCATGGGAGCAGCGGTATGACCCTGCTGGCGGATCTTCTATCCACCGTGTTCGAGCGGCGTTACCGCCGCGACAGCGCGGTGGCCCCGGATGGCCGCCCGCTGACCGAACTGGCCGACGCGCTGGTTGGGTCAGCAGGGGAAACCTCGGGGCTGGCTCTGGCCGAGGAAATCCTGACACGGTTCGATACGCTGAGCGATGACGACAAGCTGGAGTTCTTCCGCTATCTCGCCACCGCCATGAATATCGACCCCGAGGCGGTGCGTTCGTCACTGGACGAGTACGAGCGCAACCCCTCGAAGGCCAGCTATCGCACCTTTGCCGCTGCCGTCGAACCGGCGCGGCAAGAGATGATCCGCCGCCTGAACCGAGTACCCGGTGCCACCGGGGCGCTGGTACAGATGCGGGCCGACCTGCTACGGTTGGGCGGCAAGGAGCCCGAGTTGCAGGCGCTTGATCTGGATTTCCGGCACCTGTTCGCCAGCTGGTTCAACCGCGGCTTTCTGGTGCTGCGCCCGATCAACTGGGAGAGCCCGGCGCATATCCTTGAAAAGATCATCGCATATGAAGCGGTGCATGCTATCGACAGCTGGGACGACCTGCGCCGCAGGCTTGAACCCACGGATCGGCGCTGCTTTGCCTTCTTCCACCCCTCGATGCCGGACGAGCCGCTGATCTTTGTCGAAGTGGCGCTGAACAGCGGCATTCCGGGTTCGGTTCAGGCTTTGCTTGCCGAAGACCGCGATCCGTTGCCTGAAGATCAGGCCGATACGGCGGTGTTCTATTCGATCTCCAACTGTCAGGCGGGGCTCGCTAGCATCTCTTTCGGCAACTCGCTGATTAAACAGGTGGCCTCGGACCTGTCGGCTGAGTTGGCGGGGCTTAAGACTTTCGTCACACTCTCGCCAATTCCGGGGCTGACCAAATGGTTGTCGCAGGAAAGCATCGATTGGAACATCGAAGAGCCCGATCAGATGAAGGCGCTGGCCGCACATTACCTGCTGAGCGCCAAAGGCCGCGGCGATCTGCCGTTTGATCCGGTAGCACGGTTCCATCTTGGCAATGGCGCGCTGGTCCATGCGGTCCATGCCGATGCCGATGTTTCGGACAAAGGCCGGGCGCAGTCTGGCGGGACAATGGTCAACTATCTTTATGACCTTGGCCGTGTGGCCCAGAACCACGAGCAGTTCGCCAATACCCGCGAGGTCATCGCCTCTCCCGAGGCCAAATCGCTTGCCGCGTCAGCCTCTCTCACCACGACACAGGAAAGGTAACCCTTATGGCCAATCCTCTCTATGACGGTTTGTTCGGCGCTCATGCCGGTAAAGACACAGCCTTTTTGCAGCTGCTCGACGGAACGACCATCACCCATCAGGACTTTTTGAGCACCGCCGCACAGATCGCCCATGTGGCAACGCAGCTGGGGCTGAAACCCGGCGACCGGGTTGCGGCGCAGATCGAGAAATCGCCCGAAGCGCTGGCGCTATATGCTGCCTGTGCGCAAGCAGGTCTTGTATTCCTGCCGCTCAACACCGCCTACACGGTGGATGAACTGACCTATTTCATCGAAAACAGTGGCGCCTCGCTGATCGTTTGTGACAGCCGCAGCGAAGAGAAACTCGCCCCGGTTGGTGCGCAGCTTGACGCGAAGGTGGAAACCCTGAACGCTGATGGCAGCGGCAGCCTGATGGAGCAGGCAGCCGCCATGCCTGCCAGCTTTGAGACCGTTGACCGTGACGGCGATGATCTGGCCGCGTTCCTCTATACCTCGGGGACCACGGGCCGGTCGAAGGGTGCAATGCTGACCCAGAATAACCTGTTGTCGAATGCGCAGGCGCTGGTCAAGGAATGGCGCTTCACATCCGACGACGTGCTGCTGCACGCGCTGCCGATCTTTCACACTCACGGACTATTCGTGGCCACCAATGTCACGCTGGCCGCGGGCAGCAGCATCGTTTTCATGCCCAAATTCGATCTGGATGAGATCATCGGACGGATGCCGGAAGCCACGACCATGATGGGCGTGCCGACCTTCTACACCCGTCTGCTGGATGATGATCGTTTCACCAAGGATCTGGCCGCACATATGCGCCTGTTTGTTTCGGGCTCGGCCCCGTTGCTGGCCGAAACTCATGTGCAGTTTGAAGAACGTACCGGTCATCGCATCCTGGAACGCTATGGCATGACCGAAACCAATATGAACACTTCAAACCCTTATGACGGTGACCGCCGCGCAGGCACCGTAGGCTTTCCCTTGCCCGGGGTCGAACTGCAGATCTGTGATTCAGATGGCAATCCGCTGCCGCAGGGCGAGATCGGCGAGATCGAGGTGCGCGGGCCCAACGTGTTCAAGGGCTACTGGCAGATGCCGGAGAAAACCGCCGCCGAACTGCGCGAGAATGGGTTCTTCATCACCGGCGATCTGGGTCGCATCGACGATGATGGGTATGTCCATATCGTTGGTCGCAACAAAGACCTGATCATCTCGGGCGGATACAACATCTATCCCAAGGAAATTGAGCTGGTTCTGGATGATCAGCCCGGCGTTATGGAAAGCGCGGTGGTTGGCGTGCCGCATCCTGACTTTGGCGAAACCGTTCTGGGTGTGATCGTGGCCGAGCCGGGCCAGTCCCCCGATCTGGATGCGATGATGGGTGCCGTTCGTGACAGCCTTGCGCGGTTCAAGCATCCTCGCAAACTGATCCTGCTGGATGAGTTGCCCCGCAACACCATGGGCAAAGTTCAAAAGAACGTCCTGCGTGACCAGTACAAAGACATGTTTGTGGCCGCCTGACATGACCTTCCCCGACCATGCAGCCACTCTCCTCGAATATGCTGCAGGTCAAACTTCAACGGCCAGCGTACGCAATCTTTGCGTGCACTGGTCGTTGCATTTTTCGGAGTTGATCAATGTATCGAAATATTCTCGTGCCCGTTTCCTTTGACGCAGATCGCGACGTCGCGCAGTCTATCCAGGTTGCACGGGCCCTTTGGCAAAGTGATGGCAGTTTGACATTGCTGCATGTTGTCGAACATCTGCCGCAATACACCAGCGACTTGCTGCCCGAGAACCACTTTGAAATTGCCAAAACGGCGATCAGCGACAAGCTGAAACCGCTGATCGGTGATATTCCGGGCGCCAAAGTTGAAGTGGTCGAAGGGCACGCAGGCCGCGGGATTTTAGACTATGCGGCGTCACATGAAACCGATTGCATAGTCATCGCAAGCCACCGCCCCGGCCTGCAGGATTACCTTCTGGGTTCGACCGCCGCACGCGTGGTACGTCACGCTCCGTGCTCGGTTCATGTGGTTCGATAACAGATATCTGAGGCATCCGTTGAAGCATATATCGACGGATGCCCGCACACCGTTATCTTGACTGGTCGAACCCATAGCGGACCAGCTTACGCGAGCGTTCGGTAATAAAAAGTTAGCCCACGGCAGGATGGCTGCGCACAGATGCATCCCGCAGTTAATCAAACTGCTTCAGCAGCTTCAGTGAATGAACAGGACACCTTCCAACGACACTGCAGCCGTTCCCTCAAGGAACACCCTGGGATCGTCGTATTCGCAAGAAATCACACCACTCCGCGCCGATAACTGACGCGCTAACAGTTGTTTTTTCTCTAATACTTCAGACCAATAAGGTGTCAGACAGCAATGCGACACGCCCGACACTGAATCCTCTGGCACTCCGTTCGCCGGGGCAAAAAACCGTGAAACGAAATCAAACTCTCCTGACCCTTGCGCGGATATGATGACTGCCGGCAATGGCAATTTTGCCAGAGCGGCGAAGTCCGGAGCACAGCTCAGAACGTCATCTTCGTTGTCAAAAACCGCCAGATAATGCTTTGCGGCCAGTAATTTCGCAGGCCTCTTCCCAAGTGCTTCGATCAGGCCCGAGGGGGCGTCGATCACCTCTGGCACAAGTGCGGGCATATCCAGTCGCAGTCCGGTTTCCCCGCGTCGAACAGTCATTTGGACAGAACTGGAATGAAAGGTGACCGCTTCCAACCCTACCCCGAGATTGGAAAACACCACATGAGCAGCGGCGAGCGTCGCGTGTCCGATCATATCGACCTCGCGCGTGGGGGTGAACCAGCGAATGTCGTATTCGGCAAGTGCGTCGCTGTTGTGTGCATTTGCTCTGGGAACAAAAAACACCGTTTCAGATTGGTTCAACTCACTCGCGATGGATTGCATGACCGATGCAGGCAGCCATTCGTCAAGCGGGCACACACCCGCGGGGTTTCCTCTGAGGGTGCGGTCTGAAAAAGCGTCGACAATATAGGTCTGAAGTCTCATTTTCTGTCTTTGTCTGATCTGTTGGATAACCCCGAAAGAGATCGGAGCGACCTATACGGATGGCCGCAACGGGCGCATAAGCAACCTCAACCGCCTACGTTCTCACGACACCCGGCGCGCCGAATAGGGCACGCCGGATTTCAGTCTTACAGTTGCGGCAGTTCGGCTGTTTAGCAGTGCCCTGCTATGGCTGAGTCAGCCGCCAGTTGACTTATTTACTGAGCAGGATTTGTCGAGGGTAGTTTGTGATATATTCGAATCCTGTTTCGGTGACGACGACGGAGTCGCCGATCCGGCCACCATTACGCAACAACACTGTGACGAAGCGCGTCTGATCCACCGCAAGGCCATCGCGCTTTGCGAAAACGGCGACGCGCAGAAATTTGTTGCCCTGAACCAGCAGTCGCAGACGCTGATAGGCTCATTGATAGGCAACGCGATACTTCGGGAGCTCTGGAACCAGGCTCATGTTCAAGCATCCAGCGTGTGGCACCGTATGGAGAAAACCGTTGGGCAGGAGGTTTATGACGCCCTCATGATTGAAACCAAGGAGTTGCTCGCTGCGCTGGAGCAAGACGACATAACTGCAATTGGACACATTCAACGCGTCCACATCGGATACGAGTACCGTCTGATCTGCATATACCTGCTCACGCACGAGGTTGAATCGAACGCTTGAAGCAAGCTTTCACAAGAAGTGTTCTGTGGGCCTGATAGACATATCAGACTGACAAGGCATCCCTGCAACGCCAACACAAGGATAGTTATCTGATGAAAATTGGAGTTATCGGCACTGGTACCATCGCAGTAGCAGTCGTCGAAGGAATGGCGGCTGATGGTCATCAGATCACTGTATCCCGCCGCGGTGAAACGCAGTCTACCGGTTTGGCCCGTAAGTTCTCAAACGTGACGGTCGCAGACAATCAGAACGTGATCGACGCAAGCGACGTCATTTTCTGGGCTTGCTAGCTGAACAGGCTCACCCCGTGCTTGAAGGCCTAAAGTTCCTGCCGGATCAGCAAGTCATTTCACTTATGACCGGCCCTACGCTGGAAGAACTGACGGACATGGTTGCCCCTGCCCGCGCAGTGGCCAACATGATCCCATTTCCGGGGATTGCAGTTGGCGGCTCTCCAATTCTGGTGCTTGGCGATACATCTATTGTGGATGACCTGTTCGGCGCACGAAATTCGGTATTTCAGATGAATAATGTTGCCGAACTGAGCGCCTATCTGGCTGCGCAGGCCGTGTTGTCGCCAGCTGTCTTTATGGTTCAAGGCGCAGGTGACTGGCTTGGTCAGCAAGTGCAGGACACCGAACAAGGCGAAGCCTTTCTGCGCACGCTTGTCGGATCAAGCCTGATTTCCGCGCCAAGCTGCCGACAGCTGGTCCAGTCACTGAACACGCCCGGCGGCTACAATCAGCGCCTTCGCATGCATATGGAATCTTCTGGGTTGCTGACAAATCTGAAAGAGGGGTTGTCCGATCTATGAAAGTATACGGGTTGGGTCTTGCTTTATCTGCATGAAGTCAGGGGCTGATCTCTGATTTGCAGCTTAAATCTCAACATCGACTGAAATAAGATGTATACAGCCCACTAAAATCGAACTCAGCTCACGCGGAAGGCTCCGATACTTGATTATTACCGAACGACAGATCGATGCACCTGCCAAGGTCACAGTTGACCAGATTCAGGAGCAAATTCTTGAACGTATCTGCTTTGCGCATTACCGGCCCGGCGATCAGCTGAAAGAAGCCGCGCTCGCTAAGGAGTTCGGCGTCAGCAGAACTCCGGTCCGGGATGCAATTCAGCGTATCGGGCATTTAGGTCTGGTCGAAACACGCAATGGTGTCGGGACAGTTGTCATTGAGCTTTCGGGCAAGCGTATACGCCATCTCTATGAAGTGAGGATGGTGCTGGCCGGTCTGATCGGAGAACTGTCACCAACCTCTATCGAAATCCATCATCAGGAAGAGATCCGGTCGATTCATGAATGCGCCCTGGCGCTGCGGGAACGGCTTGACTCTCAGGAGTTCGTGAAACTTAACCAGCGCCTTCAGGCGTTGATCACATCATTGATCGGCAATTCGACACTGCGCGAGTTCTGGAACCAGGCCTATTTTCAAGCGACCAGTGTTTGGCACCGCATGGAGCAACTGGTAGGGTCTGACGCATATGATGCACTGACCCGGGAAACATCCGATTTATTGATGGCGTTGGAACGTAAAGATATCGCGGCAGTCGGATATATACAGAAAATCCATATCGGATATGCTTTCCAATTGATTGAGCAACATCTGTTGGGCCAACCGAAATGACATCAGGATACAGCTTCACAATCAATCTTTCGATCCGATGGCCGGTCGCAGGAATTGTGATTTTGTGATCGGAAAATGGCGGAGAAAGCACATACCACATCTCTTGGCATCCTGATCTTTCCGGGATTCCCCATGGCTTGCCTGACCTCGTGTATCGAGCCCCTGCGGGCCGCCAACGAGATTTCAGGGCAGAATGTATTCCGCTGGACAGTGGTTGCTGAAAAAAATGCGCCTGTGCAGTCCTCTGCCGGAGTAACATTTTCGCCGCATTGCGCTTTGGCTGACGTGAAAGCCCTGGATCATTTGCTGTTTACCGCAAGCCCCAACAGTGTGTTCGAATACCCCTCCAAAGCGAACGCGGCCCTGCAAAGGCTGCTGAGCGACAAAACGCAGCTTGGCGCGATCAGCGGCGGTGTATTTCCTTTGGCCAGAACCCGGTTGACCGGAGATCAGCCCCTATCTGTCCACTGGTGTTATGAGGCCGCCTTTCAGGCCGAGTTTCCCGAGATTCCGATCACAGACACCGTAATTTGTACGGAAGGTGCCTTCACAACCATCTCTGGTGCATCAGCCGTGTTTGACCATATGCTGACGTTGATCGAAGACCACCTAGGCGACGACATCATGGCCGAAGTTGCGTGCTGGTTTCAGCACCCTTTCATCCGCAGCGCCGCCATGTCACAAAAAGTTCCGGCGCTCTCGACCGCCAAGAGTCAGGATTTGCTTCCGAAACAGGTGGCACGGGCTATTCAGCACTTTGCAGAACATATCGAAAACCCCATCCAGATCAGTGAAGTGGCCGATGCGGTCGGCCTGTCAGCACGCTCACTTGAGCGCGGGTTCAAAAAAGCGACCGGTCAAAGCCCGCTCAGCTATTACCGCAGGATGCGAATGAACCAGGCGCGACAGCTGGTACTGTATACAAACGACCCGATTGCAGAGGTGGCTTATATGGTCGGCTACGCAACCCCCGGCGCGTTCATGCGGCATTATCGGGAAACTTTTGGCGTCACGCCGATCAGCGACCGGCGTGCCAAGAATTCGATGCGGGTCGGCAGCGATGATGTGCTGCCATCAGGCTGACGTCAGGCGATCTATCGGGCCGGCAAGATCATTTTGTCCGCCAAGCTTGGTCGGTTTTTAATCTGGGCAGCATTGATTTGAACAATGAGGAAGAACTCATCCCATCACCCGGCAATCTAAATGTTAATGGGAGCTCAAAACCCTGATGCATTCAAAAGCTCAGCAGAACCGAAATGAAATGCAGAACATAGCTGTGCCGCCCTGATCCTAGGACCGCGGTTCCAAATTACGCTTGAGCAGAAACTGATTCTTGAAATTCTTGAGGCCCAGCATCACCTCGGCATCCACGATATCCTCAACGCCGTGAATGTGCTCTTCCAAAAAGGTCGCAAGATCATCGGGCTCGTCACAGACCAGTTCAACCATCAGATCAAATCGTCCCGTAACCCAGAGAATGTAAACCACGCTGGTAACTTCACCCAGTCGATCCGCGACGGTTTGCGGGGTCGTACCCGGCGCAACCTTCAAGCAGATCATGGCATCCGCCTTATATTCCGAAGCTGTGGGATCGGTGATCGCAACGATCCGAAGCAGGCCAGCCTCTTTCATGGCGTTGACACGATTACGTACTGTGCCCTCGGAAACATCAAGCTTCTGCGCAATCTCTGAAAATGGCATTCGCCCGTCGAGTTCGAGCATCTGAACGATCTCGCTGTTCAATCGCTCTCCGACCGAATGAGTGCCCCGTTGGCGGGACGGCCTGTCCGTTTCTGAGTTTCGCGATAAATTCACGGGGCGTCCTCTTGTTGTATCAGGCCAGCATTGCTTGGATCATAGGGCTGAACCCTCAAAGATTTCAAACCGATTTCCCGTAAACGCGAGGGCTATGCTGTGGATTTCAGGCTTTAACCAGCGCTTCAATCAGCTCCTGATTTTCCTTGCCTGATATGTGCATGATCTCTTTCGGTCCGGAAAATCCCTTCTAAACCCTTCAGGAAACAGCTGGTGTCTTCGCGCGGAAGTACCATTCCATCGATGATATCCTGAATGGCGAAATGCCTCTTGCGAACTATTCCTGCAAAAGCTCTCGAATCCCCGAGTCCAACGAGGCGGTGAAACCTGCATCGTTGCCCGGATTGGCGGCACAGTGACCCCAAGGAGAGTCATAGGGACGGAAGTCTGCATACTGCATGTGCTGCGCTTCGATGGCGTTGTCTTCTGGCGGGAAGTACAGATCCTGCTTGCATGGCATCAGGATTGCACGGGCCTTGATCGCACCAAGGGCCGCTTTGAAATCACCATTGTAAAGCGGGCCTGCTGAGATGTCGCCAGCTTGCCAAGTTGCCAGCTTGGCCAAAAGGTTGTTGGCGTCCCAGCCCTCAGCATGATCGATCTCCCAGTCAATCAGAAGGTCTTCGATCGTGTTGAAGCCAAGCTGCTTATACAGACCTTCGCGATAAAACGTCTGGGAAAATGCCCAACCTGCATAGACCCGCCCAAAGGCTTTTAGCCCCGCCGCGGGTGGTTCATCGTAATCGCCTCCGTTCCAGCTTTGATCAGCGCAGAGCGCAGCTTTGACGCCTTCGAGAAATACAAAATTATGAGGCGACGTTTTGGCTGAGGCGCAAAACGGCAGGATCGCCTTGACCATATCGGGATATTGCGCTGCCCATTGGTACGACTGGCACCCGGCCATGGACCAGCCTGCAACCAGCGCGATCTGCTCGATACCAAGATGGTCGTGGATCAAACGATGCTGTGCCGCGATATTGTCCCACATCTGCACCAGTGGAAATCGCGGGCCATCCTGCGGCGCAGGTGTGTTCGAGGGTGAAGATGACCGCCCGTTGCCGAACAGGTTCGGGCTGACAATGAAATGCCGCGCCGGATCCAAGGCTCGGCCCGGGCCGAAGAACCCCTCGTTACGGGAATTGGTGCCGGTATAAAACGTCGGCAGCACGACGACGTTATCCCGCGCGGGCGACAGGGTTCCATAGGTTTGGTAAGCGAGCTTGGCACCCTTCAGTACCTCACCTGACAAAAGTGGGAAGTCGCCGAGTTCGAGCAACTGGAATTCCTGTGCCATGGATACCCCTGCTGTTAATTTGAGAATGGCCCCGAAAACCACCGGGGCCATCCGTGTTTCGGTCAGTAGAGCCTTAGGTATTCCTGCACTTCCCAATCAGTGACAGATTGGTGATACCGCTCCCACTCGTCGTTTTTGTACTCCAGATAGGACTTGCGCATGACCGGACCCATCACGTGTTCGGCCATCTCGTCATGACGCAACGCTTCGATTGCGTTCCACAAGGTGCGCGGCAGGCGGCGAATACCAAGCTCGGTCAGCTCACTGTCAGTCTTGGAATAGAGGTCGAAATCCGTGGGTTTGCCGGGATCGATCTTGTTCTTGATCCCCTGAACCGCACAAGTCAGGTGCATCGCCATAGCCAGATAAACATTCATCGTCATGTCGCAAGCGCGGTTTTCAATGCAGTGGCGGCTTTGCGGCAAGCGGAATTGGGCGGATCGATTGTTGTACCCGAAGGTGATGTTGGTCGGCGCCCATGTGACAGTGCCGCCTTCGAACCCACCCACGCGTGGAACCAAACCGTTATACGAGTTCACAGTCGGGCAGGTAATCGCAGTAATCGCCTCGGCGTGCTGCATCAAGCCTCCGACGGCGTAACGGCTTTCCTCCGACCACTCGCCATCCTCAGTCTTGAAGATGTTTTCGCCGGGGCGGCTTTCATGCTGCATCGACATGTTGATATGTGCGCCTGAGCGCCAGTCACCCACGGTGGGTTTCGGCATGAAGGTTACGAACATACCGTGTTTCTTGGCGACCTCTTTCAACACAATCCGCAAGAACGCCAGCCGGTCGGACATTTCCAGGATGTTGGTATAGTGGAAATCAAGCTCGAACTGAGAATAGGCGCCTTCAGCCACCACGTCATGCAGGTTCCAGCCCAGCCCTTCGATGATGTCGATCATGTCCTTCAGGAACGGCATAGAGTCGACTGAATATTCCACATCATAGCCAAACGCCTGACGACGCGGGCGCAAGCCATCCGCCGGATCGTTGTCGAAGGCTTTCACCGGTTGACCGGCCTCGTCATACTTCATCACGATAAATTCGGGTTCGACTCCGGCATAGCCAACATAGCCATCCTGCGCAGCCTCGTGCATCGCGCGCTTCAGTGCTTGGCGGGGGCAGACATTATAGGGCGCATCTTCCCAGTAGAGGTCCGAAAAGATGATCGCCATCGAGGTGTCCCATGGGCAGATATAGACCGCGTCCAGATCCGGCACCACGACCTGATCACTGTCGGCGGGGCTCAGTTCGGGGACATAGGAAATCGAATGCACCGCGAATTGTGGCCCTTTGCCCAGGCACAGCTCTTCGAAATCGCTCATCGGGACAGGCTTGGTTTTGGGGATGCCATGCAGGTCGATCCAGGCCCCCATCACATATTTGACGCCTGCCTCCTCTAACTGCTTTTTGACGGCGGGGATTTTGGGACGGTTGCGTTCAACCGCGTCCTGAAAGCTTTCGTAGTAGATCTTGCTGTTTGCATTGTCTTTGGGCACTTGGCTTCCTCCTGTTGGGGGGCCGTCAGGTTTCGGAACTCAGAACCTGACGGTCTGGAATTGGGCGGTGTTCTCGCCATGGGGAAAGCGGGTGTCCCGGACGTTGAGAGAGGAACAAGAACACCCGCCTTCAGGCAGCGTCGGACGTTCAGCCCGCCACGAAGTCGTCGGGATCGATGCCCGGAACTTTGGTGATCCCAGCCAGTTGTTTCCAGTTATGCGGATAGGCAGCGTAGAAGATCACACACTTCTCATCTGCTTCGTATGAGATGTGGTTGTCCTTGGGTACGAACAGAACGTCGCCGCGGTTGCAGATATATTCTTCGCCATCGCAGACCAGCCGGAAGGTGCCTTCCAGGCAATAGATGATCTCGTCACAGGTCAGGTCCCATGGCACCTTGATGTTGTTGAGCACATTGATGCCGCCGCACATGGTCTTGCTGAATTCGCTGGTCACCATCGGCTTGATATACGTGTCGCTGTCGCCCATCGCGTTGTAGCGATCCTCGACCAGATCGAATTTGAATAGCTGTGGTTTATCGCCCATGGATCAGGACCCTTCCTTGGCCAGATGTTTCAGAATGGATTCGTTCAGTTCAACCTTGTAGCCGTCCGGGTCTTCGCAGAACGCGATGACGCGAGTGCCGTTCTTCATCGGCCCCGGCGGGCGTGTGATATTCACCCCGGCAGCTGCCAGATCCTCACACGCCTTGTAGACATCCGGGGTTTCGATGCAGATATGGCCCCAGCTATTGCCGTGGTCATACGACTCTTCCTGATCCCAGTTTGCGGTCAGTTCCAGCGTCGGAAATTCCGCCTCGGGGCCATAGCCGATGAACGTGTTCGTGAATTTGCCTTCGTGGTAATCAGTGCGGCGCAGGACCTGCATCCCCAAGATCCCGCAATAGAACTCCAGCGATTTTTCCATATCCATCACCCGCATCATCGTATGAGCAAGGCGGAACCCGCTGCTGATATTATCGGTCACGGTTTTCTCCTCAATTCAGTGGTTTTCGGTGGCGGTCACATCCCGCGCCACCATTTCCTGGAACGCGCGCACGCTGTCCTCCCATGCCGGAGACAGCACGCCGCCTTCATCCGAGATGGATGAGGCCCGTCCCAGCTGCAGCCGTTCGGTCATCTCATGATCTTCTTTGTGCACATCCCACCACAGCTGCTTCAGGCCTTCGATCTCGTCCTGTGTCAGCGCCTGCCCTTCTGTGGTGTAAAGCGCCCGCTTCTGCATCATTGTGCCGGGGCCGGTGGGGATATTCAGATAGACCCCCATCTGGTCCGGAAAATACCGGCCCAGAATGAAGTTCGGATAGAGCGTCAGATAGCGCGAGCTGACACCCAGGCTGCCCGATGTCCCGATCTCTTCCTCCAGATCAACCGCACTGCCCATGCAGTTGCCGTCGACGATCGTATAGTGGTCTTCCAATGGCTGATCCGTGGTCGAGGAATGCACGAACTGGACATGGTAAGGCTCGATGAAATTCTCCATGATGAACTTCCAGTTACAGGCAATCTCGCCGAAATCGAGCGTTCCGATGCATTCCAACTTGTCCCAGTCCATCCCCTCCAAACGGCCCTGAATGGTGGCGGAATACTCGTCAAAATCTGGCGCGTTACCGTCGAGATTGACGAAGATCCAATCTTTCCAGACATGGCTGCGCACGGGGACCAGGCTGTTTCGTTTCTTGTCGAACCCTTCGGCCTGATGATCGTTTGCACCACCGAAATGAGGCGCAGCACGCAGCTGTCCGTCCAGATCATAGGCCCAGGCATGATAAGGGCAGCGGATGAGCTTACCCACATTTTTGGGCGCATCGACCAGGGTCAGACAACGGTGACGGCAAATGTTGTGAAAAGCCCGTATCTCGCCTGCAGTGTTACGGATGAGCAGCAAGGGATGTTCAGCCACCGTGACCGGGACAGCATCCCCTGCAGCACGCAGCTCATGTGCGAACCCGACACAAACCCAGTTGCGTGTAAAGACCGAGGTACATTCGGCCCGCCAGAATTCTGCATCCTTATAGGCCGCAGCGGGCAGGCCACGTTTTGGAGTGGTTTCTTCGAAGAAAGACTCAAGCAACGAATTGATTGGCTTCATCGTTCAAGTTCCTGACATAGGGTTTCGAAATCGACACCACGGCTCTGCGGCCGAGCGTTTTCGTAGTGTCTGCCAGCAGTGAACTGCGAAAAACGCACCTTGTCTATTATTTTTTACGAATGCGTCACGTAAATTTGCATGATTCGCAAAAAATACCCTGAATCCGCTCGACAATTATGACGTTTTCGCAATTTCGCTGAGCAAAACTCAATACAATCGCCAGAATTTTTCGGCCGACCTCTTCGAATCAAGCAGCACATGTTCAACAGGGCTTCGAATACCGAACTCAAGCGGGCTTTGCGCTGCGCGATCCCGGCAAGCCCTACGGGATCACCTTGCGCTGCGCGTGCACCATCAACCGCTCGGCCTTTTGCGTTATTGTATTCAGGATATCCCCTACCGGCGGCATGTCTCTGATCAGACCTATCCCTTCGCCAACAGGTATCGTCGCATGTAAGTTACGCAAAGTGGGTGCGACCACAGGCTCAGGCTGGTTTTCGTCTGAGTTCAAGGCCTGAACCCTATCATCCCCGGTCGCATGCAGGACGACCTTGGCTAAGTCTGAATGAACTTGCCCTTCTTCACTGGCCCAAAGTCGAGCGCCCATGACAACACCATCCGCGCCCATTACCAAAGCGGCTGCCAGCCCGCGGGAATCGGCAATGGCTCCGGCAGCCAACAGCAGGGTGTCATGCGCCTCGCGATACAGGAAATCCGCGACTTCGGGCAACAAGGCAAACGTCGTACGTGCTCCTGATTTCTCCGATGATACGCTACTTTGCGCCACCACTACGTCAGCACCCGCCTCAACGGCCAACGCGGCGCCTTGCAAATCTAGGACCTGACAAATCAACGGGACATTGGCTTGTGCAATCCGGGGTGCAAACGGACGTGGGTCGCTATGAGAAAGGAAAACTGCGCGAGGACGCCGTGCCAGAACCATGTCCAACAGCTCGGGCGATTTTGCCAGATGCGAGGTCGTGAACCCGCAGCCCACCGGCTCATTTCCTGCGGCTTGAAACTGGCGTTCGATCCAGTCCGCATCGCGTTCCCCAGCACCGATCAGCCCCAAGCCACCCGCCCGTGCGACTGCCGCAGCCAATGACCCGTCGGCAAGTCCCGGCGTCGGCGCCAGAACAACGGGACAGGTCAGCCCGAAAAGACGGGTCAATCGGGTATCGATCATGCGCCACCTCACAAAAGATGATCGATTGAAACAGGAACGCCGGAGTGTAGGCGAACACTCCGGCGACATGGATGGTCTGATTGCGGCGTAAATCTGCGTGAATTTGCGCCGTCCAAACAGGATCAGATATCGAGCGTGTGTTCTTTTTCCCATCTTGAGAAGTGAGAGACGAAGGAGTTCCATTCCTGATGTTTCATCTTCAGATATGCTGCTGAGAACTCCTGGCCCATGGCCGCCTTCAACTCTGTATCCTTGTCGTAATCACGCAGCGCATCCAGCATGTTAAGAGGCAGCTTTGGCGCATCGGTGACCGTATGGCCCTCGGCATACATGTCGATGTCATAGCGACGGCCCGGATCAGCCTTCGAGCGGATGCCGGAGAGGCCGGCGGCGATGATCACCGCCTGCAACAGGTAGGGGTTGGTGGCACCATCGGGCAGGCGCAGTTCGAACCGACCGGGGCCAGGGACACGCACCATGTGGGTGCGATTGTTACCGGTCCAGGTCACGGTGTTGGGGGCCCAGGTCGCCCCCGACATGGTCCGCGGCGCGTTGATACGTTTATAGGAGTTCACCGTGGGGTTGGTGATCGCCGCCAGCGCGCTGGCATGTTTCATGATACCGCCGAGGAAATACTTGCCCTGCTCACCCAGACCGACCTCGCCGGTGGGGCCTTCGCCTTCGCCGGCGAACACGTTGGTTTTGGCATCCGCGCCCGGCGCATCCCAGACCGAGATATGGGCGTGGCAGCCGTTGCCTGTCAGCCCCTCCACGGGTTTGGGCATGAAGGTGGCGCGCAAGCCGTGCTTTTCAGCCACCGATTTGGTCATGAACTTGAAGAACGAATGCTTGTCAGCCGTCTTCAGAACATCGTCAAACTCCCAGTTCATTTCGAACTGTCCGTTGGCGTCTTCGTGGTCGTTCTGATACGGGCCCCAGCCCAGTTCCAGCATGTAGTCGCAAATCTCACGCACCACATCATAGCGGCGCATGACGGCCTGTTGATCGTAACAAGGCTTTTCCGCCGTATCGAACGGGTCACTGATTTGCTCGCCATCCGGGGTCAGCAGGAAGAATTCCGCTTCGATACCCGTTTTGACATGCATGCCTTCGGCAGCGGCCTCGTCAATCAAGCGGCGCAGCACGTTGCGCGGGGCTTGCGCCACGTCCTTGCCCTCCATCACACAGTTTCCGGCCACCCAGGCAACCTCGGGCTTCCAGGGCAACTGAATGACCGAGGATGGATCGGGCACCGCCAACATATCCGGATGCGCCGGGGTCATGTCGAGATACGTGGCGAAGCCAGCAAAGCCCGCACCGTCCTCCTGCATGTCGGCGATGGCCTGTGCGGGCACCAGCTTGGCCCGCTGTCCACCAAACAGATCGGTGAACGAAATCATGAAGTATTTGACGCCTTTTTCCTTGGCGAAAGCAGCCAGATCTATCGTCATGGTCGGCCTCCCTTTCCCTGTTGATATGTCTCAATAGAAGAAAGGCGCCGCCCTGTCGGGCCGCGCCTTGGTCTCATGTGTCGATCAGAACCCTGCCTTGCCCGGGTACCAGTCGGTGCCCGCCAGCGGCACACGTGCCATGGCGGCGGCCTCCATGGTCAGGGCACACAGGTCCTCGGGTTCCAGATTGTGCAGGTGATTGTGGCCGCAAGCACGCGCGATGGTCTGCGCCTCAAGCGTCATCACCTTCAGGTAATTGCGCAACCGACGACCCGCTTCGATCGGGTCTAGACGCGCGGCCAGTTCCGGGTCCTGCGTGGTGATGCCCGCAGGGTCCTGCCCTTCGTGCCAGTCATCATACGCTCCGGTGGTGGTACCGAGTTTCTGGTACTCGCTCTCCCATTTCGGGTCGTTGTCGCCCAAAGCGATGAGGGCCGCAGTACCAATAGCCACCGCATCCGCACCCAGAGCCATGGCTTTGGCCACATCGGCACCGGTGCGGATACCACCCGAGATCACAAGCTGCACTTCACGATGCACGCCCAGGTCCTGTAGCGCCTGTACGGCCGGTCGGATACAGGCCAGCGTAGGAATGCCAACATGTTCGATAAACACATCCTGCGTCGCGGCTGTGCCGCCCTGCATCCCGTCCATCACCACCACGTCAGCCCCGGCTTTCACGGCCAGCGCTGTATCGTAATAGGGCCGGGTCGCACCGACTTTCACGTAGATCGGCACCTGCCAGTCGGTGATTTCACGCAGTTCGAGGATCTTGATTTCCAGGTCATCCGGCCCGGTCCAATCCGGATGACGACAGGCCGAGCGCTGGTCGATACCCTTGGGCAACGTGCGCATCTCAGCCACGCGGTCGCTGATCTTCTGTCCCAGCAGCATACCGCCGCCGCCGGGCTTCGCACCCTGACCGACAACAACTTCAATCGCATCCGCCTTGCGCAGATCGTTCGGGTTCATGCCATAGCGCGACGGCAGATACTGATAGACCAACTTGGACGAATGTCCGCGTTCTTCGGGCGTCATGCCGCCGTCGCCAGTAGTAGTCGATGTTCCAGCCATCGACGCGCCGCGACCCAGTGCTTCTTTCGCGGGACCGGACAGAGCCCCAAAGCTCATGCCCGCGATGGTCACGGGAATGTCCAGCTCGATGGGTTTCTTGGCAAAGCGCGTACCCAGCGTCACCGAGGTATCGCAACGTTCGCGATACCCTTCGAGCGGATAGCGGGACACTGATGCACCCAGAAACAGCAGGTCATCAAAATGGGGCACCTTGCGTTTGGCTCCGCCACCGCGAATGTCATAAATGCCGGTCGCCGCCGCGCGCCGGATCTCAGCGTTGATCGGGTTGGTAAACGTCGCCGACTGGATCGGCATGGTGCGGGGGATGGTCTGATCCATATCTTTCATACCCTTCGTCCTCAGTAAGCGGCTGCGTTGTCGACGTCGAAATTATAGAGCTGACGGGCCGAGCCATAGCGCTTGAATTCCTCCGGCTTCGCATCTGTTCCGGCGCGTTCCAGAAGGTCGGCCAGCAGTTCCAGATGTTCGGGCCGCATCTCTTTCTCAATGCAATCCGCGCCAAGACTTTTGACCGAGCCGCGCACAAACAGCCGTGCCTCATACAGCGAGTCGCCAAGCGCATCGCCCGCATCGCCGCAGACCACCAGATTGCCAGCCTGTGCCATGAAAGCAGACATGTGGCCGATATTGCCATGGACGACGATATCGATCCCTTTCATGGAAATCCCGCAGCGCGAGCTGGCATTGCCCTTGATCACCAGCAAACCGCCATGCCCGGTCGCCCCGGCATATTGACTGGCATCGCCTTCGACGATCACGGTGCCCGACATCATGTTTTCGGCAACACCCGGACCCACCGAACCCTCGACCTTGATGGTAGCCTGTTGGTTCATGCCTGCGCAATAATACCCGGTCGAGCCTTTGACGGTGACCTCAATCGGCGCGTCCAGACCCACTGCGATGGCGTGGCTGCCCTTGGGGTTCTGAACTTCCCAACTGGTTTGATTGGTCTCTTTACTCTGCGCCTGAAGGGTCGAGTTCAAACCACGTAGGCCGCTTTCTGCAACGTCGTAAGTCTGCATCTTAGTGGCTCCAGAAATAGACGGTCGAAGGTTCAGGTTCCCAGACGCGGGCGTCTTCGATGCCGGGCAGATTAACCAGCGCGCGGTATTCACTGCCAAAGGCGACATATTGGTCAGTCTCGGCCATAACGGCCGGTTTACAGGCGATCGGGTCACGGACCACGCCGAACCCGTCTTTGGTGCCGACGACGAAAGTGAAGAACCCGTCCAGATCTTCCAGACTGCTTTCCAACGCCTCACCCAGAGTTGCGCCGTTCTGCATCTTCCAGGTCAGGTAAGCTGCACCAACCTCGGTATCATTCATCGATTCAACGCGAACGCCTTCGCGCTTAAGCTTGCGACGCAGCGCATTGTGGTTCGACAGCGACCCATTGTGCACGAGGCATTGATCCGAGCCGGTGTTGAACGGGTGCGCCCCCTCAGTAGTCACGGCAGATTCAGTTGCCATCCGCGTATGGCCGATGCCATGGCTACCGCTCATGGTCGAGACGTTGAATCGCTCCGCCACGTCCTTGGGCAGGCCAACCTCTTTGTAAATTTCAATCGTCGCGCCGTCCGACATTACGCGCAGTCCGGGGCGCAGCTCACGCACGGCCTGACGCGCCTGCTCGACCTTCGTACCGTCCAATTCCAGAACGGCATGAGTGTCATTCGACCGCAAGGAAACTTTTGTTCCAATCGCAGCCTCAAGATCCGCCGCAAGGGTCCGAAAATCCTCGTCGGGTGAATCCGACTGCACCGTTAGTTTCGCAGCGCCGTTCGCCTCGGCGCCATAAATTGCAATACCTGCGCTGTCCGGGCCCCGGTCGGTCATCGTGACCAGCATATCCGTCAGCATCGAACCCAATTGGGGTGCAAGTGACTGGTCCTTAAGGAATAGTCCGACAATTCCGCACATTAGCTTTTGCCCTCTGAAGTTTTGTCGAATCTGACGTTATCAGCCCAACTTCAAGAAAACAACAAGAAGAAATAAATTTTCATGTGGGGAAAATGCGTTCGGAAGCTGGCTCGCACGCATCAAACACCCGAGGCGACTGCCATCCCGGTTCAAAAGAAAACAAGACGTTAAGGATCAACTGGTCTGAGGATATGAGATGATCGACAGATACTTGGCGGGCAGTTTCACCAAAATCTCGGGCCCGTGAGGCGCGTCGGCATCAAAGAAAAGAGTATCCCCCGGCTTCAATGCATAGATGCTGTCGCCATGGCGATAATCGACCTCACCTTCCAGCATATACAGCATTTCGATCCCGTCATGCTGGAACGTAGGAAACTTATCCGACTCCTCGGTCAGCGAAATCAGATAGGGCTCAACCACGACTCCGCTGGCATTGGCCCCCAAATGGCCCAAAAGGTTGTACTGATGTCCGGCTCGGGTGCCCGCCCTCTCGGTCTCGACGCCCTCGCCCGCTTTCGTATGCACCGCGTTGCGAGTTTCCTCATAGCGGCGAAAGAACGACGTAATCGGTGTGCTCAGCGCATCTGCAAGGGACTGCAGCGTCGTCAATGAAGGCGAAGTTGCACCGTTTTCGATTTTGGACAACATACTGATCGACAAACCGGTCAACACCGACAATTCGGCAATTGTCGTATCCTGCTGCAATCGCAAAGCCTTGATTTCGCGCCCGATCGCAGTTTCCAGATTCTTTTCGCTACTGTCCCGAACTTTATGTGGGTCTTGCGAAAAGATCACTTTTTCATCGGTCGTTTCGGCCTGCGCCATTCCGGTCCTCTTGATCTCTTTGGATGTCTAATCCAACCATGACACATGACAACCTGATTTGGGTAGTCGGTCTTGGCGGGCGGTTTTTTTTCATCTCAGTGCTTAGGTTCCGGATTTCGGTATCGGGATGGTCCCAATCAGGAGCTTTTGCGCACGACGATTGATCCGTCGCAACAGTGTTTCGGATTTTCTTTGTATGCTTCCTGATTGTTCTGACAGCTGCGACAACCGGCGCCAAGACCACTGACATCCAGCCATGTACGCCTTTAGAGAACGGATACCGTTCGCAAGGTTCCGGGATAAGCTTCTAAACGGAGAAGTCGTTTACAGCTTGCCCGAGAGAGTATCATCTAGGATCACTCATAAAGTAACTAAAACTTATCTATAATAAAAAGCCGGTCATTTTTCTTTACGTAACTGAGAATCGCAATTACCAACTCCGGCAGCGCGACAGGAGGAGACACCACAGATGTTTGCGGCAGAAAAAACGTACAAAGTAGTTCTGGGCGTAATCGGCGCTGATTGCCACGCCGTTGGAAACAAGATCCTGACCAGCCTGCTGACCCGGGCTGGGATAGAAGTCGTCAATCTTGGTGTCATGGTCAGTCAGGCAGAGTTCGTCACAGCAGCACTTGCAGAAAACGCAGACGCGATCCTTGTGTCGTCGATCTATGGCCACGGTGAAATCGATTGCCAGGGGCTGCGTGAGCGATGTGAAAACGCAGGGATTGGGGAAATTCTGTTGTATGTCGGCGGGAACCTTGTGATCGGCAAGCGGGACTTTGCGACTGTTGCGCAGTGCTTTCAGGACATGGGATATGACCGCGTCTTTCCAGCCTCGGTCAACATCAGCGATGTTGTCGCGTTGCTGAAGGACGATATCGATCTGCGCCGCATTCCGAATATCGGCCATAACTCCGGCGCAGTCTCGATCAGATTTACCGACTGGGCTGCCGTGTAGACGGCCGATGATGACATGACTGACATGCCAGAGATCACGAATACCCGGCTGGCCGATGCCGTTTTTGACGCTGAACGCGAAACCGTTCTTCAATCATGGCACACGGGTTCCGAAGTAAATTTTGAAACCGCGGTTGAGCGTCAGGCTGCACTGCCCGAGGACAAGCAATTCTCGGTGGCACTGGCACAAGCGGACGAAACAGGGAAAACACTGCTGCAGCCGCGCGCTGGTGTGGCGTTGTTGCGGGAACATACAGCGTTGATGGAAGGTCTGTCCCCGTATTGCGATGTGTTGCCCACCACCATCGACGCCTACACGCGCCACAACCGCTATGACGAGGCGCAGGAAGGCATCGATCGGTCCCGCGCTGCCGGAACCTCATTGTTGAATGGGTTTCCGGCTGTAAATCACGGTGTCACCGGGTGCGAAAAACTGGTGGATGCAGTGTCGAAGCCGATCCAGGTGCGTCATGGAACTCCGGATGCGCGGCTGCTGACCGAGGTGACGCTGAGCGCCGGGTTCTCGTCCTACGAGGGCGGCGGTATTTCGTACAACATTCCCTATGCCAAGAATATCCCGCTGGAACAGTCGATCCGCCACTGGCAATATTGCGACCGGCTGGTAGGGCGTTTCGAAGAGCACGGTGTGCGCATCAATCGCGAGCCTTTCGGCCCGTTGACCGGAACGCTTGTACCGCCATTCGTGTCTCATGTCGTCGCAATCATCGAAGGGCTGCTGGCGCTGGAACAGGGCGTGCGCTGTATCACGCTGGGTTACGGTCAGGCCGGCAATCTTGTTCAGGACGTGGCAGCGCTGCGGTCGCTGCGGCGGTTGGGTCATCACTATTTCCAGAACGCGGGTTATGAGGACTACAAGCTGACGACCGTTTTCCATCAGTGGATGGGCGGCTTCCCCGAAGACGAGGCTAAGGCCACAGCGGTAATTTGCTTGGGTGCCTTGGCCGCCAAACAAGCGCGGGCCACTAAGATAATTGTCAAGACTCCGCATGAAGCCAGCGGGATTCCTTCACTCGAGGCAAATCAAGCCGGTCTTAAGGCAACCCGGCAGATGGTGAACATGATCGCGGATCAGAACCGGAACGACGGCAATGAAATCCTCACTGAGGTTGAAGTGATCGAGGCCGAAGTTCACGCCGTCATGCGCGCCGTATTAAAACTGGGAAAGGGTGACATCGCGCGCGGTGCGGTATTGGCCTTTGAAACCGGTGTAATGGATGTGCCCTTCGCTCCGGCCTCGGGTAACGCGGGGAAACTGACGCCAGTGCGCGACAACCATGGGGCATTGAGGATCTTTGAGACCGGGAACGTGCCGCTGCCCAAAGATGTCATGACCTTCCACAAGGATCGGATCGCCGAACGCGCCCGCGCGGAAGGGCGGGACGTATCCTTTGACATGGTGGTCGACGACGTCCGTGCCATATCCGCCAGCAAACTGATTGGTCGCCCTGCGATCACCGCCTAACTCACAGAGTGTAAGATGAAGATCAAGAATGTCGTTTTTGCTCCGGGGCTCGCCTCGTACTATTTTGACGATCAGGCGGCCATCAAACTGGGCGCCAAGCAGGACGGTTTCGTCTATAGCGGTGCGGCCATAACCGAGGGTTTCGCCCGTGTCAGACAATTTGGAGAGAGCGTTTCGATCCTGCTTGAACTGGACAACGGGCAGATTGCCGAAGGCGATTGTGCGGCAGTTCAGTATTCCGGCGCCGCGGGCCGCGATCCCCTGTTTTTGGCCGGGCAGGTCATCCCGTTTCTAAAGCAACATCTGGCCCCTCGGTTGATCGGGCACGACGTCACAAACTTTCGCAAAAGTGCGGCGTATTTCGATAAGCTGACAATCGACGGGCAGCCGCTGCATACGGCGGTCAGATACGGCTTGTCACAAGCTTTGCTGTCGGCCGCGGCTATTGCGAAAGGCAGGATAAAATTTGAAGTTGTCTGCGACGAATGGGGGTTGGAACCGGTTATCGCTCCGTTGAAGCTGTTCGGGCAAAGTGGCGACAACCGCTATGAAGCCGTGGACAAGATGGTGTTGAAACGCGTCGATGCCCTGCCCCATGGCCTGATCAACAACATCCCGCAAAAACTGGGGCAAAACGGCGGCAAACTGGCCGAATATGTCACGTGGCTGTCACGGCGCATCCAGGACCTGCGCAGCGATCCAGGCTATCACCCGGTGCTGCATATTGATGTCTATGGCACAATCGGAATGATCTTCGACAATGACGATGACAAGATCGCCAGCTATCTGGCCACACTGGAGCGCCGCGCTGCACCGTTCGATCTGTATATCGAAGGGCCAGCGGATGCCGGATCGCAGGAGGGCCAGATCACCCTGCTGGGTGATATTCGTACCGTTCTAAAGACGCTTGGTAGCAATGTTAAAATCGTCGCGGACGAATGGTGCAACACGTTCGAGGACGTTATGCGTTTTGTTGACGCTGGCTGCTGCGACATGGTTCAGATCAAAACGCCGGACCTGGGATCGTTGCACAATACCATCGATGCCGTTCTCTACTGCAAGGCCAATGGTGTTGCGGCCTATCAGGGCGGTACCTGCAACGAGACCGATATCTCAGCCCGTGCCTGCCTGCATGCAGCCATGGCGACCCGGCCCGACCGCGTTCTGGTCAAACCTGGCATGGGTTTTGACGAAGGCATGACAATCGTTGCCAATGAAATGCACCGCACCCTTGCCCTTTTGCAGACGCGAGACGCCGCATGACCGATACCCCATTCAAACCTTACGAAGGCCTGCTGGTTGTTTCATTGGAACAGGCCGTTGCGGCACCTCTTGCATCCTGTCACTTTGCCCAGGGTGGCGCACGCGTGATCAAAATCGAACGAGACACCGGCGATTTTGCCCGAAAATATGATGGAGCGGTCAAAGGTTCGGCCTCGTATTTTGTCTGGGCCAATCACGGCAAGGAAAGCCTGTGTCTGGACATCAAGAACCCTGAGGATGCCGCGCTGCTACACCGGATTCTCGATAAGGCGGATGTGTTCATCCAGAACCTTGCACCGGGCGCGATTGCCCGTGCCGGCTTTGGAGAGGATGTGCTGCGCAAACGCAACCCGCGCCTGATCACCTGTGACATCAGCGGCTATGGCGAGGATGGTCGTTATAGCGACATGAAGGCTTATGACTTTCTGGTGCAATGCGAGAGCGGGCTTGTGTCCGTAAATGGGGCCCCGGGCCATCCGGGCCGTATCGGTGTGTCGGTCTGCGATATCGGTGCAAGCATGAACGCCATTATTGGCATTCAGAAAGCCCTTATTGCGCGCGGCATCAGCGGCGAGGGCAGCGCGGTGAAACTGTCCCTGTTCGATACTGCCGCCGATTGGATGACCGTGCCCTTGATGCACACAGTCTACGCTGGCAATGCGCCGCAACCGGTGGGCCTGCACCATCCCTCGATCGCACCATATGGCGGATTCACTACGGCAGATAACGAAATTCTGGCGATCTCGATCCAAAACGAACGCGAATGGAAACGCCTGTGTGCCGAAGTGATCGAACAGCCTGAACTGGCCACGGACCTCCGGTTCTGCGACGCCGCGCAGCGCGTTGCCAATCGCGCCGCTCTTGATGAAATCGTGGCAAGCTTCTTCTTAGCACATGACCGGGCCGCGCTGGAGGCCAAACTGTTCAATGCGGCTATCGCTTATGGCGCGGTAAACTCGGTCGGAGCCTTTGCCGAGCATCCTCAGCTGCGCCGCACGGCAGTTACTCTGGAAAACGGCGAAGAGGCACATTTGGTTGCCGCGCCGGTGCGCCACAGCTTCGACCCCGAAACCCCGCATTTTGGTCGGGTCCCGGCGCTCGGCGAACATTCCGACATTATTCGGATGGAGTTTGCCGAGCAGGTCCCGGCATGATCCGGTCCTACCTGTTTACCCCTGCGCATCGGGCCGGTTTGGTGGCACGCGCGCATGAACGCGGTGCAGATGCGATCCTGCTGGATCTGGAAGACAGCGTGCCGCGTGACCGCAAACAGGCTGCGCGGGATGGTCTGGCCGACACGGTTTCAACGCTGGTGGCGCAAGATATGCCGGTCATTGTTCGGGTGAATGCCGATCTAGGCGAATGCGTGCGGGATCTTGAAACCGCCATCCTACCCGGGGTCGAGGCTATCATGTTGCCCAAAGTCATAGGAGCGGACCACCTGCGTCTGATCGACGATTACCTCTCCTTGCTGGAACGCCAGAACAAAGTGCAGGACCGTCAGATCGGACTGATTGCGCTTATCGAAACAACCGAGGCATTGTTGCACGCTTCGGTCATCGCACGATCCACGCCGCGATTGAAAGCTCTGGCCTTCGGCACCGAAGACTTCTCGACCGATTCCGGTTGTCTTCCCATCGCCGCCGCCCTGCAGCCTGCCGCACAATCCCTGATCTGGGCTGCAAAGGCAGCAGGTCTTGAAGCAATTGGGCTACCTGCAAGCATCGCCGAAATTGACAATATGGATCTGTTCAGAACCAGCGTCGAGCTTGGACGCAGTATCGGATTTGATGGGGTCATGTGTATTCACCCGCGCCAAGTCGGCGTCGTGAATTCCGTTTTCGCCCCGAATGCTGATGAGATTAACTATGCCACCCGTGTCGTCGAGGCATATGAAACCGCGGTTGGACAGGGTTTAGGGGCAATCATGTTGGACGGAAAAATGATAGACCTCCCAATCGTGGTCCGGGCGCAGGCTATGTTGCAATCCCGGCGTCTTTGAAAAAGTCTCGCATGAAACCAGGCCCTTCCTGATCGACAAAATCCCGAAAGGCACGCGCAGCAGGGCGCAAGGGCTTGTCGCGAAGATGAAGGACAAACCAATCGCGGTATTCCGGCATGCCTTCGACATTCAGAATCCTGAGCTTGTTCGCCATGATTTCCAGCGCAATCGTATGGGCCGATATGAAAGCCAATCCCATATTCGCCATGACCGCCTGTTTGATGTTGGCATTGCTTTCCATTTCCTGCGCTCGGGGCTGCGGCAGCCCTGAATCGGAAAAGAAATGTTCGTGTACCATACGTGTTCCCGACCCTTTCTCGCGCACCAGGAAATTATGGGCAGGCAAATCTGACCGGCGGATGCGGCTGGATCGTACCAGCGGATGGTCCGGATGTCCGATCAGGACATATGGGTGCTTGGCAAACTGGTGTGAGGTCGTTTCCAGCCGCCTCGGTGGGCGCCCCATCAGCGCCAAATCGATCTGACCGTCATCCAGCATCGCGATTACCTCACGACGGTTTGCAATCTTGAACTGCAGATCGCATTCGGGATGCTGCTGTTGAAATTGCGCCAACAGATGCGGCCCGAAATTGCGCGCTGTCGAGACCATGGCGACCCGCACACGGTGATCCAGTTTACCCTGCATAATCTGCACCACATCAACCGCCTCGGACAACGTTTCCGTCATCCGTTCGGCATAGGGCACAAGGGCGGTGGCCACCTCACTGGGAATGACCGAGCGCCCTGACTTTTCGAACAGAGGCGCGCCAAACGCCTCGCTCAAACGGCTCATCTGCATTGATACTGCAGGTGGTGTCAGCGACAACCTCTCAGCTGCGCGCACAAAGCTGCGGGTTTCGATCGCAACCAGAAAAATCTGCAACTGGCGTAAGGTGATCTTTTCAGACGACGGTGACATCGCAATTCCTATTCTTCAAAGGTTCGGCTTGCGTGTAAAGAAATCGCCCCCTTTGTCGTCAATAATCACAAATGCGGGAAAATCCACGACCTTGATGCGAAAAACGGCTTCCATTCCAAATTCCGGGAAATCAAGAACTTCAATGCTTTTGATGACATCCTTGCCCAACACCGCTGCCGCGCCGCCGACCGAGCCCAGAAAGAATCCGCCATAACGCTGGCAGCTCTGCACAACCGACACCGCCCGATTGCCTTTGGCGATCATGACCCGTGACGCACCATGTGCCTGCAGTTCCGGTACATATGGGTCCATTCGGGCTGCGGTCGTAGGACCAAATGACCCCGAGGCATGTCCGTCAGGCGTTTTGGCCGGACCCGCATAATATATCGGATGGTCCAGCATATAGCGGGGCAAGTCCCGGCCTTCATTGACCAATCGGGCGAGTTCCGCATGAACTAGATCCCGGGCAACAATCATCGTACCGGACAACAGAACAGGACTGGAAACGGATAGATCGGACAGCGCCGCGCAAATGCCGTCCATTGGCTGATCCAGATTGATCCGGGTCGCAGGCTGTGCCCCGAAATCTTCCGTGGGCAGAAAGCGGGCGGGATCATGTTCCAGTTGCTCCAGCCAGATACCGTCTCGGTCAATGCGCCCCTTGATCTGCCGATCAGCCGAACAACTGACCCCCATCCCGACAGGCAGGCTGCCACCATGGCGTGGTAATCGGATCACGCGCACATCATGGCAGAAATACTTGCCCCCGAATTGTGCCCCCAGGGACATATTGCGGGTCAGGTCCAGAATCTGCGCCTCAAGTTCAATATCCCGAAAGGCGCGGCCATCCGGGCTGCCGGTCGTCGGCAGGTCATCCAGTTCGCGCGCCGAGGCCTGTTTCACTGTCTTCAGACATTGCTCGGCCGACAAGCCGCCAACAACAATGGCCAGGTGGTAGGGCGGGCAAGCGGTGGTGCCCAAAGTCCTGATCTTTTCATCAAAAAAATCCAAAATACGCTCAGGTTCCAGCAACCTGCGAGTTTCCTGAAACAAGAAGGTCTTATTGGCCGATCCGCCGCCCTTGGCCATGAACAGGAAATCAAGGGCGTCGCCGGTATGGGCCTCAATGTCGATTTGTGCGGGTAGATTGGTGCCGGTGTTCTGCTCCTCGAACATAGTCAACGGCGCCATCTGAGAGAACCGCAGATTGCGGGTCTCCCAAGTGTCTCGTACACCTTCACGCACGGCCTCGTGCAGATCGCCCTGAACCAACACGTTCTGCCCCTTCTTGCCATGGATGATGGCCGTGCCCGTGTCCTGACAGCTGGGAAATTCCCTTTCTGCTGAAATCACGGCGTTTTTGAGTAACTCCAATGCCACATACTGATCGTTGGCCGAGGCTTCGGCGTCCTCCAGAATGTCTGCCAACTGCGCAAGGTGACTGGCGCGAAATAGGTGTGACACTTCCGCGAATGCGGTAGACGTAAGCGTTCTGACGCCCTCAGGTGAAACCTTCAGAAAAGCCTGGCCCTCGAAATGAACCGTCTCCAGTCCCTCTGATCCAAGGTATTTGTAACGCGTGTTGGCGATTGTTTTTGAAAGCTGAGTCATGGTGCGAGATTTAGCAGCAACAGTAAAAATGATCAACGATATCTAATGAATGGCATTTTTTGATAACTTTTAATTATTATTTTACTATGTGACTGCGAAGAAAGCGGACGGACTTTCCATCACCTGTTCTTTGGCTGCGGCAATGTTAGTCGAAAGGCCCGGCCACGCGGTCACCGTTTTGGCTTGGCTAACTCTGGTTGAGCACAGACAAACGATCGAGCGCTTTACACGAGGATTTATGAAACGCATTTTGCATATATGAAAAATGCGTCATCACAGTCATTCATTGCGCGTGTGCGCGCCAGTTTGCCAGAGCTTCACCCAAGCGAGCGGAGGTTGGCAGAAGCGATACTTAGTTTTCCGGGCGACTTGGCGGGTTATTCAGCTTCCGAAATCGCCGGTTTGGCAAGCGTTTCGAATGCCACAGTATCCCGGTTCGTCCGCAAGATCGGGTACGCATCCTATGAAGACGCGCGTAAGGCGGTTCGTAATGAAGGACAAACCGGTGCCGCATTGCATCGGCTGGCGGCGGGAGGCACGTCGGAGGGGAATGCTATAGCGCCTCATCTGGAGCAATCTCGACGCAACCTGGAAAAGACGTTCGAAGCATTGGACGATCAGGCCCTGAACGATCTTGTCGAAGCCATGTACGCCGCACCGCGCCTTTGGGTCGCTGGATTTCGGTCCGGTTATCCGCTGGCGAATTACCTTTCGTGGCAAACCTGCCAAGTGCTGCCGCAGGTCAGCCTTGTCCCTAACCCGGGCGAAACTCTGGCCGAAACCGCCGCAAGTTTTGGCCCCCAAGACGTGCTGATGCTGATTGGATTGCGCCGGGCGCCAAGCAACGCGGCGACTCTCGCTGCGGCAGCGCTTGATGCAGGAACCAGAACAGCATTTATTGGCGACGCCCCTGCAATAGAAGCACTTCCGGTGACGTGGCGGTTCACCTGCGTTACCGCATCGAACGGGCCCCTGCTTGATCACACGGGCGTACTGGCGGTTTGTAATTTGATCGCGGCGCGAGCCTTGGAGCGTTCCGGCACCGAGGGCCGAAACCGACTTGCCAAGATCGAAGACATCCACGGTCGGTTCGCCGAACTCTAAACACGCATATCCGGATAGATTGTTTTTCGGTTGTCCAAAAACACTCTCCAACAGGCCTTGCCTGCTCAGTTGAAGCAAATCGCGTGTCATGATGTGAAAATACTATTTCATAATTCACATTATGTGAAAAACTTTTTTTCATACTATCAATACGAATCTTCACTGTCTCTCACGAGGAGCCCGACCGATAACACGATACTTTGTAATGACAACAGTTGCTGCTGTTTTCCCATTTTCCGTCGCCGCTGAGGCTGTCCTTCAGATCAATTCGTCTCTTCCGGAGGGCTCTTTTGCGCATGTCTTCCTGCAAGAATACGAACGGCGTGTCGAAGAAGCTGCACCCGGAGAAATCGACGTACAGATCTTCATGTCAAACACGCTTGGCAAGGAAGAAGACGTGCTGCAGGGCCTGTCACTAGGCACGCACCACACCTCATTGTCTGCCTCTGCTGTGAGCCAGATCAATTCGCGCACAGCGATTTTCGATCTGCCATATCTTTTTGAAGACCGTTCCGCCGTGCAAGTTTTTGCGGCGAGCCCCGCTGGTGAAATGCTTGCCGATGGGTTCGATGGTAGCGGCATGGTGCTTGCTGCGATGTGGGACAATGGCTTTCGTCAGATCACCAATAAGGTGCGCCCGATTGTGACGCCCGATGATCTGGAAGGGTTGAAAATCCGCACCCCCACAAACAAGCAACGCGTTGAAATGTTCAACACGCTTGGCGCAAATGCAACACCGCTTTCGTTTGGCGAAGTTTATTCGGCGCTTGATCAGGGCACCATCGACGGACAGGAAAATCCGGCAAACGTGGTAGACACGGCTAAGCTGTACGAAGTGCAAGGCTATATGTCGCTATCAAACCACGTCTACCTGCCGACATTCCTTGTCTTTGGCGAACCCTATCTGGCCAGCCTCGATCCCGCGTTAAAAGAAACGCTGATGACAGTGGCAAATGAAGTTGCATCCTGGACGTTCGAATGGGGTGAAAAAACGGATACCGAAACCATCGCTGCATTGTCGGACAAGCTGGAAGTGAATGAGATCGACTTTTCTGCATTCCAAGCCGCAGCCGCGCCGCTTTATGAAAGCCCTACGTTTGTTGACGTGATTGGCGCGGACATGATCGAAGCGACCAAGACTGCTCTGGGTATCGAGTAGGCTCATGAACCACTTGGCCACGCTTATCCAAATTGGTGACAGATGGATCACCGCAGCGCTCGACGCGCTGGTCGTAGCCATGGCGGGTTTATTGCTTTTGCTTCTGAACTGGGCGGTCTTTGCCCGGTTCATCCTGAACGACAGTGTGTCCTGGGGTGAAGAGCTTCCGGCACGCATGTTGGCGGCTCTGACCTTTATCGGCGCGGCCTATCTAACCCGGACAAACGAACATTTGGGCTTTGACGCCGTATTACGCGTTTTTCCAGAAGCCTTGAAACGTGTGGTTACCATGGCCAACCTGATCCTTATGGGCGGCTTCGGAGCACTGCTGGCCTGGTATGGCGGGATTGCCGCAGAGAGTTTTGCGGGCCGGTCGCTGATCTCTATTGATCTGCCAATGATCCTGTTTCGCGGCACAATGGCGGTCGGGGGGGTGCTCATCGTGATCTTTTGCGCCGTACGCCTTGTCGGCATCATGACCGGCAGTATCCACCCTGACGATCTATTACCCGAAAGCGACGCCTGATGTTTCTTGACCCTGGCTGGATCATCCTGATTCTCCTCGTCACCCTTCTGATTGCCGGATTGCCAATCGCTTTCGTGCTTGGCGTCACGGCGGCAACCATGATCTTGCTTGATCCTGCAGTTGCACCGCAGATCATCGGGCTGATCCCCTTTGGAGGGGCCAACAACTATCTGCTGGTGGCAGCGCTGCTTTTCATGATTGCAGGCGAGATTATGAATCAGGGCAAGATCGCCGAGAAACTGATCGCCTTTGCATCGTCCCTTGTCGGACACATCCGGGGCGGGTTGGCACACGTCAATATTCTGACATCGCTCTTCTTTTCAGAAATCTCCGGCACCGCCACCTCAGATGCTGCGGCGATTGGGTCGGTAATGATCCCGCAGATGCGCAAGCGAGGATATCCGGCGGCTTTTGCTGCGGCTGTCACCTCCACATCAGCGACCATGGCGATCATAGTGCCACCATAACTGAACCTCATTCTATATGCTTATGTGGCCAATACATCGATTGCGGAACTGTTCGCTGCGGGCATTGTGCCAGGTTTGCTCGTCTGTGCGCTGCTGATGGGCACAACCTATATGTTGGCAGTCCGGCGCAACTATCCAACGGAAGGTGCGTTTTCCTTCTCACGCGTTGCAGAGACCGGTAAGGACGCGCTCATTCCGCTGACGCTGCCCGTGCTGGTCCTCGTTGGTATTCTGGGCGGGATCTTTACCGCCACCGAGGCCGGCGCCATTGCCGCGTTCTGGTCAATCGTTCTGGCCGCAGTGTTTTACCGGACAGTTCGGATCGGCACGTTGATCGACACGCTGCGAGTCGCGGGCAAACGGTCAGCAATGCTCATGTTTATCGTGGCAACCTCGACACTTCTGGGATGGTATCTAACCAACCAGCGTATTCCGCAGGATATCGCTCATGCTATTTTGGGTATTTCCGAGAATTACTGGGTGGTTCTGGCCGCTATTAACATCTTCTTCCTGCTGGCAGGCACCATCATCCACGGAACACCAGCGATCCTGATGCTGGTCCCGATTTTTCTGCCGCTTGCCGATCAGCTTGGAATCGACAGGGTGCATTTCGGTTTGATCCTCACGATTAACCTAGGGATTGGCCAGCAGACTCCCCCCGTCGCATCGGTCGTGCTGATCACCTGCGCCATTGCGAAGATTTCCATCGCGAAGATCATCCCCTCGATGCTCTGGTTCATTGGCGCGATGATCATTGCCTTGATCCTGACTAACCTATTTCCCTTCATTTCTCTCTGGCTACCGTCGGTGATCCTCTGATGCGGCTGCTGATTGTAAATCCGAATACGTCAGAAGGCGTCACCGCCAAGATCAAAGAGGCCGCAGATGCCGTGGCGTCGCCAGGTGATGTCTTCACAACTATGCCAGCTGCGTTCGGTCCGGAACTCATCGTGACGGATGCCGATACCCGCCTGGCGGTTGATGGCGTGAAAGCCGCCGTTGACGCTCATGATCAGCCATGCGACGGGATCATTCTGGCCTCTTTCGGCGATACAGGCGCCCAAGACATCCGACGCCTTCGACCCAATACGCCAGTCATTGGCATCGCCAGCGCTGCCTTCACCGCTGCCCACGCTTTAGGCGGCAATTTTGGGATCGTAACCTTCGGTGACAGAGTCGCCCCACCGCTTATTCAAAAAGTCAAAGAACTGGGCCTTACCGACGCGCTGATAGGCATCGCGTCCGTCACTGGTGGTGATCAAGGTGATCCCGGAACGGTGCAATCCCGCTTGCATGACGCCTTGAGCGCAAAATGCCGACACCTTGCCGCCCAAGGCGCGTCTTCTATCGTTCTCGGAGGAGGTCCATTGGCCGGTTTCGCCCGCAAAATCGGCCCTTCTGTTCCTGTACCTCTGATAGATGGCACACAAGCTGCAGTAGGATTAATGCGCGCCGTCACTAGCCAAACAGAAAATACGACCGTTCGCGCTTGACGTTAAAGTGCGGCAATTCTTGCACGACTATGCCGAGAACCCGTTCTATTACGCGGTCCACTCAAAATGATGCCCGCAAATGGCGAGCCCGGCGACATAGGTTGCAACGCATTATTCGAAGCTAGCGTCGTCGGCCATATGCCGTGGCTCCGGAATCTGAATCTATATCCAGCCAAGCGCTAATGGTTGAGTTTTTCACTTGCGCTTTTAAGCCGTGATGCGGTCGGTTCGAGCATGAAAATAGAACCGTTGACGTATAGTTTATATTTCGATATTTCGCGAAATATGGTAGAAGTAGTATCGAATCAACTCTCAGCTCTTGGCCACCCGCAGCGCCTGTCAGTGTTTCGCATGCTAATGCGACGTTTTCCTGACAAGGTACCTGCAGGCGAGTTGGCGTCTGAACTCGGCATCAAGGCCAGTACTCTGTCGAGCTATCTCAATGCGCTCCTAAGGGCCGGATTGGTGGCCCAGGAACGTGTCGGCACTTCTCTGCTCTATTCAGTTGATATGAAGAACGTGCAGCACATGCTCGGCTTTTTGTTGAACGATTGCTGCCGTGGTCGCCCTGATATCTGCATGCCCCTGGAGCAAGGAAAAGGCACAATGACAGATCGGAAATTCAACGTACTTTTCATCTGCGTCGGCAACTCGGCGCGTTCTATTTTTGCCGAGTCGCTGCTGCGAGATATCGCCGGAGACAGGTTCAACGTCTATTCTGCAGGAACACGCCCCTTTTCGGAACTAAACCCGTTTGCGGTGCAGGTCCTGAAAGACAAAGGACACAACACTGACGTGCTGCGATCCAAGAACGTGGCTGAGTTTTCCGGCCCGGACGCACCCCAGTTGGATTTTGTCTTCACTGTTTGCAACAAGGCTGCAAACGAGGAATGCCCTGCCTGGGACGGTCAGCCAATTAGCGGTCATTGGGGTATGGAAGATCCGGTGAAAGCCGAAGGCACTGATGCTGAAAAAAGCCTCGCATTCCAGAACGCTTACGGAGCGCTCAAGCGGCGTATTCAGGCCTTTACCTCTTTGCCGGTCGAAAGCCTTGACCGGATCGCATTGCAATCCGCCGTGGATGACATCGGCAGGACGCAACTTGAGGACGCGAAATGACGACTTACGCGGTAAACGGTCTGGGCCGGATGGGGAAACTGGCCCTGAAGCCATTGCTTGAAAAAGGTGCAAACATCGCCTGGATCAATGACGCGGTCGGTGATCCCGAGATGCATGCGCATCTGCTGGAGTTCGACACGGTGCATGGTCGCTGGGATGCAGAGTTCGCGCATGACGACAGTAGTGTGTCGATCAATGGCACACGCCTGCCCTTCGTTGGCACCAAGGATCTGACCAATCTTCTATTCGACGGCGTCGATGTCGTTATTGACTGTACCGGCGTCTTTAAGACCGAGGCGAAGCTGGCTCCTTACTTCGAAGCGGGTGTAAAAAAGGTTGTTGTCTCTGCCCCGGTCAAGGATGGCCCCACCGCCAATATTGTCATGGGCGTCAATGAGAACACTTATGACCCCGACACGCATCATATCGTGACGGCAGCGTCTTGCACTACCAACTGCCTGGCGCCAGTGGTTAAGGTGATCCACGAGAACCTTGGTATTCGTCACGGTTCGATGACCACGATCCATGACGTGACCAACACGCAAACTATCGTCGATCGCCCCGCAAAAGATTTGCGCCGCGCGCGATCGGCGCTGAATTCGTTGATCCCGACCACCACAGGTTCGGCAACGGCAATCACGCTTATCTATCCCGAACTGAAAGGCAGGCTGAACGGCCATGCCGTCCGGATTCCCTTGCTGAATGCCTCGCTGACCGATTGCGTGTTTGAGGTTGAGCGTGAAACCACTGTTGAAGAGGTCAACGCTTTCTTCAAAGCCGCCGCCGAAGGCGAGCTGAAGGGTATTCTGGGCTATGAAACCCGGCCTTTGGTATCCACCGATTACACCAATGACGCGCGGTCTTCGATCATTGATGCGCCCTCGACCATGGTGGTGAACGGAACTCAGGTGAAGATCTATGCGTGGTACGATAACGAGATGGGTTATGCTTATCGTCTGGTCGATGTTGCGCTGATGGTTGGGTCCTCGCTGTGACCGAACGGCCAGAGGGACTGTCAGCCTATATCGCAGTCACCGCGGCCTATTGGGCCTTTATGCTGACGGATGGCGCACTGCGGATGCTGGTGCTGTTGCACTTTCATACGCTGGGCTTCTCGCCGATACAGCTGGCTTATCTGTTTGTCCTTTATGAAATCGCAGGGATGGTGACGAACCTTGCGGCGGGCTGGATCGCGGCGCGCTTCGGGCTGACATCGACGCTTTATGCGGGGCTTGGGTTGCAAGTGTTGGCGCTTCTGGCTCTGACACAACTAAACCCCGACTGGGCGGTTGGTGCGTCTGTCGCCTTTGTCATGATCGTGCAAGGGGCGAGCGGAGTGGCCAAAGACCTGGCCAAGATGTCTTCGAAATCCGCTGTAAAACTGCTTGCGCCCGCAGAAGGCGGCGGGTTGTTCCGCTGGGTGGCCGTGCTGACGGGATCCAAGAACGCAGTCAAGGGTCTGGGTTTCTTGCTAGGCGCTGTCATGTTGGCCACGCTTGGATTTCAGGCGGCCATCCTGGTCATGGCGGCCGTGCTTGCGGTAATCCTGTTCGCCGTCGTTCGATTTATGCCGCCGGGCCTGCCCAAAGGGCGTAAGGGCGCGAAGTTTTCCGAGGTGTTCTCAAAATCTGCCAATGTGAACTGGTTGTCGACCGCGCGTGTCTTTCTGTTCGGTGCGCGGGATGTGTGGTTCGTCGTCGGAATCCCGATTTATTTCTACGCGGTCTTGTCCGACGGCACCGAAGTGGGCAACCGCAGCGCGTTTTTCATGATCGGCACATTCATGGCATTCTGGATCATCCTTTACGGAACAGTTCAGGCCAGCGCACCCAAAATCCTGCGCGCCACGAACCGTTCCGAAGAAGACCTGATCCGCGCTGCGCGTAACTGGGCCGTAGCACTGTTCTGCGTTCTTGCGGCTTTGACGCTGGCTGTCTGGCTGTCATCTGGTCCTGAGACCTGGCTGACGATCACGCTGGTCGTTGGTCTGCTGGTGTTCGGGGCGATCTTCGCCGTCAACTCTTCACTGCATTCCTACCTGATCCTCGCCTTCACCAAGTCCGAGCGGGTCACAATGGATGTAGGCTTTTACTATATGGCCAACGCGACAGGCCGCCTTGTCGGAACCGTTCTGTCTGGCTTCACCTATCAGATCGGCGGGCTACCCCTTGTGCTAGGCACGGCGGCTGCAATGGTTGCCTTAGCTGCGCTCATATCCGGCAAACTGCAAGACCAGACTAAAGAGGCATATTCATGAGCATCTTCGAACGTTACTTAACCGTCTGGGTCGCCCTCGCCATGGTCGCAGGTGTGCTGATCGGTCTGGCTGCACCCGGTTTAGTCGGGCTTGTGGCTTCGGCCGAGGTTGCCAGTGTCAACCTTGTCGTGGCCGTTTTGATTTGGGCCATGGTTTATCCCATGATGGTCGGAGTCGATTTCGGCGCGGTCGCAGGTGTTGCACGCCAACCGAAAGGCCTGATCGTCACACTAACAGTCAACTGGCTGATCAAACCGTTCACCATGGCCCTTCTAGCGGTACTATTCTTCGACCATGTCTTTGCGCCATGGATCGAGCCCGAAGACGCCGCGCAATATACCGCTGGCTTGATCCTGTTAGGTGCCGCGCCGTGCACCGCAATGGTCTTCGTCTGGTCGCAGCTGACCAAAGGCGACGCCACCTATACGCTAGTTCAGGTTTCGGTCAACGACCTGATCATGGTTGTTGCATTCGCGCCTATCGTCGCCTTTTTGCTAGGGGTCACCGATATCTCAGTCCCGTGGCAGACACTGGTTCTGGCCACCGTGTTATACGTCATCCTTCCCTTGATCGCCGGTCTGATCACCCGTAAGCGGCTTGGATCGTCAGAGGCCATCGACAGCTTCTCGGCCCGAGTCAAACCTTGGTCCGTAATGGGGCTGATTGCGACGGTGGTGATCCTGTTCGGTCTTCAGGGCCAGACGATTCTGTCCAAACCGATGGTCATCGTCCTGATCGCCGTCCCGATTCTGATACAAAGCTATGGGATCTTTGCCCTGGCATACGGGGCGGCCTATGCGCTGAAGGTCCCGCACCGTATCGCGGCTCCTTGCGCGATGATTGGTACCTCCAACTTTTTTGAACTGGCCGTTGCCGTCGCCATAAGCCTGTTTGGGCTGAATTCAGGCGCAGCTCTGGCGACGGTTGTAGGCGTTCTGGTTGAAGTCCCCGTAATGCTCTCGCTGGTCGCCTTCGCCAACCGAACGCGTGATCGTTTCCAACCTGCCTAAAGTCGCGATCCCTTTGGTATTCACACCTTGAAGTAAATCCGCCGCTTCTGGTCGGACTTAGGTCTTATTGACAAAAGGGGTTCACCGCCAAGAGGTATGATTCAAGCTGCCCCGGTGCCGCAACAAATCAACTGTCACGAAGTTCTTCGTCCAAATGATGGTGAAGGTGACACCTATGCGTTGTTACTCCGCACAACATGCAATACAAATTTCGCACGCAGGGGAGTCCCACCAAGGGGACTGAGAGGCTGACGGGGCATTGCCCGGCGACGCGACCCTTTGAACCTGACCCAGTTGACACTGGCGTAGGAAGCTAGGGTGCGCAGGCCGGAAACCGGGCAGGCGCTCTCCGAACAAGGGGGCTCCACGCCCTCTCGTTTCCCCAAGCCACGACTCATCTGGTGTCTTTTTGAGTTGAATTGCTTGAGGAGCACCATAATGAACGTCCCCAATCCCAAGATCACCACGGGTGAATTACCAGCGTCGCGCAAGATTTACGTGAGTGGCACGCGGCACCCTGATGTGCGCGTCCCGATGCGCGAAATCTCGGTCCATCCAACGGCCGGTGAACCGCCGCTGCCGGTCTATGACAGCTCGGGTCCCTACACTGATCCGAATGTGATTACTGATATTCGACAAGGTCTGGCCCCGTTGCGCCGAAAGTGGATCGAGGCGCGCAGCGATGTCGAGGAGTATGACGGGCGCGAGATCAAACCCGAGGATAATGGCTTTGTCGACGGGGATCGGCTGACCCCGGAATTCCCGGTCCGTCCGCGCCCGCTGCGCGCCACGGATGGCAAGGCAGTGACGCAACTGGCCTATGCCCGCGCCGGGATTATCACCCCGGAGATGGAATTTATCGCCATCCGCGAAAACCAACTGCGCGAGGCTGTGGCCGAGCAACGCGAAGGCAATGACTGGGGTGCCAACATACCAGATTATGTGACCCCGGAATTCGTGCGGGACGAGGTTGCCGCAGGCCGCGCGATCATCCCGGCCAACATCAATCATCCCGAAAGCGAACCGATGATCATCGGGCGCAATTTTCTGGTCAAGATCAACGCCAATATGGGTACTTCGGCTGTGACCTCCTCGATGGAAGAGGAGGTGGACAAGATGGTCTGGTCAATCCGTTGGGGCGCGGACACGGTGATGGACCTGTCCACCGGGCGCAACATTCACAATACCCGCGAATGGATCATCCGCAATTCACCCGTCCCGATCGGTACTGTTCCGCTCTATCAGGCGCTGGAAAAGGTGAATGGCATCGCCGAGGACCTGACCTGGGAGGTATTCCGCGACACGCTGATCGAACAGGCGGAACAGGGGGTGGACTATTTCACCATCCATGCGGGCGTTCGGCTCCATATGGTGCCGATGACTGTAAACCGCGTCACCGGTATCGTGTCCCGCGGCGGCTCGATCATGGCCAAGTGGTGCCTGCATCATCACAAGGAAAGCTTCCTCTATGAACATTTCGAAGAGATCTGCGACATCTGCCGTGCCTACGACGTATCATTCAGCCTCGGTGACGGCCTGCGGCCCGGTTCTATTGCAGACGCAAATGACGAGGCACAGTTTGCCGAACTTGAGACGCTGGGCGAACTAACCAGGATCGCTTGGGCCAAGGATTGTCAGGTGATGATCGAAGGCCCCGGCCACGTGGCCATGCACAAGATCAAGGAAAACATGGACAAGCAGTTGGAGTGCTGCCGCGAAGCGCCCTTTTATACGCTTGGCCCCCTGACTACAGACATCGCGCCGGGCTATGATCACATCACCAGCGGCATTGGCGCGGCGATGATCGGCTGGTTCGGCTGCGCGATGCTCTGCTATGTCACGCCCAAGGAGCATCTGGGCCTGCCCGACCGGGATGACGTGAAAACCGGCGTGATCACCTATAAGATTGCCGCCCATGCGGCCGATCTGGCCAAAGGCCTGCCGGGTGCGCAACGTCGCGACGATGCCCTGTCCCGCGCCCGGTTCGAGTTCCGCTGGGAGGATCAGTTCAACCTGTCGCTGGACCCGGACACCGCACGTGAATTCCACGATCAAACCCTGCCCAAACAGGCGCACAAGGTGGCGCATTTCTGTTCCATGTGCGGGCCGAAATTTTGCTCAATGCGGATCAGCCACGACATTCGGTCTGAGGCGCAGAAGGAAGGAATGGAGGCAATGGCCGCGCGGTTCCGTGAAGGTGGTGACCTCTACATACCTGTGGAACCCAAACAGAGCTGACAAATGTCACCGGAGCTGAATTCCGGCTCCGGTGATACCTGCACGATTGCAGCGTATTTTGCTCATGTCGTGCAAACAGACGTTTTCTCACTTATCTCAGCACGGGGTACTTCGCTTGATTGTCGGGCCTATAAGACCTGTTCGCCCTAACCACGGTTGACGCATGTGCGTGATGATATGGCTCCACCAGGTATCTACGGCTGCGATCTTGTGCCCTGTCAGATCAGAAACGTGGACAAACTTGGAAAATAGCTCAGCAGAACTAGAACTGCGGCCACTGCGATCAAAAACGGCCAGAGCGATTTCAGAATCGCACCTGGCGTGGTTCCGCTCATGGAAGATGCAATATAAAGACCTATGCCGACAGGCGGCGTCAAAAGCCCGAGCACGAGGTTCAGGCAGGCTACGACCCCGAACTGATAGGGGCTGATGTCATAAGAGCCGGTCGCGATGGGCAGCAGGATGGGCGTGATCAGGATGATCGCGGCGATACCGTCGATGACCATGCCGATCAACAGAAGCGCCACGTTGACGATCAAAAGGAACATGAAGGGATCCGAAGTGATCAATGTGATCAGATCAGCCAGTTTCTGCGGCAATTCTTCATAGATGATGACCCAACCAAAGACGCTGGCCGCTGCGATCATGAACAGGATCATCGACGCATTTGAGGCTGTCCGCCTGAACATCTCGCCCAATTTTTGCGGGTCAAGATCACGGTAGACCAGCCAGCCGATAAGAAAGGCTATAAGCGAAGCAACGGCGGCGGATTCCGTTGGTGTTGCGATGCCCAGCAGGATGCCCCCGATGATGGACACCGGTACCAGCATCGCTGGCAGAGCCTGAAGCAATGCGCGTACGGCTTCGCTGCGCGACATCCACTCGCCTTTTGGAAACTGCTGCGACCAGCCGATTAGCGTTATCACCAGCGCAAAGCACAGTGCCAGCAGAAGCCCGGGAATGATTCCGGCAATAAACATTTGCCCGATGGGGATCTGGGCCAGAACGCCAAAGATGACAAACATCATCGAAGGCGGAATGACGGGGGCCAGAAGCCCCCCTGCCGCCGTTGTTGCTGCGGCAAACCCCTCATCATAGCCTTCGTCTTTCATGGCGGGCACCATTGCGCGCGACATCACCGCGATCTGAGCAGTGGCCGAGCCGATGATCGCAGCCATGAACATATTGGCCAGCAGGTTGATATAGGCCAACCCTCCGCGAAACCCGCCAACAAAGACACGTGCCAGCGCGACAAGGCGGCGGGTCATGCCACCTTCGTTCATCAATTCACCGGTCAGCATAAACAGCGGAATGGCCAGCAGGCCATAATTTTCCAGCCCTCCGAACATCTTCTGGGCAAAGCTGTCGAAAAGAACCGTGTTGCCGCTTTCCCAGACATACCAGACCGCGGTGATTGCAAGCACAATGGCAACGGGCACGGACAGCAGCAACGCTACCAGAAAAAGTACAGCGCTCATGCTGCGTCCTCTGTCTGTGCCGCTGACAAAAGATGCGTCGTTGAATGCAGCGTCGCGCCAAGGGCAAAGAGCCACATTACCAGCCAAAACAGATATTTCGGCAAGCCTAGCGTCAGCGTTGGTTCAGCATAGATGAAGTTGAAAGTGCTGCCCTGAAACTTCACCGTGTCGAATCCGGCACTGGCAAGATCGGCGGGCAGAAACCATCGCCAGCAGAACCACAGCATCGCCAGCGAAAAGGCGAAGACGATGACATCGACACATTTGCGGATCACACGACGCCATCGATGGGACGCGACATCGGACAGGATCGTAATCGAAACCGAGCTGCGATAGTGCAACGCGGCCGAGGCGCCAAGAAAAGTCATCCAGACCATGGCATAGATCGCCAGTTCGTCGACCCAGAACAACGCTTGCCCAACATTGCGGGTAGCAACATTCAGAAGGATCAATAGCGTCACGCAGACCGCCAGCAAAGCTGCGGCCTGCAACTCGATCCGCGCCCAAGCGGCTGACACACGATACAACATGGCCCCTTCCCCACGAAAAAAGGGCGCGAGCGTACTCGCGCCCAGTTCACTGCCTGTATTGAACCTTACTCGGTTTCTGCTGCCGTTGCGCGCAAAGCTTCAAGCGACGAGGTTTTTTCGGACCAGGTGGCATTCCATTCGTCAATCGCATCGCCAAAGAACGAGGCATCCACTTTGGTGTAGGTCTTGCCCGTGCCTGCGATCTGCTCCAGCCAGCCTGCTTCGTTGGCGACATAGCTGTCGATGGTGCTGTCCACATGTTTGGCCATCAGATCGCCGATCATGGCGCGATCCTCATCTGATAGCCCGGCCCAGACCTTGGCGGACACAAGGCCGACCATCGGGAACATCATATGATCCGACTGCACGATGGTATCAGCGTGATCATAGTATTTCAGGACCCAGATCAGTTCCGCATCCATGTCAATGGCATCGACCTGACCATTGGCCAGTGCATCATAGACTGCGGGAAGGGGCATCGGGGTCGGCGCGGCACCAACAGCGTTGTAGAAATCCAGAATCGGCGTGAAAGGCGTGATTCGCAATTTCAGCCCGGCAAGATCCTCCGCAGAGCCGATTTCCCCACGACTGACGATCTGGCGCAGACCTGCCATGCCATAGCCGACACCGACGACCCCCACCTGCCCGGGCAGCGGTTCAAGCATGGATTTGGCCGTGTCTGAGCGAAGAATGCGGCCCGCATGGCCGATATCATTGGCTAGGTAGGGTGCATAAAACGCTCCAAGCTCGGGCGCCCGGTTCGAAACCTCGGCGACCGTCATGAAGGCCATATCAAGCGCACCGGTTTGCAACTGCTGCAGCATCTCGGCCTCATTGCCCAACTGGCGGGCCGGAAAGACGGAAACACTGTGTGCACCACCCGAGGTGTCGGCCAGCTCAGCGCCGAAGGCTTCGGCGGCCTTGGTCCAGATATGTGGGGGCGGAGTGATCAGCCCCAGTCGAAATTCTTCGGCCTTCACGGCAACGGATGACGCGGCCACGAGGGCTGCCGAGGTAATAATCTTGGCGAAGTGTTTCATCGTTTTCCCTGTCTTTTTTCTGACCTATTATAGCTTTACCCAGCCTTCAGGAGGTTCCTTGCCCGGATGCACGGTACCACAATTCGGGCAGGTTCGGTCCTCTTCCGACGCATAGAATTTCTCGTAAACCGGTGGCAGGTCCTTGACGATGGACTGCAGCTGAAACTCGGCTCGGAATACTTTGTGCTGACATTCAAAGCAGTACCATTCGATTGCATCGAACTGCCCTTGCTGACGCTTAGGTTCGATCACCAGCCCCACCGAGCCCTCCTGCGGACGCTGCGGCGAATGGCGCACATGCGGCGGCAGCAGGAAAATCTCACCCTCGCGGATCGGCACATCATAGAATTCTTCGCCATCATAGAGCTTGAGTAGCATATCACCCTCAAGCTGATAAAAGAACTCCTCGACCGGATCGTCGTGATAGTCGGTGCGCTTGTTGGGGCCACCTACAACCGTGACCATCATGTCAGAGTCTTCGAAAACCATCTTGTTGCCCACCGGGGGCTTAAGCAGATGACGGTGTTCATCAATCCAGGTCTTGAAGTTGAACGCGGACAGTTTTGACATGACCTTCTCCCATCGCGAAAAATTCTGTGTGACAATCTCCATAGCTGCAAAGAAATTGTCCGTAAGTAGGTATCTGATTTACTTATATCAAAGCTTCAGTCCGCATTCGTTGAACCCGTTGCGGATAAGCTCTTTCTCTGCCTCGGTCAGCTCTAACATAGGTGCCCGGACACGCCCGCCATGCTGCCCCAGAAGTTCTTGCCAGTATTTGCCAAAAGCGGTGGGTTTGCTGGCCGGTTTGGTGCGCTTCATCGCATCCCGCACTGGGTTGAGGCTGTCAAAGACGCGCCGCGCCTCTTCTGCTTTGCCTTCAAATGCCAGCCGCGTGTATTCATTCATGCGCTGATCATTGGCCGTCTGCAACTGATAGGGCGGGGATGAACACAGATAGAGCTTCCAATCGAGCTCCAGAATGTTGTCCAGCCATTCGTGTTCAGCTGATGTCGAGACATGGATCTTATCACCAACCATATGGCTCAGGCGCACATACATCTCGCGCGGAACCGAGTATTTGATCGCGACAATGTTGGGTAAATCCGCGATCCGCGCGCATTCCTCGGGCTGCATTAGATAGCCGCTGTCAGGATGGCTCCACATGGCGATGCCGATGTCCAGTTCATCGCAGAAGCGTTTATAATACTGATAGAGCAGCTCCCCACGTTCCTGACAAAAGCTGAGCATCGGCGCATGAACCACAACATAATCCGCGCCACAATCCTGCGCGTGGCGGCCAAGCTCCAGCGCCGTATTTAGGTTCTGATCCGAGATCGACATGATCGTCCCGGCCTGTCCGGCGCACTCCTCAACCGCGATGGTCATATTGCGCTTGCGCTCCTCCAGGCTCATCGCCCAGAATTCCCCCTGCTTGCCCGCGATAAACAGGCCCTGAATGCCAAGGTCGTCGATCCAATGCCGGATATTGGCGCGCAGGCCTTCCTCATCCAGCGAGAGGTCTTCTCTGAACGGGTTCAGAGCGGCCGCCCAGATGCCCGTCATGTTCTCGCGGGCATAAGCCTTCGCTTCGTGTTTTGTATATTGCATGAGCCGCTACCTGTAGAATGTGCTGCCGCTAACAAACTGCATTGCGCGGGCGGCGTCCAAGGTGAAGCCGGTAAGTGGGTATCGAAAAAATGAATATCTGACGCTTTTCAATTCCAGTGCAATTTGGATTAACCTATGACAATGGAATGAAGGTTGGATTGATCGGAAAAGGCGCCATTGCGCGATATGTCCGCGCGGCCCTTGCGGATCGCGGACATGAACTTACCGCCATTTTGCTGCGGCCTGAGCGAGTGGCGCCCGACGCAACACTGGAGGTTGCAACGGTCGAAGCGTTGCCAGATGATCTGGATCTGATGATTGATTGCGCAGGGCACGCGGCGCTGGCGGAGCATGGTCCCCGCATTCTGGCGCGCGGTATCAACATGCTCACAGTATCGCTCGGGGCGCTTGCAGACGCGGCTATCCAATCCGCGCTTACGCAGGCAGCCAAGGAAGGAAATTCAAGACTGTATCTGGCGAGCGGAGCTATCGGTGCTCTGGATTGCCTGAGCGCGGCGAATGTCGGCGGGCTGAGCACTGTAACCTATACCAGTCGCAAGCCACCGCAGGGGTGGCGTGGCTCTCCGGCGGAAGACAAGCTGGATCTTGATGGTTTATCAGAAGGGGCACAGGTGCATTTCGAAGGAAGTGCCCGCGCCGCGGCGCTGGATTACCCCAAGAATGCAAATGTAGCGGCTGCCGTCGCATTGTCCGGGCTTGGCTTTGATGAGACGCATGTTCGCCTGATCGCGGATGCGTCAATTACGCAGAACATTCATGAAGTTACCGCAAAGGGCACGTTTGGAGAGTTTCATTTTCAAATCCATGGCAATTCCCTGCCCGACAACCCCCGGTCTTCGGCCTTGGCCGCGATGAGCGTAGTGGCAAAGCTTGACCAGATCGACCTAAGGATCACCTTGTGATGGAACGCCATGCTCGCATCGTTGAGCGCGCGCTGACTCGGCTTAAGCTACGGCAGTTGCGTTTACTGGTGGCGGTTGGAACGCACGGAAACATCCAGAATGCCGCCCGGTCGCTGGGGATATCTCAGCCCGCCGCCACCAAGATGATCCAGGATCTGGAACTGGATTTCGAGGTCAAACTGTTCGACCGCACTAATCGCGGTGTCGGGCCGACTGTTTTTGGCGAAACTTTGATCCGGCATGGCAAGCTGATTTTCGCGCAGATATCGCAAGCGGCTCAGGAACTTGATGATCTGAGCGAAGGAAATGCCGGCCGCGTAGTCGTTGGTACTCTGCTGGCAGCCTCTGCCAGTCTGTTGCCATCAGCTATTGAAGTTCTTTTGACCGAACGTCCAAAGGTTGCGATCAAAGTGGTGGAAGGCACCAATGAGGTGCTGATGCCGGGATTGCTGTCAGGAGAAATCGATATGGTGGTCGGGCGCCTTCCATCGCACCGTCATCGCGACAAGATCAGGCAGGAAAAACTTTTTGATGATCGCATTCTGGCCGTAGTCGGGCCAACGCATCCTCTGGCGGGCAATGCTGAGGTCAGCTTTGCCCAGACCAAGCCTTTTGGCTGGGTCCTGCCGCCGCTGGAAACCACATTGCGGCGGCAGGTCGATCATTTCTTTACCGGGCAACAGCAATATGTGCCTACGGTCTCGATCGAAAGCGTGTCTTACCTGACCAACCGCACCCTGTTACAGTCGCGCGATCTGATCGGGCTGATGCCAGCCGAAGTTGTCGCCCACGACATCGAAAATGACCATTTGGTAGAGCTGGACTGGACGGTCCCCTTCGGTCATGGACCAATCGGCGTTTCGTTGCGCGCCGATGATGACTTGTCCCCGGCGGGGCGGGCGTTCAAGGCGGCGCTCCACTTGGCGGCGCAAATGAGGCAGGGCTGATATTCCTCATTCTGATATCAGTATTCATCCAATTCACTTGAGGCGAATGCCCATGGCGGGTGATCTAATGTTCAGTCAATCAAAAGGCGGCTGTCCATGTATCCAGAAATGAAGCTGTTCATCGCGGGCGAGTGGCGCAAGACACGCTCTGATATACCGGTGGTCAATCCGGCCACCGAAGAGGAAATCGGCCGCCTTCCCTGCGCCGGGCAGAGCGATCTCGACGATGCTCTGGATGCCGCAGTTAAAGGTTTCGCGCTCTGGAGCCGCACGTCGCCACGGGACCGCGCTGATACGATCCTGCGTGCTGCCGCCCTGATGCGAGAACGGCAGGAAGAGATCGCCACCTCGATCACGCTGGAGCATGGCAAACCCTTGCAACAGGCTCGACTAGAGGTGATCCGTGGCGCGGAATTCTTCGAATGGGATGCGGGAGAGGCAATGCGGACCTATGGCCGCGTGATCCCCGCCGCCCGTGGTCACAAGTTTTCCGTGCATCACCAACCCGTTGGCGTAGTTGCTGCGTTTTCTCCGTGGAACTTTCCGATGAGCCAGCCTGCACGCAAGATCGCGGGCGCACTGGCTTCGGGGTGCTCCGTGATTCTGAAGGCTGCCGAGGAAACGCCCGCAGGCGCCATTCACATTGCCAGAGCCTTTGAAGATGCAGGGTTGCCGCCCGGTGTATTGAACCTTGTCTTCGGGAATCCGGCCGACATCTCGGCTTACCTGATCCCGCAGGAGCCTGTTCGGCTCGTCGCTTTCACCGGTTCAACCTCTGTGGGCCGCCATCTGACCACGTTGGCAGCGCAGAATGACACGCGTGTGCTGATGGAATTGGGCGGCCACGCGCCGGTCATCGTCTGCGAGGATACTGATGTGCAAACGGCAGCGACCTCCAGCGCTGTGCGCAAGATGCGCAATGCCGGTCAGGTCTGTACATCTCCCACTCGATTCTTTGCTCATGAGAGCATTTTCGACGACTACGCCGATGCTTTTGTGAAGCGCGCCCAGGCTACCGTCGTCGGTAATGGCATGGACGATGGTGTGGAAATGGGGCCGACCGCCAACGACCGCCGTATCCCTGCACTGACCGAACTTGTCGAAGACGCCCGCGCAAAAGGGGCCACGGTCGCCACAGGTGGCGCGCGTCATGGCGACATAGGATACTTCTTTCAACCCACCGTGCTGCTGAACGTGCCGGACAATGCTCGCATCATGCAAGAAGAACCCTTTGGCCCCGTCGCAGTCGTCAACCCCGTCAGCTCGTTGGATCACGCCATCGAACAAGCGAACGCTGTTCCCTATGGCCTTGCCGGCTACGCCTTCACCAATCGCGCCGATTATATCGACCGGCTGGTGGATGAGGTCGAGGTCGGCAACCTTTCAATCAACACACTGGAGGCCTCCATGCCGGAAACACCCTTCGGTGGCGTCAAGTCCAGTGGTTATGGTCGAGAAGGCGGAACCGAAGGCCTGGACAATTACATGTCAGTCAAAAATATCTGGCACGCAACTTCGATTTGCTAGCCTAGGTTCGGGGCACATAGCCAATAGACAACGGCTGGGGCCAGAAAGACCTTCGGACATCTGTCATATCTGGATGCCATACGCTGCCAATCTTTGAGCCTGCCAAACATAATCTCGACGCTTGTCAAGGCGGACAGTTGCCTTACCCTGCTTCCGCCTTCTCTCAACCAATCGGCGTCATGACCGCGGTCTTCAAGCAGACGTTTACCTTGGGCAGACTGATATGAAATGTCTGCACAGGCTAAGCCTCCCCTTCTGAACTGGTCCATCGCTAGGTTTTGGAAACGGAAGACCAAGAATAGCGAACAAGCGACCAAAGTCCGAAGAGATAGTCTCGAAGTTACTGCAGCTTGCCGTCAGGTGCGAGGTGGTACGGCGGGCAATGTGCATCGCGTTGATCGTCGGTACTTTGCTGGCTTCGATTAACCATGGCGATCGGTTGTTTTCAGCGGATGTCGATCCAACCATGGCCCTGAAAATTATGATGACTTACTGCGTGCCCTATTCGGTGTTTACCTATTCTTCGGTACTGGCCATCCGCGAAAACAGTCTCACTAAACAGGTTTGACGCTCAATCCAAGCGCCGAGAATTGTGCTCCAGGCTCAACACGTCGCGGCGGCTATAGTGGCCAGCGGGGTCCAGTTTCAGGCGCGCGCCTAAAATGGCCTCGGCAGAAATATCGGCATAGAGGATCTGCTCTTCGCCGACCACCGGCCCTGCAATCAACGCACCATCCGGCCTGGCAATCATTGAGCCGCCATCGTTGATCACATCCCGCCCTTTTATGACTTGATCGCGTAGAGGAAAACTGTCGGGAATGTCCTGAACCCGCAGCAGGCCCGAGACCGAGACGCAATACACCCGCCCCTCGAGCGCAATGAACTGCGTGATATTCTCAGTCACGTCCAGATCTCCTGGCCAAGTGGCGATATGCACTTGTTCGCCCTGATCGTACAGCGCCTGACGCGCCAGCGGCTGCCAGTTCTCATAGCAGTTCAAACCTCCGAATTTCAGCCCTTGCCAATCATGCACTTGCAGCCCATGCCCATCTCCATCGGCCCAGATCAGCCGTTCATGGAAGGTTGGTTTGAGCTTGCGATGCACACTGACGACGCCCTGTTCGGGATGGATTGCCACCAGTGCAGCATAGACCGAGCCGCCCGAGCCGGTCCGTTCAACGATACCCACATAAACGAACACACCCAATCGCCGGGCTGCGTCCACGAGGGACGTGACTTCGGGGCCGTCGGTCGAAATGGCGGATTTCAGATAGGCAACATGACCGATTTTCAGAAGCGCGTCGTTATGGGCCACCTCAGGCGCGCGCAGCCACACCGGGTAGCCCGACAGGAAAACCTCGGGGAAGACGACGGTCTTCGCCCCGTTCGAAGCGGCCTCTTGCAGCAGGGCAAGCGCCTTTTGGGTGGTGGCGGCCGGGTCCAGAAAGACCGGTGCGGCCTGAACTGCTGCAAGTTTCAAGGTGTTTTTCCTTTTATTTGCCTTAAGCATCGAAGATGGCCATCGTTATAACCGCCTTCGATCACTATAGGGTCAGCCGGGATTTTTCGCGACCTGCGGCAGCGCATCATCCAGCACCGACCATGTCTGAGACGAGTCGCACCAGATCTGAACTGTAGGCTGCACCCACGAACTGTCGTTCAACGTTCCCGCCTTGATCGCAGACAGGTGGTCGAACGCGTCCAGTTCGGTGGACAGAGGCGATCCGCAATTGGTGCAGAAATTACGCCGCACTGGCGAACCCGAGGCCCCATCCACCACATATTGCCCAAGCGACGACCCGCTGAGCGCCACTGAACTGGTCGGCACCAGAACATTCACAGAGAAACCTGTACCAGTCTGTTTTTGGCAATCGGGGCAATGACAAATTGCTGTCATTTTCGGCTCGGACTCAGTGGACCTATAGCTGACTTGCCCGCAGAGGCAGCTTCCTGAAATTTCTGGCATATCTTCGTCTCCATGTTGGGTGTCCCTCGGTCGGTCAAGGCGCATTTGGTGGCCCTGTTTTGTGTCAGGTCGGAGTCTGGTCTTGCGACCGTCGCAGATGGTCTGCCGACTGGTTGAACAGAACCGAATTGTTGGTCGCGTTGGCTGCTTCGGAAAATTGTGCGTCTTTGTGCAGGTCGATCGCAGCGCGCACAGCGGGGCGCTGCTTGATGCGGTGACGCCAGGCCGCCACATTGGGGAACTGGTCCAAGGACACCCCTAACGGTTTGGCGATGAAGGCCCAGGGAAACGTCATCATGTCCGCGATGGAATAATCCGACAGGATGAAGTCGCGCCCTTCCAGGCGGTTTTCGAGCACCGCGAGCGAGTGTTCGTATTCACCTTTGTAGCGGTTGTGGGAATAGTCCTGCCCATCTGGCGCGTAGTTTACAAAATGGCTTAGCTGACCTGCCATCGGCCCTTGATTGGCGGCCTGCCAGAACATCCACTCGGTCAGTTCCTTCTGCTCAACCCGGTTACGGGCCCCGAACAGGCCGGTCTTGTCCGACAGGTACAACAAGATAGCCCCGCTTTCGAACACTGGTAGAGAGCGTTCTGCAGTATGATCGACAATCGCCGGAATTCTGCCATTGGGACTGATAGCCAGAAAGTCGGTCCGCAACTGATCGCCTTGCGGCAGCCGCATCAGGATGGTGTTATGCGCCAGCCCAACTTCTGCCAGCATAATGGCGACCTTCCAGCCGTTCGGTGTTGGGGCGTAATAGAAATCAATCATGACGAGCGCGCCATCCGATCCGGCATCAGCGGCACCAGCACCTCATCCGTATGTGCACCCAGTTCTGGTGCCGGGCGGATATTGCTGGCCGGAGTACCGTGGAACACTGCAGGGTTACGCGCTTGGCGCAAACGCCCCGCAGTGGGATGGTCGTATTCAAACAGCGTGCCGTTCGCCTGTAGTTGAGGATGGGTCCGCATTTCCTTCCGAGTCAGTACCGGGGCGCAAGGCACTCCGGCGGCTTCTAGAGCGGTCAGCAGCATGTCGCGCTCTGCCTGGCTGACGATGGATTGTGTCAGCTCCAGCCGCGCGGAGCGATGAACCTCGCGACTTTCGGCCGTTTTGAAGCGCTCGTCCGTTAGGATTTCCGGATGGCCGGTGGCCTGAGCCAGCGCTTCCCAATGCTTGTCCTGCATGATGGAGATGCTCAGATAGCCGTCCTTCACCTGATAGATCAGATCGTGAAAAGACTGGCTTTCCTCTTTCTCCATCTCGTCTCCCACGAACGTATGCCCGTTCATGTCCGAGGCCCACAGGAACGCAGTCACCGTATCCAGCATTGACAGCGTCACCTTCTGCCCCTTGCCGATCCGCTCTCGCGCCAACAGCGCGGCAGTTATGGCCTGACTGGCCTGCACAGCGGTCAGCTTGTCGGGCAAAATGGTGCGCACCAGACGCGGACGTTCCTCGTCCGAACCCGCCTGCACTGTGGTCAGGGCCGAGACCGCTTGTATCAGTGGATCATACACTGGCTTCCCGGCCAATGGCCCATCAAAGCCAAATCCCGCGATGGACATATGCACCAGCCTGGGGTTTTTTGCGCTCAGCGCCTCGTATCCTAGCCCAAGCCGGTCAGCAACGCCGGGCCGAAAGTTCTGAATGAACACATCTGCCGTTGCCACCAACTGTTTCACCGCCTCCAAATCCGAGGGGTTCTTGAGATCGACAACGATTGAGCGTTTGTTACGATTGTTATTCAGGAATGAGGCTGCGTGCCCGCCGCGTCGCGTCGCCAGTTGCCGGGTATAATCGCCGTCGGCGCGTTCCACCTTGATGACATCCGCGCCCTGATCTGCCAGCATCATCGTAGCCATCGGTCCGGAAATGACGGTGGTCAGATCAATGATGCGTATCCCGGCCAAAGGGCCGCTGAACTGTTGTGTCTCGGCCTGCGCCATGGCGGACTCCGTGATTGTTGCCAGCGTCAGACTAGGCAGCACGGCGCATTCGAGGTACTGCAAACAATTCAGAAGGATATGAATAAAATTCACATGACCTGCGACAACAGCCAGTCCTGCAGGCGCTTGACGTCAGAACTCAACGCCGTGTCGCGATGCACGATGTAATATGCGCTGTCGCTGATCTCGGGCGTTTGGAAAGGTTGTACAAGCGCACCCGTTTCCAGCAACGGATCAACCAAAGGCCTGCGTCCCAAGGCTATTCCCAGCCCGTCTTGTGCCGCCTGAATAGTCAGTTCATAGGTTTCCAGATCATAGAACCGCTCCGGGTCTGGTGGCGTCAGATCCCGCGTGGCGCACCATGTATCCCACTCGCCCTCGACCGTGGTATTGACCAGTATCCGTGCCTTCTGAAAAGCTTCTGAAAGCGTTTCACATTGTAGTGAGTCCCAAAGCACGGGGGACATAACCGGAACGATGGCCTCGGCCAGCAACGGTTTGACGATGTATCCGTCCCACACGCCTGATCCGCGCCGGATTGCCAGATCGATATTTTCCCGCAGCAGATCGACAACGCGCGTGGTGGTGATCAGGTTGATCTCAAGATCCGGGTGTTTTCTATCCAGATCCAGCAGCCGAGGCATCAGCCATCCGGCGGCAAACGAAGGTGTCAGGGTCAGCGACACCCGCTTGCGCCCGGGGGCGGAACGAACCGCTTCGGTCGCGCGCAGAATCTCAAGCATCGGCTGCTTGATCCGGTCGAAATAACGGACCCCTTCAGCCAGCAGATACAGCTTACCCTTGCGGTTTTCGATCAGCCGTACGCCCAGCTCTGCCTCCAACGCCTTGAGCTGATGGCTGATCGACGAAGGCGATATACCTAGGCGTTCGGCTGCGCGCACGGTGTTGCCCACCAATGCCACCTCAAAAAACGCCTTGAGTCCACCAAATGGTGGAAAGCGATCACGGTCGACGGATTTTCGGTCATCAGACATGGTGGTTGCACCCCCTCCTACTGCCCAGCCGTAGCGCAGGACCGGCCCGAAAGATGAGCGCAGGCGCTCAGAACGTCCAGGTTTCGGAATAAGGACGCAACTCGATCTCATTGCTCCAGGCGGAGCGTGGCTGCAGATATGTGTGCCAATAGCTGAGCGCCACGTCATCCGGCTGTGCCAGCTTCTCGGGGTCATAGCGGTCGCCATAGCGTTCATGCATCACCGGTACATCCAGATCACAGTCCAGACGCACATGTACGATATGAATACCGTCCTTGGCATAGGCGCGTGCCAGACTTTGCGACAGCGCCCGTAAACCGAATTTTCCGATTGCATAAAGCGGCATCTTGCCTGATCCCCGGAACGCGGCGGTCGAGCTTGAGAAAAACACGCTGCCCTGGCCCCGCTCCCGCATCGCGGGCATGACCGTTTTTGCCGCTGCAAAAGCACCGACAACTTCAAGCCGCAAGGTTGCCTCTAGCGCCTCATAGGTCATGTCCAGCGGGTCAATGGCGGTAAAGGCATCCCGCACGTTGTAGATCAGCAGATCAATCCGACCCAATTCGCTGGCAGCGACGAACAAGGCATATTCCAATGTCGTGGGGTCAGTGGCGTCAGCGCAGTAATACTTCACCTGCGCCTCGGGCCGCGCTGCCAGAGCGGCGGCTTTGGCAGCGGCGCTTCCCTCTTCGGTGCGCGATATCAGCGCGATATCCATTCCTTCACTACAGAATTTGCGCGCCAAAGCTGTACCCAGACCCTCTCCGGCACCAACGATTGCACAGACAGTCGACATAGCATCTCTCAATTCGCGGTTTTTCGGGGGTTATACATCGTAGAGAACAGCACAGCGGACCTCGATGCTCCAACGGTCCGGGGCGTCGTCTCCGACCGACGGATCGGCAAAGGCACTGTGGAAGCTGAACGTTGAGCCGCCATCCGGTCGAGAGCTATCGGCCCGGGCCCCTTTAGAACGCGACAGTTCCCCCGCTGAATCCCATTGTTTGATCAACAGCGCCTCATCCCGCGTCATTTCGGGATAGAACAGCCATTGGTGCTGATCCGAATATTTGGCATAGTAGTTTTCGCCGATCCGGTCCGCATAGTTGATTTCAAACACCACCAGATCCTCGGGGCAGACCAATGCCGCGTCGCACAACGCCAGTGGGTTGGTCATCACTGGCTCACTGGCGATGCTACGCCACAGATTGATGATGGCGTACCGTCCTGCGCCAATCGCCTGATCCACTGCATCCTTGTCGAGCAACGCCGCCCCGTCCGCCAGCGTGAAGCGGTAGGTATCATTGCTGGTCGGTGGTCGGGTCAGATCACACAACCGTTGCGGGGCGCTGGTCATGGTGTAATCGCCATGAACCATATGTAGCGGCGGCTGCACCTGCTGGCCGCCTGTGATACGTTGCTTGCTGCGATTACCTGAAACCGAACGGACATTGTGATCAAAGGCGGCCACGATCCGTGCGCCAGTGGACTGACGGATGACCTCCTGACACTGCGGATAATAGCGCTCTACCACTTGCTGATTATCCAGAAAATCAAACTCGGGGCCGTCCAGCGGCTGCTGCAACAGCTCAAAACCATTGGGGCCCAGCCGGTGCTGCCCTGCCCCATCAAATGCGCGGGCGTCATGTACGGGTATCTTGCGTTTATCGAAGGTGACACCAACCCAATGATCATCTGATCCGCTGTTGTCGCGCCGCGTGTACACCTTGCCATTTCGCAGCAAGGACGTCTCGGTCGCAGCATCGAGATAAGTGAATTCTCCGATCCGCTCAGTTTGTACAATCACATTCATCCGTCTGTCCCCGCATTTCCCATCCGGCCGCGCCGGAATTTTGTGCGGTAATCGGTGATCTCAGCGGGCAAGGTTTGTCCTAACTATGATCGTCCGCACTTGTGCAGGATAAGAAATCTAGGGTCCGAGAGTCAATCAATGCATAACAAAATTACGCATTGTATATCTGTGAAAGCCCCATATTGCGAAAACAGGGTTCCAAAATCATGCGTGCAAAAGCACAGCTTTCTGGCCGCGCCCGACCAAAGCCCGTGCGCAAAGAAGCTGGCAATGTCATCTGTTCCTGCCGCAACACCTGCGCCTAACCTTTCGATATCCGGCGCAGGAATTAACCATCGAAACTTCTGTTAACAGCTATGCAAGATGATCGACAAACGATCTGACAAAGCCCTAACCGTAAACTAGATTTGGCAACCAGGTCACCACCCATGGGAATAGCATGCAGATCACCAGACCGACGATCTGCAAGAACAGGAAGGGCAGCGCAGCTTTGAAGATATCTGTCATCGGAATCGATGGCGGCGCAACTCCACGCAAGTAGAACAGTGCATAACCGAAGGGCGGAGACAGAAAGCTCATCTGCATGTTCACGAGGTAGAGAACCCCGAACCACAAAACCAGATCATTCGGGTCATCAAAACCAAAGGCTGCGGCCCCCAGCGCCTTGATGATCGGCACGAAGATCGGCACGCATAGCAGCAGAATACCAACCCAGTCCAAGAACATGCCCAGCACGACCAGCAATATCTGCATGACGATCAGAATGCCCCACGGACCCAGACCAGCGTTCTGCATCGTCTCCTGCACAAATTGCTGACCACCTTCCAGCACGTAAAGCCCCACAAAGATGGTCGCGCCAAACATGATCCAGATCACCATGGCCGAAGCCTTGAGCGTAGTCAGACAGGCCTCACGCACCGTGGGCCAGTCCAGTTTGTTGTGGATCGCAGCTACGATAAAAGCACCGAATGTGCCGATGCCCGCGGCCTCAACCGGCGTGGCAACGCCCGAGAAAATCACCCCCAATACGATGACGATCAATGCGATTGGAGCTGACATCTTGCTTAGCAGGCGCAGTTTTTCGCGATTTGAGATCCGCTCATCTTCGGGGATCGGCGGTCCCAGCACCGGATTGATATAGGACCGGACCACAACATAGAGGATATACATCCCCGAGAGCATCAGCCCGGGCACCACCGCGCCGATGAACAGCTCGCCTACAGATTGCTCAGCAACAACTGCATAGATGATGGCAAGGATCGATGGCGGGATCAAAATGCCCAGAGTGCCCCCAGCCATGATCGAACCCATAGCGATCTTTGGGTCATAGTTGCGCTTCAACATTGCTGGCAGCGCGATGATTCCCATCGTTACAACCGCCGCACCGATCACGCCGACCATCGCCGCCAGCACGGTCGAGGCCAGAATGGTCGCCGCCGCCAGTCCGCCCTTGAGCCCGCCGAGAACCTTGTAGATCACATCGAACATGTCGTTGATGATCCCTGCCCTTTCCAGCATCGCAGCCATGAAGATGAATAGCGGGATCGCCGACAGCTGATAATTCGTCATCAGCGGGAAGATCCGGCTGGGCACGATATTCAGGGCTCGTGCGTCTCCCAAAAGGAACAAGAAGACGCAAGCCAGCCCCCCGGTCACAAAGGCCAGCGGCAAACCGGCCATCAGCAGGGCCAGCAACGACCCGAACATTACGAGCGTCAGCAGCTCGATGGACATTTCCAGACCCATCGGTCAGAACCCCCGTGCAATAGTTCGGATGTCTTTGGACAGTTTCGACACCCCTTGCAAAATCAACAGGATCGCGCCCACAACCATCATCCACTTCATCGGCCAGAGAGGGATTTCCCATTCGTTGAAGCTGATCTCACCCCAGCGGACATTCGGATCCGTCCAGTCGCCAAAAGTCAGCGCCCCGAACATCTCGAAGAAGCCGAGATTGCCGCGCGCCCATTCCGAGACAACTGAATTGCCGGTAGGCACTGCGATTGCGTCCATCGCAAAGATGTACGACGTCACCAGCAACGTGCCGGCAAAGATGAAGAAGAAGATCGATGTGAACAGATCGGCCCAGGCTTTTCTGGGCTTGGACAGCGGCGCATAGAAGATGTCGACACGCACGTGGCTTTCGGTCAGCATCGCATATGAGCCCGCGATCAGGTACTGCATGCCGAACATCAGATACATGGATTCATGCGCCCAGTTGGTCGGTGCATTGAACACATAGCGGACGATCACTTCGTAGTAGTAGACAAAGACCGCAATCACCGCCCAATAGCTGACAAATTCACCTGCATATAAGGACAGTCGATCAATCCAGTTTTCGGCATATTCATGATCGGCCTTCCGCGCACCGGGGTCCATCTCGGCTGCCCGGGCGGCGGTTTCCTCGTCGATTTCCAGCTCTGGTTCGTCGGGGTCCACTGCAGCTTTCTCCCGCGCGCGATTGACAAGCCGGGGAAGCAACAGGGCGTCCACAACGAGGAAAGCCAGAATTGTGTAAAAGGCGTAGCGCGCAACCGAACTCCACATCGCGCGGGTCGCGCCGGCGGTTTCGGCAAGCGGTTGCGCCTCTTGCAAATCGGCGTTTGCTTCGTCCAAACGCTCGCGGCCGGTACTGATAGCTTTTTCCGCCCGGTCCAGCGCCCGCTCGGCACGTCGTTTCTGCAAAGCGGTGCCGTCTTGCGCGGCTTCAGCGGCAGCCCTTAGCTCATCCAGCTCAGCCTCGGCAGTCTCAACCCGGCCAGCTTCACGTTCGATCACACGTTCGGCCTGGCGCACCACGTTTATTGCATCGGAGAATTCGTTCCGCGCCTCACGCTCCTGTCCGTTGGCGTAGAGGATCATGAGGAAGACCGGCAGATAGACGAGCCCCAGCAGATTGCGCAAATAAAAGCGATGCAGACCCAGCATCCCACCAGTCACCAGGATCAAATACCCTAGTGGCAGCCCATAGGTGCGGGTCTGAGGTTGCGTGCGGCGCGCCAGCACCATGGCCAAAGCGGGAAAGGCGACCAAACCCACCCAATACAGCCAGTGCGGCAGCGTAAAATCGACGCTTGGCATGTTACGTTCCGAAGTCCAAAGGAAAGTTAGGTCCGCGCAGAACCTGCGCGGACCGAAGGGTACGTGGCCCGAGAATTACAGGTCCAGAGTCTGACCTTCGATCATCTCCGGTGTCACATAGCCCAGCGAACCGGACATCATGTAATCGAGCTGGATCTTGAACACCCGCGCCGCGTCTTTGTCGCGGTTGGCGTATTTGAACCAGATCGGCACGGCGATCTCGGTCATTAGCTCGACATCGTCCTGCGACAGGCGGGTGATCTCGGTGCCTTCGGCCTCGAATTTTTTCCAGGCTTCCTGATCGGCGGCCTGAATCGCGGCGTGGTGCAGATCGGAATAGACATGGGTTTCCATCTCGACAAATTCCTGCATCTGCGGGCTTAGCTTGTCCCATGCGGCCTTGCCGACGGTGATATCCATGAGGTCGACCGGCTGGTACACCGACATAAAGCCCGGCGGTCCCATTACGATGTAATCGGTCACTTGGCTGAAACCCAATGCATGGTTCACTGCAGGACCAACAAAGTCGGCCACGTCGATGGTGCCCTTTTCCAGTGCCGGGAAAATCTCCGACCCCGGTAGAACCGTGGTTTCAGCACCAAGTTCCGAGAATACTTCGGCAACCATGCCGCCGGGCAGTCGCATCTTGCGGCCTTCGAAATCATCGATCGAACGGATCGGAACTTTCGAGTGGATGATGTTCGGTCCATGATGCACCGGACCGACAAAATGCAGCCCCTGTGCGCCCAGCAATTCGCGAGCAATGTCGATGCCACCGAGGCCATAGTAGAATGTGTCATACTCATGCGGCTGACGCAGCCCCAGCGGGTAAGAGCTGAGGAACACTGCCGCGGGGATGATGCCTTGATAATAGATGGTGAACGGATTGATGGCGTCCAAAACGCCATTTTTCACCGCATCGGCCAGCTGGAAATCACCCACAACATCATTGGCACCAAAGGCTTGAAAAGCAAGTTCCCCGCCGGTTTTTTCTTCGATTGTGGCGCACCAGTCTTTGAAGGTCTGTAGCCCGATCCCCCCGGGCCAAGATGTCTGGATCTTCCAAGTGGTTCCTTCTCCTGCAGCCGTCGCAATGTGAGGGGCCGCCAGAGACGCCGCGCCTGCACCAGCAATCGTCTTGAATGCGCTGCGGCGTGTAATGAGCTTCTTGGTCATGTGTTCCTCCCTTTGATCATCGTCATGCCCGTGCGAGGCCATGCCGATGCAGGCGCAAGATAGTCTGAGTTTTTTAAATTGGTAATATTTTTTTTCCAATTGTTGATTTCCTCACCTTTCCGTGAATTTCCACGTCGCTGCACATTTACCCATGGGACCACAGCCAGCTGTGTCGGAGGCCCCGAAAGAACCCCTAACAACTTCATGCAGAGCGTACCGTTCCAAAGCACGGGGCTGATTTGCGAAAATGGAAAATCTTCAGTTGCGTCGCAATCTCTTGGTTCAGATTAACGCGGTTGCCCGTTGTAGCATTTGCTTAGAATAAATAGTTTCGGACGGGTCATAGTTTCGTTTTTTTAAAGGCTGCCACTTTCAATAGGATTTAGTTTTGTATGCCATGTTCTTCTATCTTCGGCACGCGGTGTCCTATCACGACTCGGAAGAGATCATGTCCGAACGCGGCGTGCGGGTCGACCACGCCACCTTGAATACGAGGATGACGAAGTATTCGCGGCTGATCGCAGTGCGAGCGCAATAGAAGAAGCTATCAACGCTGAAATCTTGGAGTATGAATGAAACCTTGCTACGGCGAATAGATGTATCTCTACTGCGCCATCGTCACGGCGGAACACTATGGCCTGATATTAGGAGACCGGGTCACGAGATCTGTTGCGTATCCTCGTCACACGCACATTGGGTGTCCGGTGCCACACTGACTGTGCTCGACTTTTTGGTGTACTTTAAGCTCTCAAGCTGAACCAAGCCTCGTATTGAGACAGGAAGATTTGACCATTTAGAACCTCAGGGAAATGCGTGCGGTTCAATCTGTCCATGACGGGTCCCTTGACTTCGGACAAGTGTAGACCGACCCCCATGTCGGTCAGCCGATGGTTTATCGCCTCAAGGCTTTCGAGGGCAGAAAAATCGACCTCATTCACTGCAGAAAACATCAGCACCACGTTCCGAACGGCACCACCATCGGTCACGCGGTTCTGAACGAAGGTCTCCAGAAAACGTGCATTTACAAAATACAGGCTTTCATCAACGCGCAGCGTTACAAGCGAAGGCACGGTTTCCACATCATGACGCTGGATGTTCCTGAAATGTTGGGTTCCGGGGACAAGACCGACTTCGGCCACATGCGGGCGGGAGGTTTTGTAAAGGTGCAGCAAAACCGAGATCGCCACTCCGGACGCCACTCCGACTTCAACGCCCAAGCCCAACGTCAGAAGAATAGTTGCGGAAACTGCCGTGAAATCGGCGCAGGAGTAATCCCAAGTCTTTTTCAGGATCGATAGATCCACAAGACTGAGCACGGCAACGATAATCGTCGCCGCCAGTGTGGCTTTGGGCAGGTAGTAGACCAAAGGGGTTAGCGCAACCGCAGCGATGGCAAGGCCGATGGCGGTAAAGGCCCCCGCAGCCGGGGTTTCAGCCCCTGCATCGAAGTTGACCACCGAACGCGCAAAGCCACCCGTAACCGGATACCCTCCGGTGAACGCGGCCCCGAGGTTGGCTGCACCCAAACCGATCAGTTCCTGATCCGGGTCAATACGTTGACGCTTTTTCGCCGCCAGCGTCTGTGCGACTGAGACACTTTCGACAAAGCCGATGATAGAGATGAGGATCGCTGGAATCACAAGCGCTTCGATCAGATCTGATGAAAAGCTGGGCAATGTCAGCGGAGGTAAGCTTTGCGGCACAGCCCCCACAATCTGCACACCCTGCGCGTTCAGATCAAAGCCCCAAACGGCAACCGTTGTAGCAACTACGGCAGCCACGGGCCCGGCTTTAGTCAGAACGTCGGCCAGAACTGGCCCGGCTCCAAGGCGCTGCAGAGATGACTTAAGATGCCTGCGTACCCAGAACAGAAAACCGGTCGTAATCACGCCAATTGCCAATGTAATCCAATTGATCTGGGGCAGATGCGCAAATATTGACCCGACCATTTCAGGCAGCGTGTGCCCATGTGCGTTGACACCCAGTATGTGTTTCACCTGACTGGTCGCGATCAATACCCCCGAGGCCGTGATGAATCCGGCAATCACCGGATGGCTGAGGAAGTTGGCTAGAAAACCCAGACGCAGAACACCCATCAACACAAGAAAAGCGCCGGACAAGAAGGCCAGTGTCAGGGCTGCGACTGCATAGCCTGCCGTGCCCTGTTCAGCGACCTGCCCAATGGCCGTGGCCGTCAACAGCGACACCACCGCCACCGGCCCGACGGCCAGCGCGCGGCTAGTGCCAAAGATGGAGTAAAGCACAATTGGCAGAATGGACGCATAGATGCCGGCTTCGGGAGGCAGCCCCGCCAACAGAGCATAGGCCAGCGATTGCGGAATCAACATGATCGTCACGATCAGCGCCGCGATCAGATCGTTTGAAAACGCGCCGCGCGTATAGCTGCGCGCCCAGCCCAGAACAGGGACATATCGGCGAAGTCGATCTTTCATCTTGCTCTTTCAATCTGGATGGCGGGCGACGCCCACGGCGCCGCCCGCGCGTCGCTACGCATTGAAACGGGGGAAATTACGCAGACAGACCCATCGATTATTCCGTTGCAACATTCAGCTTTTCCGGCCGCGCCATCCATTCCTTGCCGCGCAGCATTGCCTTCCAATAGATCGGCGGCAGCAGGCTTTCTTTCAGAAACCACGCCATGCGAGTGGGCTTTGTCCCGTCGATCAAGAAACGCGGAAAGCTGGGTTTCAAAGCACCACCATAGCCGAACTCGGCCAACACGATCTTTCCACGTTCCACCGTCAGCGGGCATGACCCATAGCCATCGTATTGCGCCACTGCCGAGCGACCCGCGATGTCAGCGACGATATTGCCTGCAACCGTCGGCGCCTGTTTTCGCGCCGCTGCAGCGGTCTTGGCATTCGGAGCGTTCATCACATCACCCAGCGACCAGATGTTGTCATAGCTCTTGTGGCGCAGTGTAGCCTGATCGACATCGACCCAGCCCGCCGCATCCGCCAGTAGTGAGACCCGCACAAAATCAGGTGCGGTCTGTGGCGGGCAGACATGGATCATGTCGAATTCGACCTCGATCGTGCTTGCGTCGCTGTCCGGTCTGGCCACCTCGAACACCGCCTTTTTGGCCGGTCCGTCGATCGCCATCAGATTGTGGAAGAAGTTGAGCGTGGCGTCGTATTTCTCCACGTATTGCTCTAGCGCCGGAACATAGTCCTTGACCCCGAACAGCACCCCGCCCGCGTTCATGAACTGGATGTCAATATCCCCAAGTACACCGCGACGAAACCAGGCGTCGCCTGATAGATACATCGCTTTCTGCGGCGCTCCCGCGCATTTGATCGGCATCGGCGGTTGGGTGAAAATGGCACGGCCCTGTTTCATGTCCTGCACCAGCTGCCAGGTATAGGGCGCAAGATCATAACGATAGTTCGAGGTCACGCCATTGCGCCCCAGTGTGTCCTCAAGACCTTCCACCTTGCCCCAATCCAGCTTCAGACCCGGACAAACTACGAGCCGGTCGTATTTCACCACCCGGCAACCATCGAGCACAACCGCGTTGTTCTGCGGTTCAAACGCGGCGACCGCAGCTTTGATCCAGTGGACGCCTTTTGGAATCAGACTGCCCATGGTTTTCGCCGTTGTCTGCGCATCAAAGATACCACCGCCAACCATGGTCCAGCCGGGTTGATAGTAGTGGATGTCCGCCGGATCGATGACCGCAATGTCCAGATCAGGCTGCCGCGCTTTCAGGCTGGCCGCGACCGAGATGCCACCGGCACCTGCACCCACAATCACAACCTGAAAATGGGCATCACCGGTATCGGTCGGCGTTTTGCCCCCATTGGCAATTCGACGGGCAACACCGTTCATGTCATACCCCGCCGCCTTGGCAGCCATCAGGATTTCCGAGATCGGACGCTTTTTGGCCTCATGAAACGACCACAAGGTGGCCGAGCGTGTCCCGGTCCGGCAATAGGCCAGAACCGGTCGCTGCAGGTCTTCGAGCGCATCGCCAAATGACTGAACGTCCTGATCCTTGACCATGCCCGATTGCACAGGAACATAACGCATCTCGATACCCGCGGCTTCGGCGGCGGCGGCAACCTCTTTGAAGGACGGCTGATCAACTCCTTCACCATCGGGACGGTTACAGATGATCGCGCGAAAGCCCTTCGCCGCGATTGTCTTGACGTCGTCAACGGTGATCTGCGGGCTGACCGCAAACTTGGGCGATATGGTTCGGAATTCCATGTCTTTCCTCCCTCTGGCCGCTTAGAGCGTGTTGACCGGAACCTTGAGCATCGGATTGCCGTCCGAGTCCCTTGGAACTTCCCCGGCCCGCATGTTGACCTGCAGAGAAGGGATAATCAGGTTCGGCATCGCCAGCGTGGCGTCACGTTCGGTACGGAACCTGACGAACTCTTCTTTCGTCTTGCCGCCCCCGACATGGATATTGTGGGCTTTTTCTTCAGCCACGCTGGTTTCCCATGCAAGGTCGCGCCCGTTCGGACCATAGTCGTGGCACATGAACAAACGGGTTTCATCAGGCAGGGCCAGCACCTTTTGGATTGAGTCGTAAAGGACCCCTGCATTGCCCCCCGGAAAATCGGCGCGTGCTGAGCCGCCATCGGGCATGAACAGCGTGTCACCGACAAAAGCGGCGTTGCCCATCACATGCACCATGCATGCCGGGGTATGACCGGGAGTATACATGGCAAAAGCCTGCATCGTCCCGATTGTGTACGTATCGCCATCCTCGAACAGGGCGTCGAATTGCGAGCCGTCGCGTTGAAACTCCGTGCCTTCGTTGAAGACCTTGCCGAACGTGTCCTGCACAACCGTGATATTGGATCCCACACCGATCTTGCCGCCCAGCTTCTGCTGGATATAGGGCGCGGCGGACAGGTGGTCGGCATGCACATGGGTCTCGATGATCCATTCCAGTTGCAGGCCTTTTTCAGTGACCACGCGGATCAGCTCATCCGCGTGGTCAAAAGTGATGCGCCCTGCGGCATAGTCGATGTCCATGACGCTGTCGACGATGGCACAGGCGTTGGAATTCGGATCTTTCACGATATAGCTGATCGTATTCGTCGCCGGATCAAAGAACGCAAAGACGTCAGGTTTTACGGTCATGTTGACGGGATAGGTGGTCATAACTTCTCTCCTCCGAAGGGTCGTCAATTGTTGATTTGCAGATCGGGCGTCAGCGCAGATTGCAGGAACTTGGCAACCGCGATGCCAACAATGAGAGCACCGACAAAGGTAAAGACCTCCCACCGGCCAGTCCCGAGCGCGGGCAGCGCGCCACCGGGGCAGAACCCTGCAATGCCCCAGCCGATGCCGAACAAAGCGGAGCCGCCGAGGAGCTTCGCATCGATCCCAGTGGCCGATGGCAGGTGGAACGCGGGATCAAGCATCGGTGCAGCCCGACCAAACACCAGCTTGTAGCCAATGAACGTCGTCACCAAGGCGCCCCCCATCACGAAGATCAGAGAGGGATCCCAGGCACCAAAAACATCAAAGAAATTTAGAACCTTAGCCGGGTTTGCCATGCCCGAAAGCGAGATGCCGACGCCGAAGATCAGACCCGTCACATAGATTGCGATCAGCTTCATGGCTTATCCTCCAATCACGTGGCGGATGATGAAAACCGTGACAAAGGTGAACAGCATGAACGTCCCCGTCGCGGCAATCGAGCGGAGGCTCAGCCGCGCCATGCCGCACACTCCGTGACCCGAGGTACAACCTGCACCGAAGGTCACGCCCAGCCCGACAATGATCCCTCCCAGAACCAGTGCTGTGGAGGATTCTGGAACCTGGACTGTCGGCATCTGGCCCGACGTCAGCCAGACCACCATCGGGCCGGTCACCATCCCTGCCAGCAATACAGCCCGCCATGCGAAGTCATCGCCTGAAGCGGGCCTCAGCAGCCCGGCGAGAATGCCTGTCGCACCCATCACGCGACCTATCAACAACATCAGCAGAACCGATGCCACGCCAATCAGAACGCCACCTGTCAGCGACATCCACGGGGTAAACATGGTTTCGATCATCAGCAGTCCCGACAGGTCTTGAGGCCAATTATGCTGTAGACCGGGCAGTTGCCCACAAATGCAGTAAGGGTGAAAATCGCGGCGACAATCAGTGCCAGCCAGAACAAAATACCTGCGCCCAACAGGTTTGTAGCCAAAGCTAAGTATGCCAGAGCTGCTGCGATCAGGATCCGCGCCGCCCGGTCGAATTTTCCCATATTGGTGGTCATGTCTCACTCCATCGAGAATCGATGGATGAACATTTGCACAGACCCTCTCAGAGCTTTGGTGACTTGGTCACCAACGGGAAACATGCTGTCCTTTGCAGGCGGGTCAATCTCCGGCATGCTTATCAGCGCGTTCCCAGAGTCCCGGTCAAAGGCTCATTCCGATGCCAGGCTTGCGAAGACCCACAGGAGCTCACGCATCAGATGCTGGGGCTGCGATAATGCGGCCCGGAGTAATCGCCGCAACGGAGGGCAGCGGCTGGCATCGCCGTTTGCGTGCTCAAGATCAACTTTGAAAAAGCATACCAATTTCTTTGGTAAAACGTCATTCAGCGCTATGCGCCTGAGGATTTCACCAGATGTTCCAGCCCTTCTCTTTCGATAAGCCTGACCTCACCTCTTGATTGCTCGACCCAACCACGCCGCTGAAACTCTGAAAGGGTGCGCGAAATAACCTCTCGGGCGGTTCCAAGTTCGGTTCCCAGCACTGCGTGTGTGGCGTGAACAGCATTCCTGTGGTCCGCAAGCTCAAGCAGGCGGGATGCCAGCCGTACATCCATCCGTTTAAATACGATATCGTCGATCAGCGTGAAAAGATCCGTGATCCGACGCGAATAAGCCGTGAACACAAACTCTCGGAACACCGGTGATTTTGCGACAAGATCGTCGAATGTCCTACGCGGGATTGCGACAGCTTTGACATCGGTCTCTGACATGCCCTCGGCAGCATAGTCTTCAAACGCCAGCATACACGCCGTCGTCAGCACGCAGCTTTCACCTGCATGAACTCGGTAAAGAAATACCTCTCTACCAGACTCGGATTTCTGTTGCACTTTGACAGTGCCATCAAGCAGCAACCAGAGGTTATCCGCAGTTTGCCCCGGAGCAAATATCTGAGTGCCCGCAGGTACCGAGATGATTTCACTACCCTCTTCAAGTTCGGCCCGGATATCAGCAGGCAGGCGACTGAGGCCCTTGAACTTGGTAATCCACGTGTCTTCCATATCCCTTTTCCTGTGTCTTTGTTTACGGAAGGCAAAACGCTCCGGTCGGAAAATCATTTCCTTTATGCCAAAATCTTCAGACATCCTTGCGTTTGCAGCATCGGCAGTTGCAGACGGAGGAACAACAACCGCCTCACCAGGCTGCCAATTCTCCGGGATCTCAATCTTTGTGGGCCTCGGACGTTTGAAGCGCCTTCACCAGACGAAGAAGCACATCGACCGAACGACCGTTGGTCATCGGATAGTGGAGCATTGCCCTCAGGACCCCATCGGGGTCAAGGACGAAAGTCGCCCCTACCGCTATGTATCAGAGGCGCCGGGCTAGATCAGCCTAAAGCCTGTGCAACTTTCATGTCTAGGCTCAGGACCCATAGCTAGAAAATGACAAGGGCACGAGAGCTGATGGCGGATAGGGCCCCTGTCGTATCGAGTTCCAACACGCCTCCGATCTTTTAGCTTGCCGAACATGATCTCAATCCGGTTGTGCCATTTGCACCTACGCTTGTCGCGCATCTCCGGCGTTTTACGCTGTCTGCGACGAGGGATCACGCGCATATCCTATTGTCGTCCAACGCTTCTCTAAGCCAATCCGCATCATAGCCGCGATCTCCGAATAACCGTTCGACTTACGGCAGGCTGTTCAACAACGCCTATGCACCGATGTGATCGCTGATCTGTTCCGCAATCACGAACAGGTTGAGGGGACTTCTCGGGCTATCGCAGATGGCATGCAGCTTGGTATTCATGCCCCTTTTTGGCTCTGTTAATCAGGGGTCCACGCGGTCCCCGTTCGTCGGGAAATTGATCCCCCTGATCGGTTCATGATCCTCCATAATTGACGCTCAAACTGGGCTCAGCGCGGTGGGTTTTCAGATAGGTGGCGTCGATCATCGCGGCCTTCATCTCGTTGGAATCGGCAGATAGCCCCGCCATCATCTGAGCGGAGAAATCTTTATCACTCCAACGGCTCCAGCAGTTTTGTAGAAGCTTATGCAGATCGTATTCTTTGGGCGCACCCCACCAACACAAGCCATTGCGGTTGAAGAAGAAAATCCCGCTCAGAAATCTATGACCATCAACACTTGGTTTGCCGTGGCAACTTGGGGAAATAGGGCTCACGGCACGACATCTGCGCGTCGCCAAGCCAAAACAAGTTGCTCAACTCGCCTCCTGAAGTTCAGTAGCTTGAATTAGCCCGGAACAGAGACTGTAGCCATTTCAATGGGCACTAATCCTACGGGCCGATCATAAACGAGAGTGACTAACTTCACAGCACTGCAAAATGGTCTTTGTTAAACAAGCATGGACAGATTGAGCTTACTCCACGTAAAGTTATTATTGTATTATTATGGTTGAATTTAAAGGGGGAAACCCGTGATGGTCCGAGTATCACTATCGTTCATGATGTGCGGCACGTTAATTTTGGCAGGCTGCGATGGCCTTCCGATCGATAGCAGCCAGACAGAGCCGACTGTTGAGCCGCAACCGGCTGCAGCTGCTGCTCCGGCGGTTGCAACACCCGCAGCGCAATCACCTGCGTCCGCCCCTGTACAGACACCTTCACCCAGTTCTTCGCCCACTGGTGAGGATCGCGATGGCGGCGACGGAGGCGGTGGTGGCGGCGGCGGCGATGGTGGTGGCGCTGGAGGCGGCGGCGGAGGAAGCTGGGGCTGATACGGAGGAGCCACGCATGTTCTGGCGCGAAGTTGCAGGCCGAATACTGGGTGTAATGCTTCCTCTATGCCTGCTCGGCAACGCGACGCTGGCACAAACGCCGGGCGCACCGCGCATTGCGATCGTGATCGGCAATCAGGATTACACCCATGTCGGTGACCTCAGCAATGCACGCAAGGATGCTCAGGACATCGCGGCATTACTGCGCGAGTTCAACTTTAAGGTCTATGACGGGTATGATCTTGAAAAGCGTGAATTCGAAGAACTACTCCGTACCGCCGTCCTCAACATCCCGGATTCTGCCAATGTTCTGTTTTATTATGCCGGGCACGGAATCCAGATCGGGCGCAGGAATTACCTGCTGCCCGTGGATGCCAGGTTCGAAAGCATCTATGACGTTCCTCTTGCGACGATGACACTGGACCGGGTTATCGATACGCTATCCGCCCGTAGTTCCGCACATGTGGCCATCCTTGATTCCTGCCGGGACAATCCTTTCAGCGACATCCGACTGGCGGCCGATCTGGACGCCAACCTGTTCGAAACACGCACCGGCTTTGATGTATTCCGAACGCCGCTGAACTCACTCGTGGCCTATTCGACCTCACCCGGGGCGGTGGCAAGCGATGGAGCCTCGGGCCAGAACAGCCCCTATACAGCAGCCGTTCTGGAGACCGCGCGCGCCGCGCCGTTTGAAAACATTCAGGCTCTGTTTCCGGTCATTCGAGAACGTGTGCACAGTTCGACCAACGGGCAACAGATTCCATGGGAAAGCTCAACGCTGGTTAAACCTTTCTACCTGACGCAATCGCAATCCGAGGCGGTGTCGGAAACACCTCAGGCAGCAATATCTCGGTCGTTGGATCTGACCCAGCAATTCAACAAGAACGTGCCGCTGTCCCAGCTTCTGGAGCAGGCACTGGGCACCGATATTGACGAAGTTCAGTTGGTCGAGCGACCCGAACAGGGTGTTATTGCCATTGGCTCAGGACAGGATAATGGCGCAATCTCCTACGCTCCGGAAATTTCCGACATCCGCGCGGTGGATTTCGTCACACCCGACATCTCGGATACATTCTCGGTCGAGATAGTGACCTCGGGCCAGCAGCGCCAGCGGGTTGATGTATCGCTGAAACTGAACATGAACGCCTGTGATCTTGAGGCGGGCGATGCATTGGATCTGAACGGCGTGGGCGTGTTTCGTCTGCCCAATGAAATCAGAATTTCCGATGGGCTGAAGGCCTGTCAGACAGCTGCTGCGACCGACCCCGACAATGCGCGGTTTCGTTATCAACTTGGTCGCGTTCAGCAAGCCGCCGGTCAACTAAGCGAGGCTTATGCCAACATCTTGGCCGCTGCACAGGCCGGTCATATCCGCGCGAAATATGCCCTTGCAGTTTTGCTGGACTCTGAACGGATAGACCGTGCGGTTACCCGCATCCCCCGTGATCCGCAGATGGCGCTGGAGTTGTTGGAACAGGGTACTGCCGAACAAGATCCTTATGCGATGCATACGCTGGGCAAGAAGTTGCTGCGCGAAGGTACAACGCAAGCGGCCAAACAACGCGGCTTTGAATTGCTCGAACGTTCAGTCGAGCTGGGTCATACCTATTCGATGAACGAACTGGGGCTGTATTTCCTGCGTGAAAACTCCGACCATTATATCCCTGAACGCGGTATGCGTTATTTACGGGCGTCCGAATTGCGTAAGGACATTTACGGGTACGACAACCTCGCTTACGTGGCCCTGAACGGGCTGGGCGGCAATCCGGTGGATCACGACAAGGCGCTGGAGTATTTTCTGGCCGCCACCGAGGGAGGTCACCCAACAGCACCTGCCAGCGTGGCCCGCATGATCTTACGAGGTCAGCTTCCCGGTCGGACTAAAACAGAAGCGCTGGGCTGGTATGACATGTCGCTGGCACGTGGCGATGCATGGGGCGGGGCAAACGGCGCTTATATCATTCTAGACGGGCAGGTCCCGGGTAAGGGGCCAGCGGACGCGGCCTTGCGTGCGGCCAAGGCTTCACTTCTGGCAGATACCGACGCCGCAGGACAGGCCAGCGATCAATTGGGGACTCTATCACGTACTGCGCTGGATCGGGGTTTGCAGTTGGCCTTGAATGAACTGGGGCAAAACGTGGCGGTCGATGGCCAGGTCGGACCGGCCACCAAAAAGGCCCTGGAAAACGTCGCAGTAGCACAGGGTGTTCCACTGTCCGCAGCAACATTGAATGATCCCAAAGAACGTCTGCTTTTGGCAGCGCGGGTGTATTGGGCCATCAACCCAGTGCGGTTCGATCTGTTCTAACCAGCCTCAGGGTCGGGCATCAATGATCCGGCTGGCAACGCCGATGATTTCCCCCTCTCGGCCTTCTAAGGCTCCGGCCAAAGCCTCAGCCACCGATGTCACGCTTTCATCGCGGGGGCGGCGGAGATCGAACAAGTCCGAGCGGCTCAGAATTGCGATCACTTCTGTTTTTCCATAGTCGCCTTCATTGATCCGGATCGCCAGGCGCGTATTGTCTTGCTTGAACTCTTCAATCGAATGGAGAACCCGCACCTGTCGTACCCCGTTCTGGATCTCTCCCAGAGAAGCCAGGTTATGTGCGGTCCGGTTCACATTCGGCAACACATGGAACACGGTTCCAGTATTGTCGACCACCATGACCCACAGCGACCCGTCCGAAATCGTTTCAGGCACATGCACTTCGACCATCGGGTTTTCGCCTGTCCGAAATACACCGCTGAGCGAGGGCGCGCCAGTGGCCCCATCTCCCAGCCAAATTGACAGGTTCGCGGAAGGCACATCCGGAAGCACTGCGCGAATAGCACAAAGCTGATCATTCAGGATCGTGGTGTCAAAACGCAGGTTTCTGTCACCCACTACTGGGCCCAGCGCACGCTGGATCGTATCCTGATCAGATCCGTTGGCCAGATCACCGGTGATGGTGATCGTGTCAAACAACGCATATGTGCCGTCAGCAGTGGCTGAGGCGCTAAGCGGCCCGCAATTTCCCAGTCGCGACAGTGACGATTGCAATGCAGCGCGTGACAGAACGCGGGGACCTGCGACAATATCCCGTTCGACCTCAATGCCCGAGGCGCTGACGAACTGAGCCAGTTGAGCCTCAAGAGCACCCCGCGCCGAACCACTGGACGCGATACCACTCAGATTGGCGTGCGCGTCCGTCACCGACAGCTCCCAGCTTTCCAGATTGGCGGCAAGGCCCATCAATTGGTTCATCAACGTGGGCCACTCAGGGCTGGGCACTCCATCAGCCAGAGTGACGGCCTCTTGCGATGCTGACTGTCCGGTTGCGCGCTCGAATCCGGTTCGGATGACATCGGCCCCCGGCTGATCCGGCGCATGACTGGCCAAAACCATACTGCCGTCAACCAGAGTGGTTACAGTCAGCTCATAGGGGCTGGCGACTGGCAGTGGTGGTTTGAACAGGTCGTCAAAAACTCCACCTGCCCACAGCCCTCCGAGCACGGCAACCAAAGCAACAGGCAAACCAATAAACATGTTTCCACCGGTTCTTCCGCGACCCTTTGTGCCACGTTCAGAAGAAGCACTGGCCGGCTTCAATTTCCCACCAACCCATTCCAACGCTTCAGCCGCATCGCTGGGACGATCGTCAGGCGCGGGAGCAGACAACCAGTCAATCAGGTGCCGCAGGTTTTCACCAAGCCCGGATGTGTCCAATGGTTGTTGTTTGCGCCGGATGACCTCGCCCGGCGTGGCACCAAGAAACGGGATTTCCCCCCGCGCTGTAGCCAGAAGCGATGCCCCCAACGCATACAGATCCGTCCGACGCTCGGCCTGGCCTTCCAGTTGTTCGGGTGCGGCATATTCATATTTTCCTGCAAAATCGTTCCCAACGATTGTACGAGCACCTGTCGTTGTATCCTTGGCGATACCAAAGTCGATAATCGTCGCCCGCTCGGGGTCACCATCGCGCAGGATGATATTGTCCGGGCTCAGATCGCGATGCACGATCCCGTTGCGGTGCACCTGAACCAACCCTTCAAGCACGCGGTGCGCGACAATCAAAAGCTCCCGATCTTCGATCCGGCGCTTCACCATCAGGTCGTTCAGCGAGGTTCCGTCAACAAACTCCATCACCAGAAACACGTGGTTCTGATCTGACATCGAGCACTCGGAATAGCGCACCACTGCATCGTGCACGATAGTACGTATCTCTTCTTCGCGCTTCATTAGTTCGACATAGTCAGCATTGCCGGAGAACTGCGAATTAAGCGCCTTGATCGCCACCTTCCGGTCCACGACCCGGTTGCGGGCCAGGTAAACCTCGCCCGTACCACCCCGGCCGAGCACACCCAGAATTTCATAAGTGTTGTTCAGAACCTGGCCGGTCTGAAAAATATCACCTGGCATCGGATCAATCATCAACGCGCCCCGCTGGAATTAGCCCATTGTCAAAACTATCGATTCAATTCCGGAACTAGCTTATACTTTATGTACTATACCGGTTTGCTTTTTCAGAGAATTTAAATTTTTTCGCAATTGAGGGACAGTGTATGGCACCACGGGGGTCGCAGGAAACAGTGAAACGCAAAGAGCTTGTGGGCAAACTTAATCCGATTTGTTTCGCAGCTTTTTCAGGTGCCGCACAAGCCGCGAAAAGACGCGGTAATCCTTATGTCGAGCTTGTGCATTTCATAACCGAACTGGCAGATTCCGAGCGTTCAGATATGGACATCCTGCTGGATGCTGCGGGTGTTGATCGCCACAAACTGACCGGTGACATGCTGCGTGCAACCGATGCCCTGCCCCATGGTGCCGGATCAGTCGAAGAATTCTCGGATCATATTTTCCGGGCCATTCAAGAAGCATGGAACTTTGGATCGCTTGACTTTGGCGATGACACCGTTCGTTCAGCCTATATTTTGCTGGCCGCCCTGCAGGTTCCCGTGCTGGAGGGGTTGTTGTTCAAGATCAGTCTTGAGTTCGACAAGCTCGACCCGGCGGCGATGGCAGCGCAACTTGACGACCTTCTGGCGGCTTCGCTGGAACGCATTGAACCCGACGGTGCCGCAGAAGCCCCCCGTAAACCGGCGCGCGGTGGCGAGTCGTCGCTTGAAAAATATGCCACCAACCTGACACAGCGCGCCCGGGACGGGGCGATGGATCCGGTTGTCGGGCGTGACGCCGAGATCCGTCAGATCATCGATATTCTGATGCGTCGCAAGCAGAACAACCCGATCCTGACGGGTGAAGCAGGTGTGGGTAAAACCGCCGTGGTCGAAGGATTTGCCCAACGTCTGGCACGGGGCGATGTTCCGCCTCAGTTGCGCAACGTGGACCTGCATATGCTGGACATCGGGTTGATGCAGGCCGGGGCATCGGTCAAAGGCGAATTCGAAAAGCGCCTGAAAGCCGTGATCGACGAAGTTCAAAGCTCAGACACACCCATCATCCTTTTCATAGACGAAGCTCATACGTTGATCGGCGCAGGGGGTGCGGCTGGAACAGGCGATGCTGCCAATTTGCTGAAACCTGCACTGGCAAGGGGAGAACTGCGGACCGTCGCGGCGACAACATGGGCTGAATACAAACAGCATATCGAACCCGACCCCGCCCTGACCCGGCGCTTTCAGGTCGTCAAAATCGATGAACCGTCCGAAGACAAGGCCATATTGATGTGCCGTGGCGTCACCGGAGTGCTGGAGAAGCACCATCAGGTCGAGGTTCTGGACGAAGCGATAGAAGCTTCGGTCAAACTCTCGCACCGTTATATTCCAAGCCGTCAGTTGCCGGACAAGGCGATCTCATTGCTGGATACCGCCTGCGCCCGGGTCGCCGTGTCGCAACATGCCACACCTGCCGAAGTTGACGATGTCGAACGACGTCTGGCCGCGCTGGAGATCGAAGCTGGAATCATCGACCGGGAGGGCGAGATCGGCATCGACATCGACGAGCGCAAGACCGATGTCGATGCCGCAATCGCAGCGGCCAAAAGCCAGCTGGAGGCCGCCAATGCCCGTTGGGAAGCGGAGCAGGCCTTGGTCAAAGACATCCTCGAGCTGCGCGGCCAGTTGCGCGCCTCTGGCGCAGTTCTGGATGAAACCGGCGCCGAAATTGAGGCTGGTGCGGATGAACAAGATAGTGATCCAACCAAACCTGAAACCGAACCCTTTGATCGCGATGCCGCGCTATCTGAACTGCGCCAGAAAATGACCCAGCTAACCGAGGCGCAGGGTGAGACTCCGCTGATCCTGCCATCAGTTGATAAGCAAGCCGTCGCCGCCATTGTTCAGGACTGGACCGGCATTCCCATGGGGCGGATGCTGTCCAGCCAGAGCGAACGAGCGCTGGCGCTGGCAACGACCATGGCGGAACGGGTTGTTGGACAAAACCATGCGATGGAGATGATCGCGAATCGTATTCAGACCGCCACTGCGGGTCTTGGCGCACCGGAAAAGCCGGTCGGCGTTTTCATGCTGTGCGGCCCTTCGGGCGTCGGCAAGACAGAAACCGCGCTGGCACTGGCTGATCTGATGTATGGCGGCGAAGGAAACCTGATCTCGATCAACATGAGCGAATTTCAGGAGGCGCACACTGTCTCGACGCTGAAAGGGGCACCTCCGGGCTATGTTGGCTATGGCAAAGGCGGCATTCTGACCGAAGCCGTGCGCCGCCGCCCATACTCGGTCATTCTACTGGATGAGGTCGAGAAAGCTCATTCGGACGTGCACGAGATTTTCTTTCAGGTCTTTGACAAAGGCATGATGGATGACAGCGAAGGGCGCCGGATCGATTTCAAGAACACGCTAATCCTGCTGACCTCGAATGTTGGCTCGGAAGAGATCATGGCGATGACGGAAGACGGCAGCAAAACGGCCGATATGGAGGAGTTGACCGCGGCGCTGCGCGCTCCGCTGCTGAATGTCTTTCCCGCCGCTTTGCTGGGGCGAGTGGTGACGATCCCCTATTATCCATTGTCAGATTCAATGATCGAGGCCATCGCCGGGCACAAGCTGCGCGGTATCGCCAGACGGCTGGAAGAAGGATACGGCGCTGAGCTGACTGTTGACGCAAGTGCGATGCAGCTCATCAAAGATCGGTGCACTGAAATTGAAAGCGGCGGCCGGATGATCGATGCGATCCTGACGAATACGCTTTTGCCCGAGCTCAGCCGCCAGATCCTGAACTATTCGCTGGAAGGGGCTGAGCTGACTTCGGTAGTTGTTTCCGGTGGCCCGGACGGGTTCGCCTACAAATTTGCATAGGCCCAGCAGATGCAGGTTTTCAATAAAACTAATTTCGCCTATGGCATCACGATGGGAATGGATGTGGCCGGGCGCGAATACTTGTCGCTGGTGGTCAAGGGCACCTTCGGATTTCCCGACCACCCGGATCAGCCACCGCTGCCAATGCCACAGCAGGCTCCGTTGGTGATGGCCGATGAATACAGTGGCGAACCGGGGTATTCGGCAACCACATGGGAAACCGATTTTGCGTTTCGCAAAGGCAAATGTGACGTCGTCCTGAACGGAGCCGCCTATGCGCCGGGCGGTAAACCCGCCCAAAAGGTTCAAGTCGGTTTGAAAGTTGGCGCCATGGCCAAGACGTTCAACGTCATCGGTCACCGGGAATGGCGTGTGATCGGCCCAGCAATCACGACAACTGACCCTATTCCCTTTTCCCGGGCGGCGTTCAGCTACGATACTGCTTTTGGCGGAGCCTGCATGCTGGACCCGGAAGACAAGCTTCCACCCGTCTATCTGCCCAACCCTATCGGACAGGGATTTGCCAGCGTCAAAAACCAGTCACGCCTGAGCGGGCTTCCCCTTCCAAACACCGAAGAAATCGGAGTGCCCGTTACTTCGCCCTATGAAGATTACAAACCAATGGCGCTGGGGCCAATATCGCGCGTTTCACCCGAACGGCAGCGATTTGCCGGAACTTATGACGATAACTGGAAAGACAATGTCTTTCCGTTTTTGCCCGCAGATTTCGATGAACGCTATTATCAGCAGACCGCGACCGATCAGCAGATCGACTATCCTGCCGGCGGCGCTCAAGTGGTACTCGTCAACTTGACGCCGCGCGGGAAAGAAGCATTTTACCTGCCCGATACCAGATTGCCGCTGACCATCTGGCGCGATTGGGAAAATGCACTGGAACAAACTGCCCTGCCTGACACGCTGCTGATTGACGCCGAGAACAGGGTTTTCTCGCTCACCTGGCGCGTCGAGGTGCCTATTCGCCGGGTGATCACCGAATTTACCGAGTTCTGGATTGGACCGCCTACGCGCGCGCAGGTGCGCGCTAAGCAGAAAGGCAAAGTCTACAGGCCAGCCCATTCCTTACGCATGCCTGAACAGGTTGCGTTATGACCGGCGCCGTCAACATCCTGTCCGCAGGAATGGTCACGGCCGTCGGCTTGAATCGCGCGGCATCTGCGGCGGCCATGCGGGGCGGGCTGGACGGGTTTCAGGAAACCGATTTTCTGGCCGCCGATGGTGAATGGCAATTGGGGGCTCCGGTCCCCCTGCCCCGAAATTGGGTCGGTGAAAAACGTGTCGCGCATCTGGCAGCTGGTGCTGTGGTCGACGCGCTTGAGGGCTTCCGCGCACAGATCGAAAACCTGACCGTCATTCTCTGTCTGGCCGAAGAAACCAGACGCGGCGCGCCCGTGCGCGACCCCGACAGTTTCGCCCGAAAGCTGATCGAATTTTCAGGCCTGTCGCAACAGACCAGTTTCGAAACCGTGGAATATGGCCGGCCCTCGGGCTTTGCCGCACTGGAACGCGCCAGTCGCATACTCCGTCAGAACCCGGATGATCACGTACTGATTGTCGGCGCAGACAGCCTTTTGACAGGTCCCGCCGTCGCCAGTTTCATCCAAGCCGGTCGTCTTCTCGACGGGAACAACGCCAATGGTTTCATTCCTGGCGAGGCAGCCGCCGCGCTGCTATGTACCGGCGGGGCGCCGACACAGCTTGCGATGACAGGTCTCGGCTTGAACCGCGAATTGGCCTATTTGTACAACGATGAAGAACTGCCGCTCCGCGCCGATGGCATGACCAGCGCCTATCGTCAGGCGCTTGAGAACTCGGGCATTACATTCGACCGGATTGATTATCGCATTTCTGATCTGACCGGTGAGGCTTATTTCTTCAAACAAACCGCGTTGTCGATGCAACGGCTTTTGCGTGAACACCGGGAGTTACAGGAACTTTGGACTCCGACCGAATGCATCGGGAACGTGGGCGCCGCAGCGGTTCCGATAATGATCGCATGGGCGCTGGAAGCTTCGATCAAGCGCTACGCGCCAGGTAATCCGGTGCTCATAGAAGCCTCGGGGGATGATGGAACCTGCGGCGCGGCAGTGTTCTTCGCACCCGAGATTTCAGACAAGGCTAGCGCCGCATGACCGTCTTCGCCAATAATCTGGAAGTGTCCTGCAAGAAGCAATCCAACCAAGTGATTGCCGCGTTTCCCGATGTTTGTTTCACGCCGCCGCAAGCCCCGCCAACACCGCCGGGCGTTCCGATCCCCTATCCTTCCTTCGGGATGGACAGTAATACGGACAAAGGCACCGGAACCGTCAAAATCGGTGACGAAACGATCAACTTGAAAAACAACTCACATTTCACAAAAACCACCGGCACTGAGGCCGGAAGTGCGAGTAAAAAGGGCATCGTCAGTTCAAAGAACACCGGCAAGGCCAAATCGCAGGCCTATTCGATGAATGTGAAAGCCGAGGGCAAGAATATATGCCGGTTCTCGGATATCGAGACCAACAATCATGGCTCACCGCCCAACGCGCCACCCTGGCCGAAGATTGGGCAACCTTGGGTGGTTGACCCGACAAATCCCTGCGCCAAAGATATCCAAAAGATGCAGGAAGGCTGCAAAGACTACAAGAATCTTGATGAAGCTTGCAAAGCAGCGGGACTAAGCCTTTCCCCCGGTGTGGACAACACTACCCGGAGTTCGGACGATACAATTTCACATAAAGCCGGCGGCGCGGTCTTCGTTGGTCTAAAGGCGTCAAAAGATCTGGCGTCAGACGAAAACCGCGTAAACAAAGAACGTATGCGTGACTCTGGTGCGGCGCGCAAAAACCCTTGTCTTGCAGCAATGAAATGCAAACTTGTGGCAAAAAAGGACGCCGACAAGGGAGAATGCTGTGGCAAGCAAACAGGCCACCACCTAGTACCCGAATCCAGTTTTTCGGTGGACGGAACCGCACTGCCTGGAGTCAGCTACAATGAGAAGGCAGCACCATGTGTTTGTGCCGAAGGGGCAACACATAACAAGGGAAGCCATGGATTGATGCATAACGACATGTATTGCGAGATCCTTGACAATGCATTGTCACCAAGTGATCCAAAGAACCCATTGAATTGCCATTCGCTTACTTATGGCCAGATGCGTGATAAATCGATTTCATCAATGAAAAAGGTTTTTCCGGAATCTGATTGTAGCCCCGCCTGCATCAAAGCGCAGCTTGACGCATTTCACGAAGAAGCAGGGGTCACAGAGAATACACCGTTGCGCGCAGACAAAAACCCGGGCCGACCGGCAGTCGAAGCAAGGCGTATGATCGACAATATCCAGTCTTATCTCGACAAGGCAATGAAAATGGCCGGCGGTTGAGGAAGCCACATATGCAACCAATTCTTAACGATTTCTCGCTGACTTGTGGAGCTGCCAAGGATGATATCACGCTGGCTTTTTCATGCGTCATTGACGAATTGGCTGGCGATAGGAACGAACCGCACGCAGCCTTGCTGGAAATGCATAACGGTACGGTCAAACCCATCGGAAATCGCGATCACAGCATTGTTTCTGCTTGTTACAGTGAAGGTCACCAATCAGGCCCAGCCTTTTTAGGAGACTGGGGTAAGTTCATTCATTTTGTTAATGGTGAAACAATCGAAGAAGACATCGCTGTCAAACGCGGGCCGTTGCGTAAACTTGCCTGGATCGATGGCAGGTTTTATGCCGCTGGAACATCTATGCAAGTTTTCCGGCGCGACGGCGCCAACAAATGGACCGATATCAGCCCATCCGAAACACTACGCAAAGAATTTGATCAGCAGAACTTCGAATCCATTGATGGTTTTGGTGCTCACGAGCTCTACGCAGCGGGGGAATTTGGTGTGGTCTGGCGTTTTGACGGAACAGATTGGCATCCGGTTCAAAGTCAGACAAACGCTTGTTTCTACGCTGTCTTATGTACGAAGGGTGGGCAGGTTTATACGGCCGGTCAGTACGGGACTGTATTGCGTGGTAGACAGGATAACTTCGAACTTCTTTGCAGCGAACCCGGGATAATCGATATATGGAGCGTAGCGGAATATCACGGAGACATTTATTTGGCCGGGTTCACTGCGTTGTTCATTCTCGATGTTGAAGATGAACTCACGCTTATTCCGGAACCCCTCAAAATTGCTAACAGTTTTTCAGAGCTTGTTGTTGGCGGAGACACATTGTGGTCGCTAGGTATGAAAGACGTTCTGATATTCGACGAGGAATATTGGTTAAAATTTGATCAGGTGACTATGGCCTAACCCGCTAACTTCTCTGCCAAATACGCCCGCACCCCATCCAGATCCAAATCGGCGATCCAGACATCGGCGGCGTTGGGTTGCAGCATCCTCAAAACGAACAGCTCACCTGGTTCAGGATATTCATCGAACCGTTCCTGCGCCACGCGTAACCCTTCCTCACCTGCAACGCGGAGCCCGTCGATATGAGCGTTCAGACGTTCCACGACCCGGTCGATGCGCTCTTCATCCATATCAGGGTTTTCATCGGGATTGAGCAACGCGTAGTCGTAGATATTCCACAGATGCGCCGCCTCTTCTGCGTGTTGTCGCACTATGTTTTCAAGGATCAGGCTTGTCACCAGTCACCTGTTCAGTTGATGTTGACCGAACCGCCGCGGATACGGTTGGACGCCGTTGCATGGTTGACCAGATAGCTGCCCCTTATGGTGATATGACCATCCGCTTCCATGATGATTGATGCCTTGCCGCAGCGCAGTTCAATCCGCTCCTGACCGGTGACGCGCACGCGGTCTCCATCCCGGACAATCTCGGCACCATCGCCCGGCGCAATGATCCGTCCAAGGATCAACGGGCAATCAACCTGCCCTTGTTCGAATTGGAGCGCCACCTCGCATCCGGTGTGATTGTCGTCCAACATCACCAGACTGCGCGCAGCGACCGGGTGATCCAGCGGATTGGCCGGATATGCGACCAAAGGCACGCCGTCCTCGAACCCCTGAAGGACACCGATCATAATTCCATCGATCCGTTCTGTAACACGCATGCAACCCTCCGGCGTAGTTGCTGTTCAGTATCACATGAAGCTGCACCCTTCACCAAAAGCAAATTCGATTTCATGACCCGTCATCCACGATGGCCAAGGCTGCAGACATCTTCTGGTATCTAGTTCACACAAATAATGCCAAATATCGAGATATAGTGATTTTATTGCAAGAATCAGATTGTTTTGCGAGACTTTGAACATTGTTGAACGCAAATTTTAGGCTGCTGTATGGATTTTGGGATCCTTCTTGAGCCGTTGGAAGGTGACAACCCTTCCGGGGTGGAACTGAGGAACGAACCGCGTTTCCACGCGATAGAACGTTTGCTTGAAACAGCGACGAAGACTAATCGTGTGCTGCCCGACGGGACACTCAACCCCTCTGCTGCACCGATCGACTGGTCATCTATTGAACGCGACGGATTAGACCTGGCCCAGACGGGTCGCGATCTGCGGATGTTGAATATTCTCATCCGTGCCGGTGTCGCCACTGACAGTTTCGAGGGGCTGGCAGCTGGCCTTAAGATGCTGGATGCAACGCTGGAAACCTATTGGGACACTCTGAACCCGGCACTGCGGGACCGCGATACGCCGCAAGCCTGCGTTCAGCCCAGGCAGAATGCGATCAAACAGTTGGAGAATGATGACAACGGACTTCTTGGTGACCTGAAGTTTTCAGTCGCACTCAGCCCCCGTGGCATCGGCCCCCTGACCGGAGAGGATTTGGCGGCCGCCACGTTGAGCGCGTTTGACGCGCAAGCCAAATATGCCGGTGCTACCGAAGAAGAACTGGCAGGGATCGCGGCCAAGCACGAAGCCCGCGTCGGGCGCGTCAAGGCGGGAACACGTGCGCTGGCGGCAGAAGAACCGGATCGCGCCGAAGCACTGGTTGCAGCCTTGAATCAGGCACAGGAGGCACTTGGCTCCATTTGCGTACGTTTCAACACTCAGGCCGGTTACGAAAAGGATCCGGGGCTGAACCTGAACGAACTAGGGGAATTTCTGGGACAGGTACGAACCACGCTGGAGGTGGCAATGTCAGACATCCGTCAGTCTGACGGCGAACAGGAAATCGTATCCGAGCAACCGCAGGCTGCTCCGGCAACCGCCACGCCCGCCAGCTCTGCGACACCCGGCGTCGTGAATTCCCGTGCGGATGTCGAACGTTGCCTGGACAGCATTATCGCCTTTTACGAGCGCACTGAACCGTCAAGCCCGATTCCTCATCTGGCCCGTCGGCTAAGGCGCATGGTCCCGATGGATTTCATGGACTTGATGGAGGAAGTCGCCCCATCCGGCCTGAAAGAGTTTCGCAACGTTGCAGGCGTGGAGGACGCCAAGGGGAGAAAGTCTTAAAATTTCGAAGGAGTTTTAAATGTCCGAAAGTAAGCAGAAGGTCATTGAGCGTAATCGCGCCCCGAGGGTGCAAATTGCTTATGACGTTGAACATTATGGCAGTCCCACGACGATTGAATTGCCATTTGTGATGGGCGTAATGGCCGATCTGGCGGGGAAATCCGAGACACCTGAAGCCAAAAAACCCGTAGGTGAGCGCAACTTTGTCGAAACCGATGCGGGTCGTTTCAACAAATTCATGGAAGCCCTTGGTCCGCGTGTGAAGACCCGTGTTCCAAACACATTGCCATCTGCAGATGGCGGGGAAGCCGACGAAGAACTTTTCGTGGATCTGACCTTTTCCAGCATGGGTGACTTTGCCCCAGACAAGATGGCGGCGCAGGTTCCGGCGCTGAACGAGTTGCTGAAAATGCGCAACCAGCTTGAGGAATTGCTGGGATACATGGACGGCAAGGTCGATGCGGAAAAGCGCATCGCCCAACTTCTGAACAACGAACCGCTTCTGGCGCAAGCCGCCGAAGAAGCCCTGAAAAACGCTGAAAGCGAGGAGGGTTAAGCATGGCTGAGAAAGAAGCACAGGCCGCCGGAGGCGCCGCCGAGGCCGAAGAACTGGATCTGGGTGAATTTTCCGACCTGCTGGAAAAAGATTTCCGCATAAAAGACAGTGAGAGTGACAAGCTCAAGGGGCTGGTTGCCAATCTGGCGATTGCTGCCAAGGATCGCTCAGGTTCGGCCACAATCTCAGGCAATGCGATCAAATCCATCAAGTCACTGATTGCCGGTATCGATGGTCTTCTGACCACGCAGATGAATGAAATCCTGCACAATGACGAAGTACGCCAGATGGAAGGCACCTGGCGTGGTCTGCACTATCTGGTGAACAACACCGAGACAGATCAGAAGCTCAAGATCCGGGTGATGAACATCAAGAAAGAGGATCTGGGCGAAACGCTGCAGGACTTCGAAGGCCAGATGTGGGACCAGTCCCCGATCTACAAAAGCATCTATCAGGCCGAGTATTCGCAATTCGGCGGCGAGCCATTCGGGGCGATCATCGGCGCTTATGAGTTCTCACACAATCCGCAGGACGTCAGTCTGTTGCGCGAGATGTCGGGGATATGTGCCTCGGCCCACGCACCATTCATTGCCGCCGCTGCACCGCAGCTGTTCAAGATGGAAAGCTGGCAGGAATTGCCCAACCCGCAGGATCTGGAAGGCATCGTGTCGTCTCCGGATTATGCCAGCTGGCAATCGCTGCGCGAAAGCGAGGATGCACGATACATCGGGTTGACCATGCCACGCGTGCTGGGCCGCCTGCCCTATGGCGCGGACACCATTCCGGTCAAGGGTTTCGATTTCGAAGAAGCCATTGACGGCAAGCATGATCACTATGTCTGGATGAATGCCGCCTTTGCGATGGGCGTGAATATCAACCGCAGCCACAAGCTGTATGGGTGGGGAACCCAGATCCGGGGCGTGGAATCCGGTGGAACCGTGACCAATCTACCGGTTCACAGCTTCCCGACCGACGATGGCTCGATTGCAATGAAATGCCCGACCGAGATCGCCATCGATGACCGGCGCGAGGCTGAACTGGCCAAGCTGGGCATGATGCCGGTACTGCATCGCAAGAACACCGATCTGGCTGCCTTTATCGGGGCTCATTCGCTGCAGGATGACGAAACCCGGGCCGGACGTTTGGTCGATCCGGATGCGCAGGCCAATGAACGGCTGTCTGCCAACCTGCCCTATCTGTTCCCGGTCAGTCGGTTCGCGCATTACCTCAAGGCCATTGCACGCGACAAGGTGGGCACGTTCAAAGAGCGGTCCGATATGCAGGTTTGGCTAAGCGAATGGATCAACCGCTATGTGTTGGCCAACCCGTCCATGGCTGATGACAAAGCCAAGGCCAAACGTCCACTTGCTGCGGCAGAGGTTGAGGTGGACAGTGTCGAAGGACGCCCTGGCTACTACAATGCGCGGTTTTTCCTCAGACCTCATTACCAACTGGAAGGCATCAACGCGAGCTTGAGGCTCGTATCCGAGCTGCCCTCCGTCAAATCGTAGTTCATTAAGTTAAAGGAGTAATTCCATGTTAACCGGATATATGCTGATCGACGACGTCCCTGGCGAAAGCGTGCGCGCTGATCACGAAGATGAGATCGATGTCCACTCCATCGACTGGATCATCCAGCAGGGCGCAACTGCACAGGTCGGCAGTGGTCGGTCGCTTGCCCGTGCCCAGGTTGGGGCCGTCAAAGTCAACAAGTTCTATGACGCCTCCTCACCCTATCTTGCGCTGGCTTGCATGCAGGGCAAGGACTTCCCGGAGGTGACAATCGCGGTTCGCAAGGATTCCGGCGAAGCGCATCTGGACTATCTGGTGATCAAAATGGAGAATGTCGTAGTTTCAGGTTATGAAATTCTTCCAACACCTCAGGACAGTCTGGTGATTGAAGAACATGTGAGCCTGACATGTGAGAAGATCTCGATCCTCTACACCGTTCAGGCCGACGACCACAGCGCCGGAGATGAGCACGAGATTGAATACGATATCTCAGCCGGTGCGTGACCCAAAAAGGGCCGACTGAACTTATGTCAAACCAAAGGTCTGGGCTGTCTGCCCGTCAAGAACGCGTCCAGCCGTCCCTGTGGGACCGGCTGGTCGATGAATTGCCGGGTGTTCTGGCTGAAACCGACAGTATGCGCCTGGAACTTAGCAAAGAGCTGGGACGCAATGTCGACTTGGAGCAGGTCGTTTTGGGCGGTGCGCGCGCGGTTGAGCAGCTAGTAGACCTTGGCGACGAACAGCGACAGAAACTGCACGTCTACGTTGCCAAGATGCACCAGCGTCAAAGGTTGGAAGACAGCGGCATTGTGGTTGATGCCGACACTCTGCGCGAAGCGGTGCGTCGTGATATCGAGATGCTGTTCAACATCGAACGGATGGAGGCCGATTTTCTGCTGACCGAACTGGAACAGATGACCACACAGACCACCGCCGAAGAACTGACGGATTTTCCGCAGGTCCGAAGCTCGGTGCTGAACTATGGTGTGCCATCATTCTCGGGGCGTCGCGGATCCGATTTTGACAAAGACGCTTTAGAGCGTGAGATCAGGCAGGTCCTGCACATCTATGAGCCACGGCTGAAGAAAAACACCGTTCGAGTAAAGGTCGATTTCAATGACAAGACTGGTATGCGGATCACCATCGACGGCGTTCTTTTGCTGTCTCCGGTGCCAGAACGGCTGCGCTTGTCCACAGCGATCGACCTCGACAACGGAGAAGCCGCAACAACGTTGGTAGAGCTCTGATGGATCGCGCGTTCCTGGCATATTACGAAGAGGAACTGACCCATATCCGCGAATTGGCCGGAGAGTTTGCTGCAATTCATCCGAATGTGGCACGCAACCTTTCGATTGAAAGCACACCTTGCCCCGATCCCTATGTTGAACGCCTGCTCGAAGGCGTCGCATTTCTGGGCGCTCGTACCCGATTAAAGGTAGATGGTGAGGCCAGCCGCTATGTACGCAACCTGCTGGACACTCTGTATCCCGATCTGGCCGGCCCCAGTCCGGCCATGTCCATGGCGCGTCTGGCCCCCGGCCCGCAGATCGACAGCATGGTGGGCGGGCACGAGGTTGTCCGGGGCACAAGATTGGTATCTGGCTTACGCGACGGGCTGACCACACGTTCAACATTCACAACCGCACAAGCGGTGCACCTGTGGCCCGTCAAAATCTCCAAGGTGGAATACCTGCAGGACCCGGGCTCCCTGCGAGAGGCAGGGATCGGGGATCAGGCCGGATCGCAGCCCCAGGCGGGCTTGCGGATCGAACTGACACGCACCGGCCCTGGGCTAATGTCCGATCTGAGCTTGGACAGTCTGGATATCTACTTCGGAACCAGCAGCAGAGCAGGTGCAATTTTTGATGCGGTGTTTGGATTCGGGCATCGTATGGTGGTACGCCCAGCCGAACGCAACGCACGATTTCAGCCCGCGGCGGCACCGACCATGGTCGGTATCTCGGACGATGAGGCACTGACCCCCAAAGTTCGCCACGCCTTCGAAGGCTATCGATTGCTGCGGGAATACTTCCTGATGCCGGAGCGGTTCCATTATGCACGGCTGTCGGGCCTGTTTAACGCAGTGGCAACTTGCACGGGCACCAGCATCGAATTGGTGATCTTGCTGGACAAGGAACAACCCGCGCTCAACGATGTGAAGTTGAAGGATTTTCAACTTTTTGCCACTCCGCTGGTCAATCTGTTCGAACGGGAATGCAATCTGGTTCAGCTAGATCCGCAGAAATCGGCACACATCATTCATGCTGACCGCACGCGCCCCCGGGATTACGAGGTCTATCGCCTGCTTCGTGTTGAAGATGCCGAAACCAACGGGCCGCAGGCGCGTGTCACCCCGATATTTTCCGTCGAACAGCGCTCGGATTCCGGCTATGTCTACTCGGTCGAACGCCGACCGCGCCGACCGGGCGAAGATGAAATCAGACGTGGGCAAACCCGGACCAGCTATACCGGTGACGATCTGTTCATCTCGGTGACCCACCCCGCTGGCATGAACAGCAGTGGGGCCCTCAAACGGCTGGATATCCGGGCCCTCTGCACAAACCGCGATCTGCCGATCCTTGATGACACCCCGGTGCTGACATTGGAAACCGGTGATCCGGTGGGCAAGGTCGATCTGCTAAGCGCCTTCAAACGGCCGCGCCCATCGCTGCGCTCGGCCCTCCCATCGGGGTCCGGGTCTGAGCGCAAGATGGACGATCTGACCTGGCGCTGGATCGCACAACTCAGCCTGAACCACATCTCGTTGGCAGCCGAAGGGCGCGACAGTGAACCTTTGCGCGCATTGCTGATGCTATATGCCGATCGGGGCGATCCAACGCTGGAACGCCACGGCCGCTCGCTGACGCGCGTACAATCCTGGCCCGTGATTGAGCGGATCCAGCGCCCTGGACCTATCTGCTTTGGCCACGGAGTCGAGATCACGCTGGAAATAGACGAGACCGTTCTGTCGGGTCACAGTTCGCTGCTTCTGTCAGCTTTGCTGTCGCACCTGTTCGCCCGCCATGTCGGCATAAACTCATTCATCCGGACCCGCACGCATCTGACGCAGCAACAACAGGAGGTAGCATGGCCGATGACGCCCGGCGCGCGCAGCCCGATCTAGCAGAACAAAGCATCACCGAGATGGATTTCTTCCAGATGCTGGCACTGCTGGAAACTGATGGGCAAAGGTTTGGCCGCTCTGGCGGGCCCATGAACGAACCTGCCCGACTGGGTCAATCACCAAGGCAAGGATTTGCCACACAAGATGTCGCCAGCCTGACCCTTCGCGAAGGCGGCCTTCCACAGGTTTCCGTCAACGTCCTGGGCCTGTTGGGTCCTGAAGGCCCGATGCCGCTACACCTGACCCGCTGGGTACGCGAGCGCTTGTCGAACCGCTGGTTCGCTGGCGACAACGCGGGCGCACTGGCAGACACGTCCTTTCTGGACCTCGTCAACATGCTTCAGCACCGAATGCTGGCGTTCTACTGGCGCGCCTGGGCCGACGCCCGCCCGGAAATTCACATGGTCCATGACGATGGCGGGCGAGTAACTGCCATGCTGCGAGCCCTAGCGGGGCTTGGCCTGCCCGGCACCCTATCCGACGACAGAAAACTGAACGATGCCAAGTTGCGGCACGCAACATCGCTGGTTCAGGATCGTCACAGTCCCGAACGTTTGACCGCCTTTATCGAGTCTGTCGTGGATGCGCCGGTTGCGCTTGAAGAATTTGTCGGTGTCTGGATCGATCTGCCCGAAGCGCTGCAAACCCGCTTGGGCCAGGCTCATTCAGGTCTGGGGACTGAGGCGGTCGTGGGTGCGCGCAGCTTTGACCGCCTGTCACGAGCCGAGCTACGTGTAGGCCCGTTGAGCTTTGACCAGTTCGCTGCATTTCTGGAAAACCCAGATCTTTGGGAGCGACTGTGCCATGCCGTGGTGTTTGCGGCCGGGCGCGAGATCGAATTCAACCTGCGCCTTGTCCTGCGCGCCGACGAAGTACCGGATGCCCGGCTGGGCGCATGCCAATTGGGGCGTACGATCTGGCTCAACCCGCTGCCGGATCAGGATGCTGACGACCTTTGCGTGCCCAGTATCACAAAAAACTGGAGTGCCACCCCTGACAACAAGGTGGCCGCATGAGTGTAACCCTGACCCTCGAAAGCGCCCCACATGCGCAAAGCGAAACGCAGAAAACCTATTTGGGTGGCCAGATGTTGATCGGGAGAGGTGAGGATTGCGACTGGCGGCTGGATGACCCTGATATGTTCATTTCGCGCAAACACCTCATTCTGACCGATGAGAGCGGTGAGCTTGCGGTTCTGGATGCCAGCTCGGGCGGGCTGTTCATTGACGGATCGTCGGAACCATTGGGCACGGGCAACAGCCTCCGACTGGAACATCATATGCGCCTGCGCCTTGGCGATTTTGTCATTCGCGTCGATCTGCACGACGCTAAGACGGACGAAGTCACCTCGCCACAACCAGCCGGCGACAGCTTATTCGATTTCGGAACACCCGAGATGCCGGATGCTGCACCAAAGGAAAGACCCAAGGAGTTGCCCGACCCATTTGGTACCAGAAGCACATCCGACGAGTGGGACAAATGGACCGAGCCGAATGAACCGGCCCCTCCGCCCCGCCCGCTGGATCAGCGCGATCCGTTTGAGCTTGACCTCAGCAGGCAATCTGCCACCCCGCAGGAGACTTCGTTTTCGGCGAGCCGATATTTCGACGACACGCCCACCGAGACACACGAAGATCCTCTGCCGGGTCAGGCAGCAGATGCGACAGATCCTGCGCCATCCGTAAGGATTGCCCCCGAACCTGCATATAAACCGACAGAGCCGGTTCGGCCCCAGACGCCTTTGGCAACCGAAGACGCCGATCTGCGCACAGCTCTGTTTCGGGGTTTGGGGCTTTCGGAAGAAGAAGCTAAACACGCCACAGCAGAAGAGATTGAGGCGATCGGCGCGCGCCTGCGCGAAAGCGTTGAAGGGTTGATGTTCTTGCTGCGCACCCGGGCACAGGAAAAGCAGAAGATCCGCGTAGCCCAGACCATCATTGCGAATTCAGACGTTAATCCGCTGAAGTTTCTGGCCAGCACGGACGAAGCGCTGCTTTCTATCATACGCAATCGAGACGCCACCTACCTGCCCGGCGATCGGGCTGTAACTGATGCCTATCGTGACCTTGCCGATCACCAGATCCGCACTTGGAAAGCCCTGCAGGCAGCGCTGCGCCGGATGATCGACCGGTTCGACCCGGAGGAGGTTGAGAGGGAACTGGAGGATACCGGTTTTCTGGAACAGATCGTGGCAGGCGGGCGTTCCGCCAAGATGTGGCAGCTTTATCAGGAACGATACCGAGACATCGCCAAATCTGCAGAAGAGCGCTTTCTTGGCGAGGTCGGCGCGGATTTTCGCGATGCATACGAAACAAAAGGGAGTTAGCAGAGATGAGCCTGAACCGACGTTTATTCATCGGCGGCATCGCCGCCACCCTGACCATTTCCGCCTGTAAGAAGCCAGGTACTCTGACAGTGTCGGCACAGGGGCAACCCGGTGCGAACCCCGGTGTGGACGGGCAGGACCGACCCTTGACCATCTTCCTGCTTCAGATGTCTGGCAGCGGTGCTTTTGACAGCGCGGATTTCTTCGCCCTTCAGGACCCGTCCGCGGCCCTGGGCAGTGAGCTGCTCAAGGCCGAACAGATCGTGCTGACCCCGGGCAATGTGGCAACCAAAACCCTGACCATGCAGCCGGAAACAACCGTCGTTGGGTTCGTAGCTGCCTTCCGCGACCCGACGGGCAAGCAATTCCGCGCCAAAACGCCCGCACCCGGCAAGAATGCCGGTGTGATCCTGTCTGCCGGACCCTCGGGTCTGCAACTTCAAGACGCCTGAACCGTAAAAGGAGCCGACTGCGCATGACCGATAGCAACAAGGTGGTCTGGTCCGAAGGGCTGTTCCTGCGTACACAACATTTGCAACAGCAGGATCGCCATAATGAATGGCTGACCCGGCGCGCAATCCGTGCCGTGCCTTTGCAAAACTGGGGCTTCGGAAGTCTGACGCTGGACCGCAACGCGCTTGAGGCAGGGCTTATCGGTATCGAAACGGCAGATGGTATCCTGCCTGATGGTACGATATTTTCAGTACCCGGCAGCACAGCGGCGGTGCCGCCAGCTCAGGTAAGCGCGGACACCGAAGCCGGGTTGGTACAATTGGCAGTGCCGCTGGAACGGGCCGACGCCGCACAGATTGACCCCAGCCATGCGGACCCATCCGGCACCCGCTATCGCGGTGAGATCATAACCGTGCGCGACGCCATACGCGGCGGGGCCGATCCCACCGAAATAGAAGTGGCACGTCTTGCACCGCGGCTATTGTTGCCCGGTGATGACACCGCAGGCTACACCTCCTTGCCAATCGCGCGCATCAACGGGTTGGATTCCAACGGTGCAGTGACTCTGGCTTCTGGATTTCTTGCGCCTGCTCTCACACTCGGAGCGCAATCCGGATATGCCAGTTTTCTGAAAGAACTGGTCACCGGTCTTGATCGGATTGCAGATGCCCATGGCAAAATGGTTCTGGGCGGCACGGGCGCATCAATGGAAAACCTGCTGATACTGCAACTGGCCAATGCAGCACGACCGCGGATGGCACACATTCTGGCGCAGAACAATCTACACCCCTCGGATCTGTTCATGGAGCTTTCCGGGCTGGCAGGACAGATGGCAACTTTCGGCTCATCTTCACGCAGGCTGGCCGAGTTCCCGTTGTATGATCACACGGATCCGCAACCCGCCTTCGATGCACTGACCGACACGCTACGTTCACTGGTACTCTCGCTTCAGCATGTCGAGCCGAAATCCCGTGCATTGGCCGTCAAACGGCATGCAGACAACATCTGGACCGTGCGCATCGACAATCCCGGTATCATCGAAAGCAACCGTATCGTAATCCGGGTCGGCAGCGAGATGTCCGAAGAGATGATGCGTAAGATCTTTATCAATCAGGCCACTGTCGGTGCCGCAGATGATTTCGACGATCTGTGGAAATCGAAACTGCCGGGTATTCCGCTAAAACCTCTTCATTCGCAGCCTCGTGAAATCCCCTATGACGGAGACAGGCTGTGTCTGGAACTTGATCGCAACTCGGAACATTGGGCGGCCCTCGCGGACGCGCCGGGTTTTGTTCTTGGGGTGGCGGGAAAGCTGGACCGCGACCCTGACATTGACTGCTACGCCGTGAGCCGCAAACCATGACGAAAGATGATCCATTCGGACTGGGCCAAGATGCTGGCCGCACGCGCATTCGACCTGTGTCGAAAAAGCGCGAAGCAACGGCGTCACAACATGGTCACTCACATTCGACGGTTCCAGTTTCCGATGCGCGATTGCGGGACGCCAGAGCTTCGGACAATCCACTAGTCAATGCGTTTTCGCCGCTGCTTGGGCTCGCGCCAGAGCTTGAAACCGCCTCGGCCCCTGAAAACCCCGAGGTTCTGCGCGCCCGTTTACTGGACAATCTGACATATGCCCGCGACAGCGCTGTCTCTTCGGGGCTGACATTGGGGCAAGCCGACAAGGGCGCTTGGTTTGTCGCCGCCCTGCTGGATGACATTGCGCTCAACACGCCATGGGGCGGTGGGTCTGGTTGGCCAAGGATGCCGTTGGTGGCTGAACTCTATGGCAATGTCGATGCAGGGGAGCGGTTCTTTGACTTGACCGACGACTTGCTGCGTTTCCCCGAGCGTGATCCACATCTGGCCGAGCTGGCGTTCTTGTGCCTGTCCCTTGGGTTTCGTGGCAAACACCGGCTGACGGGTTCAAGCGGCGAAGCCACGCTGACACAACTGCGGGCTCAGCTGGCGCGCGCACTGACGGACTCTGACGCCGAAGACAAAGCCATTTCACCCCATTGGCAAGGGGTTGTCGCCGAACATGATAATCCGGGATTCATTGTGCCGCTCTGGGCGATTGGCCTGATCGTCATCGCGTTCATGGCACTGGTCTATGTGGGACTTGGCGTTCGTCTGTCAAACAAGGGCGAACAGCTCTATGCGCTGGCCGAAGTGCTCCCCCCGCCTGAACGGGCCGCCATTTTCCGACCCATCATTGAAACCGTCAAGGAACCCAGCCCGATACCCGAGCCGCTGATCATTGAATTGTTGCCATTGTTTGCGCAGGCCGCCCCACCTGACACCGTATCCGCCCTGTCCGGGCGCGAGGACGTCTCGCTGGCGATTGTGGTCCTGCAGGCAACCAACCCCGAAGTCTTCCGCTCTGCCAAGGCAGATCTGAACCCGCAATACACGACTTTGGTTCAATCGATCGCCAGCGTAATCGTGGATAATCAGGACATCATTGGCAAACTGCGTATCGTCGGCCACACGGACAGCATTCCGGTGCAACGCACCAACCCATTCCAATCCAATCAAGGCCTGTCCGAAGCTCGTGCCAAAAGAATCGCAGAACTCCTGATCGCAGCAGGCGTTCCGACCGATCTGATCTCGGTCGAGGGGCGCGCTGCGGCGGAACCGATTGCTGACAACGGTACCAAAGAAGGCCGTGCCCGGAATCGCCGGGTCGAAATCATCGTTCAAAAGAGGGTTTAGGGATGGGTGTTGTCAAAGCAATCTTCGGCTTTCTCTTCTCCCGCCTTTTGTGGACTATCATCGGTCTCAGCCTGTTATCGGTACTGATCTGGCTGTTTGGAGGATTGCTGAAATTCGGCGAAACAGCGCCTCTGGAAAGTGATCTGTCACGCACAATTACCATTGGCGTGATCTGGATTCTGTGGCTGCTGCGGTTGCTTTACAAGCAGATCAGGGCAGCGCGTGCCAATCGCATGTTTGTCGCCGAACTGGCCGCCGCCCCGCCCGAAGAGCCCAGCGCGCCCGGCGAGGAAAATGTTGCTGAGGTCAACGCCAAATTCGCCGAAATCATGGATCAGATGAAACGATCGAAACTGGGGGGGCGTAAATTCCTGCGCGACATGCCCTGGTATCTGTTCATCGGCCCGCCCGGCACTGGCAAAACCGCAGCCCTGCGTAATTCCGGTCTGCATTTCCCAATTGACCTGTCAGACGACCTCAAAGGCGTTGGTGGCACTCGAAACTGCGATTGGTTTTTCACCGAAGAGGCCGTGCTGGTCGACACTGCAGGCCGCTATGTACAACAGCAAAGCGACGCCGAGGTCGATGCCGCCGAATGGAAAGGTTTTCTCAAACTGCTGAGCAAACACCGCGGTCGGCGCGCGCTGAACGGTGTGATCCTGACCTTGTCGGTTCAGGAACTTGCCGGGTCCGACGCCTCGATCCGTGAACACGGGCGAGAGCTGCGCAAGCGTCTGATCGAACTGCAGGATGAGCTGAGTCTGCAACTTCCTGTTTATCTGATGATCACCAAAGCGGATCTGATCCCTGGGTTCGAGCCCTTCTTTGCCGATCTGTCGACCCGTGAGCGCGAGCAGGTTTGGGGTGCTACCCTACCCACAGATGTCCGGGTAGATGGGGTTACGATAGATCGCGAAACCCGTGCCCTGCAATCCGAACTCGAACACCGCCTAGTCGGGCGCATGGCATCGGATTTACCGCTGGACCAGCGTGGCGCAGCCTTCCGCTTTCCCAGTCAACTGGACCAGTTGAGCGGTCCGATCAAGCAACTGATCGATGCCGTCTTCGGGGAAAGCCGCTATGAAGACAGCCCCTGGCTGCGGGGATTCTATCTAACTTCAGCCACTCAGGAAGGTTCGCCCATAGATCAGATGATCTCTGGTATGAGCCAGTCTTTGGGCTTGCCGGTTGCACCGCCCAAACCTCGGGCGATGGGGGAAAAACGATCGTTCTTCCTGCGCAATCTGTTAACCGAGGTTGTGTTCAAGGAGGCCGGTCTGGGCACCTTTGATCCACGTGCCGAAGATCGCCGGCGTTGGATATTCCGCGGGACATTGGCTGCGGCAACACTTGCCACGGTGGTGGCCGTGCTGATGTTTACATTCTCGTATCTCCGTTACTCCGGTGGATTGACGGATCAGGAGCGGCAATTGTCTAAGCTGAATGCGCGGCTGGCCAATGTTGCTGCCCGCCAAGCTCCGACCGATCCGCTGGATCTCGATCTGGCGCTGGATGCGGCCTCCGAAACCATCAATTCCGACAGCGCTGTGCAAGCTGGTTTAATGACCATATTCGGCCCCACCGCCAAAGCTGAGCTGGATCAGGCGCAAACCCTGGCCTACGATCACACGCTGCGCAATATTCTCGAACCACGCATGGTTGCAACACTTGAGGCCACCATGTGGCGCCATTCACGTGATCCGGACTTCCTGCTTAGCGCCTTGAAAACCTACCAGATGATGACCGGATTGGCGGCCTATGACGCCGATTTCATCGCGGAATGGTGGCAGATTGATCTGCCCGAATACGCCCCGATTGATGTATTTCCGACGCAAGATGCCGTTGATCACCAATTGGCTGCCATTGCCCGGATGGCCAATGAGGAGGACCGTATCGCGCCCGATCCGGCCCTGGTGAATACCGCCCTGGAAAGCATCTGCACCATACCGCTTGCGATCCGTGCCTATCGGTCCTTGATGCGGCAGCCGCAGGTTTCGGGACTGGAGGACTGGATACCCGCTGAACATACCGGACCCAACGGGACACGTGTTTTGACACGGCTGTCCGAGAAAACTCTGCGGGTGGGCCTCCCCGGTGCCTTTACCTATGAGGGGTTCCACAAGACGGTGCTGCCCGCCGTGCCCGAAGTGGCTGCGCAGGCCATTCTGGATCGCGCCGTGTTCGAAGGGGGGTGCGCCGAAAGCTCGGATACCACAACGACATTGCTCGAGACGGATATTCTCAAGCTATATTACGATGACTACGTGGCCCAGTGGGACAGCTTCCTACGCGACATCCGGCTGGCCCCGATCACCGATCTGAACACGGCACGGGTCAATCTCAAGGATCTGTCGTCGGATGACAGCGCGCTCAAGCGGCTACTGCTGGAAGTGGTGGCCCAGACCCATCTCACACGCGTTGAAAATACCGATAGCGGCGGACCACCCAAAGGGTTGCTCAAGGCCGCCACCAAAAAACTCGGTAAAGTCGGAAAGCTTGCGAAAAAGGGTTCTAAAATCGTCGGGTCCGGCGGGGGCGCGACAGCGGCCCTCCCCGGTGCACCGGTCGCCGATCACTTCAAACCGGTTCGCAGCGTTGTGGAAGAGGTCGAAGGACAACCACCGCTTATCGGCGACACAACCGTAGCGCTGACCGCGCTGTATAATGAGCTTCAGACAGTATCTGCCGGGGCGAACCCCCAGGCGGAGTTGCTGGCGCGCGGCGGATTGCCGGTGCTGACTGGTGCGATTGCCGACGAGGCGCAGTTCCTGCCCCCGCCGATCAATGATTGGGTACGCGGAATTGCGGGCGACACCATCGAATTCACGCGCGACGCAATCGTCGCTGGTCTCAACGCACAATGGCGGGCGGATGTGATGCCGTTTTGTGTTTCGGCAACGCGGGGGCGATACCCGTTTGATCCATCCAGTTCGATTGATGTGAATACGGCCGATTTCGCGCGACTATTCGGGCCTGGTGGCTTGGTCGACAGTTTCACCGAAAACCACCTTGCCCCTTATATCGATACCACCACCCGGCCCTGGAGCTGGCGCAATGATCTGGGGCTGGACCCGGCGTCGCTGTTCCCTTTCCAGAACGCGCGCGCCATGCGTCAGGCCCTGTTTCCCGGTGGCGCGGGTCCGGTGATGTCCTTTGCGCTGGAGCCCAGGGACCTTTCAGCCAACGCAAGCAGGATCACGTTGAATCTGGATGGTCAAACGCTCAGCTACTTCAACGCAGCCGCGCGGCCAGTGCCGATGACATGGCCGGGACCGGATGGGACAAATATGATCACGATGAGTTTCGCGCCTGTGGATGGCTCGACCGAGGTCATCACCTCGCAGACCGGGTCCTGGGCGTTTTTGCGACTGATCCGGGCCGGGCGCCTTTCGCCCACAACACTGCCCGAAGTGTTCCGCCTTAGCCTTTCGGCGGCCAATTACAAAGCCGATTTCGATCTCCGCGCCAATTCCGTGGACAACCCCTTTAATCTGGAAATGTTTTCCGGCTTTGATTGCCCCAGCGGGTTCTGATCGATGGGTACTGGCTTCTTTGGCAAAATGCCAGCATCCGGCGATTTCGTCGCACGCGGGTTGAGACCACATATCCGGCCTTTGCTGGATAGATGGCTGACCCTGCATCTGGCCGAACCGGCCCGTCGGCCCGAAATCTGGCCTGAGACGGCCCTGCACGCTTTGATACAGGGGCCGGAGCATATGCTGGCTCTGGCGATATTGCCCAGCCAAGATGCCGTCGGGCGGCACTTTCCTCTGGCGGCGTGTTGTCCTGTGGAGTCTGCCGATCAGGCAGGGGTTGAAAACTGGGCCGCCGCTGTTTTCCCAGCGCTTTGCATGTCACAAAGCCCAGCATTTAACCCGGATGCGTTGTACGCAGCCCTGCAGCCCGTTTCCGATCCTCCAGCCGTGGCTTCCTCGCTGACACCACCGCTGGCCTGGGCCTCAGACCCGCCGGTCAAACCAGAAGACTGCTTTGGCAATCTTTTTTGAGTGAGCCCCCAATAGCCGAACTCAGTTCTGGCTGATCTTGCTGGCTTTCAATGTCATGTTGCCACTGGCCTTGGCCACGATCTTACCGCTGGCCTTCAACGACAGATCTTTGCCATCCAGCACAATCGTTCCGTCCTTTTTCATCTGCAGCTTGGCATCTCCACAAACCAAAGTGATGCTGTCGACGGCCTTGATCGACAGATCTTTGCCAACCTCGACCTCCATCATCTCAGCAATTACGTGTTTCGAGTCTTTGGAGACATTAACAGACCTTGAACCGGCAATCTTATAGGCCCCGTCGGCACCAATCTCGACATCTTGCGTTGCTGCGATTTCGACCTTTTGGTTACCGCCGATTTTCCAACTGTCATCAGCACCGATCTCGTGATCCTGTTGCGCCCCCACGGTCATTGAACGGCTCGCACCGATTGTATTTGTCTGTACCGCCCCGACAGATCGGGTTTCTGCTGCGCCTACTGTATCAGTGCGCGCCGCACCAACTGTTACGGTCTGCAGCGCCGCTACGGTCTGGGTGTGGTTCAAACCGATAGTTTCCGTGGAACTGGAGCCGATGGTGATCGATTCCGTATCCCCGACAGTAAGCGTACGCGTTGCGCCGACTGTTTCAGTGTCATGGCTGCCGATGATCACATCGCGGTTTACACCCACCGATGTAGACTTGTTGTTGCCGACACTTTCAGTGCGGTCATTGCCGATGGATTGGGTGCCGTCATGGCCCACATCCTCGACCCAATCGTTGCCGATGGTGCGGGTCTCATTATTCTTGACCAACTCATTGTGATCTTTTTCGGCTTGGAAATAGACCTCTTCCGAGCCCTTTTTGTCTTCGAAACGCAATTCATTCCAGCCGCCCCCGCCCAATGACGAGTTAGACTTCCAACCTGATTGCGTCGCATTGTCAGGTAACCCGTAAGGCGGCATCTGTTCTGCGTTATAGACGCGGCCGGTGATAATCGGCTGATCCGGATCACCTTCCAGAAAATCAACGATGACCTCCTGCCCGATGCGCGGGATCTGGATAAAGCCCCAGCCCGCCCCAGCCCAGACAGACGACACCCGCACCCAGCACGAGGAATTTTCGTCATTCGCCCCCTCGCGATCCCAATGGAACTGCACCTTGACGCGCGAGTATTCATCTGTGTGAATCTCTTCTCCGGATGGGCCCACAACCACAGCTGTCTGCGGGCCACGCATAACAGATTTTGGAGTTACCTGGGGTGGCCGGTATTGGATGTCGCCGGGCATCAGAAGATATCTGGCCTCGAAGCCGGGGTGTTCGTTGTCGCCCAGAAGCGACGAATAGGCCTTGCCCTGCATGTCATAATCGACCCGCAGAATACAGTATTCCGCGTTCTCGGCATCACGCGGATACAGCGCCAACTTGAAGCGCGCACCGGACCACGGCATTCGTGCGGTGGATACAGCAGTGATCCTTTGTGCCGGGGACAGGCCCTCTTGCAGTCTGACAGTGGCCAGATCTTTGCCGCGTCCATGGTCCATATAGGTACCGGGATAGCTGTAACGTTCCTTGTCGTCCTGTTCATGTCCGACCGGCAGCTCGTCCAGCGCCATCAGATCGGCGGACGGTTTGATGAAATCATAGTCGGTATGCACATAGGCACCCGGCACGACAGCATCAGTTCTGTCCCAATCCGTGATGACTTGCGGGTCCTGCGCAAAATCAATCTTGTCGCCTTCAAATTCGATCTCGGTCATCCCATCGGTGGCAATCAAGGTGGCAATGTCATCGACCAGAACCAGCTTGTGTTCTCCATCGTCAAATTCATGAAAATAGTAAATGCCTTCATGCTCCATCAGCCGCTGGATAAAATCCAGATCGCTTTCACCATATTGAACGCAATAGTCGCGCGGCTCATAACTTTCGTTCAGACGCAGTTCGAACAGCAGATTGTCCTGCTCACCCAGAATTTCTTCGATGATTTCGACAACGCTTTTGGCCTGAAAAATGCGATTATCTGTGGTTTTCGATAGAAACCACAAGGCAGGCCTGAGCGTGAGCTCATAAAGGCCCCACCCTTCTTTGAGACCGGCAAAGCGAAACTGATCGACCAAACCGTGAAAATAGCGCTCGTGTTCTTCAAACCCAGCCCGGACCGTAACGGGAGTTCCCAGCAACTTGTCCGAACTAACGTTGAAATCGGACGACTGCAGTGTGAGTTCGAATTTGAAACACGTGCTGATGGCATCGAAGCCGGTCATCCGGGCAAAGCGCAACCCATCCGGGTCGTCGGGGGTATCGACTAGCTCGGTCTTGGCCTGGAAATGCCGCTCGTCAAACATCACTGCACTCGCTTCCTGAAAATCTCTTTCAAATCTGCGTGCTAATGTAGCACAGGCATGGCGCGCCGCAGAGTCCCGGCGCGCAATTTACAGAACCGGTGGGCATGAGAATCCACGCATCAAGCTACGCGCCGAAACTGGGTTCGCCGCATCCGGGAACACAATTTCCACAAATGCGCGTCCATCATCGCTGCGAATGTCGACCAGAACCCGGGCACCTTCGTCGCGAAACCGCAGCCGGAACCGATCCAGAAGCCTCAACAATCCCCAATATCCGGCGGCATTAAGTTCTGCATTGTCTGTGCCCTCACGGAAGCTGATACTGGCCCCCATTAGCGGCGCCGGGCCCGGCCATGCCAATATCGCCGGTTCACCTGTTGCACGCACCGGCGCGCCCTGTCCCCCCACTGCGACAACCATTCGTCCGCGTTCGGCCAATGCCGCCATCTCGAGCTGCAGCTGCAACTGACCCTGCGCATCAAAAAGCGCATCGGACAACAGGACGGCACGTTCGAAAAAGGCGGCTGAATCTGGGTCCAGCCCGGCAAAACGTGCTTCTGGTTTCCAGCGCCATGGCCGTGAGGACTGATCGAGGAATTGGGCCAGATAAGCACTGTAGAACTGCATCAGACTGCCGTTTGGGGCCATCAATGCAGTAACCTCGGACGGAACTGCGTCCGCACCGTCTGCGAATGGGTACTGATTGTGCAACACTCTGCGGCAGGCGGGATAGATGGTTTGTTGCCAGCGTAGAACCAGTGGATCTGCGCCAGACTGAGAGGTTGCCGCGTTGGCCTGTGCCAGCACATCTTCAGCAATCTGCACAATGATCCGGGGGGCGGTTTGCAGCACGTTGATCGTCCGCGCACGTTCCTGCACGCTAACCAGTTTCGCTGTACCTTTCTCTCCGTCGCGCTGCCGCGTGCTGAGTGCCACGTTCAATGTTGAAAACAGCTGGCTGAGCTCTGCCATGCCGCCTTCATCCATCCATTGGACCACCGGACCAAAAACACGGCCCAATTCGACCTTTTGGTCAAAGCTTCGGCTTTGGTCCCGCCCTCCCATCTGCGTCCAGCTTGCGCGCAGCACCTGCGATAGCGGATTCGCGCGTTGCGCCAATACGCCTGAAACCAGAATGGCCCGATCCGGGTCATCGAACGGTTCCACCCGCAGATCGGACAACCACTCCGTCCACACGGCAATCGTTTCCCGATGCAATCGGGCCTGAACCTCGTCCGGGGTTTGATTGACCGGGTCAGACATCTGACCCAACACCACCGGAACCATGCGGCGGGCATCCTGTACGGCGACGCCAATGCCGTAATCCCGCGCATAGGCCCAGCCGTCCTGCGTGAACAACCCCGGCAAAGCCGAATCCAACGCAACGCCGGAACGGCGTACAAGGATGTCGGACAGACCCGGTATATTTGCCTCGGGATTCCAGGACGGCAGAGCCCGGGTCTGCGAAGCGCGCAACAGTTCCAGCCACACCCGATCCGCCTCGGACGTCTCGCTGGCAAAGCCACGCGCCAGATCCTGTATCTGCGCATCGGTGGCCTGTATCGTACCGTCGGGGGTTGGAAACGCCATCACATGACGAGAAAACCCGGGTAAACCATGGGCGTCTTGGTTATCCTCCAACCAGCCTTCAAGATAGGCGGGTGACCATTGCAGATCACCGCTGAGCACAGCAAAAGCCCGAAGCGCGTCGTAAAGTTTCAGGCTGTCGCCTTCGGTCGCCAGCACCTCCTCCAGTACAGTGGCCAGCGTGGCGGGACCAACTTTGGCTACGTCAGACCGGTATCTGTTTTCCGCGACTGTTTCGCTGTCCACGCGTGGCAATCGAACAACCCGGCGCAACGGTGCATATTGTGCTGCACGAACCACCCGATCCCGCGCTTGGGAAACCTGTGTCAGTGAGTTGGTCAACTCGGCCCTTGCCATATCAGGTGCCAGCGTAATCGCACCAATATCCTGTTCAAACCGATCCAGAATTCTGGCGTGGAACCGATACTCCAGCCAACACGCATATCCGGCCAGCGACAGCAAAAACACCAGAAAACTCAGCACCGCAAACACGCCCCAATTCGAGCGGCTTCTTGTCAGGCTGCGACCACCCGTTTGTACTTGCAGCGCCACATCGTCCAGAAACGCTGCAAGACCAGCATAGTCAGCCCCGGCATCGCGGGCGGTTTGGGAAAACTCGCGTATACGCGACAGCGACATTTGGTGGTCATCAAACAAAGCCTTTTGCGCCAGAACACTCCACGTAGTCAGTTTCAAAGCGCTCTGCGCGCGGGCCCGCGTATCGATCAGCATGGCGAGCCCCAATCGCGCCGGAGCAATCGCAGGCTGCGGAACATCGCTTTGCTCCAACGCACCTGCGAACACGGTCAGGGCCTCTTTTGCACGCGCCAACAACGCAGATTCGCCAGCGCGCACTTCTTCATCCATACGGTCAATCAAATCGAATATGGGAACCGCAGCTTTCTCGAAGACCTGCTTGCCCGACGCTGGCTGAGCATCTCTGCGCACCATCAGCTACAGCTGACCTTCTGCGCGCCAGCGCAGCAACGTTTCCTCGCCAACTTCGAAATGCATCGAATCTTCACGGCGATAGGTCGCGCCCCAATACCAGCCTTCGGCATTGAACAACTCGGCCAGTAACAACAGACCAAACTGCGTACCACCATCGCCAAAGCCATCCAGCTGTCCTTGAAGCTTGATGTCGATCGCCGTGCCGAATGAGTGATTGGAGATCGAACTGCTGGAGCCCCGGATCAGCCGTACGCACAGGCCACCTGCCGTCCCGAGCGCTGCATAGATATCAGGTTCGGTGGCTTGCAGGGTGTTAAAAATCCGCTCCAGCGAGTCCAGCGCCGGACGCAGCAGGGTTACACGAATTGGACCCACCTGCCTTGTTTCCACGAGCGCGCTCAGCGCCGCGTTGGTGATACCCTGACAGTTGGTGCCATAGTCGCGCCGTGGCTGACCCAACAGCTTGAGCATCGTGGAATTGCGCGGTTGCGTTATCCCCTTGTTGAAACGCGCCTTGGCCAACTGCATGACCTCGGTCATCTCTTCAGTGGGAATGTGGTCCGCGATCTCGGGCATGGTTTGCGTCACATCAAGGCTTAACCCCTGTGCTGCATCGCCGACGGGATTTGTCGTCGCGGCAGAGGGCACCTGGGCCGCAAGAAGCGCATTCGCTTCCGCCTGTCGTTCAATGGCTGTTTCAGCTTCATTCAACGCCTGACTCAGCGCTTTGATTTCGGTGGTCAGGGTCTCAATCCTGTCTTCGGCACGATCCAGCCGTAACTCAGTCCCGCCATCGGCGGTCTGCAAGACCGCTCCGACCACCGCAAAGGCAATCGCCGCGGCAATCAAACCTATCGCAATGATGATCGGGCCGATCAGCGTACCTTGTCGCATCAGCGTGCTTCCTGCACGAAGGTCGATACCACCGAAACATTGTCCGGCGCACCGCGTTCAAGGCAATGGATTATAAGATCGGCGCACAGGGCCTCGGGGTCTGTCGCCCTCAATGCGCAATCGGCGATGTCATGATCACCCAGACACGCCGTCAGCCCGTCGCTGCACAGCATCAGAATATCACCTGGCACCACCGGAACGGACAGCGCATCAAGTTCAATCTCAGGTTCATATCCGACGGCGCGGGTGACAACATGAGCGTCAGGATGGCTGGCGCTGTCTTCATCACGCAGCAACCCCTCATCGACCATAGTTTGAACGACCGTGTGATCACGTGTCAGCAACCTAAGGCAGCGTTGTCGCATCAGATATGCACGACAATCACCCGCCCAAACGATATTGGCGTGACCGTTCTGAAACATCAACGCCACCACCGTTGCACCAAAGCGTTGTGTTCCCTTGGACCGCGCCACTGACTGAATTTCAGTATTCGCCGCCTGAAGGCTACTACGCAGCGCAGGTATTGCTGACATCGTATCAACCACTTCAGACAAATGACGCGTGATTATGTCTGAGGCTACATCTCCGTTCCCGTATCCACCCATCCCATCGGCCACGGCCCAAAGAACCCCGGTTGGATCAGTTAAGATAGCATCTTCATTGTCAGACCGCACCCGGCCGGTATGGGTCAGCCCCGCCCCGGCGACATATAAAGCCGCACGGCGCGGCGGGTGTGGAATTTTGGTCGTCGGAACTGTCATACCGAGCGTTCACCCAAGTCCGGCAGCCCACAACACAGGGCCGAAGAAGCAGCCAATACAAAAGACAGAATTGAATATTTGTAGATATTAACCTAGTATCGGGACCGTACAAATCCTTTTTTCTCAGGTGATTCAAATGCGGTTTTATTCAGGATGTATCGGCGGAATCTGCCTTGCCGTTCTGGCCCTGCCCGCGCTTGGCCAAGAGATGACTCCGGAGGAAATCAATGAGATTTTCAACCGGCAGATTGAGGTTCAGAACCGGCCGCTGACCCGCTCGCTTGACGGCAGTTCGAATGCCCGTGGTGTTTCGTTGGTCACGGTAGAGGATATTCAGGCCGAGGCGGTAAGCCCCGAAAGCATTGAGATCTCACCTTCGGCGCAAACTGCAACCCTGCCAACGACGGAAACAGCAATCACGACACAGGAAACCGGCACGACGTCAACGCCGGATACCACTCAGGTCACCAGTGCAACCGATCCGAATAAGCCACTGGTCTACGCCAAGCTCGACACCGAATTGCAGATCAATATGCATATCAAATTCGGGTACGATTCTGCTGCGCTGGATGAAAGTCAGAAATCCAAGCTGTCAGCTATGTGTACCGCAATGAAGACCAGCCCGATTGACCTGTTTCGCATCATTGGGCACACGGATACATCCGGCTCGGATGAATATAACCAGCGCCTTTCGGTACTGCGCGCGAAAGAAGTCGCGCGTCATCTGGTACAGGAATGTGGTATCGCACCTCAGCGTCTGGAAACAGTCGGGATGGGGGAACGTTTTCCGGTCAACTCCAGCAATCCGCGCGCCGAGGAAAACCGCCGCGTAGAATTCCAGGCCATGAGTTGACGGCTTGCAGTTCAACCGGAGTTGCCCCGAAAATACGCGATGGTACGCCGTAGCCCTTCATCAAGATCAGTCTGCGGGGTCCAGTCAAGCACGGCCTTGGCGCGGGTAAGATCCGGTCGGCGACGTCTTGGGTCATCTGGTGTAGTGTCCTGAAACTCAATCCCCGAGGGCGATTCCGTGAGTGACAACACCCGCTGAGCCAACTGTAATATCGTGATCTCCTGCCTGTTTCCCAGGTTGAGCGGACCGGTCACTCCAGCATCGGTCCCCATTAGCGCCATAATGCCGTCGACAAGATCATCCACATAGCAAAATGAACGGCTATGGCTGCCATCACCATAGATGATCAGCGGTTTACCGGTTAATGCACGCGTGATGAAATTCGAAACCACCCGTCCGTCAGCAGGATGCATGTTCGGGCCATAAGTATTAAAAATCCGGGCGACCTTTATGTCTAACCCATGCTGCCGATGATAGTCGAAGAATAGAGTTTCGGCACAACGCTTCCCTTCGTCATAACAAGAGCGCGGCCCGATCGGATTAACATGCCCCCAATAATCTTCGGATTGCTCCGGCGTCGCGGGATCACCATAGACCTCCGACGTTGACGCCTGAAAAATTCGCGCATCCAACCGTTTGGCCAAACCCAGCATATTGATCGCGCCATGTACCGATGTCTTAACGGTTTGAACCGGATCATGTTTGTAATGTACCGGCGAGGCAGGACAGGCGAGATTATAGATCTCATCCACTTCGACATATAATGGCAAGGTCACGTCATGGCGCATGAACTCGAAATTCGGGTTTGAATGCAGATGCGCGATATTGCGCTTGGACCCGGTGAACAGATTGTCGACACACAGAACATCGTGGCCTTGTGCCAGCAGCCGATCCACAAGACGCGAGCCAATGAAACCGGCACCGCCTGTGACCAGAATTTTCTTGGTGCTGTCTCTGAGATGCGGCATCCGGCTATTGCGCGTCCCGTAAGACGCGGAAACCTACCGCCGAATTGCGCAGAATAATCCTGTCGGCCCATTGCCCGTCGTTGCGGAAGTGGTTTTTAGCGGGCACTACCCACGAGGCACCACGAAAAACCGCATTTGAACAGTCGCCTTTGAAGCAGGTGTTGGTCCATTGCCAGACATTGCCTACCGCATCATAGAGACCCAGTTGATTGGGCGGAAAGGCCCTGACCGGAGAGGTATAGGTATACCCGTCGTCGCAGGTCAGAAACTTCCGGCCATCTTCAGGAAAAGCAGCTTTGAAATTGGCATCTGCGGCGTTCGCGCGGTCACAGATTTCGGCGAAATCATCACCCCACCAAAAGGCCGTTTCCGCCCCCGCCGCCGTGGCGGCTACGGATTCTTCGTAGGTTGGCAAACGGTAATACTGACCAGTCTTCTCGCTAAGCCAGTCCGTATATGCTGTGGCCTCAAGCCAGTTCATGCAAACCGCAGGATGATCCGGCCCCTGTTCAAACCCCGGGTCAGACCAGCCTTTGCCGGGTGTGTTCTTCCATCGTTTGGCGATACGGATAAAACAGCTTTCATCGCCGGGTAATTCGGTTTCTGCAGCAAACTCGGCAAATTGTGCGCGGGTGATCAAAGTTGCGGCGATAGCAGAGCCATTTTCCAACAAGATCATCTCGGGACAGCTATCACAATCGCGAAAGACATTACCCGAGCTTGTCTCGTTCTGCGCCCATGCAATGCCCCCGGCAAAACAGAAAATCAGGACGTGGAAAAACCAACTTATATGTGTCATTCGAACTCCCTCACCACACGAATGCCATAGGTATTGAAAGGTACCGTTACGCTGTTGAAAATGCTTTTGGTCATCCTCAGATCCGATGGCGGGCTTGACCAGCCCCCGCTCAGCAGAAGCCGTTCCTCGCACGCAGCGGACACACAATCACTTGTCCAGATCCAGACATTACCCACGGCATCCAGCAGGTTAAAGGGATTGGCCTCATAACTGTCCACGGGGGTTGTCCCCACGGCGTCCAGCGCCCGACCGCACCCCAGACACGTTGCGCGATCCCGCCCAATCTGCTGACCCCACCAATAGTTTGTCGTTGCCGACGCCATCACCGCGTAAGTCAGCTCTTCGGCGGTGGGCAGTCGATAAGGCTTGCCAGTCTTGTCGCTGAGCCAATCGGCATAGGTTTCGGCCCCCTCATAGGTGATGCAAGTCGCCGGGTGTCGCGGACCCTGTTCAAAACCCGGAAAGTTCCATTTGCACCCCCAACCAGCGTTTTTGTAGCCGGTTTCCTGAACATAAGCGCGGAATTCTTCAACCATCACCGGGGCGCGGGACATATACAACCCGTCCGGCAGGATCACCATCTCAGGGCAGATATCGCAGTCTTTTTCAACACGAAGTTCAGGGGTCGGCAACAGAAGCTGTGCGTCAGCCAAAACGGGCATGATCCCGATCAATAGGATCGCGTACACTCTCAATTTCCAAGGCTCCGCAAAACCGGTTCGGCCCCTTCAACACCCAATGTCACGGCAACGGTCAGCAAGGATCGGGCTTTGGACAGATCGCGCTCACCCCCTAATCCATCGCGATAGAGGATGCCCAGATTGGCCATCGCCAGCCCATTGCCCTGATCTGCCGCCCGGTCCAGCCACAGGCGTGCCATCTTCTCGTTCTTGCGCAATCCCTGCCCCGCGGTCAGCATGATCCCCGTTGCCGTCAACGCATGACTGTCGCCCAGCGCCGCAGCCGATAGCAGGAGATCCACGATCTGTTGCGGTGTAAGACGGCCCGTTTGCGAGGCACCGATGGTGGCCTGATAATTGCGTACCGCCCGGCGCGTCGGGGCATCAAGAACGCCGGAGATATCAGAGACCTGATGCCCCAGCGCATTCAAACCGTATTGAATGAACTGCACTGGTATCTGCGTCACCTTGCGCTTGATTTCCCGCTCAAGTCGAACATCACTGACATCTTCGGGCAAGGCTCCGTCAGCCAGTGAGGCAACGATCTCTTCGGCGCGCAGGGTCGCTTCGAGGCGCTGTTGCGCCAGGTCGGAGAACGCGCCTTGAGGATAGAGCGACAGGAACATGCGGAAATCCGAAGCCGCATGAGAGTTTTCGATAGAGCGCCAGTGGATTTCCTCAAGCGTCATGCGGTTGCGCTCGATCTCGTCCTGCAATTCCTGCAGTTCTTCGCGGGCAATATCGGCCAATATCCCCTCGGGGAACGTTTGTAGGAAATTGTTCCATTCTTCTTCGGTATTGGTCGCCCGCGCCCGGACAAATCCCGACTGCGCCGCGCTTGCGCGTTCCTCGGATTGTTCCAGCGCGGTGATTTTCAGACGCGCCACCGAAGCGAAATTCCCGTCAGGAAAGGCTTGCAGAAAAGCTGCGTAATCCTCGCGCCGGTTCGTGCTGGCAATCGCCTGCCACGCCTCAGCCTCGGTGCGGGCGCTGCTGTCCAGACGTTGCAGCGTACTGTTTTCATCAAAGAAAAAACGACCGATTAACGAGTTATTCTCCCACGGCAATTGCCGTTGCTGCGTAGCTGCAAAGACATCGCGCCGCACGTCAGCCATCATCAGACGAATATCAGTGTTAGGCGTCGAGATGTGCTTCAACAAAGCCGTGGTAAACGGGCTGTTACGCCCCTCGCCGTCATACGCGACATTCCCCGGTGCTGTCGCAAAGGCAATGTACGACCCCCCATCCGCCCTCACCCGTGCCAGGCCCCGCCCGAACCCGTCCACTTGCCCGCCTATCGGTATATCACTGGTCAGCGGATTGTCCCTGCAGGCGTCAAGCAGAACAATCGATGTTTCGGTGAATTGGTTCATCAAACCAACCACGCGGTTTACTGTAATCGTCTCGTCAGACAGGTTGCGGTCGCGGTTTATTTGGGCATCCACCGGAATCAGGTGGTTCTCATTGTTCACCTGCACACCGTGTCCTGCATAGAAAAACAACGATGTATCTGCGCCTTCAATCTCGGTTGCGAAATTCAGCAGTGAGGCCCGGAAAGCGTGCAGGCTCAGATCGGTGGCGAGTATGACCTCGAACCCAAGCTCTTCAAGCTTGGTGGCAACATCTGTGGCGTCGTTGACTGGATTTCGCAGCTTGCCAAGAGTGCCCTGATAGGCCGAGTTGCCAACGACAAACGCAACCCGCTTGCCCGCCCCCGGTCCGGCAGACTGAGCAAATACGTCATCTGTCAACGCTTGAAAAAAAAGCGTTGAGATTATTAAAATTCTAAGCCACACCATCCAGAACCGAATAGTCGAACATCTGTAAAGCCTTAAAGTAGCTTGTTCCTTATACGCGAAAACGGTAGGTTTAGCGACAAAGATATTAGAATTTAAACACATTCAGAGACAGCCGGAGACCCAGCCCGTGACCACCAACAGCCTGGCCCTTGTGACCGGATCACTGGGACTTGTCGGGGTTGCTGCTGTGCGCAGATTTACGGCGTTGGGGTTTGACGTTGTCGGCATAGACAATGATATGCGGCGGGTGCTGTTTGGGGACGCCGCCAGCAATGCAGGTAAACAGGCAGCGCTTGCCGCCAGCTGCCCAGGTTACCAGCACTACAATCTGGATATTCGCGACGACGAGGCAATCAGAGCCTTGTTTCGCAAGATCGGTCGGGGTCTGGCTGTGGTCGTCCACGCAGCCGCGCAGCCTTCGCATGATTGGGCGGCGCGTGATCCTTTCACCGATTTCGCCATCAATGCCACTGCAACTTTGAACTTGCTTGACGCGTGCCGCACTTTCGCTCCGGACGCGGCATTTCTTTTTACATCCACGAATAAGGTCTACGGCACCCGTCCTAATCTGCTGCCATTGCAGGAACATGACAGCCGGTTGGAACCTTCGCCGGACCACCCGTTTTACGCACATGGTATCGATGAATCCATGTCCATCGATCAGACACAGCACAGCCTGTTCGGAGTATCAAAAACTGCGGCAGATCTGATGGTTCAGGAATATGCCACCCGCTTTGACCTGAGAGCTGCGGTGTTCCGGGCTGGATGTCTGACGGGCGAGGATCACAGCGGTTCCAAAGCGCACGGGTTTCTGTCCTTCCTCTGTCGGACCGCCTTACGTGGCGAATGTTATGAAGTGATCGGCAATGGCGGCAAGCAGGTGCGCGATAATTTACATGCAGATGATCTGGCCGAGGCGTTCGTGCGCGTCATGCAGGGCAACAAACTTTTGGGCGTCTATAACATGGGCGGCGGGCGTGGCAGCTCGGTTTCTGTAATCGAGGCGCTGGATATCGCACAGGACCTGCTAGGCCGCGAAGTGCCGCGCCGGATTAACCCCGAACCCCGCTATGGTGATCATCAGTGGTGGATTTCGGATACACGCTCGTTTCAAACCGATTACCCCGGCTGGGCACCACGTTATTCAGCACGGGACCTGATCGCGCGTATGTTAGGGCAATAACGTGTCCAGACGCGCAGACACGGCGTCATATATCTCGAATTCGATGGCGTTGTTCGCGCGAAATACGGCGATGTCTTCCTCTGTCGCGTCCTCGGTTCGCAAGCTTGCGTTTTCATGCGGCAGCACATCCGGTGCAGGTTTGCCGAGCTTGGCTGCCAAATAGTCCATACACGCAGGTATCCGTTCGAGCGTGCCGACAAACCAATAACTGTCCAGCACCTGTCGCCAGTTGCTTTCATCACACTCGAAATGCGTCAGAAAGATCCCTTCGTTGCTCCGCAGGTACTCTCCCAGCGGGACGGGTTGATAGGTTTGATCATAGTCGAGCCGCAGTTTCTTTTCATAGGCGTGAATTGAAATCGCACGCTCCAGCGGGTCACGCAGAAAAGTGATTTTGCGCCAGCGATCTGAGTTGGCAGTTTGCGGATATCTTTCCGTCAACCGGGCCCGATCGGCTGCAAAATGACCACATAGCATCGTCTTCGCTCCCAAACTATCCAGATCCAAGGCTGGTGGCATGATATAGGCCCAGGGCGCGCGATAATCTTCGGCCAGTTCGAACCAACTGCTGAAGATCCGCTTCAGACTGGTGCCGCCTGTTTTTGGCATGTGGTGAAACAGATAACGCGGCTCCGGGCCGCCTTGGGACTTGGGCAGCAGCAGGTCCTCAAACCAGCGCGCGAATTCGTGCTGCTTCATCGCCGTTTCCCGACTTTCCGCAATCCGGGCTCGCACCTCAGATAAGCGGGCGGGATCACCAGCCAGATCAGCCACAATATCCACATAGGCCTGATGCGAATTGGCAATCAGATCACCCAGCCCGAATTCTGCCAGCCAACCTGCAGCTTGATGTCCGCGCTGCGTTTTACCTTGCAAGGCAACAACGGGCAGACCGCATTGCAACGCTTCAACCGTGGTCGTTGCCCCGGAATACGGGAAGCTGTCCAGATACAAATCCGCTGCAACCAACACCTGTTTGACTTCTGCATTCGGGATCGGAGGGAGGATGCGGATCCGGCGCGGATCGACATCGGCGGTTTTACAGGCCTCTGCCACTCGGGCATTGAAAATCGATCCGTCATAGGTCTGCTGCCAGCTGGCGGCAAAAGGATAAAGCACCAGCACAGCCTCGGGAACGGCTGCCAACGCGCGGGTCCAGACTTGTAGAACTTCCGCGCCTATCTTGTCCGTCATTGCACCACTGACAAGCATTACCGCCCCAGCATCGATGCCGACTCGCTTACGAGTCACCTGTATCGCATCCACATTCACCCTGGGTGCCGGAGGTATGTCGAACGCCTGCCCAGCGCCGGGGGCCCAATGTATCGTCTCAGTATAGTCATCGGAAGCGCATGAAGGGGCCACGGATTTACCAAGAACAAAACTGTCAACACTGGCAAATCCGGTAGTCGCCGGGAAAACCGCCGACAATGCAATCTGCCTTGGCGCCAATCGATGCGCGCAAAGCTCGGCCATGAAGCAATGGCCATAAAAATTGGCACCAAGCAGCATCACATCCACCTGAGCTCTGCGAATGGAGACCACCGTCTCGGATAGGGAATACCCGGCAAGGCCGACCACCCGACAGCCTTCAAAGCCCGAGTCGGGGGCCGCATTCTGTTCTGTCAAAAACAGCGTCACTTCGACCCGGTCAGCAGAGAGCTTGCGTAACAATGCGCGCCATATCCAAGTCTCAGGCGAAGGTTTCGTGTTGTGCAGGACCACCCCAATTCTGAACGGGCCACGACGCGGCCCGCGCGCACGGGTTTGCGGCGCGAACAAATCGAACCCGGCCCTCAGCAGCTTGGCCTCAAGCGCCTGTGCAAAAGCTTGAACATGCGGTCGCAGCGGCAGATCACTGAACAGCAACTGCCGGGCGCGGAAGGATGTAACCACCTGCCCCGCCAAAAGACCAAGGGGGCTGTTTTCCGGGCTATTGGCGATAACTTCGCGCGCCTGAGACAGTATCGAAACCAAGTGATCCTGATAGGCCTGTAATTCAGATTTCTTGGTGCCAGCAACTGGATCGGCAACGAGGTAAGCCCCAAGTATCCGGGCGAAATCCGGCGTCAGCTCGGGCAAGGCGGTCAGCTCTGTTCCCTGCAGAGTTATATATCCGGGACCCTGCAGCATTCGAAGCGCCAGATCACGCAACCAATCAGCCCGATCCAGCGGTTCAAACTTTTGTTTGCAGCTTGGAAGTTTTGCCGACAATTGCGTCAGCATATCCAAGTCATTCGCTGCCAGCCCACCAAATGCGGCTGAGGGGCTAAGCGCAGAAATAGCGGCGGTCAGCTCGTCTCTGAATGCTTCGAGTTTTGAATAATCGGCCCCTTGCCGCAACGCTTGCCGCAGCTGTTTCAGAATGCGCGCGACCTGCATATCCGGCAAAGCCGGGACGGGCTGAGCCAGCGCTTGTTCTTGCCCGTTGTCGGCAGCAACTCCAATCCGGTTCAGCCGCAGACCACCGTGGTTTCCGACAAGCCCGTCATCTTGGTTATCCTGTGGGCGAGTAGCGGCGTAGATATCGATTTCTATCCGATGCCGGGGGCCCGCCAGAACGCCGTCAAGATCGACTTCGACAATTCCCGCCCCGGTTAGCTGTACCGTTGCTCGGGCAGTGCCGCCCACATTGATCACCAGCACCAGCCGATCCCGCAGCGCGATTGGGTCCAAAGGCTCCAGATCAAGGCGCAGAACGGAACCGGTGCGAACAGCCGCCTGCGACACCACAATCTGTGCGGTGCTTCCAAACATCATCGCGGTGCCGTCCGGATCATGCATCCAGCCATCGGACAGGAACGACGACAAGGCCCTCCCTGTGCCCGGACCAGCCCAGCCACCCGGAACCAGTGCAGGCAACTCATACCGCCCAACCGGACCCTCGGGTAGCCAAGACATGCTTTGAATTTCGATGACCGGGTCATCCAGGAATTCCTGTGGTTGCAGGTCAAATCTCAGCACGGCCGGGCTGTCAAAAACGTCCATCATATGTGGAATTTCGATCAAGCACTGTCCCGAAGGACCGATTTCAGCGTGGTATACCGCGTCACGTATTCCAATTGTCAAAGACCCTGGCACTTGATCCGGTGAAAAACTCAACTGCAGGCAAAAGGGCGGCTTTAGGGGCGGCACAGCCAGTGACAGTGCCTCGCCAGAACCAATCAACCGCTCGCCCGACAACACGTGACCATTTTTCGTCTGCACCACATCCCCAAAACCCGACATCAGAGCACTGCCAGCCACCGGCACGACAGCTGAAGCTGGTTCAGCTGGCTCCGGCTCCAACCCGATGCGCTGGATTTGCAGGCGATGGGCTTTGCGCCAAATCCTGGAAAACACGCCAAATCGCCCGGGAAACTGATCCGTAATCCGTAGCTCAATATCATCCGGGGGGGGAGGCAACCTTGCTGCTTCGGGCAGCACGACTGTTATAGTTTTCTTCGATATGACTTCTTCAGATCCCACTGGCAATCCATTGTGAAAGACTGCGATCTCAACGGGTAGATCTGAACGCGGAACAACATCCAAGCTAAGCTTGGCGGGTCCGGACCAGACCCGCGCAAAGCTGAACCGCCCTCTCCCGGCACTCAGGTCAGCACCACCCGTGCTGTGATCACGGGACCACTCCGGACCTGTCAGCCACTCCATGGGATCCTGGGGCGGTTCAGATTCCGGCGACAGACGGGCCTCAAAAGGTGTGCGAGTGGCTCCAGGCGCGGCAAGATCGCGGGTCAATCTGCGGCCTCGTAGAATATCGAGTGCAGTGCGCAAGAAACGTCGTTGATACCGGGGATCAACACTCCATTTCCTGATGGTTCGGCTGAAACGGGCGCAGGTGAGATAAAGCCACAGGCTAGAGGTTACTCGCCCGCCTTGAGCAAGCGACAATGCTCGTTTCCTAAATGCAGCCAGAGATCCCGTGTCAAACACGAGGTTTTCGGCCTTCATCTGACATCGCGACGCCGCAAACAGCAATTTCGTGCGATCGGAACGCGACAAATCACGCCCTGCGCGATCAGACAACGCGATAAGGTCCAAGCCAGCCTGCGCAATGTCACGCAAACCGCGGTTGGCCCGCCACGGGCCTGTGACGCCACTGCGGAAATAGTTGTTCTGCCCATGAACACGATATGCCCCCAGCGTCTGCCGGATTTGCCGGATCGGGGCCGCCAGGACCGCCACCCGAATAAGCAGCGCATCTGCACTTATGCGCCAGCGTTCCGTGGGCAGAGGAAAGGCCCAAGCAACAACGTCACGGCGAAAGGCATTTCCGCTGGTGGGCATGAACGGAATCGTCAGTTGGCTGAGCATCCGGCCCAGAAGATCGTCGTCAGGCAAGTCCATTGCATATTGCCCGATCCCTCGCCCCTGACCGTCGATCATGCAAAGCCCAAAGGACAAAGCCGATATTTCGTCGCTCCACAACCGGCGCACAACCTCGATGGCCTGCGGTTCAAGCTTGTCATCTGCGTCAACGAACATCACGATCTTACCGTGGCTGGCGGCAAAACCAGCATTGAACGCCGCTGCCTGCCCGCCATTGGGTTGATCAATCACGGTGATCCCCTGCTGGAGCGCCAATATTTCGGAGCTGCCATCGGTTGAGCCATCATTTACCACAATGATCTCGTCCGGCACGCAGGTCTGAGCATACAAACTGTCCAGGCACGCCTGAAGATAGTGTCCGTAATTGTAGTTGGTTACGATTACGGAAACCGAGAGCAAATTGCTGCTTTCAATGGAAGAGGTATCAGGTTTCACGCGCTGATATTCGGGAGCTATCCGCTATAGCCGTCAGACGCGCCTTCACGCCCATCGCCGCCATCACCGCGATCCACCTGTATCCCAAGAGCTTGTTTTACGCCGGGTGAAAGCGAGCTTACAACCGCAGGGCTTAAACCCTGAACAACAGCGTCGCTAATCCGGCTAAGGGTAGCTGGCGATTGATCTTGCAGCAGTTTTCGCACCAGCATGCTGTCAGGATAACCGCGCAGAAACTGTTCGACCGATGCCACGGTACCCTGAGATTTCGCTGCTTCAAATGCTGCAATCTCGTCCGGAGATGCGGTTATGCTAGGGGTTGGACCACCCGATGAAGACTCAATTGCATCGATAAGATCGCACCCAGCCAACGGAATGGCCGATACAGCCACGCCCATCAAAATCTTCTTCCTCAAATTCCGTGGTCTGGATGGTTTTGCCATCGGTCCACCTCGTACATATGAAATAATATGAGTATGACCTTTGCGCGAGTTCCCAGTCAACCTTTTGCAATTGGACCGCTCATCGCTTTGCGATCAATGCCAGGTAGGGATCTGATCCGGCAGAGGGAAGGATAGCACGGTTCTGTTCTACGCCGCGCGCTGGCACAGGCGGTCAACGACGCCACAGTTCTGGAGCTCGCCTATAACAACCTCGGCAGCGTCGCAGAAAACCATCACGTCTCGCCCAAACATCCTGAATATGCCGACATCAGTGCTCCGAAGCGCGATGCCGGAGCTGCCCTGGCCCTGTTGGAAGAGGCCGGGATGAGCGATTACGAATTCGACCTCGTTACGCTCGACAGCGCATTCTGGAAGGCCACGGGTGATGCGATCGCCGGCCAGCTGCGCGATGCGGGCATAAACGTGAAACGCACGGTCTACCCGTCTTCGACCTTCTGGAACGAATGGGCGAGTTACCCCTTCTCGGTCACCAACTGGAACCACCGTCCGCTTGGCATCCAGACTTTCGCGCTTGCCTACAAAAGCGGAGCAAGCTGGAGCGAGACCGGTTTCGAGAATACCGAGTTCGACGCGATGGTCGATCAAGCTTTGGCGACGCCAAACCCGGACGCCCGGTGCGAGATCATGGCCAAGCTGGAACAGATCACGGTCGACGAGGGCGTCATCATTCAGCCCTACTGGTGGTCGCTACATAATCACCGCAACAGCAATCTAAAAGGAGCTGCAGTGCATATCTCCAATGAAATTTACCCACAATACATGTACTGGGAATCCTGAACTTAGCTGCTTGTCCGGGCCGGTCCCGGGCGGGCGAAATCCACGGATAAGAGATGCTGGATACTGTTTTACTTGTTACCGGGTGCGTCAACTTGGCATTCATGGCGGCCTGGCTAACGATAGATGAGTTTGAGAATGTGTTTCACCCGTTCTTAAACGAAACCTATACAGCGCAGGTTATGGATATGGAACGTATGCGTGAGGAATATCCAGAAGCCTACGTACATGTTGCTTACTGGCACCTCACCAACTGAAAGATCCGACGCCGGTTGTTCTCGTTCATTGTCGGCTTGGAGTTGCTGACCGTCGCCGGGCTTTGGCTTGGTGTTGGAGCACTGGCGGGCGCAGCCTTAGGCATTGTCATCATTTCAGTGGGGTTGTCGCTGGGCCTGATTGGCGCATTGCTGTTTTGTACCACCTGGGCCGGATTTCTTATCGCAGGGAATTACTTCTGCCACTGGTTCGGGCATGAAGGAGGTCAGAATACTCATCTCCAAATGTTGCTTTGGGGCCTTGCCAATAGCGTTGGACTGATCGCACTGGCCATCTATTTTGCCTGACGTTAGGACATGGAACACTATGATGTGGATTCGCACCGCACTAGTTATTCAGCAACATCGTTTTGACCGATCCTACAAGTCGCTCATTACACGAAAGTGTGAATCGTCGATGTTCATTGTGTTTCTTACCATCATCTCTATTGATCGATCAATTTCCGGATCGTCAGGTTCAAAAACTGCACACGCCTTAAGAGCGTCCTTAATGTTGGTTTCTTTTCCGAGGAAGCAATAGAGAACGCGCGCGCAAAGCGGTTCTCTGGAACTGCTGGTCGAGACTCCGAGCTTCAGTCCGGGAAGCCGATTGTGACGGTTCTTGAAATTAGGATAAAGAATTGTCTGACTGATTTCTTCGCCAGTGATCGCATCGAAATCGACCTGAAAGATGCGGTCGTTCAGGTAGAAAGCCAGCCCGTTATAGCGACCATGCATGCGGGCCTTGTCCCGGCCCTTGATCGCCATGTTTTCGATGCGCGAGTAACGCGTGACACCTCCTTCTGTCGACAGTCGTACCAGAGTCCGCAAGATCAATCCCGGATATGTCATGGCATAGGAATATTCGTGGTAGAAACCATCATACCGGGACAGATCATTGCGAGAGCGCCTGGCCAATTGTTCCAGATAGGCAGAATAGGCCAATGGGCCAACGTTGGCGTCACGCCGAAGTCGAACCAGTTCCGCAAAATTATCATGCGGAAGTAATATCTCGCCTTCTTCGACACCAAAAAAATCGCAGATCTTCGCAAGGGCATGTTGCGATGGCCGAGAGGCACCATTGAGGTATTTGTTGAACTGCGACCGGTTGATCTTCAGCTGACGACAAACCTCGGCCACAGACTTGAAATGGTTCGTCAGCAACCTCAGGTTCCGTTGGAAATCATCCGTCATATTTGGCCTGCTCCCTTCTTTTCGGACCACCGAATCCGAAAACGTCAGATATTTTGATCAACACCGGACAATAATGTGGCGCTATCTGGCGCTCATGCAAGACCTTTTTGCAACTGGTTGCATCACCTCACCAAATTGAGTCGAACGCGGGCCCGGTGCTACCAGACTTGATGCGGTGCGGCGATCAGACCATTGCCCACGGCGCATGGTCATCACTAACAGGGAAACATAGGAAACATGGGAATTTTCGACGGCCTGTTCGGCGCCATCAATGACCTGACATGGGGTTGGTCGCTTGTACCAATTCTTGTCATCTTCGGCGTCTTCATCACTCTACTGACCGGTTTCGTTCAGTTTCAGTTTTTCAAGCGCATGTTCCGTGTGCTGTCTTCAAACAACCAAAGCGCTGATCCTAATGCCATCTCGGCTAGGCAGGCGCTATTGGTGTCGGTCGGCGGTCGCGTTGGTGGCGGGAACATCGCCGGGGTTGCGGTTGCCATTACGCTTGGTGGCCCGGGCGCGGTGTTCTGGATGTGGGCGATCGCGATTGTCGGTATGGCTACCAGCTTGGTCGAATGCTCGCTGGCGCAGCTTTATAAGCGTCGTCAGGAAAATGGAGATTTCCGCGGCGGACCCGCACGTTCCATCATACACGGGCTTGGTCAGCAGTACCGTTGGCTGGCCATTGTTTATGCGATCTGCCTGATCGCGTCCTTTGCCATCGGTTTCAACGCATTCCAAGGCAACACGGTTGCAGGCGCTGCAGAAGAAAGCCTTGGCCTTAGCCGTTTTGTCACCGGTGCAGTGCTCACAGTGATTGCCGGCTTCGTGGTTTTTGGCGGCATTCATCGGATTGCCAAAGTAGCGGATGTGGTTATTCCTATCATGGCAATGGCTTATCTGCTGATGGCCTTTGTGATCATCCTGATCAACATCGCTGACGTACCGGGTGTGTTCGTCTCGATTATTGCGAACGCCTTCGGTTGGGAAGAAGCAGTCGGTGGCGGCATGGGCGCGGCCATTGCGAACGGTCTGCGACGTGGTCTGTTTTCGAACGAAGCCGGCTTGGGTTCGGCTCCGAACGTGGCCGCAACAGCGGATGTACGTCACCCGATCAGCCAGGGTATCACCCAGTCGTTCTCGGTCTTCATCGACACGATTGTCATCTGCACATGCACCGCTTTGGTCGTGTTGCTGAGCGACGTCTATCAGCCCGGTGCAGATATCGATGGGGTGGTCCTGACGCAGCAGTCGTTGGTAAGCCATCTGGGCGAGTGGACCCAGTATTTCCTGACGTTCATCATCCTGCTGTTCGCGTTCAGTTCGATCATCTACAACTACTATCTGGGTGAAAACGCGCTGACCGTGATTACCAAACACCCCATGGCGATCAACGTTCTGCGCGTTGCTATTATGGGTATCGTGTTTCTTGGGGCGACAGCGCCGGGTGCGACATCGGTGTTCGCATTCTCTGACCCCGCAATGGGCCTGCTAGCCCTGGTCAACCTTGTCGTGATCATGATGCTGCTGCCGACATGCCTCCGCATCTTGCAAGACTTCCGTAAGCAGCTTGCAGCAGGTGTGGAACGCCCAGTTCTGAACCCAGACGATTTTCCTGATCTGGACATCGATCGCACGGCATGGACCGGGAAAGTGAAAGACTGATTTCCACAAAGGAGCGTGACGGATTTATGTTCGTCTTCAATGCTCGAGCTCTAACTAACTTGAACCTCGCCAGTTTTGGCGAGGTTCTTTGTTGTATTAGAGGAAACAGAAATTTCCGGTCCGAATTGCACATGAAATCAGGCCCGACATGCGGCCAACGCGTGAGGGGATCCTAATGAACGATGTGTTGCAGAACATTGCGGCTGAAATATTCAAACAGGATGACTGGGGGCGAACGGCTCAGTACATTCCCGAACTTGCTGAAATTGACCCAAAGCAGTTCGCGATAAGCGTATGCCTGAACGATGGGCATGTGTTTAGCGCGGGCTCGGCTGACACACCATTTTCCATACAGAGTGTATCAAAGGTCTTTACGCTTGTGGCAGCGCTTGGGCGAGTGGGGGACCAACTATGGAAAAGGGTTGGCAGAGAACCATCGGGGGCCACTTTCGATTCTGTCGTACTATTGGAAATCGAGAAAGGTCGACCTCGCAATCCATTCATCAACGCTGGCGCGATTGTTACCACGGATGCTTTGCTATCCAAGCGAGAGCCTAAAATTGCACTTTCAGAAATGCTTGGACTTGTTCGGCAAATGGCCGGATCAGACGAAATTCATATCAATCGCAGGGTAGCCGCGTCCGAACAGGCGACCGGATCCAGAAACATTGCGCTTGCGCATTACCTCAAATCCCATGGGAACCTCTTTAATTCACCGGAACTTACGCTTGGGGTTTATTTTCATCAATGTGCGATCGAAATGACGACCAAACAGTTGGCAATGGCTGGCCGCATTCTTGCTGGGTTGGATGGCGCTCCTCGCGTTATTTCGCGACATCATGCCCGCCGGGTAAACGCTCTGATGATGACTTGCGGACACTACAACGGTTCGGGTGATTTCGCTTTCCGGGTGGGTCTGCCCGGAAAGAGCGGTGTTGGTGGTGGTTTGCTTGTTATCGCACCAAAAATCGCTTCTATCGCATTGTGGTCTCCTGGGCTGAATACTTATGGCAATTCGCATGCCGGAACACGCGCTGCTTCAATGCTCTCTCAAGCGACAAATTGGTCGGTCTTTTAGGTAGCTCCAAGATGGTTTTAGCCGTCTAAAAGTAATGAGAAGACTGAATTCGACTTGTCGAGATAATACCCAGATACAGATTGTCCGTAGCACATGACGCCGCGCGGCACCCTGGTTCTGCCCGTCCAACAAATGGTGGCAATCGCGGTTGCGACCGCAGAATGACAGCACCGTATCTAATGATCGCTTTGGGTCGTTTTCACCTGCGTGAAGCGGGGCAGTCGACGATATGTCGCGACTAGCTCGCCATCAGTATAGTGCTGGTTAGCTTACGGCTCCGAATGCTTCTCGAATTGCATCAGCCATCGCTCCGCAAATCTCAGGATCATTTTTCTGACCATACTCAATCACAAGCTTGGATGCGGGCAGCGGCAGAAACCCGTTCTCGGCGGTTAGTTTAACCATGTCGTATGTCAACATGTCCGCGTTCAGAACACCGATGGCCACACCCGCCCGAACGGCTGCAGCAATGCCCGAAGCGCTTTCACTGGAATAGACAACCCGATAGTCGCGGCCGCCTTCATTCAGTGCATTCACCGCTACGTCCCGCCACCAGCAATCACGGTCAAACAACGCAACAGGCAATGGGTCTGCTTCGTGAATGGCATAGGCCCGCGATCTTGCCCAGACAATGTGTTCATCTTTCAGGGGCTCCATATTGGGGCCTAATTCCGCGACTTCGTGAACAGCGATATCCAACTGCCCGGAAGCCAATGCAGCTGAATAGCCAGTGCTCAATGAACGCTGTACATTGAGTTCCACTTTAGGATTGTCGCGGGCAAAGTCCGCGATGATTTTAGACAACAACTCAGAACTATGGTCGTCGGGGATTCCAATTCGAAGCACCCCGGTCAGCTCTATTCCGGTTAGCTCCGCAAAGATGTCATTGAGCTCTCCTACGACTTTTCTGGCGACTGGCTCAAGCCGTTCTCCAACGGTGGTCAGACGCACGCCTCGACCGTGACGCACAAAGACGTCGTTACCCAGAAGCTCCTCCAGTTTTCGGATTTGCATACTGGCGGCAGACTGGGTGCGATGGATTTTCTCCGCGCCCGCGAGAATGCTGCCGGTATCCCTGACAGCAAGGAAGGTTCTCAGCAGATCGCTATCCAGATGCGGCATGACAAGGTTTCGTATTCTCTTATACCTGCCTTCAATACTATTCGATTTTCCGAGTTCACTCAAGTTGCTATTTGTAGCGCAGCCTTTGAAAGGACGTGCCATGGCAAACGACAGCACTCTCGCTCCCAGAATCTCAAAAACGAAAATCCTGATAACTGTGCTGCTTGTCTCCATGGTGGGAATTTCTGTTACCTTTCCCGCCAAGGCCATGGAGACGCTTTCGTTTGTGGCAATCAGCCTGCTTCAGGTTTCGCCGCTTGTCATTCCCGGAATTCTGATCGCGGCATGGGTCAGCGCCAGCGGGGCCAGCGGCCAAATCGCCGAGGTGTTTAACGGCAACCTGCTCAAAACAATCGTTGCAGCCTCTTTGATCGGAGCGGTGACACCTGTCTGCGGTGTTACGGTTCTGCCCTTAATGTCTGGATTGTTGGCCGCCGGTGTTCCGCTGGCACCTGTCATGGCATTCTGGCTGTCATCGCCTGTCACCGATCCAGCCATGCTGGCCACAACCATCGCTACCTTGGGGATGAGTTTCGCAATCGGCAAAACGCTTGCCGCTATGGCACTGGGTTTGTTAGGAGGAGGGGTAACCGCGCTGCTTCGCAGCCAATCTTGGGCCCAGTCGGCGCTGCGTGATAACGCGCTTATCGGAAACCTCGGGCCGGTCTGCCAGGCGAATGAAATCGAATGGGCTGTCTGGCGTTCACGGGAGTATCGCCGTCACTTTAAGACCGAGTTCGTCGCGATAGCGCGTCTCGTCCTGATTTGCTTAATCCCGGCCTTTGCGGCCGAGTTTGTTCTGCAAAGCCTGTTGGAGCCTGAAGCTTTGTCGTCTTACATGGGTGGCGACGTATGGTGGGCCATACCGCTGGCGGTCATTGTTGGTGCTCCTGCTTATCTGGATGGATACGCCGCTTTGCCGCTGACCCGCTCCCTTATGGATCATGGCATGTCGCCCGGCGCAGCGATGGCGTTTCTGGTATCGGGTGGCGTCGTCAGCATTTGGGGCGCAATGGCGATCTTTCCAGTACTGAAGTTGAAACCGTTTTTGCTCTACCTCTCCCTAGCGGTAGGTGGCTCAATGGCAGCAGGTTGGGTTTTTGGAATGTTCGGTTAGCATTGCGATATCCGTTGTCGCCAAAAAAGTTGCTAAGCATTCTGGACCAGATCTGGATGTCGGCACCACGAAAGGTAGATCATGGCACACCGCCGACTTCGGGCAACGCGTCGACATCGAGGGAGCAACGAATGGCCGGTTCGGTTAAGCTGCATCGAGGCTTGGCTTGACGCAGTGAATAACCGGAGTGGAGCGCCGGGCGTAAGGCGCCTGCGCCTCTCCACTGCAGCACTGCACCCTAAGACCATCTTGGTCGATGCGGCATGTTGTATGGATGGGAGTGCTCAGACAGAGCTACGCGCATTAGGATTCCGTCGGTGCATAGCTTCCGTCTTCGCGGTGAACTTCGCGACCGCTAAGCGGTGGATTAAATACGCAGACAAGTCGCAGATCAGCGTCTGTCGCTTGCACTAAGTGCCGGTCATTTTGATCCAAAGCATAGAGGGCGAATGGTTCAAGGGAATGCCAGGTTTCATCGCAAGACGCTCTGATCTGCCCTAGGCCCTCGATACAGTAACACGCCTCTAGATGATGGGTGTACTCAAGCTCAAGCACGATACCTTTTTTGATGATCGTATCCGTCAGCGAGAACCCCATCCCATCCGAGGCAAGCAGTAACCTTCTGCTATTCCAACCCGGACCGGAAACGTCTCGATCTGTACCAAGGATATCTGTGAGTGCCGTAACAATCATTTATCATCACCTATTCTCTAACGAACTGCGCGGTTCATCCCGCCGTCGGACAGTACACTCTGACCGTTGATATACCGAGCTCCATCGCTGGCAAGAAACACGCAGGCTTGTCCAATTTCTTCGAACGTCGCGGGCCGCTGCGCCGGGATGGACCTGCGGGCCTCCTCAGACAGGTTCACGTTCTCGCAAAAACCAGGCAACAGGTTGTTCATGCGAATGTTGTGCCGCGCATACCGATCCCCGTAAAGCTTCGAGAAACTGTGCAAAGCGCCGCGCAACATACTCATGGGATAGGGCGCGCGTGGCTCAACCGCATTCATGGACGAGATGTTTACGAAAGCACCCCCGCCTTGTTCAATCAGAATGGGCGTGACGATACGGGCAATCTTCACGACATTCAGCACATACATATCCAGGCTTTCGTGCCATAACGCGTCACTGAGCTCCAATAGCGGCCCATCGAAATCAGGATCGAAGCCGACGGTTTTGATGGCTTCTGGCACAGTTCCGCCGTGGCCCATGTTGCTGACAATTGCATCAATCCGGCCATACCTGCTCATGGTGCTATCGATCATCGCTTGCAAATCATCGACATCCAAAACAGAGCCGCGGCGACCTATACCTCCAAGTTCTTCCGCCAGTTCGACAGAACGGTTGGAGGGGGACATCAGCGAGACTTTGTAGCCAGCCTTTGCCATTTCAATGGCGCAGCCCCGGCCAATGCCTTGTCCTGTACCTGTCATCAGCGCAACTTTGACTTCGGGCATAGTGTTTACTCCCTCTGGGCGCATTGGGTGTGAGATTTACTAGGTTGAGATCAGTATAACTTCTCAAACTTCAGGGTGCCTATCGAGTTTTTAGAACACTGCTGTTAGATTTTCTCACATGATGGAAAACCTCAGACATCTTAGGGCGCTTCAGGCCTTTGACGAAACCGCAACCCATTCCAGCCTGACTAAGGCAGCGGATGTTCTGAACGTTACCCACGGGGCGATCAGCCGGCAAATCAAGTTGCTGGAACTGCATCTTGGCGTGACGCTCTTTCACCGCCGCCCCAATGGCGTTGAACTGACCACCGCCGGGGAGCGCCTGCATCAATCGACACGCAGCGCGTTTTCTGCATTGCAATTGGGCGTGACGGAGGTGAAGCGATTACATCACCGCCAGTCGATTACAGTGTCCCTGTCCACATCGCTGGCGCTCAATTGGCTTGTTCCGTTACTGAGCTCGTTTCAGCAAGAGCATCCGGGTATCGCACTGTTGCTGGACACAAATGATGCCTATGCAGATTTTGACACATCCGAGGTCGATGTAGCTCTGCGGTTCGGAGAACCCGGCTGGGATGGGTTGTATCATGAGCAGTTAAGACATGAGGAACTGATTGTCGTGGCGGCGCCGTCCCTTGTTGACCAAGCAAAGCTACCAATGCGTGCCGAAGACGTGGCTGCTCTCCCACTATTGCACGATGCTTTCAACGTTGGATGGGAAACCTGGGCTGTGCAAGTCGGGCTGAACGCAGATCAGATCAACTCGCAAAGTATCAAATACGTCGACAGTGCCGTTCTGTTGGAGGCGGCGATTGACGGACAAGGCGTGGCCTTGGCAAGACATCTCTTGGCAGAGAGAGACTTGAAACTTGGTCGACTGATCCGTCTTGATGATAGCCGTGTTCCGCTGGATCGTGGGCTCTACTTCGTCTGCCGCCCGGGCGATCAGGAGCGGGAATGTGTGAGAATTTTCAAGAAGTGGCTTATGTCGATTTGAGATTCGGGTTCGCGCTGTGCAACTTAGCTCTGCGTCTTGGTTTGACCTTGTGGCGAGCGCCCGGCACCACGGGCCGTATCGCAGCATCAAACCGTCGTGACGAATGGCAGGTTCAGGCTGGTGACGTTCGTTTCTCAAATTTTTTCTTAATCTTGAGTTGGATGGGGTCGGTATCTCCAACGTTGAACGACCTGGGACTGACAGCATTCGTTTCTGAGAATGGCGATTGCTATTCGGGGCACTGTTGAAAAGTTCTGAACGCACTAAGTCATCTTGGTAGTTGTAATAAACTAAAGCAGCCGGTTCCGTCATTCTAAGTTGCGGTTTTCGTATGAAACCTGGATCCCTCACAACGCAAGAAGATCCCACAGCCAGCAACCGGACCAAGCCGCCAAGGCACCAAGCCTGGCCGTCAACCTCGGCAGTTTGTCGAACCTTGCTCCGATATCGATCTGGAAGCAGAGCAACGGCTGGCAGAGCTGGTACATCGGCTCTCACCGGAAGAGTTGGGCAGGAAGTTAATGTGACAACACCCTCGCTGCGAACAAATGCCGGAACATGCATGATCGTCAACCCAGCCCCCAAAAGGTTCGTGACACGTCCAGTTTACAACAGAACCTAACAGAGCCCGAGAATACTCGGTGGAATCGGGCAGCAACATCATTAATGCTCATTATAATAGGTTTTTGCGCACTGCCTTCACATTGCTGTAACCAAGTCAATGTAGCCAATCTTGGCAACTCGAATGCTGACTTATACGATTCCCTATCTACACTGATTTCTAAACCCTTCTACATACAGAACCGACACAACCACGTAGTTCCTCTATTGCCGATGGTAGCATCCAAACGGCCCGCAATCACCTTTGAACCCGCTCGAACTTCACCTGTTAGGCGATAGGACGCGTTCCTGTGACTAAACTCCGAAACTTAATCCAAGGTCGGGTGCCACACTTCTTTCAGCGCCGAACACCCCACCATAAAAACAACCACATTACGGATCATTGGAACCAAAAGACATAGTTAGACACAATCGCAATGAGCACCCTACTCTGCGCCTTACCCATGGGTAAGATCATCCTCTTCACGCAGATCATCAATCAATACGCTCACGGCTCGTTCCAGTTTCGCGCGATCAACGCGCGTGAAATCCAGATTGTAGCGTAGTTCCAACCGACCACTTGAAGCGGAGCATTTGGCGATCCCTGCCCTGCCCGTAACCTGAAACGTGGTTTTCGCTCGGCGCGGCTTGCTCACTGATTCAGCCGGAGGTTTCGCTGCGACTTCATTCTCCTGAGCCAAGAAACCACGCAATATGGCGACCTCTCGAGTGCCATCTCTTTCTGGCTCGTTCATCAGCGCTGTATTGACCTGATGGATCAACCCGGGATCAGTATCCAGCTTCCGCTTTAACTCCACCCCGACATTCCGCGGAATGTCATTCGGATGCATCAGCGTCTCCTCGAGCATCGCAAGCAAACTGGCGAACGCACGGATATAGCTGCGTTTGGTGTAGCTTGCTGACTTGAACAACGCAGACACGGCCTTGTCTACGTCCGGGCAATCGTTCGTTGGATCATCTGCATACGCACGCGCCAAAGATCCCATCTCAGAAAATGAGATGTCTTTTCGGATCAGGTTTTCATCCACCATCCGACGATAGCTGTCATTCAAATCCGCCGGCTCTGAAATTCCGGCGGGGATTGTCGCATATCCTGTATCGCCGGTTTCCTCTAGCAAGGCGCGATAGGCCGACAACCGTCGCATACCCTGTACCAGCTCATAGCGCCCATCAGAACGGCGCTCGACACGGATCGGGTTCGACAGGCCGATATCCTGAATTGATGCTTTTAACTCATCCAGTTCCGGATCAGGCCCAGGCTTGCGATCTCGTGTCAGACGTTCGGTAAGCACATCCGCCAGAGCGACCTGCTCTGTCACCAATCCTTCACTCCGGAGTCGAACCAGTTCATGCGCGAGCCTGTCATTCTCAACACGGATCGCGTCTTCGGTAGACTGTTGATCACGCAACGCATCTGCGTTCTCGGAGATAGCCGCCGCCATTGGTCCACGGCGCTTTTCAAGCGCTCCGTCAGGTGTTTTTCTGGCCGGGATATCTTCCATCGCTGGCATGTCGATATCGAACATTCTGCGTTTGCGGCTCATGCGTCATCCTCCAACTTATCCCAGGCCGACAACATAACGCCCCGGAATTCATCGTAAACGTTGTCAAAAGTCGACCGTGCACGACGCCAGGTTTCCCGCGTCATCTCACGATAATCCATCTCGTAAACCGAGCTCAGGAAGCGCCCCGATTGTTCAACGGCTCGCGTCATTTCAACCGGGTGTTCGGCAAGATGATCCCCAAAGACTTTGCGGAAAGCGTCGTACATTGCTGTGTGAAGTGCATTGCCCGGCTCATACCGAGTCAGCAAGAAGCGCAGTTCGCAGAAGGTCTTGGGTAAACCGATCTTACCCGTGGGTAAGGTCTTGTCGAAGCCATAGGCCAGATCTTCGAGCGCTTCAGCCAACTGACCGATGAACGATGTCGTTGAATCGTATTCCCAATAGCCGGGCCCGGACGGGATATAGAGCATATCAGCGGCGAACACTGCGTTCATCGACTGATAGCCAATCGCGGGTGGACAATCGAACAGGATCAGATCGTAAGCGTCGTCCGGGATCTGATCCAGATAGCGTGACACCGCGGCAAAGAACGACCACTCTGGATTCAGATGGCGATACTGAGCAGACGCGAATTCAACAAAGGCTGCGTTTGCGCATGAGGGAATCGCGTCAATGGTCGACCACGAGGTCTGCTTGATGAAGTCCGATATCCGCAGATCACCAAGGCCCATATCGGTAATTGATGGTGGCAATTCGCGGCGGGGCAGGGCGGTTCCGGACTCCGCAGCCGCAGGGCGGTTGTTCATCCGTGTCGTCTCACGGATCAGATCGCGGGCCATGATGCCCCAAACCGTATAGTCTTCGGCAACGTCGGTCAGCCCCATCGAATGGCTGAGCGTAGCCTGTGGGTCAAAATCCACCACCAACACACGATAACCGTCTAGTGCCGCAGCATGCGCGAGGTGCAGAGCAACAGTCGATTTACCAGCGCCGCCCTTGAAGTTCGCGACGGCTGCGCGGATCGCGCGCTTACCCGCTGGGCGCGGCGGCGTTAGCGCCTTGCGATTGATCTTGAGCCTCCGCCGCAACTCATTGACTTCTTCCAGGCTGAACCAGCGCTGACGCCCATCAGGCTCTACCTCACCGCCAGGCAAGGAGGGATCAGCGGCCAGCTTTCCCCGGAAGGTCGACTGATTCACTTTGAAGATCAGCTCGGACACCTCCCAGCTTGAGAAGCGGCGTAAGGTCTTCTCCATCTCGGGACTGAAGGTTTGCTGCCGAATCCAGCCCTGCAGCTTCAGGGACTGCGTACGCAATGCGTTTAGGTCTTCGTGCGTGTACATGCCTCAATTCTCATTTGTTGGACGCTATTTTTCTCACTTTCGTTATTTACGCTTGATTTGCGGTTTTAGCAAAAGAAATTATTGTGGAGTTGTGAACTTACCCATGGGTAAGAAAATAAGACTGATGAGCGCTGAAACCGATTCGGTTAGTAGCCATCAGTTAGATGGGACTCCGTCGCCGGATTCAGGCGACATTTAGGGGGACGTATTTGGCCGAACCTCTGCATTTGGGGGGACATCATAGGCTGTTAAGGGGTCAACCAAGGTGTCCCCCATCACCAGAACTTCACCTATTTCTTTTCTTTTTTGAAAGCAGATTGGGGCATCCATCGAACGCAAGTGTAACCAAGTCTTGACAGAATCGGATTATTGGACGCTAATCGGGCCACAATCACGAAAAGCGTTGGGAAACAGCGCATTCATGGCGGATAAACCCGTTTGAGGCATGTAAAGGCGGTGAGGACACCTATGCAGGTTGCGAAACCAGTCGGGCGTAATGCGCCTGCACTGAAGTATGATATCCTGTCAGCATTGGCAGTTTATGCGTTGTCCGGTGACAAGCATAGGCACCGTAGCGTCCTACGACTGATGACGTTGGTCACCACGCGGTACAATTGGCGTTCCAACGAGCTGTCGATCGGTCGTGAGGAGATCGCACGCCTCTGGTCCGTGAACGAACGGACGGTAAAGCGAGAAATGGCGAAATTTCGGAGCTCGGGTTGGATAGCGGTAAAGCGTGCAGCCGTACGTGGGCGTGTCGCTGTATACGAGCTGGACCTCAAACAGCTCATGCTGGACACGGCTGAAATCTGGCCTGTGATCGGATCCGATTTTCAGGATCGGATGCAGCAGGAACCGACAGAGACGACAAATGTCGTACCCTTTCAGGGCAAGCCGACTGTCCCGCCGCCTGAAAGCGAAGATGTCTGGGGCCAGGTCCAGTCCATTTTATATGGTCGCGATCCTGAGCTTTGGGCCAGCTGGTTTCAGCATCTGAACGAAGCCGAGCGGGCAGGGGGGCAAGTAACGTTGATTGCGCCGTCACGCTTTATGGCGGACTATATTGCCCAAAAGTGGATGTCCCGTGTTCTGGCAGCCTATGGGCGCGTCGATCCATCGGTCCGGACTGTGCGCATCGAGGCCGCAGAATAGGGCAGGGGGCGGGTGGGCTTGCTCAACGAGGGTGGGCAGACTATCTAGCGACGATGGTTTAAGGGCGGTACGATCCATTCCGCCTCGCCGTTGATCACTGTGGAAGCTGACATTGCTAAAGATCAAATCGAAATTCGCAGCACTCACCGAAGATTCAATCCTGTGGCGGTTGCTGGCTGAGAACATCCGGGCCCAGATGGTGCCTTATATCATTGCTACCATTGCAATGGTCTTTGTTGCGCTCACCACTGCAGCGGTGGCATTCATCATGCGCGATGTGGTGGATTCGCTGTTTGACAGTGAAAATTCCAGCAAGATTCTGGGTGTTTCGATCGCGGTCTTCATGATCTTCCTTATCAAGGGTATCGCGACGTACGTGCAGGTGGTGGCGCTGACACGAGCGGGAAACAGAATAATCGCTCAACAACAGATCAGGCTCTATGACAAGCTTTTGCGGCAAGGGGTTTCTTTTTTTAACCTTACCGAAAGCTCGGACCTCTTGATGAGGGTGACTCAATCAGCGCAGGCTGCACGGATGGTGATCGAGGTCATGGTGACCACCGCTGTTCGTGATGCGCTGACATTGCTTGGTTTGCTGTTCGTTATGTTCTATCAGCAGCCGGTTCTGTCATTGTTCACTCTGATCATTGGTCCCCTGGCGATTTGGGGTGTTCGATCCCTACTGCGCAAGGTGCGCGCGATTGCGGATATGGAATTGCAGTCGATGGCGGCGATCATGAAAGTGATTCAGGAGACTTCGGCGGGCATTCGAGTGGTCAAAGCCTTCGGGCTCGAAGAGCGGATGGCCGGACAGATGTACACGGCCGTGAAAAGCGTGGAAAAGCGCAGCAACAAACTCGCGCGTTTGCAAGCAGCAACCAGCCCGTTGATGGATATTTTGGCGGGTTTTGCCATCGCTTCGGTGATCGGACTAAGTGCCGCCAAGCTTTTCGGTTCAGCTGGCTCCACCCCGGGTGAGTTGATGTCATTTGTGACGGCGCTGATGATGGCCTATGAGCCTGCCAAACGTCTGTCAAAGGTGCGGGTGAAGATGGAGGTTGGCCTACGGCGGGTGAAGATGCTGTTCAACCTGCTGGATCAGCCCGAAACCCTTCCTGAAGAAGCAGACCCCAAGGCGTTGCCGGATGGTCCGCGTCAACTCGTGTTCGATAACGTTTCATTTGGGTATCGCAAGCGCGACCTGATCCTGAAAGACCTGTCGCTGACCTTTGAAGCGGGTCAAACGACGGCGCTTGTTGGCCTGTCGGGTGGCGGTAAATCGACCATTCTGAACCTCGCGCTGCGGCTCTATGACCCGATTAGTGGATCGGTGTCGATTGACGGGTTGGACATCAAATACGCGTCCTTTGAAACGCTGCGCAAGAACATGTCTTTCGTGGGTCAGGAGACGTTTCTGTTCTCGGCTTCAATAGCCGACAACATCCGGTTTGGTCGCGAAGGGGCGTCACAGCAAGACGTAATTGATGCCGCGAAGGCTGCAAACGCTTACGATTTCATCATGGCGCTTGAAGATGGGTTTGACACCATGGTCGGCGAAAACGGCGCCTTCCTGTCAGGGGGGCAGAAACAGCGTCTTGCGATTGCGCGCGCGTTGTTGCGTGACAGCCCGATCTTGCTGCTAGACGAACCGACCAGTGCGCTGGATTCACGGTCCGAACATCAGGTGCAGGAAGCATTGCATCGTTTGACCAAAGGGCGGACGACGATCATCGTTGCGCATCGCCTGTCCACTATCATGCATGCGGACAAGATCGTGGTCATTGAAGCCGGAGAAGTTCTGGAACAAGGCAGCGCGGCGCAGCTGCTGGAACATGATGGACCGTTCAAAACTCTGTACGACCATCAGTATTCCAGCTCGGTCAAAGCAGAATGAGCTTAGGGTCTAAAAAAACGCCTCTGGACGCTTCGGTTATCATCCCGACCTATCAGAGCTGGGATCAGCTGCAGCTTTGTTTGGATGGTCTTGTGGCGCAGACCATTGCGGCTGATCGCTTTGAAATACTTGCGGTAAACAACGATCCCACTGATCCAGTGCCTGAGGGTTTTCGGTTACCTTCAAACGCGCGCATTCTGAGTGAGGCAAAGCCCGGTTCATATGCTGCGCGAAACCGCGGTATCGAAGATGCGGCGGCTGAGTTGCTGTTTTTCACCGATTCCGATTGCCAGCCTGATCCCCAATATGTAGCGGCGGGTCTGAAGATCGCCTCAGACCATCCTGAGGTCGGGCGGTTTGGCGGCAATGTCGTGCTGATCCCGAACGGTCGGGATTGGACAACAACCGAACTTTACGATGTGCATCTTGGGCTTGAGCAGCAGAAATGGGTCGAACGGGGCAGGGCGGTGACCGCTAACCTGATCGTACGTCGCTCTGTCATGGATCGGGTCGGTCGTTTTAACGACACGGTGCTATCGGGCGGGGACATGGAGTGGAATGATCGGGCCAAATCTGCAGGTGAGCCCATCCTGTTTGCTGCAAATGCCATTGTCCGCCATCCCGCGCGCGGCAGCCTGCGAGAGCACATTACAAAAGCCCGCCGCATCGAGGGCGCGCGTTTGCGCCGCAATGCTAAGCGTGGCTTCGTGAATTATATCCCGCCTATTCACAAAATGATCCCGTCCTTCAAGACACTGAGAAATCTCCTTAGGACTCCTGAGCTGTCGACGGGGCAAGCTTTTGGGGTTTGGGGCGTTCATTATGCACTGCGGATCGTGAAGATCACTGAAACTGTTCGGTTATTGTGGTTCCGGCAGCCTGACCAGCGGAAATGAGGGCGTTTCGGCAGCTCGGTGGTGCTGCGCATTTATTACCGATTATGAGCGCAATGAGCCCTGCGCCTTACATCTAAGCGGATGTTCCGCAAACTTTTGGAATGGCCAGCGACTTACTGGACACACGGATTTGTTGCGAAGTTTCTGACTGAACGAAGAGATGACACCGAACCAGCGGCTTATGTCGCCAGTTCCGCAAATTGACGAAATGGGCAGATTCCGAGTGTGAGTAGGCCTTTGCGGATCATGTGCGTCACTTCGATTCCGTCCAGTTTAGCAGCCGCTGAAGCAAAGGCCATGAACCCTAGCAGGCGCACTGCGCTCGCCACCCGCGACGGGCTATTCTCCGGTAGTGACGCAATGGGGTTTTGTAAGATGGCCCTGATTCACCCGGATTGGTGCGTTCCCCTGATTTAATTTACTTGCCGCAACAGCAATAAGCATATCTGGGAGTTCCGCGTTCTTTATGCTGCGTTCGCGCGAGTCCGCAAAGTCTGCATTCTGTGAGATTGAGCGGCTCCCAACTTTGCCCATGCAGCGATTGACCGCAAAGCGGGCTGCGATCACAGCGCCCCAATTCCGCGCGCAAGGCCCGGTTTGGGCCGTCCTCAACTGAACCAGTCGGACCTATCGATCGAATGTTGCGCCGCATCTGATGTCGGCTTCGAGACCGAATTAACCACCGCCGCGATAAGCCTTATCTGACGCGATCCGCTCCTGCAGTCACTAGGTTAGCGAGGCAATTCCAGCGGAACTCTGCTAGACAGGCTTCGCACGCAAAGCTTGCCACCCAAATTTCTTCAGGTTGTGCTATTCTGTAGTCACTTTTCCAAGCTACGTTTTCAGAAAGGGGATTGATCCATGTCCAACAAATCCAAATCCCGGTCCGACGAGAAAGGCGATGCACTCGCACGGCAAAAACGTCTGCTGCGCCGACAGCACGAAGCTCGCAAGAACGAATGTCGCGGTCTCCAACCAGACGATATCGGAGTGGTCCGGGTGGAATTCAGCGTCCCCGCCTCGCGCTTGTTCGGCGCGGGAAACTTCTCGGCTGGGGGCAATACCGGCGGACGCACCGTCGACGCCGATGGAGACCCCAACGACGATATCCTGATCTTCGACAGCGACACAGGCCCCGGTGGCGACGAAGTGCTTCAGATACCGTGGCCCCCGGGATCTGATCCCGACTGACGGGTTTCCGGGCGATGTTCGATCTATCTGCGCTCGTGGCGCCGCTATCTCCTACGGTGTTCAAAGACGAGTACTGGGAGCGGAAACCCTACGTCACCCATCGCGGCGATCCGGGTCGCTATGTCGGTCTGCTCGACCTCGAGGACGTCGATGCTATCCTGTCGGAAAGCCATGTCTCCGCCCCGTTCATAAGATTGGCTCGCGATGGCAAGGTCATCCCGTTCGAGGCGCTGCGCGGGGCTGGACCGTTCGGTCACGTCGGCACGCTCGATCGCCTGTACGAAGAATACCGTGACGGGGCCACGATCATTCTTCAGGCGCTTCAGGACCGCTGGACACCGTTGCGGCGCTTTTGCCAGGGGCTCGCCACCGAGTTCTCGGCGGCGTTCCAAGTCAACGCCTACCTCACCCCGCCGGGTGAACAGGGATTTGCTACGCACTACGACACTCACGACGTCTTCGTGCTGCAACTCGAGGGTCGCAAGCACTGGCGGTTGTTTGACAACCCCCGGCACCTGCCGACCGTCGGTCAGCCACCCTCCGAGGCCGAGGGCGGCCCCGGTGACCTGATCGACGCCTTCGATCTCGAAGCCGGCGATATTCTCTACCTGCCGCGCGGCTGGTGGCATGATGCCGTCGCCCGCGACAGAACTTCGCTGCACCTAACCGTGGGCGTGTTCCCTGTGACCTGGAGGGTCGTTGCCCTGCACGCGCTGGAACGCGCCGTTCTGGCGGATCCGCGGTTCCGCGAATCCTTGCCGGTAGGGTTCTCCGTAACGCCTGCCGCGCGCGACGTGGCCCAGGTGCGTTGGAACTCGCTGGTCGAACTGCTCTGCCGCGAACTGCATCGCCCCGAAATCCTCGAAACCGCCTCCGATGCCGCCCGTGCCGCGCGTCAACCGACGCTCCGCGGCCATCTCGTCGATCTTGCTGGGATTGAAGCGCTTGGGCTGGACACCGATGTGATCCCGCGCGCAGGCACCGGAGCGATCCTCGACTCTGGCCCTGACGGGCTTTGCCTGCACTTCAACGGTAAAGCGATGACCTTTCCGCCGCATGTCGAACCCGACCTCGTGGCTCTAATGGACGGGCAATGTGCCACCGCCCGCGCCTTGCCTGGGAATCTCGACGACGACGCACGGCTGCTTCTCGTACGCCGCCTTGTGGAAGAGGGTTTTCTCACCCTCGTCCCTCCGAAGAAACAAGGTTGATCACGCCGTCCTTCGTCTCGCGCTTCTGACCTACGCCTTAGCCACCCTCGCCAATACCCAGCGCCAATCCGTCCCCAGTTCCTAACGACGGGTCATGACAAGTTCCGAAGGAAATGTTGTGATTGCCCGAAAGAATGGGGTCAAAGAAGAGATTTTGTCCAAGAGTGACGAGTGCCTGGTCAGGATTTCCATCCCACAGAAAATCTGTATCTGTTAGAGGCGGGGGCAGGCGTTGAACGTCAGCCCGCGCAGCCGTGCCGGCTATCACCGTTGTCAGGTATAATATCGAGATGATCAGCTTCGCCGAGCGCTTGGCACAATATGTGAGAGTCATGTCTTTTCCCTTCGCAAGCTGATGCCTCTCGCTACGTTCGATTGAAACGCAGCAGCTTTGGTTTTGATGTTTAAATGGAATGGTTCGCCTGGTGGCCGACATGCAGATCAGGCGCCGGGTGATGATCCGACAATCGGCCCATCATCACCGCATCGACAAAGCCGCCCGGACGACGGGCGTATTTGCGAATGACGCCTTCCCGCTCAAATCCAAAGGCTTCGTAAAGCTCGATGGCGTGAGTGTTGTCCGACCACACCAAGAGGCCGGTTCGTTCCAGCTGCAACCAGTTATCACAGAGATCCAGCATCGCGCCCAACAACGCTTTGGCTATTCCCTTGCCCTGAAAGTCGCTGCGGACCGCGACCAGATCAATTTCGCCTGCGTGATTGTGGCGTGGCACGTCCGGCGTCGACGACATAAAGCAGATGCCAACGACACTACCGTCTACTTCAGCCACCAGTTTGTAGTCGCCCAGTCCCGTGTTGATACGCGCTTCGACATTGGCGTTTGCAACATGTGGCAGGCGCATTGTGCCCAACATCACGGAATCATCAGTTAATATGCGTTTGATGTCCGATCCGTCCTGTGCTTCGACATGGCGGATTTCAATTCCCATTTTTTGTCCTCTCAATCAGGTCATCTGGCGCGCGCGAATATTTGCCCGCGCCAGTTTCTTTGCGACGTCAGCTTCTAGGCCACGATCATGGAACCTTGGGGCTGCGCATTCGCGCGACCCAAAAAGCGTTTGTTGATGGGGCTGTGTGGTTTGACAGCAATCCGCTCGTTTGCCAGCGCTTCTGCCGCATTTCGATTGCCAGAACGCAACGCAGCTTCGGTCAACGTCCAATCGATGATGTCGCGTTGCGCGTGACTGCCGCCAAACGAGTTCGCGATAAACCGCGCACCATGAAGCGCTTCGGTCGCATCTTCGTAGCGGCCCTGCCAAAATGCCCGGAACCCTTCGATCAAGGGCAGCCCTGTTGCTGCGGCCCAACGCGATGTCTCGCCGCCACCGGCGGGTGCATTGCGATATTGATCAACGATACGATCGACCTCGTCATCGCGACCGGATCCCAGATAGGCCATGGCCGCGTGCCAATCATTGAATGGATATAGCTTGCCATCGGCGTGGTTGTCCCAGCACGCTGCAACATCGGCCCAGCGGTCGGAGATGTCGTGATCTTCCAGATGCAAGCGCCACAGAAGGGCTGAGGCATCGACCAGATCCAGCGCCACGTCGCTTTTTCCTTCGCGAATCCGCGCATCGTACAGCTTGATCGCCTCATTGGTCTGACCGAGGTCTAGGTGGTACAGCGCCTTGTGCCACCAGTTGTGGACCTTGAAGAAGTTGTCATCACCCGACCAATTTGGTTCACGCGACGCCATCCATTCGATCCCGTCCTCAGCACGTCCCTGCATTTCCAGCACATGCGCGACAGCGTGCTGCGCCCAGCAGTCCAACGGATCGCGTTCGACCGCCTCCCGACCAACGGCTTCAGCACGGCCATAGTCTCCGGTCTCTTCCAACCCGAAGGAATACATGCCCAGGAGGAGGGAATAGCCCGGCTGGTCCTCCGACCACTTCGGTAGGACTCGCGCAATCCGGTCCCGCATGTCGCGCGCATTGGCGCGATAAAAGTCCATCAGGTGACCGGCTTGCAGGCCGAGAATATCATGTGGAAACGCCATGTTGTGACGATCCAACTTGACGGCAGCTTCCGTCCAATTGTTGGCAAGAAGCGCATTCAGGGCATCGACATGCGATTTTTCCAGGTCGGATTTGGCAAGTGAGCGGACTGTCGCCAAAATGTTCCGTGCCTCAGCTGCAGAATCAGGCTCGGTTGCCAATCCGAACAGATAGGCTTTCAGGATATATGGCATTGCATAATCCGGCGAGGCCTCGATCGCCTGGTCGGCCAGCGCTAAGGGATCGCCCCTGTAAATGTTGAACGCGCGCATGGCGGCGTCGTGTCCGCCATCAGCACCCATGGAACAGACTAGGTTGATTGCGTAGCGGAGGATTTCAGGCTCATCGTAACCATCAGAGAGTGGAGATGAGAATGAAATCCGGGAAACAGAAAGCGTCAGTAGAGAGAGTTGTCAAAGACATCCGCAGGAAGACACGGCGCCAGCATTCGGCAGAGGAGAAGATCCGTATTGTGTTGGATGGGCTTCGTGGTGAAGACAGCATAGCGGAGCTGTGTCGCCGTGAAGGAATAGCTACGAGCCTGTATTACAGCTGGTCGAAAGAGTTCCTTGAGGCCGGTAAGAAGCGGTTGGCTGGCGATACCGCACGCCAGGCTACCAGCTCTGAGGTGAAGGATTTGAGAGCGGAATCGTCGGCGCTGAAAGAGGTAGTCGCCGACCTGACCCTTGAGAACCGGCTGCTCAAAAAAAGCATGTTCGAGGATGGTGGAGACGACGAATGAGATATCCCGCATCCGAAAAGCTTGAGATCATCCGGCTGGTTGACGGTTCGCACCTGCCGATCAAACGCACACTGGAAAAGCTCGGCATTCCCAGAACGACCTTCTACCGCTGGTACGACAGGTATCTGTCTTTCGGCGAGGCCGGGCTTGAGGATCGCCATTCTCGGCCAGGTAGGGTTTGGAACCGCATCCCCGACAAGGTGCGCAAGCAGATCGTGGAACTGGCTCTGGAAGAACCCGAGTTATCGCCCCGCGAGCTTGCGGTGCGGTTCACCGACACCAGGCGCTACTTCGTTTCTGAGGCCAGTGTTTACAGGCTTCTGAAGGCACAAGATCTGATCACTAGCCCAGCCTGCATCACCATCAAAGCGGCGGATGAATTCCATGAGAAGACTGTGCGGCCGAACCAGCTTTGGCAGACCGACTTCACCTATCTCAAAGTCATCGGTTGGGGCTGGTTCTACCTGTCTACGATCCTGGATGATTACAGCCGTTACGTTGTCTCTTGGCGCCTTTGCACCACGATGAAAGCTGACGATGTCACAGGAACACTGGAAGACGCTTTGGCTGCATCAGGTTGTGACAGTGTCACCGTTGCCCACAAGCCCCGGCTGCTCAGCGACAACGGCAGCAGTTACATCTCTGGCGAGTTGGCGAAATGGCTGGATGAGCAGGGTATGGATCATGTTCGGGGAGCGCCCAACCATCCGCAGACCCAGGGCAAGATTGAGCGATGGCATCAGACGATGAAGAACCGTGTCCTGATGGAAAACTACTATCTGCCAGGAGCGCTCGAACAGGCCATCGGCGACTTCATCAATCACTACAACCACAACCGATACCACGAGAGCATCAGCAATCTGACACCCGCCGATGTCTATTTCGGTCGAGCCGAAACAATCCTCAGACGCAGAAAGGAAATCAAACACCAGACAATCCAGAAACGCCGCTTGCTGCATCATCAGAACGCGGCGTAGATTGAAACTACGGCGAGCCTGATCCTCCTAAGCCAATCAAACGCTCGTGTTCCAAATCATTCGATGACGGACACCCTCGACTTCATGCTATCCAAGCGCCGGAATAAAGCGGCGGCGACCAAGTTCTTTGCTCGTGCGCTTGAGGCGAAGGGTTTGCCACGGAAAATCGTCATCGACAAAAGCGGTGCTAACGCCGCTGGCATCAAAGCCATAAACAAGATGCTGGAAGGCTTTGGCTGCCCTGTACCAATCGAGATGGTGAGCGGAAATATCTCAACAACATCATTGAACAAGACCATCGCTTCATAGAACGTCGGATCAGGCCAATGCTGGGTTTCAAGTCTTTCGATTCAGTTGCATCTGCCCTAGCTGGTATCGAACTGGTCAACATGATCCGCATAGGTTAATTCACACCCGGACTCTCCCCGTTTCAGCAGTTTGTTCAACTGGCAGGATAATCAACCCACCTGCGCCATCTCTCCAGCCTTCAACGAAAATTGCGACAGAACCGCCATTGCGCTCTGAATTCAGCGTGAAAATACTTCTGAAAAGTATTTTGAACGCGAGCTTGCCGCACATTCACACACACGTTGCATTGCCTTACTTGTCTCTTTGCCGATCAACCCGTCTATTGGACCGGCATAACGTGCTTCCCAATAAAAACTCAGAAGTCTCTGCATCTCTTTGGCGGTATCTTTGTCCCAGTCCGAAGCGGAGCGTTCAAGAAGTAGGCTTTCGCCGTTGCGCAATGCAGCGTAGTAGTATTTCGCCGCCTGCTCAGGATTTTTTTTAACGCCGTAACCTACTTCGTAATTCCATCCGGCTTCGACATTGAAGCGGCTCTCGCCGCTATCTGCAAGTGTGAGGACCCAGAAAGCATAGCGTTCTGCGTCTTGTGTGAACCCACTGTTGCCGGAATAAATCTGAACTAAACGGCGTTGAGCGTGCGTATCGCCTGCACTAGCAGCGGATTCAAAAAGCTCTGTGGCTTTTTGTCTTGTGTTCGGATTTTCATGGGCGAAGTATTCATTTGCAAGACGATTTTGTGCTGGAACACTCCCTGCTTTAGCGGCACGGTCAAGAAATTCTAGACCTAATGTTCTTTGCTCTTTTGTGGACCGCGTATTGGATACCAAGCGGTGGCCAATTTGGAACATCGAATCTAGGTCACCGGCGCTAGCCGCGATTTCATAGTAGTACATTGCCTTGTCATTTTTTGGAGCGGAAGATCCAGTCGCCCCACTGAAGTGATCGCCAAGTATTTTCGCAAATTCTGCATTCCCTCCACGCGCTTCCGTTTCGAAAAACAAAATACCTTCCTCGACATGCGCATTGTTTTCACTTTGCAATAACAATTTTCCCAGTTTTACTCTGGCCAAAGCATGACCGAGTCTGGTCGCTTCTCTGAAGTTACTAACGCTAGCTTCAGTATTTCCACCGAGCAACTCCACCCGCGCAAGATTATAAAAACTGCGGGCATGCTGTGGATGTCCTTCAGTCGCAATTTTACAGGCAGGTATCGCTATTTCGAGTTCAATGTTTTCGTCAATTACTCCGGGCGAGCGGTTCGGCTTGGATAAATCGTCTGGGTCTGATGCCAACTTATCGCATGCCAATACCAACGGACTCTCGGTCAAACGAGGATCTGATGCTTTTGTTTCTTTTTGCTGAGTGGTTTGGGTGGCTGGAACCAAATAAAATTCTCGATCTGGTAACGAACCATAGGTGTACGGCTCTTGGTAACCATCCGTCAATGACAGTACAGAAGATCGTACCTTGCGAAAGAGCCGCCCTATTTCGAGCCCCGGCTCTTCAATGTGTTCTAACAACGCCTGAGCGTAAGGGCTATTTCGACCGTCGCCGTCCAGCGCTAACGTACCTGCGCGAGCGGCGTATCCAACCAAAACGCCACCGGGGTCGACCCGGCCGAGCCCCCGACCAATCGAACGTGTCGTGGAAGTCCGTGTCATGTTCGTTAGGAATGGATTATTCCGGCATGCATCCACAAGAACCACTTTCAAACCGTTGGTGACGGCTATGGAGTTCACCACCGTATCAAGGCGAATGGCCTCAAGTTCAACGTCGAGGTCACTTTTCAGCTCCGCGTTGACCGGAACAAGGAAGTTGGTGTTGTCGATTTCGATCCCGTGCCCGGCAAAGTAAATAAGCACTGTTTCGGCATCTCGTGCGACTAGCGCAAAGTCGCGAACCGTCAGGCGCATCGTGCGATAATCCAAATCAATACCTTCGGTTACCTCAAAACCAATACGGCCAAGTGCCAAAGAAAGGTCTCTTGCGTCGTTAGCAGCATTAGGGAGATTGGAAACGTGCTGATAATCGGAATTTCCTATCACCAAAGCGACTCGCTTACTTTCCGCTGCGCTCGCGTTTGGCATGAAAAAAGAGACCGTTGCAAAAACTATGGCCCAAAACAAATTAACAAACACCGGCATCGTAGTACTCACACACAATCAAGTTAGACGGCTAGGAAAAATCAAACGATGATCTGGACCAAAACTATTTCTTGTATTTCATCCAAATGCCTGAACGATCTCCATTGAACCAAAAAGCCAACAAACTAATTATACCGAAGATAGTGAAACTATCAAAGTGCTTGGGATCAGGACACATAGCCAATAAATGACGAGTGACGCTAGTGCGATGACTGATAGGAAAATCTGTCGTATCTGATCGCCACACTGTGCTTATCTTTCAGCCTGCCGAACATGATCTCTAGACGCACAATGGACCTCTGGAGTTCATGTGCTCTTCAATACCGCTAACCTGAGCGACTTGACTCAAGTTTTGCGGTGATGCTGCACATCCGATTTTCGCTGTCGTTTCGGAATGTCGAAAAGTTTGCTGCACGAGCGAGGCATAGACGTATGCCACGAAACTGTCCGATACAGGTGGAACAGATTCGGCCCGATATTTACTGTTAAGATCAGACGGAAGCGTATTCAGCGGCTGCGCGCGTGCTCCAAATGGAAGTGGCGTTTAGATGAGGTTTTTGTGAAGGTGAATGGCAAGCGGCATTCTCTTTGGCGTGCTGTTGATAACGACGGGGAGGTGCTGGAAGCCGTTGTCACTAAACGCCGAAATAAAGCTGCAACACTGAAGTTTCTCTAGAAATTAGTGAAGCGCTATAGTTTCGCCGGTGAGATTTTGACCGACCGTTTTGCATCCCAAAAAGGCTGCGCTTAGAAAATTGGGTGCACTCAAAGTAGGAAGGGCAGGTGACTCAACAACCGGGTCGAAGACTCGCACGTTCCGACGACGCGAACGCGCCATGCAGCGTTACTGGTGCATGCGAAGTTTGCAGAAACTCATCGTCGTCCACTCCTTCGTCTACAACCATATCAACCAGATAAGATCCCTCGCTAGCCGAGACACATTCAAGCTGACACACACGGCCTCTCCAGCCGAGTGGCGTCAACTCTGCCCCGGATAGGTTCACAGTTTCCACAGTAAACTGAGACTGGTTCAAACTCGTCTGACATCCCCCTTTTGATCGCTGGCAAAGGGCGACCGGTATCCCGGCATCAGAACAATATTGTCGCTACCTAGTGTCACTGTTCTGGCGGGATCCCGACCGTGTAATTTGAACTTGGACGGTGCTGTGGCGCAAAGTTCGCGTATTCCCTTCTCAATCACTCAGAGAATTCCTGCAGACTTAGCCAAGGGGCAAACCCTTCGCTCCACCCAAGGCCAGTTCGGCAAAGCCTTTTTTCGTGGATGTGACGATAATAAAACGTTGAAACTCTCAATACAAAATGGCCAAGGCTACTCGGGAACACGTCCGCCGAGTTCAACCACTTGAATTTCTGTTTCGCCATCATCGTGAACGAAACTTGCAGTCACCGGCCATCGTCGTTCAGTATCCGCAGTTTTTGCCGTCGCCATGGTCATACAAATGGGACGAAACCCATCGGCATCCGGTGGTAAGGTCTTGATCCAGCTTTCCAGGCGCGCAGCGACATTTATCGTGTCGCCGATGACATTGTAGTGCATGGATCCGCTGACACCCAGTGTGCCCCCGATCGCGTCTCCGCTGTTCAGCGCAATGCGTAGCTTGTATGCACGTTGATGTTGAAAAGTGTTGTTCAGCGATGCCACGGCGCGGTCCATGGCATAGGCGCAACGCAATCCAGCTTGCGCGTCCAATTGCCTTTGCTCTTGTGTATCACTTGGAATCGGCGCGCCAAATACGACCAGAATGCCGTCTCCGGTGTATTTCTCAACAAAGCCACCATGCGCGCGGGCGATCTCTCCCAGCCGATCCAGAATGCGCGCGATCCACGCCATGAACTCTTCAGCATCCATTGCATTCCCGGCGAGAGTCGACCCTTCGATATCCGCGAGTAGCGCGGTGACAAACAACTGGCGTGATCTGGGCTTTCCACCGGTAAGAAGATTTCTTCGCTGTTTCCAGAGCTCGGCTGCCAATTCCTCGGACAGATGCGTTGAAAACACCTGTGCGATGGCGCGTCTCTGATTGCGTGAAAAGCCCGAGATAATCCCGAAGCCCAATAGAAATCCTAAGGTCCATCCCAGCAGGGAGGGCGCAACAGGCATTAGTAACGCAAATTTTTGAAAAAAGGACAATCCGACCGTTAGCAGAATGCCGCCTGTCCCAGCCACTAAGACGGCATTGCCGGTGACTCTGACGAACACCGACGCACAAGCCCCGCAGAAGACTAAAGCAAAGATGACAATGGTAGAAATCTGGCTGCTTAGTGCACGCAATGGAGTGGCCAGACCGTTGAAGTAGTCAATCAACTGCTGGACGATGGCAGCGTGAATTTCGACACCAAACGTAAAACTCGCCCCGGTCGAGCGGTTGAGCGGTGTGGAAAAGTAATCTTTCACGGAATGGCTGGTGACACCGATAATCACGGCCTTTCCTTCAAAACGGTTTAGATCGATTTGGTCCAGAATTTCTGCGGCGGGGACACTGTGTGCAATTGGCAGTGCATTCTTGTAGGAGATGATGATTTGATAGCCGGACGTATCCACGTTGCGAAACAGATTTGCGCCTGGTGCCAAAGGTTTTGCAATCGTATCGCCAAACATCAAAAATCGCGGATTATTGGGATCGCTTTTCAATGCGGGTTGTCCGGCGTGGGTTGCGGCCAGATGCATAGGCAGTGACAGGGAAATACCATCCTGCGTATTGACCAGCAGCAGGGTGCGTCGGGCAACGCCATCAGGGTCAATTGGAATATCAGCGAACCCCGTTTGCGTGTCCGGTGGCGCAGCAATGCCTGCAGTCTCGCCATCCTGTAGTTTCGAGATCACGAAAACTCTGGGATCGCTCAGAACCTCAAGCAAAGCGTCCCGACCTTCACCTGCCGGAACGTCCCTGTAAATGTCCACACCCACCGTAGTAGCACCAGAGGCGAGCAAGGTGCTTACAATCTGCGCCAATTGGCGATCGGGAACAGGCCAACCCCATTCGCCCAAATCTCTGTCGGTGATGGCTGCCAGATAGACGTCTGTTATAGGTTCATCCACGGCAAAGGCCGATGTTGTCCAGTCGTATTGGAGAAGCTCAAGTGGTTCGAGCACGCCTTTTTGCCGGAGTTCGATCAGAGGGATGCCGACAATCAGTGTAATGACACAGACCAAAACCCAACGTTGCCAAACCGGCATAAGCGATGACGTTCTCTGCCATGCGTGCCTTTGACGCTTCAATGTCACTGACCCACGCCAGCTGAGTTCAACAATTGTTCGAGTTCAGCAGGATCCGTCACCTGAACTCGTCCGCTGAGGCCTATATCCACAAGTTCAGAAAGCGCGTCGAACCACAGACCATTTGCAGCTGGGGTGTCGGATTTAAATACTTCTGGCACACGCTCAATCAACCCTGATGATCGTTTGACTACCGCGTTGGTGTTTGGATCGAGCAACTCAAGTTGCCAAAGGTAAACCCGGTCAGTGTCCAGCAGAAGATTTGACCTGCTGAGGTCCAGACCATAATCGCCGGGTGGGAATGGACCCCCGATGTGTAACTCTGTTGCAGTCATCCCGAATGGACCCAGCTTGACGATTATATTGCCACGATGACCTTGGGTTAGCCGCCAGATCAAAGGCGGAAAGGCCTGAGTTGTTAACCCACCGTCTGTTGGGACCAGTAGCAATAGGTCAGAAGCCGCATCCGACAGTATATTCCGGGTGCCTGCGCCCATTCGATCCTTTGGCGCGCCGATCTCCGGAGGAATAAACACAATTTCCGATGACTTGCCGGTGTTTTCGTCTTTGCCGGAAGCCAGTGCAAAACCACTGAGAAACAGGTCGGCAGCCAGTAGGAAGACAAAAACAGCTATTGATACCCAATTCCACGACACAAGGCGCCCCGCGAAGAAAATTGCTAATGAATCCGCTATTTGAAGGTTTAGCGTATGCTTGAAATTACGTTGAGTCCAGATATCGGTCTGTTTCGCTTCAGCTGATCTTAAGCTCGGTGACCGGGCAACTTTGTGCTAGAATAAGGATCTGTTTGGTTCAGAGTTGAGTCAGTGCCCATGATTCCTGAAAGCAAATGGCGAAGCGGCGTCTGGTGTTTTTCGGTGGTTTGTTTGCTCTTGATCTTGCCGTTTTCGGCAGAGGCTAAGGGCGAGCGCGTCGCGCTTGTAATAGGTAACTCCGCCTATCAATACGTCCCGGACCTACGCAATCCGGCCAATGATGCCAAGGACATATCCAGAGCGTTACAGCGCATTGGGTTTGAAGTTACACAGCATCAAAACCTGAGTTACACAGATATGCGCATTGCATTGCGTGATTTTGCCGAAGTCGCAGCCGATGCAGAAGTGGCGCTTGTGTATTTCGCAGGACATGGAATCGAAATCGAGAACACAAACTATCTGATACCCGTTAATGCTACACTGAAAAGTGACCGGGATGTAGAATTCGAAGCCATTCGTTTGGACGCTATCGTGAATGCCATTGCTGGCTCATCCGCTCTAAATATCGTGATTGTTGACGCATGCCGAAACAACCCATTTTTAGCCCAGATGAAAAGGGCTTCGAGCACTCGTTCAATCGGGCGGGGACTGGCCGCGGTTGAACCAGGAGGTGTCGTGGTCGGATACGCGGCCCGAGGTGGGACTCTGGCGCAGGATGGCGACGGCCGGAACAGCCCTTACGCGCAGGCGTTTCTGGAACATGTTGAAGAACCGGGTTTGGAACTTGGTAAACTGTTCCGCAAGGTGCGCGATCGCGTGTTCGCGCTGACCGACGGGTATCAGGAGCCATTTGTCTATGGCTCCCTACCGGGCGAGGACATTTTTTTGGTTCCAAAGGTAGAACAGGCTGCATTGCCCGCGCTGGGCCTTCAAGAGGCTGACATACCAGTCGTACAGCCACAGGAAACTCGGGAAAACGCGCTGGCAGCGGCTATGAAAGTGAACACGGTTAGGGGGTGGGATTTGGTTGCCAGGTCTTATCGCACAGCAACGTTATCCGAGCCCGAAATGCTGAAACGGATGGCCCAGATCACACCTGCCTGGAGCAGAAAGAGCGGACGGTTCGATGAGGTAGAAGCCGCGCTCTTGCCGGGTCCTGCCCGAAAAACGGAAGTACAAAAAAGTCTTAACAACGCAGGCTTCGAGGTCGGCGCGCCCGATGGTGTTTTTGGGCCTCGAACCCGATCAGGCATCAAGGCACTTCAGGCCAATTTCGGGTTAGAACAAACCGGATATGTCGATCTTGCCGTCCTTTCCAGCCTGGGGATCAGGCCGCAGGCGGACGCGGGCGCGAGCTTTATCAGTAATCCCTTTGCTGTTCGCCAGAATGTATCCGAGTTGGAAGTGTTAGGCGAATCCGAAGAAGTCACGAAAATTCTTGGCTGTTTAGGCCTGCGCAAAAGCGTCTACGGCGCGTTTCGCGGTAACCTATACGTTGCGCTGGTTTATTCAGGCAGCGTGCAGAGTGCGCGCAGCGAGGCGCAAAAATGTGGCCTGGATTTGGCCGCAATCACATCGGCTGCGGAGAATGCGTTCATCGTCCGGATGATTTCAAGTGACCCGGCTTTCTTTGAAGTGGGATACGATAGCAAAACGAAAATCAGTTATAAGGCCGGACCCTATTTCGGATTCAGAAAGGACCCCAAAGAAGACAGTGCCATCATCGGATGGCGGTGGTTCAGCGGTGAGCCAGTGAGCTATACTAACTGGTTGCCATCCAAGCCAAACAAAACCCACGGCAAAGGTGGCAAATCATTTGCCCAATTTCAGTACGAAGCGCGCGGACGGCGCGATCTTAGCGACGTGACGCCGACAAAATGGTTCGATGGCTCTGGATCTAATGCGCGTTCCGTGGTTTTGGAAGGTTCTTTGAAATAACGAGTTTTTGCCCAAAGAGTTTCAGCGAAACTGTTTGTTTTTCTACTGAGATTACGCCGGTAACCGGATCAGCATTTTCGTTTCAATAAGGATTTGAGGTAAAGTTTACCAGCCTCAATTTGCTCCGGTTGGGGCGATTTGTTTAACAGTTCTTTTCAATATCCGTTCAAGATTCTCTTAACTCCATTAGGCTTTGCGATTTGATTTGCGGTTTCGCACGTTGCGCACGCGGACATCAAACGGGTTGAGAATTCACACCTGCCACTCCGACGACGAGAACGAGCGATGTTGCGTTTCAGACAGATGCGAAGTTTGTAGAAATTCGCCGCAGTTCACTCTTTCGTCTATAACCACTTCAACTAGGAAAGATCTCTCACCCACAGAGGTACTTTCAAGCTGAAACGGTCCGCCGCTTCAGCAGAGTGGCGTGATCCTTTTGACGTGAAAAGGGCAGCGCAATTGGCACACTTGAGACTGGTTCGAATTTGTCTGACAGCACCTTTGGCAAAGTGATGAACTCGTCGCTTTTCTTTTGTTCCGCCAGAACCCCTAGTTTCGCAAACGGCTGCTTTTTGGGGAGCGGCGTTGCAGAATTCGGCTTCACTTTGACGATGGGGTTGGGCAAAAAAAATTGTGCCAAATCAACATTCTTTGGGCAACCCGCATATCTTTTCCTACCGGTTTGTCGATAGGTGCCGGAGTGTTCAATTTCCTCTAGAAGGCTTGCGGAAAGGTCTTGCTTCTCCGCCCTTGCCTTTTTTGCTTTTTGAACGCGGCGCGTTTGAGACTTTGTTACCGGTCTTGGGAGGCGCCTTTCGTGCTCTCAGAGATTTGGATGTGTCGGAGGCGTTCTTGTCTTGTTTTTGCCGCTTCTTATCCTTCGCGGCGGGCTGTGGTTTTGCCTTTGCTCGCTCGCTTTTCGGTTGCGCCTGCAGACCCTTGTCCTGCTTTGACTTGTCTTCGTTTGCTCGTTCATTCGATGTGCTTGCAGCGGATTTTCCTCTACCCTTTAGGCGCTTGAACGCATTCTGGGCATCTTGGTCGGAAAGCTCGGAGCCGCGCGCAGCTTTCGTCGGATTGCCTGAACGAGGTCCTCGTTTTTTGGCTGTGTCGTTTGATGAATAAGGTGCCGCGGGCGGCCCCTTAGGTGAGGCATCGAAATCTGGTGTGCCCGCCAGCTCAGTCAGCGTCGCACCTTGTTCTATGGAGAGCTCGGCCCCCAACTCTTGTTTCAATGCGGGCACTGCATCATTGGCAATCTCGACAAAGGTCTCTTGGTATTGAACGCGGATTGCGCCGATCGCATCTTTGGACAAACCCGTATTGCGGCACAGCATTGGCAACAACCAACGCGGCTCTGCACGCTGCTTGCGCCCCAAAGAAAGTGAGAACCAAGTGCTTGGCCCAAACGCCGCGCGCTTGTCAGTGTTGCGTTTTTCGGATTCCGGCGTCGCGCTGAGTATCTCAGGTGCGGAGTGGCGCTCTCGGTAGAGTCGCAAATAGGCTGCCGCGACCTGCTCTGGAGTCCTTCCGCTGAGCAGCCGCTCTGCAAAAGCTGTTTCCTCGGCACTTGGCGGCTCATCCAAGGCGGGATTGGAGATTATGCGTTCCTCTTCCCGTGCGAGCACCTCATCCGCAGAGGGCGGGGCGCCCCATTCGGCTTCCAACTTGGCTGTCTTCAGCAAGCGCTGCGCCTTCGCGCGTTGCCGACCCGGCACGATCAGGATGGACGATCCCTTGCGCCCGGCGCGGCCTGTGCGTCCAGAGCGGTGCAGCAAGGTTTCCGCATTAGAAGGGAGATCTGCATGGATCACCAACTCCAGCCCCGGAAGATCAATACCGCGGGCGGCCACGTCCGTCGCAACGCAAACTTGCGCGCGCCTGTCACGCAGGGCTTGCAGTGCATTGGTGCGCTCTGTCTGGCTGAGCTCCCCTGACAATGAGACGACAGCAAATCCCCGGTTGGAGAATTTCGCGGTCAGCCGGGCAACCATGGATCGGGTGTTGGCGAACACAATCGCAGTCTGTACGTCGTGATAGCACAGCAAATTGATGATCGCTTTTTCGATGTCCGATGGCGCCACGTTCAAGGCGCTATAGGTGATGTCCGAATGCTGTGCTTCTGAATTTCCAACCTTGATCCGCTGTGCATCTTCCTTCTGGTAGGTCTGGGCGAGCTTGGCAATGCCGCGCGGAACGGTGGCCGAGAACATCAAGGTGCGCCGGTTCTGAGGTGTTTGATCAAGGATGTATTCAAGGTCTTCAGCGAAGCCCATGTCCAGCATTTCGTCGGCTTCGTCGAGGACGACGGTCCGTAGATCGCTCAGATCGATCACCCCGCGTGTGATATGATCGCGTAGCCGTCCAGGGGTGGCGACCACGACATGTGCACCGCGCTCGAGCGCCCTGCGTTCAGTGCGCGCATCCATACCACCTACTGCCGACGCAGTGACTATCCCGGCCTCAGCAAACAGCCAGTCGAACTCTCGCCGAACCTGCAAGGCCAATTCGCGCGTGGGTGCGATGACCACGGCCAATGGCGCCGCTGCTCGGTCAAATCGACCGTGCTTATCGAGAAGCTCTTCCGCCATAGCCAGCCCGAAGCCCACGGTTTTACCCGAACCGGTTTGCGCAGAGACAAGCAGATCTTTTCCTACCAACGCTTCGTCTGACACGGCCTCTTGTACAGGCGTCAAGTGTCTATAGCCTTTTTGAGACAGCGCTTCGGATAGGGTTTTAGGGAGGGCAGAGAAATCTTGCATGGGTCACCAAATGCGGGGAAAGACTTGGCGATAGTGGTATTTGGTTCAGATGTATAGCCCGTAATGTGCGCCCGAAAGAGAATGTATCAACCACAGGAAACTGGCTTTCGCGACCGCCCAACCAATGGTTGCTGCGTTTTAACCTTGTGAATTAGGTCGGCGGTTGTGTCGCAAACATTGGACATTGGTTGACCTAATCACGTGTCTTGGTTCTTTTGCTTTGAAATCAATTGCGAGCAGGTTTCAGTGTGGTCTCTTTGAAAGGCTGCCACTTCCCCAAGGAAGTGGTTTCGTATGCTGTGTTCTTCTATTTGCGCTACACAGTTTCCTATCGCGATCTTGAAGAAATCATGGCTGAACGCGGCGTGCGCCTAGGTCATGCCACATTGAACAGGTGGGTTGCCAAATATTCGCTGCTGATCGCAGCGCGGGCGTAATCGAAAAAGCGACCAACGCTGAGTTCTTGGCGCATGGACGAGACCCACCTGCGTGTTCGCCACATTTGTGGGTTAGATCTTTCACATTCGCGTCCGCAACTCTGGACGGCATTGAGGTTGCCAACATGATCCGAAAGCAGCAATTCCCCAATATTACGACGTCTGGAATTCGGCTTTTTGCCGAAATCGGAGGATAGGAGTGTGTAGCAAATTGCTAGTGCTGGTCGTTCCAAAAGCTTGCGACACATCTGGCAGGTTTGGGCAGGGCGTGCGAAATTGATCACACCCGCCTCGATGGTCGAGCGGCGCGCTCCGTCCCGATCGCGTATAAGGGCGCGCTTTTCATGGTGCAGAACACGCTAGTATCGCCACCCATCGTGAACTCGGTCGTCGCCCCACGCCCCTGCACGCGGATTTCCGACAGGCCTTTGCCACCAGATCCATCAACAGGGTGCAGTCGATCTGCACCTGGTCACCTGAAACATCCGCTCCGGCCCGCTGCCAGCGGTCCAGCGCGACGGGATCGTGACAATCAATCCCGACCGCCCTTTTACACGCGGCACGACACCCCTCCGTCGACGGTGATTTCGGTACCAGTGATATAGGATGCGTCATCGCTGGCCAGAAAGACGGCGGCATTGGCCACGTCCCAAGGGGTGCCCACGCGACCCAGCGGGATGCGCGCGGTGCGTTGTTTGTCCAGCGCGTCCCAGTCGATTGTCGACGGGTCATCCGTGTTCTGTTCGGTGATGTTACGCGCCATCGGCGTGTCGATGAAGCCGGGCAGGATTGCGTTGGCGCGCACCCCATGCGGGGCCATTTCCGCCGCCAGATTGCGGGTGAAGGAAATGATTGAGCCCTTGGTGGCGTTGTACCCGATGTAAGGCGTGCCCAGATACCGCAGCCCGGCGATCGAGGAGATATTGGTCACCACCCCGGCCCCGCGCTCAACGAAATGCAGCAGTACATGTTTGGTGGGCAGGAAGACCGCTTTCATGTTCACATGAACCAGCAGGTCCCAATCCTCGACCGTGCTATCCATCGCGCCGCCGGTTTTTAGGATACCCACGTTGTTTTGCAGAATGTCGATCTGACCGAATTCGGACAGGCATTGAGCAATGGCGGCCTTTACCTGATCTTCCCGCGTCACGTCTGCCGTCAGGGCAATGGCCCGTCCGCCGTCCTGCCGGATCAGGTCACAGGTTTCCTCGGCGGCGTTCTCATCCAGATCCAGCGCAGCGATGGCGGCCCCCTCCTGTGCCAGCCGGATGGCCGTAGCCTTGCCATTGCCCATGCCGCGCTTCATCGAGCCCGCACCCGTCACCAAGGCGACTTTCCCTGTCAGTCGCGCCATGTGTTACCCCTCGTTCGATTGCAAAAAGGCACTCATGCCGCCGTCGATGGCCAGCAATTGCCCGTTGATGTAGGATGCCGCCTCGGACATCAGGAACGCGACCGGGGCCGCGATTTCTGCAGGCTCGGCCCATCGTGCCGCCGGGGTCCGGTTTTCAATCCGGCGCACGAAATCCTGATCGCTCAGGATTTTGTGGTTCATCTCGGTCAGGACATAGCCCGGTGCAATGGCGTTGACGCAGATGCCATCCGCCCCGAAATCCGCCGCCAGAGACCGCGTCAGCCCAGCGATGGCCGCCTTGGACGAGGCATAGTTGCCGATTCCGGGCCGCGGGTGCGTGGCCGCGATCGAGGACACCGAGACGATCCGACCCCGCTGCGGCCCCGGATTGGCCTTCATCACCTGAGCTGCCTCACGCGCCAGTACGAAAGGCGCAAAGACATGCAAGTCATAGATGGACCGGTAGTCGTCGATAGTCTGGTCCAGCACATGCCCGTGATTGGTGATGCCAGCATTGTTGATCAGGCCCCAGATCGAACCGATGCCCTGCACCCAATCGGTGCAGGTGTCGAAATCAGTCAGGTCGAAGGCGGCTGTTTGCACAGTTGCTCCATCCGCGCGCAAGCTGTCCGCCGTGGCCTCGACAGCCTCAGCGTTGATGTCTTGCAGGCACAGCTGTGCGCCCTGCGCAGCGCAGGCCTGCGCCATGGCCGCGCCTAATCCGCGCGCAGCCCCGGTGATCAGAATGGATTTGCCTGCCAGCGAAAAATCTAGACCGGTCATGAAGCGAGCGCTGCATTATCGGCCTCAAGCGCGGCATTGACCGCAGGCATCACCTGATCGCAGAACAGCTCCAGCGAGCGCAGGGTGTTGGCAAACGGCATCGAGGCGATCTGCATGAAGACGCTCAGATGGGTGATGCCGAATTCTCGCGCCTCGGCCACGATGCGTTGCGTGACCTCTTCGACATCGCCGATGATGGCGCGTTGCAGAACTGTGTCGATGTCGGGCTCATTGTCGAAGGGCACGATCTTGAGGTCCGCGCCGTCCATCAGCGGTTCGGGGCGGCGCATGTTGTTGGACATGCGCGCATGGATCAGAACCTGCACGGCCGCGGCGCGGGCATCGTCCTTGTCATTGGCGACGTAGACATAGCGCTGTACCGCAAACGGGAAATCATCGCCCATCAAGCCGTTCTCGGTCCGCGTTTCCTTGTACAGCCGCCGAGCGGTGCCCACGATTGCGTTTGGCCCGATGGCCGGGGTGGTCAGCGTTTCAGCCCCGTAGTCGATCATCTTCTGGCGCATTTCGGGCGCGTTGCCGACTGCGAGGGTGCGGATGCGATCTTGAACCGGCGCGATGGACAGCGCCGCGTTGCTGATCTGAATGTGGTCGCCCTGATAGTCGATCACGCCGCTATAGACGCCCTGTTCGATGCAGTCCCAAATCTCCAGCCCGCGCATCAGACGGTCATTGATCTCAAACCCGAACTTCTTGAATTCGCGCGGCTGATATCCGGTGCCCAGACCCAGTACGAGACGGCCTTCTGTCAACTGATCGGTCAGGCAGATATCCTCGACCAGACGCAGGGGCTCATAGAAAGGCATCACCACAACCGCAGGACCTACCTTGATCCGCTTGGTTTGCGCGGCCATGTGCGAAGCCATCATCAGCGGCGAGGGCGAGATGCAATAGTTCGATAAGTGATGTTCGGCGAACCACGCCACGCCAAAGCCTGCGTCATCAACCATTTTCGTCATGCTGCGCATCTGGTTAAACACATCTGAATGTGAAGACCCGTCAACAGGCTTGGTCATCAAGTTGAACAACGAAAATTCCATGTCCTTCGGGCTCCGGTCTGGCTGCTACATGTATTCCGCGCAGTTTGACGAAACGTTGACAAAGCACCAAATGGTGAATCCTTTATCAGCGACAAAGAATTTCTTATGGGCTTTGTGCCTCTTGCCTCAACCAGGTCAGAAAGGTCTGAACGCGGGGCTGTTCGACGCGGCGTTCGGGACAGATAAAATAGTAGGAAAACGGCCCCTCGACGGGCTCGAACGGCAATTGGACCAAAGCACCTGAGGCCAGCAGATGTCGGGCAATTACATCGCGCACTACACCGATGCCCTGACTGTAGAGAATGGCGTTCACTGTGGCGCTGCTGTCGCCGAAATAGACCCCGTGTTCGAACGCCGCCGGATCTCCGCCATTTATTTCAATCACAGCACGCCATTCATTGTAATTGGTGTCGTGCAGAAAGGGCCGGTCTGCCAGCGCGCCGATATCTGAAATGTCGCCCAACATCGCGGCAGTTTGCGCTGAGGCGACGAGCATGTGCTGTTCACCGAAAAGATACTCTTCATAACCATCCGTGTATCCGCCCGAACCCCAGCGAATGGCGACATCCGCATCCTCTTGCCCAAAGCCTGTCTTTGCCACGGTCGACAACGTCAGCAAGTCGACCGAAGGATTGGCCGCCACAAACCGATGCGCCCGCGAAGCAAACCATGTCGAGGCAAAGGACGGTAGCAAGCTGACCGTCAGCGTCGTCCGCCCGGCATCAGGGGCCAGATTCTGCACACATTCGCCCAGTGTGTTGAGGATCTCAGCCACGTCTTCGGCGAATTGTTCACCTTTTTCAGTCAACAGGATCATGTTGTTGCGACGACGGAAGAGTTTGACGCCCAAACGATGCTCTAACAGTTTGACCTGCTGGCTGACCGCCGGTTGTGTCAGGTTCAGTTCCGCAGCGGCCAGCGTGAAACTATGCAACCGCGCGGCCGCTTCAAAGGCGATCAGGGTCTGTAATGGTGGCAGCGAACGCCGCATACGATTGCTGTCAAAGCCAACCGGTTCAAGTTTCGACAATGCATCGGGCCGAAGATGATCCAGTTTGTTTCGAAGGGCACGTCGCATCGCAGACCTGCATAAGTTTTTGTTGGGCAGAGCTTAAGCAATTCGTTCTTGTGATCAAGGCGGTCGCCCTCGCACAAAGGTATGAGCCAGACGGAGGCGACGTGCTAGACACCACCGAAATCACATCCGCGATGCGCAAAGCGGTGATGCCCGTTACGATTGTCACCACCAATGGCGAACACGGCACCGCCATCAGCGCGGTCTGTTCTTTGATGGCGGCTCCGCCCGCGTTGCAGATCTGCATTAACAAGAAAAGCCGTATTCTGAGCAGGCTGCAGAACACGGAGCTTACGCTGAATCTCTCGTTGATTGTCCGTCATGAAAACCTCCTCCTTCCCAAAACTGGGATTTTATCGGAAGCCTCCCGAGGGTCTGTATATGTCTTCAGATCTTAAACCGCCGATCTGTGTTTGTGCAATCCTTGTAGTCAATGCCATAGCGATGACCCAACCGGATACAACAGCCGCTGCTGTTCCCAACCAGACCCCGATTTCATTGAATCCCAAAGGGCCAATAAACACCCAGACAAAGAATGCCACTCCGAACCCCTGGCGATACAGGCTGATCCAGACTGTCCAGATCGGTTTCTTAAAGGCCTGCAGCAGCGAGTTGATCGAAAACAACATCATGTAGAAGGGCAAAATCAGGCTATCGACGCGTAAGTAGCTGACGCCGACACGGATCACTTCGGGGTCCGTTGTGAAAAGTCGCATAAGCAAGGGTCCGCCAAACCAGAGGATCGGGATCGCGATCAGTGACATGATGAAGCCGATGCGCCAGCAGTAGAATAGCGCGGCGCGTACTCTCTGATTATCACGTGCCCCAAAATTCTGAGACGCGATTGGCAGTAGAGCGCCTGTCACGCCCAGAATGGGCAGCAGCAAAACTTGTTCCAGACGAATTGCGATCGCGTACCCCGCGATGGCATGTTCGCCAAACAGTTTTAGCGCGAACTGCATGACGAAGGCCGACAGCAGCATGACCATGAAGGAAAGAGCAGTGGGTAGAACCTGTAAAGAGATTTCGGCAAACCGTTTCATGCGGGGAATGAAATAGGCGACACGCAATCGTTTCATCCGTCGCCTCCGGAGCACTTGCCGGATCAGAAAGATCATCACACCGGTCTGACTGATTACGGTGGATAAAGCCAAACCATCAAAGCCGATACCTGGGATCACACCCGGGATCCCGTAGATCAGAAGCGGGTTCAGAATAATGTTTGCCAGAAAAGCCACAATGAGTGCCCGCTGCATGGAAACAGCATCACCATGGGCCTGAAGGATACCGTTACAGCCATGGGCCAGCAGGAACCCCGGCATTGCTAGAAGCAGCCAATAGAAATAGCGTAGCCCCGCGTCACGGTATACGCCGGGTTCAGAAACCAGCTTGATCAGCAAGGGCCCAAACCACAATCCGGCCAGGGCAAGCAGGCAGGATGCAACAAATCCGTATGACATCCCTTGCGCTGCCAGTCGTCGCGCCGTTCTGTTGTCGCCTGCGCCCAAGGCATTGCCGACCAGAGCACTCATGGCGGCACCCAGTCCAACGCCCACCGAGATTGAGATGAAAAAGGCCTGAAACCCTAGCGCGAGCCCTGCTTGCGCGCTGGTGGACAGGAGCCCTGCAAAAAAGATGTCGACAATATTGTATAGCGTACTGAACAACATTCCGACCGCGCCTGGAACGGCCAGGGTCCGAAAGTGACTTGGAATGGACCCTTTGGTCAGTTCAAGATCGATTGCCTCCGCCATGTCATCAGGGCTTCACGGGCGCTCGGCTTGAACGGTCAGAAAGACAAACTTGCGGGTCAGAACATCTTCGAACCCATGGTTGAGCTCAGCGTCAACGCTGATCGAGTCACCGGCCGAGAGCGTAAAGCGGGCCTCGCCATATCGGTAGACGGCTTCGCCCTCGATGGCTTGCACAAAGACCACGCCATGACCCACATAAGTGGGGGGTGGGCCACCTTCGCGCAGCAGCGTGACGCGGCGCGCCTGAAAGCGCAGGTCTTTTCGTGAATGCAGTGCCAGATTGACATATTCGTGGCTGTGCCCCGCCGAGATGCGGGTCGATTTCAGTCCTTCACCGTGGCGTACAAGGGTGTAGTCAGTGTGGTCGGTCCGCGCCTCACGGAACAACGACACAATCGGGACTTCAAGCGCTTCTGCTAATGCAGCTAATGTGTCAATCGACGGGGAAACCAATCCGTTTTCGATGCGGCTGACCATGGCGGCGGAAATACCAGATTGTTCAGCAAGTCGACGCGCGGATTGTTTGCGGCTTTGACGCAGTTCCTTCAGCGAAGCACCAATGGCGCGGTCGATCTGTCTGCCCGGAGGGTCTCCTTGCATGATCCGTCCTTTCACTCGCTGCTGTAATACCCCACAACATCGCCTTTAGTCGTGACGCCAAGGCCATTTAACAATCGGTTGGCGTAGTTGAAATAACCAACGATCTGGTTGATTTCGAGAATTTCTCCATCCGACCATCCGGATTCCCTAAGGGCAGTGACATCTGATTCGATCATCGTTCCCGGTGAGATTGTCAGCTTCTCGGCATATCTAAGTGCTTCAAGATGGGCGCCTTCGAACGCCTCTTGCGGGCGTTGGGCTTTCAGTGCGGCTTCGATCTTGTCAGCGCGCGCGTCGTCGCCGATCAGGTGGCGCGCATTGGCCCAATGATTGGCGTAGGAATACGGGCAAGTGTTGAGTGTGGAGACGTAAGAGCTGATGACTTCCTGAAACCACATCGGAACGGTGTTGACCTGATCGTGAAGGCAGGCCCGATACAAAATCACGTGTCCTTTCATGGTGTTAGGTCGCAGAGAATGGACGCGCATGACATTGTCCACCGTTCCATGTGGCGTACGCGCCAGGTCCAGAGTGGTCCGCAGCTGCGCGTCGGCATCTTCGTCAGATATCATCCTGATCCATGCGGACATCCACAGTTCCTCCTTTGGTCACGAGCACAAATTTCAGGCAGTGTAATCCTTCGCTCTGACTTTTTTATTGACGAGTATTGCATATTAAGCAACCATATTAATTACAGTGCAACAACTTTGAGGAGTCTCTGGCTTTGGCCGACCGCTCCACGCAATCGCAGCGGCCGTCCTATACCGGCTGAATTGTGATGGTCGACCAGGCTGCGCAGCCGGGCGTGGTGCGCCCGTGATAACTTCAAACAACCGACCTTGGCGTCCCGAACCCAGACAGGCACGACATGAACCAAGCCACTCCGATGATCGAAGTGACCAATCTGGACAAGTTTTATGGCACTTTCCACGCGCTGAAAGATATTGATCTGACGGTGCATCAGGGCGAGAAGGTTGTGATTTGCGGTCCGTCCGGTTCCGGCAAGTCGACGTTGATCCGCTGCTTCAATGGTTTGGAATGGCACAATTCCGGTCGCCTCGTGATTGACGGGATCGAGGTCTATGACGGCGCCAAGGAAATTCGCGAACTGCGTCAGGAAGTCGGAATGGTGTTCCAGCAGTTCAACCTGTTTCCGCACCTGACCGTTCTTGAAAACCTTACGATTGGTCCGATGAAAGTGCGCAAAATCTCGAAGGCTCAGGCCGAAGAGACCGCGCGCAATTACTTAGAGCGTGTGCACATCCCGGAACAAGCGGACAAATACCCTGCGCAGCTTTCGGGCGGGCAACAGCAACGCGTGGCCATTGCACGATCCTTGTGTATGGAAACCCGGATCATGCTGTTTGATGAGCCGACCTCGGCGCTTGATCCCGAGATGATCAACGAGGTTCTGGATGTAATGGTCGAACTGGCCGACACCGGCATGACCATGGTCGTCGTCACACATGAGATGGGTTTCGCCCGTAAAGTCGCGGACACGATGGTTTTTATGGAGGCAGGGCGGATCGTCGAGGTCTCGCCACCTGAGCAGTTCTTTACCAATCCTTCCAGTGAGCGGTGCCGCCTGTTCCTGGATCAGATTCTGGCCCACTGAGCATGAGCGACCTGGGCATATCCGGACCAAAGGGTCAGCCGCTGCCAAGGCCGCCTATCCTGAAGCGTTTTTTCGACTCGGTTCTGATTTCGATTGCGATCTACGCCATCATTGTCGGGTTGATCTCATACGGTGCGTATGTTGGTGCGCAAAGCATGGGGTATAACTGGCAATGGTACCGCGTGCCGCAATTCCTGTATCGCAATACCGAGGTCGGGTTTGAATGGGGCGAAATTCCAATCGGGTTGGTTGCTACAATCAAACTGTCGGTGATATCGTTCCTGCTGGCGACAGCGATTGGTCTTCTCATAGCATTGCTGCGATTGTCAGGTCTTGTAATCGGATCAGCTGTCGCGGTGGGGTTTCTGGAACTGATCCGCAACATCCCATTGTTGGTTCTGCTATACCTTTTCTACTATGTGCTTGGCCCGATCTTTGGATTTGACCGCTACACCGCCAGTATTCTGACATTGGCGGTGTTCCACTCGGCTTTGATTTCCGAAATCTTTCGGGCAGGGATCAATGCGATCCCAACCGGTCAATGGGAAGCTGCGAAATCCATCGGGATGAGCCCCTATCAGACCTATCGCTATATCATCCTGCCGCAATCAGTGCGCTTTATGCTACCGCCCATGACCGGCGAGGTCGTTCATCTGATCAAATCCTCGGCGATTGTCAGCGTGATTGCGGTGGCCGAACTGACCACGTTTGGCCGCAACATCATTTCCGATACCTACATGAGTTTCGAAATCTGGTTCACCATCGCTCTGGTTTATCTGGTGGTGACCCTGATCCTGTCGATCGGCGTGAGCCATCTAGAGAAGAAATATGCCGTCGACCAATAAAACTGAGAACTATGTCGGACAACAAGGAGAACCAAGATGAAGCTTTCTCGCAGAATGTTGGGGGCCGCTCTCGGCGCGGTCGTGGCAACAAGTGTCGCCACATCGGGTTGGGCGCAAAGCGCGACCCAGGGCCTGTCCAGCGAAAGTGTAATTGAAACCATCAAACAAGACGGCGTGATCCGCATCGGATTGTCGTTGTTCGTGCCGTGGTCCATGCGAGACAAGAACGGTGACCTGATAGGGTTTGAACTGGATGTCGGGCGCAAACTGGCCGAAGACATGGGGGTTGAGGTCGAATTCGTGCCTACGGCTTGGGATGGCATCATCCCCGCGCTGGTGTCGGGCAACTTCGATGTGATCATCTCGGGCATGTCGGTGACGGCGCAGCGGAACCTGACGGTGAATTTCACCGACCCTTATGCGTTTTCCGGTCTGGCCATTCTGGCCAACAAGGAAATGACGGCTGGCATGACCCGAGAGGACCTGAACTCTCCGGACGTGACATTTGCCGCACGTCGCGGGGCCACGCCAGCTGTTGTTATCGCCGAGAATTTCCCCGAGGCTAATCTGCTGCTGTTTGATGAGGACGGCGCATCGACCCAAGAGGTTCTCAATGGCAATGCCCATGCAACCATGGCATCGCAGCCCACGCCAAACCGCGAGGCGGGCCGTAATCCTGACACTCTGGTCGTTTTGGAGGGCGATTTGTTCGACCCGCGCGGCGAAGCCTTTGCTATGCGAAAGGGCGACCCGGATGCGATAAACTTTTTCAACAACTGGATCGCGCAGAACTGGCGCTCTGGCTGGTTGGAAGAACGTCACAATTACTGGTTCGCCACCGAAGAGTGGGCCGATCAGGTTGCGCAATAACTGAACGAACCGGGGGCGGCACCGTCGTCCCCGACCCAGACGCGGAGCGGCCCAGGTGCAAGACTTCCTGAAAAAACTCAGATGGCCCGATTATCTGATTGTCGCGATTCTGATCGCGTTTTTCGGGTATATCTGGCTGTCGATCGAAGGCACGCTGAATTACAAATGGCGGTGGGAACTGATCCCCGGCTATATCGTCGGCTGGCATTCGGGGCGCGAGGAATACTTTGCCAACCTGCTGTTGCAGGGCCTTGTGGCAACGATCCGCATCAGCATCTATTCCGGCATTCTGGCCCTGATCCTGGGCACCATTCTGGGCGTTGCGCGCTGTTCGGGCAATCTGACGATCCGCATGCTGGCCCGCACCTATCTTGAATTTCTGCGCAACGTACCGCCGGTCGTTGTGGTCTTTATCTTCTTCTTCTTCCTGTCCCAACAGCTGATCGACGCGCTGAACCTAGATCGCTGGGCCCGCAGCATTGCGCGGCAAGAGGACAATCAGGTTTGGGAATTCTTCTTTGGCGACATGCGCCGCTTTCCCTCTCTGGTCTCGGGCGTCATCGTTCTGGCCCTGTTCGAAAGTGCCTTTGTCGGCGAAATCGTCCGTGCTGGTATCCAGTCGATTCCCAAAGGCCAGCGCGAGGCGGCCCGGTCCATCGGCATGAGCCGGTTTCAGGAACTGCGCTATGTGGTCCTGCCGCAGGCGATGAAAAAAGTGGTGCCGCCGCTCGCAAACCAGTTTATTTCACTGATCAAAGACAGCTCGATCCTGTCTCTGATTTCGGTACAGGAACTGACCTATAAAACGGTTGAGCTTGTGGCTTCGTCCCGCATGATATTCGAGGCGTGGATCACGACAGCGGCCTTCTACTTTGTGGTCTGCTTTGGCCTCAGTCGATTGTTCGCACGCCTCGAAAAACGCTCAGACAGGCGTTAGCCGATCAAGGGCGAGACCGGTTCAGACTCTGATCTGCACCATGCCGTTCTCAACCCGAGTTTCGAATACCTTCATAACTCTTGTCGCTGGTGCTGAAACCGGGCGCCCATCCCGCACGTCGAACGCACCCTGATGCAAGGGGCATTCGATGATATGCCCATCAAAATAGCCATCGCACAGATCCGCGCCGCCATGATTGCAGAGTGCTAGTGAGGCAAATATCCCGCTAGATGTGTCATAGACTGCGATCAGACGCCTGCCGACTTCCACCCGTGTGACCCAGTTCTTTTCCAGCCGATCCACCTCGATCACATCCTTCCACGGTTTTTCATCAGCCATGGATCACGCCTCTGCCTTGTGCTGGATCTGGCGCAGAATCTCGCGGTGAGCGGCCAGATACCCTCCGGGCTCGACGTATATGTGGTCTTTCAGCTTTTCATGCAGGCGCGGCAACGCGTGAAACGGAACCGAGGCCACATAGTGATGCTCGGCATGGTAATTCATGTTCCAGCACAGAAAGGCCCAGGGTGCCGAGACCAGATTGGTACGCGTGTTTTCCGACATCTGCGCCACGGTTGGGCGTCCTACATGTTCCGTCATGCGGATAAAGCGCATCACCGGCTCGCCCAGAAACAGCGGTATGATCCAGTACCAGATCAGACCCCACCAACCGGTAATAGCCATACCCAAAAAGATCGCCGCATAGATGGTAAGCATTCGGCGGGCATCGCGATAAACCGCCTGATGTTCGACCTTTGGAATAAACCGCAATTCCGTCTCGCTGAGATTTCCCAAAGCATGGCGAAACAGTTCGGTGAACTTACCGCGCCAATAGGGCAGGGCGGACAGATACAGCAGGTACTGGCCAATGGTTTGGGGTAACGGGATAAGTTCGGGGTCTTCCCCGGTCAACTGCGTATAGGTGTGGTGGTCGCAATGCTCGTAGCGGAAGAACCGATGCGGTAGAATGATGATCAGACCGCAGATTTGACCGACCAGATCGTTCAGCCAGCGCGTGCGAAAGACGGTATAATGCACACATTCATGCTGCAATGAGAAATGGTGAACCAGAACAATGCCCTGCAGGAACATCGCAGGCCAGATCAGCCAGCTGTTCCAGGCCAATGTGACGAGGGTGGTTGTGAAGGTCAGCACAGCGATCCAAAGCGCCAGGTGGCGTAGGCCGGGCCCGTTTGATCTTTGCATGAATCCCTTCAACTCTTCGCGCGTCAATTTACCTTCGGCCAAAGCCTGAGTCAGAGGCGTTACGATTGCTTGTGACATGAGAATTCCACAATATTTGCCGGAGCGGGGGCTGCGCCCTCATCGCGTAATCCGGCACCGGAGACGGGAGTGCTCCGCACCATAGCGCCCATTCTGACGGGTGCTATTGTTAGCAGGCTAACGTGCCAGGGTGCGTTCAATCAAGACAGAAAGCTTAGCTCGCATTTCGCAGTCCGATATCTATGTCCGGGCTGACAAACAACCCGGCGGCGCAGGGGTAACGCTCCAGTATCTCGGATCCACCGGGCAAACGGTCGGCATGGAAAATCCCGTTTTCCCAGTAGGTCACGCCGTCTACCACAATGGTCGGGTCGAATACGTTCCAACTAATCTCGCCTGGAGCGTAGGCTCCGCAGGTGTGGAAATGCAGGATGCGCGGATTGCCAAAGGCGGCGCCACCCCAACGCTCGTAATTATCGCGCATGTCCCAGGGATAGCCGCAGCCCGGGTGAATACCCGCGTGCCACGAATGCACGAAGTTGCGGTCAATGCCGAACTGCTCGGCAACCCGGTCATAATGCGCTTCGGCTTGGGCGGCATCTGCAGGATGGCCCTCGAATCCGATCAAGCGACCGTTGTTGAAGTTGGCAAAAATCGGTTGGTCAAACTCGACGGTATAGTCGTCATAGTATTTCGACCCCGTCCCGGTCAGGAACGTCAATGCCACGCGACCTGAGAAGCTGTGCGCCGGAACCGGCGTGAAGACCGACATTGGAAACCGCAGGATCGAGGTGTCGCCGGATGGGTCCAGGTTCATCTCTGGCCGACCTCGTACATCCGTGCCCAAGGGACAGGTAAAGCGCACGTCCTCTGCGGTGTTCAGCACTGCATTTATTCCGGCTTTGAGTTCCATGAACGCATCGTGATGCCCGTTCGAGAACCCCGACCCGAACAGCTCTCGGCTGAGGGCGAAGCTGACGATGACCTTCTTACCTTGCGGCATGTCTGAGAATCTCAGCTGATCCCCCAGCCGCGCCAGAAACAGGATGATGTCGGCATCTTCGAACCGGGACAGCAACTCGGGCGACAGGTGTGGATTGCCGGGATTGAATCCCACATCCACGGCGTCGACGGAAAGACCCATGGATCGGGCAACGCCTGAGACGATAGCTACGCTATCGGCATCGAAATATCCGAACTCGGGCGGTTCATAGGCGATCAACAGCCGTTCCCCGGCCACTGCATGGGCACAGTTTGACAAGAGATTGCGCGCTCCGCGCTCGGGTGTGATGTCCGACATTGGCGTTTCCTGCGGGTTCGGGTGGGCATAAAGTAAGCTGCGGAAGGACGCCCAATCCATTTGAATGTGATAATGGTTGGCATTAGGGTGGCTAATATGATCCTGAACCTGCCTTACTCCGCGCTGCGCGCCTTCGAGGCGGTGGTCCGGCACTCGGGGTTTTCTACCGCCGCAGCGGAACTGGGCGTTAGCCAGAGTGCCGTCAGCCAGCATGTCCGTTCACTAGAAGAGTGGCTGGGCCGGGACTTGTTGGTGCGCGGTGCGCGTCAGTCGCGCCCAACACGCGAGGGCGAGCAACTTGCGCTTGCAATCTCAGAAGGGTTGGGGCGCATTTCAGACGTGTGCACGCAGCTTCGGGACAAGACGCGGACCGATCGGACGATCGTTATTTCTTGCTTGCCTGGCTTTGCGTTCAACTGGCTATTCCCGCGGCTCTTGCGCTTTGACATGGCGCACCCTGACCTGTCGATTTCGATCGCGACGGATACAGGACAATATCCGTTTTCCGGGGCAGATGCGGATGTCGGTATTCGTTATGGGTTGGGCGAGTATCCCGGCTTTGAGGTGGATTTGTTGATGGGCGAACGGTTGTTTCCGGTTTGCGCGCCCGGCTTGCGCCCCGATTTGCACAGGATCGAGGATTTGGCGCGGCACACCATGCTGATAGATGAGAATCTGCATCACGGGGCAGCCAGCCCGACTTGGGAGTTCTGGGCGCGGCAGTGCGGCCTGACATTGCCGAACGCGATGCGAACCCGTCGGCTGGGGCAATCGAACATGGTTGTTCAGGCCGCAATCGAAGGCTTGGGTGTGGCTTTGGGGCGAGAGCCGCTGGTCATTGATATGTTGGCGGATGGTCGCTTGATCCGCCCCTTCGCCGAGATGACGCAATCCCCGCTGTCCTATTGGTTGGTGCGATCACAGGAAGCCAAAGATAGTGAGAAGGTAGCCGAATTCCTGAACTGGATTCATGCCGAGGTCGAGGCGCAACCGGAGATCCCCGATCCAGCCACCGCTTTAAATTAGCCAGGCTTATACAAGATATTACCTTTCCGGCATGGCACAGGGGGCCTCTACCGCCCATACTGTTATAAGCCATCTGACCAAATGGAGAGCCTATCGATGTTTCTGAGAAACTGCTGGTACGTCGCCGCCTGGAGCAAGGATATCGGACGCGAATTGAAGGCCGAGACGTTTCTTGGTGAAAACATTGTGTTCTACCGCCAGCAGGACGGCACCCCGGTCGCGCTGGAGGATGCCTGCCCGCACCGCAAACTGCCGCTGTCCAAAGGCAATCTGATCGGCGATGTGGTGGAATGCGGTTACCATGGTCTGAAATTCGATTGCTCGGGAAAATGCACTGACAGTCCGACCCAGCGCGGCATGACCCCGCGCCGGGCAGTCGTTAAATCTTATCCTGTGTTGGATCGTTACCGCTTCTTGTGGATCTGGATGGGAGATCCGGAATTGGCCGATCCCGACAAAATATTTCCGATTGAAAATTTTGATGATCCAAGCTGGGGTAAGACCGACGGTGGCGTGATGGATATCGACTGCCATTACCTTTGGGTCTGTGACAATCTGCTTGACCCCAGCCATGTGGCCTGGGTTCATGTGTCGTCCTTTGCAGGGGCTGGTACAGACGAAGAGCCACTGAATGTCGAAAGAACGGATCGTGGTGTGATCGTCTCACGCTGGATCGAGAACAAGCCGCCCTCGCCGTACTATGCCAAGCTGGTGGCATTCGAAGGGGATTGCGACAGGTTACAGCATTACGAAATGTGTATGCCTGCGATTGGTTTGAACAAATCCATCTATACGCCCGTCGGGACCGGAGGGTATGATAAGCAAGCGGTTGCCGAGACGTTCATCAACATCTCTTACAATTTCATGACTCCGATTGATGAGGACCGAACACGGTATTTCTGGTTCCAGCATCGCAATTCAGATCCTGAGAATGCTGAGGTTTCCAAATTCATGAATGACGGCGCGCGAATGGCGTTTCTTGAGGACAAGGAGGTTCTGGAGAGGGTGCACCTGGGCATGAAACACGCCAAAACGCCTCATATAGACTTGGGGTTGGACGCAGGTGCAAAACTGTTCCGCAAAACACTGGATCGAGCGATCGAAGCCGAAGCTAACCCGATTGAACTCACGGTTCAGGCATGAAGCGCGAGACAAGCGGTCCAAAGCCCCAATGCGGTCAGGCATCAAGGGAAATGCGAAACTTTGGATGTGTTCCGTGTCGTTGCTCGAATCCACAGGACAGATAGACAGCTTGAGCGGTTGAATTATCGGGATGTGTACCGACCATCATGTAACGACAGGACAGAGCCCGCGCCTTACGTTTGGACCCTTCGATCAGTTGCCGTCCGATCCCCGCGCCGCGAAACGACCGCTCGACAAAGAGATGATGTATATCAATGCCGCGCAGCCCCACCTGCAACTGGGTTAAAGGGCAAAGCGCGGCATAGCCGACGATCTGATCGCCCAATTCGGCGACCAGGGCATAAATCCAAGGCGGATTGGCGAACAAATCACGTTTCAAATCTGACGCGTTGACATCTGGAACATCGCCGTGATGTTCGGCCAATGCGCGGATCATTGTTAGTATCTGAGACAGATCACTTAGCTCTGCGTCGCGAATTTGCACAATCGGGTCTGAGTTTGTGTTCTCCATCGTCACCTCCTGTTCGGGCCACAGAAGCGAAACGAAAAATGCCGCACTGTGGCGGCACTTTCAGACTAAACATCATTGACCGCTCCACTTTAGGGGGCGTTGTAATAGCGTCCGAAGGATTGGGTCATGATGATCATGACCCAACCATCCGTTTTCGGCAGGCAAACGTCAAGTTACCGAAGACATGACTAGGGGTTATGCCGCACCGTAGATCACCGGAAACCGCCCCCCGGCGAAGGGCGCACCGGGGCTTAGGCTGTCGTCATGCAACCATTCGGTCACAGAGTCGCGCGGTTGGTAAGTTGCCCCGTCTACAGCAAAGCGGATCGCATAGCCGCGCCTGCGTCGCGTCGAGGTTCGGTTTCCCATCGCCGAATGCACGGTCATGCCGTCAAAAGCCAGCGCATCTCCGGGTTCCATTTTCGGGTAGTGAAAGATGTCATACGCGGTGCGATTGGCCTCGAAATCCGGCATGTCGATATAGTCGGGATTGTCTTCCTCAAGATAATGCAGGAATGCACCAAGCTGGTCGGTTTTAAAGGGTCGGTACTTGGCACCCCACGCGTGTGAGCCGCGGACAAATTCCAATGCGCCGTTGTCTGGGTCCACTGGGTCCAATGCAATCCAAATTGTCATGATAGGCCCCGCGACCGGCCAATAGGGTTGATCAGTATGCCAACCCGTTTGGGTTCTGGTTCCCGGCTCTTTCGCAAAAATCTGGTCGTAGATCAGCGAGGTCCATGGGCTGTCAGCCACCTCGGCCACGCGTCGTCCGATATCCGAGTTCAGGCAATATTCCTGAAATACACCCGGATGCTCGCGCATATTCTTGTAGGCAAAATAGCGGTCGCCTTTGGCGGTTTCGTCGTCGACGGCCTGGCGTAGCTTGTTCAGCCAGTCCTGCGACAATACGTGTTTCAACAGCACGACGCCGTCGCGAGCATATGTTTCCTGAATGGATTTCAGGTCAGAATTGTGTGTCATGTAACGTCCATTTCCATCACCTCATCCTCTGAGGCTGTTGCAGATAGAGGGCGCATCGCGCCCGGTTGATCTGGCGTTACAAGGCAGGTGAGCTGCGGCAGTTGATGATGAAGCAGGGCCATAGCGACCGCGCCGACCACTTGCCGGCAAGGCGTTGATGGAACTGCGCTACGCGTAAACTCATGGCTATACATTATCTGAATTTTTCAAAACCGCATAGGGCTGAGCTTATCGAGCTATCGAAGGCAAACGGGCAAAAACTCATTGACGAAAAGTGCATATTAATAAATATTATTACTATCATGCAAAGATACTCCATCTTCTCTCTTGCCCGGAATGCGCTGTCCGGCCACCGTAACTGGCAACTGGCCTGGCGCAGCCCACCGCTGAAAGATCAGTATGATGTGGTTGTGATCGGGGCGGGGGGCCACGGGCTGGCAACCGCCTACTATCTGGCCAAGGAATTCGGCATCACAAACGTTGCGGTGCTTGAGCGCGGCTGGCTTGGGGGCGGAAACATCGCCCGCAACACCGTCACGATCCGCTCGAATTACATGCGGGACGAGTCGATTCCGTTCTACGTCAAATCCGTTGCCATGTACGAAGGGCTCACGGATGAGCTGAACTTCAACATGATGCACTCAAAGCGCACCATGGTGGATGTAGTGCAGACCTGGCCCAAACTGCGTGAGTTGCGCAGGCGGCAGTTGACGATGGATATTTACGGCTCGACCTATGAGCAAATCACGACCGAGGAATTGCGCCGACGCATTCCGGCGCTGACTGGGGGTGGGCCTGATGCACGCCTGCCGGTGATCTGCGGGATGGTGCATACGGATGCGGGTGTGAACCGGCATGACGCCGTGGCATGGGGCTATGCGCGCGCGGCGGACGCGCGCGGGGTTGAAATTCACCAGCAAACCGCAGTGCAATCCCTGATACGCGGGGCAGATGGCAGGATCGAAGGGGTTGAGACAAATCGCGGCGTCGTTAAGGCAAACAAGGTGGTGGTGGCCGTTTCGGGACATACGACAACGCTGACCGAGACGGTTGGGCTGAAGCTGCCTTTGCGGACGATAAACCTGACGGCATTTGTGTCCGAGCCGGTGAAGCCTCTGGTCGATGTGATCGTGAACTGCCCCGATAGTGGGTTCTATTTCAGCCAGTCCGACAAGGGCGAATTGGTAATTGGCGGGGCACCCGATATGGGGCAGAGCTTTCGCCGCGACATCAAACAGCACGTCTTCGAGGATACAGTGACCGCGATGCTGTCTCTGTTCCCAAGTTTCAAAAAGCTCAAGCTGATGCGGCAATGGGGCGGGCATCTGGATATTGCGCATGATGCCTCACCCATCATGGACCAGACCGAAGTTCCGGGCCTGTTCGTCACCGCCGGATGGTGGGGCGGGTACAAGGCGATCCCGGCGGGCGGACTGACACTGGCGCATCTGGTTGCCAAGGAACAACCGCACCCGCTGATGGCGCCCTTCACGCTCGGTCGGTTCCGGTATCTGGATTTCGTAATGGAAGCTGGCACCACCACTGCGCGATAGGAAAGGACGGATCATGTTGCTTATAACCTGCCCGTTCTGTGGCAAGCGTAATGAAAGCGAATTCATCTATGGGGGACCGGTTGGGGCGGATCGTCCCGACCCCAATGCGGTCAGCGATGCAGAATGGGTCGAATATCTGACTGTAACGCCAAATCCGCTGGGGCCGGTCCAAGAAAAATGGTGGCACGCGCGCGGGTGCGGTGAATGGTTCACGATCTGGCGCGACACCCGGACCCATGACATTGTGGAGGCACCCGATGGCACAGAGTAACCGCCGCGCTTCGGGTGGGCGTATCGACCGAAACCGCCCTGTGCGGTTTACGTTCAACGGCAAGCCTTATGAGGGTTACGAAGGGGATACGCTCGCATCGGCTCTGCTGGCCAACGGTGTTCGTGTCACCGCGCGCAGTTTCAAATATCACCGCCCGCGCGGGATCATGGGTCACGGCCCCGAGGAACCCGCGACTCTAGTGGAACTGGATGGCAATGATGCCTCGGGCAACCGCCCTGCGACCACCGTACCGCTGCGCGACGGCCTGAGTGCAAGGTCGGTCAATTGCTGGCCTTCACCCGAGTTCGATCTGGGTGGTATCAACCAGCTGTTCACACGCTTCATCCCGGCCGGGTTTTACTACAAGACATTCAAATGGCCCAACTGGCACCTGTTTGAACCGTCGATCCGCAAGGCCGCCGGTCTGGCTGCTGCTCCGTCCAAACCTCCGTCCAAGGGTCATTTCGAGGCACGGCATGCCCATGCCGACGTGCTGATCGCCGGGGCGGGTCCCGCCGGATTGCAAGCAGCGCTTGAGGCAGGGCGTGCGGGCAAGCGGGTGTTTCTGGCGGATGAGGGGACCGAGGCTGGCGGTAGCCTGCTCAATCGGAACCTGACCATCGAGAGCCGCCCGGCAACGGATTGGGTGGCCGATGCGGTGTCCGAGTTAGACGGGATGCAGAACGTGACCCATCTGCAAAATGCAACCGTCTGGGCTTATCGCGAGCATAATCTGATGATTGTCAATGAGCGTGACCCCGAACAGGATGGGATCCTCGAACGTAGTTGGCGGGTTCCTGCAGCCGAGGTTGTGATCGCAACCGGGGCCACCGAACGTGCGATGGTATTCGGCGACAATGATCGCCCCGGCGTGATGCTTGCCTCTTCCGTGCAGGCATATGTGAATCGTTGGGGCGTGATGCCCGGACAACGCGTGGTGCTGTTTACCAACAACAACAGCGCTTATGCAGTGGCCGCTGATTTGGCTGCCGCAGGCGTCACGGTCGAGGCGATCCTTGACAGTCGTAACAAGGTGCCACAGGCGGCGTTGGATCTGGTGTCCGGGGTCACAGTGCATGTCGCGACCGTCGTCAGCGAGGTTCGTGGGCACAAGAGTGTCCGCGCCGTAAGGGCTGTGCCCAAAACCGGTGGGGCAGGAGTTTGGATCGACTGCGACCTGCTGGCGTGTTCCGGCGGGTGGAGCCCAACGGTGCATCTGTGGTCTCAGTCCCGTAGCACGCTCCGGTTTGACGAGGATCTGGCGGCCTTCTGTCCCGATCAGGCAGCGCAGGCCTGTCGAGCCGTGGGCGCGGCGGCGGGCAATCTGACGCTTGATCGGATTGTCGATGGGGGTGAAGACCTTACCTATGCGATTGAACCGCTTTGGCGGGTGGGTGTTCCCGGTCAGCGGGGCAAGGCGTTTCTGGACGTTCAGAATGATGTGTCGGTCAGTGATGTGCATCTGGCCCTGCGCGAAGGCTATGACAATGTCGAACATGTCAAACGCTATACAACCGGTGGCATGGGCATTGATCAAGGCAAGACCGGCAATATCAACATCATCGGCACTGTCGCGATGGAAAAAGGTCTGCCGCTGCAAGAGGTTGGCACGACCACCTTCCGCTCGCCCTACACGCCGGTTTCTTTCGGTGCGATTGGCGGATTGCGCGAAGGTTGGGGGCTGTTCCCATATCGTCATACCCCTGTGACCCAGTGGAACAAGGATAATGGTGCGGTGATGTACGAAGCCGGTGCCCGCTGGCGGCGTCCGGGGTATTTTCCGAAACCCAACGAAGGTCTGCAAGAGGCGGTGAATCGCGAATGTCGTGCCGTGCGTGAGGGCGTGGGTGTCTATGACGGCTCGCCGCTGGGGACGTTCGAATTGAAAGGGCGAGACGTTCCGAAATTCCTGGATTTCGTCTACTCCAACATCATGTCCAGCCTGAAACCGGGTGATGGGCGGTATGGCTTGATGCTGACTGAGGATGGCTTGATCCTGGATGATGGCGTTGCCTTTCGGCTGGATGAGCATCGCTGGCTAATCTCGACTTCGACCGGCCATGCGGATGCGGTGAACCAGCATATGGAGAAACTGCTGCAGACCGAGTTTCCCGATTGGCAGGTGATGATCACTACGGTCACCAGCCAGTGGAACAATGCCACCATATGCGGCCCCAAAGCGCGTGAAGTGATGCAGGCGCTTGGCACCGATATTGACCTCTCACCCGAGGCGTTTCCGTTCATGTCCTTCCGCGAAGGCACTGTCGCCGGAGTGCCGGCTCGGGTCGTGCGCGTAAGTTTTACCGGAGAGCTGTCCTTTGAGGTGAATGTCGCCCCCCGCCACATGGCCGAGCTGTGGGAAAAGGTGATGGAAGCCGGCACGCCCTTTGGCATTCTGCCTGTAGGGTCGGAATCCAGCCATGTGCTGCGGGTCGAAAAAGGGTTTTTGTCACTGGGACACGAGGTTGACGGGACCGTCGATGCCTATGATCTGGGTATGGGTTGGGCGATGTCCAAGAAAAAGTCGGATTATCTGGGCAAACGGTCGATTGCGCTGCGCCGATCGCGCGGTGCGCCACGGCGCGAGTTGGTGGGCATCCTGCCAGAAGATCCCAACCGACAAATCCCAGAAGGCGCGCCCCTGACGCCGGGAGGCCGGAAAGAGGCGACAGACGGGCTGGTCACGGCCTGTGTTTGGAGCGTTGTGAACAACCGCTGGGTCGGGCTGGCGCTGTTGGAAAACGGCCATGCGCGTCAGGGCGAAACCGCCCATGTCCGGCTGAAGGATGATGTGATCCCGGTCAAGGTGACGAAACCGGTGTTCCACGATCCCGAAGGCAAACTGCTGAGGTCCTGAGATGAGCTACGATGTTACGGTTCAACGCTGCGGGCTGACCGCGTTGTTCGACCTCAAGGGAGCGGCTGAGGCGGTCGGGGCCTGGGTTTGCGATACATTGCCGGGTTTTCCGGACCGTGCCAATCACCGGACGGAAGAAGAGGGGACGGAGCTTTTCTATGTCGGTCGTGATCATTGGATCGCCCGAGCGCCGCTGGCGCGGGAAGAGGCTCTGGAGGCCCAGTTGAAACCCACGGACTGCCCGGCTGATATCAGTATCGTTCGGGTTTCGGACACGATGACCTTTTTCCGCGTTACTGGTCCCGATGCGGCCGAGATCATGGCGATTGCCTGCCCGCTGGACCTGCATGACAGCGTGTTCGGACCGGATGCAGTGACCTATTCCGAGGTTTTTGGCCTCAAGGCACTGGTGATGCGGTATCAGGACGGGTTCGAGTTCGCGGTCGAACAGAGCTTTGGTGACATGATCGACGACTATCTGGCGCGGGCCATGGCTTGACCCAACAGGCGCGGGGCGGCACAGCGGATCGGTAATCACCGGGGTGAAAGAGATGCCGCAATGCTGATGACGCTGACCTCAATCCTGCCGATCTTCCTGATCATTGCGCTGGGGCTTGCCCTGCGCAAAGGCGGTATTCCCAGTACCGATTTCTGGAACCTGAATGACAAGCTTGTCTATTGGGTTCTGATGCCCTGCCTTTTGTTCAGCAAAATCTCACTGTCACCTTTGGACAAGTCGGCTTTGGGGCTTTATTCGATGGCTATTCTGGGCGGGTTTGTGGCGGCACTTGTGTTTGCAGTTGTCTCCGCCCGTCTGCTGGGGTTCGCACCGCCTCAGGCGACTTCGATTTTGCAAGGCAGCGCGCGGCACAATTCATTCATTGGTCTTGCACTGGCGGCCAATCTGTACGGGCCGGCGGCACTGGACATCGCTATTCTTGCAACGGCGATATTGGTGCCGACGACCAATATCGTGATGGTCATCTTGATGGTCGGTGCGCTGAAAAGCGACCGCGCCAATAGCCTGCCCATCGCCATTTTGCGAGAACTGGCGCGCAATCCATACGTGATCTCGATCTTTCTGGCAGTTTGCGCCAACCAGTTGATCGGGGACAGGATCGCGGTCGTGCATGATGTAACGGATGTTTTGGGGGCGGGGGCTTTGCCGATTACCTTGCTTGCGGTGGGGGCCAATCTGAGGGTTCGTGCTATGGCTGCCAGCACGCTGCCTTTGATCCTTGCCTTTGCGGGCAAGATGGTTGTGTTTCCTGTCGCGGTCCTAGTGATCGGCTTGCTGACCGGGCTGCCACGCGATGTGCTGCAGATTGCGGTCGTCTATTCGGTCGTGCCGACAGGTGCCTCGTCCTACACGCTGGCCAAGCAACTGGGTGGTGATGCACCGCTGATGGCGGCTATTGTTACGCTACAGACGCTGATTGCCGCCGTCAGCATTCCGGTCTCGCTCGCCGTGCTGTTGCCGCTGATCCCGTGATGGCTAATCGCGATAGATGTTGGTGAACCCAGGCCGCGGTATCTAATAGGCGGGCATCACCACCTTTTCGTCCGATCAGTTGAATGCCTAGTGGCAGCCCGTTTTGATCGGTCCCAAAGGGCAGCGCCACCGACGGCACTTGCAACAGGTTCCACATGCGAGAATAAAGCGGATCTCCGGTCGCCTCCAATCCCATAGGGGCCGGTCCGGGCGCAGAGGGAACCAAAAGCGCATCTATGTCGCGGAACATTTGATCCAGCATCGCATCTGCACGGTCCCGCAGGTCCAGAGCTGCACGGTATTCCCTGTCGCTGACTGCCAAACCTGCGGTGACAAGCTCATGAAACTGCGGGCTGATACCGGGAACGCCGACCGCGTACTCCGTCGCGCGTTGTCGCGCGACCTCGTACCCCATAACAGCGATCTGAGCCTGAGTGAGTTCGGAAAAAACAGGCGGGTGGACGATCTCTCCGACCTCAGCGCCGGTGGCGGCAATGGCGCCCAGGGCGCGCGTGCAGGTATCCCGCATTTCGACTGAGCCGTCCTGCCAATATGGGCCGCGCATTAAGCTGATCCGGGGCAGGGCATCATCGAACTCAGGTGGCGGACGCAGGTCTGTACCGCGCAACACAGCGTCGGACAGAGCCAGGTCCCGAGGGTCACGGGTCAGAATACCCAGCGTATCAAGGCTTTCGGACAGCCCCATGACACCCGTCAGATCATACCGTCCGGTCGTTGGCTTGAACCCGCATACCCCGCAATAGGCGGCAGGTCGGATCAGCGACGCGGCCGTTTGAGACCCGAATGCGAGCGGTGTCATGAAATCGGCCACAGCCGCGGCCGAGCCGGATGACGACCCACCAGGAGTGTGTGCTGGGTTGGCCGGGTTGGCGGTCTTGCCCGGTCTGAAATAGGCAAATTCGGTAGTGACGGTTTTACCGATCGGTATTGCACCGGCGTCTAGAAAGGCCTGTACACAGGCCGCATTGCGCTCTGGGCTCCGCCTGGCATACAGGTCGCTGCCCCACCCTGTTGGCATTTCGTCTGTGTCGATGATGTCCTTGATCACAAAAGGCACGCCATGGAGCGCGCCGCCAGAGGGGAGTGCATCGGCGGCATAGGCCCGCTCCATGGCGCGCGCCGCATCGAGGGTCTGGAAGGCCCCGATGACAGGTTCACGATCTTTGATCCGGTCCAGATGTGCGGCCATCACCTCGGACGGTTTCACCTCACCCCGCTGGATCATCGCGGCAAGCACATGGGCAGAGTGTTGATTCAGCGCGATCATGCCTCCAACGCTTTCAACGCTGCTGCAAACGGTGTGACGGGCATGTCGTAGATGCCACCACCCAACCGTCCGGCTTGACCCAGCCGGTCAAGGATACCTAAGCCGATCACTGGCCCCGACCCCTGCGCAACGGCACCACGCGCCGTGCTACCCAACCTTACATCCAACGCTCGGAAATAAGGGTGCGCACCAACCGACAGGCCCGACATGCGCGCTTGTGCGTCATCGGGCAGATAGGCACCAAGCCCTTTTTGCTGTTCGGGGCTCAATTCGATGGCCATCGCGCCCAGCCCAAAGGCTTCGACCACGGCGCTGTCACCAATCGCGCCCAAGGCTCGGTCTTTTGGCAAGTCCACGTCGAATGTGCCTTTCGGCGTGCCGGCTGGAATCGTGAACCATTGGTTCGGAAGGCCGGAAACCTGAATGCCGACCTCTCGCCCATTGCCGCCTGCCGCCGTTACGAAGCTGGAACTGTCAATCCCTTCGGCCAGTTTCATCATGCACTTGGTGGCGGCCATCCACAGGTTCAGAAACAGCGAGGGCGAGCTGCTAATGAACGCCAGCACATCGTGATCGGTGATCCCGCCGGGCGTTCGATCCTTGAGTTCTGCAATCAGTGCCTGCGCCGCCACAGGGGTACGCCCGTGACAGTCATCCCCGCCCAACAAGCCGATCACGGCCAGTGGTACCAGTGCGATTCCCTCGGCAAGCCCTTTCTCCAAAACATCCAGAAACCGGGTGTTGAGCCATCGGATATGATCCAGAACCGCCTCGGACCGCAGCCCCAGCCGCATAGCGGGGCGACTGCCTGCGTTGATCGGTGCATAGACCCGTTGCTGCCCGCGCCATGCATCATAGATCGTATGTAGCGGCATATCGGCCGAGACCACGGCAGCCAGAGGTGTCACGACGTCGTGGTCCTGCGCAGGCTTCAAAACGATCTCACCCCCGCTGATCATCGCCTCGGCCTGATCAAAATCCTTCGCCAGACCTTGCCAGACGGCAGCAACACAGGCCGAATTCAGGATCGGTACAGTGATCTGATTCGGGTTGGCAAAGGCAGGACCGGCGTGCAGAAGCACGTTTTCATCCAGACCCAGCGCCTCAGATGCCGTATTGAACCGGTTCCAGACCGGTTGCGTCACCATTGCCCGGTCAAAGGCTAATTGATCGGCCGGATGCAGCATCACGCGCCCTCTGGTGGAATGATCCAAGTTTCCGAGAAATACAGAAATGCAGTCGTCGTCTCGTATCCGGCCTGCACGCGTGTGCCCAGCTTGCCCGGCAGCGGGTGGCCGTTGACAATGATCTGCGCCGAATGTGCGGGCACCAAAAGCGAGAACATGTTCTGCTCGCCCGAGGCGACCTCATGTGGTGACAATTCCAGCGCGCGAGGTGGTTCGAACCCCTCCCAGACCAGCTCAATCGTCAGGTTCTCGCCGACGATGGTCTCGGTATAGCGATGGCTCATGGGATCACCGGTTGAACGTACGACCTGCGTGCCGATCTCGGGTAGGGTTGCAAAGGCAGGGGCGTTGGCGAAAGCGGCCAGTTTGCTGATGAAATTGGTTTTCAGAAACGCCGTAAGGTCTGGATTGTCACTCAGGATCACGTTTGGTGCGTCAGGCGATCCCTCAACCCGATCCGGTGCTCCGTATAGCAGCAAAACCTGACCCTGACCTACCGGAGACCATGCCACGCGAAAAAACAGTGCCATAGCCGAGAAATTGTCGTTGTCGTCTTTCAGCAGGATGCCGGGGTTTTCGCCGGTCCAATCAACGGTGCCGGGGGTGATCGGTTCATTCAAAGGCATCACAGATCCTCCTGCGGGGTCACCCAGGTCTCAGAGAAGGCCAGAAACGCGGTCGACATGGTGCGACCAAAGAACTGGCGGCTGGCAACCTGACCGGGCAGGGGGGTGCCGTTGACCACAATCTGTGCCGCTTTGGCCTCAAGGAACACAGAATACATCTCATGCGCTTTGGTGGCCGAGTTTTCCTTGGTCACCTCAACTGGCAAAGGCGGGCCCATATCCTGCCAGATCATCTCGACCGTCACGCCCGATCCGCGCAGGGTTTCGGAGTACCGGGATTTCAAGTCGCCGGGACGCTTTTCCACGCTGTCGCAATCCAGCCATGTCATTGCGCCTAGCCCGGCCTTGCCGATAAAGGTTGGCATTTTGGTCACCCAGCCATCTACGATCCAGCGCATCATTCGCTGGTTGTCGGTCATGATAAGGTTAGGCACTTGCGGCCAGCCCTGCGCCTGATCCGGAGCACCCAGGATCAACGCTGCATTCCCGCGCCCATAGGGCGACAGAACCACCCGAAAGAACAGCGCCAGCGTGTCGTAATGATCCTGTTCGGGATCCCGTTTCAGATAGATGCCGGGGTTTTCGCCGGACCAGTCAACGCGGCCGGGGTTGTGGGGAATGCGTGTAGTCATGACCAGCTTGCCTCGTAGTCTTTGAGGGCGTCGATGATGAACGCCCTACGGGCGTCGCCCTGAAGATGGTCGCCGGATTTGTAGATCTCGGCCACTTGATGCGAAATCTCTTTCAGCACCGCCCCATCGTCGCGACCCTCCTGCAACGGAATGCGCAGCATCGTATCCCCGGCATAGGTCGGGATCACCTTGTCTGCGAAATTGTCGGAGGGTTGTGGCGGGCGTTCACCGTTTTGCAGGGCGCGAATGGCGTTGCGTAGCAGGCGGCGCGCCTTGGCGACACCCCGGTCGGTAAAGCTGAGGTTTTCGCGCGCATGGATGTTCTTTGGTCCTTGGCTTACCCAGGCATCGTAGTCGCCCGGATCACGCTGGCGCATCTCATAGGGACGTTCCGGGTCTTGGCCATAGAAATCTGTCATGCCGTAGCCAACCTTGCTTTTGTCCGTCAGCCCCTTGGGGTCGTCATTCGCCGCAGCATCCCGAAAATGTCGCCAGGCGATGACCATCGTGTTGGTGTCGTCAATTGGAGTGATCCAGCGCGACAACCCGCAGCGCCCGAAATAACGCGGCCCGTCCGGAACCGGGAAATGACCCCCATTCTGCGTGAACGACGGCAGCATGTGGTCATGTATCCGGACCCAGACGATATCCTCGACGCGTCGGACATTGGTGTAGAAATCGCCGGTTTGACTTTCATGAAACTCGATCATCGGCATTTCGGCAAAAGCGTCGATGAACTGGCTGCGCACGGCCAGCGTGTGCAGGTAGACCACGTGGAAGGGGTCCCAGGCGTTTTCCATCACTTGCAGCCAGTTGCAGGGGGATTTGATGAGGTAGGGCACCAGTTCATCGCCCTCTTCGTCAAACGTGTCCATCACCGGGAAGGGCGGCTGTTCACTGGCCGGGCCCATATAGGCAAAGGCCAAGCCCTTGTATTCGATCACCGGATAGGCCCCAAGACAGGCCTTTTTCTTGACCTGAGAAGCGGGCGGTTCGCACGGGGTTTCCAGAACGGTGCCGTCCAGCCCGTATTTCCAGCCGTGATAGGAGCAGCGAATGCCGCCTTCCTCGACAATACCAAACTCAAGGCTCATGTTGCGGTGGCAGCAATGCAGATGGGTCAGCCCCAGTTTGCCCTCTTTCTTTTCGCGAAACAGAACCAGATCTTCGCCCAGAATGCGGATGCGATAGGGCAGGTCACCGATCTGGTCCGTCATCGCAACTGGCATCCAGAATCGGCGCAGATACTCACCGCAAGGTGTGCCGGGGCCAACTTCGGTCAGCTCAGGGTCAGGGGTTTCGTGCCAGACATTCTGCTGGTCATGGCCGCGGAAATTGCCTTTGGGGGCCGAGAAATGATCGTTCATTGCGTCCTCCGTGCACGCCAGTGGTCAGGGGAAGGGATCAGGCACCGGTTTGGCACCGGTCCAGATCGATTTGGTTTGGCAAAAATCCTTGATGGCGTCGGGACCAAGCTCACGGCCATAGCCCGACAGCTTGATCCCGCCGATGGGGCTGGCGGGATCGACGCTGCGATAATGGTTGATGTAAACCGTGCCTGCTGCAATGGCTTCAGCAACCCGTTCGCCTTTCTTGGAGTCTGTCGTCCAGACCCCTGCGGCCAGACCGTAGTCACTGTCATTGGCTAGCGCGATGGCTTCGTCTTCGGTTTCAAAGCTAGTGACTGCCAGTACAGGGCCGAAGACCTCTTGCCGCCAAAGCTGCATCTCAGGCGAAACACCGTCGAATATGGTCGGCCCGACATAGAACCCGTCGCGCCCTGCAGTGGATTCCAACCCGTCCAGTATACAAACGGCCCCTTCGGCTTTGGCTTGTTCGATCATCGCGATGACTTTGTGCAGATGGGGTTCGTTGGCGAGCGGTGCGATCTGTGTTTCAGGGTCCATCGGATCGCCCATCTTCAATACGCGCGCGCGGTTGATCAGGCGCGAGACCAGCGTGTCTTTCAAACTGACCTCGACGATCAGGCGCGAACCGGCGACGCAGGTCTGGCCATTGGACAGGAAGATCCCGGACAAAATCCCATTGACCACGTTGTCAAGATTGCAATCGGCGAACACCAACTGGGGTGACTTGCCGCCCAGTTCCAGTACGGCGGGGATCACACCTGCCGCCGCAGCCTCGGCCACTTTGCGACCGCCTAGATCTGATCCGGTAAAGGTGACTTTACGTGTCAAAGGGTGCCGTACCAACGCTTCGCCGACCTCATGCCCCAGCCCGGTGACGACGTTCAACACGCCGGGTGGCAAGCCCGCGTCATGCGCCAGGCGCGCGAATTCCAAAGTCGAGGCCGACGCCATTTCCGATGGTTTGACGACCACTGTATTGCCCGCCGCCAAGGCCGGGGCCAGTTTCCATGCCAGGATCATCAGGGGTGAATTCCACGGCGTAATGGCAACAACTACGCCATAGGGAATGTGATGGCCGACGCTGTGGACACCGTGGATGGAGTTCGCTTGTGCTTCGGGTCCCAGCTTGCGCACTTGGGTGGCGAAGTAGCGAAACCAAGTGTGCAGCCCGGAAAACTGGCCCCGCACTTCGGTGATCCGTTTGCCATTGTCGCGGATTTCCGGTGTTACAAGCTCTTCCCATCGATGTTCCAGAACATCCGCCAGCCGGTCGAGCATATCGGCGCGTTCATTTGGGCCCGTTTTGGCCCATGGCCCGTTGCGAAAGGCGTAATCAGCGTCTCGGATTGCCTGATCGGCGGTTTGGGCATTGCCGCGGGCGATGGTGCTCCACCCTTGACCTGTTGCGGGGTCGATGCTGGTCAACATTTCGCCGCTCCAGTCCACAAACACGCCCGAGATGAATGGAGTGTACGCCCTCATTCAATGTCTCCGACCGCAGGTTGTGCCACCAGTGCCAGCAGATCGCCGCGGCAGACCACGCCCCGGTTGCCATGGGCCAGAACATACCCCGAGGCAGAGAAGTTCAGATCTATTGATGCACGCTCAGGCTCCGCCGGGAAATGCAACCTTCCAGCGAGTGTACCACGTTCGACGTATTGGCCAGCCCTACTGCGCCGATCAAACAAACCATCCGCGGGGGCGTATATCGATTGCGACGGGTCAGCGATCTCCACGCATTCTGCTGCTACTTGCTTGGGCTGATCGCCCTGCAAGATTCCCAGATGCCTGAGGCATCGAAGCAAACCCGTTTCAGCCAAATCGGTGATTTCGGGATCAACTCCTCCTCCTCCGCCCAATTCGGTCGCGATCATGGGCGTGTTGGTCCGCGCGGCTGCCGAGTTTACAGATCGATTGTCATTATGTGTGCCCAGCACCCAGATCAAAGGCAATCCAAAGGCACGGGCAAGATCCATGTTGGCGGAGGTGAGCGCCTTGTCTTGCGTACGGGCGGCTAATGCGCAGGGTTCGAAGACCGAGGCTTTGCCCCCGGAATGCAAGTCGATTGCGGCGTCCACGCGTGGCAAAAGAACCGTCTCGACAAAATGCGCCAGCATTGCGGTTGGACCGCCATCGGCTTCTCCGGGAAAGGCACGGTTCAGGTTCTGACCATCCAGCGGAGAGACACGGGACGCAGCCGCCAGCGCCGGTGCGCTTAGCCCGGGGATCAGGATCACCTGTCCAGCCAACTCGTCGGAGTTCAGGCGCGCCGCGAGCCGCATTATCGCGGCCGGTCCTTCGAATTCATCCCCATGCGTACCGCCAAGGACCAGAACACTCGGTCCCGGCCGCCCTTTCAGGCTGATCACCGGTACTGGGTGATAGCCCAGCGGCACCGAATTGTCCGACCACTTCAGCATCAGATCGCCCACCTGCCTGCCCGGCGCATCAAGATCGATGGTCAGGTGCAGCCTACTAGATTGGTGAGATTCTGTGCGGGTCATCCGATTTCTTTTTGCTGGCGCATCCACTTCATATCATAATTTTTTTGAAAGTGAATTGTAAAAAATCTATTGTTATGTGATATGAAGTGCGATGGCGCAAAGCCATCCTTGGCTCTGCCGGAGGAACTCTATGACTCTGACGCGCGCGAAAGCGGGAATCGAAAAAATCAAACCTCATATGGTGGGCGGGGCGTCCGACGACGTGCCACCGCCAGCGGCTCTGCTGAATTCAAATGAGAACGTTTTTGGCCCGAGCCCGAACGCGCGTGCCGCCGCTTGTGCGGCCATTAGTTCGGTCGAGCGGTACATGGAAAATCCAGACCAAATTCTGGCCCCTGCCATTGCCGCGCATTTTGGGCTGGACGCGGCGCGGATCACAACCGGGCAGGGATCGGACGATCTGTTGGCACGGCTGGCCCGCGCGTATCTGGGGCCAGGAACCGAGCTGATCCGCAGCGCCAATGGCTATCTGAAAGTGCCCAACTACGCCTATGCCAATGATGCCGAGGTCGTGTCTGTTGATGATGACAGCTTCAAGCCGTCGGTGGACCGAATGATCGACGCGCTAAGTGAACGTACGCGCGTGGTCTACCTTGCCAATCCCGAAAACCCGGCTGGAACCTACCTGAACCGGGCCGAGTTGCGACGGCTACATGCGGCATTGCCCGACCATGTTTTGCTGATCATTGATGCCGCATACGAAGAATATGTCGATGCCCATGATTACGAGCCTGCACACAGGCTGGTCGAGGATTCAGAAAATGTGGTTATGTGCCGGACATTTTCCAAAATATACGGGCTGGCCGGGGCACGCGTGGGGTGGATGTACGGGCCCAGCGACGTTGTGGACAGCGTACGGCGGATCGGGTTGACGTTCCCGGTTGCGTCTCCTTCGGTTGCCGCGGCCATCGCCGCGTTGGAAGATAAGGCGCATACGCAGGCGGTTTTCCAAGCCAACGCGCAGGGACGGCGCTGGATCGAAACAGAATTGCGTGCTCTGGGGTTGGAGGTTGTACCAAGTCAGGCCAATTTCGTATTGGTTCGCTTCCCGGACCAAGGAAAATCTGCCGAAGCGGCCGATCGATTTCTGCGACAACGTGGCGTTGCCGTGCGCAGATTCGCCTCGGCTGCTTACCACGACTACATCCGCATCACCGTTGGTCACCCTCATGAAATGCATGCGGCGCGTTGCGGGATCGCCGCGTTTCTGGACGGAGCTTCGTGATGGTCGCTGCACCGCAATCCCGCAACGACGCGCCGTCGGTGGCGCATGTGTCCGGGGCCGCTATCATTGCAGCTATCAAAGCGTGCCACATCGGTGAAGTTGTGGCCCTGCCGGACATAGTGACCAGCGATGGTCTGTTATGGCCGATCTCGCGCGATCCCGATTTTCGCCTGACCCGGATCTGCAAGGAAGATGAAGGCGTCAGTATTTGTGGCGCGATGTCTTACAACGGCACGCGGGCAATACTGATGATGCAGCAGACCGGTTTGATGGATTCATTGAATGCGATCCGGGCGATTGGTGTCGACTACGAATTGCCCATCGTCATGATGGTTGGCCTGCAAGGGAAAGAACCGCATCTGCTACCGGATCAATCGGCCGCGTACGGTGTTCGGATCATCCAGCCGGTTCTGGACGCGATGAACCTGTCGCATTCTTTGATCGAGGCACCGGGGGACGAGGCTCAGATTCCGTCCATGGTTGAGGCTGCCTATGCGGCGTCCAGACCTCATATCTTCTTGATTGGCCGATCGCCGGAGGCCCCATGATCATGTATCGAGACGCGGCTCTTAAGGCATTGATCCCGCATGTACGCGAAGAAGATATCGTGGTCGCGGTCTACCAAAGTTGTTTCGACTGGTTGGCGCTGAACCCGCGCGATCTGAACTACGTGGCTGTCGGAGCGATGGGCCAGGCATCCTCACACGGTCTGGGGCTGGCGCTGGCAAATCCTGACCGGCGGGTGATCGTTCTGGACGGGGACGGCAGTTTGCTAATGAACCTCGGCTCGCTTGTGACGATTGCCAATGCCGGGGTCAGCAACTTGTATCATTTCCTGTCCGCCAACAGGGTGTATGAAGTAAACGGATCACATCCCTTGCCTGGTGCTGAACGCGTCGACTTTGCGGCCATGGCATGGGCCGCGGGCTATGCCGGAGTGCAGCGCTTTACAGCGCTTGACCAATTCTCAGAGTCACTGCCACATGTCTTGTCGGCCAGCGGCCCGCAATTCGTTTCAATGGAGATACAAGCCGGAGAATCGCACCCGCGAGACTACGCCTATATCCACAGTGCGCAGGCCCGCGAAACATTTCGCGAGGCGCTCAATCGCGGGTGACTTTCGTCTGGACGATGTTCAGAAAAGATTGCCCAACGGCCGTGAGTGGTTTGTTCTTGGACCAGAACAATACTGCCCGAAACGTCAGCGGCGCGGCAAAGGGCAGGGCGACGCAGTCGGGTAGTGTCTTGAGGTATTCAAGGCTGGCCCCGACGACAGAAACGCCAAGGCCTCGAGCGACCAGACGACAGATGGCATCGGTGGTCCGGGTTTCGTACTGCATGTGCCGTGCGATGTCTTTTGCTTCAAAAAACTGATCGATCTCGAACCGGAAGCGTGAAGACGGCATGTAAGATATGAAGTTCTCACCCTCCAAGTCCCGCGCCTGCACGATTGTATTATCTGCCAGACGGTGGCCAGTGGGCAGCACGCAGCACACATCGCTGTCACGGATAACAAGGCTTTCGAAAGAGGGATTGGCCGGTTCAGTCGTCGTGATCCCAAAATCATAGTTCTGGGATACCATCCATTCGACCGCATCGTCGCTGGGGGCGATTTCCATGCGCGCCATGGCGTGCGGCCAAGCGGTTGCGAATTCACCGAGTAGATCGGGTGCCAGTTGAGAAGAGACCCCCGGCGTGATCACGAGATTCAGCCGGGCATGACCGAATTTACCGATTGCAGCGGCCGAGTCTTTGATGTGCTCCATACCGCTGACAGCCTGGCGCACCTCTTCTACCAGCAACCGGGCTTCATCGGTGGGCACCAATACCCGTCCTGACCGTTGGAACAGTTGAAAACCAACCTCGGCCTCGAAATCCGAAATCAACCGACTGACCGCCGGTTGCGATATCCCAAGCATCGCTGCAGCCTCGGTCACCGTTCCGGTCGATACAACGGTACGAAACGCGTCAACCTGTTTGAATGTGATCTTCATATGGGGCAACGCTGTCGTTCTTTGGGTTGGCTACTCATAGTAAAATATTATGTAACGACCGACAATGGTCGAGGAAAGTTATGTTGTAAAAGTCCGCGGACAACGTGAGGCCATCATTATTGTGGGCGTGTCGAGACAGTAATGAATTCGATGCTGTCTGACACGATCTCGGAAAACCCATGAGGCAATTTGGCATCGAAACTCAGGGTATCGCCGGTTGTCATGGCAAAGTTTTCTGTACCGCACCGATACACTGCATCACCCTTGATCAGGTACAGAAAGACGTATCCTTCGTGCTGATAACTTGGCAACGTTTCTGACTGGTCTTTCGAGATGCTGATCCTCGCAGATTGAAACATGCCGCCTGGCCCGCCATGCTTGCCAAGCAACAGGTAGTCATGCGCGTGTCCTTGTGTGATCCGCCGCGAGGCCAATCCTTCGCAGGCTTTGACATGATGCACGTCTGCTGAAACCTCGGTATGTGCGAACAATGCCATCAGAGGGACATCCATTGCCTCCGCCAAAGCCTGAAGCGTCCCAAGAGAGGGCGAGACGCTACCATTCTCGATACGGCTGATCATCGACGTTGAAATCTGCGCTGCAGTGGCCAACTCAGAAAGGGTCAGATTACGTTCCTGCCTCAATCTCAGCAGCGTTTGTCCGACATCGTGCTCAATATCTCTTTGTTTGATCACAGTCTTCCGTGCCGATCTCGAAGATGGTTCGCCTAAAGCTAATTTCTATAGTTGCGCCAATTTTGTTGGCCCAGTCAATCATTTGTACCGCCGTTGGCGAAAGCAACTATACGGGAAAAACTCGAACCTTGGTTTACTACTCGACTGGCGTCCAATCTGGTTCGAGATCGAATACCGAAAACCCCTCTGCCACTTCTAGCGACTCACGACCGAAACTTGCCTCATAGACAATGCCAGTTTCGCCAACCATGAAATAAAGGATGCCAATCTCGCCATAATAAGAGGGAACCTAGGCTGGATGTGTCGCAAACTTTTGTGACATCCAGCGCCAGCGACTTACTGGACACACCTATCCTGCGATCTCAGCAAACATCCGAAAGCCCGCAGTCGTAGTGCTGGAGAATTGCCCTTCTGGATCATGTTCGCGACTTCGATGCCGTCCAAAGTAGCCGAGACAAATCTGAACGATTTGAACCCACACATGTGCCCGATGAGACGCTTGATGAATCTATGATCCTGTTCGATCATGTTGCTCAGATACTGGGGCTTGATTGTCTGTGCTTTGGCGGGGCACCCAAATCGCCTCAGAATTCTGTTCACTTCTCGCATGCCGGTCGCATCAGCACCGCTTTTGTCGATGACGATCTTACTCGGGAATTGACTTGACGACAGCGCTTTGCCAAAGAGCCTGGTCGCTACTGGACGGTTCTTTTGCCCAACCCAAGCACCTCAATTTACCGTAGCTTCGTGATAATCTCTTCGGGCTTGTGTCGTTTCGTTTCCATTTTGATTCTCCGTTCGCTAATGATGGCAGAAGACTATTTCAGCAGGGGGGATCAGGGTTGAGTGACCCCATCTGCCGGGTCCAATTTGATTGTTAGTGCATGATCGGCCTTTGGCCTATCGGCACGATGGGTTCTGGCGTTGATGGGCGATAAGCCAATGCAATGTGTGGTCTTCTGGTGTTGTAGTGCTTTTTTCAATTTTCGATGACGATCTGCGCTTCGCGCAGGTTATGGAATATCTCGCCATTGAGCAGTTTATCCCTCATTCGACCGTTGAAGCTATCGCAACATCCATTCTCCCAAGGCGAGCCTAAATCAATGTATGCCGTTCTGGCGCCGACAGCGGCAATTCCCAAGTGTAATGACATCCGGTTTTCTGCTGTTTACCGAAGTCGCAGGACAAGTGCGCCCACAACTTCGTTGACGTAGTCCCCTCTAATAGTTTGGGCACGACCAACTACATGCGCCCGGTGAGTATCTTAGCAAGATCGGGTTCAACCTTTTGGGTTTGCTCCAGATCCAGGCTGTTTTTTATATGGAGAAGGTGGTGTCGGATGTTGTCTTCTGCGGATTGCGGGTCGCCACTCACGATTGCATCAATGATTGATGCATGCTCATCATCTGGACAAGATGAATCCTTGTGGGTGCCGAACAGTGCTACGATCAGAGACGATCGGGTCGCCAGTTCCTTAACGACGCGTGTGAGTACCGCGTTATTGTGGCATTTAGCCAATTCGACATGAAACTCGCCGGAAAGTCTGATAACCTCAGTTCTGTCGTTTCTTGCGCGAGCTTCGTCTTCTTTTTCGATATGTGTTCGCAACGCATTGACACCTGCGCTGCTGATCTCACGTGTCAATTCTCGCACGATGCCCGTTTCGATCATCAAGCGAGCTTCGAAAACCTCCTGGGCTTCCTTAGGACTCGGGCAGGCAATAAAGGCGCCGCGATTTGAGCGCAGTTCGACAATGCCTTGGCTACTCAGCAGCAGCAAAGCTCTTCGGACCCGCATCCGACCGACGCCGAAAGTTTCACATAAAGTTTGTTCGCTCAACTTGGTTCTGGGTGCCAGCTTTTGTTCCATGACTGCCGAATAGATACGGTCGACGATCAATTGCTCATTCGGATCGGTTTGAACGGTGTCGAGTTTTTGCTGGGCGTCTGTCATCTTGTTCCAATTTGGCTGGAATACACGTCGATCGTATTTAGCCGTACTACTCTTAACTGACAATATATTGGACTTCTGTTCACAAATTCAACAAATACGTTTACTAAAAACGTTGACATAGATTGTTAACAATGCAGTATCCAAGGTGCATTCCGGGATTCGACCCGACGCATTGTTTACTTCGCCAAGCGCACAGAAGAGGCGCCGAGACCTCATAGGGAGGAAAGAATGAAACGTAGAACCCTGATGAAAACTTCAGTCGCCCTGGCATTTTCCGTAACGGCGCTGGCTTCTGCGGCCTGGGCGGAAAACCCTGTCCTCAAGATCGGATTTGTGGGCGTGACATCCGGCCCGGCGGCAGCCTGGGGGATTTCCAACCAGCGCTCAATGGAGGCTCGCGCCGAGTGGCTCAATGAAAAGGGCGGGTATAAGATCGGCGATACGACCTATGATATCGAGATCGTATCCTTCGATGACCAGAAAGACCCCAAGCGCGCAATCGCGGGCATGGAAAAGATGGCGCAGGAAGGCATCCACTATGTGGTCGGCCCGAATGTCGATGACGGTGCTGCCGCCGTGCGCCCCGTGGCCGAGGCCAACGGGATCATGTATTTCCCTTACGCCTTCCCGAAAGAACTTTATACCGCACCCGCATCCAACGCGGTTCTGGGGATGGTGGCGAATTACCAATCTGGTCCTGCGATCTATAAGTACCTGAAAGACGAGAAGGGCGTGAAGACCGTGGCGTTTGTTGCCGCGAACGAATCCGACCCGCTAAGCCAGCGGGACGGTGGTGTGGAAGCGGCCAAGGCGCTGGGGCTTGAGGTTGTTTCGGACAACGTCACCTATCAGGTGGATACCACCGATTTTACTCCGGTCCTGACCCCGGTCATGCGTACCCAGCCCGATTTGCTGGTTCTTTCGGGCGTCTCTCCGGCCAATGCGCCGCAACTGATCCGCTCGGCACGTGAACTTGGATTCCAGGGCCTGATCTCGACCGAAACTGCGCAGGACGCGACAGTTCTGCGCGAAGGGGCAGGGGATTTGGCCAATGGGTTCATTTCTGTCGGTGGCGCGTCAACGCCCGAGATCGCATCGGATGACATGAAGGAGTTCGTCAAACGCTATACCGATATGTTCGGCGAGTATAACGACGAGTCGAACACCAAAGTTTATGCGCTGGAATACATTCTGGCGACGTTGAACGCCAACCCGGCTGGCATTGACGACGTTACTGCTTTCCAGACCACGATGGATACGTTTGAGGCCCCCAATCCCTTCATGAAAGGCGACGCCACGATGCGGTATGTGGGGACCACATCGTTTGGACAAAAGCGTCAGATTGCCGTTCCGCTGGTAGTGAATGTCTATCAGGACGGAGAGTTTGACACGCTTTTCGTCGCTGAAGTTGACTGAGGCAATACTCCCAATCAAGGCAAAAGCCTAACGAGCCACTCACTCTCCCGGGCTGACAAACAGCCCGGGAGACCCGAACCTTACGCGGGACACTCATGGAACAGATATTAGCAAACGGTATCTATCTGGGGGCGCAATATGCGATGATCGCCCTGGGTTTGACGCTGATTTTCGCCTTGATGAACGTGCTGAACTTTGCCCATGGGCAGATGTATGTTCTGGGTGGGTTTGTCACTTACACATTCTACGGGCAGCTCGGCTGGCCCTTTGTGCTGGCTTTGCTGGCCTCGTGCATCACTCTTGCCGTATTGGGTGCACTGATCGAAAGGTTCCTGTTCGCACCGGTTATACGAAGGTCATCGCGCGAGGAAAGCACGATGTTGCTGGCGGCTGGGCTGGCCTTCCTGTTCGACGCCATAATCTTGCTGGTCTTTGGCGAGAAACAACGCGGTGTCCCCAAAATCGTCGACGGTGTTTTCAACTGGGATTTCAGGTTGATCATGCCGTATGACCGCATTCTGATCTGCGTTCTGGCCATTTTGTCCATCGTCTCATTCATTCTGTTCATGCAGTATTCCAAAACCGGTCGCGCCCTGCGCGCGTTGGCGCAGGACAGAACCGCGGCGCAGTTGATGGGCGTCAATGTCGACCGCTATTCCATGATCGGGTTTGCACTGGGTGCGATGCTGGCCGGTCTGGTCGGCGGGCTGCTGGTGACCATCACCGGCGTCAATCTGGGGATGGGTGGCCCAACCTCGATCAAGGCCTTCATGATGGTAATGATCGGTGGTGCGGGCGTGATTTCCGGTGCGATAGCTGGCGGTATCATCCTTGGGTTCCTGGAAGCCATCGGTTTGGCCGTCCTCTCGCAATACGGCGACATCACCTATCTGCTGATTTTCGTCTCGCTGATGATTTTCCTGGCCATCCGCCCGCAGGGGCTGATGGGTAAGCCGTGGGGATAGCGCAGTGCCGAAACTCAACATGATCCAATGGGCCGGTCTGGCAGTGTTCCTGCTGGCGATATTCATCCTGGTGCCTGGCTTCGTCGCGGCCTCAGGACGGTCCGATCTGTACTATACCCTGACCTCGGTGGCACTTTTGTCCATCGCCAGCGCGGGTGTCTGGTTGACCTTCTATATCGGCCGCATCAATATCGGTCAGGGTGCCTTTGCGCTGATCGGCGCTTATGTCTCGGCCATTCTGGTGACAAAGGCAGGTATGTCTTTCTGGTTATCACTGCCGCTTGCGGGGCTGTTTGCTGCCGGGGTGGCGGTTGTGATCGGACTGCCGATCCTGCGATTGCGCGGCGTCTATTTCGCCATGATCTCGCTGGTGTTGACACAGGTGGTCACGCTGACCGCGCTGGCCCTGCCCATTACCAACGGGGCGAAGGGAATTACTTCGATCCCGCTTCCCGGAGGCGTCTCGGTCCTTGGACTTACACTGATCCCGGATTTCGCGACGCTTGAGAACCCGAGGCTGGCCTTCTACTACACCGCCTGCGTGCTGATGGTTCTGACCTTTGCCGCAATGTACCGGCTGGTGAATTCGCGGCTTGGCCACTTGTGCCGGTCGATGCAGCAGAACGAGGAACTGGCGAGTTCGATCGGCGTGAACATCTCGTACATCCGGGTCATCGTGTTCGCCATTTCGTCCTTTCTGGGCGGCATTGGAGGGGCGATGTTCGGTTCCATTGCCCAGTCGGTTTACCCATCCAGCTTTCAAGTCGCCGATAGCGTGAATTTCATGCTGAACTGTTTCCTCGGCGGGCTGGGCTATGTCTTTGGCCCGATGCTGGGCACGCTGGTTCTGTACTTCGGTTGGGACTTGTTGTTTGAACTTGGTCGCTTCCAGTTGTTGGCCTATTCTAGCATGCTGATCATCCTGATGCTGTTCCTGCCTAACGGGCTGCTCAGCCTGCGCCTGCCGGGTCAGAAGGGGGCGGACAAATGAGCCATCTTCTGGAAGTCCGTCATGTCACCAAGAAGTTCGGAGGGCTGACTGCCAACAGCGATATCTCGTTCAATGTGAACGAGAACGAGATCCTGTCAGTGATCGGGCCAAACGGGGCAGGCAAAAGCACGTTGTTCAAGATGATTTCGTCATTCTTGCCGACGACATCAGGCGAAGTGTTGTTCGAAGGTAAGCGCATCTCGAATTTGAAGCCGCATGTGGTGGCCAGAAAAGGGGTTGTCCGAACCTTTCAGGAGACGACGATCTTCAAATCGATGACAGTCCGCGAAAGCATCGTTGTCGCGCAGCACCTGCGGGCCAGAGCCTCGTTGGCCGGGTATTTCTGGGGGACCAAAACAGCCCACGAAGATGTCGACAGTTTTGGGCAATATGCGGACGATCTGATCGACTTCCTCGGTATGACAGACATTGCCAACGAGCAGGCCTCGAACCTGCCGCAGGGCAATCTGCGGGCGCTGGGGATCGCCATTGGCCTGGCGACCGATCCAAAGGTACTGCTGCTGGATGAGCCCTTTGCGGGAATGAACCACGATGAAACCATGAAAATGGTCGATCTGGTACGCAAGGTGCGCGATGACCGGGGTGTCACCGTATTGTTGGTGGAACACGATATGCCAGCGGTGATGAAAATCTCCGACCGGATTGTGGTTTTGAACTTCGGCGAAATGATTGCCGAGGGTACGCCGGCAGAAATCCAGAACAACGAAAAAGTCATCGAAGCCTATCTGGGCAGCGCAGATGACGAAATCGGGATCTGAACCATGAGCAAGATGTTGGAATTCAAGGATGTCGAACTCTACTACGATCACGTCTATGCGCTGAAAGGTGTATCGATTGATTTGGAACAAGGTGAAACTGTCGCTCTGATTGGCGCTAATGGCGCGGGCAAAAGTTCGATCTTGCGGGCGATCACCGGGCTGGCGAAGATCAAATCCGGTTCAGTGGCGTTTGAGGGCGAACAGATTGCCGGAACCAACCCGGCCGAAATCGTCTCGAAAGGCATCGCGATGGTGCCCGAGGGGCGGCGTGTCTTTCCTTACATGACGGTGAAAGACAATCTGCTGATGGGGGCGTTCACCCGTTCGGACAAGGCGGAAGTGCAGCGCACGCTGGATTCGGTTCTGGAACGGTTTCCGCGCCTGCGTGAGCGGTATTCGCAATCGGCTGGCACTCTGTCGGGCGGCGAGCAGCAGATGATGGTAATCGGGCGCGCCCTGATGGCCAAACCTCGCTTACTTTTGCTGGATGAGCCGTCGCTGGGAATTGCGCCTAAACTGGTGCAGGACATCGCGCGGTCCATCGTGGCGATCAACCGGGACGAAGGCGTGTCGGTACTGCTTGTCGAGCAGAACTCGCGCATGGCGCTATCGATTTCGCACCGTGCCTATGCGCTGACCACCGGAAATGTGGTGATCTCAGGCAATTCCAAAGAGCTTTTGACCGATCCCCGGATCAAAGCTGCTTATCTGGGCGGGGAAGTGTGAGGATATTGTGAAACTGTTAGTCGTCAATCCCAACACCACCGGTTCTATGACTCGAAAGATCGAGGCGGCGGCCCGCGCCGTCGCGAGCCCTGATACCGAGATCATCGCCATCAATTCGCAGGATGGTCCCGCCAGTATCCAAGGGTATCTGGATGTTTCGACCTGTGTTCCGGGCTTGTTGGATGTGGTCAAGCAGCATCCGGATGTGGATGGCATCGTAGTGGCCTGTTTCGATGACACAGGCGTCGACGCTGTACGTTGCATCACCTCGGCTCCGGTCGTTGGTGTTGGTGAGGCCGCCTATCACGCGGCGTCTATGATCAGTCCCAAGTTCAGCGTCATTACGACACTATCCCGCTCATTGGCGGGACTGGAAGCCAATCTGTTGCGCTACGGTCTGGATCGCCGCTGCGTTAGGGTCCGCGCGTCAGATGTACCGGTTCTTAAGCTGGAAGAGAACGATCCGAATACGGTTGATATTATCCGCGCTGAAATCCGCGCGGCCATCGACGAGGATCGGGCCGAAGCCATTGTTCTGGGTTGTGCCGGAATGACTGACCTGATGTCGCATTTGTCCGAGGAATTCGGCCTGCCAGTCGTCGATGGGGTTGCTTGCGGAGTTACGTTTGTAGAGGCCTTGGTTAAGGCAAAACTGACGACTACAAAGCTTTGCTCTTATGCTTGAGAATTCTCTTCGGGCAACGGCATCTTTTGGCATTCCTTGTGATGGATCTGTTAAATATTTTTTTGGGCATTGCCTCAAGCGGGCTCAGCGCTTGCTTGATCGCGTGATGTGCGGATTCAGAGTCAGCTTCGAATTCTTCGACGCTCTGACCGAATTTGCGCAGGGTTCGTTCCTGATAGTAGTCTTTGCGCAATTCGTCGTCAGGGGAAAGCGCATGGCTATCTTTGGAAACTTAGACGCATAGAAATAATCGAGGGGAAAACACCAACCTGGTCGACGGAGTGCGCGAAGTTCTTATGACCAGAGATTTGAAGGGTAACCTCCTGACGTTACCCTTCGTTGTCTTTCATTTGGGATCAGAGCACGCGCTACTTTGGGATGCTGGAGCACGAAAACCCATCACACAACGAGAACGTACCGCACCCTTTAAGCAGGCATCCCTTGTTTGTAACGCACCAGCTGCAATCCCCGAGACTCTGAATGCCGAAGATTATTATGATAATAGGTTTGGGCTGACCTTCTGAATCCGAGAAGGCACCGAGTTGTTCTGTCAAGAATGTGAGCCTCTCAACATCGTCAGTTAATGACTCTGGAGGTAGTCTGACATCTAGATTTTCCTACTCTTATCGTATGCGCTGAAGCTATCTGACAGATTGAGGAAGAAGTTCTGCCCTTCGATCTAAAATATGACGGTATAACTGGCGCCATCGCCTAGTTCTCAGGGCCGATCAGAGACCGAAATTTGAAGCAACTCATTCTCTCCTGTGAATTTATTGAGGTTCGAGGCACCACCCTTTAAGCGATATTGATTCAAGTCAAACATCGCAGCTGTGACGAAGGGATAAGACGAGCATAGCTTCTCCTTTTACGCAGTCCTTGTGATTTGGATCGACATGCTCGCAATAGTAGCAGTCTACCAGCCGACTCAAGTATGGCGTGTTGCTGTGTTTTGCTATGTCCGATACGGCGTGCTCTATCGGGATCTGGAAGAGTTCATGGTCGAACGCAGCATAGCCCAGCTACTGAAATTGCCACTTCTCCAATATTCTTTGAAAAGGCTAGGTCTGATGAAATCACCCGAAAAACCGAAATCTATCTGTCGTCTCGTTGCCGCAAAAAACCAAGCCCTGAACAATCTCAGCAACGGCAACACCCCGATCTGGAAAGTTGGTGATGCTGATTGTTGTTGACGGTTCGAAGGAACAGTCTCATTTCTTACGACCCACGCTGAGCCTTCTATCAACACGATCTAGGCGGAACTTATAATAACAGCATGGAGGTTGCGATTTCTGACACAAGCCAATCGCAAATTATCCCCGTCTTTCAGACCAGCCTCTTCTGAACGAAGTTGGTGCTTCACCATAGCGTTTCTTGAACCGCACTGTCAGCTGGGTGGCGCTTCCAAAGCCCGTAGCGGCTGCGATCTCAGATACGGGCATCTCGGTTTCGCTGAGCAATGCGTAAGCCCGTTCAACGCGTAATTCGATGTAAAACTGCACTGGTGAAGTTTCGACATACTTTTGGAAAAGGCGCTCTAACTGACGACGAGATATCTGTACGGCCTCCGCTATTTCAGAGATATCCAATGGGTCTTCAAGATTTTCATGCATGATCTGCATGGCATTGATCAGGTATTGGTTGCGGCTGCCCAACGCCACCGAGAACGCTGATTTCTGAAGCGTTTTACTGTTGTTGGACCGAAAGTGGATGCACATGTCTGAAACGATGACCGCGAGGTCGTTTCCAAAATCGGATTCGATTATGTCCAGCATCATGTCAATTGCAGCGTTGCCACCACCGCATGTCATAAGCTCGTTATCGATCTCATACAGGTTTGCCGACGGTTCCAAATCATGAAAGTGTTCGATAAAAGCAGGGCGGTTTTCCCAATGCAAAGTGAATCTTTTCCCTGACAAAACTCCAGCCTTTGCAAGGGCAAAAGCTCCAGTACAGATACCACCCAAGTTACAACCATAGGCCTTCTGGCGGCGAATCCATGACAGCACATTGGGGTTGGTGCTTTCTGCCGGTTCAATACCCGAGCAGACAAACAGCCGCGAGGATCGCGGTAGGCTACACAAGGCGAAATCCGGCGTAATCTCAATTCCATTCGAACAAGAAACCGGATTTCCGTCTTCTGTGATCAGAAACCACTTGTACAATTCCTTGTTTGTGACCTGATTGGCGATCCGTAAAGGTTCCACTGCAGCGCTAAAGGCAAGCATGGTCAGTTTAGGCAACAGCAGGAAATATAATTCTTTGGCCGACCCATCGAAGTCTATGCGATAGCTGGCCGCGCCCTTTGGAATAAAGTTTCTCGGGTTCATTTTAACTTCTCCCAGTGGCAACCAAGATGGATGAATGGCACCAACACTCCATAGAGTATAGGTGTAGAACAGTCAGGTACTCATCCATGCAACAGGTTCACAGCTTTCCTTTCAGGAACGGATCTTCGTTTCACTCGCTCTTGGTGAGAAGAGCCTAGTCATGGCAGAGAAGATATCGAAGGCTAGCGACAACCAGCAAGCAAACACGGTCACCTGGCACGTCCGTCGCTCAGACGTTGCCAACTTCTGGCGCGTGTGAATGACGGCCTGACGAAACTCCTCTGTGGGCGGGTCCCGGGCTTTAGATGGCTCAAGCTCTCCTTGAGGATCAGCTTGTTCAGCTTAAGTTCAGCCACGATATTCTTCAGCCGAGCGTTCTCTTTCTCCAGGCGCTTCTGCTCGGGCAGCTGTGCTCGGCCCATCCCGCCGAAGCGCTTTCTCTAGTTGCAGTACGTGGCATCGCTGGTGCCGACGCTACGACATGCCGATGCCTCATCGTGACCTGCTGTCAGCTTTAGCTCGATCTCACGCCGCCAACGCAGCTGCGGCACAGAGCATAGCGTGGAAATGCAGTTAGTATCAAAGTGATTGAAAAATCATGACATTTCTGCATCAGAAGCGAACGAACCTAAGCGTTAACGAAAGGTTAAATTGAAATCTGTTGGAAACTATCCTGCTCTGAATCACGTCCGGCGTTAAACGTCATCCAAGCAAAAACAAAGCACCAGGTTACGAGTACCTATTCTGGGATCTCGTCAAATAGCCGAAGGGTATCGGATGATCTGTCGCAAGCTTTGGGGTGGTTCAAAGCTAGCGCTCAGGTTGGATATAGTCATCTTGTGAGCTCTGCAAATTGAAGGAATCCGCATATTGAGGATCCGAGTTATCCCTTCCTGCGCGAATATGCTGACCTGAGTTGGTATAGAAGAAAGGAAAGGGAGAGAACTAAACCCAATCAGTGTCGATCACGACCGCACTCGCCGCAGATGCTCGTTCCCCAGGAAAAGTTACTTCCAAGCCGCATAAAGACGTATTTTCTCCCGATATCCAGCCGCAAGTATTACACCGCCTGAGCCGGTATGGCCGATTGTCGTTGACATTCCATCACTCAAATATGGCGGGCTAAGTGTTCCATTTTACGGCTTGATTTTGGTGTGACCCGACGGTCAAACGCGGATGCTGCAAGATCGTCTCTAATTGCAGGAGGGTCCCAACCAGAACAACCATCTCTACCAAGCCGAGCTTTGAGCAACTTGGGTGTCGCCCCCATATCATCTGCATCAAGGGCACCCAGCGGGCTACTGTGAGGTTTGGACGGGGAGGCCTGAGTCGCCTAATCCGCTTTTGATTGCGCATATCGCCGATTGTTCTCTAAAAGCGAGCTTTTGCCCACGTCTTCAAGCCCTTGGTCGTAGATTTCCACCGCGCGTTGCCAGCCATCATTGTTAAAATACAGCCTCGCCCATTTCTCGTAGGCGTATACTTTAACATCGTGCGTCGTGTCGGGATCAAGAACAACCGCAACGTCGTCTATGAGTTTCAAGGCGGCGTCCGGCCTGTCGTCATTGATCATCACTTCAACCCGATCAGACAGAACGTTGTCTAAAATATCTGACAAGGTTTTCCTATCAGGAAAGGTCTGTTCCATCTCCTCAACTGCAGCGATCAACCCAACCGGGCCATCCGCGTTTAGGGCAGATTTGGACCATTCTTGAAAGGCATAAGGAACATTGCGTCGCAAATCGCGCGAGTCTGGAACCAGCTCAAGCCCAGCGGCATAGGCAAGCAGTGCGCCTTGCCAATCACTTTGCTCCAATCGCGCGTTCCCCCAGTCACGGTAAAGCACAATGGTGCTGCTGTCGAAATCCTTGGGCGAAAGATACGGCCTTGCGCTCGCCAGTTGTGTCTTCGCAAGGTCAATCTCGCCGGATCGAACGGCTTCGGAGATCAGTTTCTGTATTGTTCGCGTGCCCATTTTCGCGACCTTGTCGTCGCTTGGAAACAAGATACCCAGCTTTTCTGCCGCGGTGGCTACGCCCTGAGCGCCCGATTCAGCTCCAGCTGAACGCGTCCATTCCTGCGCCACGTACGCCACGTTATTGGAAAACAGTTTGGCGTCGTTCAATTCGCTGCGGCCATTAGAATAGAGTGTTGCGGCTGTTTCCCAATCTTTGTCATTCATTGCGAGTTGTGCGCGATGATCAATGATTAGAACTCTGAGTTTGCGAAAGCTGTCGGGTGATAGTAGCAGCTGTGCACTTGCCAGAAATCGCTCTGCATCATCATAGTCTCCATCGCGCAGTTGCGTGTTCACCTTTCTGATAATCTCATTCTCTTCAAATCCTGGGTCTATCGCGAAGGTCGGAAACAACTGACGAAGCAAGGCGTTGACCGCTTCCAGGTCAGCGGTTCCCCCTTCTGATAGCGCAGCTGCCTGCCATCTCTGTGCAACAAAGCGCGCATTCCTAGATAGGTAATAGTCATCGGGGTGCGCTGACAGCCCATCTGAATGCAGTTCAGCAGCCGCTTGCCAATCCTCTCCATCGATCAGCGCGCGGCCATAAGCGTTATAGGCATACGCTCCGGCGTCAAAATCGGAACCCGCTTTGGCAATCAAAGGCTGAATTTCTTGCGCCACGGCCAATGTTTCTTCCAGTGTGCGCGCACCGAGTCCCGCATTGATTTGCTTTATGGCAAAATTTTCGGCCACGGCATCAAATTCCGCAAGGGCCGCAAATCGGTTTGATAAATCCGCAATTCTGGATAGTCCTTCGATAATTCCACCGCTGTCCTTGGCCCATTCCTGCGCAAGGAAGCGTGCCAGTCGCTGAACGCTTTTGGAGTCGGCATCTGCGCTGAGACCCTGCATCAGCAGATCCGCAGTGACCTCATAGTCTTTTGTGCCAATCAAAGACCGCGCCTGTCGAAGATAGAGGTTTGACTGCCACTTACCAACTTCGGCTTGTGCCGCACCCTCCAGGAGATCGACCGCCCGGTCCGATATTGCAAAGGCTTGCTCCCATTCACCGCGAGATATGGCTACCTCTGCCGGCCTCAAAAAAACGGCAATGCGGTCGGGATCGAAGTTTTGGTCTGGAATCTCTTTCGCTGCCCGATCGAGTATTTCAAGCGCTGCAACATAGTCCCCCGAAGCTGATAGAGAGTCCGCCCATTTGCTCCATACCGCGCGCTGGTTTGCGGCAAGAATTTCGTCATCTGCAGACAATCGTCGGCCCAAAGCAGCAACGGCCGTGGCCTGCTCCCATTCGCTGGCTTGCCCCAGCGATCTGGCCCATCCGTTCAACGCCGCCAGTGCATTCGTGATGGCGGATGAGAATTCAGGGTCAAGGCTCATGGCGCGGAAATTAGCAAGTAGAGCTTCACGGAATTTTCCGTCGCGATAAAATTCCACTCCGTGATTATAGTAGATCAACGCAGCCGTCCCGTTGCGATCAATTTCGCGTCGTAGATCTTTGTGCGACTGGGGAATGTAATTGAACCCTGTGAGCTCGCGGAATTCCTCAATTTGTTCACGGGCGGGTGCGAACCCACGCCGGGTCGTTGTCTCGACGTCCACATGGTCAATGCCGTCATAGAGTATTGAAAAAGCATGGTCGGGAACTTCAATGGTTCTTAGGTCCAAACCCAAACGCCAACCAAGAATGTTATACAGGGCTGCTGATGAGACACAGTTAAAAATACCTTGGTCGAGAACCGTTGATACATCCGTTTGTCGCAGTCTGTACCCGTTGGAAAACGTGTTCTCGTGCAACCATTCCAAAAGGTTTGCACCAAGCACAAAAGGGGATGCGTTCTCATCTAAATCTGCACGAATCTGGGCTTCGATCCCATCAAGCTGTGCACGGTAGGCATCGCGATCGGATTGTTCGATCACACCCGAAGCTAATAGGGCAATTTCCTCCAGATCGCGCATATCGAGCATTTCAGTCTTCGCTCGCTCAAAAATGCCCTGCTCAGCCGCTGTCAGCGAAAATCCGATTTCACCAAGAGCTTCAAGTTCTTCGATCATGGTAATCGCTGTCGCCGGAGCTTCGCCAAATGCGTATTGCGGCTCTGGTGGGCCGTCCCGGCCCATCAACCACACGTCGGTCAGGGCGAATTGTGTCTGACCGTCTGCCGGGAAAAGGCGAATTAATGCCCAGGACGCCGCGGCGGGCGCCAGCGGGATGACCTGTTCGGGCTTCAGTGCATCTATGCGTTCTTCGAACATAGATCGAAACCCGGAAGTCGGAGAGTAGGTTGAAATCAGAATATCCACTCGGGCAGGTGGCGTGTCTGAGGGATTGTTTGACAGGGCAAGAACAAGTTCCGTCGCACTGGCAACGCGTCCTCCGAAACCAATCACCACATCCACCGGTTCCCCGCCAACAATGTCAAATCGAGCGACCGTATCTGCATTGCCGTCCAACAGCGCGGCAATGGACGGCAAATGTTCCGGGGCAGTCAGATCGGCTTCAAGCCCAGCGCCCTGGAGCGTTAAGAGCGACGTCGCATCTTCTTGAGCAGACGCATCGCCGGGATAACTGACACCAGCGACAAGTACGATCGGAAGCAAACATGAATTACGTGAAAAGAACATTAGCCTACATCCCATTGGATATGAGTGCGCTGTCCTTGACCGGAGCTTTCAACGTGAAATGTGTTTCCAAACAAACAAAATACGTTTCGATGCGTGACTTCCCGTGGCGAACGAGCGATTTTCGCATCCACCATGGAAGTGCTTCAAAGTCTTTACGAAATTCGATCATACAATCGTGGAAGATCATTTCCTTCCCCTCGGCTGAACTGTAATGCGTTCTCGTCTTTACTGCATTGTCGGCATGCGAACCTCCTAGACGACCTTTTTATACTAGGCGCGCGCAGTGCATTTCGTCCACATTGTCACCTAGACTTACAACCTGACCTAACGGTGTAGTGGATAGTTTCACGCAAAAAGGGTTTCATCCCTCCGGTTGTTACTGCAAAAATCGGCTTCGTCCCTGACTGCTACTGCGGTAGTGCATACCGGCGTAAGCAAGGGACTACTGGAGGCGCCCGTCGAGCTTTGCAAATTCTGCCTACTGCGCATCGCCGCCATACTTGCGAGGCGTAACATCGTTCGGTTTGGGCAGCCAGCTTCACAAAGCCAATTGTAGCCCGATGTCACAGGCCGCTAATTGCTGGATGCTTGCTTCAGAAAACTATGCAAAATCAGTTTAAAAATTGTGCTCTCAATTTCTGGACTGTGTCACCAATTGCCGGACTGTACCCTTAATTCCAAGACTATGCATTTTGGGGATAAGTAGCGTTTCAAACTGGCTGAACAGGGAAGGTGGTTCAGCGAGCTGACAAACAAATCGCATCTGGTTGGGGTGGTGATATTGATCAACGGCAAGAAACACTGGTGGTAACATGTCATTGATTCAAATGGCGATGGGCTGGATATCCTAGTTTAATCGCGCTGAAAAAAGGGTTCAGCTAAGCGCTTCTTGCGAAAGCTGTTTTGGTGTTGGGGCAGGCCACGCCCGGGCCGATGCTTTTCAATATTGAGCGAGAGTATGCGTCCGAAGTGACCGCATGGTTGTCGCTCAGGACACGCTTTTCGGTAAAAGGTGAACAACCTGACAAAGCCAATGGAACCTATTCGCGTAGCTTTCCAACACTGTTTCTCGTCACGATGGAGTGTTCCAGAAACACTGAGCCAACCGGATATTCGTTATTCGCCAGAAGTTCCAATAACATCTCCATCGCGCGTTGCCCTATAAGGTTTCGCGCCTGGTGTACGGTCGTCAGTTCAGGTTGAAAAATTCGGGAAAACGGTATGTCGTCAAAGCCCATCACAGATATCTGGTCGGGCACGGTAAATCCATGTTGCTGAAGGCCCCGGATTACCCCCATAGCGGATTCATCGTTGGCGCAGAAAACGGCGGTGGTTCGCGGATATTGGGTGATTAACTGATCTGCCGCCTGCTCACCATATTCATAGGTGAAGCCACCGGGGATGGTGTGGATGTGGTCTGTCAGGCCGGCTTCTTCCATCGCCTGAACATAGCCAGCGCACCGGTCATTGGTCAGCGGATTGCCTTCGGGTCCGGTGACATGCGCGATTCTTCGGTGTCCCTGAGCAAGCAGATATTGCGTGGCATCGAACGCCGCTTTCCGGTTGTCGGTCCCGACATGAGCATAGCTTGCATCATCCAGTCGTTCTGAGATTGAGACGACCGGGGTGCCCTCCGGCAGCATCCCATCCGGAGGCGCGGCACCGTTCAGAATCAAAGCACCATCCGCGCGTCCGTTGCGCAGGTTTTCGAGGATATTCGCATACCGCGCGTCTTCCCCGTTGGTGTTGCCGATTAAGATCGTCAGATTGGCGCGGGTCGCAACTTCTTCGATGCCTGACAGGATCTTGGAAAAGAAGGGGTTGGAAATATCCGGCAGGATGACCAGCACCGTACCCGACCGATTTCGCCGCAGCATCTGCGCAGCAGTGTTGACACTGTACCCAGTTTCCGAGACAGCCGTGAACACAGCGTCGCGTGTTTTTTTGGAAACGATATCAGGCGATTGCAACGCCCGGCTTACTGTGGCGGTAGAGACACCGGCCACCCGCGCAACGTCCCGAACCGTGGGTCTCTTATTCGAGTTTCTTGTCATGCTGACGATTTATAGCAGCGAAAAACGAAGAATGTAATGGTTTACATAATAAATGAAATCGATTACATAGATTCGCACCGTGGCATCTTCTGAGCTCTGGGGAGGGGACATGAAGCTGGGTGTGAACCTGCTGTGCGTCGGTGGGCTGATCGACAAGGCGCGGCTGGAGTTTTGCCAGCTCGCTGCCGAAGCAGGGTATGACGGTGTTGAAATTCCAGTCCTTGAAGGGTCCGCCGATCACTATGCATGGCTGGGGGCTGAGCTGGATGCGCTGGGGCTGGAACGGACCTGCACAGCGATTGTCCCTGATCCCAACGCAGACCCGACCAGTGCCGACCCAGATATCCGGGCGGGCGGTGTTGCTCATCTGGACTGGATACTGGACTGCGCGACAGCACTGGGTGCCGAAACCATCGGCGGGCCCTTTCATGCGCCGATCGGGCATTTCACCGGCAGCGGGCCAACCGCTGACGAATGGCAGCGCGGTGCCGAAGCGCATCACCGAATGGCTGAAAAAGCGGCTGAGCGGGGGATGCGACTGGCGCTGGAGCCTCTCAACCGGTTTGAAACCCATTTTCTGAATACGGCCGAACAGGCAGCGCGGTATTGTGACTTGGTCGAGCATCCCGCGTTCGGGATCATGTACGACACGTTCCATGCACATATCGAAGAAAAGGATCAGGCGCAGGCGATTGCAGCGCTCTCTGGCCGGATCAACGTTCTGCATATCTCGGAAAATGACCGCGGCACGCCTGGAACTGGGCAGATCGACTTTGGCACGATCTTTACGGAGGTGAAGAAAACCGGGTTCGATGGCTGGGTGGTGATGGAGGCCTTTGGTGCAGGTGTCTCGGAGCTCGCTGCGGCCACCCGCATCTGGCGCCCGATGTTCGAAGACCACCCGCAGCTGTTTCACGATAGTGCTGCGTTCATTCGTAAGGGCTGGGCGGAGGCATGAGCAGTGATGTCATCTTTGAGATGAAGGGGATCACCAAGGTCTTTCCGGGGATCAAAGCGCTGGACGCTGTCAGTTTTTCGGCGCGCCCTGGCGAGGTCCATGCCCTGGTCGGAGAAAATGGCGCAGGCAAATCCACGCTGATGAAGGTACTGTCCGGCGTGTATCAGGCAGAAGAAGGCGACATCTTTCTGCGCGGCCAGAAGGTGCGGTTTCAGCACCCGCTGGAATCCCTCGCTCAAGGCGTCAGCGTAATCTATCAGGAGTTCTCGTTACTGCCGGACCGGACCGTGGCCGAGAATATCTTTCTGGGCCGGGAGCCCACGCGCAGTTGGGGCCTGTTGGATATCGACAGGATGCGGAGCGAAACGCAGGAGGTGCTGGCGCTGTTTGGGGATCGCCATCGCTTTGGCCCGGACACCCTGGTCAGCGATCTGGACGTTGCGCAGCAGCAAATGGTCGAGATTGCCAAGGCGCTGTCGCTCAACGCACAGGTGATCGTCATGGACGAGCCGACGGCAGCGTTGAACGATACCGAATGTGATTTGTTGTTCCAACTGATTGACGATCTGCGCGGGCAGGGGCGGTCGATTGTCTATATCACCCACCGCATGCGCGAAATTCGCCGTCTGGCCGATCGCGTCACCGTCATCAAGGATGGCAAGGTCGCGGCCGCATTCGATCATGTGCCGGAAACCGGTCAGATAGTCGAAGCCATGGTCGGGCGTGACATTGGGCATTTCTACCCAGAACCCGCGACGCCGGATGAGGTTGGCGAGGCCGTGCTGAATGTGCGCGGGGGCGGCAATGACCGCCTGTTCGACATTGATCTGGACTTGCGCGCGGGTCAGATCACCGGGTTTGCGGGCGTTCAGGGTGCAGGCCGTACGGCGCTGGCCTTGGCCCTGTTTGGCGTGGAACCGTTCGAAACCGGCGCGGTGACGGTTGAGGGGAAACCGGTCCGGCTGACCAATCCGCGCAGCGCCGCCAAGGCCGGGATCGCCATGCTGCCCGGCGACCGCAAGGCTGAGGGGCTGATGCTGATGCAATCGGTCCGTGACAACGGCATGATCTCGGCGCGGGCGTTTTCCGAGGCTCTGGGCGCGCCGAACAAGTCGCCGATTGCGACTCTTGATCAGATGGATGCGCTGTTTGATGCGTTTGATTTACGTGCGGCGAATTATGAGGTCGAAATTCAGTCTCTGTCCGGCGGCAACCAGCAAAAGGCTATCGTTGCACGCTGGCTGTCGCTGGCCCCGAAGATTCTGATCTTTGTCGAACCCACCCGTGGCATCGACGTCAACACAAAGGCCGGGATCTACGCCCAGATGCGTAAGCTGGCGCAAGAGGGGGCGGCGGTCATGGCGATCTCGTCTGATTTGCCCGAAGTTCTTGGCATCTCGGACCGGGTTCTGGTGATGAGCGACGGCAAGATCGTGGCCGAGTTCGGATATGGCACCAGCGAGGCCGAGGTCATGCATGCCGCGACCGAGGCGCATCTGGAACTGGAAGCCTCATGAAGATCGGCAAACCCCGGAACCTGGCAGCTCTTGCGCCGTTTCTGTTGCTGCTGGTGGCGGTGGCGATCTACGTCATTGTCGCGGTGGCGACCGGGCAGACGCAATATCTGACCGCCGAAAACCTTCTGGGCCTTCTGGGCCGCTCAATTGCGCTGGGGATCACGGCGATTGGGCAGACCTTTGCCATTCTGATCGCGTCCATCGATCTGAGCGTGGCGAACCTGATCTCGGTATCTGCGGTGTTGGCCTCGTCCATCATGTCGGGCGATCCGTCGATGATGCTGCCGGCGATTGCCGCCGTCCTGGCGGTGGGCGTTGTGGTTGGCCTGATCAACGGGCTGGTAATCACTCAGTTCGAGGTCAACCCGTTGATCGCCACCCTTGGTATGGCGCTGATCCTGCAGGGGCTGTTGAGTGCTACGTTCAACAATTTTGCCGGGGAAGTTCCGGAAGAGTTTCAGGTCTTCGCCTATGGGCAGGTCGGGGGCATCTCGATCAGCCTGATCTTTCTGATCGCCCTGGCGGTGGTCGCCTGGGTGTTCCTGCGCTTCACTCGTGCAGGATCAAACATCTATTCGGTTGGTGGCAATCCGGATGCGGCCAAATTGGCCGGTATGCGCACCGCGCGCGTGGTCATCATGGCTCATGTGATCTGCTCGGTCTGCGCAACCATAGCGGGGCTGTATCTGGCCAGTCGCCTACGCTCGGGCGCGCCGTGGATCGGGCGAGACGGCGTCTATGATCTGGAATCCATCGCTGTGGTTGTCATCGGAGGCACCGCCTTGTCCGGCGGGCGTGGGGGCGTCTGGGGTACTCTGATGGGGGTGATGATCTTCTCGCTGATCGACTCGATCTTCAACATCGCGGGCGTCGATGCCTTTGCCAAACAGATCCTGCGCGGGGTTATCATCGTAGCCGCCGTTGCCGTCTATGCCGTGCGCAGCCGGAGGATCGAGGCATGATGGCGCGGCTGAAGCAGATAAATCCTGTCTTTCTGGTGCTGGCGCTGTTGTTTGTGGCGATTGCGATCCTGTCGCCGTATTTCCTGCAGCCGACGGGGTACATGAATTTCCTCAAACGTGCGGCACCGATTGCGATCCTGGCGGTGGGGCAGCTTTACGTCATCAACTCGGGCGGGTTTGATCTGTCGGCAGGAGCATTGGTGACGCTGACGGTGATCGGCAGTTCGATCCTGCTGGACGGGGATGCCAGCGCGACGTGGTGGGTGATCCTTGTCATGCTGGGGTTGGGCGTGATCGTGGGCACGGTGAACGCACTGGTGGTGTCGTGGCTCAAGGTGCCGTCGATCATCGCCACGCTGGGGATGATGATCACGCTCAGCGGTGTGGCCCTGACATGGTCGGGAGGTGCTCCGCGCGGGTATCTGCCAGAGAACTTTCGGTTCTTCGGCCGCTACCTGATCAAAGATCTGCCGCTGATCAAAATCCTGCCCGTCGCGGTGATCGTGATGGTCGTAGTCTGCGTTGCCATGTGGTGGCTGATGCACCGCACCAATTATGGCAAGCGCTTGATTGCGATGGGCGACAATCCAAAGGCCGCATTGCTGGCCGGAATCCCACTCACGGAAACGCGGATTGTCGCCTTTATTATGTCCTCGATCTCGGCCGTCATGGCTGGGATCTTGCTGGGCGGCTTCGCGGGCGTATCCACAGATGTGGGCGTCGGGCTGGAGCTTCAGGCGATCACCGCCGCCGTCATCGGCGGTGCACAATTGCTGGGCGGGCGCGGCACCGTAGGAGCCACTATTGCGGGGGCGCTGGTGTTGCAGGCGATGTTCACGCTGCTCAACATCCTGGGCTTTCCCAAACCCATTCGCGACGTGGTGCAGGGACTGATTTTGATCTCGGCGGTGGTGATCGCCGGATACCGACGACGCCGATCCGGGGGATAGGCGCCCGAAACTATTCAGAGGAGGAAACAAGAATGATCAACAAATTCACGGCAACAGCCCTGACTACGCTAGCGTTGGCCTTGCCCGCCCAAGCGCAGAACTTCGACGACCCGGCCGAGTTTGCAAAACAAAAAGACATGCTGGGCGCAACCGCCAATGGTGATGCCGCAACCCCATGGTTGCAACACTATGGCGATGTGATGGCCGATACCTCGGGCTTCAAGAAGGACGGCCCGCATACGATCTGTTTTTCGAACGCAGGCGTGAACAACCCATGGCGCGTGGTCGGTTGGAATACCATGCAGGCCGAGGTCGAACAGCATGACAGCATCGCCGAGTTCGTTGTGACCGACGCCGAGGGCTCGGACGACAAGCAGATCGCCGATATCGAGGATCTGCTGGCCGGTGGCACTTGTGACGCCCTGATCGTGTCCCCCAACACGACCGCAGCCCTGACCCCCGCTGTGGAAAAAGCCTGCGAACAGCTGCCCGTGATTGTGTTCGACCGAGGTGTGAACACCGATTGCCCGGTCACGTTCATCAAACCGGTTGGCGGATATGGCTTTGGCATCCAGTCCGGTGAATTCATCGCCGCCAACGCGCCCGAAGGCTCGGACGTGCTGATGCTACGCATCCTGCCTGGTGTAGACGTTCTGGAAACCCGGTACTCCGCTGCGAAACGCATTCTGGAAGAGGCCGGTCTGAACATCGTCGGTGCGGAATTCACCGATGGCGACCGCGCCAAGACCAAAGCGATTGTCGAGGATTATATTCAGCGCGGCACCCAGTTGGGCGCGGTCTGGATGGACGCGGGCGCAACTTCGGTCGCGGCGATTGAAGCCTTCGAGGATATGGGTTTGGACGTGCCGATTGTGACCGGCGAAGACCAGCAGGATTTCCTGCAGAAATGGCAAGAGATCGGCTTGAACACCATCGCGCCGACCTACCCGACCTATCAGTGGCGCACGCCTATTCTGGCGGCTCTGAAAATTCTGGATGGCGAAGCGATCCCCGGACCTGAATGGAACCTGCCGCAGCCGGCAATCACCAACGACAATCTGGCCGATTTCGTGAACCCGTCGATGCCGCCGCTGCACTATGCGGCTTGTGGCTGCGAAGGCATGCCGGGTTACCCCGAACGCTGGGGCGGCAAGTAATTGCCTGAACCCGTCAGGCCCCGGTCGGGGCCTGACATACAGGATATTCATGGGAGGCTGATATGCCGGGTGCGATCAAAGGACCGGGGTTGTTTTTGGCACAGTTTGCGGATGACGCGGCTCCGTTCAATTCGTTGGGGTCAATTTCGGAATGGGCAGCGGGTCTGGGGTACAAGGCTGTACAGATCCCGACATTTGACGGGCGGCTGTTCGATCTGGACAAGGCCGCCGACAGCCAGACCTATTGCGATGAGATTGTCGGCACCTGCCGCGATGCGGGCGTTGAGGTCAGTGAGCTGTCGACTCATCTGCAGGGACAGCTTGTTGCCGTCCATCCCGCCTATGACCAGTCTTTCGATGCCTTTGCCCCCGAGACCGTGCACGGCAACCCGCAGGCGCGACAGGATTGGGCCGTCGATCAGGTCAAAAAGGCCGCCATCGCCGCGCGGCGCATGGGGCTGGATACCACGGTCAGCTTCACCGGATCGCTGGCCTTTCCCTATCTCTATCCGTGGCCACAACGGCCTCAGGGCTTGATCGAAGAAGCTTTCGCCGAGCTTGCCCGGCGTTGGCGTCCGATCTTCAACGCGTATGCGGAGCAGGGCGTGGCTATTGGCTTCGAAATCCACCCCGGCGAGGATGTGTTCGACGGAGCGACCTTTGAGATGTTTCTCGATGCCGTTGGCGGGCACGAGGCCTGCCGCATCAACTACGACCCCTCGCATTTCTTGCTGCAGCAGATGGACTACCTAGAGTTCATCGACCTCTATCACGAGCGCATTTGCGCCTTTCACGTCAAGGATGCCGAGTTCAACCCGACCGGTCGCCAAGGCGTCTATTCCGGCTATCAAGGCTGGACCAACCGGGCAGGGCGGTTCCGCAGCCCCGGCGACGGGCAGGTGGATTTCGGTGCGATTTTCTCGAAGCTGACGCAATATGGCTATGACAGCTGGGCGGTGTTGGAATGGGAATGCTGCCTGAAATCCCCCGAACAGGGTGCAGCCGAGGGCGCGCCCTTCATCGCGCGCCATATCATTGAAACCACAGATAAGGCCTTTGACGATTTCGCGGGCGGTGAAGTGGATCAGGCCATGATCCGATCCATGCTGGGGCTGGACCAGTGATGCCTTTGAAACTGGGCATGGTTGGTGGTGGGCAGGGCGCATTCATCGGAGGTGTGCATCGTATCGCGGCCCGGCTGGACGGGCAGTGGCATCTGGTAGCGGGGGCGTTGTCGTCGGACCCGAAGCGGGCCGAGGCTTCGGCCAAAGAACTGGGGATCGAACGGTCCTATTCCGACTTCCGCCAGATGGCACAGGCCGAGGCCGCACACGCGGACGGCATCGACGCGGTGGCCATCGTGACCCCGAACCACATGCATGCGGACCCGGCAATTGCGTTTCTTGAAGCTGGGATTCATGTAATCTGCGATAAGCCACTGGCGTCCACAGTCAGGGACGCCGCGCGGATCAAGGCAGCGGTGGAAACGTCGCCTGCGCATTTCATTCTGACACATAATTATACCGGCTATCCCATGATCCGGCAGGCGCGTGACATGGTGCGCTCGGGTGATCTGGGCAAGCTGCGGCTGGTACAGGTGGAATACGCGCAGGACTGGCTGACCGAACCCGCCGCGTCCGATAACAAACAGGCCGATTGGCGGACCGACCCGGAGCGGTCTGGGGCCGGAGCCATCGGCGATATCGGCACCCACGCGTTCAATTTGGCGCATTTTGTGACCGGCGAAGTCCCCTCGCACCTTGCCGCCGACCTGTCCAGTATGGTTTCGGGCCGTCGGGTGGATGACAACGCCCACATCCTGTTGCGCTATGCCAGCGGCGCGCGCGGTATGCTATGGGCCAGTCAGGTGGCAGTGGGGAATGAAAACGGTCTGCGTTTACGTGTATATGGCGAATGCGGCGGCATTGAATGGTCGCAAGAACATCCAAATCACATGACGTTCACGCGATTTGGGCACCCAAGTCAGACCATGACGCGTGGTTCTGCTGCTACGTCCCAAGCATCGAGGGCAGCCACACGCGTACCCCCAGGACACCCTGAAGGCTATCTGGAGGGGTTTGCGACTTTGTATGCGGATGCCGCGGCCCTGATCCGGGGGGATCAGGGGGCGCAAAATCTGTTGCCAGGTTTGAACGATGGAATGCTGGGTATGGCCTTCATTGCCAGCGCCTTGAAATCTTCAAAACATGACGGGAGATGGATCGATATCCAATGAAAGAACCAATCTCCCACAGTTTCGGAGCTTGGCGTATCGAAGTGGTGCGATAGGAAAGATGCGCATGAAAATCAGGATGCCACAGCCAAGGTTGGGATCGCCATCAGGAAAAAGGGCCTGAATAATCGAACTGAAACCTCGCACTGGTACGCCTGCCGACGAGAGAAGATCATGAGGCACTACAGGTCTCCCAATCAGGGCACGATTTCTCTTAGCCTATGAGCAAACCACTGCTCTGCTCCGCCCAAAAAAATTTCACCGCTATTCCGTCAGATCTTAACGCTACGCCCGCGCCGATGCTTTCAATATTTGGCAAGAGTATACATCCGAAGTGATCGCATGATTATCGCTCAGGACATGCTCTTCGGCAAAAGATGAACAACCTGACAAAGCCCTTCAAAAAAGGGGGGCGTGGCCGAAAGATTGGTCGAACCAAGGGCGGCATGAACACCAAATTGTACGCGGTCTGCGACAGCCAGTGGCGTCCACTCAACTTGTTCGTCACTGCCGGACAGGTCAGTGACTACATCGGTGCACGGGCCATGCTCAGCAGCTTGCCGAATGTGGAATGGCTGCTCGGAGATCGGGGCTACGACGTCGGCTGGTACAGTAAGGCGTTGAAAGACAAAGGGATACGAGCCTGCATCCCTGGTCGGAAACAACGAAAAGCAACCGTTCAATACGACAAACGCTGCTACAAACGGCGTAGCCAAAAGCACAAGACTACTGGCGAGGACTCCGTAAAGTTTTGAATGTAGTCACTCTCGAAGTTGCAGCTTTATAAGCACACTCACATTTGTTGTAGAACTGCCAATACTACAGCAATTGAACCATTTTATTTTTTTCAGGTCGCACGTATGCTGCGCTGGTGCGAACCCGGATCCACTCTGAATTGAACCTTTAACTCAACGCTCAGTTATGAACGACAGTCCAGACACGAGTTGCCTCAATCCAAGCGCTGCGCCTGCAAATATTGCGGCGAATGTTACGGGTGCGCTGTAGGCCAGAAGTGAGAAGGCAGATATGCCTTGCCCGACGCTGCACCCAACCGCGATGATCGCTCCTGGACCCATAATCGCCGCGCCTAGCATTTGCCGCTTGAGCTCACGCGGATCTTCGCAAGCTTCCCATCGGAAATGGCCTTTAGACCACGACCCCCAGAATGCGCCAATGAGAACGCCAGAAACTGATCCGACCGCAAAGGACAACGTGTTTCCAGACGCTGTCATAAGGTAGAGCATCGTGTCACCAAGGGGTGCAGCGAAGGTATGGGTTTGCACCGGCTCACCGTCGAAACCGTTTGTCGCAACCCAATTCGTACCAAGCCAGCCTGAGACGATCGCTAGTCCGACGACAGATCCCCAAAATACTTGCGCCGGTGTACGGCGGAAGCGCTGGTTCGCCAAAGCAAAGATCACCAAAGCGATGCCGATGACAGCGCCGATGAGCCAAGCTGGAATAGAGGTCAGCCGCTCGGTCAGGAAGCTAATGCTCTGCGGGTCACGCAGGTCCATTTCCACTGGAAAGGCCCAAACCCGCAGATATGCGAGCGGCCCGGACATCACGACGTAAGCAGACAGACCCATGATCAAAACGATGACAAATGATCTAAGGTCGCCACCTCCCAGCCGTGCCAGCGCGCCATAGCCGCAGTTTCCGCTGATGGCCATTCCGTAACCGAACATAAGGCCACCCACGATCGAACCGAGTGGGTTCCAGGTCTGCGCAAGGTACCTTGTTCCGACAGGATCAAGCCATCCCAACCCTATGGCTGCATGGCTGCCGACAATCGCAACACCGATTGCAATAGCCCACATGCGCAGCCGTCGGTCATCATCTGCGTAAAGGTAGTCTTCAATTGCACCCAACGTGCAAAAACGGCCGATGCGCGCAGCCAGCCCCAATACGATGCCACCAATCAAACCGATCAGAGCAACGGTATTTGCGTCTCCCAATGCTTCGAACATTGCCAGTCTCCTCCCAAAGCTGGCGGTTTTCTGAACGGCTTCTACTTCTCCCTGCAGAAAAGATCGTAAACGACTTCCAGAATTTGCGTCGATCGATCATCAGCCAATCTGTAGTAAATCGTTTTCCCCTCACGCCGCGTTTTCACTAAGCCTTCAAAGCGCAAGCGGGATAGTTGTTGAGACACGGCAGCCTGACGTGCCGAGAGCATTTCTTCCATCTGCGTGACAGATTTTTCCCCTGACGACAGATAACACAAAATCATCAGGCGCCCCTCGTGGCTGATTGCCTTGAGGAAACTTGACGCCGTCTGAGCATTCTCCATCATTCTGTCCATGTCTTCGGCGCACATGTCCTTGGAGAACACAGGCAGTTTCGAAGATTTGTCCAACAAGATCGCCTCGCTTTCTTGGCTTCACGCATTCAAAACAGTTTATGTAATCTGCCCCAATTTATCCAGAGGTCTCAAGCGGCGCCCCTGCGTCACGCAGCAAAACGCCCAGCAAACCCCAGAAAAAGTCTTCACCGGGATAGCCTTCGATCCGGCCGACTTCTTGACCGTTGTCCAGCAGAACAAAGGTTGGTGTGAAGTAGAGAGATCGCTCCAACGCTATGCCATCAGGTAGGGCCTCATGAATATCGACGCGCTGAAGCGGAGCGGCATTTCCTTCGGGTGTCTTGGGGTAGATCTCTGAAATTTCGGCGTCCCATCGGGCACACCACATACACCCTTCTTCTTCTGCCATCAGAAGCGCCATTTCTGCCCGTGAAATCCCGGGGCAAACAAGCAAAAAACTCGCAAGCACAAGCAGAAATAGGTGGCGCATCTCAAGCTCCGATTGACTGTAGCAATATATCTTTACTATTTTGAATGTGTGAATGATAGCGCGTCAGGACAGGTTTGACCATGCTCGACATTACATTTGCAGGAGCTTTGGTCGCAGGACTGCTATCCTTTCTGTCGCCCTGCATTCTGCCGATTGTGCCGTTCTATCTGAGTTATCTCGCAGGGGTTGGGATGGAGCAGATATCTGCGGGTTCGTCTATCTCCGCTGATGTTCGACGCAGGGCGACGCTTTCTGCAATCGCATTTGCAGCGGGGATCATAACGATCTTCATGGCGCTTGGGGCGACGGCTTCGATATTTGGACAGCTGGTACGAGATTATTTCGACATCCTGCGTTGGATCGCAGCGGCGATCATCATTGCGATGGGTCTGCATTTCCTGGGCTTCGTTCGTATCGGGTTCCTGTATCGCCAATTTCGTGCAGACGTCGGCGAAACATCAAACGTAAGTCTGATTGGGGCCTATGTCCTTGGATTGGCATTTGCTTTTGGTTGGACACCCTGTGTTGGGCCGGTCCTTGCCGCGATCCTGTTTACGGCGGCCGGAACCGAAACAGCCTGGCGTGGTGCGATGCTTCTGTTCGTATACGGGGTTGGAATGACTGCACCGTTTGTTTTAGCGGCCTTTCTGGTTCGCCCCTTCATGCAGTGGATGGCGCGGTTCAGGAAGCACTTGCCCCTCATCGAAAAGGCCATGGGTGGTTTTCTGATACTTTTCGGCGCCCTCATCGCAACCAACTCCATCAATCACATTGCACAATGGATGCTCGACCACATGCCATGGCTTGCAGCCATTGGTTAATTCGGGAGGAAGACATGAAACGAGCTTTGTCAGTTTTAATCGCTTGCCTGATAGGCGGGGTAGTTTCCGCCGCTGAGCTGGGCGACGACGGATTGCATAAGACACCGTGGATGCGCGACACGTTCAAAGACCTCCGCGAGGATCTTGAAGAGGCCTCAAGCGAGGGTAAACGGTTGGTACTATTCATTGAACAGCAGGGCTGCATTTATTGTAAAAAGATGCACGAAGAGGTGTTCCCCCAGCCTGACCTGGAGGCGTTTCTCGAAGAGAATTTCTTTGTCGTCCAACTGGATTTGCATGGAAGCACTACGGCCACCGACTTTGACGGGGAAGAGAACGAGCAAAGAGCGCTGATGCGCAAATGGGGGATTCTGTTTACTCCAACGCTTGTATTCCTGCCAGAAGAGGTGCCCGAGGGTGCCACAGCCATCGATGCCGCGGTCGCTGTAATGCCCGGAGCGTTCGCCAAGGGAACAACCTTAGATCTTTTCACCTGGGTCGATGAGAAACGATACGAACTTGATAATGGTGAAGATTTTCAGCGGTATCACGCGCGTCGCATTCAAGAGCGAAACAATGTTTCGCAAGATTGAGCGCTACTGTTATAAATAAAAAAATTCATTATAATGAATTTAATGTTGCGACAGGCGGTACTCGTCGACTACGGTACACAAAGGCTTTGGGTCGCAAGGCGCCGTCGGCGCGTTAGCAAATGGGAGGGATCATGAAGCTGAGACTCTTAATATCGGTCTGCGCAATGACGGGAGTTGCCGCATATGCGGCAGATACAGAGCCGAAAAACGTAACCTATGATGACTATGGCGCTATCGAGATCTCTTTGACCGGCGTTACAGGTGACGCGGCAAATGGCGCGCTTATCGTTGGCGACAAGTCAAAAGGCAATTGCGTGGCGTGCCACGCGGTCTCGGCCTTGGCCGACATTCCGTTCCATGGCGAAGTTGGACCGATACTGGACGGTGCCGGTGATCGTTGGACCGAAGCAGAGCTTCGCGGATTGGTCGCAAACGCAAAGATGACGTTCGAAGGCACGGTAATGCCGGCGTTCTACAAGGATGACGGCTATATCCGCCCGGGCGATGCCTACACCGGCAAAGCGCCAAGCGCGCCGTTGATGTCGATCCTGACAGCACAGGAAATCGAGGACGTGGTCGCGTTTCTTGCGACCTTGAAAGAAGAATGATCGCGCTTTCTGGCGTGAATTCTCGAAGATTCAAAGGAGATTGAAAATGGAACTCTCTCGCCGCGAGACTCTGGCCCTTGGGCTGGGCGCCGCGTTCCTGACAATTTTGCCGTTACGCGCAAATGCGGCCGCTGAAGATGCAATCGCCGCATTTACAGGCGGGGCAGATGTGGCTGACGGCGGCGTTACGCTGACAGCACCGGAAATCGCAGAAAACGGGAACACCGTACCAATCGAGGTTAACGCTCCGGGTGCTGCTGCAATTCTCATCGTGGCCGCAGGCAACCCCGAGCCGGGTGTTGCAACGTTCAATTTCGGCCCGCTGGCTGCTGAACAAGCCGCTTCAACCCGCATCCGTCTTGCCGGAACGCAAGATGTCATTGCCGTGGCGAAGATGGCAGATGGCAGCTTTGCCAAAGCGTCCGCGACCGTAAAAGTGACAATCGGCGGCTGCGGCGGCTGATCGCCACGCGCCCTGAAGAACAGGAGACTAACCAATGGCATCCGGTGTAAAACCCCGCGTCAAGGTTCCAAAGACAGCCGCTGCTGGTGAAACCATAACGATCAAGACTCTGATCAGCCACAAGATGGAAAGCGGCCAGCGTAAGGATAAAGCAGGCAACGTTATTCCGCGTTCGATTATCAACCGTTTCACCTGCGAGTTTAACGGAGAAATGGTGGTTGATGTGACTATGGAGCCGGCGATTTCGACCAATCCGTACTTTCAGTTTGAAGCAACTGTGCCTGAAGCCGGCGAGTTCGTTTTCACTTGGTACGATGATGACGGCTCGGTCTACGACGAGAAAAAAATGATCGAGATCGCCTGACGGCTCGACCACTAAGGAAGGTCAGCGCTGGTTGTGAATTCTGGCGCTGGTCCACCAAGGGAGGAACGCAATGAATACCAAGGCACTAACGGCGATCGCGGCAGTTCTGGTTTTCCCAGTGGCAGCAATGGCCGGACCGGATGACGACAATCTAGTAATCAATGACGAGCTGGACATGACCTCGATCACCGAGGCGCCAGCGCATGTCGAGAACTTCGATACGATCTACTCGGGCTGGCATTTCAGGACAGATGAAACCCAGGCGCTTCAAATTGATGATTTCGACAATCCGGCGATGATCTTCGTCGATCAGGCTGCCGATCTCTTTGAGACGGTTGATGGTGCCGCTGGGGAAAGCTGTGCCTCGTGCCATAATGGGGTGGAAAGCTTCAAAGGATTGCAGGCGTCCATGCCAAAGGTTGATGCCGAAAGCGGCAAGCTGGTGGTCATGGAAGATCTGATCAACAAGTGCCGTACGGATCGCATGGAGGCCGATGCCTGGAAATGGTCTGGCGGAGACATGCAGGGTATGGTCGCCTTGATCGGTCTGCAGTCACGCGGGATGCCTATGGATGTTGCTATTGATGGCGATGCCGCACCGTTTTGGGAGCAGGGCAAGGAAATGTATTATACTCGCTACGGTCAGCTAGAGCTGAGCTGTGCCAACTGTCACGAAGACAATTGGGGCAATATGATCCGAGCGGATCACCTGAGCCAGGGTATGATCAATGGGTTCCCGACTTACCGTTTGAAGCAGGCCAAGCTGATCTCGCGCCACAATCGTTTCCGCGGTTGTATTCGCGATACGCGGGCGGAAACCTTTGCTGAAGGGTCGGACGAGTTCCGTGCGCTGGAGCTCTATGTTGCCTCGCGTGGCAACGGGCTTTCAGTCGAAACTCCTGCAGTACGTCAGTAACGAACGACCCGCGTGGGCGATGCCCGGCGCGGGTTTTTCATACGAATAACATTCACACATTTATATGTGTCATAGGAAAGCTGATAGATGATTTCTCGACGTGACTTCTTGCAGGTTTCAATGGCTGCATCGGCTTTGTACGGGGCGTCCGGGTTTGGCAAATGGGCCAGACTTGCTGCGCAGCAAAGCCTGACACAGGATCAACTACTGGATTTTGAGACCTTTGGTAACATCAGCCTGATCCATGTCACCGATATTCACGCGCAACTCAAGCCGATTTACTTCCGTGAACCCGAGATCAATCTTGGGATTGGCGATGCGCAGGGTCAGATGCCGCATGTTACTGGCGCCGCTTTCCGCAAGGCCTATGGCATCGAAGATGGAAGCCCGTCGGCATATGCACTGACCTACAATGATTTCTCGGCACTGGCGAAGGCTTATGGTCGGGTCGGTGGATTGGACCGGGTCTCAACGGTCATAAACGCAATTCGAGTGGACCGTCCCGATGCCCTTCTATTGGACGGTGGCGATACGTGGCATGGTTCCTATACCTGCTATCAGACGGCCGGTCAGGACATGGTCAATGTCATCAACGCGCTGAAACCCGATGCTATGACCTTCCATTGGGAGTTCACGTTGGGCAGCGACAGGGTTAACGAAATCGTCGAAGGTTTGCCCTTTGCGGCCTTGGGTCAGAACATCTTTGATGCCGAGTGGGATGAACCTGCAGAATTGTTCCAGCCCTACAAGTTCTTTGATCGGGGCGGTGCAAAGGTCGCCGTGATCGGCCAGGCATTCCCTTACATGCCAATCGCGAACCCGGGCTGGATGTTCCCAGAATATTCATTCGGTATCCGGGATGAGAACATGCAGGCAATGGTGGACGAGGTTCGCGATGCCGGTGCTGATGTCGTTGTTGTCCTCAGCCACAACGGCTTTGACGTGGACAAGAAGATGGCAGGCCGGGTGCAAGGGATCGACGTGATCCTCAGCGGCCACACTCATGATGCGCTGCCCGAGCCGGTTCTGGTGGGTAAAACGCATATCATCGCGTCTGGCTCGAACGGAAAATTCGTCAGCCGTGTGGATCTCGACGTGAGGGACGGGCAGATGATGGGGCTGAAGCACAAGCTGATCCCGATCTTCTCTGACGTCATTGCGCCCGATCCAGCGATCACTGCTCTGATCGACGAACAGCGCGCGCCATATGAAACCGCGCTGGGCGAGGTGATCGGCAAAACGGACTCGTTGCTCTACCGCCGCGGCAACTTTAACGGCACCTGGGATGACCTGATTTGCGATGCGCTGCTCAGCGAACGCGAAGCGGATATCGCGATGTCGCCCGGCGTCCGTTGGGGACCCTCAATCCTGCCGGGACAGGAGATTACGCGCGAGGACATCTGGAACGTCACATCGATGTCGTATCCCAATGCCTACCGCACAGAAATGACAGGCGAATTCATCCATGTGATCCTCGAGGATGTCGGTGACAACCTGTTCAATCCCGATCCCTACTACCAACAGGGCGGCGATATGGTTCGCGTCGGTGGGCTTGGCTACCGCATCGATGTGACCAAGCCACAAGGGCAACGGATCAGCGAAATGACCCTGCTCAAGACAGGTGAAGCGATTGATCCATCGAAAACCTACGTCGTGGCTGGTTGGGCTAGTGTCAACGAAGGCACTGAGGGTCCGCCGATCTGGGATGTCGTCGAAAACCACATTCGCAACCTTGGCACCGTCACGGTGCAAGAGAACACCAGTGTCGATGTTGTCGGCGCTTAAGAAACAGATGGAGACCTAAGAGATATGGATGACGCGTTCAAACCGTCCCGCCGGGCCTTCCTGAGAGGCAGCGCTGCGGTCGCCGCAGGATCCGTTGCAGGGGCAGCAGTGGCGGACACGCCCGACCCGCTGATAACAGAGCTTCAGGATTGGGCTTCTTACACGGGTGCCGGTGTCGATGAGTCACCTTACGGTATGCCAATCAGCTTCGAATCCCATGTCGTTCGTCGCAACGTGGAATGGCTGACCGCCTCTCCGATTTCGTCGATCAACTTCACACCGATCCACGCGCTCGATGGCACGATCACTCCGCAAGGGTGCGCCTTTGAACGTCACCATTCAGGCGCGATTGAACTGCGCAAAGAGGATTATCGCCTGATGATCAACGGGCTGGTCGATCGCCCGCTTGTGTTTACTTACGACGACATTGAGCGGTTCCCGCGCGAAAACCACGTGTATTTCTGCGAATGTGCGGCGAATACCGGTATGGAGTGGGCGGGTGCGCAACTCAATGGCGTCCAATTTACCCACGGCATGATTCACAACATGGAATACACCGGCGTTCCGCTGCGGACGCTATTGCAGGAAGCAGGCGCCGATATCTCACCAGACAAATGGGTCTATGTTGAAGGCGCTGATGCCTCATCCAATGGCCGCTCCATCCCGATGGAAAAAGCGCTGGATGACGTGTTGGTGGCTTTCAAGGCAAATGGCGAAGCGCTGCGGATGGAGCATGGATACCCCGTGCGACTGGTTGTTCCGGGTTGGGAAGGCAACATGTGGGTCAAATGGCTGCGCCGCATCGAAGTTGTCGATATGGCCGTCGAAAGCCGGGAAGAAACATCAAAATACACCGATGTTTACGCCGATGGCACAGCCCAGAAATGGACTTGGGTGATGGATGCAAAATCCGTCATCACCTCACCCAGCCCGCAAATGCCGATCAAACACAGGCCGGGCCCGCTGGTCATTTCCGGACTTGCCTGGTCAGGCCACGGGCAAATTACACGGGTCGATGTGTCCAAGGACGGTGGGATCACCTGGGAGACCGCGCGCCTTGGCAAACAGGGCGACAGCAAGGCTTTGACGCGTTTCTATCTCGATACGAACTGGGACGGAGCACCAATGCTTTTGCAGGCCCGAGCGATAGACGAGACCGGCTACGTGCAGCCAACCAAAGACCAGCTGCGCGAAAAACGCGGAGAAAACGCGGTCTATCACAACAACTGTATCCAGACTTGGTACGTAAGCGCAGAAGGGATCGCTGAGAATGTCGAAATCTCTTAGTCATGTTTTCCTGCCCGTATTTGGCGGCACGGCGTTGGTGCTTGCGGCAGCTGTGGCTTTCGCGAACCGAAACTACGGCCAGGCGAAGATAGAAACTTTGGAAACCCGGATTGGCCAGGTCGAAGCGCACGCAGCAACGGCCCAGGAAAAAGCGCAGGCAGAAGCCAATCGAGCAGCCGAGTTAGAGCTTAAGGTTGAAGAAATACAGGCTGCGGCGGCAGAACGGGCAGCGAATGGTATGAACCTGACCGCGCCCGTGCCCGACCGTGACGGTACCTTTGGGCTTGGGCGGCTCGCACTGGAAGAAGAGATCATGGCCTGGGACGTTGACGTCTTGCCTGATGGGCGTGGCCTACCCGTTGGATCAGGCGACGTCTGGACCGGTGAAGAGGTGTTTGTCGACCGCTGCGCGTCGTGCCACGGCGAATTTGCCGAAGGTGCCGACAACTGGCCTGTTCTGGCCGGTGGGTTCGATACGCTTGCGGACGACGATCCTGTAAAAACCGTCGGATCTTATTGGCCGCATTTGTCGACCGCATGGGATTACATCTCCCGCTCAATGCCCTTTGGTGAAGCGGGCACACTGACACCGGATGAGACCTACGCAATTGTCGCATACATCCTCTATTCCAATGATTTGGTGGATGACGATTTCGAGCTGAACAACGAAAACTTCGCCGATTTCGAGATGTACAACATGGACGGCTTTGTCGTCGATGTTCGACCCGAGACCGAGTACGCCGAATGGAGCGAAGAACCTTGCATGGAGAACTGCAAAGCAGAAACCGCCGTTACGATGCGCTCTGTCTTTCTGGTTGAAACCCCGCCGGAGGGTGGTTCGAACTCGGTCATGAATGATGCCAATCCGGATGAGTTGCCGACATTTACGGCAGAAGGGCCCACGTTCATTCCCGTAGCTGCGCCAAAGCCGGAAGAAGAGGCCGCCGCAACACCAGCAGTTCAGGAAGCCGCTGAGGTCGACGGGGCGGCAGAACTGGTTGCCGCTGGAGAGAAAGTCTTCAAGAAGTGCAAGTCCTGTCATCAGGTCGGAGACGGTGCAAAGCACAGCACCGGGCCTGCGCTGAATGGGGTGATCGGAGCCAATGCCGGATCGGTCGAGGGGTTCAAATATTCCAAAGCGATGAAGGCCGCTGCCGAGGCAGGGCTCGTCTGGACCGATGAAGAAATGACCGCCTTCCTCACGAAACCCAAGGAATACATGAAAGGCACTCGGATGTCTTTTGCAGGCCTTAAGAAACAAGGCGATGTCGAAGCTTTGATCCTCTATCTGAAGACGTTTGGAAGTTGACGATGCGTTGGGCGAACGCACTGGTTTGTGCCGTGTTCTTTGGGGCTATTGCCTCATCGACCTACGCGGCAGAAGACCTTGGCGATGCTGAGGCGGGGAAAGCAGTGTTCGCCCAATGCAAAGGCTGTCATCAGGTTGGGCAAGAGGCTGAAAACAAAATCGGGCCGCATCTGAATGGGGTTTTTGGGCGCAAGGCAGCAGGTCTGGATGGCTTCAACTATTCCAAGAGTCTCGTGCGTGCGGGAAACTCAGGTCTGGAATGGCATGCGGATACTCTTTCGGCCTATATCGAAAACCCACGCGCCTTTGCGTCAGGCACGAGAATGAGTTTTCGTGGCCTGAAAGATCCAGAAGACAGGGCAAATGTGATCGCCTATCTACGTGGATTCTCCGACAATCCTCAGGACATCCCCGAAGCGGATCCAACGGCGAAGGGCACGGACCATTCTGTCGACCCCGCGATCCTGGCGATTCAAGGAGATCCTGAGTACGGCGCATATCTCAGCAGCGAATGTACAACATGCCACCAGATCGAAGGTAACGATGAGGGTATTCCTTCGATCGTGTATTGGCCGGACGAGGACTTTGTCGTCGCGATGCACGCTTACAAAGAAAAACAGCGGCCACATCCGGTCATGCAAATGATCGCAGGACGGCTGAGCAATGACGAGATCGCAGCTTTGGCCGCCTACTTCAATAATCCAAACTAACATTGCCCAACGGGAGGAAACGCGATGACACTCAACAGACGAGTATTTCTCGGAGCTGCCGGCGTAGTGGCGGCCGGGCTATCGGCACCGATGGTGTTGGCTCAAGGCAAACCACGAGTCGTTGTAGTCGGCGGCGGTGCGGGCGGCGCAACTGCCGCTCGTTATATTGCAAAGGACAGCAAGGGTGAGATCGACGTGACGCTGATTGAGCCGTCGCGGACCTACTACACCTGTTTCTTCTCAAACCTGTATCTTGGAGGGTTTCAAGAGCTATCGGACATCGCCCACAGTTATGGCACACTTGCCGCGAACTACGGCATCAACGTTGTCCATGATTGGGCCACAGGTGTGGATCGCGATGCCAAGACTGTGTCCCTGGCCGGCGGCGGATCCGTTCCGTATGACAAGCTGATCCTGAGCCCGGGTATCGACTTTGTGGATGGCGCGGTCGCGGGCTGGGATGTCTCGGCGCAGAACAAGATGCCGCATGCGTACAAGGCTGGTTCTCAGACCGAGCTTCTGAAAGCGCAGATCATGGCAATGCCCGAGGGTGGTACCGTTGCGATGGTCGCCCCTCCGAACCCGTACCGTTGCCCACCCGGACCGTATGAGCGGGTTTCAATGGTTGCGCATGTTCTGAAAGCGAACAACCCGACAGCGAAGATCATCGTTGCTGACCCGAAACCGAAGTTTTCCAAGATGTCGTTGTTCCAAGAGGGTTGGGCCAACCACTACGAAGGAATGGTTGACTGGATCGGCGAGGATTTCGGCGGCGGCAATGTATCCGTAAACCCGGACGCAATGACGGTGACCATCGACGGCGAAGAAACAAAGGTCGATGTCTGCAACGTGATCCCAGCGATGAAAGCCGGACGCATCGCGGAAATGGCAGGCGTGACCGATGGCAACTGGGCACCCGTGAACGCCGCGGATATGTCCTCCAAGGCCGATCCGGATATTTACGTTCTTGGTGACGCCAGCCAGCAGGGTGACATGCCGAAATCCGGTTTCTCGGCCAACAGTCAGGCAAAGGTCTGTGCGAATGCCGTGCGAGGTGCGTTGACCGGTTCCAAAGTGTTCCCGGCCAAATTCTCCAACACGTGCTGGTCTCTCATTGATACCGATGATGGCGTGAAGGTTGGTGCAACCTACGAGGCAACACCAGAAAAGATCGCCAAAGTGGACGGCTTTATCAGCCAAACGGGCGAAGATGCCGACCTGAGGAAAGCAACTTACGAAGAGTCGCTGGGTTGGTACGCCGGTATCACCTCAGACATGTTCGGTTAAGGCATTCGGGGGCTTTGGCCGGTGTCAAAACCCCCGATGAGCGATCTGAGAAAATGCGGTTCAGGAGGAGGACTAAAACCATGAAACACTTTATCGCTGCGGCCACGTTTTCAGCTGTTCTTGCGAGCCAGACATTTGCGGAAGAGGTCATCACCACCCCGTTTGATGGCAGTTTTGATGATGCAACATTCGCCGTCGAGTCCGCGATTGTGGGGCAGGGGTTGGTCATCGACTATGTGAGCCATGTTGGCGAAATGCTGAATCGAACAGGCGCTGATGTCGGTAGCGATAAACAGATATTCGCCGCCGCAGACATCTTCATTTTCTGCTCGGCGAAAATCTCGCGCGAGGTGATGGAAGCCGACCCGATGAATATCGGCTTCTGCCCCTACGGGATTTTTGTAGCCGAAAATGAAAGTGGCGTGATGGTGGGATACCGAAGCTACCCTGACGGGCCGATGCAAAAGGTCCAGTCCCTGTTGTCCGGGATCGTGGAAGAGGCTGTTGGGAACTGAAATGAACTACCAACAGTATTTTAGAGACCAATTGGAGCAGTTGAAAGAAGACGGGAACTACCGGATTTTTGCTGATCTCGAACGACAGCGTGGTGCATTTCCAACCGCACGCAGCTACGCGGAAAACGGCCCCGAAAACGTCACTGTTTGGTGTTCGAACGATTATCTCGGTATGGGCCAGCACCCCAGTGTTCTTGCGGCAATGCACAAGGCGATTGATGAAAATGGTGCTGGGGCAGGTGGAACGCGGAATATCTCAGGAACCACTCACGCGCATGTTTTGCTGGAACAAGAGCTCGCTGACTTGCACCGCAAAGAGGCGGCATTGCTGTTTACGTCAGGTTACGTGTCGAACTGGGCCGCATTAGGCACTTTGACATCCCTCATTCCCGGCATCACTGTTCTGTCTGACGAGCTGAACCATGCCTCGATGATTGAGGGTATTCGCCACAGTCGTTGTCAAAAGCGGATTTGGAAACACAACGATGTGGCGGATCTTGAAAGACACCTTGCTGAACTGCCTGCCAATGCCCCTAAGCTCATTGCGTTCGAAAGCGTCTATTCCATGGATGGCGATATCGCACCAATTGCCGAGATCTGTGATCTGGCGGACCGCTATGGTGCGATGACCTATTTGGATGAGGTTCACGCCGTCGGGCTTTATGGACCGCGCGGCGGTGGCATTGCGGAACGCGAAGGCCTGATGGATCGGCTAACCGTCATCGAGGGAACATTGGGCAAAGCGTTCGGCGTAGTCGGTGGATACATCGCGGCGTCGAAAGAGCTTGTCGATTTTGTCCGGTCCTTTGCTAATGGGTTTATCTTTACCACCGCATTGCCTCCGGCCGTGGCTGCAGGCGCAACGGCTTCGGTTCGGCACCTGAAACAAAGCAATGCGGAACGACATCTACACCAGCAGCGCGTGCGCGAAGTTCGAGACAGGCTGGACGATCTGGGTATTCCGTATACGCCGAACCCAAGTCACATCATTCCGGTCATGGTCGGCGATCCGGTCAAGTGTCGCTTCATCTCTGATGTATTGATGCGTGACTACGGGATTTATATCCAGCCAATCAACTATCCAACCGTCCCCAAGGGAACGGAACGTCTGCGGATTACACCATCGCCGGTGCATTCCACCGAAGACGTGGATCGTCTGATATCTGCATTGGCTGAGTTGTGGACGCAATGCCAATTGGCGCGCAGGCCAATGGCCGCGCAATGACAACTTGACCGAAGACAAGGATTCACACGCGACGAAGTGAGGGTTTCTGTTCATGGAGAGGCTCATCGATCTGTTGGGAGACCCTGGCGCCTTGGCATTTGCCGGAGTGCTCGTCGGTGTCTTGTTCGGCGTGACTGCTCAGAAGTCTCACTTTTGTTTACGAGCATCGACCGTCGAAGTCGCCGAAGGCGAGTTTGGTCCTCGTCTTGCGGTTTGGCTGATCGCTTTTACTGCGGCGCTCACCTTAGTGCAGGCGCTTGTCTGGCTTGAATGGCTGGACCTTTCCGGGACACGTGCCATCGCGTCGACGGGCAGCCTTAGCGGTGCAATAATTGGTGGGTCGATGTTCGGCGTTGGTATGGTTCTGGCGCGCGGATGTGCATCTCGCCTTTTGGTACTGGCCTCTTGCGGTAATCTGCGCGCGCTCGTGACAGGATTGGTTTTAACCTTGGTGGCTCAGGCAGCTTACACGGGCATTCTCAGTCCTGCGCGCGAGTTGCTGTCCGGTATCTGGACCGTCTCAGGAGGCGCGCCGCGCGATCTTTCGGAAATACTTGGTTTTTCGCCAGCGACGTATACAGCCGTCGCAGCCTTGGGATTGGTGTTGGCAATTGCATTTGCATTCCACCGGAAGGTCACGCTTGCAAGGATCGTAACAGCCGCAGGAGTTGGCGTGGCTGTGGCGCTGGGCTGGATGATGACATTTGCCATCGCGCAAGCATCTTTTGAAGTTGTGCCTGTGTCGTCAGTCACGTTTACCGGGCCGGCCACGGATACGCTTATGGCGTTGGTTGCCGAGCGAAACGTCGTGTTGTCCTTCGGTATCGGCCTTGTTCCGGGTGTCGCAGTTGGTGCAGCAGGCTCGGCCTTGGTTGCAGGGGAGTGGAGGGTCGAACGGTTTGGTCCGGATACTCCGATGGAACGCTACCTCGTTGGAGCTGTCCTCATGGGGTTCGGTGCGATGCTGGCAGGAGGTTGTGCCGTAGGTGCCGGGCTTTCAGGAGGGTCCGCCCTGTCATTGACCGCATGGCTTGCCGTTTTTTTCATGTGGGTCGGGGCGATCTGCACGCATAGGTTATTGATGCGAATGCCTGTTCCGCAACGTTCCTGAGTTACTCGAATTCCATTTGTTCAAAGACGCGCCCGGCATTTTTCGTCGCCAGTTCCTCAAACGTATCCAAGTGGGCGTACGGTGACTGATCGACGTAATAAGCCTCAGCCAGATCACCGCCCGCATCCATATGCTCTTGAATCTTGCCGCGCAGATATATCAGGTAGTCGCGGGTATAGCGGCGCACCTGATCCATGTTTGTCGGATGGCCGTGCCCGGGAATGACATATGTAGCTTCCAAAGCCTCGAATTCGTTGTCCCAGCTTTCCAGCCAATCTGCGGTGTAGGTCTCCTGAAAAATCGGCAACATACGCTCGTGAAAGGCCATATCACCCGCGATGACAAGGCTCTGGTTCGGCAACCAGATCGAGATATCGCCGGGACTGTGTGCAGGCCCGAGATATTTTGCCTCAATCCGAAACTCACCCATTTCAACCACGTACTCATCATCGAATGTCTCGGTTGGGCCAGCCAGGAATGTCCCTTCTGCCTTGTCCTGATTGTATCGCTGCATTCCTTCGAGGATCTGAGGGCCGTATTCCTCGAATTCGGCTGCTGCATCCGAATGAGCGATGATAGGAATGCCGAGTTCTGACCAGTACGCGTTGCCCAGCATCGCGTGCCCCTGACCATTCTCGTTGAAGACAAGCTTGACCGGTTGATCTGTGATTGCCTGAATTTCCTTGTGAAGCGCTTCGGCAAGGACATAGGCAGCGCCGCCGTTAATAACCACCACGCCTTCACCGGTTACAATGAAACTGAGGTTGTTGTTGTGGCCAGAGTTTTCATAAGTGGGCGGAGCCGTCGCGCCAATGGCGGAATAGACGCCGGGGATGTACTCGACCGGCTTGGAATACAGCATGCTTTGCGGGTATTGGTCCGCAATATCCTCGCTTGCCCAAGCTGGTGTGGCGAAGGTCAAGGCAACTATGAGCGATCGCATCATGAAGGCTCTCCAATAAATCGATATGCGGAGTCGGTCTTTTCGACCCGGCCAACCCCTCCGTTCGGCAGGTGGAAGCCAATGATTTTCATTTGTTCCTGAGATATCTGATCCAGCAGCGAGTTCCGCGTGGATGCGGCGGCTTGGGGATCCTGATCAGTGCCACTGTGCCAATCGGGACGTTCAAAAGCCACGTGCGGATTTCCGAGCGCGTCGCCGACGATCATCGCAGAGTCACTGCCATTTCGAATTTCAAAGGCCATGTGACCGGGCGTGTGCCCAAAGCTTGCATGGGCGGCAATACCGGGAAGAATCTCTTGCCCATCATCAAAGAACGCGACCTGATGCTCAATTGCTTCCATACGCCGTTTTGCGCCCACGGCGAACGCAGCGCGATCTTCCCCGACCGAAGCCACTGTTGAAGGGTTCCACCAATAATCCCATTCATTGCGGCCAATATGATGCGTGGCGTTGGTGAAAAGCAGATCGTCGAAGTCATCCAGAACACCCCAGATGTGATCGGGGTGCGCATGGGTGAAGATCACGTGCGTGACGTCTTCGGGCGACAAGCCGATTGTTTCAAGAGTTTCCAAAAGCTTGCCGGATGTGGGTATGAAATCCGGGCCAGCTCCAACATCGAACAGGACCGTGTTTTCATCATCGCGATAGAGCGCCACGTTGCACTCTGGTTCGTACGTGGTCACGTCCACTTGTTTGCTGTTCAGAAGCAACTCGAGTTCTTCCTTCGGCATCGAGCCGAAGACCATTTCCGGCGGCAACGACAGGTACCCGTCTGACAATGTAGTAATCCGGGCCGAAGAACCGAGCTGAAACTCCGCCCGAACGATTTTGGATTGAGCGCCAAGCGCCGCGAGGCACGCGGCGCTGTACAAGAAAGTGCGTCGAGAAATTGCATTTCCACTCATATACAATCAATAAAATGAATATTATAATTTGTAAATGACGAAAGATGGAAATGGATGCGACGCGCGCCCTTCTGGATCGGCGTGTCACGGTTAGGAAACCGCAGGTGAGATCAGGGTCTCACTTCAATGCAGCGAACTATTCAGTTTCTACGCGGCCCTCCGCTCTGCAATTGATATCGCCAAATCAGTGAGCATTTCTGCAGCGTCCCTCAGAGTAAGCGGCAGTGCACGCGCTGTTATCGAATACGATCTCAAACATACCAATGAGATCGCGCCTCGATATGCAGCGCTTGGGCGGAAACCCGTGTAGCTGATCTGGGGCGCGATTCTGGGTTCAGAGCTTCATGTTCTAGAGAGCTGCCATTTCTCAATGGAAGACCAACTTGAAAAGATCGCAAGCTTATTGGTTGACTTACTGAAGATGAATACATGACGCAGGACACCAAAAGCCGTCGCTAATGAATAGATCATGGGTGGATGTTTTGTCCCGCTTTCCTGACTTCCAATGATCCTTCGATCTATCAACCAGAGGCGACGAACCTTCTCAGCACGTTGTTCGTGATACGTTCGACCTGTTGATCCTTACGAACCAAGCCCGTGACCCATTCGCAGGTGCCGGCAGTAAAGACCTCTCCTTTACCGCGGTGCCAATGCAAGATTACGCCGTTTCCGCGCGCACTGCGATCTAATGTGACTTCCGTAACGGTTCCAAACAGGGCTTTTGCTTTAAACTTGGCCTCATCGTCGCCGATATACGCTGTCTCACCCCATGCCCCGTGGTCAGGTTCGATATTGGTCGCCAGCCCCATCGCCAGTATTTCCATGTTCGGGTCTGCACCGTCTGTTCCTGTGGCATAGGGCAGTCCATCCTGCATTCGATAGTCCACCCCGTCGACCTCATAGCCGAATATGCGCGACCCGGCCCCCAGCTGATCGCCATATCCGAGCTCGGTTCCTGCCATCGCCCAGTGACCGGGGCGGTAGACAGTGAAGCCACCGCTACCTTGCCCTACGCAGCGGCCCAAACACGCGTAAATTCCTTTTAGTCCATTCGCCCCAAAGGTTTTCGCACCGGGCCAGTTGACTGGTGGGACATCCCATGCGGCTGTCACCAGATGCTCCTGATCGGTTCCCAAAAGCGGATCTTGTTCGGCCTTGTATTTGTAACAGACCTGAGTACGGCCTTCGTCTTCAATGCGTGTCTGCCAAAGGAAGTTCCCGGCAAACCGTGCCACCTTGCCTCCGCCTTCGGTAAACCGGTCGACCGAATGTCGCATATTGGCTGACCAATATTCGTCATGCCCCACGAAAACTGCGCATTTATAGCGGTTCAGAAGATCCGGTTCGTCTTCAAGATCGTGCTGAGTGGCGATTTCGAATTCGAACCCCTCAGACTCAAGCCAGCGCGCGAAATGACGTTCGTAACTGGCCCAGCCTGCAGACGCATATTTCTTGGAATAGCCATAGGCATAAGCCCATTCCATATAGGGATAGCGCACCATAGTCCCGGGTGTGTGTGGCGTCTCGGGGACTGCACGAGGGGCGCCGTTGGGAAGCCTGCAGAAGCCCCGGCTCCATGGCCGTTGGGTAGAAACGACAGCTGAAAATTCGTTGCCGCCGGGTCCAGTGATTCCTTCGTAGTGGTTTGAGCCTCCCCAGCAATTGTAGGCAAGCCAGGTGCCCGTCGCGCAGATCAACACCATGCTCGGCGCAGTATTGCTGGAGGCACCACGTACGAGGATCAGGTGATGTTCCTCAACGCGATCACCGTTGCGCTCGGCGCTAAACGTAATCAGGTAGCCACCCGGTCGCCAGTTGGCTGGGATGGTGAACTTGTGACTAATCTGCCAATTGCATCCCTTGACCGAGCAATCGACAGGGGTTTCCTGATGCGAGCCCGCCAATCCTTGTTCACGTAACACAGGTTCATAATTTAACCCGTCGCGACCTACTTCCAGGTCCCATGTCTTAGCCGTAGTCGAAACATGCAGCGCCACTGTGTCACCCGGCGCATAGCTCATGCGGGGGGTATAGCCCCAGATTTCCAACACCGCATCATCCCGGGCCGGTCCGATGAAATAGTTATCGAGGATATGCCGCGCCTTGCTGCGGGTGCGGGGTGCGGTGGCTGGCGATGGCCCTTCTGAATTCGTCATTTTCCTATTCCGGTAGGTATTTTTCTGACCAGTCTTCGCTGGCCGCGCCGGATGCAATCATCGTTGCGATCCGCTCCTCGGGAAAGCCCAAATCCGAAAGAACACGGCGAGTGTCCGCGCCGTATTTCGGCATTGGGTCAGGAATGGTGATCTTTGCCCGGGATGGACGCACCGCGTTGGGAGCGACCAGATCGCACCAGCGCCCCATCGGATGCAAATCATGGCGGATGGCGCTGAACGTACTTCGGTTCAAATCAACCGCGCCTGCACTCTCCATCTGCAAAACCGCATCGCGCGTGTCGTGCAAAGAGCCCAACGGCATGACAGTGGACGAGGAACCTGCAAATGCGTCTGCCCAATGTGTGGCAGAGCGGATAGCGAAACGCTCAACCAAGGCATTCGTCAACTGACATTCGGGCGTTTCCGCCAAATCCGCCAATTCGGCAATCATACGCAAAGCATTCTGCCGTTCTGTTGGCGCGGCAAAGAACATCCAACCGTCCGCGGCCCGGTAACAGTGATAGAATGGACCCCAGCCCAGCGCCTCTCGGCCAGTTGGTTCGTCAAAGGGTGCGCGGCCGTCAAAATCGTACATCAGCTGAGCCTGAATTAGATTGCCAGCTCCAGCTAGCGCAGCACGTGCGATGCCACCTTTGCCGGTCTGTTCTAGACGCAGCAGCGCCGCCCCTAACGCTACGCAGGCGCAATATCCGGTCAGTACGTCAATCGTGCCAAAATGGGCGTGTTCCTCAGGCGTTTGCATTCCGCCTCCAAATCGTACCATGACCCCTGTCGCCGCCTGCGCAAGATCGTCATAGCCCAGATGGTCTGATTTCGGGCCGCGCGCGGGGCCGCCAAAGGCATCGAGCTGTACCAGGATCAGGCGCGGATTGATTGCGGCCAACTGTGCCTCGCCCAGCCCCAGCGCATCGCGTTGCTCATCCGTGCCATTCATGGTGATGACGTCACTGTCTGCAATCAGACGGCGCAGGGCGTCCTGCCCATCTTCACTGCGTAGGTTCAGAAGAATGCTATCTTTACCGCGATGGGCGTGCAGACCAAATACCACCGTATTCCAGGGATCCACTGAGGGCTCGACCGGTTGAACGGACGTCACCTTGGCTCCGAACCGGGCAAGGGTGGAGCCAATGGTCGGCCCTGCGATAACATTTGTCAGATCCAGAACTTTCAGACCATCAAGCCAGCCTCTGGATTCTGTACCGACACCTCCTGATCGCTTTGGCTCAGCAAGAATATCAGAGAGGGGTGCGCTGTCAGGCTCTGGGCCGGGACGTTTGTCCATGGCGTTCGTGTCACCTGCCAGCCAGGCCACATTACCCATTTGCCGCATCTTGCCATGGCGTGGGTCATCTACCTCAATAACCAGGCCAGAGGCCAGCGCGTGGGGATCGGCCATCCACTCCTGGCTGAACCGCTGCGCGGTGGCTGGCGCTTTTGCGGCGCCAAACAATGCCTCCCACTCATGCGAGGATCGCGTCAGAAACGCCGCTTTCATTGCGGAAGACACCTTTTCGCGGTCCCGGTCGCCGACAGGGTAATTGCGAAGCGACCATTCATCTGGCCAGTCCGCTTTATCCAGATAGGCATCGAAGTCGGGCAGTTCGTCGGCCAACTCTTCCAAGCCCAAGATCTTCAGCACCCTGCGGGGGTGCGTCTTCACGCTGCCCGCCACGACGTAGAATCCGCGCCCATCCGCACAGGTATAGGTGCGGTAAAACGGGTCGAGAAACTCCTCCAGTTCAGCAAAACTCAGGTCCAGCGGCAGCCCCTCCGCGGCACGCCGGTCCAGTTCTACCTCGCGCGGGGATTTGTAACGCTCAGGGTAATCCTCAATCTGTTCACAATTGTAGACGAGCCCTTCGAGCAACGCAGACGCAAGCGGAACCTCGATATGCTCGCCGCCATTGTCACCGCGCGCGAGCAGAGCGAATTGTACCGCCATAGCTCCGAAGGCTGCCCCGTAGGCTGACGCCAGCGTCAAAGGTGTAAACGACGGGTTGATCCCCATCAGACGGCGGTTCAATCCCATGTCGGTAAATTGCCCTGTGCGGGCGGCGATAACCGCTTCCCAAGCAGGCAGGTCGGCCAATGCGGGGTCCGTAGATGCGAAGCCCGGTAGTGAAAGCGAAATTATCCGTGGGTTGATCGCAATTAAATCCCGTGGCCCCAGCCCCAGCCGTTTCATAACTCCGGGGCGAAAATTCTCGATCACCACGTCCGAGCGGGCTATGAGATCGCGTGCCGTGGCAAGGCCCGTGCGCGATTTCAGATCAAGTGTCACCGCAGTTTTCCCACGTGAAAGCATATCTGTCGCGGGTTCTTTCAGCCTCGGCCCACCGGGCGGATCTATGCGGATCACTTCAGCCCCCAGATCGGCCAGCATCATACCAACGAGTGGTCCAGCCAAGTATTGGCCGAAATCGAGCACCCGGATGTGTTCCAGCGGACGAGTGGTCATGTCAAATTCTCCAGTCGTGGGAGCAACTCTCCCCGTTTTGAACGAGTTTAGGAGTGTGGGTGTCACCAATACTGCGCCGATCCCGACAAAAACTGCGCGAGTTTTGGCATGAGGCCGACCTGATCGTCTTCGCTACTGCGGTGTAGCTTGCGCTTTTGCGGTGCACTTTGCGGCCAATGATTGAGTGAATTGAAGACGTCGACAGGCGGCAGATCAGCGTCCGTGGTTCGAACCATGTGCCGGACATGTTTATACAATGCACAGAGGCTGAGGGCTCAAGAGGATGCCAGTTGTCGTGGGTGGATGACCTGATCTGCCCCTTGTCCGTGATAAGATAACGCGCCTCTGAATGACCAGTATATCCGCGCGATTGAGCCTATTTCGTAGGAACTGATGAATGAAAGGCATCGCAGCATCGGAATCTGCTTTGCACTTGTTGACCTAGTTTGGCGGTTTGTGCTCCAACAGGATCACTTCGTTCGGATATTGCGCGCCTTTGAAAGAGATCGTTAGGGCTTGCTTTAGTCAACTTTGAGCAAGCGGCCACCAGAATTGCCTTTTCGCCTGACAGATAGTCAAATCTCTGTAACAGATACCAAAGCAGTGATCAGCAAACGTGTCACTATCACCGTTGGCATCAAGGTCATCGGAAGAAATTTTCCGTTGACTCATTAACTCCGCAATTATATCCGCCGCTCAGCTTTCTAAAGAGAGCTTGACTTGGAGTATACGCAGATGAAATGGCTTCATCTTCATAACGCCGGACAGATAGAACCTGCGTAGTGCTACTCGGCAATTACGCTGAGCTGCTGTACTCTTATCTTCAATACATCTCAGAAAAGGTTTGTTCGAATGCCTGATGAACAGCCCGTTTCCGACTCCATTTACGGTATCGACCGTTGGGGCAAAGGTCTGCTCACCGTCCTTGCGAACGGTGATGTTGCTCTGTGTGATCCTGCCAATCCCGAGGCTGCGGCAGTAAGCCTGCCGGCGATCCTGCATGACTTGCAACAGCGCGGCATCGCCAGCCCGATGGTGTTGCGCGTCAAAAGTTTCCTTGAAGCGGAAATCCGGCATTTGAACGAGAGCTTCGCGCAAGCCATTTCAAGGACTGGATACCGTGCACCTTATCGCGGGGTTTTCCCGATCAAGGTAAACCAACAAGCACAGGTCGTGGATCGGATCATCGAATTTGGCCGCCAGTATGACTATGGCCTTGAGGCGGGATCCAAACCCGAACTTGTTATTGCCCTGGCTCATCGCTTGTCGAAAGAGGCGCTTATTGTTTGCAACGGGGTCAAGGATGCAGAATTCGTACGCTTGGCGATCCTGTCACGCCGTTTGGGATTTAATACAGTAATCGTCCTGGAGAGCCCAAAGGAAGCAGAGATCGTCATCGAAGTCGCGAAAGAGCTGGGGATCGATCCGTTGCTGGGGGTTCGCGTGAAGCTGACCAACCAGATCAGCGGCAAATGGCAAAGCAGTTCGGGGGATCGATCAGCTTTTGGCATGAACACCGACCAGTTGTTGCGCGTTGTGGATCGCCTGCGAGACGAAGGTTTGTTGCATTGTCTGAAGCTGCAGCATTCCCATCTGGGCAGTCAGGTCCCGGACGTGAACGATGTGCGCCGCGCCGCGACCGAAGCTTGCCGCTATTTCACCGAACTGACCCGCGAAGGTGCGCCCTTGACCCATCTGGATCTGGGCGGGGGTCTTGGCGTGGATTACACCGGTGAAAAACGAGCGACCGAAAACTCGATCAACTACTCGATGTCAGAGTACTGCGCCAATGTGGTGGAAACCGTGGCCTATGCCATGGATGAGGCCGAGATCGATCACCCAATTCTGGTGACGGAAAGCGGCCGGGCGGTCACGGCGACATCGTCGATGCTCGTCTTCGACGTGCTGGAGAGTACGCTTTATGACGCGCCGGACGCACCGGCGGTTGAACCGGACGATCACCATCTGGTGTCGGATCTGGCCGCAATTTCAGGATATCTTGTGCCTGAACGGGTGCAGGAATGCTGGAACGATGCTCGGTTCTATCGGGATGAACTGCGTGCCTTGTTCCGCCGAGGCTACGTGGATCTGCGCCAGATGGCGCGGGCCGAGCGGATCTATCTGAACCTCATGGCACGGATCAAAACAATCACCCCCGAGGCCGAGCAAAGCGGTGATCTGGAAAAGGAACTGCAGAAGATTGCGGATGTGTATCACTGCAACTTTTCGGTTTTCCAGTCGCTCCCCGATGTTTGGGCGATTGATCAGCTACACCCGATCGTACCGCTTCAGATGCTGAACCAAGAGCCTGACCGGCGCGTGGTCTTGTCGGATATCACGTGCGACAGCGACGGAAAGCTGGATCAGTTCATTCTGGCAGGCTCAACCTCGCCGTCCTTGCCCGTGCATTCTCTGCCTGAAGACAAGCCCTATTATCTTGGGGTCTTCTTCGTCGGCGCTTATCAGGAAACGCTGGGGGATCTGCACAATCTCTTTGGAGACACGAATGTGGTAACAATCGACTTGCGGGCCGACGGCGGGTTCGATCTGCTCCACGAACAGGAGGGCGATACCATTGCCGAAGTGCTTTCGTATGTTGAGTATGATCCGGCCGATTGTATCGCCGCCTTCCGCAAGATGGTGGACGAAGCGATCTCGGCAGGGAAGATCAGGGCTGATGAACGCAAGACGCTGATCGGGTCCTATCGCGACTCGATGAATGGATACACCTATTTTGAATAACCACGATCAGGAGAAACCCATGGGAAAGACACTTGTCGTAGGCGCCGGCGGCGTCAGCCATGCTGCAGTGCACAAGATGGCAATGAATGCCGATATCTTCACGGATATCATTCTGGCCAGCCGGACCAAGTCTAAATGCGATGCCATCGCGGCCAGCGTCAAGGAACGCGTGGGTGTGGATATCAAGACGGCACAATTGGATGCGATGGATGTCGCGGCCACCGTTGCGCTTATCCGTGAAACCGGGGCCGAGATTCTGGTGAACCTCGCGCTGCCCTATCAGGATCTGAAACTGATGGACGCGTGCCTGGAAGCTGGGTGCCATTATTTGGATACCGCAAACTATGAGCCTGAGGATGAAGCCAAGTTCGAATATCACTGGCAGTGGGCGTATCGGGACAAGTTCAAAGAAGCCGGGCTTATGGCGATCCTGGGTTCAGGATTTGATCCGGGCGTAACGTCTGTTTTTGCGACCTGGTTGAAAAAGCACAAGCTGGACACCATTCGTCAGATTGATGTGCTCGATGCGAATGGCGGGTCGAATGATCAAGCCTTCGCCACCAACTTCAACCCCGAGATCAATCTGCGCGAAGTGCTGCAGGAAGCACGCCACTGGGAAAACGGCGATTGGCGGACCACACCTGCCATGTCCCACAAGGTTGAGTTCGACTTTCCGGGCATTGGTCCGAAGAATATGTACCTGATGTATCATGAGGAACTGGAGTCGCTTTCGACTCACTTCCCCGAAATCGAGCGTGCCCGTTTCTGGATGACCTTCGGCGACGCTTACATCATGCACGCCAAGGTTCTGGAAAACGTCGGTATGACCCGCATTGACCCAGTGATGCATGACGGTAAGGAAATCATCCCGATCCAGTTCCTGAAAACACTGCTTCCCGATCCCGGTGATCTGGGCGAGCAAACCAAGGGCAAAGCCTGCATCGGCGACATTGCCACCGGACAGGCAAAGGATGGTTCGGGCGAGAAGACCTATTACATCTACAACATCTGCGACCACGAGGAATGTTACGCCGAAGTGGGCTCGCAGGCAGTGTCTTACACCACCGGCGTTCCGGCGATGATCGGCGCGGCGCAGGTTCTCAAAGGCAACTGGGTCGAACCCGGCGTCTGGAATATGGAGCAGCTGGATCCCGACAATTTCATGGATATGCTGAATGACCATGGTTTGCCCTGGCAAGTGCATGAACTGGACGGCCCGGTTACGTTCTGATCCATAACAAGACCGCGCGGGAGGGACACCCTTCCTGCGCCCTGACCAGGTGGGACCCATGTCCGAGATGATGACGACACAGGCCGGCGATGCTGGTGCCTTTCGCGATTTTGACCTGAGCCGCGTTCCTTCGCCCTGTTTTGTCGTTGACGAAAAGGCTGTCGAGCGGAACCTGTCGATCCTAAAGGATGTCTCGGATCGAACTGGCGCACATGTTCTGAGCGCGCTCAAGGCCTTTTCCATGTATTCTCTGGCGCCTCTGGTGCAGAGATATCTCGGCGGCACCTGCGCCAGTGGTATCTTCGAGGCGCGATTGGGGCGCGAAGAATACGGGGGTGAGGTTGCAACGTTCTGCGCGGGCTACAAAGCACAGGACATGGCCGAGATATTGGCGCTCTCTGATCATATCATCTTCAATAGCCCCGCGCAGAAAGACCGTTTCCTCGATCAGGCCCGGAACGCCAGTGTGCAGGTTGGGCTGCGGATCAACCCCGAGCACTCGGAGGGTGAAATTCCGAAATACGATCCTTGCGCGCCATGTTCCCGGCTCGGCACGCCTGTCAGTTCTCTGACGGACGAAAACATGGCAGGCGTGGATGGCGTTCACATGCACACACTATGTGAGCAGGGTTTTGAACCGTTGGCCCGGACATGGGCCGCAGTTGAACCTCAGCTGGCTCCCTATCTGCCTAACCTGAAATGGGTGAACTTCGGAGGAGGGCATCACATAACCCGTGCGGATTATGATCGTGACGCATTGGTTGCATTCCTTCAGGAGGTTCGAACCAAGCATCAGGTTGATGTTTATCTAGAACCGGGTGAGGCTGTGGCGCTGGATGCGGGTATTTTGGTGGGTGAAATTCTCGATTTACCTGTCAACGGCATGAATCTCGCGATCACAGACATCTCGGCGACATGTCATATGCCAGATGTGATTGAAGCCCCGTATCGCCCCGCGCTGATGCATGAAGCTGTGGTGGGAACAACCTATCGGCTGGGCGGTCCGTCCTGCCTCGCGGGGGATGTGATCGGGGATTACACATGGCCCGCTTCGCTGACCATCGGGCAGCGCTTTGCGTTCCTCGATCAGGCGCATTATTCGATGGTCAAAACCAACACCTTCAATGGTGTCCCGTTGCCCGCCATCGCCCTGTGGAACAGCGAGACCGATGCGCTGAAAATCGTGAAACAGTTTGGTTATGAAGATTTTAAGGAGAGGCTCTCATGAGCGTTTTTCTGGACAGTGAGCTTACCCAGGCGGAACGGGATGTAGCCGGACGTTTTCATGTCATTCCTGTACCGTTGGAGCGCACCGTCTCATACGGTTCTGGCACGGCATCCGGACCAGACGCAATCATCGAGGCATCTAACGAGCTTGAACGCCTGTGCAAAGGCAAGGAACCCTGCGGCGCAGGCATCTATACGCACCAACCGATTGATTGCCAAGGGCCACTGCCTGAGGTGATGGAGCGCATAGCTGCCGCGACCGAAGCCGTCGCGAAAGCTGGCAAAATCCCCGTGACTTTGGGCGGCGAACACTCCCTGAGTTACGGCGCGGTTTCCGGAGTCGCGCGTGCATTGGGCCGACCCATCGGCATCGTGCAGGTTGACGCCCATGCTGATCTGCGGATTGCCTATCAGGGTGAAAAACACTCCCATGCGTCGGTGATGCACCTGCTGGTCGAAGATGGCATTCGTCTGGCTCAGTTCGGTGTGCGCGCGCTTTGCCTACAGGAAGCAGAAAGTCGTTTGGCCAACAAGGTCTTTCACGTGGACGCCGAGGAACTGGTAACGGGAAACATCTTATCGGTGGAATTACCGGAAGACTTCCCCGAACTGATCTATGTGAGCTTTGATGTGGATGGTTTAGACCCCAGTCAGATGCCTGCAACGGGAACACCGGTTCCAGGCGGATTATCGTTCTATCAGGCATTGCACCTTGTAGAAAATGCGCTGAAAGGCCGACGCTGTGTCGGTTTCGACGTTGTCGAACTTGCGCCCAACGGCGAAGCGGCGTGGGATTTTACCGCGGCCCAGATCACCTATCGCCTAATGGCGGCGTGCGACGGTTGAGAACGGTCGCACGTAAGATCTGTTGGACCTGAATTCTGCTATGCACGGTGAAGCACTGGCGCTCGCAACCTGTTCAGGAAACGAGCTGGATTTCAGAGCGTAGCTTTCAGCCAACAGTTCAGCCACGCCCGCGATAAGGCGGAACACCCTGATCAGGAACCCAAACATTCTCGGGCAAGGGTCCGGTTTGCCAGAACACGTCGATCGGGATGCCACCACGCGGATACCAGTAGCCGCCTATGCGCAGCCAGCGCGGTTTCATAAACTCTTGCAGGCGGCGGGCAATCGAAATCGTGCAATCCTCGTGAAACGCCCCGTGGTTGCGGAAAGAACCCAGAAACAGTTTCAGCGATTTGCTTTCTACCAGCCAGTCGCCGGGTACATAGTCGATGACCAGATGGGCAAAGTCCGGCTGCCCGGTCATCGGGCAAAGCGATGTGAATTCGGGCGCAGTGAAACGCACATTGTAATACACGTCAGATTGCGGGTTTTGCACCCGCTCCAAAACGGCTTCGTCAGGATTGGTCGGCAGGACGGTGTCGCCGCCCAGTTGGGTAAGGTTGCTGTAGATATCGCTCATAGCCGTCTCCGTTCGTTATACGCCGCGTTTGTTGCCCCAGACCAGCACGTGCAACTGGGGCAAGATACGCGGGGTGAACCACCCAACGCTCAGGGTTTTGTCAATCAGCCATTCCAGCCGTCCGGTTGCCTGAGTCAGATCGACCGGCAGATCGGGGTCGGTTTCCGGGTTGCCGGGCTGCAGGTACAAGGGCAGATGCGGATAGCGGTTGGCTACATCCTGCGCCCAGGTGAAATCGGTCTCATCGAAGATTACGATCTTCAGAACGGTGTTTTCGGGGCGGACCGCCAGACAAGCCTCGAACATGGCCCAGTCCATCTGCTCACCGCTGCTGGGCGGTTTCGGGCTGAGCACCAGATTGGCCAGATCCGTAAACCAAGGTTTTGCGACCGAGCCTTGTGTCTCGCAGGCAAAGAGGTAACCCGCATCCGAACCGTGCCGGATCAGCGGTCCGAAGTCCTGAATGGCGGGGTTGCCGCCCGACAGGGACACGGTCAAAGGCTGCCCGCCGGACAGGTGTTGAACTTCGGTCCAGATATCCTCGGTGCTCATGGCCTTCCAATCGTGGCGAAAGGCGCTGTCGACCGCGTGCAGGCTATCGCACCACGCGCAACGGAAGTCGCAGCCACCGCTGCGCACAAAGACAGTGGGTTGTCCGATCAGTGCGCCCTCGCCCTGAACGGTGGGGCCAAAGATTTCTGCGATGCGCAGGGTCATGGCCGGTACTCGGCCCAGGTCTTGGGCGTCTCGGATACTTTCACTGCAGCCGTTTCCGGCCAGCGTGCGGTGCACCAATCATAGAAATGCCGCGCCATGTTTTCGGCGGTGGTCACGCAGTTCAGTACATCATTCAGGTGCTGATGATCGAACGTTTCGTCAATATAACTCTTGAGTGGTTTCAGTTCATGATAGTCCCGCACGAACCCGTCGTTATTCAGATCGCGCGAGGCAAGTTCGACCACGACGATATAATTATGCCCATGTAGTCTCGCGCATTGGTGATCGTCAGGCAGGTGGGTTAGTTGATGTGAAGCGGAGAAGTGAAATTCCTTGGTGATCCTGTACATCAGGCGCGTTTCCTCTCGACCGCCTGACGCCAGAACTCTGGGTCTGCATAGAGGGTTGGATCGGGAACGCCCGCCAGATCGAATGCTTCGCGCCGTTCAACGCAAGTGCCACAGCGCCCGCAATGCAGATCGCCGCCTTTGTAGCAGGACCACGTCTGGTCAAATGGCGTGTTAACCCGCGCGCCGTCCGCTACGATATCGGCTTTCGCGCGATGCACGAATGGTACATGCAAAGCGACCTGCGCGTAGCCGTCCAGAGCTGCACGTTGCATGGTATCGAAAGCATCGGTGAAATCAGGGCGGCAATCGGGATAGATAAAATGATCCCCTCCATGCACCGCAGTCGCCACCGTATCATCCCCCTGTGCCGATGCGATGCCGTATGCAATCGTCAGCATGATGGCGTTGCGATTTGGGACCACGGTTACCTTCATGGTCTCTTCTTCATAATGACCGTCGGGCACGTCCAGATCATCGGTCAATGCCGATCCGGTCAACGTCGCCCCGACCGAGCGCAGATCGATCAGATGATGGGGGACGCCCAGCCGTGTGGCACAGGCGGCGGCAAAGTCGAGCTCTTTTGTATGTCGTTGGCCATAGTCGAATGAGACCAGGCGCGATAGGTGTCCCTGGCCCGCCAGCACATGTGCCAGAGACACAGAATCCAGTCCGCCAGAGCAGACCAAAGTCGTTTTCATGATGTCAGTCCTTGTTTTGATAACCGGGTAGGCTGCGACCGGCGCGGGGACCGCTACTGTATTTCACAGTCAGGCTCAATGCCGTTTTGATCTCACGTATCGTGCTGTCGGTATCGTGATCATTTTCGACATGAGCGGTAGGATCCCCGGGCGACAAGTTCCAGATCGCCCAGGGCTGGGGGGAATTAGCTCACAAGTGCATTGTGACCAAAGTAGAGAAATTCGCGATCCATTCCTGCCACTTCACCGGCTTCAAGCGACAGGCTGGCCGAGTCCAGCATCTTGTAGCTTCTTTGCGATTTTACCCAATCGTCTGCATGCTGCAGCGTTGTCAGGGTATAGCTGGTCGTTTCGTTCAGGTAGTGGGTTGGAATAATGACTTTGGGTTTGAGACGCGCGACAATGTCATCTCCCTGCTTATAGTCCAGAATATGCTGTGATCCGTCCACTGGCAGAGTCAGTACGTCGACCTGTCCGATGGCATCCCAGAACTCCTGTGGCGGGTTGTGCCGATTGTCACCCCAGATCAGGGTTCGAATTCCTCCCGTTTCGACGAGATAGACCACCATATCCATATGGCTGACGTTGTCCGGTGGGCAGGCCTGAACGCCGAATTCACCCAAGGCGTTGGTCCAGTCATACCAGCCCGGAGCCCGGCAGACATGTTTGTCAGCAAAGCCTGTAATCTTGATGTCTGCGAATTCAAAATTTCCAACCATCCGGTCCAGCACCATGGTCGAGATTGGGCGATGAATGGCGTCGTGATCGAAATGCGTGTGCGTTGACATGCAGATGTCGACCGGGGTTTCCGGGAATTCATTCTTGAACCATAGACCCCATGCGCCCGAGGGATCATCGCGCCAGGGATCGAACAGAACGGTTGCCCCGCCCGGCGAAGTTATTTTGATTGCGCAATGGCCGAAATAGTCGATTCCGACTGCGCCATCTACCGACTGCCCGGTGGTCTTCTGCAACTCGATGACACCATTGTTGTTGCCGGGTTGAGTCCAATCGGTGGATTGCGCCTTGGCAGATGTGGTTGTCAGAAGTGAGGCCGCACCACCTACGCCAGCAGCACCGGCAGCCATAAAAAAGGAGCGTCGCGACAAGCCCGGCGCCAAGTCATCCTCGTTGCCGCGCAATAGTGTCGGTTTCAGGTTCAGATCGTCTTTTTCCATCGTTTAGATTTCCCTGTTGTCATCCGATCCGGTTCTGACCCGGACCTGACTTAGGGTAACCATCGGATGTCTTAGCCTTCGCATCGGAAAAACACGGGGAAAACATGGGGGTCATCCCCATGTTTTACTGCGCGGCCAACAACAGGCTACGCAGGTTCTTGCCGCTGCGCTTTAATCCAAGCTTGGCGCGAATGTTGTTTCGATGAAACTCGATCGTGCTGGGCTCGCGCGATAGCGTTCGCGCGATATCCTTTGTGGTTTGCCCGCGCATGATCAACTGCGCGATTTCCTGTTCGACAGGTGTCAAAGCTTCGAAGATCGTGGTCAGATGATCGCTCATCTCTGAAGTGATCGATTTGAGGTTTTCTTCAGCAAGTTCGAGATAAGCCTGCCCGGCAGGGTCGTGATCCAGCCGCCCGCGCAGTTTGGAGAGATATGGGACAACGAGACCTTTGATCTGGCGCAATATTTTTTCGTCATAGTCTTCGCGTGAGGTTTCCACGCTATTGAGCAATACGCGCAACGCAGCGTTCGCCTCTTCAAGATCCTTGGTGCGATTGGCGACACGTTGCTCCAACTGGTCCAACGTTGCCTGCAACTCTTTCTCAAGCTCGGTGCGCCGCTGGATCTCTATCAACAGCGCAAGGTCGTCTTCGATAACCCTGGCGAATTCCTGTAGCCCCTCTCGGAATAGCAAGGCGCGCCGATTTCGACGTGAATCCAGAACGCAGATTGTACCGAATATCGATCCATCCGGCCATTTCAGCGGATATCCGATATAGAATCGCATCCCAAGTTCCATATCATCATTGTCCTGCCATCTCGGATTGCTGGCGGCATCCTCGACAGTAAGCTCACCGTTGCATTCCAGAACGCCATAGCAATAGAGCTTTTCGTTTAGCGTGAAACGGCGACCGATCGCATAAGGGTTTCCTTCGTTGTGGCTGGTGACAAAGACCGAATGGTGCGGTTCATGCGTGCGCATGACAAGACTTGCGGGTACGTCCGCAACGCGTGCGATCAGATCGACGATCCGCTGCCATTTGGCGATGGTTTCCGGTGATATGATAGAGCGCACGATGTAGCTTCGATCAAATGGAACTCACTTGATCATAGACTAGCGGCAAAGCCCGAGAATCCAAACACCGTTGAAGATAATCCAAGGCGACGGTTAGTGGGTGGCCGATACGCCTAGTCCACCCTGCTGGACAAGCAGATCGACAATCGCATCAACGCCTTTCCTGTGACGAAGCGACGTCAGCAGAAAGGGCCGTCCATTTCGCATGGTTTGCGCATCGCGTTCCATGACTTCCAATGACGCACCGACATGGGGTGCCAAATCGGTTTTGTTTATGATCAGGATGTCTGACTTCTTGATCGCGGGACCTCCTTTGCGCGGGATCTCTTCACCAGCGGCGACATCAATCACGTAGATGGTCAGATCCGCCAATTCCGGGCTGAAGGTCGCGGACAGATTGTCGCCACCGCTTTCGATCAGAATAACATCAAGGTCTGGATGGCGGGCCTGCATTTCGGCGACGGCCGCCAGATTGATCGAGGCGTCCTCTCGGATCGCAGTATGCGGACAACCGCCCGTTTCCACCCCGATGATACGATCCCGAGGCAAGATCTGCATGCGCAATAGGGCTTCGGCATCTTCCTGAGTATAGATATCGTTTGTAATCACTCCAACCGACAGCTTGTCCCGCAGCGCCTCGGACAAGGCTGCCGTCAGCGTGGTTTTGCCCGCGCCCACGGGGCCGCCGATACCAACGCGAAGCGGGCCGTTCATGTTGCTCATGTTCTGAAGATCCTCGAATGTTGTGTTTCGTGTTTCATCGATGCGATGTCGGCCAGAAAACTGGTTGCGCTCAGGTCGTCCAGGCTGGCTGTCTGAGCGTCCGAGGCAACACGGGCGCAAACGGGCGTCATTTCGTGTACGACGCGCTGACTTTGTGTCTGCCCCAACGGTATCAGACGCGTCGCGCAAGCGGTGAGGTTGGACATGAAACTGTGCAGAAACATCTGAGTGGTTAGCTCGACCGGCAATCCCCGCAAACGCGCCGCACAACCAACAGCAACCGGGTAGGTCAGAGCGGCGAGATCCAGCGCCCAAACCGCTGCGGTCACTTCACAGAAGGCCTGACCCAGAAGGTGCGTTTCCTGCAATCGCTCGCATGAGGCACAGTACGCGCGCGCCTGCACGTCGACCTCGTGCAATGCTTCGGCCGATTGAGCTTTGTATGCCGATACCAGAAACACGCAGTCGGACCAGCCCGCGCCGAAGCTGATCACGTCCGCAATCCAGGCTTTGGTGTCGTCGGCCGTCTGAACATCACCGCAATCGATTGCCCATTCCAAACCATGGGAATAGGCGAAGCCACCCACCGGATAAGCGGGCGACAACCACTGGGTCAGCGTCAGGATATCTGCGTTAGTGGGCGTGACCATGGGTCCTACCATGACCATATGCGCCGCCCTCGGGTGTGAAGGGTTCAACCACTTCGCGGGTGGTCGCCCCCAATTTACCAAGCATATCCCGGATGACATGGTCACGCTGGATCAGCAGACGATCCTGTTCAATCTGACAAGGCGTATGGCGGTTGCCGATATGCCAAGCCAGGCGAAGAAGGTTACCTCCGGTCACTTCCAGCAATTGTTCCGGTGCAGCGATCACTTCGACCTTGCGACCGTCCTCCAGTATCAGGACACCGCCGTGATCCAGCGACAAGGTTTGGGCCAGGTCGACCAGAAACGCCTCTCCATCGTCGGTGGCAAGCATTTTTCGACGCAGGAAGCGCCCGTCATAGTCCAGCGAGACCTGCGCATGAGCCGGGGCATGTGAGTGATCGTGATAGATGCGGGCAGTTTTGATTTCAGGAGTCATCGGGGGCCTCTTGGGGTCTCAGAACATGAAATAGCGCTGCGCCATGGGCAGAACTTCGGCGGGCTGACAGGTCAGCAGCTCATCGTCGGCGCGGACCTCATAGGTTTCGGGGTCGACTTCGACATGCGGAGTCGCGTTGTTCAGCAACAAATCTTTCTTGCCGATATTCCGCGTGTTGCGGACCGCGACGGTCTGCTTGGCCAGTCCCAGTGTATCACCAATCCCCTCGGCTTGCGCGGCCTTAGAGATAAATGTGATCGCCGAGTGTTCGACCGAGCGCCCATAAGCGCCAAACATCGGACGGCTATAGACCGGCTGCGGGGTTGGTATCGAGGCGTTTGGATCGCCCATTTGTGCACAGGCGATTGTACCACCTAACAGAACCATCTCGGGCTTCACTCCGAAAAAGGCTGGGTTCCACAGGACCAGATCAGCGCGCTTGCCCTCTTCGATACTGCCGATCTCATGGCTGAGGCCGTGGGCAATGGCAGGGTTGATCGTGTATTTAGCGATATAGCGGCGAACGCGGAAGTTGTCGTTCTCGCCGGTTTCCTCGGGCAGGCGGCCGCGTTGTTTCTTCATCTTGTCAGCGGTTTGCCAGGTGCGGATCAGTACCTCCCCCACGCGTCCCATCGCCTGGCTGTCAGAGGCGATGATCGAGAATGCGCCCATGTCATGCAGGATGTCCTCGGCCGCAATCGTCTCGCGCCGGATGCGGCTTTCTGCAAAGGCTACGTCCTCGGGGATGGATTTGTCGAGGTGGTGGCAGACCATCAGCATATCGAGGTGCTCTTCGACCGTATTGACCGTGAAGGGCCGCGTGGGATTGGTCGATGAGGGCAGAACATGGTTCTCGCCGCAGATCTTGATGATATCCGGGGCGTGACCTCCGCCCGCGCCTTCGGTGTGGAAGGCATGGATGGTACGCCCTTTCATGGCGGCCACGGTGTTTTCCACAAAGCCGGATTCATTGAGCGTATCGGTGTGGATCATCACCTGAACGTCCATCGCATCAGCCACCGAGAGGCAGCAATCGATAGCAGCGGGTGTGGTGCCCCAATCCTCATGCAGTTTCAGAGCGCAAGCTCCGGCTTTTACCTGTTCCTCTAGTGCCGCAGGCAATGAGGCGTTGCCCTTGCCCGCAAAGGCAAGGTTCATGGGGAAGGCATCCGCCGCCTGCAGCATCCGCCCGATATGCCAGGGGCCGGGGGTGCAGGTCGTGGCGAGAGTGCCATGCGCGGGACCGGTTCCGCCGCCCAGCATGGTTGTGAGGCCGGAATGCAGAGCGTCCTCGATCTGTTGCGGGCAGATGAAGTGGATATGGCTGTCGAACCCACCTGCGGTCAGGATACGCCCTTCGCCCGCGATGGCCTCGGTGCCGGGTCCGATGATGATGTCGACCCCGGGCTGGGTGTCGGGGTTGCCAGCCTTGCCGATCTTGGCAATGCGTCCGTCCTTCAAGCCCACATCTGCCTTGTAGATACCAGAATGATCCACGATCAGCGCGTTGGTGATCACCGTATCCACAGCACCTGCGGCGCGAGTAACCTGTGACTGTCCCATCCCATCGCGAATGACTTTGCCGCCGCCGAACTTGACCTCTTCCCCATAGACGTCTTCGCGATGACCCGTTTCACTGAAGCGCGCGGCGGTCGCGCGATCCACGATCAGGTCCTTTTCAACCTCGATGATGAGGTCAGTGTCGGCCAGACGTACCTTGTCGCCGACCGTGGGACCGAACATCGAGGCATAGTCACTCCGACTTATCTTGCCCGGCATCTTTCAAAGCCCCCATGATGTGCATGTTAAAGCCATAGATGTGCCGACGCCCCTCATACGGCACCAGCATGACCTCGCGGATCTGTCCCGGTTCAAAGCGGACAGCAGTGCCAGCGGGTATGTCCGCGCGCATCCCCAAGGCAGCGTAACGATCAAAGTCCAAAGCCGAGTTTGCTTCGGCAAAATGGTAATGGCTGCCGACCTGCACCGGTCGATCACCGGTATTGGCGACAACGACAAGGCGACTGCGTCGTCCGGCATTGAGCGTCAGAGAGCCTTCGGCCGGAATGATTTCTCCGGGGATCATTTGTTCAGCTTGATCATCAGCGCCACCATGGCCAGCGCTGCCGCCGCCAGACCAATACCAAGTGTGGCATAGTCGGTGCCGTGGGCGTGTATATGTGCGTCGGTATGGGCGGCGGCAGGACCGGCCAGGATCAGGGCAGGGAAGAGCATACGGGTCATATCAGAGTTCCTTCGTTAGCGAATGGGATTGTGAACGGTCACCAGCTTGGTGCCATCCGGAAAGGTGGCTTCGACCTGAACCTCGTGGATCATCTCGGGCACACCTTCCATGCATTGTGCACGGGTGATCACCTCGGCCCCCGCCTGCATCATGTCAGCCACGGACCGGCCATCGCGCGCGCCTTCGACCACCGCGTCGGAGATCAGAGCAATCGCCTCGGGGTGGTTCAGTTTGACGCCTCTTGCCAGCCGCTTACGGGCAACTTCGGCAGCCATGGCGACCAACAGTTTGTCTTTCTCGCGTGGGGTCAGGTTCATGTCAGAGCATCCAGCATCGTGGTAAGGTATCGTTGTTCAACCGGCGCAGAACCGGCAGCAGAGCCTTGCGCAGAGTGAAGCTGTTCTGGGCCAGCATCCGGATGACCAGAAGATCATTTCCGATCAGGCTGGCTCCGGCAGTATCGGGCAGCATCCGGCGCACAGTGTCTAACTGACCCTCGGCCGAGGGCCCGGCAAAGATGACCAACGCCATCGCAAGGGAGCCATTGGCTATGTTCTGCCCCGAGAGATGGCTGTGCAGGTCACCTGAGAACCGTATGGAATCCAGAAAGATAGGCATGCCATCGCGCCGGATTTCGATCCGGTCACGCAGGCGGATATCAGTCAGGGTCTCTCCCATCGCAGCGCGCCCGAAGACCAATGGCTCGACCAACAGCGTTGTTGTATCGGGTGCCATCTCGATAAGCAGTCGGCGGTCGAGAGCACAGCCGTTGAACAGGATCGTTTCCTGAGGTAACCAGTTCACCCGTGCACCTGACCCAACCGTCAGATGGTTGGTGACCTGGCCGGAGGGGCCGGGCTTGGCTTTGTAGATGCGTTCGCAGGCCTGAGTGGTCAGCGTAAGTGTCGTTCCCGTGGCAACTGTGCCACTGAACCGAAATGAGTCACCTCCCGTAACGCCACCGGCAGTATTCAGCAGAACCGTGTCCAATTCAGGCGAGAGCGCGCGGGGAAACAGACACTTAAACGAGCCGGATTGGTGCAGGACATCCAACACCGTTCTGTCACCCAGCCGCTTGGTGCTGAGGCTCACTGAGCCTTTCGCACGTGGCTGCACCCTTTCCGATGTGGGCAATATGGAGGCAAGTTGAGTAATATCGCACCCGCAACGCGTTGGTTCGAGTCCCGTGTTTCCGCGTTAGCGCGTTTGGAAACCACTCCTCGACAACGCTGGTGGCCACCAACCTGGAGTGCGTGGTTATTCGTTAAGCGCTTTTCGGTGGATCGCCTAAGAAATGGGCAAATTGCGCTTTAGCTACCGTCGTCTTACCTGCAATCCGGATTCAGGACCAATCGCATTCCGATTGCTGGCAGGTGACTAGAGCGGATGCAGACCAAGTTTGGACAGCAGCCGCTCTCGCTTCATCAGCCACCAGCCCGCCTCGACGGGCCAGCGGGCGTGACCAGTGTCCTCCCCCAGTTCCGCAGCACAGTGCAGGGGCCAGTTGGGGTCGTCCAACAGCTCACGTGCGAGGGCGATCATGTCGGCGTCGCCCCGTTCTATGACAGCGTTGCAAACCTTCGGGTCCCACAGAAAGCCGACGGCCATGGTGGGAATATCTGCCTGCGCCTTGATCTGCGCGGCGAAAGGCACCTGAAACCCTTGTGCAATGGTCATCCGTTGCGGCCTCTCTTTGCCACCGATCCCGCCCGAGCTGCAATCGATCAGGTCGACACCCACCGATTTGAGCGCTGCCGCGATCTCAACCGTGTCCTCGACGGTCAGCCCCGACTCCAGCCAATCGGTCGCTGACAGGCGAAAGGCCAGTGGCAAACCCTCGGGCCAGTTTCTGCGGATTTCGCGTGCGACCTCAACGGCAAACCGCATTCGGTTCTCTGCATTGCCGCCCCATCTGTCCTGTCTCTGATTGGTCACCGGTGACAAAAACTGATGCACCAGAAAGCCGTGGGCCGCATAGATTTCGATCACCTTGAAACCGGCGGAATGGGCACGTCTCGCAGCGGAACCAAATGCGGAAATGACGGCTTCGATATCGCTTTGCGTCATTTCCCGCGGCGTCGGCCAACCTTCGGCATAGGGGAGGGCAGATGGCGCAATGGCCGGCCACGCCTCTTCGTTGCGTGCGCTTACATCCTCCTCATCCAGTGGCGTTTCGCCGTGCCAAGGCCGTCGCTCGGATGCTTTGCGCCCCGCATGGCTCAGCTGGATGCCCGGTACCGCACCTTCGCGCGTGATAAACTCAGCGATACGCCTCAGTGGTTCAATCTGGCTGTCGTCCCAAAGGCCCAGATCCCCTGGCGTGCGACGCCCGTCGCGGGTCACCGCCGTCGCCTCAGCATAGACCAGCGACGCTCCGCCCATGGCAAACCGTCCCAGATGCACAAGATGCCAGTCATTGGCCCGGCCTTCCACGGCGCGATACTGGCTCATCGGTGAGACAGCGATACGGTTTTTGAACGTCACATCACGAAGGTGAAAGCTGCTGAATAGTGTGGGCATCTTTCTCTGTCTCTGTCTTGTATTAGGAGGGTGGACGAGAGGGGGTCATCCAAACCTGATGGAAGACGCCAAGGTCATGCTAACCTTCTGGCTGCTCGGTGAGGTTCTCGGCTTGCGCATATGTCCTGTCTCGTAGCATGGCGTTTGATACCGAAAGCAGATGCGATTGCATGACCTCTGCGGCGGCCTGGCTGTCGCGTGATGCGATGTTGCTGAACAACAGTTCGTGCTGTTCGCCGAGGCGTACCAGAGTCGCGGACGAATATTGTGTCTCGCGCTGACGTGTCCATTCAGATTGCTTCCGTACAGCGCGGATCGAGTCATATACCGTCAGGAACAACGGATTGTGAGCCAGTTCCGCGATTTTGTAGTGAAACACATCATCGGCAACCCCGTAAGCCTGCGTATCGGCAGCATCCAGTGTGGCCCTCATGAGTTGTTCAAGCGTTCGCAATTCTTTGATCGAGGCGCGTTGTGCCGCTAATGCCGCCAATGCCGGTTCAATCTCCAGACGTACTTCCATGACATCACGGGGCATAACCTTGGCTGCAACGGCGCGGAACGGGCTTGCGCCAACGGCCGGGGGTGGTGACACGAACGTGCCTTGTCCGTGCCTGCGAAACACGGTGCCTTCTTCCTCGAGCTGATCCAGAATCCGACGCATACGGGCGCGGGTAACGGTTAGCGCTTCGGCCAGTGCGCGTTCGGGCAGCAACTTGCCGTTCTTCAGGAAATCGCCGGTTTCGATCCCAGCGCGCAGGGCGGCGGTCAGCTCAGTATCTGTTGGACAATTTCCCAAGTTCAGAACGCTCCGGTCAGGTCGTAAAACATGCGCAAAGACGTAAGCATCAGGAATGCACCAAAGGCAAGGCGTAAGGCACGTTGCGAAATCGTGTGCGCGATGCGGACGCCCACATGGGCAAAGCTGGTTGTCAGCGGGATGATCAGCGCTGCGGCGACCAGATTGACGTAACCGATGGAGAAAGGCGGCAAGCCGGATTGCCCCAGACCTGTTCCGGCATAGATCAGCGCGCCCGGCAGGCCGATGACAAAGCCGATTGCCGCCGAGGTGCCCACCGCGCGTCGGATGTCGTAGCCCAGAAAGTTGAGAACCGGTACGCAGACAGTACCGCCACCGATGCCCATCATCGCGGAAATCGCACCGGCAAACACACCGGTCGTAGCCCAGACGCGCGGAGAAAAACTGCGCGGCGGGCCGCTATTGCCGGGTTTGCGAAAGATCATGTCCAGCGCCACTAGAGCAGCAACCGTCGCGAAGACGGCGACCAGAATATAGCCGCTGACCACGCCGCCAAGCAGGCCGCCAATGATCACTCCAACCAGAATGGCCGGGGCCCAGCGTTTCAGCAGCGCCATGTCCAACGCCCCACGCTTGTAGTGCCCCCAGCTTGAGGACAGCGCCGTGAACACGATGGTTGCCAGCGACGTACCCACTGCAACCTGCATCGTCAGTGCAGGATTGCTGCCGGTCAATGACAAGGCAAAGTAAAGCGCCGGAACGATAACGATCCCTCCGCCAACGCCCAGCAAACCGGCCAGAATACCACCAAACACTCCGGCCGCACCTGCGATGGCGATCAGCGTTGCCAGAGTGGAAAGGTCAATCCCGCCCATATCTCACGCGGGGTCGCTGGCCAGCGAGCGGCTTACCCGCCCTTCGGCCTGACGTTTCGCGTCCGCGCGGGCAATCGCCTCTTCCAGCGCGCCCCGGTCGGGATTGCCCGAGAAATTCTGCTCGCTGGGCATCGCCTCCGCAAAATGTAGATACCGCTCAGCAGCCACATCATAAAGCCTGCGCAGTTCGGCCAGAGGGTCAGCGTGGTCGTCGCTGCGCATATCCAGCCATGCATGCGATTGCCCGCGATGAATGACAAGACCGGCGGCCTGTTTGCCGCGTTTGTCGCCCCCCGCGCGCTCGCCAGCCTCCATGGCCGCCATCAGGCGTTCTGGAAAGGGCAGGCCGGTTTCCGAGGCGTAGGTTTCGAAAGTGGCGTCCACGACATCCGGCCCAGCCAGCATGTTGCCTGCAACCGAATGTGCCTCACCGAGCCGATGCCCGGCCCAGTCGACGCAATCAGCCCCGGTATAGGCCGCAAAGTTGCCCTGTGCGTCCATTAGGTGGGCTTGTCGCGCGTCCCGACCTGAATCCCGGGTGACGAGATCATCCAGAACCGCCTGCGCAGCTTCGCCCGCCTCAAGCCGCCTGAGCCCTTCGGTTCCCCAGACCGGGTTCGAGAACGCCTGAGAGGCAATCGCACTGCGCGCACCAACGCACGGAACGCGCGCGCCGCAAGCGAAGAAGCGGCTGGCCACGATCAGGCCGATGGCTCCGGTCTCGGGGTCTTTTGCGATCAGGGAATACGTCATGTCAGCGTCCTATTGCATAAGCCTGCATCAGCCGCGGTGTTGCCGCCGCGCGCAAGGTTCCATCTTTTTCCCGAAGGGCTGCGGTGAGGCGCCCAACTGTCCAGGGCTCGGCCACGGTGATCTTGTGACCGCGCGCGCGCAGGTCCTCGATCACGGTCTCGCCAAAGGTTTCCTCGATCATCATCTCGCCGGGCGCTGTGGCGCGGGGATAGAACGAGCCCTGAAAATGCATCGAATGGAACAGTGGCGCGTCCATGCATTCCTGCAGCCCCAGCCCGAAATGCACGAAACGCAAGAACCAGATCAATTGCCATTGGTCTTGCTGATCTCCTCCGGGAGTGCCGAAGACCAGCTGGACCCCGTCCTTTTCCGCAAGGCTGGGTGTCAGTGTCGTACGTGGCCTGCGTCCGGGTGCCAGCGAGGTCGGCAAGCCAGGTTCCAACCAGAACATCTGTGCCCGGCTGTTGAGCGGAAATCCCAGCCCCGGGATGACGGGTGAGCTTTGCAACCACCCCCCGGACGGCGTTGCCGACACCATGTTCCCCCAGCGGTCGATCACGTCCAGATGCACGGTGTCACCGCGTTTCTCGGTCAGATGCGACATGGTCGGTTCACCCGCGCTGGCCCCGGTTCTGGCCGAGAAATCACGCGCTGCGCGAGCGACATAGGCGTCTGCCAAGTGTTCAAAACCGGGCACCCGGCCCGGGCGTTGATCCTGTGATGCATCCGGGCCGATCATGGCGCGGCGCTGGGCGGCGTATTCGTCGCTTAGCATATAGTCCATCGGGATTTCGCTATACGCCGGATCACCATAGTAAGCCTCGCGATCTGCATAGGCGAGTTTCATCGCCTCAATCACCGTGTGCACGAACTCGGCCCCGTTCGGGTCCATTGCGCCCAGATCAATCCCCTTGAGGATGGCCAAAGCTTGCAACAAGACCGGCCCCTGACTCCAGGCGTGAGTCTTATGAACGGTCCATCCGTGGTAGTTGTAGGTGAGTGTCTCTTCGTAGGTTGCTTGCCAGTCGGCCATGTCCTTACGCGCCATGACCCCGCTGTTGCGCTGGCCTGACACGTCCATGACCTTGGCATCGGCCAGATATTCGAAGATGCGATCCGCGACAAAGCCTTCGCGCCACACGCGCCGCGCCGCATCGATCTGCTCCAGACGATCTTTATGCGCAGCTTCGGCATCTGTCACAAGGCGTTCATAGGTCGCCGCCAGCGCCGGATTGGCAAAGTTGCTGTGCGGCTCGGGGGCTTTGCCGTCCGGCATCCAGGTTTCTGCGGATGTAGGCCATTCGTCTTCAAAGAAATCTGAAAGACCGTTGATGGTATGCGCCACGCGCGGAAGCACAGGGTGCCCGTCGCGCGCGTAGGCGATAGCGGGCGCCATCACATCGCGTAGCGGCAGTGAGCCATGATCGCGCAGCATCAGCATCCAACCATCGAAGGCTCCGGGGATCACTGTGGCCAACAGACCAGAACCGGGGATCAGATTCAGACCCAACCCGGTATAGTGTTCGATTGTCGCAGCAGCGGGGGCGGGACCTTGCGCACACAGCACCTCGGTCTTGCCGGTTTTGGCCGAGTGGAAAATCGCGGGCATGTCGCCTGCCGGGCCGTTCAGATGCGGCTCAACCACTTGCAAGGTCATTGCCGTGGCAACTGCGGCGTCAAAGGCGTTGCCACCCTTTTCCAGAATGCCAAAGCCCACAGCCGAGGCGATCCAATGGGTCGAGGTGACGACTCCGAAGGTGCCTCGGATCTCGGGGCGGGTGGTGAAATCTGACATGTTCTTTGTCTCCGAAATTCAGTGTTCGCGCGGGTCAAGCGCATCGCGCAGCCCGTCGCCCAGAAGGTTGAACCCCAGCACAACGAGGAAGATCGCGATGCCCGGCCACATGGCCATCCATGGGGCCTGGTTGAGGAAGTTCTTGGCCGTATTCAGCATCGATCCCCAGCTGGGTGCTGGAGGTTGTTGGCCGAGGCCGAGGAAGGACAACGACGCCTCCGCGATGATCGCGGTGGCGATGGTGAGCGTGGCCTGCACCAGCACCGGTGGCAGCACGTTGGGAAAGATGTAGCGGCTGAGGATCTTCGCCGTGGGCAATCCGATGGCGCGGGCCGAGGTCACATAATCCTCAGCCCGGACCGATAACACTTGTCCGCGGGTCAGCCGGATGAAGATCGGGGTCGCTGACAGACCGATGGCAATCATCGCGTTGGTCAGTGATGGCCCTAGAAAGGCCGCCAATGCGATCGCAAGGATCAGGAAAGGCGCAGCCAGCAGCGCCTCGGTGCAGCGTGAGATGATGGCGTCGGCCCATCCACCGAAATACCCGGCGATGATGCCCAGAGGTACGCCCAGCATCACCGCGATCCCAACGGAAACCACCCCAGCCAGAAGCGAGGCTTGCGCCCCCCAGATCATCCGGGCCAGCACGTCGCGCCCGATTTCATCTGTACCAAACGGATGAGCGGCGGTTGGTGGTTTGCGCACCGCGCCCCAATCGGTGGCCGCCGGATCAGGCACCGGCAGGATCGGGGCCAGTAGGGCAATCAACACAAAGAAGGTGACAAGAAAGCCGCCCAGCATGGCGCTTTTGTGGGTGCGGAATTTCTTCCACACACGGTTTTCGGGACGACGAGACAGGATAGGATCGGCAACGGTCATGTCAGGCAGCCCTCAGGCGCGGGTTGAGCAGCACATAGGCCACGTCTGCGAGCAAGTTCATCACGATGAAACCCACAGCGGTGACCAATACGATGCCCTGCACCACGGCATAATCGCGGTTGAACACGGCATCGACGACCATCTTGCCGAAACCTGGGATGGTAAAGATTTGTTCGGTCAGGACCGCTCCGGCGATCAGCTCGCCGAACAGCAGTGCGGTCAGGGTCACAATCGGCGTCAGCGCATTGCGGAAGGCGTGTTTCAGGACGACCCGGCGTTCGTGCAAACCCTTGGCGCGGGCAGTGCGCACGTAGTCTGATTTCAGCACGCCCAGCATGGCCGACCGCGTATGTCGCATCAGCGTTGCCGCCAGTGCGGTCCCCAGCACAAAGGCGGGCATCAGCATGGTGGTGATGGATTTCACCGGATCCTCAGACAAGGGCACGTAACCCGAGGCGGGCAACAGGTCGAGCTTTACCGAAACAAGCAGGATCAGCATGATCCCCAGCCAGAAATTCGGAATGGATAGTCCGGACAGCGCCACGATGTTGGCCACGTAGTCTGTGACGGTCCCCTTTTTCACCGCCGACAAGATGCCCGCCGGGATTCCGATCACAAGCGCAAACAGGATGGCCATAATGGCAAGCTGGATCGTCACCGGCAGCTTTTCTGCAATCAGTTCGGTCACTGGCTGATTGGTGCGCAGCGAAATCCCCAGATCGCCCTGCAACGCGTTGCCAACCCAGGTCAGGTATTGCACTGGGATCGGATCGTTCAGGCGATATTTCTCGCGCAGGAACTCCAGCACTTCCGGATCACGCTCTTCGCCTGCCATCGCCAGCACGGGATCGCCGGGCAGCAGCTTTTGCAGGCTGAAAACGAAGATCGAGATCAGCAGGATTGTCGGTATCGCAATCAGGATGCGACGCAGAATGAAAGACAACATGGCTTGGGCTTTCGATCAAAGGAACCCGCCCGGCCAAAAGGCCGGGCAGGCCGTGAGTGGCTTATTTCTCCAGCTTCACGCCTTCCAGACGGATCATGCCGTCAGGATAGGGGTTGAAGCCTTTGAGCCCATCATCCAGTGCCCAGATCCATGTCTGGTGATAGAGGTAAACGATGGGCATATCCGCTGCCAGAATGTCCCGCGCGGCGTCATATTCAGCCTTGCGTGCGTCAAAGTCTGTTGAGGCACGGGCATTGTTCAGCATCTCGTCCACTTTCGGGTCCGAATAGTGGCTGTCATTGATGCCGCCGCCGGTGGTCATGAACTGATGGATATTGCCATCCGGGTCCACGCGGCCCGACCATCCGATCTGGCTGGCCTGATAGTCGCCAGCGCTCTGATCGGCGAGCAGTGTGGCGAACTCTTTGGACGTGATCTCGATATTGATCCCGGCCTCGGCGGCCATGGCCTGAACGACCTGCATCAGTTGCAGAGGGACGGTGGTGTTGGGGACCTGAACCTCAAGGTCGATCCCATCAGGATAGCCCGCCTCGGTCAGCAGCGCTTTGGCTTTGTCTATATCGCGTGCAGGCACCGGATGGTCGGCGTCATACCACGGTGATGTGGGTGGGAAGGGCTGATTGCCCGGCGCAAAGGCGCCTTCAAACACGACCTGATTGATCGCGTCACGATCCAACGCATAGCTTAGCGCCTGACGGAGACGTTTGTCGTTGCCCCAGGGATTATCGCCCTTGTCTCCGTTGTTCACGTTGATCGTTATGCCCTGATAGCCAAGTGAAACAGCGCTCTCGACATTAATGCCTGCATCTCCTTCGGCCTGCGTCAGATCAGTCGCGGCCAGACGCTCCAGCATGTCGATGTCACCGGATTGCAGGTTGGCCAGACGTACGGTGGTGTCGGGGATCGGCAGGAAAGTGACACTGTCAAAGTGGATCTGATCCGCGTTCCAGTAATCCGGGAAGCGCTCCAGCGCGATCCGGTCCTGGGCCACACGCTCCTTAAACTTGAACGGGCCAGAGCACACTGGGTTCAGCCCGAAATCTGCACCAGCAGCTTTCGCAGCGGTTGGAGAGACCATCATGCCCGAACGGTCGGCGAATTGCGCCAGCAGAGTTGCATCAGGCGCGGCCATGTTGAAGCGAACCGTATAGTCATCGACCACATCAACTCCGGTCACCGACTTCAGTTCTGACTTGCGGCGCGATTCCTCAAGGTTCTGCGAGCGGTCGATATTGTCGGCCACGGCTTGTGCGTTGAAGGGCGTGCCGTCATGGAACACCACGCCTTCGCGCAGGGTCATGGTCAGGGACGTGCCGTCCTCGCTCCATTCCCAACCGGTGGCGAGTTGTGGGATCAGCTCCAGATCGGGGGTGATGTCGACCAGCTTGTCGCAGAGTGAGGCGTAGACAATGCGTCCCACGAACGTACGGGACTGATCAGGGTCGAGCACATCGGCGTCCGATTGCAGGGCGATGCGCAGATCGGCGGCCTGTGCGCTGAGGGCAGTCGCGCCGAGTAATCCGGCCACAAGACCGGTTTTCAAGACATTCATGATATTTCCTCTCTGTTTTTGGCAGAAGCCTGGGGAGATTGGACAGCCGCGCGATACAGCGCGAACCGCTCTTCTGCTCCGGCGCTGCGGCGTCGGGGCGGGGCCGGTTTTCCGGCCTCTGGTATGGTTTTCCAGTGATGGCAGGCGACGTGATGATGCGAATCCGCATCGTCAAGAACCGGAGTCTGGGCTCGGCAATCGTCCTGTGCAAAGGGGCAACGGGTGTGAAACCGGCAACCCGATGGCGGAGACGATGGACTGGGCGTTTCGCCTCTAAGCGCCATGTGATCACGGTCGCGGCCCGGCTCGGGTTCCGGTATCGCGGACAATAGGGCATGCGTATACGGATGGCGCGGTTCTTCGAAAACCTGATCGGCAGGGCCAGTTTCGACCACCTTACCCAGATACATCACGGAGATGCGATCGCTCATGTGACGGATCACGGCCAGATCATGGGCGATGATCACAAGGGTCAGATCCAGATCCTGTTTCAGGTCATTCAACAGATTGATCACCTGCGCCTGTACCGACACATCCAATGCCGAGACCGGTTCATCCCCGATCAACAACCTTGGTCCTGAAGCCAGCGCGCGGGCGATGCCGATCCGCTGTCTTTGACCGCCTGAGAATTCGTGCGGATAGCGGTTGGCGTGGTCCGGCAACAACCCAACCTGAGCCAGCAACGTAGCCACCTTTTCACGGCGCGCGGTCTCGTCCAATTCAGGCGCATGCACCTCCAGCGGTTCGCCCACCAGCTTGCCGACGGTCATGCGCGGATTCAGCGACGAGAATGGGTCCTGGAAGACGAACTGCATCTGCTGGCGCAAAGGGGCCATTTCGCGACGGGCGAGGTCCTGAACCTCCCGCCCCTCAAACAGGACCTGGCCAGAGGTCGGCCGATCCAGCCGCATCAAAAGGCGCGCAAGCGTCGATTTTCCGCACCCCGATTCACCGACAATCGCAAAGGTTTCACCCTTGCGCACCGACAGCGAAACGCCATCGACCGCGCGCACTCTGGTTTTGCGTTCGAACAGCCCGGCACCCAGTGTGAAATGGCGTGTGAGGTTCCGCGCCTCAAGGATTACATCGCGCATCTGACCCCCTTGAGCTGTTCCAGTGGGGCGTAGTGGCAGGCAACCGCATGTTCGGAACCCATCTCTGACAAGATCGGGCGGTCTGCACACTCGCCAGTGGCAAAGGGGCAGCGCGTGCGAAACCGGCATCCAGTAGGCATATCGGCCAGAGACGGCACGGTTCCGGGCACGGTGATCAGCCGATCCCGCGATCCTGCCATCCGCGGGACCGAGCTCATAAGGCCGATGGTATAGGGGTGCTGCGGATCGTCGAATACCGCGTCGACAGGGCCGCTCTCGACGATCTGGCCCCCATACATGACAGCCACATTCGTCGCGATTTCAGCCACCACACCCAGATCGTGGGTGATGAACAAGGTTCCCATTCCGGTTTCTGTTTGAAGCTCTCGGACAAGATCGAGGATCTGCGCCTGGATGGTGACATCCAACGCCGTTGTCGGTTCGTCCGCGATCAGCAGCGAGGGGTTATTGATCAGCGCCATCGCGATCATCACACGCTGCCGCATGCCACCGGAAAGCTGGTGAGGGTATTCGTTCAACCGCTGTTCCGGGGCTGGGATGCCAACGCGGCGCAGCATGGCCAAAGCGCTTGCGTCAGCTTCGTCTCGGTTGCAGTTGCGGTGATGTAAAACGGCCTCGGTGATCTGATCGCCTATCCTGAAGGCGGGGTTGAGCGAGGTCATCGGTTCCTGAAAGATCATCGCCATGCGATCGCCTCGTGTCGCGCCGTCCAGCTGTTCGGTGCGCAGGTCATATGACCGACCTTCAAACTCCAGAAGGCCAGACGGAATATCGATGACGTCACGCTGCAGCAGCCCCATCAGGGCCATGGCGGTGACGGATTTTCCGCATCCGGATTCACCCACGATGCACAAAGTCTCGCCAGCAGATACCGACAGGTCCAAACCATCCACGGCTGATGCGGGTTGGCCGCGAAACGAGAGGCTGAAGTCAGACAGCTTCAGGATCTCGACTGACGAGTCAGACTTGGCGTTGGGGTTTTGGTTGGGCACAGCTCGCAACCTTTATAATAAACCAATATGTAATTGGTTGCAATTTTGGAGCGCAGTTGTCAATGCATCATTGCTGCTTTTTCACCATCAGGATCATATCTCGCCGATAGCGTCGGATGACCTTCGCTTTCGACTTATTCCTTCGGCAGATGCAGTTGCCCTTTCGAAAACCGGTTTTCTATATGCAGGTCGTCGCGCGCTCCCGGCTCTCTTTTTGGCAGGCAAAAACAGGTTCTGTCCGAAGCTCAGGCGCGGGTCTTTTTAGGGCGATGCCCAAGTTTGTCGGTTCTGAAATGGATTCTGTCCGAAACAGCATCTGCAACACAAGCCGAGTTGGGTGCAAACCAAAGACTGCAACGAACAGGAGCCTTCATGCGTTTTTCAGCTCTGCGACTTTTCAAGGAGGCTATGACCGGCCACAAGGGTTGGGGTCCGCAATGGCGTGACCCGGCGCCTGCGGATGCTTACGACTATATCATCGTCGGAGGTGGCGGACATGGTCTGGCGACTGCCTACTATCTTGCCAAGGAATTCGGTGGGGCCCGTATCGCGGTTCTGGAAAAAGGCTGGATCGGTGGGGGAAATGTCGGTCGGAACACGACGATTGTCCGGTCGAACTATTTGCTGGACGGCAATGAACCGTTCTATGAGTTTTCGCTGAAACTGTGGGAAAACCTCGAGCAGGATTTCAATTACAACGCGATGGTCAGCCAACGCGGTATTCTGAACCTCGTGCATTCCGACGCGCAGCGGGATGCGGCGCGGCGTCGGGGCAATGCGATGATCCTGAATGGATCCGATGCCGAGCTGTTGGATACCGAAGGCGTCCGCGCGATGTATCCGTTCCTGAACTTCAACGACGCGCGGTTCCCGATCAAAGGCGGATTGCTTCATCGTCGGGGCGGCACGGTGCGTCACGATGCGGTGGCCTGGGGGTATGCGCGTGGCGCGGATATGCGCGGCGTCGACATTATCCAGAATTGTGAAGTCACGGGCTTCCGTATCGAAAACGGTAAGGTCCTTGGGGTCGACACGTCCCGCGGCTTCATCGGTGCCAAGAAGGTCGGCGTCGCCGTGGCAGGCAGTTCCAGCCGCGTGATGGAGAAGGCCGGGATGCGCCTGCCGATCGAAAGCCACGTGTTGCAGGCTTTTGTCTCAGAGGGGCTCAAGCCCTTCATCCCCGGCGTGATCACCTATGGGGCGGGTCACTTCTATTGCAGCCAGTCCGACAAGGGCGGTCTGGTGTTCGGTGGCGATCTGGATATGTACAATTCATATGCGCAACGGGGCAATCTGCCGGTGGTCGAGGACGTGATCGAAAGCGGCATGTCGCTGATCCCTGCTTTGGGTCGCGCGCGCCTGCTGCGCAGCTGGGGTGGTATCATGGATATGTCCATGGATGGCTCGCCCTTTATCGACAAGACGCATATCGATGGGCTCTATTTCAATGGTGGCTGGTGCTACGGCGGCTTCAAGGCAACGCCGGCGTCCGGCTATTGCTTTGCCCATCTTCTGAAAACCGACCGTCCGCACGAAACCGCGACCGCCTATCGGTTGGACCGGTTCATGACCGGGCACATGATCGATGAAAAAGGGCAGGGCGCCCAACCGAACCTGCACTGAGGGGCTTATCAGATGATTATCAACCATCCTTTGCTTGGCCCGCGCGACGCGCAGGAGTTCACTTATCTGGGCGATGCGTCCCTCATCAACCGGCCCGACTGGCAGGCTGAGAATGCGGCGCAGGCGTTTCACGATTACCTCTACCTGCGCGACAACCCCGCGGGCGAACATCGTGAATTGTGGTTCCACGAACAGGGCGACCGGTCGTGGCTGGTGGTGACCCGCAACACGGTGACCCATGAAATTCTGAACGTCGAGCTGGCGCGCGATGTCGCCAAAACCGCAAGGAAGGCTGCCCAATGACACAACGCAATCGTCTGAACGGTGGCCTGATCAACCGTGACGCCAGCCTGAGTTTCAAATTCGACGGCAAGTCTTATCAGGGGTTTGAAGGCGACACATTGGCCTCGGCCTTGCTCGCCAATGGCGTGCGGCTGATGGGGCGGTCGTTCAAATACCACCGTCCGCGCGGGCCGCTGACCTCGGGTAGTGAAGAACCTAATGCGCTGGTCGAGCTGCGCTCGGGCGGACGGCAGGAGCCCAACACCCGCGCGACCGTGGTCGAGCTCTATGACGGGCTGAGTGCCAATTCGCAAAACCGCTGGCCGTCGCTGGAACGCGACTTCATGGCGATCAACGACCGGTTCTCGAACTTCCTGACCGCGGGTTTCTACTACAAGACGTTTATGTGGCCCAAGGCGTTCTGGGAAAAGCTGTATGAACCGATCATCCGCAAAGCCGCCGGTCTGGGTAGCCTGACCGGAGAAGATGACCCGGATCATTATGACAAGGGCTTTCTGCACTGCGATCTGTTGATCGTCGGCGCGGGTCCGGCGGGTCTGGCAGCGGCGCTGACTGCTGGACGTGCGGGTGCCCAGGTCATTCTGGCGGATGAGGATTTCCGTATGGGCGGGCGTCTGATTGCCGAGACTGGGGCTCTAGCCGATATCTCTGGAACCGACTGGGTTGCGCAGACTCTGGCAGAGCTGGCGTCGATGCAGAATGTGCGGGTGATGCCGCGCACGACTGTCTTTGGTGCCTATGATCACGGCATCTATGGCGCGGTCGAACGCAACGCGGATCACCTGATTGAGCCCGAGGCGGACAAGCCGCGTCAGACCTTGTGGCGGATCTACTCCAAGCGCGCGTTGATTGCGACCGGAGCAATCGAACGTCCGATTGCGTTCGAGAACAACGATCGGCCCGGCATTCTACTGGCCGGAGCGGTACGGGCCTACGCCAACCGCTGGGCCGCGACGCCCGCACAATCGGTTGTGGTGTTTGCAAACAACGATGATGCGCATCAGACGGCGCGCGATCTGATGGCACAGGGCGTCAAGGTTCCGGCCATTGTCGATACGCGTCCCGACGCGCCCGATGTTGAGGGCACCGAAGTCCTGAAAGGGGCCGAGATCACCAACACATCGGGCCGCCTTGGTCTGACCTCGGTACAGGTGCGCACCGACAAAGGTTACACCCGCGATCTGCATTGCGAGGCACTGGCGATGTCCGGCGGTTGGAACCCGAACCTGGGCCTGACCTGTCATCAGCGCGGTCGCCCGGTCTGGAACGCGGATATCCATGCCTTTGTTCCAGGCGAGGGTCTGCCCGTTGGCCAGATCGTTGCCGGTGCGGCCAAGGGTGAACTGACCACCGATGCTGCACTACAAGGCGGTGCGGCGGCAGCAGTGACTGCGCTGGGGGATCTCGGGATCTCGGCAACGCCTGCTGATTCGCCTGCTGCAGCGGACGCGCCTGTTTCGATCACGCCGTTCTGGCATGTCAAAGGTGCCAAACGCGCTTGGCTGGATTATCAGAACGATGTGACCGCCAAGGATGTGAAGCTGGCGCATCAGGAGAACTTCACTTCGGTCGAACACCTGAAACGTTACACCACACTGGGTATGGCTACGGATCAGGGCAAAACCTCGAACGTTGGTGCTCTGGCGGTGATGGCGGAACTGACGGGCAAATCGATCCCGGAAACTGGCACGACGATTTTCCGCCCACCCTATACGCCGGTGGCGATGGGAGCCTTTGGTGGCCGCGCGGTCGGTAAGGAATTCCACCCGACCCGCCTGACGCCCAGCCACAAATGGGCCGAGGAACAGGGCGCGGTGTTTGTTGAAGTCGGCAACTGGCTGCGCGCCCAATGGTTCCCCCGCAAGGGCGAAACTCATTGGCGGCAATCGGTGGACCGCGAGGTTCTGCAGACCCGCAACTCGGTCGGTGTCTGTGATGTGACCACGCTGGGCAAGATCGATGTGCAGGGCGCGGATGCCGCGGCTTTCCTGAACACGATCTACGCCAACGGCTTCGCCAAACTGCCCGTAGGCAAGGTGCGTTATGGCCTGATGTTGCGCGAAGATGGCGTGGCCTATGACGACGGCACCGCCGCGCGTCTGGCTGAGGACCATTTTGTCGTGACCACGACCACCGCCAACGCGGTTCTGGTCTATCGCAACATGGAATTCGTGCGCCAGTGCTTGTACCCGGAAATGGATGTTCAGCTAATTTCGACCACCGAGGCCTGGGCGCAGTATGCCGTGGCCGGACCGAACAGCCGCAAGCTGCTGCAAAAGATCGTGGATCCTGAGTTTGACCTCTCGAACGAGGCGTTCCCCTTCATGGCTTGTGGTGAGATCACCGTGTGCGGTGGTTGTCGTGCGCGGCTGTTCCGGATCTCGTTCTCGGGCGAGCTGGCTTATGAGATCGCTGTACCCACACGCTATGGTGACGCGCTGATGCGCGCGCTGATGGAGGCGGGCGAAGAGTTCGACGTCGTGCCTTACGGCACTGAAGCGCTGGGCGTCATGCGGATCGAAAAGGGTCACGCTGCGGGCAACGAACTGAACGGCACAACCACCGCGCTGAACCTTGGGCTGGGCCGTATGGTCAGCACCAAGAAGGACTGCATCGGCAATGTGCTCAGCCGTCGTGAGGGGATGAATGCCCCGGAGGCGCTTGCGCTGGTCGGGCTTAAACCAGTGGATGCCAAGGACACCGTGCCAGCGGGCGGGCATCTGATGAACGCCACCGGGCCGGTCGATGCTGCCCATGATCAGGGCTATGTGACCTCGGCGGCCTATTCGCCGATCCTTGAAAGCTCGATCGGGTTGGGCTTCGTCAAAGGCGGTTTCGATCGCAAGGGCGAAAAGCTGCGCCTTGTGAACCCGTTGGAAGGACAAGAGATCATGGTCGAAATCGTCAGCGCTCATTTCGTGGACCCGGAAGGGGAGAAGCTTCGTGCATAAACTGAAACCCATCACCCCGCTGGGCAGCGACGCACCGCGCGTCGATACCATCGGCACGATCACCATCACCGAAGTAGTGGATCAAGCGCTGGCCTCGGTCGCCGCACGGACGGATCAGGCAGGTGCCGTGCAAAATGCACTGGCCGACAAGATTGGTGTGACATTGCCCGAAGTTGGTCAATCCGACGTGGCGGCACCCTATGCCGTGTTTTGGATGGGGCCGGATCAGTGGATGGTCACTGCACCGCATGACAGCCACGAGCTGCTGGCATCTGAGCTGAAACAAATCACCGGCGATCCAGCCTCGGTTGCCGAGCAGACCGACGGATGGTGCCGGTTCGATGTGCAAGGTGCTGCCTTGTCCGACTTGTTCGAACGGCTGAGCAATGCCCCGGTTCGCACGATGGAACAGGGCGCGGCGATCCGTACCACGGCTGAGCATCTGGGCGTTTTCCTGTGGAAGCTGGCAGACGATCATGTGGCCGTCATAGGGCCCAGATCTTCGGCAGGATCACTTCATCATGGTCTGCTGGCGGCGGCGAAATCCATCGCCTGAGCGTCAGCCCGAGGGCAGCGCATCATCGCTGCCCACCCGTGTCGAGTTCTTTGCACGCCGTTTACTGATCGGCGCAAGTCCAAACGTTGCACGATTCAGTATGTGATCGACGACGGTATTGCTTTGGATGGGCGCGAAAAAACACGGTTCAGACCTGTGGCAAAAAGCAACTGGCTCAGCTCTCTCGCCTCGATGGGTTTAGCCGATAGCGCCGACCCGAAGAACCGGTCTGCGCGGCCAAATTCAATCTCTTTTTTGTGGGTCTAGCAGGTGTTTTTCGATCAGTTGAAAAGCATAGCCTATGTAGATTCTCTGTAGAAACCCGACGGCGGCAATGTCTTCACGCTCCAGCGCTTTCGCCAGATCAAAGGTTTCCTGAACCACAGCGTCATAAGCGACGATACCAACAATCTGTTCCATGCGATGCCAGACGCTGGACGACTGGAAATATGCCTGATTCCAGAACTCGCGCAGCGAGCGGTTTCCGATCAACGATGCGATCAGTGCCTGCAGCCGTTGGTTCAGTTTTACATATTCCTGGGAATCCAACCGCTCTCGCAGCGCAACAGCATCTTCGTAAATCGCGCGCGCTTCTTCCCGATGATGCGCTGTAACAGTGATCGGCGACAATGTTCCGATCATCTGGGCCAGCTCCATCCTCATCTCATAGAGATGGCGGACACGCTCTGCCGAAAGCTCAATGACAACTGTACCAACCCCGTTGCGGGTTTCGATCAGTCCAAGATGTCCGATTCGCGCAATGGCATCTCTGACGGGTGTTCTGCTGACACCGAATTCCTTGGCAAGCACGGCCTCTTTCAGCTGAGCGCCCGGTGGGTAATACGCAAAGCAAATGCGCTCCAGAATTTGCTCTTGGATCTCGTCCACAGTCACCTTTGGGGGCGCCGTGATTTCCGGATCTGCAATAGTCACTGTTCTGATCCCTCCTCGTGTTCTTAACCGTTTCTGACCGCCAATCAGTAATCTCTCAACAACCGTCCGTATCCTGAAATCTGATCCTTGATGCCCGCTTGGCGCAACACATCCCAGGCCATGGCTTGATTCGAACAGACGACCGGCTTGCCAAGTTCGGCCTCAAGCTGATCGACGATTTCGACCGCACGCAATGCGCCACAGCTGATGAAGACGGCCTCTGCCTCGAGCGAATCCACGGATCGTGCCAATTCCACGATGGCATCGGGACGGACGCGGATCATGTCGCTGTCTTTTTCGAGGTTCAGACCGCGGATCGTGGTCACTTCAAAGCCGCGTTCTTCCATATATGTCTGTTCCTGGCGGTTTACTTCATCCAGGTAAGGTGTGCACACCGCGACCTTTTTTACGGACAGTGCATTCAGGGCATTGATCACGGCCGTGATCAGCGAGCTTGCCACTGCGTTCGGGGCGCCTTTTTGCAATTCAGCGAACACCTTGTCTTCGCCCAGAACAAGACTGCCCGAAGTGCAGGCATAGCTGATGACATCCAGGCTGCCATCCGGCAGCAGGGTTTCGGCGGCACGCGCCAAATCCTGTCCGACATCGGTCAAGTTTTTGACGGTTATGCTGTTTGGGATGGCGACGCGCGTGAAGTGTGTGCCTACGCCATTGGGCATTATTGTCATCATGTCGTCTTCGATTGTCTGCTCTGTAGCGAGCAGTACGAATCCTATTTTTGCGCGATTGTGGCGGCCTTCATCGAACAGGGATTTTGGATCAGTCTTCATAACCTGCATGCACCTTCTTTAGGTAACGGCATATAATGCTGCCATAAATCAATTATTGACATATAGCTGTATACAGGTAAATAACTCTGCCAGTCTGCTGGGGCCGCCCCGAAAGCAGGCAGAGTTCGCATTAAAGTGAGGTATCTTCGCAAATGCAGGTATCGAAAATTCTGAAGACTGGTGCTGTTGCGCTCGGCTTTGCCGGGTTTGCCGCGTCCAGTGTATCGGCTCAGGATATCATCCTGGGTCACGTGATGGATCAGGAACACATCTTCCACAAAGTATCCGAGCAATTCATGGAGCGTCTGGACGAGCTGTCCGGTGGTACCATGTCTGTTTCGTATCACCCGGGCGGTGATCTGGGTGACTGGACGTCGATCGTTGAGCAGGTTGCCCAGGGTGCGGTTCAGATGACCATGTCGTGGAACCACTCCGAGCTTGACCCCCGCTGGGACGTGTCGATTCTGGGCTACATCGCCAATGACTGGGAGCAGGGTAAAGAAGTTTACGGCCCCGGCTCGACCATGAACGAAGTCTATAACGGCGTCATGAACGATCTGGGCATGGAGCTGCTGGGCACGATCCCGACCGACTTCACCGGTTTTGTCGTGCGCAAGGGCGTCGATGTTCCTGTGAACTTCCCCGAAGATGCCGAAGGCTTCAAAATGCGCGTTCCGGGCCAGCCGATGGCGATCGAGCGCTACAGGGCGACCGGTTTCTCGGCTGTTCCGATGGCGTTCTCCGAGGTGCACACTGCACTGCAGACCGGCGCGATCGATGGCCGGGCCTATTCGCCGCCATCCGAGGTTCTGTTGTTCAAGGACGTCCTGAGCGCCTACGTCTTCACCCGCGAAAACTTTGAGCACACCTTCTGGACCGCCAACAAGGCATGGTTCGACGGTCTGAGCGAAGAGCAGCAGGGCTGGGTAAAAGAAGCAGCAAATGAAGCTGTGAGCTGGGCCTGGGAAAATGCTGAAGCGGAAAGCCCGAAATGGTTCGAGCAGATCGAAGCCGCCGGGATTGAAGTGGTCGAGCTGACACCAGAGCAGCTGGAAAACTATCGAGCAAAGATCGTGGCCGTTGAATACCCTGTCCGCCATCAGCACCCATGGAACAGACTAGGTTGATTGCGTAGCGGAGGATTTCAGGCTCATCGTAACCATCAGAGAGTGGAGATGAGAATGAAATCCGGGAAACAGAAAGCGTCAGTAGAGAGAGTTGTCAAAGACATCCGCAGGAAGACACGGCGCCAGCATTCGGCAGAGGAGAAGATCCGTATTGTGTTGGATGGGCTTCGTGGTGAAGACAGCATAGCGGAGCTGTGTCGCCGTGAAGGAATAGCTACGAGCCTGTATTACAGCTGGTCGAAAGAGTTCCTTGAGGCCGGTAAGAAGCGGTTGGCTGGCGATACCGCACGCCAGGCTACCAGCTCTGAGGTGAAGGATTTGAGAGCGGAATCGTCGGCGCTGAAAGAGGTAGTCGCCGACCTGACCCTTGAGAACCGGCTGCTCAAAAAAAGCATGTTCGAGGATGGTGGAGACGACGAATGAGATATCCCGCATCCGAAAAGCTTGAGATCATCCGGCTGGTTGACGGTTCGCACCTGCCGATCAAACGCACACTGGAAAAGCTCGGCATTCCCAGAACGACCTTCTACCGCTGGTACGACAGGTATCTGTCTTTCGGCGAGGCCGGGCTTGAGGATCGCCATTCTCGGCCAGGTAGGGTTTGGAACCGCATCCCCGACAAGGTGCGCAAGCAGATCGTGGAACTGGCTCTGGAAGAACCCGAGTTATCGCCCCGCGAGCTTGCGGTGCGGTTCACCGACACCAGGCGCTACTTCGTTTCTGAGGCCAGTGTTTACAGGCTTCTGAAGGCACAAGATCTGATCACTAGCCCAGCCTGCATCACCATCAAAGCGGCGGATGAATTCCATGAGAAGACTGTGCGGCCGAACCAGCTTTGGCAGACCGACTTCACCTATCTCAAAGTCATCGGTTGGGGCTGGTTCTACCTGTCTACGATCCTGGATGATTACAGCCGTTACGTTGTCTCTTGGCGCCTTTGCACCACGATGAAAGCTGACGATGTCACAGGAACACTGGAAGACGCTTTGGCTGCATCAGGTTGTGACAGTGTCACCGTTGCCCACAAGCCCCGGCTGCTCAGCGACAACGGCAGCAGTTACATCTCTGGCGAGTTGGCGAAATGGCTGGATGAGCAGGGTATGGATCATGTTCGGGGAGCGCCCAACCATCCGCAGACCCAGGGCAAGATTGAGCGATGGCATCAGACGATGAAGAACCGTGTCCTGATGGAAAACTACTATCTGCCAGGAGCGCTCGAACAGGCCATCGGCGACTTCATCAATCACTACAACCACAACCGATACCACGAGAGCATCAGCAATCTGACACCCGCCGATGTCTATTTCGGTCGAGCCGAAACAATCCTCAGACGCAGAAAGGAAATCAAACACCAGACAATCCAGAAACGCCGCTTGCTGCATCATCAGAACGCGGCGTAGATTGAAACTACGGCGAGCCTGATCCTCCTAAGCCAATCAAACGCTCGTGTTCCAAATCATTCGATGACGGACACGTGGCCCGGGCCATCGATCGCGGCCAGATACCCGGATTTGCACTGACGGGGATGGCGGCCAGTCGCCCCGAACGTCTCGATGCGTTAAACGCCGAGCTGTCGAAGCCAGTACCCTTTATGGATTTCGACGCCCTGGCAGCGAATTGCGACTGGGTTCTGGAAGGGTTGCCGCCACAGTTGTTCGACGACCTTGCAAAGCCGGTGCTACAGGCCGGGAAAACCCTGATTGTCATGTCCTGCAGTCAATTGCTGGGCCGTGAGGATCTGGTCGAGCTGTCGCGTGACACAGGAGGGCGGATTATTATTCCATCCGGTGCGATGCTGGGGCTGGATGCGCTCAAGGCGGTTGCGGTGGGCGAGATCAAGTCCGTAACTATTGAGACCCGCAAACCGGTGGCCGGCCTGATCAATGCCCCTTATCTGAGCAAAACCGGTCTGGATCTATCGGGCCTGACCGAGGCGAAACAGATCATTTCCGGCAGCGTCACCGAGGTGGCACAGGAGTTCCCAGCCAATGTTAACGTGGCCGCCGCGCTTAGCCTTGCGGGGCTGGGACCGGATCGAACCCGGATGGAAGTCTGGGCCGATCCAACGCTGACGCGAAACAAACACACGGTGCGCGTTACCTCGGACAGTTCGGATTTCACCATGAGCATTCAGAACCGCCCGACGGACGAAAATGCCGCCACGGGCCGGATCACTCCGCAGAGCGTGATTGCATTGCTTAACTCTCACACCGCCACTTTGCAGATCGGAACCTGAACATGCTGACATTGGAAATGATCCGGGCTGCAGCCGACACTTTGAACGGTGTCACCCGCGTTACACCCCTTCTGGAATCCGAGCTGTTGAATGCCCGGCTGGGTTTTCGCCTGTTGGTGAAGCCGGAATGCCTACAACGCACCGGGTCTTTCAAGATCCGCGGTGCTTTCACCAAGATTGCATCCTTAAGCGAGGCTGAACGTCAATCCGGTGTCGTGGCCTTTTCATCGGGAAACCACGCGCAGGGTGTGGCCGCCGCCGCTGCCGCAATGGGTGTCCGTGCAACAATTATCATGCCCGACGACGCGCCTTCTATCAAACTGCGCAACACGGCAGAATACGGTGCCGAGGTGATCACTTATGACCGCGAAACCGGAGACCGCGCCCAGATCGCCAAAGACGTGGCCGAACGTACCGGCGCGGTCATGGTTCCGCCCTATGACGACTATGTCCTGATGTCCGGTCAAGGCACTGTCGGGCTTGAGATCGCCGAACAGCTGGAGCAGTTGGGCGTCAGCGCTGATGCGGTCGTCTGTCCGGTGGGCGGCGGCGGCTTGATTGCCGGGGTATCGACGGCGCTAAACGCTCTGTGCCCCGAGACTAAAGTTTTTGTCGCAGAGCCGGAACATTTCGACGATACCCGCAAGTCCATCCAGGCCGGAAAACGCATTGGAAATGATCCGGGTCATCAGTCTGTCTGCGACTCCATTGTTACTCAGATCCCTGGTGAACTGACGTTTCCCATCAACCAAAAACTGGTTTCGGATGGTTTTGCAGTTACGGATGGACAGGCGCTTGCCGCGATCCGGGTTCTGCTGGATGAGCTGAAAATCCTGGCCGAACCCGGGGGTGCCGTGGCATTTGCCGCCGCTCTGAAATATGCGGACCGCTGGGCCGGTAAAACAGTTGTCGCCATCGTTTCCGGGGGCAATGCGGATCTAAATGCGGTAATGAGCGAAAAACGCGATCAGGCGTAAACAACGGTTACCACCATCTGGTGGTCGTGTTTTAGGCCTTGCGCAACATCTGATCATCCTGCTTGGTGCGACTCGGGCTGGAAAATAAAAACGGCGCGCCGGTTGGCACGCCGTCTTGAAACAACTCTTTCGCAGGGTCTTAGTAGACGACCACGGATCGGATGCTTTCGCCTTTGTGCATGAGGTCGAAGCCGTGGTTGATGTCGTCCAGACCCATGGTGTGGGTAATCATCGGGTCAATCTCGATCTTGCCCTCCATGTACCAGTCGACGATCTTCGGCACGTCGGTCCGGCCGCGCGCGCCGCCAAAGGCCGTGCCGCGCCATGACCGGCCGGTGACCAACTGGAACGGACGGGTCGAGATTTCCGCTCCGGCAGGGGCCACGCCGATGATGATCGACTCACCCCAGCCCTTATGAGCTGATTCCAGCGCATCACGCATCACGCCGACGTTGCCGGTGGCGTCGAAGGTGTAGTCCGCACCGCCCTTGGTCAGGTCGACCAGATAGGGCACCAGATCGCCCTCAACCTCTTTCGGGTTGACGAAATCGGTCATGCCGAACTTGGTCGCCATCTCGACCTTCGAGGGGTTCAGGTCGACGCCCACGATCTGATCCGCTCCGGCCAGACGCAGACCCTGGATCACGTTCAGGCCAATGCCGCCCAGGCCAAACACGATGGCGCGGCTGCCAATCTCCACCTTGGCGGTGTTGATCACAGCGCCGATGCCGGTGGTCACGCCACAGCCGATGTAACAGATCTTGTCGAATGGCGCGTCCTCACGCACCTTGGCCAGCGCGATTTCCGGAAGGACCGTGTGGTTCGAGAAGGTCGAGCAGCCCATGTAGTGCAGGATCGGATCGCCATCCAGGGTCGAAAAGCGCGAGGTCCCATCGGGCATTAGGCCTTGCCCCTGCGTGGTCCGGATCGCCTGGCACAGGTTGGTCTTGGGGTGCAGGCAGTATTCGCACTCGCGACATTCCGGGGTGTAGAGCGGGATGACGTGATCGCCGGGTTTCAGGCTGGTCACACCGGGGCCGACCTCAACCACCACGCCCGCACCTTCATGGCCCAGAATGGCGGGGAACAGCCCCTCGGGGTCGGCACCCGACAGGGTGAATTCATCGGTGTGACAGATGCCGGTCGCCTTGATTTCCACCAAAACCTCGCCCGCCTTGGGGCCTTCAAGGTTCACATCCATAACTTCCAAAGGTTTGCCTGCCTGAACGGCAACGGCGGCACGCGTACGCATGATCAGAGCTTTCGTTTCTGAACCGGAGCGTCGCAAAGGCCACGTTCCAGTGGAGCGGAAGGAAGGCCACCCGATCTCGCAGGGCGGCATTCCCATCTGTCCAAGAGGGCTAGTGGATCAGCCCGCTGATTCAACTTCGGCGATGTAATCGCGTTTCTCGCCGGTGTGAACCAGACCGGTATTGTGGCCGCCATGCGCCTCGGTGCCTTTCAAAACCGCGGTTCGGCGTGTGAACGTTACTTTCAACTCACCGCCCAGAACCTGACGGATCGTTTCATACTGCCACTTACTCACCTGCTTCGCTGCCGGGCGTTCCGAGATCTTCTCGAACCAGGCGCGTGTTTTGGGATGCTTGGCCCAAACGGTATCGGGGATGATGCCACCCGCCTCGTGCGACACGAATTCATGGAATGCGGCCAGATCGCCATAGCTGATCTGGTTGCCGCACAGATATTCGGTATCCTTCAACCAGTAGTTTTCCAGCAAATCCATCGCCTCGTACAGCAGGTGTTTGCCCTTGCGTACCTCGGCGGTGAAATCCTTGTCAGTGCCATAGATCATCGGCGCGAAGATCGTCCAGTGGAAGGCGCCCCCGCCTAACCGCAGCGTGTATGCGTACCACTGTACGAACATGTTGATCCGCGTACGCTCAAGCAGGTTGCCACCGAACCAATGATCGGGGCAGTCGTATTTTTCGTTCAGATAGCGTCCGATGGCGACATTTTCCCAGACCCGTAGATCGCCGTCACACAGGATCGGCACCTGACCGGTCGGGTTGTATTCATCCCTGAATTCCTGCCTTTCGTTAATGTTGGTCGTGATGTCGACGACTTCTTCCTCGTGCGGAATATTGTTTTCGATCAGGAATTGCAGCGCCGTTCGGCAGGGTTGCGAGGCTGGGTGGTGCAAAAGCCGGACTTTGTCTGTCATCTTGGGTTTCCTCTCTGTTGGACGTCCGGCTTTGCGCACCCTGTTTGACCGGGGCTGTGATACCGAACGTGTTTGCCGAATGAAGGTCAGCGCGGTGACATCATCGGGAAGCTGTTGATGTTGAACGTTAGCGTTGAGTGCGGCAATATGTCAACAAAATCCATTAAAAGATATAAAAGTATAACTATGTATAACCAATGCTAATGGACCTTGCTCACCATAGTCGGTTGGATATAGTGGAGGTGGGAGCAATTGTTTTGGCGCGGGAATTATCTGTGAGTTCAATAAGCTGCGGGAATTACCCACCCCTGCAGCAACCCGGCGTCAGATACCGCAAATATGTCACAAGGAGCGAACGTGGCCATACAACCTGATCCAAGCGCAGAGCTTCTGAACATCAAGGAAGCCGCCGCCATCCTGAAAGTCAGCGAAGCGTCATTGCGACGCTGGACCAATTCAGGACGTTTGGTGTGTCAGCGCATTGGCGTCAAGAAAGAGCGCCGTTTTCGCCGCGAGGATTTGATGGCCTTCCTTGACGGTAACGTCACGACGGATGGCGAAACCTCTCAGAATGGCCGCCCTAGCGAAGTACTGCTGGAAGGTGTGGCCATCGAATACGGCAATCACATCTGCACGCTTTACGAAAACGATCTGGGGCGGCTGAAATGGTCGGTGCCGTTTCTCGCCGATGGTCTGCGTAATGGCGACGCGTGCTTTTTAATCGCAACGGACAAGGTGCGAACCGAAATTTTGAGTCACATCGGTCAGGCGTGGGACGGGTTGCCTAATGCGATCGAAACTGGCCAACTCGTCCAAAGCTGCGGTCTGCCTGATGGTGAAGAGATGTGTCGCTTTATCGAGCGCAGCATCTTTACGGCCACCCGCGCCGGATGGCGCAGCTTTAGGTTGCTGGGCGACATGAGCTGGTGTCTGGATCTGGGCATGAGCCATGAGGAGTTGTTTGCTTACGAGCGACAATTCAATCACGAGATCGGGCATCGTCATCCCTTGGTCAGCGTTTGCCAATACGATACGCGTGATTTCACCGGGTCCGCAGTGCTTAACGCGCTGAAATGCCATGAGGACACGTTCAGATTTCCACTGTCGCGGTTCCTCGCTTCTTGAAGGTATTGGTCTTAGTGGGTATTGGGAATACAAACTAAGCCTATGCTTGCTGCGAGAGGATCAGGCGTAGTTATCCGCTAAATTGATAGTGTCGCCGTGTTTGATCAGCGTGAGCGCGTCACAAATGCCCGCGATTCCGGATCGCAGACTCGTGACATTATCCATGTACGGTATGGCCAAGTTCTATTTTGTATGGTTTGGTCGGGCACCCCGTTTGTAGGGATGCCACAGGGCTAGATGCTACCAAGCAGTAATTGCAAATCAGATTGTGCCGAGCTCAACGTCTTTGCCGCCTTTGATGACGAAATGTGCGAAGGGCCGGTCTTTCAGGTTGCCGTCTGGGTGGAAGGCGACATCCATGCCGTAACCTGTGTAATTTACTGCCGTGCCTGCACGAACAGCTTCGAGCAGGGGAACAGCACCGCCGACATCTGACCCACCGCCATTTGTGATGCTCAGGATTTCCTTGGTGTAAACCGTGGCATCCGGCGTGCCCGCCTTTTCCATCGCTGCCACGTGAACGGCCATCGAATCCGCGCACAGGGCCGAGAAGGGCAGGAAGGTACCGGGTTCGACGCCCATCAGGCCCTCGAATTCTTTGTAGGCCGCCGACGAGCTGTCATTGGTGGCTTGAAGGTGGTTGATGCCTTCGCCTACTTCTGCGCCGACGGCTTCAATGAACTTACCGCCGCCGTTCACACCGGCGCTGGCGGCGATGGTTAGGGTGTATAGTTCGGCCTCGTATCCACCTCGGAACCATTCCTTGGCGATCGAGGTAAACTGGGTGACATAGGCAGGCAGGAAGACGGCGGTGACATCTTCGCTCATAACCTTGTCGACCTCGGCGCGGAAGCTGGGCTGATCGGGTTTGACCTCGGCCTGTACCACCACTTCGCCACCACCTGCTTCGATGGTTTCCACGAAGGGGCCGATCATTGACTGGGTGAACGCCGTCTGCACCGCCAGAATGCCGACCTTCTTGTAGCCCGCCGCCAGCATCGCCTTGGCCGGGGGCACACCCCACTCGCGGCCTGTGGCCTGAAAGCGCCAGATCAGACCGCCATGATCACCTTCGGTGATCGCATCCGCCGCGCCCAGGCAGCTGACCGAGACTCCTTTTTCGATGGCCAGCGGTTTGACCGCCAGCGTCGGACCCGAGCCCCACATGCCAACAATGGCGCTGACCTGATCCACGTCCAGCAGCTTGCGCGCGGCGCGCACGGCGGCGGTAGGGTTGGTTTCGCTGTCTTCGGCGATGATCTCGATCTGGCGGCCATCCAGAATGCCGCCCGCGTCGTTGATCTGGCCTGCAACGACCTGCGCCGCCTTGACGATGTTGGGGCCGTAAGATGCCCCGCCGCCGGTCAGGGGCGAGATCATGCCGATCTTTACCGGCGCGTTCTGCGCCAGCGCGGGCAGCGGCAGGGTCGTGGCGGCAAGTCCTGCCGCTGTTGTGCCCAGAAACCGCCTGCGGTTCATGATCAGTTTTGTCATCACTCTGTCCTCCTCTGAGTGGTCATGTGCTGGCGGGGACCTCCTCGACCCCCGGTTCCAGCGTCAGTTGCAATGCGTCGTTGAAACGGTTGAACGCGCCGCACAGCGCGATGCGCCAGGTCAGTTCGACGATCTGCGCATCGGTGAAATGGACGCGCAGGTCGGTGACCTCGGCATCCCGCATCCGGTTGGCGCGGGTGGTGACGGCCATGGCATAGCGCACCACCATCTTGTCCACTGCGTCCAGTTCGGGGTGATCGACCACATCCGGCAATCGGGCGATGCCTTCGGCGCTGAGGCCCGAGACCTCTAGCATCGGCGCGTGGTGCGAGATGCAATAGGTGCATTCGTTCAGCTTTGACACGGTCACCAGCGCCAGTTCCAGCGCGCGGCGGGGCAGCACCGCCTCGTCCCGCAGGTCCAGCAACATACCGAACAGGTGTTTCAGGATCACCGGACGGTGCGCCATCGCGCCGACCAGATTGCCGAATGGACCGTAGCGGCCCATCTCGTCAAAGACGGTGCGGGCCTCATCCGAAAGGGTGTCAGCCGAGAGGGGAGAAATCCGGCTCATGACAGTTCTCCGTCTTTCGCCTGCAGGCGGTATTCACGCATGAAACCCTGCGGGCGGTAGATCAAAAGAAGGATGAGGCCCACGCCGATCAGGATCAGGCGCAGTGATGCGGCCTGTCCTGCGTCCAGAAACGGCATGAGGTCTTTCAGGAAACGGGTGCCTTCCAGCAGCACCATCACCGATACCGCGCCGATCATCAGGCCGGTGTTCGACCCGCGCCCGCCCGCAATCACAGCCATAAAGGCATAGGCGGTGACGAACGCGCCGAACTGCGTGGGGTCGATATAGCTGAAGTAAAAGCTGTGCAGGCTGCCTGCCGCACCGATGATGGCCCCGCCTGCGGCAAAGGCGCGGACGCGGAAGGACAGCGTGGTTTTTCCTAGCGTCGCGGCGACCAGATCATCCTCGCGCAGCGCCCGCAAGACGCGCCCGAAAGGCGAAACCGTCAGCAGTTGCGCGAAGACAAAGCACAAGGCGAAGACCGCGACCGAAATGGCGAGGAACATCAACTCATAGTTCAGGCCCGAGGCAACGCCGGACAGCGGTCGGGGGATGCCGGGCAAGCCGTTGGCACCACCGGTCAGCCAGGTCTCGTTCAGCAGGAACAGGCGGACGGCCTCGGCAAAGGCCAGCGTGGCGATGGCCAGATAATCCTCGCGCAATCGGGCCGAGACCAACGCCACCAGCGCCGACAGGATTACGGTCACGATCACCGCCAGCCCGGCGGCGATCAGCGCGGGCACCCCGGCCAGCGCCGACAGACCCGCGACATAGGCGGCAACAGCGAAGAAGCCGAAGATGCCGAAATTGACCATCCCGGCCTGACCCCATTGCAGGTTCAGCGCCAGCCCGATCAGGGCCGAGATGATAACGAAGATAAGAATTGCGGTGAGATAGCCGATCATCTGCTGATCCTCGCTTTGCCAAACAGTCCATGCGGGCGCAGCAACAGCACCAGGACGATAATCATGAAGGCCACGGCCTGACGGTAGGTGGTAGGCAGGATCAGGGTCGACAGCTCTTCGGCTACACCGATCAGCAGCGCGCCGACGACGGCCCCCAGCGGGTTGCCGATGCCGCCCAGAATGACCGCGGCAAAGACCGGCAGGATGTAGTTCCAGCCCATCAGCGGATCGACCACGCCGTCCATACCCACCAGCACTCCGGCAAAGCCCGCCAGCACACCCGAGATCGCCCAGACCGCCGCGATGACGTAGTTGCGATTGATGCCCCGCACGCCCGCCAGATCAGGGTTGTCCGATACGGCTCGCATGGCGCGGCCCAGCGGGGTGCGCATCAGAATGAACCACACCGCGACCATGGCCAGAAGCGCGACGATGACGATGGTGATCTGTTCGTTATTGACGCGCATCCCCATCCAGCGATGCGGGCGCGCCACGGCGATGTCATAGCCGCGAATGTCCGACCCCCACAGGAACCGCACCACATTCTCCAGCACGAAATAGACCCCCATCGACGCCACCAACAGCGTCACGTGGTCCGAATTGCGCAGCGGTTTATAGACCAGCCGATCCGTCAGCAGCGCGACCGAGGCCAGCCCGACCGCCCCCAGCCCGGCGGCCAGCAGCAGCGGCGCGCCGATATCGACGTTGAAGAACAAGGCGATGTAAGCGCCCATTGTGATCATCGAGCCGATGGCGAAATTGGGAAAGTTCAGCACGCCGTAGGTCAGCGATAGCGCGATGGCGGGCAGGGCCACCAAAAGCCCCGAGACCACGCCGTTCAGCAGGATATGCAACATCAGACGGTCTCCGCCGCTGTGGCATCCGCCGTGCCCATATAGAGCGCGTGGATATCCGGATGGTTGAGGAAATCGGGGGCGGGCATCTGCGCCCGGACCTGACCCGACACAAGCACGATGGCGGTTTCCGAGATCACCATCGCCTCTTTCACGTTTTGTTCGATCATCAGGACCGACACGCCCGCATCGTTCACGGCTTTCACGGCTTGAAACATCTCGGCCACGTATTTCGGGCTGAGGCCCGCGCTGGGTTCATCCAACAACAGTAGCGAGGGGTCGGGCATCAGCGCGCAGCCAAAGGCTAGCATCTGTCGCTGCCCGCCGGACAGGTTACCTGCCATGTCGCCCTCACGGTGAGCAAGGTCGGGGAAGATGTCGAACACCCGCTCGCGCGCGGCTTTCAGGTCCTTGGTGTTTTTGGCGATGAACTCATAGGCCAGCGTCATGTTCTCGCCGATAGACATGTTGCGGAACACGTTGTGTTCCTGTGGCACATACCCCAACCCGGCGCGGGCCTTGGACGGCGCGTTCAGCCGGGTCACATTGGCGCCGTTCAGCGTGATCGTGCCCGCGCGCGGCGTCAGCAGGCCAACCAGCGATTTGATCAGTGTGGACTTGCCCGCCCCATTGGGGCCCACGATGGTCGAGATCGCCCCCTCGGACACGGTGAACCCTGCACCCTTGATGATATCGCCGCCGCTGCCATATCCGGCGCGCAGGGCATCGACTGTCAGGATCGGATTGCTCATCACACCATGCTCCCCAGATAGGCTTCCAGCACGCGCGGATCGGTGGTGACCTGCGCGAACGAGCCGTGCATCATCTCGCGCCCTTCAGTCATCACGTAGACGCTGTCGCACAGACGCTCGATCATCTCCATGTCGTGCTCGACGATGGCAAACGTGACGCCCTCGGCCTTGAGCGACAGGATGAAGTCGGCCAACACGCCCTCCATCGTCGGCGCGACACCGGCGGCGGGTTCGTCCAGCAGGATGACCTTGGGCGACAGCATCATGGCGCGCAGCACTTCCAGCAGCTTTTTCTGACCGCCAGACAGGTTCGCCGCCGACTGATCAGCCAGTCGCCACAGATCGACCCGCTCCAGCAGGGCGCGGGCGTGTTCGATGGCTTTCTCTTCCTCGGCGCGGATGCGGGCGCGGGAAAACAGCGAGGCGGCGATGCCTTCGCCCAGTTGTCCAGGGCGTGCCAGCAGCAGGTTTTCCAGAATGGTCAGCGCGCCCAGATCGCGGCTGATCTGAAAGGTACGCACCAGCCCCTGTTCGGCCAGCTTGTGCGGCGGAAGGCCGGTGATGTCGGTGCCGTCCAGCACCACCTTGCCCGCGTCAGGGCGAAAAGCGCCGCCGATGGTGTTGAACAGGGTGGTCTTGCCCGCCCCGTTGGGGCCGACAATCCCGGTCACCTGTCCCGTGGGTATGTCAATTTGCCCGACGTTCAGCGCCTGAAAGGCCCCGAATTTCTTTGTCAGGCCTGAAATCTTCAGCACGCGTCTCCTCCCGTGTTCCAGGTTTTCTGCGCCTTGCCGTCGGTCGCGTAGGTCAACCAGTAATCCGACAATTGCTTGGGTGTGTGTTTGATGCGGTGGCTCAGCAGCGCCTGTGCGCAGGCGGCCAGCTGCGCGGCATGCGTCGGGTCTTGGGCCAGATTGTCGTGGCAATGCGGGTCCGCATTCAGGTCGTAGAGCAGCGCGGGTTGCGCCGGGAAATGGATGTAAAGCCAATCCCGCGACATCAGCGCGGTGAAACAGCAGTCGTCCACGTGATCCGGCAGCAAGCGCTTCAGATCAGGGTTCAAGCGGAGCTCGCGGAAATCGGTCTCCCACACCGTATGCCAGCGCCAGTTCTTGGGCGGTTTGCCCTGCAGGAACGGGGTCAGGGAACGCCCGTCGCATTGCGGCGCGGGCTGGCCGATCGCATCAGCGATGGTAGGCAGGATGTCGATGGTTTCGGTGAATGCGTCGCTCTCGGTGCCGTGGCTGGCCGGATGGCGCGGATCTCGGATCATCAGCGGCACATGGAACAGGCCAGGGAACGGCCCGCGCCGCCCATAAATCCAGTTTTCGCCCAACTGGTCAGCATGGTCCGAGGTGAAGATGATCAGCGTTTCGTCATACTGCCCACTGGCCTTGAGATCGGCGATCAGCGTGCCGAATTTCTCATCCACCTCGGCCATGTTCCCGTAATAGGCGGCACGCATCTTACGGTCGTGGTCGTCGGTCACCTGATCGGATGTGAGGTCGGTGCGGAAATAGCGCTTGGCCCCGTAGGCAGCAAGAGATGCGGCCAGAAACGGGTGGCTTTCGGCCACTTGCGCGGGGGCATGGAGTCGTGCCGGAGTCGTCAAGTTCGCGGGTTCGAACAAACGATTGAATGGTTCGGGCGCAACCATCGGCGGGTGCGGACGCAGGCAGTTGAGGTTCACGAACCACGGTTGCGTGCCCATCTCGGTGATGTATTCCCGCGCTGCGCCAAACATGAAGGCTGTGTCGCTGAATTTCGCCGGGTATTGGCAGGGTGCGTCCGGCTGCGCGGGGTCATAGCCGCCCCTGGGCAGAAAGACGCTTTCGGGATCGTCGTCCTGTTCGATCTCGACACCGTGCTCCTGCAGCCAATCGCGCCACGCGGCAAAACCGTCGTGGTAGAAGAAACCGGCGCGAGTTTCGAAGCCGGGGCAGACCCAAGGCTGCAATTGCGCGGCGTTCTCAGGATCGTTGGGCGTATCGGTGTAGCCGAACAGAACCGGCGTGCGGTCGCTTTCTGCCACAAGATGTGCAAGGGTTGGAACGCTGGCAGGCAGCGGAGTTTCATTGCTGACCTGCCGGTGGTTCATCAGATATAAGCCCGTCAGCAGGGAGGCCCGCGACGGCCCGCAGGGTGCGGCCTGCGCGTGATGCCGACGGAACGACATCGCCTCGGCTGCGAAAGCGTCCAGATGCGGCGTTTTCACATCCGGATGCCCCCATGCGGCAATAGTATCCCCACGCCACTGGTCAGCAATGACCAGCAGCACGTTCCGAATTGTCGCCATTTTTCTCCTGTTTTCTCTAGCTCTTATCCTCGGCCATGGCCTGGATCGCGTGTCTGAAAGCGTTCTTGAGCGACGCCATCATCTCGGTTTCGAATTGTGGGCTGTGATAGACCAGTGATTGTACTTTGAGGCCGCGCAGGGCACAGAGCACTAGGTTGATACAATCGCGAATAGCCTCTTCTTCCCAGCCTTGAGCGGCGAAGGTTTCGTGCAAGATGGCGTAGTAGCTGTTGAACAGATCCCGCAATCCCTTGGCCACGGGTTCGGCCAGTTCTGCATCATTTCGCGCGGCCAATGTCAGTTCCAAAGAGGGGAGCACGACGTCATCGGCAAACATGTTTTCCCAAGCGCCATCGACAAAGGCATCGACATCAAATGCGCCATCCTTGAATTCGGCGACCAGCCCGCGCAGGCGTTCAGGCACTTTTTGCCATAGGTCGATCGCTGCATCGAGCAGCAGGGCGTTACGGTTGGGATAGTGATGAAACATCGCCCCACGGGATACGCCGGCCTGGCGGCAGATCTCGGGAGTTCCTGCGTTGCGGAAACCTTTTTCCATCAACGTCAGCAATGTTGCGCGTCGCAATCTGGCGCGCATCTCTTCACTCTTCTGTTGTTGTTTGCTTTGGGTCATAGGCTTTCGAATCATCCTCGGGGTCGAGGTTGATTTACGTTAGGGCGGCGTACACGTCTTGGTCAAATAAAAAACAGGCATGTATGTTTTTTATTTAATGCCGGAGCAGGCTTTCGTTGGAAAGGGCCGTTTGCGATGACTTTGCCAACTTATTGCAATTCCAAAGAATTCACGTTGCCGAAAAGGGAATAGAAGCACCTTTAGTGGTAATCGTAATTGGATTGCGAAATCGCTGAATTGGGGGCTGACTGCTTTGCTGATCCGATGGCGTTGTGTACCGGTATTTCGCATACAGCCAGATCGTAAACAGCCTCGGTCGTTTCGGTAGGCATTTATAAGCAATCGAATCTGAGGGCTTAGGTTTGGTTGGTGCTGCAGCTACGAATCTACTTCGGTGATCATCGCGCATTGTAGAAAAAAACCTGCTCAGGGTTTGTGGAAAACGATCAACAAAACCCGTTAAACACGCTTCAAACAAAGAGGCCGATCCGCTTTGGCATTTCCGCAAGCAAAGGCTTGAGATACAAGCTAGAAAGTAATCTTAAGACCAGCGCCCAGCGATATTCAACATACAGGTATCTTCTTGCCCAGCGGACTAGCCCCAGCAGAACTGATCGCCATCCTGACCGCCGTGACTGACAATCAGCCACGCGTCATGACGTTGCGCGGTGGCGAGGCGCTGCCGTCTGGTCCCTTCGAGTCTTCGCATCGCAGCCTTCAGAGTGGTTTGCGCGCCTGGATTGAGGCGCAGACTGGTCATCCGGTGGGCTATCTTGAACAACTCTACACTTTTGCCGACAAGGACCGTGATCCGCGTTCTGACACTGCCGATGTTTCGCAGCGCATATCGATCAGCTATCTCGGTTTGGTGCGAGAGCAGGACGCCGCCGGTGCGGGACGTCCGGCCTGGCGTAGTTGGTATCAGTATTTCCCCTGGGAGGATCACCGTGATCGCAGTCCCGAGGTATTGCCGCATATCACCCGGCGTCTGACCGAATGGGCGGGCAGTGATCCATTGCTGATACAGCGCGTCGATTATCTTTTTGGTCTTAATGGCAAGACCTGGAACGAAGAACTGGCGTTGCAGCGTTACGAATTGATGTACGAGGCCGGATTGGTCGATGGTGCAGAGTTCGGTCGTCCCATGGCAGGCGACAACCGTCGCATCCTCGCCACCGGCATCTCGCGCCTGCGGGCCAAGATCAAGTATTCTCCGGTCGTGTTCGAGCTCATGCCTGAGAGCTTCACATTGTTGCAGCTGCAACGCACGGTCGAAGCGCTGTCAGGTCTGCACCTGCACAAACCGAATTTTCGCCGCCAGATCGACCAGCAGGAGCTGGTTGAAGAGACCGGTGAAATGTCCAGCGGTACCGGCGGGCGACCGGCGCGTCTGTTCCGCTATCGGCCAGCTATTCTCGAAGCTCGTATGTTATCAGCAGCAAGGTTACCGCTCTCAAGGTCGTGAGCCTTGCTTGACATAATCTCGAATCGAGAATAATCACAGCTTCGATGTACTCGAATCGAGTATAAATGGAGAAGCCAATGAAAGATTTCCATCTTCCGGAGCTATATGACCGGGTCAAGCAGATCATTCCGCCACCTGAATGGATGCTGTTTGAAGAGGATCTGGAAGCCATCCTCGAACTCAAGCGCGAGAAGAATGCGGTTATCCTCGCCCACAACTACCAAACACCGGAAATCTTCCACGGTGTGGCTGATATCGTAGGCGATAGCCTTGCCCTTGCGCGCGAAGCCGTCGAGGTCGACGCCGATGTTATCGTGCTGGCGGGCGTGCATTTCATGGCTGAAACCGCCAAGTTACTAAACCCTGAAAAAACGGTGCTGATCCCGGATACGGGTGCGGGTTGTTCATTGGCGGATTCGATCACGCCCGAGGATATTGCCCTGTTGCGTGAAGCTCATCCCGGTGTGCCCGTGATCACCTATGTCAACACGTCGGCAGCTGTGAAGGCAGCATCGGATATCTGCTGTACTTCGGGCAATGCGGTGAAAGTGGTGGAATCCCTCGGGGTGCCGCGCGTGCTGATGATACCGGACGAATATCTTGCCAGAAACGTCGCCAAAGAAACCGATGTAGAACTGATCGCCTGGCACGGACATTGCGAAGTGCACGAGTTGTTCACCCCGGAAGACGTACGCACGATGCGCGAGGCGTGGCCAGGCGTCACCGTATTGGCCCATCCCGAATGTCCGCCCGATGTGGTGGCCGAGGCGGATTTCTCGGGCTCTACCGCGGTAATGTCGGATTTCGTCGGCGACAAGAAACCGGCGCGGGTTTGTCTGCTGACCGAATGCTCCATGAGTGACAATGTGGCGCTGAACCACCCGGATGTGGAGTTTGTGCGTCCCTGCAACCTGTGCCCGCATATGAAGCGCATCAGCCTGCGCAACATCCGCGAGGCGCTGGAGTTTGGGCGTCACGAGGTCACCGTTGATCCGGCAATCGCCAATGATGCGCGCCGCTCGGTAGAACGGATGCTGGCGGTGAAATGATCCGGCTGGAAGGGCTTCATGGCCGAACCGCCATCGTCGGTGGCGGCATCGCCGGGCTGATGGCCGCGCTGGAATTGGCACCGCAACCGGTGGTGCTGATCACCCGCGATGGGTTGGGGCAGGAATGTAGCAGCGCTTGGGCGCAAGGGGGGATTGCTGCCGCCTTGGCGTCGGACGACGATCCTGCATTACACCTGTCCGATACCTTGCGAGCCGGGGACGGTCTATGTGACCAAACTGTCGTCTCCGGCATCCTGTCGGAAGCGAGGGAGGCGATCGCCGTATTGGAGAACCATGGCGTTCGCTTCGACAGAGCCGCAGACGGCGCCTTTGCATTTGGGCGAGAGGCAGCACATTCGCGCCGCCGCATCCTGCATGTTGGCGGCGACCGCACCGGAGCCGAAATCACGTCAGCCCTGACGCGTGCCGTGCGACGATCTCCGTCGATCACCTGCCTGACCGGTGTCGAGGTCCGGCGGTTGATGACAACCGACGGGCGCGTCAGCGGCATTCATCTGCAAAATGGTGATCATGCCGAGGTTCTGCGCACCGCTCAGGTCATCATGGCAACTGGTGGCTGTGGCGGTCTGTTTGACGCCAGCACCAACCCTTCGGGCAATATCGGTCAGGGCGTCGTGATGGCCGCACGTGCGGGAGCGGCTTTGCGGGATATGGAATTCGTGCAGTTTCACCCCACTGCACTCGATAGCGTGCGAACACCCTTGGCTTTGATCAGCGAAGCCGTGCGAGGTGAGGGTGCCACACTGATCGACCAGACTGGCACGCGCTTCATGGCGCATACTCCGGATGCGGAACTGGCCCCACGTGACGTGGTTGCCCGTGCCGTGCATCGGGTGATTTCGGAAGGTGGAAAGGCGTTTCTCGATGCGCGTGCAACGCTTGGCTCTGGTTTTGCACAGCGTTTCCCCAGCATTCACGCCCTGTGCGCCGCCCATGGTATAGACCCCGTGCGCGAACCGATCCCGATACGACCGGCAGCGCACTACCATATGGGCGGTATTGCTGTCGACGAGGGCGGGTGCAGTACGCTGCCGGGCCTCTGGGCTATTGGCGAATGCGCGGCCACGGGCTTGCATGGTGCCAATCGCCTCGCCAGCAACTCACTGCTGGAGGCGGTGGTGATGGGGCGTCGCGCTGCGCGCAGCATTGTCGGGCGAGAGATGCAAACCCTTCTGACTGCGCCCGAACCTGAGAGGTTGCCTAGGACAGATCTCAACTCGGTGCAGCCTCTGGCTTCGCAACATCTGGGCGTGATCCGTAACGGGGTGGGGCTGCGTCGTGCCATCTCGGACTTGTTGCCGCTGGTTCATGCGGGCGGACGCGCCTCTGATGCAGCTCTCGTCGCGCTTTCAATTGCGGTTTTCGCCGAACGACGCTGTGAATCGCGCGGCGGGCATTATCGCAGTGATTTCCCCGAACCAGCAACTGCAGCGCAATCAAACTTGATGACATTGACCGAGGTTTTGGCCCGTGCCAACTCGGTCAGCGAACACCCCTTGCCAAGGACTGCCTGAACCATGACCCACATGCCCCTTGCACCGTTGCCCCGGCTGATGCTTGAACCAATGATCCGCCGCGCGCTGGATGAGGATCTGGGCCTGGCTGGTGATATCACTTCGACCGCTGTTATTCCGGATGATCATTTCTCGGAGGTTGTGGCCCGGGTGCGGCAATCCGGATGCATTGCCGGATTGGATTGCGCAGAGCTTGCCTGCTCACTGGTTGATCCGGCTATCACAATGACCCGCCATGTCGAGGACGGCGACCCCGTCGCGCCGGGCACGATCATCGCCACGTTCGAAGGTCCATCGCGCAGCCTTCTGATCGCCGAGCGCACCGCACTCAACTTCATGGGACACCTGTCGGGTATCGCCAGCGTAACCGCCGATCTGGTGCACCGCATCGAAGGTACACATGCCGCCATCGCCTGCACCCGCAAGACCACCCCCGGTCTGCGCGCGCTTGAAAAATATGCGGTGCGTGCAGGCGGTGGCATGAACCACCGCTACTCCCTGAGTGACGCAGTGCTGATCAAGGACAATCACATCGCCATTGCCGGGGGCGTTGGCCCGGCCCTGACCAGAGCGAGGCATACGGTGGGCCATATGGTCAAGATCGAGATCGAGGTCGATACGCTGGAGCAACTGGCCCAAGTGCTGGAGATCGGTGCCGATGCGGTGCTTCTCGACAACATGAATCCGGCAACCCTGCGCAGTGCGGTGGAGATGATCGACGGGCGAGCCATCGCCGAAGCCTCGGGTGGGATCACCCCTGACAGCGTGCGGGCCGTGGCGGAAACCGGGGTCGATCTTATTTCAATGGGTTGGATCACTCATAGCGCGCCTTGCCTGGACATCGGTCTCGATTTCGTCGCGAAGCGTCGCTGACGTTTCCGCAGGCGTAGGCGCCGTTGAATTTAGGGATCGCTGCAGATTGCGGACCGATTGCAGGCAGGGCATCATTATCGCTGAACCCGTCCCGCCTAGATCACGGGTGGCACCTTCGATACACAGATGATGTGCTGCGGCAGGCGTATCAATGAGCCCTCGATGACGGGTGCGCCAGGTATCATGGCGGTAAAATGCGTGCCGTCGGGGTCGAAGGTGAGCCGCATATCGGTAAACGCAAGAACTTTGCCCATCAACGGATAGACCGCCTTATAGGCACTTTCTTTGGCGCAGAATATCTCTATGCCGCGCAGGTTCTGTTCGACCGCTGGCTGAGCTGCCAGCCAAGATAGTTCGGCGGGCGTACAGATGATATCGAGCATCTCACGATCCAGAGGGGTGTTGGGTTCGACATCCACGCCGATACCCTGCGCAATCTGAGGTCGGGTGACGAGGGCGATGCAAAGATCGGCGCAATGGGTGATTGAACCGATAATGCCCGGCGGCCAGATCGGGCTGCGGTCAGGTGCGCTGGGGATGGCCACGGCAGGTTGGCCGATCTGATCCAGGGCTTGCCGGGCTGCCACGCGCCCGGCAGTGAACTCAACTCGACGGGCCTTTACGGCGCGGGCGATTGTGGGTTCTTCCTCCGGCAACAGCTGCCCGATTGAGACGGCTGGGTCGGTGACAGCGATCCCCACACCTGCACCGAGAATCCGGCGCAGGGGGGCGATGATCGCATCCGGGTCGATCATACCGATGTTTGGCGCCGGGATCGCATCTGTCGACGACGGGCCATCGCATCGCTGCGCTCAGCAGCGCGTTCTGCCTTGGCCGCGGCAACCTCTTCCGCATTTTCTGCCGGGGCGGTGCCTTCGGTTTTCTGATCCACGACGTCAGCAAGCGCGGATAGGGTGGGGCAGCGGAAGATGTCGGTAATGCTGAGCGATGGCACGTCCAGCTCGGTTCGGATCTCGCGATGCGCCTGAACCGCCAGCAACGAGTGCCCGCCCAGATCAAAGAAGCTGTCCCGCCCGGTCACACCGGTGACGCCCAGAATACGTTCCCAGATCGCAGCGATTTTTTGCTGATTGCTGCCACTTGCTGCGGGCTGAGCCGCGCCCACGGGGCTGCTGACCCGTCGTGGCGCCGGGGCGGGAAGGGCCTTGCGGTCGATCTTCTTGTTCGGCGTTAGCGGGAACTGCTCCAGCGTCACAAAATGCGCCGGGACCATGAAATCCGGCAGTTGCGCAGAAAGTGCTTCTTTCAACGCCGTTTCCACAATGGGTGCATCGGTGATCAGATAAGCGACCAGTTGAACCACCGAAGGCGTATCTTCGCGGGCGATGACGACCGTTTGGCGAATGCCCGGGCAGGCGTCCAGCAAGCTTTCGATTTCGCCCAGTTCGATGCGATAGCCGCGCAGCTTGACCTGATGGTCGGCACGGCCCAGGAAGTCCAATTTGCCATCGGCGCGCCAGCGAACCAGATCGCCCGTGCGATAGAGCCGCGCGCCGGGCAGGCCCGAGAATGGGTCCGGCACGAACCGTTCGGCCGTCAAATCTTCGCGTTGCCAATAACCACGCGCAACACCGGCACCACCGATGTAAAGCTCTCCGGCCGAGCCGATCGGAACCGGGTCCATGGCGTCGTTCAGAACGTAAACCTGAGTGTTCGCAATCGGGGTACCGACATTGACCACACCGGCAACAGGTTCTGCCATTTCGGTGGTGGACCATATGGTGGTTTCGGTCGGGCCATACATGTTCTGTATCTGCGCCTGCGTGATCTTGTTCAGCTCTGACACCAACGCGCCGGGCAAGGCTTCACCGCCGACCATCATATGTTTCAACTGACCCAGCGCATAGCGCGCCTCGTCATTCATTACCAGCATCTGCGCCATCGAGGGGGTGCATTGCATATGCGTGACCTTATGGCGGATGATTTGCGCAGCGATGGAATAGTCGTTATCGTCCAGCGCGGTTTCCAGATTTGCCAGCCGCAGGACCTCGGCCAGTGGGCGCAAACCGTCCAGCACTTGAGGGACTGGGATGCCATAGTCGATCAGGCATGTGATCTCATCGACGCCGATGCGCTTGAGTTCCTCGACCCGTTGCAAACAATCCTCAATCGTGCCGAACAGGCCGGAATCTTCGAAATAGCGCTGGAAGGCGAAGTCCAGAATGCCTTCCAGCTCATCCTCGGAGAGGCTGCCAAGGTCCAGTTGGAACGGGTTGGTTACCCCTTTGGGTTTCTTGAACGCAGGGAAAGCCCACGCGTATTGTTTGATCAGGCCAGCAGCTGCGCGCAGGTAATCCTTCATCGGCTCGCGCGCGACCTCTCGCACCGCTTCGCGGTCTTCGCCGACGAACGTGTGCAGCATCAGGGTGACTTTGAAGTCTTTCGGGTCGTACCCGGCCTCGCGCAGCGCCTCATGGTAGATGCCGATCTTCTCCGACACCTCTTCGATGCTTTGGCCCAGAAGGTGGGTCAGAACATTGGCGCCAATGGCGCCTGCCTCGCGCCACGTATCGGGGTTGCCCGCTGTGGTGACCCAGATCGGAAGGATCTTCGACACCGGGCGCGGTTGGGTGACGACGCCGTGCATGTCGCCGGACTTGGTAGGGAACTCGACCGTTTCCCCGGCCCAAAGCTGGCGCAGGGTGGCAATGGATTCCAACATCGCAGGCTTGTTGTTGGGCGGAGTGTTTTCGGGGCGCAGGACGAAATCATCGGGCTGCCAGCCCGACGCAATGGCAAGCCCGGCGCGCCCGTTGGTCAGGTTATCGATCACGGCCCATTCTTCGGCAATCCGGGCGGTGTGGTGCAGGGGTGCCACGCAGCTGCCTGCGCGCACACTGATATTCTGCGTGACGGCAGCCACGGCGGCACCGGTCACGGACGGGTTGGGGTAGGGGCCACCGAAAGCGTGGAAATGGCGCTCGGGCGTCCAGACAGCGCAGAAACCGTTCTGATCGGCAAACTGCGCGCCTTCTAGCAGCAGTTTGTACTTGTCGCGCCCGACGCCGTCATCATTGCCCCAATAGAACAGGCTAAACTCCATCCCGCGGCCCGTGATGGCCTTGGAATAATCCGCGTCGCCTGCAACCAGTGTGCGGTTTTCGTCGTCGCTGAGAACGATCTTGAACCCACGCGCCAGCGTCCAGAACAGCTCCAGAACCGAGATATCAAAGGACAGGCTGGTGACGGCCAGCCACACGCCGGGGGGGTTATGACGGATGCGCCCGTCCATGCCGGTGAAAAAGTTAGCCACATTGCGATGTTCGATCATCACGCCTTTGGGCCGCCCTGTCGAACCGGACGTATAGATCAGATAGGCAAGATCATCGGCGCTGACTCCGCTGTCGATATTCTCTATTCCGGCAGCGGCAACGCGGGGATCGCTGTCCAGTTCCAGAACCTGTGCGCTATGCGGGGGCAGATCACCGGCAAGGCTTGAATCGGTGACGACAACGGCCGCTCCGCTGTCTTCCAGATAAAGTGCGACGCGATCTGCTGGATAGGTCGGGTCGACGGGAACGTAAGCCCCGCCCGCTTTCAGGACAGCCAGCGCGCCGATCAGCAGAGCGGGGGAGCGGCGTGTATGCACGCCAACCAGAACTCCGGGTTTGACCCCCATATCTCGCAACACATGCGCCACGCGGTTCGCGGCGGCGTTCAGATCGGCATAGCTGTAGACCGTGTTCTCAAAAACCAGCGCTTCGGCGTCAGGGGTGCGCGTGGCCTGCGCCTCGAACAAATGATGCACGCATGAGGTCTGGTCGTAGTCGGTTGCGGTCGCGTTCCAGTCCAGAACGATCTGCTGCCGCTCGGGATCGGGCAGAATGGGCAGGTCGGCGACGGGGCGCTCGGCCATGCCAGGTTCGGCCAGCGCGGCTAGTAAGCTTTCCAGACGGGCCGAGAACAGGCGTTGCGAGGTCTCGTTCACTTGACCACCGTCGGCGATCAGGATCACCTGATCTCCGTTTTGTGTCAGAGTCAGACTGGTCCCGGGAACCAGCCCCGAAGCGACGGAGTTGGTGATGCCGATCTGCGGCGTCTGAACCGGTGCCGGGACACGGGCGGGCAGATCACAGGCAAACGGCCCGCGCACCTGAGCGTTGGCGCGCTCGGCATCGAATTTGGCGCAAGAGGCGGCAAAGCTGCTGCCCGTGCTGAACCGCACCGGAACCCAAGGCGACAGATGGGTGCTGTCGCCCGGCATCTGTTGCGCCAGATCGAGCGTATCGCTGTCGGCCAGACGGCAGAACAACGCGGCCAGCGCGCCGTTGATCTGCGCTTCGGTCACGCCTGCGGGGACGTGCAGCGTTTGCATTCGCGGCGCGCCTGACGCGGCGGAGGCGTCGATCATCGGAATGTCGGGATGGCTGAGCTGCTCCAGATCGGCCCGCCACGCGGGCTCCGAGGCGAGCGTCGAGGTCAGCTCTTTGCTCAACGCTTCAGCCTCTTCAACCGAGGGAGACGCTAGGGCTTTGCTGCCATTCGTGACCGTATCAGCCGAAACGGTCGCACCAAAGCAATCGCGGAATCCACTCAGCGCGACCGCGCCGTCAGCGGTGGCGATGGTCAGGCTGTCTTCGGTGCGCGACAGGATGGTGCCGGGGGTTTCGATGGCATCGGCCTCAGCCACGTCAGCCTTGCCAACCAGCCAGATGCGACCGCCGCGTTCCAGCTTGGCGCAACTCAGCGGGTTCCAGTATTCGCCGTGATCCAGCGCACGGACCAATGTCGCAACTTCTTGTGCCGATTTGATGAAATCCAGCCGTCCTGCTGCCGAAGGGCGCGCGTCTTTGGCAAAATAGCTGCGCAGGCTCAGGTCCTGTTTGGTCAGCGTGGGATGGTCACTTGCCAGTGTCCCAATCACTTCGGGAAAGCTGTCGATCGCAGCGGCATAGCATTTGGTGTTCAGCGTCAGCGCCGTCTCATTGGTGTCGATATCGAACATGCGCTGGGCGATAATGTCGCCTTCGTCCACGCCACCTGAAATCATGTGCCATGTGATGCCGTGCCGGGTCTCGCCGTTCAAAATCGACCATACCGGAGCGTTCAGCCCTGCATAACGCGGCAATGGGCCGTCGTGAAAGTTGACCGCGCCTTTGCCCGCTCGATCCAGCAGCGATTGCGGCAGAAGATCCAGATTGGCAATGCTGAGTAACCAGTCGAATGAGGTCTCACCCAGCCGGTCCTGCAAATCTTTACCAGGGGCATGAACGGGTAGGCCCTCAGCCTCAGCCCATGCGCGAACGTCGTCGTTTCGGGTCACTACGCCCTGAATGCCGTGACCCGCCTCGCGCAGCATGGTTCCACATTGAATCACAAGGGATTCGTGGCCGATCAAAAGCGTGGTAAACGACATCATTACTCTCCAACAACAGGTTCTGGGGCGCCGACCTTCCTGTTACGGCCCAGCGCCGCGCGAAATAGCGCACGGGTATCATGCCAGAGTAGGGTCAGCAGAAAATAGGGTGAAACGCCGCGTTCCTTGCGGGTGATCAGGCACCGTAGCCAATGCAGGAACCCACCTGCAAGATGGGCCAGAGTGGCACCAGCCGCGTAAAGCGCGCCGTGGTTTTTGACAAAATAGTGCAGCCTTGAATCGTACCAGTATCCGGGCACGCGCCTCCACGTTTTCATACCCGTCGAGGCCGAGCCGATATGCATGACCTCACTGTTGCGCACATAATCGGTGCGATACCCGGCAAGGGCGGCCCGACGGCAAAGGTCGGTTTCCTCAAAATAAAGAAAGAAGGTTTCGTCAAACAGTCCGATCTTGGCCAACACGCTGTCACGCATCATCAGGCTGGCCCCGGCCAGCCAGTCCACAGGCTGCGTTTCCGTCGGGATCGGGATGGGAACGGCCCTGTGGCCCAGCAGCTTGCTGACGGGCCCGAAATTGATCGAGCCCTCAAACTCGCTGGCGATCGAAGGAAAGCGGAAGCTGGTCAGATGCGGCTCTCCATCGTCGCCGTAGATATAGCTGCCCGCGAGCCCGGCCTCGGGCGTGGTTTCAAGATGGCTCAGCAGGATGCGGATTGCATCCGGCGCAGGGAAGGCATCCGAGTTGACGATATAGCAATAATCGGGCCGCGATCCGTCGCTTAGCCCAGCGCGGATGCCCACATTGTTGCCAGCACCGAAGCCGCCATTATGGCCGGATTGGATCACCCGAACCTGCCCGTCCTTGTCCCAGCCTTGTTCAGTCACATGGGTCAGAATCGTCTCGTAAGACCCATCCTGCGAGTCGTTGTCGACGATAATGATCTCACCCTTGATACCTTCCATCGCGGTACGCACGGCTTCGGCCGCGCGCAGGGTCATTTCCGCGGTTTTGTAATTCAGCAGAACGGTCAGGAGGCTGGGGTCAGACATTTTCTCTCCGCCTCATCCAGGCATCGTTTCATACGTGAGGCCAGAACGCGTACATTTGGTTCCAGTACCATCGAGTCATGGTCTCCGGGCACCTCGAACACCTCGATTTTCGGAGCCCATGGGGTCCAGTCATTGTCCGGGGTGATGTAGTCGCGTTCGTGGTTGATCAGGCGATCCGGGGCCACCTTCCATTTCGCCACCAGCGGTGGACGGAATAAGGTTAGCGGGCCGGACCACGGTTTCAGCGGATAAGAGCCAACGCTTTCCAGAAACGCCTCTTCTATGGCAGCGTTGTGGAATTGCTGGCCTTCGGCTTCCGGTTCTTCATCAGATTTGCGTTTCTCCATCTCCCACGCGATGCGGTTCTTGGCCCATTCAACAGGGTAGCTTGGGCCGCGTTCGCGCAGTTCCAGAAGCTGGATCATGATCCGGTCGCGTTTGCTGATTGAGGGCCGCACCGGCAGCGGGGTGTCGAGCATTACCAGCGCGCTGACTTCTTCGCCCGCCGCGGTCAATTGCTGCGCGATCTCATAGGCTGTGATGCCACCGCCCGAGAAGCCGCCCAGCATGTACGGTCCTTTTGGCTGAACCTGCCGCATCTCGGCAATATAATCACGCGCGGCCTCGCACAGGTCGCGATGGGGGTCTTCATCCCCGAACAGTCCACGCGCCTGTAGACCATAGAAGGGCCGGTCGGTGCCGATCAGATGCGCCAGGTGACGCAGGTTCAGCACGTTGCCGAACATACCTGCGACAAGGAAGAACGGCGTCTTTGGTCCGCCCTCGCCGGTGTGCATCGGCACAAGATGAGTGAACCTCCGTTCCGGAGTGGCCGGGGCAGCCGCTGGTGCTTCGCCACCACCTCCTTCGGTCGGAACACCGCGTGCGGCGATCAGTTCCGCACATTTGCGGATTGTCGGAGCTTCGAAGAGGACCGAGATCGGGAAATCCACGTTGTAGATTTTTCGGATTTGCGCGAAGAGACGCACGGCGATCAAAGAATGGCCGCCAAGATCGAAGAAACTGTCTTCGACCCCGATCTGATCGACGCCCAGCAGTTCCTGCCAGAAGCCGGCCAGCCGGATTTCGATATCATTTTCAGGGGCCACGTAATCCGAGTCTAGCTCGGGCCGTTCAAACTTCTGTTCCGACCCGGCGGCATCGGCATTGCTTTCACCCGCCTGCGCCACAAGGCCATTCAGATCAAGCGAGGACAGGATGACCTGCGATTGCTTTGCTGCCAGCGCCCGGAAGAACAGATCGGCCCCTTCGCTGGCCAGAATACCCTGCGACAGGTTGTGGCGCAGACGTTCCTCGGCTGGCGACAGCGGGGCCGGAGTGTCCAATTCGCTTGTCTGCGCGGTCGGAGCCTCGGACGCAGCAAAACCGGCGGCCTCTTCCATGCGGCGGATCGAAAAGCCCTCGACCTCAACGCAGACGGTGCCGTCTGGGGCAGTGATCGTGACGTCGAAACTGGCGGTTTCACCATCAGCCCGGTTATCGCCCGCATTGCGCACCCAACTGACGATTTCCGCAGGCAAGGGTCGGTGAACACGGACTGATCGGTATGAAACAGGCACCCACAGGTGGGTCGGCTCATAGCCTTCGATCAGCGCCATGGCCCAACCGGTTGCCAGATCCATCAGGCCGGGATGCAGGCGATACCCTGTATCAAGATCGCTGCGCAGATCATCCGTCAGGGCCAGATGTGCAATCCCCTCACTCTGTCCAAGCGCGGTCGAGGTCAAAACACGCCAACGCGGACCAAAGGCCAGATGCGCCTCTTGGCTGGACCGCAGGCGCCCACCTTCGGGCGCTTGCCGCGGATCGGAGCAGCGCGCGGCAATCGCGGCGATATCGATAGGATCGGGCGTGGGTAGCGGCAGCAGAGACAGGCTGGCCTGCGCGTTCATTTCAAAGCCGTCACCTTCGGCAGCGCTTTCGACGATCAGATCATAACCGACATCACTGCGCGGCAGGCGCAGCTTAATCTGCTGATCTTTGCTATCGGAAACCGCGAGCGGGCGCAGGAAGTACAGATCCCTGATCTCAAACGGAGTGATCTCACCCTGCGCGTCCATCGCTTCGGCCGCCAGCTCAAGATAGCCGGTGCCGGGGATCAGCGCGTCACCTGCCTTGGTGCGGTGATCGTTCAGGAACCAGCGGTCTTTGGCAGAATAGGTCGCAGTGAAGAGCCGGTTGCCCGAGGGATCGAATGTGGCCTCATCCAGCATCGGAACAGATGCAGGCTCGGTAGGGGGTGGGGTGCCGCCGGTGCGCGCCTCCATCGCATCGGCAGCCATGCCGACATCGGACCAGATGCCCCAGTTGATCGCCAGCACTTGCGTTTTGTCCCCGGAGCGTGCGCGTGCGTAAGCGTTAAGGTATTCATTCGCCGCCACGTAATCGACCTGACCAATCGAGGCAGTCGCTGTCGAGGTCGAGGAGAACAGCACCAACCAGTCAAGTGTGCCATCAGGGAACAACTGGTCTATGACCTGCGTGCCGTGGAGTTTTGGGGTAAAGACGTCTTCGATCTCCATCATGGACTTGGTCATGATGGGGGCGTCGTCGATCAGACCGGCTGCGTGGATGACGCCATTGATCTGGCCAAACTCGGCTGTCACCTGATCGATTGCTGCACGCATATCTTCGACATTCGAGACATCGGCGCTGATCGACAGGACTTTGCCGCCAGCAGCCTCCAACGCCTCAATCGCGCGGATACGGCGGGCTGTGCCATCTTGTGGCGCGCTGTTTTGCAGGATGCGGGGCCACTGGTCACGAGGCGGCAGCGCGCCGCGCGAAACCAGAACGATATTTGCCTTGCAGCGATTAATGAGCGACTCGGCCAGCGTCAGACCAATGCCGCCAAAACCGCCGGTGATCAGATAGGTGCCGCCATCGCGCAGTGGCAGATCCTGAGGCATCGGATCGGGCAGGGTTTGAGTACGGTATTGCTGATCCATCCGCTTGCCGCCGCGCAGGGCAGCCGTCCAATTTCCGGGAGTGGCCAGCAGGTCTTCGAGTACCTGACCGGCCAGTTCGGGCGACGGGGCAGGAGCTTTGCGTTTGCCGTTTTGCTGCGGCAGGTCGATGTCCAAAACCCCGCAGGTGATACCCGGATATTCGCGGGGGATCACGCGGGCAGGGCCAGTCAGCGTGGCCTTTTCGGGATGGGGCAGGCCTTCGTCCCGGACCTGAAACGCGCCAGAGCTTAGGATGCTGATATGCATCGGGCCCGAGAGGTCCTCTTCCCCGATGGCCTGCGCAAGGAAGAACAGGCTGAAAAAGCCCTGCTCAAGATTGCGATGGAAGAAGCTGCTGCCGGGACGGAAGCTCTCGTCCTGTGTCAGCAGCCAGCCGTGCACGATCCGGTCGGGAACGCGGTCATTAGCTGCCAGATCGGCAAGCAGCGCCTGATACCCTTCGCGCCCGCGTTCGGGGGCAAGTCGATAGGTATCAGCATCAATGCGTGCAAACGCATCGCCGGCGGTGACGAGGGTCACCGTATGTCCGGCTTTGCGCAGGCGTTCGGCCAACCCGCCGCACAGCCCGGCCTCATCCGCGAAGATCAGCCAGTTTTCCTGTGTGCTATCCGACAGATCGCCCGAGACATCCACATCACATTCGGCATATTTGGGCGACCATGCCACGCGATAGCCCCAGTCTTCGGGGTTTTCGGTCCGCATCAGCCATTTTTGCGCGCTGTCAGACTGCACCTTGCCCGGCTCGATGAAATAGGGAGAGCGCTGGAACCGATAGGTCGGCAGCGGCACCCGGTTGCGCCGTGCCTCGCCCCAGATTTGTGCCCAATCAAACGTTCCGCCAAGCGCCCAGACACGGCCCAGCATCGCCATGAAATAGGCGTCATCAGCGACGCTATCATCCGGGTGGCGCAGGCTGCCGATCACTTGATTGGCGTCAACCTTGTCATGCTGTCCTGTTAGAGAGGCCAGCGCTTTGCCAGGGCCAACCTCGATAAAGATACGCTCAGGGTTTTCAGCCAGAGTGCCGATGCAATCAGCAAAATGGACGGTGCCGCGCAAGTGACCGACCCAGTATTCGGGATCGGTAGCCTCGGTTTCGGTGATCCAGGTGCCGCTGCGGTTCGAAGGGAAGGGAATCTGTGGTGCGTTGAGCTTGATCGACCGCAGATAATCACCGAAATCCTTCAGGATCGGTTCCAGCATCCGCGAATGGGCGGCGATATCGATCGGGATGCGCTGACAGTCGACATCCTGTTTCGCCAGTCTCTGCTGCAGGTCATCCAGTGCGGCTTGTGGGCCGGTGGCGACTGTCAGGCCCGGCGCATTCACCGCACCCAGATCAAGGTCATCCCCTAGCAGCGGGCGCAGCTCATCCGCTGGCAGCGGCACGCTGAGCATCCCGCCCGCAGGCACCGTATCGAACAGCTTGCCGCGCAGATGGACCAGCCCGATGCAATCCTCAAACGACATCACGCCTGCGACACAGGCCGCCGTGTTCTCTCCCATCGAATGACCCACAAGGGCCGCCGGTTCCACGCCCCATGACATCCAAAGCTGCGCAAGCGCGTATTCGGTGATCATGATCAGTGGCAGTTGCACCGAAGGGGTCTTCAACCGCTCATCCGCCTCGGCCATCTGATCCGGCTCGGGCAGCCAGATGGCGCGGATGTCGTAGTCAAGCTTGGGCTGAAGGATATCCAGACCCTTGTCCATCCAGTCGGCAAAGACCGGTTCGGTCTCATAGAGATCGCGCGCCATGCCCGCGTATTGCGCCCCGCCGCCGGGGAACATGAATACATGGTCGGGGTTGTCCGAGATCACCGTATGAGTGAACACGCGACGCGGGTCGTTTTCTTCCAGAATCGCTGCGGCTTGTTCGTGCGTTTCAGCCACCACAACCCGGCGTTTTTCAAACGCGCGCCGACCCTGTTTCAGAGTCCAAGCCACATCTGCGAGGTTTTGACCGGGGTTCGCGCGCAAATGCGCAGCCAGCGCTTCGGCCCCCTGATCCAGCGCCTTCTTGCTGCGGGCCGAGACGGTCAGCAACTGGAACGGCCAGTCCGAAGGATCAGACTCCTGCCGTACCGGTGCCTCCTGTAAGATCGCATGCGCGTTGGTGCCCCCAACACCCAACGAGTTCACACCGGCCCGGCGCGGGCCTTTCTGCGGCACCCAGTCAGTCAGCGTGTCGTTGACGCGGAAGGGGCTGGTTTCAAAATCAATTGCCGGGTTGGGCTTTTCATAACCAAGGCTGGGCGGCAACTGACGGTGATGCAACGACAGTGACGCCTTGATCAGGCTGGCCACACCGGCGGCTGTATCGAGGTGGCCGATATTGGTCTTCACCGACCCCAGACGGCAGAACCCGGTTTCCTGCGTGGTTTCCGAGAACGCTTTGGTCAGCGCCGCCACTTCGATCGGGTCGCCCAGATAGGTGCCCGTGCCATGGCACTCGACATAGTCGATCGTGTCGGCGGTCACGTCCGCCATCATATGGGCCTCGGAAATCGCGGCGGATTGGCCGTCGACCGAGGGTGCGAGATAACCAGCCTTGGCGGCCCCGTCATTGTTGATCGCCGTACCGCGGATGACGGCCCAGATATGGTCCCCGTCCTCCAGCGCATCCGCCAATCTGCGCAGCACAACGACACCAGCGCCCGAACCAAAGACGGTTCCCTGCGCACGGTGATCGAATGCATGGCATTGGCCGTCGGGCGACAGCACCTCGCCCTCTTTATAGATGTATCCTCGGTTCTGAGGCAGTTCTATGGTGACACCGCCCGCCAGCGCCATATCGCATTCGCCGGTCATCAGCGCCTGCACGGCATAATGCGCCGCAACCAACGAGGTTGAGCATGCGGTTTGCACATTGACGCTGGGCCCCTTCAGGTCCAGCACATGACTGACACGGGTGGACAGGAAATCCTTGTCATTGCCGGTATGGCGCAACAGGAACATACCCACATCATCGACCAGATCCGGGTTTGAGCAGACGTTGAAATAGAAATAGCTGCCCATTCCGCAGCCCGCGAACACACCGATGGGTCCGGGAAAGGTCTCGGGCGGGTGGCCTGCGTTCTCCAAAGCTTCCCATGCGCATTCCAGCAGCTGCCGGTGTTGCGGGTCCATGATGGCGGCTTCCTTGGGCGAGAGGCCAAAGAACTCGGCATCAAACCGATCGAACCCGTCGAGCGGTGCGGCAAAAGGCACATAGTCAGGCCGTTTCAGAAGATGAGGTGCCTCGCCCGAGGCCAAAAGGTCTTCCTCGCTCAGGCGCTGTATCGATTCAATGCCGCCGCGCAGATTAGACCAGAATGTTTCAATCGAGTCGGCGCCGGGCAAATGCGCCGCCATGCCAACGATCGCGATATCACCATCTCTGGCTGAGTTATTCACTTTTGAACCGTCCATAACCTTAACCGAGTAACCTTTGAACGTATTAATTCCTGTACCGCATAATGCACTTGTTGCCTGGATATCTATGAACAGTATCACGGAACTTGCGGTGGTTTCCGATCAGTTAGCCCTTCCCAGATCTGAAGCTGAACCAATAATCCCAGCTTAGCGAACGAAATAGCCTGAAATATGGCCAATCCGGCGGTTTCTTCAAGCTTTCCCAATCTGTCAACCAGCAGGTGCCTATATAGGAAACAGTTTTCCAATTGACCACAGATTGTCGAGGCCTTTTTGGTGAGTGCCCCGCTTAAAAACCTGCTGATGGCGACATGTTTCGCGACCTGCATTGAGTCAAGACGACATTGCATGAAGCGCTCGCCTATAACCAGACCGGCACATTCGGAAGCTCGCCGTTTCTGGCGCTGGCTGCCGTTCTGCCCATAGGGTTTTCTGCGCTGATGTTTTCGACTGCCGAAAAACCCTTCATGGCAACGCGGAAAAAAGAGTGTCGCGAGCTCAACCCAACGATCTAGGTTTTTAGAGAAGCTTGGCTATCGCGTCTGCGTTCAGCCAGACGGCGCATAGGCCAAGGCCAATCCCGATAACGCCAAAGACCACGTCATGTAGTGGGTCCCATGCTTTGTGCCGTCGCGCCAGCAGGGCCAACATCGGAGAAACGGCAATATTGGCGATAAATTGTCCCGCCAACGCGCCGATAATTCCAAACTGGCTTACGCCGACAAGAAAGAACGTGATCTGTGTGGTCGATCTTGCGACGACATACAGGCAGAAACCACGGGAATCGCCAGCTGCCAGAGCTACCCGGTCATAGGTCTGAAGAATCACGAGTGGAGTCATTGCGACCGCAATAAGCGTGGCGATACCGCCAGCATGGGAGTACCGGGGGTCATATAGAAACGAAACGATGATCGGTGCCAGCATAGCGAGGATCAGAGTTATGCTTAGGAGCGCGCCAGTGACCAAGAAGCGCATTTTTCGCAGCTCGCGAAAGTTTTGGGCTGATTCTGATGGCGGCTTTTCGCGGTACAGTGGGATCAAAATACGCCCCAGTATCGCGTCTCCCAGAAGAAACGGGAAGCTGGCGATGAAGAAGCCGATACTGTACAGACCGAGCATTTCGATGGTCAGAAACTTCCCGAGAATGATACGATCACCCTGAGTGGCGATGAAACCAGCAATCGTACTCACATAGATCCATTTTCCAAAGTGAAAGAGCTCGCTAACCGATTGATTTTCCCAGCGGAAATGATTGCGCTCGCCGACAAGGAATAGGGTATAAAGTGTGACCTTAGAGGCGCTGGCGACGATTATGCCGACGACAAGAACCCAGATTGACTGGAACACCAGCGCCAGAACAACCATTACGATAACGCCGATGGTCTGGCCGAGGAAGTCCAGCAGCATGACCCGACCGATCATCAGGTGGCGACCTGCGGTTTCCACGGTCGTGGGTTTAAGCCCATCGATTAACAATGAGAGTCCCGCGACCGGTAGCATCAGTGCGAGCGCGGGTTCATTGTAAAACTTTGCTAGTGGGTAGGCGAGCGCGCAGCTTGCCAGCCACAAAATCGCACCGCGAGCGACCTGCATAGTCCAAGCTGTATTCAGAAAATCCGGGTCGTCGCCGCGCTTATTTTGTTGGATTGAAGGGCTGATCCCCGCGTCCGACACCATGGATAGACCAATCATCACTGCGACAATCAGTGCCATTATGCCGAAAGCTTCGGGGAAAAGTAGGCGTGTCAGGATCAGGTTCGACGCAAGCCGAACTGCCTGAGTGCCTCCGAATGAAAATAACGTCCACAAAGAACTGCGCAATGCTCGCGCATTCAGACCCTCACTGAAGAGCCCTTGCTTGTATCGCGTTAACATATTGAACCTAATATAACCTGAACACTACTGTACGAATAGATTTCAACTCGCTTAGCAATTTTTTTGCTCGAAACTACCCTTAAAATATCAATCTGGCATTTTTTTGATGATCTTGCGATTCTTGAACAATCGTGGGGCCAGTTGTGTATCATTAGTGGACTCGGTATGGGAGAGCGTGCTGGCGAACTCGAATGCGCCGCTAAATAGTGTTACGTATTGAGTGTTCAAAATATGACCATGACCAGGGTTTAGTCCGCTTCATCCAAGGAAGTGGAATTGCGGCTTCTAACTTTATTTCAGCAGCGTAATCACCGAGGCCAATCATTAGGCCGAGTTATTGTGACTTAGAACATAGCAACGAGATAGCGAATCTGGAAGAAGATGCCTCAAACTCGCCGTTTTTTGGTGTAACATGGTGCAAGCGGTGTTTTAGTTTGTGTCTACGCCGTAAGTGAAAGAGTGATCACGTTGAACATACGTACTGGCCATACGTCCGGTAATCATACGACCGGCAGCTCATTGGATATTTACACGGACCACTTCGGGTTGACCGAGCGGCCGTTTTCGCTCGTGCCTGATCCCGAGTTCATGTTCTGGTCTGCGTCTCATCAACGTGCGTTTACCATGCTGGAATACGGAATTTTGACTCGCGCGCCGATAACCCTGATTACGGGCGAGGTAGGCTCGGGCAAAACGACGCTTGTGCACCATCTACTCAAGTCGGTGGGTGATGACGTCAAGATCGGATTGATTTCCAATGCGCATGGTGACCGGGGTGAGCTTTTGCGTTGGGTTCTTATGTCACTGGACCAACCTGCGCCTGCCGGGGGTACGTATGTCGACCTCTTCGCGGCTTTTCAGGCCTATCTGATTGATCAGTACGCAAGCGGGCGCCGTGTGATCCTGATTTTCGACGAGGCTCAGAATTTGAGTGTCGAGTCGCTGGAAGAGCTTCGAATGTTCACCAATATCAACTCGAACAAAGATGAGTTGTTGCAATTGGTTCTGGTTGGGCAGCCGGAACTTCTGGATATGATCCGACGTCCCGAGATGCGTCAGTTTGCCCAGCGGGTGGCTTCGAGCTTTCATTTGACGGCGATGGATTCCAAAACGGTTCGAAAATATGTTGGGCATCGGCTGGCGATAGCGGGTGCCAAGCGCAATCTGTTCAGCCGGGCGGCCACTGATCTGGTACATGAAGCCACCGGAGGCGTCCCGCGGCTGGTCAACCAATTGTGCGATCTATCGATGGTTTACGCGTTCACACGCGGCAACAAGAGTATCATTGGGCACACTGTGCAGAAGGTTCTGGATGACGGTGCCTTTTTCGCAGCGCGCCAACCAGAGCAAACAGGCGACTTTCAGCTATGATGAGTGAGTTTCGGTTTTATTTGTCGCTTTTCTTTCGGCGCTTTCCCTATCTGGCTTTGATAGTGATTGGCTGCACGGTCGCTGGTCTCGTGCTGGCGTTCACCTTGCCGCCGGTTTATCGCGCACAGGCGCGCCTGGTTGTTGAATCGCCGCAAATCCCCGGTGAGCTCGCTTCCTCTACCGTTCAGGCGAGCGGAATTGAAATCCTTGAAGTGATCCAGCAGCGTCTCCTGACGCGTTCGAAATTGCTGGAATTGTCGGACAAATTCGGAGTCCACGCTGATCAACCCGACCTGCCAGATGATGTAATCGTCGCCGACATGATCGAACGCATCACCATTGATCTTCCTCTGTTCGATTTCAACAATCGTGCTTCCTTTGTTCGGGTTTCCTTCGCTGCGCCAACCGGTGAGATTTCTGCGGTCGTCACCAATGAGCTGGTCGACCAGATTCTTGAGCAGAACATCGAGATGCGTACCAGTGCAACCAGTCAGACGCTGGCGTTTTTTGTGAGCGAAGTCGCGCGATTGGATAAGGAGTTGGGCGAGCAGGGCGCGCGCATTCTCGAGTATCAGGAAACCCACAAGGACGCCTTGCCGGAAAATCTGGAATATCGACGTAACCGTCAATCATCGCTTCAAGCGCGCGTGCTTCAGCTGGATCGGGAATTGTCGGGCCTCAGAGATCGCAGGGCGCGTTTGGTTGAGGTCTATGAGCGCACGGGCCGTCCGGATATACTGGGTGAAAGTTTGACTCCCGAGCAGCGTCAGTTGCGGCAGCTTCAGGATCAGCGGGCTTCGGCACGTACCATTTATTCGGATGACCATCCTCGGATCAAATCTCTTGATGCCCAGATTGCCGCATTAGAAGCAGCCAATATTCAGCTGGGACTTGGGACTGAGACGGCTCCAAACATTACGGCGTTCGAATTGCAGCTTTCGGATATCGACGGGCAAATTGCGTTTATCGAACAAGAACGCGCCATCAATGAACAAGATATCGAAAAACTGGCGGTTTCGATCGAAGCGACACCAAGAAACGCGATTACACTTGGAACGCTTGAACGTGACTATGACAACCTGCGGGATCAATACGCTCAGGCTACAGCCAGCCTTGCCGAGGCCAGAACAGGCGACCAGATTGAAGCCCAGTCGCAGGGGCAGCGCATAACTGTAACCGAATTGGCTACGATCCCATTGCATCCGGCTGACCCGAACCGCAAACTGATCGCCTTCCTGGGGCTGGTGGCCGGTATCGGCTCGGCTGCCGCATTGTTCCTTCTGCTGGAAGTGCTCAACAACACGATACGACGGCCAAAGGAGTTGGAGGCAAAGCTCGGCGGACCCGTCTTTGGTTCAGTTCCATATATCAAGACAAACGAACAGGTCGCGATGCGTAAAGGTGTGATCGCGGTGACCGTTCTGGTGCCTGTTATTGGGGGTTGTCTGCTGATCTACCTGATGCAGATAGACTATGAGCCGCTGGATCAGATCATATCGATTGTAACTGACAAATTGGGCATCGGTGCAGCATCCGAACAGTCCGGCAACGGCTGAAAAGGTATTTATTATGGAACGCATTCAATCCGCAATTCAAAAAGCCAGGGCGGCGCGCGAAAAGACGTTGTCTGATGTCGCAACCGCCGAGCCCGTGAATGTCGCGGTTCCCCAAAGCGAGATTGCCGAACCCAACCCTGTCAAGGATACCGACAAGGCTTGGGCCGATTTGCCCCGGCAGGAATTCAGTGCCAAAGCCTTGAGACGCGCCCGCGTCGTCACGGATCAGCCGGGCGATGATTCCAGTGTATTCGACGGCATGAGAACCAAACTGCTTCATGAAATGCGCAAAAACGGTTGGCGTCGCGTTGCGATCACCTCACCTGGCAGCGCTTGCGGTAAGTCAACATTGAGCCTCAATCTGGCATTCGGGTTGGCCCGACAGCGCGATATGCGAACAATGTTGATCGATCTCGATCTGCGCAGACCGTCCATTGAAAAGATGCTTAATCTGCCTGAGAAACATGCTTTTGCTCTGGCCTTGGCAGGTACGTCAGATCCTGAAGAGCATATGTTCTGCTATAAGAACAAGCTGGCCTTCGCCACCAATCGTAGCCCTGCGCAGGACCCATCTGAACTGCTGCAAGGCAAGGATGCGGCGCGGGTGATTGACGGGCTCGAGGCGCGCTATAATCCGGATGTCATGATCTTTGATACGGCACCTCTGCTGACATGCGATGACACAAACGCCTTTTTGGACCAGATCGATTGTGTGCTACTGGTCGCAGCAGCTGAGACTTCTACGGTCGAAGAGATGAAGAAATGCGAACATGAGATTCGCGAAAAAAGCAATCTTCTGGGTGTGGTGCTGAACAAGTGCCGCTATCTGGAAAAGCCCTATACCTACGGCTACTGAGAGTGACGTCAGATCCAATCCGGAAACGCGGCGTGGTAAGCCAGGAGGTAGAAGCCTGATGATGTGGTCCGATGATCATTTGCACCGCATTCGGGCCCAGTTGTTGGGTAAGGACTCAGATAAGCTGATCCAGCTCATGCTGCAGAAAAGCCTGATGGCCGAACCGGATTCAGAGCTGTCTGATGCAGTTCGCGTTGCCGAGGAACTTGAGTGGCTTGATGCATCGTCAGGTAGCTTGACGACTATGGGCCGTTTGGCATCGGATTCATGTCGCGAGTATGCGTTCTGGCTGGATCGGAACAAGGCCTTACCCTTTGAGGGGTTCGCGCCACATTTGACGGCAGAATACTTTCGCGATCGCAACGTGATGGAGATTGGCTCGGGGATGGGTGCCAACCTGTTGTCTCTGTCGGCTGTTGGCGCTGGGGCATTCGGGATCGAACCGGTTGCGGCCTATCGCCAGATGGGTGCGATTTTCTCGGAACGCGAAGGTCTGCCAATAGCCACAGTTCATGATGGTCAGGCAGAGCAAATACCGTTCGCCGACGACCACGCAGATTTGGTTCTGTGCGTTTCGACGCATCAATATTTTGATATTCACCCTGCTCTGAGTGAGATCAAGCGTGTCCTGCGGCCAGGAGGTGAATTGATCATCATTGGGGGAACGCTTGGTGTATATTGCCAAGAAAACCTACCGGACCTTCTGCGCGGCATGGGTCAGGCAAAGGCTTATGTTATCACCGTGGTGAATACACTTAATTACATGACTATGGGAAAGCGCCTCCTTGTACCGCGCGGCGAATTCTCGACCTCGCGACCGATTTATCCCAGTCGCCGGGCGATGCAGCGATGGCTGTCGTCAGTCGGATTGAAGGAGGCATCACCATCATGCAGGGTGGAGGGTGAGACCTGTTTTCATTACATTTCGGAGCAATAAATTCAGCAACAGTGATGGTGTAATCTCCACAGTGTTGCAAAAAGAAGATCAGTTTTTACGCAGCCGGTTAATTTCTTGAGGCTGTCATGTGTTAATCCTAAGGTAGAATTGTTTTAGTGAGTAGTCATGGTCATGCAGGTACTTAGCCACAGGGGTTATTGGAAATCACCGGAAGAGAAAAACCTACCGGTTGCTTTCAGGCGTTCATTTGAACTGGGTTTCGGGACAGAGACGGATTTTCGTGATCTTGCCGGGGCTCTGGTGGTGTCTCATGATCCTCCAGTTGATGGTTGTATGCTCGCCTCTGATATGGCCGAAATCTATCGCGATCTGGGGCCCAATTTGACGTTAGCACTAAACATAAAGGCCGACGGTCTGACCGACATGGTGCGCGATTTTCTGGACGCTTATTCCATTCGCGATGCCTTTGTCTTTGACATGTCCGTCCCAGACGCCTTGCGCTGGCTAGACTCGGGTATCCCCGTTTTTACGCGGCATAGCGACGAAGAAATGGACCCCAGTTTTTATGATCGCGCGGAAGGGGTTTGGCTGGATGCGTTCCGCTCGGACTGGTGGGATACAGCTATCATCGCACGCCACTTGGATGCGGGAAAGCGGGTCTGCATCGTGTCGCCTGAACTGCATGGTCGTGATCATCGCCCGGTATGGGAGATGCTGCGCGGCTCGGATGTGCTGGGTCATGAAAATGCCCTGATTTGCACCGATTATCCTGAACAAGCCAGAGAGTTTTTCAATGACGATTGAAGCCGTAGTATTTGACATGGACGGCGTGCTGATTGACGCTAAAGAGTGGCATTTCCACGCTCTGAACCGAGCGCTGGAGCACTTTGGATATGAGATTTCGCGCGCCGACCATCTATCCACTTTTGACGGGCTGCCAACGCGTGTGAAGCTGGAGATGTTGTCGAAAGAGCGCGGTTTGCCGCGTGAATTGCATGGGTTTCTGAACACGTTGAAGCAGAAGTTTACGATCGATCAGGTACATCTGAACTGTAATCCGATCTTCGTGCATGAATATGCCCTCTCCAACCTCAAGGCGCGTGGTTACAAGCTGGGCCTAGCCTCGAATGCGGTGCGCAGTAGTGTCGAGCTGATGATGGATCAGGCTGCGCTGTCCAAGTACCTCGATGTGATGCTCAGCAATGAGGATGTGAAGAAGGCGAAGCCGCATCCCGAGATTTACCTGACCGCCGCCGAGAAGCTGGGTTTGAAGCCTGAGCAGTGCTTGGTGGTCGAAGACAATCCGAACGGGATCAAAGCTGCGGAAGAAGCAGGATGCCCCTTGCTAGTCGTTCAGACCGTATTTGATGTGCAATTGGATCGTATTCTTGATGCCATTGCTCAGGTAGAGGAGCGCGCCGCATGAAAATTGTGATTCCCATGGCAGGCGGAGATGATCTGTTCCGCAAACATGGCTTTCCTTTTGCAAAGCCGATTATCGAGATCGACGGCCGTCCTTTGATTGATCATACGACCGAGCCGTTGACCAGTATCGCCGGGGTCGAGTTTGTATTTATCGTGCGCAAGGAAGATGACCTTCGGTTTCACCTTGGAGATGTCCTGCGTTTGCTGATCCCAGGATGCTCAGTCGTGCGCGCGGATGGCAAGACGGCAGGTGCAGCTTGCACTGCGCTTTTAGCCGTTGCGCATATGGACAATGACGAAGAGCTATTGATTACCAATTCCGATCAGGTTTTGGCCTTTGATGTTGGCTCGGTAATCGACGAATTTCGCGCGCGTGATCTGGACGCAGGAACGGTTGTCTTTGACAGCGTTCACCCACGCTGGTCTTTCGTCAAGACCGACAAAGACGGGCTGGTGATCGAAGCCGCCGAAAAACGCCCGATCAGCCGCGACGCGACTGCAGGGATTTACTATTTCCGAAAGGGTGCGGACTTTGTCGAAGCGGCGAAAACCATGATCCTGAAAGGGGCTGATGTGAATGGCGGGTTTTTTGTTTGTCCGTCCTTCAATGAGATGATCTTGTCGCAGAAACAGATCGGGATTCATCGGATTGATCGTGACCAGTATATTTCATTGGCCACACCGCAGGCGGTTGAAGAATATGAGCAAGAGCTGGTGGCGCGCCGAAAGGCGGTGCGGCAATGAAAACCTTCCGCCTGAATGACATGACTAAAGGTTGGTTTGTCGGAGATTTCGACCCGGCTGTGCTGCGGACTGAAGCCGCGGAGGTCGCTGTGAAAAGCTATGATGCAGGCACTCTCGAACCACGCCACATGCACAAGATTGCACCCGAAGTGACATTGATTGTTTCGGGCCGCGTGCGGATGAATGATCAGGAATATTCGGATGGCGATATCATTCTGATTGAACCAGGTGAAGCCACTGATTTTGAAGCTCTGACCGATACCACGACCGTTGTCGTGAAACTACCCAGCATAGCAGGGGACAAATATCTATGTTGAACATCGTTGTGCCGATGGCGGGTCGTGGCAGCCGGTTTGCGACTGCTGGTTATGATTTGCCCAAACCACTGATCCCGGTTCACGGGTTCCCGATGATCCAAGTGGTGATCAAAAATCTGACACCGAGCACTCCGCATCGTTTTACGTTTTTGATCTTGCGAGACCACGATACCGAGTATGGTCTAGCTGACAAACTGCAAAGCTGGGCACCAGGCTGTGGTATCATCTATGTGGATGAAGTGACCGAGGGCGCGGCGTGCACCGTGTTGCTGGCACGCGAGGTGATTGATAATGATAACCCGCTGATGATTGCCAACTGCGATCAGTACATTGATGCAAGTATTGATGCATATCTGTCTGATATTGGCGATGCTGATGGGTTGATCATGACGATGTGGGCCGATGACGATAAATGGTCCTTCGTGCGCCGGGACGATAGCGGGCGCGTGGTCGAAGTGATCGAAAAGGTTGTCGTCTCAGACGAGGCGACCGTGGGCATCTACAACTTTGCGAAAGGTTCGGATTTCGTTGCGGCGGCGGATCGCATGATAGCGGAGGATATCCGGGTGAATGGCGAGTTTTATGTGGCTCCCGTTTATACCGCCATGGCGGATGCCGGTGCGCAAATCGTATGTCATACGATCGGTAAGGTCGGCGCTGGAATGCACGGGATCGGTGTGCCGGTTGATCTGGATGCGTTCCTCACATCTCCGGTGTCGCAGAAGGCCATCAAGGGGTTGGTTGATGAATAACGACCCACAATCTGATAACAGCCTGTTTTTTAAGGTTTGTCGACGGATTTTGATGTGGACGATGCGCCAAATGAATCATCGTGGACAGGCCTTTTTGACCTATACAAGTCGCCCGAAATTCAGCGCTCAGATCGCGCCGATGGCCGAGCCTGAAAAAGATCTTGGGCCGATGGCGATTGTTATGCAGGGACCTATTGCCGAAGACGATGATGTCACGCTGGAAACAATGCGCATTTATAGGCGGACAATGCCTCAGGTCCGGCTTTATCTGTCGACATGGGATGACACCCCTGAACGTTTGCTAAACGCGCTGCGGCAGGAAGGGGTCAAGATTGTCCTGTCGGCCAAACCTGATATGCCGGGTTTTTCCAATGTGAACATGCAACTGGTCAGCGCCGGAGCGGGGGTTCGCAAAGCGCATGAGGACGGGGCGGAGTGGATTCTGAAAACGCGCACGGACCAGAGACTGTATCGTCACAACGTGATGGGTTTTTTGGCCAGCATGGCGCTGACTTTTCCTCCCAGCGGGGGCTTTGATCAGAAGCACCGCATAATTGGCGTCGGACATGGCACGCTGAAATACGCACCCTATCATTGGGGCGATCAGACTGTTTTCGGCCATGCTGAGGATATGCTGAAGTACTGGACACCGGACTTGGTCAGTGCTCCACCGCCAGACCACTTCCCCGAGGCGGTCTCTGACATGTGGGATGAGATCCCAATTGTAGAGATGTGCAAACACGCGGTTGCGGAAAGCTATATCGCGTCAAGCTTTCTGACGCGGATCGGACGAAAGCTGGACTGGAGCGTCGAGGATAGCTGGGCTGCCTATCGCGATTGTTTCGCGGTCGCCGATTACGGTACAACTGATTTCTTCTGGTCGAAGGTACAGACAGGTACCTTGCGGGAATTTGTTAACCGCTATGATCTGCGCTGGATTCGGAATGAACTGACATTTTCAGACTGGATGATGCTTTACGCCGGGGCTGTGACGTCCGCGGACGCACGGAAATATGAAAAGGCGCTGTCTTTGAAGTTTATGGACGTCATTGAGCTGGAGACGACAACCTGAACTTGATCGCTGAATATTCCTGTTTGTGAAACAATGCTTGGATTTATTCAGATCAAGTAATGGTGCAGGTTCAAATGAGCGGAATTTGGTTCATATTAACTCCGCTTCCAATCATTATAGGACCGCTTGGGTTTGGCCGGGACTAGAATTGTATATGAATAGGCTCAGGGCTCATAACCAATAACTGACGAGAGCCGCGAGCGCGATGGCTGACAGGAAGTCCTTCGGGCATCTGTTGCCACACGCCTCCAGTCTTTGAGCCTACCAAACATGTTCTCCATCCGGTTGCGGCGTTTGTATCGGCGCTTGTCATACTTCACCGCTTTCTTTCGCTGTTTCCGGCGAGGGATACGGGCACGTATCCCTTTGTCTTTCAACGCTTCCCGGAGCCAATTGGCGCCATACCTGCAGTCTCCGAGTAACCATTCGACATCCGGAAGGTAAGCCCAAATGCCTTGCGTGCGCTTCAGGAAGAGGGTGATGTATTCGATTATGTCCTTGCCAGCGACATCCAGTATATCGCGGATTGGAGCGGGATAGCTGACTGGCCGGTGGCTGAGGATGATCGCGACAAGCCATTTGCGAGCGTCTTCGAGGTTTTGGTGAAAGACGAAGCGGCTAATCTGGGTGTTTTGAAACGCAATTCAGCCCCGTCATCCAGATGGGGCCTCAATACCCGATAAATCGAAGGCGCATACGGGCGAGGCTGTCATAACGTCCCACCAGCACGCGCGGGATCGCATAAGGGTTAACCTGCAGAGGATCGCATAGCTCTGATCCGAGCGCTGTTGCCGATGTGAAACCGGCCTGTTTCACCGCGTCTTGCAGCGCTGGGCTGTGGTTGCCGTTTGGATACGCAAAATGGTTGATGGGTTGTTCCGTCCACTTCTGCAACAGCTTCCGGGAGTCTTGTATACTTTGCATGGCTTCATCCAGCGGAATTTGGTCCAACAGGTTGTGGCAGTGACTGTGCGCACCGATGGTCACGTATGGCGATTGCGCCAACTCTCGCAGCTGCTCGCGCGTAAGCGGCGCAAGAGGTGTGACATCGACCTGAGATGGTCCGGCCTGTTGCAGAATTTCAAGGGTCAAAGCTTCGCGCAAGTCCGGGGCGACAGTTTTTAGCGTCTCTAGGATATCCGAGATCACCATCCATCTTGTAGCACCTGTTTCAGGGCCGATCTGCCAAGTTTTTGGCCCGTCGGCTTCGACGCGGATGGTCGTGACCCCTGGGTTTTGCAAGGCGTTCATGATCCGGTCAAACCAGTAGGGTTGTCGGCTTTCGATTTGCGCGGTCGCAATATAGAGCGTGACGGGCAGCGCCTCGGCTTCGACAATTGGCAACAGATGAGTGAACAGCCCCACATCTCCATCATCGAAGGTGATTACCACCCGGGGGCGCGATGCCGGGGCAGCTGGATCAAGCGCTTGATCGAGGCTGACAATATCGAAGTACTGACGCAAGAAAGCGATCTGCTGCTGAAAGTCCCGTGCGCGCGCAACGGTCCACGCATCCATCACCTCGGTATCCAAGCCAAGCGTGTGATAGCACAAAACCAGTGTTGGATTGGTGCGCAGGGCATGTGAACGCATTAATGTATAGGCTGGTCCGGTGCTAAGGACTGACAGTGCCGTTTGTTTCAACACTCCCATCGATCAGACCTGACCCTGATACAAGGCGCGCAGTTTTTCGACCTCGTGGGTAATGCTGTGACGCGCCGTGACCCGATCTAGCGCATCTTGGCCTATTCGCTTTCGGTCTTCCGCCGAAACGGACAGGGTGTTGCACATGGCTTCTACCAGAGAGCCAACATCTCCGGCCGGTACCAGCCATCCGGTCTTTTCTGGCTGAACCAGTTCGGGTATGCCGCCAACATAGGTTGATATGACGGGTCGGGCTTGTGCCATCGCTTCCATGATGACCACGGGAAGCCCTTCGATCAGGCTGGGCTGCACCAGAGTGTGGCAGTTTAGAATCTCGTCCCGAACCTGCTCTGAAGAGATCCAGCCCGTGATCCGCACCGCGTCTCCAAGACCCAGTGCTGCGATTTTATGTTCGATGGGCGCGCGAAGTTCACCATCCCCAGCCAATACCAGCCGCGCCTGAGGATGCAGTTTCAGAACTTTAGCGAAGGCATCAAGCAAAATCAGATGGGCTTTCTCGGGGCTGAGACGGCCAATGCACAACAGGACAGGATCGTCGACCACTTTGATCAAGGCAGGATCGGCAAAGGCGTCAGATTCCAATCCGCAATGAACAACTTTGAGTTTTGACCAGTCTTCGGACGCGACATGGCGCATCAACTGGCTGCGGCTGAAGGCGCTGATCGCAACGGTAAAACGTGCATTTGCGACCTTGCGGTCAAAGGCCAGTTTAGGTGCGTTGTCCGCTTCATCCATGCCGTGGATGGTAAAGCTGTACTCGGGGCCGCCTAATTGGCGGATCAGCAAGGCGACCTCTGCAGGGTTTGTGCCGAAATGTGCATGCAGGTGCGAGACCGGGTTTTCGTCCAGCCAGAGTTTGATCTGGCAGGCATGGGCGAGATAGATCAGGTGATAAGGCCAAGGGCGCATCGCGTTGCGCGACATGGACAGCGCAGATTTCAAAGCACGCCAGAATGGCCGGGGATTGCGTTGGGCATACTTGATTGCGGTCAGCAGCAACCTGCCTGCGCCATTTCCTAACGTATAGCGCGTTTTATGGCGCTCGGTTTCGTCCTGAGGGTCGGCGACTTCGGCATCCCAGCCGCGAAAGGCAAAACGCTCGACCTCAACGCCCTGCTTTTCAAGTTCGTTAATTTCACGCCGAATGAAGGTGTGACTTACTTTTGGATATTGGTTTGTCAGATAGGCCACACGCATTTGAAACACCTTAACACTAACTCTTCAAAGCCGCTGCTCGGGACCGAGGGAATAGGATCGAGTTCAGATCATCATTCTGTGGCGGCATAAGGGCAGAATGCTGAATTTTGAGATATGATCCAGATTTCAACGTATCGAAATATGCTATTTGTATTCGATAATCCCCGCTGGTTTCCCGCGCCATTGCCTGAGTTGGTATTCCAGAACGCCCATGGCCTCGGGGAAATTGCCTAGCACGAGAAAGAACGCATATTCCCACGCGGTTCTGTTTCCAGGGTTCTGGCGCAAGGCGATACGCAATACCTGAAGGGGAAAGAGCCCAAATCCCAGAAGTGCCCAGGGCGATATCAAAGCAGCCGCCAGCAATAATGTCAGGGGGAGCATTACGCCCCAGGCCAGAATGCGTTTGACCGCTCGGACGCTGTGGCGCTCCGGAGGGGCGCCATGCAGTGCGGCGCCTTCGGCAAAGGCATGGCCACTGCGTCGGGCCCGTTTCCACCATTGGCTCAGCCGGGTCATATCTGCATCGTGCAGCGTCATTTCTTCATCCAATCGCCAGACTCGCCATCCTTCGGCCCGCAATCGCACGCAAAGCTCTGGCTCTTCTCCAGCAATCATGGTGTCGCGGTAGCCACCGACCTGGCTCAGGGCCTCTACACGCATCATCGCGTCCCCGCCGCAGGCATCGGATTGGCCCACTGGGGTGTCCCATTCCATATCGCAAAGCCGATTATACACCGTGCCATCAGGAAACCGCTCGCGCCGTCGACCGCAGACCACGGCGGTTTTGGGATTTTCTGACAGAAATTGCGCGGCGGATTGGAACCACCCTGGCTGAACGACACAATCTCCATCGACGAACTGAACGAAATGGATGTTCTTATCAGCGATTAATGTGCGAAACCCGGTGTTACGCGCGCGCGCAGCTGTAAAGGGCTGATCCAGATCGAGCTCAACCACCTCAGCACCAGCTTTTTGTGCGTTTGCGAGGCTGTCATCGGTCGATCCCGAATCAACATAGACGATTTTTCCGATATTTGCGGGAATCGAATCTAGGCAGGACACCAATCTGCTGCCTTCATTTCGCCCGATTACGACGGCACCAATGCCTGAAATCTCATCCATAGCGTCTCCGGACGTAGGGAAAATCAAATAAAATCGGCGTGTTTGTGCCCATATGGCAAAAAATTGCGCTGCAAATTGCTTGTCGTCAACGTTGTGCCGATCCTTAACTTGCACTGTCAAGCAAATTGAAACAGTTCAGGGTTAAGGATTGCGGTTGTACCGCAGTATGATGGGCGAGCAGTAACTATGTGGAATCATTGGGGCATTAGCGCCATGCAGCGGCTTGAGTGCGCGCGTGGAATATTGTGCCTGAATGGTCGTCCAGAAGGCCTGAAAAAGGGCTTCAAACACAGTACGCATGTTGTTCCTAGTATGTGGGCGAAGACCGCGGCAGCTGTCGCCCGACATAGTTTTGCCGCACTTGAGCCTCGCTGAGGCCAGCAAGTGGAAACAATCATCCCGAAACATCGGGATTTGAGCAAACGGGCGTAGCTATGAGTCTGAACGCAGAATATTTCACCCTGAACTCGGGATATACCGGGCTGGCGGATGTCGATTTTGATGCAGAGCCAACGGCGACATCGACGGTCGATGCCTTGGACATCCAGCGGATGCGCGGAGCATTCTGGGAGGGTGGTGCGAAGAACTACTTCGCGGCGCGCTATTTCGGTGATCTCAACGTGATCGAAGCTGGCCGGTACACGTTTTATCTGAAATCCGACAGCAACGCGATGCTCTATATCAACGGTGAGTTGGTTGCTGAAAACGCCGGTGGACGGGGTGGTCGCAACAGTGAGATTACCTTGGATCTGGATGCTGGCGCTCATGACATCGAGATTCGGTACTTCGATGGCCGCGGTCGGTCGACCCTGCAGCTGGAATGGGAAGGCCCTGACAGCGATGGGAAGCGCGAGACCATCACCGGTGATGCACTGTCGAAGGGCGAGAAACCCGTAGACGTGGATCAGACCGATGGCGATGCGGGCGACAATGGTGACACAGATAGTGGCGACCAAGGTGCGGGTGACGACACGGGCGACCAGGATACCGGCACTGATACCGGCGACCAAGACGCAGGCGATGATACGGATACCGATACCGGTGACCAAGGCGCAGGCGACGACACGGGTACCGACACCGGTGACCAAGATGCGGGCGACGACACGGACACTGATGCCGGCGACCAAGACGCAGGTGACGATACGGGCACTGATACCGGCGATCAGGGCGCAGGTGACGATACGGGTACCGACACCGGTGACCAAGGCGCGGGCGACGACGCAGACACCGATAACGGCGACCACGATACTGGCGATGATGGCCACACTGGCGACGGTGATCAAGATACAGATACCGGAACCCAGACGGGGCGTCAGGGGCTGCGGGGCGAATACTTTATTTTGCCCGACTTCATCAGCAACCTGAACGAAGTTGATTTTGATGCAACGCCCGACGGAGAAGGATCCGTCGAAAGCCTGAGTTTCATGGGAGGGCAGGACCCGTTCTGGGAAGGCGGCCCAAACGATTTGTTTGCGGCGCGATATGCAGGCCAACTCAACGTGCAAGAGGCCGGGACGTATACGATCTATCTGACATCGGATGACGGTTCGGTTCTGTATATCGATGGCGAGCCTGTAATCGACAATGATGGATTGCATGGGACGCTTGAGCAGCGCGTGTCGCTGGACCTGTCGGCCGGTGTGCACGACATCGAAATCCGCTATTTCGAAGCCTATGGTGAAGCGACACTCCAACTGGAATGGGTCGGTCCGGACAGCGATGGCCAGCGCGAAGTGATTGGTGGCGAAGCGCTGGGTTACCCTGAAAGCACCAGCGATGACGGAGATTCCGACAGCGGTGACCACGGCGCAGGTGATGATGACGACGCTGACAGTGGTGACCAAGATGCGGGTGATGATGACCACACTGGTGATGGTGACCACAGCACGGGCGATGACGATTCCGATTCTAGCGATGGCACGGGCGCAGGTCGTCAGGGCTTGCTGGGCCACTATTTCCTACTTTCAAAGTCGGTAGATAGCATTCAAGAGATCGATTTTGAGGCGACACCTTATGGAACGGGTGCGGTGGAAAACCTGAGCTTCATGAATGGTCAAGAGCCGTTTTGGGAAGGCGGTCCGGGCGACTTGTTTGCAGTACGTTACTCGGGCAACCTGAATGTGCAGAAGGCGGGGACCTATACGTTCTACCTGAACTCGGATGATGGCTCAGCGCTTTATATCAATGGTGAGCCTGTAATCGACAATGACGGCTTGCATGCAACACGTGAACAGCGCGTGACACTGGAGTTGTCGGCGGGTTCGCATGACATAGAAATCCTTTATTTTGAAGCTTATGGCGATGCGACACTTCAGTTGGAGTGGGCTGGTCCAGATAGCGATGGTCGCCGCGAAGTGATCGGTGGCGACTCGTTGAGCTATTCCGAAAGCACGAGTGATGGTAGTCACACGGGTGGAGATCATGACACGGATGCTGGTGATCACACTGGCGGTGATGACCAAAGTTCAGGCGATGACGGCCACACCGGCGGCGATCATGGTACGGATGATGGCGACCACACTGGCGGTGATGATCAAAGCTCAGGCGATGACGGCCACACCGGCGGAGATCATGGCACTGATGATGGCGATCACACCGGCGGTGATGACCAAAGCTCGGGCGATGACGGCCACACCGGCGGCGATCATGGTACGGATGATGGTGATCACACTGGCGGTGATGACCAAAGCTCGGGCGATGACGGCCACACCGGCGGCGATCATGGTACGGATGATGGTGATCACACTGGCGGTGATGACCAAAGCTCGGGCGATGACGGCCACACCGGCGGCGATCATGGTACGGATGATGGTGATCACACTGGCGGTGATGACCAAAGCTCGGGTGATGACAGTCACACCGGCGGCGATCATGGTACGGATGATGGCGACCACACTGGTGGCGACGACCAAAGCTCGGGTGATGACAGTCACACCGGCGGTGGCTCGCATGGTGGTCATAGTGACGGATACATTCCACCACCTACAAGCCCTGATGAGGTTGACGACTACGTAGCCGCAGTGATGGCACAGCCCGACGCGCATCCACATGGCGGGGATGAAAGCCGTGCGGTTGAGCACGTGGCGCTCATGGATCTCGTACCGCGTTCAGAGGCCACCCATGTCGCGATTAGCGACGGTGACTGGTTCGACCCGAATACATGGCATGAAGGCCGGATTCCGGATGCGGGTGCTCAGGTACTGATCCCCGAAGGTATCTCGGTCGTTTATGCCGGCGAAAGTGACGAGTCCCTTTTCACCGTACGTGTGGATGGCGAGCTTTCCTTTGCGCATGACGCAGACTCGAAGATCCTGGTGGACACCATGGTTGTTTCCGGGACGGGTCGTCTGGAGATCGGAACCGAAGAAAATCCGATTGCCGACGATGTGGATGTTGAGATCGTGATTGCCAACAATGGTGATATCGATGTCGGCTGGGATCCGATGCTGTTATCCCGTGGCGTAATCTCGCACGGACAGGTCGAGATTCATGGCGCTGAAAAAACCAGCTTCCTGACGGTTGATGATGCGCCGATGGCTGGCGACACTGAAATCACGCTGAGTGATATTCCCGAAGGCTGGCAGGTTGGCGATAGCATCGTTTTGACGGGTACACACAAGGAAGGCTGGTACTGGGATCAGGCGGCTGGATCGGTAATTCATCACGAAAGCCAAGATGAAGAAGTCGTTATCACTGGCATCAGTGGAAATACGATCACTATTGATCGCCCGTTGGAACACGACCACGATACGCCGCGTGACGATCTTTCCGCTTATGTTGCGAACACTTCGCGCAATATCACGTTCTCCAGTGAGGATGGCGAAGATACTGCTGTTCACCACCGCGGGCATACGATGTTCATGCACTCGGATGATGTGGATGTACGCTATGCCGCCTTTGACGATCTGGGACGGACCGATAAGTCGGAGCCGGCGTTCAGTATCGACTCGATTGGCACTGTACAGCCAGATTCGAACGTTCAGGGCCGCTACTCTTTCCACTTCCATCGGACCGGGATCGAAGATCGGGATGATCCCGCGATTGCGATTGGTAACTCGGTCAGCGGATCTCCGGGTTGGGGATTTGTGCATCACGATAGCAATGCGACCTTCACGGACAATGTGGCTTGGGATATCTTTGGTGCCGCCTTTGTTGCAGAGGATGGTAATGAGACAGGTGTCTGGTCACGCAATATCGCAATCAGGACCGAAGGCGTGTCCTACGGCGAATCCCAGGTAAAGCTGCAAAGCGATGTTGAGCGGCATGACAATGGGCGGACCGGCGAAGGCTTCTTCTTCGCTGGGCGTCTGGTTGAAGCCTCAGATAACGTGGCTGCAAATACCACGCATGGATTTGTCTGGATGACTCGCGGCCAGCTACGTGACCCGCTCGGTGAAAACCTGGATCAACCTGAACTTGCCTATGGCAACGAGTATTTGCGCCTTGACCAAGCACCGATCCAAGGGTTCGAGAACAACGAGGCCTTCGGCACTGAAGTTGGCCTGATCGTGATCAAAAATGGTCCGGATCAGAGTCATGATGTCCGATCGGTTATGGATGGTTTCACGAATTGGGAAACTACTCGTGGCGTCGACTTGTCTTATAGCTCCCACTACACGTTGATCGATTTTGACCTCTTGGCCACTCAACAACCTGGTCAATATCCTGAAATCGGCTTCCAATTGGGCGGAAACGCATTCGATATCGTCTCTAACGGTATGACTATTGACGGCTTTGCAACTGGAGCGAACCTGGATCAACCCTTCCATTTCGGTTCGAATGGCGAAGACTACGACGATGTGTTTATCGATCTGGTCATGGCAAACAACGGGACCAACTTTGTCGGGTACAACGAGGATCGCCATTCGATCCTGAGTTCAGATGATCTGGTTGAAGGCCGGCTTGGCTTTGTTCTGGAAACGGATACCGTAATCTCTGAAGGCGAGAACCTCCATCTCAGCGGTACAAAAACAGATTCGATCGGTAGCCGGGATCGTGACTTCGAGGGTGATCAGCATATTCTATGGTGGCACTGGGATATCGCTCAGTTCATTGCAACCGAGGGGTACTACAAGACTGAATCGGGCGAGAATGTTCTGTTGCTAGAAGACTTCGTATCAGATCGTGCGACCGGTGAGCTTCATAAGATGACCCACGTCATCACGCTCGATATGACGGATCAGCAGATCGCGAATTCCTGGTCCATCAATGATTGGGGCGGCGCGCAGTATAACGGCGTCGTGTCGTTCGACAATGTGAACCCCACTGCACAGGATGACTCTGCGTCAACGAATGCTGGTATGGCGGTTTTGATCGACGTTCTGTCGAATGACTCGCATGCTGGTGGCGATGACCTGCGCGTCGATGGCCTGTCCACGACACCGAACGGCAATGTTTATGTTCAGGATGACGGGCAGTTGCTTTACGTCCCGAACCCGGATTTTGTCGGAGTTGATACATTCGACTATTGGGCCGGCGATGATGATGGGGACTTTACCCGCGCGACCGTTACGGTCGAGGTCTTCGATATGTAATTGAAGAAGAGCCCGGTACATGATTTCGACCGGGCTTTTCAAAACTTGCATCAGACAAAATAATAGCGGGCTCTGGTTTCTCAGGGCCCGCTTTTTTATGGTTCAACGTTTGTATTGAGGTTTTTCTGTTCTCGAGGCAGAGGCTATACGGGGTGAAACTGCAATTCTTGGTCGCAAAACTCGAATGGCGGCGATGGCAAGAAATACAACTATTCCGGTAGCAGAATAGATCACCAAAGCGACCCACACACCAAAGCCCATCGCTAGTGCGGTGATACCCGCCAGCAAAGCAAAGCAAATGGCAATTCCCAGTGCCCCAACCACGTAGTAACCTGCGCTCCGGCCTTTGAAACATGTCTATCTTGAGTAGATGCACCTACCTTGACCACGAACAGAGTCAAGTTAGATGGGACTTCATACGCGCAATGAACCGCCGGTGAGCGGCGAGTCTTTGCCGTTCCTGTCCTTGTTCAGCTCCGCCTACACTTTGTCAAAAGACTGAGGCGATGATCAACGTAAAGTAGAAGTTCAACTTCTCCCTCAGTTCGAGCAAACAACCCCTTGTGATCTATACATCAACGATACGGCACGAGATTGAATTCGGGCTTTGCCTTGGTTTGAACCAGATTATCTATTACCAGCGTTTGAAAGCTGCCGTCGCTTTTGCAACATGACTGGTTTTTTGGGTTCAATATGTTCTGAATTGTTCGATTTATCAGTAACATCGCAACAAGAGTGTTTTGTATTTGTTTATCTCACCGAAGGGAATTTCCGGCCTCGACGCCGCCGCCATCGGATCATTGAGAAAGGGTTGAATAATGAAGGTGGAATTGACGCCGCTGGCCGGGCTTGTGATCCTGACGCCTGATCGCTTTGCCGATGAGCGCGGGTTCTTCAGCGAAAGCTGGAATTCTGCGCGGTTGCGCGAACACGGGATCAATGTGGATTTTGTGCAGGATAATCACTCACTGTCGCGCCAGTCGGGTACGGTGCGCGGCCTTCATTTTCAATCACCTCCTCATGCACAGGACAAGCTGGTTCGGTGCAGCCGGGGAAGGTTGTTCGATGTTGCCGTCGATATCCGAAAGGGAAGCCCGACATATGGTCAGTGGTTCGGTGCCGAGCTGAGTGCAGAAAACGGGCGCCAGATGCTGGTGCCACAGGGATTCCTGCATGGGTTTGCCACATGCGAACCGGATACGGAAATCTGTTACAAGTGCAGTGACTACTATGCGCCTGAGTGCGATGGTACGGTTCGGTTTGATGACCCCGAGATCGGGATCGATTGGAACCTCGGTGGACCTGCGATCTTGTCGGCGAAGGACGAAAGTGCGCAGCGTTTTGCGGAGTTCAAAAGCCCCTTCGCGTGGGAAGGATAAGTTATGAAGTTGTTGGTTACTGGTGGGGCCGGATTCATCGGGTCTGCAGTGGTGCGGTTGGCCATAGCGCGTGGGCACGAGGTGGTGAACATAGACGCTCTGACCTACGCGGCATGTCTGGAGAATGTGGCCAGCGTTGCCGATGACCCCAGGTACAGTTTCGTTCACGCCGATATCCGGGATCGCAGTGCTATGGATAAAGCGCTTGAAACGCACCAGCCTGACGTAATCATGCATCTCGCGGCGGAAAGCCATGTGGACCGATCCATCGATGGCCCCGGAAATTTCATCGATTCCAATATTTCCGGGACTTACACGTTGTTGGAAGCTGCTCGGAAGAACTGGATCGCTCGTGGCAAACCTGAAGGGTTCCGGTTTCACCATATCTCGACGGATGAGGTGTTTGGCAGTCTTGGTCCGCACGGGTTGTTCACGGAAGATACTCCTTATGATCCCCGCAGTCCCTATTCTGCCTCCAAAGCGGCGTCGGACCATCTGGTGCGTGCTTGGCATGAGACATATGGCTTGCCTATCGTGCTGACGAATTGCAGCAACAATTACGGGCCTTATCATTTTCCTGAGAAACTAATCCCGGTGGTGATCCTGAACGCCTTGGCGGGTAAAGCGCTACCAATCTATGGCACTGGCTCGAATGTGCGTGACTGGCTCTATGTCGAAGATCACGCGGATGCGTTGCTGCTGGTGGCCGACAGGGGGCAGAACGGTCGATCCTACAATATTGGCGGCAACAACGAACGCTCTAATCTTGAGCTGGTGCGTGGCCTGTGCGCCATCCTGGATGAGTTGCGTCCAAAACCGCAGGGCAGCTATGCCGAGCAGATTACATTTGTGCCTGACCGGCCCGGTCATGATGCGCGTTATGCAATCGATGCGTCTCGGATCTGCGATGAGTTGGGCTGGAGCCCGTCCGTAACGCTTGAAGAAGGGCTGCGCCGAACGGTCGAGTGGTATCTTGCCAACGAAGAATGGTGGCAGGCGCTGCTGGACCGGCACAATGTCAGCGGCAGGTTGGGGGTCGCGACGTGATTTTGGTCTTTGGCAGCTCTGGTCAGCTGGCGTGCGAACTGGCGCCGTTGTCAGAGGTCGAATGTGTGTCGCGGTCTGATGCCGATCTGACGGATCCCGATGCATGTTCTGGAATCATCGCAAACAGAAATCCCACCGCGGTGATCAACGCGGCCGCATATACAGCCGTGGACCGGGCAGAAGAGGAAGAAGAACTTGCCACCACAATCAACGCCGCCGCGCCAGGGGCGATGGCAGGTGCATGCGCTGTGCTGGGCATTCCTTTTGTCACGATCTCGACGGACTATGTTTTTGACGGCAGCGGGCAAAAACCCTGGAACCCGGCTGATCCAGTCAATCCTCTTGCGGCCTATGGGCGATCTAAGCTGGCCGGTGAGCGGGCGGTCGCTGCAACAAACGCTCAGGCCACAGTTTTACGTACGTCCTGGGTGGTGTCATCGCATGGGAACAACTTCGTCAAGACCATGCTGCGCTTGGGAGAGGCGCGCGACCACTTGGCGGTGGTTGCAGATCAGATCGGTGGTCCAACTCCGGCACGGGATCTGGCACAGGCTTGCCACCAGATCGCATGTCAAATGCGTGCAGATCCTCAAAAGCGTGGCCTTTATCACTACGCAGGATATCCCTCCGTCAGTTGGGCTGATTTTGCGCGCGAGATTTTTGATCAGGCGCAACTCGATTGTGATGTGATTGATATCCCTAGCTCTGATTACCCCACACCGGCGCGCCGCCCCTTGAATTCGCGATTGGACTGTGCGGATACTGAGCGGGTTTTTTTCATCAGCCCTCCAGATTGGCGATACGGGCTGGCCGATATTTTGAGTGACCTGAAGGGATAGTACCAGTGACGGAACGCAAAGGGATCATCTTGGCCGGAGGATCGGGCACGCGCCTTTATCCAATCACCGAAGGTGTGTCGAAGCAGCTTTTGCCAATATATGATAAACCGATGGTCTATTATCCGCTCAGCGTTTTGATGTTGGCGGATATCCGTGAGATCTGCATCATCACGACGCCTCAGGATCAAGAGCAGTTTCAGCGCGCGCTGGGTGACGGCAGCCAATGGGGCATATCGCTCAGCTATGTTGTGCAACCCAGCCCGGACGGGTTGGCACAAGCCTATATTTTGGCAGATACGTTCCTAAGCGGTGCCCCAAGTGCAATGGTGCTGGGTGATAACATCTTCTTTGGTCACGGTTTGCCCGAGTTGTTGCTGAAGGCCGATCAGTCTGCGTCCGGCGCAACGGTGTTCGGGTATCACGTGAATGATCCGCAGCGTTATGGTGTGGTCGATTTCGATGATCAGGACCGCGTGCGTGCGATCATCGAAAAGCCTGAGTCTCCGCCATCGAATTATGCCGTGACGGGGCTTTACTTCCTGGATGGATCAGCGCCCGAACGTGCACGGAAGGTGGTGCCGTCTGGTCGGGGTGAATTGGAGATCACCAGCCTTCTGGAACAATACCTGCTTGAGGATCAACTCGAACTCATCCGCATGGGTCGTGGATATGCCTGGCTTGATACTGGAACACATGGCAGCCTGCTGGACGCAGGAAATTTCGTTCGCACGCTGCAGGAACGGCAGGGGTTGCAGACCGGATGCCCCGAGGAGATTAGCTATCAAAAAGGCTGGATTACGCGCGAACATTTGGCCGAACGGGCCGAAGCGCTCGCGAAAAATGGTTACGGTCAGTATCTTGCCAATCTGATCGCGGGTTGAGCCTGCCCGGCCTTATCCTTGTGGAACGCCGGTTGGGGCATAGTTGGTGACAACATCCCAGACGATTTCCTGCATCAGGAGCGCGACTTCAGGCCCGGGGTCATCCGCGTCGCTTCCGTCAGCCCGTTTCAATTGATGCGGCAGTCCCACAGGTGATTTCTGGTAGAGCACCGCGTAGTGGGTCAAGGCCACCAGATAAGCCCCAAGATCGTTGTAGTGGATGCTATCCTGCGTACCGTCATCGTTTTTGGCAAAAAGGTCCTCGCGGCGCTGGATCGGGCCGACGCCGCCCCGATCTTCGACCTCACGTACGAAACGGGCAAAGACCTGACCGGCCGGGATCACATAGATCGGGTTGGGCATGTCGTCATAGGCCATTGCGCGCTGTAGGATTTCCGTCTCCCAATAGCGGTCAAGGTCCAGATCCAATCGTTCGAGCCAACCTTCCTGATCGTCCAACGGATGCCAGGTCTCGTAAAGATAAACGCGCTTATCGGGATTGGCTTTCCAACCGGCCTGTGCCCAGCGATGCAGATAATCGCCGCTGTCCATGTATTTGATTGCATCGCGAATTTCGACCATCTCGGTCAAAACCAGCGCGTCATAATCACCTGTCGCGACGGCCTCATGCGCATCGCGGTACCGAGGATGGTCGTTTTCGACATCGAACCCGTTGATCACCTCATCAGGTTCCCAATGCGCCTTGAGCGCTGTGCCCCAGCCCAACTGACTGTTATAGCTGTGACCTTCATCAGCAAGCTGTTCGAGCATGAACGGCATGTTGCGAGCAACGAGGCTGTGACCGATGTGGAATACCGCCTGAGGCCCGGGCGAAACATGAACGGGGGTTTGGTAGAGTTCGTTGAATTCTGATTTCTCGATGGGTTTGGGGCTGCCGCATTTGCCAAGGCTGCCGCAGGCGGCAAGCGTCAACAGAAGGCCGGGGGACATAAACCGTTTGAAACTCTTAAACATCACATACCCTAATTTAGAAGTATCGAGCCTGTATTACTTTTCGGATATAGGTTTGCTCGCTGATCCTGACAAAACTATTTTTTTGACATGGGCGCGGTAATAAATGTGCTGCAATTAAATTGAAACGCCCCTGGTGACGCAAAGCGAGAAAGTCGCCAGAGGGGCTCTAATCGTTGGCTAAAACGTGGCATTCGCCAAAGACTACACCCCGAAACGCGAAGGTGTGATCTTGATAACGCTCAATGATATGAGCACTTTGCTTGTAATTGTTCGGGTTCTTGATCATGACCCACCGATTTCTGTGATCAAATCCGAAAAAGTATTCCGTCACCAGGTAGCCCGACGGAATACTTGATCACTGGTTCTTGGGGGGCGTGTCAGTAGCCCGTTGCCCGTACGACAACACCAACGGTTGCGTAGAGAATACCAATGTCGGTTTTTAGGGTCAGGTCTTCGGCATACGACGTATCGAAGTCGGCACGGCTGGCGAAGGTGCTCGCATTGCGTTCGGATACCTGCCACGAGCCGGTCAAACCCGGGCGTAGCGAGAAATAGGCTTTGCCCGGATACAGAGCACGCTGCTCCGGCATCATCGGGCGCGGACCCACTAAGCTCATCTCACCGATGAGTATGTTCCACAATTGCGGCAGCTCATCGAGGGATGTTTTGCGCAGAATATGACCAAACGACGTGATCCGAGGATCATCCTTGAGCTTCTGAGTCTGTTCCCATTCCAGCCGCGCCAAGGTGTTCTTGGCCAGGTAATCTTCCAGAAGAGCATGTGCATTCGGGACCATGCTGCGCAGCTTCCACATGGTGAAGATACGCCCATTCTTGCCAACACGGCGTTGCCCATAGAACGGGTTGGCGCCATCCGTCGCGACGATTGCTGCAAGCACCAGAACGATGGGCAGCACAATCGGCATTGCGAGCAGCACGATTGCCACATCAAGGACGCGCTTGAACAGGTTTTTGTAAATTCGCGTGGGGTTGGTCGAATTCCGACCCGTCTGTTGAACAACTTTCCGGTGACCACGCTTACCGGGAATACTCGTATCCTGAATAGTCATTTTTTTAACTTTCAAACCAAAGCCGAAATATGGCCTCACCTACCTGACACACACCAAGCCATTCAAAACAACGTGACCCAGCAACACTTACACATATATGAGCATTCGTATCCGGATCAAGCCAGCATGATTGCTCACGATTCATGTTTACACTATCTTAACGAACTCTACAAATGTGCATTGCCACAAAAAAGGTGAATTCTTGTCTTCATAGGTAGTAAGTTTTGTCCGAACTGCCGCATTGTTTCCAGATAGATGGCTTGCCTCGTGTTATGGTTGATCCAAGCATGCTGGAAACCCGTGCTTTATTCCTCTTGGTGGGCCTGAAATCGCCATAAAGCTGATGGGCACAAAGATTCGGTTGCGCGGTATCGCATGTCAAAGTTCTTGGTTCATTCTTATCTCAGACGCGTTTCTTACGGATGTTGAGCGGATATTGCGACGCGGCGTGCTGTGAGGCGATATCTGCTGTGTCAGCAACCTGCTCAGTCTGAAATTGCCTGCTGGTAACGTATCCGGTCAAAGAACCGGCTATCAGCCACGTAATAGGCGTAAGGCCTGAGTTCGGAATAAGATCAACGAGGTTTGCAGCCAACGCGAGGCTCAGACCCGCAGTGGCATAAGGTATCGGCCTTGGAAGTCCTTTTGACATCCAGAAGAACAAGGGGAATGTTAACAATCCGAAGCGAGTTATGTAACCAAGCCAGCCAAAATGCCCGAAAAACGCCACCCATATACCGTCAATTATGACGATGTTTCGACCAGTCTCGGGATCAAATAACGCGTTTCGGTCATAGCCGCCCCATCCGAGAAGCGGTTTTTCTTGTGCGCGATCTAAGAGGAGATTTTCGTTTGCGATGCGAAAATCAAAAGAGGCTGCACGTTCGGGATCAATAGTGTTTGCGAGCTCTGATATATGCTCGATGGGTATCCAACCCAGACTGCGCAGCATTGGGAAAATCAACACAATGACTCCGATAGTGGTTGCCACTCGCATCATGGTGCGACTGCTTGCCAACAGAACAAACGGTAGCAACACCAGTGTAATCATCAGCGCACCCAAGGATTTCACAAAAAACAACGCCATCAACATCCAGACCAATGCCAGAGACCAGATGAGCGAGTTGGACGCAGCAAGTTTTGAACGCCTCAACATTGCCGCACAGGCAATGGTGGCCACAGAGAAATATATGCCCAAAACCAGTCCATGGGTAAGAAAGACAAGTGGGCGAAACCCTCCGGCTCTAATGTGTTGGTCAAAGGCATGTGGGAAGAAGCCGTAGATCCATACATTCAATTGCGGGCTCATACGAACTTCAAAAAGTGATGGCAGTGAGTAGAGCAGCCCGGCAAACGCCAGCAGACCAAGCAGCAACCGATGATCTGTTGCTGATCTAAGATATCTCCAACCCAATACATAAGGTATAACCATCGTCAGTGAGCTTAGGATGATCGAAAACGCATCATAGATGCGTAGTGCAGGTAAGAATATTGGCCCGATTTGCACAGGCGCTTGATTGGTCAGAACGGTGCCGAACGCAGCTAAACACATAACGATTATCAGGGCTAGGACGGTGTTCGTGCCAAACTTAGATGTCGAATGCGCAACATATTTGTCATCGGCAGTGATTGTTGCACCAGAAGAATTGGTTGGCCTGTCTTTCAGAACGACAGACAAAACAAGAGCGGTCAGCGCAGGCAGAAGCGATTTGTCGATCACGGGCAAAAGCGGCAGGTCCAACTCAACCTCGTTCGGCAGGAATAGGTAACCGGCAATGATGGTCAGGATGATGGCTTTGTTTCGTTCCAAATTCAGGAACAAGATCAAAGCCACAACTGGGAACGAGTACAGAACAAAATGTGCGAATAGATTTGGCATTGGAGTTCTGTCTTTCGCGAGCTGATACGCTGCTAGGGCTGTTGGGCGGCTAGTGAGGTGCCGGATTTAGATGCACATCTTCTTGACAATAGTTCGGGAATGCAACGTATCACGGTCATGACCAGCGCCCAAATGGGTTTCAAATAAATCACGTTCTTGCGTTTTGCGGTCGCGCGGACGATGGCCGAGGTTAAGCACATCGAAATCGTGCAGAGTGACTTGAACTTGATACCTGATCTCAAGGTCTTCTTTGGCGGTGATCAGGGATTCCGAATTACGGGCGGCCAGTTGAATGGGATGTCCAAGCGCCGCGTAGCTGTGGGCAGTCGCAAGGGCGATATCGGAGCGCGCGCCAAGGATTAGGACCGGACCATTGCTCATAGTTTCAGCCTTTCTGATTGTACCGAGGCAAAGCCTTTGCGCCCATATATCCGGTTCCAATCCATGATCGAGTCCAGCGGGTAAAAGTAGCTGTTCCAGTTCACATAGCTGGTCGCGCTGCCACGTTGACCGTTCCAGTAATAAAGCGCGTTAAACGCCCGGACAGAATACTTGTTCAAACAAAAGCCCGGGAAGTTGAATGGAACCCTCAGTTTTTGGGCGGCAACGGAAGGGAAGGGGTTCGTGCTGTGCTTGCCGGGTAATTCATCCCACGTTGCACGTTTCCCCAGCATAACCAGAGACCGCCCCAAAGCGTCGCCAGTGCTTAGGCAATCGATCCATGCGACCGAATAGGTGGCATCGAGAGATCCCTCGAAAAGATCAATCGCCGCATCGAGGTTCTGCGCGACGTGGGTTGTTTGCCGGATCCAGCCGGTCTCCACGGGTCGCAGCCGCAATGCGACGCGTAGGATCACGCCTGTCAGGCCCATCCCGCCAATCGTCCACTCGAACAGCTCGGAATTCTCGTTGCGGGAACATCGCGTCACCGTACCATCGGCGATCATCACGTCGAGCCAGTCAATACAGTTCCCGAATGATCCATAGATATGGTGGTTCTTACCGTGCACATCGGCAGCCACCATCCCGCCCAAACTTACGAAACGGGTGCCCGGTGTCACCGCCGGAAACCAACCGCGGGGCAAGAAAGCTGCGATGATATCGGACAGCAAGACACCAGCTTCGGCAATCAACTGGCCGCTCTTGGGATCGAATGACAGCATGTGATTGAGCTTGCGCATTTCGATCGTATTGGTGCGGCTTAGCGCGCTGTCGCCATATGCGCGTCCGTTTCCTCTGGCGATGGCGTTTGATGCCATCACGGCCTGTCGCACCTCGTCTTCGTTGCGGGGTTTACTGATATCGCAGTCGACCACCGGGTAGTTTCCCCATCCAGAAAGCTTCATCTGGAAGCTCCGATCGAAAGCGAAGAATCGGTGAAGACAAACCGACGATCCAGATTGAATTTCACAACGTACCCAATCGCCAAACCCAGAACGGCCCCAAGCTCTCGCATGAGGTCGGTTTGCCAGATCAACCAGAATGCCGTTTCCATACCCCAGAAGATTGCGGTGGTGACAATCCCCATCGCGGTATAGGCCGAAAACTTCTTGCTGTGGTCGGACACGCCTGCACCCAGGTCGTAGAAGATCCAACGCTTGTCCAGAACGTACTTCAGCACCAGCCCTACTGCGGTTCCAACCAGAATCGCGGGGATCAACGCGTTATCGCCGATAGTGGCGAAAACGACCCGTTGTGCTCCAAGGTTGGCGAGCGTCGCGAGGACAGCAAAGAAGGAATAACGTAGAATGAGCGTTCGCAAACTCACAATACGGTGCCTCCTAACGCCAGCGCGGCAATCAACAGAAAGCGGATCTGCCTGTCGTTTGACAGCCGCCAGAGAGAAAAAGAGAAAGATCAAAATGCGAGCAGCAACATCGACAATACGGTTCCAATAGCAACCCCGCCTGCGACGATCCGTACGGTATAGAGACCGGCAAGCATACAAACACCAACAATAAGTTTGCGTTTCAGCGTGATGGAATATGCGGTGGTGATCCCGAAATAGATCAGCATCACCCCGAAGAACGCCAGATTGGTCAAGGCGGCCAGAAAAAAACCACCAAACAACAAGCCATCCAAAGCCCATGCGAAACCGGGATTGCACCCGACGCAAAGGGGCGATTGCGCTTTCGGGGATGCGCGCGATCGGCCTTGAGGTCCAGTAGATCATTTACGACATAGACGCTCGAAGCGATCAGACAAAAGGACATAAAGGCGAGCAGGCTGTCGCCGATTATCTCGGGCGCAAAATTTTGCGCGGCGATCATCGGCAGAAACACTAGGATACTCTTGAGCCATTGATGCGAGCGTAGCGCTTTGAGATGGGCCCTGCGTGAAACGGTACCGGTTATCAGATGTTCAATGGTGCAGCCTAGACGAGCCACTTTGCCACCTGCCGCATCCGAGGCGTTTACTGTGGCCGCCAGATCGGCGCTGCTGTCGCCAATATAGGCAAAGCCGTTCGCCCCATATTTTTTGTTGAAGAAAGCTGGCCTTGTTGCAGCCCTTCAGACTTACTTCCCCTTCCGAGCCGTAAACCTAATCTAACAGGCCGATAGGGGTCGCAATCTGGTCTGCGATGCGCTAGTCCGAGGCGGTCACCAATGCCACCTTCTTTCCCGCGTCGCGCCAGGATTTGATATAGTCCATGACTTCTCGATCGTAGGGCAAAGCATCGACCTGAACCTGACCTTTGTCTTGCAGAGCCGCTTTCAATGCGGCCTGACCTTTGATCAATGCAAGGGGCCTGCGAACAATGTGCTCGAGTCCTGCGAGAGTGCAGACCAGAAAGTTTCGTGCAGCATATCTGATGCGATCAGGGTTCCATCCAGATCGACAACCCGAACCGGATCGACAGACTAGGTTCCTTCGCTGTTCGAGAGAGCCGCCTGACTTGTCATCTAATCCGCCTCCGTCAAAAAGCGCCAATTGCCGGTGCACATATCTTCGAGATCAAGTTGTGCTTTGAAGCCAAGGATTGCCTTGGCTCGTTCGATTGCGGCGCAGGAGATCGCAGGATCACCATCGCGACGTTCCGTGATTTGATAAGCAATAGGGCGGCCAGACACCTGTTCATAGGTCTTGACGACATCCAATACACTGTAACCCATACCTGTCCCCAGATTGACACAGTGATTGCCAGTTTCACCGAACAATGCGTCAAGCGACAGAACATGACCCCGCGCCAGATCGAGGACGTGTATGTAATCGCGGATTCCTGTGCCGTCAGGGGTCGGGTAATCGCCGCCAAAGATCTTGAGCTCGATCATCTGTCCTAGCGCGACCTGCGCGATGACCGGCACCAGGTTGGTTGGCGGCTGGCTTGGGTCTTCGCCGATCAAGCCCGATGGATGTGCACCTACTGGGTTGAAATAGCGCAGGATGCCAATCCGCAGTTCGGGCGATGCATTGGCAAGGCTTGTTAGAAACTCCTCACCCACACATTTTGTCTGCGCATAGACGCTCTGAGGTGAGGCTGGAGTTTCCTCGGCGATGGGCATCGTTTCCGGGTTGCCGTAAATCGCTGCGCTGGATGAGAACACTATGTGCTTAACGTTATGCGCCTTCATTGCAGACGCAATGTTGTAGAGACCGATGCAATTCGTCTCAAAATAGCCCATCGGGTTGCTTTGACTCTCAGGTACGCTTTTGAGAGCGGCGAAATGTACGACCGCATCGAACCTACCGGCTGCAAATACCTGCGTTACCTCGGCGGCGTTTCGAATATCACAATCAAAAACGCGCGTGGGGTTTTCGGTGATCTTCGCCAGCCTGTCGGGTACGTCCCTGCGCGCATTTGCGAAGTTGTCCAGAATCCAGACGTCATAGCCAGCCTCGTTTAGGGCCACATAAGTGTGCGACCCGATGAAGCCTGCACCACCAGTCAACAGAACACGTTTTTTGTTGGCTTCAGTCATCGTCCACGGGTCCATTCCATAGTGCTGGGTCCCATGCGAACAAAGATTTGTAACGTCAAATAGACCATAAAGCTAATAGGCGCTTCGAATATCAAACGCAGAAGTTCCGCTATGGTCAGTGGTTGTTTGGTGTCATTGCGCATGAGTTCGGGGTATAGGCGGCGGATTTCTTCCACACCTGCATCCTGTCGGCGTCGGACACGGATAAGGTTGCGAAAGCCTTCGACCATGGGCCAGTGATATTTGGCAGGCACTTCGACCCGTTGGTCGGGTGAAAAGCTCAGCCGTACAAACGTATCATCCGAAATTATGTCAGGGAATTGCCCCCAACATTTCCTGCCTTCCGCGTTTACCGAGAAGACGCCGGCCCCAACGGCCCCCCCGCGCAGGAATGGCAGACGAACCCAGAAATCTGAATATCGACGCGTGACCCATGTTGTCGGCGGGGCTACCTGCAAAGTGCCCGTCGCGTAGAGCGGTCGCGGCTGATCCAGAACCGCGCGCAACTGTCCCAATAACTCCGGATCGCAGCGCACATCGGCATCCAGATAGATTGTCGAGCAACCTGTCTTGACCATGTCACCCTGATTGAATGCGTTGGGCTTGCCCGGCTCGTCGATTTTGAGCAGCACCAGCCGCCAGTTGCGATCCTCGAAACGTGCTCCATAGTTCGAGACAATCTCGACAGTCCGGTCAGTGCAGGCGTTTGCGGCGACTATGACCTCAACACGCCCAGCGGTTTGATCCTGTTGCAACAGAGCGTTCAGGCAGTCGCCGATATACCCCTCTTCATTATGGGCAGCGATATTGACGCTCAGGATGGCGTCTGGGTCAGTCGTGCTCCAATCCTCGCCGGACAATATGATTTGCTCGGAAGGCATCGCTACTTGTCGCCAAAAGGATCACGATAGACCCCGAGTTTTTGTTTGAGCAGTGCCCACAACACAGGTGGTTCGTGCACGACATACCGATGCCAACGCTGCCGTGGTTCTTTGACTAGACGATAGAGCCATTCGAATCCCCATTCGGTGATCCATGATGGTGGGCGCTGGAAGGTGCCCGCCTCATAGTCAATGGTTCCGCCCAACGGCAAAAACAGCCGTATGTTGGGCATTCGGTCGCGGTATTTCATGATAAACTTTTCCTGACGCCCACCGCCAAGGCCCACCAATAGAACACTCGCGCCGGAGTCGTTGATCCGTTCGATCATTCGATCGATTTCGGCGGGGTCGTTTTCATAATCAAAGGGCGGGGCATCTGTTCCCACAACAAACTGACGCCCTGTCTTGGCGTTTATGCGTTCGGCCGCGATGTCAGCGATCCCTGGCTTGCCGCCGCACAGGAACACGGTCACGTCCGGGTTGTCCTTGTGGTGCATATAGAATTTTGGAAAATAGTCTGACCCCGAGACCCGCTCAGACACCGGGGTTCCAAGAAATTTGGTTGCGAAATACAGAATCTGGCTGTCGCAAGTGATTACGTCGAACTTGTCGAAAATCTCAAGAAACTCGCGATCCTTTTGCAGCTTCATGATCATGTCGACGTGCAAGGTCAGGATCGTGCCTTCGTTGAAGTTCTTGACGAGATCGTCCATGGAAATGTCATGGACGTAGACATTCAGCACGTCGACCCGAGGATAATCGTGGCCAGTGGCCCCTTCGGTCATACCGATCGATGTTCCGTCAGCCATCACTCGACCTCTCCCATGTAATGATCCACCAACTGTTTCGTATGGCGGATGTTACCTGCGCTGGACGCTCCAAAAACCAGCGCTTCAACCCCCGGAAGGCCCGCGATCCACTCAATCGCTTCTTCGGCAGGGATGGCCCCAGACGCATAGACAGACATGGCGATGGCCCGGACCCGGCCTGATTTGAGCGCTTCGAGATAGGCATCATAACCGCCCGACATGCGAAAGCCGATCTTGTTGATGTTCGAACATATGATCGGGCGCTTGATACCTTCAGATTCCAGGGCCTGAAGCAACATCGGCATGTTCATCGTTATATAGGCGGGTTCGGCCCCGTGTTTTTCACGGATGTGATCGTCGAAAATGCGCAAGGCGCGGGTAAATCCCATCCCCAGCAGTAGATCAGTGAAAACGTTTTGAACGAAGATGACCGGGGTTTTTAGCCCGGCAAACATCTTCATCTCCATGTCGATCAGAACCTTTGCCATTCCATCGACTTCTTTTGTGGCCAGCGCTTTACCTCCGGCCAGTGCAGTCGAAAACAATCCGTCATCGGGCATAAACTGCCGCAAAGCGCCGATCATACCATGTTCGGTGACAGCATTTGCGTATTTGTGCGCATATGGCATGCATGGATAAAACGTGAAATCCGAGTATCGGGAGGGATTGGCCCGAACACGATCTGCAATCTCAGAGATCCTGTCGTGAGTGGTGCACATGAAGGTGCGCACGCCCGCATCATATGCGATATCCAGAACGTCCATGATCGCGTCGGTTTTCTGAAACCGCATTGCTTGGGCGCGGGCTTTTTCTTCGGACATGTGGTTGATGCCGAAGAACTGATTGTCGCCGAACAGCAGTTTATCCATGATCACGCTCCCGTCCGACGGAACCAGCCGCGCTTGGCCGGTTCGGCGGCGCGTGGTTTGGGAGGCTCGCCCACGGACGCACCGGTTTCGTTGTTGTGAATGATCATTGCCATAGTTCGGTCGGTTTCGACGCCAGACTGAAAGTCATTCTCGTGGGTTTTAGGAGCACCGTCCCGAATAGCGCTGATGAAAGCATCCAGTTGCGCCGAATATTCTTCACCTCGCAGGTAGAACCAGACCTCATCGGTCAACCCGGTGGTATAGCGGACGGTCCAACCAGCCTCGTACTCGGGTAATGCATCGACCGGTTGGCGCAGGTAAAGCTGGCATTCCTGACGATCCGCATTCACGCGCCCGTTGGTACCTATGACGCTGATTTTGGTCGACATCTTGCGATGACTTTCATCGCACCAGTTTACTGATAGCTGAGCTGTCGGTCCATCTGTCCAGCGCAGCGTACTAAATACCTCATCATCTACATCGGTCGAAAAGACTGAATTCATTGCCGAGCCGCTGACTGTGTCGGGGACACCGAAACACCAGTTCAACAGATTGATTGGATGTGCCGCATAGTCATAAAGGCATCCGCCACCCTCAGATTTTTTGGTGCGCCAGGTTTGACGTTTCGGACGTAACACGACAGGGCCGTAGGCTTCGGCCAACACATGCGTGACCGTTCCAAGGGCGCCACTTTGCAGAATACGATGCAGTTCCCGAAAGGCACCGACATAGCGATAATGATAGCCGACCTGGTTGATCAAGCCCTTTGCGCGTGCCACATCGGACAGCTGTTGCCCTTCTTCCCAGTCCAGGCAGAAGGGTTTTTCGCAGAAGACGTGTAAGCCTTTATCAAGTGCTGCCCGTACCATCGGCCCATGGGCGCGAGAGGGCGTGGCGATTACGACGGCGTCCAGCGCTTCGTCTGACAGCAATCTGTCATAATCCTTGTAGATTTTTGCGGTGGTGTTTTTGCTGAGAACATCCACCATGAATCCGCTGGCGTCACATGCAATGGTTTCTGTGTCAGGATGGGCGTTGACGAGCGCATAATGGGAAAGGCCCATCTTACCCAGGCCAACAACGGCAATTTTCAGATTCCTGTCCATGTATACATGGCCTTTTCAATCGGGAACAAAATACGAAGTACTAGATCGGTGCCAAACGAATAATTTGTGGCTACATTGCGCACCGACTGAACAAACGCCGAGATCGGCGAACATTTTCTATGATCTCCTACCTATAAAACTTAAATCAAACTTACTCTGAACATATCCATGGACCTTAAACAATTTCCCCGTAACTTCTTCAAGGCTGTTGGGTGAAGGGCCGTCCAATATTTGTCCAATCCTGACGTTAACCCTCTATTGTTTCCCCCTTAAATTGGCTCCAGAGGTCGCGTTATCAAAAAAATATTCAGGTCTATTGGACCGATATTAAGTCCCTTGACCGAATTCTGGCTATCTACCGATCCGGTTGTGCGATGGGTAGCGCGCGTTCCGGATCCGAATTGCCATGGGCTTTGGTCGCAAGGATCATCGCGCCGGTCAAAACGCAAAGGGCCCCAAATCCGCTATAGATCAAAAAAGCGGTCCAAATGGGCATGCCGCTAATAAGACCGATAAATCCGGCCAATGCACCGAGCAGAATTCCAGAGAAGATCAGTCCTGCACTCATCGAAGCGTCAACCTCTTTTCGGATATAGCGAGTCAGTCAAGTGACGATTTCTGACACTCAACACAGGAAAAGAGGCAAAATTATGCCTCAAGCAGAACATCGTGGCTTGCCCTGGGGTCAAGTGTTGCCTTTTTGGAAGTAGTAGCGGGGGAAAGTGACCATTTTCTTAATCGAATTGTAGCGTTTGACTCGAATCACGTGCAATGTGGCATTGCCACAGGGGTAAGGTCCGTCCAGCTCGTCAGACACATGGCGTCGAGGGAACGTGTGCGCAGGAATAGTATTAGGGAGAACTTGGCTTATGAGGCCCGTATTTACGCTGCTTTTTTCATTTATCGCCGGTGCATTGGTTGCCGTACCCGCACTCGCGCAAAGCAGCTATCGTATTCAGCCCGGAGATGTCCTCAGTATTAACGTATTGGAAGACTCAAGCCTGAACGATGAAGTGCTTGTTCTTCCTGATGGTCGGATAAACTTGCCCCTTGCCGGTCAGCTTGCAGTTGCCGGACGAAGCGTTGGTCAGGTCGAAGATTCTCTGGCCACCCAGCTTGAGCCAAATTTTGCATCGCGGCCCACTGTGACGGTGTCGATCGCTACCATCGGCGAAGCCGAAGATCCCGATCCGATTCTGGTTTACGCGGTGGGCGAAGCGGGTTCGCCAGGGCGCTACGAAGTGCCACCCGGTACGACACTGTTGCAGTTTTTTGCTGAAATGGGCGGATTCTCACGCTTTGCCGCGACCAAGCGCGTCATGTTGCGGCGTACCGATAAAGCAGGCAACGAACGGGTTTTCCGGTTCAACTACGATGCCATCTTGGACGGTACCGGACAGGGTGCGTCGACACGTCTGGTGGATGGTGATGTGGTCGTCGTACCGCAACGACGCTTGTTTGAATAATACGCGAAAGTTGGGGCAGTGACTAAAGACGAAAGGATCCACCGGTCAGGTGCGGTTGTCATAATTGCAGCGTCCTTGACCGCGAGCGGAGTACAAGGTCAGGAAATTCCGGTTGAGCCAGGTGGCCTGGAGCTGCGTTTTGGCATCGCCGAACGCTTTGAATATGGCCGCAACCTTGCGCTTGATGTACCTGATCCGGGAAACGGCTTCATTGCGTCAACGATACTGTCCTTTGGTCTCTCCAGCGAAACGCGCTCTCAAACGATTGAGCTGGATGCAGTCACCGGCCTGCGCTTGCAGGATCTGCCAGACAGGGAAGACAGTTTCGATATAGGCGATGCGCGTCTGGGTTTTGGATATACTCGCGAGGCTGCAAATGCTGGCTTGGAATTGGAAGCCGACTACTTGCGGTTTGACATCGGATTGCTGCGGTCATTGTCCGATTTCGAGGATGAGGATGGTTTTATTGTATTGCCTTCAGATTTCTCGGATCTGACGGGCGAAGGGACGCGCAGCGAATATTCCTATGGCTTTTCGTTCGATGGCGGGCGGCAGAATCTGGTAGGGTACAGCTTCGGTTTGGCCGGTTCAGGCCTACGATATACGGATGCGACAGATGCTGGGCTTGTGGATAACGACCAGATTGGTGGTGATGTTGGGTTGTCCCTCGCGTTATCGCCGGTCACAACGGTCAGTGTTGATTATGCGATCGAACGGTTTGAAGAAGATGACGATGAAGAGACCGAGCGCGATACCGATGCAGTGTCTTTGGGTCTGCGTCATGAATTTTCAGCTCTCACCCGACTTGAGGCCTCGATCGGATACACGGATATTGACGAACGACAGGTGATTTCTGGCGACTCCAGCGAATCCGGCCTAATCGGTAGCGTTGGAGTGGTACATGATGTTGCCAACGGCTCTGCATCTGCGCTTCTTGATACCAGCCGAACAATTTCCGGCCGTCTCGATCGATTCCTTCTGGGTCGTAGTTTTGCGGTGCCAGACGGGGACTTTGCTGCGACTTTAGGCGCGGCGCGGCGCCCCAGTGGCACGATTGATGCAATTGGTTCGCTCGCCTTTGACAGGGAGTATGGCCCAAACACTCTGCGTGTCCGTTTGAGTCGCGAAATCTTGTCTGATGACGAAGATGAATACTTCGCTGCGACGGTGATCGATGTGGGCTATATCTGGGGTCTGACACCATTTTCGCAGTTTTCGCTGCGTGCCCTCTATGCTGTTTCGGAAGCGACGGATTCATCGACTGGGGTAGAGTTTTCGGCGATCAGTGCGGTTTACAGTCATGATATTGGTCAGGATTGGAGCCTGAATACGGGTATCGACTATCGCGTACGCGATGAAGACGGCCTTGATCGCGCAACCAGCCCGCTGGTTTTCTTCGGTATCGGAAAGAGCTTTGTCTGGCGTCCATGATCTCTTCGTCGATAGATCGAGAGTGATGGAATCGATACACTAGGCTCAGTTGTAAACGACTAATTTATCAATTCTGTATCGTGAACAGTGGGCGCAGAGATGTTGGATTGTATTTTAATCGTGCACTCTGAATGTGAACAATCACACGTTGTGTCGATTTTGTGAAGTTTTTTGGTCACGCTGTTCGTTTTACATGTTATCAAACGTTATGTTGATTTTGGCGTGTGCGTCAAAAACTCTATGCTTCTCTGAAGCTGGTTCTGATGAGCCTAAGTATACTATGGAGTAGGATAACCAGTCGTCCGGATGCCAAAAGATGCCAACATTCAAGCGGATCAGAAACTGGCAGAAGATAGGACGCTAAGGTTCAATGTGCCTGCTTTGGCAGGCAGGGAATTTGACTATCTTCAAACGGTTCTGGCAAATGGGCATCTTGCAGGTGGTGATCAATTCACGGTTGCATGCGAAGCGCGTCTGCGTGAACTGACCGGCTCTCTCGAGGCATTCTTGGTTCACTCCTGTACCGGCGCGCTGGAGATGGCTGCAATTCTGTGCGATCTCGTGCCCGGGGACGAGGTCATTATGCCATCGTTCACTTTTGTATCCACGGCCAATGCAGTGGTGTTGCGTGGGGCAGTTCCGGTATTCGTTGATGTCGACCCTCGGACGCTCAATCTTGATCCCAGTGCCGTTGCTGCTGCTGTCACCAAACGCACCAAAGCAATTTTCGCCGTGCATTACGCGGGTGTGCCAGCAGATATGGTGTCGCTGGCCGAGATTGCGCGTAGCCACGGGTTAATTCTGGTCGAAGATGCGGCGCAAGCGCTGGGGTCGTCTTATTATGGACGTCCTTGTGGCAGCCTTGCTGACTTGGCAACTTTCAGTTTTCACGAAACAAAGAATATCACCTCGGGAGAGGGCGGTGCATTGACCGTCAATCGACCTGATCTTGTCGAGCGGGCTGATATCATTCGCGACAAAGGTACAAATCGCGCCCGGTTCCTCGAAGGCGCTGTCGATAAATATACCTGGGTCGATATCGGATCGTCATACACACCCTCCGAGCTTGTTGCCGCCATGCTATTCGCGCAGCTTGAGCAGGTTGAACGGGTGAGCGCAGATCGACTTACTACTTGCGACCGTTATCGCGCAGGGTTTGCCGATCTCGAGCGCATCGGACGGATTGAATTGCCAACCGTTCCCGAACATTGTCGCGGCAATGGGCATCTGTTCTTCTTGCTGCTCCGGGATGCTCAGGACCAGAAAGCCTTCATTGCTCATATGCGGGGACACGGAATAGAAACACCATTTCATTACGTCCCGCTTCATTCCACACCTGCTGGACGGCTTCATGGGCGCGTTTCGGGTAGCTTGGCGGTGACCGTTTCCGCATCGTCAAGATTGGTACGCCTACCACTGTATTTCGGAATGAATGTCGAAGTTGACCGAGTGATCGATGTGGCACGCCAATATCTGACAAACGGCGTAACTGCTCGGTTCAGTGCTCAGAATATTCGCTGTCTGCCTGAAAAGCTGGGTTGAAGCTCGAGTTCACTAAGCCGCGTGTTTCATCTTGCGCTTGGCTCGTTTACAGAGCCTATTGATTTCAAACATTTATATAGTCTGGAATTTCGATGGTTCAGGTGTCTTGCGTCGCAAATTATGACAGCAGCGAATGAAATTTTGTTATTCTCCAGCTAAAAAGCGCAGCGCGCGCCGGATGGTGGGCTGATTATGACGCAGAAGTATCCGGAAGGTGCACAGTGTTTTGCTAATCACTAGCCGGCTTCGGTTTGCGGGCTGGTTGATCTTTACGAGACGCCTACAGACGATATGGACCGCGTTGTGGTGCAGCCCGAGAGAATGGCTTTACCCTTGGAGTTCACCCGCAAGGGAAAGCAGCATTAGAAACACGTCTGAGGACGGCAGCTGTGGCGTTGGGTTTTTTGTCCAGTTGGCATGTCACGATTGCGGATGCCTGTTCGGCGGTGGGTGTGCCTTTTGTTTGCACCACGGAATATTCGCCTAAAACGGAGCGGCAAATCGCTGCGGCAGAACTGACCGGTGCACCGTTTCACCATGCCCGACGTTTATTGTGGCTCCGCGGTGAAGAACGTCGCCGACAGCAGCTGCTACGTCGATTGGCCGGTTTGCAATGCAGCGGGGCGCCGACTTATGACGTTTATGCGCAACACGTCCCATCGGCGGTTTTGTTCTTTGATAATCGCGTTCTGTCCAAGGATGTGATTTCGGTTGACGAGGTGACGGAGCGTTCAGCTGCACTACTTTCAGGCCGCCCACTTCGGCTGGCGTTTGGCGGGCGGCTGATCCCAATGAAAGGCGCTGCTGGGTTGCCCGAAGTTGCCGCTGAGCTGCGTCGACAGGACGTGCCTTTTGAGATGAGTATCGTCGGCAGCGGACCGCAGGAGGCAGAAATCGCCCGTGACATCCAGCGGTTGGGGCTACAGGACAAAGTGTCTCTGTTACCGCCGATGGATTTCCGTCACGGTTGGATTCCGTTCCTGCGTGAAAACGTGGATCTGTTTTTATGCACCCATGTTCAAGGCGATCCTTCAAGCACTTACCCAGAGGTGATGTCTTGCGGGATTCCCATCGTCGGATACGATAACGAGGCGTTTTCAGGGGTGCTGACGCGCTCTGACGGCGGCTGGTCTGTGCCGGTGGGCAAACCGGCCAAGATGGCTGAGGTCGTTGCGGGTCTGCACGAAAATCGAGAAGACATTCTGAGCAAAGCCTGCAATGCGGCACGCTTTGCAGCCGAGCATTCGTTTGAAAAGACCTTCCTGCGGCGCGTCGAACATCTGCGCGAGGTTAGTCGCCTTCCGTGACCCCAGGGGCAGTGCCTACCTCAATCAGTCGCCGGCGCCAACACCCACATAACTGTCAAAGCCTGCATTCAGTACCATCGCTGACGAGTAGATGTTGCGCAGATCGACCATTCGAGCGGATTTCATCGTCTCGGCCAATTCGCTCAGGTTGAGGGCGCGGAATTCGTTCCATTCGGTCAGTAGAACCACCGCATCTGCATCTTTAGCGGCTTCATATGGATCGTCCATCCAGCTGACGCCGGGCAGCAGTGCTTCCCCCTCTGACCGGCCTTGAGGGTCGACCACACGTACACGCGCACCACCGCCGATCAAAGCAGGAACGATGGTCAGCGAAGGTGCATCGCGCATGTCATCAGTATTGGGTTTGAAAGTAACTCCAAGGACGGCAACCGTCTTGCCGTTGAAGCTGTCGTCGCAGACGTCGCGGATTTTGTCGATCATCCGCTTTTTCACTTCATCATTCACACGCATGACAGTTTCGGTAATCTGCATCGGATAAGCGTGATCCTGACCGATCCGAGCCAGAGCGGCGGTGTCTTTCGGGAAGCACGAACCGCCATAGCCCGGACCGGCGTGCAGAAACTTGTTACCGATGCGCCCATCCAGACCAATCCCGCGTGCGACTTCTTTGACGTCGCCTCCGGCGCGTTCACAGAGGCCCGCGATCTCATTGATGAAGGTGATCTTGGTCGCAAGAAAGGCGTTGGCTGCGTATTTGATCATCTCGGCACTTTCCAGATCGGTCGTCAGGATCGGGAAGTCACGCAGGTAGAGAGGGCGATAGATCTCAGCCATCACCTCGGCGGCGCGTTCGCTTTCGACGCCGACAACCACGCGGTCCGGACGCATGAAATCATCAATCGCAGCGCCTTCACGCAGGAATTCGGGGTTCGAGGCGACGTCGAACTCGGCTTTTGGATTGGCCGCGGCAACCACCGAATGCACCTTGCGGTTAGTGCCAACCGGGACGGTCGATTTGGTGACGACGACGGTGTAGTCGGTGATGGCTTGCGCGATTTCTTCCGCCGCAGCCATGACATAGGTCAGGTCCGCGTGCCCGTCACCTCGCCGTGTCGGAGTGCCTACAGCGATGAAAACCGCATCGGCACCATCGACAGCGCTGACCAGATCTGTGGTGAAACTCAAACGTCCGGCAGCCACGTTTTTGGCCATCAACACATCAAGACCGGGCTCGTAGATCGGCACCTCTCCGGACTGCAGCATCTCGATCTTGCGTTCGGATTTGTCGACGCAGATCACATCATGGCCGAAATCGGAAAAGCACACACCCGAAACCAGACCGACATAGCCGGTGCCAATCATTGCAATACGCATTCTTCGAATCCCTTTCCTTGACGAGCTGCCGCCCGGCACATCCTATCGTGTTCGCGAACCCGACGGATATTCAAAACCGTTCTTTCGTTGAGACCGAATAAGCGCTTAGCGGGGCGGTATTCAAGGTGATATTGCCTTGGTCATCGACGATTGCGCCAACTGTCGCCAAAAATGGCGAAGGATGGCTGATGGTTTTACCGGCGTATGAGGTGGACGAGCGTAAGACCCTAACCAGCCAATAGGGCTGGATTGGATTTCTGATCACTCGGTGACAGCCCGAACTTGCGCGAATACTCGCGGCTGAACTGCGTCGGGCTTTCGTATCCTACTTCATACGCCGCTGAAGCGACCGAAGTGTTTCCCGATTGAAGCAACCGCCGCGCCTCAAGCAGGCGCAGGTCCTTTTGATATTGCAACGGTGTCGTCGAGGTTACGGTTTTGAAATGTTCATGAAAGGCCGACAAGCTCATCCCAGATTCAAGCGCCAGATCAGCGACCGGGATGCTGGTTTTGTAGTTGCGCCGGATCAGAGCGATCGTCTTTGAGATGCGGCTGGCAGGGCTTTCATGCCGCAACAGCTGGCGCAGCATCCCTCCGTGGCGGGCGCGCAGCAAGCGGAAATGTATCTCCTTCAGAACCAGCGGTGCCAGGGCGTGGGCTTCAACCGGGTCGTGTGAAAGGCGGTAAAGGCGTGCGACCGCATCAATCAACGCCTGATCTGAGGCGGCGACATTCAGCGTCTGAACGTCTCCATCTTCGAAGTCTCCGATCTCATCCACCAGGCTACGGACGAGGGCGAGATCCAGCTTCAAAGCCAGCGCGGCATAGGGTTCATCGGCGCTGGCCTTGATGACGGCGGCTTCGACGGGTACCGCATGGCTGACGATCAGCGTATCGCCCGCACTGTAACGGATCACACGTCCGCCAATATATGCCTCTTTCGCACCCTGCAGGACCAGGCACATGATCGGTTCGTAGAATCCGGCGGCGCATTCGGTAGTTTCGTGATTGCAGAACGCAAACAACCCTTCAACGCCTGTCTTGCACCCGAAGCCCATTGCGCCTTTCGAACGCACCTGTTCGAATACGTCTGCCACCAGACTTTTTGATACCATCGAGAACCCTCCTGTCCTTTGGAAATATAGAGGTTTCACACGGTCTGAAAACAATCTTCCGCCGCTTGTCGGAGGAATAGGCAGATCATTCGGAGGATAAGGCAGCGCAATCGCCTCTCAGCACACTACCCTTATGCAAGGCCAAAGGCAGGAGGGTGGCATGTACAATCAGGCGATTGAGAAAGGTGGCCTTGCCGTTGTGACCGGTGCTGCCAGTGGTGTTGGTCTTGCAGCGGCTGAACGCTTCGCGCAATCGGGTCTCAGCGTCTTGCTTGCGGATCTGCCCGGAGAAGCGTTGGAGCAGGCAACATCGCAGCTCGAAGCTATCGCGACAGGTGGCGCGCAGGTGCAAGCGGTTCCAACGGATGTCAGTGATGTAGATGCCGTGCAAAATCTGGCCGACGCTGCTTATGCAGTCGGCGAGGTGGCTGTGTTGATGAACAACGCTGGTATCGCTCGACCCAGCGGCAGTTGGGATCACCCTGATGCCTGGCGCAAGCTGATCGAAGTTAATCTGTTTGGCGTCATCAACGGGGTTCAGGCTTTTCTGCCGCGTATGGTCGAAGCTGGACGCCCGGCCGTTGTGATCAACACCGGATCGAAACAAGGCATCACCACACCGCCCGGCAACCCGGCCTATAATGTTTCAAAGGCCGGGGTTAAGGTTTTGACCGAGATGCTGGCGCACGATCTGCGTGAGGCTAACGCGCCCATCTCGGCTCATCTCTTTGTGCCGGGTTTCACTTATACCGGCATGATTGCGCGGCATATCCCCGAGAAGCCTGCCGCAGCCTGGACCTCGGAGCAAACCATAGATCATCTTATCGCGCGGGTGTCCGAAGGCGATTTCTACATCCTGTGCCCGGACAATGACGTCTCGTCCGAGCGGGACAAGCGCCGGGTGTCCTGGGCTTTGGGCGATATCCTTGAGAACCGTCCTGCCTTGTCACGCTGGCACCCGGATTATGCGGATGCCTTCTCTGAATACGAACAATCAAACTAACCACTCGCCAAAAGGGAGACCTTGAAGCCATGGCAATCGAACTGAAATTGAATGGTCAAACGCATAGCGTCGAGGCCGAACCGGGCACCCCGCTCCTGTGGGTGATCCGGGACGAGTTGAAGCTGACCGGTACCAAATTCGGCTGCGGTGTCGCATCCTGCGGAGCGTGCACCGTGCATATGAATGGCGAACCGGTCCGGTCTTGTCAGACCTATATCGAAGATGTCGAAGACGCAGAAATCACCACCATCGAGGTGATGGAGCAGGACAAGATCGGTGCTGCCGTGCAGCAGGCGTGGCTTGAGCTGGACGTGGTCCAGTGCGGTTATTGTCAGTCCGGACAGATCATGAATGCAGTGGGCCTGCTGCGCGAGAATGCCAAGCCCACGGCTGAAGAGGTCGATAATTACATGCACGGCAACGCCTGCCGCTGCGCCACCTATCAACGCATCCGCGCCGGTGTTCTGCGCGCATCCGAGATTCTGGAGGCCTGAGTCCATGACAGCTAAACTTTCCCGCCGCGGATTCCTTAAAACAGCCGCTGCAGCCGGTGCAGTTCTGTATGTTGGGGCAAACGCAGATGGTGCCATGGCCGCATCCGGTCAGGCCGACGCGATGCTGAATCCCTTCGTCAAGATCGACAGCAATGGCAATGTCATTGCGATCGTGAAGCATTTTGAAAAAGGGCAGGGGCCCGCCACCGGCCTGACCTCGTTGATTGCCGAGGAACTGGGCGTCACCATGGATCAGATCGACTATGAGTTCGCCCCGTCTGATCCGACCGTCTACAACAACACTCTGTTTGGTCCGTTCCAAGGCACGGGCGGATCCACTGCGATCGCGAACTCCTGGGTGCAATACCGCACTGCCGGTGCGAATGCGCGTGAGATGCTGATCAAAGCCGCAGCCGAGACCTGGGGTGTCGAGCCATCGTCCTTGGATATTCAGGAGGGTTTGATCACCGGGGCAGGCAAATCCGCGCCTTTGGGTGAATTCGTTGCTGCCGCTGCTGCTATCGCACCGTCCGAGACGCCGCGTTTGCGTGATCCGTCCGAATGGAAGATCATCGGCAATGCTGAGACCCGCCGAAAGGACAGCCCGATCAAGGTCAACGGCACCGCGAAATTCGCGATGGACGTGCATTTGGACAACCAGATGGTTGTGATGGTCAAGCGCACACCTCAACGCGGGGGCACCGTCGCCGGTTTTGATGACAACGCGGCCAAAGAGGTCAAAGGCTTCATCATGGCCCAGACCCTGCCCACCAAGCATGGTGTCGCTGTCTATGCAGAAAACACATGGGCTGCCATGCAGGCACGTGAAGCGCTAGAGGTCGATTGGGATCTATCCGCTGCCGAGAACCGCTCGTCGCAGGAAATCCGCGATGAGATCATGGCCGCGCTGGATGCCGCTCCGACCTACAATGTCAACAAGGCCGATCAGGCTGCGGTCGCAGCTGCTGTGGATGGGGCCACCACTGTAGTGGAGAAGACCTTCTACTTCCCGCTGCTCGCGCATGCCCCGATGGAACCTTTGAATTGCACGATTGAGCAGACCGCTGACGGTGACATCGTGCTGCATGATGGTGCGCAGATGCCGACAGGGCCGCACATGGCCTATCAGCAGATTTTCGAGCTGCCCGCAGAGAAAATTCACATCAACACCATGCTGGCCGGTGGCTCATTCGGGCGCCGCGCGACGCCCGATGCAGATTACCAGGTCGAGGCCGCGCTGGCCTTTGTGCTGACCGACCGGTCACGCCCGGTCAAATTGGTCTGGGACCGCGAAGACGATATCCGGGGCGGCTACTACCGACCGGCCTTTGGGCATAAAGTGCGAGTGGGTCTGGACGAAACCGGCGCCATAGTAGGTTGGTTGCATCAGGTTGCCGGTCAGCCCGTTGTGAAGGGTACTCCGTTTGAGGCCGCTTTGGTGCATGACGGAATTGACCACTCAAGCATCGAGGGTCTTGCGGACAGCCCGTATGCCATCCCCGGTATGGCGGTGGGTCTGTCCGATACGGAAAAAGCAACCTCGGTTCTGTGGTGGCGCTCGGTCGGGCATACTCACACTGGCTATGTCATGGAGGTCATGATGGACATGGCAGCCAAGGCCGTTGGGCAAGACCCGGTCGCATTCCGACTGGCCTATCTGAACGGTGATGACAAGGACCAGGTGCGCAAAGCGGGTGTTCTGAAACTGGCGGCCGAGAAAGGCAATTGGGGCAACCCGGAACCGGGCAATGTTCAGGGTGTTGCTGTGCACAAATCGTTCGGGTCTTACGTGGCCGAGGTGGTCGAGATCTCTGGCAACCTTGAAGACGGTATTCGCATTGAAAAGATCACTGCTGCGGTTGATTGTGGTATCGCGGTCAACCCGGATGTTGTCAGGGCCCAGATCGAAGGCGGTATCGGCTATGGCATCGGTCACGCGATGAGGGATCAAATCACTCTGGATGGTGGCGCAGTCGAGCAGTCCAACTTCCCGGACTACGAGCCCCTGAGGATCTCGGACATCCAGTCGATTGAGACCCATATCATCCCGTCAGCCGAGGCCCCGACGGGTGTCGGAGAACCCGGAACGCCCCCTGCTGCTCCGGCCCTGGCAAATGCTATCGCTGAACTGGATCTGCGAGTCGCAGAGCTGCCGATGAACGAAAATGGGGTCGCGTTCGTTTAATCAAAGACAGCTGTATCGTGGGGGTCGGCCTGCGGTACAGCTTATCTAGCGGCTTTCATATCTCTTTGTTTGGCCTTCCGAATCCGTTGATTGATCACTGTTTCTTACTGCGCCGGATGGTTATATTCCGTTTGTAGAAGCGCTTTTGTTAACACGTGCCTAACACTTGCGTGAGATTTTGGCGTTGCAGCAAAGTAACCTTTGCGCTGTTGACCGTCTCACTCCAATACTGCACTACCTGTCGTCATTTGCGGAGCTTTCATGCGGATTAGCGTTGGCGTTGCTGTTTCAATGCTGGTTGCCGTGTCCATCGGAGTATCGACGTTCCTCGTCCACTCCCTTTGGTGGACGACGGCGCGTGATAACAGCCGTATGCTCGCAGCGGAGATCAACAGCCAAATCGCGAATACGGTCCGCATCGAGGTCGGTGTGACCCTCCAATCGGCCGAGGCCGCCTGGGCTGCCGTACGGACGATCTTCGTTCAAAACGTCATCGAGACTCGGCAGGCGGACAAGCGCGAGTTCGTCTTTCTGTCGCAATTGCAGGCGCAGCCCAACATATCGTGGATCTTCTTCGGGTGGCCTGACGGGAATTTCTTCGCATCGCACCGTCTTGGCGACGGCGGGCTTGAGATGATCGAGATCGACAAGAACATCCGGGACCGGATGTTGCGAAAGGATCGCTATATATTCATTCCCGGCGACATCCAGTTCGAAGAGCGGAGCTTTGCCGAGACAACTTATGACCCGCGCAATCATGCCTGGTTCGGAAACTTCATAGGTCTGCAATCGCAAGGCTGGATCGAAGCGCGTGACCTGCCGGGCAGTGAAAAGACCGTTTATGCCTTTGCGGGCCCGATCGACGTCAACCGGAGGCGGCAGGGTGTTCTGGCCGTCGCGATCGAGACAGACCGGCTGTCGCGCTTTCTGGCGACGCTCCATCCCGGGGAGTTTGGGGCGGCCTTCATCCTCGATGCCGATGGCAAGGTGATTGCCATTCCCGACGCAGAGGCGGATGAGACAACCCCGGCGCGCATGGGCGAAGGGGAGTTATACGAAGTCGCCATGATCTCGGGCGAGAAACTGCTGGGCAACCCGGATGAAAACACACCGGGCAGCCAGACAACGCGGGTCGTGATCGATGGCGTGCCCTACGCGGTGGCTCTGACGCCGCTGGGGTTCTATGGCTGGCGCGTGGCAACCGTTATTCCGGAAGCGGCCTTCCTGTCGGGAATCGATAAAACCCTGATCAACCTGATCTATATCCTGATCGGCGTTGTGGTTGTTGCAACCGGGCTGGCAATCTGGCTGGTCCGAAGGGTTGTCGCAAACCCATTAGCACGTATTGCCGAGGACTTGAGTAAGATCGAGCGGTTTGATGTCGAACGTATCTCGCGCAGACCCTCCAGACTGTCCGAGTTGGCAAACCTGTCCGCAGCCACGGCCAGCATGGCGGCGGGTCTGTCGGCTTTCAGAAAATATGTGCCCACTGATCTGGTTCGGATGCTGGTTGCTGAAGGTATCAAGACCGAGCCCGGGGGTGACATCAAACCCATCTCGGTTCTGTTCTGTGACGTTACCGGATTTACCGGCCTGTCCGAGAAACTCGGCCCTCAGATCGTTGAGTTGATGGAGCCCTTTTTCAGCGCAGCCTCGGCAGCGATTGCGCGCCATGATGGCACCATTGACAAGTTCATGGGTGATGCCGTGATGGCGTTCTGGGGCGCACCCCGCAAGGATGCCTGCCATGCCGAAAATGCCTGCTGCGCGGCGCTGGATCTTGTCGCCAAAGTCGAGGCGGCGGGCATCAAGGATGAGGCGGGTAACCCTCTGCGGGTTCGGATTGGATTGAATAGCGGTGAGGCACTGGTCGGAAACATCGGGTCCGAGCAGCGGCTGAACTACACCGCGATTGGCGATGTGGTGAATGTCGCCAGTCGTTTGGAGGGAGCGAACAAGGAATACGGCACCATGATCCTGATTGGCCCCGAGACCCGGCGCGAGGCTGGCGATACAATCATCGTGCGCGAGCTGGATACGCTGACGGTGTTTGGGCGCAGTGAAGAACTTGTGGTTTATGAGCTGATCGCAATGTCCGATGATTTTGACGGATCATTGGCGTGGATCGAAGCGTATGAACAGGGACTGGAAGATTACCGGGCACGGCGGTTTGAGCAGGCCGTTGAAGCATTTGAAACCGCCGACCGGGCGCGAAACGGAGACCCGGCCTCGGTCGCGATGGGCGCGCGTGCCAAGGCCTTGTTGGATTCCCCCCCCGCACAGGACTGGCGTCCTGTTACCAACACGGAAAAGAACTGAAGCAAACGGTGTCGGCAGGATTATCTTAGTACCGGTACGGATCTGAGCCTGTTCTTGGCAAAATCTATGAAGGCGCGGGTCTTTGCGGGGGCTCGTCGCCCCTCGACATGGACCAGATGGACGGGCAGTGGGGACGGTTCGTAGGCATCCAGCACCGATTGCAATGTGCCGGCCTCAAGGTCCGGTCCGATCTGGTAGGATAACACCCGACAGAGGCCCCATCCCTGACGCGCCACCGAAATCGCTGCTGCGACACTGCTTACCATGAGCCGGGGTTTGATGCGCACTGTCTCTTGCAGATCAGCGCCGAACCGCCAATCGGTCACCGGGCTAACGCCGGCAGCAGACACGATCTGGTGTGATTGCAGATCGGATGGGGTTTTCGGGGAGCCGTGCACCTGGAAATAGGAAGGTGCACCGCAAATGACCCGGCGCACATGACCGACCCGGACGGCGGTTAATCCAGAGGACGGCAGCTCACCAATCCGTACAGCCAGATCGATGCCTTCTTCGACCAGATCCACCACGCGATCAAGCATCAGGACATCAGCGGTCATACCTGGATGCTGATCAAGAAAATCTGTCAGAATGGGTGCTACATGAATGCGCCCGAATTCATTCGGGCAGGTGATGCGCAGTTGGCCCACCGGGTTTGAAGCGGCACCTCGGGCGGCGTCGTCGGCGGCCTGCAACTGCGCCAGAATGTGCCTTGCGTCTTCCAAATAGGCTTGCCCGACCTCAGTCAGGCGCACCCGGCGGGTTGTGCGGGTGAACAGACGTGCGCCCAGCCGTTCTTCAAGCGCATTGACCCCGCGTGTGGCCGAGGGCGCACTGAGGCCCAATTTGCGCGCGCCGCCTGCAAAGCTTTCAGCATCGGCAACAGCGATGAACATCTCTAGGGTTTGAAGACGATCCATTACCATCAAAATCCAAAATAATGACTTTCCAAAGCAGTATATTCCTTTGATTGGCGACGTAAACTAGCTGTTTGGCAACCTGTTCACACCAAAATGGATTGGATCATGAGCACAGAACCCCCACGCCAACCCGTCCCGCCCTTTACCGAGGAAACCGCCAAGCAGAAGGTTCGCTTGGCCGAGGATGGCTGGAATGGTCGTAACCCGGCCAAGGTTGCGCTGGCCTATACGCCGGACACCGTTTGGCGCAACCGCGCAGAATTCCCGAAGGGGCGCGAACAGGTTCAGGAGTTTCTGACCCGCAAGTGGAACAAGGAACTGGATTACCGCCTGATCAAAGAGCTGTGGGCTTATTCGGGTAACAGGATCGCGGTGCGCTATGCCTATGAATACCACGATGACAGCGGCAACTGGTTTCGTGCCTATGGGAACGAGAATTGGGAGTTCGACGCCAATGGTTACATGGCTCATCGCCATGCATCGATCAACGAGCTTCCCATCGCCGAAGAAGACCGCAAATTCCGCTGGCCTCTGGGTCGTCGCCCTGACGATCACCCGGGTCTCAGCGACCTTGGACTTTAACCAGAACAGGATACTACGATGACACCTATCAAACTCTACCGTAATGCCAAATCAGGCCATTGCCACCGGGTTGAACTGATGCTGGCGCTGTTGGGCCTGCCTTATGAAACTATTGACCTCGACATGGCCAATGGTGCGCATAAAGCACCGGACTATCTGAAGATCAGCCCGTTTGGCCTGGTGCCTGCGATTGACGATGGCGGCTATACCCTGGCGGATTCCAACGCGATCCTCGTGTATCTGGTTCAAACATATGCGGCGGGAGCGCATTGGATGCCTACGGATGCAAAAATCGCAGCCGAGGTTCAGCGCTGGCTGACTGTTGCAGCGGACAATGTCTATTCCGGCCCTTGCGCCGCGCGTCTTGTCAAGGTGTTCGGTGCGCCGTTGGATCACGACGCGGCGGTGGCCAAGGCCCATGCCTTGTTCAAGGTGATGGAGGCACATTTGGCTGGCCGTGACTGGCTGGCTGCCGATACGATCACCATCGCGGATGTGGCAGGCTACAGCTATATCGCGCATGCCCCCGAAGGAGGTGTGGATCTGACGCCTTATCCTAACATTCGCAATTGGCTGGCCCGGATTGAATCGCAGCCCGGTTTCGTCGGCATGGCGACCTCGCCCATCCCTGAACTTGCTTGACGCGTTGAGGCCGGTGCCAAGGCACTGGCCTCTTATTCCCGGAGGATCGGTGAAATGAACCAGAAAACCGCAGACACTCCCTTTCATGCAGGAGAACGCGCCGCGCAAGAGCGTGCAGGCGTTGGCGATATCTCGAAATGGGCTGGTGGGTTCATCCGGGATTACATGCCCGAACAACATCGGGAATTCTACGCCTCGCTGCCGTTTCTGGTCTTGTCCGGCCAGGATTTGACCGGCTCGACATGGATTACCCTGATTGATGGGCCCGAGGGTTTCATCCGCTCGCCAGACCCACAAGGCCTGACCTTGGGCACCATAGCCCAAGCGCAAGATCCTATGTTCAGTGCCTTTGCGGCAGGAACGGATGTGGGACTTATCGGGATCGAACTCTCCAACCGTCGGCGCAATCGGCTCAGCGGTCATCTGCGCCGATCCGATGGCGGCTATGCTATCGATATCCGGCAGACCTTCGGCAATTGCCCGCAATATATCCACGAGCGCGTCTGGCGGCGCGTCGAAAACCAACCGGGCGAAGCCCGGCATTCAGCAATATTGACCCCGGATCAGATCGCCCTGATTGCCAGGTCCGAAACGATGTTTATCGGGTCCGGGCATCAGCAAGGGGCGGACAAGCCTTCGCGTGGCTTTGATGCATCGCACCGTGGTGGTGCGCCCGGGTTTGTTCAGGTCAAAGGCCCGCAGCGCCTGCGGATACCGGATTACGCGGGGAACAATTTCTTCAATACGATTGGCAATCTAATCGCCGATCCGCGGATCGGGCTGGTCTTTGTCGATTTCGAAACCGGCAGCTTGCTGCATATTACCGGTCGCGCAAGTATCGATTGGCACCCGACCGACGCCAATGATGATGACGCATGGCGGATGATCGACGTCACAGTCAAGGCCGTCATCGAGCGCCCGAATGCATTGGCTCTGCGTTGGTCGAAGCAAGATCAGACCCGCCGGTTCACGGTCACACGACGTGTTCCCGAGGCTCAGGGCATCACGTCTTTCCACCTGAGCCCGTCTGACGGCAAACCGGTCTGGCCGTTCGTCGCTGGGCAGCATCTGCCCATATCCGTCGAAATCCCCGGCCAGCCTGAGGCGGTGAAGCGCAGCTATTCATTATCCGGCGATCCGAGTGCCGCGGACAGTTATCGACTGACGATCAAACGAGAGCCCAAAGGCTTGGTTTCGCGTTTCTTGCACGATGATTTGGCCGAGGGGGCCGAGATCATCGCGTCCGAACCTTCTGGTGATTTCATCGCTCCCTCAGGTGATCAGCCATTGGTTTTGGTCAGTGCAGGGGTTGGGATGACGCCAATGATGGCAATGCTACACGGAGATTTTGCCGACGGGCATGATCGACCGTTGTGGTTTGTGCATGGTGCCAGAAATAGTTCTGAACATGCGCTGCGAAAAGAGACCGGGCAACTGGTTGATCAATTGCCGAATGCGCAGGCGCTGATCTTCTATAGTCAGCCAGATGCGACCGACATTCTCGGTAGTGACTATCAGGTTCATGGACGTATCACGCCGCAAACGCTTGTGGATCTGAACGCCGGGCCGGATGCGCTCTATCTGCTGTGCGGACCGGGGCCGTTCCTGTCGGAGATCAAGACCGGGTTGGAGGCGCTGGGCATTCCAGCGCAGAACATCCAGTTCGAAGTATTCGGGCCAACAGGGCAAAGCACGTAACCTTGTCGGCTACGTCCTTTGGCGTTGGGTCAGCTCCAGTTTCTTGCGCAGCGGGCTGCTGTTTTTCACGATAACGGCATCAACTTTCCCTGCCAGACCCTTGATCGTGATCCCCCCGGTCTGACCTAGCATGTTGGGGATGCCTAGGCCGCACAGCTCATGCACGTATATCGAATATACGATAACGGCCTCCGAGGTGCGGGTAATGGTCTCGAATGCATCGGCGACCAGTGAAACGGTCCCAATCGCGGTGACCGGGCCGGGCGCAATCTGGTCCGAGCTTTTGCCCACGCGCCCAATCACGGCGCGCCCGGAATGGATGCCGATGCCGATCTTCAGCGGTGCAGAGAGGTTCCTGGGGAGCTTGCCTTCGGTGCCCTCAACCAATTCCTGACATCGCGCGGCAGCGTAAAGCGCGGATCGTGCAGCTTCGGCTTTATGGGTCTCTAGCCCGAAAACTGCCGTCAGCCCATCATTGGTGAACTTGTCGATATGTCCGTTCTGGGCCTCGATCTGCTCAACCATCAGATCAAGCAACTGGTTGAGCACGAAAACGACGTCATAGGGCAGAGTCTTGTCCACAAATGGGCGGAAGTCTTTGATCTTGAGTTGCAGTACGCAGACTTCACGCTCGATGCCCCAGCCGAAGGGGTCCGATTGCAGCGGGGTCGACACGGCGCGTCGAGGTTGAATGATTGGACGGATACTGACATCGCCAACCACGCGGGCCTGACAGGCCAGCCGCATGTTCGGCTCGGCATTGATCTTGTCCAGCAGCTTGCGCTCGGCTGGACCTATGGGGCTGAGCCCGCCCTGATCGGACATCACGACGACCCTGCAGGTCGAGCAGCGCGCACGCCCACCGCAGACAGACATATGGGTGATGCGATTGTCTCGGCTGACATCCAGCAGGGTTTTGCCGGGGGCCGTATTCACGGTTAGTCCGTTTCCATAGGTGACCTGCACCTGACGGCGAAGGCCTTGTGCGATGTACAGGATCACGAAGAACAGCAGCAAGCAGCTGAGGATAATGGCAACCCAACCTTGCGCGATGGCCTGATACTCTGACACCGCGTCACGCACTGTAGCCACCCGCGCGGCCAAATCGACGGCTTCGGGTCCTTCAGGTGTCAGGCTCAGCCGCAATGCCTCGCGTTTGGCGGCGGTCATCCATCCGGCCACGGCGACGATAGGTACAGCGATGGCGAAGGGCAGAAGGATTAACAGCCCGTCCTTGTACCAAGGTTTCGGTCGCAACCAGAAATGAATACCGATAAGGCCATGAACCCAGACCAGCAGCAAAAGTGCGTTCTGTTTGATGGCGGAGACAGGCCAGAGCAGCGACAGCTCTTGCAGATAGGTCACCGGGACACCTGTCACCAGTTCAGAGCCGCGCGTGACGATGATGTGGCTGACCAGCCAGTAGGGGATGGCCAGCCCCAGCGCGATCTGGAACCAGCGCCAGAACGGCATTTTCAGACTGCGGATGCTCAGAATGCTCCACGCGCCCAGTAAGATATGAACCGCGAACGCTCCATAGAGCAGGATTGTTCCGGGGAACGAGCTCCAGATCGCGGACATGACGGACAGCATGCTGTCCATCCAGCGCAATGAGACCAGCCCAAGCCCGTGATTGATGAAATGGACGGTTGCATAGACCAGCAAAATCAGACCGGACCAAAGCCGCACCTGCTGCGCCACGCTCCCCCGACCATTGGCTTTGATATCCCTGCGATTGAACGCCATCTGCCGCGCCCGTCCTCTGATTCAGCGGTTTTCGATCGCCGCTGAAGTAAACACGTGTGGCGACAGATGTATTCTGGCCGAGCGCTCCTCTTGGTTCACGTTCGGGTGTAGTGTGTGCGTGTGTTGCGTCGATCTGAGATCAGGTTGGATCGTCGCTCGGCTGGGGGTCCTTATAGCGATTGAGGTCCAGTATTCCCGCCTGAACCGCATCCTGCCGAACCATAGCATCTTGTACCTGATCGCTCAGCGCCCAAAAATCGGGGCTCGTTCGGCGTATGCCGAAGGTTTCAATCAGTTGCATCCAATCGGCGTCGGATTTCACAGCCAGCAGGGTGTCGACAAAACTGTCGATCTGAGCCAGTTCGACGTTGAAAAAGAAGTTCGGATAGCTGCCGATTAATCCCGGCAGGATTGTCAGCCGATCGGATTGCGGATCGCGCCGGTGTGCCTCGTTAAACAGAAACGCCACGTTGTCATGCGCTTTGTCGTGGATCAGCGAGAAAACCTGTGGTGTGTCCGCGCCATCTTCGACTAACAAAATCGAAAGATCGGGCAGGAATTGCACCCAGTTCCCCGACTGATCGGCAAGCGGACGCAGCTGGCGTTCCAGATCCGAGGCGCTTTCCGAAGGCGCGCAGTTAGGGCTATCGCATCTATTGATCGGGTCGGTCAGGGGCCAAAGCCCGGCACCACGATCAAGCAACGCCAGAAGAAATTCTTGCTTTGGGCTTTCCGTGTCAAAGGTGATCCCCGTCGGAAAACTGCCGTCGACATGGCGGCGGTGCCAATAGGTATGAATCTCACTGAGCGCGCCCTTATACCAGCTTCGGTGTATCCGGGGCCGTACAGCTCTTGGCAGGAAGGTTAGGAAAGTGTCTTCGCTCTCCATACGCAGTTCATCCATATAAAGCCGCGTTGTCAGCTGATGCTCGACACGGCCGAAGACATCGTAGCCAGCCACCAGATTGTAGTAGATACGCTCAAAAATCGGATAGTCGATCACCCACGCAGTCTCGGGGATTGAGCCATGAAGTCCGGTCATTGCCGAGGCGTTGTCGAAATGGCGGAATACGGTGATCAGGGCGTTCGGATTGGTGCCGCCGCCGTCCCAGATCGCATCATAACCCAAGCCGGTTCTGTGCGCCTCACTTTGCCCATAGCGTGCGTCGCGGAACTTGAGGTATTGCACCTGATTTTTGTGCGAGACCCCCTGCAACTGATCCAGTGTTCCACCTTCACTGGTTGAGACAGGCAATTCGAGATATCCGGCACCATCCGCAAGATAGCTTGGGTCCGTAACAGACAGGTCTGCATCAGGGTCCAGAAAGCTGACCCAGAAACGATCTTCAATGACATCGACCGCCGTTTCGCCGTGACAGACCGGGCCGCGAATGAAGCTGCGTACAAAAAACAGCGCGTCGTCGAGCAGGAACTGATAGCGACTGCGCGGTGGAATATCGGCAAATGTGGTGAATGGATTCCCGCCCTCGCTTTCGCCGTATCCGGGCAGGCCCGAGGGTGCCCAGTCGGGCTGAAGGAACAAGCTTTGGTATCGCGTCATGCGCGCCGGGCTCAGGGGGTAGACCAGGTGCTCTTTGTGCACGATCGTTTCCGTAATGGGCTGAAGCCGGTAATAGAAGGTCGCAGTACCAGGATCATCGAACGGGCGGCGGGTCGCGATCACGTCAATCTCGTCACCTGTGGGCGTGCGCGAGCGTACGAGCTGGAAAAACCTGCTTGCGCTGTCCCCTTCAAAGTGCAGTCGAGCCAGAAAGAGGTGCTCGTATATATACCGGCTCATCAATTGACTGCGCAGATCGGGAGCGTTCAGAAAGCCCTCCCATTCGGTGACTTGCCCTTGGATGTCGTGGGGGATGTTCTCGGGGATCGCGGTCGCTGGTGCGCCGACGCGTATCCATGATGTCAGCAGGGCGTAGTCTTGGTCACTCAACGGGGCGGTTGCATACGGCATTCCAGCCAGCGGGTGGGCCTTGCGGAAATCATCGAACTCGTCTGGTGTCGGACAAACAAGGGGCCGGTCCAACGCGAGGCCGAGCGCATCCGGGACCGGTTCGTTTGGCGACAGGCTGCTGTTGCGCCCGAGATCGAGATACCGTTCAAGCAATCCGGGCGTGACCGGGTGAAACCCGAGCCCGCGCCATTCCGAAGCGGACTGCGCATCTATCCCCAGCCGCGTGGGCTGCGCATCCGAGAGGCGTTCGGTGTGATAAACCGCCTGTTTGCTGCCGCCACGCAACAGACCTTCATCCGAGGTTAGTTTCAGCTGACAAGGCGCGTCATAGCAGCTGTGACAAACCACACAGCGTCGATCTAGAACAGTGCGTACATCGGTCCAATCGTTGGTGGCCTGTGTTTGGGCGCGGGCTTCTGACCCGGGATGAGACCACAACGAAAAAATGGCGACCAACCCCATCAGAATCGTCCATCTCCGCAGCGCTTTAGACATCAGTGCGTTATCCCATAGAATTGGTTCTCAATACCTCCGTAAGATGGCGTGTAGACTGCGCGCCTGTCGAGTCTGTAGATCACAAGCTTTTTGCTTTCGACACCGCGCACCACGCATGCAAAGAGCTAAAATTCAGATCGTCTGGCAAAGGCGGATCATGGGCGTAACTTAGTGAAAGAAGACTGCCTGGTCGGATGGGAGGTCCATGAAATCTTGGGACAAGATTAAGTGCTTGTCGCGGGTGGTGAATCCCGGGCTGCTCGACACTGCTATCGACCCGCATCTTATGATTTACCAATGGGCACGGCGGAACGTGTTGGCGTTCTGACCCTGGAGGATGAACATGATCGCTTGGGAGCCCAGCCGTCGATACGATCTAGACGCAGCTTTGGCGGCACCTGAAATCCCGGATCAAATTAAGGCTTAGGTGAGCTAAAAGCCACTCAGCATTCGACGTTCGTTATGGCGCAAGGTCGCATGGTCGACCTCGCACCTCTGGCGGATGCTGCACTTGTTGGAGGGATCTTGTTTGCCTTTGATCAGTCTGCCCTGACGGCGGCCTGAGTGAAAAGCGCCCGGCGAATTAACCGGGCACCAAATGCAATCAGAGACCCCATTTCTTGCGGTTTTCTTCGAAGAATCCCTGCGCCTTCTTCACCTCGATCCAGTTGTTAACGTAGTTGATCCAAACCTGATCAGCCTGCGGAAGGATCATCGCGATGGGCGACGGAGAGCGGGGACCGGCGTTCTTGACGCGCACGACAGGGAACTTTTGTTCCAGCGTCGACCCTTCGATGTTCGAAGTGATGAACACATCCGCGCGCCCGGCGATCACTTCCTGAAAACCGCGGGCCGGGGCTTCGACCACTTTGATCTCGGCATTCGGGAACCACTCGCGCACCCGTTTCTCGAAGGTGGTACCCAAGGTTGTGGCAACGGTCACACCTGGTTGGTTGATCGACTCGTAGCCATCAAACTTGTCCGCCTTGTCTTTGGTCGTATAGGGGAACAACTCCACCGCGATGTAGCTGTCTGAGAAACCGGCGACCTTCATCCGCGGCGGTGAGATCGAGGCCGAGCCGGTCAGGTGATATTTCCCCGCCACCACACCATTCACCAGTGTTTTCCAGTCGGTGGGTACATATTCGACCTCAACACCCAGATCAGCCGCGAGCTCGTTCATGATGTCGATGTCGTAACCTTTGTAGCTGTTGGTCGCCGGGTCACGCAGTGACATCGGGTTCCAGTCGCCAGTTGTGCCGACCTTCAGAACGCCGGAATCCAGAACCTCGTTCAGAGCTGATTGTGCCTGTGCTGCGCCGGACAATACCAGTCCAAGCGCGGCTGCTGCCGCAGCTTTCAAAAAAGTGTTCATCAATCTCTCCTGTTGGTGGCGTTTCGGCCTTGATGCCGTGTTCTTTGTTGATTTAAGCGCAAAGAGAAAGATAACCTCAAGAAAATATTCAACTAAGACTGAAATAGGGGCAGGCCAGCCAATGCCAGACGCCGCCATCGAACTTGTGAACGTGAACAAATGGTTCGACACCTTTCATGTTCTCAAGGATATCAACCTGACGGTCGGAAGCGGCGAAAAGGTGGTGATCTGCGGACCCTCCGGATCGGGTAAGTCGACCGTTGTCCGTTGTATCAACCAATTGGAAAAGCATCAGAAAGGCACGATCCGGGTTGATGGCGTCGAGCTGACGAATGACCCCAAGTCGGTTGCTGCGATCAGTTCCGAAGTCGGAATGGTCTTTCAGCAATTCAACCTTTTTCCGCACCTGAGCGTGCTGGAGAACTTGACGCTGGGACCGATCAAGGCCCGGGGGTTAAGCCGGAAAGAGGCGGAAGAAAAAGCCCGCCATTACCTTGAGCGGGTGCATATTCCAGATCAGGCAGACAAGCGGCCCATTCAATTGTCGGGCGGCCAGCAGCAGCGTGTCGCCATAGCACGCTCGTTGTGCATGGAACCCCGTGTGCTGCTGTTTGATGAACCGACTTCGGCACTTGACCCCGAGATGATCTCGGAGGTTCTGGATGTGATGGTCGAACTGGCGCAGGAAGGTATGACCATGGTCGTCGTCACCCATGAGATGGGCTTCGCCCGGAAGGTGGCCGACAAGATGATCTTCATGGATGCGGGCGAGATTGTAGAGGAAGGGCACCCCGAGCACTTCTTTACCAATCCGCAATCCGAGCGGTGCCGTAAATTCCTCAGTCAAATTCTGCAGCATTAGGTGGGGCCGATGAGAAAACTATTTCTGATATCGCCGCTGCTGTTGCTGGCAGGCTGCTCATCTTCCCAGACCTGGGGCTGGTATGTCATCAATCCGACAACGGACTCGGGCTGGACGAATGTCAAATTCCTGATTTCCGGGATGGGCTCGACGATCCTGATCTCGTTGATCGCCGCCGTCCTTTCAATCGTGATTGGCCTGTTGGTAGCTTTGCCAGGGTTGTCCGAGAAACGGGGTTGGCGGCTGGTCAACCGGGTCTATGTCGAATTCATTCGCGCCATTCCCCTGCTGCCGATGTTGTTCTGGGTGTTTTATGGTTTGCCCATCGTGTTCCAGTCGATGGGGATGAACGTGCCCATCGATCCGTTCTGGGGCGCGATTATCACTCTGGCGATCTCTGACAGTGCCTTCACGGCCGAGATTTATCGCGCAGGTATCCAATCCATCGCCCGCGGACAGCGCGAGGCGGCGCAGACCGTCGGGCTGAACTATGTGCAGACCATGCGCTATGTGATCCTGCCGCAGGCGATCCGGCGTATCCTGCCACCGCTGGCGAACCAGTTTATTTACATTGTGAAGATGAGTGCCTTTGCCAGCGTCATCGGAATGCAGGAACTGACCCGACGAGCGAACGAGCTGGTGGTGACGGAATACCGCCCGCTGGAAATCTATACACTGCTGATCTTTGAATACCTGGTCCTGGTTCTGATCATCAGTGCAGGCGTGCGCTGGTTGGAACGCCGCATGGGCGCGGATGAGCGCGGATAAGGAGTAAGTGATGAACTGGAAAGATTTCATGGCCGAGACCGAGGCCAATATAGGGGCTTTCTCGAAAGAGGTACCCGAAACCGTGCGCGGATTCGGCATCATGGGCAAGGCGGCCAAGACCGATGGTGCGCTGAGCGAAAAGACCAAGGAGTTCATGGCGCTTGGCATCGCGATCGCCACTCGCTGCGACAGTTGCATCGGGTTTCATGTTAAATCGCTGGTCCGGCTGGGCGCGACGCGTGACGAGCTGTGCGAGGCGCTGGCGATGGCGACTTATATGGGCGGAGGGCCGTCCTATGCCTACAGCGCCAAGGCGCTAAAGGCCTATGACGTGTTTTCGGAGTAAGCCTAATGCCTCCTGATCTGGCCGGTGCTGAGGGGATTATCCGAGACAGCAGGTACGTCGCTGGCCGGTCTGAGGACTTTGGCCGCGAACTCAGCGCTGTGCGGATATTCGACGATGAGATCGTGATCTATCGCGACGCTGAGGGCATGGCTATTACGCTCAAGGATGCCTGCTCGCACCATAAGCTGCCTTTGTCTCGCGGGACCATTACAGAAGCGGCAGGCTGATCAGGACACGCTGAGCCTGCCATGGGAACCCTGTCCCATAGTCCGCGCCGTTGCATCAAAAACCGTTTTGACGCCGGGGTATGTCTCTGGATCTGGGCGCCACCCGGGATGCATTCTGGATTCAGCCCCCATATCACGATCCCTTCAACGCGGATGGTTGGGTCCAGAATGTTCAGCGAAATCTCACCCAGCGCGTAATGCCCGCGGGTGTGGAAGTGCAGTGGTCGCGGGTTGCCAAAGGTCGAGCCGCTCCACTTATCGAAATTCTGATGCGTGGAGGCAGAATAGGCACGGCTCGGATGAATCCCGGCATGCCAAGAATGCATGGTCAGCGGGTCGAGCTCGAACATCTTACCGATTTTTTGCATAATGCATCTCGGCGCTATGCACATCCATCGGGTGGCCCGGGAAACCCAGCGGGCGGCTGCTTTCGAACTGAACTGCCAAGGGCTCGCGCAGCTCCCACCCATAGAGTTCGTAGAATTTCGAGCTGGTTCCAAGCAAAAATCCGTCCTGCATGACCATGCCCGATACCCCTACGTTTGCACCGGTGCAAAGACGGATATCGAGGACCCTCGAAGTCAATCAGGTCTGTGCTTATTTCAACTACTCAAACCGTTTGTTGAACGGCCTAGGGGCGACAACAGAAAACGATGTGATCGGGTATTACAAAGGCGACGAATGAGGGTTCGCGCGTGTCGGGCCCCGGTTTTATCCGGTTGTTTCCGAATGCTTTTCATCCTGAACGCGTCGGACGAAGTCCATGAACGCGCGGATGACCTTCACCTCGTGGCGCTGGGTCATATAGATCATGCTTTCGCCCATTTGCAGATCGACATCTGCCAGTTCGATCTGGCGCAATCGGTCATCGCGCCCGAACTCCGCGCGTGAGACAAAGCCGATGCCCGCCCCCGAGGCCACCAGTTCGCGGACTGCTTCGCGCCCTTCGGCGACGATGGCGGGTTTCAGGGTGACTTTTCTGCGACGTGCCTCTTCCTCAAGTTTCTGACGGGTTTTGGAACCTTGTTCGCGAAAGATAAGTGGCAGCGTCTTGAGCTCTTTGAACGACAGTGATGTTTTTGAAAGTGGCAGCACTCCGCGCCCGGCAAAGGCTACGATGTTGGTGGCACCCAGATTGAGCATCGTCATGTCGCTGCCCGGTGAAGGGCTGCCCACAATACCGATTTCGGCATTGTAAGCTCGCAGTTCTTCCAGAATTTCATTCGTATTTCCGGATCGAACCATGATCGTGATGTTGGGGTACATCGCACGAAATGGGCCCAGGTAATCCGTCAGATGATGGGCCGAGTCAGCGATGATCCGTAATTCGCCGTCAATCGACGCTTTCGATTCCGACAGATAGTCCTCGATCTGACTTTCGATTTCAAAGTATTGCTTGGTAAAGCGAAACAACTTCTCGCCCTCAGGTGTCAAAGAAACGCGTCTGCGTTCGCGCTGAAACAGCAGCAGATCGTGATCCTGTTCCAGCTTTCGCACCTGCTCAGAAACTGCGGGCTGGGTCAGAAATAGCGCTTCGGCCGCAGTCGAGAACCCACCATGGAGCGCAACATTGTGGAAGGCTTTGAGCTGACTGTGGCGCATCGGATCCTCGTGGGTATAGCTATAAGAATTTCTTATGTTTTGCTTGATATTGGAGATTTTACATATGGGAGACTGGCTTGCAAATGGTTGATTTGAGCTGAGTATGGCAGAGATGCGCGGGCCGTTTTGGAACAACAGCGGCCCGGTTTCATCAATCGACGATACAGCGTGAGTGCAGCGCCTGATGTTCAGCCGCAATGGCTACTTGGATTTCAGCGCATCCCGAAGTGCGTCGCCAAAGGCGCTGTTTTGCGTGCTGTGGTCTGGCTTTCCACTCCGAACGCTCTTGGGTTTGCCATGAGGCGCGGGTTTGCGCGGCCCGCGCGCGGCTTTATCTTCGCGCGCCGAGGCACCACCATCCTTGCGCATCGTCAACCCGATGCGTTTGCGGGGTACGTCCACCTCAACCACTCGCACTTTGACGACCTGACCGGTCTTGACCACTTCATGCGGGTCTTTGACGAAACGGTCGGCCAACTGACTAACGTGTACCAATCCGTCCTGATGCACGCCGATATCTACGAATGCGCCGAAAGCGGCGACATTTGTGACGGTGCCTTCAAGAACCATGCCGGGTTTCAAATCGGTGATTTCCTCGACCCCGTCCGTGAACGAAGCGGTCTTGAAGCTGGGCCGCGGATCCCGGCCCGGTTTTTCCAGTTCGGCAAAGATATCGCGCACGGTCGGCAGGCCGAATGTATCATCAACAAACTGTTCGGCCCGCAGCCCCTTCAAGGCTCCGTCATGGCCCATGATCTGTCGAATATCGCGCCCACATGCGGCGACAACGCGGCGGGCGACGTCATAAGCCTCGGGGTGGACGGATGAGGCGTCCAGCGGTTCCGCCCCTTCGCGGATACGCAAGAAGCCTGCACATTGCTCAAAGGCACGGGGACCAAGCCGCGCCACCTTCAGCAGGTCCTTGCGCGCGGTGAAGGCCCCGTTGATGTCGCGATGGGTCACGATGGCTTCGGCCAGACCGGGCCCGAGGCCCGAAACGTGCGACAGCAGGGGCGCTGAGGCGGTGTTCAGATCGACGCCCACTGCGTTCACGACGTCTTCGATCACCGACTCCAGCGATTGAGACAGGCGGTGCTGGTCCACATCGTGCTGGTATTGGCCTACACCGATGCTTTTGGGTTCGATCTTCACCAGCTCGGCGAGTGGGTCTTGCAGACGGCGGGCAATCGAGACCGCGCCGCGCAGCGAGACATCGAGATCCGGGAACTCACGTGCCGCCAGTTCCGAGGCCGAATAGACCGAGGCCCCGGCTTCGGACACGACAACTTTGGTGGGTGCCTTGACCGTTTTGGGCAGCAGCGCGAGTGTGTCAGCCACCATCCGCTCGGTCTCGCGGCTGGCGGTGCCGTTGCCGATGGCGATCAGCTCGATCTTGTGGGCGGCAATCAGGTTTAGGATGGCGGCTTGGGCTCCGCGCAGGTCGTTCTTGGGTTGGAACGGATAAAGCGTATCAGTTGCCACGACCTTTCCAGTTTCATCCACAACAGCGGCCTTGACGCCGGTGCGAATGCCCGGGTCCAGACCCAGCGTCGCGCGCGCGCCTGCAGGGGCGGCAAACAGCAAATCCTTAAGATTGCGCGAAAACACCTGAATCGCCTCATCCTGCGCGCGGCTGCGCAGATCGGCCATCAGTTCGACCATCATCGAAAGCGACAGTTTCACGCGCCAGGTCCAGCCGGCAACTTTGCGCAACCATTTGTCACCGGGGCCATCACCGCTTGTATGCAGATGGGCAGCGACCATCGCCTCAGCCCGCGCGGCACCGGCTTCGGGCTCGGGCGCGATATCCAGCGTTACAATCCCCTCTTTCGAGGCGCGCAGCATCGCCAGCGCCCGATGCGAAGGGGTTTTGGCCCAAAGCTCGGTATGATCGAAATAGTCGCTGAACTTCGCGCCTTCCTGTTCTTTCCCTTCGATCACCTTGGCGGTCAACAATGCCTCGCGCTGCATGAAATTGCGCAGCTCTCCCAAAAGTGCAGCATTCTCGGTCAGCCGCTCGGTGATGATGTCGCGTGCTCCGTTCAGGGCGTCCCTGGTGGTCGGGACGGCGTCGCCCAAATACCCTTCGGCCAATGCTTCGGGATCTGCCGAGCGCTCTGCCAGAATGGCATCGGCAAGCGGTTCAAGGCCATTTTCACGGGCGATCATAGCTTTGGTTCGACGTTTGGGCTTGTAAGGCAGGTAGATGTCTTCCAGCTGCGCCTTGGTCTCGGCCTGCGCGATGGATTTGATCAGATCATCGGTCAGCTTTCCTTGATCCTTGATCGAGTTCACAATCGCTTCGCGCCGGGCCTCAAGCTCGCGCAGATAGGTCAGCCGGTCGGACAGGGTACGCAACTGTGTGTCATCCAACCCGCCGGTCGCCTCTTTGCGGTAGCGCGCGACAAAGGGCACCGTTGCCCCCTCATCCAGCAATTTGACCGCGGCCCCTACCTGTTCCGGGCGGGCATTGATCTCGGTGGCGATGGTGCGGGCGATGCGGTCCAAAGGGGCCTCCTGACAGACGGTTGGGGGACCGTCTTAGCCAGAGGGACAGGCGAGGGGAAGGGGGTTTCAGCCATAAACCCCGCTCTGCACGAAAACTGCACGAGTGCTGTGCGGTGATCTGCACCTAAGGCCACCAGACAAAGGCCGCACCATAACAAAAAGGAGCAGTGATATGGGACAGTTCATCGTGCGCGGAGTTCCCGCGTCGGTTTTGCAGGACAGCTGGTGGTTTGATGCGCCCGAGCAGAAAGGCAACAGGAGCGACGGCAGCTTGGGGCCGGGCAAACGCCACGCTGTTGGAGGTTTGGCAATTCTTGTCGCGTTGGCGGATGTATTGTTTCTGGATTATGCACCGGGGGTGTCGCTGGCCATATTCGCGCTGGCTGTGGCGGGCGTCGTATGGCTGCTTCTGGGCAGGCGCACCGGGCTGATCGGGCCTGCGGTTTTGTTGGTCCTGAGCGTTCTGCCGGTCGTGGAATATGTGCAGGCCCTATCGGTTGCTTTCCTGTTGGGCGGTTCGACTGTTGCGTTGTGTTGGGCTGTTTTGGGCCAATGGAGTGGCGCGTCTTATCGAAGATTTCTGTCGCAAGTCCCGTTTCTCGCCATCCGGCAGGCAATTGAAGCGATCCGGCATAGTCAGACGGTATCGCGTGCTGACGGAGCGATTTTGAGATTGCTGCGGGCTTGGGGTTTCCCGGTTGGCGGAGCTTTGATCCTGATCTCTCTCATGGTCTCGGCAAATCCGGTATTGTCAGATTGGCTTGATAGGCTGTGGCGCTTCGACCTCCGGTTTGACCGGGTTCTGTTCTGGCTCGGGGCTTCGATGGTGATCTGGCCGTTTCTGGCCGTGGCAATACAGCCCGGCTTGCTGGCCCCGCGTGTTGGACCTCAACGCAGCCGGTCTCTGCCCGGGTTTGGTTTGAATGCCGGGTCCGTCGCCAATGCGCTGATAACGTTCAATCTGCTCCTGGCGGTTCAAACGATCATGGATGTGGCGTTTCTTTGGGGAAATGCAGAGCTTCCCGAGGGTATGGGCCACGCGGAATATGCCCATCGCGGCGCTTATCCCCTGCTGGCGACCGCATTGTTGGCTGGAGCCTTCGCATTGGCCGCCCGCCCGTTTCTAGCTGAGCGGCAGGGTCTGACCCGTTGGATGATGCTGTGGTTAGGTCAGAACGTGTTGCTGGTGATCTCGTCCCTCATGCGCTTATCCCTCTATGTCGAGGCTTACGGGCTGACCTATCTGCGGGTACATGCAGCGATCTGGATGGCATTGGTGGCCGCCGGGCTGTGTTTGACTGGCTGGCAAATCTTGCGGGGCAAATCGAACCGATGGCTGCTGGTGCGATCCGCCGGGTTGGGGTTCGGTGTGCTCTATGCCTGCTGTTTCGTGAACTTTGCAGCGCTGATCGCGCGCGAGAACCTGAACCATCCGCAGCGTTACGACGCATATTATGTCTGTCGGCTTGGCCCAATGGCCGCCGCAGAGCTCGCGCGCTCTCCGCGCCCAACAGGCTGTTCCGCATGGACCCCACAGATCACCAATTGGCGGGAATGGGGGTTTCGCGCGGATCGAGTGATCCGTAATCTGACCACCGAAGCGAAGCCGGAGGCATCTGATGAAAATCCTCGTCGTGGATGACGACCCGCGCCTGCGCGAGCTGGTCTCGATTACGCTGGAACGCGCGGGCTATCAGGTTGTCACCGCCCGCGACGGGCAAATGGCGCTGACCCATGCCATGCGCGAAGCCCCCGATCTGGTGGTGCTGGATGTCGGGTTGCCCGAGTTGGATGGCCTTGAGGTCTGTCGCAAGCTACGCGCGCGCTCAGAAGTGCCGATCCTGTTCCTGACGGCTCGCGATGATGAGGTTGATCGGATTCTGGGTCTCGAGCTTGGGGCGGATGACTACGTCACCAAACCCTTTAGTCCGCGCGAATTGGTGGCGCGGATCAAGGCGATCCTGAAACGCAGCACGACCCGAGGTGTGATGGCCATTCTGCGCCATGGTCCGGTCGAACTGGATGCTTCAGGTCATTCCGCCAAGCTCGATGGGGCACCGCTGACCCTGACCGCGACCGAGCTATCGATCCTGCGCCGCCTGATGCAAACGCCCGAGGCAATCGTCTCGCGCCCGCAATTGATTGATGCGATCTACGGTGCGGGCAGCGCGATTGCGGACCGAACGCTGGATAGCCATCTGCGCAACTTGCGCCGCAAACTGGGCGAAAACGGTTGGGCCAGCGCCATCGAAACCGTGCATGGCATCGGCCTACGGATGGGCGCATGGCCGAGCTGAGGCGCAAGTGGCGCCCATCGTTGGGCTTTGTGCTTGGCGGCGCACTGGCGGGAACGCTGGTTCTGTCGTTGCTGGGCCTCATCGCGTTGCGCTATCTTGGCCCCGAGGTCGGCTTTCGCAACGCGGCAGTCTTGTTGGCGGGCCTGATTGGACTGGCCACCGGCGTACTGGGATATCTGTTGGTGCGCTTGTTGCTTCGGCCGATTTCGGCATTAGCCGCCTATTCCGGGGCGGTCGAGCGTGGTCAACGCACGGACCCGCCTCGGCACTATGGCACGCAGGAACTGTCCCGTCTGGCCGGCTCGGTTCTCGGTATGGCTCAAACTCTGCAACGACGTGAAACCTCGATCCGCAGTTTCGCCGACCATGTCACGCATGAGCTGAAAACACCGGTAACCTCGATCCGCGCAGCGGCGGAGTTGCTGGAGGAGGCCAAGGGGCTAGCGGATCAAGACCGTGCGTTGCTGCAACAGATTCTGGGTGCCAGCGATCAGATGCAAACCCAGCTCAGCGCCCTCAACCGTGTCGCTGCCGCACGGGCACCAGAGCATCACGGAACATGTACGCTGGCAGAGCTTGCAGAAGATCTGCGTGCACGTTTCCCGGACCTGCCCCTTCGGTTTGAAAGCGTTGACGAACGTCTGCCGCTGGCCGCATCAGGCCTGCAAGTGGTTTTACAGCAATTGTTGGACAATGCCTGCCGCCACGGGGCGGGTCAGGTGGTGCTCAGCGCGGCGCCGGGACAATTGATCGTACAGGATGATGGTCCGGGGATCTCCGAGGGCAACCGGGACCGGATTTTTGCGCCTTTCTTCACGACGGCTCGCGAACAAGGGGGCACAGGCATGGGTCTGGCAATCGCGGAAAATCTTCTGAGGGCACATGGCGCGCAGATCTCGTTGATACCTTCAGAGAGCGGAGCACGGTTTGAGATCGTGTTCGCGATGTCGTGAACAGAGATTTCGCGGCACGTATCGTACATAGCCCCGCAACCAGTTGTTATAGGTTGGGAATCTAGTGATCACACCTCTGCCGGTGACACAGCCCGCTGATAGAGATGCCATGTGGTGTGGCCGAGGATTGGCAGGGTGAAGATCAGGCCAAGAAATGCCGGAACCAACGACAACAGCATGGTGACCGAGATGATCGCCGCCCAGCTCAGCATGACCACGGGGCTCTCGGTGACGACGCGGATGGAAGTTAACATGGCGGATACGAAATTGGTTTCCCGGTCGAGCAGCATGGGCATGGCAACAACGGTCACCGAGAACAGGACAGCCGACAGAAAGGCACCGACACAGGTGCCGATCGCCAGAAAGGTCCAGCCCTGCGGTGTGAAGAATACGATGTTCAAAAACCCTTCAAAATCCGAGAAGGATGATTTCTGCAGGGTGATCGCCAGCCAAAGGCGGATCTGGTAGGTCCATACCCAGAAAATGAACAGCGTGACAAAGGCCATCCAGCCCATTTCACGCTTGCGTTGATTGGCCATGACAGTGAGGATTTCGGACCAGCCGAAACTCTCACCCTTCTGCAACCGACGGGACATTTCGTAAAGCCCGGCGGCAGCGAATGGTGCCACCAGCGGAAAGCCTACCGCTGCAGGAATGATCATCCAGATCTTTCCGAGCCAGACCAGACACCACACAAACAGGATGCCGAAAACCGCATAGAACAGGCCGAAAAAACCACTCATCAAGGGGCGCGCGAGGAAGTCAGAAAAGCCATCCTTCAGCGATGCGGTGATATCATCCACCGTCAGCCTGTTGACTTCAGGCATGGCTTGCTGCTGCGGCGACAGATTGTCGGGTGGCGTGGGACCCGCGGTCTTGGATGTCATGATAGAGTCCTCCCAAAGCATGAAACCGTGCTGGGCTGTTCACGAGTAGGCGCAGCGGTGAAACAGGCATTCCTCCTCTACGTAAAAGTCTGCATCAGGTGAAACGCGAGGGCAAGGGAGGAGTATGGCAGCCAAGCGACGCTATCGCGGGGAGAGCGTGCTCGCTTGGGCGTCTCAACTATACGAAATGGGTTGATACGGTCTGGAGCATGGCGAACAGCGTTTATTCCAGGCCAAACCCCGGTCGATGATGGTTCGCGGGACAAGTTCCCGTAAATCTACAGGCTAGACCTGGTAGCCTATTCTGCCCGATAGCGAGAATTTTGTCGCTTGCAGGCCGCTTTGTCGCAAACTCGCTAGTAGCCAACGCGTCAGCACGCATTATGCCTGCATGACTTGTCAGATCATCCCCAGCTGCTTGGGCCGCCGTGCAACCGGTTGTGACCTTGTGCCGATGTGTTGGTAACCACCCGCAAGGGTGCTTTTGTTGCTTACACTCACAAGAACACGGGATGATACATGACGACTGCGCTGCGCCTGGCCATTGATATTGGCGGCACATTTACCGACACAGTTCTGGTTTCCGGTAACGAGACCATGTTGGCCTCGACCAAGACCCTGACTACTCATCAAAACCCTGCTGAAGGCGCTATGGAGGGCGCACTTCGTGTCATGGCGCAATCTGGCCGGTCTCTGGCTGAGGTGACTGGGTTCATCCATGGAACCACCCTGGCAACCAACGCGCTGATCGAACGGCGCGGGGCCGTTGTGGCGACCATCTGCACCGAAGGTTTTCGCGATATCCTCGATATCGGGTACGAGCGGCGGTATTCCCAATACGATATCAACTTGGAAAAACCGGACCTGCTGGTCCCGCGGGAACGATCCCTGACCATAAGTGAACGGATGTCTGTCGAGGGTGAGGTGCTGATCCCCCTTGATGAAACGCAGGTCGATGGCCTGCTTGCCGAGATTGATGCAAGCGGGGCCGAGGCCATCGCCATCTGTTTGATGCATGCTTATGCCAACCCTGCTCACGAACGGCGATTGCGAGAAATCCTGAGCGAGCATCGCCCCAATCTGACGATTTCGATTTCTTCTGATGTCAGTCCGGAAGCGCGCGAATTTGACAGGCTCTGCACCACCGTGGCCAACGCTTATATTCAGCCGTTGATGGAGAGTTATCTGGCCCGTTTTGTCGACCAGTTCGAGGCCGAAGGGATCACCTGTCCGATCCTGATGATGACTGCAGGTGGTGGCATGTGCACGGTCGAGACGGCTGCCCGGTTTCCCATCCGTTTGGTCGAATCCGGTCCGGCGGGTGGGGCCATTCTGGCCGCGCGCATCGCCGCACGGGCTGGTTTGGACGAGGTTCTGTCCTTTGATGTGGGGGGCACCACGGCGAAGCTCTGCCTGATCGACAACGCACGCCCGCAAACCTCGCGGTCATTCGAAATCGCGCGTGCCGCAAGGTTTATCAAGGGGTCGGGCATGCCCGTGCGCATCCCGGTGATCGAGATGATCGAGATCGGCGCTGGCGGTGGCTCGATCGCGGGTGTGGATCGCTTGGGCCGCCTGACCGTTGGCCCGAAATCGGCCGGGTCTGAACCGGGGCCAGTGGCGTTCATGCGCGGAGGCACCGATCCCACCGTGACCGATAGCGACATCACCCTCGGGTACATTGTGCCAGATACCTTCGCCGAGGGGCATATCCAACTCGATCCCGAAGGGTCCAAGGCTGCACTGACCCGTGTGATTGGTGAAAAGCTGAACCTTGATGCTGTGGGCTCCGCCGACGGAGTCAGCCGTATCGTGGACGAGAGCATGGCCAGCGCCGGGCGGATGCATGCAGTGGAAAGCGGCAAGGACCTTGGACCGCGCACGATGATCGCTTTTGGCGGCAACGGCCCTCTGCATGCCAGTCGGGTGGCACGCTCTGCCGGTGTGTCGCGCATCGTGGTCCCACCTAATCCGGGCGTCGGGTCTGCGGTGGGCTTCCTGTTTGCGCCGGTTTCGTTCGAGATCGTCCGCTCGCGCTATTCACTGCTGGACAGTATGGATATGGACGGCGTGAACCGTCTGTTCGACGTTATGATTGCGGAGGCAAAGGAAGTCGTGGCCCAAGGCGCAGGCGATGCGCCGACCGAGATCCAACGCACCGCCTTCATGCGTTACAACGGGCAGGGGCACGAGATCGAGATCACCCTCCCTGATCGGGCACTGTCGGTCGAGGATATCACCCCTCTGACCGCTGCATTCGAGAAAGAGTATCGCAAACAATTCTCGCGCCCCGTGCCGGGGATGAAGATTGAGATTCTGAACTGGGCGGTGCGCGTCGCCACCCCCGATAGCGCAGTGCCGCCGGTGCCGGGAACGCCTGATAGGTCGGTGTTCGTCGTGACTGAAACACGCCCCATCACTTGTGATGTCGATGGTAAAGCAAAAGACGCGGCTTTTGTGGCTCGTGCTGATCTGAAACCCGGCGATCACGTCTCGGGCCCTGCATTGATCCACGAACCACAAACCACCACGCTCGTATCCGCCGATTTCTCGGCACATATGGATGCCATCGGCAACCTTGTCCTTGTTCAAGACCAGAAAGGAGGCGCATGATGACTGCCGAACTTTCCACCGCCCGCCTGCAAGTGATGTGGAACCGCCTGTTGGCGGTGGTCGAAGAACAGGGTCAGACCCTGATCCGCGCTGCTTTCTCGACCATCGTACGCGAATGCGGTGACATCTCTGCCGGGATATTTGACGTCAACGGCCGGATGTTGGCTCAGGCCGTGACTGGTACACCGGGCCATATCAATACGATGGCCGAAGCCGTGCTGCATCTGCGCGCGCGCTTTGCATTGCAGGACATGAAACCCGGCGACATCTATATGACCAATGACCCCTGGTTGGCGTCGGGGCATCTGAATGACTTCCTGCTGATGATGCCTGCCTTCAAGGATGGCAAAGTGGTTGGCTTCACCTCCTGCACCTCGCATCTGGTGGATTTGGGCGGTCTTGGTATGGGTCCCGAAGGTTCGGATATATACGATGAAGGGTTGTTGATCCCGCCGTGCAAGCTGGTCGAAGAAGGGACGCCCAATGCGCTGCTGATGGATATCATCCGCGCCAACTCGCGTGAGCCGATCGCCAACGAGGGTGATATCTACGCCCTGATCGCTTGTTGCGAGGCCGGGGTGACCCGTCTGGTTGCGATGATGGACGAGTTCTGGATCGATGATCTGGACACGCTGGGCAACTACATTGTCGACACGTCGCGTAAGGGCGCGTTGGAGGCCATCGCCGAGGTGCCCGAGGGCGTTTACAAGAACGTACTTCGCATGGATGGTTACGAGAACGAGTTGGAATTGCACGCCACTCTGACCGTCACCAAGGACGGGATGCATGTTGATTTCACCGGCACGTCGGGCTGTTCGAAAAAGGGCATCAACGTGCCGCTGAACTATGCCACGGCTTATACGGTCTTTGCCCTGCGCTGCATCGTCGGGCCGGATATTCCCAACAATGCGGGTTCGTTGGAGCCATTTACTGTCGATGGCCCCAAGGGTTGCATCCTGAATGCGCAGCGCCCGGTGCCGGTGGCGATGCGTCATACGCTGGGGCAGGTGACCCCCGATCTGGTGTTAGGCTGTTTGCATCTGGCACTGCCGGATCAAGTTCCTGCCGAAGGTGCCTCGTGCATGTTCGACCTGCCCATGCGCCACGCGCCCGAAGTCGCGGCAAATGGTGGGCGCGAGTTTGCAATTGAACCTGTGCACAACGGTGGCACTGGCGCGCGGCCCCATGCGGACGGGTTGTCGGCGACCGCTTATCCATCGGGGGTCTTCGGTTCTCAGGTCGAGATCACCGAAAGTGTGGCCCCTGTGATCATGTGGCGGCGGGAGCTGCTGCCTGATTCCGGTGGTGCCGGTCAGTATCGCGGTGGATTGGGCCAGAGGATTGAGATGACCTCGTCCAACAATGCCCCGTTCATTGTGTTCCTTTCTGTCGAACGTCTGAAATTCCCGGCCCTTGGTCGCATGGGCGGACAACCCGGTGCGCCGGGGCGGATCCGGTTCCGCGATGGTAATAGCGACATCCCAGGCAAGGGCGAACTGCGCGTGGAAGGTGATGACTATCTGATCTTCGACACGCCCGGCGGCGGCGGATTCGGCGATCCAGTCAAGAGAGATCCAGAGGCTCTGGCGCTGGATCTTAAACGCGGATTGGTCACGGATGAAGGCGCGAAGGTCTATGGGAGTGCGTCATGATCAGGGCAGTTGATCATGTCCGGCAGATGGCTGCCTACGCCTTGGCTGATCTGGGCGGTCCGGACACCGTTTCTCTGGCCCAGAACGAAAGTGCCTTTCCGGTAAGCCCCGCAGCAATCGCGGCGGGGCAGGCGACATTGGAGCAGATGCCGCTCTATCCCGATCCCGACTGGCCCGAGCTTCGCGCGGCGATTGCCGAAACGCATGGTGTGACGGCTGAGCATATCCTGTGCGGGGCCGGGTCGATGGAACTGATCGGCTGCCTTATCCGCGCTTTTGCCGGGCCGGGTGACCGCGTGCTGGGCACGGATTACGGTTATGCCTATGTGGCCTCGGCGACGGCGCAGGTGCGGGCGGACTATGTGAAAGCGCACGAGGTGGATCTGACCGTTTCGGTCGACGATATTCTGGCAGTTGTCGTACCCGAGACGCGGATCGTCTTCGTTTGCAACCCGGGAAATCCAACCGGTACTCTGATCCCGAATGCAGACATTATCCGTCTGCGCGATGCCCTGCCGGAAGATGTTTTGCTGGTGGTCGATCAGGCCTATGCCGAGTTTGCCGATCAGTCTCAGGACCCCGCCGAGATATTCGCGTTGGTGGATCGTGGAGATACCGTGGTCTTGCGCACCTTCTCCAAGGCTTATGGGCTGGCAGGCGCGCGCGCGGGTTGGGGTCTGTTCCCACCTGCGGTTGCGGATGAAGTGCGCAAGTTGCTGAACCCCAACAATGTCTCGATCCCCTCGCAAGCCATGGCCACGGCAGCGATGCGCGATCAGGCACATATGCGCGAAACAGTGGCGAAAACTGCTGCCATTCGGGATCGCTTTGCAACCGGGTGCCGGGCGCTGGGGCTGTCTGTTGCACCCAGCCATACCAATTTCGTATTGATCCGATTTGCGGATGTTGAAACCGCGCATAGGGCGGACGCTGCCCTGCGGGCCGAGGGGCTGCTGATGCGCGGCATGGGGGGTTATGGTCTGGGTGATTGTTTGCGCGCCACGATATGCGAGCAGGACATCATGGACCGCTGTCTGGCCGTTCTGAAAGAGGTGACGTCATGACACATGAGACCCGCACACGGGCTAAGATCGGCGTATTGGTGCCCTTCACCAACACCAATCTCGAAGCGGATATGATGCTGATGCGCTGCCCGGATACAACGGTGCATTTCCAGCGCATGGGTGGATATGACGTGGATGAGATTCCCGGCTCGGATCAGATGGCTGGTCTTGGGGCATCGGATATCAGCCATGACCTGAAGATGATCTCAGGCGTGCGACCCGATGTGGTGCTGTATGGTTGTACCTCTGCGACGCTGACCCATGGTCCGTCGTTTGACGAGCAACTGGCACAAGACATCAAGGCCGGATCGGGTGCGCTGTCGTTCACGGCGGCTGGGGCTTTGGTGGGCGCCATCAAGACGCTGGGTGTGACCAAGGTTGGCTTTTCTTCGCCTTATCTTGGCGAGATAAACACGCAAGCGGTGGACTTTCTGGCTCAAAACCAGATCACCACGATTAAATGTGCCAATATTGGCCGCGAACTAGGAAACTATGGTCAGGGTGAGCTGACTCCGGGCGAGGTGTTCGATCTGGCCTGCCAGGCCGACCACCCCGAGGCCGAGGCCATTGTACTCAGTTGCACCGATATGCGTGCCGTCGAAGCTGTCGACCGGATTGAGGCGACATTGAACAAACCGGTTGTGACCTCGAACCAAGCGATGATGTTTGCGTTGATGCGAGCCTTGGACTTGCCTCGGCAGGGTAATGTGCCGGGGCGTTTGTTCGACCTTCTGTAAACAAAGGCCGGGCTGATGACCCGGCCTTTTTTTGTTCCTACGGTTCGTCCCCGCCAATCTCTTCTTTGCGCTTGGCGATATAGGCGTCCAACTCCTCGCGGATCGCGGGGTCCATCACGGGTTCTTCATACTCCCGCAGCGCTTGTTGCCAGATTTCGGTTGCCCGGTTCAGTGCAGTTTTTGATCCTGCGGCCTCCCACGCGCCGTGGTTTTGCCAGTCGGACAGCATCGGAGCGTAGAACGCGGTCTCGTAACGCTCCATCGTGTGTTCGGTGCCGAAGAAATGGCCGCCGGTAGGCACGTCTTTGATCGCATCAAATCCAAGCTCGCTTTCGTCGAATTTCAGCGGCTTCAGATACTCGATCATGTTCTGCAGGATTTCCACATCCATAACGAGTTTCTCATAGGATGCGGTCAGTCCACCTTCGAGCCATCCGGCCGCGTGATAGACCAGATTTGCCCCGCCCAGAACGGCACCCCATGTGGCCATCATCGTCTCATACGCTGCCTGCAGATCAACAACGTTCGAGGCGTTGGCGTTTGAGGTTCGGTACGGAATGCCATATCGCCGCGTTAGCTGGCCGCTGATCATGTTGGCCTTGGTGTTTTCCGGTGTACCGAAGGCAGGCGCACCCGAGCGCATGTCTACATTCGAGGTAAAAGCCCCATACATCACCGGCGTGCCGGGATTGACCAGCTGGGTCAGGGTTACGCCAAACAGCGCCTCGGCATTCTGTTGCGCCAGCGCGGCGGGAAGGGTGACCGGGGTCATTGCCCCCATCAAAGTGAACGGTGTGATCGTAACCGGCTGGCCATGCTCGGCCATGGCGATCAAACCGTCTCCCATCGCGTCGTCGAACAGGCGCGGAGAGTTGACCGAGATGATCGTAATGAGTCCCGGATCGGTACGCATCTCTTCCAGCGTCATGCCGCGCGCAATCGCCATCATGTTGATGCCGTCAATTGCACGGCCCCGTCCAATCGCCGTGGCGTGAAAGCTGAGGTCGCTATAGCTCAGGTTGGCGTCATAGGTGTCCAGATGCCGGTTGTTGGCGGGCATCTCAAGCGGTGCGGTCACCTGATTGCCGATCAGGTGGATGGCGTTGAAGTGATGGGCCAGTCTGATGAAGTTGCAGTAATCTTCATAGTTGCCCGGCCGCCGACCGTTGACGCAGTCATGTACATTCGGCGGGCCCGCGACGAGGCCGAAATTGACATGGTTGCCTCCCATCGTGATACGCTTATCCGGGTTACGGCCTGTCAGCGTAAAGGTTTCGGGGGCGGTTTTCAGCGCCTCGGTAACGATGCTTTCGTCAATGCGGATGGTCTTGGTATCACGGTCCACCAATGCTCCGGCCTTCTCGAACAGGTCCATCACATTGTCGCCCATAACGCGAATTCCGGCCTCGGACAGGATACGCATCGAGGTCGCGTGCAGCTGATCCAACTGCTCTTCGCTCAGCAGTTCCATTTTGGGGGATGTGTTGACTACATTTTGCCAGGGCAGCTGCTGGATGCTTACACTGCTGCGATCACTTTTGCCCCGCCGACCACCGCAACGGGCGCTGCGTCTTTCTCGTGCCATGTCAGTATCCTCGTTTCGGGTTGACGATATTTGTCAGCGCTTCGCCCTTGCGATATCGCCAGAGGTTGTCAGAAAACATCTCAACGGATTTGAGATCCCAGCCCTCGTAAACCGATGAGCAATGCGGGGTAATGATCACGTTACTGAACCCCCACAGCACATGCTCTGCAGGCAGAGGTTCGATGGCGAAGACATCCAGAGCAGCCCCTTTCAAGGCGCCGGTCTCCAACGCGTGGACCAGTGGAGCCTCGTCAATCACGCCCCCGCGTGAGACGTCAATGATCACCGCGCTGGGTTTCATCCTGGCGAAAGCACAGGCGTTGACCAGACCCTTGGTGCTGTCCAGTAATGGCACGCAGGCAACGATAAAATCGGCCCGCGGCCAAAGGTCGGGCAGGGCGTCCATGCCATGCACCTCGTCAACATTCAGAGTATCTTTGGGATGCGCACGCACGCCGATCGTGGAAAAACCCATCGCTTTGCACCGGGCTGCGACGGCCATACCGGTTTGACCAAGGCCCAGGATCAACACGGTCTTACCGTCGATCGGTTCGACCTTGCCCGGAATCCAGTCCCGTCGTGCTTGAGCGTCTCGGAACCCGGGAATGTCCAGCGAGAAATGGAGCATTGCCCCCAACGCATATTGCGCCATCATATCCGCTGCGACGCCTGCGGCGTTGGTCACGGTGAACGTCTCTGTATCCCACGGGTTCATATGATCCGTTCCTGATCCACCCACCGAGACCCATCTTACGCTGGGGGCATCAATCAACGCCTGACGGGGGAAGTCGGGCGTGCCCGCGAAGCGGACGGAATAGACCACCTCGGCTTGCGTATCCGCGATCATTTGGGGCAGAGCCTCGTAGCTGTCGCAGGTGTGGATTTCCAGATCCGGATGCTGTTGGGTGAGCACGGCCTTTGATGCCTCGGGGTTGTCTGTGTGCAGAATGGTAACGGGGGATTTCACAACGCGACCTCTTTGTTGAATTCCTGAGCAGCGGTTTCAGTCGTCTGGGTGAAAAGCAGTGGATGAGATGTCGACGAAGATGCAGAACCTGTCCTGTCCCTGATGCTCAGAGCGCCATGAGGTCGCTTCAACACGGCCGACGCGGATCTGGGCGATCTGGCTTTGGGCATAGGCCAGATTGTGGATGCCACCACTGTTGATCAAGGCATCATGGCTGGGCTTCAGATCGAGCGTGGCCGGGATATCTTCGGTCTCTGGGTACGTGTCCGACAGCGTGTATTTCAACAGACTCAAAGGCATTGCATTGGTTCCGCTTACGCCCTGTCAGGCGCGTCGTAGATCAATGCGCCCAGATCCGAGAACTTTGAGGTCGGATCGGTCAGCCCCAGCACCGCCTCACGAATGGCGGCAGCCCGGGCCTCGCCCAGCGATGGTGCGGCAAATTCCATGTACTTGCCGATAACCTCGTCTCGATCCATCGGAGCTTCGGGACCGCCGCGGGCATGTACATCGCCCGAGTCCAGCTGACCTCCGTCTTTCAGCACGATGCTGACATCGGCGAAGCGGCTTTTGGGAAAACGGTCCGAATGGCGCGCCGTCTCGGCTATGGAAATGCGATCAACAATCGAGGCCACCAGCGGGTCCGAGAGGCCAGCTCCGGTGATATGTTCGACCCCGATACGCCCGTGGGCGACCATCGTGGCGACCGCAAAGGGTAGGGAATATTGTGCTTTTGAGGTGTCGTCGGGCATGCCCTGGAACAGACAGGCGCTTTCATGGAACGTGTTGACCTGAATGGACGCGATGTCGTGGTGGCTCAGGTCGTGTTCGCGCATCAATGCGCGCGTTGCATCAATGGCAGCATGTGCCCAGCGACAGATCGGATAGGGTTTTACGTACTGACGCTCCATCTGCCAGAACTGACCAAGGTCCTGCCAATGCGGGGCGACATCGTCAGCTTCGATGGTGATTGCAGGCGCTCCGGTGAAACCTTTCTCGGCCAAAATGGCCGAAGATACGCCCACCAGCGCGCCCCAGCCTGAGCCATCATGCAGCATGGTTGGATTGGCGATCTCGCGCATCATCTGGCTGCGGGGGCCGTGATATTCTGCAATGCCCATTGCTTGACGCATCTGATTTGCATCAAGGCCGCGCATCCGTGCGGCAAGCGCAACAACCCCCAAGGCGTTCCACGCTCCCGAAGTATGATAATCGCTTACAGTATCGTGCAGAGCGATGCCCGCACGTCCGGCGATTTCATAGCCGATGGTGACTGCGGCCAGTGCTTCGGGACCCGAGAAATCATCGACCGTCTCGGCAAGCGCCATCAGAGCGGGGACGATCACAACGCCGATATGCCCCTTGGTAGGATTGTACCCGTCATGCCCATCCAGATTGTCTGTCTGGGTGGCCGCGGCATAGGCTGCACCGGCCACGCTGACACGGCGGCCGTCGAAAACCATTCGCGCGCCAAGTGCGTCTTCGCCCGCACCATAGAGTGCCCGAGCCGTATCCCGGGCAATTGTTCCGGCGGCCATGGGACCAGACCCGATTGTGATGCCCAGCGTGTCCAGCAGCATGAGCGCTGCCGCTTGCAGTGTTGTATCGGGGAAATCCTCGACCTTGCTGGCAAGGGTAAAACTTGCAACCTTATCAAAAGTGTCCGTCACGGCTTGCCTGCATGCGTTGAGGTTTGGAATTCGGATGTCTCTGGCCAATTTAGACCTCTTTTCGGTATGCGGCACGAAAACAAACTGCGGGCTATGGCACCGGATTTTTTGTGACTATCGAACAGTCGTGTCGCGAACGAACCAGTTCTGAGGTCGCAAATGGGCGAAATGCTTCGGATTATGCGGCCTAATTGGCCTGATACCTGTCTCGGATGTGCCCGCTATGATGACTCTGCCTCACCTCTCCTTCTTGCGCTCATTCGAGGCTGCCGCGCGGCATTTGAGTTTCACCAGTGCGGCTGAAGAGTTGAACTGTACCCAGTCAGCCGTAAGCAATCATGTGCGTTCGTTGGAAGAGTTCATAAAACGCCCGCTATTCGTGAGGCATCCGCGGTCACTGTCGCTGACGGATGTGGGGAAAGCCTATTTGCCATCGGTGCGTCATGCGCTGCAGGAGATCGATGCAGCGACGCAGTCGATTGTCCAGCGCTCGCACAATCGAACCGTGGTCGTTTCATGCCCGGTCAGTCTGGCAGAGAACTGGCTGCCTGACGTCATTCAAGGGTTCGCAGAGGTCCACCCTGATATCGCTTTGACCGTACATGGCACGATCTGGACTGATGTCGAACCAAATGTCTCGGACTTATCCATCACGCTCAATCATGTTGATGACGTGGCAGACGGATTGACGCGATTGTGGTTGGACAAGTTGACCGTAGTCTGTGCGCCCGGTTTCGAGGTGAGGGGCAGCGCGCTCACCGAGCCGCAGCAATTGCAGGATGCGCGTTTGATCCACATTCTGGGCAGGCCCGCATATTGGGAAAAGATCGCGGCAGAGTTTGGACTTCAGGATCTCAATCAGAAAGAGGGCCCTCGGACCAATGCCTCCAATCTCGCGATGGAACTCGCCGCCAAATCGCTGGGCTGCGTGGCCTTGCCTAAATCACTTGTGCGACCCTACCTGGAGCGTGGGTTGCTGATCGAGCCCCTGGAATTTGATCTGGATAGCCCTTGGGCCTACTACGTCAAGCTCAGGGGAAAATCCGTAACACCCCCAGTTCGCCTGTTTCAGGATTGGCTGGTGAAGGCTGCTTCGGAGACCAATGCCCGACATGGATGATCAGCATATTCCGGCGCCAGAACGAACACGAAATCCAATGGTGCGCTGGCGCGGTTCAGTCGCCGGACCTGCTTTGTTCACTTTGAAGGACAAGCCAAATGTAAAGCCACGTTTGAAAGGTGCATCGGAATTGTCGAAGCTCTTGCACAGAGTTTTCGGATGCATTGGCCTGTATTATTTTGCAAGTCTTAGGTCGCGAACCACACTAAGTTTGGCGAAAGCAACACCACATCCACCACGCACGGGCACAACTACATGAGCCAATTTTCTGAAAGCCTGCAGGAACAGGTCCGTAACCGTTTCGCTCAGATCGATCATTGTCCCGAACAGGGTGAGCGGGTTTTCTTCGAAAACGCCGGAGGGGCGCTGACGTTGAATTCCGTGCTGGATAGTTCTGTTCGTTATGCCGCGATCCCGGACAATCAGGGGCGTGACAACCCGGGGTCTCATGCGCTGGTTGCAACGATCAATGCAGCCAAGGCGGATATGCGGGATTTCATGAACGCGCCCGGCGGGCAGTTTTTTGTAGGCGAAAGCGGAACCGAACTGTTGTTTCGGTTGATCATGAACGCCTGCCTGGGAACTGATTCCGGTATTGTGCTGGGATCGACTCTGGAGCATCCGGCGACGCGGTCGGCTTGTGACCGCTGGGCCCGTATTGCAGGGCAGGAACATGTACTGATACGCCATGATGACGCCACGGGCACCATAACCGCCGAGGCTTATGCCACTGCTGTGACGCCGGATACCAAGGTGGCTACGATTTTACACACCTCGCCCGTAACGGGAATGGGGGTGGATGTGGCTGCTGTATCGCAGGCCATTCGCGCTGTCGCGCCGGACTGCTTCATCATCGTGGATGGTATTCAGCATGCAGCTCATGGCCGGATTGATCTGACTGCCTACGATATCGATGGATACGTGATCTCTCCGTACAAAGTCTTTTCTCGCCATGGATACGGCGTGGCGTGGATTTCTGACCGTCTGACCCAACTCGAGCACAATGCTTTGCTGGATGGTCCCGCAGGCAATTGGGAAATGGGCACGCGCGACACCGGAGCTTATGCCACCATGTCCGACGTCGTGTCCTATTTCGAATGGCTGGGCAGTCAGGTGAGCGATGCCACCGATCGGCGCGGCAAGTTTCTGGCGGCAGGCGATGCCATTCACGCTCAGGAAAAGGCGCTGACCGATGCCATGATCCACGGCACCGGGAACCTTAGTGGTCTGGCCGAGATGGAAAAGGTCACCATTCTGGGGGGTGTCGACAATCCAGCGCGCGAGGGTCTGGTATCGCTGCGCGTTGAAGGTGTGGACTCGGCTGAGGTTGTTAAAAAGCTGAACGAACAAGGGATCCGCACGCATCTGCGCAAGGCGGACCATTACTCCGGCAACATCCTGACGCCGCTGGGCTTTGACGCCTGTGTGCGCGTTTCGATGTGCCACTACAACTCGATCGGTGAAGTCGCCAAGTTCCTAGCTGTCATGAAAGAGATCGCCGCTTGAGCAGCGGTGTGCCAAAGGACAAACACTCATGAAAACTCATGCACAAGCTGTTGTTATCGGTGGCGGGCTGGCCGGCTGCTCGATCCTGTACCATCTGGCCAAGCTCGGCTGGACCGATGTTGTGTTGTTGGAGCGCGACGAACTGACATCCGGTTCGACCTGGCACGCGGCGGCGAATATCCACGGGTTACACGACAACAACAACATTACGCGCATTCAGCACTATACGATGAACTTGTATAAAGAGCTGGAGAAGGAAACCGGTCAAAGCTGCGGCGTGTTCCAGCCCGGATCGCTTTATCTTGCTCAGACCGAAGAACGGGAACACCAGCTGCGTCTTCAGGAGGCCAAGGCGCGTTTCTATGGCCTGAATTTCCATGAGGTCAGCCGTGAAGAGGCGAAGGAACTTCACCCGCTGGCGCAGTTCGATGACATTCGTTGCATCATGTACGAACCAGATGGCGGCAACGTGGACCCGTCAGGCGTGCCTCATGCCTATGCCGCCGGAGCTCGGGCCATGGGTGCGACCATTGAACGGTTTTGCCCGGTGATCGCGACCGAACAACAACCTGATGGTAGCTGGATCGTGCGCACGCCCAAGGGCGACATTCACACTCAATGGGTGGTCAATGCTGCCGGTCTCTGGGGTCGAGAGGTAGCGGCTCTCGCGGGGCTGACGTTGCCGCTGCAACCGACTGAGCACCAGTATTTTGTGACCGAAACCATCGACGAGGTGGCCAATCTGGGCCGTCGTCTGCCCTCAATCGCCGACCGGGATGGCGAGTATTACTTCCGTCAGGAAGGCAACGGGCTGCTGATCGGTGCCTATGAGAAAAACATGAAGTTTTGGGCGGAAGAGGGCACGCCGTTGGACTTCGCTCATGATTTGTTCCCCGATGATCTGGACCGGATCATGGAGAATGTCATTCGCGCCACCGAACGTGTGCCGGTTGCTGCAACGGCAGGGGTCAAACGGGTGATCAACGGGCCCATGATCTGGTCGCCAGATGCCAATATGCTGTGGGGGCCGGTGCCCGAGCTGAAGAATTACTTCCTGTGCGGGGGGCTGATCCCTGGCTTCTCACAATCGGGGGGGCTGGGCCTGCTGGCCGCGCAATGGATGATCGAAGGCGAGCCTCAATACGACATGTTCGCCTGGGATCTCGCCCGCTTTGGTGACTGGGCTGACAAGAAGTTCACCAAGGCACGGGTCGAGGACGCCTATACCCACCGTTTCAAGATCCATTTCCCGAACGAGGAGCGCAGCGCTGGTCGCCCGGCCCGTGTGCGCCCGGCCTATGAAATGCAGAAGGAAATGGGCTGCGTCTTTGGCCTGAACTGCGGCTGGGAACATCCGCTTTGGTTTGCTGATGAACCTGGCACAGAAGAGACCAACGGCTTTACGCGCCAGAACTGGTTCGATCCGGTTGGACGCGAGGTGCGAATGCTGCGCGAAAATGTAGGTGTCATCGACATCTCGAACTTCGCAAATTACGTGATCAAGGGGCCGGGCGCCTATCATTGGCTGGACCGTCTCGTGGCCAATCGCGTGCCCACCGAAGTGGGACGCAGTTGCCTGACGCCGCTAATCTCGGTACGCGGCGGCGTTGCGGGCGACTTTACGATCACCAAGCTGGATGACGATGAATACATGATGATCGGTTCTGGTATGGCCGAGCGTTATCATCAACGTTTCTTCAACATGGTGCCGCTGCCCGAAGGCACCACGCTCGAAATCGCGACCGATCGTATCGCGGGCTTCAACATTGCAGGACCCAAATCGCGCGAGGCGCTGGCGCGCCTGACCAATGCCGATCTGTCCAACGAGGCGTTTCGCTTCATGAGGTCCCGGAAAATAACCGTTGCTGGAGTGGACTGTGTGGCAATCCGGGTCAGCTTTACCGGTGATCTGGGGTGGGAGTTGCATTGCGCACAAGAGGATCAGGTCGCCCTCTACACCGCCCTTCTCGAAGCGGTAAAAGGCTGTGATGGTGGGCCAGTTGGTGGTCGCGCACTGGGATCGTTGCGCATTGAAAAAGGTTATGGATCCTGGGGCAGGGAGTATTCTCAGGAATACTGGCCACAAGAGGTCGGTTTGGCCAGCCTGATCAAGTTGGACAAGGGGTTCCTGCATAAGGAGGCCTATCTGGCGGTCAAAGACAACGCCCCGCGCGAACTCCTGTCACTGTTCGAGCTGGATGTGAGCGAGGATGCGGACGCGACCGGAGGTGAGCCGATCTTCACGTCAGATGGTAAGCCAGTTGGCCGGGTGACTTCGGGTGCCTATGGCTATTCCGTTAGTAAGTCATTGGCGATCGGCTATGCCGACCCGAATGTCGCGCAACCCGGGGATGAGGTGGTGATCCAGGTTTTGGGTAAACCGCATACTGCACGTATCTTGAAGGATGCGCCTTTCGATCCCGAAGGTAAGCGTTTGCGCTCCTAAGCAATCCCGATGATTGCAGTTTGAGTGTTCGGCCACATGTCTGAACGCTTAAACATGTTGCGATTAACGGCCATACATTCGCTATTGGCCTGATGATTGTCCCTGGCGTTGACGTGAGGTCAGGCTTTCGCCGGTGAGAACCGTTTTCGGTACTCTCCCGGCGACAGCCCTACAATCTTGTGGAACATGCGGCGGAAGGCCGAGATATCCATGTAACCCACCGCTCGTGCAATGGTTTCGATGCTGGCCTGCGACAGCTCCAACCGTTCGCGGGCTTTGGCGACACGCAGCTGCTGAAGGTATTCTGATGGGCTGAGCCCGGTCGCGGATTGAAACCGACGTCCGAAAGTGCGCGGTTCAAGGCGCGCGGTACGGGCCATTTCGGACACGGTAACCGAACTTGCATATCGCATCTGAAGCCAATGTTGCACGCGAAGTATGGCATCGTCCCCATGGGTCAGGTTGGGCGAGAATGAGCTGTAGAAGCTTTGGGCTCGTTCGCCCGGGTCGATCAGGAAGAACCGTGCGACCTGCAGCATCACAGCAGGTCCCATAAAGCGTGCGATCAGACGCAGGCCCAGATCGGTCCAGGCCATCAAGCCTCCGGCGGTGATGATATCGCCATCGTCGATCAGCAGCCGGTCGGCCTGCAGCTGCACTTGAGGGTATTGATTGGCAAAGTCTGTCGCCAGTGCCCAGTGGGTTGTTGCCTGCCGTCCGTCCAACAGGCCGGTGGCTGCCAGCGGGAATGCGCCAGCGCAAATCGAACAGATCAATGTACCCCGGCAATGATGGCGCTGAATCCAGTTAACCAGGGCTTGTTCTTTCGCACCGCTGATGCGCTGGCCCAGAGCAGGAGGCAGGATCAATGCCTCTAACCGGCTGTCATCCCTGTTGAAATTTCGAATGACTTGCGTTTCCACAAGGCGTGGCCGTTCGGAATGGTTCTGCTGGAACCGGTTGGCCACGGCAAACAGGTCCTGCAACCCGTGAATCGCGGCGTTTTGAGCCTCGGGATAGGCGGCAAGGCCGATGGTCAGAGCGGGTTGTGTCATTTGTCAGATTTAACGCGTTTTATGTCCAATGCGCCAGTCAACTTACGGCGACCGGTGCCTTAAATCAGCGCTGGATACAGACCGAGAAACGGAGACCACGATGACCAAATCCGCATTGATCCTGATCGACATTCAGAACGACTATTTTCCCGGCGGCAAATGGGAGCTGCACAAGATCGAAGACAGCGCTGCCAACGCCGCTCGGTTACTGCAGCAGGCCCGCGATGCTGGGCAGATGGTCGTGCATGTGCATCACGAGTTCCAGATCGACAACCCGCCCTTCTTTGCGCCGAACACATCGGGTGCCGAAATCCACAGCTCGGTCACCCCGCAAGAGGGTGAGCACAAGGTGCTAAAGCACTACGTCAACGCCTTCCGCGATACCAATCTGCAGGCGCTGCTGGCAGAACATGAGGTGAGCGATGTGACCATCGCTGGCGACATGAGCCACATGTGCATCGACGCCGCCGCTCGTAACGCCGCCGATATCGGCCTGAACGTGACCGTGGTCGAGGATGCCTGCTCTTCCCGCGATCTGGAGTTCAATGGCGAAGTGATCCCGGCGGAACAGGTGCACAAGGCGTATATGTCTGCGCTGTCCTTTGCCTATGCCAAAGTTGTGACCACCGCCGACTATCTGGCTGCGGCATAAGCGGCAGTACGTAACGGAGATTACCATGACCACCCTCTACCACGCCCCCCTCACCTGTTCTCTGGCCGCACGTTTTGCTGCGGCTGAGGGCGGGGTCGATCTGGATATCGCCCCCCTCAATCTGGCGACCAAGGAATTGGCAGCCGGCGGATCGCTGTATGATATCAACCCGCTGGGTCAGGTCTCGGTTCTGGAACTGGAAGACGGCACCAGGCTGACTGAAACCTCGACTGTGATTGCCTGGATTCAGGCACAATCACAGAACGCGGATTTCCGCGTCGACCCGACCAGCCCCGAGTATTTCCAGATGCTGCGCTGGCTGGCTTTCTGCGCTACCGAGTTGCACAAAGGCCTGTTCCGTGTCGTGTTCTATCAGGAGGCCACCGACGAGGTAAAAGACCGCGTGCGCGCGCTTGCTCCGCTTCGGTTCGAGGTACTGGAAAACCACCTGAACGGGCGCGCTTATCTGCTGGGCGAGAGATTTTCGGCAGCGGACGCCTATCTGACCTGGTTCTTTGTGCTGTCTGGCTATGCGCAGGTGGATCACACCACTTATCCGAATATCGAGGCCTACCGTCAGCGCGTTCTGTCCCGCCCGGCGATCAAGGCATTGATCGAAAGCGATACGCAACTGGATCAGGATCTGAAGCAAAATCTGTTTGCGGCCTGACCCATACCTCATCGTGACCGCGTTTGCGCGCGGTCACTGCGCCACTGATCCGAGCTTACTCTCTGAATGCCCGCACGAAATAGTCGGTCATCGGTTTGATCAAATAAGACAACGGCGTTCGCGCATCCGTTTCGATGAACGCTTCAACGGGCATTCCAGGGAGCAACACCTGACCGTTCAATCGTTCTGTTTGACCGGTTTCGGGGATAAGCTCTGCGCGATAGAAGCTGAAGCCGGTCGCTTCATCCGTAAAACATCTGCCGATATGTTGATCACCTGTCCTTGCAGCTCCGGCGTTTCGCGTTGATTGAAAGCCGGAAATCGCAACGTCGCATTCTGCCCTTTGTGCACTTGATCAACGTGGATTGCGTCGACCTGTGCAGCCACCAGCAAAGGGGTATCCTGCGGTACGATGTACATCATGGGCTCTCCGGCCTGAATAACGGACTGGTTTGCAAACACGATGCTGCTGTGGATGGCCCCGGTTACTGGAGCGCGAATGTCCATGCGCAACAATTGCTCGCTCAGAACGATCCTCCGTTCCGACAGCTCAGCAATTTCAGCTTTCAACTCACGGATCTCGCTGATCGCTTCTTCACGGCGCATTGCCCGCAACTCAACGATCTGAATCTCGGTCGATGCGATCTGCCCGCGCAGACGAGCGATTGTTGCCTCCAATCGGCCAATTTCACCAGTCAGGCCAGCATCTTCCCGTTCCAGTGCGGATACGCGGCTGGCAGGCGTCAAACCCCTGTCAAACAGGCTTTTTTGGTCTTGCAACTCATTGGCAATCAATACCAGCTGCTTCTTCAGAGCGAACAGCTGAGCTTGCGTTCCTTCAATTTCAGCTTCGATCTGAATTCGCTGTTTGATCAGTTGCTCAATTTGTTGTGCCTGAGTTTCGGCGCGCGCGGCAAACAGGTCCAACTGACCGGATATGAGGCCTCCCGCGATCGCTTCCGTCTGCTGCAAGCTTTGCAATTGCTCCGCCAATTGCGCTGCGTCCGAGCCATCACGCTCAGCCTCCAGCCGGGCTGTCCGCACCAGGGCCTCGAACAACTGACCTTCAACGATCGTATGTTCCGAAGCGAGTATCGTGTCATCCAACCGCACCAGAACGTCGCCCTGTTGCACGCGGTCACCGTCTCGCGCAAGAATCTCGCCTACAACGCCGCCATCGGGATGCTCCACCACCTGCCGGTTGGATTGCACTTCAATCACGCCACTAGAAACGATGGCGCCTGCCAATTGGGTCCGGGTTCCCCACACGCCGAGACTAATCACCAAGATGGCCACTGCCGCAAATCCGACCGAGGCGGGCAGGGTGATATACCACGCTGGCCTTTTCAATTTGTTCATGTTGATCCACCAACCGAGCTGAGTTGCCGCTTGAGCAGGTTTGCGTTCTCGACCACTCCGCCAAGAATTTCGTCTCGGGGCCCGGCCCGGACTACGTGACCCTGCTCCATAACGATCAGTGCGTCGCATTCCGCGATGGCCTGAGGGCGATGCGTCATGATCAGAGCGGATTTACCTGCAGATTTAAGCGCACGCACGGCCCCGTTCAGCGCCTGGGTACCTTCGCCATCAAGCGCCGAATTGGGCTCGTCCAATACTAACAGAACCGGATCGCCATATAGCGCCCGCGCTAAGCCGATGCGCTGTTTCTGCCCCCCTGACAGAAGGCTGTCGTTGCCGTCAAGCATGGTGTCGTAACCGTCTGGCAGCCCCAGTATCATTTCGTGAGCATTGGCCTTTTAAGATGCGGCAACCACCGCATCGGGATCAGGGTCCAGTGACAGGCGCGAGATGTTTTCGGCTACGGTGCCTTGGAAGAGCGTCACTTGCTGCGGCAGATAACCAAGATACTGGCCCAATTCGACAGGGTCATACTGATCCAGCGTTGCACCGCCCAACCGGATCTCACCAGCGGTGGGTGGCAGCAGGCCCAGCAATGCCTTGGCCAATGTCGTCTTGCCCGAACCACTCTTGCCAATCACACCAATGCACACCAATGGCGGTGCCGGGCTCCAGCCGGAAGGATATATTGCGCAATGTCGCCTGTGCCGCTCCGGGAGGGATAAGGTTCAGAGACTTCACGTCCAATCTGGCCTCGGGTTCAGGCAGTTTGGTTCGCTTGGCCAGCGGCGGAGTTGTCTGAAGAAATCGGTCCAGAGAGTGCCAGGCTGTACGCGCCCGTTGAACCATGGACCATTGGCCGATTGATTGCTCCACCGGTGCCAAGGCCCGCCCCAGCAGGATCGAACCTGCGATCATTGCCCCCGGCGACATTTCATTGCGCAACACCAGCAATGCACCAAGGGCCAGCATCGCCGATTGCAGGAACAGACGAAGCGATTTGGTGAGCGATGAAAAGCTACCGCTCCAATCACTTGCCCGGATCGAATCCGTCAACGCAACCGAGCGTTGCCGCAACCAGCGTTCGGTCACGTTATGCTGCATGCCCTGTGCGCAAACGATTTCTGCCGCTTGCCTTGCGTGTTCAGAAAATGATGCTGCGTGCGCCGCTTGGGATTGCGCTGCCAGCAGTTTGCGCCGAGTCATGACTTCGTTCAGCACGGCGATGCCGATCAGCACCAATCCGCCCCCGAGCGCCAACCAACCCAGCCACGGATGGAACAGAAAAATCGCCGCCAGAAATAACGGGGTCCATGGGATATCCATCAACGCCAACAGAATGGGTGAGGCGCAAAGACCCTGTATCGTATCAAGATCTCGCAATGCCGAGGCTGGTGTGCCGCGCATCTTCGGGTTCAGCGCCCTGCGCAATGTCGCGGCAAATACGCGTTCTTCAAGCTGTGTTTGCAGCTGTGCTCCGAACCGCGCTACAATACGGCCGCGTGAAAAATCAAGCATTGCCATTAAGCCGTAGAGAAGTGCGACCAGCAGAAACAACGCCGTCAAGGTTTCGATTGCACGCGAACTCAGCACCCGGTCGTAGACCTGCAGCATGAACAGCGGTCCGGTCAACATCAGCAGATTTACGAAAACACTGAAGAAAAAAGCGATGCCCAAGAATGTCGTGCCGCTGTCGCGCGCTGAACGGAGTTCGCCTTTTCCGGGTGATGCAGAACGGCTTTCGGTCTTCACTTCAACATCCTTTCCACAAGGGCTTGGCGTCGAAAAATAGAGTAAATAAACATGATGCGCCCCCGGTAGACCGGAGGCGCTTGTGCCTTAAGGCTGGGTTCAGCCTATCTAGAACAGGTCCTCGGTCAGCTCTGGAATGCCGTCGATATTACCGATCTGAATGGTTGCATTGTCAAAATACAGCTCGACAAAGGTGCCGTCTGCTCCGGCGAACACATTGTCGTCGCCCTCGCCGAGAACGCCGTCGCCATTGGTGTCGAGATCAGCGAAGGAGGCATCAGATCCCAAACCGGTCAGGTTGATGAGATCATCGGCAGAGAAATCTCCGATGACAGTCAGATTGTTCACGCCGCCGGTTGGCGCAAAAAAGTCTTCGGTGAACTCGAACACGTCGTTGCCTGCGCCGCCCAGAACGGTGTCGACGCCAGTGCCTGCATTGATCGTGTCGTTGCCCGCACCTGCATCAATGAAATCACGACCAGAGCCTGCGTTGATTGTTTCATCCGCGTTCAGGAAGCTGCGGATCGTGTCGTTACCAGCGCCGGTATCGATGGTGCCTTCGCCTGTGAGCAGCGAGGTGACAAAGTCATCGCCATCGGTGCCGGTGATGTTGTTGGAAAAGGGGGAAAAGGTGAAAAGGTTGGCATATTGCTTCCTCTTGGGTAGGTTGAGCTTCAGATAGTCTTGTTTAAGTTGTCCGTGTGGACAGTTCTGCGTCGCTCAAAAAGCCATATGCATCCAATCAACGTTGCTATCGTTTTTTTGATAACCCGTGGATTGAATTGTTCGAGGAGGAAGCAATGAGGAAGTGTGCGATTGCGTCCTTAGGATTTGAAGTAAGTTACTAATATATAAATATAAACAATGGGATATGGCGCGATTTTAACCAGCAAGGCACGTTGATGTAGAGGATGCCAACACCTAACGTTCGAGTTCTCATTGCGCGCTAGATGCAAATAGTTAGCATATTGAAAACGTGGGTTTTTGTTGCGCTTGCGCGCAATCGAGGTGGTTGCCCGATAAATCTCAGGCGCACCGAGAAAACAACTATGAGTAGATAATTTTTAGGGACATCTCATCACTGTCTAGCTAGCAAAAGATCGTAGCGATGGAGGTCGGCAATGAAGTCGGCGCGCGAAGAGAGCCCCTCGCACGCCGGGGTCAGGTTGTCAGGGTTGGTGGGCGCCCCTTAGTTGTAACCACCGACCAAGCCGAGGGCATCGAAATCGCGATGCAGGGTATTTGCAGCCAAGGTCAGGGCTTCGCCGTGACGTTCGATCAGTTCTGCCCGGCGGGCGGGGTCGCGCGTCGCTTCGATGGCGCCCCAGATCGCTGCCAGTGTCTCAGTGATATCGCGCAGGCGCATCAGCGTCTCGGCATCATCGGCAGCCGCAGCAATGACTGAGGGGGAAACCTTACCCACGCCCGGCACTGTCTGTGCGCCGCCGCTTGCGTACCCCTCAGGCAGATCGCCCTTGCAGTTGATCACTTTGCGATAGCGGATCGCGGACAGGATCTGATCCACCGCCTGTTTCGCGCCTTCAACACGCGAGGTGTGCTCGGTGTCGGCAGCGGCGTGGGGCAGCAACTCCAGACGATCGGGATAAGCCTCGATCAGCGGACGGTAGGGTACCATCGGGCCGAACAGGCTGCCGTCATCGGCGATGAAAAGATCGGCGTCAATGGCTGCATAGGCCACTTTGCCCGAGGCCATCGCGTCATTCAGAGCATCGGCATCGACAACTTCTCCGCGGTCGTAATTCACCAGAACCGCACCGTCGTTTAACGCGTTCAGTACTGATGCTCCCACAAGACCCGCGTTGGCAAAAACACCATCTGCGCCCTTGGCGCCAAGACCTGTATGGGGCGAAAGCACATCGGCTCCTGTCGCGGCTTCTTCCGGGGTTGCGGCATAGATGAAGCCCTCGCTTTCAATCCACTTCCGATGACGTTCACGGGCATAGATTGCGACCGTCATACCGAAGGCCTTACCCAGTTTGGCAACTTCTCGACCGATATTGCCATAGCCGATGACGCCCAGGCGTTTCCCTTCCAGCTTCTCGGTCGGGTAGTCTCGCAGGTGTTTGCCAGTGTCGAAATCGCCAGCAACGACACGCTTATGCATCTCGTCGACTTTGAGGTCCGGCAGAACACGCAGCAAAGCTTTCATCGCGGTTTGGGCCGTGGCGCGACTGTTGAAGCTGGGGGTATTCATCAGCGGGGCACCACCACCTGCGCCGTCGCCACCGCCCCAGCAAGCGCTGGCCATGTTGCCAGTACCAGCGCCGATGCGCACGCCGCCTTCGGGGAAGGTTGCATTTTCCGGAAAGAAGGTCGCCGCCGCAATCACCGCGTCATATTGGTTGTTACAGCAGGCTGCTGTCAGTTCCTCGTGAGTGGACAGATCCGGTAGATAGAAGAAATGTTGTCCTGCAGGCAGTTCAGAGCCATCCCAGCCACCATAGGTGAATGTCGCGCCTTGTTCTTCCACATAGGCTTTGGCAGCCGATGCGTCTGGTTGACCGTCGGAGCCGAATTTCAGGCCGACGAGGTCGGCGATCAGGATGCGATAGGCACGGTTCGGGTCGTCTTTGCGCACGTCCGATCCACCTGCAGCCGAGGCTTCGAAGGTCGTGCCTTGGGCAGCAAGCTCTTCCTCCAGCACGACCACCTTGGCGCGGTGATAGGCGTAAGAGATGTTTTCCAGCAGGCGCACGATATCCTCGGGCTCGCGGATGCCGCCGATCCAGGCGCGGTAGTCGCCCGGCGTGCCGGGGAAGGCGTTTACATAGCGCGCGGCGTCCAGGCCGGGTTCATAATCGCCATTCGGATGTGTCAGGCCTTCATAGCCCAGCAGTTGTTTCGAGCGGGCGATGATACGCCCGTGAATGGCCGGATCAGTGATGCCGGGATCATTCACCGCCAGTAGTGTCACCGCAGCGCCGCGTTTTTGCGCGTCGCTCACACCGGCGACCAGAAGCTCCTGCCCGGCCAGCCACGCGTCGATCTTTGCTCGGTTGGCTGCCGAGCGTTGGTTCATCACCTCGACCGAGCCGAACATCTTTTCGACGCGCAGAAGGCCATAGGTGGTTTCGGCAAAGGCCAGTGACGAGAAGGTATTGATCACGCCTCCGATCATCTTGTCGGCCGCAGCGTCGTAGAAGGGGCCAAGCCCAACGGTCTTTTCGCCGGTCAGCGGTTTTTTAGCGTCCGTCGGAACCACCAGCTTCAACTGGCGCGCGATGGCCCAGGCCGGGTTCTTTTGGTTGTCTTCGATCAGCTGCATTGCCGCCGGAGTAAACGAGGCCAGGAAATATCCCGAGATACCGCCGATTGCCTTCTGAAACGGAGTGAAAATGTTGCACTTCGCCATGAAGGCTTCGACCACGTCCTGCGGCCAGGGCATGCCGCCGAGCATCGAGGTGGCGTCGATCATCGCGTGGCGGTTTGCTGGATCACGGTCCAGCCATTCCAGCAGCGACTTCACTTCTTCCGTGGTGTAAGTGGTGGCGCCGGTCGTTTCGTGCCCAACGCCGACAAACAGAGTGATGCCCATCGTCTCCAGTTCATCAGCGGACGGGATAGTGCCTTCCGATCCCGAGAACACGACCTTGTCTTCGTGGCCGTTGGCCGCGAATTGCTGCAACTCCAGGATCTGAGTGCCCCAGCTTTGACGGAAAAATCCGCCCTTGGTCGCTTCCTCGGATTCCGGACGCGGGGTGTCGACGAACAATTTCTGACCGTCCAGGTTTGGGTTCATCAGATGCATGATGGCGACGGTGAAGCCGCTGTGGCCGCCGCCCAAGCCAACGGCCATCCCGTTTTCCTTGGGGAACCCGAAATAGCGGTGAATGTGAAACATCATGTCACGCAGGATCGCGTCCGCCGGATAACCGCGGTGCATCGAACGCCCGATTTCAGCCGTGGTGAACGGGCCGAGGTCGTTGCCTTTGTCGTCTACCTTGCGATAGGTGCCCTCCAGCCAGCGGTCAAATTCGAAGCGGTTCTTGCGCCCGTCAGCCTCGTCCTGAATCACATCGGTGATCGGGCCTACGCCAAAGAACGGGTTGATGGTCCGGGCCGGTGGTCCGTTAAATGTCGCTTCGATCGAGAGTTTGCGTTGCGCTTCAAGGTCACTCATAGTCTACCTGCCTGGTTGCGTTAGAATCCGGTCTGAGCGCATCGTAAACTCCAGTTCACTATCGGAAACATCAGTTTGCGAACTTTTCATGCAATCAAGCGTCAAAATCCTGCAAAATAGACAGGGTGCTGTTTGTGGAAGGACGTTGAGCGTAGTGATGGATTTCAACGCTCAGCACCTTGAGTGCTGCGAAATCAACAGAAGCTAAGACTGGACTGCTGTCGAAGAATTGAGTTGTAGTTTTCAAATTTATCGATACTGAATCCTCCTAAATCGAGATTATAGGATTATTATCGATAAAATGACAGCCATCGGCATCTCTTGGACCCGCGAGGCCGCGCAAGCCTTATATGACCTACCTTTGATGGATCTGCTCTATCGCGCGCAGACGCAGCATCGCGCGCATTTTGACCCCAACAAAATTCAAACCTCGAAGCTGCTTTCGATCAAAACGGGCGGTTGTGCCGAGGATTGTGCCTATTGCTCGCAATCGGCCCGCAATGGTTCCAAGCTGTCGGCCTCGAAACTGATCGAGGTCGAGCGAGTCCTGAATCAGGCGCGCAAGGCCCGAGATGGTGGTGCGACCCGTTTTTGCATGGGGGCCGCATGGCGAGAGCCTAAGGACCGGGATATGGATGCGCTTGTCGCCATGGTCGAAGGCGTCCGGGGTCTTGGTATGGAAACCTGCATGACGCTTGGGATGCTGGACGACAACCAGATCGTGCGCCTGCGTGATGCCGGGCTGGATTACTACAACCACAATATCGATACCTCGGAACGCTATTACCCCGAGGTCATCACGACCCGCACATTCTCGGATCGGATCAATACACTGACCCGCGTGCAAGAGGCGGGGATCAAGGTGTGTTCGGGTGGTATCCTCGGGATGGGTGAAGGTGTGCAGGACCGGCTCGATATGTTGGTGACGCTGGCCAATCTGGACCCGGCGCCAGAATCCGTACCGGTCAACATGCTGATGCCTCAGCAGGATACACCTCTGGCGGACGCTGAGCCGGTCGACCCCATTGATTTCGTCCGCGTCATCGCCTGCGCGCGGATCATGATGCCACAATCCTATGTACGCCTGTCTGCAGGGCGTAGCGATATGAGCGATGCGGTTCAGGCCCTGTGTTTTCTGGCCGGAGCGAATTCAATCTTCGTGGGTGAGACCCTTCTGACGGCCGAAAACCCCGAGGAAGATGTCGATGCAGTGCTGTTTGCCAAACTTGGCCTGCAAGCCGAACGCGCACAGGAGCGGGCCTGCAAGGACGTGGCTGAATGAAGGTATTGGACCGCCTGACCTCAATGCTCGAAGTTCTGGACACACGCCATCGGCGGCGGTCGTTGTCCCTGGCGGGTGGGCTGGATTTTGCATCGAATGATTATCTGGGTCTGGCCGGGTCCCCGATGCTGGAACAGGCGGCGCGCAGTGCGCTGGATCGCGGCGTGCCTGTGGGCGCGGGCGGGTCGCGCCTATTGCGCGGCAACCACGAGGAACATGAAGCGTTGGAGCAGGAAGCAGCTGTTTTCTTCGGCGCTGAGGCCGCTTTGTTTATGGGCGGCGGTTTTCAAGCCAATCAGGCGATTTTTTCCGCGTTACCTGCTGCAGAGGACCTCGTTCTGCATGATGAACTGGTTCACGCGAGTGCGCATGAAGGCATGCGCATGGGTCGTGCCGAAACGCGCGCATTCGCTCATAATGACGTGGATGACGCGCGTCGGATCATTGCTGCATGGCAAGCGAATAGCGGGTTGGGTCAGATCTGGATCGCAGTCGAAAGTGTCTATTCCATGGAAGGCGACACTGCTCCTCTGAAGGCGCTGTCTGACCTTGCGATCACGCACGAGGCAGTGCTGATTGTTGACGAAGCCCATGCCACCGGAGTTTTTGGCCCTCAAGGACGAGGTTTGGCCCACGCGTCAGAAGCCCAGTTGCTGACAGTGCACACCTGCGGCAAAGCTCTGGGAGTTTCGGGCGGGTTGGTTTGTGGTCCACGGGTGATGATTGATGCACTGATTAATCGGGCGCGTCCTTTCATATTCACAACTGCTCCGGCTCCGCTGACCGCAGCGCTTGTGCGGGTGGCGTTGCAGGTTTTGCAACGCGACACTGACCTGATCCAAGCGGCCCGAGCGCGTCTCAATCACGCCCATTCCGAAGCGGAGCGCAATGGTGTGGCTGAGGCTGCTCTTAGCAGTCAGATCATCCCGATCCTGCTAGGGGATGAGGCCCGGACCATGGCCATGGCCGCCGCTTTGCAGGGGCAGGGATTTGACGTCCGGGGCATCCGCCCGCCAACAGTTCCACGCGGCACATCGCGGCTGCGCATATCCATCACCGGCAATGTCAGCCACGCGGATATCAGCGCTCTGTTTGACACAATCGCATATCACCAAAGGATTGCCGCATGAGTGCTTTGATCGTCACCGGCACGGATACCGGCGTCGGCAAGTCCATCTTTGCTGCGGGGTTGGTTGGTGCTCTTGGGGCCCGCTATTGGAAACCCGTGCAATCCGGTCTTGATGACATCACCGATACGGAAACGATCAGATCCTTATCTGATGCTGAGGTTCTGCCCGAGATCTATCGGCTCAGGATGCCCGCCTCACCCCACCTGTCTGCCGAAGATATGGGCGTTGAGATCGCGTTGGATCGTCTGAGCCTGCCCGATATCACCGGGCCGCTCGTGGTCGAAGGCGCGGGCGGTATCATGGTGCCGCTGAACCGTGAGCATTTCTTCCTCGATCTGTTTGCGAGATGGCAGGCCCCCATCATTCTCGTGGCGCGTACAGCGCTTGGAACGATCAATCACACGCTCCTGTCGCTGCGGGCTTTGAGAGAGGCTGGGTGTCCGGTGGTCGGTGTCGCCTTCGTTGGCGATGCAGAGCCGGATGTGGAGCAGACGATAGTCGAGATGGGCAATGTTCGGCATTTGGGTCGGCTTCCGCACCTCGCGGATCTGTCGCAGGAGACCCTTTCCAAGGCCTTTGCCGCAATCGATACCGATACGATCCGGAGTTTTCTGTGACACCGCTGGAGTTTGATGCACGCCATCTGTGGCACCCCTATACCAACATCCTCGATCCGGGACCGATGCATTTTATCACCCAATCCGAAGGGGTATGGCTCACGCGGGATGACGGCGTCCAAATGATTGATGCGATGTCATCGTGGTGGTGTGCTGTGCACGGGCATCGTCACCCGGCCATCACGGCTGCCATGCGGCAGCAACTGGACCGGATGCCCCATGTCATGTTCGGCGGGATAACCCATGAGCCCGCGATCGAACTGGGCCGCAGGCTTGTGGATCTTCTGCCCGACGGGCTTGATCGTATTTTCTACAGTGACAGCGGCTCGGTTGCGGTCGAGGTGGCGCTGAAAATGGCCGTGCAATATCAGATGGCCAACGGCCGGTCGGAACGCTCGGAATTTGCAACCATCCGCGGCGGCTATCACGGGGATACATGGAAAGCGATGAGTGTCTGCGACCCCGTTACCGGCATGCATGGGTTGTTCCGCGGTGCCCTATCGATCCAGCATTTTCTACCGCGACCTCCCATAGGGTTCGATCAGGAGTGGAGTGACGACCCGGACCTGAATGGGTTGGGCGCGCTGGAAGTATTGCTGAAATATAAGGGCGACCGGATTGCCGCGCTGATCCTTGAGCCGGTGGTGCAAGGGGCGGGTGGAATGTACTTCTATCACCCCACTTGGTTGCAGCGCGCTCGCGCTTTGTGTGATGCGCATGGGATCTTGCTGATCCTTGATGAGATCGCCACCGGATTCGGGCGGACGGGCGAGCTGTTTGCGATGCATCACGCGGATATTGTGCCGGATATCCTATGCCTCGGTAAGGCGCTGACCGGCGGTCATATTACGATGGCGGCCACCGTTGCCTCGGAACCGGTTGCGGCTGGCATCGGTGCAAGCGAGGCCGGCGTCATGATGCATGGGCCGACTTATATGGCCAACCCGCTGGCCTGCGCCGCAGCCATTGCAAGCCTTGATCAGCTTTCACAGCGCGACTGGCGCACCGAGGTCAAAGATATCGCCAGTCAGTTGGAACACGAACTCGCCCCGGCGCGAAGACTTCTCGGCGTTGCCGATGTCCGGGTTTTGGGAGCCATCGGCGTGATTGAAATGGAAGGCCGCGTCGATCCCGCGATTGCACATCGTCGGGCGCCGGAAACCGGTGTGTGGCTGCGCCCCTTCACCCGCAACATTTATTGCATGCCGCCCTATATCATCTCTTCGAATGAACTGAGCCGTGTAACGGCTGCCATGATTTCGCTGGTCGAGGACATCGGATGAAACGTCAATGGTTGTCGCGCTCAGAGACGGCGTTGCTCACCCTTGTGTTCGGCGGTTGGGCGGTCGGGGCGGCTGCTTTCGATGGATTAAGAGGAGATCATTCTGTCCTGTTGGTTCAGGATTACACGCGGCTGGACGACCCTCTACCGGAACTTGAACAGTTCGATGATGTCAATCTTGTCGCCTTTTCATTTGGTGTCGCCTCTGCCGCGCATTGGATGTCGAGGGTCGGATATCAGCCCGCGCGACGGGTTGCCGTCGCAGGAACGTTGTTTCCGGCGGATAAGGAGAGGGGGATAACGCCAGACCTTATCCGCGCGACCGCAGACAATCTCTCGGATGACAGTTTTGCGCGGTTTTGCCGACGGGCTGGCCTGAAAAGTGCAGCGCCAGACATCGATATGGCCGCCGCTCGGGCTGAATTGCACGCCATCATCCGGCGCGGGCCTGCGCCGGATACCCGGTTTGATCGTATCTGGATACCGCAGCGCGATCGGGTCATTCCCGCGGCAGCGCAAGAGCGCGCATGGAGCGCGCAGCGCCACGCCATCCGGTCCGTGTCCGGGCCACATATTCCTTTTGAAACAGGGCAAAGTTGGGCCGGATGGACCGTGTCATGATACAGCTTGCAGAGCGGGTACAACGCAGTTTCAGCCGGAGCTTTGAAAGCTATCATGCCGCAGCTGATCAACAGGCCCATATCGCCGATCTGCTGGTTCAGGACCTCTGCCAGAGCGGAGCGCCCCGGTATTTCGCTTCGGCGTTGGAGTTGGGTTGTGGAACCGGTCATCTGACTCAGCGGCTATGCGCGAGGTTTGACTTTGGGGCTCTGACCCTCAACGATCTTTCGCCCGAAGCACAGTGGACAGCGGATGCGGCAAATGCCGTGTTCTTGGGTGGTGACGCTGCGGATATCGAGTGGCCGGAAAGCCCCGACCTCATCACCTCGACCTCGATGATCCAATGGCTGTATGACCCCGCCAGTTTTTTGCGCAGGGCGGCAACTGCGCTTGCGCCCGGCGGCTGGTTGGCCGTGTCAGGATTTGGCCCCCAGCAATATCGGGAATTGACGCAGATCGGATCAACGGCGAAGGCCCCCAGTCTTTGCAATGCTCGCGAACTGGCGTCTTTCGTTGAAGATGACCTGGAAGTCGTGAAGACAGGAAACTCCATACGGCAAGCGCGTTTCGCATCTGCGCGTGATGTCCTCGACCATTTGCGCAAGACGGGTGTGAATGGTCGGGCGCAAGCCCCTTGGACCCGATCCCGTCTGACGCAATTCATCGACGATTATACGCGCCTTTTCGAAAGCCCTCTTGGCCTGCCTTTGACCTATCATGCGGTTTGGATCATTGCCCGAAAACCGGGGTGATCCTAGGACATCCGGGTCAGATGGCGCTGCATGATCGTGCGTGCACGCTCAGCATTGCGGTCTTTGATTGCTGCCAGGATGGCCGCATGGTCCGGGTTCTCGCCCTGCCGCCAGCGGACAGTTTGGCGCGTATTGAAATGCCATGAATACAAAAGTTGAAGGTTGTTGATCGCGGCAATCATGCGCGGCATTCTGCAGGCAGCTATGACCGCCATATGGAATGCGCGGTTTGCTTCTTCCCAGTCTGCAGAGGTTTCTGCAGCGTTGCACCTTGTGTGTGTCTTTTCGATCTCTGCGATTTGTGCGGGCGTCAGATTAGGAACTGAGCGGTACAGAGCGACAGGTTCAAGTGCGCATCGCATAGTGTGCAGTTCGTCGATCGCGCTTTGATCCATGGGGGCCACGCACATGCCCCGGCGCGGCATGCTGATCGCTAATCCCTGCGAAGCAAGGTTGAGCAAAGCTTCCCGAACCGTGACCTGGCTCACCCCGAACTCGCGCGCGATCAGATCCTGTCGCAGCTTTTCTCCGGGCTGAAACTCACCCCGAACAATCCTGGCCGACAGTTTTTCTGCCAAATCATCCGATTTCTTGATCTGCTGATGCGCCACCGGGCCTCCGTCGATTTCGCGCTTAATTCGGCGCATCGTCAGGCACTTATAATCATGTGTGGGGGTGAACAACAGGCCAACCTCGACCCGTCGGCACGAGGGTATCCCGGTTGGACACGGATGCCAAAAGGATAGGTGCCGATGTGGGCGAAGCTATGGTCCAATACGGCTACGACTCTAAACGCGCAGGGCCTCAGTGCGAACTTCAGTGATGAGCCGAAAAGAAAGGGGCTGGCTGAGGGGGTAAGAGCCAGCCCCATTCTGTGCCGGAGGGCGTAAGTGGTAGTTACGATCCGATGACTCCAAGGTGCCAGAAAAGCCGCGCGCCAGAAATTGGGGAAACCCCGTAGCACCGCAGGATTTCGCGAAACGCTTTGTTTCCGCGATGTAAACAGTAAGTTTCAAAGCAAATAGTGGACACATTTTCGCCACAATGCGATGCTTGCGCAGTGGGCGGTACGTGTTGATTTTAGCATGTTCTGGTTTTCAAGCTGGATTTGAGGGGGTTACTTAGTGCGACGTGCCGCCCCACGAGCTAATCGAAAATGAGTATACGTGATGTGTTGCTGGCTGATCTGTGGATTAGCAGCTTTGCCTATCTGGCAAGTCAATGATCTCACCCTGCGCAACTTCCGCGTCGGCCAGATCGTGTGTGACCAACAAGACGGGCAGACTAGCGGCCCGGGCGCGTTGAAAAACCAGATCGCGCATTTTCGCACGTAAGCTGACGTCGAGGCGTGAGAAGGGCTCATCCAGCAGCAGGGCATCCGGTTCCGCCAAAAGCATGCGCATCAACGCGACGCGTGCACGCTGACCGCCTGATAGCGTTTCCGGATCACGCTCGGAAAACCCTTCAAGTCCGATCTCGGCCAAGGCGCCCTGTATTCTGCCGTGTCGGTCGGGCGTACGTCGCGGCAATCCGAACCCGATGTTCTGACCCACGGACAAGTGGGGGAACAAAAGGTGGTTCTGAAACAGGATGCCGACACGCCGTTTTTGCGGTGGCAGAGCATTGAGGGTACGTCCGTTGAGCGTGATACGCCCCTGCAATCTAAATGCAGATGGAAGTGTGCCGGTAATCGCCGCCAGAACCGTTGATTTACCAACGCCTGAAGGGCCCATCAGGCTGAGCACCTCGCCCGGCGCGATTGAGGCAGACAGATGTGTTAGTGGTCTGCCATCGGCATGCGATATCGATAGCTGGTCAAGAACCAAACCCGTTTCAGCCATGGCGCAGACCAATCCTGTTGTGGAACACAAATCTGGGGATAATCAGGGCCAGAAAGAACGGCAGCCATGCGGTTGCGGCCAGTGCGATGGTCCAGACGCCGATTGCGCGGCGATCCCCGCCGGAAAACAAGGCCAGAGCTTCGGTGGTCAGCGTGTTGACCCGCCCGCCCGAGGTCAGCAGGGTCGCCAGATATTGCCCGACCGACACTGCCATGCCCACAGCAAGCGCTGTCAAAACCGGTGCCAGCAGCATCGGCAAACGGATGCGCCACAGAATGCCGACCGCGCCCAGCCCCATGGCGGCGCCAATGGTGGTATAGCGATTGTCCAATGCGCGATATGGTCCGGCGAGGGCCAGGAACACATAGGGCAGGACGAACACCAGATGGGCAAGGATCACGGGTGCGACCCCTTGGGCCGCCCCGATCTGGATCATCAGGATTTGCAGGCCGGGCAGGAAAGTTATCTGAGGCAGGATCAGGGGCAGATACAGGATCACCAATCCCGTTTTGTTCATCTCACGCCCCCGGCGGGTTTCGGAGTTCAGGCAGCCGATCACCAGGCTCAGTGCGATTGACGCAGTAACGAGCGCCAGCCCGAAGGTGACTAGGGTGACCTCTGCCGCTGCCGGTCCATGTCGGGCCCACGACATCAGGCTGAACCCCTGCGGCAGCGCATCCGGGAACCGCCATCGTCCTGCGAATGACCAGATCAACTGACTGAGCAGACCTCCAAAGACCGCCAGCGCTGCCAAACTGGCAACCGTCACGCCCACTGCGCGCAAAATGTAATCGCGCAGACCAGCGTGGCGCTCGCCACTTTCGACGGCCCGATTGATGAGCGTGGCAACAAGTTTCTCTCCGCCGCGCCAGATCAGGATTGCGGTCACCACCAATCCCAGCTGTACTAATGCCGCAGCCGCTGCCGGTGCGCGCAACGCCAGATCGGGGTCGGTCATCCAGCGTAGGATGAATATCGACAGAGGTGGTGGACGGGACGGACCCAGCACCATGGCTACATCAACATTCGACATCGCATAAGCGAGAACTGCATACACCGGCAGGCGAATTTGGGCGTAGAGCGATGGCATTACCGCCAGAAACCACCCCCGTACCTTGCCGTAGCCCAACGCCTGTGTGACCTTCATTCGCTCAGCCGATCTGATCTGCGGCAATGCGGCAAGCGACATCAATAGCAAAAAGGGCAGTTCTTTGATCATCAGACCGGTAATCAACGACCAGCCGCCCGGATCTTGAATGATCAGCAGATCGGGTGGACGAGCCCAGCCGGTGATCTCGGGCGAAATCAGGCGGGCGATCCATCCGGATGGCGCGGTCAGAAAGGCCAGACCAAGCGCGGCAGCTGCATGGGGAACTGACAGCAGCGGAGACAGAGCACTTTCCACGCGGTTAAAGACCCGCGTGCCATACCAACCCGCGATGAGCAAAAAGCACCCGAGCAATGCTCCGAAGGTCGACAGCACTCCGGTTTTGAACGACAGCCATATGGCTTGCAGTACACCCGGCTCGGCCCAAAGCCGAAGCCATGGGTCGAATGACAGGGCGCTCTCACCACCGGGGCGTAACCCGCCGAAGGCTGGAACGATGGTTCCGACCAAACCGGCGGCGATGGGACCCAACAGCAATCCGATGGTCAGCGTGGGTGCCAGACCCCAACGGGTGACCGGTTTGAGATCAGTTGCCAACGCCGTATCGCTCGGCCCAGTCCGCTTCAATCCGGGTCATCCAGCTGGGATGGGGCTCCGGCAACGCCGGGCCCAGCTCGACCGGGGACAGGGTCGCAACGCCCAGTTCCAGCGCATCGAAGGCGGCTTGGTCGTCTTTCGGCAAAGCATCCATATCCAGCACAGTGCCATAACCCAACACTTCGGGGTTTTGCGCGCGCAGCTGTGCCTCGGGACTGATCAGAAAGTTGGCAACCACCATGGCACCAGCCTTGGCAGACGCATTATAGGGAACGGCCACGAAGCTGGCATTGCCCAGCGTACCGCCATCCAGCACAAAGGTACGTGCGCTTTCTGGCAATTGCTGATTGGCGATGGCTGCGGTGGCCTCACCCGGAGAGAAGCTGATCGCCATATCCACTTCGCCATCGTTGATCAGCTGCAACTGACTGGGACCAGTCTGCGGATAGGCTCGGCCAGATCGCCAGAGGTCGGGCGTAACCCGCTCCAACCAGTTCCAGAGCGGGCCGGTTACTTCGGCATAGTTGTCGCCGGCTGCCTGTTGCAGAACCGCCGGATCCTCGACCAATTCGATCAGCATCTGCTTCAGGAAGGTGGTGCCCAGAAAGTCCGGCGGCTGCGGAAAGGTGAAACGGCCGGGGTTTTCGCTCACCCAGTCGCGAATGGCTTCGGCCGATTTGGGTGGATCGGGCAGGACCTCGCTGTCATAGATGAATACGACCTGTGCCATGGCCCAAGGGCTTTCGAATCCGTCGGTCGGAACCGTAAAGTCGGTGGTTACGGTTTTGCCTTCGACATCTACGAAGCGCCAGTTGGGCAGGGCCTCCGCGAAGGGTCCGAACAACAGATCGGCCTCTTTCATGGCACTGAAGTTGGCCCCGTTGATCCAGATGAGATCAATCGCACCATCAGTATCCTTGCCACTGGATTTCTCGGCGATCACGCGGCTGACGGCGTCAGCCGTGTCTGCAAGCTTAACGTGTTCCAGCGTAACGCCATGCTCTTGCTTGACCCGAGTGCCGACCCATTCGATGAAGTCATTTGTCGTCGTTGATCCGCCCCAGGCGTTCCAATACACGGTCTGACCATCGGCTTCGTTCAGAACGTCGTCCCAGTTCGCCGGGTCGGGCTCGGCCCATGCCGCTCCTGCAAGGGCTGCGCATGCGGCGGCGATGAGATATTTCATGGGTTTTCCTTATCTTCCATGGGGGCAAAAACCTGTCGCGCAAGCAGAATGCGCGAGAGGGCCGTGATAAAGCAAACTACGCCGAAACCCCACGCCATTGGTGTAAACCAGGCGGGCAACAGGCAGATTGCAATGAAGAACGCAATTGTTTCGGTCCCCTCCAGAAGGCCTCCGGTGAAGTAGAGCGATTTTGCGCCGTGTTTTTGGGCTTTCAGTCCATGTTTCTCGGCCAAGATGGCATATCCCAGGAACGTCGCGCCGTTGAAATAGAAGCTTACCAATAACCACGCTCCGGCCAACGCGTTTCCGGCTGGATCGGTCCATATGAAAGCCATCGGGATCAAGCCATAGAACATGAAATCGCAGGTGATATCGAGGTATCCCCCGAAGTCAGTCTTTCGCTGGGCGCGGGCAATTGCCCCATCCAGCCCGTCCGCAAGGCGCGACAAGAGGATCAGTGCAATCGCCATCCACAGGTGGTCGACAATGATCGCTACTGTCGCCAGAACTCCGAAGCCCAATCCGATCAAGGTGACTGTGTTGGCTGACACCCCACGCGCGGCAAGTCCCCGCCCAATTGCATTAAGAGGCGGGTCGATCAGAGGTCGGATATGGGCGTCAAGCATGCGTGGTCGTGGGTTTTCTGGTCGTTGGCGTAAGCGGCCTGTATTAAATCTTGCAGAATCCAGACAAGCAACTCGGTTAACGACTAGCGAACGCGCGCGCGAAAGGAAAACGGGTAGGAGGCTGTTCACGACGTTGTGTGTTCCGCTACCCGCTACGCAAGTCCGGACCGTTCCCCGTCTGTATCTGACAACTATATCGAGATGGAGCAAAGTCCAGCGACGTACTGACAGCTAATTTTGATCAGGTTGGTAGAGCCGCCCCAAGCAACGTTGGGGCGCTCAGCTGTAAACGTAATCCGCTCGGCCATTCTAGCAAACCGATGAACGCCTGTTAGACAGCGCGGAAACCAGCCTCCAGTGCCGACAGGATTGTGTCTGCTTCCTGTTCAGACAAAACCAGCGGTGGCGACAGGATCAGGTTGGGGCCGGACACCCGGATCATGGCGCCTGAGTCATACGCGACTTCCTGCACCTTGCTGGCTGTTGCCGCGTCGATAGGTTTTTTGGTGCCCCGGTCGCTTACCATTTCAATGGCTGTCATCAGACCATGCCCGCCGCGTACGTCTCCGATTAAGTCATACTTTTGCTGCAGCGCTTTGCAGCCTTCATACAACTGAGTGCCGCGCGCAGCAGCATTTTCTGTGACATTCAGGCGCTTTGTTTCGGCAAGACAGGCCAGCGCGGCCGCGGCACCTACCGGGTGACCGGAATAGGTGTATCCGTGGCCGATCTTGGCATTTGGATTGCCTTCGAACACGTCAACCAACTTGTCACCAAGCATGACCGCGCCAAACGGGAAGAACCCGTTGGTGATCGCTTTCGCCGTGCACATGATGTCGGGCTGAATGCCCCAAAGGCGTGCGCCTGACCAGGCTCCGGTACGACCATAAGCGGTGATGACCTCATCGGTGATCAGCAGGATGCCGTGACGATCGCAGATCTCCCGCACCATCGGTGCGAAGGATTTGTGCGGAGGGATCACCCCGCCCGCGCCCAGAATAGGCTCCATAATCATCGCGGCGATGGTGCCCGCGCCCTGAAATGCGATCTCATCCTCCAGGGCTGCGGCGCAAAGCTGGGCCAGTTGCTCGGGGTCGCTTTCGTTGAACGGGTTGCGATATGTATAGGGCGCTGGAATATGGTAGCAGCCGGGCAGCAGCGGCTCGTAAGCGGTGCGGAAATTGGCATTGCCGTTTACACTCGCCCCGCCCATATGGGTGCCGTGATACCCTTTCTTCAGGCTTAGAAACTTGATGCGTCCCGGCTCGCCCCGCAGCTTGTGATACTGACGTGACAGGCGCAGAGCGGTTTCGACTGAATCTGATCCGCCAGACGTGAAAAACGCCCGTGTCATCCCGTCTGGTGCAAAGAATTCGGACAGTTCATAGGACAGCTCGATCGCGGCATCGTTCGAGGCCCCGCGGAAAGTCGAATAATAGGGCAGTTTCTGCAGCTGCGCCGCAATTGCGTCTTTCACCGGTTGGCAGGAGTAGCCCAGATTGACGTTCCACAGGCCGCCGACCGCGTCGACGACGGTGTGACCGTCTATGTCGGTAATCGAAACCCCCTCGGACCCGGTGATGATCTTGGGCGGCGTGTCGATACTGTCCTGCGGCGAGGTCATCGGATGCCACATCAGGCGGCCGTTGTGTTCCTTGAGAAAATTCGAGTCTTTCATCGGGTGGGTTCCAATTCCTGAAGGTCTCGTGAGGGGTCTCGGCCTGTCGACCAGGCCTGCTCGATTTGAGTTGGGACGGCGCCGCCCCAATTATGTGTGATAGTCCGGCTGGCGGTGATCAGGTGCGTTTGAATCTGATGTTCAAGCTCGGGTGTGAAACGTGTGGCGACGCTTGCAGCGGAAACGGCACCCGCAAATTGCCCTGCCTGATCGAAGAGCGGCGCGGCGAGGCTGTGGACATCCGCCTCAAGGCTGCCCTCGGATTTACCAAAGCCACAGGCGCGAGTTTTCTGAATGGCAGCGTGCAGCGTGTCGGGATCCGTCATGGTGGCAGAAGTGAATGCGGCCAAGTCGGCATTTGCCACCTCCAGCAAATCCTCGGGTCCGAAGGCCAGCGCGCACAGGCCTGAGGCTGTCGCATGCAATGGAAAGGTTTGGATGTCGATGATGACACGAATGCTGTGGCGGGGCGATTCGTGCGCCATGAGCTTATAGAGCGTTTTGCCTGACAGGACCGAGACATGTGAGGTTTCTCCGGTCGCGTCCGCAAGCGCGCGCAGCGGGGCCTCGACCCCGGCCTTGCGAGGTACGGTCAACTCTCTGGTCTGCGCCAGTTGCAGCAAAGCAGGTCCAAGACGGTATTGTTTGGTGCCGGGATTTTGCTCAATAAATCCAACCTCTTCCAGAGCCTGAAGATATCGATAGGTCGTAGCCTTGTCGCGCCCTGCCAATCTGCAGAGTTGCGACAGCCCGATCTCAGGCCGGTCAGGAGAGAAGTGTTCCAGCAATTGCAGGGTTTTTGAGGCAGAGGACATTTGGGCCTGTTCTTGGTTGCTTCCAAAAAAGTTTGACAGATTGCGATTAACATGGCAACCTTTTTTGAAACAACGGTTCAAAATATGAACCACAATAACCACACCAGGGAGACGTTCATGTCAAAGATTGCAAAAACACTGTCCGCGACGGCGCTGGCCATGGCCGCCGTCACAGGGGCTGCGCTGGCCGAATATCCGGAAAAGCCCGTCGAGTTTGTGGTTCCGTGGCCTCCGGGCGATCTTGAAGATGTCCTGACGCGCATGATCGCCGAGGACTTTCAGGCCGAATACGGTGTGCCTGCGGCGGTTGTGAACAAGCCGGGCGGTGGTGGCGGTCCATTCCCCGGAGCGATCGAAGTCGCGAATGCGCCCGCCGATGGCTACACGGTTGGATCATTCCTGATTGCGATCCCGGTCGTCGGTCCGCAGATCGGCATTCCCGAACTGAACCCCGATCCGTTCGTGCCGCTGGGCAACTTTCTGACCTATCCCTTCGTAATCGCCACATCGGGTGATGCGCCCTATGACGATATGGCGGGTCTGGCGGAATATGCTGGCGGCAACGACGTGGTGCTTGGCCATTTCGGCGCGCCGCTGGTGCCAACGCAGGTAACACTGGGGCTGGCGAAAGAGATGGGCTTTTCTTACGCCTCCGACGCCGCCTTTGATGCGCTGGATTGCAACACGCTGGCCTCGGGCGATGTGGATGTGATCAACACCACGCTGCAACTGATCCTTCCCTGCCTCGACAGTGTTAAAGTGCTGGCTTCGATCGGGTCAGAGCGTATTCCGCTGACACCGGACACTCCGACCGTAGCCGAACTGGCCCCTGATCTGGCTGTATCGCTGTGGAATGGTTTGTTTGTCCACAAGGACACGCCACAGGAGGCACGCGATAAGATCATCGCCGTGGCCGAAAAGACCATGCAGTCTGAACGCGCCCAAAAGCTGGCCGCCGAAACCGGAGCCGCCGTTTACTGGCAGCCAGCCGATGATGTGGTGGGCCAGATCCAGTCCGACATCGAGACCATGGCGCGCATCGAAGGTATGCTGAGCGGTAACTGATCGCACAGCCAGTGGGCCGGGTTGAACGCCCGGCCTGAAGCTTCCCAAACGGACGAGGGCGAGGATGTCCCGGGTCAGAACTCTTCAAGCATTGTTCAAGCGTTATCGCCGTCCCGGTGATATCGTATTTGCATGGCTCGCGCTGGCCGTTTCGGTGTTTCTGCTGACGCAGCTGTGGGATCAAACCGCATGGCGCGGCGGGCAGAAACTGGCTGCGCAACCTCGGTTCTGGCCCGCAGTTTCTCTGATCGGGATGGTCGGTTTCGCGGCTCTGCACCTTCTGGGTTCAGCCTTATCGGAACGGATTGGCGACCGTTGGCGCGAGGTATGGCTATGGTTCTGCGCCTTGGAATATGCGGGATGGTTCGTGGTCTATGCGATGGCCGTACCGATTTTGGGATACCTGCCGACAACCATAGTCTTCTCGATCCTGTTGGTGCTGCGCGTCGGATATCGTAGCACGGCTGCGATTGGAGCCGCCGTTGCCAGCGCGGTTGTCATCGTTGTTTTGTTCAAAACCTTCCTGCAGGTGAAAATCCCCGCGGGCAGGATTTATGAGGCCCTGCCGGATGGGCTGCGTCAGATCATGCTGACCTATTTCTGATCGGAGCCGCGAATGGAAAACCTGCTTGCCGGGGCCGAAATGCTGGCCCGATGGGATGTGATCTTGGCCCTATTCGTCGGCTCGATCGGCGGTGTGATCATCGGTGCCATCCCCGGTGTTGGCCCTGCGGTGGCCATTGCGATCCTGCTGCCCGCAACCTTCTCGCTGGACCCGATTGTGGGTTTGACGATGCTATTGGGGATCTATGGCTCATCCATGTATGGGGGCGCGATCCCAGCAGTTCTGATCAACACGCCGGGGACAGCCGTCAACGCGCTGACCTCCTACGACGGTTATCCGATGACGCGGAATGGGCAGGCGCATCGTGCCGTTTCGCTGGCCTATAGCGCATCGTTCTGGGGTGGGATTTTCGGCATCCTGTGCCTCATCCTGCTGTCGCCTGTACTCGCCCTTGTTGCGCCGATGTTTGGTAGCCGCGAGATCTTTCTGGCTGCGCTGTTGGGTATCATTCTGGTTATCCTGGCCCATCGTGGCCAGATATTTGCCGCCGGAATGCTCGCGATGTTCGGGATATTTCTGCAGACCGTTGGGCTGGATTCGGTCACCTATACTCAGCGTTACACGTTCGGATTCAGCTTCCTCAGTTCGGGCGTCAATCTGATCGTTGTGGTTCTGGGGCTGTTCGCCCTCAGCCAGGCGTTCTTCCTGCTGACCGCCCCGGACAATAGCCCGGACGCCAAACCGATCACGGGTCGCATGACCGCCGGAATCAAAGAGCTGTTGGGTCACAAGCGTGTCGCTACGGTCGCCTCAGGCTTTGGCGTCGTTCTGGGGATGATCCCGGGCACCGGAGAGTTCACTGCCCAATTCATGAGCTACACCTACGCGCAGAAAACCTCAAAAGACCCCGATGCGTTCGGCAAAGGTTCACCCGAAGGCCTGATCGCCTCGGAGGCGGCTAATAACGCTGTTCCGGCAGCGGCGATGATCCCCTTGTTGGCGCTGGGTATTCCGGGTGAGGCGCTGACGGCGATGATGCTGTCGGTCTTTTATGTCCATAACGTGATCCCTGGGCCGCAGCTGTTCCAGAACAACATTGATCTGGTCTACGGGCTCTACCTCGCGCTGATCCTGCTCAACGTGATCGTCATGGTGTTTCTGCTGTTTTCGACCAATCTGCTGACCAAGATTATCCGCGTACCAACCCGGTTTCTGGGTGTGATGATCCTGCTTTTGTCCTTCGTCGGCGTTTATTCACTGCGCAATTCGCTGAGCGATTGCATGATCGCTGCCGGATTTGGAGTGTTGGGTCTGGTGCTCAAGCGGCTCAACCTGCCGATTGTTCCGATCATTCTGGGCATGGTTCTGGGCGGCATCATGGAGGTCAAGCTGCGTTCGGCTCTGCCGCGCCTCAAGACACCTCTGGATATGATCGACCGGCCGATTTCTTTCATTCTGTTTGTCATCATCGTGCTTGTTCTGGCGATCCACGTGCGGACCCTGATCAAGGAATACCGCGCGCATTTGCCGGATGAGGACCACGATCTGCACGACAGCCAACAACGGTAGAATATGATGGACCAATCCTCGATCGACGCCCTGCGCACACAACCGGTTCCGGCGTTCACTCACCTGATCAACGGAAAGCATGTCGCAGCTTCGGACGGCGCGGTGATGGACGTGATATCACCGCTTAACGGGCAGGTTCTGACCACTGTCGCAAGAGGCACTCGGCAGGATATGGAGACCGCCATCGCTGCGGCACGAGCATCGTTTGAGGATGGGCGATGGGCCGGTCAGCCCCCAGCAGCACGCAAGAAGGTACTGCTGAAATGGGCGGATCTGATCGAGGCGAACGCTCTGGAGCTTGCTGTGCTGGGGGTGCGTGACAACGGCACAGAGATTGGTATGGCCCTGAAGGCCGAGCCGGGCTCGGCTGCCGGTACGATACGGTATTATGCGGAAGCGCTCGACAAGATTTACGGCGAGGTGGCCCCAACACCGGGCGATATTCTGGGTATGATCCACAAGGAACCGGTGGGCGTTGTTGGTGCGATCATCCCGTGGAACTTCCCGCTGATGATTGGCGCGTGGAAACTGGGCCCTGCTTTGGCCATGGGCAATTCAGTTGTTCTGAAACCGGCCGAGACGGCCTCATTGTCGTTGATGCGTATGGTGGAGCTGGCGCATGAGGCCGGTTTGCCGCCGGGTGTGTTGAATGCGGTGACCGGCGAAGGTGCGGTGGTGGGTGAAGCGATGGGCCTGTCGATGGATGTCGACGCGCTTGTCTTCACCGGTTCGGGTGCGACGGGGCGGCGACTGATGGAATATGCCGCGCGATCGAACATGAAACGGGTCTATCTGGAGCTCGGCGGCAAATCTCCCAACATCGTTTTTGCGGATGCGCCCGATCTGGATCAGGCCGCCAAGGTCGCGGCGGCGGGTATCTTCCGCAATGCCGGTCAGGTTTGTGTGGCAGGATCACGTCTGTTGGTTGAGGCCAGCATCCATGATGATTTCGTGGCTGCAGTTTCCAAAGCGGCACAAGCGATGCGCGTCGGGGACCCGTTGTCGTTAGAGACAGCCATTGGGGCGGTGAATTCTGAAACTCAACTGGCGCAGAATCTTGGCTTCGTCGAAACCGCGCGCGCAGAAGGTGGTGAGGTGATCACCGGCGGCGATCGCATTTTGCAGGAGACAGGCGGCTATTTTATGGCTCCCACCGTTGTTGCCGGGGTGAGGCCTGAGACGACGCTGGCCCAAAAAGAAGTCTTTGGCCCGGTGTTGGGTGTGACATCCTTTAAGTCAGAAGAAGACGCGGTGCGGATCGCGAATTCAACGGTCTACGGGCTTGCGGGTGCGGTCTGGACCTCAAACCTGTCGCGTGCCCACAAGATGGTGCGTTCCGTGCGTACCGGTGTGATGCATGTGAATACCTATGGGGGCGCGGACGGGACCGTGCCGCTGGGTGGCATCGGACAGTCGGGCAATGGGCACGACAAGTCCCTGCACGCCATCGAGAAATACATCAACCTCAAAACAGCGTGGATCAAGCTGTAATCCATTGCGGAAGGAGAACGCCATGGCGGACAAAACCATTCTCGTAGTCGGCACGTTCGACACCAAGGATGATGAGTTGGGTTTTCTGTCCGGTGTGATCCGCGATCAGGGTGGTCGCGTGCTGACGATGGATGTCTCGGTTCTGGGCGATCCTTCTGAGGCGACGGATTACTCCAAGCACGATGTGGCCGAAGAAGGTGGCAGTTCGATCGACGCCGCCATCGCCTCGGGCGATGAAAACCATGCGATGCAAATCATGTCGAACGGCGCGGCATTACTGACCGCGCGTTTGTACCAAGAAGACAAATTTGACGGCGTGATCGTGCTGGGTGGTACGATGGGAACCGATTTGGCGCTGGATGTGTGCGCCGCAGTGCCTTTGGGAGTGCCGAAATACATCGTGTCCACGGTGTCGTTCTCGCCGTTGATCCCGGCAGATCGGCTGGCCGCAGATACGCAGATGATCCTGTGGGCCGGAGGGCTTTATGGGCTGAACTCGGTCTGCAAGGCGTCGCTCAGCCAGGCGGCTGGTGCGGTTCTGGGCGCTGCGCGAGCCGTGGTGCCGCCGGATCGGCAGAAACCGCTGATAGGGATGACCTCGCTCGGGAAATCCGCGCTGAAATACATGGTGCCGCTGAAACCTGCGCTTGAGGCGCGGGGCTATGAAGTGGCCGTTTTCCACGCAACCGGGATGGGCGGTCGCGCGTTTGAAAGCCTCGCAGAACAGGGAGCGTTCGCGTGCGTTTTCGACTTTTGCACGCAGGAGCTGGGCAATCACATCAACGGATCGAATATCTCGGCGGGTGAGGGGCGATTAACCCATGCGGGGCTGAACGGCATACCGCAAATTGTGGCGCCTGGCTGCTATGACCTGGTTGATATCGTGGGCTGGCAACCGATGCCCGAGAAATGGGCGGATCACCCGCATCATGCTCATAACCGGTTGCTGACTTCTGTCGTGTTGGACACGGAAGAACGTCGAGAAGTCGCACGGGCGCATGCACGGCAATTGGCCACTGCAACCGGCCCGGTCGCGCTGCTGCTGCCAATGTTGGGACTGGGTGAATGGGACCGGGAAGGGGCAGATCTGCATGACAAGGCAGGTCTCGACAGCTTCTTGTCGGAGCTTGCAGCCGCAGCCCCGTCCAATGTCGATTTGTATAAGATCGAAGCGCATATAAACGACGTGAGTTTTGCCGAGGAAGCCTTGCGCATATTCGACAACTGGTGCGCGCAAGGGGTGGTGGCCACCCCTTAGGCGAAACGGATATCAACGCCGCCGAAGGGACCGAAATCAGAGTGAATTTCGGTGCCGGATGGGCATTCGACTGGCCGAATGAAACTGCCAGACAGAATGACCTGACCGGGTTCGATACTCTGCCCATATTGCGCCATGCGCCGTGCCAGCCAGACGACGCTTTCGACCGGATCGTTTAGCACACCTGCGCCAAGACCCGTCTCTTCGATCTCACCGTTGCGGAAGGTCAGTGCTCCGACCCAGCGGAGGTCAAACGCATCAACTGCGTGCCGTTCAGCACCCAAAACGATGCCTGCATTGGCTGCATTGTCGCTAATCGTGTCAAATACAGTGCGCGCTTTACCGGTTTCCGGGTCCACGCGCTGAATTCGAGTATCGAGGATTTCAAGCGATGGGGCCACATAATCCGTTGCCGCTAGAACCTGTTCGCGGGTGACATCTGCTCCACTAATGGCATCCCTCATCACAAAAGCGATCTCAGCTTCGATACGGGGCTGGATGAACCGCCCCTTTGGAATGGTCGCGCCATTCTCAAACAGCATGTCATCGAACAGGATGCCACTGTCAGGAATGTCGATATTCAGCGCATATTGCATCGCTTTCGAGGTCAGCCCGATCTTCCAGCCGATCACCGTGCGACCCTCGGCCAGCTTGGCGCGATAGATCGCGTTCTGCACCGCATAGGCATCATCCATCGCCATCTCAGGGTGACGCAGGCTGAGCAATCCGATTTGCTGGCGGTTACGCTCTGCTGCGAGCAGATCAGCGGCGGCTTCGGCGTAGTCCTGTGGGGTCATACGGTCTCGTCCTCGATGCCGTTGCGCAGCAGGCCGATGCCTTCAACCTCGACCTCGACCACATCTCCGGGTTTCAGAAAGCGTGGGGGATCGAACCGCGCACCAGCACCCGAAGGCGTGCCGGTGACGATCATGTCGCCCGGCTGCAGGGTCATGAAGGTTGAAATGTACTCGATCTCGCGCCGGATCGGGAACATCATGCGCGACAGGAAATCATCCTGACGCACCTCTCCGTTCACACGGGTGATGATGCGCGCGTCGTCCAACTGGGCCGGATCGGTGAAAGGCACCAGCCATGGGCCCATCGCGCCGGACCGGTCCCAGTTCTTGCCTTGGGTGACATTGAACTTGGCATGCCGCACCCAATCCCGGATGGTGCCCTCGTTGCACAGGGTCAGCGCAGCGATGTGATCATAGGCCTGAGCCTGAGGAATGCGGCGGCCACCTTTGCCAATGACGATCGCCACTTCGCCTTCATAGTCCAGTTGGTGGCTTTCCGGGGGGCGGATCAGCGGGCGATCATGGCCTGTGAAGCCACTGGCAAAGCGCGGAAACAGAGACATGTTCTGTGGCTGGGCACTGCCATCTTTGTATTCTGCATTCCGATCCGGGAAATTCACGCCAACACACAGGATGCGCCGCGCGTCGGGCAGAACCATGTCATAAGTAAAATCCGTGTGCGTGACCGCAGCGCTTTCGGCAGCGCGCCCGAGATCGCCTAACCCCCCGGCGCAGACCGCATCGAACAGGGTCGGCCACTCAGGGAAAGCTGCGTTCAGAGCGATGGCTCCGGCATCCGTGATGGCGCCATAGAACTGCTCATCTTGCGCAGAGAAGCTGGCAAATCGCATTGGTGTCTCCATTTCAGGGCGCAATGATTGGGGTGGCGTTCAGGTCGGGGTCCTGAACCGATGTGCCGACAAACTCGGTTCCATGCTCGAACCAGCTGCGCGGGGCAGGGGCACCCCAAAGTGTTTGCCGCTGTGGGTCTTTGAGGTCCCATTTCAACGGTTCGTGATCCGGGTCGACGGTTTGGTAATCCGAGCTGTAAATCTCGATCCGATGGCCGTCGGGGTCGAGGATATAGAGGAAAAAGGCGTTAGAGATGCCGTGCCGGCCAGGACCACGTTCGATGCTGTCCACATAGCCGGTGGTCGACATCACATCGAGCAGATCGATGATATGCAGCGGGTTCGCGACCCAAAATGCGACGTGATGCATCCGTGGACCCATGCCGTTTGTGAAGGCCATGTCATGCACGCCGCCCTTGCGGTGCAGCCACGCCGCCCACAGGCGCGTGCTGTCCTCATCTTCGGTATATTCGGTGACGCGAAAGCCCATTTCGCTGTAGAACGCCACACTGTCATCCACATTCGGGCTGAAACAGTTGAAATGATCGATCCGCAGAGGCCGGACGCCATGATAGCGGGCATATTCCTGATGGATCGGAGGCAGGCGGTCCATCTTGTGATAGAACTCCAGCGGAATGCCGATATGATCCGAGGTGAGCAGGGTGCGGCCCTGATGCGGGCGTTCGATCCATTGAGTCGGACGATCTTTGGCCTGAAACCATGCTTCGGCTCGATCCAGATCCGTCTCATCAAAGACCTTGAAGCCCATAACCTCGACCGTGCCGGGTTGGTCGGATTTCTGCAAAATAACCGAATGGTGCCCTCGCTCTTCGAGCGCGCGCAGGTAGATGTGGCCGTCGGTCTCTTCGCTGACTTGCAGGCCGAACATATCGACATAAAAGGCCCGAGAGGCCGCCAGATCGCTGACATTCAGGCAAACATGGCTCAGGCGGATGGTGTTGAAATCGGGATAGAGATTAGGGGCAGGAACGGGCACCGCGGCCTCCTATTGAACGGGAAAAATGACGTTGGTCTGGCCTGTGCCCGAAGACGGGAAATACTCGGTCACCACCTCGCATTTGCCGGTGTATTGATCCCAGCCCAACGCGCCGTAGAGCATCGCTGTGTCGTGCATCGACCCCTCGCCGCAGCAGAAATTGGCATAATCGCCCAACATCTTCAGGAAGGTTGCGTGATCGCCGCTCTTCCACATCTCAAGGACATGCAGGTCAACTTGACGGTTGAACTCGGAACTGATGGTGAAAGTACCGTTGTTGGCAGCGTAGTCCTTATTGGCCCAGATTTTATGGCTGAGTGATCCGCTGGCAACCAGAAGAACCTTTTCGTCTGAAGCCTCAACCGCTTCCCGAATGGCCTCTCCGATCACGCGGCTTTCGTCATGATCGTGGACCGTGGCCCATGCTGCGACCGAGACTACCTTCATTTCATGTTCGCGGCTCATGAAACGCATCGGGACCAGCGTGCCGTATTCCAGTTCCAGACTGTTGAGGTGATGCGCCAAGGTATATACGCCTTTGTCCGATGCGATCTTTGCAATCGCATCACCCATCTCGGGGTTGCCGTTGTAGGCATAAGGTAGGTTCTGGATGAACTGTGGGAATTCGTTCGAGGTGAACAGCCCCTCGAAACGTGCATTTGCATTGATATGGAACCCGGCATTGATCACCCAATGTGTGTCGCAGATGATCACGGTGGTGGCGCCCAAAGCCTTGGCGCGGCGCGCGATTTCCCGGTGACCATCAATCGCGGCCTGACGCTTGCCTTTGATCGGGCCTTCCTGTTCCGACATCAACAGGGTCGGGACGTGGGTCATCTTCGCGGCAAGAACGAACTCTCCCATCAGCTTGCCCCCAACCGGGTGATCTTGTGCTGACCGGTGGCGAAGCCGATGTGTTTCTGCTCCATATAGAATTCGAACGACCAGTCGCCGCCATCGCGCCCGATGCCGCTGGCTTTGACGCCACCAAACGGGGTCGGCAGGTGCCGCACGTTTTCGGAGTTCACCCAAATCATCCCCGCTTCGAGCCTGTCAGTAAACCGCAGTGCACGGGTCAGGTCGTTGGTCCAGACATAGCCGGTCAGACCATAGGGCGTGTCATTGGCGATGTTCAGCGCCTCTTCTTCAGTCGTGAAGGGGATTGAGGTCAGGACGGGGCCAAAGATCTCTTCCCGCGCGATGCGCATCTGGTTGGTTGCGTCGGTGAAAAGGGTAGGTCGCACGAAATAGCCTGCATCTCCGACCACCTCACCGCCGGCGGCCACGGTCGCGCCGTCCTGTCTGGCGATATCGAAATATGAGGTGACTTTGTTGAAGTGCTCTTCGGTCACCAGCGGACCGATCTCGGTCGCGGGATCCAGTGGGTGTCCAACGCGAATGTTATTTACACGTTCGACCAGCTTGGCCTCAAAGTCTGCGCGGATTGTGTCCTGAACCAGAAGACGCGACGAGGATGTGCAGCGCTCGCCATTGATCGAGTAGATCATAAAGATCACCGCATCCAATGCGCGCTCCAGATCGGCGTCTTCAAAGACGATCACGGGGTTCTTGCCGCCAAGCTCCAGATGGTTGCGTTTGAGCGTATCTGCCCCTTGCTTGGTGATCAGGCTACCGGTCCGGCTTTCGCCGACAAAGGCGATGGCACGGATCTTGGGATGTTCGCACAGCGCCTTGCCCGCGTCCTCACCAAATCCGTTGACGGTGTTCAGAACACCTTTGGGCAACCCGGCCTCTTCGGCTATTTCAACCAGTAGACGGGCGGTCAGGGGGCTCGCCTCGGCGGGTTTGTGGACGACCGTACAGCCCGCGGCCAGTGCCGGAGCGATCTTCCAGGTCGACAACATAAATGGTGTGTTCCAGGGTGTGATGACACCCACCGGACCAATTGGAACGCGGGTCGTGACATTCATCAGGGTCGGGGATTTCAGGTGCTGCCCGTCACGCGCCTGAACGACCTGATCGGCGAAATACCGAAAGTTCTCAGCCCCGCGCAGAGCGGCCTTGGACATGAACTTATATGCTTGCCCGGTATCCCAGCACTCGCACAGAGCAATTTCTTCGGCGCGCGCCTCGATGGCGTCGGCGATGTTCAGCAGAATACGCCGCCGCTGGGGTGCGGGCATGTCGCGCCATTCCGGGAAGGCGTCTGCGGCTGCGCAGGCTGCGGCGTCGACATCCTGCGCATTGCCGCGCGCGACATCACAGATCACCGATTTATCTACGGGGGAGGTCGTCTGGAAAACGCCGCCCGATCCGTCCCGATCCTCACCCGCGACGCGGTTCTTGACGCCATCTGCTTGGAACCGGGCCAAAAACTCGTTCAGCTTCTCAATATTCTGGCTCAGTGCTGTCATTCTGCACTCCTCAGGTGATCTCGGGTTGTGCCTGTTTTAGGCGACAGTTCGGGGTCGATATCGCGCATCTCAAGCGACACGGCGATCGAGTGGCCTTTCATGGCCGGGGCCAAAAATTCCGTCACGGCGTCAAACAGAGCCTTGGTCGCCGCTCGCTTTACGTCATCTGCACGACCTGCGCGCAGGCGGACCGAGATGTCGATGAACCCGTGCTGCGGATCGCCATCGGCAATGGCATAGTGATCGACCCGTATGGCCCGCACGCGGATACCGGCCATCGGGAAGGTCTCAATTCCGGTAGCGGTGGCGCGAATACATTCACACAGACCGGTCATATCGACGATCTTTTCAAGATTTCCCGAATAATCGATCTGAAAGTGCGGCACATGTTTTCCTTGTCATGTTAATAATTCACACGATAAATAAATGACATCCCTCGAGTCAAGCTCTTTTATTAACATGATAACAATGTTAAGCAGGGCCATGCGCAAAAAAGCTTACTCCAAGGCACATGAGTTGCCACCCACTACGCGGTCTCTGCCGATTTCCCTGATCCGAGCGCGGGAATCTGTAATGGCCCCGATCCGCGCCATGTTGCAAGATTCCGGGCTGACCGAGCAGCAATGGCGCATCCTCCGCGTGCTGGATGAATGGGGGCCAGTTGATGCCACCGCACTGGCCGGGCGCGCGGGACTGTTAGCGCCAAGTGTTACGCGCATTCTGCAGTCCATGTCCGAGAAAGAGTATATCCTGCGTCAATCCGATCCGGATGATCGAAGACGGCAGATCATCTCACTTCTGCCCAAGGGGCAGGCCATCATTGACGACAATATTGAAGAAGGTGCCCGTATCGCCGCCCAGTTCCGGGAAACCCTTGGCGACGAAGAATACGAACAGCTGCTGGACCTGTTAGAAAGACTGATCCAAGCTTAGAGTTTTTGACATACGATCACAGCTATTCATGCGTCGGACGCCATTTGTCCAAAGCTTCGAGGAATTTCTCATGCTCGCCGTCCAGCATGCCGATATTGGTCGCCGGATATGGAAAGTGACCCGCAGTGACTTCGTTGTGAAATTCGGACAATGCAGCAACGCGCTCCTGATGAATTTGTTTATGCAACCGCCCGACATTGCCAAACGCATGCGCATGTTTTGGAGGGGTCTCCTCTTCGCTGGATTCGCCACAGATATCTGCGACAAATGAGAATACCGCATCTCCGGCGTTCCCCGAGCCCAGAGAGAACGTTACAACCGTTGTCTTGGTGTTAACGGCTGACAGGACTTCTTCTGCAATGCACTCGGCCTCGACAGCAAATACGCCTACGTCCTCCATGCGTTTCAGCGTTTGGAAGATTTTTATGGCTTCGTCGGCCTTTCGACCCCAGCCACGCAACCCGCCGCAGTGATGGCTGAATGTCGGGATCAGACCGATATGGCTTTGCACAGGAATGCCATCGGTGGCCATGCGCTCCATGACGTCGAAAGACCGTAGAGTATAATACATGTCGGCACCATTGCGCATGGTCTCGTAGGCATGCGCAATGATTTCGTCATCTGAGCCAAACTGCGCCCATGACGAACCCGCGCCAGTAAAATGAGTTGGCGCGATACGACGCACGTCTTCCATCTGGTCCGCGCCGACGACGAACAAGTCAATGCCCGCGTCGACACAGGCTTGCAGTTCGTCGTTGTTGGCCGGGTTAGCCATCGACAACGTGCGGCCCGACCCCTTGAGCGCTTTTAGATCGGCGACCGTGAAGTTTCGTTCAGCCGGATTGCGACTGAAATCGTAGATACGTTTCATGCTGTGTATCTCTTATTTCCCGCCAAGCTGTTCGGGCAGGTTGGTGATCTCTCCCTCGCGGATCACGGCAGGGTCATAGGCCGTGCGGCCGAACACTTCACGCACCATGGGTTCGAAAAACTCCAGCGACTCCATGGGGTAATCGGGATCGAAGCTTGATTGATCCCAATGCTCGCAGAAGGCGGCACAGGTGTTGAACAACGGGTGATCGCGATACCGATCACGGGCGTTACGATCCCAGCCATAATGGTGCCCGTAATAGAGCGTCTGGAAGATGCCGTGATGTTCGATAGTCCACGAGACCTCCCACCGAACGAAGGGGCGGATTACCTCGGCAGACATGCGGTCATGGTTCTGCGGGGCCAGACCGTCGCCGATATCATGCAGCAGTGCGCCCACGACCCAATCGATATCAACGCCATCGCGAAGGGCACGGGTTCCTGACTGCAAACCGTGCTGCAGACGTGTGATCGGATAGCCTTCCAGAGTGACCTCACCTGCACGGCGCAATTCTTCCAGCACGCGGTCGGCGGTCAGCGCGAGGAAGGGTTTCTCGAGGCGCTCAAGAAGTTCGTAATCCTCCTTGGTGCCGTCTTTCATCGCTGTGAAGCTGACCGTTTCGTTCATTTGCTGTCTCCAGTTGCATAGAATCCGACTGCCTGATCCGCACCCGCGGCGAGAGTCGCTGCCTGACCCTCGAGTATCTTTTGATAGAGTGCCAGATCGGCAGGATGAAACAAGCCGCGTGGGCCTGCAATACACCCCCAGCCACCAGCCGGGGTTTCGCCGCGCACGGGCATCGCCCAATCTCGCCCCGGCGCATGATCTCGCACCGCAGGCGTGACATAGCGGATCGCCAGACCGATGCGGCGATCATCGCTGCCATTGGCGCCCGAGGCGTGAAAGCAGCGTCCGTGATGCAGGGACATCTCGCCGGGTTTCAGTGATCCGTGTTGGGCCATGCTTTCGTCGATCCCCGCAATGGATTGCCCGCGCGACAGGAGATTGTCCTCGGCAAAAGTGTCCTCATGGTCAGCGATCCCGCCTTTGTGGCTGCCGGGAATGAAGCGCATACAGCCCGCCTTTACTGAAACGTCGGACAATGCGACCCAAGCGGTCACCTCATCATCGGTTTCGCCCATTCCCCAATATGTGATGTCCTGATGCCATGAAACGGTATGAGGGCTGTGTGGTTCTTTGATGAACAGTTCCACAGACCAAGCCAGCAGGTCAGGGCCCAGAATTCCTTCAACAATGTCCAGGATGGCAGGTGTTCTGGCAAGTTCGGCCATCAGAGGGATCACGACATGGCCATTGACGCGGAAAAACTGATTTAAGTCATATCCGGCTGCACCCACGGCATGTTCTGCCTCAAGCGTTTCGATTTTTTGACGCAGCGCTGAGACTTCATCTTCGGAAAACACGGGTAATCCCGCGACGTAGCCGTTTGCGCGGTAGCTTTCGACATAGTCTGGCATCGAATCTCGCATCGTTTCCTCCCTTGATGCTGGATTGAGCCTAATGGGTGCGTGCCATCTGAGAAGACGTTTCTCTTGCCCCAGAGGTTAAGCTGAACTTATTCTTTGTCATGAGCAAACGGATCCCATCCCTCAATTGGCTGCGTGTTTTCGAGGCCGCTGCGCGCACCGGTAGTTTTGCCCGCGCGGCGGAACGTCTGGCCATGTCGCCACCTGCTGTCAGTCAGCAAATACGGGCGCTGGAGAAGCATCTTGGGCGACCGCTATTTGAACGCAAAGCTGCGGGTGTGGCGCTTACTGAAGCCGGGCGGAGCTTGCTGGTTGTTGTGGGGGAGTCGCTGGGTCGGATGGAGGCCGCTGCCGCCGTCCTGTCCTCGCCTCGATCCAAGCCACTGGTTGTCGGGGTGTCGCTGCTGTTGTCGGCTGGATGGCTTGCACCGCGGCTGCCGGGATTTCTTGAAGCCCATCCGGGAGTGTCGTTAGAGCTGTATTCTCTGTCGGGCCGCCCTGAAACACCGCCCCGGACCGCAGAAGTCTGGATCGCGTTTGGGCAACCGCCTCCGGGGACTGAGGCTCAGCGGCTTTTTGGGGAAACGTTGATACCGGTTGCGCACCCCGACTTGGCGGCACGTATCCACAACGCGGATGACATCTTGGATCACATGCTGATCGAGGTCGCAGATCATCGCAAAAACTGGGTGCAGGTTCTCGGGGCAGATGTGCTGCCGGAACGGGCGAGGGTAAACTATGTCGACACGACCCTGAATGCCTTGGCTCTGGCCGGGGCAGGGTGTGGAATTGCACTGGCGCGACCTCCGGCCAGCGATGATTTGATTGGGAAGTTTGGGCTGAAACGATGTTTGCCGGGCCATGAAGTTGCAGGGGTCGAGGAGTATCATGTTTTGACGAATGCAGGTGCTCAATTGAGTCCTGATGCCGAGGCTTTCCGGAACTGGGTCGTAAACGAAGCGCGCTCGGAAACGATCTGAAGCTAAATCGCCTGTGATAGGATTGCCGGTTTGTTCCATTGGCTGGCATTGTCGCGATTGACCACGGGCTATGTCGTGACGGTTTCCCGACGGGTCAATCAACGGGCTGCAACTTGCGGATTTGATGGAAAAGGCAAACTGGTGTAGGCTGTTAGAATTCAGAAATGCCATTTGTTCGGCATATTTAGGCGTGTCGTAACCGGATTAGTTTTGTGAACCAGGTTGATTGTTGAAAATGTCCGATAACTCCGTGCCCCCCGATCTTGTTCAGGACGTTATCGATCAGAACCGGGAAGCGGTACCTCGCTGGAATGGGCGACGATTGCGAGCGCAGCATGGGCGCAGTCATGGTTGCGTCGCCGCCAGCTTTCGCATCAGGGACGACCTGCCGGCCCATCTTTGCCATGGGCTTTTTGCACAACCGGGTACTTATGAAGCTGCCATTCGTTTTTCTAACGGGGCGCATCTGGATGATCGCAAGCCTGATGCCCATGGAATGGCGATCAAGCTGTTCGACGTGCCCGAACCCAAGCTGATTGACGCCAAAGCGCTGGAACATCTGGGAATTGCGCAGATCAGCGACGATTTTGATTTCGTACTGACCGACAAGGACACCTTTCCCAGCTATGAGCCGATAGATTATGAGCGGCTGAACCGCCTTGTTGCGACGGGTCAGGCTTTGAAGCACGCCATGAACAAGCGGCGAGGGTGGAGCCTGCGGCTGATCCGGGAAGGTCTGCGCGCCGCCTTACGTGTGCTGCTGACAAAAGAGGGGAAGCGACATCAGCGTATCGCGGTTGAGTTCGCGTCGAACTATATGCACTCGCCCTTTTCTGCACATTTTTGGTCAACAACGCCTTATCGGCTGGGGCCTGACCTGATTGTACGCTACCTCGCGCGCAGCGTAAGGCCCGAAGCTCCCGAATGTCCGGTGGATAGTCCCGATGGGATCGGGCAGCACTTGCGACAGGATGTGGCATCTGGCGAGAACCGTTTTGAGTTCTGCATCGTCGAACCACCTCGCGAGGGCGATGATTTCGATCTTCTGGACAATCGCATCCGCTGGGCGAGTGACCCGCAACCGGATGCACCGCTGGATCCGCACCATCCGACGGTGACCCCGGTGGCGGATATTACAATTGCCCAACACGCCGCGTTTGACCCGCATGATGGCGACGCCATGAGCTTTTCTCCCTGGCGCGTCACTGCTGAACATGAGCCGCTTGGACCGATCAACACCATCCGCCTCAGAACCTATCTGAGCCTTGCACGCGCGCGTTTCCCCAATCGCTAACCGAACGGAGGTTCAAGGATGCTGGATATTGATACATTGCTTGATCACCTGTTCCAGGTGAACCGCGGGCTTGCGAGCCGTCTTGTGGCGCTGAGGCTTGCACGGGCTGCCCGGGTTCACCGGCCGCGCCCTCTGACATTGGGGGCAGACTACACAACATGGTCTGGTGTCTATTCCCACAAGTGGATTGGCCGCCATTTGCCGCCCGAGGAACCTTCACCGCTCCTGCCGCCCGAAGACGAGGTGGCCGATCTGTTCCGACGGCGCAAGCAGATGGACGGCAGTCCGCTGACGTTACTGTGCCCGCAGGGCTCGACATTGCTGTTCATCTCGGCGGCACAATGGTTCACGGACAGTTTTCTGCGCACATTCGGCCCCAAAGGTCCGGCTGATCAGACGGATTCAAACCATGAGGTTGATCTGTGCCAGATCTATGGCTTGCACGATTACCAGACCGACATGCTGCGCGAACGTGACCCCGAGACGGGCGAGTTGACCCATCGGATGGCCGTCAGAACGGATGAGAATGGTGAAACATGGTCGCCCAAGCTGTTCCGGCGGGCTGCATCCGGCGGGGTGGAATTTGCGCCACCATTCGATGGCAGTCTCGCCACCGGAGGCAGCAATGCCGGGCGGAAGTTGCATTGTGAGCAAAAGCTGCGAGATGCCCTGAAACGTGCGCGTCCCGATCTGGATTGTGACCAGATCAATGAACGCTTGCTCGACTTTCATGCCACCGGGCTCGACAACGGCAATGGCACCATCGGTTATGTGGTGATCAATACGCTGATGTTGCGGACGCATAACCAGCTAGCTGATATCCTTTGGCTGCAACAGCGCGGGACACCCGGTTGGGACAAAGAGAGGGTGTTTCAAACCACCCGTTGCGCGCTGATCGCCTTGCTGATCAAGGTGGTGATGGAGGATTATATCGGCCACATCGCCAACATGCCTTTCAAGCTGCCGGTTGGTGTAAATCGCCGGGAACATTGGCAGCATTCCAACCAGATCGCGATCGAGTTCAACCTGCTCTACCGGTGGCATTCGATGATCCCTGATCGGTTCCTGATTGACGGCGTTCAGGTTGGAACCGAAGGCTTCCGGTTCAACCCCCGGCTGGTCGAAGAGACGGGGCTTGAGAAGATGATTGAATCCCTCTCACATCAGCCCGCAGCCCGGATGTCGCTGCGCAATACGCCGGATTTCATGTTCGAGAAACCCTCAGAAGACGCCCCTGCACCGGTCGAAGCGACCATCGCGCTGACCCGCAAGGCCCGGCTGCCGTCATTGAACGCATATCGTCATCATTTCCGACGCAAACCCCACACCAGCTTTGCCGAACTTGTTGGGGATCAGCCTTTTGCCGACGAGTTGGTCGCGGATCTCAGCCGCTTATATTGCAATGTCGACCGGGTCGAGCTATTTCCGGGCCTTTTTGCCGAGCAGCATAAGGGCACAGTCATCATGGGTGATCTGATGACCTCGATGGTTGGATATGACGCGATCACGCAACTGATGAACAATCCCATGGTATCCAAGAACCTGTATTCGGAAGAAACCTTCACGGCGCGCGGATTTGACATGGTCAAACGCACGTCGACCTTTGCCGAAATCGCAGCGTTTGTTGGGTTGAACCCCGATGAATGCGTACTGGGACGCAGGGATTAAGCACTGGCATAGGTCGCAAGGTCATCTGTCTGCAATTTTGCGATACGGTCGGCGAGTTCGGTGTTTGCCGGCTGGATACAGGCCAGATCATTCAATGCCCGCAACTCATACAATCGCGCGCCCTGCTTTTCGGCCACAGAAACGGCCTGATGCAGCGCCGTTTCGGCCGCGGCGACAGAGCTTCCTTCTTCCAGCAAAAGCGAGGCCTGGATCCGGCGCAATTCCGCCTCGTAGTTACATTCGCCAGTCGATGCCGCGCAGGCCAGCCCTGCTTCGACGGCGGATAGCCCTTTGTCGATCTGGCCCAATGCCAGATGCCCCCTGGCCAGTTCTGTATTGACCAGAACGCCAGCAGCTTCAGCTCCCGTTTCTCGCATTTTCTGCCAGGCGGCTTCGAGCAGTTGAACGCCATGTTTGGGATTTTCAGAACGGATCGCTGATCCTGCAAGGTGGGCAACGGCAACCGCCTGGTAATAGGGGCCTCCGTTGTTGCGCACCGCTTCATCAAGCAATTTGGCGACATGGGGATAGTCCGGATGATCCAGTTGCATATGGATCTCGGTCATCCAGTGCAGCGCATTGGCCAGCATCAACGGCTGACCAAGTGATCCAGCGGCGTCGACGGCTGATTTCGCCCCGGCAAGCGCGGCGTCGGCCTGCCCTTGAAAGCATTGGACCAGCGCGGTCATGGCCTCAATCTGTATCATCGCGGCCACATCCGGTTCGTTCCCGGCCTCTGCGGCATGCGCCTCGGCATGGGCGGTGGCCTCGTTCAAAGCGTCGGTTGCCGCAGCAAATTTCCCGCGTGGAGACAGGGCCGCACCGCGAATATAGTTGCCGACCATTCTGGTGTGATGATCGTCATACGCATCGACCATCTCGGTGCCCCAGCGTTCTGCGTTGTAGTAATCCCCCTTTACCATCGCAGCGGTGAACAACCCGCGCCCGGCGCGGACCAGCGTCCGGCGGTCGTCCAGTTTCTTGGCCAGTTCAAAGCTGCGTGCGAATGCTTCAATCGCAGGTTCAGAACCATAACCGACCCGAACGCGCTCGGCAGCGGCCAACAGGAATTGCAGGCTCAGTTCGGATTTGTCGCGATGCTCGGCGGGTAGGGCGTCCAGCAGGCGCAACCCATTTCGGGCCTGCTGTGCCCCTTCACTGCTGGCATGTCGCCGCAGGTTCTGACGCGCCGCCTCGATCCAAGCTGCCACCGCACGCGGGGCAGAGCCTGCAAGTTCCCAGTGACGTGCGATCAATTCGGGTTGCCGTGCAGCCTCCGGCTGTGCGGTCAGCGCTTCGGCAGTGCGTTGGTGAAGATGGGTGCGACGGTCCCGGACAAGGCTTTGATAAGCGGCCTCTCGTACCAGTTCGTGCCGAAAGCGCCAATACTGGCTGCGACGCGCACCAAGTTTTGGCAATGGTTGCAGCATTCCGTCGGCTGCGAGGCGAGAGATTGCCTCTTCCGCATCCGACTGGCTGAGGTCGCTGATATGCGACAACAATACCGCATCGAAGGCCCCACCGATCACTGCTGCCTCGACCGCTGCGCAGCGCAGTTCACCGGCTGCGTCGACCTGTTGTGCCAGAAGGTCGTGCAGCGTCGTGGGAATATTGCCGGCGACGCGACCCGGTGATGCAGCGATCGCTACGGCGCATTCTTCGATAAACAACGGGACACCGTTGCTGCGGGCCACGATCTGCGCAGTCGTGACGTCGTCCAGCTGTGCATCCGACGCAGCCCTCGCCAGCGCTGCGGCATCTTTTTCGCCTAGTGGTTCAAGGCGCATATGCCTAAGCGATGGGATCCGAGTTTCAAGCGTTTGCGGTAATTCCTCGCGCGAGGCGATCAGCATCAAAATCGGAAACCCGATCAGATGTTTGGCGACGTCACGCAGGATCGAAACGGTCGAAGGATCGGCCCATTGCAGATCCTCGACCACAAGCAAAACCGGCCCATCCGAGCTGAGCCGCTGATATACGCGCAGAAAGATATCAGAGAGTTTTCTGCGCAGCTCGTCCTCGCTGGTCGCGCCGCAATCGCCGGGGCCGGGGGCCAGAACGAAGAACAGCGTCTCAAGCTGGGGGCCATCCAGAATATCAGACAGATGCTGGGTAATGCGGTTACGCCGCGTGTCGGTGTTATCGCCATTCTGGATGCCGCACCAGCGCTCGACCTGTGTTGCCAAGGGATGAAAAGGCGTGTTCACCCGGAATGGGCTGCAATGATAAGTCACCCAAGCGCGGGGGCTCATGGCCTTGCGCATATCGCGGATCAGCCTGGATTTCCCAATGCCAGCTTCGCCCATCAGATGGACCACCCCGCCGCGCCCGGCTTTGGCCTCTGACCAGGCGTTTTGCAACTGATCGCATTCAGCGTCACGTCCGAACAAGGCTGTCCGGTCTTTCAGATGGAGCGTTTCCTGCGCCTCACCGATCAGTCGATAGACCGGCACAGGATGATCAAACCCGGCCAGTGTTTGTGTACCCAGGGGCTCAAACTCCAGTTGTCCTGCCCCAAGAGTGCGTGCTGCGCCCGAAACCATCGTCTCTCCGGGTGCGGCCAGAGCCTGCAATCGTGCAGCAAGGTTGAGTGTCGCGCCGAATATGGCGTCTGGCTGAACATTGGACCCAAGTGCGATATCGCCAACCAGAACAACACCGGATGCAATTCCGATACGGCAACTCAGATCCATCGGGCCCGCCAGCGTCGCAAGATCAGCGTGAGTACGCAGCGCTGCGCGCAGGGCGCGTTCGGCATTGTTCTCGGATGCGGCAGGCCATCCAAAGGCCACAAGAATACCATCGCCGACGATCTGCAGCACCCTGCCGTTGAATTCTGCTGCCGCCTGTTCGACCAGCTTCTGATACCGCAGTGTGGTTGATAACAGGTCTTCGGGTTCAAGTGTTTGGGCCAGCACAGTAGACCCGACGAGATCCACCAGCATCACCGTCAGATGCCGATGCTCCATCCCGTCAAGATCGGTATCGGAACCGGTTGCCCGCCCGACCATTAGCGGCCTCTGACCATGTCAGCGGCATCGCAATGGCGCGTGATGTGACTGAGTCCGTTTTGACCTGGAACTGGCGACATGCCCCCCATATTTGAGCCTCATAACATTTAACCCCCGCTTCGCGTCCTAGGCCAGAGCCGCGAAGTTATCTGCGAGACTATAGGATAGTGCCCCGTCTGGCTATGTCTGGAGCGCTTCGGCTTCCACTTTGGATATGTGGGGTCATTTCTTGATCGCCGAGACGATGGCTGAGGGCGCAGGAACCAAGATACCGGAATCCTGTCTTACACCTTCGGCGCGCGCCCGTGCGGCCAGATCGGTGCGAATGGCGTCACGTTTGGCCGCAGGCTGACCGCTGAGCAGCGCGGCCGCACGAACGGCGCCCCGGTCAAAGGCGTCAAACAGAAACTCGGGCTCTGACACCGCCAATTGTGTGGCTAAAACCTCTGAAGATATCTCGGTGAAACCGGCTTCGGTGAGTAGAGATTGCGCTACAGTTTTGTCTGCCAGCAAGTGCGCATCTGGCCCTTCGGGTAATGAAACTTCTGGGTCGCCCAAGCGTCCTACCGCGTCGAACAGCCATCCAAAGGCGCCTTCCGAGCCTTTGCCCTGCCAAATCGAAAACGCCAGCCGACCACCTGGTTTCAAAACCCGTGCGGCCTCGGTCAAGCCGCGTAAAGGATCAGGAAAATGGGGAACGCCAAAGCCAATGGTCACTGCGTCGAAGCTGGCGTCTTCAAATTCCATTGCCATTGCATCCCCATGGATAAACACCGCTTCGGGGGCGGCAGATTTGGCAAGCGCAATCATCGCTTGAGAGAAATCCAATCCGACAACTGATGCCCCACGCTTGAGCAATGCGGCCGCCACCACACCATGACCGGTGCAGAGGTCGAGGACCTGAGTTCCGCTCTCTGCCTTTATTGCATCAGATAGCCGCTCGGCGACGACCCGCGTCGCTTGGGCAAAACCATCCGCATACCCCTTGGCGATGGCTGGGTTGGACCAGCCGTCAATCTCCATCTTTTCGAACGCGCGCGTGTTTGACATGGCCGACCTCTTAAACAGGCCAGAACTCTAGCACATCCTCATGGGTTCGAGGTAACTCGCTTAGGTTCCGCTAAATCAACTAGCGAATTTCACCAGGAAACCTCTGGTCAACTGCTGAGCAACAGCAGGTTGCCTCTCAGCACCTCGGTTACTTTTGCGCCGATGCCCGGTGCTTCCGAGGCGCGGGGGCCGGCGATGTTCAAAATTCCTACAGGGTGGGCCAGCAACCATGTTTCGACCTGACGCGTGCAGGATTCGATCCCGTCCCTGAGATCGATCACAAGATGTGGTTTGCCGACATCCGAGGCGAAGGCGATGGTCTGTTGCGTGCCCGGGCTGGTTGATCCATCGACGAATACAACCGTGGCATCGCCGGATGCGACGTTCAACCGGGTTCTTTCGATAACGTCTTCGGATCGTGTCTCGGTTAGGCCCTCAAAATCTTCAGATATACGACCACATTCATTTGTTCGACCCTTTGGCACCCAACCGCCATAGGACAAACCGTTTGCTCTGGCAAATTCAAGCGCTGCCATGTCTACACCGGTCTGTCCGCCTGAAACGATTTTCAAAGCCCTGTTCCTGATAGTGACGCCGGGTCAGGGTATGCGCAGATCTAAGGGTCCGTAAACTATTGATTTGAGGTCAGAAGCTGAGAGTGCGCGCATCCTGCCAACAGGAAGAATGCGCGCCGGGGTGTTTATCTGTTCAAGCGGCAGCGATCTGACGGGCCTTTTCGACCATGACCTCTGCCTGCCGGATCGAGGCATAGTCGATCAGACGACCGTCCAGTGAAACGGCACCTTTGCCAGTGGTTTCGGCTTCGGCCATGGCGACGAGGATGCGTTGCGCTTTGGTGACCTCAGCGTCGCTGGGCGACATGACTTCGTTCGCAAGCGCGATCTGGCTGGGGTGGATCGCCCATTTGCCTTCGCAACCCAGCACTGCAGCACGTTTCGCAGCAGCTTTGTAGCCTTCGGGGTCCTGAAAATCACCAAAAGGGCCGTCGATGGGCCGCAACCCGTTAGCGCGGGCTGCCACAACCATGCGGGCCAGAGCATAGTGCCACATGTCACCCCAATGGCTGGCCCGGTGCGTGTCTGCGTCGGGATCGGTCAGAACCGCGTAATCGGGGTTCACACCACCGATGATTGTCGTCCGTGCTCGGGTCGAAGCCGCATAGTCCGCGACACCGAAATGCAGGCTTTCGTTGCGTTTTGAGGCAGCTGCGATCTCGCTGACATTCTGCATGCCCAGAGCGGTCTCGATGATATGCTCGAACCCGATGCGTTTCTTGTAACCCATCGCGTCTTCGATCTGCGTGATCATCATGTCGACGGCATAAACATCCGCTGCGGTGCCGACCTTGGGGATCATGATCAGATCCAGCCGCTCACCGGCTTGTTCGACTACATCCACAACGTCGCGATACATGTAATGCGTGTCCAACCCGTTGATGCGGACCGACATGGTCTTGCTGCCCCAGTCGATATCGTTCAGGGCCTGAATGATATTCTTGCGGGCTTGTTCTTTTTCGTCCGGGGCTACCGCGTCCTCAAGATCGAGGAAGATCACGTCCACATCCGATTCGGCGGCTTTTTCGAACATGCCGGGCTGGCTGCCGGGCACGGCGAGTTCACTGCGGTTCAGGCGCGCGGGGGCTTGTTCAAGGGCATAAAAGCTCATGAGTTGGTCCTTTGAAGAAGGGTGCGTCAGATCACGCGGTCACGGGGTGGGCGGCCTGCGAAGAAGTCGCCCAGATTGTCGAGCACGCGAAAGCCCATGGCTTCGCGTGCTTCTTTTGTTGCGCTGCCCAGATGCGGCAGCATCACGAGGTTGTCGCATTGCAGCAGGTCGGGGCTAATGCGTGGCTCGCCGTCGAACACATCCAGTGCGGCGCCGCCGATCGTGTCGAACATCAGCGACTGCACCAAGGCATGCTCGTCCACCACCTCGCCGCGTGCGGTGTTGATCAGGAAGGCGTCGGACTTCATCAGGTCCAGCCTACGTCCGTTGATCAGATGCCGGTTCGCAGCCCCGCCGGGGCAGTGCAGCGAGACAAAGTCGCAATGCGGCAGCAGATCATCCACCGTTTCGACTTGGGTAGCATCGAACTGCTTCAGCACGTTGGGCGACACGGCGCTGCGGTTCTGGACCGCGATCTTCATGCCAAACCCGTGATGCGCGCGCCGGGCCATTTCCTGACCGATGCGGCCAAAGCCGATGATGCCCAGCGTTTTGCCGCTGACCTTGGTGCCGACCAGATGGGTCGGGCGCCAGCCGGTCCATCCGCCAGCACGCAGCTCGCGCTCGCCCTCACCGGCGCGGCGGGCGGCCATCAGCAGCAGCGTCATGGCCAGATCGGCGGTGCATTCAGACAGAACATCGGGCGTGTTGGTGACCGTCATGCCCAGATCGCGGGCCGCCGGTTCACAGATATGGCTGTACCCGACGCCGTAGTTGGCCAAAATCTTGGTCTGAGCTGCGGCCACGTCCAGCGCCTCGGCGCTGAGCGTGTCGGTGACGGTAGGTAGAACCGCGTCGTATGTCTTTAACGCGTCGCGGAGTTCCGCCGGAGACATCGGAATGTCCCCTGTATTCAGCACGGCGTTGTAGTTTTCGGCCAGTTGCGCCTCGACGGCGGCAGGCCAGCGACGGGTGACAAGGACCGAAGGTTTGACCATCACGCAGCCTTTCCCATGACACGGGCGATGGTCTCGCCAATCACCGCGGGGTTTTCGGCAACTGTCACACCCGCCGCCGACAGGATTTCCACCTTCTCGCTGGCGCTTTCGCCAAAGGCCGAGATGATCGCGCCGGCATGGCCCATGGTCCGGCCCTTGGGCGCGGTCAGACCCGCGACATAGGCCACAACAGGCTTGGTGACGTGGTCACGGATATACTCCGCCGCCTCGGCTTCCTGAGGGCCGCCGATCTCACCGATCATGGCGATGACCTCGGTGTCTTCGTCCTGTTCGAACCGCTCAAGGATGTCTCGGAAAGACGAGCCGTTGATCGGATCGCCGCCGATGCCTACGCTGGTCGAGACGCCAATGCCACGCTCTTTCAACTGCGCCGCAGCCTCATAACCCAGCGTGCCCGAGCGTCCAATGATGCCCACAGTGCCCGGCAGGTAGATATGGCCCGGCATGATACCCAGCAGCGCCTTGCCGGGGCTGATGGTTCCGGCGCAGTTCGGGCCGGTCAACACCATGCGCTTGTCTTTGGGATAGCGATACATGTAGCGCTTGACGCGGATCATGTCTTGCGCCGGGATACCGTCAGTGATGCAGACGCAATAGCGGATACCTGCATCTGCGGCCTCCATGATTGAATCCGCCGCGAAGGGGGGCGGTACGAAGACGAGGCTGGCTTCGGCACCGGTGGCCTCGACCGCCTGTTTGACGGTGTCGAAGACGGGTACGCCTTCGACGGTCTCTCCGCCTTTGCCAGGAACAACGCCGCCAACGACGTTGGTGCCATACTGCACCATGTCCTTGGTGTGCAGGCGCGCCATGCGTCCGGTGATGCCTTGAACGATAACGCGGGTGTCGCGGTCCTGAAGAATGCTCATTACACGGCCCTCATCTTGGTGTTTTGGGTCAGGTCGTTGCGCCACGCACCCACGGCGCGTTCGGCGGCTTCCATAAGGGTGGTTGCGCGGATGATCGGCAGGCCCGATTTGGCGAGGATTTTCTGACCTTCCTCGACATTGGTGCCCGCCAGACGGACGATCACGGGGATATCCAACTCCAGTTCACGCAGCGCTTGCACGACACCCTCGGCAACCCAGTCGCAGCGATTGATGCCAGCGAAGATGTTGACCAGAACCGCCTGAACATTGTCATCGGAAAGAACCAGTCGAAACGCCTTGGCCACCCGTTCAGGCGAGGCTCCACCACCGATGTCCAGAAAGTTTGCAGGCTCACCACCGGCCAGCTTGATGGTGTCCATCGTGGCCATGGCCAGACCGGCGCCGTTCACGATGCAACCGATATTGCCGTCCAGTCCGACATAAGACAGGCCACGATCCGCCGCCCGGCTTTCGCGCGGGTCTTCCTGGCTTTTGTCGCGTAGCTCTGCGACCTGCGGGTGGCGGAACAGGGCGTTGTCGTCAAAGCTCATCTTCGCGTCCAACGCCAGCACCCTGTCATCGCCGGTGATGACCAGCGGGTTGATCTCGACCATGGTCGCGTCCAGCTCGCTGAAAGCGGCATAGCAGCCTTGCAAGGTGCGGACCATGTGCTGGATCAGGCGCGGCTCAAGCCCTAGATTGAACGCGATCTCACGCGCTTGAAACTCCTGCAGGCCAACCGCCGGCTCGACGATCGAACGGACGATGCTGTCGGGGCGTTCGGCAGAAATATCTTCGATCTCCATCCCACCCTCGGACGAGGCGACGATCATCACCCGCTGGCTGGAGCGATCGAGAACGAAGCCCAGATAAATCTCACGGTCGATCGCCACCGCAGTTTCTACATAGACGCGGTAGATGCCCTTGCCTTCGGGACCGGTCTGATGCGTCACCAACTTACGGCCAAACATCTCGTCGCAGGCTTCGTGGATTTCATTTTCCGAATTGCACAGCTTCACGCCCCCGGCCTTGCCACGCCCACCGGCGTGCACCTGAGCCTTCACGATCCATTTATCGCCTCCCAGTTCACGCGCGCGATACGCAGCCTGTTCCGGGCTATAGGCGAGAGCCCCCGAAGGTGTTTCGACGCCGAACTTCGACAGAAGCTCTTTTGCCTGATATTCGTGGATATCCATCTGCATTTCCTCCCGTTTATGCAGCGATAGATGTGCCGTAGCGGCTTTCCAGAAGCGCATCGATGGCTTCGAAATCCACCGAGCCGCCCATCTCGCGGATCGCTTCGGCAAACAGCTTCACGATGCGGCTGATCGCCTGGTGGTTCAGCTGGTTCAGGATGCCGATGCGGACCTGTACCGGAGCGCTGAGCGTCGGCCAGATGCCAAAGCCACGGGCGCGGCAGTTCTGCACCAATTCCATCTCGCGGCCCGCAAGCTCGGCTGGCAGGTTCAATACCACAAGGCTGGGCATGTCCGAGATCACTTTGCAACCCAGTGCCTTGACGGCATCGCGCAGAACGGCCTCATGCGTCTTGTAGGAATGCGCGCGTTTGGCCAGCCCCTCCTGCAAAGTCAGGCGCAGGGATTCATGGAAGGCGGCAACGGCGTAACCCGAATGGGTGCGGTGATAAGTACCTTTTTCTACGTCCTGCCGGTCAACGATGCCCCAGTGGCGGGTCTCGAAAATGGGGTTGTGGACGTAGGTGTAGGCGCCGGTGGTTTTTAGCGCGTCGATGTAAGCGTCGGTGAAGCTAACCGGCGCATAGGTCAACGGTAGGCAGCACAGGCCTTTCTGCGGGCATGAAGCCCAGCCAACGACACCCGGATAATCATCGATGCGGAAGTCCGCGACGCCCAGCGACGACACAGCGTCGATCAGGCCCATCGCTCCGTGGCGTTCACAAGCATCCGAAAAGCCCTGGATGTCGTTCACACGGCCCGAACCGGTTTCCCAATGCGCCATGAAGGCCCATTTCGGTTTGTGCCGGGCCAGAGCCTCTTCGATCATCTCGCCGGTGACGGGCTGGCCGTGGGGAACTTCGATCACGGTGACACTGGCGGCTTGCGGTTCCAGCGGGTTGGCCGCGTGTTCAGCCGGGGTCGCGGCCTTGATGCGCAGGGTCAATGCATCGATGCCCGAGAAAGTGCCGTTCGTGAAGGCCACGACCTTGTCGCCTGGCATGACGGCCGAGAACATGGTGTCGAGGCCGCTCCAGCCTGTGCCCGCGACGGCAAATGTATAAGCGTTTGATGTGCCCCAGACCTCGCGCAGCATGTGCTTGCATTCGATCATCCCGCGCAGAACATCACCGTGCATGTGATCCGCGATGCCGGCACGGGCAAAGGCCTGCAGAACGCGGGCATCGGTGTTTCCCGGTCCGGGACCTGCGGCCAGGGTTTCCGGGATTTCGAGGCTGGGGTAGATTTGAAAAGTCATATGTTCCTCCGCGGCGGCAGGGACAAGTTTCGCCCCGCTGATCGCCTTTCCTTGGAGGAGAACCGAAACTTGCGTCATTGCGCAACGTAACTTACTACTGCTTTGGGATACCTATTTGGATGGGTAAATTACTACCCAAATAGGTAAATATGCTGATGTATACCAACATAGTACCTACCCATATGGATGGGTTCTTGCGAAATTGGACAGGAAATCAATGACCGAGACGTTACAGCGCCCCATCGATGTCATGCTGGCCAACAACAACCCTCTGGTCCTCTCGGCTATGTCCGAAATCTTTGAGCGTGATCCGCGATTCTCGCTCGTGGCGACCTCGGCTACGGCCGAAGGCTTCCTTGGTACGGTCATGCGCATCCCGGTTGCAGTGGGGGTAGTATCTTGGGAACTGCCCGCGTTGGGCGCAGCCAAACTGATCGAGGTTTTGCGTGAACAGGCCAACGCCCCGCGGTTTGTGGTCTATGGTGATGAAGCCGGGGATGTGCCGCGTCAGGCCATGCAGGCGGGTGCTGCCGGGTTCGCACCGCGCTCTGGTGACGTCGAAGGCTTGCTTGAAACCTGCGTTGATGTGGCCAAAGGCAAGATGGTTTTTCTGTTCATCGACGTGCGCAAGATGCAACAAAACCCGTTGCAGACGCTGTCGCGCAAGGAACTGGCGATCCTTGAAGCTTTGGCGACCGGCATGTCCAACCGGGAGTTATCGAAAGAGCTGCAAATTTCGACCAATACAGTGAAGTTCCACCTGTCGAACATCTATGAGAAGCTATCGATCAAGAACCGCGCGCAAGCGATCGCTTTTTATTATTCTTCAAAAGCCGACAATGCTTAATGAGACCTGAAGGTCAGCCATTCTGATAGTAGAAAGAGAGTTTTCGGCTCACTCCACCCGGAGGCGGCGGGAAAGGGGCTGCTCTGCGGATCTGCTCTTTTGCGGCACGGTCGATCTGGGTTGAACCGGAACTGTCGGTTATCTCAACCCATGCGAGTGTGCCATCCGGGTCGATCTGAAAGAAAACCCGCGCAAATCCGCGCTCGGACACAAAGACTGCTGGGGTCCGGTTCAAATGCACCAGTACCAGCCCTGCATAGTTGGTGGTGTTGGAGTTACCCGGCCCGCGCCCGCCCGACTGACGCTGACGATCGCCGCGGGTAAAGGCATCGGTGCCCTGGCGTTGAAAGGTCGTTAGTGGCGACTCGATGAGCTGTTGCGGAAAGCGTAACTCGGCGAATTGGTCCGAGCTGTCGGCCACGCCTTCGGGCGCTTCGCTGGGTGTGCGATCAGGTAGGCGTGGACGGATTGACTCGGTTACTGCCTGTTCTGAAGCGGCAAGATCCGCCTCCTCCTCCGGCTCCAGCGCAGCGATGACCGGGGGGGCGGGCGCTTCGGCCTCTGTCGGCTCTGGTTCTGTGGCCGGTTCGCCTCGCGGGATTTCAGCAACCTCATCAACCGAAGTCGGCTCTGCAGTCTCGGCATCAGCGCGCGCAGGTTCTTCGCTGTCTGAGGGATCAGCCGGTTCGGCGTCCTGCGGTTCGATCACCTCTGGCTGAACCGTTTCAGCCTCGCCGAAATCGGGGGCAAAAACGCGTTGCGGATCGTCGGACGCAACCAGTGCTTCGCTGGTGGGGATTTCGGCTGCTTCCGGTTCTGGGGTTTCGGCAGGTTCGGGTTCCACTGGATCGCTGGGCGTCTCCGCAAGATCTTCGAAGCTGTTGCTCAGGTCCACCACGTCGGAATTGCCTTGTGCGGCAGGTTCACCCGGTTCAACAGATGCAGTCATGCTGAGGCCGAGAACGTGCAAAATCAGCGACACCAGAATGGCCAGCGCGGCAACTATGACCGACCCCCGGATCATTCCAGTGTCCGTTTTGTGACCAGAAACACGGAAGGCGCACCATTGCGGCGCAGCAGGCCCGTGACTTCGATCAGGCGCGCACCCGGAGCATCACGATCCGGAACGATCCGTACCGGCCCTTCCTCATGATCGGCCATGAAGGTCTCAGCATCGGTAGGTGTTCCGCGAAAGCTCAGCGTTCCATCCTTGTGCAGAACCAGCGCGTCGGGCGGTTCGCGCCCTTCGAGCTCTGACGTGTCCACAAGGTCGAGGTCAGGGTCCAGTGGTGGTGCGATGGTGCCGGTGATCAGGAAGAAGATCAGCATCAGAAAGACGACGTTGATCAGAGCTATGGTTGAATCGCGTTTTCGGCGGGGGGCGGTCTGGCGAATCATCGGCTCACTCCAGCACCAGAACGCTGAGCCCCTCGCGCCCGCGCAGCCGAACCAGCAGATCCGTCAGGCGTTGGGCCGTGACATCGGTATCGAGGCTGACGAGCACCTGCCCGGTTTCGATCTCGGTCGCGAGATCGTCCAAGGTTATCGCCGTGCCGTTCAACACAAGACGTTCCGCACCGAGCTGTAGAAAGACCCGCTCAGACGGTTCGCTGGTTTGCGCGGTTCCGCCAGTCGTGCTGCTCAGCTCGATCTCGCCGAATTTTGAGAAGGTCGAGGTCAGCATGAAGAACAGCAAAAGCAGAAAGATCACATCGATGAGTGGCGTCATCGACAGGGTCCGCCGGACAAATGGCGCCCGGTTACGCATGTTCCGGCACGGCTGAAATGGCCTCGGCCTCTTTGGCGAGCTGACCTGGTACCAACACGGTCCGCAGTGCTTTGTCTGCAAAGACCCGCTCGCGCGCGGTGCGGCTTTCGAACCATGACAGAACCATTGAGGTCGGCATCGCAACCGCCAGCCCCACGGCGGTGGTGATCAGCGCCACCCAGATGCCACCCGCAAGCAGCGACGGGTCAATGGAGCTGCCTGCCTGTTGCAGGCTTTGGAACGCTTCGATCATACCCAGAACGGTCCCGAACAGCCCCAGCAAAGGCGCGAGTTGGGCAACGGTGTCAAGAAGGCGAAAACCGCGCTCCAGCCCTGCCAGGGCCAATCCGGCTTCAGCATCCAGACGATCATCGAGACCGGGTAGATCGGGCGCATCCATGGCTGCACCGACCAATGGGGCCAGATAACTGTGGCTTTTCGCCAATCGCGCGCGTGCAGTCTGATGATCCCCGGCATCCCATGCCGTCAGGGCCTGGGACAGCACCCGATGTCGTCCAACTCCGGTCACGGTGAATTGCCACAGTTTGTAAAGCGTGACGGCCAGAGCCAGCACTGACATCACGATCAGAATGGCCACCACTGGCCCGCCCAGAGCCACGATCTGGCGCAATGCTTCAAGCGCGTTCATCCCAAAAGCTCCACATCTATCCGGCTGGTAAGGTTCAGTCCTGTTGCACAGATATCGCTTTCTGAGCCGTCGACAACGCAGCTGTTTGCGCCATTGATCAGAACGCGCCCGATCGAGTCGCAGTTGAGATCGGGCAGGCCGAACTGACGCACGCGCGGACGGTCTGCCGGCAGATCCCGAAAATCGAACAGAGAAAGCGTAACGACACGGCCCGAGCTGTCGAAAATGACGGTCTCAAAAGCTGCCTTCTCGATATCGCTTCCGGTTTCGTTCTGAACCAGAAAGGTCAAGCGGCAGGCGCCGTTCACCTTTTGCACGGTATTGAGCTCCAGCAACAGTTCCGAGGGGTTGTCGTCAGCAGATTGCGCCAGCGCCGAATTTGTTGATGAAATTGCCAGCACAGCTACCAGAGCGAGGCGGTGATACGGCATGAGCGGGCTCCTGATTGTTTAGCGCTGAGGGTTTGTCCCGCGCATCTTTGCAGGGGTTGATCCCTCTTATCCAATCCAACCGAGACGTGAAAGAGCGGGTGGCGCGATTGTGTCCGGCCGACCGGTAACGCGTGATAACTTTCGTATTGACGCATTCATCGATCTCAGGCACTGAATCCGGTGATGGTTCCCAAGGGTGCGCCCGTGGGATGAAAAGGGAATACGGTGCGGTCTACACTGGCCAAACCCGTAACTGCCCCCGCAACTGTAAGCGGCGAGCGAAGCCAAACAGCCACTGGCCCCAGGGGTCGGGAAGGATGGCCAAGCACCGACCCGCGAGTCAGGAGACCTGCCATCAGTTGTTCAACCAAGCCGGGGCGGGGCGTCCTGGAAGGAGGCTTTGATGGCACGTGATACACGTGTTTCTGTAATCAGCACCTTCGCACTGCGTTTGGGCAGAGGCGGGGGGTTATATGCCTGGCGCACCTGATCATTTTGTTCTGATCTGTTCGACCTGTGCGGCCGCGCAATCAGTGGATGGAGTGCATGATACGCTTCAATCGAAGCTGCCCGAGCGCTTTGCGATCCGGGCTGTCGATTGCATGGCAGGATGCGCGCATCCCGTGACCGTAGGTTTCCAAGCGGTCGGCAAGGCGCAGTATCTATTTGGTGATATCCAGACATTGATTGACGTCGAAGCCCTGGCCGAGTTTGCCCGTCAATATCAACAGAGCCCGGATGGCTGGACCAAAGCCAGCGAGCGTCCGCGTGCCCTTTACACCAAAACCTTGTCTCGCATGCCCCCGATCAGTCAGGAGGTGTTGATATGACCGTCCAGCCGTTTCTGGTGGCTTCGGATCTCGAATATTATGCCTTGAATGGGGACATACTGCTGCAAGGCGTATCCTTTGAGCTGTCCGAAGGGTCAATACTGGCAATCGCGGGCCCCAACGGTGCAGGTAAAACCACACTGCTGAATTTGCTGTGTGGGGCGGAAGGGCTGGCACTAGGGGATGTTTTGCTCAAGGGGCGCAGCCTCAAGCAACTCTCGGCAAAAGAGCGTGCTCGGATGATCGCGGTGGTCAGTCAGCAAGAGATGCCCGACGGGCGCTTGTCGCTGCGGGATTATGTGGCGCTCGGCCAGATTCCGATCCGCGCGGACCGGTCTGCGGGTGAACACGCGCAGGAGCTCAGCCGTATATTGGATATTACGGGCCTTGGCGCGCTGGCTGACAAGAAGATGGCCCAACTGTCGGGTGGTGAGCGTCAGCGCGCGCATATCGCTCGGGCGCTGGCACAGAACCCGACTTTGCTGTTTCTTGACGAGCCGACCAATCATTTGGATCCCGATGCGAAGGGGCGGATGCTGTCTCTGGTCGCGGATCTGGGCATTACTGTCGTCATGATCGTACATGATTTGGTCATGATCCCTGAATTCGCCACCCATGTTGCCCTGATGAAATCCACGCGCCTGACCGGGTTTGGTTCGGTCGACGAGGTACTGACATCGGAACGTGTGCGCGAAACCTTCGGTGTCGATTACCTGCGCTTTCACCACGAAGGCCGCATGATCCCTGTTCTGGACATCCGAAGAACAACGCTTTCCACATAAACTCAGGAGACTATCAATGAAGCAAATCTGGTCCGTGGCGCTGGTCACTGCCATGGCAAGCGGCGCCGCTGCGCAAGAGGTGACGGTTGACAATTGCGGTGAACCGCTTGTCTTTGATGCCGCGCCAGAACGTCTGGTCGTGCATGATATGAATATGACCGACATGGCCTTTGCGCTGGGTCTGCAGGACAAGATCGTCGGTCTGACCGGCATCACCGGATGGTACAAGACCAGCCCCGAGTTCGACACGCTGCGCGGCGATATCCCTGAACTCGCGCCGAAATACCCGACTGTCGAAAACCTTGTTGCGGTCGAACCTGACCTGTTCTTTGCCGGTTGGTATTACGGTATGAAGCCGGGCGGAGATGTGACCCCCGACACGCTGGAACCTTTCGGCATCAAGACCATGATCCTGACCGAAAGCTGCGTCCATCTGGACAAGGATCGCCCCGAAGCCAGCATGAACCTGCTGTTCGACGATGTTTTGCGTCTGGGCAAGGTCATGCATGTCGAGGACAAGGCCGAAGCGCTTGTGTCGGGCTGGAAAGACGAGCTGACCGCAATCGAGGCTCGGACCGCTGACCTGCCCAAACCGCGCGTGTTCCTGTTGGACGGCCCTGCTGATGCGCCCTTCACGGCGGGTAAGTTCGCCATTCCTGATGCCATGATCGCAGCGGCAGGGGGTGAAAGCGTTACGCGTGACATGGATACAAGCTGGGGCCGTACCTCTTGGGAAGCGGTTGCCGCAGCCAACCCTGAATTCCTGGTGCTACTGGATTATCAGACAGGCAATGGCGCGGCAGATACCTTCAAGTTCCTGCAGGAACACCCTGTGATGTCGCAGACTGATGCCGTCAAGAACGAACGCTGGATCGGCCTGCGCTATGAAGAGTTGACTCCGGGACCGGCGAACATCGCTGCGATCTTAAAAATGGCCAAGGCCATGCATCCGGATCTCAACTGATATGGGCCGATTGGGCCTGATACTCTTGCTGGGGGCGGTCGTTCTGGCTGCCCTTTTGCTGATCTCGACTATCTATGGAACCACCTCGATTCCGATCACGGACACATTCGAGGCGATCCTTCTGGGCACCGGCTTGACCGGAGGAGAGATGTCTCCGATGCATCGGATCGTCTTTGATCTGCGCCTGCCGCGCGCATTGTTTGCAGCGGTGATCGGTGCGGGCCTGGGTATCGTCGGCGTTGTGCTGCAGACCACCACACGCAACGATCTGGCGGATCCATTTCTGTTTGGTCTGTCATCGGGGGCTGCAGCGGGGGCCGTATTCGTCATCACTGTGACCGGAGATATTCTGGGTTTCTGGACTTTGCCATTGGCTGCGTTCTGCGGAGGGTTGGTGGCGTCGGGTATCGTGCTCGCGCTGGTGCATGGCCTGCGGACAAGTGCGCCTGAAAAGCTGATCCTGGCTGGGCTGGCGGTGTCTTTCCTGTTCTCGGCCATTACAAACTATCTGATCTTCGCGGGCGATAGTCGTGCCGCGCATTCGGTGATTTTCTGGATGCTGGGCGGGTTGGGCCTCGCCCGTTGGGAGACTTTTCCGCTTGTCTGCGCGGGCTTGATACTGATCCTGAGCTACTCACTCTACCGCAGTCGCTGGCTGGATGCTTTGCTGACAGGAGATCTGACCGCAACCACTTTGGGCGTGCCCGTGCAGGGCCTGCGGTTCAGCATGTTCTTCACCGCGGCCCTTGCGACCGCCGTCTTTGTTTCGGTGGCTGGCGTGATCGGCTTTGTCGGCTTGATGGTGCCGCATATCGCCCGAGGAATTGCCGGCCCGCTGCACCGCCATTTACTGCCCACGGCGGCCTTGGTTGGTGCTGCGCTTTTGACTGGCTCGGATATCCTCAGCAGGCTGTTACTTGCTCCGCAGGAATTGCCTGTTGGGATCGTGACCACCTCAATCGGGTCCGTATTCGTATTCCTGTTGCTGTTTCGTACAGCGCGAAAGGTGCATTAGGATTGAAGCTGGTTCTGGCTTGTTTCAAGCCATATCACACGCTTCGACCAGGTCTTGCGCGCGCATGATGTTCCAGACTTGCGCTTCTTTTCCTGCTCACAAACATGGTTTTGCGCCGCTTTCTGAGACGGCGCAAATATGGACAGACCTAATTGCCCTGATTTCTTTCGGCCAATCGCTCAAGATTGACGACGGTCGATAGCATGAGTCTGTCATGGCTCCAGTCGTCGGTCTGGCGCATTGAAACTGAGCCGAAAGCCAGTATCCCGGCGAATATCAGCGTGCTGCCAAATACCAGAGTGTTGGTCGGGCGAAGCAGAAGAGGCGCATCTGACAGCGCCAGTACCCGCTGGCGCAACACGCGCTTGGCGCGGCCACCACTGACCAATGCGACGTCCAGAACGTAGGATCGATCACGCGCCACGATGCGACCGCAATAGTTCAACAGACAATTGGCGTAGTGCGAAGCATTCAAGCGCCGTCTTGCCACAATGGATTGATCACAACCCAGTTCACGCAGACGCTCAAATTCATACTTCAGCGCTATGTAGGCGGGGTTCCAGAACATCAGCGGACGCAAAAGCTCAAGCATCAGTTGCCATTCTACATCACCGGCGCGGACGTGCTGGAATTCATGCGCGATGGCAAATCGCAGCTCATCCGGCGTGTCGAGCAAGTGCGTAGGCAAGACAACGTGCCTCCGGCGCAATCCGCGCACTGCGAAAGGGACCGATATACGGTCAGACAGCCGAATGTCGACTTTCGACGAACGCCGCCAGAGGAAACTGGCGTTTATGGTTCCGCGAATTCGATATGCAGCATGTACCACGCGCGCTGCGAGAAAAATTGCCCCGGTGGCAATTGCAGCAAACGCAATCAAGGATAAGACAGAACCGCCACTTAGTACGTTATCTGCCCAACGTTCCCGTATGTTGAGCAAGCTCTCGAACTGGGTGGCTGGCAGGGCGATGTCACCCCGCAGATACGCCGCGACCGCGATGTCACCAAGGGCGATAGGACGGTCAGGCAAGGCCAAGCGCAACAATTCGGCCAGGCCGATCGCCAGCAGCGGGCTGAGCACGACGCAGACAAGCAGTATCTTGAACACGCGAAGCTGCGCAAAATACGCGAATTGAAGGGACGTCCGTTTCAAAGCGTAGCGCGACGTCAACCAAATCAACAATGCCAGAACCATCACCAGATTCAGCTCGAGATAGAAGTCGAGTACGGGCTTAACTGCTGTCATTTTGCAGTCTCCTCTCTACCAGTGCCCGAATGTCCTCAAGATCCGTCTCTGTCAGCCCGGCATCGTCGACAAGACGCGCGACCAACGTGGCGGGCGTGTCGTCGAACAATGTACGGGACAGATTCTGTAGCGACCGTGTCTGATACCTGTCTTTTTCCAGAAGCGGCTTATAGATCAGCGTCTTGCCGTCCTTGCGACTCTCGACAAAGCCTTTTTCGTCAAGAATACGCAGGATGGTCGCGCCGGATGTATAAGCCAGATTGCGTTCTGGCGGCAGGCGGTCAAGAACGTCACGGACCGAGCCCTCACCAAGTGCCCAGAGTTCATTCATGAACTCCAGTTCCACTTCGGTCAGCAGATTGGATGTCTTTTTCTTTCGCATCGGTCTCGGTGTCGCCATTTCTTAGTATGCTTGCCAGACAAGCATCCTTTCGCTGTTTCGCAAAGCCTAAACTTTCCAGAAAACGAAAATCCCCCAACCGATGGACAAGAATAGGGGTGTCCAGACAGGTTGGCCGACCAGGCCGAGCCAGGCGAGGAAGATGTAAGCGGAACCGAGTAAGGTGATGAATAGCCGGTCGCCCAGCGTGGTCGTCAGGCCCAGAACCCCGCGCCGTTCGATCCCGTCGCGGTACTTGAACCCCTCTAGTAGGCCGATCAACGCGATGGCCGAGAAGATGCCAACGAACAGAGCCAACGTAGCCGGTGTCCAGGCCATCCAGAAATCGGGCCACAAGGGGTCGGTCCACGAGAAGCCTTTTTCCTCTTGCTGGCCGACACTGCCCCATCCGGCCTGTTGGGCCATAGCCATGGTCGGCAGGAAAGGAAGGGTGAGAAGGAGTTTACGCATATCGAACCTCACACACGTCCCATCGCGAAACCGCGCGCGATGTAGTTGCGGACAAACCAGATGACGATGGCTCCGGGGATGATGGTCAGCGTACCGGCGGCTGCCAACAGGCCCAGCTCATACCCAGCGCTAGAGGCCGTCCGGGTCATCACGGCGGCGATGGGTTTGGCCTCGACCGCCGTGAGGGTTTTGGCCAGCAGCATTTCTACCCACGAGAACATGAAGCAGAAGAAGGCCGCGACGCCGACGCCCGCTTTGATGTTGGGCAGGAAGATCGTCACAAAGAAGCGCGGGAAGGAATAGCCGTCCACATAGGCTGTTTCATCCAGCTCCTTCGGGATGCCGCGCATGAAGCCTTCCAAAATCCACACCGCCAGCGGCACGTTGAACAGCGTATGCGCCAGTGCTACCGCCAGATGGGTGTCGAACAACCCGATGGAGGAATAAAGCTGGAAGAACGGCAAGGCGAACACCGCAGCCGGGGCCATCCGGTTGGTCAGCAGCCAGAAGAACAGTTGTTTGTCGCCCAGAAACCGATAGCGCGAGAACGCATAGGCCGCAGGCAGGGCGACACAGACCGAAAGCACCGTGTTCAGCGTCACATAGAGGATGGAGTTGATGTAACCCCAGTACCACGTTGGATCAGTGAAGATGGTGATGTAATTCTCCAGCGTAAAGGTCTGGGGAAACAGGGAAAAGCCCGACAGGATCTCGTTCGTGGTCTTGAAGGACATCGCCACCAGCCAATAGATCGGCAGCATCAGGAACGCGATATAGAGGATCGGGATAAGGGACCGCTTCTTCATTGCGCGTCATCCTTTGTCATCAGAGTGTAGAAGACCCACGACACAAGCAGCGTGATGGCGAAATAGATCAGGCTCATCGCGGCCGCAGGGCCAAGGTCGAACTGTCCCAGCGCGATCTTCACCAGGTCGATCGACAGCAAGGTCGTTGAGTTGCCGGGGCCACCGCCGGTCAGAACGAAGGGCTCGGTATAGATATTGAAACTGTCCATGAAGCGCAGCAGAACGGCGATGGTCAGAACGGTTTTCATCTTGGGCAACTGGATATAACGGAACACCGACCATGGGCTGGCACCGTCGATCTTGGCGGCCTGATAATAGGCATCCGGGATCGACACGAGACCCGCATAGCACAGCAGCACAACCAGCGAGGTCCAGTGCCAGACATCCATGACGATGACCGTGATCCAGGCGGACAGAGGCTGTTGCGTCATGTCATAGTTGATGCCCATAACGTCATTCAGGAAATATCCCATCAGGCCGATTTTCGGCAGGGTGAAGATGTTCCACATCGAACCGACCACGTTCCATGGGATCAGCATCGGAAGGGCCATCAGCACCAGACAGACCGGCACCCAGAAGCCTTTGCGGGGCATGGATAGGGCCACGATGATGCCAAGTGGAACTTCGATCAGCAAGATGAGGAAAGTAAACAGGAATTGCCGTCCCAATGCGGCCTGAAACCGGTCGGAACGCAGGATTTGTTCGAACCAGCCTAGCCCTTCCCAGAAGAACTGGTTGTTGCCGAAGGTTTCCTGCACCGAGTAGTTGACCACTGTCATCATCGGCACCAGCGCGTTGAACGCGACCAGTGCCAGCACTGGCAGGACAAAGAACCACGCCTTTTGGTTTTCTGTTCTCATTGCGCCCGCTCCTCGGTTGCGATCCAGCCGTCGCGATAGACGCGGGATTGTTCAGGTTTGAATTGCAGGAAGACCTGTGATCCGGGCTCGGGCACGCTGTGTTCGGTCACGGCTTTGAGAGCCGTGTTGCCGACCATCGCGCTGACTACGAAATGACGGCCAATGTCCGAGACTTTGGTCACATGCGCCGGGATGCCGGTATCGCCAAAGCCCACATATTCGGGGCGGATGCCCAGATCGGTGCGGCCTCCGTCGCCATGAGTGGGGCCTTCCAGCATAACCTCATGGCCTTCGAACACCGCTCGGTCACCTCGGGTCTCACAGGGCAGAACGTTCATGCCGGGCGAGCCAATGAAGTGTCCGACGAATGTGTGCTGAGGCCGCTCGAACAGCTCGACTGGGGTGCCGATCTGAACCACTTCGCCCTCCTGCATCACGACCACTTCGTCCGCAAATGTCAGCGCCTCGGTCTGGTCGTGAGTCACGTAGATCATCGTAGCTTTGACGCGCTGGTGCAGCTCTTTCAGCTTCGATCGCAGCTTCCACTTCAGATGCGGGTCGATCACTGTCAGCGGCTCGTCAAACATCACCGCGTTCACATCGTCGCGGACCAGTCCGCGACCCATCGAGATCTTTTGCTTGTTGTCTGGGCTCAGACCCGAGGCACGGGTATTCAGCATATCCGTGACGTCCAGCATCTCGGCGATCTCATCGACCCGTTGTTTTATCCGCGCTGCGTCAACACCTCGATTCTTCAACGGAAAAGCCAGGTTCTCGCCCACAGTCATTGTGTCGTAGATCACCGGGAACTGGAACACCTGTGCGATGTTGCGCTGATCGGGGGGGAGGGCGGTCACATCCTGACCATCGAACAGAATCTGCCCTTCGGACGGGGTCAGAAGCCCCGAGATGATGTTCAGCAACGTCGACTTGCCGCAGCCGGATGGGCCAAGCAACGCATAGGCCCCGCCATCGCGCCACGTTACGTCAACTTCTTTCAGCGCATAATCCTCGGGGCCTTTCGGCGCGGGCATGTAGCTGTGTCGCAGGTTTGAAAGCTTGATCTGTGCCATGTCACGCGACCCTTTGGCCGTCTTGGCCGAAATACCGGCAATGTGCCGGGTTCATATAGAAACTGTGATCTTCGCCAACCTGGTAGGGATGCACGCCAGCGGCCAGGGATACCCAGTCATCCGACCCGTGTCGGAAATGCGCGCTGGAATCTGAACCCGAAAGCTCGGTCACGATCACGCGGCCTGTCAGCTCAACGTCAGCGTCCGAGGTACGGAATGGCGTGACCCGATGCGGGCGCACTGCGACCATGTAGTCTCCATCGGCCATATCAGAGACGGCCCAGCCACCGCCGCCTGCCAGTTGCGCCTGCGCACCGGATACGGTGATGTGCGCCACGTTAATCGGAGGGTCCGAAAACACGCGTGCTGCAGCGATGTTTTCCGGGTTGCGATAGATGTCTGCCGTGGGGCCGAACTGCGTGACGCGGCCATCTTCCATTAGCGCGGTATAGCCGCCCAGCAGCAGCGCTTCTTCCGGTTCCGAGGTCGCATAGACAACCACGGCGCCGCGCCCGGCAAACAGGTCGGGCAGCTGCTCACGCAGTTCCTCGCGCAGCTTGTAATCGAGGTTTGCCAGTGGCTCGTCCAGAAACACCGCGCGGCTTTCTTTCGCGATGGCGCGGGCCAGTGCGGTCCGTTGCTGTTGCCCACCCGACAGCTCATGCGGGCGGCGTTGCAGCATCGGGCGCAGTTGCAGCAGGTCGGCTGCTTCTTCGACGCGGCCTTCGATCTCGGATTGGGCCATGCCTGCCACGCGCAGCGGCGAGGCGATGTTGTCGAAAACAGTCATATGCGGGTAGTTCACGAAGAACTGGTGCACCAGGCTGATCTGCCGTTTCTGAGTGTTCAGCCTTGTGACGTCCTGCCCATCCATGAAGACTTTACCCGAAGCAATCGGGTCCAGCCCGGCCATCATCTTGATCAGAGAGGTCTTGCCCGATCCCGTCGCACCCAGCAGCACATTGAAATGGCCGGTTTGCAGCTTCAGGTTAGTGGGCTTGATATGGATGACGTTACCGACCCGTTTGGTCGCGTCTTGAAGTTCTATCATGTCCGTGAGTTCCGGTCCTTCAGTGCGCGGCACTGGTCTTGGGGTGGGGGTGCCGCAGACGGCACCCCCGGTTGCATCAGTTTACTGAGACTGCCAGCGCGCCACCAGTTCGTCATAGTTGACGGTCTGGCCCTGCGGCTTTTCGTTCTCAAGCTTGGCCTTGGGCGAACCCTCTTTCTCCAGCCAGAAGGCAGGATCCTGGGTTTCGTTCAGGCGCGGGCCACAGCCACCATAGACACCGGCGCTTTCATCTGCAGCCTGCATGCGAGACATGGTGATGTCCATCTCTTCGGCCAGACGGTCCATTGCCTCTTGCGGCGTGAAGGCGCCCGAGTTCACGTCACCGATCTGCTGCCACCAGATCTGGGCCAGCTTCGGATAGTCCGGCACGTTGATGCCGGTCGGCGACCATGCCACGCGGTCAGGCGAGCGATAGAACTCGACCAGACCACCCAGCTTGGGTGCGCGTTCGGTGAACGACTCGTGGTTGACCGAGCTGTCGCGAATGAAGGTCAGACCTACATGGGACTTCTTCACATCAACAGTTTTGGACGTCACGAATTGGGCATAGAGCCAAGCTGCCTGGGCACGATCCGAGGGGGTCGATTTCAGGAACGTCCAAGAGCCCACGTCCTGGTAACCGACCTTCTGGCCTTCTTCCCAGTAGGGGCCGTGCGGGCTGGGTGCCATTCGCCACAGCGGCGTGCCTTCGTCATCCACGGTGTTGTTGCCTTCGGACTTCGGCTTCACCATGTCGGCGGTAAAGGCGGTGTACCAGAAGATCTGCTGGGCCACGTTGCCCTGGCTGAGCGCCGGCAGCGACTGGTAGAAGTCATAAGACGCCGCACCCGGAGGCGCATAGTTCCGCAGCCATTCGTCCCACTTGCGGATCGCATAAACCGCAGCCGGGCCGTTTGCAGCACCGCCGCGCGATACGGACGCACCAACAGGGTTACAGGTGCCCGCTTCCATGCGGATGCCCCATTCGTCGACCGGAACACCGTTCGGTTCACCCTTATCGCCAGCACCGGCCATCGACAGCCAGGCGTCGGTCATGCGCCAGCCCAGATCAGGCGCACGCTTGCCGTAGTCCATGTGGCCATAGATCGCGACGCCATCGACTTCTTTCACATCATTGGTGAAGAACTCGGCGATGTCTTCATAGGCCGACCAGTTGACCGGAACGCCCAGATCATAGCCGTATTTCTCTTTGAACGCGGCTTTGTTGGCTTCGTCATCGAACCAGTCCTTGCGGAACCAGTATAGGTTCGCAAACTGCTGGTCCGGCAGCTGATACAGCTTGCCGTCAGGACCGGTGGTGAACTGGATGCCCATGAAGTCATCCAAATCCAGCGTTGGCGATGTTGTTGCCGCCCAGTCGCCCCCCATCATGTCAGTCAGAGGATAGGCCAGTTGCAGACGCGAATGTGTGCCGATGAGGTCACTGTCGTTGACATAGCCATCATACAGGTTCCGGCCGGTCTGCATCTGAGTCTGAACCGCCTGAACCACTTCGCCTTCGCCGAGGATCTGGTGATTGACCTTGATGCCGGTGATCTCTTCGAACGCTTTGGCGAGGACCTCGGATTCATAGGAATGCGTCGGGATGCCTTCGGACAGGACGTTGATTTCCATGCCCGAATAGGGTTGTGCAGCTTCAATGAACCACTTCATCTCACCCATCTGCTCGTCTTTCGACAGCGTCGATGGCTGGAACTCGTCGTCGATCCAACGTTGTGCTGCGGCTTCGTCGGCCCACACGGGACCGTGCCCCGCAATGACGGCAGCCGCCGCCACTGCGGAAAGTAGATGTCTCCGCATCTGTCTCCTCCCAAGATATTTTGCTTGTCCGGCGCTAACCGGATGCCCACAACCATCAGCGATTTTTTGCTACGGTGTCAAACTAATTTTTTAGTAATTGCATAGAATATTGTTTTTGAATACTAATTTCAGTATGCGCGAATATCCAACTTAAATCCCGGCCAACTGACTTAACGAGAAGGCTGCTGTCGGTATAGTCGAAATCACGTGTTGAATTCTGGGCATTTGCGCCGATGCAGGCTTGCAAGCAAGAGGTTCATGAGGTTTCTTGCGTCGGGCTACGAATAGAAGTTTATGCCCATGAAGCTCGAATTCCATCACATCAACTACGTTTCCGACGATGTTGAACGTTTGCACAAGTTCTATACCGATGTGCTGGGTCTTGAAGACATCCCGATTGAGAATTTTCCGCGGCCGGTGGCAACGGACGATAAGGGATATGACGGTAAAATCCGGTTTGCGACAGATGGTGCAATGCAGATGCATCTGGCCGAGCGCAATCTGGATGTAGCTTTCAAACATGGTGAGACGATCAACCCCGTAGAACGCGGCCACATTGCGTATCGAACCGACGATATCGAAGCCTTCAAAGCGGTGCTTGAGGCTAACAATATTCTCTATTCAGATTATGGGACGGCCTTCGCCAAAGAATGGCACCAGATCTTTTTTCACGACCCAGAAGGTAACATCGTTGAGGTGCATCAAGCCGTTCACACCGGTTAAATCCAGTGTGAAACAAGTGGCTCTACGCTAAATGGCGGGGCTTGAAGATGTCGCCAGAGTGCGTTGAACTTCCGCCCAAACGGCCAGAATATGATCAGCAATCTGATCCGCCGCTTCAAGCTCGGTTGCGTCGGAAATCACCGATAGGCGCATTACCCAATCCCCGCGCCATTGGCTGCCGCCGACGAAGATTTTGCCTTTTTCCAAGATGCCTGCGATGACGGCTTCGGTCGTTTTGCGGCGGGTCTCTGACTCCGCCTCTTCGTTGCCAAAGCTGATGATGATCTGGTTCAGGACGACCTCGTTCAAGATGTGTATACCTTCGACCGGTCGCAAACGGTCTGCAATGCGCTTGGCGGTTTTGCAATGACGCCCGACCATCTCTTGAACCCCTTCGCGGCCAAGCGATTTGAGCACTGCCCAGGTTGGCAGGCCGCGCGCGCGGCGTGACAGTTCAGGGGTCAGGAAACACGGGATGCGCTCATGTTCAGCCTGGGGCGGCAGATAGCTTGCGCTGATCCGCATCGCCTTTTGCAAGGCGTCTTTGTCCCGAACAATTGCATAGCCGCTGTCAAATGGGGTTTGCAGCCATTTATGACCATCGACGCTCCAGGAATTCGCGCGGTCGAGGCCGTCGGTCAACGCGCGATATTCGGGATGCGCGCGCGCCCAGAGGCCGAATGCGCCATCCACATGGATCCATGCGCCTGATCGTTCTGCAATGTCTGCGAACTGGTCGAACGGATCGAACGCGCCGGTGTTGATCTGCCCGGCCTGTGTGACGATGATCGCTGGCCCCGTCTGCGCGCTCATTTGCTGCGCCAGGTCAGCGGCGACCATCCGTCCCTCAGCGTCGGTCTTTATGCGTTTGACACGGTTCCGACCAAGACCGAGATATCCGAGTGCCGACATGACCGATGTATGTGCATCATCACCCAGATACACTGTGATCGGAGGTGCTCCGAACAGCCCATCCTCATCCGGGTCCCAGCCATGGGCGCGCAAAACCGCTCCGCGCGCTGCGGCAAGTGCCGTGAAGTTGCCAACCGTTCCGCCCGTGACAAATCCAACAGCGGCGTCGCGGGGCAGATCGAGAATGTCCAACAGCCACCCAGCTGCGATCTGTTCCACCGCCGCAGTGGTGGGGGAAGAGCGATGGAACGCAGAGTTTTGTCCCCAAGCGCTTACCAGCCAGTCTGCGGCAACGCCCACAGGAGCCGAGCCTCCCAACACCCAACCAAAGAACCTGGGGTGGACCATTTGGGTAAGCCCCTGTTCGCCGCGATCCGCGAGATCGTTGATCACGGCTTCGGCGTCTTTGCCATGCTCGGGAAGAGGTTCGTCAAAGATGGCCAGCATCTCGTCAAAGCTCTTCTCGGGCGGGCAAGGGCGCGTTGGCACAGATCGCCGGTAGGCCAGGGCACGGTTGCAAGCCACGCTCAGTGCTAAGAACGGATCAGCCATCTCAGGACATCTGATAGCCGGGAGTGGAGTTCGAGATCGCGATCTCTTCCTCGGTCATCTCTTCGGCTATTCCTTCAAAGAGGGGTGTGCTCAGGTAACGCTCGCCAGTATCGGGCAGCATGCACAGGATGTTCGCGCCCGGATCGGCTTTTTCAGCAATGCCGACGGCGATTGCGAAGGTGGCCCCACCTGAGATGCCCGTCAGAATGCCCTCGTGGCTGGCCAGTTTCCGGGCCCATTCCACGCCTGTTGGGCCGGGGACGGGAATCAATTCGTCGAAGAAGTTGTTGTCGATCGATTCCTGCAAAACGGCCGGTATGAAATCCGGTGTCCAGCCTTGGATCGGGTGCGGCTCAAAAGCCGGGTGGCTGGACAGAGGATCACCATCTTGCCCACGGTCAGTGGCAATACCGCTGCCAATCAGTTGCGCATTGGCAGGCTCAGAGAGGATGATCTTGGTCTCGGGCCGTTCCTTGCGCAGCACCCGGGCGACGCCGGTAACTGTACCGCCAGTCCCGTAGCCGGTCACGAGGTAGTCCAGCGGTTGACCGTTGAAATCGCTCAGAATCTCCTGTGCGGTGGTTGCGGCGTGAATCTCGGCATTGGCCTCCGTCTCGAACTGCCGCGCCAGTAGCCAGCCATGCGCCTCGGCGAGTTCGGCGGCTTTGCGGTACATGCCAAATCCCTTTTCGGCGCGTGGGGTCAGGACCACTTTCGCCCCCAGCATCCGCATCAGGCGACGACGCTCGACCGAGAAACTATCGGCCATAGTCACCACCAGAGGATAACCCTTTTGCGCGCAAACCATGGCAAGCCCGATGCCGGTATTGCCACTTGTGGCCTCGACCACGGTCTGGCCCGGCTTCAGGGCGCCACTGCGTTCGGCAGCCTCGATGATGTTAACGGCCAGACGATCCTTGACCGACCCGGCGGGATTGAATGCTTCGAATTTCACAAACAGATTGACGCCTTCGGGGCCCAGATTGTTGATGCGGATGACGGGAGTGTTCCCGATGGTATCCAGAACGCTGTCAAAAACGCACCCGTTTCCTTGCGTCGTTCTAAGCTTTTGATCGGTCATTGTATTATCCTACATGAAGTGTTGGTTTGGCCGGATCAGGGGCCCCTAATGCCGCAAGACTAGACGCAATGGGTGGCGCGAGTCCTGAGGAGTTTCTGAGGAAACCCTGTAAATCGGCGTGAAATTGGTTCTTTCGGCTCAGATTTGGGGAATACCTTGCCGGGACAACGCGCCTGAAAACCGTGAACGCGTATCCGGGTCGGTAAAGGGGAACGACCGGAAGAAATGATCCTGTGTGATGCGTTGGCGCGAGGCACGCACGCGATCTGCCCATTGGGCAGCCTCGGTTTGGTTGCCCGCCAGTTCGTTTGTAAACGTCGCAATCAGGCTGATCAGATCATGCGCTCCCGGCGCATTTGCAGCCCGTACTGCCCAATCCGCGGCTTCGCTATCGCGACCTTCCATCGCCAGGCTCATCGCGCGTGTTCCCAGCATCGCATAGAGTAGTGGATCAAGCGGGCTGAGCGCGCGGGCGTCGTCCGATAGACGCCGACCGATGCCACTGGCGCCGGATACCGTTTCGGTCCAGGCGCGGGCGTAGATGCCTTGCGCAAAATTCGGGCTGAGCGCGGTGGAGCGGTCCAGCCAGATTTTGGCGCTGTCCAGATCACCCACCAACCAGAGGGCGCGGCCCATGTTGAAATTTGCAAACGGGTCCATCGGGTCCAGGTCGACGGCACGTTCGGCTTCGGCCCGCGCGAGCTTCATCGGTTCGGCGCGACTGTCTGAATAGTGCATGAAGGCTGTTTTGAAATGAGCGAAAGACAACGCCCCGTGCGCCCGAGCAAATTCGGGTTCCAATGCGATCGCCTTTTCGAATAAGGCAATCGCCCGGTCATTTTCATTGGCGTCAAAGCGATAGAGGGATTGCAAGCCCAGATGATAGGTTGCCCAGGCATCGATATTTTCGGGCGATCGGAGGCGTGCCTTTGACGCCTCGCTCAGCGGGATCTGAACCTCGATGGCGAAGACGACATGAGAAATGATCTGCTCGCGCACCTCGTGCACATCATCGAGGCGGGAATTGAAACGGTCGGCCCAAATCACTTCGCCATCTGCGGTACTGGACAGCATGACGCTGATAGCGACCCGAGGGCCCATCACTTCGACACTGCCGGTCAGGCAATATCGGGCCCCGAGACTCTTGCGGATTTCTCCGATCTCACCGGACTTTGAATGGAAGCGAAACGATGACCCGCGCGCGATCACGGCAATCCAGCGCAACCGAGAAATGGATGCGATGAGTTCGTGTGGTATCGCGGCGCTGAGCGTTTTGGCCGTGCCGTCCGCACCGATGTTATCGAAGGGAAGAATGGCGATTGTGGGCCGTGTCGCGGCTTCGATCCATTCGGTGTCCTGCACGTCCAGATCCTGCGGCACTACGGATGCGGGCGTTGCCTCGCAATCAATGATCTGCAGCGGGGCCGTCCACCGCAGCCCTTTGCCATGAACTGTTTTGATAACTGCTTGCCGATCCCCGGTATCTTCGACAGCGCGCCGCGCCGATTTGATGCAAGTGGACAAGGCAGCCTCGGACACGATCCGATTGCCCCACAAGGTGGCAAACAGCTCGTCTTTTGTTACGAGGCGGTCTTGGTTCTTGGCCAAAAGGGCGATGAGCTGGAACGCCAGCGGTTCTACATCGACAACCGATCCGTCGCGCAGAAGTTCCTGACGCAGAAGATCGATTCTGAACTCACCAAACTCACAGATCATTGTGAGACATTACCAAGAAACGACAGATCTGGACATAAGATCTGAAATGAGAGGCGATTAATCGGCGTGTTCGGCCAGTAGTCTTTCGGCAATCGCGGTGGTGTCATCCAGATGTCTCTCAACCGCCGCTGCGGCTTTTTCCGCATCGCCTGAGATAATCGCATCGCAAATCGCCTGCATATGCTCGGGCCCCGGGCGGCTGCGTTCAGTCGAAGAGAGGGTCATCATGCGCAACCGGCTGATGCGGCCGTTGAGGCGTTGCACGATCTCCCACGCGATATAGTCGCCCGCGCCCTGAAATATCTCGGCGTAAAATCCCGCCGTGGCGCGAAATAGCCCACCGGGTGTTTTGTCGGTAAACTGATGCTTGAGCTGGTCGAGCGCACTCCGAAGGCGCATCGCGCGCTCGTCAGTTATGTTTTTGGCGCATTTTCGAGCTGCCGCCGTCTCCAGCATCCGTCGGATCTCGTAGATTTGCTGCGCATCATTCCAGTTCATAAGCGCCACGATTGGTCCGCGCCCGGGCAGGATTTCAACCAGACCTTCGGCTTCGAGATAGCGGATCGTTTCGCGCACAACGGTGCGGCTGACACCAAGCTGATCGCACAATGGTCGTTCGACTAGCCGCTCTCCCGGTTTGAAATGCCCTTCGATGATCGCGTCCCGCATACGTTCCTGCACGATGTCCCGCAGGGTCAAGGGCGGTTGTTCTATTCTGGAAAGCGCGGGTGTGGTCATAGCTGCGGTGATATCAATGAGGGTGTTTCGGCGCAATGGGATTGACTGATGGTATTATGGTATACCATAAATCAAATCGAGAATCGAACCATAGGGTGCAGCCATGCCAGCCGAAATCCGAAAAACGCTTCTTCATGTTGAAAACACTCTGATCGAAGGGGGCAGGGTGGCTGAGCGCCCCTTGAAGATGATCGCAGCCGTCTCGGTTATCCGAAATCCGTGGGCAGGTCGGGGTTTCGTCGAGAATCTGAGGCCTGAGATCAGCGATTGCGCGCCGGGACTGGGCAAGCTGCTGACTGAGATGGTGTTGGACGCCGCCGGAGGGGGCGACAAGGTTGAGGGCTACGGAAAATCCGCCATAGTTGGTGTGAATGGTGAAGTTGAGCATGCCTCGGCGTTGATCCATACGCTTCGGTTCGGGAACCATTATCGCGAGGCGGTAGGCGCTAAATCCTATCTTGCGTTCACCAACACACGCGGTCCGGCCAATGCGCCGCTGCAGATACCGCTGATGGACAAGAACGATGGCGGTCGGCGCAGTCACTATCTGACTATTCAGTTGTCTGTTGCGGACGCGCCGGCACCGGATGAGATCGTGGTGGCGCTTGGTGCCTCGGTCGGTGGGCGTCCGCATCACCGGATCGGTGATCGCTATCAAGACCTGAAAGAGTTGGGCCATGACGTTGACAACCCTGCAGCTGTCTGAACCCTACGGAACGCTAAGCTATCGTGAAGCGGGGTGCGGAAAACCGGTGGTGTTGATCCACGGGGTCGGGATGCAATCCGCGGCCTGGGGGCCGCAGGTTGATGTGCTGTCGGAAACGCATCGTGTGATTGCTGTGGACATGCCGGGGCATGGAGGATCGTCCCGATTGCCTGAGGGCGCGCAACTGCCTGCCTTCGTCGAATGGCTCTGGGCGGCTCTGGCAGCTTTGAACCTTGGACGCGTAAGTCTCGCCGGTCACTCCATGGGTGCGCTTGTCGCCGCAGGCTACGCAGTTAGCTATCCTGATGCTGTCGAGCGGGTGGCGCTGTTGAACGGTGTATATCTCCGATCCCCCGAGGCGCGTGCAGCGGTGGAAACGCGCGCGGATCAGATTGGCAGCGGGTGTTTCGATCTTGAGACACCTCTGAACCGCTGGTTTGGTAATAGTCCGATAGAACAGGCTGCGCGGAAGGACGTGGAAGGCTGGTTGGTTAAAGTCGATCCAGTTGGTTATGCAACGGCCTACAGCGCATTTGCGCGCGGGGATCGGACCTATGCCGACCGTTTGGGCGACATCGCTTGCCCATTTCTTGCGATCACCGGGGATGGAGACCTGAATTCGACGCTTGAAATGTCTGATAACATGGCCGCAGCCGCCCCCATGGGGCAATCAGTGGTCATCGAAGGACATCGGCATCTGGTCAACCTAACCGCTCCGGAGCAGGTGAATGCGGCCCTGAAAGACTGGCTTAGGTGGGAGGCAAACGATGACAGAGATTGATCCACGCGACCTGCGCAATGCGTTTGGCGCTTTCATGACGGGCGTGACCGTGGTTACGACACACGACCCCGATGGCAGACCGCTGGGGTTCACGGCGAACTCGTTCACCTCGGTCTCGCTTGATCCGCCTTTGGTTCTGGTCTGCCTTGCGAATACATCACGCAACTACCACGCCTTTGCCGGTGCGGGAGGCTTTGCCGTCAACGTGTTGTCCGAGGCGCAAAAAGAGGTTTCAAACACATTCGCCCGACCGGTCGAGGATCGTTTTTCAGCGGTTGATTGGCGGCCCGGACCGCATGGTGCACCGATTTTTGACGGTGTCTCGGCCTGGTTTGACTGTTCGATGTTCAAAACCGTTGAGGCAGGCGATCATCTGATCCTGATGGGCAAGGTCGAAGCCTATGCGAACAATACCCATCCGGGCCTCGGCTATGCGCGGGGCGCTTATGTCACGCCAGCGGCAGAAGCCGAGGCGTTGAACAATCGCGCCAACCTGATGGTCTCGGCCCTGATTGCGCATCAGGGAAGGGTCTTGTTGGTCGAGACCGAAGGCGGTTCGTTCGCTTTGCCCGAAGTCAAAGTCGGCAAAGACGGTGCATCAGCAGCCCTTCGGCGATTGATCGACACCAATGGGGTCGAGGCTGAGGCAGGGTTCATCTATTCCGTTTACGAAGACGAGACGCGCGAAACCCAGCATATCTCATTCTTGTGTCAGGCCAGTGGGGAAGCTGCGGAGCAGGGCGCGTTCCATGACCTCGATGCACAGACGCTTGCTGCTTTGGCCGACCCGGTGGTGCGCACGATGTTGCAGCGTTTTGCAGTTGAAAGCCGAATGGGGAATTTCGGGGTGTATTTTGGTAATCAGGACAGCGGTACCATCCGACCTGTCACATCAGAGGGTTGAGCGATGAAGTTCTCGCTATTTGCTCATATGGAGCGCATTTCTGCGGATGAAGATCAGAAGAAGATCTATGATGAGTTCGTTGAGCTGTGCAGGATCGCCGATCAGGGCGGGATGCATGCAATCTGGACGGGTGAACATCATGGTATGAATTTCACCATCGCGCCAAACCCGTTTCTGAGTTTGGTGGACGTCGCGCGTCACACCAACAATGTGCGGCTGGGGACGGGGACCGTGATCGCACCATTCTGGCACCCGATCCGACTGGCCGGTGAGGCGGCGATGACCGACATCATCACTGATGGACGGCTTGAGGTGGGTATCGCGCGCGGGGCGTATTCCTTTGAATACGAGCGCCTGATGCCGGGTATGGATGCCTGGGAAGCCGGTCAGCGCATGCGCGAGCTTGTGCCTGCTGTGAAGGCGCTTTGGGAGGGCGATTGCGAGCATGAAGGAGAGTTCTATCAGTTTCCCAAAACCACCTCGGCACCGCTTCCATTGAGGCCCGAAGGCCCTCCGATCTGGATTGCGGCTCGTGATCCGAACAGCCACGAATTTGCGGTTGCGCAGGGATGCAATGTGCAGGTGACGCCGTTGTGGAAGGGTGATGCTGAAATCTCGGACCTGATGGAAAAGTTCAACGCGGCTTGTGTAAAACATTCAGACCAACCACGCCCGAAAATCATGTTGCTGCAGCACACCTATGTGGCAGACAGCGATGAGGACGCCCAATTAGGAGCTGTCGAGCTGAACCGGTTCTACTGTTATTTCGGGGCGTGGTTCATGAACCAGCGCGAAATCTCTCATGGACTAATCGAGCCGCTTACCGATGAAGAGATTACCGCCCACCCGTTCTATAGCCCCGAGGCCATGGCGCGGGACCTCGTGATCGGTACCCCTGATAAGGTTATCGAACGGCTGAAAGGGTATGAGGCGTTGGGCTATGATGAATATGCGTTCTGGATCGACAGCTCGATGTCGTTTGAGCGGAAAAAAGCCTCGCTTGAGCGGTTTATCAATGATGTGATGCCCGCATTTGCCTGATCACCTTAAGGGAAAGACATATGCAAAGCTTCCAGCACTATATCGGCGGTCAGTTCGAAGACGCCGCCCAGCATTTCGATAGCATCGACCCGGCGACAGGCAACCCGTGGGCCCGGATGCCCGACGCCACCGTTGACGATGTAAACCGCGCGGTGGATGCGGCTGAGCGAGCGTTTATCTCGGTTGAATGGGCACAAATGACGGCCAGCGCGCGGGGCAAGCTTCTGATGAGCCTCGCCGATCTGATTGCTGAGAACGCGCCGCGACTGGCGGAGTTGGAAACGCGTGACACCGGAAAGATCATCCGCGAAACGACCGCGCAGATCGCTTATGTGGCTGAATATTATCGGTATTATGCTGGGCTTGCAGACAAGATCGAAGGTGCACACCTGCCCATCGACAAACCGGATATGGAGGTCTGGCTGCGGCGCGAACCCGTGGGTGTTGTTGCGGCAGTCGTGCCGTGGAATTCTCAGCTGTTTCTGTCGGCGGTCAAAATTGGGCCTGCATTGGCTGCAGGTTGTACAGTGGTCCTCAAGGCCAGCGAAGATGGTCCTGCGCCGATGCTGGAATTTGCGCGTATCTTCGATCAGGCCGGATTCCCCAAGGGTGTCCTGAGTGTCATCACGGGCGGCCCCGAAGTGGGCGCCACGCTGACAAGTCATCCGAAAGTGGCGCATGTGGCCTTTACCGGCGGGCCTGAGACGGCCCGTCATATCGTGCGCAATTCAGCAGAGAATCTGGCCTCGACATCGCTGGAACTGGGCGGCAAATCCCCATTCATCGTATTTGACGATGCCGATCTGGAAAGTGCGGCGAACGCTCAGGTCTCAGGGGTGTTTGCAGCGACCGGGCAAAGCTGCGTTTCAGGATCGCGTCTTGTGGTACAGGCCGGGATCAAGGACGCCTTTCTGGCGCGCCTGAAAGAAAAGGCCGAAGCGATTGTCATCGGCGCGCCTGGCAAGATGGAGACCGAGGTCGGACCGCTTTGCACCGCGCGTCAACGCGACAGGGCCGAAACGTTGATTGCTCAATCAATTGAGCAGGGCGCGAAACTGGTTACCGGGGGGCAGGCTCTGGATCGCGACGGGTATTATTTCGCGCCAACCATTCTGGATTGTGACACCGCCCCAAACGCGGCCTGCTTGAGCAATGAGTTCTTTGGCCCCGCGCTGTCGGTCATCAGTTTCGAAGATGAGGCCGAGGCCATCACTATTGCCAACGACACCCAATACGGTCTCGCTTCCGGGCTGTTTACCCGAGATCTCACCCGCGCCCATCGCATGATCCGGGCCATTCGGGCGGGGATCGTCTGGGTGAACACCTATCGTGCGGTCAGCCCGATCGCGCCGTTTGGGGGCCATGGGCTGTCAGGTCATGGGCGCGAAGGCGGGATCGAAGCCGCGTTGGATTATACAACCGTCAAAGCCGTTTGGCTTCGGACCAGCGATGAGCCGATCCCGGACCCATTCGTCATGCGTTAGGGCGGGCTACTTGCCCTTCCAGACCGGGTCGCGCTTTTCGGCAAAGGCCTTCGCGCCTTCCAACTGGTCTTCGCTTGCATAAAGCACATCAACCGTACGCAGCTGGCGCTTGGTGATGCGGTTCATGGTGTCTTGGAACTTGGCATCTTCAGCGTCACGCACGATCTCTTTGATCGCCGCATAGACAAGCGGCGGCCCCGAGGCGAGCAGGCGCGCCAGTTCCCAAGCGCGATCCATCAATTGATCGACCGCGATTATCTCATTCACCAGCCCCCAACGATTGGCCTCTTCGGCATCGAACCAGCGGCCAGTCAGCAGCAACTCCATCGCGATGTGATAGGGAATGCGCTTGGGCAGCTTGACACTCGCCGCGTCGGCCACCGTGCCCGAACGGATCTCGGGCAACGCAAAAGTGGCGTGATCAGCGGCCAGGATCATGTCTGCGGATAGAGCAAGTTCCAACCCGCCACCGCAGGCGATGCCATTAACGGCAGCGATGACCGGTTTGTTCAGGTCACGCAATTCCTGCAGGCCGCCAAAGCCGCCAACACCGTAGTCCCCATCGACAGCATCGCCTTCGGCGGCGGCTTTCAGATCCCATCCCGGGCAGAAGAACTTCTCACCTGCGCCAGTCAGGATGGCCACGCGCAACTCAGGATCGTCACGGAATTCGGCAAAGACATCGCCCATGATCCGGCTGGTGACTAGGTCGATCGCATTGGCCTTGGGTCGGTCCAGCGTCACCTCAAGGATCGCCCCTTCGCGGCGGGTTTTGATCGGGTCCATTTCTCAGGCCTTTCTGATAAGGGCGTCCACGGCCACCGCCTTGTCGGGCGTGCAGAGGAGCGGGTTAATCTCAACCTCGCCAAGCGTGTCGGCATTTTGCATGACATAAACCTGAACGGCCTCAATCGCGGTGATGATCGCATCCATATCAGCCGCCGGTTGGCCGCGATAGCCCACCAGCAGCGGCGCGATCTTCAGTTTGCCAAGGGCGGTTTGGATCTCATCGGAGGTACAGGGCAGCAGAAGCGATGCGGTATCACGTAGCACTTCGGTCAGGACGCCACCTGCACCCAGAGTCAGCACAAATCCATGCGCCGGATCGCGGACCACCCCGATAAGCAGTTCGGCGACCGTTCCGGTAATCATTTCTTCGATCAGAATCTCGCTCGTTCCGATCTCGGCTGCAACCTTGGCGACGTCCTCTGCCTGAACGCCCAGTCGAACGGCGGCATGCTCGGACTTATGTGCAAGACCAACGCCTTTGACCGCGAAGGGTGCATCCATTTCCTGCGCCGCTGCACGTGCCTCGTCTGGCCCACTGATCGTGCGGTTCTGCGGGATGCGCAGGCCGCATTGGGCCAGAGCCCTTTTGGATTCACCTTCGGTGAGAGTCCGATTGGCCTCGGTTGTGCCCGGCAGCCAAACGGGGATTGCCGAAGGTGCTGCGATCTGCCCTGCCGCGCGGATGGCGGAGAGCGCTTCGGCCAGCCCCATGAAAGGCACGACACCTCCGTCCACGAGCTCTTGCGCGACGTCTTCGGGTAAAAGCTCTGGCAGCGTAGCTGCGATGGCGAACCGAGCGCCGGTTTCAGCGCGCACCCTCAGAGCCGCCCGCGTGGCGCAGATCCAGTCGGTCGCGTCGGTGTTCGGGTAGTCGACAATCGAGACCGTCAGGTCAATGTCATCGCCGGTCATCCCGGCCCAGGCCTTCGTCATCGCCCCTTCATCACGCCAGATATAGGTGTGGTAATCCAGCGGATTATTCAGCGCGACCATGGGGCCAAGCGCATCGCGCAGATGGGCTTTCTTGTTATCGGACAGACATGGGAAGGTCAGGCCTGTGCCAACGGCCATGTCGGCGATCAGACTGGCCTCACCGCCAGAGCAACTGATCGAGGCGATGTTGCGGCCTGACAGCGGGCCATAGCAATGCAGCAGTTTCAGCGTTTCAAGGAAATCGGGCAGGGCGGACAGGCGCGGGATGCCAAGACGTTCAAGCAGGGCTTGCGCGCCAGCGTCGCTGCCTGCCAGAGAAGCCGTGTGAGACACGGTTGCGGCCTGTGCCTGTTCGGACGCACCGACTTTGAGGGCTACCAGTGGAATGCCTTTGCGGTATGCTTTGGCAGCCAGAGCTTCCCACTCACGAATGTCCTTGAACCCTTCGACATGCAGCCCAACTGCAGTGACGCGTGGGTCGTTTAACAGAGCCGAAGCGATCAGGGCCTGGCTGGTCTGGGCCATGTTCCCGCAGGCCACCATATAAGCAATTGGCAGCGCACGTTTTTGCATGGTTAGGTTGATCGAGATGTTCGAGCTTTGCGTCAGGATCGCAACGCCCTTATCGACAGGCTTAGCCCCATGCTGGTCCGGCCACAGCAAGGCTCCGTCCAGTGCATTGATGAAGCCATAGCAGTTCGGCCCCAGAATAGGCATGTCACCTGCAGCGGAAATCAGTTGTTGCTGCAGGTCGCCACCGGTTTCATCCTCTGCGGCTGCTTCCGAGAAGCCAGATGCGAAACACACCGCACCGCCGGCCCCCATGCGGGCCAATAGCTGAACCGCCTCAATCGTGGCGTGCCGGTTGATGCCGATGAAAACCGCATCCGGTGCCTCGGGCAGGTCTTCCAGACGCCCATAGACCTTGTGACCCGCAATATCAGCAGCCTTGGGATGCACAGGCCAGATATGGCCCGCATAGCCCATGCGCTCAGATTGCTGAATGACCTGCTGGCACCAGGCGCCACCGCCAATCACAGCGATGGATTTGGGCCGCAGCAGCCGGGTGAGATCTTTGCTCATCGTCAGGCGCCCAGCGGACGGAGAAGGTCGCGGCTGATGATGTGGCGCTGAATTTCGCTGGTGCCATCCCAGATGCGCTCGACCCGCGCGTCGCGCCAAAAACGTTCGATGGGGAAGTCATCCATCAGGCCCATACCGCCAAATATCTGCAACGTTGTGTCGGTGACACGTGCCAGCATTTCCGAGGCGTAGAGCTTGGCCGACGCGATTTCTCGGTTCGAGGGCAGATTTTCATCCAGACGCCACGCTGCAGAGAGGGTCAGCCAATCGGCGGCATCGATCTCGGTGATCATGTCGGCGATCTGGAAGCCTACACCCTGAAACTTGCCGATCGGCTGGCCGAATTGCTTGCGCTCGGCAGCGTAGTTCAGCGCATAGTCAAAGCAGCGACGCGCGCGCCCGACCGAAAAGGCCGCAACCGTCAGTCGGGTTGCGTAAAGCCATTCGTTCATCACGGCAAAGCCGCCATCCACCTCGCCCAGCACCTGCGCGTCAGGCAGGCGGCAATTGTCGAAATACAGAATGTAGTTCTTGTAACCCTTATGGCTGACCGAGTTGTATCCCTCGCGCACCTCGAAGCCGGGTGTGCCGCGATCCACAAGGAATGTGGTGATCCGTTTTTTTGGCCCTTTCGGGGTCTCGTCGACGCCGGTGGCGATGAAGACGATGAAGAAATCCGCGTGTTCCGCGCCCGAGATGAAGTGCTTTGAGCCGTTGACAACCCAGTCCCCGGCGTCGCGCACGGCTTGACATTTCATTCCCCGCACGTCCGATCCCGCATCCGGTTCGGTCATCGCCAACGCGTCCATCTTTTCGCCACGCACGGCGGGCAGAAGGTAACGCTCGCGCTGTTCATCGTTACACGCCATCAGGATGTTCTGCGGGCGGCCAAAGAAATGGGTCAGCGCCATCGAGCCACGGCCCAGCTCGCGTTCGACCAGCGTGAAATCGAGATGCGACAAGCCCGCGCCGCCAACCTCTTCCGGGAAGTTGCAGGCGTAGAACCCCAGATCGATGCACTTTTGTTTGATCTGCTCACCCAGTTCGTGCGAGACCTGACCGGTCCGTTCAACCTCGGCCTCATGCGGGTAGATTTCCTTCTCGACAAAGCTGCGAACCGTCGAGACGATCATTTCCTGTTCTTCGGACAAACCAAACTGCATGGTGCGTGTTCCCTTGATATCTGGTTGCCGATGAAACGAGATTGTCTGACTCGATGACATGCAGTATTCGTCAAATATCATGCGGGAATAGAAAAAGTTGACGCAGAGATATAACATTCTGCTGTTTGACGGGTTTTCGAACCACTGTCTGGCCAGTTTGGTTGAACCGCTGCGCGCGGCAAATACTCTGGCGGGGCAGAAGCTTTATGCGTGGCGATTCTATTCGCCGGATGGCGCATCGGTCCAAAGCTCTAGCGGATTGCGGGTGACGCCGGATGGCGCGCTGGGGATTGAGACCGGCAATACGCTGGTCGTCATGCCTTCTTACGGATATCTCGACCTTGCAATGCCCGAGACGTTGCGGGCTCTGCGGCGAGCGGCGACCCGGCATGTTAACCTGGCGGGTTTGGATACGGGTAGCTGGCTGCTCGCCCGTGCTGGCCTATTGGAAGGTCACCGCGCGACCATTCACTGGGATGAGCTTTCGCGGTTCGAAGAGGCCTTTCCTGAGGTCGATGCCGTGCAGGAACGCTATGTGATCGATCGCAACCGGATCACCTGTTCCGGCGCGATGGCGGCTTATGATTTGGCAACGGCACTGATCCTTGCGGACCACGGCCCGCTTTTATCGATGGAGGTCGCACATCTGTTGATGAACCGCGGTGAACCGGGCGCCGCTGCACTGCCGATGAAGTCCGGAGATAGTTTGGTGAACCGCGTTCTGAACATCATGCAGAAATCACTCGAGACGCCAGTGCAGATCAAGGAGATCGCACGGCAGCTGGGTTGTTCGCAGAAGAAGATCGAAAGCCGGGTACAAGCTGAGCTGGGAACAACGCCGCAGGCGCTCTACCGTCGCCTGCGTCTGAACCTGGCACGTAACCTGGCGACCGAGACGCAGCAATCGGTGGCCGAGATCGCCAGCCGATGCGGATATGAAAACGCGAGCGCTATGACACGGGCGTTTCGGTCTGAATTCGGGCTGACGCCGACGGCCTATCGGAATAGTGGGCAAGGTCAGGCGCGCATTCGCGAGAATTCCGGGTCGTAGGGTGAGGGCGTAATGACCTCTGCCTCGACAATCTCGCCGCACAGGTCGAGTTGCATTCGGCTGCCGGGGGCCGCGAAATCCGGCTCAACGAAGCCATAGGCAAGGTTCAATCCGGTACGGTGACCCCAATCACCTGACGTGATCGTGCCCACGACTTTGCCTGACGAGATCAAAGATGCGCCGCCATGCGCAGGCGCGTGGGTTGCGTCGATCTGCAGATTGACCAGCTTCTTGCGTGCGCCCTCCGCTTGACGTTTCATCAATGCGTCCCGGCCAATGAAGTCACCTTTGTTCAGCCTGATAAATCGGTCCAAACCGGTCTCGAATGGATCAAATTCGGTCAGCAGATCGGCTTTCCAGTGCAAAAAGCCCTTTTCCATCCGCATCGAATCCACCGCTCGCGCTCCGAACAGCTTCAACCCATGCGCGTTCCCGGCCTGCCGCAGGGCGAGGTAGGCCGCATAAAGTGAACCATTGGGGACGTGGATTTCATATGCCAATTCGCCTGAGAAGCTGATGTTCAGCACCGTAGCCGGAGCGATGCCGACAAAACACTCGCGCACGGACAGCCAAGGGAAGCTGTCGCGGGACCAGTCGCCGCGCGCGCAGGCTGACAAGACATCACGTGCTTTGGGGCCCGCGAGCACCAGAATGGTCTGATCATTGGTCAGTGCTTTCAGCTGCACATCCTCTTCGTCAGACAGATGTGCCTGCAACCAGTCCATATCGTGATATTCACTGGCCGCGGCCGAGCCGTACCAAACCCGCGCCGGGCCACGATCACTGGCGGGCAGGTTGGCGATGGTGGCTTCAGCCTTGACCATGCCATGGTGGTTGAGCAGATAGCCTAGCCCCACGCGCCCTTCGCGCTTTGTCACCGCACCGCAGAGCATCCGGTCGAGAAACTTGTGACGATCCGCGCCCGTGATCTCGATACGGTTGAAGCCGTTGACTTCGGTCAGGCCGACATTGGTTTGAATGTTCTGAACCTCGGCTGCAACCAGATCAAAGGCCTCATCGAAATTGAAACTCAGCGAGGGATGAAACTCGGGTGACGGCTTGACGTAATCAACCCGTTCCCACCCGTTCACAACAGTGAATTCTGCCCCTTCGGCTGCGAAAACAGGCATCAACGGTGTAGTCTTGGCCGGGCGGCCCGCGGGGCGGTGTTCATAGGGGAAGTGAAAGCGGAATTCGTTCTGGTAGTCCTCGATGGCTTTCAGCGCGGTTAGTTCCACATTCGTGTGACCTGTGAAACGGCGCGGGTCGAGGCACCATGTGTCATAGCAGGCCTCACCATGCACGATCTGCTGCGCCAGCAGCCAGCCATGGCCGCCACCTTCGCCCAACCCTGCGCGCAGACCAATGATGCAGAAGGCGTTGCGTTTGCCGGGGATCGGGCCGACCAGCGGCGCGCCGTCAATCGTGTAAGTGATGGGGCCGTTGACGACGGTGTGAATTCCCACCTCCATCAGCGCGGGCATACGGGCAAAGGCGCCTTCCAGCACATCGGTGACCCGGTCCAGATCATCCGGACACAAGGCGTTGACGAAGTTTGGATCAATCCCGTCCATGCCCCAGGTTTTGCAATCCTGTTCATAGAACCCGACCAGCAATCCGTTCTTTTCCTGACGGCAGTAGTAATCGCTGATCGGACAGCGCAGCAGGGGCATCCGGTGCCCCGCTTCGCGGATAGTCGGGATTTCTTCGGTCAGAAAATACTGATGCTCCATCGATGCGACAGGGTGGTGCACGCCCATCATGGCACCGACCTCGTTCACACGATACCCGCAGGCGTTCACCACGATATCGCAGTCAATGTCACCATGTTCGGTGTGCACGGTCCATGTGTCGTCCTTATGCTGGGTCAGCGCAGTGACCGGCGTGTTCCGATATACCTCGGCCCCGGCTTTGCGTGCGCGGCGGGCCAAGGCCTGACACAACTGCGCCGGGTCTATGTCGCCATCCAGCGGATCCCAGAGCCCGCCCAGCAGGTTCTCGGTTGAGATCAACGGATGACGGCGGGCGCATTCTTCGGCGTCGATCACCTCGAAATGAACATTCATCCCGCGCGCCATGGACGCGAAATGTCGATATCCCTGCATCTGCTCCGGCGTATCGGCCAGCCGGATACCACCGTCGCCGTGATGGTAGTTGATCGGATAATCCGGGTCCTCGGCCAGTTCCTTGTACAGGTTGATCGAATGGGTCTTGAGCCCGACCATGGTCTGATTCATGCCGAAATTGGTCACTTGCGCAGCAGAATGCCAGGTTGTGCCGCTGGTCAGCTCGTTGCGCTCAACCAGTACAACATCGCTCCATCCTTCACGGGTCAGGTGATAGAGCGTTGAGCATCCGGCGATGCCGCCTCCGATGACAACCACCTTGGTACGCGATTTCATGCAAGAACCCTCCGGCTGGTTTTCCGGAATTAGTCCGGCGCATGTGTGGGTTTTCAAGCGATTGGGCGTTTTTACGCAGAATATCGAAGATTGATCTTGAGATAATCGTAGAAAGGTAATTCCCGTTGAATCCGGACAGTCGAGATCCTTTGAATAAAGTCATTACATCATGTTGAAAGGACTGCGATGGAAGCGCGGCAGGGAAAGCGGGCAGGGCGAAAGGGCCGTCTTGCACAACGGGCGGAAAAGCCTGCGCTTGATCCGTGCCCACCGGGACAGCCCGGCGGCAGTTATAAACCCCTGACCGACGCTGAGCTGCAGCGTATTTATTCCACCGCGCTCGATCTGCTCGACAGGTTGGGAATGGGCGAGGTGCCGCCGCGGCTGCACGCAGATCTTTTGGCGATCGGTGCGAGCGACACTGGCGAGGGTAGGGTGACCTTCTCGCCGCAGCTTGTAGAGCAAGCCATCGATCAGGCCGCCAAAACCTTTGTGCTTCACGGGCGGGATGAGACGCGTTCGATCGAGGTGGGCGGCAATCGCGTGCATTTCGGAACCGGTGGGGCGGCGGTTCAGACGCTTGATCCGGACACGGGCCTCTATCGCCCGTCGACCCTGCAGGATTTGCATGATTTCACACGGCTTCAGGATGTGTTGGCCAATGTCAGCTGGTTTACCCGCTGCTGCGTTGCCACTGACGTACCTGAGACCTTCGATCTGGACGTAAACACCGCTTATGCGCTGATAAAGAACACCACCAAGCCTACGGCAACTTCCTTCACATTGGCCGCGCATGTCGCCCCCATCGTCGAGATGTTGGACATCGCCGCAGGTGGCCCGGGCGAATTCTCGAAACGCCCTTTCATGAAGGCGCATATCAGCCCCGTGATCTCGCCGATGCGCTATGGTGAAGATGCGGTAGATGTCGTCTATGCCTGTGTCGAACAAAATATCCCAATGTCTTGTATCACCGCCGCGCAGGCGGGGGCCACGGCACCTGCGACTTTGGCTGGGTTTCTGGCCCAATCTCTGGCCGAGACCTTGGCCAGCCTGGTGATGGTTCACGCAATCCAACCCGGATTTCCGATGGTGTTCTCTAACTGGCCTTTGGTGATCGACCTGCGTACCGGCGCGTTTTCGGGTGGGAGTGGTGAAACCGCGGTGCTGAACGCTGCCTCTGCTCAATTGTCGAACTGGTTGGGGCTGCCTTCGGGCGTGGCCTGTTCGATGACAGACGCGAAAGCCATAGATGCGCAATACGGGATGGAGAAGGGGCTGACCTCGATGGCCGCAGCGCTGGCGGGCGGTAATCTGATCTACGAAAGTTCGGGCATGACGGCGTCCCTGTTGGGGGCGAGCTTCGAGGGCTTTGTGCTTGATGACGAAATGCATTCGAACACCTATCGCGCCCTGAGGGGCATCGAGGTGACCGACGACAATCTGGGCTTTGACGCTATTTGCGAGGCGGTTTTGGGCGAGGGACATTTTTTGGGTGGGCAGCACACCTTCGCTGCGATGGAACGGGATTATTTTTACCCGTCATTAGCCGACCGGGACGAGCCCCGGACATGGGCCGAAAATGGTGCGCTTGATGCCTGGTCCCGTGCGCGCCTGAAGGCGCAGGAAATCTTGCGGGATCACCGCCCCAACTATCTGACGCCCGAGCAGGACCGCCTGATCCGAGCGCGCTTCAATATCCTTTGAGCACGGCCGGATTACTCAACCAGATCGAAACGATCAGTGAGCCAAGGGTTATCCGCATGAAGGGGCGCAAGGATGCGATCCCGGATCAGCGCGCGGGTTTTGGTGTCGACCAGCTCAATCACCGAGCGGGAACAATCCGGTGTCGCAACCAGGGCAAGCGTGCGTGAAAAGCTCTTTCCCGGGAAGGGGTGCATTTTCAGCTTTGGCTGAAACCGTTTGGCGCGCGAATACAAGAGTGGTGTCGTGATGGTCCAGCCGGCCCCGGCCGAAACCATGGACATCAGGGTCTGATTGTTGCTGCACTCAAACCTGTGGGGCGGGGAAAACCCCATCCGGCGCAATTGCGATTCAATCTGCCGCGCAATGATGAGCGAATTGGAAAACCGCAGGAACGGCAATTTCGTGCGCCCTTCGACGATATCGGTCAACGACTCGTCATTCACCTTTGGCAGAACGATGACAAACGGATCGCGTAAAAGGGGGCGGTCCCGAAGATCTCGCATCTTTTCGGTGGGTGTGGTTGAGATTCCCACATCCAATTGCCGGTCGCGCAACATCTCGATGATCGCGTGGCTGGAGTCTGTGTGATATAGAAAATCGCAGGCGGGCATGTTGGCCGACAGGTATACGGCCAGCTCGGGAATAATGTCGCTGTCAAAATCCTCGATTGTGCCAAAGCGCAGATAGCTGGCCTCGGCAATGCTGCCTGCCGAGGCTTCGGCCTTGGCCTTGCGGATCAGATGCAGCGCGTCATCGATATTGCGCAGGAAGACATGGCCCTTTGGCGTCAGCACCATTGGGCGGCGCGCATGATTGAACAACTCGACGCCAAGATGATCCTCGAGATTGCGCAAGTGGTGCGAGATTGTGCTGATGGTCAGTCCGGTTTCCTTCGCTGCCGCCTGCAGCGAGCCTTTCTGCGCGCAGATCTGAAACAATTCCAGCCACTTGAGGCTGAGGTCCTTGGGAGCAGTCTGGCGTGGCATCCGAGTCGTCTCGTTGGAGTTTGGTTAACTATGATCAAACTATGAGAGTCTTGCTATCAAAATTTCTCAAATCAGATCGCATGACGACTGCCCCTATGTCGTAACAGGAGTGACGGCCTCGTGTTTGGACAAACGCATCTCAGCGGCGCGCGCATGGCCCTCCATACCCTCCATTCGGCTGATCCGGGCAGTGCGTCGGGCCAGCTCGTGCGAGGCCATAGGCGTGCAACGTTGCCACGTCACCGTCTTGGTAAATTTGTGGACGGACAGGCCTCCGGTATAGCGCGCGGCGCCGCTGGTCGGCAGCACGTGGTTCGGACCCGAAGTTTTATCGCCGAATGATACGGTCGTCTCGGCCCCAAGAAACAACGAGCCATAGGCCGACAGCTGATCCAGCCACCAGTCCAGATCCTCGGCCATGACCTGCAGGTGTTCCGGCGCGTAGTCATCTGCCACTCGGGCCGCCTCCTCTCGCGTGTCACATAGGATCACTTCGGCCCGATCCCGCCATGCCAACCGCGCGGCTAAGGCATTGGATTCAGGCAGGCTGTGGATCAACGCATCCACGCGCGCAATCACCCCGTGTGCCAGCGCCTTGTCGGTGCTGACGAGCCAGACCGGGCTGTCCATGCCATGCTCGGCTTGACTAACCAGATCCCACGCAACAGTTTCGACGGATGCGGTGTGATCCGCGATCACCAGAGAATCCGTAGGCCCGGCGAACATATCGATACCCACCTTGCCGAACAGCATCCGCTTCGCCTCGGCCACATAGGCGTTTCCGGGGCCGACCAGAATGTCCGCAGGTCGCGCTCCGAACAGTCCATGCGCCATGGCGGCAATCCCCTGAACGCCGCCAAGGTTCAGGATCAGGTCGGCCCCGGCGAGGTCCATCGCATAGACGATTGCATCGGGAATACCCGCCTCGGGGCGGGGCGGAGAGACCGCGGTGATATGAGGCACCCCGGCGACCTTGGCCGTTGTGATGGTCATCAGAGCGCTGGCAATATGGCTATATCTTCCACCGGGCACATAGCAGCCCGCGCTCGAGATCGGGATTTGCTTTTGCCCAGCGATCAGGCCCGGCATCACCTCGATCTCGCACTCTTGTACCGTGGTCATTTGTGCCTCGGCAAAGCGACGGATGTTGGCGTGGGCAAAGCGAATATCTTCTTTGACCGTATCGGGTACGCGGTCGCAGGCAGCTTTGCGCGCCGTCTCGGACAGGACGAAATCTCCGGTCCAGCCGTCGAGCTTTTCGGCATAGCGCCGCACCGCCTCTTCACCCTCGCGTTCGATGTTTGACAGCATGATCGACACGATGTCGTGGATATCGGTGTTCTCTGTTTCCGGGCGGGGTTCGGCGGTTTTCAGATAGGTGACGGCCATGAGGGTACCTCAACTGGGCAGGTAATGGGCGTGAATGGCGTTGGCCAGAACGTCGACGGTATCAAGGACGGGCACTTCCGAAGAAAGCGTACGCGTGAGGAGCGAAAACTCGGAACAAGCCACGAGCAGCAATTGGGCACCATGCCCGGTCAGGTCTGCCGTGGCGGCAGAGAGCGTTTCGTGTGTTGCCGGGATCGCCCCGTCTGCCTTGATTTGCCGGATTGCATTCAGCATCTGGTCTTCGTTTTTCGGCCAGAGCGCCGAAAGACCTACCCGCTCCAATGAAGCGTCGAACACTCCGGCTTTACGCATCGCCGGCGAGGCCAGGATGCCGAGGCATCCGCCGTCAGGCAGCGCCTGAGCCGCCTGTTCAATCGACAGATCGACCATGTGCAGAAATGGGATCGAGATCGCCTGTTCGATCTGCCCCGCATAATGATGCGCGGTATTGCAGGGCATGGCCAGTGCCGTCGCGCCCGATCGTTCCAGCCCCCGCGCCATGTTGGCCAGAACCGGGCCGGGATCAGCGCCGGTCCCTTCGATCAGATGGGCGATGCGTGAGGGGACCTGCGGGTTCATGTCGATCAGCAAGGGCAAATGATCCGCATCATCCTGCGCTTGCACCGTGCCCAGCAGGCGTTGTTGCAATAGGATTGTCGCCTCGGGGCCCATGCCGCCCAATATGCCCACGACCCGGCGGGTCATGCGGGAACCTGGTAGAAGACACTCGCCAGCATTTACAGATTGACCCAACGATCCGAGTGATCGAAAGCGAAATCATAACCGAACAGACCAACAGAACCTCCGGTATGGAGGAACACCAGACGCTCGCCTTTGAACGTGCCCTTCCGGGCCAGATCGATCAAACCTGCGGCACCTTTGGCGGAATAGACCGGGTCCAGCAGAATACCTTCAAGCTCCGCAAACATCCGGATCGCCTCAATCCCGCTTTCGGTCGGCAGACCGTAGCCTTCACCCACATAGTCCGTATTGGCCATCACATCTTCGCGGCTCACGACGCCTGAGCAGCCCAGTTTTTCAGCTGTCTTGCAGGCCAGATCATAGACCATATGTTCTTGCTTGGGTTGCGGTGCACGGGTGCCGATGCCCAGCACGGGGATGCCGGTGTTCATGGCGCAAAGCCCGGTTACCAGTCCGGCCTGCGTGCCAGAAGAGCCGGTGGCATGCACCACGCGGTCAATCTGCAAGTCAGCATCATTGGCCTGACTAACCATTTCCAACGCACAATTGACGTACCCCAGTGCACCCGTCGGGTTCGAACCGCCGCCAGGGATCACATAGACCTTGTGCCCCTCGGCGCGATTCTTTTCTGCGGCGCGCTCCATCTCGGCGGGCATATCGTGGCCACCGGGAAATTTCTCGGTCGTGGCACCATGCAGATGATCCAGCAGCACGTTGCCGTTATTGTTGTAATTGGCGTTGTTATAGCTGGTGCGGTCCTCCAGCAGGATATGACATTTCAAACCCAATCGGGCAGCAAAAGCTGCCGTCTGGCGCGCATGGTTGGACTGGGTTGCACCCTGCGTCATCACCATACCCGCGCCCTGTTCCAGAGCCTCACCAAACAGGAATTCAAGCTTGCGGGTCTTGTTGCCCCCGGTCGACATCCCGGTGCAGTCGTCGCGCTTGATCCAGATCTCGACCCCCAATGCGTCGGAAAGACGTTTCATCGGCTCCAGCGGAGTCGGCAGATGGGCAAGAAAAACGCGTGGGAAACGAGAAAGGTGCATTAAGCTGTCCTGATCTGAACCCTGAGCCGGTTGTGGGGTCAACGGGCGAATGGGTCATAGGTTGGATTTCGGGTTCGGCTGCAGCCAGACTATGGGCCGCATGTTCGAAGTTTATCAGAGCTTACAGCGCCCGTCGGTCAAGCATCGCGTTTCCGGTTTCGAAAAACCCGGAAGATAACTTCGATATTCCGCGATTGATTGAGGGTCGTTCATTCAGATGTCATCGGGAGGGTGCGAAAATCGTTCTTCAGCCACGAGAACTTCGCCGTCATTGGCTCGGTTACGTGCTGGCGGATCAGATTATACAAAGTGTTGTGCAGCAATCGTGTTGTGGTTGGTGGATTGACGCTGGTGGTAAACAGCGACACGGTCCGTGCGAAGCTTTTCCCGGGAAAGGGCACGGCGCGCGTGTCCTCGTGGAATCTGCGCGCGCGATAATAACTAGCAGCGGTCGTGACCGCCCAGCCACTGCCTTCGGCGACAAGCCCAATGATGGACTGATTACACTCAAGCTCGAACCGGTTCGGCAGGCTGATCTTGCTGCGGGTCAGCTGGCTTTCGATCAGTTTTCCAATGGTGTGGTCCCGAGAATACCGCAACAATGGCAAGGAGGTCTCTGAATCAAGCAGCTCTTCAACCGGGCCTTTGAACGAGGGTGGCAAAATCACAATGAACGGGTCTCTGAGCAGTGGAAATTCCATCAACCCCTCAGCATGACCTGAGGGGCGCGTGGCCACACCTGCATCCAGTTTCTGGGATTGCAACTTGTCTATGATTTCGTGGCTGGGGCGAGTGAAATGGCGGAAACTGCACCTCGGCAACGAAGCTGACAGATGCCGGAAAAGCTCGGGTGCGACCCGGCTGTCGAAGTCGTCGATCAGACCCAGCCGCAGATCAGTTGCGTGTTGCCAAGTACCCGAGCGCAGTTCAGCCTCGCCACGTTTCAGGGCCATCAACCCCTCCCGAACATGGCGCGAGAACACGGTTCCGGCAGGGGTCAGACCCATGGGGCGACGGCTGTGATCAACCAGTTCGACATCCAGCGCCTTCTCTAAGCTGCGCAGATGGTTCGACACGGTGCTGATCGACAAACCGGTTTCGGCCGAAACCTTCTGGATTGATCCAAGCTTGGAAATAAGTTGAAACACCTCCAGCCATCTGAGACTGAGTGATTTTTGTGGCATCCAAGCGCTCCTGATCTGTGACTGATTAGGCTAAAGCGAAACAAAGTTTCGCTTTTTCCGCAACAAGATTTTTATTTCACGATTCCGCCCGCCTGCGACTATGGTTTTCCCACTGTTTCGCAGGTCGAAGTTTCGCAATAATCGGGCTGACGAAACCAGCAGGGAGAAAGTAGTCAAAATGATCAAGAGAAAACTGCTCACAACCACCTTTGCCGGCATTGCTGCACTAACCGCTTCGCAAGCGGCGGCGCTGGATGAGATTACGGTTGCGTATTTCCTGGAATGGCCGATGCCGTTCCAATATGCCAAGGCAAACGGAACCTATGAAGAAGAGCTTGGTGTAAAGATCAACTGGGTGTCCTTCGACACTGGTACGGCGATGTCCGCAGCGATGGCGTCGGGCGACGTACAGATCGCGGTCAGTCAGGGCGTACCGCCCTTCGTGGTCACCACGTCGGCAGGACAGGATATTCAGATCGTCGATGTCGCGGTCAGCTATTCGGACAACGACAACTGCGTCGTCGCAGAAGCGTTGGAGATCGACAAAGGCAACGCGGGCGAGTTGAACGGCAAGAAAGTTGGCGTTCCGATCGGTACGGCGGCGCATTACGGCTTCCTCTCCCAGATGGGTCATTTCGGCGTGGATGTCGGTTCGATGGAGATCGTTGACATGGCACCCGCAGATGGCGCGGCGGCCTTTGCGCAGGGCAACCTGGACATGGTCTGCGGCTGGGGCGGCGCGCTGCGTCGCATGGTCGAGCATGGCAATATCCTGCTGACCGGCGCTGAAAAAGAAGAGCTTGGCATCCTGGTCTTCGACGTGACCAGCGCCCCGTCAGGCTTTATCGAGGAAGAGCCCGAGCTTCTGTCCAAGTTCCTGAAAGTCACCGCAGACGCCAATGCGAAATGGAATGCAGGTGACAGCAAGGACGAAATGCTGCCGGTGATCGCCAAGGATGCTGGTATGGATCCCGCGGATGCCGAGGCAACCATCGCCACCTTCTCCTTCCCATCGGTTGAGGAGCAGTTGTCCGAGAAATGGCTGGGCGGCGGCGCGCAGGACTTCATGAAGGGTGTGGCCAACGTTTTCGTTTCGGCAGGCAGCATCGAGTCGGCGCTGGATTCGTATGATGGTGCCGTGAATGCAGCACCACTTGCGGCGGCAGGTAACTAAAACTCACAAGTCGCCAATTAAGACCGGCCCCACAGAGGGCCGGTCAACAGATATGCACGCAGGAAGGATACAGGATGCCTGAACTGGACATTGTCGATTTGTCCATGCGTTTCGACCTACCCAACGGCTCATCGGTGCAGGCACTACAGGATGTTTCGCTCAGCCTGAAAGAAGGCGAGCTGATGTCGGTGCTTGGCCCATCGGGCTGCGGCAAGACCACGCTTCTCAATATCGTTGCGGGATTTCTGGCCCCTACATCGGGTAAAATCGAACTGAACGGTCACCTCGTCGAAGGACCGGACGCTGAACGTGGAATGGTTTTCCAGAAAGGCGCCTTGTTCGAATGGATGAACGTGCGCGAGAATGTCGATTTCGGTCCCCGTATGAAAGGGATGCCTAAGGCCGAACGCGACCAGATCTCGGATCATCTGCTCGAAGTCGTGGGTTTGCAGGATTTCAAGGACAAGGCGGTCTACGAATTGTCTGGCGGTATGCAACAGCGCGTGGCGCTGGCGCGGTGTTTGGCCAACGAGCCGGACGTTATCCTGATGGACGAACCTCTGGGCGCTCTGGACGCGCTGACGCGCGAAAAGATGCAGGGCCTTGTTCTGAAACTCTGGAAGGAAACCGGCAAGACGATCATTCTGATCACCCACTCGGTCGAAGAGGCCCTTTTGCTGGGCGAGCGTCTGATCGTGATGGCACCCCGGCCCGGACGAATTCATCGCGAATACAACCTGCCGTTCGCCGAGCGCGGCGTGAACGCGGATCTGCGGGACGTGAAGAAATCCGAAGGGTTCGCAGAAAAACGCGATGAGATTCTCTCGATGATCTGGGAGATGGAAGAAGAAATTATGGGTCGGACGGAGCAGGCATCATGATTGTACTTCTGTTTTACATTGGCCTGTTTGGCGGCGCGTTCTTCATCGTCTACGCGATGCGTCGGGGATTGCAGTCACGTCAGGACTTCACCAGCCTGAAAACGGTAACTTTTGGCGATGAAAGCGCGGTTCGTGCGGATCGGGCGGCGTCAATCATCTCGGTCCTCGTAATCTTTGTGATCTGGGCCGCGTTCACGGGGTCAAAACTGTTCCCGATCCATGTGCCCGGACCCTTTGTGGGCGAAACGCAATTCACCTACACTCTGGAGAATGCGGATGGCACCACGGACGAGGCGACCGTCTTTGTCCGCGTCCCCGCATTTGGTGAAGAGGCCGAAAAGTTCGAGGTCGAGCCTGGAAGCGGCTTTGCCAAGGATGATGCCTTTGCGGCACCTGCGGGCCGGTCTTCCACCATTCTGTTCGACAAAAACGACGACGCCAAACGCGCGGATGGCGCGAAAATCATCGCCATCAATGGCACGCCCATTGGCCCGGATGATGCGGTGGATACAGGTGATGGTACTGTTACTCTGACCGGGAAAGGCGCGATCAGCTTTACGCCCGATCAGGGCCTGCAGATGAACCCGATCTGGCTGCCTGCACCGGAAACCGTCGTTGCGCGTTTCTTTGAAATTGCCAGCGAGGGCTACCAGAACTTCTCGCTGTGGCAGCACCTGGGCTGGTCACTGCTCCGCGTGATCGCAGGCTTTGTAGCAGGTGCACTGGTGGGCATCCCGCTGGGCTATGCAATGGGCCTGTCCGGCTGGTTCCGCGGCTGGTTCGACCCGATCGTCGAATTCATGCGTCCGGTTCCGCCTTTGGCGCTGATCCCGCTGGTTATCATCTGGTTCGGCATCTGGGAAACAGGAAAGATCGTTCTGCTGTTCCTGGCGGCGCTTTGGATCATGACCATCGCTGCGCGGGCAGGGGTTTCCGGGGTGAACATCTCGAAAATCCACGCCGCCTATTCGCTGGGCGCTTCTAAGTGGCAGATCATGCGTTATGTGATCGTACCCAACTCTCTGCCCGAGATATTCACGGGCGCACGGGTCGCGATGGGCGTTTGCTGGGGCACGGTTGTTGCTGCTGAACTGGTGGCAGCCCAGAAAGGCGCCGGGATGATGATCATCGCCGCGTCGAAATTCCAGCTGACCGACATCGTGATCATGGGCATCGTGATGATCGGTATCATCGGCTACGGCATCGATATCCTGATGCGCAAGGCTGAAAACTGGCTGGTGCCGTGGAAAGGCCGCAGCTGATCTGTCGGATCATGGCATAGAAACGGCTCCCGAATATTTCGGGGGTCGTTCAGTAATCGGATACCAGCAGAAAATCCGGAGTCGCGTCTTCCTCAATGGTCGCAAATCGCGGGATCGGATCTTCGAACACATTGTCTGTACGATCGTCGTTGACAGTCGAGACCTCACCAATCAGGCAATCGCCCTGTTCGGCCCAGAACGCATGCCAGATGCCGGGCATCAGGGTGACGCTTTGACCAGGTTTCAGGCGCAATAGCTCTCCAGGCTGAATGATGACCGGGCAACCGTCGCTCGGGACAACAACAGGCGTTTCACGATCGATGCCACCGTCGGGATCTGAGGCGTAGATCTCCATCACGAGATCACCGCCCCCACGGTTGATGATGTCTTCGGCTTTCAGGATGTGGCGGTGCATGGGCGACAGTTGTTTATCGCGCGAAATCAGAAGTTTCTCGGCATAAAGCATGCCGCGCCCTTGGCTCAAGTCGTCTACGTCTCCGTTGCGCAGGGTGAAGAGGAACAGCCCAAGCTCATCGAACCGACCTTGTCCATAGTCGGTGATATCCCAGCCCAGCCCTCGGTTGCGAATGCCTGCAGCCTTGTCGCTGCGCATCTCATCGGGTGACCAATCGGAAAAAGGTGGCAACACCGCCCCGAATGACTGGATAAAGCGTTGTGCATCGGCCTTGATGTTGTTGATATCGGATCGTTTCATGGTCGTATGCCTATCAAAGTTCATGCGCCCAGGGCGGGTTTGCCCCGGCGCGGGAGACAGTTACAGCGGCTACCTGCGCGCCCAGTTCAAGTGCGGCCTTCATGCTGTCTGCCGAAAGGGTCCGTAGCGCCGGTTTGTTCAGGTGGCCGGTTTGCTCAAGCTGAGCGAGAACGCCTGCGTTGAAAGTATCGCCGGCACCAACGGTATCGACGACGTCGACCTTTTGCACCGGGACCGAGACCTCGGAACCGTCGGCAAGATAACCCGTCGCGCCGTCACCGCCTCGGGTGACGATCACAACCGCCGGTCCGGCTTGCAGCAGCAGCGGGATTTTCTCGGCATGAGTTTCCGGGCCTGGGATGATCCAGTCGAGGTCTTCATCCGAAACCTTGACGATATCGGCCAGAGCGATCATCCGGTTCAGACGGGTGCGGTATCGCGTCTGATCTTTGATGAATCCCGGTCGGATGTTTGGGTCCAGCATCACCGCGCGATCCGAGCCGTGACGCTCTAGAAGCGCGGCATAAGCATCAGCGCAGGGTTCACAGGCAAGGCTGATCCCTCCAAAATACAGCGCTGAGACCCCCGTTAGCTGGTCCGGCATGTCGTCGGGACGTAGCATCCGACCGGCTGAGTTTTCGTCAACAAAACTATAGCTCGCGTGGCCGTCCTGCAGCTGCACAAAGGCCAATGTCGTGGGGCGATCCGAGCGAATGATGTGATTGGTCGAGACATGGCTGATCTGCAGTGCGGCAGTCAGTTGCTCGCCGAACATATCCGTCGAGAGGCCGGTCAACAGCCCGGTCTGAACGCCCAACCGTCCCAGTGCAATTGCCGTGTTGAAGATGGCCCCGCCGGAATGCGGTACAAACCCCTGTTCACCCGAAACAGTGGGCGCGGCAATCATGTCGATCAGGGCTTCTCCGCAGCACAGGATCATTCCGCTGTCCTCTTCCCTTGCTCAGCGCGCGAGCGCATTCTGGCAGAAATTGTTAGCGCCAACAATGCCGAACTCATCTTGTTCCGAGACATAAAGGTTCATTCCCTGACGCAGCGTATCGAACCGTCCGCCCGCATTGAAGGCCCTCAGGAAATCTTGACCGAAAAGCCAGCGGTTCTTTTCGGCGACGCCACCCACCAAGAAAACACCGCCTGTTGGAACCAGGGCCATTGCCAGATCACCCATGATCGCGCCGAGATGTTCGGTGAACATACGCGCGGTCTTAACGGCGCAGGGATCATTCCCATCCCGCGCGTCCTGCAAGATATCCTTGGCGGATCGTATTGCTGTTTCAGTCCGGCCGCTCGCCATCCCCACAGCCTGATACAGGATCGGCAAGCCTGTTCCGCTCAGAAACATCTCCGCTTCGATCACCAGACTATCGTCGAAGAAACACTCGGGCGCTATGCGTCGGGCGGCGTCGAAGACCTCAACTTCATCGAGGTGCCGGGGTGACAGACCCATGTGCCCGCCTTCACCCGATGCTGTATGGAAATGACCTTCGGACCAGAGCAGGGCACCGACGCCCAGCCCGGTACCGGGTCCCACAACCAGACGGGTGCCAATCGGGGGGGCGCTTTCGCCTTGCAGCACTTCAACATGATCTTCGGTAATCTTCGCGACTGACCACGCAGCTGCGGTGAAATCATTGATCACGAAGGTATGTTGCGCGCCAGTGGCACGGGCGAGTTCATCTTCGGATAGATCAAGATTGGCATTGGTCAGGCGGATAGAGCCATTCCGTACCGGCCCGGCCCCTGCGGCTACTACGGCACGCGGATCGGTGCCGATCTCGTCCCGCAAGCTGTGCAGCGCATCGCGCAGATCGGTCAGAGTGCCGGTCGGGTATTTTCGCAGGTCGGTCAATTCTCCGTTGGTGACGACCCCCAACCGGGTGTTGGTGCCGCCGATATCCGCGACAAGGTTCCAATGCGCATGCACATGGCTTTCTGGCTTGACCCATGGCGCCGGGTGTGGTTGATCGGACAGAAATGTCAGCAGCTCTGCACTCGACGACTTCAGGAAAACACCCTGTATAGGTACATTCTGCCGAAGCACATCTTGAACCGCTTCCAACCCAAGTTCCAATTTAGATAGTGTGCCGCCGTCCAGCGTGACAAAGAGCGGTACGTCCTTGGAGTAGCCTTGTACCTCAAGGAGCTTTGGCAAGATCTCGAGCGAAAGGCCATACCAGTCGACAGGCTCCGCAATTGTGCCAAGGTCCTGCTGCCAGTTTTCGGGCAGATCGGCACCTAACGGTTTCAGTATAGATGTTGGATAGGACCTGTCGATGACGGCCTCTAGCCCGTAACTCAGCTCCGCACCAACATTCGTCATGCCATAGCCGCGCATCGCTTGGACGGCCATGCCTTGCGCCAGCAGCTGGTGGTGCAGGCTCCGCGCGGTGCCGCGTTTGTCGTTCTGTTGGGCGGGCAGGGGACCACGGGTTGCGATGCTGAACAAAAGCTCACCAATCCGTGCTACGATTATCTCGGCGAAATCGGCAAATCGCGCAGCGATATCCCGGTTGCGCCATCCGCCTTGATCCACCAGAGCAGCTGGCAGAGTTTTATGGTCAAGTATCGCGCAGGGCCGCAATCCCAGTTCCAGTATTTGATCAACTCGTCGCGCAAGGTGATCCACAGCTTCGGGCACCGATTTGCATCCATCCTGAAGGATCTGATCCCAGTGGATGTGCAAACGATAACTATCAAACCCGCCCGCAATCTTGGCAGGCTCGACCGCACCAAACAGGAAATCGTCGGGAAAGTTTGAACGGGTGTATTTCATCGTTGCAACCTGCTGGGCGTGACCTTAGCTCTGCGACCTAGCAGGTTATGTTAGCGTTATCTACCCTTATTATTATGGCTGCACGCGTGTGCGGAACACGACATCACAACCGTTGACCCGGGTATCTCCCCAGACGATCGGGTCTGCGTTGTAATTGATCAGAACCTCGTAAGAGGCTGTCTCGCGCCGTCGCAAGCCGTTTGGCATCGAAACGACGGGCAGGCCCGTTTGTTGCGCCGCCATGGCGATGATCCTGTCCCAAAGAGGCTCATCCGGAAAACCACCCAGATACCACAGGCTATCATTTCCCTTCAGTGCCGCGTTGCCATTGTCAAAGCTCAGTAGGTCGGGCGCGTCGCCGGACAGATGTTCGGCCCAGTGGATGATTGCGCCGCCGCCCTCTACCGGGCGTTCGGTGCCGGGGGGCAATGTCTCGATCACATCGACCGAGCAATCCAGCGCCGACAGGCCGGGGCGTCCGTGGTCGGGGATGCGAAACTCGGGCGTGATGGCGCCTGTGCGCGGTCCGAGGATCGCGAGTTTGGCCTTGGACAACGACTTTTGCAGATCCTCGTCCACACTTGCGAGACCCGGTGCCAGGATCAGGTCATAGCCCTCGGGAAGCAGATCGGCCGCAGAGAGAATATCTACCGATAGCCCAGCCCGCCGTAACGCACGATAGGCCGAGAAGACCAAACGGAAATACCCAAAGTCCGCCCCCTGACGCTGCGTCTGCCACGCCCAATCCGACGCATAGTCGAACAGGATAGCGACCTTGGCACGTGCGGGCTTGATCTCTCCAAGCTCGGCCAATTCGTCGGCTGTCTGGCGCGCCTCGGCCAGAGCGGGGGCGTCGTCTCCCCAAGGGCTCAGAAGACCTGCATGCATCTGTTCTTGCCCGAACGGGGCCTGGCGCCAGCGGAAATAGCTGACAACTTCAGCACCATGCGCCACAGCCTCCAACGACCAGAGCCGCACCATGCCGGGCAGCGGGGCCGGGTTGTAAGGTGCCCAGTTCACCGGACCGGGCTGTTGCTCCATCACCCACCAACGCCCGTGGCCAACCGCGCGATAGAGGTCGTGGTGAAACGCCTGCATATCCGGATCGCCTTGTTGCAGGAACGCTGCCTTATGTGTGTCATCAGCCTCAAGCCGGTCCGACAGAAAGCCGATCGGATAACTGTCCCAAGTGGCGATGTCGAGGTCTTTGCCGACCTCGAAGTGATCGAATTCCAATACACGCCCCATATAATTATGTAGCAGCGGTGCATCTGTCAGAGGGCGCAGCGCGTCGACCTGAGCTTTGTTGAAGGCCACAACCTGATCCGAGCTGAATCTGCGGAAGGCCAGAACATGCGCCGGGTTGGGTTCTGTCACGGTCAGATTGGGTAGGTCGATCTGGTCAAAACTGCCGTATTCCATCGACCAGAACACATTGCCCCACGCCTCGTTCAGGGCTTGAACGGTTCCGTAGCGGTTCTTTAGCCAGAGCCGGAATGCCTGCAATGCAACCGGGCTGTAGCTGAGCGTTGTGTCGTGACAACCATATTCATTGTCGATCTGCCACGCGGCGACATTAGGGTTGCGCCCATAGCGCTCGCCCATGATCCGCGCAATGCGCACGCTCTCTTCGACATAGCCCAGATGGCTGAAGCAATAATGCCTGCGCGACCCGAACTTGCGTGGGTTACCATTGGCGTCAACGGCCAGCATGTCGGGATGCTTGTCCAGCATCCACCGGGGTGGTGTTGCCGTGGGCGTGCCCATCACCACCTTCAACCCCGCAGCACCAAGCGTCTCGACGGCACGGTCGAGCCAGCCGAATTGCAGATCGCCGGGGATTGGCTCTAACCGGCTCCAGGCGAATTCGCCGATACGGACCCATTTCAGACCTGCATGGATCATACGTTCCGCGTCTTCGGACCACTGCGTTTCAGGCCAGTGTTCCGGGTAATAGCATACGCCAAGTTCGGGTTTCATAAGATGACTCTGTGTTCCATCTGCCCATGCGCGACGTCTGGCGCAAAAAGGGTCATGCCGTTGGTTGGGTTTGATTTCAATGTATCTGCGTCCAACCCCTGCCGGGCCGTGGTGCAGAACAGCGTCGTCAAATCGTTGCCTCCGAATGCGGGGCAGGAAGTATGGCGGGCGTCAAAATCGACTGCACGCAGAAAATGTGCATCCTCGTCATAAACGGCCACCCGGCTGGCACCCCATTGGGCGATCCAGATGTTGCCTTGCGCGTCGACGACCGCACCGTCCGGGTTTAGTCCTTCTTGGGTGAGGTCGAGGAAGACAGCTGCCTCTCCCTCGGGCCATCCCGTTTGCGCATTCAATTGCCAACGCATGACCTGTTTGGTCGCTGTATCGCAGAAATAGGCACAGGACCGATCGGGCGCAAAGCAGATAGCGTTCGAGATGGTGATATCCCCGACCAGATGCCTCAGCTTTCCCTGCCAATAGCGGTAGATCGATCCGGCACCGGCCTCGGCCTGTTTACCCATGGTGCCGATCCAAAACCCGCCCCACGGGTCTGCGCGACCGTCGTTCGAGCGCGTAACGGCGTTGTCCGCCTCAAGCGCTACGATGAGGTCTTTCGCATCAGTCTCCAACCCAAACCGCCAAAGCCCGGTTTCTGACGCGATCAGCAGAGTGTCGTGATCGATCCACCCTGCGGCCGAGACATGCTCATCAAACTGCCAGACCTGTGCCGTGTCTCCGTCACGCGACATCAAGCGTTTGCCGATGATATCGAACCAGAACAATTGCTGCCGTTCCGGGTGCCACAACGGTCCTTCGCCCAATTCGCAAGGGCGGTCGTCATAGATCTGACTCATGCGATGGCCTCGTCATAAGCTGCGACGATCTTGCGGGCTCGTTCAGCGATATCCGCGACAGACATGCCCGGTTTGAACAGTGCTGATCCGATGCCAAACCCGTTTGCGCTGGCCTCGATCCATTCCTTGAAGTTTTCAGGCCCTGCGCCACCGACGGCAAAAACCTGAGTCCCGGCAGGAAGAATTGCCCGTATCGCGGCAAGCCCCGAGGGTCCGGCCATGGATCCCGGAAACAGCTTCAGCCCGCTCGCACCCGCCTTGAGTGCCGAGAATGCTTCGGACGGAGTAAACACGCCCGGCCAGCTTTCGAGACCTAGCTTATGAGTATGCGAGATGACGTCGACGTCACAATTGGGCGAGACAATCAAGCGGCCTCCAACATTGGCCACCGAGTCGACCTCATCCGGGGTCAGAACGGTACCTGCACCGATCAGAGCATCATCGCCAAATTCGCGTGCCAGAATTCTGATGCTCTCCAATGGGTTGGGCGAGTTTAATGGAACTTCGATCCGATCAATTCCAGCGTCGATCAGCGCCCGCCCGACAGCGGCGGCCTCGGATGGGGTCAATCCGCGCAGGATGGCAATGACAGGGCGGCTCATGCGGTTTCTTTCGTCAGGGATCGTGCCTGCAACAAACCTGCAAGCGTTGCAGTTGTGGCGTCCACGATCTCAATCATCGCGCCCTGTTGTCCGAGCGCTGCAGCATAGGCATTTGACAGACCTTCCGGTCCGATGATTGCCAGTTGCTGACCCAGCCAATAGGGCCGCGTCGCGGCAAGCTCAGCCCCGATCAGCATGCCGGACAACCGTGCATTGGCTACAGACTTGCTTTGACCGTGCAGCAGGTCAGCGGCGCGCAAGCCAAACAACCGAACGGCCAGTTGTTCCGGCTTGGACAGCGCATCCGTGACCGCTTCGCTGAAACTTGCGTCGTCCCATCCGTCCTCTACCGAGTGTCGAAGTACCGATTGCCCGCGCAGCAGATCGAACAATTCGCCGGTCATGAATGTTCTGAAACTGATGACTTCTCCGGCGCTGATTTGCACCCACTTGGTATGCGTGCCGGGCAGGCAAATGACGCCGTCCCAGTGCGGGCGCGTTGCCAGATAGCCCGCGATCTGAGTTTCTTCGCCGCGCATAACGTCGGCAGGATCGGACTGCTTCAAACCCGGTACGACAAACGCGCGGATACGTGGGTCAGTATCCGGGACCCGGATCGGAGCATTCGGCACAGGGGCCGAGGGGACGGCGACATAGGGTGCTTCGACCCAGCCTTGTCGCGCACCGACCATGCCGCAAGCGATGACATCAACGGTTTCTGCGGGCAACCAGGGCTCAATCAGCGCCATTAGCGCGGCCTGAAAATCTCCGCCGGCTGTTTTGGACATGCCATCCTGTGACTGAGAGTGTTCCAGCACAGTGTCACCCTGCATGGCCCAGGCCCTCAGGCGGGATGTTCCCCAATCAACTGCGATCCAGTCCGTGTTCATCTCATCATCCTGTTGTCACCACACCGCCATCAACCACCATGCATTGGCCAGTCATCGCATGGCTGGCCTTTGACGCAAGAAACAGTGTCGGCGCAACCATATCTTCGGGTTTGAGGTGTTCTTTCAGGCATTGCCGCTCCAGATGCGCGGCCAGATCTTCGGGCGTTGCCCACATATCCAGCTGCTTCTGGGTCAGCACCCAGCCCGGAGCCAGCGCATTGACCCGGATGTCCTGCGGCCCCAGTTCGCGCGCCAATGAACGGGTCATGCCAGTGATCCCCGCATTCGAAGTCGTGTAGATCGGATAACCCGAATTGCCCATCAGATAGCTGATCGAGCTGAAATTGACGATTGCCCCGCCTTTGTCCTTCATCTGGCGCGCAGCTTCCTGACAGGCGAAGTAATAGGCCTTGAGGTTGACCTCGATCATCCAGTCCCAGAACTCGGGCGTGGTTTCTTCAAGCCCGTGGCGCTTGTCGTTGGCCGCATTGTTGACCAACACGTCAAGCGGGCCATGCGCCTCAGCCGCTTGTTGCATGGTGGCGTGCAAAAGCTCGGTGTCGGTCATATCGCCCTGCAGGAACAGGGGCGCTCGCCCGTGCTTTTCACGCATTTCATCAACAAAGGTACCGGCGTCAGAGCGGCCGATGAAGGCGACCTGGGCACCTTGTGCCATGAAGCCGTCCGTCAACGCGGCCCCAAGCCCGGAGCCGCCGCCGGTAATGTAAACCGATGCTCCGTTCAGGTCATGGAAAGTGGCGGGTTGGGTCATCAATGGCTCTCTCTGGTCACAAGGCGGGTGTCTTTTCCAACAAGGAAATCAAGGTCGGCACCCTGATCCGCTTGCAGCACGTGGTCGATATAGAGTTTCGCGTAGCCGCGGGTGTAATGCGGATCGTCCGGTTGCCAGGCGGCGCGGCGGGCGTCCAGTTCTGCCTCATCGACCAGAAGTTCCATCTCGCCCTTGCTGGCCGATACGCGGATGCGATCACCGGTTTTAACCAGCGCCAATGTGCCGCCCGCCTGTGCCTCGGGGCTGACATGCAGGATGACGGTGCCATAAGCAGTGCCTGACATGCGGGCATCCGAGATTCGGATCATGTCGCGCACGCCTTCCTTCACCAGCTTGGCGGGGATCGGCATATTGCCAACTTCGGGCATGCCGGGATAGCCCTTGGGCCCGCAGCCCTTGAGCACCAGAATGGTTTCAGCCGTCACTGGCAGGTCGTCGCGGTCTATGTTCGCCTTCAGGTCTTCGATGTTTTCAAAAACGTAAGCCTCTGCTTCCGTTTCCAGCAGCACGTCTGTTGCTGCCGATGGTTTCACGATGGCCCCGTTAGGAGCAAGATTGCCGCGCAAAACACGCAGCCCAGCAGCGGGTTTGACCGGATCAGCGAAGGGGCGGATGACATCGGTGTTATAGCACTCGGCTCCTTCATAATGGGCCGATATATCCTTGTTCAGGACAGTTTTGGCCGGGCGTAAGAAGGGTTTGAGTTCGTTCAGCACGGCTGGCACACCACCAGCATAGCAGAAATCTTCCATCAGATATTTTCCTGAGGGCATGCAATTCACCAGCAGCGGGATTTCGGTTCCGAGTTCGAAATCCTTGAGCGTCAGGTCAACGCCGACACGTCCTGCAAGCGCCAGTAAATGCACGACAGCGTTGGTTGAGCCTCCGACTGCAGCATTGGTCAGAATGGCGTTCTCGAACGCCTCTTTGGTCAGGATGTCCGAGGGTTTGAGGTCTTCGTCCACCATCTCGACAATCCGCTTGCCGGTCAGATGCGCTAGCGCCATGCGGCGGGCATCGACGGCGGGCAGGGCGGCATTGGTGGGCAGGCTCATGCCCATTGCCTCGACCAGTGAGGCCATGGTGGAAGCTGTGCCCATGGTCATGCAAACCCCGGCGCTACGCGACATGCCGGACTCGGCGTTCATGAAATCCTGCAGGGTCATCTCTCCTGCACGGACCTCTTCCGAGAACTTCCAGACATCCGTGCCCGAGCCGATATCCTTGCCCTTGAATTTCCCGTTCAGCATCGGGCCGGAGCTGACTACGATGGAGGGCAGATCGACCGAGGCTGCACCCATCAGCTGCCCCGGCGTGGTCTTGTCACATCCGCCCAGCAGGACAACGCCGTCAATGCCATAGGCGCGGATCGATTCCTCGACATCCATCGCCAGCAGGTTTCGGAACAGCATGGCCGTGGGTTTCATCTGGGTTTCGCCCAGCGACATAACGGGGAATTCGACGGGGAAGCCGCCGGCCTCCCACACGCCACGTTTGACACCTTCGGCCAGGTCGCGCAGGCCCGAATTGCAGGGTGTCAGTTCCGACCATGTGTTGCAGATGCCGATAATTGGGCGTCCGTCAAATGCGTGGTCAGGAAAACCCTGATTTTTCATCCAGGACCGATGGATGAACCCGTCTTTGTCGAGCTTCCCGTACCAGTGTTCCGAGCGGCGTTTCTTGGTCATTGATTACCCCTTCAAGCGGCTTTGGCGGGCTGGCACCAGTCGGGCAGCCAGTCTGAATGAGCAGTCAGAAGATCTGTTACCAGATTGCGAATCTGGCGCAGGTCCAACTCGGCCGCTGTGTGCGGATCCATCATCGCAGCGTGATAGATGTGCTCGGGGTTCTGTTCGACCAGCGCACGGACGGTGAGTTCCTGAACGTTGATTTGGGTCCGCATGAGCGCGATCAGTTGTGGTGGAATGTCAGTGACGACGGAAGGTTGCACGCCATTGCTGTCCACCAGACAAGGGGTTTCGACCGCGGCACCAAGAGGCAGTTGCGGGATTTGGCCGGTGTTGGGCAGGTTGCCATAGGCCGTGTAGGGGGTGTCGGTTACGATAGCGTTCATCAGATCGGCCGCGAACTCGTGGCTGCGGGTGACATGGATATCGCGACCATCGGTCAAGGTTTTGGCCTGTTCTTTCCAATTCGCAACCTGCTCAACGCAGCGGGTAGGGTATTCATCCAGCGGGATCGAGAATTGCTCGATCAGATCATGCCGCCCGTCTTTGATGAACCACGGCACATATTCGGCCAGATGTTCCGAGCTTTCGGTGCAGAAATAACCCAGATGATCCATCACCTCATACCGCACCTTGTTTGGGCACCGTGGCATCAGCAGCGGGGGTTTGGGCAGTGCACCCTGCGCATAGCCCTGGCGGAGGGCGGGGTAGAGGTCGCGACCCTGATGTTCGAGGCGCAGGAAGAAGGCGACGTGGTTCACACCTGCGACCTTATAACGGAATTCGTCTTTGGGCAGGTCGAGGTCATGGGCCAATTCCTCGACCGTGTTCTGGACCGAATGGCAGAGCCCGACATGTTTAAGCGTTGGGAATTGCTCGGCCAACGCCCAGGTGTTGATCGCCATCGGATTGACGTATTGCAGCAGCGTCGCGTCGGGACAGAGCTGCATCATATCTCTTGCCACATCCCACAGGACCGGGACCGTACGCAGCCCGCGCATTATGCCTCCGACGCCAAGCGTGTCAGCGATGGTTTGGCGCAGCCCGTACTGTTTGGGGATTTCGAAATCCGTGACGGTGCAAGGTTTGTACCCTCCAATCTGGAAGGCGGTTATGACGAAATCGGCCCCTTCAAGCGCTGCGCGGCGGTCGGTATGGGTCGATACCGTAGCGCCTGTCCCGACTGAGCGGATCATGGCGCGCGCTACTGTTTCGCTCTCGGTCAGACGTTGAGGGTCGATGTCCATCAACGCAAAATGGCTGTCGGCCAATGCCGGGGTCAGCAGGGCATCGCCCACGATGTTCTGCATGAAGATCGTGGACCCCGCTCCGATAAAGGTGATCTTGGTCATCGGGCAAACCTTTGGTTTGGCGTTATTTTACGGCACCGAGGGTCAAACCCGCGATGAAGTGTTTCTGCATCAGGAAGAACATGGCCACCGGCGGCAGCGCCGCGACGATAGAACCGGCACTCATCAATTGATAGGCGGCGCGGAATTGCGCATTGAAGCTGGTGATCCCTGCCGTAACAGGCTGGCTTTCTGCGCCCTGGGTCAGAACAACCGCCCAGAAATAATCGTTCCAGATGAAGGTGAAAATCAGCACGCTGAGCGCTGCAATCGCCGGTTTCATCAGCGGCAGGACGACGTACCAAAAGATACGCCATTCGCTGATGCCCTCGACTCGCGCCGCCTCAATCAGCTCAAAGGGCAGGGCGCGGATAAAGTTGCGCATGAAGAGCGTGCAGAAGCCGGTCTGGAACGCGATGTGAAACAAGACCAGACCGGTTTTGGTGTTGTAAAGACCTAGTTCCAGCGTCAGGTCGCGCACCGGGACCATGAGAATCTGGAAGGGTACAAAATTACCTGCCACGAACATGAAGAAGATCCAGAGATTTGATCTGAATTTGTAGATACCCAAGGCGAACCCGGTCATGCAGCTGAGTGCGACCGCGCCAATCACCGTCGGAACGGTGATAAGAAACGAGTTCATCAGATAGCGCGGCATGTCCGAGTTGAAGAAGACTTGCCCGTAGTTGACTGCACCCTCAAAGCTGGACGGCAGGCCCCAGTAATTCGCGTTGGTGAAGTCTGCTGCCGGTTTGACTGAGAACAGGGCAACCGCCAGCAGGGGGCCGAGCCATAGCAGCAAGGCCAGAGGTAGCATGGCTTGATAGGTAATTTGTGCCGCGCGGGGTTGTTTTTCGATGGGTTTGGGAAACATCTCAGTGCCCCTTCTCTTCACGATACATCGACCACAGGAAATAGGCGATGAAGCAGAGCATGATCAGGAACAGGATCACGGCGATGGCCGCGCCATATCCCATGCGGAAGCCGTATTCGGACAGCGCGACCTCGAACATGTAGTAGGCCAGAACGCGAGACGACCCGAACGGACCGCCCTGAGTCATGATCGAGATTAGGTCGAAGCTGCGCAGCGCGCCGATGATGGTCACGACAAAGGCGATGAAGGTGGCAGGGCGCAGCTGCGGCAGAATGATGTGCCAGAGCATCCGCCAGCCTTTTGCACCGTCCAGACGCCCGGCCTCGATCTGTTCGGGATCCACGGCGTTGAGGCCGGTGAGGTAGAGGATCATGCAGTAGGCTGTCTGCGGCCAGAGGCCGGCAAAGATGATGCCGTAAGTCACGAAGCGCTCGTCGCCCAATACGTTCAACGGTCCCATGCCAAACAAGCCGAGGAATTCGTTCAAAAGCCCGAAGGTCGGGTCATAAAACCAAGTGAACACAAGGCCGACGACGACTTGAGAAATAACGAATGGGAAGAAAAACAGCGATTTATAAAGGCGGATGCCCCAAACTGTCTGATTTAGAAACAGTGCGATGAAAAGACCCGCTGGGATCGCCGCCAGGTACAGGATCAACCAGATCAGGTTGTTCTTGAGCGAAATGTAGAATGCGTCCCGGTCGACCCACTCCCAGTAGAGGTCCTCGTAATTCCGAAAGCCAACGTATTCCGCCGCACCCAGCCCGTCCCATTCGTAGAGAGAAAGGTTGAAGGATTGGAAAACCGGGATGATCACATAGACCATGAAGAACAGCAGGCCGGGGGCCAGAAATAGCCACGGCGCGATGCGTTGTTGGTTTCTGTGGAACCAGCTTTCCTGTTCGGGGACGTCTACTGCAGCTGTCATGAGGACTCTCGGGTCTGGTGGGGTGAAGGCGGGCTGAAGCCCGCCCTACGATTGTGCTTGGCATAGGCCAGGCTTCAGCCCGGCCTACATTCCAAATCAGTTGTCGTAGATGCGCCCGCGTGCACGTTCCAGCTTGGCCAGAATACGGTCAACATTGTCGGGCTTGACCATGAATTCCTGAAAGCCTTCCATCGACACTTTGGCCATTTCAGCAGGCGCGTCGCGATCCCAGAACTGGGCAACGCCGCCGGGGCTGTTCGACGACAGCATCTCGAAACCTTGCAGCAGGAACTTATCGTCATCCACCGAAGACTGCGCGTTTACCGGAAGCTGGCCGAGATTTGCGCCGTTGTTGATTTCGGATTGCTCATCCGCGGAAACCACAAAGCGCAAGAACTCGCGCGCGGCTTCCTTGTTGGAAGCATTGGCCGGGATGTGGAACGTGTCGGTCGGCGCGTCTTCGGCTAGTTCTACATCGGGGTTGATGGCGACGAACTGGTAGAAATCCAACTGATCATCGGACAGACCAGCCTCGCGCAGCGGGGCCACGGCGAAGTTACCCATCAGATAGGCCGTGGCTTCGCCGTTGACCATGAAGGGTAGGGCCTCTTGCCAGCTATATGTCTGGTGGTTGTCGATAAACGCGCCCATATCGATCAGCTGCTTCCAGTTGGCGAAGGTCTGCTTGACCCGATCATCCTCCCAGCTGATTTCGCCATTGGCGAGCTGGTTGTGGAAGTCGTAGCCGTTGGTGCGCATATTCAGATAGTCGAACCAGCCGCCAGCGGTCCACAGGAACTTGGTCCCGATGGTGTAGCAAGCGCGCCCCGAATCGACGATCTTCTGGCAGTTTGCCAGCTCTTCTTCCCAGGTGGTTGGCTCGCTCAGGCCCAGCTCATCGAAGATGTCTTTACGATAGTAAACGCCCCACTGATAGTAGGTGTAGGGTACGCCCCACTGTTTGCCGTCGATGGTCATCGCACCTTTGGTCGAGGCCAGGTTGTCTGCAATCTCAGGCTCGGCCCAGAGATCGGATACATCTTCGAAAAGACCCGCCTCCACATAAGGTTTCATCCGGTTCGCAGCATACCATGTGGCGACATCAGGCGTGTCCGCCGTCAGGAAGTTGCGGATTTGGGTCTTATAGGCTTCGCGGTCGATCACCGTGGTTTCGATTTCCAGACCGGGGTGCTCTGCCGCAAAGCGCTCGATCATCGCTTCCATTGTCGCGCGGGGCGCAGGGTTCGATGTGTCGAGGAAAATGCGCAGCTCGCCCGAGAGCTCGGCAGCGGCCGGAGCCGCGATTGCGACGCTCATGGCCAGCGCAGCCGTGGTGCGCTTGAAGATGGAATGCATGGTTTCCTCCCTTTTGCTTCCATTCTGGTGTTTTTAAGTTCCAAATAATGAAACCGTGTTTTATATATTGAAAACTACACATCGACTCGGCTAGTCTTGTCAAGACCCTCGTGGCCTGGCCGCAGGGAAAGTGGAGGAGAATTGGCACCCGTGGCAGGTGACGGTACAATCGGAAAAGCATGTGATGTGCTGGAGCAGGTGGCGTCGTTCGATCGCCCTGTTCGATTTGCGGAACTGCTGGAAAGCAGCGAGTTTCCCAAGGCAACCCTCTATCGGTTTCTGCAATCACTGACCAATCAGGGGATGTTGTATTACGATCCTGACCGGCAGACCTACTCCCCGGGCATGCGCCTCGTGCGTCTGGCGCATTCGGCTTGGACTCAAAGCTCACTGGCGCCGATCGCGCGGCCGTTCCTGGATGTGCTCAGCCAGGAAACCGGCGAGACGGTGCATCTGGCGCAGCTCGATTCTGGCCAGGTTCTATATGTAGACAAGCGAAACGCGCAGCGACCGGTCGAGATGTATTCAGAGGCCGGAAAAGTCGGCCCGGCTTATTGTACCGGTGTCGGAAAGGCGATGATGGCCTATTTGGATGAGGTCCTGCTGCAGAAAACGATTTCGCAGCAGAGCTTTCATCGGTTCACCGACAAGACGCTGACCTCAGAAGAGGCCTTGCGCGCAAATTTGGAGCTGATCCGCAATAGGGGCTACGCCGTTGACGATGAAGAGCACGAACCCGGCATTATCTGCGTGGCCTGTCCTATTCTGACGCCTGGTGGGCGCGTGTTGGGTGCGCTTTCGATCACCGGATCGACCGGGCGGATGAATTTCGAACAATTGGAATCATGGGTTCCCCGCGTTCGGCGTGTAGCCGAACAAATCGGAACCGAAGCACAAGCGTGGCGGTTCCCCGAGAGCCAGAAGAACAGGATACAAGCGACATGACAGGTGTAACCCTGAAGAACGCGATCAAGCGCTATGGCCAGACTCAGGTCATCCACGGGATCGATTTGCAGATTGAAGATGGTGAATTCTGTGTCTTCGTTGGCCCTTCAGGCTGCGGCAAATCCACATTGCTGCGGATGATAGCCGGGTTGGAGGAGACATCGGACGGAGAGATTCATATCGGCGCACGCGATGTCACGCATATGGATCCGGCGAAGCGTGGTGTGGCGATGGTATTCCAGACCTATGCGCTCTATCCACATATGACCGTGGCCGAGAATATGGGTTTTGGCCTGCGGATGAACGGTGTGGCGAAGGCCGAAATTGATCAGAAGGTTCAGGAAGCCTCGGGTATTCTCAAGCTCGACCAGTATTTGAAACGCAAGCCCAAGGCTCTGTCGGGTGGTCAGCGTCAACGAGTAGCCATCGGTCGCGCTATTGTGCGTGGCCCCGAGGTATTCCTGTTCGACGAGCCCCTGTCCAACCTCGACGCAGAATTGCGGGTGGAGATGCGGGTTGAGATTGCGCGTCTGCACCAGGAAATCGGTGCGACAATGATCTACGTGACGCACGATCAGGTCGAGGCGATGACCATGGCCGACAAGATCGTCGTGCTGCGGGATGGGCGAATCGAACAGGTCGGAGCTCCGATGGATCTGTACCGCGATCCTGACAACAAATTTGTCGCTGGTTTCATCGGTTCGCCAGCGATGAATTTCCTTGAATGTGATGTGGTCGATGGAACCGTGCGCCATCCGGCCTTGTCTGAATCCATCCCGGTGACGAATGGTGTGCCGTCCGGTGCCACGAAGGTAACATTGGGCATTCGCCCCGAGCATATTCAGGTCGATCGCAACGGAGAGTCCTGCACTGTGGACCTGACCGAAGCGCTTGGCGGTGTGTCGTATTCCTATTTGCTAACCCCAAATGGTGATAAACTGATCGTTGAAGAACGCGAAGATCAGCGCAGCAAGAATGGAGAGCGGATCGGTATCTCGTTCCGCACGGAACGCGCCATGATGTTCGATCCGGAGACCGGGCAGAGGTTGCGCTGAGCATCCAATCTGTATGCCATGAACTTACGCGGGTCATTAGCTTTCAAAGCTTCTGGCCCGTTGCGTTGTGTGCCGCTGAAAAGAGGCACAAATCTATTTATGGATTTTGTATCCAATATCCGATACTGAAGATTCGTGCGCTCAGCGAATGGAGACCCTGGAATGCCAAACACCGTATTCACCGGCACGATGCCCGCCTTGATGACCCCCTGCACCTCCGCTCGCCAACCGGATTTCGACGCGCTTGTCCGCAAAGGACAAGAGATGATCGCAGCCGGGATGTCAGCCGTGGTCTATTGCGGCTCGATGGGGGATTGGCCCTTGCTGACTGACGCCCAGCGGATGGAAGGGGTTGAGCGTCTGATCGATGCCGGGTTGCCAGTTGTGGTCGGTACCGGGGCGATCAACACGAAATCAGCGGTTGCCCATGCGGCCCATGCGCAGAAGATGGGCGCGGCGGGGCTGATGGTGATCCCGCGGGTGTTGTCGCGGGGCAGCTCGCCTGCAGCGCAGAAAAATCACTTTAAGGCGATCCTCGAAGCCGCACCGGATGTGCCCGCAATCATCTACAACAGCCCGTATTATGGCTTTGCCACACGGGCCGATCTGTTCTTTGCCCTGCGCGCCGAGCATTCCAATCTGGTTGGGTTCAAAGAATTTGGTGGCAAGGATGATCTGCGCTATGCCGCCGAGAATATTACCAGCCAGGATGATCAGGTCACGCTGATGGTCGGCGTCGATACCGAGGTCTACCATGGCTTCGTCAATTGCGGTGCAACTGGCTCGATCACCGGAATCGGCACCGCTCTGCCGCGTGAGGCGCTTTTGCTGGCTGCACTGTCTCAGAAAGCAGCTGCAGGCCATGCCGAGGCGCGCCAACGCGCGCAAGAACTGACCGAGGCGATCCATGTATTGTCGAGCTTCGATGAAGGCCCTGATCTGGTGCTTTACTACAAGCACCTTCTGGTGCTGAACGGAGAAGACGAATACCAACTGCATTTCAACGAAGGCGATGCGCTGACAGACGCGCAGCGTAACTACTGCGAGCAGCAATATGCGCTGTTCCGCGGCTGGTTCGCCGATTGGTCGAGGCAGGGCGGAGTGATTGCCGAATGCATGTGATCGACAGCCATACCGGAGGTGAGCCTACGCGGGTCATTCTGGACGGCGCCCCCGATCTTGGCACCGGGCCTCTGGCAGAGCGGGCGCGTCGGTTGGCGACCGAACATGAAACCTTCTATCGCTCGATCATGCTTGAACCCCGCGGACAGCCGGCCATGGTCGGCGCGTTGTTGGTTGAGCCGGTGGATACCTCCTGCGTGACCGGCGTGATCTATTTCGATGTGGACGCGGTATTGGGCATGTGTGGGCACGGCACAATAGGGCTGGCTGTTACCTTGGCGCACTTGGGACGGATTGATGTCGGCACGCACCGTATTGAAACCCCAGCGGGAGTGGTGACGGTTGAGCTTCATGATGCCAACACTGTCACCGTGACCAATATCGAAAGCCGCCGGGTCCGGAAGAACGTGTCGTTGGATGTGCCCGGACATGGGTCGATAACGGGCGATATCGCTTATGGCGGCAATTGGTTCTTTATCGTCGATCCCAGCCCGATCCCCGTGACGGCTGAAAATATCGGCGCGTTGACCGCGTTGACTATCGCGATCCGTGAAGCCTCGATTGACGCAGGGGAGGGGGGCGAAAATGGTGAGCCTGTGGATCATGTGATCCTGCAGGGACACTCGCCCAGCGGGGCGCATAGTCGAAATTTTGTGCTTTGCCCGGATGACAACTATGACCGCTCACCCTGCGGCACCGGCAGTTCCGCGCGGCTGGCGTGTCTGGCTGCGGATAATCAGTTGGCTGCCGGAGATGAGATTGTGCAGGAAAGTGTCATCGGCAGTTCTTATCGCCTGTCCTATCAGCCGGGCCCAAATGGCGGGGTGATCCCACGTATCACCGGGCAAGCCTATGTCATGGCCGAAGCCACATTGATCTTCGACAGACAGGATCCCTTCCGCACAGGCATTGAGGCGTGACCGAATTGGTCATCATAGGGGCCGGTGTCATTGGCATCACCACCGCACTGGAGTTGCAGCGCAGAGGGCATAAAGTCCGCGTGCTGGATCGAAAGGGCGTCGCGTCCGAGACCTCGGCCGGGAATGCCGGGGCCTTCGCCTTCCCCGAAGTGGAACCCTTGGCAACGCCCGGAATTATGCGCAAGGCCCCGAAATGGCTGTTTGATCCGCTTGGCCCATTGTCGATCCCACCCGCCTATGCACTGCAGATCGCGCCATGGATGTACCGGTTCTGGCGCGCCAGCAGGCTGGACCGATATGAGAGCCTTCTGGACGCTCAGACCAAGTTGATGGACTTGTCCTCAACCGCGCTGGGGCGATTGATCCCTTCGGTCGACGGCGAAGAGAGGATGCAGCGCGACGGGCAGATGCAGCTTTACGAAAGTGAGGCTGAATTCCGTGCCAGCCTGCCCACATGGGAGTTGCGTCGCCGCCATGGGATAGAGTTCGAGCTGTTGGAAAGCCCATCGGCGATTGCCGAAAAGCAACCGGGCCTCAGCCCCCGTTTCACGCATGCGGGGTTCACGCCCGGCTGGCTCAATACGGTCGACCCCAAAGCCTGGGTCGAGCATCTGGCGCGGGTATTTCGTGAACGGGGAGGAACGATCGAACAGTGCGAAATCCGGGCGCTGGAACCGCGCGATGCCGGTGTTGAAATCATCCACGCCGAGGGCAGGATTGCAGCTCCGCATGTGGTCGTCGCAGCCGGGGCGTGGTCGCACCACCTTGCGCGAACTCTCGGTGATCATATCCCGCTGGAGACTGAACGCGGGTATAATACGACGCTGCCCAAAGGTGCTTTCGATCTTCGGATGCATCTGACCTTTTCGCGTCATGGTTTCGTCGCGAGCCGTATCAATGGTGGTGTTCGCATCGGAGGTGCGGTTGAGCTTGGTGGCCTGAAATTGCCGCCGAATTACAAACGAGCGGACATTCTGTTGCAAAAGGCCGCGCAATTTCTGCCGGGCCTCAAAACCGAAGGCGGCACGCAATGGATGGGTTTCCGGCCATCATTACCTGATAGCATTCCAGTCATCGGGCCGTCGGCCAGGTCCGCGAACGTCTTTTATGCTTTCGGTCACGGTCATCTAGGGCTGACTCAATCGGCTGGAACAGCCGAATTGATCGGCGCACTGATCGATGGCCAGGAACCTCCGATCTCGTTGCATCCATACTCTGCCAACCGTTTCTGAAGGGGATCTCATGCGCAGCACAAAGACCATTCACGTCGTATCGGCCCATGCCGAAGGAGAGGTCGGTGACGTGATTGTCGGAGGTGTCGCACCTCCACCCGGCGACACGATCTGGGATCAGCGCAACTTCATCGCCTCGGACCAGACCTTGCGCCGTTTTGTATTGAATGAACCGCGCGGGGGCGTGTTTCGGCACGTCAATCTGCTGGTCCCGCCCAAGCATCCTGACGCGGATGCTGGGTTCATCATCATGGAGCCCGAAGACACGCCGCCTATGTCGGGCTCAAACTCAATTTGCGTTTCAACCGTGTTGCTCGATAGCGGGATCATCCCGATGCAGGAGCCCGAGACACACATGACGCTCGAAGCACCCGGAGGGTTGGTCCGCGTGCGGGCCAAGTGCCGCAATGGCAAGGCCGAGCGTATTTATGTTCAGAATGTCTCAAGCTTTGCGGACAAGCTAGACGCCCGGATTGAGGTTGAAGGGATTGGTAGCTTGCGCGTCGACACCGCCTTTGGTGGCGACAGTTTTGTCATTGTGGATGCCGCGGATCTTGGCTTTGCATTGACGCCGGATGAAGGTGCAGACTTGGCCCGCACTGGTGCCGGGATCACCGACGCTGCAAATGAGCAGTTGGGTTTCAACCATCCCACCAAGGATTGGAATCACATCTCGTTCTGTCAGATTGCTGGGCCCTTGCGAAGAGAAGGTGAAATCCTGACCGGCCGCAATACGGTTGCCATCAAACCGGGCAAGCTGGATCGTTCGCCTTGTGGCACGGGGGCCTCGGCGCGGATGGCGGTGCTGTTGGCAAAGGGGCAGATGTCAGCGACCGACCGGTATCATGCACGCTCGGTAATCGACAGCGAGTTCCGCTGCCGAATCGTGAATCAGCACGATCTGAACGGTCGTAATGCGATTACCCCGGAAATATCGGGCCGGGGCTGGATCACCGGCACGCATCAGCAAATGCTGGACCCGGATGACCCGTGGCCGGGCGGCTACCGTCTGAGCGACACCTGGGGTGCGTAACATGGGATCCAAACGCGCCATTGCCCGCCGAAGCCTGCCTGATGTGATCGCCAGCGATCTGCGTGAACGTATCCTGAGCGGTGAACTGGCCGAGGGCGAAACCATCCGGCAAGAAGCGCTTGCGGAAGAATATGATGTGTCCCGTATGCCAATACGCGAAGCCCTTAAACAATTGGATGCCGAGGGGCTGGTCGTCTTGACCACAAACCGAGGCGCGACGGTCACCGAGCATTCGCTGGACGAGATAGCCGAGATATTCGACCTGAGGGTTTTGCTTGAAGTTGACCTGTTCCGGCGCGCCATCCCTGCGATGACCACTGTAGAGTTTGCAGAATGCAAGGATATCCTGAAACAGATGGAGGCATCATACGACGCAAACGATGTTGGCCAATGGGGTGCGCTGAACCATCGTTTTCATACAGCTCTTTACGCTGCGGCGGGGCGCGGCTTGACCAATGAACTGCTGCATCGGGTATCGCTGCAATCCGATCGCTACATCCGCATGCATCTGAGCGTGATGCAGCAGCGCGGGCCTGCCCGCAAAGAACATCGAGAGCTGTTGCAGCTGGCGCAGGCCGGTCAGACTGACGCGGCCTGCGCTCTGCTTGCGACGCATATCGGGCGAACCAAAGAAGAACTCATTACACTGATGACAGCCCGTCGCGCCACAGAGTCTCAGCCCTCCTGAGTGAACATCAGGCGTGCTGTGACGGGGACGGTGCGGGTGATGCTGGGCAGTTGCGCCAGTTCCATCAGCTTGTCGACACCGGGGGTAACCCCTGCATCCTCGGCGCTGATAAAGACCATGTCATTGGTCGATACCATGACTGCATCCTCGCCGACCCGCAGGATGAACATATCGGTGTAGAAATCGACCTCGGTGCCTACCAGCGACAGTTTGGCGTCCACTTCCATCACGGTGGTTTCCCCTACGGCCAACTTCGAGACAGCATCCATATCGATCTGGGCCGTCAACGTTGCAGTGGCGGCCTTGCGGAAGACATGCTCGATCATGCGTTCGTTGCGAATGTCGATATTGGTCTCAACCGAAGACAAGTCGATATCGATCTCGACCTTCCCGTCTTCGCTGACGTGACCCGAGAGGTTTGAGAAGGAGTTAACCTCTCCCACATCCTCGATTTTAACAGTGCCATAGGCCAGATGCGAGGCGTCAGAATCCAATGTCCAGTTGGCCGCAAATGCGGGCATTGCAACAATTGCCGACGCAATCGTGAATGTTTTCAGCAGAAGTTTCATTTCTTTCCTCCAGAGTCTATGTCAGTTCAAACCAAGCGGGCCCGGTCCCATGCCAAAGCAAACACACACAGGTCGCGATTTATTCGATGAGTGTTGAAATGAGTTCCGAACAAGCCGTACGCGGCGCGATCCAGACCCACTCCAAACGGGTCTGGCGTTTTGGGCTGGCTCTGTCGGGCGCTTCGGATATTGCAGACGATTTAATGCAGGCGACTGCGTTGCGGGCGTTGGAGAGGCACCATCAGGTCACTTCTTATGACCGTTTGGACAGCTGGCTGATGACGATCTGCCGCTCGATCTGGTTGAACGAAATCCGCGCACGTTCGGTTCGAAAGGCGCAGGCGCTGTCCGTGACGCCCGAATCTGAATTAATTGCATCCGGACCCGATTCAGAAACGAATATTTTCGCCGCTCAGGTGTTTACTCAAGTGATGCAACTGCCAGAAGCGCAGCGCGAGACGGTGATGCTTGTATTTGTCGAAGGATACAGTTACCGCGAAGCTGCTGCTATGCTGGACGTTCCCATCGGTACGATCATGAGCCGGTTGTCCAACGCCCGGCAGAAACTGAAATCCGTGATGCAGCACGACGGGGCTGACATCGTGCGACGGAGTGGCAAATGAAGTTTTCAGATGAGACGCTTCTGGCCTATCTGGAAGGCAGTCTTGAGGAATCCGAGGCCCGCGCCATTGAGGACGCAGTGGCCGATGATCCGGCGCTGGAATCGCGCCTTATGGCACTCGATCCGTTCGCTGCGGCGGTTCAGCAGGCCTTTGAGGATGTGCCCGCCAAGACGCCGCAGGTAGATCTGCCTCAACCTGTCGCGACGCAAAGCTCTGCTGGGCCTATGCGCCTTTTGGCAGTTGCGGCTTCGGTTGCAGTCATAGCGGTTTCAGCCACATTCTGGTCCACGCGCCCCGCGGAACTGGGCTGGGCCGCGCAGGCGGCGATTTACCAGTCGCTTTATGTGCCGGAAACCATCGCCTCGCTGAACAATTCGCCCGAGGCGCTGGATGCACAGTTTGCCCGCGCCGAAGCAGAGTTGGGCCGTTCGCTGAACCGGGATGTGCTTGAGGCGTTGCCCGGGCTTGATCTGAGGCGGGCGCAGGTGCTGTCGTTCAAAGGCAAACCGCTGATCCAAATCGTTTTTGCGGACGCACAGGGTCAGCCCTTTGCGTTCTGCATTATCCGACAGGGTGAGGGTGCGCCAGCGAAGGATGTGAACCTGGCTGTGCTCAGCGGGCTGGCGACAGCCACCTGGGCGGGCGATGGCTATGGCTATATGCTTCTGGGCAGCGACCAGCAAACCGATCTGGGTAACGAGCTTAGCATCCTGACCGAGACCTTTACCGGCTGAACAGTTCGAATACCCCTTGTGAACCGCCGTAAATGGTCGAAGAATATCGGCCATGACGCCTAAACCTCTGACATCGGATCTGGATGACGAGGCCACCGAAGAGGGGCCCCGCAGTATATACGACGCTGATCCGCCGGAAGATGAAGATCTGTGGTTTCTTCCTCCGCCTGATGACGAAAACCCTGAAGATCTGCTGACACCGGGGCCGCGGCCCGAGCAGACACTTTTGTTCGATCCCCGAGACTGGCGCGCGGCGCAATCCGAACTTTCCGCCGATCTTGCGGATCTTGCCCTGACCTTCGGTGCGTTGGATGAGCGGTTGAGGGCAGGCCCGTCGGGCTGGGGGCATCGGTTGGCATTGATGGAGGTCTCGGACCTGGGCTGGTGGACCGGTGACCGGATCGGGGTCGATCGCCTGGCGCTTTGGACGGGGTTGCGGATCGGGGCGACGAGTGATGATGTTCAGGCCCTCTATCGCGCAGGCTGGGCTGTGCGCAGGCTGACCTCGGGCGCTGGCCCATCGGACGGCGGATGGGAGACAGGTCTCACCGCATTTCTCGACCGTCAGGCGCAAGGGATTGAAGATACGCCCGAAGCGGTCGCCGATCTGGCCGAGGTGATGCGCAGCGCGGACGGATTGCATCCGGTCACGCTGGCCGCTGTTGGCTTTCATGCATGGAGGGCGTTTTCCCCCGGAATCGGACAGGACACCGAAGCCGCAATCGTCGCGAACCGACACGCCGCAACGATGGGGCGCGGCGGGGCGTTGTTTATGCCGCTGGCCTTGTCTGGACCAGGCGCTTTACGCGGCTCCGGAACAGTTGAGGAAAAACTGGCGGCCTGGGTGCGTGGGGCGGGGCAGGCCGCACTTGCCGCCTTGCTGCATTTGGACCGGATCAGCGCATGGGAAACGCGCGCGCGCGATGCAACGTCAGACTTGAGTGGGCGCACACCGCCCGTTTTGATCGATGCACTAACGGCCTGGCCAATGGTCTCGGCCCCGCTGGCTGAAGAACTGACCCAATCCTCTCGTGCCGCCGTTCAGCGAAATCTGGACAAATTCACCCGAAGAGGCCTGATCCGAGAGGTTACCGGGCAAGGGCGGTACCGCGTCTGGACAGCAGATTTGTGATCGCCCGGACCATAGGCTCGGGCGATCAGAAGGCTCAGAACCAGCGGCCAATCGCGATAAGTGTCGGTGACAGAGTGGTTGCATCAGATGTTGCAGATATCACTTGATAGGTAACCTCCGTCTCCGACGGCGCATCGAAGCCGAGGAATCGGTTGAGCCCGCCACCATTGCCGCTGATGACGGGTGCCGTACCCGAAGCGAAAGCGATGGGGAAATCCCAGTTTGCCGAGCTGCTGGCAAAAAGGGCACCGGTCGCCGTGGTGCACCCAACCGCGCCCAGTGTCGCTGTACAAATTTGTGTGCCGTCGGCAAACCGCACATAATCGCCGTTCGCGCTGCTGCCACGTTCGATAACGGCCCCGCCGGGGGTGCCGCCAGTTTCCGAGACCACGCCCAATACGTTGCCGGGCCCATAGCCATAATCTGCACGCATCAAGCGCCCCGGCGTGGTGTCGTCAACGCTGCTTTGCACCGCCGCGCCGCTTGCAGTGCCATTGCTGGCATCGATCCGCAATGCCTCGGTCCAGCTTCCGCCGTCGGGTGAAACTTTGATCGAAAACTCGGTGCTGCCGGACAGGCCCATTTCGGCATGGCCGGTCCAGTTCGACTGGAACAGCAACGAGGCCGTATCACCAGCACCCGCCTTGTTGATCTTCAACTGATGCCCGCTTCCCTCGTGGGTCAGCAACGTGGCCGGGCTGCGCACCGCCAGCCGGTTGGTGCTGTCGGACCCTGTGGTGATCCCGACACCAGACAGGTTTTGCGTACTGACGGGCGGGTCAATCCAATCCGATCCGTTCCAGACCTTGATCTGACCCGATCCCTGATCCCAGGCCTGCCAACCAATGCCGGGCGTCACGAAATGCCAAGCATTGTCGATCCACGCGGCCAATTTACCGGCCTGACCGCTCCAGTCGCCGGTTGGAGAAGCCCCCAAGGCGTGGATTTCACCCTGATCCGGTGCGGCCGGCGGAACTGTGGAATTCAACGCCGCAAGGCTAAGTTGCACGACCAGATCCAGCGCCCGCAGCGCTTCGTTATGGGTGACGTGTTTCTGGGCCTGCGCGGGTTGCAGATAGGGCAGGTTCAATCGGGGTGAGTTTTGTGGCACGGGCGTCCTCCTATGGCTGTCGGTCCGACGATGATTGCGCGCCACCCTGCCGTGATCCGCGTGAATCTCGCCTGACCGGGCCGAACGCCCGATTTATCATGTGTTAAAAAGTCCAGCCGCTAATCGCGTGCATATATATCTTCGTATCGAATGATATCGTCTTCACCGAAATAGGTTCCGGTTTGCACTTCGATCAAAACCATCGGCACCTTGCCTGGGTTTACCATCCGATGCACCGCACCCAGCGGTACGTAGACTGACTGGTTCTCGGAAACCAGTTGCACCTTGTCATCAATGGTGACTTCAGCCGTGCCTTCCACGACAATCCAGTGTTCGGACCGATGATGGTGCGACTGCAGACTGAGCGAAGCGCCGGGGTGAACATGGATCCGTTTGACCTGAAACCGGTCGCCGATCACAAGGCTTTCGAACCAGCCCCAGGGACGGTGATCGACAGGCAGGGATTCCGCCTGTTTCGCGCCCTTGGCTTTCAATGCGGCGACGGCCTGTTTGACGTCCTGGGCCCGATCCATACTCGCCACAAGAACTGCGTCGGGCATCGCGACCGTGATCACATTTTCAAGTCCCATCGCAACGACTTCCTGAGCCGGGGCTTCCGAGCGAACCAGCACATTGCGGCAATCGATGGCCGTGACCTCGCCCGAGGTTGCGACACCGTCAGCGTTCGGGTTGCTCAGTTCTTGCACCGCGGACCAGCTACCCACATCTGACCACCCGGCGGCATAGGGAACCACGCTGAGGTTGTGGGCCTTTTCCATCACGGCATAGTCGATCGAGATATCCTGAACCGTGCTCCATGCTTTTGGATCAAGACGCAAGAACCCCAAATCGGACTGAGCTTGCTCAACAGCCGATCGCACCGGTGCCAAAAGGTCTGCGGCGTGTTGTTCGAATGCGTGCAGGATGTCTTTCACGGCGAACAGGAAGATGCCCGAGTTCCAAAGGTAGCTGCCGTCCGAGACCATCGCTTTGGCGCTCTCAAGATCGGGCTTTTCGACAAAGCGATCCAATTGAACCGCCGCCCCAGATGCATCGGGCGAATGGCGTAGCTTGAGATATCCATACCCCGTCTCGGGTCGATCAGGTGTGATTCCGAATGTCACCAGGTCGCCGCGGTCGGCTATGGTGCGCGCGCCTTCGGCCACGGCCGCGTGAAAGGCGGAGGTGTCTGGGATGACGTGATCCGACGAGGCCACCAGCATCACTGCATTCGGGTCAGTTGAAGCAAGGTGCAGCGCGGCGGCCAACACGGCCGGTGCTGTATTGCGCCCCTCAGGCTCGATCAGGATCGGGCCGGGATTGACACCGATCTCGATCAATTGCTCGGGTACCACGAAGCGAAACGCTTCGTTGGTCAGGATCAATGGCTTGGCATAGGGCGCATCATCCGGCCCGCGCAGACGCTCTGCGCATTGTTGCAGCAGGCTGGTTTCCCCAATTAGCGGTACGAACTGCTTGGGATAACTTTTACGTGACAACGGCCAAAGCCGCGTGCCAGAGCCGCCACACAGGATGACCGGATAGATCTTGCTCATGATGGCTGCTCCCTCAGACCGGATCGTTTTATTGGGCGGCCTGGTCCGAGGCGACGATGTCATGCAGATAGCGGCTCAGATCGTCCCGCAGATCTTCGCGATCCAGTGCAAAGGAGACGGTTGCCCGCAGGAATCCTGCTTTTGAGCCGCAGTCGAAGCGCCGACCGTCAAACTTGTAACCGAAGACGGGTACGCCGTTGGTGATGTCTTCGGCAATCGCATCGGTCAGCTGGATTTCACCACCGCTGCCCGCTTTCTTCTGGTTCAGGTTATAGAGGACCGACGGACCCAGAATATAGCGACCGATCACAGCCAGATTCGATGGCGCTTCTTCGGGTTTGGGCTTTTCGACCATGCCCTTAGCGCGGACGACCGTGCCGACATTCTCGCCAGTATCCAGAATTCCATAGGAACTTGTCTTCTCGTTTGGAACTTCCATCGCGGCCACCATGTTGCCGCCAGTTTCCTCATAGGCCTCGACCATCTGCTGCAGACACGGTTTGTCAGCTGCGATCACATCATCAGGCAGCATGACCGCAAAGGGTTCGTCCCCGATCAGGCGACGTGCGCACCACACCGCGTGGCCCAAACCCAGAGCCTTGTGCTGGCGGATATAGGCAATCGCACCGCTTTCCATGTTGGTTTCGTTCAGAACTTCCAGCAGTTCGTCTTTGCCTTTGGATTTCAGATCCTGTTCAAGCACCAGATTGTGGTCGAAATAATCCTCAAGTGCAGATTTGCCGCGCGAGGTTACGAAGATGAATTCCTTGATCCCAGCGGCACGGGCTTCGTCGATGGCATACTGAACCAGCGGGCGGTCGACCAACGTCATGATCTCTTTTGGAACCGATTTGGTCGCCGGCAAAAACCGCGTACCCATTCCTGCAACAGGGAAAATCGCCTTGGTGACCTTGCGTGTCATATTACCTCTCAAATTCGATGCTCGTCCGGCGGGTTCTTCGATTGCCGGCGCCTCCACATAAGTCTTAAATCCGTATCAATCAATCGTACCAGGCATGGACACCGTGGACCGGTTGGAATCTGCCATTAACCTAAGGTCAGAGTCAAAACGAAACCGGATCAAGAACGAAACCGCGCCCCCAAGCCCTTGGCGGCATCAGGGGCGCGTAGAGTGTCAGCCTTTGGCCATGATGGCCTCAAGCGGATCATGTTCTGCCACAAAGTGATCCGGTGCCACTTCGCTAAGTTGCGGCACATAATCCACCTCGCCTGCCGATAACCGACTGGGCAGAAAACGCAGCGCTGCTTTCGGATCCATGGGCGACGGCAATTCTCCGGGAAGTTTAAGCCTTTGGCGGCTGCGCTCGACATCCGGGTCGGGGATCGGCACCGCCGAGATCAGAGACTTTGTATATGGGTGAATAGGCTCGGAACAAATCACCTCTCCATCACCCAGCTCCACGATGCGACCGAGATACAAAACCATGATCCGGTTCGAGATCGCACGCACCACAGACAGATCGTGGCTGATGAAGATCATCGACAGGCCGAATTCTTGTTGCAATTCGCGCAACAATTCGACGATTTGAGCCTGAATGGACACATCCAAGGCCGAAACGGCTTCGTCACAAATGATCAGTTTTGGCTTGTTGATCATCGCACGCGCGATTCCCACACGCTGGTTCTGTCCACCGGACAGTTCGTGCGGATAACGATTGATCATGTTTTCATTCAGACCGACCCGTCCCATCATTTCCGCGACCATCTCTTTACGCTCGCGCTCGGTTAGATCGGGGCGATAGGTTTTCAACGGTTCTGCAATCGAGGCCGAGATTGTCATACGTGGATCAAGGCTGGCCAGCGGGTCCTGAAACACGATCTGCAGATCTTTGCGATACTTGTTCAACTCGGCGCGTTTCAGACCAACAATTGGACTGCCCAACCAGCTGACATTGCCTGCACTGGGTTCGATCAATTGCAGAACAGCCCGTGCCAGCGTGGATTTGCCGCATCCGGACTCGCCCACCACGCCCAGGGTTTCACCCTTGCGGATGTCAAAACTGACGCCATCAACCGCTTTCAGCGGCACCTTGCGACCGAACAGCCCGCCCGAGACATGAATGGGGAAGTGAACCTTAACGTCATCGACCTTGAGCAGCGGTTCTTCAACGGCAGGCAATGCCTTGGGCGCATCGCCCGCATCAATGCGCGGCATGGCCTCAAGCAGGGTGCGCGTGTAGTCGTGCTGAGGCGCGCGGAAGATCTCGCGCGTGTCACCTGCTTCGACAAATTCACCCATGCGCATGACCTGAATCCGATCACACATCCGCGCCACAACGCCCATATCATGCGTGATCAGCGCAATCGCGGTCCCTTCATCCTTCTGCAGACGCACCATCAGGTCCAGAATGTCGGCCTGAACGGTAACATCCAGAGCGGTCGTGGGTTCATCCGCAATCAGAAGTTTGGGATTACAAAGCATCGACATGGCGATCATCACGCGCTGACGCATCCCGCCCGAAAGCTCGTGCGGATACTGATCCAGACGTCGTGCCGCCTCAGGGATGCGCACCCGGTTCAGCCAGTCCAGGCAACGTTGACGCGCGGCTGTGCCCTGCAGGCCTTCGTGGATTTGCAAAACCTCACGCATTTGCTGGCCTACCCGCAGATGCGGTGTCAGGGCGGTCAACGGATCCTGAAAGATCATGCCCACATCCGCGCCACGGATGCGGTTCAACTCATTTATAGGTAGGTTCAGGATTTCCTTGCCGTTCAACATGGCGGAACCCGAGGCGTGCCCAGCAGGCGGCAACAGCCCCATCGCGGCCATGAAGGTCTGGCTTTTGCCCGATCCACTTTCACCAACGATCCCGAGGCATTCACCGGGGTTGATGTCGAAGCTGATGCCTTTCACAGCCTCGACCACGCCATCTGGTGTGTCGAATTGGACGCTCAGGTCCTTGACGGAGAACAAACTCATATCAGCGATCCTTCGGGTCCAGAGCGTCACGCAGGCCATCGCCGATGAAGAACATCGTGATGATAATGGTGACATAGAAAGTCAGCGGGTACATCAGCTGCCACAGGGTGCCATAGCTCATGGTGCCGGCCCCCTCGGCAATCAGACGCCCGAGCGAGGTGTAAGGTTCCGAAATGCCAAGGCCGAGGAACGAAATGAAGCTCTCGGTCAGGATCATTTCGGGCACCAGAAGCGAGGCGTATACGATCACAACACCCAGAAGATTGGGCAGGATGTGACGATACATGATCGTGAACTCGCCAACGCCAGCGGCGCGCGCGGCCTCGATGAACTCACGGTTCTTCAGGGTCAGGGTCTGCCCACGTACAATTCGCGCCATGGTCAGCCAACCGACTGCCCCAAGGGCAATGAACAACATGAAGAATGACCGTCCCGCGACAACCAGCAGCAGAATGATGACCAGCGTTGCCGGGATCGCTAGAAGGATATCGACAAAGCGCATCATCACGCTATCGGTGCGTCCGCCGATATAGCCTGCGGCGATGCCATAGCAAGTGCCAACGATCAGCGCAGTCGCTGCGCCAATCAGACCTACCAGCAGAGACGTCGTGGTTGCCTGAATAACGCGGCTGTAAAGGTCGCGTCCCAGGTCATCGACACCGAAAAAATGGCCGGTCTCTACGGACGGCATGCCCATGCCACGCACGTCCCCCATGACGTTCCAATCGATCTCTTCATTATCCCAGATCGCAAAATAGGGACCAACGATCGTGAACAACACGATCATCCCAAGAATGAAGACGCTCGCCATTGCCGCTTTGTTGCGGACAAAGCGCATGCGTGCGTCTTGCCAGAGCGATCGCCCCTGAATGACCGTGTAATCTGTGATTTCTTCGGCCAGATGGGCGGCTTTTTGTGATTTTCCTAGCATGGCCAGCCCCTTAGTAGCGGATTTTTGGATCGAACCAGGCATAGGCCAGGTCGGTCAGCAGATTCACGATAACGGTCAACGCGCCATAGAGGATCGTGACACCCAGCAGCACGGCATAGTCGCGGGCGAGAGCTGAGTTCACATAGGCTTGCCCCAGACCACCGGTCGAAAAATAGATGTCGACAAAAACCGAGCCCGTCAGCACATAGACAAAGACCGGGCCCAGATAAGAGACGACCGGCAGCAGCGTGGGCTTCAGCGCATGACGCCAGATCACAGTTCTTGTGGGCAAGCCTTTGGCACGCGCGGTTCGGATAAAGTTTGAGTTCAAAACCTCCAACATCGACGACCGGGTGATCCGCGCAATCGAACCCATATAGGACGTCGCAAGCGCGATGACGGGCATCACCAGATACTGCCACTGGCCGCCATGCCAGCCCCCACCCGGCAGCCAACCCAGCCACAACGTGAAAGTCAGGATCAGGATCGGACCCATGATGAAGTTCGGCAGGGCTTGAGCGGCAATGCCCAGCCCAACGGCAAAGTAGTCGATCCAGGTGTTATGCCGGATCGCAGCTGCAATCCCCAGTGTAACGCCCACGGCGGTCGCAAACAGGAACGACAGCGAGCCATAGGTCAGAGAGATCGGAAAACCCTGTGCGATGATGTCGTTGACGTCCCGATCCTTGAATTTGAAGGACGGACCAAAGTCGAAATGCACAACGATGTTATAAAGGTAGTCCCACAGCTGTTTCCACAGCGGTTGGTCCAGTCCGTAGCGCGCCTCGATATTGGCCAGAACCTGCGGCGGCAGAGGCCGCTCCGAGGTAAAGGGCCCACCGGGTGCCACGTGCATCAGGAAAAAACAGGCGACGACCAGCAACAGGATCGTCGGAATGGCGACCATCAGCCGCCGGAAACTATAGGCAAGCATTTCATGCCCCCGCGTTTATTGGCTTTGCCCCGGACGATACCGGGGCAAAGCGTGGGTCAAAGACGATTATTCGGCGAGCTTATAAAGGTTCTTCGAATACCAGTTCTGCTCGACATTGTTCACCGGCCAGTTGCCCACATCGCTGTCCATCATATAGACACCGGCATAGTGGTAGATCGGGATCACCGGGGTTTCCTGCGCGATGATACGCTCGACCTCGGTGTAGAGCGGCGCTGCGTCATCCGCAGTCTTGGCTTCGGCCAGCAACTCGTCCACGCGGGCATTGTTGTATTTGCCGTCGTTGTAACCTGAATCCGACTGCAGCAGGTCGAGGAAGGTCGAGGCCTCGTTATAGTCGCCACACCACGCGCCGCGCGCCAGATCGAAGTTCTGGTTGCCACGTTCTTCCAGGAACACTTTCCATTCCATATTGGCCAGTTCGGCTTGAACGCCGAGCTTCTGCTTCCACATCTGGCTCAGAGCTACTGCAACCTTCTTGTGGTTTTCCGAAGTGTTATAGACCATCTCGAAGCTGAGTGGGTTGTCGGGGCCATAGCCCGCTTCGGCCAACAGCTCCTTGGCCAGTTCGTCGCGCTCAGCTTGCGACATCGAAGCCATTTCAACCGCTGGAACGGTGAAACCTGCGGTTGCTTCCGGCGCAAATGTATAGGCTTGGGGCTGACCACCGGCCATCACTTTTTCGGTGATGATCGCGCGATCAACGGCAAGCGACAGGGCCTGACGCACGTTGGGGTCTTTGAAGGCCTCCGGGCCGCCCTCGGACAGGTTGAAGGTATAGTAATAGTTACACAGGCGCGGGAAGCTGATGGCTTCTTCCGGGTGCTCCTGGCTCAAGCGCGGATATTGACCTGCTGGAATTTCGGTCCGATCCAGTTCACCTGCCAGATAGCGGGTCAGGGCAACGTTTTCATCGTTGATGACCAGCGCCACAACCTTGTCGATGATCGTGTTGTCGTTGTCCCAATACATCTCGTTACGCTCGCGGACCGAGCGTTCCTGCGGCAGATGCTCGGTCAGGACATAGGCACCGTTCGAAACGATGTTCTCGGGGCGCGTCCAGGCATCACCGAACTCTTCAATGACCTTCTGCGGGGCAGGGAATGTGGTCGAGTGGGTGGTCATCTGCGGGAAATAGGGCAGGGGGGCGCTCAGGCGTACTTCCAACGTCTTATCATCGATGGCTTTAACGCCCAGCCCGTCCACCGGCTTTTCGCCTGCGATGATGTCGGCTGCGTTTTCGATCGACATCAGCTCCATGAACCACGCATAAGGCGAGGACAGTTCAGGATCGACGGCACGTTTCCAGGCATAGACGAAATCGCCTGCCGTAACCGGATCGCCGTTTGACCATTTTGCGTTGTCGCGCAAGGTAAAGGTGTAAACGTTCTTGGTGTCGTTGACTTCAAATCCGGTGGCAACACCGGGAACCAGATTGCCTTCTTCGTCTTGATTCATCAGGCCTTCGAACAGATCGCGCACGATCTCAGCGCCCGAAACATCTTCGACGACCTGAGGGTCAACCGAGCTGTGTTCGTCAAGGATACGATAGGTAAAGGTCTGGTCATCGGCCAATGCCTCACCAGTTTCCGGGTGGGTGCCCGCAGCGATTGCGGCACCAGCGATAATGGTTGAGGACAATAGCCCCGCCAACGAGGTTCGGATCAGTGTGTTCATGTGTTTACTCCCATTTATTGATATCAGAAGCCGCACCACTGCCGTGGGGTGACTCTTCTATCTATTCGTTTCCGGCATCTGCGATGGCAGCGCGTTGACCTAAATCGTGATGAGACAAAAAAACCTGGCCTGCGGCGACAGGGGATACCAGAAATCTAACGGCGAAAGGTAACTTTCACTGCGGGAAGCGTGCCGTTTTTTCGACAAAGGTAAAGAGCATTGGGAACAATCGTGAGGTCAAAGATCGAATGAAACCGTAACCGGCGCTGCCTTCGAAAGAATATTCTGAAACATCTTCTCGTCCTGACATTTTCGTGAAGCACGATATATCTGACAAGGTGAATGCGTCCGAAAATAGGCTCTTGAACGGCGAATCACCCGAAGCTTTAAGGCTTCAGTTTGCTCTTCATTTCGGCTTCGGGAAAACAAGTGGGAGGCTGCCGGGTTGCCTCCTGCCAGCGTCCGATCGAACGGCGGGTTTTATAGCCTGGCAACCCGTCGACGCCGCCCACATCGTGCCCCTGCCGGACCAGTGCTTCTTGCATCCGGGCAATGTCAGAACGGTAGAGCCCGCCTACGTTGCCCCATCGACCGCTGAAATCTCCGACGCCATATTGGATGCGATCCCCGACATGCCCCACAAACAGCGCGTAGAGGTCGCTGGTGTTGTAATCCTTCAGGACATAGAAGTTCGGGGTTACGATAAAGGCGGGACCTTTGCGCCCGGCGGGCATCATCAAATAACCTTCAGCCGCCTGTTCATGCATAGGAAATGGTCGCCCCGAGACGCGTGCGACGCCCATCGCAGCCCAGTCTTGAACTGAACGCCCCTGATCCGGCCCCTCAAGCGCACAGGATACATCGCTTGGCACGGTCACTTCGAAGCCCCAATCGCGCCCTGCCACCCAGCCATGCTGTGCCAGATAGTTGCCGATAGAGGCGATGGTGTCCGCCTCAGACCCCCAGATATCAGCACGACCATCTCCGTTCCCATCGGCGGCATAGGTCAGAAAACTGGTTGGCATGAATTGCGGTTGTCCCAGCGCGCCCGCCCAACTGCTTTTCAGCACGGATGCGTGCCCAGCCTCGGCAATCTGCAGGGCGGCGATCAATTCACCGGTGAAATAGTTGGAGCGTGTGCTCATGAAGCCCTTGGTGCCCAGGACCTGAAAGGCGTTGTGGCGGATTGGAACCTGTCCATAGCCGCTCTCACGCCCCCAGATGGCCAGAATAATGCGCGCGGGCACACCCGTTTTTGCTTCGACCCGCGCCAGCGTTTTCGCATGACGCCGCGCCATCTGGCGACCTACGGACGTGGCCCCTCGCACCGAGTTTGCATTGAAATAACGCCCAGGAGAGCCAAATTCTGCCTGACGCTGAGCCTTCGGTGTTTTCTTCGGGCTTCCCGGAGGCACCAGATCCGGCAACTCCCAGTTTAGGGTCACGCCATCAAAAGCCCGCTGAAAGGTGCGTCGTGAAACGCCCTTGGCTTTTGCCTGGGGCCAGATCTCTTGCTGCAACCAACTCTGGAATTGCCTCTCGACCGCCTCGCGATTCTGCGCAAAGACGGGCATTGCAAGCAAGGTCAGACAGATCAAGGCAACGGTCAATCGCATGTCTTCAGGTCTCGCGTGCCCCATCCTCCATGTCAACCGCGCCGTGGGCATCCTCCCGGAAAAGGTCTTGAGAAATAGTCTGACTCTGCCGATAGTTGCCAAGAACCCCGTCATAAGAGGATCAGCAAGCGTGACCATCCCCCGGATCTCCGCTGTGGCAGTACCCGCCTTGCTCGCGCTGCTGGTGTCGGCCCAGATCGCCGGGGCGAGTGATAGTTTCCTGGATCCTCAAGGACCGATAGCAGCAGTGCAGAAGACGCATCTTTTTCGCGCTACGGCCTTGATCCTGATTGCCGTCATTCCTGTGCTGGTGTTGGTGCCTTTGATTGCCTTGCGATATCGCCGTCGCAAGGGCGGGGCAGCAGCTTACACACCGCACTGGGATTTTTCGGCAAAGCTTGAGTTTTTGATGTGGGGTGTGCCGGTCGTGATCGTGGCGATCCTGTCCTTTTATTTGTGGAAGGCCACCCACCGTCTTGATCCCTACGCAGCCCCGTTCGGTCAGGAACCAGCATTGCAGGTTCAAGTGGTCGGATTGGATTGGAAGTGGCTGTTCATCTATCCCGATCTGGGTATCGCAAGCGTGGGAGAGCTGGGCATACCGATCAATCAGCAGGTGGCGATGACCCTGACGACCGACACAGTGATGCAATCTTTCATGATCCCTGCGCTGGCAGGGCAGATTTATGCCATGCCCGGAATGACGACCAAGCTGCATCTGGTCGCGGATACACCAAAGACCATGCAAGGAGAGAACACCCAATATAATGGCCGTGGTTTCACCAAGCAGAAGTTTCTGACGCAGGCCATGCAGCCCAAAGACTTTGAAGCTTGGGTGACAAGCGTTCGGACCAATGGGATCCCCTTGACCGAGGATACCTATCGCACGCTCGCCATGCGCACGGATCGGGATGAGGTGCAAGCGGCTTTGGGGACACCGCTTATGCCCCTCAATGCGCTCTATTTCACGTTGGAAGAGGGTGATCTGTTCGGATCGATCCTGCATCGCTATCACAGCGGTGAACCCCTTCCCCTGAACCAGCAACCCGGCACGACCGCGTTCGGGCAGGAGGCGAAGCAATGACATCTGCCGAGACTGGTTTCCTTGGCCGTCTGAGTTGGGACGCATTGCCCATCATGGGGCTTATCCAGAACCCCAACGCGAACGAGATCGTGGCGAACGCAGCTGCTGGCATCGTTGTCGTCGGAGTTGCTGTGGTGGTGGCGGTGCTGACATGGTTCCGCCTGTGGGGGCCGCTATGGCGTGACTGGCTGACCAGCACGGATCACAAGAAGATCGGTATCATGTATATCGTTTTCGCCATCGTCATGCTGGCGCGCGGCGTGCTGGAGGGTGTGGTGATGCGCGCCCAGCAGGCCGCTGGGCCGGGGGATGGGTTTCTCGAAGCTGAACACTTTGCCGAGCTGTTCAGCACCCATGGAACCATCATGGTTTTCTTTGTCGCTGTGCCCTTCGTCTTTGGCGTTGCAAACTATGTGATCCCGCTGATGATCGGCGCGCGCGATGTTGCCTTTCCGGTGTTGAACCAGATCGGCCTTGGGCTGACCGTTTCTGCGGGCATGATGTTGATGGTTTCACTGGTGGTGGGAGAGTTCTCGACCGGTGGTTGGACGGCTTATCCACCTTATACCGGAGCCGCGTTTAATCCGGGTGTAGGGCCGGATTACTGGATTTGGGCCATTGTCGTCTCGGGCATTGGTACGACGCTGACGGGTATCAACTTCGCGGTCACGATCTATAAACTCCGTGCGCCGGGGATGAAGTTTATGCGGTTGCCGATGTATTGCTGGACGATCATCTGCAGCTCGATCCTGATCATATTTGCCATGCCGCCGCTGGGTGTTGCCGCGCTGCTGCTGGCCGCAGACCGTTATCTAGATTTTCACTTCTTCACCAATGATCTCGGCGGCAACATGATGAACTATGCCAATCTGTTCTGGCTGTTTGGTCACCCCGAGGTTTATCTGCTGGTCCTGCCCGCCTATGGCATCTATTCCGAAGTCTTCGCTACTTTCTCGGCTAAGCGCCTATATGGCTATAACTCGCTGGTCATCGCCACGATGTCGATTGCAATCATGTCCTTCACAGTCTGGCTGCACCATTTCTTCACCATGGGTCAAAGCGCGCTGATCAACGCTGTATTCGGCATTGCCACGATGCTGATTGCCATTCCAACGGGGGTGAAAGTCTACGATTGGATGGCGACGCTCTATCGTGGGCGTATCCGGTTTTCAGTGCCGATGCTTTATGGTCTGGCCTTCTTGATGCTATTCGTGATCGGTGGTCTCAGCGGCGTAATTCTTGCCAACCCGACCGTTGATTATCAGGTTCACAACACGCTGTTCCTGGTGGCACATTTCCACAACGCGTTGTTGCCCGGTGTGCTGTTCGGCTTGCTCGCCGCCTATAACTATTGGTTCCCAAAAGCCTTCGGTTTCCGTCTGAACGAATTCTGGGGCCGCGTTTCGGTCTTTTGCTGGACTGTTGGTTTCCTTCTAACCTTCATGCCGCTTTATTTCGTCGGCCTGATGGGAATGCCGCGCCGGTCATTCAGCTGGGAGGACCCGAGCTTTCACCCTTATATGATTGTCGCCGTGCTTGGTGCGCTGGTGATTACATGCGGCTTGTTCTCGGTGCTGATCCAGCTTTGGGTCAGCATCCGCGACCGCGATCAGTCCCGTGCGCCCGTCGGCGATCCGTGGGACGGGCGCACGCTGGAATGGTCTATCCCATCGCCACCTCCGCCCTATAACTTCGCCATTATCCCGCGAGTGACCGATCGCGATGACTTTGCCGCCGCCAAAGAGCGAGGTCAGGCCTATCCCAAACCGGAGGCCTATGAAGATATCGAAATGCCGCGCAATACCGGCATCGGGTTCATCCTGTGTGTGCTCAGCGGCGTCTGGATGTTCGCACTAGTCTGGTGGATCTGGTGGCTGGCCGCTTTGATGACCATCGCGATGATCCTTGCCTTTATCATCTGGAGCTTCGACACCAGCACCGAAATCATCATCCCCGCCGAAGAGGTACGCAAAGAACACGAGGCCTGGCTGGCGCTGGTCCGCAGCACTCAAGCCGTGGACCGTGACCATGAATGCGCGCCGGAAAACCGAGGCCTTGCGCGCCCGGATATGGAGGCCGTGACATGAGGCGCGCACCCGAGCACAGCTATCCGGGGATCAACCTTGGCGAGGATCATGCCAGCGCGCATAAGGTCACCGAGATCGTAACCTTCGGTTTCTGGGTCTTTTTGATGAGCGATCTGGTCTATTTCGGACTGATGTTCGCAATCTACATCACCATGATCGATGCGCAGGCCGGAGGGCCGGGACCGCATGAGCTGTTCGACCTGAAAAGCATCTTCGCCCAGACGCTGATCCTATTGACCAGCAGCCTGACCGTAGGGCTTGCGATGCTGGCGCTGAAATACAATCTGCCACGGGCGCGCATCGTTCTTTGGTTTGGTGTCACACTCCTACTGGGGCTCTGCTTTCTGGTGCTGGAGATCCGCGATTTCATGAACATGGCTGCGCAAGGCGGTATCCCACAACGCAGCGGCTTTCTGTCAGCCTTCTATGGCCTTGTGCCACTGCATGGGCTGCACGTCGCAGCAGGGTGCGTCTGGTTGATCGTTTTGGGCATCCAGCTGCGCGTGATGGGCATGACCGATCTGGTAATCTCACGTGTGGTGCGGCTGGCGCTGTTTTGGCACTTCCTCGATCTGATCTGGATCGGCATCATAACCATCGTGTATTTCGGAGGGCTGGCCTATGGATAGACGGACCGAACTACACCGGCGCGAACGGCGGCGCTATGTCATCGGCTATGGCGGTTCTCTTTTACTGACGCTTGTCGTGTTTGCCATCGCGTATCGGTACGGCATCGAGACACCCGGAGTATATTTTGCCATCGGCCTGCTTGGTCTGGCCCAACTGGTCGTGCAATTGGTCTATTTCCTGCATATCGACCGTCGTCGCAGTAGCCGCGAGGACATGGACCTAATCCTGTTCTCAACCCTCGTGTTGCTCATCATCATCGGCGGGACAGTTTGGATTCTGGGCAATCTGGCCGTGCGGATGCACATGATGTGATCCGGGAAGGACGGTAGCGAATGAAGCCAATCAAAGTCATCGCCGTTGTTGGCATGCTCGCCGCGATTGCGGTCGGGCTGCTGTTATTCTGGCGACATGAAGAACGATACCCCTCGACACAAGATGCCTATATCGGGGCCAACATTATCTTTGTTGCGGCGCAGGTGACCGGACAAGTCGCGGAGGTCGCAATATCCGACAACCAACCGGTTAAAGCGGGTGATCTGCTGTTCACGATTGATGAGACGCAGTTCAAGGCTTCGGTTGATCAGGCTCAGGCCAATCTGGACAGCGCCATTCAACAGGCCGAATCCTTCTCGAACCAGATCACGGCGGCGCAGGCCGCGGTGGAAAGTGCCGGTTCTTTCTATGAAACGTCAAAAAGCAATCTGGAACGGGCCAGAGCTTTGTTTTCAGACGGCAATCTTGCACAAGCCTCGTTGGATCAAGCCACTTCGGAGTTCGCGCAAGCCTCGGCCCGGTTGACCACAAGCCGCTCCGAACTGGCCGCATTGCAAAGCGGTTTGGCGGCTCGGCAAGACAACGTGCTGTCCTCGCAAGCGGCGCTGGAGATTGCACAGGCCGATCTGGCCTGGACCAAGATCTATGCATCTGCCGATGGTTGGATCGCCAACCTAACCCTTCGCCCCGGGTCATCGGTATCCGCGAATGCGCCGCAATTCTCGATCGTCGAATCCTCGGAATGGTGGATCGATGCCAACTTCAAAGAGACCTCTCTGCCCCGTATCCGACCGGGTCAACCAGCCAAAATCCGGGTCGATATGCTGCCGGGCATCGCTCTGACGGGCAGAGTAGCTTCCATCGGGCGTGGCTCGGGCGATACGTTTTCGCTGCTGCCGTCAGAAAACTCCAGCGGCAACTGGGTCAAGGTCACAAGGCGGTTTCCAGTAAGGATCGAGCTTGATCCAACGGACGCGCCGCTGCGGGTCGGGGGCAGCAGCAAGGTCACGGTTGATACAACCGGATCAGGGCAATGACCGATCCCGGCCACATCAATCGCGTGATTGTGGTGGCCGTTGTTCTGAGCGCCATTCTTGAGGTGCTCGACAGCACCATCGTCAACGTCGCGCTGCCCCATATTCAAGCCGCGTTCGGCGCAACAACCGATCAGGCGACATGGATCCTGACCAGCTATATTGTCTCGGCCGTAGTGGTTATGCCGCTAACCGGCTTTGTCGCACGCAGGGTCGGGCGACGACGATTGATCCTGACGGCGGTCACGGGCTTTGCCACCATGTCGGTAATGTGCGGTCTGTCGTGGAGCCTCGAGACCATTGTCGCATTCCGGTTAGCGCAAGGCATGTTCGGCGCCTTCCTGATCCCCCTTTCACAATCCATTCTGTTTGACGCTTTCCCGCGCGAAAAACGGGGGCAGGCAATGGCGGTGTTTGGGCTGGGTGTTGTGGTCGCTCCGGTCCTGGGGCCGACTGTCGGGGCCATTCTGACCGAATATTTCTCATGGCGGATGGTCTTTTTCGTGAACCTACCCGTTGCGGCGATGGCCTTGCTGTTGCTGGCCGGGGAACTTCCTGATGACAAAACCGAAGAGGTTCGTATCGATTGGAAAGGCCTGGCGCTGCTGGCCCTTGGTATCGGTTGCCTGCAATTCGTGCTTGATCAGGGAGAGACCAAGGACTGGCTGTCGTCCCGGATCATTCAGGTTGCGGTTATCGCCTCGGTTCTGGGTGCGATGGGGTTTATCCTTCACGGGCTTACATCCCGGCAACCTGTCGTCGATCTGCGCCTTTTCGCGGACCGCAATTTCGCGCTGTGCAACCTCGTCATCGCCGGGTTTGCGATTTCTTTGTTCGGAGGCATCGCCATTCTGCCAACCTTTGTCCAGAACCTGCTGGACTATCCGGTCATCGCATCGGGGCATCTGTTTATCCCACGCGGAATTGCTGCTGGTGCGTCCATGGTCCTGACCGGAGCCGTTCTGGTCACCCGGTTCGATCCGCGCGTATTGGCCGGCCTCGGCATGCTGCTGACCGCGATCGGGAATTTCATGATGGGTTCGCTAAATCTGAATGCGAGCTTCTGGCAGCTTGCCTGGCCGGGGTTCGTCAGCGGCCTCGGCATGGGGCTGGTTTTTGTTCCAATGTCCATTCTGGCATTCGAGAGCATCAGCAAGACGCGGCAGGATGAGGCCTCGGGCCTGTTCAACGTCACGCGGCAGTTGGGGTCATCTGTTGGGATTTCTCTGGTAGGAACCTGGGTCGTGCGAGGCCTGCAAACGAACACAGCGGTTCTGAGCCAGAATGTGACGCCTTACAACCCCGCCGCGCAGGCCTACCTCGAGCCGTTAGGTTTGACACCAGACAGCGCTGAGGGCGCAGCATTGCTGGGACAGGAGATCGCAAAGCAGGCCGAGATGATCTCATACCTGACAGTATTCAATAATTTAGGTCTGCTGGCGCTGGCAACGATTCCGCTGCTGTTCTTCTGTCGTGCGCCGAACCCAGAGGCGCGCAACGCAGCGCCCGTACACTAGCGGGTCAGAAAAAGACCGAGCCAAAGCGCAAACCAGCACAAAACAAGGCTGATGAGGATGTTTCCAGCAGCAAGCGCGATGGTTTTTTCCCGGTGCAGCTGCAGAGATTGATAAGCAAAACTTGAGAAAGTGGTGAACCCGCCACAAAAGCCAAACACCAGTCGTTTTTCCTCTTCACCCATGTCTACCGGGCCTCCCAGATAGCCGATCCAGAGACCAAGCAGCAAACTGCCCACGACATTCACAATCAGCGTGGAGTATGGAAGATCGTGTGTCACACGCAGGGCCAGCCAATGGCGCAGAACGGCGCCCAGCCCCCCGCCCAGGGCAAACATGCTGTGCAGATAGAGCTCGTTCATTCTGCAGCCTCCGAAGGCGATAAACGGCGACCCAAGGCTTCGCCCAGAATGGCGGCGCTCAAGCCAAACAGGATCTCTGCCGCGATCGCTATAATCACCAGTGAGCTACCGGCCTCAGCCATCCGCTCGAGCTCGGCCACGAAGGAAGAGAAGGTGGATAAGCCACCACAAAACCCGACTGCCCCCAAATGCAGCAAATGGGCGTGAATGCGATGGCGTATGGCATAGAGCCAGCCGAGGATGAAACAAGCCACGACATTGATGCCGAAGGTCGCTGTCAAAAACGGGGCACCGGGTATTTCCAGCGCGAAGAGTTCTCGCAACAGCGATCCTGCAGCTCCACCAACGAAAACCGCCGTATACATCAGCGCGCGATGCCTGAAGCGAGAAGGTGGACGTGACACTGCGGCTGATCCTGCTCTGACCCGTTTCCATCCGGCATACAGATTGCTTCAACACGCTTCAAGCAAGGGCGATGAAGCATTCGTTATGAATACGTTGGCTACAAAGGCTTGCACTGAAAGGTCAAATTGTTCCACGGTCTCGGATATGAACAGGCAACAGCCGAACCGCTTTGGCGCGACCCAGGGAGATCAGATATGATTGTTCGCAGGCTTTATTACATCCTCAGCTATGTGTGCCTGCCCTTGACCCTGCTGTGGGGCTTCTTCTGGCCGCCCGCCTACTGGCTGCTGGTGTTCCTTATCCCTTATGCGGTGATTGGCCTCTACGATATGCTGACGACAAAGCACAACGTACTGAACAATTACCCTGTCCTTGGACATTTCCGATACATGCTGGAATTTGTCAGCCCTGAAATCCGCCAATATTTCGTGGAAACCAACGAAAGTGGTCGGCCCTTCAACCGTATCATTCGCAGTCTGGTCTATTCACGCGCCAAGGGGCAGGTCGATACGCAGGCCTTCGGTACGCAATACGATATCCAAACCGTTGGCTATCACCGTGCCAACCATTCACTCGCGCCCAAGCATGTTCCCGAAAGCGAAGAAAGGGTGATGCTCGGCGGCCCGCAATGTGAAAAACCGTACGACGCCTCACGCCTGAACGTCTCCGCGATGAGCTTTGGCGCGCTCAGTGCCAATGCGATCCGCGCGCTGAATGGAGGTGCGAAGGATGGCGGATTTGCCCATAACACGGGCGAGGGCGGGCTCTCTCCGCACCATCTGGCTGAGGGTGGGGATATAATCTGGCAGATCGGTACTGGCTATTTCGGATGCCGGACGCCTGAGGGCGGTTTTAACAAAGATAAGTTTGCCGAAAGGGCCAAGAAGGACGTTGTAAAAGCGATTGAGATCAAGCTCTCGCAAGGAGCAAAGCCCTCTCATGGTGGCGTGTTGCCTGCAGCGAAAGTGGATGAGGAAATAGCAGAGATCCGAGGAGTGCCGGTGCATCAGGACGTGATATCTCCGCCTGTTCATTCGGCCTTCGACGGACCTACCGGGTTGATGCATTTCGTGCAGCAATTGCGTGAGATGTCGGAGGGAAAGCCAATTGGCTTCAAGCTCTGTATAGGCAATCCAACTGAATTCATGGCAATCTGCAAAGCCATGCTGGAGACCGGCATTCTGCCCGATTTCATTACCATAGACGGAGCCGAGGGGGGTACCGGTGCTGCGCCCGTGGAATTTACCAACCGGCTGGGAATGCCGCTGAATGAGGCGCTGATCTTCGTGAACAACTGCCTGCGCGGGATTGGAGCGCGCGACAAGATCCGCGTTATCTGCTCGGGCAAGGTAGCGACCGGGTTCGACATGATCGAAAAATTCGCTCTTGGCGCCGACATGTGCAACGCAGCGCGGGCGATGATGTTTGCCGTAGGCTGCATTCAGGCGCTGCATTGCAACACCAACCGCTGCCCCTCGGGCGTTGCGACGCAAGATCCGATCCGGGGTCGGGCCGTGAATGTGCCACAGAAACGGCAGCGTGTGCACCGATATCACGACGCAACGCTGGAAAGTTTCCGCGAAATTCTGGGGGCAATGGGCAAGGAAAAAGTCTCGGATCTGCGGCCCGCCGATATCCGCCGCCGGACAGCGGATGAGCGGGAACGAACCTACGCAGATCTGTACAGCTTTCTGGAAGATGGCGCACTGCTAGGCGAAGCTATCCCAGAAGAATTCGCAGCTGACTGGAAAGCGGCCTCAGCCAGTCACTTTTAGACTGGTTTAACGCGGGATCGAGCGCGGGTTGTTCTGCGCATGAGTATGAATTTTGCGGATGCTCCATTCGACGGAGTCCCGCATGGTCTTGCCCAAGGCAACATCAAAGGCCTCAACCAGGTCCGGTGTCTGGTCGCTGGCGGCCATTACATTTTCCTGGAACGAGCTGGAGGCGATGATCTTATCTTCGTACTCGTCAATGATCTTGATATTGATGCGTACTTCCACACGCACCGTTTTTGAGTTCTCTGACTCGCTGACAACGATGCCCTGAAACTCACGCAGATCGGGTGCAATGACATAATCCGCGCGCAGCCCGACTGTCGAACGGCCAACAGCCGCGACCTTACCGGAGTTCTCATAGCTTTCGACCATCAGGGCCTGAACAATCAAAGGGGCCCGGTCAACCCAGCGGGCTCTGGGCAAATACTGAACCTGCAACAATGAGGGCTGAACTGCGATCTGGTCGGTGTTCACCGCAGCCGTTGCAGTGGGCTCTTCAACAACGATTTGCTGCTGGATTCTGGGCAGAGATGTCGAGAAGGTGCTTTTCGGAGTTAACAGATACAGGTCATTGGGTTTCGACGCCTGACGCAATGTGTCCAAGCCGGTACATCCAGCCATTGCGGCCAACACCAGAGTCAGGATTAGGGGCCGTATCATTGACGAAACTCCGATGCTTGGGTGCCTAACAAAAAGCGGGCCGGGTCGCGCTCAACCTTGTCGACCAAGCGGTCGAGACTGATGACCAGACGCTGTGATTCCTCAATAAAGCGGACGAACTGTGGCAGTCCTACGCGCAGGAAGTCCGAGACCTGGCGACGGTTGTCCTGCACGATGCCATCGATCGTGCCCAACAGGTCCGAAGCGGATTGCGACGCGCTGAGAATGTCATCCGAAATCTTGTCGATCTTCTCGGTGATGTTCGAAACGGTCGAAGCCACTTGATTGGCCGCCTTGCGCACATCTTCCGCAACCGACGCAATATCTTCGTCCATAACGCGATTGGCTGAGTCAAAGGCACGCTCGGCCGAAGCAAGCGCAGTCTTGGCAGTATCCATGGCGGAATTGATCGAGCCGAGCGTGGTGTTCGCGTTCGCGAAGGTCTCGGTAACCGTACCCAAAGTGATGCTGCCTTCCTCGGAAAGCACAATCAGATGATCTGCCAGTCTTGAACCGCGTTCGATAAAAGGTCGTATTTCCTCGGTCATCACGGTCTGGGCGGTCTGCAGCGTACCATTCGCGGTATCCAGCGCAGTCTTCGCCGATTCCGAAGCCTCTTTGATGCTGTTCAGCGTATCCGTTCCGGTCGTAAGCGTGGTTTCGGCAGTGTCGGCCAGCGTATCCAGACGCTTGGTGAAATCCCCGATCTCTTTCGCAGCGCCGCCCAGATCGCTCGACAGGCTTTCGAAATCCGACAGTGTTTTGTCCAGTCGCCCCGAGGCCGAGGACAGATTGCTCAGGATCTCGGAGACGGCCTGACGGTTCTTCTCATCCACAACCGAGTTCAGGTCCTCAAGCAAGGTCAGGGCTTTTTCCAGAACCTGCGGCGCACCCTCCAGCAGAGACTGGATTGAGCTCCGTTTGCTTTGAATCACGCTGTTCTGCGGCAATCGTTCAGCCGAGGCGGAACCACCGGATAGCTCGACATAGGCGACACCGGTCACGCCCAACGATTGCAACTGCGCAATGGTTTCCTTGGTGACCGGGATATCTGCGTCAACTTCAAGGCGGACACGGACCTTGGAAGGGTCGTTGTCATCCAGCTGCAACGAGATGACCTGACCCACAGGCAGACCATTATAGTTGACGCCACCTGCCGCAGACAGGCCTGCCACATTGTCGAATAACACATCATAATACGCGTATTGCCGTGTGACTTCGAACTTGGCGAGCCACAGGAAGAAGCCGAAAGCCCCCAGTATACCGGCAAGGGTGAACGCACCGATCAGGATATAATTCGCTCGGGTCTCCATCGCCTCTACCTGTCCTACCCTTTCTCTTGCGCCGCGCGGGCACGAGGGCCTGTGAAATATTCCTGGACCCAAGGATGGTCGACCTTGGTCATGTCCTCTATCGGACCTTCAACCAGCACGCGTTTTTCCGCAAGTACCGCGATGCGGTCGCAAATTGCGTAAAGACTGTCCAGATCGTGGGTGACCATAAACACGGTAAGGCCTAACGCTTGCTGCAGCTCTCTGATCAGATCATCATATGCGGCAGCTCCGATAGGGTCCAATCCGGCGGTAGGCTCGTCCAGAAACACGATCTCGGGGTCCAGCGAGAGCGCGCGCGCCAGAGCTGCCCGTTTGCGCATCCCGCCCGACAGTTCCGAAGGGAACTTGCTGCAGCTTAGCTGAGGCAGCCCTACGAGGCTGATCTTCAGCCCCCCAAGCGCCGCCATCAGGCTTTCGCTGATGCTGGTATGTTCGCGCAGCGGCGCCATCACGTTCTGCAACACAGTCAGAGACGAAAACAGCGCTCCGTCCTGAAATGCGACGCCCCAGCTTTTTTCAATCCGTTGACGGTCGGCTTCGGGGCCGTTGAGCACATCGACGCCCAGTACCTCTATGCTGCCCGCCTTGGGTTTGTTCAGTCCGACAATCGTACGCAGCAACACCGACTTTCCGGTGCCTGATCCGCCGACAACGCCCAGAACCTCACCGCGCCAGACATCGAGGTTCAGGTTGTCATGCACCACCTGCTCACCGAACTGGTTGGTCAGATTTCGTACGCGAATGACAGCTTCGCGCTGCGTTTCACTCTGAGGGTTGTCCTGCAGGGCGGTGCCGTCCATGTCAGACCCCCAGCTCGGAAAAGAAGATTGAGAACAGCGCGTCGATGGCGATCACCATGAAGATCGATTGCACGACCGAAGCTGTCGTGCGCTGACCTACGCTTTCGGATGATCCTTTGACCTGCATCGCCTGCCAGCAGGCAATTGTCCCGATCACCAGCGCAAAGAACGGGGCTTTGATCATGCCAATCGCCAATTGCCAGACCCCGGTGTTTTCCTTGAGCCGCGTCAGGAACATGCCGGGGCTGACGCCCAAATCGATCCAGCTCATCAATGCGCCGCCGATCAGACCAGCCATATCGGCCACGAACCCAAGAATGGGCAGCATGATCAGCAACGCAACAACGCGCGGAACGACCAGCACCTCGATCGGATCAAGACCCAGCGTGCGCATCGCGTCGATCTCTTCCTGCACCTTCATTGAGCCTATCGAGGCGGTAAAAGCTGAACCCGACCGGCCTGCCACGATGATTGCAGTCAGCAGGATGCCAAGTTCGCGCAGGATCGAGATCGAGATCAGCTCGACCACGAAAATCTCGGCTCCGAACTGTTTCAATTGGGTCGCGCCCTGAAAGGCTAGGACCACACCGATCAGAAAACCCATCAGCGTCACGATGGGCAGCGCCTTGAAACCGACCTGTTCCATCTGCGAAACCAGCGCCGCACGCCGCAGTCGCCAGGGCATGATCAGCGTGCGCACCAGCCGGTGCAGGGTCAGTCCGAGGAATCCAAGGATCGACAGCGTGTCCCGCCATGCCCCTGCCGTATGTTCACCGATCCGGCCCACCCAATTGACAAAACCTGTCGGAGGCGCCTGATCGCCCAGTTTTTCGGGGATGTTCTGCGACACCGTATCGATCAGCGAAGAATGGGCAGGCGTTAACCCTTCGAAACGGACATTCGCACCATCGGCGCCCAATCGGCGCGACAGGTTTGCCACCAGCCAGGCACCGCCTGTATCCAGCGCCTGCAATTGTGACAGATCCATCACAACATCCTGTCCGCTCGGATGGATCGCCGCGAAATCGGCTTCAACCTTATCCAGCTGTTGCGTGCGCAGATCACCCGAAATCCGCAAGCACACGCCGGATGCGCTGGTGTCAGAGGTGATCGCAGGTCGGTTCATAGCGGTATGTGAAGTCAATCCGGGTGCGGCTGCAATGGCTTTGTTCAACCGGACCGGGTTTTAGCACCCATCAATTGCGATGGTGATACAGTAACTTCCAATCTCTGATCGGCTGAAAACCAGTTGCGCCTGTTACGAAAGCCGGACACTGTCCGCCGCAAATCGTGAAACACCAATCGGAGAATGGCACCGTGGGTCAGACCGGGAATGTTCTTTTTATCACCATCGATCAACTGCGCGCGGATTGCCTGAACGGAGTGCTTTCCGAACATGTGAACATGCCCAATCTGTGCGCATTCATGAGCGAGGCAACGGTGTTCAAGCGGCACTTTTCGGTCACGAACCCCTGTGGCCCTTCTCGGGCTTCGATGTTGACGGGACGGTATGCGATGAACCACCGGTCGATCCGGAATGGCACACCGATGCGTCACGACACGCCGAATATCGCGACCGAGATGCGCAAGGCCGGCTACCGCCCGATGCTCTATGGGTACACCGATACATCGGTCGACCCGCGGGTTCTCCATCCCAATGATCCTGTGGCCAAAAGCTATGAGCACCCGATGGCAGGTTTCGACGAGATTGTCGAAATGCGACTCGAAGAATCCTATCCGTGGCGATCTCATTTGCTGAAGAAAGGATACAAATTCGAGAACTATTTGGACGTCTACAAGCCTGTATCACCCGATGGCGGTCCACCAAAGCTGAACGACCCGGCGCTTTATCGCGCCGAAGACAGCGATACAGCGTTTCTGACCGATACGTTCCTGAATAGCATTGCTGCCTACGATAAGACCGATTGGTTCGCGCACCTGACCTATATCCGGCCTCACCCGCCATTGGTCGCGCCTGCACCTTACAATCGCATGTATGATCCGGCGCAACTGCCGCTGCCGGATACGCTGCCTTCGGCTGAAGATGAAAAGGCAATGCATCCGTTTTTTGGACCACTGATCGACAAAAGCGATCTTCGAAACGCGGTTCTGGGTTTCGATGAGGTCGAACAAACCGAAGAAAATCTACAGACCCTGCGCGCCATTTATCTTGGATTGGCGACCGAAGTTGATCATCACATCGGTCGGGTCATTCAATATCTGAAAGACAGCGGCCTTTACGACAAAACCCTTGTGGTGATCACCGCCGATCATGGCGAGATGCTGGGCGACAGGTTCTCCTGGGGCAAGATGTCGGTTTATGACGCGGCATATCAGACGCCACTCATGATCCGTGTCCCCGGGGAAGGGGCGGGCAGGGTGGTTGCCGAACCAACCGAATCCATCGACATCTCGCCCACGATTCTGGACTGGGTCGGGCAGGTGGCACCTAATTCGATGGATGGCCGGTCCTTGCTGCCTCTGGTGCGGGGTGAGACACCTGCGGATTGGCGCAGCTATACATTCAGCGAGTTGGATTTCTCGGAGCCCGAAGATCCGTCACTTTGGCAGAACCGACTGAAAACAGGAAACAGCGACTCTTGTTTGGGCATCTTGCGGGACGAGCGCTTCACGCTGGTCGAGTTTGCCGCCGATCTGCCGCCTTTGTTGTTTGATCATCAAGGGCGCGGGGAGCATGAGAATGTCGCGGGCAAACCGGAATTCGCAACTGATCTTGCACGGCTGTGCCGCCAGATGCTGCGTCACCGGATGCGCAACACCGACCACACGCTTTCGCTTGATTCGATCACCGCGGAAGGTCCGAAATCTCAGCGTCGGTATCACTAGATTCGTGGAAGGCGGGCCGCTTTTCCGGCCGGCTGCGCCTTCAGATTGATTATTATTCAGGCAGAGCACTTCTGTATAAAGAAGTGTTTCTGGCCCAATAATTGGGCCTATTGCCCGTTCTGTCTGTAGTTGTAGGGAAAATGACCGAATGCTTGGGTTTTTGACCGAAAAATATTTTTGGTGACAAAAACATTAAAAAACTGTCACATCTTTATGGTCTTTTGCTGAATTGAAGAAAGACCTGAGTTTGCGGGCATGATGACGAAGACCAATGTGAATGACAGCATTGCCAACACGATGGCGCTGGGTGGGATGACACGACTAAACGGTACCGATCTGCTTTGGCAGCAGAGGGCCATTTCTGTCATCTCCCGGCAGTCACACAACGATCCGCACAACAATTCAGCCCAAGTATCACACCCGGTGTCATCCACCTGGTGTGCATCGCCATTTCAAAGACTCAAAACCAAGAGGGTTCCAAGATGAAAAGATTACTCCTATCCGGTGTTGCGGCGGTTGTGCTGCCCGGCGCCGCGTTTGCGGCCTGCCCGGCCATAACCGTGGCAGATTCGCAGGGCATCGCTGCCGGTGAGCATCCACAGCAATACGAACTGGCAGAATTCCAATCCGCTGCAAATTGCGAGCTGAGCTTTTCAGAAAACCCGGCGATCGCCGATCTGAATGCCCGCATCAAGGGGAATGGCGATCTGCCCGCAGTGGCAGACCGTCTTCCCAGCGAGCCTTTGATCGTAGTGCCCTACGACGTGATCGGCCAGTATGGTGGTCAGTTCGATGCACTGTCGAATGCGACCGAATCCGGCACTTCGGATTTCCTGTCCGTGCGGCATACCAGCCTGGTACGCTATGCGGACGATCTGCAGACAATTGTTCCTCACGTCGCCAAATCCTTTGAATGGAATGACGATTTCACGCAGTTGACCGTAACTCTGCGCGAAGGCCACAAGTGGTCGGATGGCGCACCGTTCACGTCGGCGGATGTGGTGTTCTGGTACAACAACCTGATGATGGACCCGAATGTCATCCCCGAAGCCAAAGATTATGCCCTGGCCGGTGGTGAGCCCATTGAAGTGGTCGCGCTGGATGAACAGACCGTTCAATTCAACCTCAAAGCACCCAAAGCTGGCCTGATCGAAACCTTCGCGTCCCAGTATGTACAGCCCTATCAGCCGATGCATTTCCTGGGTCAGTTCCACCCTGAAATCAATGCCGACGCGGATGCAAACGCGCAGGCCTTTGGTTATGAAAACGGCTATGATGCAATCAAAGCCTATTACGGCAACTCTGACTGGACCGACACGCCATCGCCCATGCTGACCGCGGGGGACAAGTTGGCGGGTCTGCCCAAAAACGCGGTCCCGACACTGGAGAGCCACATCCTTGTCGAGGAGACTGCGGAAGGCCGTCACCTGGTCGCGAACCCATATTTCTTCGCCGTCGACACGGCGGGTAATCAATTGCCCTATATCAACGAGCAGGACGAAGTTTACATCAGTGACTCGGAAGTGCGTTTGCTGAAACTTCTGAATGGCGAGGTGGATTACAAGGCGCAATCGGTTGTTCTGCCAAATGCCCCGGTGCTGCTGGAAGGGCAGGAAGCAGGCAATTACCGTATCGACGTGCGGCCGACAATTGCGATGCCGGCGGTTGCCTTCAACCTGACGCATGAAGATGAAGCAGTTCGCGAGGTGTTCAACGACCTCCGCTTCCGTGCCGCGATGTCGAACGCCATTAACCGGGACGAAATCAACGAGACAATCTATTTCGGTCTGGGTACTCCGCAGCAATATGTAGGCTTCTCTCCGGTTCCGGATTTTGTTGATCCGAAATGGGTCAGCTACGAAGCCTCGTTCGACCAGGATCGCGCCAGCGCTCTGCTGGACGAGGTTGGACTGGTGGATGCCGATGGTGACGGCAATCGCGACATGCCCAACGGTGATCCGCTTGTTCTGGACTGGCAGTTCTCATCGCAAGAGGTTTCCGCGGCTTTGGTCGAACTGATCGCGCAGAACTGGAAAGATATCGGGATCAACACCACCATCAAAGAGGTGACGCCGGACGAATATCGGTCGGCCCAGTCGTCGAACGCTTTGGACGTCCTGACGTGGACCGTGGGTTCACCTGTCGGCACAAATCTGGGTGACAATCAGCTGTGGGTGCCGCCGTATTCGGACTATTTCGGCTTGCGCCCTGCGATGGGTTGGGCTGAATGGGTCGACTCGGATGGATCGGCCGGTGTTGAGCCGCCGCAATACGCGAAAGACCTGATTGCAGGTATCAACGCGTTCCAGGCAGCAATTCCCGGCTCTGCAGAGCAAGGTGAGATCGGCAACAGCATGGTTGAATCGATGACAGGAAATCTGACATTCATCGGCATCATCTCGGCCCCATCGCCGGTATATGTCAGCAACAAGCTGAGCAACGTGCCTGAATTCAAAACAGCATCTTATGAATTCTATCGCACCTATCCTTACCGCGCATATCAATGGTCGCTGAGCGAATAATCGCGGATTGATACAATCGGAGGACGGGCGGCAACGCCCGTCTTCACGTCTTTATTGAAGGATACCCATGTTACAGTTCGCCCGATTTGCCGCGACCCGGGCGGTCATGGCACTGATCACGTTGGTGATCGTTTCACTAATCGTGTTCTCATTGATGGAGCTTGTGCCAGGTGACTGTGCCGAGCGCTACCTTGCCTACAAGAACACGCAAGGGCAGGCGATCACGCTGACAGATATTCAGAATGAGCGTATTCGTCTGGGTCTGGATCGCCCCTTTCTGGAACGCTGGGTCAGCTGGCTTTCCGGAGCATTTCGCGGTGACTTTGGCGACAGCTGTATCCTTCGGGTCGATATCGCACAATTGCTGGGCGACAAGTTCTGGGTGTCCCTGTGGATTTGCCTGGGCTCGCTGACGCTTGCCTACGCGATTGCCATCCCGGTCGGCATCATCTCGGCCGCGTCGCGCAATGCCTTTCTGAACAACACGCTGCGCATCGTCAGCTATCTGGGTCTGGCGATGCCAAACTTCTTGCTGGCGCTGATGGTGATGCTTTTTTCGACCATCTATTTCGGTGAAACGCTGACGGGGCTATTTTCACCCGAGTACAAAAACGCGCCCTGGTCCTGGGCGAAATTCGTTGACTTGATGAAGCATGCCTGGCTGCCAGTGTTTATCCTGGGCTGGTCGGCCACCGCCTTTGCGTTGCAAACCGTAAGGGCATTGATGTCTGACGAGATCGGCAAACTTTATGTCACTGCCGCCGCCGCACGCGGTATCTATGGTCGTCGCCTGCTATGGCGATATCCGGCTCGTCATGCACTGGGACCGATTGTGAACTCGCTTGGGTTTGACCTGAACCGTATCTTCAACGAATTGCCGATTGTGGCCCTGATCCTGACATTGACAGAAGCGGGATCGCTGCTGCTGGAGGCGCTGGCCCGATCAAATGACCAGCAGCTTGCAGGAGCGATCATCTTCCTACTGACGGCCTCCATCGTGACGCTGAACTTTGCCACCGACATTCTGCTCGCGGTTCTCGATCCGCGCGTCCGCAAGAGTATTCTGAGGTAAGCCGATGACTGCGATGACAAAACAACAGGCGAAAGAAGCCTATTTCACCGCATCTCAACGACAGCTGATCTGGGCGCGGTTCAAGAAACAACGCTCGGCCATGATTGCCGCCACGGTGCTGATGGTGTTGATTCTGTCTGGGATCTTTGCACCATTTCTGTCGCCTTACGATCCCACTGCCGCAGGGCGTGACAAGGACTATCTAAACGGCGCGCCGCAGATTCCGCAATTCTGCGACAAGAACGGCTGTTCATTGCGCCCGTTTTTGCATGAAGTGACGCGTGAACGCTCCTTGGCGACGAATTTCCGCTGGGTGGAGAAGGTCAACGAAGACGAGCGGCGTTACGTCCAGTTCTTCGTAAAGGGGGACCCTTACAAACTGTTTGGCTTCATCCCCGGTGACATCCACTTGTTTGGCACGGACACCGGCTATGTCCACCTGTTTGGCACCGATGCTGCCGGTAAGGATATTTTCAGCCGAACTCTGCACGCGGTTTGGACATCGCTTCAGGTTGGGACATTGGGGGTTCTGATCTCATTTGTTCTGGCCCTCGCGATCGGAGGGGTCGCCGGGTATTACGGTGGCATGATCGACAGTTTGATCCAGATGATCACGGATGCGGTGCGTACCATCCCCTCGATCCCACTGTTCATGGCCATCGCCGCCTTTATCCCGCCAGAGTGGTCGGCAGAGACGCGATTTTTCGTGATTACAGCCATTCTGGGTCTGGTTGGCTGGCCCACGTTGGCCCGCCGCGTGCGTACGCATCTGTTGACTGAACGCAATCAGGAATACGTCTTGGCCGCGCAACTCAGCGGAGCGTCACCCAGTCACATCATCCGCAAACACTTGCTGCCCAGTTTCACCAGTTATATCATCGTCGATCTGGTGATCACGTTCCCTTATGTGGTGCTCAGCGAAACCGCTCTCAGCTTTATTGGCCTCGGCCTGAAGGACCCGGTCAACAGTCTGGGCGTGATGCTGCAGAATGTGACCAGTGCCGACGTATTGCTGAATTATCAGTGGTATTTCATCCCGGTATTGTTCTTCATCGCGCTAGTGATGGCATTTGTATTTGTAGGCGACGGGTTGCGCGATGCAGCGGACCCCTATTCGGAGTCCAAGAAATGAGCCTGCTCGATGTTGAAAACCTCACCGTTCAATTCAAGACGGATGAGGGTCTGATCACCGCTGTAGACAACGTATCCTTTTCACTCGCTCCCGGCGAGGTGATGGGGCTGGTCGGTGAAAGTGGATCAGGCAAGTCGGTGACAGCCAAATCACTGATGAAGCTGAATGCCAATAACACCGTCTATGCGCCTGAGACCAAGATTAACCTGCATCTGGAGACAGGTCCGGTGGATGTGATGTCCTTGAAGCGCCCGCGTGACATGGAGGTTGTGCGCGGCGGTGCCATCAGCATGATCTTTCAGGAACCGATGGCCAGTTTTGCACCTGCTATGACCATTGGCAGCCAGATGGTCGAGCAATTGTTGATCCACACGGATATGAACAAAAAACAGGCCAAAGAGCTTTCGATCGAGATGCTGGACCGTGTCGGCATATCGGACGCTGCGACGCGGTTCGGACAGTTCGCCTTTGAGCTGTCCGGGGGAATGCGCCAACGTGCGATGATCGCCATGGCGTTGTCGACCAAACCCAAGCTGCTGATTGCAGATGAACCCACGACCGCTTTGGACGTCACCATTCAGGCACAGGTCATCGACCTGATGAAAGATCTGGTTTCTGAATTTGGGATGGGGATCATCTTCATCACTCACGATCTGGGCGTCGTCGCCCAGACTGCCGACAAGGTGGCTGTGATGTATCTGGGCCGCATCATCGAACAGGGTCCGGTGCGCGAGGTGATCCATGCGCCGACCCACCCTTATACGCAGGGCCTGATCGATGCGCTGCCTCAGCTGGACGATCTGGACAAGCCGCTCAAGCCCGTTCCTGGCGATATCCCGTCGCCGCTTGAGCGGCCCGACGGCTGCGTATTCCACACGCGCTGCGGCAAGATCATCGGCGACATCTGCAAAAACCAGGCCCCACATTGGAGCGATGTCGGCCCCGACCACCGCGCCGCCTGCCATCTCTGCACTGAAGGATCCGCCGCATGAGCGATAAACCCCTTATCAGCACTCAGGACCTTTCGGTCGGGTTCCAGATCGGCGGTAAGATTTTCAACAAGAGGATCCTCAAGGCCGTCGATCACATCACGCTCGATATCCCCAAGGGAACGTTCTTTGGCGTCGTTGGGGAATCGGGTTCCGGCAAGACAACGCTGGGACGCGCCCTGCTGAATGCGGTTCCCATCACGGGTGGCCACGCCACCTATGACGATGGTGAAGTGCAATTCGATCTCGCTGAGATGAAACCCGCTGACCTGAAAGAGTATCGCCGCCGCGCGCAACTGATCTTTCAAGACCCTTATGCGGCACTCAGCCCGCGTATGACCGTGCGCGATATCATTGCCGAACCGCTTGAGGTCATGGGCCTGACCAAAACACGCGACGAAACCGACGCCCGTGTGCGCGAGATCGCTGCGAAATGCCGGTTGAACCTTGAGCATCTGCGTCGCTTCCCACATGCGTTTTCCGGGGGGCAACGACAGCGCATATCAATCGCGCGTGCTCTGGTGTCGGGGCCGAGTTTTGTTGTGGCAGACGAATCCGTCGCCGCGCTCGATGTCTCAATTCAGGCTGATATTCTAAACCTGCTGAAAAGTCTGCAGGAGGAGCTGGGCCTGACATTCATGTTCATCAGCCACGATCTGAGCGTCGTAGCCCATACTTGCGATCATGTCGCTGTGATGTATCTGGGCCGCATTGTCGAAAGCGCCCCCACACGCCAGCTGTTCGAAGGCCCGCGCCATCCCTACACAAAGGCTCTGTTCTCGGCGATCCCCTCACTTGATCCCGATGAGAAGGGCAAGGCGCAGAAGCTGGAGGGCGAAATACCGTCTCCGACGAACCCTCCGACCGGGTGCAAGTTCAACACACGCTGCCCTCATGCGATTGATATCTGCCGCCAGGAAGAGCCGCAGCTTGAACATGAAGACGCCACCCACTTGGTTCTCTGCCACCGATGGCGCGAGCTGATGGAGGCCTGACGCGTCCTGGCTGTAAAAAACCTAGACATGCTGAGCACTTACAGTATCGTAACCGCATAGAATCTTGCGCTGGCACACCCGTGCCGGACAACTAGTCGGACGTTTGCGGACCGATCTGAATTTTTGGCGAATTGTGCCGAGGTCCATCTTTGTCACGTCCGGCTTTTGCCGAACCTGATATTGTGAGGTGGAGTATGCTCGATTGGCTGGTGAATATTCTTCAGACCTATCCTGAACTGGCGGTATTTCTATCCATCGGTATCGGTTTCCTTGTCGGCCCATGGAAGCTGATGGGGTTCAGTCTGGGCACCGTGACTGCAACCTTGCTGGCGGCGGTGGTGATCGGGCAGGCGCATATCGACATCGACTCAGCGGTCAAATCGACCTTCTTCATTCTGTTTATCTTTGCTGTGGGTTACGGTGTCGGACCTCAGTTCATGCGCGGCCTGAAGGTAGACGGCGCGCGCGAGGTGTTCTTTGCGCTCAGTGTCCTTGCTCTCTGTCTGGTGATTCCTGTCATAGCTGCGAAGGTGGCAGGACTGGAATTGGGGTATGCCGCGGGACTTTATGCTGGCTCGCAGACGATCTCGGCGGCGATCGGGGTTGCGACCGATCAGATTGGCCAATTGGGCCTCTCGGCCGAGCAGGCCAAGACCTATGCCAACCAGATCCCAGTCGCGTATGCGGTCACCTATATCTATGGCACTATCGGTTCGGCCATAATTCTGGCCAAGATCGGGCCGCGCCTGATCGGCGTTGATCTGCCCGCCGCCTGTAAGGAATACGAGGCCAAGCTGGGTGGCGGTGCATCGGTGGAAACCGGTGAAGGCATCGTCTCGGCCTATCGCGCCATCGAAGCGCGGGCGTTTGAAATTCCTGCGGGTAGCGACCTGCTGGGCCAGCCGGTCAAGGATCTGATGCCGGGTGTCCGCATCTATGCCGAACGACTACGTCGCGGCGATCAGGTGATCGAAGTAGACGACAATACTGTGCTTGAGGCGGGTGATGTCGTCATGTTCTCGGGCCGTCGTGCCGATCTTGTGACCCTGCTGGAAACCAATCTGAAAGAGGCTGACGCTCCTGATCTGTTAAGCATCCCGTCCGAAAAACTGGACGTGTTGATCACCAGCAAGGAGGTCCACAACAAGACCCTCGAACAGCTCAGCAAAATGTCGATTGCACGCGGTGTCTATGTCTCGAAGCTGACCCGCAACATGCTGGATCTACCGCTGCTGCCGGGCACCGTGGTCCATCGCGGGGACATTCTGACCCTTCAAGGTGCCAAACGCCACGTTGAGGCCGCCATCGCCGAGATCGGCTATGCTGATCGGCCTGTCGACACCACCGATCTGGCCTTTGTCGGCTGGGGTATTTTTATCGGCGGCGTGATCGGCACGCTGGCGATCATGATGGGAGGATTTCCCATCAGCTTGTCCACTACAGGAGGGGCACTGTTGGCCGGTCTGGTACTGGGTTGGTTGCGGACGGTGCACCCAACCTTTGGCCGCATACCGGGGCCTGCGCTATGGCTGATGAATACGCTGGGTCTGAATGTCTTTATAGCGGTGATCGGGATTACTGCAGGGCCGGGCTTTGTCGCCGGGCTGCAACAAGCGGGGATTGCGTTGCTTCTTTGGGGGATTGTTGCCACTTCGCTACCGATGATCTTTGCGGTTTATGTCGGGCACTACGTGTTCAAGTTCCACCCCGCTATCTTGTTCGGCGCCTGTGCCGGTGCGCGAACGACCACGGCTGCCTTGGGCATGATCCAGGAGGCTGCCCAAAGCCGCATCCCGGCGCTTGGCTATGGGATGCCCTATGCCATTGGCAACACATTGCTGACCATTTTCGGAATGGTCGTTGTTTTGATCCTAAGCTGATTTCGAAAGGTTCGATCCATGGATAGACTCACGCTGCACGATTACGAAGCGCTCAGCCCGTTTCAGATCAAGGATGAGCTGATCCAACTGGCCTCGGCCGAGGCGCGCAAGGCCAACAGCGCCTTTCTGAACGCAGGTCGCGGCAACCCCAATTGGGTTGCCACCCGCCCGCGCGAGGCTTTCTTTGCGCTGGGTCAGTTCGCAGTGACCGAGTCCAAGCGCGTAATGAACCATCCGGCAGGGTTGGGCGGTATGCCTGCTATGAAGGGCTGCCATGACCGGTTGCAGAGCTGGGCCGTGGCAAATGCCGACATGCCGGGCGTCGATATTCTGCTGGAAGTTGTGACCCACGCCATTTCGGCTTTCGCGTTCAACGCGGATGAGTTTGTCCATGAACTGACGGATTCCATCATTGGTGATAATTATCCTGTCCCGGACCGTATCCTGAAACACAACGCAGCCATCGCGCATGAATACCTGATGTGGGCGATGTGTGCGGGTCACCGTCCCGACGCGCAATTCGACCTGTTCGCGGTTGAAGGTGGAACAGCAGCGATGTGCTATATCTTCAAAACGCTGAAAGCGAACCGGCTGCTGAGTCCGGGTGACACCATCGCTCTCTGCACTCCGATCTTCACGCCTTATCTTGAGATGCCCGAGCTTGAGGACTACGCCCTCGAATCCGTGCATGTGGAAACGGATGAGGAAGACGGATTTCAGCTGACCGATGCCGCGGTGGAGAAGCTGAAAGACCCCAAGGTAAAGGCGTTCTTTCTGGTCAATCCGGGCAATCCTTCCTCGGTGGCGCTCAGCACCGCATCACTACGCAAGTTGGCTGATCTGGTTGAAAACCACCGACCCGACCTGATCGTGCTGACCGACGATGTCTATGGCACGTTCGTACATGACTTTACCTCGGTGATGGGCCATCTGCCGCGTAATACGATCGGAGTTTATTCTTATTCAAAGTACTTCGGCTGTACCGGCTGGCGTCTGGGTGTGATCGCCGTCGCGCAAGACAACATATTTGACCTGAAACTCGCCGAGCATCCCGAAGACATCAAACAGAAGTTGGACAAGCGCTATGGCACACTCAGCCTGACACCGCGCGATATCCGCTTTATCGACCGGTTAGTGGCCGACAGCCGGGATGTGGCGCTGAACCACACGGCGGGACTATCGCTACCGCAACAGGTGATGATGACGCTGTTTTCACTGTGTGAACTCGTAGATACCAAAAAAGCCTATCAGACCGCCTGCATGGAACTGGTCCACCGCAGGTTCAAACTGCTGACCGAGGCGTTGGGGGTCGAGGTTCAGGCGGGCGAGCATTATGATGCATACTACGGCATCATCGACTTCGAATTCTGGCTGCGAAAGTATGTGGGTGAGGACGTGGTCACCTGGATCAAGCATAATGTCCACCCGCTCGATATCGCCTTCAAACTGGCCGAGGACTACGGCATCGTCCTGTTGAATGGCAGCGGGTTTGACGCCCCAAGCTGGTCAGCCCGCGTCTCTTTCGCCAATCTTCCGGACGAAGCCTATTCACAGATTGGAACTGCAGTCCGCTCGGTCGCGCGAGGATATGTGCAGGCCTATCGCGCTGCGAACAACCAACCGCTACACGGTTAGACAAGGCCCTACACCTGCGCCCGAACTGGTGTTACCCATAGGCGCAGGGGAGGACGGAATTGGAGATTACCGAACAGCGCATTAAGGCGATGACCACTTCTGGCTTGAACCTCATCGGCCAGGCGCTGTCGATCTACGACAGCAAGCTCCGTCTCGTGCTCAGCAATCTGCGTTTTCAAGAGATGTTTGACCTGCCGGAAGAACTCGTCCAGCCGGGGGCATTGTTCCGCGACACTATCCATTTTCTTGCCAGCCGCGGGGAATATGGCGCGGATGGCGCTGTTGAGGATATGGTCGAAAGCCGTGTCGCGCAGGCCCTGGCCTTTGAGCCTCATTACATGGAGCGTGTTCGCCCCAATGGTCAGGTGATCTCCATCGAAGGTGCACCACTGCCAAATGGTGGCTGGGTGGCCGTTTATACAGACATCACCCGAACCCGACAGGTCGAGGATCTGTTGCGCGCCCGGTCCGAAGAACTGTCAGGGCAGTTGCTGAGCCACGCCGAAGAGCTTTCGGCCACCAACCGCAAACTTGCTGCCACCATCACCGCGTTGGAAGAGGCCAAACGCCAGTTGACAGAGATCGAAGCCCGAACGCGGATGACGACCGAGATGATGCCTGCGCATATCGCGCATCTCGATGCCAACAAGCAGTATGACTATTCCAACCGCCGTCTCAGTTCGGTCATGCCGGGTCGCCCGTCAGAGATTCTGGGGCTCCATATATCTCAGGCTCTAGGTAAGGCGGCCTATGACCGGGTCAAACCGCACCTGGAGCAGGCCTATGGCGGGCAACCATCAGTGTTTGAATTCACCGAAGATCAGGATGCCCGGCGCATTCGCGTGTCCTTTACACCAGATCAGGTCGGCGGGGTTTATGTCATGTCGGTGGATATCACCGAAGAAACACAGGCACGCGTTGCCCTGCAGCAGACCCGTCGCCGCGCCATGGCTGCGCAAATGACAAGCGGGTTGGCCCATGACTTCTCAAACCTTCTGACCATTATCCTGGGGATGCAGTCTCGACTGGCCAAGATGGAGCTGCCAGAAGAGGCCGATAAACTTGTGGCGGCCACTCAGTCGACTGCGCGCCGTGGTGGTCAATTGCTGAACCGTATCGCCGACATGACCGGCAACCGAACGCCGCAGCCCAAAGCCACGGATATGCGCGGGCTGCTTGAGGATTTACGGGTTCTGGCGACTCCATCACTGCCACGCGGCATGGGGTTGTCTGTCGTGAACACTTTGCCTGACGCGCCTTTGATGCTTGATCCGGGGATGGTGCAGGACGCTTTGCTGAATCTGGTTCTCAATGCCCGTGACGCCTGTGGCAGCTCGGGACAGATAACCATCAGTGCCCACGCGATCGGAACGATCTGGGCCGAGGTCACGGTCTCGGACACAGGCCCTGGCTTTTCGCCGGAGGCGCTCGACAAGGCGCTGAACCCGTTTTTTACGACGAAGGGAAGCGATGGCTCGGGGTTGGGTCTGCCCATGGTCTACGACACTGTAAAACTTGCCGGAGGAGATCTGAGTCTGCGCAACACTCCATCCGGGGCATCAGTGGTAATGCGCTTGCCCTACCGTCCTGCGCCGCCGGCGAGATCGGGTCTTGTCCTGCTGGTTGAGGATAACGATGACCTGCGTGACCAGTTTCGCGACATGCTGGTCGAGCTGGGTTGCTCGGTTATCGAGGCAAGCTCGGCTGATGAAGCGCTTGAGTTGACGGCAGAGATTGATGACATCTCGCTAGTCGTGACCGACATCCGTTTGGAGGGGGAGGGGACTGGCATCGACCTTGTGGACCAGATCAACGGTGCGCTGCCCTGTATAATGATGACATCCCTGCCTCACTCCGATCCGCTGCACAATCAGGCATTGACCCGTGCGCCGGTCCTGCGCAAACCGTTTACTCAGGCGCAATTGTCGGCGCTGATCCGCACCGAGGCCGCATAGATGACAAATCCTTTGGTCACTATCCTTGATGATGAGCCCGAAATTCGGCGTATTCTGACCGATGCTCTGGAAGAGGCTGGATTTCGCACCCAGAGCTTTGCCAGGGCCCGCGAATTTGAAGCCTCGCTCAAACGTGTCACCCCGGATGTCTGTCTAGTGGATCTATCGTTGCCCGATACCGACGGCTTGGCGTTGGTGCATCGATTGGCGCTGGAGCAAGGTGCAGCGGTGATCATCATCTCGGGCCGGGCGCAAGTGCAGGATCGTGTCACCGGACTTGAGCTTGGTGCCGATGACTACATCACAAAACCCTTTGACCCCGCCGAAGTGGTTGCCCGTATCCGTGCCCGTCTGCGGTCGTCTGGCCCTGCGGTTCAAAGCTCGGATGTGGCCGAATTCAATGGTTGGACAGCCCAGTTCGATCGATATGTTCTGATTGATGCCGACGGTATCGAAACACCGTTCAGTCATGCAGAAGGTGAAGTGCTGCGTCTGTTTCTGGAAAGCCCCAAACGCCTGATCAGCCGTGCGCGGATGCAGGATATGCTGGGTGGAGGTGCTGGTGACAGTTTTGACCGCGCGATGGATGTCCGTATCTCTCGCTTGCGGACAAAGCTGGGCGAAGACCCTAAAAAACCACGCCTTATCAAAACAATATACGGTGCGGGTTATATCTTCCTCGGCGATGTAAGCTGGCATTGAACACTGCGGCGCCAGCTTGATGCGGCGCCGAACCGGGCCAAGCTATTCACGCAAAGCCTGATCTTTTACCTTCAGAACCGGTTGGATGAGGTAATCAAACACCGTTTTCCTGCCCGACAAGATATCAACCTCCGCAATCATTCCAGGGATGATCTCAACAGCCAAGCCACCCGAATCCAGCATGGTACCTGTGGTCTGGATCTCGACCACAAAAACCTCTTCGTCATTGCGCTCTGAGCGCGTAATCGTGTCGGCCCCGATGCGGACAATTTCACCATCCAGGCTTCCATAGCGCGAAAAATCGTAGGCTGTGATCTTGATCTTTACCGGCTGGCCCGGATGCAAAAAGGCGATATCGCCAGGTTTGACATAAGCCTCAACCAGCAATCGATCATCCAACGGAACAAGCTCGATCAATTCCTCACCGCTGCGCGCCAGACCGCCTATGGTGGTGCGATGGATGCGGTTCACGACCCCCCGCATGGGCGCGCGTATCTGCGCACGCGACACGCGGTCGCGCAAAGCGGGTAGCGCGGGTTGCAATGCAGCCAATTCTGCGGTCACCAGCGCCAAGTCGGTCAAGGCAGCACTGCGGAACCGGTTGCGAGTGGCGCGGACTTTGTCATCAACCTCATCAAGGCCGGTTTTCAATCTGCTGATTACCGCTTCTGCACGAACCTTGCGCCCCTTCCACTCCGCCTCGCTGCGTCGCAAAGCCAACAGAGTCGTCATGGGCTCCATACGTTGCTCTACCAATGGCACCATCAGTGCGCGTTCTTCCGCCAGAACATTCAGTGTTTCGACCGCTGTCACCTGATCGACCAGCCCCTCTTCGTATTCGCGCTGTCTTTGCTCGCGCTGTCTGTGAAGGATGGCAATTTCAGCCGCCAGTTCGGCTTGTCGACCCTGATACAGCGCCGTCTCAGAACGGACGACGCCGGGAGCACCACTCAGCAACTCACCACTGAATATCAGGTCTGTCCCATCGATTTCAGCTTGTAGCCGCTGGGCCCGCGCCATCAAGCCATAGACGCGTTGTTGTTCCTGACTCAGCTCGCGCGCAATCTGATTTGTGTCGAGTTCCATCAGCAAGGTGCCCGCATCAACCAGCAGGCCTTCTCGGACATGCAAAGCCCGCAATACGCCCGCCTCGGTGGCTTCAATCACCTGCACGTCACCCGAGGGCACAATCCTACCGTCGGCGCGCACCACATCGTCAAGTTCCGTGAAATAGGCCCAAATAAACGCACTGATCATGCAAACGGAAATCATGATCAACAGCAGCGAACCCCGAAGCGATGTGCGTCCACGCATTTCGCGGGCAAGAGTTTCAAGCTCAGGATGCCGCGACATTCAAATGCCTCCCGGTCTTGCGCACGTGTTGCGTGAGCAGGCTCTTGGACCCGTCGATGCCAACTTTCCCGTTTTCAATCACGATCACCCGATCGACAAGTTCGAGCAGGCTCGAACGATGTGTGACAACAACTACCGTTTCCTGCTGTGTGGCTGATTTCAGACGCCGTATGACCTCAGCTTCGGATTTGATGTCCATCGCGCTGGTGGGTTCGTCCAGCAGCAGAACCGGCGGCCGTCCAACAAGTGCCCGGGCCAAAGCAATTGCTTGTCGCTGCCCGCCCGACAAACCTTCGCCACGTTCAGCCACGCGCAGGTCATATCCGTGCGGATGCCGCGAGATAAAATCCTCAACCCCAGCCAACTGGCCCGCTCTGATCAAGTCTTCATCCCGAACCCGAAGCCCACCACTCGCGATGTTCTCTCGCACGGTGCCTGAAAACAGCCAGACATCCTGCAATACCGACCCGACATTGCGACGCAGATCGCCCGGATCGATTTGACGGATGTCCAACCCATCCAGCGTCACCGAACCCACCCGAGGGTGATAAAGCCCCAGCATCAATCGTGTGATGGTGCTTTTGCCTGAGCCGATCTGGCCGAGAATGGCAACTTTTTCACCTGGCTCAATGTTAAATGATACTCCATTCAAAGCATCATCCACTTGGTCTGGATAAGCGAAATAAACATTGTTGAACGAAATTCGGCCTTTGAATTTGGGATGACTTATCCATTGGCGTCCATCGGGCCTTTCGCTTTCAACATTCATCAAAGTGTCGAGATTGCGATAGGCGCTTCGCGCCTGATTGACACGCGTCAAGGTCTGAGCCAATTGCCCCAACGGTGCCAGAGCACGCCCGGTCAACATCACCGATGCGACAAGCGCGCCCATGCTCGTCTGCCCATCGGTAATAAGAAATACACCATAGAAGACGACCAAGACTTGTGCCGCCTGTTGCGTAAAACCGGTCAGGTTCAGTGCGAATTGTGTAATCGCCCTGGTGCGTGATCCGTGGTTCGATTGCCGTTTGATCGCCTCTTCCCATCGAGATCGCATCAACCGCGAGGCTCCTGTGGTCTTGATCGTTTCAAGGCCTGTCAGGGCTTCAACCAGAACAGATTGTTTTGATTGGCCATCCGAAAAGCTTTGCTCAGCCAACCGGGACAGCATCGGTTGTATCGCAAGACCGGTCAGTAGGACGACTGGAATCGCCAAGGCAGGAATCAACGCCAGTGACCCCCCAACCAAATAGATCGTAAAAAGAAAAAGAGCGATGAAGGGAAGGTCGACAACAGCGACCAGAGTTGCCGAGGTGAAAAATTCACGAAGGGTCTCAAATTCGCGTACGGTATTGCTCGTAGCACCGGTTGACCCCGATTTCCCAGCCATGCCGATGTTGATCAACTGATCGAAAATGCGTCGACCCATCGCCAGATCCGCCCGCTCACCCGCGCGATCAATAAATCCTGCACGCAGTATCTTCAGTAAGAAATCGAAGAGTAGCGCAAGGCCGACACCAAGGGTCAAAGCCACCAAGGATGCTGTCGCTTCGTTTGGCAGCACGCGGTCATAGACGACCATGATAAAAACGGAAGTAGATAACCCGAGAATGTTGGCCAACGCAGCCGCCATCGCGACCTGCGCATATGTCCATCGGCTCGCGGCGAGCGCTGACCAGAACCAGTGGCCTTCGTGGACGTTCCGACCCGTTGTCGCGCGATCCTGATACGCTCTGCGAAAAAGCAACGCGTAACCAGTATAGCTGTCTTTCAGAGCGCTTTCGGGGATTTCCCCAATCCCTTCATCCAAATCGGGATCGAATATCAGAAAGTCACCGTTGTCAGACCGGCCATGATAGACCACTGCCCGCTCGTTTTCCAACAAGAGGATGGCGGGGAAGAGGGTCGTATCGAAATCAGGCAACTTCATTGAACCAAAACCCACCTGCAATCCGGCCCGCTGAGCGGCAGCGATGGCGTCGCGGATCGTCAGATTACCGCTCTTTCCTGATTGCGCAGCATGTATTGATGCGAGCGTCACAGGTCGATCGAGCGTTACGGCGACATTCAGCAAACACGCTTCCAACGCAGTAATAGGGCTGTCCTGAAAACTCATGGTGTCCCGTTCCAATTCGTGAAACTCAATTCGAGCAAATCAAGAATGTCACCGGTCAGGTTTAGAACGGCGTAATTGGTCAGAAAGTAACTCTGTTCCGCCAGGATTAACCTTTCCTGCGCATTCACGTAGTCCCGTTGAGCGTCCAGAATTTCGATCAGGCTGCGTCGACCGATGGTAAATTGTGCGCGGGCGGCAGTGACGCTTTCGGCATTGGCCTGCATCGCCAGCCGGGCTTCTCGCAAGCGATCCGCGCCCGCTTTCTGATCCGATCGTATAAACCCAAGTTCACGCCCGATTTCGCGGATCAAAACCTCACGCTCGGCCTCGACCTGCTTGACCTGTTCCTGCGCTGCGGCGATTGCGGCACGGCGTTGACCAGTGCTGTCGAGTTCGTAGTTAACCGACAAATCGACGCCGAAATCCGTATCCGAGAAATCATCGTGATTGGCAAAAGCGGTGAGGCGCACATCCGGTTTACGCCTGGCCTGAGCCGCAGCCCACTCGGCACGAGCAGCAACCAACGCGGCATCTGCACGTCTAATCTGAGGGCTATCAAGTACGATCTGCTCGTCGCTGCGACTGAGTTCAGGAGCAGGAACTGCGGGAGGAAGAGTTCCCGCAGGTATTCCGAACACTTCCTGAAACCGGGCCTCAGCACGATCCACCCTTGTTCTTGCATCAGCAAAACGTGTTCGCGCATCTGCGGCGCGAGATTGTGCTATAAGAATATCGGCCCGAGATCCAACGCCGCTGTTCACCCGTTCAGAAATTTGTTGCTCAATTTCTTGGTGAACCTCAACATTGCGCTGCGATATGTCATAGATTTTGCGGCGATCCAAAACCACGACATATGCCTCTATCGCAGACAGAGCAGTCGCCGCAGCGGTTTGCAGTTGATCGCCACGGCTTTCCAGCACGCGCGCGCGTGCGGCAGTAAGCGAATTGGCGGCAGCTCCGCCGTCATAGACAAGCTGTGATACACGCACGTAAGGGGTGAGGTCTTCCCGATCCGAATACGTTCGTTCCGAACGCGCATTGAGCCCCAGTGAAACCTGGGGTAGAAATTCACCTCTCGCGGCATCACGATTGGCTTCTGCAATTCCCATCCGTGATGCGCTCTGCGCCAGAGCAGGGCTGTTTTGAACTGCAGCGCGAACGCGTTGTCCAAACCCACTTCGGATCAATGTTGTCGAAGGGTTTATTGCACCGGAGCCTGTCGATCCGTCGGCAAAGGACATGGAAACCTGCGTTAATTCAGGAGTTTGAGCGCAGGCCGACGTCAGAGCCAAGAACACGAGGGAAGAATAACATCTCAAGCCAGACCTAACCCTGCGCATAGGTCACCCGATTTTCATGCTGCAAACGGATCATGTCTTGACCCAACGCTGAGACGAACCCGCATAAGCCGGAGTTCGGCTTTGGTCGGTATTTCTGCCGCTGGCTTTGTGCTTCTGACAGCCACTCGCAATGTGACAACGAAACCTGGTGTGCGTGGATCATCCGCAACGCGGTGACGGGGATGGGTTCATTGGAACCCGAGCCCAAGTATTCAGCCAACTCGTCTTCGTCGACCATCAACAGCTCAGGCAGAGAATTTGACCCCGAAGCAGGCCCGAACCGAGAAAACAAGCCCAAAGACTGAATTCGCTTGCATATTTTGTGCGTCTCTCGCACCGCAGCTTCGCGCATTCGGAAGAAGTCCAGAACGCTCTGCAGTTCGGTCGTAACACGCCCGTCTCTCGTGAAGAAAGGCATGTCTTCTGGATCGGATGAAATAAGGCCCGATGCTTCATCGACCAGAAGTCGGTATTGCTTTTCACTCAAGCGCTCAGCTCGAAATGGAAAGCACCGAAGGGCGGACGGCACGTAGCAAGCGAGCCATTTACCATCGTCAGAGACAAACGGCGAAGTGAGCCCTGCTGTCATGGAGAATAGAGCAACAGGTTCGATACGCTCGCCATCCGACTGAAAGAGCATCGGATATGCAGCCGCTACTTGCAGAACCTCGGGACTGACCACGGGACAAGTAACCTGGCTGGCAGCAAAATCGTAAGTGGTGAAACGCTGCCAGTACCGATGCCCATGCCGTTCATGAGTTACAGGAACAACGCCAATATTTGCCATGATTTTATCATCCATCTGCACCACCAGCCTCAATCAGGCGCTTGCACCCGTTGGGTCCGAAAGCAAAATATTATCTGCATTGAGATCAGTCAGATCAGCGAGCCCATCGAACTGTGCTATCGTCTCAACTGTGGCGGTATCAGATGATGAGTAATCGACTTTCACCAGAAGACTGTCATTCCCATCCGTTGCCATCAGATAGATTTCGTCACCCGCTTGCGCCCCGCCAAAGGTTTCCGCTGCGGCTGCAATCGTGTCGCTATCGAGGTCCGATAATGCCGTCTGCAATCCGACGAAGCCTGTGTCTTGCCCTATCGATCCTCCGAGGTTCAGGCTCTCAAAACCGGTGCCGTTTCCACGCAAGCTGCTGGTATCGAGCCCCGCGAACCTGATTGCATCGGTGACTTCGGCAGCGGGCCCCAAAGTGAAGCCCGTGATCGTATCTGTGCCGTTGATCGTTGGATCAACCTCGAACACGACAACGTCCCGTCCTGCGCTGGTGAGGTCAATCGCATCGTCGCCGCCAGCCCCGCGAATGACATCGTCAAGGGCGCTTGCAGTCAGCGTATCGGCCCCATCCGTTCCCAGGTGAAACTGAGATGGGCCGCCATCCGGGGTTGTTAGTGACAAGATGATCGGCTGCGACGCATCCTGTACGGTCATCGTGAACGTCATGATAGGTTGTGACAAATCACTAAAACTTGTCGAAGCACCTGCGAAACTGATGGTTGCAGCCCCTTGCGGATTTGCGAGGAAGAAGGTGAAATCGCTGTTTTCAACCTCCGAGCTGGTATCATAGGTTGCAACCGCCGGGTCAAACCCAAGATCCGCAGTAAAATCCAGCCCCCCCGAGATATCTCGGTCTGGGTCGGCATAAACTTCGAAGGTCACTGTCGATCCGCTTCGACCAGCTTCAGCGATCGTGTAGGCCGCAGGCATGTGGGCGATGGCCTGATTGGTGGCGGGCGTAGGGTCTTGTCCCGCTGCAACCGATGCCTGCGCTTCAAAGCTCAGGTCGTCCCCGGCTTCGACAGATACGAACTGTGAAGCCGGGATGCTGAGCGACCAGGAGCCATCGACGGCAACAGTCCCGCTGCCTACCGGAGCGCCATTGAACGTAACTGTAACGGCCTGTCCGGCACTCAGCCCAACCGAACTACCTGTAATCGTGGTGCCGCCATTCTGCAAATCGCTCAGCGACAGAGCCTCATTGGTTCCTACGTCGCTCATACTCAGTATCGGGCGGAAATCCGTGGTAAGAGATGTCGTGGCATTCGCAGCCGCATTTCCCGCGGCATCTTGCACTGAAGCAGTGATCGAGAACGTACTCGCGTCCGCCAAAGCGGCCAGATCCAGTGCGGGAACCGTTGCGACCCAACTGCCGTTTGTCACGGTCGCAAAATAGTCCTGGCCATTCAGGTTGACGGTAACGATTTGACCATTCTCTGCGCTTGTTGCGCCGGTGATCTGCAGATCCGTCGCTTGTTCGAGAACATCCAGAGTTCCCCCGACCGCAAGCGCATCTAACGAGAGGGTGGGTGCGCTCAGATCGGTATCAAAGCTGGTATTTGTGCTCGCGCTGTTGCCTGCGGCGTCCGAAACAGAAGCTTTTATCTGGTAGGTTGCTCCATCCTGCAAACCACTCAGATCACCCGAGGGGGCCACATAATTCCAGATCCCGCCGCTTACGGTCGTTGTGCCGCTTGTTTCGAGCGAACCGTCAGGGCGACGTATCTCGATTACAATTTGTGAGCCGTCGACAGCATCAGAGGTGCCCGAGATCGTCAGGCCGCTGTCCCTTTCAACCCTGTTCAAAACAGCCCCCCCAGATGTCGTTGTGATTGAAAGGGAAGGTGCAGAGAAATCCGTGTCAAAGCTGCCGGTTGCCTGCACTGCAGGGTTGCCGGCGTTATCAGAGATGTCAGCGGTTACATTAACTGTTGCCCCATCCGACAAAGAACTGAGGTCGGCCGTCGGTACCGTTACGCTCCATGCGCCGCTCATTGTGGTTCCGGTGTACGGCTGGCCTTCGAAGGTAAGCGTCACTGTTTGACCGTCTTCGGCGGTTGTCGACCCGGTGATAACCAAATCCACGCCTTGCTCGGTGGCATTCATCACCGCACCCGCCGAGAATGTATCAATACTCAGCGATGGCGGGGTCGCATCCTTAACAAACCCGAGCCCTGCCTGCGGCGCGTTAAGTCCATCGCTATCACTCACATCAGCGGTTAACGTGAAGGCTTCACCATCTGCCAACGTTGTAAGATCCGCGCTGGGGATACTAACGTTCCACGCACTGCCGGAGACAATTCCAGTATAGGTTTGACCATCCAGAGTGACTGTGACGGTCTGACCACCTGCAACATTCCCAACCGTGCCACTTACCACCAAATTCGAACCTGCCTCAGCCGCATTGAGCATGTCCCCAACCGACAGCGGATCGATGGCGATAGATGGACCCGTCAGATCTACGGGCACAGACACCGAGACCGGCGTTGCGGGGTTGCCTGCGGAATCTGTGACAGCGACCGAGATGGCGACGGGGGTGCCCGTCGACAGGCTAGCAAGATCTGCGTTCGGAATAGTCAGGCTCCAACCGCCTCCGGACACAGCGCCGGTGTAGTTTTGTCCGTTGAAGGTAACGGAAACCTGCTGACCGTCCTCGGTGTTCGACGATCCGTTCAGAACCAGATCGGCGCTCACGTCAATCAATTCGATTGATCCTCCGGCAACGGGGTTCAGAGTCAGCGTGGGCGCGCTGAAATCGGTGTCAAAACTGCCACTTGCTTGTACTGCCGGGTTACCGGCGAGATCGGAGACGTTCGCGGTTACCGATATCGTCGCCGCATCTGATAGCGAGGCAAGATCGCCCGCGGGGACCGTAACGCTCCATCCTCCGTTCGTAACGGTGCCGCTGTAATCCTGACCGTTGACTGAAACTGTCACTGCCTGTCCGTTCTCAGCATCGGTTGCTCCAGAGATTGTCAGGTCGATCCCCTGTTCGGCTGCATTCAGAACCGCGCCGTGGGAAAAGGTGTCGATGGAAAGAGTTGGGGGTATGGTATCGACATCAAACTGCGCAACCCCAACCGACAGAACTGTTCCATCACCGTCGAGATATTGAACGGTCACGGCCGAAATCCCCTGAGAGAGGGCCTGAGCCTCGGCCTGTGTTAACGACACGCTCCAGCTTCCGTCGACTGCTGGGGTAGCGGTTTTGGTAACCGTTCCAATCATGACTTCAACTGACGCCGTCCCATCAGGTGCAACAGTCTGTGTGCTGATATCGCTGAGCGCGTTAGATTGCAGCTCAGCAAGATTTAGGCTTGGAGGTCGTGGCGTGGGGGGAACCACGGAAGGTTCCTCGGTACTCTCATCATCACGACCACCACCACCGCCGCCGCCTCCGGCGGCGGCTGCCGCACCAGCAAGGCCGAGACCGCCCAACGCCAGTCCGGCACCGCTGATGCCACCGCCCGCAGCGGCTGCGCCCGCAACTTCAACAGCCGCGAGTTCTGCAATTTCCATCGCAGCTTCGTCAGCGACCATGATGGAACCGTTTTCAAGAACCTGAATGTTCTCGGCCCCTACTACGACGGTACGCCCGTCCATCATCTTCAGTTGCACGTCCCCGTTCGGCATGAGTTGTGCCGAGCGCACACCAGTAATTGCTTCGGCAAACTGGAACGAAGAAAGCGCATCATCCGTGGCCTGCGCCAGCGCAGGCAGAGCCATTAAGGTGGTGCTCAACCCCCCCAGCAATCCGCGACCTGCCCAGCGTTGCAGCTTTTTGTCGATCCAGCTCCATTTCTGTCCGTTGTGCTGTGATGTCTCGGAGTTCCGAGTATCGGTCGAATCGATGTCTTTGGTCATCTTCCCTCACAATCGGTGGTCGCGTTCTGTCAGTCGACAGATGGCAACCCGCCGGAACCGGTTGGTCTTCCCGTCCTGATGGCAATGGGGCCAGATGGGAAAACTTGAATAAAACTGAAACCGAAGTCCTTGTTTTCACCACATTCCTGCTCTGGTTTCGCGCCGGAGCATCGGGTCATTCTGATTGCAGTGCCAATGTTGGCATTGGGGGCAAACAACGATGATGCTTCAGTTCGACAGAGTGGTTGCAACGGGGACCGCAGCGCTCGATTCAGGTATCGGCGATCTGGCTTTAAAAACGTTTAACGGCGAAACGTATCTCTATAGTGCGACCGGGCTGCAGGGGGGGATTGCCTCGTGGCACCTGACAGATACGGCTGCTCCGGTATTGCAGGATCAGGAATATTTTGGGGCTTCCATCGCACAGCAGGTCGGGCGCGGCGGAGCACTTGTTACTTTGGGTACCGAGACCCGGTTGGTATTGGATGTGGATACCGCTGCGGGGCTGGTCGGGTATGATCTGAACACCGATGGGACCGTCGGTGCGCTGCAAGAAACCGTGGGGCTTTCGGGCGGAGGCGATATCTCGGCCGTGGCGCAATCCGCGATCGGGGCTGACAGTTTTCTGACCCTTGCGCACACGGATAGCGCCCAGATTGGCACCTATCGCGTGAACGGAGATGGGTCTCTGACCCTGACGAGTCTGACCTCGGGTCGCGCGGACGCGATGCAGGCCGCGCAATCGGGTGGAAACCACTTCATACTCACGGTGGATACGGCAAGCAGCACGATCAGAAGCTTTGCCGTAGATCCCAACACGGGGGCTCTGACCCTCACGGATGGGGCCGCCAGCCTTCAAACGTTGGGTATCGGCGCGCCGACTGCGATTGAGGCGGTGCAGGCATACGGCAAGTCCTGGATTGTTGTCGCGGGCGCGGACAGCAATTCCATTAGCGTCATGAACCTGAGCGGTAACGGAACGCTCAACGCAACCGATCACGTGCTTGATACATTGCATACGCGATTTGCATCGGTGCAGGACCTTTCGGTGATCGAAGTTGATGGCCGCGTCTTTGTCGTCGCCGGGGGTGGGGATGACGGCATTACCTTGTTTACAATGACCCCGGATGGTCAGCTGATCCATATGGACAGTTTCGAAGACACGGCCGCAAGCGGGTTGCAGAATGTCGAAACGCTAGGCGTTGCGCATATCGGAGACGAGCTGCAGATTTTTGCAGCCTCACAACAGGACCCGGGCCTCACGCAGTTAAGTGTTTCTGTCGCAAATCTGGGTGTTATCGATCAAGGGTTTGGGTCGCTCAGCGGTACTGCCGGGGATGATATGCTGAAAGGCGGGCTCCTGGATACCAATCTGAACGGCGGGGCAGGGGATGACATTCTGATCACGGGCACCAGCGCAACCACCATGACGGGTGGGACGGGCGCAGATATCTTCGTGCTGCGCGAAAGCAGCGGTACCACAACCATCACAGACTTTGAGGCCGGGAATGATCGGCTTGATCTGACCGACTATTCATTTCTACGCTCCCCGGCGCAATTGAGTTTTACCATGACCGCGCAAGGCGCGCGGATTACATATCGTGATGAAACGATTGAGGTACTTTCTGCGCAAGGCACCTCACTAACCAGTACAGATATCTTTGGCACCGGCTTTGACGGTCCAGATCATATCCCAACAAATCTTGGCAGCGGGCCGGACAACAATGCATCTGATGGGGTTTCCGGCCCGGTTACCATTGATTCAAGCAGCCAGAACCCGGCATTGACCGATGCGGAAATCAGGTTCACTCCTGACGGCGGCGCAACCGTCGTGGCACAAGCGGATGAGCAGGGCGTATTCGATCTGGATGTCCCCGATGGCACCTTTTCCGGCAAGCTGGATATCGTCAAATCCTACTCGAACGCGAGCAATGATATCACCGCCCTTGATGCGCTTCAGGTGCTGCGCATCGCGGTCGGGCTGGACCCAACCTGGGGGCCAGCGACACCTCAGAACCTTATAGCGGCTGATGTCACGCAGGATGGAAAGGTGAGTGCACTGGACGCTTTGGTCATTCTGCAAACTGTCGTCGGCCTGCCCTCTCCGCACGAACCGGAGTGGGTGTTTCTGGAGGCGGATCAGGACCTGTCAGGGATCACCAGAAACAATGTCGACTACACTACAGGAACGGATATCACCATTGTCGACGGAGCATTCACCGCCGACATGACATCAATCCTGCTCGGCAATATTGAGGCCCCCTAAGGCTTATTCCCTGAACGCGCGATAGAAGTAGTCCGCGAGCGGTTTGATCAGATAGGACAGGGGGGTACGCTCATCTGTCTTGATCATCGCCTCAACCGGCATACCGGGCAGCAACTCCTGACCGTTCAGGCGTTCAAGTTGTCCGTCATCGGGCTCCACCTCGGCGCGGTAGAAGGTAAAGCCGGTCGTTTCATCGGTGAATGTATCTGCGGACACGTTGATTACATGACCGTCAAGCTCGGGCGTTTCGCGCTGGTTGAAGGCAGGAAAGCGCAGGGCGACCTCCTGCCCGCGGTGCAACTGATCGACGTGCAATGCATCAACGCGTGCGGCCACGAGCAAGGGCGTATCCTGCGGAACAACGTACATCATGGGCTCTGCAGGCTGAATGACCGACTGGATGGCAAAGACCTGACTATCGTAAACGGTGCCTGCCACCGGTGCTCGAATATCCAGACGAGACAATCTTTCGGTCAATGACAAACGGCGTTCGGCAAGTTCCACAACCCGGGATTGGACATCCCGAAGCTCGGCAATTGCTTCTTCCCGACGGGTTGCTTTCAGCTGAACAATCTGGATCTCGGTAGTGGAGATTTGTCCGTTCAGGCGTGCAATCGTGGATTCCAGCTGTCCGATTTCACCGTTCAAACTGGCCTCTTCCCGCTGCAGCGCCGAGACGCGGCTGGCCTGTGTCAGGCCGCGTTGCAGCAACCCTTCCTGATCTCTCAACTCATTGGTGATCAGCACAACCTGCGTGCGCAATGCAGCCAATTGCGCCTGTATACCTTCGATTTCATCTTCGATCTGAATCTTCTGCTTACCCAACTGGTCAATCTGCTGAGTGAGCGTGTCCAGACGCGCATCGAACAGGCGCTGCTGGCCCGCTAGAAGGTCCTCTCCGATATGCTCCTGCGCCTGAAGCTCACCGAGACGGGCATCAAGTTCAGAAGCGTCTACACCATCTCGTTCTGATTCCAGCCTCGTTTTGCGCGCCATAAGCTCAAACAGCTGTGACTCAACGATCGTCTTCTCGGACGCAAGAAACGTGTCATCGAGACGCAACAGCAGTTGCCCGCGCGCGACGTCGTCGCCATCGCGCACAAAAATCTCGCCAACCACCCCACCGTCGGGGTGTTCGATCACCTGGCGGTTGCTTTGGACTTCAACCACCCCTTGCGAGATGATCGCGCCCGCCAGTTGAGTCCGGATGCTCCAAACGCCTAGTCCCAGAACAAGAATGGCCAGTGCCAACAGCCCGACCAGAGCGGGTGCCGTGATGCTCCACGCCGTCTTTTCACCCTTCTTGAACATTACTCACCCACCTTGTTCAGATGCCGTTTGATAACATTGGCATTCTGCACCATCGTGCTGAGCACCTCATCGCGCTTGCCAGATTTCACGATCTGGCCTTTTTCGACGACCACCAGATCATCACATTCCGAAATCGCTTGCGGCCTGTGTGTCATGATGATGACGGACTTACCCGCGGCCTTGAACTCACGCACGGCGTTGTTCAGCGCAAGCGTACCATCTGCATCAAGGGCTGAGTTCGGCTCGTCCAGAATCAGCAACACTGGATTTCCATAAAGCGCACGTGCAAGGGCGATACGCTGTTTCTGGCCACCTGAAAGCTGGCTGTCATTGCCTTCCAGAAAGGTATCATACCCTTTCTCGAGGCTCAGAATAAGCTCATGCGCATTTGCGGTTTTGGCCGCAGCAACCACAGCCTCTGGGTCCGGAGTTTGTGACATCCGTGCGATATTTTCGGCGACGGTGCCGTTAAACAATGTGACTTCCTGTGGCAGATACCCAATGTGGCGCCCCAGATCATCCGGGTCGTACTGATCCAAAGTGGCTCCGGCCAAACGTATTTCACCTGCGGCAGGCATCCACAATCCAAGCAGAGCTTTTGCAAGTGTTGTCTTGCCCGAACCGCTTTTACCGATCACGCCCAGAGCTTTTCCCGGTTCGAGGTTCAGGTTCGCATTCCGCAAAGTGGGAATTTTGGCGCCGGGTGGCACCACCGTCAGACTCTTGGACACAAGATGCGCCTTGGGCACCGGCAGCTTCGTACGCGACGCCTCGGGCGGTGTGGCATCCAGAAATTTGTTCAGGTTGATCCAGGCGGTGCGCGCCCGTTCGATCATCGACCATTGCCCGACAGCCATTTCCACGGGGGCAAGTGCGCGACCCAGAAGAATGGTCCCTGCAATCATTGCACCCGGCGTCATCTCATTGCGCAGAACAAGCAATGCCCCCAAAGCGAGCATCGCAGACTGCAGGAATAGCCGCAGAGATTTGGTCAGCGAGGTAAAGCTGCCTGTCCAGTCGCTGGCTGAAATCGATTGAGACAACGCTTCGGATCGCTGTTTCATCCAGCGACGCGCCACGTCCTCCTGCATACCTTGCGAACGGACAACTTCGGCCGCTTGTCGCGCGTGCTCGGAGAACGCATTTGCCTTAGCCGACGCACTCTGTGCTTCGGCGACCTTCCGGTGGGTCAGCATTTGGTTCAGCATGGCGATCACTATGAGAAGCGTACCGCCGCCGACAGCCAACCATCCCAGAAGCGGGTGGAACAAGAAAATCGCGGCGACAAAGATCGGCGTCCAGGGCAAATCCATCACGGCCAGCAGCACAGGTGATGCACAGAGGGACCGGATCGATTCAAGATCACGCAGGGCAGTCGCAGGGGCCGAGCGGAATTGCGGAAACAGTGCCCGTCGCATCGTTCCTTCGAAGACCCGTTCATCCAGCGAAGACTGAAACCGCGCCCCGAACCGGGCAACGATGCGCCCGCGCGCATAGTCGAGCATGGCCATCAAGCCGTAGAGCAGGGCGACCAATAAGAACAACGCCGACAATGTCTCGACCGAGCGCGATCCCAAAACGCGGTCATACACCTGCAACATAAACAGAGGGCCAGTCAGCATCAGAAGATTGACAAAAACGCTGAACAAAAAGGCCAGCGCCAGAAAGCTTCGCCCCTGACCCATCACCTTTCGCAGTTCATGGCGCTGCGACGCATTTGGCTGATTTTTCATACTCACTAAAGTTGGCCCCCAACCAATGATAAGTAATACGCGCCCGAAGCCGAACATTCTGATCTTATACGCGGCCTGACCTGCGGGCTAACTATATCTATCCCCCAAACCACGAACAACGGGCGTTTAATTCAGGCAAACAGGTTTGAGCAAGCAATGAACAGGTTCGCACGTGCTGCAGGCAGAATTACGCTGAACATCACAACTCCTCGCTGGTCTCGGGTTCCGGTCAAGACAAGGTTAATCGTACCGTTGGTTTCAGAGACCGCTAAAGCTGTCGGCGACTTTCAATCCTTCTGATGAGGCGGGCGTACGTTGATTGTTGCAGTCGGTTATTAAAGGTCAGAGCCGGTTAAACGGGTTCCTTTGAAATCGGCATTTCGCCAAACCGTGTCAATTTGCGCGCCCAAACACGATTGATCCCAATCCAATCCTGATTTATGGGAGGCCCTGTCAAATCAGAGTCATCCGTGGGGCGTCACCGCCTCGTTACGGCTCGGTGCCAGTATTGAGCGTTGGCACACACTCTTGGATCGCACGCCCCGAAAGGCTTTAAAAAAGGTAAGGGAATATGGCAGAAAAATCGAACTTCGATATATTGTATACCATTGTAGACGAAGCGCCGGAACTGGCGAGCGCATCGTTCCTGCCCATCATCCGCAAGTTCGCATCCGCTGCGGGTGTCAGCGTCGGAACCAAGGATATTTCTCTGGCTGGGCGCATCATAGCCACCTTCCCGGAAAACCTGACTGACGAACAGCGAATCACTGATGATCTGGCTGCTCTGGGTGAACTGGTGAAGACACCCGACGCCAACGTGATCAAACTGCCAAACATCTCGGCCTCGGTCCCGCAGCTGGTGGCTGCCATCGAAGAACTGCAATCGCAGGGCTATGACATCCCCAACTATCCAGAAGAACCCTCAAGCGATGAGGAAAAGGCGATCCGTGCGCGTTACGACGCCATCAAGGGCTCAGCCGTGAACCCTGTTCTGCGCGAGGGGAACTCTGACCGCCGCGCGGCGCGTGCAGTGAAGAACTACGCCCAGAAGAACCCACACTCGATGGGTGAGTGGGCTTCGGACAGCAAGACAAAAGTATCGTCGATGTCCGGCAATGATTTCTATGCGAATGAGAAATCAGCCACCATCACAGCCGGGCAAGCAGGCGATGCGAAGATCGAATTTGTTGGCAATGATGGCAACGTCACCGTTCTGAAAGACGGCTGGCCTTTGGCTGAAGGCACCGTGGCCGACGCAACCTTTATGTCGGTAAAGGCGCTGTCATCCTTCCTGGCAGATGCCATCGAGGACACCAAGAGCGACGGTACCATGTTCTCGCTGCATATGAAGGCGACCATGATGAAGGTCTCTGACCCGATTATCTTCGGTTACGCGGTCAAGGCATGGCTGGCCCCGGTGTTCGAGAAATTCGGCGCAGAGCTGGACGCGCTGGGTGTGAACCCCAACTCGGGTCTGGGCGACCTGCTGGAACGTGTGAAGGACAATGCGGATATCGTGGCCGCCATTGACGCGCTGAAAGGTGACCGTCCGTCGATGTATATGGTCGACAGCGACAAGGGCATCACCAACCTGCACGTGCCGTCTGATGTCATCATTGATGCCTCAATGCCCGCCGTGATCCGCGCGGGTGGCAAAGGCTGGGACGAGACCGGTTCCAAGGGTGATACCAACTGCGTCATCCCTGACCGTTGCTACGCGCCGGTGTATGACGAGGCGATCAACTTCTTCAAAGCCAATGGTGCGCTGAACCCAGCCACTGCCGGTGCCGTCGCCAACGTTGGCCTGATGGCGCAAAAGGCAGAAGAATATGGCTCGCACCCGACCACATTTGAAGCGCCCGCGGACGGCACCATCCGCATTGTTCTGGCCAATGGTGAGACATTGCATGAGCATGCGGTGGAAAAGGGTGATATCTGGCGCGCCTGCACCGTGAAGAAGGCACCGATCGAGAACTGGATTCAGCTGGCGATGGATCGTCAGCGTTTGACGGGCTCTGAGGCGATCTTCTGGCTGGACGCGAACCGCGCCCATGATGCTGAGCTGATCAAATACGTCAAACCGGCGCTGGAAGCTGCTGGCGTAGCCGACAAGTTCCTGACCATGGCACCGCGTGAAGCGACCCGTCAGTCGTTGGAAACCATCACTGCAGGGAACGACAGCATCGCTATCACCGGTAACGTGTTGCGGGATTATCTGACCGATCTGTTCCCGATTCTGGAGCTGGGCACCTCGGCCAAGATGCTGTCCATCGTCAAACTGATGAATGGCGGTGGCCTGTTCGAAACCGGTGCCGGTGGCTCGGCCCCGAAACATGTTCAGCAGTTGGTTGAGGAAAACCACCTGCGCTGGGACTCGATGGGTGAGTTCTGCGCGCTGGGGGAATCCCTGAACTTCTTGGCAGACAGCAAAGGTAACGCCAAAGCTGGTGTTCTGGGAACCGCTGCCGAGGCTGCAACGCAAGGAATTCTGGACAACAACAAGTCGCCCAGCCGCAAAGTCGGTCAGCCGGACAACCGCGACAGCCACTACTGGTTCGCACGCTATTGGGCCGAGGCTTTGGCTTCGCAGTCAGATGATGCAGATCTGGCAGCTGAGTTTGCGCCTTTGGCAAAGGAACTGGCTGACAAGGAAGGGCAAATCTTGTCTGAGCTGGCAGCAGCCCAAGGTGCGGCGGCAGACTTGGGAGGTTATTATCATACCGACCCAACCAAAACAGCGGCTGTAATGCGCCCCAGTGCAACACTGAATGCACTGATCGGCTGATCGCCGCCTCAAATTTGTTGATGAATGATCAAGCCGGCCCTTCTGGGCCGGTTTTTTCGTTGCTCCAATAAGAAAAGGGTTGGCCCCCATAGCCAACCCTTTTCTGAGTGAGTGGTGGGGCTGACGCCTCACCGGTGCTGTTAAATCCACACTACGCGAAATACTCGAGCTGAATATTGGGGGATTCCCGTAGCGAGGCGCTTTTTATGCGCTAAAAGAAGCATTCATATATATTATGACTATACAAAAAGGTGCATACCTTGTTTCGCGACCGTATGCGCTCCCGACGTAGAAGTGAAACCCGGTCGCACAACAAAAAAAGGGCCGGTCCCGAGACCAGCCCAAATTTGGTCTTTTCGACCGAGGGATTAGTTGGACGCCGCGTTCAGCTTTTCGTTCTGTTCGCGCAGCGTGTCCGAGATAATTGCGTACCATTCGCCGGATTCACGCATCTCAATCAGACCCTTGTTCATCATCGCGATGTATTCACGTGCGAACGGATTGGTGCGATGCGCGAGGAAGCTCATCGACGACAGAGTGGATACATACGGATTTTCAACGATGTCAGCCGAAGTCAAACCCATGTCTTTCATTGTCGACGCGAACAGGTCGACCTCGAACGCCGCCACATCTGCAGTTCCGGTCAATACCGCATCAAGGCATTCTCGGGCCGAATTGGGCTGAACAACAGTTGTATTCTCGCGGTTCAGACCTTGTTCTTCCAGCACCACCATGCTCCAGCCTGCCATGCGGCAAACGGTCGAGCCCTCAAGGTCGGAGAAATCCGTCGCCTTTGCGTATTCGCTTTCAGGCAAAGTGAAGAAGCCACCAACGATGTCATATACCGGAACTGAAGCGACAAATTGAGTACACCGGGCTTCGGTTTCTGCAGACCACTCATAGGAGCGGTTGGTACAATCCGGTACAGTCCACGCGATCGAAATATCAAATGCACCCAGTGGCAATAGTGTGTCCAGATGCGAACTCCAGTCATCTACGAAGCTGACCGAGAAGTCGCGGCTATTGCCTGCACGCTGAAGGCTTGTTGTAGCCAGGCGAGTCATGATGCCACCACCGTTCAGGGCTTCAGTCGTGAACGGCTCCCAGCCGTTGCCCGCAACCATCTTGATCGGCGGTGCATAAACATTCGAGCGTTTGACACTCGCTGCACGCTTTTCTTCAGCAGCAATCAGTTCCTGCGCGCTCTGGCCGTTTGGCAGGCTGCCATCCTCACAGGGCAAAGCCAGAACCAAGCCATTTTCAAGCGAACCTGGATTGGTGATCGCGTTGCGGTTCGCATTGAAAATCGGCTGATAGTTCGAGGTGCCATAGGCGGCAATGGCGATGGTTGCCAGTGTATCACCATCCTGAACGGTATAGTTAGAGCAGGCCTCTTGCGCGGCAGCTGCACCTGCGCTCAGCGCGGTGAGGGCTGTTGCCGACAGTACTGCTTTCTTTAGTTTCTTGTTAAACATGTCCACTTCCTCCAGACTTTTGTTTTGCCAGGCCAATTGGGGCCTTAACCATTTTCCATTTGATGGCGCAGGGCGGTTGAAACGATGTCGCGCCACTCGCCTGATTGCTGCATGATCGCCAGACCTTGGTTCAGCGTTTCGAGGATCGCTTCTCCATCTGGATTATCTTTGTGGGTCATGACGTTAAGCGACTTGATTGCCGCCAGATTGGGGTTTTCGATGATCTGATGCTCATAGCCCAGTCGCCCAATGGCCTCGACGGCCAGATGGGCTTCGACCGCAACGATATCGGCCGAACCATCCATCACCGCGTGGAAACAGTCATCAGGTGAGACCGGGCGTATCAACTTGATCGCAGGCTCATAAAGGCCGACCGCATCCATATGCGACAGGGACCATCCCTCGGGTCGGCAGATCGTGGCGTCGACGAAATCTGAATAAGTCAGAGTTTCCTCATAGCCCGAACCAGCCTTTGCGAAGAATGTATCGACCACTTCATAGAAAGGGTTCGAGAAATTGTAGGTCTCGCAGCGGGTTCGATCACTTTCGGACAAGGCCTCAGCTTCTTCGCAATTCGGGCGCGACCACGGGAAGGTCGCATCGAACGCGAGGGTCGGCATCAGCAGGTCCAGATGCGATGACCAATCGTTGACGAACTGAATCTTGTAGGGCTGTTCCGGCGCGGCCCGCAGCATCGCGGTTTCGACCAGATCGGTATAGAGACCCCGGTTCGGCAGTGCCTCATCGGTGAAGGGTGCGTAGTTACCCCCGGTGATCAGCAGAAGTTGACGATCGCGGATTTCGGGACGTTCACCACCATCCGCATTGCGGATCAGCGCAGCACCCTCGGCGCGGGCAGCCTCGATCTCTTTCTTGGCTTCTACTTTGGCCGCGAGGACTGCATCTTCGCTAGCCTTTTTGGCCTCGGCCTCAGCTGCGGCGACGCGGGCCTCGGCCTCGGCGATCGCTTTTGCAGCACGCTCTTCTGCGGCCTTGACCAGTTCCGATGCCATTTCCGCTGCCATGCGGCCCGCTTCGGTATCCGGCAATTCAGGGGCGCGGCCGATATCTTCCAGGCAAGGGAAGGCCAGAATGTCGCCAACACGAATGATATTCGGGTTAGGACCGATGACATCGCGATTCACATCATAGATAAACCGGTAATCTTCGGTGGCGTAGACCTTAATCGCCAGTTCTCGCAGGCTGTCGCCACGCTGGATCTCGTAGGTCGAACAGGCTTCTTGCGCGGAGGCCGCCCCTGTTGCGGCCGCAAGAGCCAGACTGGATATGATCAGATGGGTTCTCATGTTGTCCTGTATCCCTGCCTTGTTTAGTTCTGCGCCGGTTTGACCACGGCGATTGAGATATTGTCCTGATCCGGATCCGCCTTGGTATGCAGCGCCTGTAGAAGCGCATCCGCGATGTCACGTGCCGGGGAATGCTTGTGCTGACGCAGAAGTTCTTCGATCTCGGCATTGCTGAGATATTGAAGCCCATCGCTCCCAAGGATCAGAATATCTGCCGCGCTAAGCGCCAGCGGCTTTTCGGGGCAATCCACCTTTGGAATAGCGGCCCCCATGATGACCGAGGTCAGCTGGTTGCGGTCAGGATGACCCTGCGCTTCTTCCGCGCTCAGCAGACCTTGCGCCAGCTTCGCATCGATCTCAGGCGCCATCGAGTGGTCCTCGTTGATCTGCGACAGAGTCTCGTCACGAAACAGATAGAGAGGGCTATCGCCGATCGAAATCCAGAACAGGTTCTGGTTCACCAGCAAGGTTCCCAGCAAGGTTGATCCCAGCCGGGCCCCGGAGGTTTCGCCATGGCTCGCCACCTCGGCATTCGCCTGTATGGCTGCCATGGGCAGGGCGTCGAGCAGAGCGCCCTCAGTCACGTCATTGCGTTCAAGCTGCGCGTCCAGCGCCTCTTGCCAGGCCGAGATTACAAGTTCGGATGCAACCTCGCCCGCGTCGTGCCCGCCCATACCGTCAGCGATCACGACATAACCTGCATTGGCCGTATCAAAGACCCGCGCGGCAATCGCGTCTTCCTGCGTGTCGCGCTGACCCTGGTCCAGGATCAGAGCAATGTCATATGCAGGGGTCGCCAGCATCAATCAGCATCCCGCCAGTCAAAGCCATCATCGCAGAAGGCGGCAAAGCGGATCGAAGTTTCGCTGATACGGATCAAATCGCCGCTGGACAGAGCAACAGTGCTGAGAACCGGCTTACCGTTCAGCCGCACGAGGTTCGCTTTGCCACCATGTCCCAGATAGCATTTCCGGTCCTCGGGATCATAGGCGATCACAGCATGGTTGCTGCGCGAGATACCGGTATCTCCGAAATCCAGTTGAATGGCCTGATCGTCGTTCCGGCCAATCTGCATCAGACCTTCGGTAAGGGTAATGCACGACCCACGGCCAGGACCGGCTGTGATGACGAGCCAGCCGACGGGGAAAGTCTGCTGCGCAGTTTCCGTCTTGGCAACAGGTTCGGCGGTTTCGATCAGTTCCTGAACATGCGTGTCTGCTCGTTCAAAACCCAGGAATGTGGTCTTTACGCGCGACCGGCGATCTTCGACCGGGGCAGGGGCCGCGACCGGAGCTTCAATGACAGGCGCTGGGGTGGGTTCCGGGGCAGGTTGGGGCTCCTCTGCCACAACCTCCGGCTCCGCTTCAGCTTCCGGCTGCAGCTCGGGCGTTTCTTCAGGCTCAGACGGTGCGGTCTCTTCGACAACCGCGGCCATGATATTTTCCTCTTCGATCTCTTCGACAGCCTGAACTGCATCTTCCGCGCTGAGATGAAGGGTAACGATCGGTTCTTCTTCTTCGACCTCTTCCGGTGCGGCAAGTTCTTCTTCGATCTCTACAGTTTCGACCGTGGATGCATCCTCATCGAATTCGGGCATCGCCTCTTCGGGGATCAACTCGTCTGAGTCTTCGTAGCTCTCCGTCGCCATATTGCCGCCACCCAGCGCAGCGCGCAGAGCGTTGAAATCCGCGATCGGTTCAGGCTTGTCCTCCTGTACCGCTTCGGGTTCTACGTTTTCTTCTTCTTTAGGTTTTCCGGCACCTTCGAGAAGCCGGCTGAGAGGGCTTTTATATTTGAACATGGTGTCGACACCTTCTTGAATTCTGACACGGGTTTCGTCCCGCGGGGCTGCTACAAACCGCCGTGCATCACGCACAGGGGCACTGATGAATGGGAAACATGGAAACTTGTAACTTCGCGCCGGGCCGGTTCCCGACGGGGTGACGATGATGCGCCACCCTCAGCACACACACGCTGGCGATTTTCACAATGAACCGGTTTGAATTACTCCTGTGCCAGCGGCATGACCGCCGAGCTTTCGCCGCCGTTGCGCAGAACACTCAGGCGCGCATCGGGTTGGTTTTCAGACACAAGCTGGGCAAGAACGGCATCCAGACTTTCGGGGCCGTCGATCGCGACGCCGGTCTGAGCCTCACGCAGCAGAATGTCACCAGCCTGCAATTCACCAGCTGCTTCGGCCGGGACAGCGGCTACAACGGTTTGCCAACCGGCGTCCCCCGCATGCCGAACATCGAATGCGTACCCATTTTGCAAGCCAAACATCCGGTAAGCGGGCAAAGCCAGTAACCCGTTTTGCGCCCGGGTCTGACCCAGCGGGCGATAACGCGCGGCGACACGAATATAGCCGTCGGGATCGACCGAGAAATTGTCCAGAATCTGTCCCGCGAGCGAGGCATCTGCCCGAACAGGCTCACCGTTCAGCGTAAAGATCGTAGCACCACGCTGAACCCAATCACCGATCACCGACATATCCTGACCCTCGTCCACGCCATTGATTGCAATGACGTTGCCGGTGGAACTGCGGCGTTTAGACATTGAGAACGGAACTTCGACGTCCCAATGCCCGAATGCAATCTGATCCTGCACCAGATTCACCGCAGTGGTCGGAGCCTCTGCAACCTTGGCAGGTTCGGCCGCCGCCGCGTCAGGCGCCACTTCCTCAGTAGCAATTGGAGGCGTTTCCTCAGTTGGAACCTCAGTAACAACCGGATCCTCCAACGCGGCCTGTGTCTGCTCGACAGGTTGTTCTGGCGTAGGTTGTGGTTCCGATGCCAAAGCGGGTTCGGCCTGTTGCGGCTCTGTCGTGGCTTCGGCGGTCTGCTCGACCGGTTCCGGTTCAGCATCAACAGGCGCCAGAGTGGCCGGTGCCTGCGCTGTTGCTGGGGTTGCCTCGGGCGTCGATTGATTGCCCGACATCACGAAATATCCTCCGGCGGCAAGAGCCGCGACAACGACCGCAACCCCTGCAATCATCTTGCCGCTGCCACCCGAACCGCTTTTGACCACGGTATCAACGGCGGCGACGTTCTGCTCCTGCGGCGAAAACTGTGCCAGCTCGTCTTCGGACTTCTCTTCGTTGCCAAGTGTCAGATCCGCGTTTCCAGCCAGCAGAGCGGTCACAACGGCTTCGGCGTTTTCGCTTTCGGCCTTAATGCGTTCCTTTTCTGCCTGCTCATCCAGACGATCCATACCCACAATGACCGAGACCGGCCGATAGGCAAAAGTATCGAACATGACGCCCGGACCTCGGAACATCCGCAACCAATCCAGAGCGGATTGCAGGCGATCAGTGGTGTGGACTTCCATCGCTTTGTCGATCGCTTCGAGGAACCCATCAGGATAACCTTTGAAACGCCCGGCCAGAGGTTCGTAAGGATCGTCTTGTCCGTTGTTGAAGGCGTTCAGGCGGGTCTGGCCATCAATCGGGCGCTCACCACTGATTGCGTGATAGAGCGTGGCAGCCAACACATAAAGGTCGCTGCTGGGACCTTGTTCCGCGCCGCGCACATAGAATTCATGCGGCGAATATCCATCCTTGATCACCCGCAAGGTCAGCAATGCCGCCGACTTGTTGGCCGCCTGTTCGCGTGCCGCACCAAAGTCGATCAGGATCGGTTCGCCGTTTTCATCGATCAGGATATTGTCCGGCGAGATATCTCGATGCAGCATGCCGCTTTGATGGATGAACGAGACCGCCGACAGCATCTTCTCAGTGACCTGAACAATGAAGTCAGGGCCGCTTTTGTTTTCAGGGTTCTCGACATAATCCAGCAGATCGCAACCCCGGATCAGATCCATCGCGATATAGGCGGTGTTGTTGTCCTCAAATACCTGGTGCACATCAACGATGTTGGGATGGACCAGCCGGGCATGATTGCGGGCTTCCTGAATGAACAGGTCGATGATCGCACGCAAGTCGTCCTTGTGATCGGGATTGGCGGGCTCAACCAAGTCACCATTCCGTTGGCAGAGCGCACCCGGATAGCATTCCTTGATGACCACATCCCGGTCCAGGCTATCGCGTGCAAGATAGGTAATTCCAAACCCACCGTTGCTGAGGAAACGGAGGATTTCATACTGACCCCGCAGCAGCTTTGCGCCCGGTTGCAATCCTTCGATCTGAGGTTCGTCGTGCGTTGCGCCGACAGCCTGGTTGTGGCTCATATCTTCCCGCCCATATTACTCATTGTTGCGGTATGGATAACCAGGGCTTCAGCCCGCGAACTCACAACCAAACACAACCGCAGGACACTTGAGACGGTTAGACGTTTCAAATTTGACTTTATTGGGGCCGCCTGATGGCTTCACTAAGGATCAAAAAATTGCAAACAGCTTATTTTGTGCCTAAATTGCTAGTGAACACTATATATTGTAATATGCGGTGGAAAAATCTGAAGTCTATCTTCCAGAATTCGCTGTTTGGTCCACGAATTCGAAACAATAACGGATTGATTCTTGCAGTCTCGAATCGCCGCATTGCGGCTCAATTTTAGCGGGAAATTCTTAGGTGCCAGTTCTGGGTGGCGCAGACGCAACCGTGCTTCCAGCCCAGGCGAGGTTGTCGCTGAGCTGTGCGAGGATGCTGATTGCGTCCTTCAGAGGTGCATCGCCGCTCTCGAATTGCAGTAGTAGAAGCAAATCCGTTGCCTTTTCGAATTCTACTGGAATCCAGTCAGCCTCTGGGTCGATTTCCTGACCGGACTCCAACCGTTCTGCAAAATCCTCGACGATCTCCTGACAGCTTTGAAGGAAGGCCGCGGGTTCGATTTCAGAGCTTTCGCGCAGATCGCCATAGATGCTCGCAATCGCAGCCAGCCAGTCCTCGAGAATGGGGTTGTCCAGAGGGGGTAGGGCGGATTCCAGGCTGGCGTGAACCGCGTGGCTTTCCGTACTGAGGGTCTCGGGATCCTCACCTTTCAACTGATCCAGATAAGGCAGGAATTCCTGCGCCAAATCCTTGCGCGCCGCGTCCAGATCATGCTGACGATGATCCAAAGCGATTTGAAGCACCTGCTCGGCCAGATTTTGTCCACCGCAGGATTCCCAAAGCTCAAAATCAGGCTCGGGCTCGCACTCCATCGCGCGTACGGCCACAGGGGTTCCAATCGGCACAACAGCACGAAACAGGCCGTCTTTTTCCTTGTTCAGGCGCCCAACGACCCGGTCCAATGCATCGCGAACAGGGGGAAGATCGGCGTGTGTAATGGCCAACAGGCTGTTATCGCGCAATTTTTGTGGAACCTTCGACCACAAGTGACGCTCGGTTTCGCGCCACGCATTCGTACCGTTGGTGCACCAGATCGCGCAATCCACATATCTTAAAAGATCCAAGGTTGGCTTATAGGTGTCGTCCAATGCACCCGCACCGGGCAGATCAAACAATGAGATTTCCTGCAGGGCAGGGGTGTTCAACCCAACCGAAATGAAGTCCGGATTGTCGGCCGCAGCTTTTTCCAAAGCGATCCCTGAATAGATTTTGGGCTCCTTGTCCCACCATCCGACAGTGGTTTCCGGGACCTCTGCATAGGCCACTATGACCAAAGGCAGTTTCAGATGCTGCGGCCCCGTCGGCAGGATGTCCGCACCGGCCAGCATATTGGCGAGGCTGGACTTCCCTGCGCCAAACTCCCCGGCAAACCCGATCGACACCGCATTCGACAGCCGCTCGGCATGGGCCAGAGCGCGAGCACGCATCTCGTCCAGCTCAGACGAGGTAGGCTGCTTTTCGGTGACGGTCAAAAAGCGCTCCAACTGGCGCACTTCCTGCTCGGTTCCGGGGAATTCAATCATTCTGCAGCCTCTGCCTGTCGTGTGTCTACGGGTGCGGTTCCATGCACCGATCCCAGCTCATCCGTAATGCGGCGCGCCTGATCGACGGCTCGTTGCGCTTCGGCGCGCGCATTTGTGCCGCTGCCGCTCCGGTGTTCCAGATGTCCGGCCAGCAGCGCCAGATAGTGATCCAGAACAGTTTGCAACCGTTCTGTCAGATCGCTACGGGCGGTGTCCACAAGATCGTCGCCGATCATCTCAAATTCCTGCACAATCATCCGCTCGGCCCGGTTCAGAACACTACGGCGCGAGATCAGGCGGGACAGCCACGTGACACGTAGCTCTACCGTAATACCCCGGGTCAGGGCGCTGGTATCCGGGCGGAACCACCGGACAGCGCTGGTGTTCATACGATTATCCACTGGTTCCTGCCAACCGGGCAGGGCACGCAAGGCCGCGTTGCTTTGCATGTCGACAGCATAAAGCTCGCTCAGCATCCGCTGGCGCACGACCTGCGTTGCACCCTGCACCAGCTCCCGCATCCGTTCGCGCAGAGGGGTAAAGTTCAGCTCGGTCTCGCCATCCTTGGCCAGCAGAGGCGATTGCCCGTCGGGACCGCGAACGACAATCGAGACCGCCTCGGCCACAGTGTCATCCATCACGCCTCGCAGATTGGCCAACACGTTATCCATGTCATTGGTGATCGCCTCGGTCTTTTCGGCAACCATCGCGCGCAGTTCGGCCAGCGTCTGATTGTTTTCATCCGCATCTGCGGTATCCGGTTCGTCCTGCGCCTCGATCGCGCGCAGATGGGCGGTGCTGCGCTCCAGCTCGCCCTGCGCAAAACTGTTCAAGTGCTGCCACGCCATGTGCATTTGTTCCTGGCGAGGCCCTTCGGTCAGCGCCGTAGTGACATGCCGGCGCAAGTCGGGCAGCCCCGAGGCGATCATGGCTGCAAAACGCAATACGCCCTCGCGGCTGATAGGGCCGGGGCCTTGCTTGATCTCTTCCACACCCGACAGATATTGCTTCATCTGCTCTGGATGCGCTCGCAGCCAAGCCAGAATCTCATCGTGATCAATGCCGGTCTCATCCCCGGTCAGCGCGTAATGTGCCCACTGGGCACTGCCCATCAGCACATCGATATCCGAGTTTCCAAGTGCCTGTTCCAGCCCGTCCATCACGTCGGCGCGAACTTTCGAGGCATCGTCGGCACCACCGCCCAGTTCATCCACACGGTTGATAAACACCACGATCTGACCCAATTCCAACGCCTGCATCAGGCGGAACAGTTTCAGATCTGCCCGCGAAAGGGCCTGATGCGCGGACAGGACGACCACGAAGAAATCAGATTCCTTGAGATACTGGCGCGAAATCTCTTCACGGATCAGCAAGGGATCATTAACGCCCGGCGTGTCGGTCACGGTGACCGGATACGGGAAATGGCCAATGTCGAAATAGACCTCGGCCTTACGGGTGATATCGCTGTACAGACCCCGGTCCGAGCCCGGGTCGTGGCCACCTTCTTCGGTTGGATCATCCCCCGCGCACACATAGCGAGCAAGATCATCCGAGGTCAGCTCGTCCAGATCGTGATGCTCGCCCAGCAGGTGCTTATAGCTTTCGCCCAAACGCAGCTTAGCGCGGGTTTTCATCGCTTCGACCTGCTCTTCGATCATCTCGCGCTTATAGCTGTCCTCTTCATCCGGGAACATGTTGCGCAGCTCTTCGCCTTCGGCAATCAGAGCCTGCCATTGGCGGTTGTCAAAGAAATGGAACTCGGCGCCCGAGGTCCGACCCGAGGGATGGCCGAAATGCATGTCGGTGATCACGGTGGTCCAGGGGTTCACATCCGAAGGCAGATATTCGGCCTGACCGGTGAAGCCGTTGATCAGGCGCGACTTTCCTGCCTTGATCTGACCGACAAAGGCAATCGACGGCTTCAGGTTCGACAGATCGTCGATGATCCGCGAGATGAATTGACGGGTCTCGTCATTGCTCACCTCATTCATGTCTTCGGCTATGCGAATAAGTTCGCGACGATTCAGTTCACTCATTAGATTTACCCTGGTAACTCGTATTTTAGATTTAGTTTTGCAAAATGGACACTATTTGGCAGGAACGCGGTCATTCGACGGCGGTTTTCAAGGACTTCCAAAGGTTTACAACGGCCCCCAACTTGCGGGCATCATGGACGGCAGCGGCGGTCTGTTGACCGTCGCTTAGTACAGCAAGACCTGCACCCTGACCGCCTGACGGGCGCATGACGATCAGTTGCGGTTGTGACAGGACATCAGATCCATCTGCATTCCATCCGGCAAGATCACGCGCGAAGCGGGATAGCAGATCGGTTCCGGGATGTGCAGGTTGATCCGGCGCGCAGATGCCATCGAAAGAGTGCTCCTCAGCATCTCCGATCAGGACTCGCCCAAGAGCAAACCGCTCAGATCCCGTGTAAAACTGCATCGCTATGTCGGATTCAGGCTGCTGATCGGTATCGGGCTCGGGGTCAGGCACGACTGACATGCGAGGCTCATCAGAGATGTCGATTTTATCGCAGGCGGCTTCAATCTCAGAGAAGGTGATACCGACATCGTCCGCCTCAAGCGCGGTATCAGGGCGCAGCGACACCATCTCCAGCGGGCCAGTGGCCGTCGATATGTCCGTCACCAACTGGGCCAGTCGTTCCGTCAGATCTTCACGAGTTTCGGTTCCGAAATCCGGCACAGGCCCCGAGGCGCAGGTGAAAACTTCGGTGATCCGCGAGCTGTTGACCTCGATGGCCAATACCGCGCCATCCGCAGCAGTAAATTCGATCCGCCGAGGCAGGATCGTACGTCTGATTGTGCCCAGAACCTGCTGCCTGCGAGACTTGGCATTGTCACCCGCAAGAAAGGTCACCGGCGACAAACGAGCCACCGACGAACGCCCGATGTCTTCGAGCAGTTCCAGAATTTCGCTATCCATCATACCGTGACCCCCTCTGGTCCCGTCTAAACCGCCGCCGCTACCGGCCCGAGGCTGAGATGTGATTTCGTAAGTGCAAGTCCCACGTTCGTATTGTTGCGACAGATGTAGCACACCACATGATCAGGATATTTCTGCGTCCTGAGAAAGATGTGCAGACGATCTTCAGAAAACACCGCGATTTCCCCAAATCCCGGATGCTCAACGTCGTCAATCTGAGCTGTCCGCAACAGCTCCTCGAACCCTTTGACGCCCCGCCCTTGGAACAGGTTCGCCACCGCAAGTGCCAAATGATCCAGTGCATCTGCGCTGTCAGAATCTTCGGCGCTGGTCCCCAACAACATCCCGGTTTCCATATCGACATACCCGGCTGCAACGCAGTCGGGTATCGTCTCGATGGCCGAACTCAAAGCAAGCTCAATCGACATATCGTCACCTGCCTTCGTGTCTTGAAATCAGGTTCGGATCAAACCGCATGCCATTCCGCTCCGCCACTGTCGGTGTGTTTGGGAACAGCGCGCAACACCTCTTTGTCCTTGCGCGCGCTGTGTTCGCGGGCGATCTGATCGAACTCGGTCAGGAAGGCGGCAAAGGCGCTTTGCAGGCCTTTTGCATCATCCGGCAGTGTCTCGCTCGCGACAATTTCATTCCACATCGCAAACGCGCTGGGTTGTGTGCCTGGCGAAGCGTTCATCGCGCTGTCCGCGGACGGAGTGGCCTCTTCAGCTTCGTCGATTTCCGCATCCGATAGCTCAGCGTTCACGGCAACAACGCGTACCGACGTCAGTGCATTTGACTCCGGCTCTGGCTCATAGTCTTCGTCCTGCGCTTCGTCCTGTTCAGCAAGCAGTGCAGTGATCGAAGACACTGAGGTTGCGATGTCATCCTCAGAGCGCTGCTGGTCATCTGCGCCTTCTTGGCCCTCTACCACCGTCTCCTGCGTTTCCCGTTCGTCGGCATCGGGGCCCAGAACGATCAGCTCTGCCTCGGCGTCATCTTGTTCATCGTCGTCTTCGACGAAGTCGAACTCATCGACATCGGTAACGGGATTTGCCAGTAGGTTGAGATCAAGCAGTTCCTCTTCTTTTTCAGCGAAGAGGGCGCGCAGATCTTCCTCGGCCGGTTCTGCTTCAGCTTCCATTTCGGCCCGCATGCGCTCTGCTTCGCCCGCATCGATGCGGGGACGTTCAGCCTCGTCCGAGCGGCGTTCCACCCGTACGGGGCGCACCGGGAAGCTGGTGACTACATCCACTTCATCCACAGGCTGATCTACCGGATCAACAAGCTTGAGCGGTGCCTCTTCCTCTTTCCCAGCCGGGCGCAAAGGCTGCACTTTCTGCGCATCTGGCAGAGATTTGTCGATCTGGTAACGCGCCAGCATGTCGGCACGGTTGTCCATGATCTGTTCCGTGATCTCAAGGAAGCTGTCCACCATCTTGCCGCCACCGCTGCGTGACCAAAGCTCGGCATCGCCGGTCTTGTCACGGGCCAGAATAGCGTCGCGGGCAGAGAACAGGATTGTGCGATTGAACAGATGCCCGGCTTCGCGGTTCACGCGGCGCAGGACTTTCTGGCGATCCTTTTGGTTCAGCGCGTCCGCTCGGGTCACCAACAACAGCGATTTATGCTGCAAACGTTCTGGCAGGGACACCCACGTGGCGCGCTCAGTTTCACGCCAAGCTTGTGTCGAATGAGTACACCACAGGACGCCATTGGCCTGTCCAACGGCACGCTGCCACACATCGGTCGAGATTTTCGGATCCGAAATACCGGGCGTGTCGATCAGGTCGACGGCCTCAAGAATGTCGGCCTCAAGAAAAATCCGTACAAATTGCGCGTCATTGACGCCGACCTGTTCAAGCTGATCCAGTTCGATCGTCTGCGTGCTGCCATCGTGGCGTTTTATATATGCCGGTCGATTACCCCAACTGAACCAGATCGGCGGCAGCTGCGTCGCTGTAACCTGCGTCGGCAAGGCTTGCTTACGCAAAAGAAAATTCATCAGCGTGGATTTGCCTGCGCTGAACTCACCCATAAGTGCAAACACAGGCTTGCGCCGGGACCACTGCTCGATGCGGTTCCAGGCCTTGGGAGAGACGAAGCGGGTTTGTGATTCTTTTACCATAACTCTTCTTATGCTGCTTCGTTACTAAGGTCTTTCAGGATGTCACCCAGAATATCGTCACGCGACTTCTGCGGCTTCTGCTCGGCCACCTGTGCCGCAGCCCTGTCTGGCGATTGCGAAATACTGAGCAATGTATCTTTCTGCTCAGCCATGAAATCGGTCAGGGTAGCGCGGACATTTTCCAAAACGGCTGCAATCTGGTTTTCCTCGATATCCTTGGTGATCGAGTTCGCCTCTGACGCTATCAGGCGCGTGTAGTCCGCCGCATAGGCTTCGAACCCTTTGCGTTTTTGCCACCATCGGCGCCACCATGTGCTTTGCAAATCCAGCGCAATGGTGCGGCCAATCCCCAAAGGTGGCGGGACACGCGGTACGATGGGTGCTTCGATATTGAACTCACCCAGATGGTTGCCCAACAGCTTATGATAGAGCGCTTCGACATCCGCAGCGGCGGCGGCATACAATGCACCGGCATCCTTCCGCATCGCGCGTGCAAAGCTGAAATAGGCCGCTTTCTGCAAAGTGCGCAGACCTGCGGGATCATATTGCCACGTCCCCTGCTCCCCATTCTGTTCCAAATGAGAAATCAGCGAATCCGTCGCGCGTTTGACAAAGTTTGCCTCGGCTGAGGCCAGTCGTTCCAACACCTTGTCACGCAGTTTGCCCGTAAGTTCAGCGACTTTCTTTTGGTATTCGTCGGACACCGTTGCGATAGCATCTTCCGGTGATGCACCATCTAGATCGCGGACAATGCCGTCTGTGCTGGATAGCGTCTTGGCGACTGCGGTCGCTCGAATCTGGCTGGCAATGTTACGCGCACGGTGGCGGACGCGATCCAGAAGGCGGCCCCCCGCCCCTTCGGCAATCCGTTCATTCATTGCAAGCAACAGATCAGGCAGTCCCGAAAGCGCCCAGATCTTGTTCAATGACGCGGCCTGATCACCAAACCCGGCGGCAAGATAGAATGTGTTCAGCGCCTCGCGCGATTCCTCAGTCAGAATGTCCGGGTTTCCGGTCAGCGCGGCCTCGGCCCACAGCGCACTGCCGAAAACAACGCTGGTGTTGGCGTCGATATTGTTCTGCTTCAGTGTGTCCTGAATGCGATCCCGAATCTCGGGCACCTGGGTAACCGGGTCGGACAGTTCATCGATCCGGTTTACGAATAGAATGATCTGGCGATTCTCAAACTGCGCGATGATCCGCATCAGCGCCATATCCATGGTGGTCAATGCCTGACTTGCCGCCAGCACCACGACACAAACCTCGGACCCTCGCAAGCTGCGCAGCGTAATCTGCTCGCGCACCATAAACGTGTCATTGACGCCGGGCGTATCGCACAGCTTCAGCGAGATCGGATATTGCGGGATATCCATGAACAATTCAGCCGACTTCGTGACGTCGGCGAAGCGACCGGTCTTGGGGTTGATGTCCGGATCGTCTTCATCCCCAAGACAGACATAGCGCTGGATCAGCTCATCGTCGAAATAGTCGTACTGGTGGCTTTGACCCAATATCAGATCAAAGTGCTTACCCAGGCGATCTTCGGATTTCGATTTCATTTCAGCGATCTGGCGACGGATATCATCCATCTCGTCATCCGCACCGGCACGATTGGCAAGCTCACCAAGACGCCCACCGCCAACCATCAGGTTGTCCCATTCTTCCTGCTCGAAGAAGGTAAATTTGGACCTGGTATCGCCCTCAGTCCGGGTGTTGATGTTCAGGGTGGTAACAACAGATGTCCACGGGTTCACATCCGAGGGCAGCAGGTTCGGCCGACCCGCCAGAATGTTCACGATCGAAGATTTCCCTGCCTTCACCTGCCCCACAAGCGTGACGCTTGCGGTGAAATTCTCCATCTTGGTTTTCAGCGCCGCCAGCCGCGCCGAGGAGCGCGCATCCGCCACCTCTGTCAATTGATCGATCTGTGTCGTCAACGAGGACATTGCCTCTGTCATCTCAGACAGAGCCTCGTTTCCTACAGACAGAAGATGGTCGTTGCGCGCCATATTTAGCCTCCGGTGCCAGTTGCGGCGATCTGGTCCCCTGCCCCGTCCGGCAGGCTCGCAAGCGTGTCGATACGTGCGATCAGGTCCAGCGCATTACCGAGGATTGCAGCCTCGGAACGTGGGGAAATTGATTCATAAGCCAGGGAATCAGCCAAGATTTCGATCGAGCTGAAGCCCTCACCATTTTCCAGACACGCCACGCGGCGTCCGGTTGGGAAGTCCTGGGATTTATGTGCAGGCAGCGGCATGCGGGCATTGGCCAGCAGGTATCGATTGCCTGAATGGGTACGAAGAGCGATTCCGAAACCCGTGCCAGGATGCTGGCGATTAAGGGTTTTCAGCTCGCCAATGAAACTTTCGCGTGCAAGACCTACAACGTCTTGCTCGGAGGCAGCGGTTTTGATCTGGTTGGTCACGACAGAGACCCTTGTACTGGAGTTGAGCAAAAACTCGTACGGTGCCAGATGGCAAAAAGACTCATTAACTCCTGCGCTTAATCAATTACGATCACCACGGTGTTATTTTGACGCGAATAAGATTTTTTGGCGTTTGAAATGTGGCGCAATTGTGGTCGCGCCCCATAGAAATGCCTCAACCAATGAGGGAGCGACATTAGGCTCACCGCCCGAAATCCAGCATGCTTGATGTGCTGACTTTGTTTCAGATGCAGGTCAACAGGTGTGTCTAAAATTATGCGTAGATTCATATAATAACCATATCTATCAGGACTCTAACCCTTAGACCTCTCTACTCCTCTCAAAGCCTTGGCAGTCAAGAAAAGTCTCGCAATACGATCGCTTGGAAATATCCGGAAGCGATGCTCGGCTTGGTAAAATCAGGTATAATCTACCTAAAGTAGTAAAAAATACACTAGAAGATTGCACTTTGTTTCCATATTGGAAACGTAATTACGACCAAAGAGTTACGAATTAATGTGTGGATTTGATTTTACACGCTATACGAGGTGGATTGACGCCAAGGAACGATTGCTTCCAACGCAAATACGATAGCATGCAACAAGCTGGCATCCAATCTGGCCCATAAAACGCCCATCCAGCGACTGTTTCCCAATGCCCCAAACATAATCTTGCGATGAGTTAAATTTTACCTCTCGCCCTCGCCCAAAAGCTTTGCTATTCAGCGCCTCACAACGGTGCTTCGGCACCGGATTGCGGGTGTGGCGAAATTGGTAGACGCACCAGATTTAGGTTCTGGCGCCGCAAGGCGTGGGGGTTCAAGTCCCTCCACCCGCACCATATCCCTTAAAAATTCGCATAATTATCAACATATTGCGTTTTTGAATCTATTTTCAGCCACCCCTTGGCCCACCTTTTGAAAAACCCATTCTCAACTTCGTTGTTTGCTATCCTAAAAATCGGCGCAAGTGCCAACTGCGGTATACGAAATTGGTTTTCTCGAAGCCTTGCGACAACTTCACCTCAGAATTGGCAGGCCTTAACTGACAGAAAAGTAGGCTGATTCTTGGGCCCAACACCTCAAGCTGAAGGACTTTTCTTTAGTTTTCACGTTCGTCCGAAACCTAGGTCATGTTGACAAATGGCGGAACCAAAGGCGGATAGATGTGATATCGACGAAGCCAAGGTAGTTTTCGGCAGTTTTGTCGTATCGCGCGGCGACACGGCGGGCATTCTTGAGTTTGTTGAAGCACCGTTCAACCATGTTTCTCAGCTTATATAGCCCACGATCCACACCGACCCACATCTTTCGTGTCTTGCGCATTGGGATTTGAGTGAGAATATCGCGCTCGCTCATGGTTTTGCGAATGCGATCAGCATCATAGCCCCGACCAACGAGCAGCACCGGAGGTTCGGTGAGGTTGTCCGCCATCACAAGATCAAAACCCAGATAGTCCGATGTTTGCCCCGGTGTGATGTCTGTTCTCATTGGTAGTCCATGGGCGTCGACGCGGAGGTGGATCTTGGTCGTGAACCCACCTCTTGAACGGCCAAAACCTTGTCTCGTAGCCCCCCTTTTGCACCCGCCGCCTGATGGCGGGCTCGAATAACAGTGCTATCAACCATTTGGAGCGCGTCTGGGACAGTTCCGCTTTGGTTCAATGCCTCAAGAATATCCTCCCAAAGGCCCGCCAGCGTCCAACGTCGGAATTACCGGTAAACGCTGGACCATTTGCCGAACTCTTCGGGCAAGTTTCGCCAGGGGTGATCCGGTGCGCGCGATCCAGAATATCCCATCTAAATCAAGACGGTGATTGGTCGGTCTGCGTCCATTCGGGGAACGGACCGAAAGGATGAACCGTTCAAAGAACGCCCACTCCTCGTCCGACATTAGGTTTCGTTCCAAGCTGGTCTCCATTGCACATACCGGCTTGAATCATGATCATCAGGCGCAGTGAACCCCTTTTGTCAACACGACCTAGGGCGAGATAGAAACTCGCTTTCTCGAAGTCGAAGCTCATAACGCAACTTATCTTTCGCATACATTCATCCAAGTTGTTTTCAACTCGGTATATTTGTCGAGCGCATGGAGCGACTTGTCCCGACCTATGCCGGATTCCTTGAATCCGCCAAATGGTGTGGTCATGTCATCGCAATCATAGCAATTGACGTATACAAGACCTGCGCGAATGCTCTTGGACACTTTGTGCGCCGTCGCAAGATCATCAGTCCAAACCGCTGAGGCCAAACCGTAGCAGCTGTCATTGGCCACCTTGATCGCCTCGTCCACAGTATCAACCGGGATTACGGTCAGCATGGGACCGAAGATTTCTTCCTGTGCAATATGCATGTCGTTAGTAGCATTGTCGAAGATCGTCGGTTCGATATAGCAACCGCCAGTTTCGCGGTTGACACGCTTGCCGCCGATGGCCAAATCGGCACCGTCGTTTCGCGCGTGGTCTACGAATTCCATGACGCGATCTGTGTGACGTTCATCCACCATCGCACCCATGTTGGTTTGGGGATCCAGTGGATTACCGGGGACATAGGTTTTGGCAATCTCAACCAATGTCTCGACAACCTGATCATGGATTGCGCGTTCGACGATAAGGCGGCTTGGGCAGGTGCACATTTCACCCTGGTTGAAGAAGGCCGAATGGGCCGAGGTTGTCGCGGCATGTTCCGTATCGCGATAGCTCGACAGAATGATATTCGGGCTTTTGCCGCCCAGTTCTAGGCCCAGACGTTTGAGGTTGGATTGGGCTGAGTATTCCATGAAATACTTGCCGACCTGAGTCGAGCCGGTGAAGAACAAACCGTCCACATCCATATGCAGACCCAAGGCGCGCCCAACCTCGGGACCGTTGCCGGTGACGACATTGAAGACACCCGGAGGAATGGCTGCTTCAAGCGCCAATTCGGCTAACCGGATAGCCGACAGCGAGGATTGTTCGGCGGGTTTCAGGATAACAGAATTACCGGTCGCTAAGGCCGGTGCTACCTTCCAGGCGGCCATGAGCATTGGAAAGTTCCAGGGCACGACAGCCGCCACCACACCCAGCGGTTCCTTGGTGATCGTGGCGAATGTGCCTGGGGCGGTGGGGGCAACCTCGTCATAAATTTTGTCGATGGCCTCTGCGTACCAGTCGAAGCAGTTCGACACGGCACGTACGTCTATTGAGGTGCTGTCCGAGATCGGTTTGCCCATGTCGAGAGTCTCCAAAAGGGCGAGTTCGTCGCGATGGGCGCGGATCAGATCGGCGAGGCGGCGTAGCACAAGTTTACGGGCTGCCGGGGCCTGCTTTGACCAGCGTCCGTCTTCGAAGGCAGCGCGGGCGACCTTGACGGCGCGGTTTACGTCCTCTTCGCCACCGCAGGCCACATCGGCAAGGTGCCGGCCATCCACCGGGCTGATGGAGGCGAAGGTTTTTCCAGAGGCCGCACTGACGAAGTCGCCGTCGATCAGCATTTGAGAGCGGATATCAAGGGCGGCTGCTTTATTCTGCCAGTCGGTAAAGGTCAGTTCGGTCATGGCGCGCCCTTTGCAGTAAAATAGATATCGCATCTTATAAAATGATATCACAAAAAGTCAACTGAGTGTGACGCTTGTACCCAAGATCGCGAATCTTGGGCAAAAAACAGCAGCAGGGCGCCCTATATGACGCCCTGGGAAAACTGGTTTGGGGGGGATTGGCCTAGGTTTCGCCCGCCATTTGGGTCAGAAGCCTCCGCCCGTTGCGACTCATGCCTTCGCGGATATCGCTTTCGGTGGCGACAACTAGCGCGGCCGCATCGCGAGTCCTGAGCGCTGCGAGGATCTCTTTGTGGCGATCGACAAGGTAGTATTCCTTAAGCTGCTCGATGACCTGCCGTTGGAACGGTCCGATCTGGAGCCAGACACTTTCGATCACCGGTATAGAGACTTGGTTGGGGTTGACCGTATAGAGCGTGCGATGGAATTCCTGATTCAGGATCGTCAGGCTGTCCAGGTTGTTCTCCTCGATCTCTGCATCCATCGCATCATCGATTGATCGCATTTTATCTATAATAATATCCGATACATAGGGGAGCGCTCGTTCTGCGGAATGCACTTCGAGGGCAACGCGTAGCGCCACGAGTTCCTCGAAACGGCCAAGTGTCATACGAGGTACGGTCATACGCCGGTTCTGCATGACCTCGATGGCATGTTCCGAACTCAGACGCCGAACAGCTTCGCGAATTGGGGTGGGGCTGAGCTTCAGGGCTTCGGCCAATCCGCGCATCGTCAAGGTGGTTCCGGGGCGAATCGCGCCGATCATTATCGCATGGCGCAGGCGTTCATACACATATTCCTGGGTGGTCAGATCCTTGTCTGAGCCGAATTCAGGGATGATCAAATTCTGATCCTTTGGCATGTGCTTACCCGAGCGGAAGTTTCGATATTTGTGACAGTATTCGAAAAAATAATTGACTCAAGTGCAAAATGGCATCTAAAGATTATAAAAGATATCACAAAATAAAATATGATATCACTACGGAGGAAAAGATGACCAAGGCGGACTTAACAAAATGGCTGGATGACAAGCCTGAGATCGAGTCGATCTTTGCCTGCGTGAGCGATCTGAACGGGACATTGCGCGGTAAACGCGTGCCAGTTGAACAGGCAGGTAAGGTCGTCGAGGGCGGCATGCGGATGCCGCTCTCGGTGGTTGGTGTCGACGTCTGGGGCGAGGATATCGAGAATAGCGAATTGGTTTTCGAGACTGGTGACTCGGACGGTCTGTGCGATTTCACCGGGCGCGAGTTGTTGCCGATCACCTGGTCAGAGCGCCCCACCGCTATGGCGATGCTGTGGATGCGCCGGGAAGACGGCACGCCCTTCACTGGCGATCCGCGCCGCGCATTGGGGGGTGTAGTTGATCGGTTCAAGGCGCGTGGTCTGACCCCTGTGGTAGCGACTGAGTTGGAATTCTATCTCTGCGATCCGTCGGGTGATCGCCCCGAGCCCCCGCGTTCGCCGGTAACCGGCAAGCGGCTGGATTCTGATGGCGTGCTGTCGCTTGATGAGTTGGAGCATTTCGATGGCTTTCTGAATGACGTCTATGATGCCTGCGCCCAGCAGGGTATTCCGGCGGATGCGGCGATTTCCGAAAACGGCGCGGGCCAGTTTGAAATCAACCTGATGCATTTGGATGATCCGCTGCGTGCTGCTGACGATGCGGTGCTGTTCAAGCGTCTGGTCCGGGGCATAGCCCGCAAGCATGGCTTCGCGGCATCTTTCATGACCAAGCCCTACGGCGACCGCGCCGGAAGCGGCTTCCACGTGCATTTCTCACTGCTTGATGAACAGGGCAATAACGTCTTCGACAATGGCGGAGAGGAAGGCACCGAAACAATGCTGAACGCCGTGGCGGGCCTTTTGGCGACGATGCAGGAAAACACCCTGACCTTCGCGCCGCATGCCAATTCCTATCGTCGCCTTCTGCCGGGCGCACATGCGCCAACGGGGGTGGCCTGGGGTTATGAAAACCGTACCGCCGCGATCCGTATCCCGGGTGGCAGTCACAAGGCGCGGCGGATTGAGCACCGGGTCGCCGGGGCCGACGCCAACCCCTACCTTGTTTTGACCAGTATTTTGGGCGGCGCCCTGATAGGGATCGAACGCAAGATGACCCCTGCGCCGGCCATCGTAGGTGATGCCTACAACCAGGATATTGAGCATCTGCCGCTGGATTGGGCTACCGCGATCGAAGCGTTTCAGAAAGGCGGACACGTCGCCGAGATCTTCTCATCCCGGCTTCAGACCATGTTTGTCGAATGCAAACAGCAAGAACTCAGGAAATTCTCCCGCCAAGTAACCGACTTTGAATACCACTCTTACCTGGAGGTCGTGTGATGAACGCCATGACGAATTCCTATGCCGGAGACGGCCGGCACACAACGAGCTACTATGCCGCCTCGGCCAATCCGTCGCCGAAGCGTGCCGAGTTGCAGGGTAACAACGAGATTGATGTTTGTATCATTGGCGCGGGATATAGCGGTCTGTCCACCGGGCTGCACCTTGTCGAAAAAGGCTACAAAGTTGCCATCGTTGAGGGCGCTCGTGTGGGTTGGGGCGCATCGGGGCGCAATGGCGGTCAGATCGTTAACGGGTTGAATGCCAGCCTTCAGACGATCAAGAAACGCTATGGTCAGGACACCGCGACCTTTGTTGCCGGTCTCGTGCAAGAGGGTGGCGAGATCATCCGTGAACGGATCAAGACGTATGAAATCGACTGCGACCTGAAAGAAAAGAACATCTTCACCGGTCTGACCAAGGCGCATATGCGCGAGTTGGAAGAGCGGATGAACCTCTGGGCCAGTTACGGCATCAAAAACCAGGAGATGCTCGACAAGAACCAGCTGCGCGAGCACATCAATTCCGACCTCTACGAAGGTGGCCTGATCGACCATTCGGGCGGCCACATGCACCCGCTGAACCTCGCGCTTGGTGAAGCGGCGGCGTTCGAAAAGCTGGGCGGTACGATCTATGAAATGTCACCGGTGACGGACGTAGACACTGATGCGGCCAAGCCTGTGATCAAGACAGCCAAAGGCACGATAACCTGTAAGACGCTGGTTCTGTGCGGTAACGCCTATCTGGGACATGTCGTTCCCACACTGACCTGGCGCGTTATGCCGGTGTCGACCCAGGTGATGGCGACCGAACCGCTGGGTGAAGAGCTCGCGCATTCGTTGCTGCCGCAGGACGCCTGTGTTGAAGATATCCGCTACATCCTCGACTACTACCGCCTGTCGGGTGACAAGCGCATGCTGTTTGGCGGTGGCACCGTTTACGGTGGCAGCGATCCAAGCAATATCGAGGCCAAGCTGCGCCGCAACATGGACAAGGTTTTCCCGCAGCTCAAAGGCGTCAAGATCGACTATGCCTGGAGCGGTAACTTTGCCCTCTCGTTCAGCCGCGTACCCCAAATGGGTCGAATCGGGCAGAACACCTACTTCGCCCACGGCTATAGCGGACACGGCGTGACCGGCAGCCACACATTCGGGCGTATCCTGTCCGAAGCCATCGACGGCGATCTGACCCGTTTCGACGTGTTCGAGAAGGTGCCGTGGTATCCTTTCCCAGGCGGTCGGATGTTCCGCGTACCGTACTCGATGGTTGGATCGTGGTGGTACGCCGCACGCGACAAACTGGGCGTCTGATTTTCCAACTCAAGTCTCAAAATCTTCAAAATCCAAAGGGAGGATTCCATGAAAAACCTTGCAATCTTTTGTTCGACACTGGCCCTGACCGCAGGCGCGGCCATGGCCGAGGGTGAGTTGAACGTCTACAACTGGTCGGACTACATCGCCGAGGACACCATCGCCAATTTTGAGGCCGAAACCGGAATCAAAGTGAACTACGATGTGTTCGACAGCAACGAAGTGCTGGAAGCCAAGATGCTGACCGGTGCCAGCGGCTATGATGTTGTTGTGCCTTCGATCGAATTCATGGCGCGCCAAGCGCAGGCTGGTGTATTTGCCGAAATCGATAAAGGCGCGCTTAGCAACTATGGGAACTTGGACCAGGGTATCCTGGACGTGATCGCGGTCAACGACCCCGATAACAAATACGGCGTGCCCTACATGATGTTCACCACGGGTCTTGGCTATAACGTCGACAAGGTGAAGGAACGCATCGACGAGGGCAAGATTGGCAGCTGGGACATGATCTTTGATCCCGAAACCGCCGGTAAGCTGGCCGATTGCGGTATTGCCGTCCTGGACAGCCCCTCCGAGATCATGGCGCCCGCGCTAAACTATCTGGGTCTGGACCCCAACTCGGAAGACAAGGGTGATCTGGAGAAAGCGACCGAGTTGTTGATGGCGGTGCGACCGCACATCCGTTACTTTCATTCGTCGCAATACATCAACGACCTTGCCAATGGCGATATCTGTGTCTCGGTCGGCTATTCGGGCGACGTTCTACAAGCGCGCGACCGTGCCGCCGAAGCAGGACAGGGCATCAACGTGGCCTATGCCATCCCGGCTGAGGGTGGTCAGGTCGGTTTTGACATGCTGGCGGTGCCCGACGATGCACCGAACCCGGAAAACGCACTGAAGTTCATAAACTACATCCTTGAACCGCAGGTTGCAGCCGCGATTACCAACTATGTCTACTATGCCAATCCCAACACGGCCGCGACCGAGTTCGTTGTGGAAGAGGTGGCCAGTGATCCGGGCATCTATCCTCCCGCTGATGTCGCAGCGAACCTGTTTTCGCTCAAGCCGCACAGCTCGCGCTATGACCGGTCGCTGACCCGCGCCTGGACCACAATCAAGACCGGACAATAACCCGGCAAACATTGCCGGAACCCGACACGCGGGTTCCGGTCCGATGCAATTCACTCTTCAGGGGGCGAACATGTCAGAAGCCAGATCCGTAACCGAAACGAAACCTTGGGCCGATCCGAACGCGGAACCCTTCTTGCAGATCAAGAACGTGACCAAGATGTTCGGTCAGTTCACCGCCGTGGAAAACGTGTCGCTGGATATCTACAAGGGCGAAATCTTTTGCCTACTTGGCGGGTCCGGTTGTGGTAAGTCCACCCTTCTGCGGATGCTCTCGGGGTTCGAAACCCCGACCTCGGGCCAGATCATTATTGATGGTCAGGATCAGGCCGGTGTGGCCCCTTATGCCCGCGAAACCAACATGATGTTTCAGTCTTACGCGCTGTTCCCCCACATGACCGTGGAAAAGAACATCGCCTATGGCCTGAAACGCGATGGTCTGCCCAAGGCCGAAATCGCCACCCGCGTCACCGACATGCTGTCGCTTGTGCAGATGGATCAGTTCGCCTCGCGCAAACCGCACCAATTGTCGGGTGGTCAACGTCAGCGGGTCGCGCTGGCCCGGTCGTTGGTCAAGAAACCCAAGCTTCTGATGCTGGACGAACCGCTGGGCGCATTGGACAAGAAACTGCGTGAAGAAACCCAGTTCGAACTGATCAAGATTCAGGAAAGCCTGGGTGTGACTTTCGTGGTTGTGACCCACGATCAGGAAGAGGCGATGACCCTGTCGAGCCGTATCGGTATCATGACAGCAGGCGAGATCGTCCAGGTCGGTACGCCACACGAGATTTACGAATACCCGCAGAACCGGTTCGTGGCTGATTTCATTGGTTCGGTGAACGTGTTCGAGGGCCGCATCACCGAAGACGGCGACGATCATGTCATCATCAGTTCAAAGGAAACTGGCAGCGACCTCTACGTCCCCCATGGGATCAGCGGTGTTCTGGGTCAGAAGGCCGCCGTGGCCGTGCGCCCGGAAAAGGTCATGATTTCCAAGGAAAAGCTACCGGATGTGCGCAACACATTGACCGGTGTGATCGACGAGATTGCATATATGGGCAACTCCTCGGTCTATCACGTGCGTCTGGACAGCGGTAAACGCGTGCGCGTCAGCCAGACCAACATGACCCGGTCCGGGGACGATCCGTTTGACTGGGACGAAAAAGTGCATCTCGGATGGGCCGGTAATGCCGGTGTTGTGGTGACGTCGTGAGCACCGAAGCCGATATCAATACCAAACTTCCGGGCGGTCGTTTCCTTGGCCGTATCCTGGAAAAGCTGGGCCTAGGGGGCCGCGGGTTGGTCATTGCCATTCCGACCTTCTGGCTGCTTCTGTTTTTTCTCATCCCGTTTCTCGTCGTGGCGAAGATTTCGCTGTCCGAGGCGGCAATTGCACGTCCGCCCTATCTTCCGATCTGGGAGTGGGATGACGGATTCCTGAACCTGACACTCAATTTCGGGAACTACCTGTTTTTGCTGGATGATCCGCTTTACCTCTCGGCCTATATCGAGTCGGTCAAGATCGCGGCGATTTCCACGGTAATCACGCTGCTGATTGGCTATCCCATGGCTTATATGATTGCGCGGTCGCCGGTCGACAAACGCAACATCCTGCTGATGCTAGTGGTGTTGCCGTTCTGGACCTCGTTCCTGCTCAGAGTCTACGCTTGGATCGGATTTCTCAAGGCCAACGGGATCATCAACAACTTTCTTCTGACCATCGGTATCATCGACGAGCCGTTGATCATGCTGCAGACCGATTTTGCCGTCTATGTTGGCATCGTCTATACCTACCTTCCGTTCATGATCCTACCGCTCTACGCCAACCTGGTGAAGCTGGACGAATCCTATCTGGAAGCTTCCGCCGATCTGGGCGCACGTCCAGCGACGACGTTTTTCACCGTCACACTACCCTTGTCGATGAGCGGAATCATCGCTGGCTGCATGCTGGTCTTTATCCCCGCAGTCGGTGAATTCGTGATCCCAGCGCTACTGGGTGGACCCGATACGTTGATGATCGGGCGGGTTCTGTGGAACGAGTTCTTCTCGAACCGTGATTGGCCAATAGCGAGCGCCGTGGCGATCGTCATGCTCTTCGTCCTGGTCATTCCAATTATGATGCTGCGTAAGGCGCAGGCCGCTGAAGAAGGGGCGAAATGATGAAACGCAAATCGAGATTTCTTCAGGTGACCGGGCTTTTGGGATTCATCTTCCTCTATGCCCCTATCCTCTCGCTGGTGGTCTTCAGCTTCAATGAAAGTAAGCTGGTCACTGTCTGGGGCGGCTTTTCAACCAAGTGGTATGGTGAGCTGCTCCGGGACCCGCAAATCCTGCAGGCTGCCTGGATCAGTGCCAAGATTGCCTTTCTAAGTGCAACTCTGGCGGTGACAATCGGGACCGTGGGGTCCTTCGTTCTGACCCGGTTTGAGAAATTCCGAACCAAGTCGATCCTCAGCATGATGATCACCGCACCTTTGGTGATGCCCGAGGTGATCATTGGTCTGTCGCTTTTGCTCCTGTTCGTCGCGATGGAGGGGCTGATCGGATGGCCCGGCGGTCGGGGTATGCTGACCATCATCATCGCGCACGCCACCTTCGGGGCCGCCTATAGCGCCGTGGTGATCCAATCGCGCCTTGTCGATATGGACATGTCCATCGAAGAGGCGGCGCAGGATCTGGGGGCCAAGCCGGTGCGCGTGTTCTTTGACGTGACCCTGCCGGTAATCTCTCCGGCGTTGGTGTCAGGTTGGCTTCTGGCCTTCACACTCAGCCTGGATGACCTGGTGATCGCCAGCTTCGTGTCGGGCCCGGGTGCCTCGACCCTGCCGATGGTCATCTTCTCGAAGGTCCGCCTTGGAGTGAGCCCGGATGTGAATGCACTGGCCACCATCATCATCGGCGTGGTGTCGCTGGGCATCATTGCCGCCGCGTTGCAAATCAACAGGAGCAAGAAATATGCCTCACACGGGTGATCAGGCCTTCCTGCGCAAGGAAACCACCAAAGGCCGTTGGCATGAGATGACTTATGGCGGCGTGCTCAGCTTCCTGCGTCGCAATTACAGCCGGGATCTCGAAGGGGTCGATGTGGCGGTGACGGGTGTTCCCTATGACAATGCCGTCACCTTTCGCCCCGGATGCCGGTTGGGGCCGCAGGCGATCCGGGCCGCATCGGTTCAACTGGCCGAACTCAAAGCCTTCCCATTCGGGTTCGACCAGTTTGATACGCTGTCGGTCGTGGATTACGGTGACGTTCATCTTGACCCTCATCATCCGGATACCGTGCGTCCTGCAATCGAGGCTCATGCTGACCTCATCATCGAAAGCGGTGCCAAGATGTTGACCTTGGGAGGCGATCACTCGATCGCCTACCCACTGCTCAAGGCGCATGCCAGAAAATACGGTCCGGTGGCGTTGATCCAGTTCGATGCCCATTGCGATGCATGGGACGATGACGGCGAGATGCAGGACCATGGCACCATGTTCCTGCGCGCCGCGCGCGAAGGCATCATCGATGTTGGCAAGTCCACCCAAGTGGGGCTACGCACCTTTAATGACGAGGACTTCGGCTTTGAAATTCTCACCAGCCCCTGGATTCACCGCAACGGTATCGACGCCGCGATCGAGGTGGCGCGAAAGAGAGCAGGCGATGCGCCGGTTTATCTGTCCTTTGACGTGGATGGCATGGACCCGGCCTTTGCCCCCGGAACCGGTACGCCGGTGTCCGGCGGCCTGGCGTCGTGGCAGGCGCTGGAATTCGTACGTGGCCTTGAGGGGTTGAACCTGATTGGCATGGACGTGGTCGAGGTTTCGCCACCCTATGACGTGTCAGAGATCACCGCGGTTGCAGCTGCCACGGTGGCACATGACTGGTTGTGCCTGCTTGCCAAAGCTGCGGGTGCCGAGGGCGTCGAAGTTGGGCGTGTCTGAGAGGCCGAACATGAAAATCGGGATATTACAGACCGGGCGCTCCCCTGATGAGCTCCGCGAAAAGCACGGCGACTATGACGACTTCTTCAAGAAGATGTTGGCCGGGCGCGGCTTCGACTTTGTGACCTATAAAGCGCTGGATGGGGTTCTGCCCGCGTCGATCCACGACGCTGATGGCTGGCTGATTACCGGATCGAAATTCGGTGCCTACGAGGGGCATGACTGGATTCCACCGCTTGAAGACTTCCTGCGCGATGTCTTTGATGCCGGAGTTCCCATTGTCGGGGTGTGTTTTGGTCACCAGATCTTAGCGCAGGCGTTGGGCGGCAAGGTAGAGAAGTTTGCTGGCGGGTGGTCGGTCGGCGCGACGGATTACGAGGTCACGGATGGGCCTAGTGAACGCATCCTGGCCTGGCATCAGGATCAGGTGACAGAAATCCCTGACCAAGCTGAGGTGATTGGCTCGTCAGATTTCTGCGCCAACGCGATACTAGCCTATGGTGACAAGGCGTTGACCATCCAGCCACATCCGGAATTCACCTCTGCCTTTCTAACCGATCTGGTTGAAGCCCGGCGCAATATCCTGCCTGACAATATCGCTGAAGGCGCGCTGGCGCGGAACGAGGAAACGCTGACTTCCGACGGTTATGCCGACAAGTTCGAAGAGTTCTTCAAGCGAGACCGGACAAGGTGAAGTGAGCAGGAATGCCCGAATTGATTTGGACCACCGTTATGCTTGAGAGACGGGGGACCGAGAATGGCGAACAGGAGATACAAGCCAGAAGAAATAGTTCAGAAATTGCGACAAGTTGATGTGCCTGTCGGCCAGCGAAGGTTTCCAATTCGATAATGTCATAGCCAAAGGGAGCCTTGCTGGTCGGCCGCCGTTCATTCATCGAGCGGCGAAATATGACTGTGAGCCCAGACCTACCATTTTCGGCACAACGACGAATGATGGCATTCTATGCAGCTCTCTCGAAACGCATCAGTTCGAAAAGGTCATGGTTAGTTGCTGGAAGGGGGTGTTTTAGAAACCCAACGATCTACTATTCACGACGTGGTCGTGAGAACTCCCGTGCCTCTCAAAATCAATCAATTTTAAGGTAGTTCGACACAGCCAGATAGCCAGTCAAAGAGCTGAGGTTTGGATAAACTAACATCCATCCACTAAGAAAGCCGTCTACTTAGACGCAGAGATTTCGCGCAAAACGTTAAAGTGAAAAGCCAAATAAGATCTTTCTACCTTGCGTTTGGGAACCAGATTTTCCGCCCAAATCGCTCGCAAGCGTCGAGACGGAATTCCCGGATATGCATGATGTTCAGCATGATAATTTGCCTCCCAAATCAAGTATCTAATGACAGCGTTACTCTGGACGCTTCTCGTTTCGAACTGTCCGTCAGAATATTCTCCACAGCCATAGTGTTCTGATAGGCTAAAGAATAATATTGCTGTGGGAGCAAGTAGAAGCGGAAGCCAGTAGATAAGCAGCATTGTAACAGGGAAGAAAACCGTACTGACGATTGCAACAATCAAGAAAACAAAAATTGTTAGTCGCGCAACTTTTGCACTTTTCAGTAGACTATGAGACGGCTTGAAAGGAAAATCCGCGCTCTTCGGGCTGCACACCAACTTTGAAAGAACCGCTGGCCAATACCATACGCCACTCATTCTGTAGAAATACTCCCGCAGAGAAGTAAACTTATGTGGTGGATCAGTATCGTCGGCTTTGCCAATATTGGCATGATGAGCCAAGTGTTTGGACTTGAATAGTCCGTAGTTTATTAGGAGTGGCGTGCACCAAAATACTCCAAACGAGCTTTCATCACGCCACCTTTTTGTGTGGACACTGTGCACACATTCGTGGGCCGCATTCAAGAAACCAGCAAAAATTGTGGAGTGTAGCACAACTACAAAACCAGACACATAGATCATTTCCAGCCACAAACTCAAAGTGCTTGATAAAGCGTAGATTACTCCAATTCCAAACCACCTTGGCATCTTGTTAACCTTCTGATTCCACTGGCTTAGGACAATACACATGTGCATCATACAAGTGTTGAAGTTGCTCGCGGCTAGAAGAAACAAACACATACTCAACAAGCGACAGATTGTTACTCTGACCAGTTAAATCCAAAACACCTTCAAAATTTGAGTTTTCAAACTGGGCACTGGCTGCAAGTTTTGATCTGCAAGACTCATCATCCCTTCTCTCGCCGCGCCACGAGCGCAAGAAGATCTGCCGTCCATCATTTAGCTCGCTTAGCCGGGTCGAAATTGCATAGAGTACTGTTCCCCCGCCCCATCTGCCGTTGAATTCTGTCGCCTTTAGTTGGCCGCTCCGGGTAAGTATGAAGTCAACATTGAGCTTACCGGAGTAGCCGAGCTCAAGCGCAAAGTTCGCAAGCTTCGTCCCTGTCCGCCATCAGCACCCATGGAACAGACTAGGTTGATTGCGTAGCGGAGGATTTCAGGCTCATCGTAACCATCAGAGAGTGGAGATGAGAATGAAATCCGGGAAACAGAAAGCGTCAGTAGAGAGAGTTGTCAAAGACATCCGCAGGAAGACACGGCGCCAGCATTCGGCAGAGGAGAAGATCCGTATTGTGTTGGATGGGCTTCGTGGTGAAGACAGCATAGCGGAGCTGTGTCGCCGTGAAGGAATAGCTACGAGCCTGTATTACAGCTGGTCGAAAGAGTTCCTTGAGGCCGGTAAGAAGCGGTTGGCTGGCGATACCGCACGCCAGGCTACCAGCTCTGAGGTGAAGGATTTGAGAGCGGAATCGTCGGCGCTGAAAGAGGTAGTCGCCGACCTGACCCTTGAGAACCGGCTGCTCAAAAAAAGCATGTTCGAGGATGGTGGAGACGACGAATGAGATATCCCGCATCCGAAAAGCTTGAGATCATCCGGCTGGTTGACGGTTCGCACCTGCCGATCAAACGCACACTGGAAAAGCTCGGCATTCCCAGAACGACCTTCTACCGCTGGTACGACAGGTATCTGTCTTTCGGCGAGGCCGGGCTTGAGGATCGCCATTCTCGGCCAGGTAGGGTTTGGAACCGCATCCCCGACAAGGTGCGCAAGCAGATCGTGGAACTGGCTCTGGAAGAACCCGAGTTATCGCCCCGCGAGCTTGCGGTGCGGTTCACCGACACCAGGCGCTACTTCGTTTCTGAGGCCAGTGTTTACAGGCTTCTGAAGGCACAAGATCTGATCACTAGCCCAGCCTGCATCACCATCAAAGCGGCGGATGAATTCCATGAGAAGACTGTGCGGCCGAACCAGCTTTGGCAGACCGACTTCACCTATCTCAAAGTCATCGGTTGGGGCTGGTTCTACCTGTCTACGATCCTGGATGATTACAGCCGTTACGTTGTCTCTTGGCGCCTTTGCACCACGATGAAAGCTGACGATGTCACAGGAACACTGGAAGACGCTTTGGCTGCATCAGGTTGTGACAGTGTCACCGTTGCCCACAAGCCCCGGCTGCTCAGCGACAACGGCAGCAGTTACATCTCTGGCGAGTTGGCGAAATGGCTGGATGAGCAGGGTATGGATCATGTTCGGGGAGCGCCCAACCATCCGCAGACCCAGGGCAAGATTGAGCGATGGCATCAGACGATGAAGAACCGTGTCCTGATGGAAAACTACTATCTGCCAGGAGCGCTCGAACAGGCCATCGGCGACTTCATCAATCACTACAACCACAACCGATACCACGAGAGCATCAGCAATCTGACACCCGCCGATGTCTATTTCGGTCGAGCCGAAACAATCCTCAGACGCAGAAAGGAAATCAAACACCAGACAATCCAGAAACGCCGCTTGCTGCATCATCAGAACGCGGCGTAGATTGAAACTACGGCGAGCCTGATCCTCCTAAGCCAATCAAACGCTCGTGTTCCAAATCATTCGATGACGGACATGCTGAACATACAGTCATGATAATGAACGGTGGCGACCCGATGGAGAGCCGGACGGAGATTGGCAACATGGCGGCGGGATTTATGGCTGACTTCCCTGACCTCGTTCTTAACCTCGACACGGTTCTCGTCGCCGATCACCACATGGTCTATGCGTGGACTTTCGAAGGCCATCATAAAGAGACTGGTAACCATGTTCGTTTCTCGGGCTGGGAAGAGTGGGACTTAGACGACAACCTGAACGTCACCAAATCGCTCGGTTGGTATGATGGTGTGGATTATGAACGCCAAGTTGCGGGAACATGACCATATCCGGCGCCAATTCGCGCACTGTACGCACAGTCATATACGGCAATTCAGTTTAACTCTAGTCGGTGCTCATTACTGCCTACAGCAAGTGAGAAGGCGTCCATCGGAAAAGGCTTTTCTCATATTCGGTAATTGATTTGGAGAGCCACTGCATGAACAGATTTGCCGCTGGTCGAACCGGTCCAGACAAAGTGACAAGGTAGTAGCCGATCTGAGGTATTGGATCGTCGAACAGTGCCACGAGTTGTCCCGATTTCAGCTCGTCAGAAACAAAAGCGGGTACCGTCGCCCCGATGCCATCACCGCGACGGATGCCATCCAGCAGCATATTGCCCGGCACGCGGACTACCCTTCGGTCGGCGTCGGTCGGAATTCCGACCTTTTCTAACCACAGGTCAAACTCGACTGACGCTTGTTCCTGAAGAAGCGTGAAATCAAGCAATTCTGCAGGATTCGTGAGCACCCGGTTTCCGATTAGTTCGCGGGACGCGACGACCGTCAGACAGCCTGGTAGCAGCATCTGCGAGACATGCCCTTGCCAGCGACCTGTTCCGTATCGAATGGCCATATCAATTCCGCCCGACTTGAGGTCGACAGCCTGGATCGTTGAATCGATCCTCAATTCGATATTGGGGAATTCGTCAATAAACGTCGACAGACGCGGCATGAGGAACGCGCTTGAAAACATCGGAGTTGCGCTGACCACTAACGGTCGAACCGACTCTGCACTCGACACGCTCTCGGTCACGGAGGCCATTTCAGCGAAGGCTTCAAGCAAGCCAGCCGACAGGAATTCGCCTTGCGATGTCAGAGAAATGCCATGCCGGGTACGGGTGACAAGCCGAGTGCCAAGATGTTGTTCGAGCCCACGGATTTGCTGGCTGACTGCGGAATGGGTCACGTTCAGTGCCTCTGCCGCCCGGGTCAAATTTCGAAACTCGGCAGTGGCGGCGAAGGCTCTGAGAGATGTCAAAGAGGGAAGCGTGCGCCAATCCATAAGTAAGATCATCTAACAATATAGAAAAATTTTCAACTATGTGATCCTCCGATGCCGTCGCATGCTGGTGTAGTAATTCATTGGCGACCACAGGAGGCAAACATCATGAAAATTGCTGTTTTGGGACTGGGCAATATGGGCTCAGCGCTGGCGCATTGCCTGCTCAAGGCAGGCCACGATGTCAGCGTTTGGAACCGTACGTCGGAAAAGGCAGAGGTTTTTGCTGAGGCTGGAGCCACGATCTGCTCTTCACTGAATGATGCGATTGCGGCGTCTGATTTTGTCATCATCTGTATCAAGAGCCACAGGGAAACTGTTGAACTGGTCAACGGGCTGAGTGTTTCGCTAATGGGTAAGACCATCTGCGACATGAGCACGGGCGATACCTCGGATGCCGATAGACTGGTCATCATCCTCGAGGGACAGGGTGCTGGCTACATGCTGGGCATGATCAATGCCTACCCTTCCGGCATTGGAGGTGACGAAACCACAATCCTCACGGTGGGCAGTGCTGGAACCTGGGACCGCTATGGCAGTATCATCAGAGAATTGGGTGGAAAGTCCGCCCATGTTGGAGAGAAGCCAACGGCACTTGCCGCGCTCTTTGCCGGCCTCTTCACGGTTCGACAGGGGTTCATGTTTGGAATGATCTACGGTGCACTTGTCTGCCAAAAAGCGGGCATCCCGATGCAGGTTTATGCCGACCAACTCCCTGCCACGATCAAACTGGTTAATGACTACCATGATCTCTTTGCCAGAACTGTTCCGTTTGAGGATTACGATAGTGCGGAAGCCTCCCTGAAGGTTTACGCGATGGCGCAAGAGGATGCGTTGAAGACCTATCTCTCACTTAACGCGCCCGCTGATTTCATCCAGTTGATGCATGACCGCACCAAAACGGCTTGGGACGATGGCTACGGCAACAGACAGCTGACCTCACTGGTCCAGCATATGACGGATGCCTGATGCAAAAAGGCTCCGGCCCAAAGCCGACCTCCACCACCCGGTCGAGATGCTGCGGCGCGGCCCGTTGAACCGGCCATACGCTGCGACCGCAAAATCCCGAGATCTACGAATGGGAAAGTCGCGGATTTTGCGGCCATCCGCATTTTTTGTCTGTAGGACTGCAGTACAGCCCCGAAGTGAACCTTCGACGCTGGGCTTTGCTAATTCAACTGCGCGGGACGGGAGCTACCATTGATGCGAATGGCTTGAACGTATCGGGCGCTTTGCCATGGCAAAATGTGAGAAAGAAATTGACCGCGAGAAACAAGGTGGCTGAAACTGCTCTCTGACAGGAAGCGGGCGCCCCGGCACACTTTCGGGCAACACGTGCTTAACTCAAGGAGTTGCCAGTGATGAAGGTGTACGAACTTTCTACCAGGTCGATGACGACATCCAACTCTTCTGGCGTGGTCGGTGTATATATCATGACAAAGCCGCTCCATCCGGGGCGTTGATCGGCCCAAGGGTGAGCTACGGCCCAGCCAGCCTCAATTGCCCGTCGCGCCATTGCGGGGTGCAGCGAAGCGTGCAAACTGCCATCAGGATGCATATGCGCAAACTCAAACCCACCGACGATAGAGTTCGGTTGAGACAGCAGCATCTCGGGATCAAGCTGAAAACCAACTGCGCCAGGAAGTGATATGCGTGTTGGGCCAGGTGTGACCCCCGGGAATTGCGCAACCCGCTCCAGCAATAGCTGGGCCAATTCGGCATTAATTTCGACACCGATCTGAGTATGCGGTACGCCGCTTGTCGTTTCAGGACGCGGCGAGGTGCGCTCCGGCAAGAAGCGCTCCTGCGCGAATGCCAATGGGCACGTCAAAGCCACTGCTGTCGTAGCAACCGCCAGTTGTCTCAGGAACACATTCATTTTGTTGTCAGCCCGTCAAAAGTAAAGATTGAGTGCTCAGTGCCGTATCGGTGCCCCTGCACACATCATTCAGCTTTTAACGCTTCGATATTGATCAAGAGCTCTATTTCGTCGCTCACCGCAGGTGCAAACGCCCCAAGTCCGAATTCAGACCGCACGATAGTTGTCGTGGCCGCCAGCCCCAAGGTCGGAGTGCCCTCTTTTGGGCCAAACGGGTATGGCGCTGACTTGTTAAGCGTTGTTTCCAGAACAACGGGTTTGGTGACGCCATTCATAGTCAGGTCGCCAGAAATATTCGCGGTATTGTCGCCGGTGACTTCGATGTTGGTCGAGGCGAATGTGACCATGTCACTGTCACTCGCACTGAAAAAGTCATCGGACATGAAGTGTTGCAGACGGGCGCCCCAGCCCGTGATCATGGATTTCACAGGCATAGACACTGTGACAGATGACCCAGACGGATCATCTTCGTCGAACTCAATCTCACCGCTAAAACCTGAGAACATTCCATATGTTTCTGAGAACCCGATGTGGTTGTAGCTGAACAATACCTGACTGTGTCCAGGATCCAGCTCGTAAGTGCCGCTCTCGGACAATGCGGTTGTCGCTCCCATCGATAAGAGTACCGCCACCGGGGTTGCTGCCACTTTGAACATTGATACGCTCCCATTTTGAAAAGACGTGTTCGCGGAATCGAGTATTGAGCTTTAGTTTTTAGCTTGCCATACTTATAGAACAAAATGTTCTATAGCGCAACAAGATGTTCTATAGGAGGGGCGATTGAAAGAAGATCCCAGGCTGATCGCCACACGACAGGCCGCACTTGATGCTGCGCAAAAGATACTGATGGATGAAAGCGTGCTGCACGTAACTCATGGCGCAGTTTCAAAGGCAACGGGCATTTCGCGCAGTACACTTTACAGGCACTGGTCAGATGCGCGTAGTCTGCGTGATGCAGCATTCCGGCGCATCGCAACACCGCCGAACATACCACCCAAAACCGATGGCCCGCTGCGATCTGACCTGCGCTGGTTACTCGGAGTACTGATGGGAGCCTTGAATGACACACCATGGGGTCAAATTGCACCTCAGGTGGTCGCTGCTGCGTCCACCGATACAGAAGCAAGGTTAGTGATAACAGAATTCATGAAAGACAGGTTCGCGAGTGTTGAAGCAGTATTTGCAGCCGCAATAGACCGCGGTGAGATCACCGCCGACGTTCCGGTCGACCAACTCATAGAACTAGCAGTCGCTGCACCTTATTTCCGCAAACTCATACGTCACGAGGCACTGGACGAAGAATGGCTGGACAAACATGTCGATTTGCTTTGCAGTATCGTGAAAACCAATTCGGGACAGTGACCATCGCCTGACTTTGCAATCAAAGCGACCTGCAACAGGCGCGAGATTTCGGCAGAACAGCAAATTATGATCAAAAGCATATCCAGCCAGTTTCTTATAGCGGTTGCTCCAAAGGGTCTTGGTAAACGTTTGCTATGATCGTCCGCCGGGGTTTGAAAAGTCAGCTTTTCTGCGCACTGCCGACATTGATGCACGGTGCAGCAATTTGTACCTTGGGCTCGTTGCAGAACTCGGAGCAGAGGTAGCATAAGCCCCTGCCCCGCTTGCCACGACACGTCCAACCGGCCCAAACCCGATCGAGCGCCTTGACAAGGAGTTCAAGCGCCGCGCCGACGTCGTGGGGAAGCCGTCAATTGCTAATTGAGTTAGCTTGTGGCACTAGTTCTGGAAAGTCGCCTAAGACCCTGATCCTTGAAGTGGCCTTGCCAGAGACAACGTCAACGTCGCTAAATCGAAATTAAGCGTCTTTTTTGTCCTCAGTATAGTGGGGGCCAATTACATAGTCTTCTAACTCAAGTTCAGGGTTCATCATTGAAGTCGTGAATATGACCTGGTTGGACACTGGGGTTTCCGTTGTGTGCTTTACAATGAGCTCCTGAAATCGGTGGCTCAACGCCTTGCGAGCAGTCTCGGCTTTCTCATGCCAGATAGGCGCAAGGCAATCCCGCAGATCAATCTGAGTAATTTCATCAACTGGCAAATGACCAAGTTTGGGTATGACGTGTAGCTCCAGCGGTCTAAACCAACGCCCCGCTTTTCCACCACCCCGCAACTCAGACTTCCGCGCTTCAAACGCATCCCGAGCGACGTCTCTAAACAGAAGCAAGTTGCGCTGGGCTTCTAAACGTCGTTTCTGCCGCTCTCTGATCGGATCTCGGCCTTCCCGCAGTTCGCGTCGGGCTGCGTCAGCTGCTTCCCGCGCCTCCGCCAAGCCAACATACGGCCACCGCCCGAGGCCCATTTCCCGTCGCTTACCGAAAACCGTCAGTCTAAGGACCCACTTACCGCTTTTGGTATCTGTCTTCACAAGCCAGAGCCCAGCGCCATCGCAGTGCTTTCCAGCCTCTAACGCAATAACGCCACGCACGCTAAATTTGTTCTTCGCCTTATAGCCCTCTACCAGCCCACCCATTGGTCCACCCTTAAGTATGGTAGGTGCTGCCGTTAGTCGAGATTAATTGAGATCGGATGTAGGAGGTAAGTTGAACATTTTCATATAGTTATTCTCTATCTGAGATTTCTTGAGACACCTACATATAGGGTTTCAAGCCCCTCCACCCGCACCACAACTTTCTCAGATTAGACGCCGTAACGGGCCATGAACATATCAACCGCTTGCAACGCAATCTCGTCGATTTCGTCTTGTGAGAAACTGCTTTGAATACCGAATGCCGCTTTGCCCCACAAGCGAACCTTGCAGAGTTCCGAGAACTGTTCGGCTGCAATATTCACATCCTCGATGGCCAACTCGCCTTTGGTGACAGCCTTGGTCAGGTATTCAGCCATCTTCTGCTGACCATTCTGCGGCCCGGCCTCATAGAAGGCGTTGCCAAGGTCGGGAAATCGGTCGCGTTCGGCTACGCAGATGCGGAACACTTGCTGCGCAAACTCTGATACGAGGAAAGCGGTAAGCTGTGTTGCCGCGATTGTAAGCACTTCGCGTGCAGGTTTGGATTCGTCGATCATGGCGATGATCCGTTCGGACATCAGTCGACACTCGGTTTGAACAACCTCGGTGAATAAAAGTCGTTTATCGGGGAAATAGCTATAAAGTGTTGCCTTTGACACGCCCGCTGCACGCGCGATGTCGTCGACGCTTGCACCTTCGAAACCATCCGCCATGAAGACCTCTCGAGCCCCGCGCAGAACCTGATCGAATTTTCGGCCTGTGCGCAGAATGGTGGCGGCTTGGGTCATGATGGCTCCTGATTTGCTTGCCCGTCACAGTATAAACCGGTCGGTTCAGTTTCAATGATTTTCGCCAGATTCGCGAATTTGTCGCGAATATCGATGAGCTACGTCTTCGCGGTCTTGCCGTCGCAAAAAACCGTGCTACGACTTTCGCATGGTCGAGATTTTTCTGCGCACCCTGCCCTTTTTTGCAATCATCGGCCTGGGCTATTGCGCGGGGCGCAGCAGATTCTTTCCTCCTGAAGCAACGGCTTACCTAACTAAGTTCGTTTTCTTCTTTGCGCTGTCGGCAATGTTGTTCCGCTTTGCCGCCACGTTGCCCTTTGCCGAGATCTTCGATGGCCGACTGGTCATCGGGTATCTTCTGGGCACCGTCGGCGTTTATGCGCTGGCAACGCTTGTGGCTTATCTGCGCAGACTGGACATTCCGACCGCTGCGGTCGAGGCGCAGTGCGCAGCAATCGGGAATGTCGGGTTTCTGGGGCTGCCAATGCTGGCGCTTCTATTCTCTGAGGCTGCAATTGGTCCGGTGATGTTGGTCCTAACCGTGGATCTTGTGGTGTTTTCATCGCTGATCGTAATTCTGATCAACGGCGGGCGCGAAGGCCGGATCAGCGCCAGCACCTTGCGCCTGATCGGCCGCGGGTTGCTGAAAAACCCGATGATCCTGTCGATATCGGCTGGATTGATCTGGTCAGCTCTGCGCGTCCCCATGCCCGCGCCATTGAACGACTTTCTGACCATTCTGGGCGGAGCGGCCACACCAGGTGCGCTATTTGCAATCGGAGCATCGCTGGCCGATAAATCCGCAGAGCGCATACAGATCGCAGGCTGGTTGAGTTTCTGCAAACTGGTGCTGCACCCGCTTTTCGTGGCGGTCATAGTGATCTGGCTGATCCCGGTTGCGCCCTTCCCGGCCATGGTTGCGATTGCGGCAGCCTCGCTACCGGTGGCGGGCAACGTCTATATGCTTGCGGCGCATTACGGTGTGGCCCCACAACGCGCCTCGGCTGCAATTCTGCTGTCGACCATCGCGAGTATCGTGACCGTGCCTTTCGTGATCGGCTGGGTCAGTACGTTCTGATCTTCACCTTCCCGAAAAATACTCGCGTTAAAGGCGCTCGGACTTTACGCCAACGCCGCAGGACGTTAGCCATGGCACAAACCCAATGCGAGGAACTAGCCTGATGGAAACCCTTTCGGAAAATGCCTGTTTCGGTGGTGTGCAGGGCGTCTACCGCCATGCCTCCTCGGCCTGCAAATGTGATATGACATTCGGTCTGTTTCTTCCCGCCGAAGCGAAGGACGGCCCGGTTCCGATACTTTGGTATCTGTCGGGGCTGACCTGTACGCATGAAAACGCCATGACCAAGGCAGGCGCTCAGAGTTGGGCCGCCGAACAAGGCATTGCACTGGTGTTCCCTGATACCTCGCCGCGCGGCGAAGGTGTGGCAGATCATGAGGATTATGATCTGGGTCAAGGCGCAGGGTTCTATGTTAACGCAACGCAGGCACCTTGGGCGCCTCATTTTAATATGTGGGACTACATCGCCGAAGAGCTTCCCACGCTGTTGGCAGAGAATTTCGCAATCGACCCCGAACGTCAGGCAATCACCGGGCATTCCATGGGCGGGCATGGTGCGTTGACGCTTGCGATGAACCTTCCGGGCCGGTTCCGCTCGGTCTCGGCCTTTGCGCCGATATCGAACCCGACGGGCTCGGATTGGGGCCGCAAGCAACTGGGCGCTTATCTCGGTGAAGATGAGGCCGCATGGAAAAAACATGACGCCTCGCTGATGATGCGTAGTGTTGGTTTTGATGGCCCGATCTTGATCGATACCGGTGCAAATGATCAATTCATGGATCTGCTGCGCCCCGAAGCGCTGGCGCAGGCAATCGCCGAGCGTCGTCAGCAGGCCACTTATCGTCTGCAGCCCGGCTATGATCACTCCTATTACTTCGTGTCCACCTTCATGGAGGATCACGTCACTTTCCACGCCGAAGCGCTGTACGGAGACTGAGGCATGAGTAAATATGACTATGACCTGATCATAATCGGGTCAGGCCCCTCGGGCCGTTCGGCGGCTATTCAGGCTGGCAAATTGCAGCGACGCGTGCTGGTGATCGACCGCAAGGACCGGTTCGGCGGGGTTTCGGTGCATACCGGCACCATCCCCTCAAAAACATTGCGCGAGACTGTGTTGAACCTTTCGGGCTGGCGCGAGCGCAGTTTCTACGGACGTTCCTACAGAGTGAAGGATCAGATCCGCGCTGAGGACCTGAAAGCCCGGTTGCACATGACACTCGATCATGAGGTAGATGTGCTTGAACATCAGTTCAATCGCAACCACGTTGAAACCCTAAACGGGCTGGCGACATTCACCGGCCCGCACGAGGTCGAAGTTGCCACGGACGCGGGCGAGACTACGCGACTTACTGCGGCCAAGTTCCTGATCGCCACCGGCACCAAGACCTATCGGCCCGATTATGTGCCATTCAACGGCAAGACCGTCGTTGATGGCGACGATTTCCTCGAGATGGAGGAGATCCCGCGTTCGCTCTGCGTGATTGGTGCCGGCGTGATTGGCGTCGAATATGCCACTATGTTCTCGGCGCTTGACGTTCGGGTCACCTTGATCGAACCGCGCGAGACGTTTCTGGATTTCATCGACAAGACGCTGATCCATGATTTCACCCATCAGATCCGCGAGAATGGCGTCGATCTGCGCTTGGGCTCGGCCGTCAAAAAGATTGAAGACGCGGGCACGCATGTCGAGATCACTCTGGACAATGGTCGCCACGTGCGTGCCGAGATGCTGCTGTTTGCAGCCGGGCGAATGGGGGCAACCTCGGCCCTGAACCTGGACGCTGTGGGGATCGAGACGGATCACCGCAACCGCATAAGCGTGGATCGGAAAACCTATCAGACCTCGGTGCCGCATATCTATGCAACGGGTGATGTAATCGGGCATCCTTCGCTGGCTTCCACGTCTCTACAGCAGGGGCGTGTTGCGGCTTGTCACGCGCTCGAGACCCCCACCCTTCCGGAAAGCCCGTGGTATCCTTATGGCATCTATTCGGTTCCCGAAATCTCGACCTGCGGCATGTCCGAAGAAGAACTGCAGGAGCGCGGCATCCCTTATGAGGTAGGCGTAGCCCGGTTCCGAGAAACCTCACGCGGGCATATCATGGGGCTGGAGCATGGGATGCTCAAGATGCTGTTTTCACTGAAAACCCGCAGGGTTTTGGGCGTACAGATCGTTGGTGAGGGTGCGACTGAATTGATCCATATCGCGCAGGCGGTGCTGAACCTGAAGGGTACGGTGGACTATTTCGTACAGAACACATTCAACTATCCGACCCTGGCCGAGGCTTACAAGATCGCGGGTCTGGACGCGTTCAATCGGATGCCGATCCCCGAAGAGTTCAAGGTGCGCAAAGCGGCGCCCAAGGCCAAACCAGCGAAACAGGCCAAAGAGGCGTGACGACGCTTTATATCGACGGCGACGCCTGTCCGGTGAAGGCCGAGGCCGAGCGGGTCGCAACCCGGCACCAGGTGCCGATGGCTCTGGTCTCGAACGGAGGGCTGCGTCCATCGGCTAACCCCTTGGTTCAGGTCGTCATCGTGTCCGAAGGCGCTGACGAGGCGGATAAATGGATCGCTGAACGCTGTGGGCCGGGCGATGTGGTGGTGACCTCGGATATTCCGCTGGCTGCCAAATGCGTCGAGGCCGAAGCGCGGGTGCTGCGCCCCAATGGCGAGGCCTTCACGGCGGCCAATATCGGTCAGCAACTGGCGATGCGCGACCTGATGGCCGACTTGCGTGCGGCGAACCCGCTGGGCGCAGGGGGTGGGGGCAAACCCTTTGGCAAGGCAGACAGATCACGATTTCTGGACGCGCTCGAGCGGGAAATCCGGGCGGCGTTGCGTCGGTAACGCTCCCGCCGATCGGAGACGCATCAAAGATGCATCGCCTTCCGTTGGGCCAGGCAGCGCGTTCCGCGCTGCGGTTGGCGCTTGCATATCGGCCCTGGGATTGGTTCAGTCCATGTGCACTGGAGCAGTTTGAGCGGGATCGCATCATGGCCATCGAAGCCGTCATCTTCGACATCGGGAACGTGCTGATCGAATGGCAACCCGAACGCTATTACGACAAGGTCATCGGCGAAGAGCGCCGTCGCGCTATGTTTGCCGAGGTTGATCTGCATGGGATGAATGATCTTGTCGATCAGGGGCATCATTTTACCGACACAATCTATGACTGGGCCGAGAAGTACCCCAAATGGCGCGATGAAATTCGCATGTGGCATGACAAGTGGATCGAACTTGCAACGCCCGAAATACCGCATTCGGTTCGCTTGTTGCGGGCACTGCGTGCGAACGATGTTTCAGTTTTTGCGCTGACCAACTTCGGGGTGCAGAATTTCGATTATGCCACCACTGTTTATCCGTTTCTGAACGAATTCGACCGGCAATATGTCTCGGGCCGGATGAAAGCCGTCAAGCCGCACCAGCCGATTTATGAAATGGTGGAAGCCGATTGTGGTTTGGCGCCAGAGACGCTGCTATTTGCTGATGATCGCATCGACAACATCGAAACGGCGCGGGCGCGCGGCTGGCAGACCCATCATTTCCACACGCCACAAGGCTGGGCAGAGCGATTGGTCGCCGAAGGTCTGTTATCGGAGGATCAGGCACGGTGAACATTCTTCAGATACCGTTCGCAGAAGGAGAAGCCAATCTGGATTGGATTGAGCTGACCGAAGCGCTTGCCAAGGGACATCAGAGACCGAAGGCACAGATAGAAGATACGTTCCTCTACCGAGGCGACGACACCCTTCTGTCGCGTTCGGCCTGGGTGGACGGGTTGGGTATCGCGGTCAAGTCGACAACCATATTCCCGGGTAATGCTCAGATCGGGCGACCCGTGATCGACGGCTCGGTCAGTGTGTATGACGACGCGGATGGTCGGCTTGCAGCATTGATTGATTTCTTTCTGGTGACCAAATGGAAGACCGCCGGTGACAGCCTGTTGGGGGCATTACGGTTGGCGAACCCGGATAGCAGCAGCATATTGATCCTAGGTGCCGGACCAGTTGCGGCTTCCTTGTGTGAGGCGTTTACAGCGGGTTTCCCCCACGCGCGGATTTCTTTGTGGAACAGGACGAGCGTGAAGGCCGAGGCCCTTGCCGAAAAGTTTGACAATGTCGACGTTGCCTATGACCTGCCGGACGCCGTAGATCGCGCAGATATCGTCGCGACCGCAACGATGAGCACTCAGCCCATCATCCGCGGAGAATGGTTGCGTCCCGGCCAGCACCTGAACCTTGTTGGAGCTTACAGGCCAGACATGCGCGAGACGGATGACGCTGCGCTTCAGCGTGGGTCTATTTACATGGACAGCTTTGACTCGACGGTTGAGCACATTGGCGAGATCAAAACCCCTCTTGCCGAGGGGGCGATCTCAGGCAACGACCTGATCGCAGACTACTACGCGCTGGAGAAATTCTCGCCCGACCCGTCCAGTATTACGATATTCAAGAATGGTGGCGGAGCGCATCTGGATCTGATGACCAGCCGCTATATCATCGACAAGTATCAGCAGGCCTGATTAGGCTGCGGCGACCACGCCAGAGCGGTCCTCGCGGATCGGCAGGTGGACGATGGCGCTGAACGCTCCGATCCCGACGCCAATCCACCAGACCAGCGTATAGTCTCCATAGAGATCATACATGCGCCCACCCAGCCAGATGCCCAGAAAACTACCGATCTGATGGCTGAGGAACACGATGCCATACAGGGTCCCCATGTACCGCAAACCGAACAGATGCGCGACAAGGCCCGAGGTGAGCGGGATCGTTGCGAGCCACAGAGAGCCCATAGCCAGTGAGAACGCGATCACGGTCAGCGGTGTGATCGGAAACATGATGAAGGCGGCCGCCGCGATGGTGCGGCCGGTATAAACCGCTGCCAGCAGGTATTTCTTGGGAAAGTGATTTCCGGCCCAGCCCGCCAACAGGGTCCCGCCGATATTCGCAAGACCGATCAGGGAAATCGCAATCGCTCCGAGGGCCGAGGTGGTTGTGATGCCAATTGAATGCAGAAGCCCTCCGGGCTGGATCGGGCCGCACATTTCAGTCACGAAGGCCGGAAAATGTGCGGTGACAAAGCCCAGCTGATAGCCGCAGCTGAAAAATCCGATGGCGATCAGCGCGTAAGACGGATCGCGAAGAGCTTTGCCAAGGATTTGGCTCATGCTTTCTTCCAACTCACTCTTTGCAGCGGGTTTGAGCGCGCGCATGTAAGGCAAAGTCAGCACCAGTGCGAGGATCGCTGCGGCAAAGATCAGAAAGACCTGTTGCCAAGGCAGGAAACTCAACAACCATTCAGCCGTTGGTGCGCCGATGACCTGCCCAAAGCTGCCTGCCGCCGTGACGATGGCCAGCGACATTGAGCGGTTCTGATCGGACGAGGCCCGCCCCACGACAGCCAGCACCACGCCAAAGCCGGTTCCCGCTATGCCAAACCCCACAAGCCACGCATACATCTGATGTCCGAACGGCGTCACGGACCACGCGCTCAGAACCATACCCGCTGTATAGGTCAGAGCACCCAGCACGATGGCGCGCCGGTCCCCGATCTTTTCGGCGATAGCCCCGAAGATCGGCTGCCCGATCCCCCAGGCAAGATTCTGAATGGCAATCGCCATCGAGAAATCGGTGCGCAGCCAGCCGAATTCATCTGCGATGGGAATCTGAAATACGCCAAAGGACGCACGCACCGCGAAGCTGACGGTGATGATGATACACCCGACGATCAGGATCGGATTCAGCAGACGTGCGGATTGGGGCATGAAGGCTCCGATTTTGTTGAGGGCTCAGATTACTGTGAACTCAAGACCCGTCAATTCAGGAGTTTTGTGGTATCGGTTCAGCAAAATTGATGTGTTCGGAAAAAGGTTTCTTTTCAACGGGTGAACCGAACGTTATGGCTCGGGATATGACGGATTTGATATCGCTTTACGAGGCGCGCATCGCGGATGGCACGCTGACGCGTGATGACGCGCAAGAGGCCGTTCTACCCCGGTTTGAACGTATCCGGGTGGCTCTGGCTGAACCGGTCAAGCGTGGTTTTTTCCGCAAGGCCCCGCCCCCACCCCAGGGTCTGTATCTTTGGGGCGGTGTTGGGCGTGGCAAATCCATGATGATGGATATGTTCGTTGAAACACTTGGCGATATTCCAGCGCGCCGCGTACACTTTCACGCCTTCATGCAAGAAATCCACGCCGGGCTGCACAAGGCCCGCGAAGATGGCATCGAGGATGCCTTGGCTCCGGTGGCCAATGCGGTTGTGAAATCTGCCAAAGTACTGGCTTTTGATGAGATGCAGATCACCGATATCACCGACGCCATGATCGTTGGGCGGTTGTTCGACATGTTGCATGCGGGTGGGGTCGTGGTGGTCACGACCTCGAACCGGCATCCGGATGATCTGTACAAAGATGGGCTGAACCGGCAGCTTTTCTTGCCTTTTATCGCGCATATCAAAGAGCAGCTTGAAGTCTGGGAACTGATTTCGCCGACCGACTATCGCCAAAACCGACTGGAGGGATCTCCGGTCTACTTCTCGCCCATTGGACCAGAAGCACGTGAGAAGATCAGGGGTGTTTGGAAAGATCTATCCGGCGGTCCCGCAGAGCCATTGTCGTTGCAGGTCAAAGGTCGTGAAGTTGTTCTGCCCGCGTTTCGAAACGGAGTGGCGCGAGCATCGTTCTACGATCTTTGCGGACGTATGCTGGGACCCGGAGACTATCTTGCCATCGCTGAGGCGGTAAAGGTTCTGGTGCTGGAAGATGTTCCACGGCTCTCCCGTAACAATTTCAACGAAGCCAAGCGTTTTGTGACCCTGATCGACGCGCTCTATGAAGCCAAAGTGCGGCTGATCTGTTCAGCGGCGGCGGAGCCCGAGATGCTGTATGTCGAAGGTGAAGGAACGTTCGAGTTTGAGCGTACAGCGTCGCGTCTACGTGAGATGCAGGATCAGGATTGGGGGCGGTAGGGGGCACTGCTCCCGTCGCCTTTGGCGACTCCCCCGAGGTATTCTGGCCAGATGAAGCCTTAGCCGTTCTCGCGCAGGATATTGCCCGCCAGATAAAGCGAACCGCAAATCAGAACACGGGCTTGCGGGTCTTTCGCGGTGATCGCGCTGAGCGCTTCTGCTACGCTGCCTGCCGTCGAGGCGGGCAAATCGACTTTTGTAGCAGCCATGGCCGTGTCTTCGGCGCTGAGGGTGTTGGCTTCGCCCGGGATTGAGACGGCGGTGAGGGTATCGGCTTGCGCGGCCAGAGGCGCGAGATAACCTGTAACATCTTTTGTATTGAGCATGCCGCAGATCATATGCGTCGGCTTTTTAGGCAGCTTCGACAATACATCCGCCAAGGCGATTCCGGCGGCGGCATTGTGCCCCCCATCCAGCCAAAGCTCAGCCTGAGGGGCCTGATCGATCAGCGGACCCGTTTTAAGGCGCTGCATCCGGGCGGGCCATTCGGCCTTGGTGACAGCGGCCTCATAGGCGGCGTCTCCCATTTGCAGATGGCGCAGGACTGCGAGCGCGGCACCCGCGTTCTGGATTTGATGCGCGCCCAGAAGATTGGGCAGCGGCAGGTCGCGAAGGCCGGTTTCGTCCTGATAGACGAGGCGACCGTTTTCCTCGTGCACATGCCAGTGCTGACCGTGCACCATCAGCGGCGCACCAAGCCGGGCGGCGGTGTATTCGATGACCTCCAAAGCTTCATCTTCCTGGGGACCGACGATGCAGGGCACGCCCGGTTTGATGATCCCGGCCTTTTCAGCCGCGATCTTGCCCAGTGTATTGCCGAGGAATTGTTCGTGGTCGATCGAGACCGGGGTGATCACCGTTACTTTGGGTTGTTCAATCACATTTGTGGCGTCAAGACGCCCGCCCAGACCCACCTCAAGCAGCGTATAGTCCGCTTTCGTCCGCGCAAAAGCCAGCAAGGCGGCGCAGGTGGTGATCTCAAAATAGGTGATGTTCTCGCCGCCATTAGCAGCATAGCATTCATCCAGCACCGTCGTCAGATCGGCCTCTGAAATCAGCTCTCCGGCCAGCCGAATGCGTTCGTGGAAGCGCGCCAGATGGGGCGAGGTATAAGCATGGGCCGCGCACGCTGCCCCTTCAAGCCCTGCGCGGATCATGGCCTGGGTTGAGCCCTTGCCATTGGTTCCCGCGATATGGATCACCGGAGGCAGTTTGAGCTGCGGGTTGTCGAGTGCCGCCAGCAAACGCCAGACGCGGTCCAAGGTCAAATCGATGATCTTGGGATGCAGCGCCATCATCCGATCAAGGATGGCGTCCGAACTCTGGTTGGTCATTTTTCTGCCGTGTCCTCGGCGGGGGCTTCTTCTGTTGCAGCTTCCGGCTCGGGTGCCGGCAGATCACCTTTGACCGCCGGGGGCTGGTTCATCAGCATTCGGGTGATAGTGATCAGCTCTTCGCGCATTTCGGTGCGCTTGGTGACGCGATCCAGCATGCCGTGATCCAGCAGATATTCAGCACGCTGGAAGCCTTCGGGCAGTTTTTCACGGATAGTCTGTTCAATCACACGAGGGCCAGCGAAACAGATCAGCGCATTCGGCTCCGAAATATGCACGTCGCCCAACATCGCATAAGACGCGGTGACGCCGCCCGTAGTCGGATGGGTCAGCACGACGATGTAAGGCAGGTTTGCTTCTTTCAGCATTTCAACCGCCACCGTGGTGCGCGGCATCTGCATCAGGCTGAGGATGCCTTCCTGCATCCGCGCCCCGCCAGCTGCCGAGAACAGGATAAGCGGGCGCTTCAGCTTCACCGCCTCTTGTGCTGCGGCGATGATCGCATTTCCCACAAACATGCCCATTGAGCCGCCCATGAACGAGAAATCCTGTGCCGCCGCCACGATCGGAGTACGTCCGATCTCACCCGTGGCGACCAGCATCGCTTCTTTCTCGCCGGTCTTTTTCTGCGCAGCCTTCATCCGGTCGGGATATTTCTTCTGATCGCGGAACTGCAGCGGGTCATCCTTGGGCGCGGGGACCTTCACTTCGGTAAAAATACCGCCGTCAAACAGATGCGTGAAACGGTCGCGCGGCGTGATCGCCATGTGATGACCACACTGGGTACAGACATTCTGGTTTTCCGCCAGCTCGCGGTGGAACAACATCGTTCCGCATTCGTCACACTTATGCCAAAGATTTTCGGGCACTTCGCGGCGCGAGAAGATCGAGTTGATCCGAGGGCGGACGTAGTTTGTGATCCAGTTCATGTCGGAACCTTGCTGAGACTGCGTTGACGTCAAATAAGACGCTGGCGCAGGAATTGCAATCAGCGCCTGAGGACTAGTCGCGCAGCGAGCCATCCCACAATCATGAGCCCGAAGTCGACAAGCAGCCAGGGTCGGATGGCCTGCGTATCCGAGACCTCATACGGAAGGTGATACAGCGCCAGGCCGCTCAGGCTGTCCGGCAACGAAATCACAAGCAGTGCTGCAAAATTGTTGAAGAAATGCAAGGCAATTGCCGGGCCCAGAGTGCCAGATCTGGCGGTAAGATCGGCAGCCAATACCCCGAAAGCCAGCGCCCAGATGGCTATCAGCAGAGCATTGTCACCAGCTGTCGACGGGCTGTAGTGCCCGACCGCAAACAAAATCGAAGGCAGGACCATCCAGATCAGCGGCGATTGGAACCGCGCCGCCAGACCTTGTTGCAGGTAGCCTCTGAACAGTATTTCTTCGGCGCTGGTTTGTATCAAGACCGCGATAACCGACAGAGGCAGTAAGATCAGCCACTTGGACAGCGGCAAATTGGCGACCAGCGGTGCCCCCAGATCATAAGGCGGCAAGATCAATAGAACCACACCGAGCAACACCAACGCACGCAAGACACGCCAGAACTGCCGTATCGCCACCGTTTGCGGCCCGATCACAGTCGCGAGCGAGCGACGTTGGGCCCATCTTGCTGCGAGTGCGACCCCCAAAATGGCAAAGATGAAACTGGCCAGAATGACCAAAAGCGCCGCCGGGGACGTTCCGCTCAGGAAATCGCGCGCCCATTTGGTGGATCCCAGACTTGCGATCATGGTGAACAGTATCGTGTTCAGGATGAGCACAACCGCAGCGACAATGACCATCCCAACGATCAGACGCCAAAGCTCGGGGCGTTTCCGAGCTTCGGTTAATAGAACCTGATGGGGGTCATAGGCCCTTTGATAATCAAGTGTCATTCGGCTGCTCGACGTGCTGCGTGGTCGCCTCTTGTCCGGTTGTGGTGCCAGGGTGGAACAGTCGCTCCGCTGCCGATGACAGATAACCTGCCACTGTTTCGAGAAGTTTGACCGCGACGCCTGCGTCGCTTTCGATCACCGCGCGCAGTTCTTCAGCACCGATTCTCAGGAATGCGCAATTCGTAGTCGCCACCAGATCCAGCTGTCGTGGTTCATTTGTGATGATCGCGAGGTCTCCGATCAGACGTCCGGGTTCGACCGTCGAGAGCGTTTCGACCGCGCCATCCTTGTCCAACAGATTCAGACTGGCCTCACCCGAGATACACAGATAGGCCGCGTCCGGCGCCTGGCCGCGTGCGAATATGGTTTGACCCGCCGCGGCCTCATACCATTGGGCCGAGAACGCCAGCAGGCGCTGGTTGCGACCATCAAGGCGCGAGAACAACTCGGTCGAAGAAATGATCTTGAGCTTCCGGCTGAGATCATCTGAGGAGCTATCTTCAGTTTCCGGTCGTACGCGTGACACGCCGTCGATGCGACCGTCTTTGACCTCGACAAACAGGTCGTAGGCTTCGGGATGGGCAAAATGATCCTCCATGAAGATCATGATCGAGTCGGGCAATAGCTCGCGCAGTTTCAGTCGGGTACGCAAGCGGCTTTCCGAATCGTGGCTGGCAAGCGCCTTGTCGAGGATCAGAATATCGGGCCGCTTGATCCCGGCACGCGAAAACGCGGCACGCTCCTGAAACACCGTCGGCAAATTATTTCCGCCCAGCCCCGAAGGCAGATCATAAATGATTGCCGCCGCGCGACGGCGCAATCCGGCTTCATTGAGCACTTCGGCCACAAGGTCTTCGATCTCTTCTACATGAGCGCCAGCCATGATCGAAACCCGGCCATAAAGCGCGTTTTCCATTGCTGTCAGCCGCGGGACATAGAGATCAGGTGAGACCGGGACAAACAATCCGTCCATAGCGCTGCGCAATCTTTCGGCCTGACTGTGGCGAATGGAAAGAATCTTTTCCTTATATTCCTCTGGGAAGCTGGGGCCGATCTGTTCCGCGGTCAGCATGAAAGGCACGGTCAGAAGAAGTGCTCGATCCTGAACACTTATTGCCTCGTCACCTTTGGAATTGCGCTGTTCCTCAATATCCAGAAGGCGGTGATACATGTCCTTAGACAGGCCCAAACGCAAGAACAGGGGGTGATCTGCACCATCCCGACCAAAGGTTTGGTTCAGCGTTTGCAAAACCGCATCGGCAATGCGCAACGCATCATCATCCAGTTTGTGAGCAGCCAGCATCGACATGAACCGTCCGTCACCTGCCAACAAATCGGCTGAGATATCGTGTGACGGCGATGCGAACAGAAGGTTCCCGCCCAAAGGCACCGCAGGGTTAAAGAGATCCGGGTCGAAGCGATAAACATACTGATCCAAGCCGCGCTCCTGCAGGCGGGCTGCAACGGTTTCGCGCAGATTGACGATCTCTTGCGCCAACTCCGGGTGAACTTCGGGATCGAAGCGGGAGCGTAAGGTTCGGCGGAACATGAACTCATCAATGCCCATCGCTTCGACCAGTTTGAACCACCAGTCGCGGATATCCTCGATATCGTCGAGCCCTGCCAAGCCCGGATCAATCCACTCGTCGCTGAGTGAATCGGGTGGATTGCCTGCCCGGACCGCCTCGATCTGGCGGCGACTGGGTAGCTTCAGCGCGTCTTTTTCATGCTGAGGGTGCGTGCGAAGCGGCATCAAAAGATTGTCGCCCAACGTGCCGTCAAACAGATAGGGACGCGAATAGGCGTAACCGATTCTGGCGGCAATCACGGATTGGTGCAGGTCGTTCAGGTTGTGACCCGCCATGACGACTTCGCCCTGCACCGGCAACAATTCACGCGTCAGCAACTGCGCCAATGCGCTACGTTCGGCAGCGTGGGTCGACTGGATGGCAACACGTGCGCCATGGGGAATGGTCAGATCGATGTCTTCAAGAATGGTCTTCCCGTCATCGTCTCGCACGGTCACATTACGCAGTTCAACATTGCCGATCAGATGTGGGATTGTCTCTGGAACGCCTTCGAACAGGCGCTCGGGGATCATGTTTAAAGGCGCAAAGCGCTCGGTCACGATTTCCCAACGCAGCGACATATCTTGTACTTGATTGTAATAGGTCAGAAGGTCTTTCCACGGGCCACTGAGGTCTTTGTACGCGCCCAAAGCCGCGACCAGCGCACCCACCGTCACCTCACCCGTAATCGCCAGATAACCGCCAACCGAATAAAACAGGAAGGGCGTCATCTGCGTGATCAGGTTGTTGAGGAATTTCATGAAAAATTTCTTGTTGTAGATCTTGAACCGGATCTCGAACAAGGTGCCCAGGCGGTGGCTGAACTGCGCCAGGCGATAGCGCCAGCCGCCATTGGTGCGCAAGTCGCTGATACCGGCGGCACTTTCACCGATCTCAGAGCTCAGGCGGCGAACCTCTTGGATACGGTCCTTGTTCAGCAAGTTGATCTGCCGCTGCAGCTTGGGGATCAGCCACGCCTGTAACGGGATCAGAGCAATACTGGCCAACCCGAACCAGACGCTTTGCATGAACAGGAAGGTGACGATAGTCATCATCTGGCCGAACTGGAAAACTGGCTGCGCGATTGCGTCCCCCATCAGGCCACCCATTGGCTCGGCTTCGGACGTGATCATCGATACCAGCTCACCCTGGCTGGTGGTGGCGAAATAAGACTTCGGGAACCGCATGGATCGGCTGATCAGTGTGAATCGCAGACGGCGCAGCATGCGTTCGGCCAGAATGCCCTTCATCGTGTTGATGCGCATCTTCATCAAACCGCTGACAATAACAGTGGCAAGAAAGGCAAAGCAGAGGATCATCAGATATTGAATCTGAGTCACGGTGATCCCGAATACCGTCACCGTATCGGCGGGCGCACCAATCGCGTCATTGATGATCTGCTTTGGCAGTTCAAGCGACGCATAGAGGAAGGGAAACGACAAAACTGTCAGCGCCAACAGCACCATCTGCTGCTTTTTTGAGTATTTCCAGATGAATGAAAATAAGGTGGGTTCCATACACCTGCCTCGCCTTGAAACTGAATGATCCAAAGACGTTGCACAACATCCCAACGATCAGAGAGCCGAAGGTACGCTTCGGCTTGACCTATTGCAAGAATGACAGGGCGCGTATCCTGCGATTTTCGACCTGATTTATGATCGCTGATCCAGGATCAAATTTTGGACAGATCGGCACAAGACGTGTTTGTCCCGCGTGCGGTCTTTGACTAAAGAAGAGGATAGCTTTGGAATATGGGGCGATGGGCAAACTTCTGGACCGATATCTGCAACGCAAGCTGCTGACCCGGTGGCGCGATGCCGCGCAACGCGCGGATCAGGCTTCGTTGTCTGAACTTCGACGCCAGCGCGACGATGCGCGTCAGTTGCGCAAGCAACTCGACCTTTTGACGCGCGCAGCCGATGGTCGTCTGGTTCAGCCCATGATCGGTTCCGACCAGTTTCCGCGACCATTGGGTACAGATTGGTCCTGGAGACCCAATCTGTGGAAACTGCCATCGGACCGCAAAGGCCTGGCCTCAGCTCCGCGCAAGGCGCGGATGGATGAGCAAATGACCCTGTTTCATGACTGCGACCAGTCTGAAATAGCGATGCAACAAGTCCGAAACCGGCGGGACAAGGACCTCGCGCCTTTTAGTATGGCGATAGAAGTTTTTGATTTTCAAGGGTCTTTCCTGTCATTGTCGGTAGAGCTTCCTGCCGACGCAGCGACGAATTTGACCGGCCAACATCTTATGCGCGTCGATACGGTGGTGGAAAGTGAACGACCAGCCGTTGTATTCGCCCGCCTCAACATCCAGCATGGCCCGAACACCGAACAGGTTCTGCGTCAACTCGATTTGTCCCGACCCGAGGCCGCAGTGGATTTTGATCTGGCGCATCTGCACCTGAACGAGCGCAGAATAGAAAAGCTATGGCTGGATCTGATTCTGGAGCAACCCGCGATGAACCGCGTTATTCTACGTGATCTGACGTTCTGTCGCCACCATCGAGCCGATCTGTAAGGGGGATGACATGACGCAACCGATCCTGACTCCGATCCGTTTCGAAAATGCTCTGTGGCAAGGGCATCTACGCTCCGAGAGTGAACCGCAGATCGATGTCCGCTACCTTGGCGAGCCCGTACCGGATGTCGAACTCTCCTCCGAAGCGGACGGGTGGAGCCTGCGCATTCCAGTGCCCCTTGCAGCGTTGTCTGAAGGGGTCCATTGCATCGCCATCTTTGATGCAACCACAGATCAGAAGCTTGGGGATTTCACAATCATCGCAGGCACGCCGGCCGCTGACGACATGCGTGCCGAGATGGCGCTGCTGCGCGCTGAACTGGATATGTTGAAACGGGCATTCCGGCGGTCTCAGGCCACCTAGGATTCGTCCTGATCTCAAACACACCGGGCCGTTTCCCTATCTTTTCAGCCCCATCCGTGCATCATGGAGTAATTTAGCGCGGATTGGGGGGCCCATGGACCGCAAGAGCATCATCAAAGTTATTGCCTTAATGGTGACAGGCTTTGGGATCGGGATCGATTTCACCGGCGCGCTCATGCTGGTCCCGGCAATCGAGAACAGCTTCGACGCAGATATCACAAGTACGCAGTGGGTCCTCAATATTTATGCACTGTTTTTTGCCATGACCATGGTCGCTGGCGGCCGGCTAGGCGACATGTATGGACACCGCAAGGTGATGATCATCGGTCTTTCGATTTTCCTTTTCGCGTCGATCCTTTGCTTTGTCGCCCCTGGCCTGGACTACCTGATTGGCGCCCGCGCCTTGCAAGGGATCGGGGCGGGCTGTGTCTGGCCCTGCACGCTGGCCTTCGGGGCCACCAAAGTATCGAGAGAAGAGCACCGCGCGTTGGTGATGGGCCTCATTCTGGCAGGGGTAACAACCGGCAATGTTTTTGGCCCATTGATCAGTGGCGCAGCGGTCAATCTGGGCGATTGGCGATTGTTTTTCCTGGCAAATGTCATTTTCTCCAGCATATCGATGGCCACCGCGATACTACTGATGGAGCGCGAGACCCAGCATAAGAAAGGTGAACATATCGACTTTGCCGGGATGGGCATTCTGTCCTTCGCAGTGCTGCTTTTGCTCTACGGGTTGGATGTCGGTGCGGATTGGGGCTGGACCTCGGTTCCGCTTTTGCTGCTGTTCTTCGTCAGCGCGGTGCTGTTCTTCCTGTTCCCGAAGATCGAAAAGCGCGTCAAGGAACCGCTGTTGTTGCCACAACTGATGCAGAACCGAGAGTTTCTGATCACTCTTGGCCTGAACATGTTCAACGTCTCGGCGGCTTTTGTGGCCTTGCTGTATTTCCCGCAATACATGCAAAAGGTGCTTGGATGGTCGGTATTCCAGTCGGCCCTGGGACTGGCTCCGTTGACTGTATTGCTCGCGGTTGGCTCCATCGTTTCGGGCACGCTTTACAATGATTTCGGGCCAAAACGGTTGCTGTTCTGGGGATATGTCTGCGCAACTGTTGGTGCGACGAGCGTGATCATCATACCCGAAAGCTGGGGGTATTTTCAGATCTTGCCCGGCATGGCGCTTATGGGGCTCGGAGCAACGCTGACGGTCGGCCCCTCGGGCACTGCCGCAGTCTGCGCCGTCAAACCCGAACGGGCGGGCCTGGTGGGAGGGCTGAGCTTCATGACTCATCTTGTCTATGGGGCCATTTCAGTCGCGTGTGCAACGGCGATAATGTATGTCGTCAGCCTGTCCAGCTTGCGTGATCAGCTTGCCGCCGCAGGTATCGACATGTCAGAGGCGGATCAAAAAGCGATCAATGGCGGTACTCTGACGACCGACTCGGCAAAGGCCGTGCTGCAAAAACTGGGGTCTGGTGAAGTTGAAAAGGTAAAGGCCGCCATAGCGACAGCCTTTGATAGTGGAATGAATATGGCCTTCGTGTTCTCTGCGATCTCGGTTTCGATCGGGATCATACTCTCCCTGATGCTGGACGAGAAGAAGCTGCACAAAGTCGAAGGCTAAACGGGCCGCAATGCATGCGGCCCTCTATGCATTACTGCGACGGACCTGCCGGATTAAAGGCAGACAGGCCCTTGAGGATATCGATGGCATAGGCCAGTTGATAGTCTTGCTCGCGCAGCTCTGCCGTTGCTTCCGCCTTGGCACGATCTTCTTCGATCTGACGAACCTCATCCTCGCTCAAACTGTCGTTGTTCAGGCTGCCCCGCAGGTCGGCCTCAGACCGGGTGCGAGCATTGCTTTCCTCTTCCTCCTCGGTTGCGGGCGCCGGACGCGGCTGTTCCACGATGATGTCCGGGCTGACGCCAAGCGCCTGGATCGAGCGACCCGATGGCGTGTAATAGCGCGACGTGGTCAGACGCATCGCCCCGTCGCCGCGCAATGGCATGACTGTCTGGACCGAGCCTTTGCCAAAGCTCTTGGTGCCCACGACGATCGCGCGGTGATGATCCTGCAGCGCACCCGCAACAATCTCGGAGGCTGAAGCCGAACCACCGTTGATCAGAACAACAATTGGTTTGCCACCGGTCAGATCGCCGGGCGTGGCGTTGAAACGCTCACCATCTTCGGGGTCACGGCCCCGGGTCGAGACGATTTCACCTTCATCCAGAAACGCGTCCGAAACCTTGATGGCCTGGGTCAGCAAACCGCCCGGATTGTTGCGCAGATCCAGCACGATACCGTTGACGTTTTCGATACCGCCAGCCTCGTCGATCTGTTCTTCCAGTCCTGATTTAAGGTTGGGATAAGTCTGGTCATTGAAGGTGGTGACACGCAGAACAACACTGGTCCCTTCGGTGCGGGCCCGAACGGCCGTCAGCTTGATAGTGTCGCGAATAATAGTGACATCGAAGGGATCAGCCTCGCCCTCACGCACTACGGTGATCACGATCTCGGACCCGACCGGTCCGCGCATCAGATCGACCGCCTTGTCCAGTGTCAGGCCCAGAATGCTCTCACCATCCACATGGGTGATGAAATCACCCGCTTCGATACCTGCGGCATCCGCCGGGGTGTCATCGATCGGAGAGACGACTTTCACGAAACCATCTTCCTGCGTGACTTCAATCCCCAGCCCGCCAAACTCGCCGCGCGTCTGCACGCGCATCTGTTCCGCATCATCCGGAGACAGGTAGCTGGAATGCGGATCCAGCGAGGTCAGCATCCCATCAATCGCTGCTTCGATCAGTTCTTCGGTTTCCACTTCCTCGACATATTGCGCGCGGATGCGTTCGAAGATGTCACCAAACAGATCCAACTGCTCATAAACGCTGGCCTTGTTTTCAGCCTCTTGAGCCAGCAAGGGGCCTGCGATCTGAGTGGTTGCGATAATCCCTGCCACGGTGCCGGCCAGACCGGCCATCACAAATTTCTTCATACTCGTCTATCCATCCTTGTCCGTCCGGAACCAATTGTCCGGATCCACGGGGCTGTTGTCTTGTCTTACCTCTATATAGAGCGTTTCTGACCGGTCAGTTCCAGTGCCATCACTGCTTGTTGACATAATAGCGCCGATTCCCGGTGTTTCACCGGGCATCAGACCGACCGGAGTACCCTCGGGGATCACCTGTCCGGGCTGACCATAGACCTCTTGCAGGCCAGAGAACACAAAAAGCAGATCAGGCTGAGGCTCCAGGATCACCAGATTCCCCAAATCCAGCAGAGGGCCACGATAGCGGATCGTCGCAGCCGTCGGTGACACAACCAGTGCGCGCGGGCGCGTGCCCAGCACCAACCCCGGACGCGTGACCCCTGCGGCATCCGTCTCACCCGCTCTATGCAGGATCACACCTTGCGTCGGCAGCGCGATCTGGCCTTTGAGATCAGCGATATCGGCAGTGGTCACCGCAATTTCGCCCGCTGAAATCTCGGACAGGCCGCTGGCAAACCCATCCAGTGTTTCTGTCGATGAAATCAGAATGGCCGTGCGCACCGGATCTTCGACAAAACGGCGCGGCAGGTCGGTGCGGTCTGCAATCGCTTGACTCAGCTTCGTTCGAGCATCCTGCACGCCTGACAGGCCCTCGGTCAGCGTATCCGCAGCGCTTTGCTGAAGCTGCCGTAGCGTCTGAACCTCTTGCAGATCAGCCGCCAACGCCCGGGCCTGTGCGTTCAGGCCCGGTGTGACCTCGGACAGCATCATTCCGGTTCGTGCTGCCCCCAAGGGCCCTGACGGGTGCAGCATCAGCACTGGTGGAGCGGTCGTTTCAATGGTTTGCAGCACGCCCAGCAATCGCGCCACATCTTGTTCGCGCGCCTGCAGTTCTGCGGTCAATTGGGCTTCACGCAGCGTCGCTCGGCGCAAACCGTCGCGCATCGCCGTCAACCCAACCTCATAGGCCTGGATCGTTTCGGTCAGCGCACGCACGCGGTCACGGGCCGAGTCAGCCTCCGACAGAGCAATCGAGGCCTGCTCCAGCATTTGCGCAGCCTCCAACGCGGCCTCAGACGGGCTGTCTTGAGCCATCGCAGGCCACGGCCAGAGCAATGTCAGGCTGAGCCAGAATACCCTCATGTCAGCAGGCTTTGCCCGGTCATCTCAGCAGGCACCGGTAGTTCCATGAGCTGCAGTAGCGTCGGCGCGAGATCGGCCAGCCGTCCATCGCGCAAACCTGCGCCCTCAGGACCACCGACCAAAACGACAGGCACCGGGTTTAGCGTATGCGCGGTGTGCGGGCCACCTGTTTGCGGATCGACCATCATTTCGCAATTGCCATGGTCCGCAGTCACGATCATCGCGCCACCGACCTGTTTCAAGGCGGCAACCACTTGCCCCAAACCCTGATCAACGGCTTCGCAGGCATCAATCGCCGCTTGCAGGTCGCCCGTGTGGCCGACCATATCAGGGTTCGCGTAATTGGTGACAATCAGATCATACCCGGCATGTATTGCTCCGACGAATTTCTCGGTCACTTCGACCGAGGACATCTCGGGCTGCATGTCATAAGTCGCCACCTTGGGCGACTTGGGCATAAAGCGGTCCTCGCCCCCTTCAGCCTGTTCCTTACCGCCGTTCAGGAAAAAGGTGACATGAGGGTATTTCTCGGTCTCGGCCAACCGGAACTGGCGCAAGCCCTGTTTTGCGACCCATTCGCCCAGAGTATTCACGATATCGCGCTTGGGAAAAACAGTGGTCATGTAGTCATTGTGGCCATCGGAATACTCGACCATGCCAAGCAGCGCCGACAGTTCTGGGCGCGGGCCGGTGTCGAAATCGGCAAAGCCGGGCTCACCGATGGCGCGCAGAATTTCGCGGGCGCGGTCGGCGCGGAAGTTCAGGCAGAAGAAGCCGTCACCATCTTTCAGCCCCGCATAGCCCTCAAGCACCGTGGGCGTGATGAACTCGTCCGTTTCCGATTGGTTATAGGCATGATCCACGGCAAAATGGGCGGTGTTTTCCACCCTGCCCTGCGCTTTGATGATGGCGTTGTACGCCTCGGACACCCGCTCCCAACGATTGTCTCGATCCATGGCAAAGTAGCGGCCGCAGACGGTGACGATCTTTGCTCCTTCGGGCAAACGGTCTTCAAGCTCCGAGATATAGGTAAAGGCTGATTTCGGAGCCACATCGCGCCCGTCCGTAATGGCATGCAATACGACCGGGATGCCCGCATCGGTGATGGCCTTGGCGGCGGCCACGATGTGATCCAGATGCCCGTGTACTCCACCATCCGAAACCAAACCCATCAGATGGGCTGCCCCACCTGCAGTTTTCACCTTAGCGATGAAGTCCTGCAGCGCGTGATTGTCAAAGAACGAGCCGTCTTCGATGGCCAGATCAATCTGTCCCAGATCCATCGCGACCACGCGCCCTGCCCCGATATTGGTGTGACCAACCTCGGAGTTACCCATCTGACCGCTGGGCAAACCCACATCCGGCCCATGCGTAATCAGCTGCGCACGAGGACCTTCCGCCATAAGGGCATCAAAGTTCGGGGTATTGGCCAGATAGGGTGCGTTGGCTTTGGTGTCTTCAGACAGGCCCCAACCATCAAGGATACACAGGACAACGGGTTTGGGGGCGGTCATGAAAGCTCTCCGGGTGCAGTGTTGCCACCTTCTACCCCCTGCCCGCGCAAGGTTGAACCGTCTTTCGGCGCTGCAAGGGCAGAATTAATCTGCCTTGTAATCCCCAAATGGCCGTGCCTTACGGTTGCGGTATTTCACGGTCAGCTCAAGCGGCATATCGTTTTCGTCGTAGATACCAATCACTACGCCTGTTCCACGGCTCGATCCGCGCATGTTCAACAGCTGCTCCTCGGACCGGGTTGTGCGCTGAGACGGACGGCGGGCCCAGGCAAATAGATAGTCATACATCTCGGCGATAATGTCTGCGTGCTCATCGCTTTCGCCCAGATCGGTCAGTTCATCTGGATCAGTCTCCAGATCGAACAAAAGCGGGCGATAGCCACCCTCACAATGGACCAGCTTCCATTTCTCGTTTGCGACCATGAACATGACCGCATCCCGCACCGAAGCATTCAGCATCTGGGCAATGGGCGAAGCAGAATAGTCGTATTCGCAGATAACGACATCGCGCGGGGTGTTGTCGGATTGCCCATGTAGAATCGGCAGCAACGAATGCCCTTCGAGGATGTGTCCGGCGGGTTCTCCGCCTGCAACCTCCAGAAAGGTGGGGGCCAGATCGATGGATTCGACCAGCGCGTCGCAGGTGGTGCCGCGTGTCGCGTCAGCTTCGGGTGATGGATCATAGATGATCAGCGGCATTTTGGTTGAGGCATCGTGGAAGAAGGTCTTCTCCCCCATCCAGTGATCGCCCAGAAAATCCCCATGGTCCGAGGTCAGCACGATCATGGTGTCCTGCATCCGCCCGGTCTGCTCCATCCAGTCGAATAGCCGCCCCATCTGATCATCGGCCTGTTTGATCAGGCCCATATAGGCCGGGATCACAGCCTCGCGCACATCCTGACGTGAGAATGTCTGGCCAATTTTCGTGTCCATGAACGCCTTGAGCACTGGATGCGCATTCTGCCGCTCAGCCTCGGACCGAACCACCGGCAGTACGTGCTCGGGGCCGTACATCGAGGCATAGGGTTCCGGCACGATGTAAGGCCAATGCGGCTTGATATAGCTGAGGTGACAGCACCACGGCCCTTCATGGCCGTCCATAAACTCAATTCCACGAGAGGTCAGATAGGGCGTTTCGCTGTCTTCCTCGGCGATATTGGCCGCCTCGGATGAGTTTTTCAGAAACCAACCCGACAGCACATTGCCATCTGCATCCAGACCCGAATTGGCAAAATCGTGCCAGGGATTTTCACTGTCGTAACCTTTGTCCTTCAGATATTCGTTGTACTTCTTAGCCCCACCGGGATCATAGAAACCATCGGGTCCCTCGGGGCGCATCCCATCATCGCGTTCAAATACATCAAACCCGCATTCGGCTACGCGCGCACCGATCAGGCTGTCGGGCTCAAGCCCCAAACGGGCCATGCCCTCGGCATCTGCGCGCATATGGGTCTTGCCGACCAACCAGCAACCCATCCCCGCCTTGCGCAAATGATCGCCCATGGTCATCTCACCGACTTTCAGCGGAATACCATTCCACGACGCACCGTGCGAATGCACATAGCGGCCGGTATAAGTCGACATACGGGAACTGCCGCAAATCGGAGACTGGATGTATGCGCGGTCAAAACGCACGCCCATCGCAGCGAGCCGGTCAATATTCGGGGTATGGAGATGTGGATGTCCGTAGCAGCTGAGGTAGTCCCAGCGCAATTGGTCGAACATAATGAAGAGGATGTTCCTGGCTTTGCTCATGCCAAGAGGGGTATCCTAGCCTTCCATCTGTTGCAGCATCTTTTTCGCACGCTTGCACTGCAACTGGTCGCGCAGAGGGCTGTCGGGATCGACATCCTTTTGGCAGACCACACATTTATCGGCACCAGAGATCGCGTTCAGGCCACCGCAGCTGCCCTTGATGGTCTTGCCCATCAGCATCACACCCAGCGCCATACCAACCATGACGATCAGCAACAGGAAAAAGGCCAGAATAAAGGTGCTCATAACGGTTCCTACCGGTCAGTTGGTCCCCAGCGCATCCTTGAACGCGCTGCTTTGTACGGTGATATAGGCTTCTTCCCCGCTTGTCACATCCCGCGAGATGAAGAACACGGCAAGTTTATGCTTTTCGGCCAGTTCCATGCCCTTTTCCTGCCCCAAGGCCAGCATCGCCGTCGCCCATGCATCCGCCATCATCGCGCTGTCTGCCAGAACCGTAACCGAAGTGGTGCGATGCGTGATCGGGCGCCCGGTCGTCGGGTCGATGATGTGGGAATAGCGAACGCCATCCTGTTCGAAGAAATTCTTGTAATCGCCCGAGGTCGCCATGCCGAGATTATCCAGAGATACGATCAACTGAATGGCCTGAGCACTGGCCTCCGGCTTTTCGATACCGATCCGCCAGGCCTCACCCTTGTCATTCTCGCCCATGGCCACAAGATCGCCTCCGATCTCGACCATGTAATTCTCGATCCCCGCTTCGCGAATCCGGGCGGCAACCGCATCAATCCCGTAGCCCTTGGCGATGGCAGACAAGTTAATCCCTACACCCGGTTCAGACTTGGCCAGCGTCCCCGACGCCCGATCCAGAGTCAGCAGGCGCGCCTGACCAACCTGATCCAGAGCGGCGTTGATTTCAGCATCTGCAGGTACCGGATCCTCGGGCTTGCGCGGACCAAAACCCCAGAGTTCGATCAACGGGCCGAGGGTGACGTCAAAAGTGCCTTCGGATTTGGCATGAACCTCGTTGGCGGCCTCCACGACCAGCGCGAATTCATCAGAAACCGGCATAGGATCCGTGCTGGCTGAGGCGGAAAAGGTCGAAACCTCGGAGTTTGGGTCCCAATTGGACATTTGCGCATTGACCTGCGCCAGCGTCTCTTGCACCGCCTCGCCAAGCGCCGCTTCGTCCAGATCGTCACCGATTGCGGTGATGTTGAACGTCGTTCCCATCGTCTCACCCGACAGCGAAACTACATCAGGTTCGGTATCGAACAGGCAGCCGGTCACAAAAAGCAGCGAAGCCAGAGCAATCAGATGGCGCATCGGGCGATCTCCTGGGAAAATCCGTGCCCGGCGTATGCCAGTGGCCATGCGCAGAGTCAAACCGGCTTCATATCTTGAGCGGCAGAAAGGCCAGCATAAAAAGCCCGATTGCCGCCGGGACGCCGAACACCCACGCACGCCTCTGCCAGCCGGGGAGTTGCTGCTTCCAGGCCATGCGAAAATTGTGTCCGCAGACAACTACAAAAAAGAAGATCAACGCGGCTATGGGCGGGGTCAGGTACAGTTCGCTCACGTGATCGAATTTCCTTGTAAAGTGGCCGGGTTACGCCGGTCTGCAAATTTGCACCCTATACAGCGGCTGCCCCTTCGTTAAGGTGGACAGAACAGAGATATCCCAAGACAGAGGAGACCGCCCATGGCCCCAAGCTCTTACCAGCCCCCTACACGTGGCGACAAGGCCGCGTCGACAACCCGCAGTCAGTCGGTTGAAACCAACCTGTCACAGACCCATTCGACGGTTGCGAAACTGCTGGAAGGCAAAGGGGATGCAGTATTTGCGGTGCGCCCGAACGACACGATACATTCGGTTGTCGATATCCTGCGCGACAAACATATCGGTGCCGTGGTTGTAACGGACCAGAACGGCGCACTGCAGGGCATTTTGTCTGAACGTGACATCGTACGCCGTATGGCCGAGACACCGGGTCAGACATTGCCGCAATCGGTGTCTGATCTGATGACGACCGAGGTCAAAACCTGCGCCCCCGAAGATCTTCTGAACGATGTGCTGAAAACCATGACCGAAGGACGGTTCCGCCACATGCCGGTGCTAACCGATGGCAACCTGCGCGGCGTTATTACCATCGGAGACGTGGTGCATTTCCGCCTGAAAGAGCTGGAGTACGAAGCGCTCAAGATGAAGCAGATGATCGTCGGCTAAAGGCTCAGGCCAAGCTACATACGATCCCTGAGCGGTTGGTCGAAATGAACCGGATGGTCCCATCCGAGATTTCGGCCGCCGTAAGCTGGTTTGTCGCAAACGCGCCCGTATCAATTGAAACGACCCTGCCCCGCACGCATGGCTCATCAATGATTGTGTGCCCGTGAATGACCCACTGTCTGTCCCTGCGCGCCTTCGCGGGGAAATTCGGATGGCCCCACAGGCAGGTCCGAGGCATCTGCGCCTCGACCGGTTTTGTTGGGTCCATTGCCGCGTGAACCGCGGTAATATTGCCGGAGGTCCAGTGCAGCGGGCGTTCCCGCAGCCACTCCAACAAGGGCTCACCCATCGCGTGTCTCAACTTCTCGGCCTTAGTTTCCGGCCCCAGATCAAGCGTGCTGGTCAGACCGAACGAGGCCAGCGTCTGCGTTCCTCCGTTATGCATCCAAACGCGTTCAAACTTGGCCGGGTTGTCGAGAAAGCTCAGCAACATCTCTTCGTGATTGCCCTTCAGGCAGATCGCCCTGCCGTGGCGGCTGGTGCTGAGATGACGCAAATGGCGCAAGACCTGGGCGCTGTAATCGCCCCGATCAACATAGTCGCCCAAAAAAACCACCGGAACGGCATCGTCCAGCGCGGCCAGAAGTCTCTGCAAAAGATCAAGCCTGCCATGGATATCGCCAACCGCATAAAACCGGCCCTCAGGGGCCAGTGTCGACAGGTCAGTCCCCTGCGTCTGCACCGATTCCGGGCGCAGAAGAATTTTGATCCATCTCGGCAACATCGGCCAGATGCCTAACTCGGTAAGCCGGTTGCAGCAATCGCCAAATCCTGATCCCAATGCCTCTGCCCATCAGAAACCTGAAATATCCGCTTGACGATCCGACGAGGAAAGTATCCCTGAGAGGCAGGTTCCGAACAACGGTGTACGATACATGAAACGGGTTTTGATCACGGGTACGGCAGGTTTTATCGGTTATTATCTGGCCAAACTGCTGCTGTCCGAAGGGTTTCGCGTACATGGCTATGACGGAATGACGGATTATTACGATGTCAGCCTCAAGCATCGCCGGCATCAGATGTTGCTGCAAAACCCGAATTTCACCGCAACCGAAGCCCTGCTGGAAGATCACGAAAAGCTGATGCAAATCGCTGATGAGTTCCAGCCCGAGATCATCGTACATCTCGCAGCGCAAGCAGGCGTGCGCTACAGCCTGGAAAACCCACGCAGCTACATCGACTCGAACGTTGTGGGTACGTTCAACGTGATGGAGGTCGCCCGACTGCATAAGGTCGACCACCTGCTGATGGCCTCGACCTCTTCGGTTTATGGGGCAAATGAGGAGATGCCGTTCACCGAGGTTGAAAAAGCCGATCATCAGCTGACGATCTACGCCGCCACCAAGAAGGCAAACGAGGCGATGGCGCATTCCTATGCGCACCTTTGGGACCTTCCGACGACCATGTTCAGATTCTTCACGGTCTACGGGCCTTGGGGACGCCCCGATCTTGCGCTTTTCAAATTCGTGGATGCGATCCTCGATGGTCGTCCGATCGACATCTACAATCACGGGGATATGTATCGCGATTTCACCAATGTCGAAGACCTCGTGCGTGGTATCCGGCTACTGATCGACGTGCCCCCCGTGCGCCCCTCGGACCGCGATGAGATCGAAGAAGGAGACAGCCTGTCCCCCGTCGCACCGCATCGTGTGGTGAATATCGGGAACGGCGATAAAGTGCGTCTGATGGATTTCATCGAAGCCATCGAAGACGCGATTGGCCAGAAAGCCATCCGGAATTACATGCCCATGCAAATGGGCGATGTGCCGGCGACTTGGGCTGATAGCGCATTGCTGCAACGCCTGACCGGATATCGTCCGCAGACCGACTTCAAGGACGGCGTTGCGCAATTCGTCAAGTGGTTCCGAGAATATTACGGGAAATGATCTGAGTGACCGGCATGTTTGAAACCGACCCGAATGCCCGCAAGATTGCTGTGATCGGCCTCGGCTATGTCGGCCTGCCGCTGGCAGTGGCTTTCGGCAGGATCGGGCCAGTGCTGGGGTTCGACATCAATGCCGAGCGGATTGCCGCGCTTCGTGCCGGAGAAGATACGACGCTTGAAGTTGAACCTGCTGAGCTGAGCGCGGCAGATGGATTGACCTTCACCACCGACGCGGCGGATCTGGCCACATGTGATACCTTCATCGTGACGGTCCCCACGCCGATTACTGCGGGCAAACAGCCTGATCTTGCCCCATTGCTCAGCGCATCTGAAACGGTTGGCGCAGTGCTAAAGCCCGGCGATCTAGTGATTTACGAATCCACCGTTTACCCCGGCGCCACCGAAGATGATTGCGTGCCGGTGCTGGAACAGGTCTCGGGCCTGACATTCAATCGCGATTTCTTTGCGGGGTACAGTCCAGAACGGATTAACCCCGGTGACAAAACTCATCGGATCGCCGATATCTGCAAAGTCACCTCTGGCTCCACACCCGAGGTCGCGGATCTGGTCGATACCCTTTACGCGCGGATCATCACCGCCGGGACCCACAAAGCCGAGAGCATTCGCGTCGCCGAGGCCGCAAAGGTCATCGAGAACACGCAGCGTGATCTGAACATCGCGCTGGTGAACGAATTGGCGATGATCTTTGGTCGTCTGGGGATCGACACCGACGCCGTGCTGCGCGCGGCGGGCACCAAATGGAATTTCCTGCCCTTCCGACCCGGACTGGTCGGCGGGCATTGCATCGGCGTCGACCCCTACTACCTGACCCACAGGGCCGAAGCCGTTGGTCATCACCCTCAAATCATACTGGCAGGGCGGCGCCTGAACGATGGCATGGGCAGTTATGTCGTTTCACAACTCGTCAAACGGATGACCCGCGAAGGCATCAATGTCAGCGCGGCGCGCGTATTGGTGTTGGGGCTAACCTTCAAGGAAAACTGCCCCGATCTGCGCAACACCCGAGTGATCGATATCGTGACCGAATTGCAGGACTACGGCGTTGCAGTGGATGTGCATGATCCGCATGCCGACCCGCAATCAGCGTTCGATGAATACGGTATATCGCTGATCGATAAGGCCCATTCCGGAACGTATGACGGCATCGTGGTGGCCGTTGCGCATCGCGAATACCTGGCGCTCGATCCAAGCGAAATTCGAAGATATGGCAAAGACCAAAGCGTTTTGTTCGACGTCAAATCCTGCTTGCCGATAGAGGCAAGCGATCTGCGTTTGTAATCCTTCACCGTAGCCGAGAAGAAAAAACCGGCGCCCTGAAGCGCCGGTTTTTTTTGGTATCACCCGCCGAAATCGTCGAGCATGATATCTTCGCGGTCCACGCCCAAATCCAGCAGCATGTTGATGACCGACTGGTTCATGATTGGCGGGCCACACATATAGTATTCGCAATCTTCCGGCGCGGGGTGGTTCTTCAGGTATTCCTCGAACAGCACGTTGTGGATAAAGCCGGTATAACCTTTCCAGTCATCCTCGGGCTGGGCATCCGACAAGGCGACGTGCCATTCGAAATTGTCGAACTCTTTGGCCAGAGTGTCGAAATCCTCGACAAAGAACATCTCTTTTTTCGAGCGCGCACCGTACCAGAAGCTGATCTTGCGGTTGCGGTTTTCAAGGCGCTTGAGCTGATCGAAGATGTGGCTGCGCATCGGGGCCATACCGGCACCACCACCGATGAAGACCATCTCTTTCTCGGTCTCGCGAGCAAAGAACTCGCCAAACGGGCCCGAGATTGTGACCATATCGCCCGGTTTCAGGTTAAAGATATACGACGACATCTGACCCGGCGGGATACCTTCGGACCCCGGAGGGGGTGAAGCCACGCGGACGTTCAGCATGATCATGCCCTTCTCGTCCGGGTAGTTGGCCATCGAATAGGCGCGCTCAATCGGTTCGGCGACGACGGATTTGTACTGCCACAGATTGAAACGATCCCAGTCTTCCCGATACTCTTCTTCAACATCGAAATCGGTATAGGCCAACTGGTGCGCAGGCGCTTCGATCTGGATATAACCACCGGCGCGGAAGTTCACATCTTCGCCTTCAGGCAGATCCAGCGTCAGAGCCTTGATGAAGGTCGCCACATTCTCGTTCGAGCGAACGGTGCATTCCCATTTCTTGACGCCGAAGACCTCTTCGGGAACTTCAATGTCCATGTCCTGCTTGACCGCAACCTGACAGGATAGCCGGTCACCGCACGACGCTTCGCGTTTGGTGATATGGCTTTCTTCGGTCGGCAGGATCGATCCACCGCCGGAATGCACGCGCACGCGACATTGTGCACATGTACCGCCACCGCCGCAGGCGGAGGGCACGAACAATTTCTCTGCTGCCAACGTTTGCAGCAGCTTGCCACCCGCCGGGACCGAAATGGTTTTCTCACCATTAATGGTAATGTTCACGTTGCCAGTCGATACCAGCTTAGACCGCGCCGCCATGATGATGGCCACCAAGGCCAGAACGATGACGGTAAAAAGGGCGACGCCTAGGGTAAAGGTCTCCATTCCGCCCTCCTTACAGTTTCACGCCGGAGAAGGACATGAAGGCCATCGCCATCAGTCCAGCGGTGATGAAGGTAATGCCAAGACCCTGCAGACCATCGGGAATATCAGAGTACTTCAGCTTTTCCCGAACACCCGCCATCGCGGTGATCGCCAACGCCCAACCAAAGCCGGAAGACAGACCGTAAGTCGCCGCCTCGGCAAAGTTGTAGTCGCGCTCGACCATGAACAACGAACCGCCGAGGATGGCGCAGTTCACCGTGATAAGCGGCAGGAAGATCCCCAGCGCGTTGTAGAGCGGCGGGAAATACTTATCGAGCACCATCTCTAGGATCTGAACCATCGCCGCAATCACGCCGATATACGAAATCAGGCCAAGGAAGGTCAGGTCCACATCCGGGAACCCGGCCCATGCCAACGCGCCCGGTTTAAGAAGATAGTTCAGCAGCAGGTTGTTAGCAGGCACGGTGATGGCCTGCACGACCATGACCGAAATCCCCAGACCCAGCGCGGTCGAGATCTTCTTCGACACGGCGATGAAGGTACACATCCCCAGAAAGAAGCTCAGCGCAAGGTTTTCGACAAAGATGGCCTTTACGGCCAGTGAAATCAGACCTTCCATCAGTGGGCCTCTACCTGCTGGATTTTGTATTCACGCTCTTCCACCTGGTTCGGCTTCCATGTGCGGAAGGCCCAGATGATCAGACCGATGATGAAGAACGCCGATGGGGGCAGCAGCAGCATGCCGTTGGGCACGTACCAGCCACCATTGTTGACGGTCTCCAGAATGGTGACACCGAACAACGACCCGGCCCCGAACAGCTCACGAATGAAGCCGACCAGCAGCAGGATCAGGCCATAGCCCATTCCGTTACCCATACCGTCGATGAAAGACGCGACCGGGGGGTTCTTCATCGCAAAGGCCTCGGCGCGGCCCATCACGATGCAGTTGGTGATGATCAGGCCGACGAAGACCGACAGTGTTTTGGAAATTTCAAATGCATAGGCCTTGAGGATCTGGTCTACTAGGATCACCAAAGACGCGATGATCACCATCTGCACGATGATCCGGATCGAACCCGGGATCTGATTGCGCAGGCATGAGATGAAGAAGGACGAGAACGAGGTCACGAAGATCACCGCCAGCGCCATCACCATCGATACCTGCAGTGACGAGGTCACCGCCAGCGCCGAACAGATGCCCAGCACCTGCAGCGTGATCGGGTTGTTGTCGACAAGCGGGTCGACCAGCATCTCTTTCTTGGTCTGAGACATCAGAGCTCTCCTGCTTGCAGTTTGGCCAGGAACGGGGCGTAGCCCGCGTCGCCCATCCAGAATTTCACCAGGTTATCGACACCGACCGAGGTCAGCGTGGCGCCTGCCAGCGCGTCGACATAGAAATCAGGACCTGCTGCGGGTTGCGACTTGGCAACGGTAATCTGCAGATCACCTGCATCGTCACGCAGCTTCTTGCCGTTCCACAGCGCTTTCCAGCGTGGGTTGTCCACTTCGGCACCCAGACCGGGTGTCTCGCCGTGCTGATAGAACTGAAGGCCAAAGATATCGTTGCCATTGTTTTCCAGCGCGATGAAGCCATAGAGCGTAGACCACAGGCCATAACCGTGAAGCGGCAGGATTACCTTGTCCAGCGCGCCTGCGTCATCACGCAAAAGATAGATCACGCGGTATTTAGACTTGCGTCCGATCCCTGCCGGGTCATCATCCAGAGCGACGCTCAGTTCTGGATCGCTGGCAGCGGCGATATCATCGAAGGTGGTCGGGTCGAACTGATCGTCTACGAAATCACCGGTAGACAGTTCCAGTACATGCGGTTCAAAGGCGGCGAATGCCTCGGTCACGTCAATGCCCGGTTCGTAGATGCCGGCGACCTGCAGAACGTTGACCTGTTTATCCTTCAGTCGGTTGACTTCCTGCACCGGGCGCAGGCTGACCGCAGCGGCGGACACGACCATCGAGGCAACAAGGCAGACGGCTACGGCAATAAAGATCGTCTTGCCAACCGAGTCCGGCGAAGCCGCTAGAAATTTGGCGATCGCGCCTTTGGGTTCGTTGGATTGCGTATCAGACATGGCGACGCGCCCTCCGTTTGATGTTGGCCTGGACGACGAAATAGTCGATCAGCGGCGCAAAAACGTTTCCGAACAAGATTGCCAGCATCATACCCTCGGGGAAAGCCGGATTGATGACGCGGATCATCACAACCATGATACCGATCAGCGCGCCATAGATGTAGCGGCCCATGTTGGTGTGGCTGGCCGAGACGGGCTCGGTTACCATGAACGCCAAGCCGAAGGCATAGCCCCCAAGAACGATGTGCCAGTACCAGGGCATCGCGAACATCGGGTTGGTGTCCGATCCGATCAGGTTCAGCAGCAGCGTGAAGCCGATCGTACCTGCCAGACAGCCCACGATCAGGCGATAATTGGCAATCTTGGTCGTCAGCAGGAAGGCCAGACCGATCATACAAGCCAGCGTCGATGTCTCACCAAAGCTGCCCTGGATTTGCCCGAAGAAGGCGTTGGCCCAGGTGATCCCATCAGCCGCCAGCGCCTGAACGCCCTCAGCCGCAGTAATGCCCAACGCGGTCGCGCCGGAGAAGCCATCAACCGGGGTCCAGACCGAATCTCCCGACATTTGTGCGGGATAGGCGAAGTACAGGAACGCACGCCCCACCAGAGCTGGGTTCAGGAAGTTTTTACCTGTGCCGCCAAACACTTCCTTGCCGATCACGACACCGAATATGATCCCCAATGCAACCTGCCACAAAGGCGCGGTCGCAGGCATAATCAGTGTGTAAAGCATTGAAGTAACAAGGAAACCTTCGTTCACCTCATGGCCCCTTACGGTGGCGAAGATGACCTCGAAGATACCGCCTGCCACCAACGTGGTGATGTAAATCGGTAAGAAATACATCAATCCATGCATCACATTGGCGAATATGCTGTCAGGGTTCAGCGAGATCCCGAACATCTGCAGGATCGCAATCCGCCAGCCGGTCGCTGAATCTGGTCCCAACGCGGCAATGGCTGAATTCGCCTGATAGCCGGTGTTGTACATCCCCCAAAGGATACAAGGGATCGTAGCGATCACGACATAGGTCATGATCCGCTTCATATCTACGTAAGAGCGCGCATGCGGCGCGACAGTCGTGACGGTTTTCGGAGTGTAGATAAAGCTCTCCACCATCTCATAGATGGGGAAATACTTCTCGTACTTGCCGCCTTTGGTAAAGTTCGGCTCAATCCGATCGAAGAAGCTGCGCAAACCCATGTGGATCAGCCCTCCTTTTCAATCTTGGTGAGGCAGTCGCGCAGCGCCAGCCCGTATTCATATTTTGCCGGGCAGGCAAAGCCCACAAGGCCCAGATCTTCTTCGTCCAACTCCAACGCACCCAGTGCCTGCGCGGTATCGGTATCCATCACCAAGAGCGCGCGCAGCAATTGTGTGGGCAGATAATCCTGCGGCATCAGCTCTTCGAACACGCCCGTCGGCACCATGGCGCGGCGGCCACCGTTCAGGTTCGAGGTGAACGCATAGAGCTTCTTGGCAAAGGCCGAGCCCAAAACAGGCTGTACCGAGTATTTGGACGGCATCGGACGAATCCAACCCATCGGGATTTGATCATGGTCTTCACGAATAATGCTGATCTGTCGCGCGAAACGGCCGAGATAGGCTGTCGGCCCTTCAGCATGCCGCCCGGACAAGATCGAACCCGAGATAATCCTCGCGGTACCGTCGACAGATACTTCGTCTCGGGTCAGGTCATCGGTCGATGCGCCCATCACGGTGCGGATCAGGCGCGGTTGACGTGCCCCCGGCCCTGCCAGCGCAATCACGATATTCTGGTCCAGATGACCGGTCTGCATCAGGCGACCAATCGCGATCACGTCCTGATAGCCAACGGTCCAAACCTGCTTGTCCCCGGCCAGTGGCTCGAGGAAATGAATGTGCGTTCCCACCAGACCCGAGGGGTGCGGCCCGGAAAACGCAGCAGCTTCAACGCCCGGTAAATCTGCTCCGGGAACCGATGCTCCCTCTTGCTGGCACAGATAAGTCGTGCCTTCAGTCAGCTTTGAGACGGCTGCGAGACCTTCTGCAAACGCTTCACCGGCATCTGAAATGATCAATGCCGCATCGCCTGCCAGCGGATCACTATCCATCGCGGTCACGAAAATCGCAGCGGGCTTGGTGCCCGGCTCAGGCATCTTCGAATAGGGGCGTGTGCGGAAAGACGTCCACAGCCCGGCGGCGCACAGCTTGGCCGCGACACCTTCGGCGGTCTCGGAGTCTCCGATGCCCGAGAAATCCACGCCACCATCATTGGCATCAGAGACCTCGATCACGACACTCTGCAATATTCGGCGCGCCCCGCGATTGATCGCCACGACCTTGCCGGTCAGCGGCGCAACCATCATCGCATCAGGCGCATCCTTATGACAGAATAGCGGAGTGCCACGTTGGACCGCATCGCCCTCTTGCACCAGCATTTTGGGCTTGAGACCGATATAGTCTCCTCCCAGAACCGCGACCGACGAGAACTCGGGCCCCGGCTGGATTTTCTGTTCGGGCGCGCCCTCAACCGGCAGGTTTAGCCCTTTTTTGAGTTTGAAAGTCTGCATGTCGCTCTGTTCTTCCAAGCCTTCTTCCCTGCGCCCCGAAATCCGGGCTGTTGCTTTGGTATGTCCGCACCCGGCAATGGGGCGCGATGCGTTGACACGCATCCAAGACACCGGTCGCGCGCGCAGGCGCAACTTCAATCCACGCTCCTTTACGCAAGCGTGGCTCGAAACGCAAACCTGTTACCGCTGAAACTGGCATGCAGGCACCACTTTCGTTGGAATTGCGTCAAAATGCCAGCGAATTGCGTCGCGGAATTTGCCAGTCGCGTCCGCAGATCATCCGGTGTAAGCATCCGAGATGGAAAATACTGAAGATCTCGAGATATTTCTTGTCGCCACACCGGGCCTCGAAGCCCCCTTATGCGCCGAAGCTCGTGAACGCGGCTTTGCCGGCGCACGCATCACCCCCGGAGGCGTGACATGCCGCGGTGACTGGCCCGAGGTCTGGCGCGCAAATCTGCAGCTGCGTGGGGCAAACAAGGTTCTGGTTCGCCTGGGCAGTTTCCCAGCGGTTCATCTGGCGCAGCTGGACAAACGAGCGCGCAAGTTTCCATGGGCAGAACATTTTCGCCCGAACGTACCGATCAAAGTCGAAGCCACCAGTCGGAAATCCCGCATCTATCACGCGGGCGCAGCGCGTCAGCGTGTCGAGAGGGCGATATCCGAAACGCTGGGCGCTCCGATCTCAACCGAAGCTCCCATAAGGGTTCTGCTGCGAATCGAAAAGGATATCTGCACATTTTCAGTCGACAGTTCAGGCGAGCCACTGCATAAGCGCGGCCATAAACCCGCCGTTGCAAAAGCCCCAATGCGCGAAACCATGGCCGCAATGTTCTTGCGCGAATGCGGGTTTGACGGATCCGAACCGGTTCTAGACCCCATGTGCGGATCTGGCACCTTCCCGATTGAAGCGGCTGAGATTGCTCTCGGCCTGAATCCCGGTCGGACCCGCACCTTTGCGTTCGAATATCTGGCATCATTTGACCGGAATACCTGGCAGGATCTGCGACAAAATCCGGCAGCACCCGCACTGGAGTCGATCTATTTCGGCTCTGATCGCAATGCAGGTGCCATTGAGGCCGCAACTACCAACGCAGATCGCGCCGGTGTCTCCAATGTCACCCGTTTTCAACACCGCTCGATCAGCGACATCAAACCACCTGAAGGACCTGAAGGCCTCGTGATCGTGAATCCTCCTTACGGGGCCAGAATTGGCGATGAAAAGCGACTGCGCTCGCTTTATGGCACATTGGGAAAGGTATTAATGAGCCGCTTCCTAGGCTGGCGCGTCGGCATCGTTACCACAACCCCGGGACTTGCACGCGCCACCCGCCTTCCGATGTTGCCACCGGGACCGATCGTTGACCATGGCGGCACCAAAATTCGCCTATATCGTACTGATCCGCTGACTTAACGTCGTAGAGAAACCTACTGTTATCGACATTGTTTAGTCTCTGTTTCGCACCAAATGGTCCTTTCCAACCGCAGTGGTTCGCTTCCATAAGACCGGGGGTGCGTAATACAGCCCCGACCGAGGAAGAAGCGCGATGGACCACTAAATATACCGTAGAAGAGGTGCTTGCCGTCGATCCTCCCTCGCTGAAGTCGTCCGCGTTGTATTTGGGAAAACGGAGGATCCGCCATGTCGATGTCATCGGTATGAGCTGTCATACCCATGTCGAAACGGACACCCAAGGCAACTTCGTAGAGGCGAGCCTACGTGCTGCCCTCGTGGAGGCACGAAAGGCAGCTTTGTCCGACTACGTAGCGGAATGGGCAGGCGGCCCTGTGGGCGCCTTGTTTTATTGGTCGGAATGAGAGGATTCGAACCTCCGGTCCCTGCCTCCCGAAGATCGGTGTAGATGGCCAAGCCATTGATTTTAGGTCATAGAAGCGCTGATTTTCAGGCAGCTTTACCAATCCAACCAGTCCTGCCCCGGTTCGACAGGTTCATTGAACCAAGGAGAACTGTCTACTATCGCGCGCTCCTTACTGTTCTTGTAGCAGGCGCTGTATCTTTGGCATCCGGCTCAGGCTGGCTTTGATCCGGGAGCGCCACTTAGGGCCACGAGAGAGAGCATCTTCGTAGGCGTCCTGCAACTCATCGGGCCGATCTTCAGCAAGCACGTCAATCAGGAACGCTGCCTGACGCCGATCTTTTTCAGCCTTGAGGCTTTCTTCGCCGAGACGACGATCTGCAACGATCAGCTTGTGGATGGCATAACGCTCGGGCTGCGGGATCTGCACCAATACGCCACTACGGTAAGTGACAGCAGCTTTGATCGGTTCTGCGATCAGGTAGTTCAAATGGTGCAGCCCTTGTGCATCCACACCCAAAGCAGGCAGTTCGCGCACACTTTCATCCTCACCGAAGGATGGCGTGAGAAACTCGACGAGTGTATCGCCGCGCGTCTGTTTCCAGCGCCAGGTGCGACCAGCCTTGAGACTGGGCTGCGGAGCGAAGTCAAAATCGCCGAACACATTCTCAAGTGGTGGGAATGCGGCATCCTCCAGCACCAGTGACAATCTTGAGAAGCTAGCGATGTCGATGTCATCGGTGTGAGCCGCCATATCCATGTCGAAACGGACACCCAAGGCACCTTCGTAGAGGCGAAAGGCATGGGTGCCCACAATGGTGCCTCCGAGACGAAATACACCGGACGCCGCCATCGCCGAAAGCATGCTGCCTGTCGCCGCATCCAAGCCCAGAAAACCTTCAGCTCTGAGAAGCCGCACGAGGCGTGTCCGGCTACGGCGTCGCTCTTCCTGGCGAGCCTTCAAAGCCTTGTGCTGCTCCAACCTTCCCTGCAAGTCTTCGCTGTCCTCACCGATGTAGCGCTTCTTGACATCAGAGCCGATACGGTAAGTGTCATACCAGTAGGTCCTACCGTTTCGTTCGACACGCGTGGGGATGCCCCGGATGTCCGAAACAGCATCGTCCTGCAAGGACCGCAGAAGGTCGTGATAGGCAGCATGCGCTATGGATGAGTGGTGCGTGAACATCTTTATCCCTGCTGTGTTCAACAGATTCAATTTTTGTTGAGCATGCCTGATGTTCAACAAAAAATAAAGATGTTGAACATCCCGCGTTTCCTTCCGCACATCCCCAACCTTAGTATCGCTAAAGAGAAGACATGCAGTTTGCGCTGGAACAGGCGATTGGCCGGGCAGCAGCTGAGGCGGTTGTGGAAGTATTTGGCGAACCCGTTAATAGAAACGAAATTGGCTGGCTCCAGGCGATCCGTGAGGCCTCAAACAATACCGATCCCAGGATAATCAGCAGGTTACACGCAGCGATCAACGCGACTTTCGGGTGTCCGCCATCAGCACCCATGGAACAGACTAGGTTGATTGCGTAGCGGAGGATTTCAGGCTCATCGTAACCATCAGAGAGTGGAGATGAGAATGAAATCCGGGAAACAGAAAGCGTCAGTAGAGAGAGTTGTCAAAGACATCCGCAGGAAGACACGGCGCCAGCATTCGGCAGAGGAGAAGATCCGTATTGTGTTGGATGGGCTTCGTGGTGAAGACAGCATAGCGGAGCTGTGTCGCCGTGAAGGAATAGCTACGAGCCTGTATTACAGCTGGTCGAAAGAGTTCCTTGAGGCCGGTAAGAAGCGGTTGGCTGGCGATACCGCACGCCAGGCTACCAGCTCTGAGGTGAAGGATTTGAGAGCGGAATCGTCGGCGCTGAAAGAGGTAGTCGCCGACCTGACCCTTGAGAACCGGCTGCTCAAAAAAAGCATGTTCGAGGATGGTGGAGACGACGAATGAGATATCCCGCATCCGAAAAGCTTGAGATCATCCGGCTGGTTGACGGTTCGCACCTGCCGATCAAACGCACACTGGAAAAGCTCGGCATTCCCAGAACGACCTTCTACCGCTGGTACGACAGGTATCTGTCTTTCGGCGAGGCCGGGCTTGAGGATCGCCATTCTCGGCCGGTAGGGTTTGGAACCGCATCCCCGACAAGGTGCGCAAGCAGATCGTGGAACTGGCTCTGGAAGAACCCGAGTTATCGCCCCGCGAGCTTGCGGTGCGGTTCACCGACACCAGGCGCTACTTCGTTTCTGAGGCCAGTGTTTACAGGCTTCTGAAGGCACAAGATCTGATCACTAGCCCAGCCTGCATCACCATCAAAGCGGCGGATGAATTCCATGAGAAGACTGTGCGGCCGAACCAGCTTTGGCAGACCGACTTCACCTATCTCAAAGTCATCGGTTGGGGCTGGTTCTACCTGTCTACGATCCTGGATGATTACAGCCGTTACGTTGTCTCTTGGCGCCTTTGCACCACGATGAAAGCTGACGATGTCACAGGAACACTGGAAGACGCTTTGGCTGCATCAGGTTGTGACAGTGTCACCGTTGCCCACAAGCCCCGGCTGCTCAGCGACAACGGCAGCAGTTACATCTCTGGCGAGTTGGCGAAATGGCTGGATGAGCAGGGTATGGATCATGTTCGGGGAGCGCCCAACCATCCGCAGACCCAGGGCAAGATTGAGCGATGGCATCAGACGATGAAGAACCGTGTCCTGATGGAAAACTACTATCTGCCAGGAGCGCTCGAACAGGCCATCGGCGACTTCATCAATCACTACAACCACAACCGATACCACGAGAGCATCAGCAATCTGACACCCGCCGATGTCTATTTCGGTCGAGCCGAAACAATCCTCAGACGCAGAAAGGAAATCAAACACCAGACAATCCAGAAACGCCGCTTGCTGCATCATCAGAACGCGGCGTAGATTGAAACTACGGCGAGCCTGATCCTCCTAAGCCAATCAAACGCTCGTGTTCCAAATCATTCGATGACGGACACACAATACGGATCTTCTCCTCTGCCGAATGCTGGCGCCGTGTCTTCCTGCGGATGTCTTTGACAACTCTCTCTACTGACGCTTTCTGTTTCCCGGATTTCATTCTCATCTCCACTCTCTGATGGTTACGATGAGCCTGAAATCCTCCGCTACGCAATCAACCTAGTCTGTTCCATGGGTGCTGATGGCGGACATGCTGCGGACCGAACAAACTAGTAGAATGAGCGACAAAGCGGACCATCAGGATAGAGGGAAATTGGTCGTTTCTTCAACCTGCATGCAAACATAATAAGCCCAATTAAAAAACGGGAAGCATGTCAAGATTCACCCGAACATGTCTAGAGTTCAATGTGAAGCCCCTAGTTGACGCACAGGCAGTTATTCGGTTTGATGTTGAAAAATTTTATCAAGAACCTGACTTGTAGAAAGACACAGTTTGGACCGTCGAGTTTCTACCATTCTAGCAACCGATATGGTTAGCTTTAGTCGCTTGGTCGAACTGGACGAAACCGGCACAATAACCCGACAAAAGCGGCATCGGCTCGAAATTGTTGAACCTACGACTGCCGCTTTCAATGGAAAGTTCATAAAATTCACAGGAGATGGTTGGTTCGCAGAATTTTCGTCTGTCGTTCAAGCCGTTCAATGTGCCGTCGTTATCCAACAGGAAATTGAAACTCGCGAGGAGTCATTCCCAAAGGAAAAGCGAATTGCTTATAGGATGGCCATAAACCTAGGAGACGTGATCTATGATGATGGTGATTTCTACGGAGACGGAGTCAACATCGCAGCACGGCTCGAAAGCTTAGCTGAACCTGGCGGGTTGGTTGTCTCTGGAACTGCGTACGATTTGCTCAAAAACCAAGTTGAAGTCACTTATCTACCTCTTGGTACTCAAAAACTAAAAAACATAGCTACTCCCGTTCGAGTATACGCAGTAAATCCCAAAGGGGGAAAACTTGGAGTTCAAAAGCGTTCCCTAACTCAGATAGTATATTCGCTTTTTCTAGTCGGTCTATTCAGCGCCTGCGGGGTTGTTGGCTACTTTGTTTTGTGGCCGGAATCGCTCTCCCCATCAAACCAACTAGAGCAAACAATTTTGAGCGCACAGGAAAAGTTGCAAGATCTGGGTATTTTAGACGACTACATGCCGGGACAAGTGAGTCAAAGCTTCAGAAATGCAGTCGCTGACTACCAAAAGTCGATTGGCATCACTGATACCGGTATTCTTGACAATGAGACACTCGAGGCACTTTCCGTTACAAATCACGTCTCGGAAACACTCGTAGGTGAACTTACTGAAGCGCAGGAGGTCAGCCGAAAGCTCTCTCCAGAACTTCTGTCTTTAAAGAATTCTGATCCGAGATTGGTTCAAGCTTCAGTAGCTCTCGAAGGGATGCGGCTTACATATGGCTACTTCAATCATCACCTATATGTTGTAGCACAGCCGCCGACGCTAGTTTCATGGCTCGAAGCAAAAGCCTTCGCCGATCAAGCAAACGGCTATTTAGCCTCGATTAGCACAAAAGAAGAAAACGGATATATTTCGGACTTGGTTTCGCGTGATCCTGCTTATTGGCATATGGACGGCATCGGAACGTCGTGGATTGGCCCGACAATAGGCTTGATCCAAATCGAGAACTCTAAAGAACCATCTAGTGGTTGGACATGGGACAGTGGCGAGGAAGTCGGATTTACTAACTGGCTTCCAGGGCAACCAAACAATTGGAACAATGAAGAGTATACCACCGTGTATATGAACGTTAGGCGCAATCGGAACAGTGAAACACCTAGGTTTTCCAACAAGTGGGGAGATTATTGGGGAAACACTAACTCGTTTGTTGTGGAAATTGAATAGATTGAGGTATTGAATGCACTTTCAAAGGTCAGGCCTACTATCAGCTTTGTTGATTTTCGTTACCTCTCTGTGTTGGGCGACATATTCGAGCGCAGAAATCAGTTGGAAACAAGGCTCAATTTCTCACCGAAAGCTTCCTTCGCCGCAGGTTTCTGAAACGATTGTACGTTTGGATGTGCCCCATATTCGTCAGGGACCTAATCTCTGTGTGCCAACATCTGCGGCGATGGTTCTTCGCTATTTTGGTGATGCTGCCGATCCACGACAACTCAAGGCCTTAGCGGAAGGCCACAAGCCAATAAGCCAGCGAAACAAAGACTTTACATATTGGCGTGACATGAACTACGCACTTGGAAAAGTTGGTTATAGGTGGAAGATACAGAGCTATCCACGCACCAGCTCGGGATTTGCTTCCGGCCTCAACAGGATCAAGCGACATCTGAAAAAGGGGTTGCCGGTGTTGATTGAAGTCCATCAAGATGCTGGTCACACTTTTGTGTTGATGGGGTTTAATGACACAGAGCAAGTTGTCTACGTGCGCGATCCCAACCTTCCGAAATCTCAATCACGTATCATCACCTATGCGTCGTTGCGCGATAATTGGCACAATCATAAGTTCGATAAATCTCGCAGCGCCTTTTTCGCATATCCAAAAAGATGACAATTGGCCGTTTTGTTTACGTTGGCTCTGAGCCGGAAAAACTAGTTGGAAATTGCTCGCCAGAGGTCCGCTCTGTCCGCGCAGGAGGCACTAGGCTGTTAGAACCGCGTTAATGTCCTACTGAATATGTCAAATGACTGCTCTGAGCCGAGGCTGTGTGAAAACTCTGACGGTCTAGCAAAATACGACGAAAGCACCCTCTATGTGCATTCTCTGGCGCTTCTGGGAGAGCTTTTACACAGGCGCTTAAAACGAGCACGACGAGAGAGCTCGTGGGCCAGAGTTTTCACACACCCTCAGCCCAAAGCAGACCTCCACCGCACTTTGTGGCTTTGCTCTCAGCGCGTTGCAAACCGCGCAAACCGGACGTTCAGAGCCCGACGCTAAATAGCAGCTGAGCGGGACTGAGCCGCCTTTGCCTCTCCAGAAACGAACGTCCGAACCGCGCTTAGCGACAGCAATGAAAATCAGGAATGGCACATTTTGACTTTGGATGCGGGTGCAGCAATCCAGTTAGGTGTAATAACTTTCGAGCTTGTTTAGTCGCCATAGAGTTTTTGGAAAACGAAACAAGGCACACACCTTCTGTACTTGGTCAACAGAAATGTGCGGGAATTGTCATGAACACTTCCTCAACATTGCATTTTCTGGGAGGTTCTCAAAAAAGTTTTGTTAAGACATCAAGGCCGTGCAAGAGTTCAATAAAATAAACGTTTTCCTTGCGATAGCACTTCTGAAGAGGTGGCGGTGCTCTCGCTCCTAATGATTAATCAGAGGGTTTAGCGTGCAAGAACTTAGCTTTTGCGGCGAGAATCGCCATGCCGACTTAGAACGGCTGAAGAGTGCCTATGAAGAAGTCGCAGAAGCCGCGAGGCAGCTAAAACCCGGCAAACCAGTGGAAAAACCAATTAACCGCGTAGTGATGATCCACGCGGAAAGAGGATTGGGTAAAACCCGGTTAGCAATGGAGTTGTATCGACACCTGACAACGGAATGTGATCCGGAACATTATTGGCCTGATGACTATGCTCGGTTAGCTGAACGCGTTGCGGTGATGCCAGAAGCCGAGAACAACCAGTTCAACTACAGCGCAACCTCGAATTTTGTCTGGTGGGGTCTTGCAGTTGCCGATGGCCCCAACCCCGGTAATACTGTCTTCAACGGCCTGGAAGACTTGCTTCCTCACCTCACTGCAGCACAACTATGGGCGCGCCGAAAGTCAAGCAAACGTGCGCTTGTTGTTGAGGCATTAGATCTGGCGTCTGAAGTTGGTATCGAAATTGCGGATGCTTCGATAGAAGTCGCCGGTGAAGCCATCGGCATAGGGTTGATCAAGCGCATCGGCGCGAGTGTTTTGAGTATCGGGTCAATTGTCAAAAAGCACATAAACGACGGCGATGCTCCTTTGGATGCTGCTGGGAAAAGGATCGATTCTGTTGTTTATGGCGTTATTGCCGATTTGTCCCGCCTCTTTTCACCTGCTTCAAAGGGGTTTGTTGGGGTTCCGCTTGTTGTGCTAATTGACGACGCGCAGTTTGCTGACAGGGATCAAGCAACAGCAGCATTTACCGAAAAACTAATCGCGACGAGCACCAGGGAAGGATGGCCTTTGTTGCTTATTCTCACACATTGGAGCCGCCAGCTTCTTAAGTGGCGAGATGGGCAGAACGTTGAGCAGCCCCGCAGTAAAATCGCCGAGGTCTTGCACCACGCAAGCAGTCGCAGATCGAGCGATCCCGGGCCATTTACAGGGGTCGGTGGTGATACTTTGTCAGAACAGCGCTATGTCCAAATTGATCTTGGAGAACCTGTTGATGATCTAACGCCAGCCTTGAAGAACCAGTTTCCGGGGCTTTCGGAACAGATCGTTGAGCGAATTGTTGAGAAGAGTGGCGGGAACCCACGCAAATTGGAGCAGATTGCCGCCAGAATGAAATCACGTCCTATCTGGTTTCAAGACATGGATCAGCAGGCAGATCTGACAGAAGATGGTTGCGAAAAGGTCCGGAGTTATCCGAACTTCCAATCGATGAAATCGTTCTTGAACGGCTGCACGACACCGCTCCTGATGCAAGGCGGGCCTTGCTCTTGGCAAGTGTACTGGGAAGCCGCTTTGTGGTCAGTCTGGTCGACCGGCTGTCCGAGGCGCGTTTTGAAACCGCAGCGCGTGGCGGATTGAAAGACGGGGAAATCCGCTACCGATTTGTGCGCGATGTTGTCGATCAGTCCCGCAATGACATCGCGCGTTTCACGGAACGGCTTTTTGCAGAGGCTGCTGAAACCTACCGGCACTCTGGTATGGCCTCGGTCAGCCTCGAGAACTGGCCGAAGGAGGGTGAGCTTTATCAGATACTGGATGAATTGCTTGGAGCATTGGTCGAAGAACCTGGTTCTTTTGACAGATTATCACATGATGATCTTGCGCACGCCCTTGCTTTGGCGTCGGATCGTATGTTGCTCGCAGGCTCACCCCAAACGGGTTTGGCTCTTGCCCGACTTGTGCATATTCAGAACAAACTCGGAAACTATGAAGGGGCTTATGAAGCTGCGGAGCGGTTCAGCAAAGAGCATGAAGGTGGCTCCGGCTCATCTTGGGTACTGGGTAATACCCCAGTTAACTTGTTGGGTAACGTAGCCGATACTCTGGTGCGGAAGGGTCATAGAGTTGCGGCGACACGCATTTATGAGGAACTCTTATTCAAGCATAAAACACTCGCTGCGCGCGATCCGGACAATGCGGGCTGGCAGCGCAATCTTTCGGTCAGCCACGACAAGTTCGGAAAATATGCTGGCGGCCACAGGGGACCGCCCGGGAGCGCTTTCAGAGTACCGCAAGGCCATGGAAGTCCGCGCCACACTTGCTGCGCGTGATCCGGACAATGCGGACTGGCAACGTGCTTTGATAATCGCCCATGTCAAACTTGCGGAAGCAGGCAGTAACGCCGCCGCGGAGTACAAGGCCGCTCTTAGTATTGCGCAGAAACTTTGTCAGGAAGGGCGTTTGCAGCCTTCAGACCATTGGATGCTTGAGGATCTTGAGAAAAGAATGCAAAAAGCAGAAGGTTAAATCGGGGTGCTGCAAAAACACCACTGTCACGAAACGCGCGACCGCGACTCTGTTTTCCGAAGCTGATTGGAACAGAAAAAGTCACTTTAGCCCGAACGTAACTAGGGGTGGAGGGAACCAACTAGAAAGGGATAGGATCAACGCACGCGCCGCAATCTGGCTCAGGGCGTTCGGGAGCTTCTTTGAGCAGCTTGCTTAAAGCTGCATTTGCTTCACTTGGCTTTGGCTTTTTTCTTTCGACCTTGAGTTGCGGCTGCGAGCGGACACGTTCTACCACGCGATTAACGTCCGGGCGTGTAAAGGCACAAGGCGTTTCGCCGAGCTCAACGAAATACCCGCATTGCTTCAGATCGTTTTCGACTGTTCCATAAAGCGGCGCAAAGGCTTCTTCGGCGAGGAAGGACTGGCGACCGAATACAGTGTGGTAGCGGCAGTTATTGAAAAGCGTCTGCCAATCCTGAGGGTAGCAGGCCTGAAGTTGTTGGGGATCTTGCCAGAAGGTCCAGCACTTTACTCCATAGCTGCGCAGCAGGGTCACCGAAGTGAGCAAAAAATCCATTGGCCCCAATTGCGCGGCCTCGTCAATGAGAAAAAGCGTTTCGCGTTTGACTTCATTAACCTGTCGAACACGCCAACCAATCAAAGCTTCCATCCAGACTCGGACAAGCGCGGAATGGCTGCGTAAATAAACAGGTGGTAGGACCAGATAGATAGTTACACCATTATCCCCATCCAGTTTTTCCAAGGGAAAGCTTGTGGCGCTGGTTGCTTTTCGAACGGCTTCGCCCCTGAAGACTTCGGTGTGGCTTCGGGCGGATGCCAGAATACAGGCCACTGTTCTGTCTGCTTGTGTCGGTAGGGAATGGGCTCCGCTTGAAACCAGATTGTTTTTGGATCGCGCCATATCGCGGATGGTGAGCCCAAAATCTTTCAGGCTTTGGTTCAGCAGATAGTTGATTTCGTGTAGGGTTCGCAGCCCCTTCGGGCTTTCATACTGTGTGTAGAGCAGCAGTTGGGCAACCAGGTTTCGCGCACTGATATCCCAAAACGGTTCCAGATCGCTCACCCTATTGATGACAGATGCCGCTAGACTTTGGGCATCTTCCAATGTTGGCTCCTTGCCCAAAACAAGGTCCATTGGGTTCAGGCTTTCTGCTTCAAGGCCAGTAATCCCGAAGGGGTCCAGAATGATTACGTCCTGACCCATGGCCTGCCGCGCGCCGCTGTAGCTTTCGTTAATTCGCCCTTGGGATCAAAGGCCACAACGGACCCGGGGTAATCCAGCAAGGTGGGGATGGCCAATGCCCAAGTCTTACCGGAGCCCGTTGGCGCAAAGCTGATAAGGTGGCCTTCTGCTCCGGTGCGGATTTCCTGTGTTGTCGGCTCACTCGGTGTGCGGTTGGAAAACCCTGTGTTCTTGTGTTGTGGCGTGGTGAAACCTAACCGAATGCTAAGAGGATTATGTTGGCCGGAAGAACTATCCATTGGGGCTCCTTGCTTTTCGGGTGGAGCATGGGAAATGAGTGTTTCCGACGTCTGGCGCAATCAATTTGACGCGTGTTATTTTGACATGCTGCGCTTTTTAGATGCTTCGGCAATGTGCAGACGCAAGGCAACAAGAGCGCGTTCAGCCTCTTCTATCTCGGCCTGAATGGTTAGGGCTTCTTGATGATCCACCCGGTGATCTGCGAGTGCAAGATGCATGGCGCGCATCACTTCTGTTGCTTCAAGAACGATACGGTTGGTGGCTCGGTATAGGTTTTCTTCGTCGTCGCGCCCGCTGGATTCGATACGGTCGCCTGCTACAAAGTTCGTCTCTTCGAGGAAGTAGCCCACAAGCCGCGCGTCAGGCATGGCAGAAAGCAAGTCCTTTATTTCATTTGCCGAGAACACTGTCCGGTTGCGCAGACGGGCGTAAAAGGCATCGTATTCCAGACCCATATGCCGCGCGACCTCTTTTGAGCTGAATTGGGCTTCGGTCGTCAGAATTCGGTGAACGAGTGAAGCAAAGTCATTTCCGCGCATATGTCCTCCAGACCCAACCCTTTATTCTTACAGGGTGCATCGGAAAGGCGTTGGAGTCTATGAGACGTTGGGGTGCTGCGATTGTTGGGATGTCAAATTAGTCTTCCCCCACTGAAGTTGTCTTCGGCTATGTGCCAATAGCTTTGGATGGTAAAATAGGGGTCTTTTTCCTGTATTAGGCTCCAATATCAGAATAAAGCGTCAACAGGGCCAGAAATCTGGCCTTGCCCAATGTCAGTTGGTGCTTGAGTAGCGGTCGTTTGTGCACTGAGCAGGATCCGGAGCTTTGGGGCACTGAGCTGCCATTCTCTGCAGCGGGTTCAGACAGGTGGTTTGAGCCCTGAGCAGCCTTTGCCGTACCGCTAAGTTGCCGCAGAGGCATTCGGCAGGTCTCAGCCCGAAGCGGACTTTCAATACGAGACTCTGCAAGTGCGGATTGCGGGCTTTACTGCTTTCCGCATCTTTGCTCTTGAATGGTGCAATAGCTCATTAATGGACCCGATTAAGCCGGCAAATCCACATTTCTAGGCAGCAGTGTCAACATCTGGTTTGGCGGGCAGCAGTGTTGGGATCAGTCTTATTAACTGGTTAGAAAATGGTAGAGGCGTGATGTTCAGAACGTCTTGTAATCGATTTGCTCTAGAATCCATCGCATCTCGCATTCCTACTATTGTTGCAACTGAACAAGAGCATTGAAGTCACAAGCAGCCCCGTGGTGGTAACTGCATTCTGGCCCTTCCTGTGTCTGAAAGCTCGTCGCACTCTGAGGAATGAGGGCAACCGCGCACTGCGACTCGTCATAGAGGTCATCGACCAGAAAGAGCTGTCCCTTGTCATTGCGCGCCAGAATGCCCTCCACGAAGCCAAGGCAGCCATTGGCGAGGATTGTGATGTCTCCCCGCTTGTTGTTGATGTTCACGACCACGGTCGTGCTGGCCTGCGTGGCTCCGCTGTAATTACCGTTCCGTATTTCTTGGGCGTGAGAAGCCGTTGGCACGGATAGCGCAATAGCAGTAAGTGTTTTCCAGTTTGCGGGTATCATGAATAGCCCCTTTTAAGTTGGTTTCGGCTGAAAATGGAACGGCCCACATCCAAAGAGGCCGCCCCGAAAAAACTTTTCGTCTTCTTCATGTGAACACGATCATCTTGGTGTCATCCAATTCTGCGCAGGGCCTGTATAGACTGTCGCGGGGGACCAGCGTGCGAAGAACTGAAGCCCATCTGCGGCAAGTTTGGGACACGCCAGAGCCCGGAAAATTCCCTAGCCTTTCCGTTTTTGCTACATCGCGCAATCTCAAAACAGCTTTCCGGACTGTCATAGACCGGCTTTGGACCGAATGCCAGCCGTCCAGGCTGAGCGATGTTGCAGCAACCTGCATCGCCATTGCACGACACCGGAAGCATCCGTCAACGCATAGTGTACCGACGCGTAAGGGGTTGCCAACAAGAAACATTTCGAGTGATCTGCTAAACAACATGCACAGATGTGAAAATTTTTGACGCGTCTCAAATGTGAAGATTGCGCCGTTCGTAAATTTAGAGCCGGTTTCGAGTTCGACTATGTACCTGAGTAAAATGGGATAGAATCATGAAGCATATTGTAGCTGCAACAGCGGTGTCGTTTACCTTCTTGTTGGGGCAAGGCGCACAGGCGCAGGAACAAAACGGTGGGTTCTATGCGGGTAGTGTCGGTCCCAACGCTAAGCCTGAAGGCTTTATTGAATTGGCAATTGGCGAAAATGCAGGCCGTTTTCGGCTGGTTCACAAAGTACTTCGGTGCAACGGTTTATTACGGAAATCGGAAGCCAGTAAAAATTGGGTGTCTGTACCTGACCCCCAAAGCTGTCCTGAATCTTTTTTGATGAATGTCGAACTAGCGGACAGTGTCGCGTCGATAGATGTTTCCGCGGGCAACAAATCTGCGGAGTTTTCTGCCGAGCGGATATTGCCACTTTCTGTTACGTCAGAAGCAAAAAGCCCCGCAAACCTCGACGTATTGGGACTTGAAGTCGGTATGAGTAAAGAGGATGTCATACAAATATTGATCAACGAGCGCGGCTATAGCGAGAGCCCCGCCGACAAAAATTACCCTGCTAACGGGGCATTCATCCTCTCAAATCTTAGCTGGTTCTCAACCAGACCTGATGGTCAATCTTACACTTTACCAACCACCAACCTGGACTTGATACAACAAGGTTCGATGCGAGATGCCCTAGAAAACAACCCTCGAATAGAAGGAATGCAGTTCGTTTTGGATGAGGCCAACCCTGGCGATGAGAGAATTTCTGTTGGCTTTTTGGATAATCGAGTGTTTGCAGTTTTTCGGCAACTCTCTGTTGATAAGAACTCTCTGGATGCTGTCTACGCGGCCATGAACGAAAAATACGGCTCCTTTGAAAAAGGGACTTACGCGGGGCGCGGCGATTTAGGCGACGTCGCCTATAGTGAGTTTTTTATGGGTGCCGATCCGAACCGCGGCGCTCAAGTATTTGGAGGTTCTCGCGAGGGCAGATGGGGTGCTTCAAGCTATCGCTCAGATGCCACGTTAATCGATCAGAAACTGATCGCGAATTTGCATCGTGAACCAAACATCAAAGACGGTTGCATGATTTCTTTCCGCTTTGATGCAGTCGATGTGGTTTTTGCAAATAAGGTTAGTCTTCCAATTCCATCTAACTGCGCCACAGATGCTTTTTTTGGCATTCGGGAACAGAACCGTTCGGACAAAGACAAGGCTTTTATTGCAATTTACCAAGCATTTGGCGTCTTGGATGCCCATTTCGAAGCAACGCTCGCATTTCACGAAGATAATTGGCTCGACGAGCTTCAGAAAATCCAGAACGATGCCGAAACGCAAGTAGAGACAATAGTACCTGAGCTGTGATGTGAAAAAGCCCGACTTGCAGGCAATAACGGGTTCTGGCGTTTTCGTGATTGCCTTGCAGGATACCTCTTTTGATTTCTGGTATTTGTGATTTCCAGCGAAATATGTGGGATCGTTAGGTTCGTCGCAAAATCACCTTTCTTTGAACTAAAGGTAGCATCGGGCTGCTGCTCGGAATTTGCAAAGTCCGCTTCCTGCGCAAAGCTGACCTCGGTAGGGCTTAATATTGCAAGAGCAGCGAACGGCAGCTGTGTGGCCGTTGTGTCTACATCTACGTTCAGTTGCCTTGCAATACCCGATAAACCGACGCCCGCCCAATCCCAAGCTCACTAGCTATCTCCGTAGCCCCCATCCCAACTGCGTGCAGTTGAGCAACCCGATCACGGTCTATGGTGGCTCTGCGGCCCTTATAGACGCCTTTGGCCTTCGCTCGGGCAATACCTTCGGCCTGGCGTTTGCGGATCATAGATCGCTCGAACTCGGCGAAGGCGCCCATCAGATGCAGTTGCAGCTTTGACAGCGGATCGTCTGCATCTGGCGAGAAGCGCAGCCGCTCTTGCAGAAATTCAACCGTGACTCCCTTTTCGTTCAGCTCGTCTACGATGCCTTCTAGGTCGCGTAGGTCTCGGGCTAAGCGATCGAGGCTGTGAACGATGACCTCATCGCCCTCTCGGGCGAAGTCGATCAATTCTCGAAGCGCTGGCCGATCACGGTTCGCACCGCTCAGCTTCTCTTCAAAGACCTTTTCACACCAGTCGAGCTCTTGCCGGTCCAAGTTCTGATCTGTCGTACTGACTCTGCGATATCCGATTTTCATTTTCACACCGTGTCTCGTTTGGCTCTAGACTCGATATAAGAATCACTTCGGTAATTACAAGACACTTAATTGATACGTTTTTAGTGTCTCATCGCTTCGTTTTGGTGGGGTGTACCCTAACGAGACCAGCGCCCAACAACTTTTTTCGATGATGAATTTGCGAATGTGTACGGCATTGTCTGTCGGTTTGTATTCCGATGTCCAGATTGTCAGTCGGTTCGGCCTAGATAATTCAATCAGATATCGATTTGGCGACAGACAGACGCAATACAATGTCAGCAGTGTCTGGCATTGTAAGCCATTGTCAGAAAACAACAAACTACATGACTAAGAGACTTCTCCTGCCTAGTTTTTGTCATGACAGGAGAAAGGAGAACCGAATGTCAGAAAATGAAGAGACTTACTTTCGCCGGGCAGTCGCTGGAGCGCGCGCTTTCAAAGAAACAGAAGAAACGGAATTGTCGCTAGAATGGATCGACGATCTCGAAGGCATCGCGATCAACGGAAGCCACGAGTATTCAATCAAATCTCTCAGAGAGCTAGACAGGCTTGCAAAATCTGAGAACGAAGAGATCAGTGCAAAGGCCAAAGAGGCGCTCGAATTGGCGCTGGAGTTGATCAAAGTCTGAGAGGCTCTGGCTTCTCTAACAGTGTGCGGGGGCCGGTACATTCCGACCCCGCCCCCTGGGGTATAGACCGAAATTTCGCCGAAAGCCTGTGCACCGACCGCGAAGAAAAATGCATGGGTCTGAGACTTTTGAAGTTTGTCAGATGTTCGTTTGGTGGTTTCTACCGCTCCGGAGGGGAGGAGGGAACCGCGCTTGAGAACCAGCGCGAGTGGGCGGGCTCCATCAATGGATGGTCCGCATAAGCCACCTGTCACAGGCTTTCATTCACCCGTTCCACCAGTTGAATGATCGTCTAGGCCACCCCCTCCTTCACTCCCGATAGTACCACCGCCGCCATCTCCGTCCGAACCGCCGCTGCCATCACCGCTCGACCCGCCGCCATTCCCTTCCTCACTGCCCGAGGCACCGCCATCCCCGCCGGATGTTCCACCCGCGCCGCCCGATGATTGATCGCCATCACCGCTGCCAGATCCGTCGTCCGACACGCCGGACCCGTCATCGCCCCAGCCGGATCCCTCGATGCCGCCGCCGCCGTCCTCGGCTCCGGAGCCATCGGATTCGCTCCATCCAGAGCCCTGGATTTCACCGCCGCCGGTATCGCCGGAGCTTTCGCCGCCCGTACCACCGGATTCGGAAGAATCGGCATCACCCCAACCCGACCCCTCGATCGAGCCACCGCTGCTAGAACCTGCGTCGCCTGATGTGCCCTGCTCCGATGTATCGTCTCCTGAGTTGGCACCGGCTTCATCGCCGTCTGCTGTGCCATCCTGCGCGCCAGATTCGCCATCAGTGTCCGAAGTCTCAGTGTCCGGTTGCGCCTCGTTGGAGTCCCCTCCGGAGGAGAGCGCCTCGGAGATCGCGTTGCCAAGTACGCCTGAGACCGTACCGAGCCCGATGGCCCAAGCGGCAGCCTGAGCGGTCATGCCACCGCCCGCCGCGGCGCCTGCACCTGCTGCGGCGCCACCGCCAACGCCAGCGCCTGCGGCCGCGCCAGAAGCGCCTCCACCTGTGCTCGCGCCGCCTCCCGCGGCGCTTCCGGCACCAGCACTTGCTCCGCCACCTTCTGCACCCGCTGCTCCGCCTGCACCGGCACCACCTTCTGCTCCTGCGGCTCCGCCTGCACCGGCACCTCCAGCAGCACTGGCGCCGTCGCCGAGCGATCCTCGGCACCCGAACCCCCGGTCGCGCCGCCGCCACCCGATGCCGCGTCTCCGCTTCCTCCCGCGGATGAGCCTTCCGGGGCGATTTCACCGGCGATGTCGCTCAACGCTTCGCTTATTGCCTCCTCGACGGCGTCGCCGATTCCAAAAGGATCCGTGACCGCCTCATACGCATCCGTTGCAGCCCCCAGTGGATCCGATGCTGCGTCTGCAATGGCATCAACAACCGCATCCTTTGCGGCTCCTGCCGCTCCCTTGGGATCATCAATCACTTTGCCGATGGAGTCCTTGGCAGCTCCGGCCGCCTCGAGAGCCTTATCCACGGCACCGGAAATCGAGCCCTTCCAATCACCACTGCTTGTTGTCATGTCGCTTCCTCTCCTTGATGAAAGGCTAGGCGTTGCAGCACCTAGCGCCAGACAAGAACGTCGCGCCCCCAACGGCTGGCACGAAGGGCAACCGACGTCTGCCGGATGTTCTCCGCAAGGTTATTCAGCCGTGCACCTCTCGCGATCCCGCTGAGTTGGACGTTGCGCGGCGTTTGTACGCCGATCGTTAGCGTCAATGTCCCGTACCCCGTCAACAGGCCCCACGGACCTCGGTGCACCGTCACGTCCGTGACCCGGGCCAGTTCGACATAGGAGATTTGCCGGAGCAAAATTCCCCGGGCAAGGCGCACCCGTCCCTGACGGATTGTGATCCTCGTCGTCAAAATTCGGAGAATAGCGATCACGGAAATAGCTGCCGCCGAAACTACGGCCACCAAAATGGCTTCGGTTTCGCTTGCTTGTGGAAGGCGAATACCTCCAAGGCGCGCCGGCGCCATGATCAACGCAAAGAAGACGCATCCGCCAACAAAGGCGGGCAAAACAAATATGTTGCCCGGGTGTGCCAGCAGTGCAGGCCTGCGGTCGAGAACAACGCTTTTAAGGAGCTTGGCGATTTCGGCAGAAATCGGATCGCGATCGGATTCGACCATCGCAATAAAGGGATCTTCTACCAGCCTTGATCTGCGTATGAGGCGGCCAATCCCCAACAGGAAAACAACGACCGCCACAGAATCGGAGCGAAGAGGCCGAAATCGCCCATTTCCGGCAGAAATTCGTCAATTACCCATGCCAACAGGCCCCAGACAGCTATGGACAGGACCGCGATGCCGATCATGGCGCACGCCATTGCCAAAGAGCTTCTCCCGTTGTCCTCGGCTTCGCTCGCTGCGGATTGCGGCGGTGAGGCTTCCGCACCCGCCTCGGCAGGATATTGCGGCCCGGACAGGTCGGGCGACGGAACTGGCGGGGTGCAAAGCCGAGATAATCCATCACGCGCTTCAGGAAATCCGGGCCGGGATTCCAGCGCCTTGCGATAGTGCGCTTCGGCTTCGTTTGGAGCCGTATCATGTAGCAGCCTTGCAAGCTGGAAATGCGCATCAGCGGAGTTGGGAGCTAACTCGAGAGCCTGAGTGAAATTCTTCTTTGCTTCCTCGGTCAATCCGCGCTTCACCTGAATCATGCCGAGACCAAACAGCGCATCGGGCCGTGCGGACGGAATGTTGAGCAAGGACTTCGTGACGGCTTCAGCTTGACCAAGGTCGCCGTTCCGATACAGATCCTGGGCGCGCAGAAGCAATGACTGCGCCGAAGGCGATGTAGAATCCTGATCTTTGTTTATTTCTGCCAATTGCCCAAAACCTCGAAACCGATAAAGAAATGCAGCTCGATAACCGGATGAACCCGGTGACCCACGAGTTTGAAACATCATTATTGTAGCCGAAATTCGTTCAGCAGACCACAACCGTTGAAGGACTGCATCGTGCTCTCATCAACTGGAAGGCCGTTAATCGCTCGTGCGGGGCATTGCTCGGGTGCCAAATATCACGACACGGCACGCCCTCTTCCAGACATGGATTTGTCAATGCGCGCGCGATGGTCCTAGTTGGTGAGGTTCGAACCTCGATTTTTGCACGGCGTTGAGCACATTCGCTGGATCTGTAAACGGCCATTGCTCATTCTGGAATTCTGTTCTGACGATCAACGTCCATTTCAGCTAATACTCTACCGCATGTGGTCGTCGGCCCAAGGTCGGCTATTGCACAGACCATATTGCCGCGACTGTAAGCGCGTGAGGTGCCGCATGGAGGCTCACAGCTTTATACAACTGCCAACATTCGAGAAACCCCCTCAAACTTCTCTATTTTTCTCCAAATTTTCATCTGCGAATGATTCGCCAAGAACAAACAGCCTAAAGGGGCGAGCAGATGTTTTTCACGAACGAACAGTCGTTCAATCGATCGGCGGCAAGCCGTGCCGAGGGGATCATGACCCTTCTGGAGACATTCAACCGAAGTGACTCTGATGAACGTAACAGGGCGTCTGATTTTATCCATGATCTCTATAATCTGGGACACGCGTTCTTTCAGATCCGAACGATGATGGCGAGAGAACCCGACGCGGTTCCCCATGATTGGCCGCTGAGGCGAGAGATCTCTCTAGCTCGTAGAAACGTGCTGGAGCGATACCCACGCCTGTTGAACGAACGTATCGTCAACGAGGGCTTCAATGCGCTGGAAGAGCTTCTTGAATTCGCTGGAAACGCAGGAACCCAGTCAAAAAACGGGTCTAAGACAAATGCACTGGCGGTGTCTCACTTCTTTCAAAACATCCTGCACAACATCTTTGTAGGTTCACGGTACGGCCTCCTGGACCTCGATCGAGCTCTCGGAAAACCTCCTGCGGCACAGGTTTCTCCTACACACGATCCGGATCAGCGATTGCTGATTTGAGACTAATCCTCTGCTTGGTTCTGAGGCGGGTCTCAGAAAAATCTGGATATCGTGGTGTCCGCCAAACGTACTTCAATCACTACCAAGGGCGGTAAGCAGCTTGAACGACCCTTCACCGCATAGATTAGCTTCACCTTGAGCCAATTCTAAGCCGAATGCCTCAAGGAACGGTGCTATCAGCTGCTCATTCAAGAGATAGAACGAGGTCGCATCCCGAGCGCCGCGTGAAAGCACGTTGTCTGCATTCCACCCCCAGCAGCCCCGTCCGGCATGTGCATCAAGCCACGAGAACATCTCGTCAAGCTTGTGGCCGAACCCTTCCTCCGGAACTCTAACGCGTACCCTGATGGGAAAATACTTCTCGTCTGCGGCTTTCTTTGGGGATCTACTGCGCGTAGCCATTACGTCTCGATAACGTCAACTAATTCCGGCCCGTCATCATCGCGACCTATCGGTGCCGCCTTGTGGTAGCGCATCCGGCCATCCCATTCGGAGCCGAGATCCTGCGCTGCGTCATGGTCAATTTCACCAGCCATCCAGGGCACCAGGTTGTCGTTCGAGAGAATAACCGGCGATCGCTTGTGGATGTGTTCGATCTGATGCAGAGCGGGACGGGTTAGGATCGTGCAGGTGTGCAGGCCCGATGAGAGACGGCTGTAGAGGCCTGCGAAGTACATGCACGGATCATTAGTGTCTGTCTTTATGACCCATGGCTGTTTGGCGCCCTTCGGGCCGGTCCACTCATAGTAGAAGCTGGCGGGTATGATACAGCGGCTATGTTTCCACGCGACACGAAACGACCCCAATTCATGAGCGGTCTCGATCTTCGCATTGAAAGTCGTTGGCTTCCATGCCTTCACGTCATCCTTGAACCAGTGCGGAACAAGCCACCAGCGGGCAGTAGAGCTTATGAGCCGGTCATCGTGGATAAATGCCATATCCAGCATCTGAGTGGGTTTCACGTTCCAACTCATCGACAGGTCTGTGGCATTGGGATCGCGCTGAACCGGGACCGGGACGCCGTTCACAATCCAATTCTGCAAAGCGTATAGCTCTGCCCATGTCATCTCAGGTCTGCCGAGTCGTCCGCACATTGGAAAAGCATAGCGGCATCGAGAGAACGTTTGGTGAACTTTTTTTTGTTGATCCCGATGGTGGGTAAGGCGCCGCGTTTGGTTGTGGCTCTATTCAAAACCCCGGCGATGCATATATGGAGCCGGAATAGGCAATGGCAAACCGCGGTCCAAACGGGTCAGCTATTGTAGACTGAGATGGGTACCGAAACGTGGAATTTCCTCTTGTTCTGATTGTTGTACTGCTTTTTGTTTTGATGACGTGGCTTATCTTTTCCGTCGTCGGTGATATGGCTAGGGATCGAGGTCACAGCCCTTGGCCGTGGTGGATCATCTCTGTTTTCTGGTCGCCTTTTGGATCAATGTTTGTACTGTGGCTATTTTTTGACGTTGTAGAAATTGATGAACCACAAGGAGTGCAAGAGGGTGCTTATTACCACCGAACAGCACGGAAATTTGACTTGCGAAATTGAAGTCAACGAGGCCGACAATCAACATATCGGCACGCTGAAATACAACTCATTCGAGGTCGGCCGAATTTCCGGCTCAGATTTGGCCGCCGTGCGCGCGCAGTTCCAGACAATAGTCAGTTTAGTCGATGAAGGGGCTCAGGTCCGCCACGGCATCATAGTTTGCGGCTACCACAATGAGGATTTGCAGGGCGATGTTCTTCTCGTAGACGGCGAAGCCCTTGGAACATGGTATATGGACGATGAGGAATGGAGCTATTTTACCGTAGATGGTGAGACCGAGCCCAAGTGCACAGCGCCGTCGGCTTGGATGATGCACGACGCCATCGCGGAGTGGTATAAAGCGGATTCACAATAAGGAGCGAGTTTTCATGGGTGATATGCCGGAAGAAACAGCACCACTGTGGTATGTAGTTTCACCTAAAGAGCTTGTTGAAACTATGATTTCACACCTCAAGTTTGAAATCACGGTAGCGGGCGCACCGATAGTGGTTTTTCACTCGGCCAGGCTCTCTATTCAGACAAATTCGTTGGAGGTGGGATCTACTGGTCGTCTCTGTTCCTCATGTTATCAATGGTTATGAACTACTTGGTCATATCAATAGCCATGCAGCTACAGCGGGCAATCATTTTGTACGATGCTTCAGATGACAAATCACAACTGAGAAATGCGAAAATTCTACCTTTAGTCCACACTGGCCCAATTTTTCTTGCGAAAGCTGGAAGCGCATCGCTAACGATCGGTTACCTCATTCTAGGTTATGCTTTGCTGTTCTAAGCGTTCACAATAAGGAGCAGGGCTTGAGAAACTTCCTTTTGGTTTTGACGGGGTATGACTGCGCGAAGCCTGCGGAAAGGCGAGAGATCGTCAAGCTGTTCCGTTCGCTTGCGGTAGCCGTCTTGTGCTTGGCCCTCCTCCTAATTTTTAAGGATCAGTTTCTTTACCTGGCACAGTTCGAGTACTAGCAACAAAGAGCGTCAACCAGTTTCTCATATCAGTATGAGCGGGTTTCGTGGTGCTGCCCCTGTGCTGCCCGAATAGATTCATCAAAAACGAAGCCAGCAAAGGCCACTCTAAAGTTCTGAAAATATTCAATAATCTGGTCGGAGTGAGAGGATTCGAACCTCCGACCCCTGCCTCCCGAAGACAGTGCTCTACCAGGCTGAGCTACACTCCGACCGTGGCGGGTGATCTATACCCGAGGGTTTGGATGTGCAAGAGGGTTTTTTAGTGATCAACCCCGTCTACACAGCACAGTTTGAATGTTAGTGAAGGGCTGATCTACGCTCCATCGGAATGACGGTTTCTGGGTTAGATAGGCGTTATTGGCTTTGTTGGTTCGCATGAATGATGAACGGCAGTTGCATTGCGGCAAAGTGTTTAGAGCGCAGTATTGAGCCCGACATTGAGGACAACGGCTCAGGAACTCGGCAAGATGCACGACGAAATGTGTTGCGACTAGGAAGACACTTGGGAAATCACGCCTTCTCAAGCCACGACAATTGATGAAAATACCAAGACGTTCCTGTGTTATTCTGCGCTCTCAGGCCAGAAAAGAAGACACAGAATTCTGTTCCAGAAGGTCCTGGACCAAGGGGTTCGGAAACCGGCGCCTTAATGTTATGGCGTAAAGGTTTCCTTGATGCGCGGATGGTCGGTGGCCTCCTTGAGGCGACCTGAATTGAGCTCATCCGTCACCACGATTGGTGCGACCAGAGCAAGCCCGATATCCTCGCGCGCTAACAGGCGCATCATCGCCATGTCATCTACTTCTGCAGCGATCTGAGGCCGGACGGACAGGCGGCTGGCCATTGCATCGAATGCAGTGCGCACGCTGCTGTCGGTTGTCGGCAAAATGAAGGGCTGATTGCTCAGTAGCTCTTTGATCGGGCGGTCCTGTTTCAGTCGCTCCGGGGTTCCGACGATGCTGACAGCTTGTTCTCCGATATGGTGTGTTTCATAGGGTGTCAGACTGTCGTCCGGCGGTGGGCGGTTCATCAGGACCATGTCCGGTTCAACGTTTCCAACCCCTCGAGCAATTCGGTCGGGCTGCCAGAGCGCAGGATAACTTCGACGTCGATGCGCGAGAGAATGGGCCTGAGAAACCCGACCTGAAAATTGCGCGACAAGGTTGCAAGCGCACCGACACGCAGGGCTTTCCGGTCCTGCACGGTGCTACTCAACGTTGCGACAAGTTCCTGCCCAGTCGAGAAAATTGCATCTGCATGATCCAGTGCGATACGGCCAGCCTCGGTCAGATGTAACTGCCGTCCGCGACGCTCGAACAGCGCATGGTCAAGGCGTTCTTCCAGTTGCTTGATTTGAACCGAAAGCGCTGACTGCGACAGGTTTAACCGCTGCGCAGTTCGGGTCAGATTCCCGTCATGGGCGACAGCCCAAAAATACCGGAGATGATGATAATTCAATGGCATTACGTTCTAAAATATCGAACGATATTAAAATAACAATGAATTTTTATTGTTAGAATAGCTGCCCTAGTCAGTCTCAACGGCTTCTGGCCTCGAGAACTGAAGGAACGCGATCATGATTTATCTTTTTTTGCCCCTGCTCAGCCCTCTGGTGCTGATTGCGGCTGCAATTCACGCAGCACAACATCCGGGGAAGCGGCCCGGGACGGTGCCGATACTAACAGAGGTGGCCGCATTTGTGGCCTTTGCAATGCGACTCTGACTGCTGCGTTGCTGGTTGTAAAAGGTCCCGGCACATCTGCTCTGATCGGGTTCATGGGGTTCGGTTTGTCCATACGCCTTGACGCGGTGAGTTCGATCATGCTCGTGCTTGTCAGCTTTATTGGCTGGATCGTGCTGCGCTATTCCAAGACATATATGGACGGGGAACAGCATCAGGGCGCGTTCACAAGCTGGATGGCAGCGACCTTGGCCGCAGTTCTGCTTTTGGTCATGTCGGGCAATCTCTTTCAGCTTTTGCAGCGTGGATGGCAATCAGCCTGCTACTGAAACGGCTGCTGTTGTTTTATCCCGAACGCAAGACAGCGCGACGTGCAGCACGTAAGAAAGCCGTTGTTGCACGTCTAAGCGAAGGCACATTGGTAGCGGCTTTCATTCTCTTGATTGCCGCGACCGGGACAAGCGATATCGAAACCATCCTTGCGATGGTTGAGGCGAATTGGATGTCAATGACCGCGGCGCTTTTGATTGCCATCGCGGCCGTCTTGGCATCTGCGCAATTCCCGCTACACGGTTGGCTGACCGAGGTGATGGAGGCTCCGACGCCAGTCTCCGCACTTCTACACGCAGGTGTTATCAACGCTGGTGGGTTCCTGCTGATCCGGTTTGCAGATGTCATGCTACTTGCCCCGGGGGTGATGGCGCTACTTGTTATGCTGGGCGGGTTTACCGCGCTGTTTGGCGGATTGGTTATGCTGACCCAGTCGGCGGTCAAAACTTCGCTCGCGTGGTCGACCATTGCGCAGATGGGTTTCATGGTCTTGCAATGCGGCCTTGCGCTGTTCCCGCTGGCTCTGCTGCATATCGTGGCGCATTCGCTCTACAAGGCGCATGCCTTCCTGAGTTCCGGTGAGGCTGTGCGCAACGTCGCTGCGATCCGTCGCCCGGGACCGACTGCAGTGCCAAGTGCACGGAACGTTTTGCAGGCGTTCATCTTTGCAATCGTGATCTATGGCCTTGTCGGTACGATCATCGGATTTGACGGCAAGTCGATCCAGATCATCGCCCTTGGTGTAATCCTGATCTTTGGTGTCGCCTACTTGCTGGCGCAAGGATTTGCAGACTCGGCCCCGCGCGAACTGATGCAACGCACCGCCGTTTTCGCCCTTGTCACCTCAGTCAGTTACTTCCTGCTGCAAGCCATCGTACAGCACCTGACAGCTGGTACATTGCCGCAGCCCCCCTACCCCGGCCCGCTGGAATGGGCGCTTATCATACTGGCGCTTGTAAGTTTTGGCGGCGTCGCCGTTGCCCAAGCCACCTTCCCGTTATGGGCCATGCATCCAACTGCTGCCGGCCTTCGCGTCCACCTAACCAACGGCCTTTATGCCAATGCGGTTTTCGACAAGCTTCTGGACAGTTGGTCCAGGCGGTCAGTAGCCTGAAAGGAACAGAGTCCATGTTTGCAAAACTCGAAGTTTACCCCGCCGCGCTGCTGGAACTTGTGACCGAAGCCAACGATGCCGCAAAAGCAATCCCACCGCTTTTCCCACTGTCGGCAAATGTAGCGGTGAATCCCTTCTTGGGTCAGACAGGCGAACCACTGGCCGTCGCTGCCGCGCGCCTGGCACGGACGGGTGGCGCCCGCATAATGCCTCAACGGTCACATTGGGCTGCGCTGCTGAAGGCTGGTGACATCACCAAGACGGATCTGAGTGATGCCGTCACTGCGGTCGAGGATCAATTCAATGCACCCAAATTGCAGGACATTTGGGAAGCTCTGGAGGTCGAGACAGATGACGCCCAAGCCTTGCCGACAGTTGCTGAGCTGGCAGCGGAAGTCTCGGGTTTCGATTGGCCGGGTTTGATTGACGACCGCATCGGCGCATGGGCGGCCAGTCATTTTGATCAGGGCCAAGCGTTCTGGCCGCAGTCCAACACGCGGGGTACCTTTCATTCATGGCGTGAATTTGCATCGCGGGATCTGACGCCCGAGATCCATGGGTTGTCCGGTTTCTGCGCTTTCGTGACCGATACAAATCGCTCGCACTGGCGCGCCATCGGCCGGGCTTCGGAACGGCTTAGCGTTGATATGGGTGCCGCGAAGACCGCTTTTCACCGCTGGCTGATGACGCTCGGCGGATGGGCTCAGTACGGGCGTTATTTCCTGTGGCAAGCTGAACTTGAAGGTGCGAGTGACAGCACGGTGACCGAGCTGCTGGCTGTACGTATGGTCTTCGACGAGGCGTTATTTAATTTCTACGAAGAACAGATTGCCGGGCGTTGGGCTGAAGTTATTGCAGCACACCGAACCCTGGTCACGCCGTCGAAAGAACTTGTGATCGACACTGTGCTGCAGGATGCATCCGAGCGGGCACAGCAGCGCCTGCTTGCAAAAACTCTGCTTGGTGGGAAACCACGTAATGCACAGGGCCGCCCCGAGGTGCAGGCGGCCTTTTGCATCGATGTCCGCTCAGAGGTTTTTCGTCGGGCCTTTGAAGCGCAGGATGCCAAGATAGAAACGATTGGGTTCGCTGGGTTCTTCGGCCTTGCTAGCGCACACAAAGCGGCAGGTTCTGATGTGACCGAACTACGCGGTCCGGTTCTTTTACAAGCTGGCATGTCATCCTGCGCGGCGGAGTCAGAGAAAGCTGATCTAAGCCGTCGCTATACCGCTCGGGCCAAACGCGCCTGGGACGGTTCAAATTGGCCGCCGTCTCGTCATTTGCCTTCGTCGAAGCAACCGGCCCCCTCTATGCCGGAAAACTGATACGAGACTCGCTAGGTTTGGGGAGTAAAGCGAAAGCTGACCCGGCACCACAGCTGGACCCATCCATCGACTTGAAAACTCGGGTTGAACTGGCGAAATCCGTGTTGTCGGCGATGTCGCTTACAAAGGGCTTCGCACCGATTGTGATGCTGGCCGGTCATGGCGCCGACGTTACCAACAACCCGCATCAAAGTGCGTTACAGTGCGGTGCATGCGGTGGCTATGCCGGGGATGTGAATGCCCGTCTTCTGGCGGCACTATTGAACGAGCCTGACGTGAAGCTTGGTCTGCGTGACCATGGCGTCGACATCCCTTCTGACACCGTCTTTCTGCCGGCGCTACATAACACAACCACAGATGAGGTTTTGGTGTACGAACTGGACCTGCCTGCTGGAGTACCGACCGACAAACTCGCGCTTTTGAAAACATGGCTGGATGCAGCGGGAAACCTCGCCCGTGCAGAGCGGATGCACCGTCTGCCCCGTGCTGATGGCGCCGACAGAATTCTAAAGCGGGCACGAGACTGGGCCGAGACTCGTCCGGAATGGGGCCTTGCAGGATGCCGTGCCTTTGTCGCAGCTCCGCGGAACCGCACGGATGGAGTGGATCTGTCCGGCAAAGCGTTCCTGCACAACTACGATTGGCGAAGGGATGATGAATTCAATGTGCTGGAGTTGATAATGACCGCACCGGTTGTCGTCGCCAGCTGGATCAGCTTGCAGTATTATGGCTCGACCGTTGCCCCGAACCTGTTCGGAGGTGGTAACAAACTGCTGCACAACGTAGTTGGCGGTATCGGAGTTCTAGAGGGCAACACAGGCTCTCCGCGTCCTGGGTTACCTTGGCAGTCCGTCCACGATGGCGCTGCATACCAACACGATCCGCTGCGCCTGTCTGTCATAATCGAAGCCCCGCGAGAGGCGATGTCAGACATTCTGGCTCGTCATCCCGGCGTGCGTGAACTGTTCGACAATGGCTGGCTTCACCTGATTGCTATGGATGAGGAGGGCAAGTTGACCTGGCGCTATCGCGGTGACCTGAAGTGGACAAAATTTAATGAGCATGTCGACGAGGCACAGGCAATAGCCGCCGAGTAGCGGGGCTTCGCGCTTCTATAGTAACCAGCACTTGGACGCTGGGATCCCATGATGCCTCTAATGGTATGCGGCCCGGCGGATTATTCAGACACCGCCGGGCCAGAAGTTACAGGCAATCGGCCAATGTCTGGGCCATATTGCGGATGACCTGTGGGTAGAGTGATGCTCCGGGTTCGAGGTCAGAACCAAGCGGGTCAATGACACCGGTATTGGCTTCGGTTCCTTCCAGAACGGTTGAAACAATTCCGGGGTTGAACTGCGGTTCGGCCAAAACGCAGTCGATACCTTCATCCCTAAGACGGGTCTGAATCTCTGCGATACGGGCCGGGCTTGGGTCCAAGCGTCGGCGATTGAGATTGCACCCGCGGCCGGGAAGTCAAACGCATCTTCAAAATACTGATAAGCGTCGTGGAAAACGATAAAGTTGCTACCACGAACCGGTTCAAGTGTTGCGGTGATCTCGGCAGACAGAGCCGCCATTTCCTCCCGCGCAGCTGCGGCGTTGGCAAAGTAGGTACCGGCGTTGTCAGGATCTGTCGACGACAGTTGTGATGCAATCACGTTCAACCAGATTTCAGCGTTTGCAGGGGACAGCCAAGCGTGCGGGTCATTTTCGCCGTGTGCATGACCATCATGATCATCGCCATCATGTTCCGCGTGATCTTCGTGCTCGTCGGCATGTTCATTTTCGTGCTCGTCATGCTCTTCGCCTTCAGCATGCTCATCACCATGATCGTCATGATCGTGGTCATCATGTTCCTCTTGTTCGGCGTGCTCGTCATGCCCATGGTCATCGTGGTCTTCGTGTGCCTCGAACAATGCGTTCTCGCGGAAATCGAGAAGTACGGTGCCGTCCGCCTCAAGCAGAGATGTAACAGTCGCGCCGTCGGCAAGTGTTTCCAACGCGCCTTCCATCCATGGGGTCAGGTCTTCACCAATCCAGAAAACGATATCAGCCTCTTGCAAGGCGGCAGCTTCCGAAGGTCGCAGATTGTATTCATGCGGAGAGGCACCAGGCTGCATGATCAGATCGGGCGCTCCGACACCTTCCATGACCCGGGCGACCAGCGAGTGCACCGGCGCAATATCTACTGCAACGTTGGGCACCTCTGCCATGGCCGTCCCGCCCATCAATGCGGTTGTGATCGATAGTGAAAGAAGCTTTCTGGACATCAGACCCTCTGTGTGATTTTATAACATTAAGAGCGGCATACATGATATGGAATAACATGACAAGTGAGACGCACCCTGTTTCGACCGAAGATACGGCTCCGGTCGGGTTCCAGGAACATGACCACAAAAATTGCGTTGAGACCGCACTGACCACAGCGGAAACTCGATGCAAGGAAGAAGGGCTGCGCCTGACCCCGGTTCGGCGCAAAGTTCTTGAGATGCTGTTGCAGGAACACCGCGCGCTTGGAGCTTATGCAATTCTGGATCGCCTGCGCGATGAAGGCTTTGGATCGCAACCGCCCGTGGCGTATCGCGCGCTCGATTTTCTTGTCCAGAACGGGTTCGTTCACAAGGTTGAACGTTTGAACGCATTTGTCGCCTGCTCTCATCCAGGCGCGACGCATTCGCCTGCTTTCATGATCTGCAGAAAATGCGATGCCGTCGCCGAAGCACAATCTGCGCCCGCGAAGGGAGCATTGGGCGCTGCAGCACGCGCGGCGGGTTTCGAGATCGAACGCACAGTTGTAGAAGCTGAGGAATCTGCCCCGACTGCACCCAAAGGCGTAGAAATGAGCCTGATCACAGTTGAAAACCTCAGCGTGCGCTATGGCGCGAACACCGTGCTTCGTCACGTGGATATGGTAATCGAACCCGGAGAGATCGTAACGATCGTCGGTCCGAATGGCTCGGGTAAAACCAGTCTGCTGCGCGCTGTCATCGGTGCCACCGAACCCTCGGTGGGTAAGGTTTCGCGGAAACCTGGGTTGAAAATCGGGTATGTGCCGCAAAAACTTCATATCGATCCAACGCTGCCAATCTCGGTCGAGAGATTTATGCGTCTGACAACTCACGTCTCTCGCAAACAGTGCCAAGAGGCGCTCAATTCCGCAGGCGTCCCTGATCTTTTAAAGCGCCAGATGTCGCAATTGTCCGGTGGACAGTTTCAGCGTGTATTGCTAGGCCGCGCCTTGATTAACCGACCTGATGTGTTGCTGCTGGACGAGGCGACGCAGGGGCTCGACCAGCCCGGATCAGCGGCGTTTTACCGTCAGATCGAAGAGGTGAGGCGTGATACGGGTTGTGCCATTTTGATGGTCAGTCACGAACTGCATGTTGTCATGAGTGCTTCGGACCGGGTGATTTGCCTCAATGGTCATGTCTGTTGTGAAGGCTCCCCTGCTGTTGTGGCCTCGGCCCCAGAATATCGGGCGCTGTTCGGATCTGGAACCGGGGGTGCACTGGCCCTCTATCGTCATGATCATGACCATGATCACGACCACTGCGAACACTCAGGAAGCAGCAGAATAATGTTCGATGACTTTATGACCCGCGCGACGCTGGCTGGTATCGGCGTCGCATTCGCTGCCGCACCGCTTGGATGTTTTGTCGTATGGCGCCGGATGGCGTATTTTGGTGATGCTACAGCACACGCTGCGATCCTTGGTGTCGCATTGTCGCTTACATTCCAGATGTCGATCTTTGCGGGTGCGCTGACGGCGGCACTTGTCATGGCGCTGGCGGTAACGCTTTTGGCTGGCCGTGGTTATGCGATCGACACACTGCTGGGGTCCTTGCGCATTCCTCGCTTGCGTTCGGGCTCGTAGCGGTCTCCTTCCTGTCTGGTGTGCGCATCGATCTTATGGCGTATCTCTTTGGCGACATTCTTGCAGTGTCACGCTCGGATCTGGTTGTGATCTGGGGCGGTGCAGCGCTTGTTGTCGCCCTTATCACCTGGCGCTGGTCTCAACTTCTTACGGCAACGTTAAATGAAGAGCTCGCATACGCCAGTGGCTTTGATCCAAAGCGTGAGCGATTGATCCTGACGTTGTCTCGCCGTCACCGTGGCGGTTGCGATCAAGGTCGTCGGCGTTTTGCTTATTGCAGCGTTGCTGATCATTCCGGCGGCGGCGGCACGCTGGCACGCTCACCCGAGGCAATGGCCTTGATTGCTGCGGCAATCGGCGCATTTTCCGCCGTTGCCGGATTAAGGGCCGCATACGTCTTTGATACACCGGCGGGTCCTTCGATAGTCTGTGTCGCGGCCCTGTTGTTTGCAGGCTTCAACCTTTTTGGGTGGCGGGGATGGCGCAACACTTAGGTCATGCCAAATCACTGGCGTTTGCAACCGAGTTGAGAGCTTGCTTACCAGCAAGCTGCAAACTGCTATTGCCCTCAACTGAGAAATAGTGGGGCGAATGCCTGCGCCCTCTACATAAATCGCACCAGACTGCATGCCACTCTCAATTGACAGGCACCGCAGGCGATATTTCGCCGTCAACGTCATCGACAATTTCTGGTGTCAGATCAGTTAGTTTGATCGCGCCCTTTGTCCGTTGTCTCCTAAGGAGCTCAGAAAACTCGATTCTGGTGAATTTGAAGGCAAATTCGTGTATACTAGGGTTGAGTAAGGTGTGCCTGATGACACCCAGACTTGCGTCTGCAAGCCACTGTTGGTGGCGCATGTTTCAGATCTGATTTGATCGTCTGACCGCTTTTCCGCGGCACTGGCTGTTGTATGGAACAGCGGCTAATTTATTGATTTTGAATTCAATTTATTTAAACTGCAGGAGAATAATCATGTCGAATATGGTGATTTGCGCTGAAAAACGCGCTGACCGTCGCCTGTTGAAATCCAGACTCAAACAGCTTGGGATTAGAGTTGTCCATGATAGCGGCAGCCGCTTCATGATCGTTGGTGTTCCTGATGACGAAAAAGGTCTGAAAGATCGCCTGCCACCGGGAACCGAATTGCTCTCTCCCGACAAGGTCTCCCCGGAAGTTGCTGGCGAAGACGATGGGCAAGAACTGCTTTTCCTCAAGGCGCTGCAGTTGCGGCAATCAAAAAAATACCGCGAAATGAAGGCCAGTCAAACGCCGGGTGAATCTCCGGAAGAACAGGAGATCTATTCCGCTCCTTGCATGGAGGAGGATTGAGCCATGGCAAACGAGCGTCTGATCAACACCGTTTCGGTTGGCATCGTCTATGTCGGAAACACCGATGAATATCGCATCACCGATGAGGAGCGCGTTCATATCGCGGCAGAGGTGCAGGAAGGTCTTGAAGATCTGGCATCCAATGAGCCGGCTGCCAATATCGAATGGATTTACGGCCATCTCAACGTCAATATCTCTGGCTATGTACCGTGGGAGGGTGCCCGTTGGCCGGGCTGGCCCGAAACCTGGTATCGTGGCCCCGACGCCCTGCTGTGGTCCGATCCGAATGACAAGATTTATTGCTTCAAGGGCAGCCAGTACATTCGCATCGACCCAGCAAATGGCTGGCAAGTGGACTCGGGTTATCCCAAACCGATCGCAGGCAACTGGCCAGGCTGGCCCGCCAATTTCACCTCAGGTATCAGCGCCGCGCTGTGGAGTGATCCCAACGACAAAATCTATGTATTCAAAGGCGATGAGTATATCCGCATCGATCCCTCAAATGGCTGGCAAGTAGACTCGGGTTATCCCAAGCCGATTGCCGGGAACTGGCCCGGACTCGATGCAGAGTTTGCCGCAGGGTTTGACTCGTGTCTTTATGCGAAAGCGAATGACAAGGTTTATTTCTTCAAGAAATATCCGGGCGAGCCACCAAAGTATGTGCGCATTGATCCCGCGAATGGTTGGAACATGGATGCCGGTTATCCCAAACCGGTCGCCGGAAACTGGCCGGGTCTTGATGAGGTCTTTACCGGTTCGGGCAAAGGACCAGCCGCAGCGCTGTGGGGTGAGCCCAATGGAAAGATCTATCTTTTCACGGACGACAACACAGGCTGGGCCAGGATCGTCGGACGGTATGTGCGGATTGACCCTTCAAACGGCTGGCAAGTCGATGATGGATATCCCAAGCCAATCGGATTGAGCGCAGGCGAAGCCGAAGCGCTGTGGCGCGATCCGGCCTTAACCCAGCTCGGCTTCGATCCGGGTGGGGACGGTATCAACCAGATATCAGACTTCTTCCAGAATGGTGCCGGAGCTCAATATGGCTATGTTGCATTCTTCACGAAGTTCCCAGCCGTTTGGGCGCATATGCGGCGAAGCGAGAGAGAGAGAAGGGGGAACCGCGATGATGCGAAGGGGAACCCCGGGCGCGATATCGTTCCTTGACTGGACGTCGATTGACCGCGTTTTT
>NZ_JBQFJL010000003.1:0-249706 GCF_056536265.1 Ruegeria sp. AH3
CAGCCGTTTGATCTACCGCTATTGGGCGGCTCGAAACATCGGAAACAGGGGTGGGGCTTGGTCGGCTTTGATTAGACCCATCTCTTGGAAACCATAGCGCTTATACAGCGATAGATTTGTAGGGTTTGTCGACTCTAAGTAAGCAGGTCTTCCATCTTCATCACAACGTTTGAGGCAGCATTCAAGCAACGCGGACCCCAATCCTTTTCCTTGGCGAATGGATCGACCGCAATAAATGCTAAATGCCAGCAATCCTCATCGGGATGATAATTGTCCATCTGCCCGAAGGTTTCGAACAACGCATCATGCTTTTCTGGTGAGACCGTCTGCTCAAAACAGGCGACAAGCCGTTCTTCGTCAGGGTGAATGCTTGGCGGAAGCCAAAGTGCGCCAGCAGTGAAATCATCGTTCCGAAACGCGCTACCCTGTTCAAATGCACGCCCGCCAAAGAAATCCATTACTCGCGGGAAGTGGGTAAGGAAATCGGCAGGTTCAGGATACAGCCAACGCATGAACGGGTCCGCAGAAAATCCAAGAGCAAGTCCGCTTAACAAACTTTCTGCTTCACTTCGGGTTGATGATCTAAACATGAAATTACCTTTGGTCGTTACACCTCGATTTTCACGTTTCAGCATGTGGGCCGCAAATACTTGTTGTCAAATGCGCAATTTATTGTCCTGCTCAAGCAACGATGGATGGCTACGTCGAGCTCCCAGCAGGCCTCTGAGGCGACGCAGCATCCTGTAATATTGTTTCTCGTCAATGTCGGGTTGTCGTTGTGGGAGGGCATGGCGGATCGGAGGATCAGTCATGGAAACCCAAACATACCTGCCGTTCGCGCGCTTCGCCCAACTGGAACAAAGGACGTATCGTCGGTCAGAAGCGGCCGCCAAAACCCAAGCATGTCTGGGCGACCCGAGTTCGACTTGAACTGGCCGAAAACCACCGCGATTTCGCGTTGTTCAACATGGCATGTCTTACGGGCGAGGGCATCGATGACGATTGACGGCCTGCACATCATCGAAAGCTTTTTCAGTTACTTTTAGATTGTCTCTCCCATAAAGTTCGTTGAAATCAGAGTTGGCGGTGATCGAATGAATGGCGCAGAATCGTTAGTCAAAACCTTTCTTCACAATGGTGTGGATACGGTTTTCGCCAATCCAGCACTTCTGAAATGCACTTTGTTGCGGCTCTTGATAGACATCCCGAGATGAACTGTGTTCTGTGCCTGTTCGAAGGTGGAACGACGGGCGCCGCTGATGGCTATTACCGCATGAAACGGGACGTCGCCGGCACTCTGCTGCATCTTGCACCGGGGCTAGGCAACGCATTTGCCAATCTACACAACGCCCGAAAATCAGGGTCCGGGATCGTGAATGTGGTGGGAGATCACGCAACACATCACCTGCGCTATGAAAGCCCACTCAGAGGCGACATTATTGGCGTAAGTCAGGCCATAAGCCATTGGACACGAGTTTCTGATCAGGCCACAAGCGTCGCATCGGACGGGGCCGCAGCCATCCAGGCCGCCCGATCTCAAAACGGCCAGATCGCCACTCTTGTTCTTCCCGCCGATACTGCTTGGGATGCAGCGACTGGCCCTGCGACGAATAGCATTCTGGCCCAACCACTTCATCGCCCGTCCTTGGAAGGCATCGAGGCCGCAGCCATGCGTCTGAAGACTGCAAACGCGGCTTTGATGATAGGTGGTTCCGCGCTTTTTGGTCCACTTCGTGTACTGGCTGGAAAAATTTCCGTCAAAACCGGATGCCGCCTGTTGGCGGATACTCTAATCCCTCGAATTTCGAAGGGGGCCGGGGCTGCCAAATTGGATCAACTTGTGTATCCAATTGCACCCAAGATCGCTCAGCTTGAACAGACATCGTCAATCACTTTGATCGGCGCCGACCAACCCGTTGCCTTCTTTGCATACCCGGGCAAACCGAGCACACCCGAGCCCGCCGGTTGCACGGTTTCAAGCCTGTGTGCTCCGACGGATGATATTGCCTGGACTCTTCAAACACTGGCAGATGCGGTTGGTGTTTCGAGCAAGACACAGCTGAACACATACGCTCTCGACCTGCCTCCAATCCCAACCGGAGATCTCACCCTAGCGAAAGTCGGCCAAGCGTTAGCGGCCCTCATTCCCGAGAATGCTATCGTTTGCAATGAATCCGTGACGTCCGGGTTTCACGTCATTCCTCCGACTGCAACCGCGCGACCACATGACTTGCTTGGGGGAACCGGTGGTGCGATAGGGCTTTGCCTACCGTGCGCAACCGGCGCAGCAATTGCATGTCCAGATAGAAAAGTAATTGCTCTAACAGGCGATGGATCAGCCATGTATACGTTGCAATCTTTGTGGACGATGGCACGCGAAAGCCTGGACGTTACGGTGATTGTTTTTGCAAACCGCGGCTATCAAATCCTTCGAGATGAGCTGGCAAATGTCGGTGTTGAGAGTTTTGGCAAGAATGCGGAGGCAATGTTTGATGTGGAAAACCCAACGCTTGATTGGGTTGCGCTCGCTAAAGGGCATGGGGTTCCCGGAATACGAATTGAAGACACCGATAGCTTTGCAAAAGCCCTTTCCGCGGGGCTATCACGTGACGGCCCTTCCTTGATCGAAGTCATGTGCCCGCCAGCATCTTGAACACAAATTTTTTGAAACGGGCGGCCCAAAGCCGCCTTTCGTTACCCAAAGCAAAGCTACATTTTGGCACTGAAAGCAGACTGTCACGAGCGCTCAAACAACATGCAAAAAAATGTCATTGGCGTGCCAGAAGAGAACTCATGACAATGTCCTCCACACAGCCAATTTTCGCGATGACCATAATTGCGAAATGATAGTTGGTCGCACCTTAAACGTCACCGATAATCCGGCAGGACGGAAACCGGCTTCACTTCACTACGCCGAAACACGCCGGTGCGCCTGGCTCGCTCCATCGAAATAAAGTTATGTGCCAAAGACCCGGACGCCTTCGCGAAGGGTCAATCAACCCGATATGCCGATCTGTTCTGAGCCGATCAGCAGCGAGCCATGAAGACGGCTCTCCGCCCGCAGCTAAGAGTTTGCGCCAGGGCTGACTGGCGAGTGCATAGATATCCGCGGCTTCGGGGCTGCGCAGATCGAATAACGCACATCGTTCCACCTCGAAGGTCAGCACAACCCGCGGGCGATCATCCTTCCTAACGTCCTGACCAATAGCGACTTTTGCGCTTTCGACATCAGGGCTCAGATACAAAGCGTCCTGCCCCCGGCGATTGAACCGGGCGGGTGGGCGATCCGGTGCGCCGCGCATGAGGTGAACGTCTGGGTCATCGGCCCAAACAATCTTTACGAATTCTCCGGAAACTTCTGTCAGCATAACGGGTGGCACTGATCGTTTGCGCGTCGCGTTATAGGAAAGACGCAAGGCGGCAGTGGTTTTCCTAGAACAGAGAAGACGCATGATATCTTGATTGAAATCACCTACTCATGTTTCCTCGCACTGTGTTGCATTTCCAAAGGCCTCTCGCATGACGGCTCCAAAGATCGCCCTCCTTGGCGCAATTCTCGAGTCAAATCGCTTTGCACCCCCGGCTGATTTGTCAGACTTTAAGTCTCTGACATGGCTTACAAGCGATGCTTTGATGTCTGAAGCCAGATCCGCGACACCAAAGCTGGCAATAGAATTTGCGGCCTTTGTCCGGGCGATGGATGCTACGGGCGACTGGACGCCGGTACCCTGTATCTTGGCAGCCAGCCATCCCGCAGGTCCAGTACGAAAAACCGTGATCGAAGAGATCATGGTGACTTCGGAAGACATGCTTCGCTCAGCTGGCCCTGTCGACGCAGTCTACATCTGCAATCACGGCGCGATGGTTGCCGAGCACGACCACGACCCCGACGGTTTGTTGATGTCACGCATTCGGAGAGTTGTCGGACCGGACGTACCTGTCATCGCGACACTCGATTTGCATGCAAATATCTCACAACGGATGGTCGATGCCTGTGACCTGATCGTCGGCTATCGGACCAATCCTCACGTCGATCAAATAGAACGTGGCGAGGAAGCCGCCTTTTCGCTGCACCGGGTTTTGGCGTCGGGCGTCCGGCCCCAAACCGCGCATGTTAAACTGCCTCTTGTTCCGGCATCCGTGACCCTGCTAAGTGCCGAGCACCCGTATGGCGCGCTGATCGACCATGGTCAGCGACGACAAGCCGAAGGTCGAGGTGAGATTCTAAACGTATCGATCTTCGGTAATTTTCTTTTCTCCGACACGCCCGACAACGGTCTGAGCATCGTTGTCACCGCGCGTGAGGACCAGAAGGCGGCCAATGCACTGGCGGAAGAATTGGCAGACATGGCCTGGTCATTGAGGAAGGATTTCGTTCGGAAACTGACATCCGTGACGGAAGCGATCTCAATTTCCGCTGACCAAGCGCGCACGCCTGTGATTTTCTCCGATGCCGGTGACAATCCTGGTGGCGGCGGCAGTGGCAGGACGACGGAACTGATAGCCGCTCTTCATGCGGCAAAAGTCGAAGAATGCCTATTCGGTTCCTTTTGTGATCCGGAACTTGCGAACGAAGCCCATGGCATCGGTGTCGGCGGCAAATTCAGGGCACGATTCAACCGGTCTTCCGATTCCAGCGCTTTCTGGGCGCAATGGGATGTGCCTTTTGAGGTGGATGCAGAGGTCTTGGGTCTCCATAATGGAGATGTGGTAGGTGAACTGGGCATGACGGCTGGTCGGAGATTGGCCCTAGGGCCATCCGCTGCGCTTCGTATTGGTGGTATCACCGTGGTGGTGATCACCGATCGCACACAGACTGCCGACCCCGTGTTCTTTCATATGTTCGGGCTGGATATTGCGTCTGCCCGGACTGTTGTGAAATCCCGAGGCCACTTTCGGGCCGGGTTTTCCAACTGGTTTGGGCCAAACCAGGTATTTGAGGTCGACACGGGCGGGCTTACGTCGCCAGTTCACGACCGCTGGCCGTTTGCGAATTTGCCACGACCGAACTTTCCGATGGACGTCGACACCTCGTGGTCGGCTAAGATGCTGCGCTAGACGGGCTCTGAGTATTTGTCCTGCGGCGTCGTCAACTTGACAAATCGCATGAACTGGCGGGCAAGCTGAGAAGGTGGCCTGCCTGATGGAAGTACAAAGCTCGTGTCATAAAAAATGGCGGCGTCAAATGGCCTGACGACGACACCTTCCATCCCTGACGACAACAACGGGAAGGGATTGATCAGCGTCACGCCCAAACCCTCGCGGACGAGCTCCAGTGCGGCCATGTTCGTTGCCGTTTCTGCGACTTGTTTCGGCCGAATTCCAGCGCGCGCAAAGATCTTTTCGGTGATCGCTCGCGTCCCCAGCCTTCGCAGAAACTCGATCAGCGCGACGCCTTCAAGGTCGTGCGGCGTCACCACTCGTTTTTCCGATAGCGGATGGTTGCTCGGCATGGCGCAGACCACCTGACTGCGGCGCCAAGGCATGAGATGAACACCCGTTCGTTGGATCATCGCACTCGTCAAACCAAGATCATAGCGGAGGTCGAGAATGCCGGCGACCAGCACGTCCGTGGCCTGAATATCCAATTGAAGCTGCTTTCCTTCATTCTTCTTGAGAAAACTGGCCACCCTGGAGATGACAAAGTGATGTGCCAGAGTCGGCGGCACGATCAGGCGTAACGGCTCGTTATCCGGAGTAGCCCATTCTGCGCCCTCAATGTCCGCCAGCGTCTCGAAAATTGGGTCCAGTTTTTCGTTGAGACGCAAGGCTTCGTCTGTTGGGTCGATACGTCCCGATCGCCGGAGAAAGAGCGATCGCCCAACACGGGCCTCGAGTTGTGACAAGGACCGGCTCACGGCAGACTGCGAAATCCCGAGACGCCGCGCGGCGCCGATGGTTGTCCCAGTCGTGATCACGGCTCTTAGCGACTCGAACTCGCGCAGTCTGTGTCTGTGTTCCGTCATGCTACATTACTCCCCCGGTACGAGCGGCTGAACATCCAAACTCTTGGATTGGTCTATGCAAAGTCGCATAGCAATAAGTATTGGCAATGATTTTTGCGGTAGCTAGTTTTTTTTATAGGGCGCGGGATCGGCCAAAGATTCGCCCATTTACAAGCGCCAAACAAACAGGGAGTCTTTTTGATGAGGAAACTCACATCTGCGACAGCCGTCGCTGTCAGCATTTTGGCTTTCGGCGCCGGTGCTGTTTCGGCCGAAAAACTAACGATCGGCCTCGCTTCGGAGCCGACGTCACTCGATCCGCATTTTCACAACCTGGGTCCGAACAACGCGATGTCCGTGCACATCTTTGACCGGCTGATCGCGCAGGATGAGAAGCAGCGCCTATCGCCGGGTCTTGCCGTGTCATGGGAGCCGATTGATGAATTGACTTGGGAGTTCAAGCTGCGTGAGGGCGTAAAGTTTCACGACGGAAGTGACTTTACGGCGGACGATGTAGTCTGCACCATGGCGCGCGCGCCGGACGTACCGAACTCTCCATCGGGATACGGCACCTATCTAAAGGGTAAGGAAGTCATCAAGATCGATGACTACACGGTGCACTTCAAAACGGCCGCACCTTATCCGTTGATGGGCAATGACATTTCCACGATCCCTGTGATCTCAGAAGTGGGCTGCGAAGCAACGACGGAAGACTTCAACGCGGGTACGGCCGCCATCGGCACAGGGCCGTTCAAGTTCCAAAGTTACACACCGGGTGAAAGCATCGTACTGGTGCGGAACGACGACTACTGGGGTGACGCGCCGATCTGGTCCGAGGTGGAATTCCGCCCAATCACGTCCGGTCCGAGCCGTGTTGCATCGCTTCTTGCCGGTGACGTCGACATGATATCGGGCGTACCAACGACCGATATCACAACACTTCAGGGCAATGATGGTATCCAGCTGAGCCAGGGCGTGTCCAACCGAGTGATCTATCTTCACATGGACCAATTCCGCGAGGATTCACCCTTTGTGAAGGCCAACGGTGGCGGCGATATCAAGAACCCCCTCATGGACGTCCGCGTCCGCAAGGCGATCAGCATGGCGATCAACCGCGATGCAATCGTTGAGCGTGTCATGGAGGGGGTTGCCCTGCCCGCCGGCCAGCTTCTGCCCGAGGGGTTCTTTGGCGTGTCCGACAATCTGGACGTCGTGGCTTATGACCCGGACGGTGCTAAAGCGCTTCTGGCTGAAGCCGGTTATCCCGATGGATTTGAAATGACAATCCATGGGCCGAATGACCGTTACATCAACGACGCCAAAATTGCCGAGGCAATTGCGCAAATGTTGACCCGTGTTGGCATCAAGACAGCCGTCGAAACAATGCCGCGTTCGGTATACTTTGGACGCGCGTCCAAAGGCAGCCCAGAGGGTCTGCCGGAGTTCAGCTTTATCCTCGTCGGATGGGGCGCGGGGTCCGGCGAAGCGTCCTCGCCTCTCAAATCGCTGATCCACACCCATGACAAGGATGCGGGCTTTGGATCATCGAACCGTGGCCGGCACTCGGATGCTGAAACCGACGCACTGATCGAAGAAGCCCTGCGAACAGTCGATGACGCAAAGCGGCAGGAACTGCTCGCCGCGGCGACAGAGCGCGCGATCGAGAACGTGGCGATCATTCCGACGCACTTCCAGGTCAACACCTGGGCGGCCAAAAAAGGTCTGAGCTACATCCCTCGGACCGACGAATACACTCTCGCGACAGGCGTCGTGAAAGAGTAATCGCAATGCATCCGGGCCGCCTTCGCAGCGGCCCGGAGCCTTTGCCGGGAATGTCCTCATGACCGTTTTTGTCATTCGCCGATTGCAGCAAGCAATGCTTGTTGTCTTCCTGATGTCGGTGATTGTCTTTTTCGGCGTCAATATCGTTGGTGACCCGGTCTACATGCTGGTCAGCCCCGACGCGGATCAGGCTGACATCGAAGCTGCAATTCGACGGCTTGGATTGGATCGGCCTATTTGGGAACAGTACTGGTTGTTCCTCAAAGGTGCTGCACAGGGTGACCTCGGCGACAGTTTCGTCTTCGGTGAGCCCGCGCTCAAACTGATCCTGCACCATATGCCTGCCACGATGGAACTGGCCTTCAGTGCACTCTTTCTTGCTATCGTGATCGGTATTCCATTGGGTCTTTATGCCGGGCTCTATCCCGACAGCCCGCTGTCCAAGGGCATTATGGCTGGCTCAATCCTTGGGTTTCGCTGCCGACCTTCTGGGTCGGGCTTATGCTCATCATGCTGTTTGCCGTAGAACTTAGATGGCTCCCAGCGACAGGGCGCGGCGATATCGGCTCGTTTCTTGGGATTCACAGCAGCCTTTTACGCTCGATGGGTTGAGCCACATCTTCCTGCCTGCTCTCAACCTAGCGCTTCTTAAGATTTCACTGGCAATCCGCCTTACCCGAGCGGGTGTCCGGGAAGCGATGGGACAGGATTACGTGAAGTATGCCCGGGCCAAAGGGCTTTCGACCCGACGCATCATTCTGGTGCATGTAATGAAAAACATCATGATCCCGGTAGTGACCGTCATGGGCCTCGAATTCGGTAGTTTGATCGGGTTCTCGGTGGTGACTGAATCAATCTTCGCGTGGCCGGGAATGGGCAAACTGCTGATCGACGCAATACTGCAATTGGATCGGCCTGTCGTCGTCGCCTATCTGATGATCATCGTACTGTTCTTCGTGCTGATCAATCTGATCGTCGACATACTCTACTCGATCCTCGATCCGAGGGTTCGTTTGCAGGATCAGGGCGCATGACCGACACCGTCACAGATCATTCTCTGACCCCCGCCAAGTCCCCTAAAGTCGAGACGCCGTTCCAGCGATTTCGGGCCGAGTTCTTCGAAAGCAGGATCGCAACAGCGGCGCTCGGCATATTCCTGATCATCGTTCTGCTGGCCATCCTGGCACCCTGGATCACGCCGCAGAACCCCTACGATCTTGGCCAGGTCAGCGTCATGGATGGGCGCTTGCCTCCAGGTTCCGAAGCATTCGACGGATACACGATGTGGCTCGGTTCGGACGGGTCTGGACGCGATCTCTACTCGGCAATTCTCTATGGCTTGCGTATTTCTCTGACCGTTGGACTTGCATCTGGGGTGATTGCCCTTCTGATCGGTATGGCGATCGGTCTGGTCGCGGCCTACGCCGGAGGCCGGACCGAAGCGTTCATCATGCGCATCGTGGATCTTCAACTGTCGTTCCCGGCATCGCTTGTTGCGCTGATGATGGTTGCGGCACTTGGTAAGGGTGTCGACAAGATCATCCTCGCCCTCGTGATCGCGCAATGGGCTTATTACGCCCGCACGGTTCGCGCGACCGCGCTTGTCGAGCGTGGCAAGGAATATGTCGAAGCCGCGCAATGCCTTGGAATATCGCGACCCCGGATCGTCTTTCGCCATATCCTTCCGAATTGCATGGCGCCTCTGATCGTCGTTGGCACGGTGCAAACCGCCAGCGCAATCTCATTGGAAGCGACGCTTTCGTTTCTTGGCGTAGGCCTTCCACAGACTGAACCGTCGATTGGGGTGCTGATCGCAAATGGCTTCGAGTACATGCTGTCCGGGCGCTACTGGATATCCGTTTTCCCCGGCATCGCGCTCTTGCTGACGGTCGTGTCCATCAACCTTGTGGGCGACCATTTGCGCGATGTTTTGAACCCGAGGTTGAAGAAATGACGGCAGTACTCGAAGTCAGCGGGCTAAAGACCCACTTCTTCACGCACGCGGGTGTGGTCAAGGCCGTAGATGGTGTGGATTTCACCGTCTCCAAGGGCGAGGTAATGGGTCTGGTGGGTGAGTCCGGGTCGGGCAAGTCGATCACCGGGTTTTCCATCCTTGGGCTGATCGATCCTCCCGGGCGCATCGTCGATGGGTCAATCCGTTTTAATGGTGACGAGATCGCGAACGCACCGGAAGAGCGACTCAAGACCTTGCGTGGCAACCGAATCTCGATGATCTTTCAGGATCCGATGATGACTCTCAACCCGGTCCTGCGCGTCGATACGCAGATGATCGAGGCCATTCTCGCCCATGAAAACGTAAGCCGCCAAACCGCCTGGGAAAGAAGCCGTGATGCGCTTGGTTTGGTTGGCATCCCATCGCCGGAAGAGCGATTGCAAGCCTATCCGCATCAGCTTTCCGGTGGGATGCGGCAGCGCGTGGCGATTGCGACAGCCTTCTTGAACCAGCCGGACCTCATTATTGCCGACGAGCCGACGACAGCGCTCGACGTGACAATTCAGGCGCAGATCATCCACGAGGCACAGAAGCTGACGAAACGCACGGGAACCGCGATGATCTGGATCACGCATGACCTTGCCGTTGTGGCAGGGCTCGCGGACCGGATTTCGGTGATGTACGCAGGACGGATCGTTGAGCAAGGCAGTATCGACGATGTTATCGACCGTCCGTTGCATCCCTATACGGTCGGGCTTCTCGGATCGGTTCCGACGGCGAACCGGCGCGGGCAGCGTTTGTTCCAGATCGAAGGGATGACGCCAAACATGCTCGCCCTGCCTGAAGGATGCGCCTTTGGACCGCGTTGTCAGGCCCGAACGGCAGCGTGTTCCAAGCGCCCCCCGATTAAGGACGTGGATGGCCGCAGCCTTCGCTGTTTCAATCCGCAACGCACCAAGGAGACGACGCTTTGAGTGAGCCGCTCGTTGAAATCCGAGGCGTTTCGAAGCGCTTCACCAAACGTTTGGACGTCGCGGGAAAATCGCACAGCGACTTGGCGCAAACATCCGGGAAGAAACGGTCCATGCTGTCGATAACGTGAACCTGTCGATTCAAAAGGGTGAGGTTCTGGGATTGGTCGGCGAATCCGGCTGCGGCAAGTCCACTTTGGGACGTGTTGTTGCCGCATTCACCCTGCAAGTGACGGACAGATGTTCTACGGAGGCAAAGATGTTGCGACGTTGAACGGCACCGACAAACGCGCGGCGACCCTCGCAATTCAGATGATCTTCCAGGACCCCTTTGCCAGCCTAAATCCGCGAATGCGCGTCGAAGATATCATCGGCGAAGCACCGCGTATGCATGGGATCGTCCGCAAGGCAGAGAGTGCGGAATACGTGGACGACGTGATGCGCAAGGTCGGCCTCGACCCGTCGCTCAAGCGGCGTTACGCGCATCAGTTTTCCGGCGGTCAGAGGCAACGGATTGGAATTGCACGTGCGCTCGCCGTGAAGCCGAAGTTCCTTGTCTGCGACGAAGCCATCGCTGCGCTGGACGTGTCGATCCAGGCGCAGGTTATCAACTTGTTCATGGATCTGCGCGAAGAGCTGGGCCTGACCTATCTGTTCATCAGCCATGACCTGAGCGTCGTCGAACACATCGCCGACCGCGTGGCGATCATGTATCTGGGCCGCATTGTCGAGAGCGCATCGACTGAGGAAATTTTTTCGGACCCACGCCATCCCTACACGAAAGCGCTGCTTGCAGAGGCTCCGCGCCTTGATCAGCGCCGGCGTGAGTTTGCCCCGATTGAGGGGGAAATTCCGTCGCCGCTCGATCCGCCATCTGGATGTACCTTCCACCCGCGTTGCCCGGTGGCGACCGCTGAGTGCCGCACCACTGTTCCTGAACTGAAAGCGGGGCGCGGCGGGCGCGAAACGGCTTGCCTGCTGGAACACGCCGAAACCGTTTGAACGAGAAGCTGGAGAGCCCCTTGAAAAACGCCGATCCGATCTGGGACCACGTCGACCGCCATCGTGATGATTTTATCGCCTTGTCAGATCGAGTCTTTGACACGCCCGAGACGCTTTATGCCGAGTACAAGTCCGTCGCCGAACATGTGCAGATGTTACGCGCTCAGGGCTTCAAGATAACAGAGAACGCAGCTGGCATTCCTACGGCCGTGATTGGCGAAGCAGGAGACGAGGGTCCGGTGATTGCCATCCTCGGCGAGTTCGATGCGCTGCCATATCTGAGCCAGGCGCCAGGTGTGGCTGAACATCAGCCGCTTGAAGAGGGCGGCAACGGGCATGGGTGTGGTCACAATCTTTTAGGGGCCGCCGCACTCTTGGCCGCGACGGCGGTGAAAGACTGGCTGGCCGAAAACGGCATCAAGGGCCGTGTGCGATACTATGGCTGCCCCGCTGAAGAAGGGGGCGCGGCCAAGACATACATGGTGCGCGAAGGACTGTTCGATGATGTCGACGCAGCCATCTCGTGGCATCCAGCGACCTTCACAGGCGTGAATGAGGCCAGATCGCTCGCGAACACCCGGATCGATTTCACTTTTCATGGAAAAGCTGCCCATGCGGCGGGTGCACCGGAATTGGGTAGGTCGGCGCTTGATGCGGTTGAACTGATGAACATCGGTGTAAATTACCTGCGCGAGCACATGCCCGACAGCGCCCGGGTTCACTACGCCTATCTCGATGCAGGTGGTGTTGCGCCGAACGTGGTGCAGGCCAAGGCCACAGTGCGCCAACTCGTCCGCGCCAGCTCGCTACCGGACCTCGCCGATTTGGTTACGCGCGTCCGAAAGATTGCGGACGGCGCGGCGCTGATGACAGGAACGCAAGTTACCAGCCAGGTCTTTTCCGGCGTTTCAAACCTGCTTGGCAACCGTCCTTTGGAAGAAACCATGCAGCACGAGCTAGAGAAACTTGGACCCGTCGCCTTTGACGAGGCAGATCTCAGTTTTGCCCGCGACATTCAGACCACATTAACCGCCGCTGACATCAATACGACCTTCAAGCGGATCGGTGCTAAGCCCAAAAAAAATCTCGCACTCTGCGACTTCATCGCACCTCTTGATCGCCACAGCGATGGCGGCGAAGGCTCGACAGATGTTGGCGACGTGAGTTGGGCAGTCCCAACCGTTCAGGCACGAGTTGCCACCTGTGCTATAGGAACGCCGTTTCATACGTGGCAAACAGTGGCACAAGGCAAGGCGCCCGCGGCTCACAAAGGCATGGTCTACGCGGCAAAAGCAATGGCCGCGACAGCTTGTCGACTGGTTGAGGATCCCTCGCGCATCGAAGCTGCATGCGCGACGCATCAAGACCATCTGGGCCAAACACCTTACACATGTCCGATCCCGGACGACGTGCGTCCACCTGTCTGAGGCAAAACAACCGTGACCCGCGCCTCTGCAATAGACAACGCCGCCCAGTTTTTCGACACCGGTCAATTTGCAACAGAACTTAGCGAACTGGTTGCCCATGAGACGGAGAGCCAGACACAAGAAAAAGCCGCGGAGCTTCCGCGCTATCTTGAGGAAGCCCTCGTTCCGCGCCTGAGCAGACTCGGGTTCTCCTGTGAAATCTACCCGAACCCTGTGCACGATGCCGGACCGATCTTGGTTGCAGAGCGCATCGAGGACGACACGCGTCCGACAATCCTGTCCTACGGGCATGGCGACGTGATCCGCGCGCAAACGGATCAATGGCGCGACGGGCTTCACCCATTTCGACTGGTTGATGAGTGCGACCGCCTCTATGGACGCGGAACAGCCGACAATAAGGGGCAGCATCTCATCAATTTGGCGGCGCTGAGCGCTGTCATTGAGGCCCGTGGAGCGCTCGGCTTCAACATGCGCATTCTCATTGAAATGGGCGAAGAAATGGGATCACCGGGGTTGTCGGAGTTTTGCGCCAAGCACAAGGACAACCTAGCCGCAGACGTCCTGATCGCATCGGACGGGCCGCGCCTTCAGTCCGACACGCCCACGTTGTTCATGGGGGCAAGGGGCGGCAATTCGTTCGACCTCATCGTTGATCTAAGAGACGGCGCGCACCATTCGGGTAACTGGGGCGGTTTGCTTGCCGACCCCGCGATGATCCTTGCACAAGCCCTCTCGACGATCACCGATGTGCGGGGCCAAATCCAAATACCAGAATGGCGGCCGACCAGCCTGACTGAAGACATCCGGGACACCCTGCGCAACTTGCCGGTTGGCGGGGATGGTGGTCCGAAGATTGACGAGAATTGGGGAGAGGAAGGCCTGACACCGGCCGAACGCGTCTTCGGCTGGAACAGTTTTGCGGTCCTCGCAATGAAAAGCGGTGTCCCCGAGGCACCGGTCAACGCGATCTCGGGATTTGCCATAGCCGCCTGCCAGCTCCGCTTCGTTGTTGGCACTAACCAATCCGATATCCTGCCCGCCCTTCGACGCCACCTTGATGCGAGAGGTTTTGAGATCGTTCAGATCAAGCCTCATGACCGCAGCTTCTTTGATGCAACGCGAACGTCGCCCAACCATCCGTGGGTGTCTTTTGTCGCGCGTTCGCTTGAAAAAACGTGTGGGAAGCCACCCCATGTCCTGCCAAATCTCGCCGGTTCCTTGCCCAACGAGGTCTTTTCCGATTTGCTCGGTCTCCCAACGGTTTGGGTGCCGCACTCCTATCGCGGCTGTTCGCAGCACGCGCCAAACGAGCACGTGTTAAAGTCAGTTTCGCGTGATGCATTGCGCGCAATGGCCGGGCTTTTTTGGGATATTGGCGACCTTGCCAGGTCGCTCTGATCCCGCGCCACAAAGGACTTCATCCGTACCTGGATCGGGCGTGTATCGCATATCTGACTGTAAATGACCGCTTTCACAGATTGGTAGAGTTGCTCTCGCATATGCAGCGAAAGTCAGCTGTCCGCCCTCTGTGCAGAAGCTAGAGGTCGAATAGCAGAATAAGTTCGATTTCTTACCCCCTACGCTGCCTGGCTGATGCCGCCAGTTTAGACTCCGGGTTTTAATAGTCTGCGCCCTGCCGGGTATCCCAGAGACGCAGAATTTCTATCTGAGTGGGCATTACACGATAGATTAGCGTAAATGGGGTTCGCGGTACTGAAAGCTCCCGTACGTCTTGGCGTGTGTCACTTGGGTGACCTGCATACGGGTTTGCTGCAAGAGTAAGCTGAATGGCTTTGAGCTGTGCTCGTGCCTTTTCGCTGCCTTCAGGAAAAACAGACGTGTAGTAGTAGCGGAACCATTGAATGTCCCGGGCCGTATCTTCGAGAAATACAATTTTCATTGGCTATTGGATTGCCCGCTTGCGACCGGAGCAGAGAGCTCATTCTCGGTATCCCAGCTGTCTATCCAGGCATTCATTTCGTCTGCCGTGATGAACTTACCTAGATCTGCTTTTTCGACAGCTGCATCAATGGCTGCTCGCTTTGCGGCCTTGGATTCCAACATCATTCTAATTGCTCGTACAGCGAGTTGCGCAGGCGGCCGATCTTCTATCGCAGCTTCTCGTTCCAGAGACTTTCTCAAGTCTTCATCAAGACGGATTGAATATGGGCTGGTTCTCATCGCAATCACCTGTTTCCGCTGTGTAGTACAATGTAATACATCCGCATTCTATTCACAATAGATCGATGGGATGAACTTCATCTGTTGCTCTGAACTCATAAGCGAGATGGGAATTCATAAGTACAGCCTGCTCGTCCGCGGTTATTTCGAGTTTTGCGCCAACAATGCGGTTGGCTGCATGTCTCCCCGATCGATCTTTGACATCAGAGAAATCAGATAAGCCCCTGGAGACTGTATGTTCTCAGCACGCTGAAAGATGTACCCGAGAACGATGAAGCGAATAGCTGGGCCAAACGTTGATTTCATTGCATACCAGGTTTGGCCAAGCCGTAGATACTCGGCGATATCATCCATAAGCCGATCACAGTGGTGCTGATCTTTTGCAAAGCGTAGCTCTGAGCATAGCCGTGGAAAACTGCGCTCCATTTGGTCTGGAGAAACTTGAATCTGATAAAGTTTTTCTTTCTTAACTTCCGGATTCAAAGAGTCCTCTTTGTGCCCCTCAATTTCATTGTCACTGTCCCTCAAATTTTCTGTATCTGTCTGTGTTACTTCTGAGATTTCCACAGAGATTTCTGCCAATAGCTCGCAGAGTACATTCGCATCTGGTTTGCGACGCAGAGCATTGCGGACGGTGGTCATCAAATCAGAGATCGCGGTGTCATTTGCTACGAGGTCCCTAAGGCGCGCCAGAGCGGCGGAAACCTTGTCGCGGAGTACAGTGAACTCGAGAACGCGATCAGCATGCCGCTGGGCTTCTTGGATGAACTCAGCGTGCCGTTCACACAAAGGCATTAAGGAGAGCCCAGTTGCAGTGACCACCCTGCCCTGTCGATCCCGGCGCGCCCATCTCTTGCCGTTTGCGCTCATTACGCGGCGGATAAGTCCAAGCTCAACCAGCGTCGAGATATGACGCTCAACTGTCTGCACGCTGACATGGGTTCGTTTGGCGATCGCCGCGTTGGAAGCGAAGCAGATGTGATGATCATCTTGGTCCGCAGTAATCTGATCACCGCCCACAAAAGAAATCATGGCTCTCAGGACATTGAGAGTTGTGGATTTCAACCCAAGAGGTTCTCTGGCCTCTTCAACGGCGCGAAGAAGTATCCATTTTTTGGGCGTACTACTCCCCTGCCCTGCCGTCCCCGACAAGTTTGCTCCATTTGGAGCCAATGCTGCTACTGTTTTCATGATTATCTATCGGCAGACAAAAATTACCCGTTCGCTCAAGAGCGTTTTTTCTTGTGTGGCGATTCGGGTGCTGCTAGATTCTAGGTGTCTAATCTAAGAATTGCGCTTTGCGCAGCAGCCCTCGAAGCTCCGGTTTCGGGGGTTTTGTTTGTTTGCCTTCCTCCTTTCTGCTCGTCCTCAGTTCTTTTTCTCGGCGTTTACAGCTGCAAACTCAGCGTGTGAGCGCTTGATGATTTCAGCCATGTTTTTGTCCAACCAGCTAGCGAAGTCAGCGTTAGCTCCGGTCCTTTTGACCGAAACAGTTAGTGATCCGTTGGTGGATTTGATTGTAACTCCTTCAATTGGGCTGACTTCGGCTGCACTTTCTCTTTGTCGTGCACCACGTTTGGCAGCTGCTTTTAGGAGCATTTCCAGCCGATCATCTGACGACATTGATGGCTCAATGGTTGCAAGCAGGTTTGCCGCTTCATCTCCCGCCAGCTTGCCTGCAACGAAGTGTTCTGCAAGCATGGTCCATTTTGGGCGGCCTGATTTTGGGGCTGCGCCGATCATGTCACCAATCTTTGCAGGAACATGTTGCGTAACTTTTGTCAGGTGAGACAGCCCTGATTTCGAAAGGTTCAATACTTGCCGCACCGTTGCAGAGTCATGCCCGGAAGTCAGGATCGCCTCGGCGAAACGTGCTTTCTCGTAGAAGGAAAGATTGCGCCTCGCAGCATTCTCAAGCCCCTTGGCGAGTAGCGCCGAGGCATCGTCGATATCCTGAACATTGGCGCGGACCTTAATGCCAAGTTCACGACAGGCTTTCAGCCGCCTCCTCCCATAGATTGCCTCGTATCGACCGTCGGATTTCGATTTTCTGACAAGAATGGGAACTTGTTGGCCGCCGTCTCGGATACTCGATATCAAGCTTTCAAAGCTATCGTCTTCTTCGTCAGTGTTTACAGCTGTAAACTCACCAAGCCTATCGGCTGGCCCCCAATCGTCGATCAGGGCAGGGTCAATTTCCCTGATTGCAGCCAGAGAGCCTTGAAGCGCACCAAGTGCAGGGGCATTGGGTTTTGGGGTTTTGTCGATGGCCTTGGGGCTAGAGCGCGCGATGGTGTTTGCGATCCCTGACATCTCCTGAAGCGATTTTCTAGCCATTAGCTGCGTCCCCACGCTTGATGGATCATTTGCTCTACCTCGGAGCCGATCGCATCCATTGAGTTCTTTGCCCGATCATAAGTTGCGCGTGTCATTTCCGACCGCACGACCTCGTAAATTGATTGTTTGAGCATTGTGGCGTCACTGATTGCAGTGCTTTTGAGGGCCGTAGCTGACATAACGCGATCCTGAAACAGTGCTCGCATGAACGAAGCCAGTTGTTGAGACGGCACGTCTGTCGGCTCGTCACGCGTTATCAGGAACTTGAAGTTATCGTATTCGAGCGTAGCGCCAGCATCTTCAATGACTGCCATGTAAGCACCAGCGAGTTCGAGGAATTGAGCCGTCGAAGACACGTCCAGCATCGAAGGTGTCAGTGGCACAAGCAATGAACTAGCGGCGGCCATCCCGGCTATTGTCAAGAATCCGAGTTGAGGTGGGCTATCAATCAGAACTAGGTCAAAATCGCCTTCTACCTGGGCCAAGGCATTCCGTATTCTCGTAAAGAACGGATGGTCCGGGTTGGAGTGAACGGCAGATTCTGTCTCAAACTCGGAAAGAACAAGCCGAGACGGTGCCACAGACAGACCGGGGAAGTATGTCGGAAGCACAACGTCCGCCATATCTACCGGATCTTCATACCGAATAGCATCGTAGATCGTCAGTCCGTCAAACTCAATTTCCGGGCTGATGCCGCACATGGATGTAAGCGAGCCTTGTGGATCCAGGTCAACGGCCAATACACGGTAACCGCGAAGCGCAAAATAATGGGCCAGGTGAATTGTTGTGGTGCTTTTGCTGCTGCCACCTTTGAAGTTCATCAACTGCCAGACTTGGAGTTTCTCTCCTTCAGTCCGACGAGGGATATAGCGCCCCTTTTTGCGAGAGGTTTTCTCAAGCGTTTCGCGAGCCTCCCAAAGCTCATGGGCGGTATAGTAGCGTCGACCGCTTCGCACGTCTTTTGGTTCAGGAATCGTTCCTTCTGCGTGGACCTTACGCATGAATTGACCTGAGACACCTAAGAGTTCGGCCGCTTCTGGGGCTGCAAAGTTGCGTAGTGATTTGGTGTTGTCAGGGGCAAATGCCGCAAGAAGATGTTCCCGGATGGCCGAGTTTAATCTCTCAGAAATTTCCGTGGCGAGAGCCGATGGTCGTTCTGCCGTAAGTGGTGTCACGGGAATCATGTAGTTGCCTCAAATTAAAGAATGTGGTCATTTTTGCGCCACTTGAGACAAACAGGCGTGATTCATTGTCCTAAGTCAAGGATTTTCGCTTATATTGTGGGTTCTACAAAGCTGTGAACTACATACGCTTTGCATCAAAGCAAAGTGGTTTACAGCTGTAAACCTCGTTGAAGCGGTTCCCGGGCTTTTATAGCTGATGAAGTTCTGCTGTGCAAAAAGTAGGCATACACACAAAACTCTTCCGAATGCTCCGCCTCGAGTTGAGCTTTTCATAACGAGCAGTTGGCACAAAAGAAGAAACGGCTTGCGCACCAAGACAAGAAATAGGGAAGGGCAGGGGGCCAATTGAGCTGATTGCGTATTTCCTCACCCCAACAGGTCCGTTGCCGGGTTTTCTGCGATATCGACGTCGTCATAGTACTTCTGCGCCTGGGCCATGGAGCGGTGTAGCGAGAGGCGCATGGCAGCTTGGATTGGTGCGCCGTCCAGTGCGGCTTGGGTTAGGAACCCAGAACGCAGACCGTGCGGCGAGGCGAAGTCCTCCGGCAACCCCGCCAACTGGAGGCGATGTTTGACGATCTGATAGATAGCGTCCGGCGAAAGCCGACGTTTCAGCACACGATCCGCTTTTGAGACTGGTCTGAACAGTGGCCCGTTCTTAATCTGTCCAACCTCCATCCAATGGACCAGCGCCTGGGCCGCGCGGCCTTTCAGCACCAGCCGCGGCGTTTCACCTTTGGTTGTCGTCTTGGTCTCCAGAAGTGAAATCCAAACCAGGCTTTTCTCGTCGAACTCCTTCAGCGAGACGTCTTCAAACATCAACCCGGTGATCTCCGAGCGCCGTCTACCACCAGAAGCCCAACCCAGCATCAAGATGGCGCGGTCGCGGCAATCCCGCCGGGACCCCCGACAGGTGGACAGCAACTGCTCGAGCACATCGCGGGTAATCGGGTGCTGCGATTTTGGGGCAGGGGGCCGGGCTGCAGCCCGGCGCGCCTTGGCACGGGCCTGCTTCACCTGCGGCGCCCCGAAAGGGCTGGTCAGGTTCTTCATTCGATGAAAGGCAAGCCAGGAGGCGATGCGCCGGTCCAGCGTCGAAGGGGCAGGGCAGGCGAGGGACTTGCGCAGCCCCTGAGCAATTAGCGCTTCTGCGGTTTCGCGCGCCACATCCGTTTCTGGTGCGTCATTCAGATCGCGGGCGTGATCGAGAATGAAGGCGAGGGCGGTGGCCTCAGATTCTGGCCAGTCCAGCGTCGCTGCGAACCGCGCGGACTTCCAGGCGGTGACATAAAGCAGATCCCGTTCATATGCCCGCAGCGTGTTTTCCGGTGTGCCGCGCATATAAAGATCAGTGAGCGCCTCTTGATCTGTGTCCGAGAGGGCAGGAGCGGCGGCGGGGAGGTACGGGGCAGGGGGCTTCATGTACCCATTCTGTGTCAATTTGGGTCAGATTTCAAATAACATGATAAGGGATACTTATCGGATATAATTTGCCTCCGGAGATCTCCGAAAGGTAAAATGCAAAACTAACACTTTATGCGCACTGTGGGCGCACCGGCTCGAATACCTGGCACACTTGGATATATGCAGAACTCCGGCTACGCTGAATGAAAATTCAGAGGTACAGCGTGCGGCGATTCATCCTTCAGATAGCAGCGATCCTGATTTTCGCCGGGGAGCTTCATGCCGAGAAGCAGGATTACCTTGAGCTTGCCCGGCGCGGCTGGGGATACGAGCTTCGCGCCACGATGCTGGGTCGCGACATGGCCATTCCGGTACATATCAATGGGCGGGACCTTGCCGGAGCCTCGTTGTGCGTGGTCGGGGAACGGCCGCATCCGCAGACGCTGGCGGTACTGAACACCTTTCGGGACCTGCTGAAGCACAGCTATGGCCATCCCACGCCGATGCGTTATGCGGGGCGGTCCGCCAGCAATTGCGGCACCGGGCGGACTGTGGTTCTGCGCTTGTACTCGGGATATCCTCCGGAACGGGAACTGTCTTCGGATCTGGACTGGCTGAGCGAGACCCATCAACTTGGCCTGCCTGCCGGGCGCAGATATCTGGTGACATCTCCGGCGATGGCGCAAACCTTCTTTGGCCATCGCGGTCAGGGGACACATATCGTGGTCAGGCAACCGGCGCGCGGCCGGCCCGACCTGTTGGAGACCGCGTTCCACAAGTCGATCCTGCTGGAAGAGCTTTTCCAGTCTTACACGTTCGGAATGGACATTCTGCTGAGCGACAGGACAGCCGGGTTTTTGTCGAAGCTGCAGGAAACGCCGGTGAACCTGCACCGGTTTCCATGGAACTCGCACGCTTTCATGCGGGCATTGCTGAATTCCAACCCCGGCGGGCTATGCGCCTTTGATGTGTTCATGCTGCACGCGGTAGCTCAGTCGCCGGTGGATCAGACCATAGATCCGGGGTTCATCGAATATATCGACGACGAATATGATCGCCTTTGGGCGCAAACCGACAAAACGTTGACGGACCCGCAGTTTGCGTCTCTGTTCGACGAGGGCTGCACCCGCGCCGTTCAGGTTTCCAGGTAATACCATCGGGTGTATTTTGCGGGGCAGGGGACTCCGGTTAGCCTGTATTTGGGTCCAGTACCATCGGAACCCAGGGGAGGTCATATGGACACACGGCCTGAAAACCCGCCGCGCGCGATTGCGGGGGTATCGGGGTATCTGTCGCAAGGGCTTGTCGGGCACGCGCATCTGGTCGAAAGCCTGCTAATTGCGCTGCTCGAAGGGGGCCACCTGTTGGTCGAGGGCGCACCCGGTCTGGCCAAGACCCGCGCTGTCAAATGGTTGGCGAACGCTGTCGAAGGCAGCTTTGCCCGCATACAATGCACACCCGACCTGATGCCATCCGACGTGACCGGGACGCCGGTCTATCAGCCGCAGGAGGGCCGGTTCGAATTTGTTCCCGGGCCGGTTTTTCACACTCTGGTGCTGGTCGATGAGATCAACCGGGCCCCGCCCAAGGTCCAGTCCGCTTTGCTGGAGTCGATGGCAGAACATCAGGTGACCGTCGGGAATGAAACCCACGCTTTGCCCGATCCGTTTCTGGTCATAGCCACCCAGAACCCGATCGAACATGATGGGACTTTTCCCTTGCCCGAGGCGCAGTTGGACAGGTTCCTGCTGCATGTGGTCCTGTCGCTTCCGGATGTGGAGACCGAGCGGCAGATACTTGATCTGGTCATCTCCGAAACGCAGGACGGCCCGCCCGGCGTGCAGCGCATGACGCTTGAGGAATTGCGGGCCGCACGGGCCGAGGCGCGCGCGGTGCACGTGGCCCCGGAATTGCGCGACTACATCGTGCGCCTTGTATCCGCAACACGCCAGGGGCCACTGGCCGAACACATAGAACATGCGGTCTCGCCGCGCGGCTCGCTGGCGCTGGCGTCGGCGGCACGGGCGCGCGCCTATCTGCGCGGCCGTGACTTTGCCTTGCCCGAGGACGTGACGGCAGTGGCCCCTGACGCGCTGGCCCATCGGATGGTTCTGACCTGGCGCGCGGTTGCGGATGGTCGCAAGCCGCGCGGATTGGTTGCGGATATTCTGAACACGGTCGAACCGTTGTGACCGCCGTTCTGTCTCATGCCGGTGTGACTTTGACCTCGGACGCATTGATCGCATTGCGGCGCGTGGCTTTGACGACCCAGGCCGATCCGCCTGTGGTTGCCTTGCCCGGAGGGTTCCTGACGCGAAAGCGCGGGCAGGGCGTTGAGGTGGCAGATGCGCGGGAATACGTGGCCGGTGACGACATCCGCCATCTGGACCGGGGCACAACCGCGCGCACCGGGCGGCTGCATGTGCGCCAGTTTCAGGAAGAACGCGACCGGGTCTCACTGCTGGTGGCCGATTTTCGGGCGCCGATGTTCTGGGGGTTACGGCGGGCCTTTCTATCTGTTGCCGCCGCCGAGGCGCTGGTTCTGATCGGCTGGCACCTGATTGAAAGCGGCGGGCGCGTTGGTCTGTTGGCCATTACGGCCGGGGCGCCGGTCATCATTCCGCCGCGCGGCAGAACGCGCGGCATGCTGGATGTGATCGGCGGACTGGTGCAGGCCCATGGGCGCAGCCTGACAGCGCTACAAAGCGCTCGGGATGACGCGCGATCACTGGAACAGGCGCTGGAAGGTGTGGAACGCCTGACCCGATCCGGGTCAGAGGTCATTATCGCCTCGGGCTTTGATACGCCGGATGCCGCTTTGGCGGATCGGCTGGACCGGATCGCCCATCGGCGCAGCCTGCGGCTTATTCTGATCACCGAAAGCAAGACCCATGACATGCCGCGCGGCTGGTATCCCATGCGCCTGCCCGACGGGCGACAGAAACGCGTCTATCTGACCGGAACCGAAACCGGGGGTGATCTGCTGTATCAGAACATCGGCACCCATCAGGCGCTTGTTCTGAACGCAAGCGATCCGGTGGAAGAGACCGGTCAACGCATTGCGATTGCGTTTTCGGAAAGGATTGCCGCATGAGCGAAACGGTGATGTCCGACAGCACAATGCTGGCCAGCCTGCGGGACATACGTTTGCCTGCGGAAGCCGCAGGTGGCGTTTGGGCGGACTATGCGGTGGTCATGGGCCTGTCGGCCCTTACTGCCATCTGCGTCGTATTTGTGTTGCGGGTGTTAAGCACCCGGCGGCCCGCGACCCGGGTGGGCCGCGAGGTTGAAGACGTCACAGGCTGGTCGGAAGACCGGCTCAGGGTGGCGCTGCTGCACCAGCTTCGCGAGCAGAACCCCCAACGATATTCGGAACTCTCAGAGGGTCTCTATCGCCCGGACGGCGGGCCAAGTCTAGCAACCTTGAAGGATGAGGTGGCGCGCTGTGTTTGAGCTTGCCGATCCTTGGGTGTTGCTTCTACTGCCTGCCCCGTTGCTGATCGCGCGTGTTCTCAACTCGCGGCCCATGCTGGATCGCGGCTTCCCGGTTCCCGAACGTATCGGCGCGATGCTTGATGCTGCAAACGCAGGCGATGATCCCGGCAGGCACAGGTTCGCAGATCAGGCGGTATTGTGGGCCATCTGGGTCCTGCTGGTTTTTGGGCTATCCGGCCCGCGTGAACTGACACCGGTGAGCGCGCTGAAAGTCTCGGGCCGTGATCTTGCGATTGTTCTGGATCTGTCCGGATCAATGGTGCGGGACGATTTTTTTTTGGATGACCGTCAGATCACACGGCTTGAGGCGGTCACGACTGTGGGTGCCGATTTCGCCAGACGTCGGGCAGGGGACCGGGTCGCGCTGATTGTCTTTGGGTCCGAGGCGTATTTCGCCACCCCGTTCACCTTCGATACCGAAGCTGTGGCCAACCGGATCGAAGCAGCCAGCATTGGCATTTCGGGGCGGGCGACGAACATCTCGGACGGTCTTGGACTGGCGTTGAAACGGCTGGCAGACAGTCAGGCGGCATCTCGGGTCGTCATTCTGCTGTCGGACGGCGTGAACAATGCCGGTGCCACCAATCCGCGCGGTGTCGCGGAACTGGCCGCCGGGATGGGGGTGCGTGTCCACACCATTGCCTTGGGGCCGAAAGATCTGGAAAGCGCTGCAGTAGGTGAGCGGGGCGTTGTCGACGCGGCAACCTTGCGCGCCATTGCGCAGGTGTCGGGCGGAGAAAGCTTTCGCGTCAAAACCACCGATGATCTGATTGAGGTCACACAGGCGCTGGATCGACTGGAAGCCACCGACAGCGCGGGCCTGACCGCCGAGGTCTATCGAGACTACTGGACCTGGCCCGCCGCGCTGGCCGCAGCCTTGGCGCTTTTGGCAGCGTGGAGGCAGTCGGGATGACGGAAACGGATTTCAGTCTGCTCAGACCATATTGGATGCTCGCTGTTCCGGTTGTCGCGGGCCTGGCCTGGTGGGTGCTGTCAAGCGCCCGTGGATTTGGCACGTGGGACAAGGTCGCTGACGCCGCGTTGATGCAGGCGATGGCGGTTATTGGCCGGATCGAAGGGGCGTCCATGCCCCTGACGCGGATGGCGCAGCTTTCGGTTGCCGGGCTCTGCGTGATTGCCCTGACCAGCCCGGCGGTCGAACGGCGCGGCGCCGAGACCTATCGAAACCTGGACGGGGTTTTGTTTCTGGTCGATGCGTCGGCAAGTGTGTCAGGCAACGCCGGCTGGCCGCAAATGCTGACCATGGGGCGATTTGGCGTCAGTGCGCTGGAGTCACGGCCCGGCGGGATCATCGTTTTTGCCGGCGACGCCTATGTCGCGACCGACATGACAACCGATCACCGGCAATTGGGCCAGACCTTTTCTCTGATTGATGCCGATACCGTGCCGGACAAAGGCTCGCGTCCCGAACGCGCGCTGGCATTGGCTGCGCAACGGATGGATGAGGCCGGTATTCTGGCCGGTGATGTGGTTCTGTTCACCGATGGCGAAGGTCTGGGGTTGGCTTCGCTGCAGGCCGCCGCAGCGCTGGCTGATCGCGGTGTCAGAGTGTCCGTGGTTTCGCTAGAGGAGCCCTCTGCGCAGATTCAGACCCATGCCAGCGTCGGCAGCGGCGCGGTTTTCACATTGGATCAGACCGATGATCTGGGGGGGTGGTTGTCGGAAGACGCTGCGACACGGCTCGAGAAGTCGGATTTCCCCGTGCTCTTCTGGCACGATCTGGGGCGGTATCTGCTGTTCCTCGCGCTGTTCCCGATGCTGCTGCTGTTCTGGAGGGAACGGGCATGAAGTGGCTCGCGGTCTTCAGTGCGGCCCTTATTGCCTTTGCGATTGCACTGGGTGGCGCGGCCCCGTTTGGCCGGGTCGCCTTGGCGCTTGGGATGAATACGGTTGCCGCCCGGCTGTTTGAAGACCCGGATTGGCAGGGTGTGGCCTTGTACCGGGCGGGCGAATTCGATGCGGCGGCGCAGGCCTTTGAGGATGCGGGGTCGTTGTATAACCTCGGGAATGCTCAGGTTCATGGCGGTCGCATTGCCGCCGCGCTGGAGGCTTATGATCAGGCGATTGTGACGGGCGATGCGGATGCGCAGGCCAATTTCGATGTTGTCGCCGCCTTTTATGCAGGTCTGCAGATCGACCCCGAAGCGCTTGGCCTGTTTCCCGAGCGAAAAACCGGGCCTCAGGCGGACAGCTTCATAGCGCGCGGTGATGCGCGTGCGGCAGGCACCGGCAGCGAGGTCACCAATTCCAACACGATGCTCGGGCTGGCGGAACTGGACAGTCGCGGGCGACTTGGGGTGCGGCGTATCTTTGACGACAAGTTCATGGTGGCGGATGAACGGTGGCTCAACCAATTGTCCGACGTCCCGGGGGAATTTATGGCCGCCCGGATCGCGCAGGAACACAAACGCCGCGGAAAACTGGGGCTTTCACCGCCGGAACCGGAGGACCCGCAATGAAGTGGTTGGTTCTTGTCTGGCTGTTTTTCCCTTTTCCGGCCCTGGCGCAATCGAAAACCGTGTTGCCATCGGAACTGTCGATTGAGGTGACGGTCGAGGACAGCAGCGTTGTGCCGTTCACACGCGAAATGATCCTGATTACCATTCGTGGAGTGTATCGGCGTCATATTACGCGGGAAAAGCTGATACAGCCGGATTTCGATGGTTTCAGCTGGGCGCAGCTTGGACCGGATCACTGGACCGAGGAACGGATCAACGGGCGAAACTTCAAGGTTTTCACCCGGCGCATGGCGGTCTACCCGGTCAGGTCCGGTGAACTGACCATTGGCCGGTTCACCCATAGTCTGACGCTGACGGATGAAAGTGACGACTGGTTCGAACATGACATCCAGTCCGAACCGCTGACCATCGAGGTCGCCGAAGCGCCGGTCGTGGCGGACTGGTGGTTTCCTGTGCGTAACCTGCAAATCTCGGACCAATGGTCGAACGCACCGGATCAGCTGTCGCCGGGTGAGGGCGTTCTGCGTGTGATCCGGATTGAGGCGCTGGGGGCGACGCCCGAGATGGTCCCCCCTATGCCCGACCTGCGCTCGCCTTCCGCCATGATCTTTGCCCATCCGGAAAAACGGCTGGTGGAACTGACACCGGAAGGTCCGGTGACCTATGCCTTCTGGCGCTGGACCATTCGGCCCGGCAACGACACGTCGGGCATCGTGGAACCCCTGCAACTCAGTTACTTTGACACCGTCGCGCGCAAGGCGCGCGAAGTCACAATCTCGGCGCAGCGTGTGGCCTATGGTGTCGTCGCAAACAGTGGAAACGCGGAGGCACCCCTCCTGCTCCCACCGCCGCCCGGTTGCCAGGTTGGCCGGCGCTTGTTCTGGCTTTAATCGTGTTCGCAGCCGCTGTGGGGGTGGGCATGTCTGGTCACAAGCTGACCGGTTTACAGGCGTTGCAGCGCTTTGCGGCCTTTGATCCTCTGGCGCGGGATCTCAGGGCCTGTGCCAGAAACGGAAGTGCCCATGGTGTGCGTCAGGCTGCGGCTTCAATCCTGCGACGCGATGGGCCGTCACCGGCGCGGGTTGCGCAGTTGCAGGACTTTGACCATTGCTGTTTTGATCCAAAATCTCCTGCGCCCGATTTGCAGGGGTTTGCCGGGAAGTTCCTGCGCAATTGACTGTGATGAACAGCAAGGTTCTGTTTATTGGTGCATTTTTTCCAGTATCATTCTGAAACAGTTGAACTGATCCGGATTTGCTGTACCTTTCCCAGCGGAGGAGAGATAATGCATACGGTGGGGTACCCCAAAGCGGTGGACCAGGTGTCCAACGTTTTAATTGTGGATGATCATCCGCTTTTTAGTGATGCGCTGGCTGCAGCATTGCAGCTGAGTTTCGACGACTGCAGTATCAAAAAAGCAAGCACGCTGAAACAGACGTTCGAGGTGCTCGGCGGCGGCTTCAAAGCCGACCTGATCATGTTCGACCTGAAGCTGCCGGATGTGACTGGAATTTCGGGGTTCCAGCAGTTGCGCGCCCGGTGGCCCTCGGCTCCGGTTCTGGTGATCTCGGCGCTTGCGTCGGGCGAACTTGTCCGGTCTCTGCTGGACTATGGAGCCATGGGGTTTCTGCCCAAAGACACCTCGGCGCAGACGCTGAAATTCGCCATTCAGGAAGTTGCCGCAGGTCGCAGATACATTCCGGCAGAGTACAACCTTGCGGAAGAACCGAAATCGCCGGAAAGCTCGGTGTATCAGTCAAGCCCCGAACTTTCGACGCTGACGCCGCAACAGGTGCGCATTCTCAAGCTCATCTGCGTTGGCAAATCGAACAAGCAGATCGCATATGAACTGTCGCTGGCCGAAGCCACCGTCAAGGCGCATATCACGGCATTGCTGCGCCGTCTGGGTGTCCGTAACCGCACGCAGGCCGCTGTTCTGGTCGACTCTGTCATGGCCCGGCAAACACGGCATCAGCCGGAGGTAAAATCGTTTCTGCAATACTGAGGATCTCAAATGCGGGACATGAAGCTGGGACCAAACTTCATCGCGATTGGCCGGTCGCTTGCCTCGGATCCACATGCCGCCGTTGAAGAGGCATGTGCGGAAATCGACAGCCAGAAATCCTGCTTTGTGCTGGCTTTTATTCCAAACGGGTTGGACCCGTTCGAGGTGTCGCGCAGCCTGAACCGAAAACTGTCCGGCGTGCCGGTTTTGGGTGCACCACCGCCGGGCAGATAACCGAGCTTGGGTATGAATCCAACGCCCTGCTTCTGCTGTCCTTTCCAAAATCGAACTTCCGCTGCTCGTCCATTCTGTTCGAAGAACTCAGACCGCTGAACTCCACGGAAATCGCCGCTGTTGCGCAACGCCAGGCCGAGCGTTTCCGGCACACTGCAGGCTGGAACAGGCTGGCGCTGGTGTTTTCAGACGGGCTGTCAAAACAGGAGGACCTGCTGGTCTCGACGCTTGAGGCCGTTATGGATGGCCTGCCGATTTTTGGCGGATCGGCGGGCGACGGTCTGCAATATGAAGAAACGTTTGTTCTGCACAGCGGCAGGGCTTACAGCAATGCCGCTGTCCTGCTGCTGATTGAAACCAACCTTAGTTTCCAGGGCATTGGGTTTGATCACTTTCTGCCTATAGGGTCTGAGATTATCATAACCGATGCCGACCCGGACGAACGCGTGGTTTATGAAATAAACGGCGCACCTGCGGCGCAGGAATATGCTCGGCTGGTCGGGTGTGCGGCGTCGAATCTGTCACCGCTGGTTTTCGCCGAAAACCCGCTCTTGCTGCGGCAGGACCTGAACTATTATGTCCGCGCCATACGCGAGGCGACGGATGCGCAGGCCCTGTCATTTCTGGCGGCCATTGACGATGGCCTTATCATGACACTGGGACGCGGCAAAGAGATCATCAAGACGCTGGAAGCTGGGTTGGACATTCGCGACAACGCGGGAAACGCACCGGATTTCATCCTTGGGTTCGATTGCGTCCTGCGCAAACTGGAAATCGAACAAAAACAACTGGGCAAACAGGTCTCGGACGTGTTGCAAACCCGTCGGGTGGTTGGATTCAACACCTATGGGGAGCAACAGTCCGGTGTACATATGAACCAAACCTTCGTGGGTGTGGCCTTTTTCAAACCCGAGAAACGTGAACTGAGCTGACCATGCTGAACCCCGACGATCCGCTGGAACTTCAGGTCGTCAAGCAGGCGAAAATCATCGATGCGCTGATGCGCCGCGCCAATCGCCAGAAGGATGTGGGCCCATCTGCATTCCGCGCCTTTCAGTCCGCGATCGAGCTTCAGCAACGTGTGGTCGAGCAAAGCCGGGATCTGGAACGCGCAACCACCGAACTGGAAAGCGCCCGGTACGAGCGTGAACAGACGCGAAAAACGCTGGTCAAAGCCCTGTCTTCGATGGAAGAAGGGTTTGCCCTGTTCACCGATGGTGAGTTGAACCTGTGTAACGAGCTGTTTCAGGCCGTGTTTCTGGATGTGTCCGAACTTGTCAGACCGGGACTTCGCCTAAGGCGGTTCTTTTCGCTGGTGAAGGACAGCGAGCAGTTTGTTTCCTCGGACCGGGGCGTGTCGAACATGATGGATACGCTGGAGCGAAATTCTCATTCCGGCATGGTATCCAGTGAGGTGATCGAACTGCGTGGGGACCGCTGGTACAAGCTGAGCGCGCAATATACCTCACCCGAGAATGTGGTCATTCTGCTGACCGATATCACGTCGGTTGTGCGCCGAAATCGCGACGAAAAAGAAACCCTCATCGACCGGCAGGAGGATTATCTTCAGGCGGTTTTTCAGAACATGAGTTCGGGCGTGTGCACATTTTCGGCCAACGGCGACATCATGATGCACAACGCGCGGTTTCGGGACCTTCTGAATGTGCCAAGCTCGCTGCTGCAGGGCAATGTGCCGGTGCAGACACTTTTGGATTTGTTGCGCGCGCGCGGGCTGATCAGAGCCGATGATCAACTGAAGATCGCAAGGTGGCAGCTTGAGCTGAACAGCCGGGGCTGGCTGCGCAAACGCGTGCGCGACGGGGCGGACCGGGTTCTGGACATTCAGGCCAACCAGTTGCCGGATGGCGGGTTCCTGGTTGAACTCAAGGACGTGACGCTTGAGGCGCGCGCCACAGAGATGCTGGAAAACCGCGTCATGGAACGCACCGCCGAACTGACCCGCGCCAATGAAAAACTAACCCGCGAATATGAAGAAAAGGCCAATGTAGAAGAGGCGCTGCGGATCGCCAAAGAACGCGCCGAGGCTGCGGTGTCGTCCAAGACCCGTTTTCTGGCGGCCGCCAGCCATGACCTTCTGCAGCCAATCAATGCCGCCAAGCTGATGATTTCGACCCTGACCGAAATTTCACGCAACACCGAGCTTTACGAGATGGTCGAGCGTCTGGACGGTGCCTTTGGATCAGCCGAGCAGCTGCTGCATTCGCTGCTCGATATCTCGCGGCTTGAAACGGCCGATCCGGACACGGTGTCGCCAACCAACGTCAGTCTGGCGTCGGTCATTGCCGGTATTCAGGGCGATCAGTCGCTGGTGGCCGAGAACAAGAACATCCGGCTGGACGTGGTGACTTGTTCGGGCTTTGTGTATTCCGACCCGGTCTATCTGTTGCGGTCGATCCAGAATCTGGTCGTAAATGCCATTCAGTACACCGAACCTGGCGGCAGGGTTTTGGTGGGGTGCCGCAACCGCGGTGACAAAATCGTGCTGCAGGTGTGGGACACCGGGATAGGCATCGCGCGAAAGGATCAGGCGCGCGTGTTCGAGGAATTCGCCCGGGCGGACAACGTGCCTTTGGGCTCGGGCATGGGTCTGGGTCTGTCCGTGGTCGACCGGGCCTGCCGCCTGTTGGGGCACAAATTATCCCTGCGGTCCAAGCCGGGCGTCGGTTCGGTGTTCAGCATCGAAATGGACCGGGTCGAGGCGGAGCGCGGTGCAAGCGAGCCCCTTGATTTGCTGCCAAACTCCGGGGACGTGCCGCTGGATTACATCGCGCTTGTCATCGAGAATGATCGCGATGTTCTTTTTGGCACAACCCAGTGGCTGGAACAGAATGGTGCCAGCGTCCTGCCCGCCGGATCTCCGCAAGAAGCCATTCAGTTTGTCACCGATATCGGGATGCCGCCCGACATCATACTGGCGGATTATCAGCTTGATGACGGCGAAACCGGCGTGGACGCGATCCGTCAGATCCGCGAAATGAGCCAAACGCGCGTTCCCGCCATTCTGATCACCGCAGATCGCAGCGAAGCCGTGCGCAAAGCCGGTCTGCGGCATGAGATCTCGGTGATGACGAAACCGGTGAAACTGTCGCGATTGCGGCCATTGATTATATGGAAAATCCAGCGCAGCGCGGTGACCCAGGCGCTGGACACCGACAAAAGTCGGCAATGACACGACAGCTGAAGGCCATACTCTCAACTGTGGGAGGAGATTGACTCATGAGGATGATTTTATTCGGGCTGGCGATGGTCGGCCTAAGTTTCAATCCGGCCCATGCGGCACCTGTTGAGGCGGAGCAGGCCTATGATCTTCTGTTTCAGGGGGGTGTTCTGGATACGATCGGCCGGGACAAAGAGCTTGTTTACCAGCGCACTGTGACAAACCGGCTGAAACCCGAAGCCGCCGAGCGCGATACCGGGGACATCGCGCTTAGTTTCACCGAGGACGGAACAGAGATGGCTCAGCTGGAGTTCCGTCAGGACGAAAAGCACCGTGCGATGGGGGTTTTTCCGGCCAGTGTCGGCAACCCAATGATCATGGTGTTCTATGAAAGCACCATCCGGGACATGGCGGAATCCGCCGGTGGCAGCCCGTTCTACATTCGCAACCGGGTCAAGGACGCCTTGGTGCAACCGGCCGAAATGGTTGAAGGCGAGGCTGTTGTCGACGGCAAAACCGTGCCCGTCCAGACCATTCGAATGCGCCCCTTTGCACAGGACCCGAACAGGGATCGGATGCAAGGGTTTGGGGATCTGGTCCTTAGCGTCACTGTTTCGGAGGAAGTGCCGGGGTGGTATCTGCGACTTGTAGCCGAGACCGAACCCGCAGACGGCAGCAACACGGTTTACCGGTCGGAAATGCAGTTCGAAGGGGTGCAGGAGGGGCGGCAATGATCACAACAGTGCGGCCAGCAGCTTTTGCCGCTGCGCTCTGCGCCGCGATCCCATCCGTATCCGGGGCGCAAAGCGTTGCGGAGCGGTTGAACGACTATCCCACCGCTGCGCGGGCCGATTATGTGTTCGCCTGTATGGTCACGAATGGTCAGTCCCGCGAAATGCTGGACCGGTGTTCGTGTTCGATTGATCTGATTGCGTCGATTTTGCCCTATGAGAGATACGAACAGGCCGAAACGGTCCTGTCGATGCGCCGGGTTGGCGGCGAGCGCATGGCGTTTTTCAAAAGCGCGGTTATGGCAGAAACGATGGTGGCCGACCTGCGCCGGGCACAGGCTGAAGCCGAAGTGGTCTGTTTCTGAACCCGGCCCGCCCGCTGATTAACTAGACGTAGATTTCGGCAGGTCGGCTTGGAAACTGTTGCCTTCAGTATCGGTTGCCTTGACCGTCAGCGTGGTTGTTCCGTTGTCGTTATACGCAAAGCGGAAGGCCGGGTTTTCCGAAATGGAAATGCCGCCTTCCATGGTGAACAGCAACTCGTCGCCCTGCCAGACCTCCAGATGATCAATGAAATGCGCCGGGATAAACAGCTGGGTGATCTGATCGCGTTGCAGACCGGAATAGTTCGGATGCCGGATCATGATCTGGGCTTCGCGGCGCGGGGTCGAGATTTGGGCCTGTTCCCCAAAGCTGCGCAGCTTCATCTTGCCCATCGACGCCAGCGCCACCTCGGGGTCGCGGCTGGCCGGAGCGGAACATCCACCAGATGCTTTTACAAAGCGGCCCGACATATGCAGACCCTCTTGCGTCTCGGCAATCACGCGGATGTTCGAATACTGGTCAACGCGCACCCGCATTTCGAAATCCAGCTCCCCCATGGCCGGGGAAAAGGTGAAAACTCCGGCAATCGGGGCTGGGTTTTCATCAATCACGACGGTCGCGGATTTGATTTGCGCGTTTGGATCGAGCTGTTTCAACAGGATTGGAACCGTGGCCGCATCATGGGCGCGGTAGGGCGCGTTCACGGACAGAAACGTGTCGGCACTGCCAAGCTCGGCATCACCGACAACATCGTAGCGCAAATCCTGCCAGGTCTCGCTTTGGACCAGCGGATTCTTGGCGGATTGTTCGGCCCAAACAGGCAGCGACAGTGCAAGCGAAAGGACCATTGATGGTCCGATAAGTCTGGCCATGTTGTCTCCTCCGGCAACCGGTGTCGCAAATTATGCCATAAAACCCCAATAAAATATACGCCGACAAAAGGCTGTGTGGCTTCCACGGCGAGTTGTGCGAAAGTTCCGGGCGGAGGATTGCAATGTTTGAAGCTGTTTTCATTTTGTGTCTGGAAGCGTCAGACGGGCTGTGCCGAAATCAGCTTCTGCCGGGATACGAAGCCTCATCTCAGGAGGCGTGCGAGCAAATGCTGGCCGCGGACCCTCCATTTGACGATCCCGAACAGAATGCGGACGCCTTTTGCCAACCCGTTGGCATTTCGCTGGAATTTGACGAGATTGCGCCCGGTCTGTTTGTCCATCGCGGTCGGATCGAAGAACCGAATGCCGACAATCTTGGGGACGTGTCCAATATCGGATTTGTCATCGGTGAGGACAGTGTCGCTGTGGTGGACACCGGCACCGCCCCCTGGATGGGAGAGGCCATCTGGCGCGCCATTCGGCAGCGAACGGACAAACCCGTCAGTCACGTAATTTTGACCCATATGCACCCGGATCACGTCCTTGGAACCGCGCCTTTGGCGCGATCCGGCGCGCAAGTGGTGGCCCATGCCGGGTTGGAAAGGGCGCTGTTGGACAGGCAAACCAACTATGTCGAAAGCCTGAGCACCTTGATCGGCCCTACGCAATACATCGGTGCCGATCCGATAGTGGTCGATATGCCAGTCAGCGGGGACGGCGAGATTGATCTGGGGAAACGCAAACTGGCCCTGCGCGGCTGGCCGTCTGCGCATACCAACAACGATCTGACGGTGTTGGATCAAGGGTCGGGCATTCTGTTCACCGGTGATCTGGTTTTCCACATGCACACGCCAGCGCTGGATGGGCGGCTGGTCGGGTGGCGGCGTGTGTTGAATGAGTTGTCAGATATGGAAGTCACCCGGATCGTGCCGGGGCATGGCGGTCCGGTGCTGGCATGGCCCGAGGGTGGGGAAGCTATGCAGCGGTATCTGGACGTGCTGGAAACCGACACGCGGGCCGCGATTGACAGCGGCCAGCGGCTTGGCGAAGCGGTGGAAACCATTGCGCAGGGTGAGGCCGGAAAATGGGAGTTGTTCGAGGCCTATAACCCCCGCAATGCAACCGTCGCCTTTACCGAGCTTGAATGGGAATAATCCCGCTCAGCCCTGATCCGACTCGAGTTGCTGCAACATCTGGGAAATGGCGAACAGGCGGCGTTCGATGATCTGCGGGGTTTCGCACAGATAGGTGATCGAGCGCTGGCGGTCGGAATAGATCAACTGATCCCAGTCCAACTGCTCTTCCAGCGCATCGACCCTGTCATAGTCCGGGGGATCGGCGGTCAAGGCCTGATCCATATCGGCGCGGGCCAGATCGATCTTGTTTGCCAGATCGATCTGTTTAAGCGAGAACTCTCCGATGCCACCGATGATACGGGCACGCCGCTTGGACAGCGTGTCAAACACCCGCTGAAAGACCCGGCCCAGCACATCCGTATCGCCGTTGTGGCGCGCGGCGAAGGCTGCGACGCTGGGCTGCAGCTCTTCCAACTCGATGCGCCGCAAGGCCAGAAGGCCTGCCAGTTCGTCGATCTCGGGCTGAAGGTCGGTTGCCGCGTCATCAATCTGATGCGGCCACATCAGGCCCAGTGACAGGTTTTCGACCTTGCGTTGAATGCAGGGCCAGGTCGGGTCGGAAAAGTCCGCCGCAAAACCGGGGCCCGCCACACCGATCAAGGCCAGGGCCGCCATGGTCTGCTTGTTCAACATCGCAGGTCTCCTTCCCCCGGACACTATGCCCGAAGCCTGCGCGCTGAGTCTACCAAACCCAATACACACCATTGTCTTAATTGTTTGAGTGACATGCCAGCCGTCATACTCGAACCAAGCACCCGGTGTCTGAATGATTCCGGTGCAAGGGAGGACAGACACATATGAGAACGCGCGCGGCAGTTGCTTTGGCGGCAGGTCAGCCTTTGGAAATCATGGAGGTTGAGCTTGCTGGCCCCAAGGCGGGCGAAGTTCTGATCGAGGTCAAGGCAACGGGGCTTTGCCACACCGATGAATTCACCCGGTCCGGTGACGATCCCGAGGGTATCTTTCCGGCCATCCTCGGCCACGAGGGCGCGGGCGTTGTTCTGGAGGTGGGCGAAGGCGTCACCAGCCTGGAAGTCGGCGATCACGTGATCCCGCTTTACACGCCCGAATGCCGTGAATGCGAGTATTGCCTGAACCCCAAAACAAACCTCTGCCAGAAAGTGCGGGCCACGCAGGGGGCGGGCTTGCTGCCGGATTGCACCACCCGATTCAGCATGCTGGATGGAACGCCGATCCATCACTACATGGGCTGCTCGACCTTTGCCAATCATACGGTGGTGCCCGAGATTGCACTGGCCAAGGTCCGCAAGGACGCCCCGTTCGACAAGATTTGTTATATCGGCTGCGGCGTCACCACCGGCATCGGCGCGGTGATCAACACCGCCAAGGTCGAGATCGGGTCTCGCGGCGTTGTGTTCGGCCTGGGCGGTATAGGACTGAACGTGATCCAGGGTCTGCGCATGGCGGGTGCGGATCAGATCGTTGGTGTCGATCTGAATGACGGCAAGGCTGAAATGGCAACGCATTTCGGCATGACCGACTTCGTGAACCCGTCGAAAGTCAGCGGCGATTTGGTGGCGCATCTGGTCGACCTGACCGGCGGCGGCGCGGATTACACCTTTGACGCAACGGGCAATGTGGGCGTGATGCGGACCGCGCTGGAATGCGCGCACAAAGGGTGGGGCGAAAGCATCATCATCGGCGTGGCCCCTGCGGGTGCAGAAATCTCGACCCGCCCGTTCCAGCTGGTCACGGGCCGGTCGTGGCGCGGAACGGCGTTTGGCGGTGCAAAGGGCCGCACCGATGTGCCCAAAATCGTCGACTGGTACATGGACGGAAAGATCGAGATCGACCCGATGATCACCCACAAGCTTAAGCTTGAAGAGATCAATCACGGGTTCGATCTGATGCACGAAGGCAAATCGATCCGGGCGGTAGTGGAGTACTGACATGGATCTCAAGGTCATCTCACAAAACCGCAGTTTCGGAGGGGAGCAGACAGTCTATTCCCACCAGTCCGAAACCTGCGATTGTGAGATGACCTTTGCAGTTTATCTGCCACCTCAATCGAGGACCGGTCCGGTCCCGGTTTTGTGGTATCTGTCCGGACTGACCTGCACCCATGAAAACGCGATGACCAAAGGCGGGTTTCAGGAGGCGGCGGCGGACTATGGTGTCGCTGTGGTGTTTCCCGATACGTCTCCGCGTGGCGACAACGTCGCGGATGATGACGCCTATGATCTGGGGCAGGGGGCAGGGTTTTATGTCAACGCCACCCGCGATCCGTGGCGGTCGCATTTCAGGATGTATGATTACATCGTAGACGAGTTGCGCGACATTGTGGTCAAGAACTTCCCGGTTCAGGATCGTCATGGGATAACAGGCCATTCCATGGGGGGCCACGGCGCGATTACGATCGCGATACGGAACGCCGACAAATTCGGATCTCTTTCAGCATTTGCGCCGATTGCGCACCCGACGCGCTCGGATTGGGGGCGAAAACAGCTCAGCAGCTATCTGGGTGACGACGAGAACACCTGGGTCGAGCATGACGCGACATTGCTTCTTGAGGAGCACGGCTGGAAAGGCGATCTGCTGATTGATCAGGGCGCGGATGATCAGTTTCTCGACCTGCTCAAACCCGAAGCTCTGGCCAACATGATGGCCAAGCGGCGCCAGCCCGGACAGATCAGAATTCAGCAGGGGTATGACCACTCGTACTTCTTCGTGAACAGCTTTGCGCGGGACCATGTGGAATGGCACGCCGAGCGGCTCAGCCAATGAAAACAGCAAGGAAAGATCAGTAGTGTTCAGAACAGTGATATCAGCGGCCTGCCTCATGATTGTGCCGATTGTTGCAAGCGCCGAAGGCGACCCGGATGCAGGGGCCAAGGTGTTCCGCAAGTGCAAGGCCTGCCATGCGGTCGGCGAGGGGGCGGAAAACAAGGTCGGTCCGGCGCTGAACGGCATTGTTGGCCGACAGGCCGCCACGGTCGCGGATTTCGGCTATTCCCCCGCCCTGATCGAACTGTCCGAGGGCGGTCTGGTCTGGTCGCCCGAGGAGCTGGACGCGTTCCTGACCAAGCCGCGTGACTATGCCAAGGGCATCAAGATGACATTTGCTGGTCTGCGCAAGGAAGAGGACCGGGTCAACATCATCGCCTATCTTGCGACCTTCCCCGACGAAGGATCGTAGGACGCGAAATCGCTCGCCCCCCGAACTTGGCCAGAGAAGAGGCCGCCCGGGTGAGCAAACTACGGCACCGTAGTCCAACCTGGGTGAGGTGTTTCATTGCAGCGGTATCGCTGCACATAAGGGAGGAGATTTAATGAAAAAGTTATCGCTTTGGACCTCCGGGATTGCCATTGCCATGGCCAGCACGGCTTATGCCAATGACGACCTGATTGCCCAGATGGATAACCCGAAACAATGGGCGATCCAGACGGGTGACTACAAGAACCAGCGCTATTCGGAACTGGATCAGATTACTGCGGACAATGTTGGTGATCTGCAGGTTGCGTGGACATTCTCGACCGGCGTTCTGCGCGGGCACGAAGGTTCCCCGCTGGTTATCGGCGATATGATGTATGTCCACACGCCGTTCCCCAATATCGTTTACGCGCTGGATCTGGCCAACGAGGGCAAGATCGTCTGGAAGTACGAGCCCAAGCAGGACCCGGACGTCATTCCGGTGATGTGCTGTGACACCGTGAACCGCGGTGTGGCTTATGCGGACGGTAAGATCTTCCTGCATCAGGCGGACACCAAGGTTGTGGCGCTGGACGCCAAATCCGGTGACGTGGTCTGGGAAGTGCAAAACGGCGACCCGGCGATTGGTGAAACCAACACGGCCACTGTGCTGCCGGTCAAGGACAAGGTCATTGTCGGCATTTCGGGTGGCGAGTTCGGTGTGCGCGGGTCGGTTACGGCCTATGACATGAACACGGGCGAGCAAGTCTGGCGCGCCTATTCCATGGGACCGGATTCCGACATTCTGGCCGATCCGGAAAAGACCACCCATCTGGGTAAACCGGTCGGCGCGGACTCGGGCACCAATACCTGGGAAGGCGATCAGTGGAAGATCGGTGGCGGCACCACTTGGGGCTGGTACTCGGTCGATCTGGACGAGAACCTGATGTACTACGGCACCGGGAACCCGTCGACATGGAACCCGGCGCAGCGCCCGGGCGACAACCGCTGGTCGATGACCATCATGGCCCGCGATATCGACACCGGTATGGCACGCTGGTTCTACCAGATGACACCGCATGACGAATGGGATTATGACGGCATCAATGAAATGATCCTGACGGAGCAGGAAATTGATGGTACCGAGCGCAAGTTGTTGACCCATTTCGACCGCAACGGTCTTGGATACACGATGGACCGTATCACGGGTGAACTGCTGGTGGCCGAAAAGTTCGACCCGGTTGTAAACTGGACAACGGGCGTCGACATGGACCCCAACAGCGAAACCTATGGTCGTCCGGCTGTGGTTGCCCAGTATTCAACGGAACAGAACGGTGAGGACGTAAACTCGACCGGTATCTGCCCGGCGGCTCTGGGCACCAAAGACCAACAGCCTGCAGCCTATTCGCCGAAGACCCAGCTGATGTACGTGCCGACCAACCACGTCTGCATGGACTATGAGCCGTTCCGTGTGTCCTACACCGCTGGTCAGCCATATGTGGGTGCGACTCTGGCGATGTATCCGGCACCGGATAGCCATGGTGGCATGGGTAACTTCATCGCGTGGGACAACACCGACGGAAGCATCAAGTGGTCTCTGCCCGAGCAGTTCTCGGTCTGGTCCGGTGCTCTGGCAACTGCGGGTGACGTCGTGTTCTACGGCACGCTTGAAGGGTATCTGAAGGCTGTTCATGCTGAAACAGGTGAAGAACTTTACAAGTTCAAGACACCCTCTGGCATCATCGGCAATGTGATGACCTATGAGCAAGGTGGCAAGCAGTACATCGGCATCTTGTCGGGTGTTGGTGGCTGGGCCGGTATCGGTCTGGCGGCTGGTCTGACCAACCCGAATGACGGTCTGGGTGCCGTGGGTGGCTATGCCGCGCTCAGCGACTATACCGCGCTGGGTGGCCAGCTGACGGTGTTCGCCCTGCCGAACTAAGCCAAGGATCCGACCGGCGCGACCCAAACGGACCGCGCCGGTTTTCACCTGCAAAGAAACGAGCTTTCCATGAACCACTCTGTACGTCTTCTGGCATCTGTTCTTTTGTCCTGCCTTCCCGTGACTGCGATTGCCGACAATCTGGCGGTCTCGTATTCCGAGGATGGGCGGTACTACACCGAAGACGATATCCCGACGTTCAACATCGCCGAAGACGGAACGGTGGACTGGATGACATTCTCGGGCTTTCGGCGCTATCACGCGGAATGCCATGTCTGTCACGGCCCGGATGGTGAGGGATCAACCTATGCGCCCGCTTTGAAAGAGTCGGCGCTGGATATGGATTATTACGACTTTGTCGACATCGTTACCAACGGTCGCCAAGTGGTGAACGCTGCCGAAAATTCGGTGATGCCGGGATTTGGCGACAACCCGAATGTGATGTGCTTTCTGGATGACATTTATGTATACCTGAAAGCGCATGGATCGGGCGCGATCCCGCGTGGTCGCCCGCCGAAGAAAGAGGCGAAATCCGACGTGATCCGCGAGGATGAAGATGCGTGTATGGGTTAAGGCCTGTCTTGCTGTGACGGGGCTTGTTATCTGGCTTGGTCAGGCTCTGCCCGCGCTGGCGCAAACGTCTGATCTAGTCTCCAAGACAGCCTTTCGCGTTTGTGCAGATCCTGCCAACTTTCCCATGTCGTCCGAGGATGGATCGGGATTTGAGAACCAGCTTGCCGAGTTGATTGCCGCCAAACTGGAGCTTCCCGTGCAATATGTCTGGTTCCCTCAAGCGACGGGTTTCATTCGCAACACGCTGACCGCCAAGCGCTGTGATGTCGTGATCGGATATGCGCAGGGTCACGAGTTGGTGCAGAACACCAATCACTACTATACCTCGGCCTATGCGCTGATCGTGCCCAATGACAGTGACCTGGCCCAGGTCGATACGCTGGCCGATCCGGCGCTTCAGGGGCGGAAGATCGGCGTCGTGGCCGGCACCCCGCCGGCGGCCCATATGGCGCGTAATGGCCTGATCGGAAAAGCCAAGCCCTACAACCTTTTTGTTGACCGCCGTGTGGAAAGCCCCGCCATCGATATGCTGGACGACCTGCAATCCAGCGAGATCGACGCCGCGATCCTGTGGGGTCCTTTGGGCGGTCCTCTGGTCAAAGTGGATTATCCAGACTTAAAGGTGATCCCTCTGGTCAAGGAAGACCTGCCGCCGCGTTTGTTCTACCGCATCACCATGGGCGTCCGCCAGGGCGAGAAAGTGTGGCAGCGGCAGCTGAATTCACTGATCCGGCGCAATCAGGATGAGATCAACGCGGTTCTGGCCGAAGCAGGTGTTCCGCTGGTTAACGATCTGGGAACCGAGGTGCTGGAGCTGTCGCAATGATCCGCGCCCTTGTGGCGTTTGTGGTATGCGCAAGCGCTGCGGCGGCCCAAACCGTTCCTGAGCCACCCGACTATCGCACGGATCATTACCGGGCACCGGTGCCGGACTGGATCACCGGCGGCATCACCATAGGTCCGGAAGAGGCGCACGCGCTGTGGCAGGACAAGAGCGCGGCTTTCATTGACGTGCTCCCCCAGGCCCCCAAGCCCGCCAATCTGCCCAAGGGCACGATCTGGCGCGACAAGCCGCGCAACAGCATTCCCGGCGCGGTCTGGCTGCCCAATGTGGGCTACGGTGCCATTGCCGACGTCACGGCGGATTATTTTCGCAGCGGGCTGGAAACGGCCACGTCAGGGAACGCTGAACAGGCCGTTGTTTTCTTCTGCCTTGAAGATTGCTGGATGAGCTGGAACGCCGCCCGCCGTGCCATCGAGTGGGGATATACCAACGTCTATTGGTTCCCCGAAGGCACCGACGGCTGGGCGCTTTGGGACTACCCGATGGAACGGGTCAAACCGGCCCCCGGTCAGCCCGTTACCGGAGACGGTTAAGCTAGAAGCCCGCCAGTTTCTTGTGCAGATGGCTTACCGTGCCGTCGGTATCCGTCATGGTCACATCAACCGCTTGCGCACGGCTGGGAACTGAGATTCCGACCCTTGGATTCTCGGACAGGGAAATCGAGCCGGTCATTTGAATGTAACCTGCGCCGTCGAGGTCGATATCCACGGTTTCCACATAGCGCATCGGGATGAACAGAAGCGAAATCTGATCCATCTGCATCCCGGAATGCGACGGGTGGTCGATGTTAAGATCCATCTTGTTTGCGCGACCCGTACCGAGTTGGGACAACCGGGTCAGTGTGTTCAACGCCGGAACGCGACCGACCAGTTCGGCCTCCATCGTTCCCAGGTTTTCAAGGGCCAGTTTCGGGTCGGTTCCCGGTGGCGCGGCGCATGCACCGAGGCCCGAGGTTTTGACATAGGTCTCCGAAACCCAAAGGCGTCCGTCCGTCATTTCCGCGATCACATGCATGGGCGTGGGCCCGTTCACCCGCACGGTCACATCGAAATAGAAGCTGGGCAGCGGTTCCTCTAGTTCGAACACGGCAGACACCGGCATCGGGTTTTCATCCAGCACCAACGTCACTTTTGCGACTTCGGTTCCCTGTGGCGCAACCACCTGCGCGGCCAGTTCCGCCCGCGCATCGTCAGGGGTCCGATAGGGGGCATCAATGGCGATCAACGCGTCCCCGTTCTGCATGGGGCGATCACCGTAAAGCAAGGCGCGCACGTTTTCCCAGGCTTCGCTAGCCGCCATGACCGGGGCCGCTGACACCCAGATCAAAGCTGCCACTAGGTGAGAAGTCTTCATTGCATTCCTCCTCCCAGAAACCTGCCGAAGGCGCGCGGGCCGTCACAGGTTTCCAAAGTTTCTACCACAGTCAAAGTCTCGGGGTCCACGATGCTGACTGTGTTGTCGAACCAGTTTGCAACAACCAAAAGGTCCTGTTCTGCGGTCGCGTCGATGCCTTCGGGGTATTCCCCAACGTCGATCAGGGCTTGCGGTTCGAGGGTCTCAAGCGAAATCACGCTGAGTGTATTTGCATATTGGTTTGTCACAAATACCCGTCCTTGGGCGAAAGCAATGCCGTAAGGGCGTTCGCCGACCGGAACGGTTGCGGTGACGGCAGCAGCATCAAGGTCGACAACGCTGACATCATTGCTTCCGACATTGCCGACAAACAGCCGCCCGTCCGGCGCAAAGCGCAGTCCAAAAGGGCGTGTGCCAACCGGAATGTGGTGCAGGGATTGCAGGGTTTCGGCGTCAAATACCGAGACCTGATTGGCATCCTTGTCCGCCGACGCCACAAATCGCCCATCATCTGATACCGCAATGCCCGCCGGTGCCAGCCCTGTTGGCAGGTGGGCCTGAACCGACAAGGTTTTGCTGTCCAAAACCCAAATGCGGGCATTGTACCAATCGGTGACAAACACCCGCCCGCGCTTTGGGTCCAATGCGATCCCGATCGGGCCACCATCCAGCGTGATCTGAGCAATCGTTTCCCCTGTCTCCGCCGAAATTCGCCGCACGTGTTTGCTGTCGGGGGAGACTGTGAACACAACTCCGTCCCCGCCGACCGCCACACCGGCGGGTTTGCCGGGCAGGGGCCAACGGGCGGTTTCGCGCAGGTCCGTAAGCTCGATCCGGCTGAGTTCTGCGCCATTCTGACAGGTGACAAAGGCCGTTTCGGCCGAAACGGGAGCAGCAAGCAGGGACATCAGCAGGATCAGCCCGCGATCAGCTCGCCGCACCGAAGCGCTCGACCAGTGCATCCAAACCTGCCTGATACACACCGGTCACAGCGGCAATCGCGGCCTCGTCGTTCAGTTCAGGCGGGGGATCATTGTTCGGATAGCCGCGATAAAACGCACCGCGCCATTCGACAATCGACCCGCCCCCATCGCGCGGTTTAACTGTCAGGTGCGACGAGTAGTTGGTGACCGGCAAAACCTCGACCGCAACCTCGGTGATCCGGTAGGAATAGCTCATCTTCTCGTTGCTGAACTTATACAGGACCTCGGCAATGGTCGGCCCGCCCTCTTGCCCAAGGGTCAGCAGGCGGGTGGCGTCGATTGCATTGCCGCCATTTCCTTCGGTCGAGAACACCGCCGGGTGCCAGGACATATCGTCGAAATTGCCGATGGCGGCCCAGACCTCGTCCGGCGGGGCTGCAACTTCGGTGGTCAGGGCTACTTTTTGCCGGGTCGGGCCGTGGGCCCGGACAACGGCCGGAACCACAGCGGCGGCGGTTGCCGCAAGAAAGGTTCGTCGCTTCATTCGGTATCCTCCCTAGCTGCGCTGATGGCTGGCCCAGGCGGGTTGCACAGTCAGCGCGGATCGGCACACAACCAGACCTGCTCTGCCCTTCCCGAATACCGGTCGTTTTGACGAGCGCGGCGGGAAACAGAAGCAAGTTCAATCGCATACGTGCATTCTTATAAAATAAGAATCGAGGTTAATGATGAAGCTGATAGGCTTGAGATCACAACACGGCCAAAAGTATCGGTTCCGTTTTGCTGCGCATCGCGCTGAAGAATAAGAGCCTGCCAAAAAACCTGGCAGGGACCGGGAGGACATCTTGAACATGAACGTGCTGCCGCTTTTTGCGGCACTCTTTTGGTGTGTTTCTGCGATGGACGCAGTGGCGATTGATGTGAAAGCAGCGGTCCTGAGGATCGACTATCCCAGCCTGCTGCCGATCTCTCGCTACGATTTGAAACCCGATGATCTGGGCTTTGCCGGTGCATCGCTTGGGACCGAAGACAACAGCACCACAGGTGGCTTTCTGGGCCACACATACGAAACGACCACGGTGGCCGCTCTGCCCGAACAGGCCGACGAAGCGATGGATCAGATTCTGGCCGATGGGGCCAGGCTGATCATCCTTCTGGCCGATGCGCCGGATGTCCTGCGCCTGACGGACAAGGCGGCCGAGGCCGGTGCTCTTGTGTTCAACGCCTCGGCTCCGGATGTCGATCTGCGGGATGCGAACTGCCGTGGCAACCTGCTGCATATCGCGCCATCGCGGGCGATGAAGGCGGACGCGGTTGCGCAGTTTGCGGTCTGGAAGAAATGGGGCGATTGGTTCCTGCTGGCAGGGTCAAACCCCGACGATACGAAGCTGGCCGATGCCTATCGCCGCGCCGCGACCAAATTCGGCGCGAAGCTTGTCGAGGATCGCGTTTTTGAGGATACCGGCGGCTCTCGTCGCACGGATTCGGGGCATGTTCTTGTGCAGCGGCAATTGCCCTTGGACACGCAGGACGTTCGGGACCATGACGTGGTGATCGCTGCGGATGAAAGCGATTATTTCGGGCGCTATCTGTCCTATCACCTCTGGACCCCGCGCCCGGTGATGGGGTCGGGCGGTCTGCGCCCGGTGACGATCCATGGCGCGCACGAGGCCTGGGGTGCCACGCAGTTCCAGACCCGTTTCGAAGACCTGACCGGGCGCTATGTGCGACCCGAGGATTACAATGTCTGGCTTGCCCTGCGCGTTATCGGCGAAGCGGTTACACGCGCGAACACCGCCGAACCCGACGGGGTTCGGGACTATGCCCTGTCGGATGAGTTCGAACTGGCGGCGTTCAAGGGCCAGAAGGTGACATTTCGTGACTGGAACGGACAACTGCGCCAGCCGATCCTTCTGTATGACGGCTCGATCACCGTCAGCGTCAGCCCGCAGGACGGGTTCCTGCATCAGACATCGCCGCTCGACACGATGGGATTGGACCGCCCGGAATCCAACTGTCAGGCATTTGAGTAACCGGAGGATTTGATGAAACGATTATTGCTGACCGCTGCTCTTGCCGCCCTGACTGCAGGCCCCGCGCTGGCCGGTAAGGCCTTTGTGTCGAACGAGCGGAGCAACACCATCACCGTGGTCGACACCGAGACATGGGAGGTGTTGACCGAGTTTCCCGGTGGCAACCGGCCGCGCGGCATCACCGTCAGCCCGGATGGCAAAATGCTTTATGTCTGCGCCTCGGATGACAACATCATCCGGGTTTTTGATACGACGACCTACGAAGAACTGCCCAGCCTGCCCTCTGGCCCGGACCCGGAACTGTTCATCCTGGAACCTTCGGGCAAACGGCTCTACATCGCCAATGAGGACGACAATCTGGTGACGGTCACGGATACCGAAACCCGCACAATTCTGGCCGAGGTTCCCGTAGGGGTCGAGCCCGAAGGCATGGGAATGAGCCCGGATGCCAAATTCGTGGTCAACACGTCCGAGACCACCAATATGGCCCATTTCATCTCGACCGAGGATTATACAATCAAGCACAACGTGCTGGTCGATCAGCGCCCGCGCTACGCGCAATATACGGCAGACGGGACGCGGCTGTTCGTGACTTCGGAAATCGGCGGCACGGTGTCGGTGATGGATATTGCCGAAGACGGCACCCCCACGGTTGTCGGCAAGTTCGGGTTCGAAGTGCCCGGCGTTCAGCCCGAATGGCTGCAACCGGTGGGGGCCAAGGTTACCTCGGATGGCAAGCGTCTGTTTGTTGCGCTTGGACCGGCAAACCGGGTTGCGGTTGTGGATGCACAAAGCCTTGAGGTGCTGGATTACATCCTTGTGGGACAGCGTGTCTGGCAGTTGGATTTCACGCCGGATGAAAAATACCTGCTGACCACAAACGGCAATTCCAACGACATCACGATCATCGACGTGGCTGCAGAAAAGGCCATCAAATCGGTTCAGGTCGGCCAGCAGCCTTGGGGCGTGGTGACAATCGACTGAGGTTCTGGGAGGGACGGGAATGAAAAAACTGGCAATCGCAGCGATGGTTGCAATGTTGGGCGGACCGGTGACCGCAGCTCCGCTCTGCGACGACCTTGGGTTCGCCGGGCTATTAGCCAAGTGCAATCGCGGCGACACCATCAAGCTGACGCTGGCCTCTGGCCAGCCTCTGGGCGAGGATGTGGTGCTGCAATCCGGTGCCTATTACAAGCTTGAGATCACGGCGGACGGCTCGGCGGAACTGGCGATCGAGGGGCCCTCCTTCTTTCGGGCAATCTGGATGAACGAGATTGTCATCAACAAGATCGAAATCCGCCCCATGGCCGTGGACAGTATCGAGTTTGACAAGGCAGGCGTCGCCGAACTGTCCTTCATCGCCATCAAACCCGGCAGCCATGAAATACGCATTCCAGGCTCCACCGGAGAGTCGCAACGCATCACGGTCAGCATTCAATAACGAAAGGACAGAAGATGAAGAAACTTGGCATAGTGGTTTTCGCCGGTTTTCTAGCGACCCCGGCGTTGGCAGAAAAGTTGGATGCCGAAATCGTAAGCAAGATCGAAGCCTATCTGGCGTCGATTGAATGTCAGATGGACCCTGATGACATCGAGGTTGAGGATGACGGCTACGATCTGGATGATGTGATCTGCAAAGGCGGCAATCAGTTCGACATCAAGCTGGACAAGGACCTGAACGAGGTCAGCCGCAGGGCTGAGTGACGCGGGGGCGTGATGACAAAGCTGTTCGCGATCTGCGCTGCGCTGGTTCTGATGTCGGGGACGGCTTTGGCCGAAACCCTGCCGACCATTCGCGCCGCCGTCCTGAAGATCGGCACCGTGAATTGGGAGCTTGAGACCATCCGGCAAAATGGTCTGGACAGGAAACACGGTTTTGTCCTCGACGTGCAGCCCTTTGCCGACAACGGCGCGACCCGCATCGCCGTGGAAGGGGATGAGGCCGATCTGGCCGTGGCAGACTGGATCTGGGTGGCCCGGCAACGGGCCGCTGGCAAGGATTACGTGTTTATCCCCTATTCCAAAGCTGTCGGCGGTGTGGTCGTGCCAGCCGACAGCCCTGCGCGAACTCTCAAGGACCTGTCTGGGGGCAAGATCGGAATTGCCGGTGGGCCGCTGGACAAATCCTGGTTGATCCTGCGCGCCTATGCGGCGCAGGAATACGGCATGGATCTGAAAGCTGACACCGAACAGGTTTTTGGTGCGCCGCCGCTGATCTTCAAATCCGCACTTGGCGGCGACTATGCAGGCGCGATCAACTTCTGGCATTTTCTGGCCAAGATGAAAGCGTCTGGCATGCGGGAACTGATTTCCGTTGAAGACGCGGGGCAGGCGCTTGGTCTGGATACCGATACGCCTTTGCTGGGGTATTATCTGAAAGAAAGCTTTCTGGCAGATCATCCCGATCTGGCACAGAGCCTGTTTTCAGCCAGCCGCGAGGCCAAGGACTTGCTCGCAACCTCTCCTGACGCGTGGGAGGCGATCAGGCCACGCATGAACGCCAAATCGGATACGCAATTCGAACAGCTGAGATCCGATTGGATTGCGGGCATTCCCAACCGGGGCCCGGTGGACACCGAAGCGGCCAACAGGATGCTGGCGTTGATGGCAGAACTGGGCGGTGCTGAACTGGTGGGTGACGCCACAGCGGTACCACAGGGCCTGTTTGCGGACGTGGACTAGCCATCAATGCCGGACCCGCGCCTCGCACCGCTGCTGTCTATCGGGTGTCTGGTGCTGCTCTGGGTAGCCGCCGCCTTTCTGACCGCGGAACCGCAAATACTGCCACAACCCTGGGATCTGATCCCCCGGTTCCAACAGGAACTTGCCACCGGAGAGTTGCAGCGCAGTATCGGGGCGACCCTGCTGCGCGTGATCTGGGCCTTTGCGCTGGCCATGGTTTTGGGCGGTCTCATCGGCGTTTCCATGGGCCGGTCGCCCGCCGTCAACCGCTGGCTGGATCCATGGCTGGTGATTTTTCTGAACCTGCCTGCACTGGTTCTGATCGTGCTGTGTTACCTGTGGATCGGGCTGACCGAGGCCGCTGCGATCACGGCAGTGACGCTGAACAAAGTTCCCAATGTCGCAACCATCCTGCGCGAAGGGGGCCGGGCGCTGAACCCGGACCTCGACGCGATGGCGCAGGTCTACCGGGTGCCAAGGTGGACACGTCTGCGGCACGTGATCCTGCCGCAGCTTGCGCCCTTCATCGCCGCCGCCGCCCGGTCGGGCCTGTCGCTGATCTGGAAAATCGTGCTGGTGGTCGAGTTTCTGGGGCGCTCGTCCGGCGTCGGGTTCCAGATACATCTCTATTTTCAACTCTTCGATGTCGCGATGGTGTTGGTCTACGCGTTTTCCTTCATTGCGGTGATGTTGCTTGTGGAATGGCTGATCCTTCAACCATGGGAGCGCAGCGCCCGCAGGTGGAGAGCTGCATGATCCGCATCGACATCCGGCAGAAACGGTTTGGCGCAGACCCGGTTTTGGGACCCATAACGTTCGAGATCAACGCAGGTGAAACGGTCGCCCTCATCGGTCCGTCGGGCATTGGCAAGACGACGTTGCTGCGCCTAGTGGCCGGTATTGATCCGGATTTTGACGGGCGGATTGAACGCCCTGAGCAAACCGCAATCGTGTTTCAGGAACCCACCTTGCTGCCATGGCGCAGCGCATTGGACAATCTGAGAATCATCCATCCCGGCCTGTCCCGAACCGAGGCCGAGGCCGCGCTCGGTTCGGTTGCGTTGAGCGAAAAGGGTGACCTGTTTCCGGGTCAACTGTCGCTGGGACAGCAGCGGCGCCTGTCGCTAGCGCGGGCCTTTGTCGGCCAGCCGGAACTGTTGATCATGGATGAACCCTTTGTTTCGCTGGATGCCGAAACAGCCGACGCGATGCTGACGCTGACCGAACAACTGATGGCGCGGCACCGCCCGGCGACGCTGTTCGTCACCCATTCGGGGGCCGAGGCGGAACGGCTTGCAGATCGGGTCCTTAAGTTGAAAGCCACCCCACAAGGTGCAGTTTTGGCCTAGCGGGTCATTCAGTTGTTTTGGCCACCGCACCGGGTGCCACGCGATAGACGAACGGCGCGTCAATGCTGGCCGCGTGCTGGTTGGCCTGATCCTGCAATGCCCGGTGATGCGGAGATTTGACACAGACCGGGTCGGTTGTGCTGGCATCTCCGACCAGCGCCATGGCCTGACAGCGGCACCCCCCGAAGTCGATCGTCTTGCGATCGCAGCTTTGGCAGGGTTCCGGCATCCAGTCGGTGCCCCGATAGGCGTTGAACGCAGCGCTGTGATACCAGATGTCCGACAGCGGCTTATCCTGCACCCGGTCAAAAGACAGATGCGGGATGGATTGGGCCGCGTGGCAGGGCAGCACCTGCCCATCGGGTGTTACGTTCAGGCCGCTTGTTCCCCAGCCTCCCATGCAGCGTTTCGGGAAGTTCTCGTGATAGTCTGCGGGCACATAGTCGATCACAAGCGCCCCCTTCAGGGCATGTCTCGCCTCATCAACCTGCTGCGTGACCAACTGCGCCTGCTCCCGTGTCGGCATCAGCGCATCCCGGTTCTTCAGCGCCCAGCCGTGAAACTGAACCGTTGCAACTTCGATCCTGCGTGCGCCCATCTCCTGCGCCATCTCAAGCGCTCGGGGCAATTGGTGGGCGTTGTGGCGATGCAGGACAAAGTTCAATGTCAGGGGGAACCCTATGCTCCTGATCCATTCGACAGCTTTCATCTTGCGGTCGAACCCGCCACGATAGCCGCCCACGTTGTCCGCCATTGCCACATCGGTGCCTTGCAGAGACAGTTGGATATGGTCCAGCCCGGCGCGATCCAATTCGTTCAAGCGGCGTTCTGTCAGCCCGATGGCCGAGGTGATCAGGTTGGTGTAAAGCCCGGCGTCCCGTGCCGCAGTCACCAGTTCCACCAGATCGCGGCGCGACGCCGGTTCGCCGCCGGACAGGTGCAATTGCAACACCCCTAACGCGGCGGCTTCCTGAAACACGCGCGCCCAGGTGTCCGTGTCCATCTCGCTGTCCTGTTTGGCCATTTCGACGGGGTTCGAGCAATAGGGGCAGGACAGGGGACAGCGATGGGTCAGCTCGGCGAGCATGGCGATAGGGGGTGCGGTTTTGACCATTACCATACGTCCAGAAAACGCCGGGCGCGCAGGGCATCAAGAAAGCCCGAACTGTCCTCGGCGATCTGATCTACCGGGGCATTGTATTTTTCGGACAACGCAGTCGTGATCTGTTCGAAACTTCTCTGGCCATCCACCTCGTTCAGAATGGCATGTCCGATCTGATCCAGCGTCACGGCCCGTTCCGGGGCCAACAGCACCCAGTTATCCCGCACCTTGTCAAAATGCAGGCGTACGCCTCGGGGCAGGGTGGGGATGTCTGCGGCCTGCATCACGACGCCTGCCGCATCAGCAGCCCGGTGCCGGGCTGCCACGCACCGGGGGGGATACGTGCGGGTTCCACATACGCCCCCCAAAGAGCATCCAGTTGCGACCACAGTATATCCGTCTTGAAGATCAGCGCCTTGGCCGCCGCGTCCTGTTTTTCGGCCGTATCCGCGTTATCCAGAACCCAGGCCAGGCCAAATGCCACATCCTTGGGCGCTTCCTTCAGACGGTTCCTGAAATAGGACAGGGAACTGTCATCGGCAAAATCGTAGTGCTGCAGCAGACCTTCAATTCTGTTGGCGTGGATCTTGGGGGCAAACAGTTCGGTTAACGAGGCGGCAACGGCCTCGAGCAGAGTTTTCTCGCGGACATAGCGAACATAGGCATCCACGGCGAATTTCGTCGCAGGCAAGACACCCTCGCACGAGGCGACATAGTCGGGATCAAGACCCACGGCTTCGGCCAGACGCAACCAGCGCCTGATGCCGCCTTCGTTTTCTTCGGTGCCGTCATGATCCTCGATTCGGGACCGCCAGGCGCGCCGCAGTTTCGGGTCCTCGACGCGGGACATGAAAGCGGCATCCTTCATCGGGATCGAATGCTGATAGTAGTACCGGTTGATAACCCAGGCGCGCACCTCGTCCGGCGTGCAGTGCCCGCCGTGCAGACGGTCATGAAAGGGGTGCAGATCATGGTAGCGTTCCGCGCCGATCTGGCGCAGGCGGGCTTCGAAGTCTTCGCGGCTTTGGGTCATAGTGCGATCTCCATCCCGTCCTGTCCAATTGTCCAGCCTGCGGCCTCGGCCGCCGCTTTTTCCGCGCTGTCGGGGCGCAGAACGGGGTTGGTGTTGTTCATATGGACGAAAATTTTCCGCCCGATCTTCATATCGGCAAAGCCGGCAATGGACCCGTCGCTGCCATCCATCGACATGTGGCCCATGCGTTTGCCGGTTTTCTGACCCAGACCCGCGCGCACCATTTCATCATCCTGCCAGAGGGTTCCGTCAAAAAACAGTAAATCCGCACCCTCAAGCGTGGCCCGCAGGTCCGGCGTCAATGCGGCACAGCCCGGAATGTAATAGGCGGTTTTGCCGCCCGCTTTCAGGGCTACGCCCACGGTTTGTTCGCCCACCAGATCGGTTTGCACATGCTCGCCTTCCAGGTACAAGGGCACCTTGCCGGGAACGGGGAACAGTGTGGCCTGCAGGCCAGCCACCATCTCGAATGGCTGGTTCAGAGAGATCGAAGTACGGTCCACGAGCGACGCGTTCAGCGCGTCGAAAATCGGGTTCTGCGCGATCACGTCCTGAATGCTCTGCGTCGCGAACAGATTGAAGGGCTGCATCTCGCGAAGTGTCAGCAGCCCGGCGACATGATCGATATCGCCGTTTGTGACCAGAACCGAATGAACGGGCAGCTCACGCAACCCTGTGGGAAAAAGAGGTTTCGTGTTGCTCAGTTGGAGTCTTATGTCCGGTGACGCGTTCAAGACGGCCCAGTTCTGACCGTCAGGAGACACAGCAAGCGACGACTGTGTTTGAGCAGGTATTTTTCCGGCTCTGGCGAGAACGCAGTTCTTACATCCACAATTCCATTGCGGCAGGCCGCCGCCAGCAGCGGCCCCAAGTATTATCGCGCGCAACGTCATCTAGTGTTGGCGCCGGGCCTGCAATCAGATTAGGCCGCCGCCGCGCTCATCGTCATGATCCGGGCCGTACATGTTGATTTCCATGCCGCACTCGATCTCGCGGATAATCGGTTTACTCCATGCCATGACGGGCTCCTCCTCTTGGAATGTCCTTTCAAGCAATCTGGCAGGTAATGGGGGGCAGAGCGAATCTTAATTTGTAAGAACAGGGTAGACTTTGGTAGGTATTCACCTGTCGTCGGGCAGCGGCGCGCGACCCTGCAGGCAGAAGCCCTGATTGCGTAGTGTTTTGATTTCAAAACCGAAATCATCCGCACCAAGCTTTTTGCGCAGATATCCAATATAGACATCGACCACGTTTTCGTTACTGGACCCTTCCTGCGACCAGAGCGTGTCAAACAGCTCTCCCCGCGAGATGGGCGATCCCGCCTTGCTGTTGAGCAGGGCCAGCAGATCGAACTCGCGTTCCGTCAGGGCAACAGATGTGTCGCGGATGGTTATGGTCCTGTTCTGCGGCGATATCCGGGCCGGGTCGGGGTGTTGGGACTGCGCGCGATGTTCCTGCACCTGCAACCGCGCGACAAGCTCGCCGAAGCTGAACGGTTTGACAACATAGTCGTCCGCTCCGGCGTCAAGACCGGCGGCCCGGTGGTCGACATCGGACAGGGCCGACAGCATCAGAATAGGGATCGAGACCCCGATCTCGCGCGCGGACCTGACCAGTTCGATCCCGCTATCCTCGCCCAGCATGACATCGACAATCGCGCCAGAGTAAGCGCCGCTCTGCAATCGCTCCAACCCCTTGTCGGCGCGGTTTTCGAACTCGGCATCATAGCCGTGCAGCGACAGGCCCCGCACAAGGGCCGAGGCGATCTTGGGGTCGTCATCTATGATTAGTAGTTTGGACGCCATGCGGATATCCTATGCCTTTGCCCGGGGTAATCGAATGCAGACATTTGTACCGGGCGCGGAACCCATCGCCTGATCTTTCGGCACCGGGCTGGTCAGCGTGATCGTCCCCTCATGGGCCTCGACAACCCAGGCCGCGAGGGCAAGACCGACGCCAAAGCCCTGCCGATTGGCCGCCCCCCCCTGAACGAACCTCTCAAAGACCCGGCCTTGTGCCGCCTGCGGGATGCCGGGGCCGTTATCCGTCAGCGAAATCTCGACCACTGTATCGGATTGCGTGGAGTGCACGGAAATCACCCTTCCGGTCCGGGCGTGACGGATGGCATTGCGGATCAGGTTCAACAGCACTTGCCGCATCCAGTTTGGATCGCAGTTCAACACGCAGACCGGGGTTTCACCGGCATCCAGCCGCATGTTGGCGCTGTCGATTTCCGGTTGAATGTCCTGAACAACCGTTTGCATCAATTCCGGCAGGGCAACCCTGCGCGGGTCCAGCGCCAGTTCGCCGCTTTCCGACCGCGCCACCCGCAGCAGGTCATCAATGCGCTGGTTCAGTTTCGCCGCACTGCTTTCAATGGTTGCCAAGGCACCTGGTGCGCTTTCAGCGTCCTGCTGGCCGATCTGGGATTCCATCATGATCACGGTCAGCGGCGTGCGCAATTCGTGACTGATATCGGCAAAAAACCGACGGCGATTTTCATCTATTCTGGACAGGGTCTTGTTGGCCGCGCTCAGTTCTTCGGTGCGCCTTTCAATGGTTTCGTTCAGGCGGTCCCATTCGGCCTCGATCTCGGTCTGGCGGTGTTTCAAGGCGGCGGCCATCCGGTTTGTCTCACCATAAAGCTGGCCGATCTCGTCGTTGCGAGTGTCCGGCAAGGCCACCGAAAACTCGGCCTTGCCGACCTGCTCGGCAGCCGCGCGCAGTCGGTCCAAACGGGTGAACTGGGGGCGGATCAGGCCAAAATAGAACCAGATCGTACTGAGGATGGCAAAACCGGCAAACCCAAGCGCAATCCATGTCAGGGTCAGGCGGGTTTGTTCGATACCGGCGAGGATAGTGTTGCGAAACAGGACCTCGGTGTTCACGGCCTGGCTGAGCAGCGGATCGAACCCCGAGGCGAAGGAGTCGATATAGGCCCGCAGATGCGCCTGATCCGCATTGGGGTCGCTCAGACCTTCGAGCGTGTTGCTCAGCAGCGCCTCCATCCGCGCCAGGCCTAGCGATTGTGTGCCATAGCGGGATTGTTCATCCAGCCCCAGTTTCTCGACCGCGGCCACCGCATCTTCGACATCCCCGCGTAGCTGTTCAAAGGTTGCGCCAATCTGGCCCCGGATCGGCTGCAGCCGTTCAAGCCGGATTTCGGCGGGCTGACCGGTCTGAACGGCCTCGGTCGCGATCACCAGAAATGTGGCCGCGCGGGTCGACAATGCCGCGTACCGCGCCATGCGGGTTTCCGAGGCCAGCGCAGTGTCCAGCCGATTGGCGACCGTTTGCATCCCCAGATACAGAACTGCCGCCGTCAGCAGGGTTCCCGATCCCAAAACCACGGCGCCAATCCCCAGACGGGTTTTCAGCAACAGGCTGCGATGGGTGGTTTTGGCCGGTCCCGTCATAACTTCCGCTTCATCAAGCCGCGTGCGGGGTCATATCCCCAGACAGCGATCAGGCACAGAATGGCGGTCGATGTCAGCACCCAAAGCAATGCGCCCCAGTTGATCTGCAGGTAAAGCAGAAACCGGATCAGCTCGACCACGTGGGTGAACGGATTCAGCGCGCAGATATCGCGCAAAAGCGGTGAGCTTTCGGCCATTTTCCAAAGCGGATAAAGCGCGGAGGACAGAAAGAACATCGGGAAGATGACAAAATTCATTACGCCGGCAAAGTTCTCTAGCTGTTTGATGAAACTGGACAGCACCAGCCCCAGCGCGCCCAGCATGAGCCCGCCCAGTATGAGGCCGGGCAAGACCGCAATGTAACCGGGCAGGGGCAGGACGATACCGAAAAGCGCGGCCAGCGCCAGAAAGGTATAGACCTGTAGAATTGAGATTGCCGTTGATCCCAGCAGGCGGCAGAACAACAGCCACCAGCGCGGGAAAGAACTGGTCAGCAACAGGCGCATCGACCCCATCTCGCGGTCATAAACAAGGCTGAGCGAGCTTTGCATGCCGTTGAACAGCAGAACCATCGCACACAGGCCGGGGACGATATAGGTCTCGTAGGTGATGTAGGTCTGATAGGGCGGGATTATCGAAAGCCCCAGTGCGGCGCGGAAGCCTGCGGCAAAGATCAGCAGCCACACCATGGGCCGGACCAGCGCGGCCAGAAAGCGTTCGCGCTGATGGATGAAGCGCAGAAATTCGCGCCCGATGATCGCGCGCGCGACGCCCCAGAACCCGCTCATGCCGGAACCTCGGTCTGCGACAGGAACCAGTCGGACAGGGTCGCTTGTCCGCGCAGGTTGCCCGTTTGCCCTGCGGCCAGAATGCGGCCGCGATGCAAGACCAGCAATTGGTCGTCGTCGCGTACCTCATCGGTCAGGTGGGTCGCCCAAAGAACACACAGACCCTGCGCCGCCAGATCGTGAACCTGATCGGTAATGGATTGCCGGGCCGCTGCGTCCAGGCCGACCGTTGGTTCATCCAGCAACAAGACGTCGGGATCATGCAGCAGGGCACGGGCCAGTTCCATCCGGCGGCGATGCCCGCCATTCAGGGCCCGGACCTTTTCATCGGCCCGCTCGCGCATGTTCAGACGGTCCAGCGCGGCGTCGATGCGTGCAGGCACCTCGGCTCGGGGCAATCCGTGAAGTGCCGCAAAATAGCTCATGTTCTGGCGCACCGTCAGGCTGAGGTCGAGGGTCGGTTGTTGAAACACCACACCCAGCCGCGCCAAAGCCTTGCGCGGCGCCCGGCGCAGGTTGTGGCCCGCTACGCTGATCTCGCCCTGAGGGGCGACCAGCAGGCGGGTCAGCAGCGAGACCAGCGTCGATTTTCCGGCCCCGTTCGGACCCAGAAGCGCGCAAAAAGTACCGGGCATCACATCAAAGGAGACTGCGTCCAGCGCAGTCTTTGCGCCGTAAAGAAAGCTCAGATCGTGGACGGCGAGGCCGGGGCTGGCCCCCTCTGGTGACTTTGCATGCGGCATCTAACCCTCGGTCCTGACTTTGTAATCTGAACAGCAGCTTGCATGTTCGCCGCGGTTTTCTCAACTGCACATGCGGGGGCAGAACCACGACTTAAGTATGCGAAGGCTCACGAACTTGTTATGTAGGGGCAGAGCGGCGTCAGGGCTAATATCTCTGACGTATCAGACAGAAAGGCCCGCCATGACCCTGACCCGGCGCGACGCGATGCAGGTAAGCCTTTGGGCTTTGCTGTGCCTTGCTGAACCGGTCAGGGCGCAACAGATGGTCGCTGTGCCGGCTTCTGCAACGCTGGAGGACCTTATCGCAGCTTTTGCAGGCGACGGGCCGATTGAGGACAACGGCGTGGTCCTGACCTTGCCCGCTGTCGCCGAAGACGGCTATCGGGTTTCCGTTTCCATCGACGCGCTCGGCGCGCAGGATGTTCTGCTGGTTGCACCCGGCAACCCGGTTCTGCCGGTGCTCAAGGCCACGTTCGGCCCTCTGGCGGGGTCCCAGACGATTTCAACCCGGATGCGTCTGGCCCAGACACAGGACGTTCTGGCCCTTGCGCGTATGCCGGATGGCGATGTGCACCGTGGCCATCAACCGGTCTCGGTCGTCGTTGGCGGTTGCGCCTGAGCGCGGGAGGGGACCATGGCGTCAGGTGTCAAAACCCGCATAAAACTGCCCAAAGCGGCCCGGGCGGGCGAGGTAATTACGATCAAGACACTGATCACCCACCGTATGGAATCCGGCCAACGTGTCGACCCGGATGGCGACCCCATTCCGCGTTCGATCATTCATCGGTTCCTGTGCACGTTCGAAGGCGAAACCGTTATCGACCTTGAGATCGGGCCCGGCATTTCGACAAACCCGTTCTTCGAGTTTCAGGCCCTCGTTCCCGGCCCGGGTGTGTTTACCTTCGCTTGGTATGACGACGATGGCGCGATCTACACCGACAACCGCGCAATCACGGTGGTTTAGAAATGCCGACGAAAGTGTCGGTTCTGATAAAGGCCTGAATTTGCAAGCGTTGGGTGTTGCTGGGGTTTTGGGATGGAGATGAAATACCTCAACCTGCTTATCTGCGGATCTGTTCTGCATTTGCCCGGTCTTGCTGTATTGGCCGAGGGCACAGTCGCGGCGGGGGAGGCCGATCTGGAATTGGGCGCGTATCTGTCGGCGGAATGCGTGACCTGCCATCAGAACACCGGGCAAACCGATGGAATTCCGAAGATTTCGGGGATGAACCCGAAGGACTTCGTGGCGGCCATGCTGGCCTACAAACAGGACGAACGCGAGCATCCCATCATGCAGATGATGGCCGGGCGGCTGAGCAACGACGAAATAGCGGCGCTGGCCGCGTATTTTGGAGCGATTGATTAACGACGCAGAGTGGGAGGGAGACCAATGACATTGGATCGGCGTAAATTTCTGGGCACTGGTGTCGCCGCCACGGGCGTATTGTCGGCCCCTGCCGTGCTGTCAGAGGGCAGCGGAAAGCCCCGCGTGGTTGTGATCGGCGGCGGGGCCGGCGGTGCAACTGCGGCGCGCTATATCGCCAAAGACAGCGAAGGTGCGATTTCGGTCACGCTGATCGAGCCTTCGAAGGTCTATTTCAGCTGTTTCTTTTCCAACCTTTATATCGGCGGCCTGAACGCGATCGACGATATCGGTCACACCTACGGGGCGCTTGCCGCCAATTACGGGATCAACGTGATCCATGACTGGGCCATCGGTGTGGATCGCGCCGAAAAAACAGTGGCGCTGGCCGGGCGCGCGGTTCTTCCCTACGACAAGCTGATCATCGCTCCGGGCATTGATTTTGTTGAAGGCGCAGTGGAAGGATGGGATGTTTCTGCGCAGAACAGGATGCCTCATGCTTATAAGGCGGGATCGCAGTCCGAGCTTTTGCGCGCGCAGATTGAAAACATGCCCCAAGGCGGCATTTACGCAATGGTCGCGCCGCCCAATCCCTACCGTTGTCCGCCCGGACCGTATGAGCGTATTTCGATGGTGGCCCATGTGCTGAAAACCATCAACCCCAGCGCCAAGATCGTTATTGCGGACCCAAAACCGAAATTCTCGAAAATGGCGTTGTTCGAAGAGGGCTGGGCCACGCATTATCCGGGCATGATCGACTGGATCGGAGAAGATTTCGGCGGCGGTAATGTCTCGGTCGATCCGGACCAGATGACACTGACGATTGATGGCGAAGAAATTGCCGTGAACGTCTGCAACGTCATCCCCGCGATGAAAGCAGGGCATATCGCCGAACTCGCAGGCGTGACCGAGGGCAGATGGGCCCCGGTGAACGCGGCTGATATGTCATCAAAGCTTGATCCGGATGTTTATGTTCTGGGCGATGCCAGCCAACAGGGCGACATGCCGAAATCCGGGTTTTCGGCAAATTCGCAGGCGAAGGTGTGCGCCAATGCGGCCCGCGGGGCTTTGACCGGCTCACGGGTTTTTCCGCCCCGCTACGCCAACACATGCTGGTCGCTGATCGCGGTCAATGACGGGGTCAAGGTAGGGGCGACCTATGAAGCGACCGAAGAGAAAATAGCACGCGTCGATGGCTTCATCAGTCAAACCGGAGAATCTGCCGAAACACGTCAGTTAACGTACGAGGAATCGGTTAACTGGTATGCTGCGATCTCAGAGGACATGTTTCACTAGCTGGCTTTGTCGCAGAATTTCGACCCTTTTCAATCGTGTAGGGATGCGATATTGGGGCGCAATCACAGGGCGGGGGTCTGGCGGAAGCGGTCCCCTTTCTGAATGACTTCGATCTTGTAGCCATCGGGATCGGTGGCGAAGAAGAACCGGGCGACAAGCGCTCCTCCGGGGGCGAAGTCGACAAGGTCGCAGACGTAATGTTCCTTTGATGGGTTCTGTCGCAAGGTTCTCGTGCAATATTTTGCGAAAATGAACTGTTTACACGATTGCTGTGGAGCTAAGCGGCCAGTTCTGCCAATTGGCGAAACGGACAGACTCCGGGCATGAACTGACGGCTCTGTTGCAAACTTTTGACTGTTGACGCCCATAAGTGCGTCGAGTGAATGGAAATCGAAATAATGAAGTCGAAAGTTTGTTTTTATGATCTCTTTCAAAGGCGCGCGGTAACCGAAAGATGTAATCCTCTTCGCTGTGTTCTTCTATGTCCGATACGGTGTGTCATATCGCGATCTAGAAGAGATCATGCATGAGCGAGGCGTTGCAGTGGATCACACGACGCTGAATCGCTGGGTGACGCGGTATGCAGGCGCAATCGCTGAAGCGGCGCGTCGTCGAAAGGGACCGTGCGACCGCTCCTGGAGAATGGACGAGACTTACATCAAGGTGAAAGGCAATTGGGTCTATCTCTATCGGGCCGTCGACAAGCAAGGCAAGACGCTTGATTTTATGCTTTCCCAGCGTCGAAACAAACCCGCGGCCACCATGTTCTTCGCCCGAATGCTGGAGGTCAACGGCCTTCCGAGAAAGATTGTCATCGACAAAAGTGGAGCTAACACCGCTGGCCTCAAAGCCATCAACAAGATGCTGAAAGGTTTTGGTTGCCCGGTCCCAATTGAAATGGTCAGGCGGAAATACTTGAACAACATCGTGGAACAGGACCATCGTTTCATCAAAAGACGAACCCGCCCGATGCTCGGCTTCAAGTCTTTTGCTTCGGCATCAGCGACTCTGGCGGGCATCGAGGTTGCGCACATGATCCGTAAAGGTCAGTTCACGCCCGGACTCCGTCCGTTTCGTCAATTCGCAGAACTGGCTGCCTAACTTTGGTATAATCGCCAAGACAATTTGGCGCGTTCAGAACTTTGCAACAGAGCCCCAATCAGGGCTGTCGCAATTGCGATCCAGATCAAAACAGCTGGGTCGAACAGAGTATAGGGCTCGAAAGTTGCGACCTGAGGGCTATTGGGATCAACAAACCATCGGACATGCGCTTGTGCCGCCATCGGGGCCATCAGCAGGCCCAATAACCCAACAAAGCCAAATGTTGGGAAATTTGGTTTCTTCCGGTCAGGACAGGTCGGACACTGGTGGGCGGGCCGCTGGATCGTGGCAAAAAGACGATGTTGAACACTTGGCATTTCGCGATCCTTTCGTTTCCCAGGAAAGCAGTTGATTTCGATTGGCTTAACTCGGCGCGGCAGGCCGAATGTCCCGTCTCATATACCCGAACCATCGGGTGAAGTCCGACTGGAGGATGACTGTAGCTGCGATCGCCATCAATATACCAGGCCAGGTTGCCAGGGGTGGCAGGGTATTTCCCGCAAACAATCCGATCACAAGCACCAAAGTCGGATTGAGGAATGTGTAGGACATCACACGGGTTGGGCCGATTTGCGTTGTGCTCCACTGAAATAGGAAAAAAGTTACAATAGTGGTAAAGACGGACAAATAGGTGATACCTGCCAGTGTGCCGATCGGTATCTCTGCCCAGGACACACTGCCAAGACTGGGCAATGACACTAACAAAAGCCAGATCGATCCAGTGGCCAATATCCAGAAGGTCATCCGGGCCATAGGCTCGCCATTGTGCAGGACTTTGACTAGTGTGGTATATCCAGCGAGCGCAATTGTGCCTGCAAGAAACAGGAGATCTCCCGCTCCGGTTTCAAGTGCCATAAATGCGGAGAGATCACCCCGGAAAATCACCCAAATTGCGCCAATCGCGCCGAGGGGAAGCGCAATTCGTGCGCTTCGTGTTATCCGTTCTCGCAACAGGATCGTTGTGATGCCTGCGGTAATGACGGGACTTATCGAAAAGATTGCCGCCGTGTTCAGCGGTGTAGTCATTTTCAGAGATGCAAACATGCACCAAAAGAACGTGACCAGCAGAAGGCTGAGCAGACTGTAGCGCAATAGGTCGCGCAGGCTGGGACGGACGATGCCGAAGCGCCACGCCACCAGCGGAGCGAATAGCAGTGTCGCAAGGGCGAACCGCACAAAGGTCAGCACAACACTATCCAGACTGTCTGTGATGGCGGAAACTACCGGAAACGACGTGGCCACCAAGAACGTCGCTACCAGCATCAAGCCGTGGACATGCAGATCAGCTCTGACTACCGTTGGTTTAACTAATGCGTTTGGGTCGAATGACATAGCAACCTCCTATTCTGCTGCGAATGCGGTAAAGCTGGCGGGGTAGGGGCCAGGGTAGGAGATCTGCTCAAGCGGGTACCGGTTGCTCGGCACCTCGCGCACACGCAGATCGTGCGGAAGGCGACTGGTCTCGGCGGCACGGCCGATAGTGATCCCGACCTCAAGTCGAAACCGGTCTGGCAAACCCAAAACTGTGGTCGCGTGTTCAAAATCGAGGCCCGCCATGGCATGGGCGGCATATCCGAGAGCAGTTGCCTGAAGCGCGATTTGCATCCAGGCGGACCCAGCATCGAAGCTGTGGTATTTCGAGATCATCTCGGGCCGATTTTCTTCGGCGGGCATCACCTTGTCCGAGATCAGAAAGATCAGTGCCGACGCAGATCCGGCCCATTGCCGGTTTTCTGCGTCCAGCACCGACAGGAAATCCGTCCAATGTTTGTCGGTGCGATGGGCATACAGAAATCGCCAGGGCTGGACGTTGAATGCCGAGGGTGCCCAACGGCCTGCTTCAAGGATGGTCAGAAGATCGGCATTGGGCATGGGTTTTGCTTCATATGCGCGTGGGGACCAGCGATCCAGGAAGAGCGGTTCGATTGGATGGTGGGCGGTTCTGAATGTTTGCATTTCGGGACTCCTAGTCATCTACTCGGACGTTCTGTCCTGCCGTGGATGCGTGGCCAAAATCGCCTACGCAGCTTGATGCCCTATGAAATACAGTGATGCATGAAAGTAGAGAATACGGCTATCGATGAACTCTTACTTCACTTACAGTAAATAATCATGGACCGTATGACCGCCCTTACCGTGTTTCGAACCGTGGTCGAGCTTGGCAGTTTCGCAGCTGCGGCGCGCAAGCTGAACTTGTCCCCTGCTTCGATCAGTAAGAATGTCGTTGAGTTGGAGGGGCATCTTTCGGCGCGTCTGATCAATCGCACGACCCGACGCATGAGTCTGACCGAGGCCGGCACGCTGTATTTCGAGCGTGTCGTGCAAGTCCTGGATGATTTGAATGAGGCCGACGCAACACTTCAGGCCATTCAGGATACGCCATCGGGCGTTTTGCGTGTGAGCGCACCAGTTACGGTGACGCTGATCGGCCTGTCGGAAAAAATCCCGAAGTTTCTCAACCGATATCCCGAACTGACGCTGGACCTGAGGTTGGATGACCGGCGGGTCAACCTGGTTGAAGAAGGGTTTGATATTGCCCTGCGCGGGAGTGACGATCTTGAAGATTCGGGACTGATTGCGCGAAAGCTGATGATCATGGATCACGTCGTCTGCGCGGCACCATCTTACTTCGAACAGCACGGTCGTCTAACCCGGCCCGAGGATCTGGCGCTGCACAATTGCGTCCAGTTCACCTTGTCGGACCATGCCGTTCAATGGACTTTCATACAGGGCAGGCGAACTGTCAAAGTCCCCGTTCGGGGCCGCTACAAGGTGTCCTCCAGCCTTGCGGTCCGGGATGCTTTGCGTGCCGGGTTCGGTCTGAGTCTTGTTCCACGTATGTATGTCGCTGAAGATCTGGCCGCAGGAAGGCTGTGCACGGCTCTGGAAGACTGGACGCCGAACGAGACGGGCCTTTACGCTGTCTACCCGTCCCGACGCTACGTGATGTCGAAGGTTCGGGTGTTTCTCGATTTTCTTGTTGAAGAACTTTAGGGATAGATGCGCCCGCATCTGGACGGCCTTCTTTTGGTCGTATCCCAATGGTCTTCGTGATTGCAGCGAATGGCCGCAAAGCGGGCTACAGGCGTTATAGTTGGCGACAGATCGCACCTATCAGTTTTCTAACCGCGTCTCTAATAACCCATAGACTTATGGCTACTTCGACGCTGATGCGAGCGCCGCTCCTATTCCGACAAACGCGCCACCGGTGATCCTGTTGAACCACCGTCCGCTTCGGGCAAGCCAGGGCGCAATGCGCTGCGCAAATCCTGCCAGTAGAAGCTCATAGACAACCTCAACGAGTACGAACGTTCCGCCAAATACAGCGAGCTGTAGCAGGAAGGGCGATCCCGCGACCATGAACTGTGGAAGGAACGCAGCAAAGAACAAGAGGCCCTTTGGGTTAGAAACGGCGACGAGGAATCCCTGCTGGAACATCCTGTAGGTTCCAAGATCATTCGTTCTTGTCAAACTGGTCGCTGCACCAAAATCGGGGGGTGCGGAGCGCCAAACCCGAATACCAAGATAGACGAGATATGCGGCACCGATCCATTTTGCGACGAGAAAAGCGCGCTCCGATGCAGCGAGCAAGGTGCCAAAGCCAGCCAGAGAAATTGCGATCAGAAGGAAGAACCCAAGCGCTCCGCCCAAAACGGTGGAAACAGTCGGGCGGAAGCCATAGCAGGCCCCATGTGTCAGCGACAACAACCCATTTGGACCAGGGGTCAGGGACAATCCAACCGCAGCAGCCAAATAAACCAGCCATAGTTCGTACGTCATTTCATGCCTCCAAATCCGCCAAAGTGTCCTTGTTCTAACCAATCGACTCGCGCAACCGGTGTCCTTGGCGTTTGATTCACCAATACACGCTGGAATGTGCCTGAGTTCATTTTTCGTCCTCTCGCTTGAGCAAGCCCCGCAAAAAAATTCTTGCATGGTCTTGCTTGAATTTTTCCACATTCATGGGATCAATTTCGCTGAAAATCAGGCTCCAGATACCTGCAAATATTGCTGGCGCAATAATGGTTCGCGGATCCAAAGCTGAAGCCTGTTGGCTGAGCACGCCACTCTCCACCCCGGCGCTGATCAGGCGGCGCAAGGTCGCTTCACCTTTTGAAAAAATCTCACGATGGTAGAAGGCAACAATGTCTGAGTGATTGTGACCTTCGGCCACCATGACCTTAAAAATGTAGCGCGCGTCACCCGCGACAAGCTGATCGTATAACCGGTCGATGACCTTCTCAAAGAGTTCCTCATAGGGCCCTTCAAACTCGACGATAGCCTGAGCCGCTTCGTCAAGTGCGCGTTCCATGGTGTCGCGCGCCACTGACTCAAAGATGTCCATCTTGGAATTGAAGTATAGATATACCGTTGTCCGGGAAATCCCGGCACGACGCGCAATTCCCTGAAAAGTGCTCCCCGCAAGACCCTTTTCACGAAGTTCTTCCAGTGCAGCCTGGCATATCTCACCGGGTCGGTGCTCTTTCCGACGACGGTGCTTGGTTTTTGCTGTGTGTTCCGAAATCTCAATTACCTCCTATTGCCAACTACAAGTTACTGACGTAAGTGTCATTAAAAATCTGAACAGCGTGTATTGTCGTCAATTTGGGCTAGCTGGAACTTCCAGGATGCCCGGAGTTGCATCACGCAATCAGTGCAGCAGGGCATGGTGAGGTCTTTGGCTTTGTCATCCCTCTAGGTAGGAAACGAATTATGTCGGTTCTCAACATTCAACGCATGCTTGCGGGTGTTTTTCTGGGACTGGGTGGTTGGGCACTGATCTTCCCCGGTACTGTCGAGCAGCTTGTTTTCAAACCAAATTACTTTGTGGGTAACGAAACGAGCCGACTATTGTTGGCGTGCTTTGGTGCACAAGCTGTTCTGGCAGGCACCATCATGGCCCTTGCGCGGTTTACGCCTACCACCTTCCTGGTATTTGGATTGGTGGGCTCGATCCCGTTCTTCATCTTCAACTATTATTTTGTCTTTGTAGTTGAGATGTTCACCCATTGGATGCTGCTCGACTTTGTTGGCAACGTGTCGATTTTTGCCTTGTGTATGTATGGATACTGGAAGTCGCTACAGGAGGTGCGCCGGTCCCACTCACACTGATCTGACCTAATGGTATCGGGGATTTCGACGAGCCACTTAGGAGACCAAATACCTATCGAGATGTGCTGAAAGCATGAGTGCAATCGAGTGCAGCATGACGATGAGCCTGGAATACTGGTAGTCTGGAGCAGGCGCGCCTGACCGGCCTAAGTACAAATGATCGGAAGAAACATGCCCAGATTGCACAGTAAGACAGCCATTGTGACAGGTGGTGCGCGCGGCATTGGAGCCGCAATTGCTCGTGCTTTTTGTGACGAGGGAGCGAAGGTCATCCTGACCGACAAGGACGTCGATCTTGGTCAAAAGACGGCCGAAGAAATAGGCGCGGAGTTCGCAAAACTGGACGTGTCTTCCGAGATGGACTGGGAGGCTATCGAAGCACAAATTCCAGTTCTGGATGTGCTTGTGAACAACGCGGGTATCACCGGATTTGAAGGATCCTTAGACGGACAACCTCCTGCACATGATCCCGAGAACGCAACACTTTCAGACTGGCGAGCGGTTCATGCGACCAACAGTGACGGGACGTTTCTAGGATGCCGTTACGCTATTCGCGCCATGCGCCCAGCGAAAACCGGATCTATCATCAATATCTCTTCACGCTCTGGCATCATCGGTGTGCCTATGGCGGCAGCATATGCCGCTTCAAAGGCTGCTATCCGAAATCACACGAAATCGGTCGCACTGTATTGTGCAAGTCAGGGCCTTGCCATCCGCTGCAATTCTATCCATCCGGCGGCAATCAAGACGCCAATGTGGGAGCCACTGTTAGGCGAAGGTGCAGACCGCGCAAAACGAGAAGCAGCAATCGTTGCTGATACTCCGATGCGGCGATTTGGAGAAGCGTCAGAAGTAGCTGCACTGGCTGTTATGCTTGCATCCGACGAAGCCCCTTACATGACCGGAGCTGAGCTTAACATTGATGGAGGTATCCTTGCAGGGTCTGTGGCCATTCCTGACGAGTGAAGGCAGGAAGGAGTTAGCGCAATCGAGCGGTAATCTGGACTTTTTTAGCACGGAGGCGCAGGTGGGCTTTGGTATTGCTGCGACGGATAGGCATGCTGGCAGCTAGACCAGTGTCCGGTTCGGATCACCAACAAGCGCTGACCAGCGAAGCAGAGAATGACACCTCTGAACCCATGCTAATCTCTAGACAAGGCAAAGCAACTGACTTCTGTTCCAAAGATTCGTTTACCGATCAACACGGGCCAAAGCGAGACCGATACCCGACCCAACAAAAAGAACACCAGTTAGCCTGTGACGCCATCGTCCGAGCTTAACTATTGCAGGTCGCGCCATCTGCGCAGAAGCGGCCCACACAAGATCACCGAGCATGATGATGGCTACATAGATCACGGCGGTAAAAAGCAAAGCAGAAGAACCTGATCCGATAGCCACAAACTGAGGCAGGAATGCCGCGTTGAATATTAAGGTCTTTGGATTGATCGTGGCGAGTAGGAGACCCTGCCAGAAGAGTGCTGTCAGCGGCTCACGGCTGGCACTTTGTTTATCCAGGTCCGCGACGCCCTGACACCATACGGTCACGCCGAGATAGACCAGATAAGCCACTCCGATCCATTTCAGCCAAAGAAATGCGAAAGCAGCAAACTCAAGGAGCGCGGCCAGTCCAAGGACGACGATTAAAAGCTGCAAAGCCACGCCAATAGTTGTGCCAAACACTGTCATTGCGCCGAAGCGAAATCCGTAAGCCAGTGTGTTTGCAACAATCAATGCTACGTTCGGCCCAGGAATAGCGACCAGGAGAGCGGTAGCTCCAACCAGTGCGAATATCAGACTCGGCTCCATCGAACATTCCTTGTTTGAGAGCAGCTTTAGCGGTCATTATCCAATGGCCAACTTCAACCCGAAAAGCTGGAACTGCAAAGCACGGAATATTAGGCTTGGATCGGGTCGCGAGCAACAAAGAACACAAAAAGCGGCGAAGGGCTGTTGAAGGTTAATCCCACAGAAAGCCAGGCCGCAGTGAATGGGGGCTTTCCATTAGTAGCATGGGTTTCAGAAACACGCGATCACGGCTGTTGACTTGGGTCAAATCGACCGCAGGCCAGTACTGTATTATTTGCGGGGATCATAGGAGCTCACCGCCATGACATGTAACCAGGTCGGCCGATTCGTTTGGCATGATCTCTTCACGGGCGACCGATCACGCTCAATGGACTTCTATCGAGACCTTGCCTCCTGGAGCTTTTTGACCGAGCACGCGATGGATTTTGCCTGGGGCGGCGGAGAGAAGGACTTTGTGCTCGCCTTAGCACAAGAAGAGGTTGGCGCAGGCATTGCCGAGACACCGCAACACTACGACGACGGGTGGATCGCCTATGTAGAGGTCGAAGATGTAGATCAATCCGCGTCGTCAGTTGAGAAACTCGGTGGAACCGTTGAGAGACCGCCATTCGAAGTGCCGGGCGTTGGTCGCAACTGTCTTTTGAGGGACCCTTTAGGAGCCTTGGTTGGTATCTGCCAGTCCCGACACTCCTATCCGGTGCAGGAGCGGCAATTTGGAATAGACGGGTATCTATCGAGTTCCGCAGATTTCCCTGGTGAATTCTATTCGGAGTTGTTCGGATGGGTTTCCGGGTACGACAGCGAACTACAACGAACAACCACCATTTCGCTACTGTCCGGCGATGAAATTGCCGAGCAGTTGCGCGGGTTGCCTCAGGAACAAGAAGATGCCTACTGGATTCCGAGCATCAAAGTTGAAGATGTCACCGCCGCCTGTCGTGACGTGGAACGATTGGGTGGAAAACTGGCCAAGATCGACACGAATGATCCGGATCACACACGCTGTCGGGTCTTTTACGATCCGAATGGTGCGCTATTCTTTCTTGTTAACGCATCACTCCGGACACGGAACGATCATTAAGAGCAAGGGCTGAAAGCTACCCTTGCTTGATCGATTCCTTAAAAAGGGAACCTATGGTGCGAAGGAGGCGGGTGTTCAGCCTCCGGTGGAAGGCCGACGTCCTTCCTCAGGTGAGCCGGCAGCTCGGCTTTTCTGAATAGAACAGGCTGTTCTGCGCTTGGTCGCCGGGCGAAGATAGCCGCTAGCCTTAGTAGGAGGCCACGCGACCGGTTGATTGGAATGTAAAGTGATAAGCTTGGCATTGTTCTCTCCATGAAATGTTGGAAAGCCGCCACATGAGGAAAACACAAAAAAAGGCCGCTCACGAGGCGGCCTTCAGATCGGAAACCTGTCAGACCGCTTTAACGGGCTACTGCGCCTGCCGCGCGAAGCATTGAGGTCTGACAATTCAGCATATCTGATCTCTCCTGTATCAGGGTTTCCGGTTCGTCCAGTTACCAGAGGAGCGGTCTTAATTCAACAACCCATACATGTATTGGTCGAATTCCGCCTGGTTGGGAGAACGTACTTTCGTTCGGAGTAAACCACGCATTGCTCTGTTTGCATCCAGTGGCGACGGCGGCGACATTTGTCATTCTTCAAATTCTGCGTTCGCAGCGAATGGCATGTGTTGATTGCAAGCGCCGCAGTTTGACTAAAAGTAATGGGTTGGTTTGCGCCGACGGACGACATTGGCACTAATTAGGAACGGCCCTCATGGGCCGGCTCTACAGCAACTAGCAACGATCCCTTTATTCGCGGGTGCGCAGTTTCTGTGGATCGTAGATAGGGCTTGCTGCGATGGTTGCTTTTGTGTTCAGGCCGTCGCCTGAGACTGCCAGTGTTGTTCCAACGGCCAGTCCTGGAACAACATGCGCAAGTGCAAGGGATTTTCCCATTCGGTGTGAATAGCAGGGGCTGTTGATCACGCCGACAGGTTCACCATCCAGTGACAGCGTTTCACCACCGGCCACAATGTCGGGGTGATTTATATCCAGGCACACATTGTTTACTTTTTCGGCCCCTTTTGCCGCCACGACGGCCGCTTTTCCGCGATAATCGGCCTTGGTTGTGCTGACGGTGAAGCCGAGGCCGACCTCCCATGGGGTATTCTCTGCGGTCATGTCATAGCCGTAAAACAACAGCCCGGCTTCGATACGTACTTTGTCCAGAGCAGTAAAGGAACATGGCATGACGCCCTCCTGCACGAGCTTGTCCCAGATACCCGTTATCACTGTCCCTTCCGCGAAAATCTCGTAGCCGCGTTCGCCGGAGTAACCCGTGCGCGAGATGCGGCAGGGATAACCAAATAGTTTCGCAGGCGCGTGTTCGAAATAAGCCAGTTCGGCCAGGTCGATATCCGTGTGGGCATTCAGGATCTCCAGAGAAGCAGGCCCCTGCACTGAAAGGTCATGCAGATCGTCGGTAAAGTCGATCTGAACGTCACGCCCTGCCGCCGAGGCTTCCAGCAGCGCCATGGTATCGCCGGAGCCGTGCACGATCATCCATTCGTTGCCACCATTGTTCGACACGATCGCATCGTCGGCGATCCCGCCGTCATCGTTCAGAACGCACAGGTAGACAGCATTGCCCGGTCCGACTTTGGTCAGATCGCGCGTGGTCAGATGATCCAGCACCACCTGGGCATCGAGGCCTCGAACGAACACTTTCTTCAGGGGAGACATGTCGAACATACCGGCCCGTTCTCGGACCGCATTGTGCTCATCATTGGGATTGGTGTTATAGGTCCAGGCCGTACCCATGCCGTTCCAGTCCTCCAACCCGGAGCCAAGCGCGGTGTGGCGCGATGCAAGGGCGGATGTGCGGCTAAGTTCTTCGGTCATGGGTCTTCCTTTCTAGTACCATTCGTCCGGCATCCGTGCTTTGCGTTCAGACACGAAGTCTTCAAGCGTTGCTTTTGTGCTGGGGTTCATGTCGGGCTGTTGATAGTCGTCCAACATCTGGCGCCACCGCGTCTTGGCGCGTTGGTCTGACGTGAGCGCGCCGTTCTCCGTCCAGGTCTCGAAAGGGCCGGCATCCGGGATTTGCGGTTCAAAATTCGCCGATCTGTAGTGGCGCAGCGTGTGGCTGGTGGAGAGGAAATTCTCGCCCGGGCCGGTTTCGAGATAGGCATCGCGGCCAAAGGCTTCATCGCCCGTGTCAAAACCCTGCAACAGTTTCAGCATCGCGCCGCAGTGATCTACGTCCATGATGAACTTCTCGTAGGACATGACCAATCCACCTTCGAGCCAGCCCGCCGCATGCCAGACTTGATGCGCGCCGGACAGAAGGGTGGACCACATGGCCCCCGTACTGTCCTGCATCGCTTGCCCGTCCGGAGCGTTGGACGCGGTGATTTGCCCGCCGCCCGAGCGCACCGGAACGCCAAGTCTATGCCCCAGTTGCGACAGCGCCATGGTGACCATGTTGGCTTCCGCCGACCCAAAGGTCAGCGCGCCCGTGCGCAGGTTCATGCTGGAATGAAACGACCCCATGACCACCGGGCACCCGGGCCGGACAAGCTGTGCCAGGGCGATGCCGACCATGGCTTCGGCGAGCGTTTGGGCTGCCACTGCCGCAGGAGAGAGCGGCCCCATGGCCCCAGCGAAAATCGCTGGAGAGACGCACGCGCATTGGTTTGCTTTGGCATAGATGCGGAGCGCGGAGGACATGGTGTCATCGAACACCAGCGGAGAGTTGACGTTGATATTGGCCTGCATCACGGCGTTGCGTTCCATAAAGTCGCGTCCAAAGACCAACCGCGCCATGTCGATGCTGTCTTGTGCGCGTTCTGGCGCAGTGACGGACCCCATAAAAGGTTTGGTCGTCAGGGTGAGGTGCGCCAGCAACATGTCCAAATGCCGCTTATTCACGGGCACATCCGTTGGTTCGACCACCGTGCCGCCGGAATGATGCAGGGCAGGGGAACTGTATGTGAGTTTTACAAAGTTGTGGAAGTCTTCGAGCGTCGCGTATCGCCTTCCATTGCTCAGATCGCTAACAAAGGGAGACCCGTAACCCGGCATCAGAACAATATTGTCGCCACCAAGGGTCACGGTTCTGGCCGGATCCCGGCTGTGCAATTTGAACTCCAACGGGGCCGTTGAGCAAAGTGCGCGCGCATGTCCGGGCTCAAACCTGACTCGCTCACCATCGACTTGGGCACCGGACGCGGCAAACAATTCGAGCGCCACATGATCGCCCCGGAATTCGACGCCTATCTTTGTAAGAATCCAATCCGCCTGGTCTTCGATCCTTGCCAAGGCCGCGTCATTTAGCAATTCGTATGCAGGTATCTTTCGCGTCGAGAACGGAGCGCCTGGAGAAATCGTGTCACCACATGAGGGTCGATCACGACGGAAGCGGCTGCGGCGCACTGCCGGTTTCGAGATGTCCGTGGTGGTGTTCAAAGCACCCAAACGCGAAACTCCGTTTCATTTGTTCCCTGAAATGATTGGCGTTTTTTGCCCAGTTGGAAATCGAAATTTTCTGGCCATCGCGTTCAAAAATTTTGTACTAGTTTGGTATGCGCCGACACTTTCGCCATCATGACCTGCTTAGGTTGTTCGCCGAGATTGCCCGGCATTCCAGTTTCTCAGACGCTGCCGCAGCGCTGAACATGACCAAGGGTGCGATTAGCTATCAGATCAAGACGCTTGAAGCTGATCTGGGGATGGCCCTGTTCCGCCGCACTACACGCGGCGTTACTTTGACGGATGAAGGGGTGAAGCTTCTGGCGGCTTGCCAGACCCGTTATCAGGAAATCGAAGCTGATATTCTGGAGATTAAGGGGCGCGTATCGCGATCCCTGATTGTTGGAGTGTCGACCTATTTCGCGGCGCGGTGGCTGTCCCCACGTCTGATGACCTTTATGCAACGCCACCCGGATGTGCAGCTGCGCATTCAGCCGATGATCGAATTCTCTGATCACGAGATGCCGGATGTTGATCTGGCGATCAGATGGGGAAACGGCGAGTTCAGTCACGGCAGTGTGACGCCCTTCATGCCGATGCCGCCCTATCCCGTAGGAAACGCCTCCACAGCCCAAATGGTTGAGGAATTGGGAATGGACGAGGCCATATCAAGACTCACCTTGCTCAGAGATCGCGATGACAGCAACGCCTGGTCCGATTGGCTGACCGCCGCACATCTGCCCCAGCAATCGCGGCAGGATGTGTTGATCGTTCCTGACCCCAATGTCCGGGTGCAAGCCGTCATCGACGGGCAGGGGATTGCCTTGATGGATGACCTTGTGTCGGCTGATTTGGAGGCCCAACGGCTATTCCGGTTGTCCGAAATTGAGCTGCCCAACTACGGGTACTTTCTGGTTAAGCCGAACGGTACCGTTGCAACGGAGGCCGTGGCTGCATTCTCGGCCTGGCTGAGAGTCCAATCCTGACCACATTCGACTTGAACGTCACTGACTCTATATTTGTACACCAGATAAATTAAGTCTCGCGGAGAAACCGATATGACAACCGGACACATCATGATGGCCATGAGCCTCGACGGTTTCGTTGCAAGAAAAGACCATTCGCTCGATTGGCTGAACAAGCAGCGCTCTGAAAACGAAGACCACGGGTTCATCAAGTTTATGAACAGCGTGGATACTCTTGTTATGGGGACCGGATCACTGCGAACTGTCCTTGGATTTGATGAATGGCCATATGAGAAACCTGTCGTGGTACTCAGCCGGTCCATGACGAAACAGGACATACCTGAGCATCTACACGACAAAATTGAGTTCTCCACTGCTAGCCCCGAAGAGTTATGGGGGATATTTCACCAGCGCGGTTACAAACGCGTATATGTCGATGGCGGTGCGATCATTCGGTCGTTCCTTCAGGCCGGATTTGTACAAGACATGAAGATAACTGTGGTTCCTATACTACTGGGCGATGGCATTCGCACTTTCGGTGAAATGAACGGCGATGTTGATCTTGAACTGATCTCTGCCACTACCTTTCCATCGGGTATGGTCGATCTGGTTTACGAAGTGAAAAGTGCATGACCAAAACACCGACTGTCGGGTGACCAAAAGTCAGAGGAACGTCTGTCGAAACAGCTTATCCTGCAAACTGCCCTGCCCATTGTTCAAAAGCAGGGAGCCGATGCGCTTTCGTTTCGGCTATTGGCGGGTAAGCTAAAGGTCACGCCGATGGCGGTAGCTTACCATTCTTGCAGCAAGCGTAAGCTGCTGGCCGACCTGGTTGAATTAGCCTTTGCGAACACGCTTCAGGGCATCGTTGACGAAGGAGCAAGCGCGAAAGCGCGGAGCATATTAAGTGCCTACTATCTTCGGGCCATGTAGAAAGCGAACCTGCTGGGCGCAGTTCTGGATGATATCACTCTCATCAGCAAAGACCTGATGGACGCCACAGTTAAACTGCGGGCGTGCACGCAGGAAATCGACGATGGTGACGAGAACGATGTACTTTATTTGTGGTTTACAAAACCCATTCCAACTAAAGTTTGGTTTTGCTGGCTCTTGTCCTTCTTCGACACGCGGTATGTGCCCCGCTCTGTGATCAGTTCCCGAAAGTTGTAGCTGTCGGGGTGGTTCGCAGGGTCGGAAACTGAAGGGCTACTACCTTCGCGACAACTTATGACTTCAAGCCAAGCGTCGCGAAAAAATAGGTCAGCGCTATCGTTTCGATACGAAAATGACCAAAAGCATGAAATGCCCCTGGTGCCAACCAAGCCCACAAAGGTTTCACAGATTGCGCCTTCGGGAGCGGCAGCAGTGGTTTCGTAGCTTTCCAGCATAGTAATCCGATCACATTCGTCCGCCAAACCGGGTGTTGAACACAACGCCAGTAAAGCGACCATGGTGATTTGAAAGAACGGCAATCTGAAAATGCCCGTTTTGGACAGAATCTCAAAGTCGAATGACGAGTACTTTCTCAAGGCTGGCAAAGATCGGACATGATGAACTCGAATGTCGTCACCGTACTTAGCTGCTATTCTGCAGCGTCCGGAACCGTCGCCTCTGCGTATATACCTTTCACACGTTCCTTTGTCGGATCAAAATGCGGGAATGGAACGATCTTGGCTTTCAACCGTTTTTGCTGCCCGTCCAACTGCCCAATTTCAATGTCTGACCCAATGGTGGCATGGGTAACCGAAACCCGGCCCAATGCGATTACTTTGCCAAGAACGGGTGATTTCATTGCGCTGGTAATCTCGCCAACCTGCGCTTTTCCAACGCGCACGCAATCGCCCGGCGAGGGAACAGTGCCGCCTTCGATCTCGAAACCAACCAGTTTGCGGTGCGGGTGTGTCTTGCGTTCCTCGATCGCAGCCCGTCCAATGAAATCGTCGGTTTTTGACTTCAGCGGTACAGTAAAGCCAATGCCTGCCTCAAACGGGTCCGTCTGATCGTCGAATTCCGACCCAGCAAAGATCAATCCACCTTCGATCCGCAACATGTCGAGTGCCGCAAGCCCGAGCGGTGCGATGCCATATTTCTCACCGACGTCCCAAACGCGATCAAAGATTTCCGACGCGTCTTTGGGGTGGCAGAAGATTTCGTATCCAAGTTCACCGGAATAACCGGTCCGGGATATAACCACTGACGTCCCCTGCACATCGCCCACACGTGCGACAGTAAACCGGAACCATAGCAGTTCTTCGATCGTTGGTTGCTGAGGTGGCGTCCAGAAGATCTTGGAAAGAATGTCGCGGCCGTGACGCCCCTGCACCGCGATGTTGTGCAACTGGTCCGTCGAGTTACGCACCCAGACATTCATATTGCGTTTGAGCGCCTGTTCCTGCAGCCACAATCCGCTGGTGTCATTCCCGCCAATCCAGCGAAAGTTTGTTTCACCCAAACGATAGACGGTGCCATCGTCAATCATCCCGCCGTGTTCATAGCACATGGCCGTATAGACGACCTGACCAACACTCAGCTTTTTCATGTTGCGAGTCACACAAAGTTGCATCAGCTCTTCTGCGTCAGGCCCGACAACCTCGTATTTCCGCAGGGGGCTTAGGTCCATGACCGCGACCTTGTCCCGACAGGCCCAGTATTCAGCAATGGCACCATGATTGGTCATCGTGTTGGGCAGCCAATAGCCATTGTATTCTATGAAATCACGGGAGTGCCGTGCAAAGCAGTCGTGAAATGCTGTTTTCTTGGTTTCTTCCACATCCGCCTCCGCAGATTTTCTGTAGCCATAGGATCGCTTGAAATCCTCGGTCGCCTTGTAGGTTCGCACCTGAATATCTGTTGGATTCCAACCATTTGCCGGATCAATGTCGCAGGGGCAGCCGGTGCTGACGCAGACCAGATCCGTCAGTGCGCGCAGCAGCACGAAATCACCGGGCCGCGACCACGGGTCATCCATGCCTATTGCGTTGGTCTCGTCCAGCATTGTGTTGAAGAAGAAGTTGATCGCCGGCCAACCTCCGCGCGGCTTGATACCATACTGATCCAGATCCTTGTTGATATTGTCCGAACAATTCACGTGACCGGGATAGCCAAGGTCTTCGTAATACCGCGCGGTACAGGCAAGGCCGAACGTGTCGTGCCGTCCGCATGTATCCTGCACGATCTCAACCAGCGGTTCCTGATCCACTGACCAGTATTTCGAGAATATACCTGGTTGCGGATACAAGCTGCCCATCAGGCTGCGCGTTGTGGTGGGATCAATCTCGCGTTCGATCCCCTGATCTAATGCACGACGGCTGAACGCCTGAAAGTCTGAGCATTCGCGGCCCCTGATATCCACGATCTGGATGAACTCTCCGGCTTTGACCTCATAAGATTTGGCATTGCCAGGCTGAATGTTGATGTCTCTGAGAGGGTCGGCCAACGGATCGGGCGGGCCCACGTCCGGTTTTTCCAAGCCGGGAGCGGCACGCTGAATGTACAGGATAATGTCGGTCGGTGGGTTGTTGTCTTCCGGTCGCATCGCTTCACCGGGGGCAGAGACGATCAGAAGACCGTCGCATTCCGCCACGAAGTGCGCCATGTCACCGGGGCGTGATCCATCCGAGAAAGCCCTGATCGCATCCCCGCGTCCGATGTCGAAACCTGCAACCTCTAAGGCGCGCAACACTTTCTTGCCCGAAGCCGAGCCATTCGCCAGAGTTGCAATCAGCCCTTCTGGTCGACCGTGCCCCTGCACGCCAAGCATGGCAGCGTCCGAGCTTCGATCGGGGGCAAAGAATACCATCTCGGACGGTTGCATCCCATCGCGATCCAGCAAAGTGATCTTGTCGCCCTTCGACACCGGAACCGCACGCGACCCGGCTCCAGGGACGGGATGGCGTTCCGTTCCATGAGGCAGGATCGGAAGGCCGGGGGCCAGAACCCCGCTGCGTTCATACGGTACCTCAAAAACCGGCTTCACATTCATATTACACCTTCCTGAATGGATTCGGTTGCACCGCGGTGCGTCACCACCAAAAGGCATCCCGATTTGGTGTGTGAAAAATGGCTGGAACCTGCGGCAAGACTTACGAAGTCACCGCTGCGATAGCTGAATCCATCGTGATCGGTCAGGTCACCCTCAAGGACAAAGAACTCTTCCGGGCCATGATGGACATGCGGGTTCGAGCGCGTGCCTGGCTCCATTTTCATCAGATAGCTGCCTTGCCCGGTATCCTGGTCAAAGCTGACATTCTTCCACCAAACTTGTTCGTCGGGCAGGTCTGTCATCTGCATCCTGACAAAGCCGTTGTCGTCGAAACGGGCAACACTGCGTCTGTTTTTTAGCTGTGCCATCTCAGTCGAGCCCCAGTCGCTTTTTACGTTTTTCCGCCCAGCTGCTGATGGCCATGTCAAAGGTCAGCGCCATCAGCGACACGTTCAGGCCAAGGACAAAGTTTTTGCCCAACTCGGTACCTGCCAGCGTGCGTTGCAATTCCTGTCCCAGGTCCTGTGTGCCGATGAAGGCCGCGATGATGACCATGAAAAAGGCAAACATGATCGCCTGATTAAATCCGACGGCCATTGTTGGCAGCGCCAGCGGAAATTGAACCGACATCAGCTTTTGGCGCCGCGTGGACCCGGACATGTCCGCCGCTTCTGTCATTTCCGGGGGCACGCTGCTGAGGCCAATAATGGTGTACCGGATCAATGGCACAGCGGCGAAGATCAGGATCGAGAACACGACGGCCACATCATTGACGCCGAACAGCATGATTGCTGGGATCAGATAGATGAAACTGGGGAAAGTCTGAGCGGTGTCGCAGGCTAAAAGGATGCTCTTGGACCAGCGGGTGGATCGGGCCGCGACAACTCCCAGGGGGATACCGATCAGTGTCGCCAGCGCGACCGCCGAAATCACCGTGTAGAGCGTGATAACGGAGCGATCCCACCAGCCCGAGAAAGCCACGATCGTAAAGAAGACTGCAGCATAGATGCCGGGGCGGCGTCCGCCGATCCAATAGGCAAAGGCAACGACCAGCAGGATGAAGGCGGGGGTAGGGATCGCCAGCAACGTGTCTCGGAACGGGATCAGAACCTTGACGTTCAGGAACCAGCGCAACCATTCGGTCGTTCCCTTGATGGCATCAATCGCCAGAATCGACTTTATTACCACGTCAATTTCCTTGCCTTGGCTCAGGTGCTGCTTGCGGCCAACTTCGGCAAGGATCGGGAAGACCTGCGAGAGCAGGATAAACCCGACAAACAGACCCAGCGCGACCAGCGAGATCTGGTGCCGCTTCCACCATGGGGTGCCGCGTTCGAAATGAACGGGCTGTTTGACGACCCAAGCCTTTGACATCCGATCGAGCATGACCGCCAGAAGAACGATGGTCACACCAATCTCAAAAGAACGCCCGAGTTTGAAACTGCCCATCATCGCTAACAGCTTGGCGCCAAGGCCGGGCATGCCGATGAATGCGGTCAGCACCACCATGGCCAGACACAACATGATCACTTGGTTAACTCCAACCAAAATCTCGGTGCGCGCGGCGGGAACATAGACATGTCGCAGCATCTGCCAGCGGGTGCAGCCCGACATCTGACCCGCTTCGATCACTTCGGGACTGACCTTTTTAAGGCCCAGTGTTGTCATCAGGATCATCGGCGGGATGGCGAAGGTAATCGTTGCCACGGCACCGGCTGTTGGCCCGACTTTGAAGAAGATCACCGCAGGCAGCAGGTAAGTAAAGAAGGGCAAGGTTTGCAACACGGACAAGATGGGCTTCAGTATCCGCTCGAACCAGCCGTATTTCCACGCGGCGATACCCAGAACCAGACCCAGCAGGAACGCCAAGGGTGCCGCGACAACAATCACGGACATGGTTTGCATGGCGATTTTCCACTGTCCGATTGCGGCTGTCCAGATGAAGGTGCCCGCACCAAGGGCTGCCAACTTCCATCCCCCGACGGCATAACCGACAACAGCTGCAACAGCTGCAATCGCAGACCATGGGATTGGTCCCAGATTAGGCCAGCGGCGCTTGCCTTCCAAAAGGTTGGCCGATGTGTCCAACAAAAACTCCAGCGGGCCTTCGGCGATGAAGCGAGTCACATAGATCAGGCCAAGGTCGTTCTGGATGAAGTTGAAGATCGCATCCAGAAGCTGTGCTGTGGGTGGGATGGCCGCTTCGGGAATGCGGTTCAGCCATTCGGGCAAAACACCGACGACCTTGACAAGGATCAGTGCAAAGGCCACGGCCAGCAATGCCGTAAGCACGCGGGTACGCCCCCATGGCTTGTGCGAGGCCTCGTGCAGATCAGTGGATAGCGTCGCCATCATTCGGCTCCGAGCAAGACATTCAAAGCGGCGTCGCGTTCCAGAACACCGGTGACAATGCCCTTGTCATCGGCAACCGGCAGAAGGATGCGGTTGTCATTAACGAGAACCCGCGCCAATTCGTGGATGGTCGAGCCGCCATTGACGGGCGCTCCTTCAAGAGCATGTCCATTGATCGGTTTCGCCAGCCCTTTTGCGTGTACGACACGGGCTTTGTCGATGTCTTCGGTAAATTTTGCCACGTATTCGGTGGCCGGGTTCATGACGATCTGATCAGGTGTATCGCATTGTTCAACCGCACCGTTGCGCATGATTGCGATGCGATCTGCGAGGCGTAGCGCTTCGTCGAAATCGTGAGTAATAAAGACGATGGTCTTACCCAGCATCTCTTGCAGCCGCAGGAATTCATCCTGCATTTCGCGGCGGATCAATGGATCAAGGGCCGAGAACGGCTCGTCCAGAAACCAGATATCCGGCTCAATCGCCAAGGACCGGGCGATGCCGACCCGCTGCTGTTGCCCACCGCTAAGCTCGCGTGGGAAGTATTCTTCGCGGCCCTCAAGCCCGACCAGCTTGATGACTTCCAGTGCACGTTCACGGCGGTCATGGCGATCCTGACCGCGCATTTCCAGCGGGAAGGCCACGTTATCCAGGACCGTGCGGTGCGGCAGCAGGCCGAAGGACTGGAATACCATGCCCATCTTGTTGCGTCGCAATTCGATCAGGTCACGCTCGCTCAGGCCCATGATATCCTGACCATCAACCTTGATCGTACCGCCGGTGATGTCGTGCAGGCGCGAGAAGCACCGCACCAGAGTTGATTTGCCTGATCCGGATAGTCCCATGATGACCAGCATTTCGCCCCGGCCAACCTCAATCGAGACGTCCTTGACCCCGGCGATGTAGCCATCTGCGCGAATCTCGTCGAAGCTACGGCCAGCCGGCATGGAATTCAGATAGCTCTCGGGCGAAGGTCCAAATAATTTCCAGACATTTTGGGCTGAGATTACAGGCGCTGTGGCGGACATGGCTGCCTTTCTTTCTTGTTAAGCACGGCCTTGCTCCAATGAGGTCAGTAAGGCCGCGCCAGTTTCGTTGCGTGTGACCGGATTATCCGCTGCAGGCGCTGATCCAGGGATCAACAACAGCGCGGTTCGCATCCAGCCATTCGGCTGCTGCTTCTTCCGGTTCCAGCTCGTCCGTATCGACCAGCTTGGCCATCTCCGCGATCTGCGGATTGGTGAAGGAAATTTCAGTCAATACACAGTAGGCAGCGGGCCATTTGTCTTTCATACCATCCCAAGCGGCCTTTTTCAGGTAACCGGTAGCCGGATTGCCGCAATCATACAGCGCATCCGGGTTCGGACCTTTGGATGGGTCTTTGTCGCATCCATCTTCCCAGGCCGGAAACTCGACAAACTCACCGGGCCAGACGGCTTCGGCGAAGTTGGGTGTCCAGTTGAAGACCAGAACCGGTTTCTTGTCCGCCTCTGCGGCGCCGATCTCGGCCCATAGGGCTGCAGCCGAACCCGCGTTGATCACGGTGAAATTCAGATCGAGCGCTTCGGCACGCTCTTTACCATGTTTCAACCAGTCTACCGGACCGTCCAGATATCGGCCTTTGTCGCCGGTTTCGGCTGTCGCAAACAGATGCGCACAATCGTTCAATGCTTCCCAGTCCGGCAGGCCGGGGCAGGACTCTTTGGTCCACATTGGATACCACCAGTCCTCGCGGGTGACAGCATCGTGGTCGCCCGCATCATGCAGACCGCCCTTTTCCAGAGCCGCGCGGAAGGATGCGCCAAATGCGCCTTCCCAGACTTCCATCTCAAGCGTGACGTCGCCCAGACGCACCGATTCATAGACCGCCTGACTGTCGGTCGTGACGTATTCGACATTATCGCCGATCTCTTCGAGTAGTTGGCCTGTTACGTAAGACATCACGATCTGGCTGGACCAGTTGTGAATTGGGATGACGATCGGGTCGCTGCTGTCTTCTGCGATCGCACCGGTGCCCGCTACCGCTGCCAAGGTTGCAGCAGAAAGTAGGTTTGAAAGTTTCATGATTGCTCCCTGAGTGACGTTCGATTTTTGGATTGTGGGCTCTTCCGGCCCCGAATTTGCGTATTCTGCCTAAATTTGCGCGAAACGCAGAACAGAAATTTGAGAGGCGTTGCCCATAAAATCTTGAGGCTAATCCGGTTTTTTACTATCTTAACAGTCAGTTGCCTAATCGTTTTCAGCCGACGCGGGCAAATGCTCTTTGATTGCAATCAGCTTTAGATTGGGACTCCGCCGTCAGATGCCGAAGAAAGCACCAGTTACCGGGAAGGTTCTTCCGCCGCTCGACTACCTTTTGGCTTTTGAAGCGGCCGCCAAGGCCCAGAGCTTTGCGCAGGCCAGCAAGGTGCTCAACATTTCAGAAACGGCAATCAGTCGCAAAGTGCGTCTATTGGAACAACATTATGACGTGCCCTTGTTTGTCAGAGGCCATCGGTCGGTCTCGTTGACGCAGCAAGGTGCCATATTGTTGGCAACCGTGGAAAAATCACTGGATCTAATGCGGGAGGTCAGCCGGGATATGCTGGCCAAACATCAGGCCAACACGGTTTCGATCTCTGCGACCAACTCCGTTGCCTCGCTCTGGTTGATGCCGCAGCTACGCAAATTCAACAAATCCAATGGCCGCATCCGTATATCGCTGGTGTCTTCGGACAGCGACGCAGAGTGCCTGTCTGATTCTATGGATCTGACGATATTGCGCGGGGAAGGGGATTGGCCCGGATATGAGGCGCAGCTTTTGTTCGGGGAAACCGTTTTCCCGGTATGTAGCCCTGATTATCTCAAAAGTAATCCGAAGGCGGCAGTACTATCCGCGCTGCCGGAATTGGATCTGATTGAGGTGACCAGCAGCCACGCAGAATGGATGACTTGGCATACCTGGCTTGGCAGCAATGAAATTTCTACCTCATTGATGGAACGCGCTGTGGCCTTCAACACCTATCCTCTCTCTATACAAGCAGCTGTTGATGGTTTGGGCGTCGCACTGGGTTGGGCCCATCTTGTTGACCCCCTGCTTGAAAGCGGTGCGTTGGTCAGACCAATCCAGGACATATCGGTGCGAACACAGTCGGGATATTTTCTTCTGAAGAGCCCAACGCAAAAATCATTTCCCGAGCGACGTATCGTCGAGGATTGGTTGTTAGGGCTCAGCGCAGGGCGCAAACGTTACGCGTGATCCGATGGTGCCATCGCGCGATAATTGTTCTTTCCTTCAATGTCTCTGAAATTCAAAGGTTGACCGAAGGGAAAAAATATTTACCGTAATGAAAGTATCTGATTCCGCCCCGGGTCGCATATGCGGACGGGTCTGAATTCGTTCGGCCTACTTTTGCAGGGAGTCCAAAGCCCAATGAGCTACAAATCCGACATTGAGATTGCCCGCGAGGCGAACAAAAAACCGATTCAGGAAATCGGCGCGAAGCTGGGTATCTCCAGCGATGATCTGCTGCCTTACGGCCATGACAAGGCAAAGGTCAGCCAGGACTTCATCAACTCGGTCCAGGGCCGCGAAGACGGCAAGCTGATCCTGGTTACCGCGATCAACCCGACCCCTGCGGGTGAAGGTAAAACCACCACCACCGTGGGTCTGGGCGACGGCCTGAACCGCATCGGCAAGAACGCGATGATCTGTATCCGCGAAGCTTCGCTTGGCCCGAACTTCGGCATGAAGGGCGGCGCTGCAGGTGGCGGTTACGCGCAGGTTGTTCCGATGGAGGAAATGAACCTGCACTTCACAGGTGACTTCCACGCTATCACCTCGGCCCACTCGCTGCTATCGGCGATGATCGACAACCACATCTACTGGGGCAACGAGCAGGAAATCGACACCCGCCGCGTTGCATGGCGCCGCGTGGTCGACATGAATGACCGCGCTCTACGTCAAATCACTGCCAGCTTGGGTGGTGTATCTAACGGCTTCCCGCGTGAGGCAGGTTTTGACATCACTGTGGCGTCCGAAGTCATGGCAATCCTCTGCTTGGCAAACGACTTGAAAGATCTGGAAAAGCGTCTGGGCGATATCATCGTTGCTTACCGCCGCGACAAGACACCGGTTTACTGCCGCGACATCAAGGCCGAAGGCGCAATGACCGTGCTGCTGAAAGATGCTATGCAGCCGAACCTGGTGCAGACACTGGAAAATAACCCAGCCTTCGTGCATGGCGGTCCTTTTGCGAACATCGCGCATGGCTGTAACTCGGTCATCGCGACCAAGACCGCGCTGAAAGTAGCCGACTATGTCGTGACCGAAGCTGGCTTTGGTGCTGATCTCGGTGCTGAGAAGTTCATGAACATCAAGTGCCGCAAGGCAGGCATCGCTCCATCGGCTGTTGTTCTGGTTGCCACTGTGCGTGCGATGAAAATGAATGGCGGCGTGGCCAAGGCTGATCTGGGCGCTGAGAATGTTGATGCGGTCAAATCGGGCTGTGCGAACCTGGGTCGCCACATCGAGAACGTCAAATCCTTCGGTGTTCCGGTTGTCGTTGCGATCAACCACTTCGTCACCGATACCGATGACGAAGTTCAGGCGGTCAAGGACTACTGTGGCGAGCATGGCGTAGAAGCGATCCTGTCGCGTCACTGGGAGCTGGGCTCGGATGGCTCTGCGCCTCTGGCCGAAAAAGTTGTCGAAATCGTCGAAAATGGTGCCGCGAACTTCTCGCCGATCTACCCCGACGAAATGCCGCTGTTCGCGAAGATCGAAACCATCGCCAAGCGTATCTATCGTGCCGACGAAGTTCTGGCCGACAACAAGATCCGCAATCAGCTGCGCGAATGGGAAGAAGCCGGATATGGCAACCTGCCGGTCTGCATGGCGAAAACGCAGTACTCGTTCTCGACCGACCCGACTCTGCGCGGCGCACCCACCGGTCACTCGGTTCCGGTGCGTGAGGTCCGCCTGAGCGCCGGTGCCGGTTTCATCGTGGTTGTCTGCGGTGAGATCATGACCATGCCCGGACTGCCGCGCAAACCTGCAGCCGAAACCATCTGCCTTAACGACGCAGGTGAGATCGAGGGCTTGTTCTAAGCCCCCAAATAAGACATCTCGTGGTCCGGGGAATTCCCGGGCCATGAGGAGACCACGATACCCACTCTGGCACCTCCAAAAGACTGCAATTCGATGCAGGAGTTGCGGGCTCAGATAGACCAGTTGGACCGCCAACTGATCGAGATGCTGGTGACGCGCGCAGGTTACATCGATCGCGCATCTGAACTGAAGCCGAACGCGGGTCTGCCCGCCCGTATCCCCGAGCGGGTCGAAGAGGTGGTGCGAAAGGTGCGCGCGGCTTCGGATGGGGCGGGAATGGACCCGGATTTGGCCGAACAGCTGTGGCGTATTTTGATTGACTGGTCGATTGCACGGGAAGAGCGTGTGCTTGGCCCCGACTGAAGACCCGGGCGCTTTCGGCGCCCGATCCGTTTTTGAAAGAAGGGATCAAAGGATGGTAGCGCAGGTTATCGACGGTAAGGCTTTTGCGGCCAAGGTTCGCGCTCAGGTGGCCGATCAGGTGGCAAAGCTGAAGGAAGAAAACGGTATCACGCCTGGTTTGGCTGTGGTGCTGGTGGGTGAAGACCCGGCGAGCCAGGTTTATGTCCGCTCGAAGGGAAAGATGACCGTTGAAGTCGGCATGAACTCTTATGAGCATAAGTTAGATGCCGACACCTCGGAAGAGGACCTGCTGGCCCTGATCGACAAACTGAACAACGACCCTGCCGTCCACGGCATTCTTGTACAGCTGCCGCTGCCGAAGCATCTGAACGAGGATCTGGTGATCAATTCGATCGACCCGGCCAAGGATGTCGATGGGTTCCACATCTCGAACGTGGGCTTGCTGGGCACTGGCCAGAAGTCGATGGTCCCCTGTACTCCTCTGGGCTGTCTGATGATGCTGCGCGACTACCACGGCTCGCTGTCGGGCATGGATGCGGTTGTCATTGGTCGTTCGAACATCGTGGGCAAACCGATGGCGCAGCTGCTGCTGGGTGACAGCTGCACTGTGACCATCGCGCATAGCCGCACCAAGGACCTGCCGGATGTGGTTCGCCGTGCCGATATCGTCGTGGCGGCTGTCGGACGGCCCGAGATGGTGCCGGGCGACTGGATCAAGGAAGGTGCGACCGTGATTGATGTCGGCATCAACCGCATTGAGCGCGACGGCAAGAACAAGCTGGTCGGCGATGTCGATTATGCCAGCGCCGACGAACGCGCGGGCGCGATCACCCCGGTTCCGGGCGGCGTGGGTCCGATGACGATCGCCTGCCTCCTCGCGAACACACTCACTGCATGCTGTCGCGCTAACAAACTCCCAGAATTTGAAGGCCTAACAGCGTGAGCCTCGCTGCTGGCGCTTCAACCGGCAGAATGTCTGCCTGCGCCAGCGCGCACCAATATTGGTATAATGCGGGCCGTGCCGCGCGCATGGTGATCGTGTCCATTGGTCATTCGGCGTCGAATGCTGCGCGCGTCCGCGCGTTGGTAGCCCGCGCGGCACAAACTGGCATGGCGTTGGATCAGCAATTCTGGGGCAAGGATATGTCGCAGGATAAGTGCCGAACTCAGGTCAAGCAATTGAACGCGGCGGTGGATGTATATGCTGTCTTGTTGCTGCCTGACGCGCCTACACATATTGATATTCTCAACCTGCGAAGTGAATTGCAGGGACACAAAGATCTCAGTCGACCTGGCGCATGGCATCATCCCGGACCAGTTCGCCCGGGCGAAGTTGATTGCGTGTTATACAGCGCGATTGTGGCCCATCAGGCTCATGGTATTGCAATGGGCAAGCGGATGCTCAAATCGCAAGATAGCCAATTCCGAAAAAAGCTATGAGGCAACCAAGCCATTGAGAGATTGACATTTTCTCTCTCAGGATCGCCCAGGCCAGGACAACCGTCAATAACCCGAAGATCGAGGCCGCGACGGATGCATATTGGGCATTGGGCAACCCCCCGGCAGATACGACGCACAAAAGCGCCACCGCGTCGAGCGTGCCCATCAGGCACAACAGGGGAAGGGCCCGCGTGCCCGGCCAAAGCGACTTGCGGGATGCAAGGGCAATTGCGGCCAGGACCGGGATGGCGGTCAAGCGTCCAATCAGCGAAACGGTGAACTCATTACCAAGTTCGGCTGCATATTGTCCCAAAGCGAATGTCGCAGCAAACCCAATTGCAGCAAGAATTGAAAAGGCAATTGTCGGCCTGGCTGCAGGATATTCTGCTCCGTCACCCTTGGATCGTGCTGAGACAATGGACACGCCGACACCAATGGCGATGATTGCCAGCCAATGCCATATGCTGACTTCGGAACCGCGCCATATTGCAAGGGTGACTGACAAAACGGGATAGCTGGCGACAAGCGGGGCGACCAGACGTACAGGCCCGCGCTGAAACGCAGCATACATGCTGAGGCCAGCCAGCAGGTAAAAGCCGCCCGACGCAACTGCATAGGACACTGCCTCGACGGGCATGGGGGCAAACCCGGACCAGATCGCCACAAGTCCGAACTGAAGCACAGCCCCGGCAACCAGCACGGCCATCAACGCGGCGATGACGCTCACGGACTGGCTGACATATCGCACGGCAAGATCGTGAAAGCCCCAACATAATGCGGCCAGCAGACCCAGTACAAGGGCGCTCATCCGGTCGCCTCATGTATCTGGTCATGCCCACACATTACGTGCCCATCTTGCGATATCAACCGCGCCAACATGTCACTGGTGATAAACTTATTTTCCTGTTATGCAATATTTATTGACGGCTACAACTCGGGAAAGAGACGTATGTCATCTGCATTGGATCAAATCGGCGGTGAAGATCGACTTCGGGCTCTGGTCGAACGGTTCTACGACCGCATGGAGACCGATCCGGCCGTACATTCATTGCACAGGTTGCATTTTCGCGGACACGGGTTGTCTCATACGAGACAGGCACAGTTTGAATTTCTGAGCGGGTTCCTGGGCGGTCGGGCCTATTATCGTGAGCGATTTGGTCATATGGACCTGCGTGAAATTCATGCGCATGTGCCGATACGCGAGGCCGATGCCGAGCTTTGGCTGGATACGTTTGACGCCGCGTTGGCGGATTGCGGAATGGACGGTCCGGTGGTGGACAAAATGCGCAAAACTCTGCGCCGTGCCGCGTTGATGCTGGTCAACGATGTCCCAGACTGGAGAGTCGAAGCCGACAGCGGAAAGAACCTTGAGGTTCGTGGCTGATCAGATCTGTCGCAATCTGTCATAGAGGCTGGATGTGATCTTGAATTGTTCCGCAGCAATATTGTCGCTATCAGAGATCATCGTCTGCACCGCGTCTGCGGACCCAAGCCAATTCACAGCGCATTGATGATTTGCCGGATCGGTCATCCACGATTGGATCGTGCCCTGAACAAGTTCGGGGTGAAACTGCACGCCCCAGGCGCTATCTGAGACCCGCAAAGCCTGTACTGCGCAAGCATCAGATTGCGCCAGAACCGATGAGTTGGGCGGTAGGTCAATGGCCTCAACCCCATGCCATTGTAGCACCCGGAATTGATCGGGCAGGGGCTCGAACAGCGGATCACTGCGCGTGTTGTCAGTCAAATTAATAAAAAGCACACCGATCTCAGGCTTCTGCATAGGTACACATTTCCCTCCTAACGCATCAACCAGAAGTTGGTGGCCTAGACATATCCCAAAGTACGGTCGCTTGAGGTCTTGAATCCAGGTCCTGATCGCTTGTTTTTCGGGCACGAGCCACGGGTGCGCCTCGGTTTCCCAGACGTCCATCGGGCCGCCCAGAACCAGAAGCAAATCAAAATCGTCGAGTTGCGGGATTGGTTGGCCATCATACAGATGCACGACTTTGGCCGTATCACCGCATGATGAAATGTGCTCCAGAAACGCTCCGGGACCTTCGCCCGATGAATGCTGGAAAATAAGCACATTCATTGGGCGCCGGCCTCCATCCGAGCGTCGGTATTGGGGCTGCAGCGGTTTGCAGCCCCAAGGTTTCTTAGATATCGAGCGTGTGGTCTTTTTCCCAGCGCGAGAAATGGCTGACGAAGGAATTCCATTCCTGGTGTTTCATTTTGAGGAATGCGCTTGAGAATTCCTGACCCATCATGGCTTTCAGCTCGGTATCGTTGTCATATTCGCGCAACCCGTCGAGCATGTTCAGCGGTAGTTTGGGGGCGTCAGTGACGGTATGGCCTTCGGCATACATATCGATGTCCCAGCGACGTCCCGGATCGGCCTTGGAGCGGATGCCGGACAGACCTGCAGCGATAATGACCGCCTGCAGCAGATAGGGGTTGGTGGCCCCGTCGGCCAGGCGCAGCTCAAACCGGCCAGGTCCCGGAACTCGGACCATGTGAGTGCGGTTGTTGCCGGTCCATGTCACGGTATTGGGGGCCCAGGTCGCGCCCGACATTGTACGCGGAGCGTTGATGCGCTTGTAACTGTTCACTGTCGGGTTGGTGATCGCCGCAAGCGCGCTTGCATGTTTCATGATACCGCCAAGGAAGTACTTGCCCAGTTCGCCAAGTCCCACCTCGCCGGTCGGACCGTCGCCTTCGCCGGCAAAGACGTTGGTTTTGGCGTCCGCTCCGGGTGCATCCCAGACCGAGATATGAGCATGGCAGCCATTACCGGTCAGCCCTTCGACAGGCTTCGGCATGAAGGTGGCCCGCAGCCCATGCTTTTCGGCCACTGACTTGGTCATGAACTTGAAGAACGAGTGCTTGTCGGCGGTTTTCAGAACGTCATCGAACTCCCAGTTCATTTCGAACTGGCCATTGGCGTCTTCGTGGTCGTTCTGATAGGGCCCCCAACCGAGTTCCAGCATATAATCGCAGATCTCACGCACCACATCATAGCGGCGCATCACCGCCTGCTGGTCATAGCAGGGCTTTTCGGCGGTATCGAACGGATCACTGATCTGCTCACCATCGGGGGTCAATAGGAAAAACTCTGCCTCGATTCCGGTTTTGACATGCATCCCCATCTCGGCGGCCTCGCTAATCAAGCGGCGCAGCACATTTCGTGGGGCTTGGGCGACATCCTTGCCTTCCATGACGCAGTTGCCTGCAACCCAGGCGACTTCAGGCTTCCATGGTAGCTGAATAACCGATGACGGGTCCGGCACCGCCAGCATGTCAGGATGCGCGGGGGTCATATCCAGCCAGGTGGCGAACCCGGCAAAACCTGCGCCGTCTTCCTGCATCTCGGCAATCGCCTGCGCGGGCACCAGCTTGGCCCGCTGCCCACCGAACAGGTCGGTGAACGAGATCATGAAGTATTTGACGCCTTTTTCTTTTGCGAAAGCTGCGAGATCTGTCGTCACGATGGCTTTCCTTTCCCTGTTGAATTTTTAATTTCCAAAGCAAAAACGCGGCCCCCGTTAAGGAGCCGCGCAGTATCAGTTCAGAACCCTTCCTTGCCCGGGTACCAGCTTGTCCCGGCCAACGGGACACGCGCCATTGCGGCGGCCTCCATCGTCAGAGCACACAAATCCTCGGGTTCAAGGTTGTGGAGGTGATTATGACCACAGGCACGCGCGATGGTCTGCGCCTCAAGCGTCATTACCTTGAGATAGTTGCGCAGACGGCGTCCGGCCTCGACCGGGTTCAGACGGGCCGCCAAGTCGGGATCCTGTGTGGTGATACCTGCGGGGTCCTGACCTTCGTGCCAGTCGTCGTAGGCCCCGGTGGTGGTGCCCAACTTTTGGTACTCGGATTCCCATTTCGGGTCGTTGTCACCAAGCGCCACGAGCGCGGCGGTGCCAATGGCCACTGCGTCGGCGCCTAGGGCCATCGCCTTTGCCACATCGGCCCCGGTGCGGATGCCGCCCGAGATCACCAATTGCACCTCGCGATGCACGCCCAAATCCTGCAGCGCTTGCACGGCAGGGCGAATGCAGGACAGCGTCGGTAGACCTACATGCTCGATGAACACGTCCTGCGTCGCGGCAGTGCCGCCTTGCATACCGTCCATCACCACCACATCGGCACCGGCCTTTACCGCCAGTGCCGTATCATAATAGGGGCGGGTCGCGCCAACCTTGACATAGATGGGCACCTGCCAGCCGGTAATCTCGCGCAGTTCGAGGATCTTGATTTCCAGATCATCCGGGCCGGTCCAGTCGGGATGGCGACAGGCCGAGCGCTGGTCGATGCCTTTGGGTAGGGTTCGCATTTCCGCGACGCGGTCGCTGATCTTCTGACCCAGCAACATGCCACCACCGCCGGGTTTTGCGCCCTGACCAACAACGACCTCAATCGCGTCGGCCTTGCGCAGATCATCGGGATTCATCCCATAGCGCGAGGGCAGATACTGATAGACCAGTTTGCTGGAATGGCCGCGTTCCTCGGGCGTCATGCCGCCGTCGCCGGTGGTGGTCGACGTGCCCGCCGCTGATGCGCCGCGGCCAAGGGCCTCTTTCGCAGGGCCGGACAGAGCGCCAAAGCTCATACCCGCAATGGTGATCGGAATGTCCAGTTCAATCGGCTTTTTTGCAAAGCGCGTGCCCAACGTTACCGAGGTGTCGCAGCGCTCGCGGTAACCTTCGAGCGGATAGCGACTGATGCTGGCGCCCAGAAACAACAGATCATCGAAATGCGGTACCTTGCGTTTGGCGCCGCCACCGCGGATATCATAAATACCGGTGGCCGCAGCGCGGCGGATTTCCGCATTGATCGGATTGGTGAATGTCGCCGACTGAATCGGCAGGGTGCGGGGGATCTGATCGTCCATGTCTTTCATACCCTTGTTCCTCAGTAAGCAGCGGCGTTGTCGACGTCGAAGTTATAAAGCTGACGGGCGGAACCGTAGCGTTTGAATTCTTCGGGGCTGGCATTCGCGCCCGCGCGGTCCAGCAGGTCCTTCAGGATATCCAGATGCTCGGGGCGCATCTCTTTCTCGATGCAATCGGCGCCCAGGCTCTTGACCGAGCCGCGCACGAACAGCTGCGCCTCATAAAGCGAGTCTCCTAGCGCATCACCCGCATCACCGCAGACCACAAGATTACCGGCCTGCGCCATGAAGGCCGACATATGACCGATATTACCATGCACCACGATGTCGATGCCTTTCATCGAGATGCCGCAACGCGAGCTGGCATTGCCCTTGATGACCAGCAAACCGCCATGGCCGGTGGCGCCAGCATATTGGCTGGCGTCGCCTTCGACAACGACCTGACCGGACATCATATTCTCGGCTACGCCGGGCCCGACCGAGCCTTCGACCTTGACCGTCGCCTGTTGGTTCATTCCCGCGCAGTAATAACCAGTTGAGCCCTTGACCGTCACTTCGATAGGCGCATCCAGCCCGACGGCAATCGCGTGGCTGCCTTTGGGGTTCACGACTTCCCAATGGGTCTGGTTGGTCTCGGTGGATTGCGACTGCAAGGTGGCGTTCAACCGACGAAGGCCGTCTGCTTCAAGATCATAAGTTTGCATGTTATGCGGCCTTTTCGTTGGTCGAGGGGCTGTCATTGTGGGACCAGAAGTAAACCGTCGCTGGCTCCGGCTCCCAGACGCGGGCCTCTTCGATACCCGGCAGGTTCACCAGCGCCCGGTATTCGCTGCCAAAGGCCACGTATTGATCGGTTTCGGCCATCACCGCAGGCTTACAGGCGATCGGATCGCGGACCACGCCGAACCCATCCTTGGTGCCGACGACAAAGGTGAAGAAGCCATCCAGATCCTCAAGGCTGCTTTCCAGCGCCTCACCCAAGGTGGCCCCGTTCATCATCTTCCAGGTCAGATAGGCGGCTCCAACCTCGGTATCATTCTCAGTTTGGATCACTACACCTTCACGGCGCAGTTTGCGGCGCAATGAATTGTGGTTCGACAGCGAGCCGTTATGAACCAGACACTGATCTGGCCCAGTGTTGAACGGGTGCGCGCCCATCGTCGTCACGGCAGACTCTGTAGCCATGCGAGTGTGGCCAATGCCATGTGTGCCGCTCATACTGCTGATGTCAAAGCGCGCGGCCACGTCTTTGGGGAGGCCTACTTCCTTGTAGATCTCCAGCATCTCACCCCGGCTCATGATCCGGACTGAAGGCCGGATTTCTGCCAACGCGACCCGTGCCGCTTCAAACTGCCCGGCCGGAACGTCCAGCACAGTGTGCGTGTCATTATCAGTCTGGCTTACCACCACGCCCAAGTGCTGCCCCAGCTCTTCGGCTAGACCGGCAAAGTCGTCCTTGGGATTGGGCGACTGCAGTGTCACCTTGGTCTTACCACCTGATTCCTCGCCATAAATCGCTATACCCGCGCTGTCGGGGCCGCGATCCGTCATCGTGATCAGCATGTCTGTCAGCATATTGCCCAGTTGGGGCGCAAGAGACTGGTCTTTGAGGAATAATCCAACAATTCCGCACATGGCTGGCAGATCTCCTTGTGTGTTTCGCTATGATTCTACGGTACCAACAATTCAAACGGATATCAATAATCACAGGAAATAAATTTTCCTGAGAGGCAATGGACAAGAAATTAGATTTATGCCCATTGCCAGCTTTCAAAGCCGGATCAGTATCGTTCCAGCTGTGCTTTCACTTTTTCTTCGTCGCCAGTGTGGCGGGCCTTCTCGAGGTGTTCACCTTCTCGGACAAATTGGATGCGATGCCAGCCGATCCAGAATACGACGCCCACGATGACCATAAGGACTTCGTAACCTTGGAAGGGATAGATCGGTCCGACTTCGGCCAGATCAACAGCCCAGCTTGTATATCCATTAGTAGACATTCTTTTTCTCCCTTACTCAGCGGCTACGCCACGGGCAGCCAATTCTTCTTTGTCGGCTGCAATGATCGCGGCTTTGGCGTCTTCATAGGCATGGTGTTCAGCGTAATCGAGGCCCTGAAGTTCGACTTCTTCCGGAATTCGAAGCACACCTGCGGCCGACTGGATTTTTGCAAGAATCCAACCTGGCAAGAAGCCAAGAACAAAGAACATGATGACAGCACCTGTGATCTGACCGACCGGGTTAATCGTCGCGTAACCTTCATATGGCGAAGAAGGCACGCCCCACAGGACAAAGCCAGAAATCACCAGGCCAACGAATCCTGCATAACCATGCACGGCAACGGCACCAACGGCATCATCCAGCTTGAACCGACGCTCGACCCAATAGTGCAACTTGTACACGATCACGACACCGATCGCGGCGATGATCATTGCCTGCACCGGGTGATAAAGATCGTTACCCGCAGATGCAGTGATAATACCGGCCAGTCCGCCCGAGAACGTCCAAAACGCGTCACCTTTGGAAACAACATACGCTGCCATCAACCCGCCAGACAGAGACATCAGGAAGTTGAAGGTAATCGCGGACAGCGTGGTCGGCGCCAGATAGATGTTGGTCGCGGTCCACGTAACACCCGTTATCTGACCGTCGATTGCCTCCGGAGATATCGCCGGAACATTGCATGCGGCATAGAAGCCCCAGAAACCAGTGTAGATCAGGAATATCCCGATGGTCAGCAGCCATGGGTTATGCGGCGGAATGTCCCGCGGCGTACCGTCTTTGGCAAATTTGCCTAGGCGGGGACCCAGAACCATGATCACCCCTAATGCGTAACCACCTGCGATAGCATGAATAACCCCGGAAGCATAAGCATCGTGGTACCCAAGAACGCGCACCATCCAACCGCCGTAGTGCCAACCCCACGCAGCGTCGATGATCCACCAGACTGAACCAATCATCACGGCATGGACCCACAAGGCCGAAGATCTAATCCGCTCGATCACAGAGCCAGATACAATCGAGGCTGCCGTCCACGAGAACAGCAGGAATGCCGCCCAGAAGACGCCGGTGATTCTGTCACCCAGATTGGTCGCCATGGTGTCGGCCCATGGCAGATTTGCAGCGCCCGCTTCGGTATCCAAACCACCCCAGAACGGAAAGTTTGGAAAGGCCCAGTAAATCCACCATCCAAAGAAGAAGAACGTGACCGTCACCAGTGGGATGATCATGATGTTTTTCATCAATGTGTGCATATGGTTACGAGCCCGGCTGGCGCCGACCTCGTACATGCAAAAGCCCACATGGATGAGGAACATGAAAACGACCGTTACCCAGTAGTAGAACTCGGTAAAGACCGTCGTGAGTGCATTTAGATTACCATCCACTTCGTAGTCTCCCTGTTGTTGCAGCAGGAGGTCTTTCTGCGAAGAATTTCCTGCTGGGAATAATTGTGCACTCAGGGGACAATTTCATTCGCGACCTGTCAATAGATATGTGGGGCAAACATCTTTGAGGCCAGTAATTCGCGCATGTTTCTTAATGCCAAATAAGTGGCTATGGCATTGATAAATAATCACTTATGAAACACTCGCGCACCCTACCCAGGGTGCAAAAATTGCAGGCAAATATTCCCAACAGGAAAAAAATCTGCACAGAGGTGTTGATTTTCGATCCGACTTCGGCCTCAATATGGTCAACAAAAAGCAATCAACGGGAGAGCTGAACAATGGCCATTCTTTGGAGGACGTCCGCCCTTGCGCAGCGCCATGCCGAGATCGGCGGCGAGCTGGAAGACTGGAACGGTATGGGAACCGCGTGGTTCTATGACCACAGCCCGGAACGCGCCAAAGCAGATTACGAAGCGATCCGCACCAAGGCAGGGCTGATGGATGTGTCAGGTCTGAAGAAGGTTCATGTGGTCGGCGAAGATGCGGCTTATGTCATTGACCGAGTCACTACGCGGAATGTGGAAAAAATCATGCCGGGCCGGTCGACTTATGCTTCGATCCTGAATTCCGAAGGTAAGTTTGTCGACGATTGCATCATCTACCGCCTGTCGGTGAACACCTGGCTTGTCGTACACGGCACCGGAACGGGGATGGAACAGCTGACATCGGTAGCCGCCGGTAAGAATTGTTCCGTCATTTTTGACGATGACTTGCACGACATGTCGTTGCAGGGACCGGTGGCAGTGGATTTCCTGGCCAAACACATTCCGGGAATTCGGGAACTGGCCTATTTTGGCATCATGCAGACCAAGCTCTATGGCTGCCCCGTGATGATCTCGCGGACCGGTTATACCGGTGAACGTGGGTACGAGATTTTCTGCCAGGCCAAGCACGCGGTGCACTTGTGGGACAACATTCTGGCTGAGGGTAAGGACATGGGCATTGTTCCGGTCCAGTTCTCGACGCTCGATTTGCTGCGCACCGAAAGCTATCTGCTGTTTTATCCCGGGGACAACTCGGAAACCTATCCATTCGACGACGAAACCTGCGGCGATACCCTGTGGGAACTGGGTCTAGAATTCACAGTTTCTCCGGGCAAGACCGGATTTATCGGCGCTGAGAACCACTATTCCTCGCAAGGCAAAGAGCGGTTCAAGATCTATGGTGTCAAACTGGATGGCACCACCCCGGCGGATGAGGGTGCTGACCTGCTGCAAAACGGTGAAAAGGTCGGTGTTGTCACCTTTGGCATGTATTCCGAAATCAATGGGCACAATGTGGGTATCGCACGGATGCCGGTCGCCTGTGCCTCGCCCGGCACCGAGCTGACAGTGCGCAACGGCGATGGGACAGAAATAGCGGCGACTGCGGAAGAGATGCCGTTCTACGATCAGGACAAATCGATCAGAACCGCAAAAGGCTGAGTTTCAGGGGGCGCTACGGACACACCGTGGCGCCCTTTTCCTATTTGAGGGCACAATGTCAAAGTTCGAATTTCCCAAGTCAATCGCAAGCCGCCCGGTCTGGGGCACGCTAGAGGTTCGCTCAGGTGAACATCATCTAATGATCGCCGAGGCCGAAGGGGCCGAAGCCGTTCTTGACATAGCGACACCTGATCTGATGGCTAAAACCCACCTGATCTACATCCCGAAAGGCGCGGATTATTCGGAAAAGCTGCAGGCGCTGAACCCTGCACAATTCTACGAAGGTCCGTCTTATGCAGCCGCGCTGCATCGTATTCGCCGCGTGTTGGAGGACGCGCATATGGGGTTGCAGGTCTATCTGACCGGTACCGAGGGCATGATGGGGCAGGCCATGAACGAGGTGATGGCTGTCGGTCTTCCGCATACTGCGATTCAGACCGAACATCGCGGCTCGGTCGCGCGCCGGATGCAATGCGTGCATTGCAAAGGCGTCACAGAAGATGTCGAGGTCGATCCGTTTATCTGCGCGCACTGTGGGCTAAATCTGTTTGTACGCGACCACTATTCCCGCCGTCTTGCCGCTTATCAGGGTGTCCGCGTTGATGCCGAGGACCATGGTAATGTGCCTGAGCCGAAGGGGATTTACGAATGAGTGGTGCCGAGAAAATTCAGGTCAAAGTGACCGAAATCACCCCATTGAACGAATTGGTGACGCGATTCCGGTTCGAACGCGTTGATGGTGGTCAGTTGCCGACCTTTTCGGGCGGAGCGCATACGGTTGTCGAAATGCAGGTCGGTGGTATCACGCGGCTTAACCCGTATTCCCTGATGTCCGACCCGTTTGATCAGTCGTCTTATACCGTCTCGGTCCGGCGCGACGATCAGGGCAGGGGTGGCTCGTTGTTCATGCACCGCCAGGTCAAACTGGGCGATGAAATGACCATTAGCTATCCGGTCAACCTGTTCTCGCTTGATCTGCGGGCCCGCAAGCACCTGTTTCTGGCCGGTGGCATCGGTATCACCCCGTTTCTGGCGCAGATCAAACAGCTAGAACTTCTGCACGGTCATTGGGAACTGCATTATGCGTGCCGTAACAATGCGTTGGCATCTTATGCCGATCAACTGACAGACAGGCATCCAAACGAAACACATCTGTACTATGACGACCAAAATCAACAGATCGATCTGAAAAACCTGCTGAGCGGGCAGCCTTTGGGCACGCATGTCTATGTCTGCGGCCCCAAAGGCATGATCGATTGGGTGCGCGAAACTGCTGCCGCCGAAGGCTGGCCCGAGGATTGCGTGCATTATGAAGAGTTTCTGGCCCCGCAGCCCGGCAAACCGTTCGAAGCGCGCTTGGCGACATCGGACAAGGTCATTCATGTGGGTGAGAACGAAAGCCTGCTGGAAGCCATAGAACGCGAAGGCGTGGATGCACCCTATCTGTGCCGCGGCGGGGCCTGTGGCCAATGCGAAACCGTTGTGCTGGATCACGACGGCAATTTCGTTCATCGCGATCATTGGCTGACTGACGAAGAAAAAGCCGCAGGCAAGAAGATCATGCCCTGCGTATCGCGCTTCGAGGGCAAGTCCCTCGTGCTGGACCGCTGAGAGGAGGCCCACATGACCATTCAATTCAACGACGAGTCCTTCCGTGACGACTATACGTTCCACAACTCGGAATGGGCGATCAAACGCTTTCCTTTCCCGTTTCACGAAGACAGTTACATGTATTCCGTCAACATGGAACAGCACCGGGGCGGACCCGAGGGCTCGGTTTATGAAATGCGGTTCGATGTAGACGAACACTATGTATCCGAGATGAAAGACCGGGCCATCGTTCTGGATCAGGACCCTCTGCGCTGTCAGTCCCTGCCACACATGACATTGGCGGGTTGGGACCTGCTCGAGCTGATCATGGTCAGCAAGTCAGAGGATTATCCCGACCTGTTCGAATTGCACCGCAACGGCAATCAGTGGCGTTGGATCAACAAGCCACTGGGCATTGATCACAGTTTCACCTTCATGGATGAAACCACGCTGCCGTACGGGCCGATGGAATATATCACGCGTCAGGCACAGGGTGATTTCGCGGTGCTGGATCAGCGGGACGAGATGCTGTGGATGGACGCCGGGATGGTAACGACCCAAGCCGATTGGAGCCTGGATTTCGACATCGGCATGAACTTTTTCGAATGGCATGCGCCAGTTCCGAAAGCCCATGAGATGGGAATTTTCAAGCGCGCACTGAAATTCCTGCTGAACATTCAGCAAGGGGCTCCGGCGCGTCGTCTGAACTGGACGATGACGGTGAATCCATTGCTGGATACCAGCCCGGAGAACTATCACAAATGGGGTATTCAGAAGACAACGTTGACGCCTGAGAACATCGCTCACAAGCAGCATCTTCGGGTTGAGCTACAGACCTTCTTCCGGTTGCCACGGTCAAACGCGCTGGTATTTCCGATTCGCTGTTATCTGTGCAGTTTTCAGGATCTGATGACGGTACCGAAATGGGGTCGCCGCCTGCATCGTGTTATCCGCGATCTTCCGGTTGAGTTGGCCACCTACAAAGGGTTTATCGACAACCGTCCAATGATGCTGGACTACCTCAGCCAGTTTGACGACGGTCTTCCAACCTCACCGGGTGTATGGCCGGATCTGGAAACGGAACCGCCTTTGTCAAAGTAACGGGTATCGCGGCGGTCATGACTGGTCCGGACAAGACAATTTGGCAGGTACTCGGCAACGACTCAGCTTTGTATGACGTATTAGCCTTACTGCGTTCTTCGTTCCGATACATGGATGGCCGGATCGACCCGCCGTCCTCCGTTCATCGGCTGACCGTGGAGGGTATGCAGGCACATTGTCATGCCGGAGGTGAGATTTGGGCTATTGGCCGTCCGCTAACTGGCTGCATGTTCCTTATGCCAAAGTCTGGCAGGCTGTATATGGGAAAACTGGCGGTGCACGAGCGGATGCGCGGGCAGGGCCAGTGTTCGGTGATGGTAGACCACGCCGTACGTCGGGCCGCGGCCCTTGAATTGTCCGAGCTGGAGCTGGAAACCCGTGTCGAACTTACTGAAAATCATCGCGTGTTTTCACGCCTTGGTTTCACGATCGTAAGTATGGGAACGCACGAAGGTTACGACAAACCCACTGATTTCCTGATGCGCAAGCCAGTCAATTTGTCTGCGGATAGCTAATCACAGAAATGTATCTTGCCGGCAGGCTGACCAGTTTCTCTGGTCCATGCGGGGCATCCGCGTCAAAGAATAGGGTATCGCCGGGCTTCAATGGATAATTCTTATCTCCGTGGCGATAATCGACTTCGCCCTCCAACATGTAAATTGTTTCAATCCCACCGTGCTGGAACGTCGGAAAGACATCGGATTCTGCGGTAAGCGTGATCAAATACGGCTCGACAATCACACCGGACCCGTTAGCGCCGATATGACCCAAAAGATTGTATTGATGATTGGCGCGGGTTCCTTCGCGCTCAAGCTCTACACCCTCGCCCGCTTTTGTGTGAACGGCTTCCCGGCGTTCCTCGAACTGGCGGAAGAAGCTGGTCAGGGGAACCGAAAGTGCGTCGGCGAGTAATTGCAGCGTCGTCAGAGAGGGCGACGTGTTGCCGTTCTCTATCTTCGACAACATGCCAATTGATAATCCTGTCAGTTGGGCCAGTTCAGCGACGGTGATGTTTTGCTGTTTACGAAAGGCTCGGACCTCGCGGCCGATTGCTACTTCGAGCACCTTTTCACGTTCACTCGTTCGAACGGAATGCGGATCCTGAGTCAGATTTCCCACCATTTCTGTGTCGCGTTTTTTCAATGTTTCGCCTTCAATGTCTTGCTACACTTGTCCGAACCAACGGTGCAAGCAGCTGCGCCGTTTCAGCCAATCCAATTCGGGCTATCATAGCACCTATTTTTCCTGATAGTAAAATAATCATGCTGGTAGAAAAATGTAACGAGATTGGATTCTTGTTGTTCGACGGATTTCCGATGGCCTGCTTGACTTCGGTCATTGAACCTTTGAGAGCGGCAAATGAGATAGCGGGACAAGAGGCATTTTGCTGGTCATTGGTGACAGAAGACGGGGGCAAAGTCAGATCTAGCGCCAATGTCCGGTTCGAGGCCGAGCGCGACCTGTCCGACTGCCAGTCGATTGATATTCTATTCCTGCTCAGCAGCCCGACTTCAAAGTTTCAGAACCCGACTCAGGGTGATGGAGCATTACGCATGTTTGCGCGTCACGGAACCATTCTGGGCGGGATCAGCGCGGGCGTGTTTCCGCTGGTCCGCTCAGGCGTCATGAATGGTCATCCGGTGTCGGTTCACTGGTGCTACGAGGCGGCCTTTGAGGCCGAGTTTCCGGACATGGACGCCCGGCGCGAGGTTATTGTAACGGATAACTCACGCTACACCGCGGCGGGGGCCGCGGCCGCGTTCGATCTGGCGCTGCACCTGATCGAGTATCGTCTGGGTGGTGATGTCGCGCATGAGGTGGCCTGCTGGTTCCAGCACCCATTGATGCGGGGCGAAGGCGTGCGCCAACAGGTTCCAGACACCAGCAGGCCCGACACAGGTGAAAAGCTGCCGCCACTTGTGGCAAAATGCGTTGAGCTATACGCCAGCCGGATTGGCGATCCGTTGTCGATTGCCGAACTGTCAAAGCAGGCCGGTGTCACGCCGCGCCAAATCGAACGCGCCTTCAAACAGGCGACAGGTCAAAGCCCCAGCCACTATTTCCGCGCCATGCGCATGAAAGCGGCACGTCAGATGGTTGTCTATACCAAAGACCCCATTGCCGACATCGCAGCCGCTATCGGCTTTAGCTCGGTCACACCATTGGTGACACATTACCGATCTGCCTTCGGGCTAAGCCCCAGCGAAGACCGCCGCCGCATCAACCGCTTCCGAGTCGAAGACAACGCACCGCTGCCTTCAAGCTGAGCGAGACGCTCAAAGAGCGGATTTCATCGCTACCACAATCGCATGATGCATAGACCCTGCCGAAGAACGGGGACCATAAAGGCTGAACAATGCGGTGGACCTGCACAGAACGAAGCACCCGAGATGATGGATCGAAGTACGGGCCGTCTCGCCCGCACCCATCTTGCGGCAATCCAGATTACATAGCAGCTCCAGAACCGCCAGAATGTCTGCGCCCTCCAGATCGAACCGGGTCCAGGCATCGGTCTGTTCTGAAACGGACGCGGTGTCGCCGACACAGTCTTTCGTCTGATGCGCCAGTTCTTCATGAGTATCGAACGGGGCTTCGACCATCCACTGATCCGGTCCGGTCCAGAATGCCGAGACAACGTCACCACCGAACTTACCAACATCGGGTGCTGACGCACCGATTAGTCTTGCAAGCGCTTTGCGGGCTTCTGCTTCGAGGCCAGCGCGCGCGGCGACCGAGGCCAACGCAACACCAGGCACCTCGGTACATGTGACGGTTCCAACCGTATCGACATGGGGCTCAGATCCGCCCAAGGCGGTTATTGCAACAAGATCATGCACGAAGCCGTTCTCCCTCAGGGTCGACAAAATGAGCCGAGACAATCTCGACCTCGACGGTCAGATCGGTCAGCGGCGAGACAAGGCGCATTTTCTCGCCCTGACGGTCACCACCATTCTTCAGAAAGCCCAGGCCGATGTGACTATCCAGCGAAGGCGAGAACGCGGCCGACGTAACATAGCCCTGATCATGCGCGGCATCGACCGGGCCGGATGCATCCATGAGATGCGCGCCAGCGGTGATTTTGTCCGCGCTGTTCACGGGTTTGACGCCGACCATGTTCAACGCATCAGCCTCGTTCAGCCCCTCACGTTCGGACAGGGTCGAACCGATACTATCTTTCTTCTTGGACACCATCCGGCCCATGCCAAGGTTCAGCGCTGTGGTGGTCCCGTTGAGTTCATTCCCTGCGGCGTGCCCTTTTTCGATCCGCATGACGCCGAGAGCCTCGGTGCCGTATGGAACTACATCGAACTCTTCACCGTCCTGCATCAGACGCCGCATCAACGCATCGCCATAGCGCGAGGGAACCGCAATTTCGAACGCCAGCTCGCCCGAGAACGAAATCCGGAACAGACGCGCCCGCAGGCCACCGCAAACGGTGATATTCGCGCAGGCCATGAACGGAAAACCTTCATTCGAAATGTCAAATTCCGGGTCCACGATCTTCTGCAGCAGTTTGCGCGAGTTGGGACCAGCAACGGCATATTGCGCCCAGGCTTCGGTGGTCGAGATTAGTTGGACGTCCATGTCAGGGAACAGGCACTGCCGGACGAACTCCATATGATGATAGACTTTGACCGCATTGGCCGTGGTCGTTGTCACCACGAAATGATCCTCGGCCAGACGTCCGGCGGTGCCGTCATCCATGGCGATCCCGTCTTCGCGCAGCATCAGGCCATAGCGGGTTTTGCCCACAGCCAGTTTGGCAAAGCCATTGCAGTAGATGCGGTTCAGGAAGTCCGCAGCTTCGGTGCCTTGCACGTCGATTTTTCCAAGCGTCGTACAGTCGCACACGCCGACCGAGGCGCGGGTTTGTCGCACTTCGCGGTCGACGGATTCACGCCAATGCGTCTCGCCGGGCAGGGGAAACCACTGGGCGCGCAACCAGTTGCCAACCTCAACAAAGACCGCGCCCCGTTCCTTGGCCCAATAATGTGAAGGTGTGAGGCGGGTTGGATGGAATTCCTGCCCTTTCATGCGCCCGGCAAGCGTGCCGATAGGCACCGGTGTATAGGGTGGGCGGAAGATTGTCGTTCCCGTCTTGGGGATGGATTTACCGGCCAATTCCGCCATGATCGCCAGACCGCCCATATTCGAAGTCTTGCCCTGATCGGTTGCCATGCCCAGCGTGGTATAGCGTTTCAGGTGTTCGACCGATCGGAACCCTTCCTGATGGCTGAGCTTCACATCCTTGACCGTCACATCGTTCTGTTGATCCAGCCATGCGCGCGCGCAGCCCGGAACATACCAATACGGCGTTTGCGAGACTGGAGCATCCTCGGCCTTGGGTAAGTTGGGCAGCGCGCCGCTGAGTTCCAGCGCTTCAGCCGCCGCCTGGGCACCGGATTGCAACGCGCCATGGGTCGACATCGTTCCGTTTGCAGCACCCGCGACCGCAAGGCCAGGCGGTAGGTCTGCGCCGGGAACGAAGGCCGCTAGATCCTCGTTCCAGATCGGGCGTCCCCGCTGATGGCAGGTCAGATGCACGTTCGGGTTCCAGCCGCCGGACACGCCAAGCGCACCGCAGTCCAATGTGCGCTTAGACCCGTCGGCCAGTTTGACCTCGACAAAGCTCAGACCCAGACGGCCCTTGGTATCAACGACCTGAGCACCTGCGAGCACTTCGTATTCGTAGTTGATCGGCGCATCCGGTCGAACATCCACCACAGCCGCGATCTTGACGCCCTTGGAATGCAGATCGGCGGCGGTCCGATGGCCGTCGTCATTGTTGGTAAAGATCGCAACACGCTGCGCTGCCGTGGATGCGAACCGGTTGGCATAAGTCCGCAACGCGCTGGCCAGTATGACACCGGGGCGGTCGTTGTTTTCGAATGCGATGGGTCGTTCGGTCGCGCCTGCACACAGTAGGGCGCGTTTGGAATAGATACGCCACAGGATTTGCCGGGGCTTGCCCGAAGGCAAGTTGGCTAGGTGGTCGCCAGTACGTTCAACCGCGCCATAAATGCCGTGATCAAAGGCCCCGATGACAGTTGTACGCGGCATCAGGCGGACGTTCGGCATTGCGGACAATTCAGCTACCGTCTGCGCAACCCATTCATCCGCAGGGCCGTCGTTCAGCGAGAAGGTCTCACTGTTCAACCGCCCGCCAAGCGCGAAATCCTCGTCAGCCAGGATAACGTCCGACCCGGCCCGGCCAGCGGTCAAGGCGGCAGCCAAACCGGACGGACCGGCGCCAATGATCAGCAGGTCACAATGCCTGAACCCCTTGTCGTATTCGTCCGGGTCCTCTTGCATCGAAAGCGAGCCCAGACCGGCGGCGCGGCGGATCATCGGCTCGTACAACTTTTCCCAGAACGCAGCCGGCCACATAAAGGTCTTGTAATAAAAACCAGCCGACAGGAAATTCGAAAACCTGTCATTGATTGCCAGCGCGTCGAACTTCAGGCTGGGCCAACGGTTTTGCGATCGGGCCTCAAGCCCGTCAAACATCTCGATCGTTGTGGCGCGGGTGTTGGGCTCCTGACGGTTGCCCGAGCGCAGTTCGACGATCGCATTGGGTTCTTCCGATCCGGCGGTCAGCACACCGCGGGGGCGGTGATACTTGAACGACCGCCCCATCAGGCGTACGCCATTGGCCAGCAGGGCCGAGGCCAGTGTATCGCCAGGATGAGCAGCGTAGCTGCGGTTGTCGAACTTGAAATTCAGGGTTTTGGTGCGGTCGATCTGACCGCCGCTCAGCCGGTTGTCTTGAGTCATTTTGAACGTCCCTTTGCCCGGGCCACGTCTCGGGCCAATTCCACGCCTGTGATCTCATGCGTCACGGTATTGCGTGTCACGACCAGCCAAGACCGGTCACCGCCTTCGTGAAACCACAGCTCGCGATGCAGACCGGCGGGATTGTCGCGCAGATAGGCATAATCGTGAAACGCCGTCACCGCATCGTCGCCCTGCCAGTCGGGGCGGTCAATCAGCGACGCGTCGCCCAGATAGACAAATTCGGAACTGTCACGCGGGCCCAGCAAGGGATGATGGATGATCATGGTGCTGGTCCTCTCAGTGCAGGTTGGGCTGATTGCCCATGCCTTTTTCGTCAATCATGTGCCCGGTGCGGAACCGGTCAAAGCGATAGGCGGTTGCGGTCGGGTGTGGCGCATCACGCGCTAGAAGATGCGCAAAGCAATAGCCTGAGGCCGGGGTTGCCTTGAACCCGCCATAGCACCAGCCGCCGTTGAAATAGAGCCCGTCAATTCCGGTCCGGTCGATTATGGGCGAACCATCCATCGACATGTCCATAATGCCGCCCCACATCCGCAGCAGACGCGCCCGGCCGATCATCGGCATCAGCGCCATGCCGCCTTCGCAGACATCCTCGACCACTGGCAGATTGCCGCGCTGTGCGTAGGAGTTATACCCGTCCAGATCGCCGCCAAAGACCAGTCCGCCTTTGTCGGACTGGCTGACATAGAAATGCCCCGCGCCAAAGGTGATGACACCGGGTAGAACCGGTTTCAGACCTTCCGAGACAAAGGCCTGCAAGACATGGCTTTCGATCGGCAGGCGCATCCCCGCCATGCCCATCAACCGCCCCGAATTGCCTGCAACGGCACAGCCGACCTTGCCCGCGCCGATAAACCCTTTCGAGGTCTCGACACCCAGACATGTGCCGTCTTCGATCCGAAACCCGGTCACTTCGCAGTTCTGGATGATATCGACGCCGAAACTGTTGGCTGAGCGCGCATATCCCCAGGCCACGGCATCGTGACGCACGGTGCCGCCGCGCCGCTGCGCCAGACCACCTTTGATCGGGAACCGCGCATCGTTGAAATTCAGAAACGGATATTCCCGGCGTACCTGATCGGCATCCAGCAATTCGGCATCCGCGCCGTTCAAGATCATCGCATTGCCCCGCCGGGTAAAGGCGTCACGCTGTGCATCCGAATGGATCAGGTTGATGATTCCACGCTGGCTAACCATCGCGTTGTAGTTAACGTCCTGTTCCAGACCTTCCCACAGTTTCAGCGAAAACTCGTAGAACGGTTCATTCCCATCCAGCAGATAGTTTGAGCGGATGATCGTCGTGTTGCGCCCCACATTGCCGCCACCGATCCAGCCCTTTTCGATCACCGCGACCTTTCGGTGCCCATAAATCTTGGCAAGATAATGCGCCGTCGCCAAACCATGACCACCGCCGCCTATAATCACTATGTCATAATGCGGCTTGGGTTCTGGGTCGCGCCACGCCGGTTTCCAGCCTTTGTGGCCGGTAAGCGCCTCTTTGATGACTTTGAAGCCAGAATATCGCATGGATCGGACCTTTTTCGCCAGATTCCACGCAAATCATCTGAATTGATACTCTCAAATCCGACATCGATAGCTTTAAATCAGACCTGAAGGCCGGCGAATTCACAACGCCTTACGTGTCAGTACCAAGCAGCAAGACCTGGATGTCCGCAACATTGGTCCCGGTCGCGCCGGTTATCAGAAGGTCACCTGACAACGTCAGCGCCTTGTGACTGTCGTTGTTTGCCAAAAGGGCGGCAGGGTCATGCCCCGAAGCGCGGATTCGGCCGAACGTCCCAGCATCCACAATCGCACCAGCCGCCGGGGTGGGGCCATCGCGCCCATCCGTGCCGCCGCTGAGGAATACCCAGTTGCCGGGTATTGATCGTCCCTCCGCCAGTTGGGCCACCCGCAGTGCCAATTCCTGATTGCGCCCTCCGTGCCCGGAGCCTTGCAAACGCACAGTAGTCTCACCACCAAACAGCAGAGCGACTGGACGCTCAACAGTTGCGGACGGGATTGCTTGCAAAATCTTGTCTGCGGCATCTGACACGTCACCGATCAACGCGTCAGACGCAATTTCGGCGCGGCAGGTCTGCGATGCACATGCATGTGCCGCTTCAAGGCTGATCGTGTTCGATCCGATCAGGTGATTGGTTGCCTCAGGCGCTATGGCCTGTTTAGGAGTGCTTTGTTCCAGATGGGCGCGGGCAGATTTTGGTAACCGATGCCAGATACCGGCCTCGATGCAGGTTCTGCGGGCGTCGGCGCGGCTTCCGATTGGAAGGGCGGTCGGTCCGCTGGCAACAGCGCGCAGATCATCTCCGATCACATCCGACAGGATATAGGCCGTGACCGGGGCAGGCGAGCCGTGTCGCAAGAACCCTCCGCCCTTAACTCGGCTCAGGTGCTGACGCACAAGATTCATCCGCACGATGTCGAGCCCGGAGGACAGCAAAACCTCGTTGACCATGATTTTGTCTGACAGGGTCAACCCTTTGACAGGCGCGGGAACCAAGGCCGATCCCCCGCCCGAGATCAGCGCAATGATCTGATCTTCCTCACGTGCTGCCTTGAGCAGTGCGATGATCTGTCTCCCGGCTTTCAGTCCTCGTTCGTCCGGGACGGGGTGCGCGCAATTCAATACGGTCGCTCCGTCCACATCGGTCTGGTTTTCGGCATGTGTCACGGCTAGGGCGATGTGGTCGCCCTGAACATGTAGCAATGCCTCTGCCATCATGGCAGGCGCAGCTTTTCCAACAGCGATAAGGATGCTGCGCCCGCCCTGTTTTGGTGCGGGAAGCGGTGCCGTTCGCAATTGTCTGCGCAGCGAATCTGCCGGATCTGCGGCGGTGACCGCCGCAGCGAAGATGGCTGCGGCGCTATCCCACAGATTTATTGAGGATTGCCCGGTCATAGTTCGCTCATGCGGCAGCGATCTGACCCGCCTTTTCGACCAATACTTCCGCCTGACGGATCGAGGCATAGTCAATCAGGCGACCATCCAAAGACACGGCGCCTTTGCCGGACGCTTCGGCCTCGGCCATTGCTACAAGAATGCGCTGAGCCTTGTTCACTTCGGCATCCGAAGGAGACATAACCTCGTTCGCCAACGCAATCTGGCTGGGGTGAATTGCCCATTTGCCTTCACATCCCAGAACAGCCGCCCGCTTGGCCGCCGCGCGATAGCCGTCGGGGTCCTGAAAATCACCAAAGGGGCCATCAATCGGGCGAAGGCCATTGGCACGGGCTGCAACAACCATTCGGGCCAGCGCATAGTGCCACATGTCGCCCCAATGGGACAGGCGGCCACCGTCCGCATCTGCGTCGGTCAGAACGGAATAGTCAGGGTTCACGCCACCGATGATGGTCGTCCGCGCCCGGGTCGAGGCTGCATAATCCGCAACACCAAAATGCAGACTTTCATTTCGTTTCGAGGCCGCAGCGATTTCGCTGACATTCTGCATCCCCAGCGCGGTTTCGATGATGTGTTCGAACCCGATACGCTTCTTGTAGCCCTTGGCGTCCTCGATCTGGGTCACCAGCATGTCTACCGCATAAACATCAGCTGCAGTGCCGACCTTGGGAATCATGATGAGGTCCAGCCGCTCTCCGGCCTGTTCGACCACTTCCACCACATCGCGATACATGTAATGGGTATCAAGCCCGTTGATCCGCACCGACATGGTCTTGTTGCACCAGTCAATATCGTTCAGTGCCTGAATGATGTTCTTACGGGCCTGTTCCTTTTCGTCAGGTGCGACGGCATCTTCGAGATCAAGGAAGATGACATCCACGTCCGATTGTGCGGCCTTTTCGAACATGCCGGGCTGGCTGCCCGGTACGGCCAATTCGCTGCGGTTCAGGCGGGCAGGGGCTTGGTCAATGGAATGAAAGCTCATGGGTTAGGGTCCTTCGTCTTACAGGTTCGGGTAGATTGGGAATCTGGCGCAGAGGTCGGCGACCTCGGCTTTGACCTTTGCCTCGACGGCGGCGTTGCCGTCTTCACCATTGGCGGCCAGACCGTCGACAACTTCGATGATCCAGTCAGCGATCTGGCGGAACTCGGTCTCGCCAAAGCCGCGGGTGGTCCCGGCGGGGGAGCCCAGGCGGATGCCCGAGGTGATGGTCGGCTTCTCGGGATCAAACGGCACGCCATTCTTGTTGCAGGTGATATGCGCCCGGCCCAAAGCCTTTTCGGTCGCGTTGCCCTTGACGCCTTTGGGGCGCAGGTCGACCAGCACCACATGGGTGTCGGTGCCGTGGGTCACAGTGTCCAGTCCGCCCTTGATCAGCTGATCCGACAGCGCCTGTGCGTTGGTCACGACCTGCTTGATATAGTCCTTGAACTCGGGGCGCAGCGCCTCGCCAAAGGCCACTGCCTTGCCGGCGATCACATGCATCAGCGGGCCGCCCTGAATGCCGGGGAAGATCGCCGAGTTCACTTTCTTAGCGATATCTTCATCATTGGTCAGGATCATACCCCCACGCGGACCGCGCAGGGTCTTGTGGGTGGTGGTCGTCGCCACATGCGCATGCGGGAAGGGCGAGGGGTGTTCGCCCGCCGCCACCAGACCGGCGAAATGCGCCATGTCCACGTGCAGATAGGCACCGACCATATCGGCAATCTCGCGCATGCGGGCAAAGTCGATCTGGCGCGGGATGGCCGAGCCGCCCGCGATGATCAGCTTGGGGTTACGTTCCTTCGCCAGCGCCTCGACCTGATCATAATCCAGCATGTTGTCCTGCTTGCGGACGCCGTACTGTACCGCGTGGAACCACTTGCCCGACTGGTTGGGCTTTGCGCCGTGGGTCAGGTGGCCACCTGCGTCAAGCGACATGCCCAGAATGGTGTCGCCGGGCTGGATCAGCGCCTGAAACACACCCTGGTTGGCCTGGCTCCCTGAGTTGGGCTGAACGTTGGCGAACTCACAGCCGAACAGCTGCTTGGCGCGGTCAATCGCCAGATCCTCGGCGATATCGACGAACTGGCAACCGCCATAGTAGCGGCGACCGGAATAGCCCTCGGCGTATTTGTTGGTCATCACCGAGCCCTGCGCCTCCATCACGGCGGCAGAGACGATGTTTTCCGAGGCGATCAGCTCGATCTCGTCGCGCTGACGGCCCAGCTCGGACGTGATCGAACCAAACAGCTCGGGGTCACGATCCGCTAGGGACTGGGTGAAGAAACCTTGGGTGCGTTGCGGGGCGTTCACGTTGAAACCTCCTGAAAAGGGTTAGCCGGTCCAGCCGAGGCCAGCGGAAATGGCATTCATGGATTGCAGCAAAGGCACAGGAACCGATCCTGCCTGCGGCTCGCTTCGGGCCTTTCGCAGCAGCTCGACTTGCAGCGCGTGAATGCGGGCCAGTTCGGCCCGTTTACGATCAAACCGCTCGCACAGACGAGGAAAACGGTGACCGATGGCCTGACCGCCGGTCAGAAACTGCACTGCGCTGCAGGCACTGTCGTATTCCACTTTGATAGCACGCGAGATGCGTTGGCGAGTCTCCGCATCGGGGACCAATTCGCCGTATTGTGCGGCGATATCCATATCCGCCTGATAGAGCGATTTTTCCATCTCATCGACGGCGAGGCGGAACAGGCGAGAGTCATTAAACATGTCCTGCAGCACTTCATCACCGCGCGCGCCACGGAATTTACGAAAGCTGGTCATAGCGGCGCCAAACCCGTACCAACCGGTGATCAGGTGACGGTTCTGCGACCATGCAAAAACCCATGGTATGGCCCGTAGGTCATCCAGACTGGCAGCACCGAACCGGCGGGTCGGGCGGGAGCCGATTTTCAGGCGGGCAAGTTCTTCGACTGGGCTGGCTTGCTGGAAATAGTCCAGAAAGCCCGGCATCTGAAGAAGCGAGACATAGGCCATCTGAGACAGTTCCGACAGGGCATCCAGCGCGTCGTCGAACTCGGGCCGGGCAGGGGTTTGGCCGGGGTTGGCTGTATGGCGCAGCGTGCTTGAAAGCAGCAATTCCAGATGCGCCGCAGCCGTACCGCGGTTGGCATATTTGGTCGAAACAACCTCGCCCTGTTCGGTCACGCGCAACCGCCCAGCAATTGTTCCACTGGGTTGCGCGGCGATGGCGCGTCCGGTAGGTGCGCCACCCCGGCTGACCGAGCCGCCGCGACCATGGAAAAATGTGGCCTTGAAGCCTTGAGAGGCCAGTGCCGACACGATCCGGCGTTGGGCACGCTCAAGTTCCCATGTTGAGCAGAAATAGCCGCCATCCTTACCGCTGTCCGAATATCCCAGCATAACCTCGATCACGTTACCGTCGGTTTTGAGGCTGCGGCGGGCAAGCGGAACGCCCAGAACACCCAGCAGGATCGCCGGGGCGTTGCGCAGATCGGCAATCGTCTCAAACAGCGGAACCACCGAAATATCCAGTGTTTCGGACCCGAACCCGGCATAACGGGCCAGCAGGTAGACGCCGAGAATATCATCGGCAGAACGGGTCATGGACAGGATGAACGGGCCGATTGCCTTGGGATCTGGCCCTGATCGCACGCTGTGGACCAGCGCCAGAAGGGCGAGCAATTCCTGTGCCAGATCGCTCAGTGCGTCGCGGCTTTGATAAGGCAGGTTCTGATCCGCCAGTTCGGTTCGCAAACGGGCAGACCATTCGGCCGTGCCATAGTCTGGAGCCTGGCTGGATTGTGACCAGATTTCGGCCAGAACATCGGTTGTGACGGTCGAATTCTGACGGATATCCAACGTTGTGGTTCGGAACCCAAAAACCGTCGCAGCTCGGCGCAGGGGGCGGATATGTCGTCGCGCCAGAATATCGGCATTGACCGCGCATAATGCGTTATCAAGCGCATCAAGATCGCTCACGAATTGTGAGATGTGATCATAGCCGCCATCTGTTAACCGATGGCGAATGGCATTTAGAGCTTGCCGAAACGGTTCGTTCCGATTGCGGCCAGCGTCCGGAAACCGGTCGATTATTTCTTGTATTCGCGCCCTGTTGAGCTCGGGCAGCGGCAATATGAGTGCACTTATACTTAACCTGCTTGCAGCCCGATCAAGGGCCTGACGGTAAAGGTCAAGAACCGTTTCACGCCCGCGTTGCAAGGCCAGCGCGGTCATCTCGGTCGTGACATTCGGATTGCCGTCCCGATCACCGCCGATCCAGCTGTGAAAGCGGATATCGGGTGTTTCGTTCAGTGTCTGGCCCAGCACATGCAGGCAGGCCTGATCAAATCGATCCATTACCTGCGGGACGGCGTCAAAGATTGCATCCCGGAAGAATTGCAACCCCCATTCGATTTCATCGTGCAGGCTTGGGCGTGTCAGGCGAAGTTCACCCGTCAGCCACAGAAGATCGACTTCACCCTCCAGGCCATTCAGCAATTCGGCGCGTTCGGTCGGGGTCCAGCGTTGGGTTTCAAGACCGACGAGGTTGCGGTAAATCCGACGGTGGATTTCCAGTACAGTGACCCGTTTGGCCTCGGTCGGATGCGCGGTCAGGGTGGGACCGACACTCAGATCAGCGGTCAGCTTTTCCGTCTGGCGATCCGTCAGGGACAGGTCAGACAATACCTCGGCGAATCCGCCCTCGACCGCTTCTGCCCCGCTTTGGGTCTCGATCAGGCGACGGTCCCGGACTTCTGCGTTTTCATCAATGATGCGCAACAGTTGGAACCAGATCGACAGGGCTTGTAAGTATGGCGTTGCTTCAGGCCCGGTGGGGATGGGTTGCAACGGCGTGGCCTCGGCCCAGGCCGCCACGTGGGGCGCCCGTTTCAGCAAAATGTTCCGCCACAACACCCGTAATTCCGAGCGCAACCCTTCGGCGTAGTTTGAGGGGACTTGGGTGGGCGGAGTATTTCGGGCCAGCGCTTGCATCAGATCACCTGATCCCGCGGAGTGCGGCCCGCAAAAAAATCGCCGAGATTGTCGAGGACGCGGAACCCCATGGCTTCGCGGGATTCGCGCGTGGCGCTGCCCAGATGGGGCAACATCACCAGACTGTCGCATTGCAACAGGTCGGGGCTGATGCGGGGTTCGCCATCGAATACATCCAGCGCGGCCCCTCCGATCGTGTCGAACATCAACGACTGGACCAGCGCGTGCTCGTCCACCACCTCACCGCGTGCGGTATTAATCAGGAAGGCGCCGGGTTTCATCAGGTCAAGACGGCGGCCGTTGATCAGGTGCCGGTTCGCAACCCCTCCGGGACAGTGCAACGAGACAAAATCGCAGTGCGGTAGCAATTCGTCCACTGTCTCGACTTGCGTGGCGTCGAACTGCTTCAGCACATCAGGCGAAACGGTACTGCGGTTCTGCACCATAATTTTCATGCCAAAGCCGTGATGGGCGCGGCGGGCCATTTCCTGACCGATGCGGCCAAACCCGATGATGCCCAGCGTCTTGCCGCTGACCTTGGTGCCAACCAGATGGGTCGGGCGCCAGCCGGTCCAGCCGCCCGCGCGCAACTCACGCTCGCCTTCGCCAGCGCGACGGGCAACCATCAGCAGCAGTGTCATGGCCAGATCGGCCGTACATTCGGACAGGACATCCGGTGTATTGGTCACGGTCATCCCAAGATTGCGCGCCGATGGTTCGCAGATATGGCTATATCCCACGCCATAATTGGCGAGGATTTTGGTCTGCGCTGCGGGAACGTCCAACGCCTCGGCGCTGAGCGTGTCCGTAACCGTGGGCAGAACCGCGTCATAGCTTTTCAGCGCATCGCGGATTTCGGCCGGGGACATTGGTTTGTCCCCGGTATTGAACACAGCGTTGTAGTTCTCGGTCAACTGGGCTTCGACCGCAGCAGGCCAACGACGGGTGACAAGAACCGAAGGCTTAACCATCACGCAGCCTTTCCCATGACACGGGCGATCGTTTCACCGATGACGGCAGGGTTTTCGGCAACGGTCACACCGGCGGCGGACAGAATCTCGACCTTCTCGCTGGCGCTTTCGCCAAAGGCCGAGATGATTGCACCCGCGTGGCCCATGGTCCTGCCCTTCGGGGCAGTCAGACCAGCGACATAGGCGATAACCGGTTTCGAGATGTGGTCGCGGATGTATTCCGCCGCCTCGGCCTCTTGCGGGCCACCGATCTCACCGATCATGGCGATGACCTCGGTGTCTTCGTCCTGCTCGAACCGCTCGAGAATATCCCGGAAGGACGAGCCGTTGATCGGGTCGCCGCCGATGCCGACACTGGTCGAAACACCGATGCCGCGTTCCTTCAGCTGTGCCGCAGCCTCATAGCCCAGCGTGCCCGACCGTCCGATGATGCCAACATTACCCGGCAGGTAGATATGGCCCGGCATGATCCCCAGCAACGCTTTGCCGGGGCTGATGGTTCCGGCGCAGTTCGGGCCGGTCAGCACCATACGCTTTTCCTTCGGATAGCGATACATGTAGCGTTTGACGCGGATCATATCCTGGGCCGGAATGCCGTCGGTGATACAAACGCAATAGCGGATACCCGCATCTGCGGCTTCCATGATCGAATCCGCTGCAAACGGGGGCGGGACAAACACAAGGCTCGCATCCGCGCCGGTGGCTTCAACAGCCTGCTTGACGGTGTCAAAGACGGGCACACCTTCGACGGTTTCGCCACCTTTTCCGGGAACGACGCCGGCGACTACATTGGTGCCATATTCCAGCATATCCTTGGTATGAAAGCGCGCCATGCGTCCGGTGATGCCCTGAACGATCACGCGAGAGTCGCGGTCGAGAAGAATGCTCATTATACAGCCCTCACCTTGGTGTTTTGGGTCAGATCGTTCTGCCATGCGCCCACCGCCCGTTCAGCGGCTTCCATCAGCGTAGTGGCTCTGATGATCGGCAGGCCGGATTTGGCGAGGATCTTCTGACCCTCTTCAACGTTGGTCCCGGCAAGTCGCACAATGACAGGGATGTTGATCTCCAACTCGCGCAACGCCTGTACGACGCCTTCGGCGACCCAGTCGCAGCGGTTGATACCGGCAAAAATGTTTACCAACACCGCCTGAACGTTCTTGTCGGACAGAACCAGTCGGAAAGCCTTGGCGACACGTTCCGGCGAGGCGCCGCCGCCAATGTCGAGGAAGTTCGCAGGCTCGCCGCCCGCCAGCTTGATGGTGTCCATCGTGGCCATGGCCAGACCTGCACCGTTCACGATGCAGCCGATATTGCCTTCAAGGCCCACATAAGACAGCCCCCGGTCCGCCGCACGGCTTTCGCGCGGGTCTTCCTGACTTTTGTCGCGCAATTCGGAAATCTGGGGGTGACGGAACAATGCGTTGTCGTCAAAGCTCATCTTCGCATCCAGCGCCAGAACCCGATCGTCGCCAGTGACGACCAGCGGGTTAATCTCGACCATGGTCGCGTCCAGCTCACTGAAGGCGGCATAGCAACCCTGCAACGTGCGAACCATTTGCTGCACAAGACGGGGTTCAAGGCCCAGATTGAAAGCAATCTCGCGGGCCTGGAATTCCTGCAACCCAACGGCGGGCTCCACGATCGAGCGCACGATGCTGTCAGGGCGTTCGGCGGAAATCTCTTCAATTTCCATTCCACCTTCCGACGAGGCTACGATCATGACCCGCTGGCTGGAACGGTCCAGAACGAAACCCAGATAAATCTCGCGATCGATCGGGACGGCGGATTCGACATATACACGATAGATTCCTTTGCCTTCCGGTCCGGTCTGGTGGGTCACCAGCTTACGGCCGAACATCTCATCGCAGGCCTTATGTATCTCATTCTCGCTGTTACACAGCTTGACGCCGCCCGCCTTGCCGCGGCCGCCTGCGTGGACTTGTGCTTTGACAATCCACTTGTCTCCGCCAAGCTCTCGGGCGCGATAGGCTGCCTGTTCAGGGCTATAGGCTAACGCGCCGGACGGTATGGCAACACCGAAGTTCGAAAGAACTTCCTTCGCCTGATACTCATGAATATCCATCTGCATTCCTCCCGTTTATGCAGTGCGTTCAAGCAGCGATCGACGTGCCGTAACGGCTTTCGAGCAATGCCTCGATCTCTTCGAAATCGATGGTGCCGCCCAGTTCGCGCATGGCTTCGGCGAATAGACGGATGATCTGGCTGATCGCCTGGCGGTTCAGCTGGTTGAGGATGCCGATCCGGACCTGCACCGGGGCGCTCAGCGTCGGCCAGATACCGAACCCACGCGCCCGGCAATTCTGGACCAGCTCCATCTCGCGCCCGGCCAGATCCGGTGGCAGGTTGAGGACCAGAAGGCTGGGCATGTCCGAAGTCACTTCGCATCCCATTGCGGTTACGGCATCGCGCAGCACCTTTTCATGTGTGCGGTACGAAGCTGACCGCTTTGCCAATCCTTCAGTCAGCGTCAGACGAAGGGATTCATGGAAGGCTGCCACAGCGTAGCCGGAATGGGTCCGATGATAGGTACCTTTCTCGACGTCCTGCCCATCGACGATTCCCCAATGACGGGCCTCGAAAATGGGATTGTGGACATAGCTATAGGCACCTGTTGATTTAAGGCTGTCGATATATTCATCGGAAAAGCTGACCGGCGCATAGGTCAATGGCAAGCAGCACAGGCCCTTTTGCGGGCACGAGGCCCAGCCAGCGATGCCCGGATAATCGTCGATCCGGAAATCCTCGATACCCAAAGACGAAACGGCATCGATCAGACCCATTGCGCCGTGACGTTCACAGGCATCCGAGAACCCGCGCAGATCATTGATACGACCCGAACCCGTTTCCCAATGCGCCATGAACGCCCATTTGGGCTTGTGCTCGGCCAGTGCGGCCTCGACCATTTCACTGGTCACCGATTGGCCATGCGGCACGTCGATGGCGGTGACACTGGCGGCCTGCGGGTCCAGAGGGTTGGCGGCATGCTCTTCCGGCGTGGCCGCCTTGATGCGAAGGGTCAGCGTGTCGATGCCTGAAAATGTGCCGTTGTTAAATGCAACAACCTTGTCGCCGGGCATGACGGCCGAGAACATGGTGTCCAGAGCGCTCCAGCCGGTGCCTGCGACTGCGAATGTATATGTATTCGAAGTGCCCCAGATCTCGCGCAGCATGTGCTTGCATTCGACCATGCCGCGCAGAACGTCGCCCTGCATGTGATCCGCAACTCCGGCGTTGGAGAAGGCCTGAAGAACGCGAGCGTCGGTGTTGCCCGGTCCCGGACCAGCAGCCAGCGTCTCGGGGATTTCGAGCGTGGGGTAAATCTGGAAAGTCATTCGATCCTCCTTGATCGTCGGGGTGGCCGACCACGCCCAAATATCGTGTTGTGGATCAGAAAAGCGTTGCTTGCTTCATCGCGCAACGTAACTTACTACTGCTTTAGGCCTTCTAATAAGATGGGAAGAAACCTACCCGTTTTGGCAAGAATGCCGATGTATACCAAGAATAGACCTATACTAATGGGTAGTTAATTGGAAATTTGGATGTAAAAACAATGTCAGACCCATCAGAGCAACCGATTGACGTAATGCTTGCCGACAACAATCCACTGGTGTTGTCGGCCATGTCAGAGATTTTTGAACGCGATCCACGATTCTCTCTGGTTGCCACATCTGCAACCGCCGAAGGCTTCCTGGGCGCGGTCATGAGAGTACCGGTAAAGGTCTGCGTAATTGCCTGGAATTTGCCGGTCCTGGGTGCAGCCAAACTGATCGAAGTTTTGCGTGAGCAAGAAAACGCGCCCCGTTTTGTCGTCTACGGCGATGAGACAGGAGATGTTCCGCGCCTTGCAATGCAGGCTGGCGCAGCGGGGTTCGCATCCCGGTCTGGTGAGGTCGAAGGATTGTTGGAAACCTGCGCGGACGTGGCTGCGGGAAAAATGGTGTTTCCGTTCGTCGATGTTCGTAAGATGCAGAGAAACCCGATCCATACCCTGTCACGTAAAGAGCGCATCATACTTGAAGCGCTGGCCAAGGGCTTATCGAACCGCGATCTTTCGAAAGAGCTGCAAATCTCAACCAACACTGTCAAGTTTCACCTGTCCAATATATATGAAAAGCTCTCAGTCAAAAATCGGGCTCAAGCGATTGCATTCTTCTACTCTTCTGGCGCAGCCTCAGATTAATTGAATTGCGCCAATAGCCGGGCGTGTACTATCAAACACGCGATATGTTGCAACCAAGTAGAAATGTCCCTGGGTCTGCAAAGTAGAAATGTCCCGGTTGCCGGGAAACGGTAGTGCAGCCTGGCAGGGTGGAGACCTCAAACATCGGAGCCCTGGCTGGCTGCGCGGTCCTTTTTCGCCACTCTTGCGAGCTTTGAATTCCAGCCGTTGTTGCGCCGACCTGTTGGGTTGTAGCGTGTGGCCTGAGTGCCGACGCGGCGCTTCTTCGGGGGTGCTTTGTCCTGCTCTTGCTTGATGTGCTCCAGCACTGCGCTCAGCCGCTTGTTCCCGATGATCGCCGCGTGGCTCACACGTTGATCTTTGTCGTAAGCGGAGTAGGGCAGTGGAACACCCTTTGACCGGAATTCCAGCGTACCGTCCTGGAATTCATAGCTGTCCACATATTTGCCAACGAGGCCACGGGTGAGGTCGTTCTCTTCAAGCGTGATCCGCTTGCGGTCGTAACGCAGCACCAGGTTCCGGTCGACGTAGCGCTCGTCGCGCCAGCACAGGATGTCCCGCAGACGGTCGGGCTCGACATTCAGGGCCCGGTGCAGATTGTCCGGACGTCGCGGCGATTTGGCAAACCTGGCATTATAGCATTGCATGAACCCCGGCAGGAATTCGTTTGCAGCTTCCATGTCCGAGATGCCAGCGAGCCGCAATTCCTTCACCAGCCGATCCTGGAGCGTGCGGTTGGCACGCTCAACACGGCCCTTGGCCTGGCTGCTGTTGGCGCAGAGGATCTCGATGTTCAACTCATTCAAAGCGCGACCAAACTGGGTCATGCCATGGCCCGACTTCGCACCTTGCTGCGCCACCCGAAACACGGTGTGCTTGTCGGAATAGAAAGCTACAGGGCGACCGTGCTCGGCCAGGTAGCCTTCAAGTGCTTCGAAATAGCTGAAGGTGCTTTCCGACTTCACGAACCGTAGCTGCATCAACGTGCTGGTCGCATCGTCGATGAAGACAAGCAGCGTGCAGGGCGGGGCGCGATCTTCGAACCAGCGGTGGTCAGATCCGTCGATCTGGATGAGCTCGCCAAAGGATTCCCGGCGCAAACGCGGCTGGTGGAACGTCCTGCGCTGTTTGCGAGATAACCAGATTCCGTCTGCCTGCATCCATTTGCGCAGCGTCTCGCGCGAGACTTTCAGATCGTGATGTTCCAACAACATCTCAGCTGCCAGTGTCGGACCAAAGTCAGTGTATCGTTCTTTGACGAGTGCCAGGCAAACTCTCGAACGGCCGGATCAATACGATTGTTGGATCTACGGTCGCGCGCCTTGTGACGCAGCGCAGCCGGACCATCAGTCTGGAAAACCCTGAGCAAACGGTGAACTTGTCTGCGGCTCAAGTTCAGAACATTCGCGGCAGAAACCACCGTCATGCGGCCTTGGGAAACCTGACTCAGTACTTCAATACGATTAAGCTCGCGCTCGCTCATGACAACCAATCCCACCGTCACACTCCAATCCTGCCTGCTCGACAGAGAAGTGTGACACTTCTACTTTGCTAATGTGGGACATTTTAACTTTGCTGCTTCACGATATCTGGGTGTAAGCTAAATTATGTTAAATCGAGGTTGAGCGGTGGCGGATCCCGAGACCCCGCACATCGCAAACCCCGGGCTAACTGCCATTTGAGGTGATGTCACGTTAACTTGCCGTTTGGTTGTTCATGTCCGTAATTGGACGTAGGTGACATCGATGAAGTCATCGCTAATCAGCTACAAGCGCCATCGGTTTCCTCCTCAGATCATCGCGCACGCGGTTTGGTTGTACGTTCGCTTCAATCTGAGCCTGCGGGAAGTTGAAGAGATGATGTTGCAGCGCGGGATTGATGCGTCTTACGAAACTGTCCGGCGTTGGGTCATCAAGTTCGGGCCGACGATAGCTCAAAACTTGCGTCAAAGACAGGGTCGTCCAGGTGATGTCTGGCATCTGGATGAAGTTGCCGTGAGAATTTCAGGTCGCAAGTATTGGCTTTGGCGCGCGGTCGATCAGCATGGTGTTGTTTTGGAGGAAATCCTTCAACCGAAACGGGACAAACGGGCGGCAAAACGGCTGTTGCGCCGCCTGATAAAGCGTCTTGGTTTCATTCCCAAGCGGATCATTACGGACAAACTGCGCTCCTATGGCGCTGCCAAGCGAGAAGTCGCGCCGGGGTTGGCTCATTGGTCGCACAAGGGCTTGAACAATCGAGCCGAAAATAGCCATCTCCCATTCCGAAAGCGGGAACGGACGATGCAGAGATTTCGGTCCCCAGAAGGTTTGCAGAGGTTCGTGGCCACCCATTCAGCCATTCGGAATTGCTTCTGTGCCCCCGCTCGTCGTCGTTCAGCCTTAACAATTCGATATCACCGCCTCGAGGCATTTGACGCCTGGAATGCCGCTACTCGAGCCGCTTGAAATCCGAGCATCAGCATTCCTTGGTGCGCCGGAAGTTAATGTGACAACACCGCCATGGGTTATGACCTGCCGGACAAGCAGGAGTTGGATACTAAGATCCTGGAAAGCTGCGATGTACTCGCCTGCGACGTCGAGGCTCAATGTCGCATTGGGGGCGAGCTGCAGCATTTGGGTTCTAATAGGAATGCCATATTGGAACTTGGTTCGCTCACCTCAGCGCCGCATGCCTTCCAGCGGGATCCAACGGCCATTACTGTTTGCGACCTGACCGGAACCGGAGCTCAGGACACTGCCATCGCGGTGCATGCCTATGCCGCCATCAAAGCGGCCGGTCTTGGTACACTGATCGGATAAATCGCGGAAAAAATACTGATGATGCACACCATGGGCGACGATTGTCTGTGCAACCATTATGACCTTAAGTCCATCATCGGTGATCACGTCCAACAAGCGGCCCAAACCAGATTCTCGGCACACATTTCAAATTCTACGGTCGCAGCCCGCATTCCGGTCATTCGCTGCGTTTGTGTACGCCGGTGCCGGACGAGCGCTCTCAACGAGCGCAATTCTTCCGATCAATAGATGTGACCATTCAGTTACCGATGGCCTAATACCACGCTGGTCGTTATGCAGAGTAAGGGAGGCAACTTTGGAGCGACAGCTTGCGGCAATTCTGGTCGCCGATATGGTCGGCTATACTCGTCGAATGGAGCGAGACGAAGCCGGCACGCTTGCGGCGTTAACCGCTCACATAGATGGTACAGTTGCACCACTGATCAATCGTCACCACGGGCGGATTGTCAAACTAATGGGTGATGGCCTTTTGGCCAGCTTCACTAGTGCTTCAGACGCGGTTTCTTGCGCCGTTGAATGGCAACAATCACCCTTGGAAGAGCCAGACCCGTTACTTTTCCGCATTGGCATCAATCTTGGTGACATCCTCAAGCAAGAGGATGATGTCTTTGGCTCCGGTGTTAACCTTGCTTCGCGTTTAGAGCAACTTGCCCCGCCGGGAGGTGTGCTCGTCTCGGACGCTGTCTATCGCGTGGTTGGCAACCGCATTTCGGTCGTGTGGGAGGATGCAGGCACACATATCATCAAGAACATCGCTGAGCCTGTTAGGGCCTGGCGCATTGGAGGGGCGGAGCAAGCACAGCCTGACGCGAAGCCAGCAGCTACACCCCGCAAAGCCACCATCGCAGTCTTACCACTGCACAGTTTAAGTGACGACCCGGAGCAGGCATTCTTCAGCGATGGCATCGCGGAAGACATTATCACCGGGTTGTCTCGATTTCGTACTCTCCAGGTTGTCTCCAGAAACGCATCTTTCCGTTTCAAAACACAGGAAACCGATCCGGCAGAGATCGCAGCAGAATTGGGAGCTGATTATCTCGTAACAGGCAGCGTTCGAAAGGCCGGTAGTCGGGTAAGAATTTCCGTACAGCTCGCGGAAGCAAGTACGGGCTCGCAGCTATGGTCAGAACGATATGATCGCGAGTTGGAAGACATCCTGTCCGTTCAGGACGAGGTGGCCCGCAACATCGTTGCGGTCCTTCCGGGACGTGTTCAACACAACGTTGCCGACCGATCATCGCAAAAACCAGCAGATGAGATGAAGGCCTACGAGCTGATGCTTCGAAGCAAAGCTCTTCGAGATGGCCTAAATGCCAGGGATACGGCTAAAGCACGAGCTTTGCTGGAACGGGCCATTGCGCTCGATCCGTCCATTGCTCGGTCTTACATGTACCTCTCAGACACCTATGTTATCGATCTTTGGTTAGGATTGGCGGGCTCTGACGCTTCCGATCACATCCTGCATATCGCTCGCAAGGGTGCTGCACTGGACAACCGGGACGTCTACATTCAAGACCAACTGGGTTTTGCTTATCTTTGCGCAGGCCTTTGGGACGAAGCAAATGCACAGTTCGAAAAGACGTTATCGCAGATCGAAAACGAAGCGGAGTCCATGGCGTGGTGCGGTTATGCTTTTCTGTTGCTGGGGAGACACGAAAAGGCGAGAGAGGTCGTGTCGCAAGCGATGCGATTAGATCCGTTGCATCCCCCTTCGATCGATTGGATCATGGGGCAGATAGAGTTCTTCTGCGGAAACTACGAGGAAGCAATCGGCTTTTTGATGGGAGAGGCACGGCTCAACTCGTTAGCTGCGGCATTCGTGGCAGCATCTTACGCGCATCTTGGCCGGCAATCCGAGGCTTCGGCTGCATTGCAGGAATTTATCGCGGAGCGCCATGACGAATTTAGGAGTCGAGGCATCGAAGTGCCCAAAGATAATCTCTCCACTCTTGCGCGTGGTTATGAATCTATGTGGCGGCATCGAGACGATTTCGAAGTTCTGGCAACCGGTCTGCATAAAGCTGGTTTGCCTGTCTGACTCACTTAATCAAAGGTCCGCGTAAGGCGTTATGCCAATCAATCTCGGCGTCTGAGATTCCTGAATCTTGCCGTTCAACCCTGCTCATTCTGGTTGGGTCTATTCGCTTTGCAAACAGCGAACGGAGCGACGCTTTGACTTTTTCGCACAAGGCGTACACACTTTTGACTCCTGAGGCCGGGACTTCACGATGTGATACAAAATCACGAGTATAGGCGTACTTCATGGATCTCTCCTTTATTAGTCATGCACCTACTCTCATAGAAAGCTTGGCATCCCACAAACGCCGTTTCTTGACATTTATTGTTCCAAAAAGTCACAATCAATCATGCCAAGAAACTTACCTCCCCTAAATCCGTTGCGTGCCTTTGAGGCCGCCGGGAGGTTGGGTAGCTTTACCCGTGCAGCGGAGGAATTGAACGTATCGCACTCCGCAATTTCCCGTCACATTCGCGGGTTGGAAAAGCGGCTTAACGTGCATTTGTTTCGGACGCAAAAGTCTGGTGTTGCCCTTACCGAACAGGGACAAATTTACTTGGGACAGATCACACCTGCACTTGACCAAATTGCCATCGCAACTGACGCTCTGACTTCCGCGCCCAAAGGTGTTGTTACCATGACGACAGAGAGCGCCGTCGCGCAAAAATGGTTGGTTCCACGGCTACCACGTCTGAAAGCCGCGCATCCAGAGATAGACTTACGTCTATCGATCACAACAGAGGTCATGGATATTGAGGCGCACGATTTCGATCTGGGCCTAAGATATCTGCGCACCCCCCCAGACGAAAGGTACGACCTGTTGTTCCCATCTCTGGTCAGAGCTTTTGCCGCGCCAAACTTTGCGCCAATTAAAGGTTCTGAGGCCGACCTTAAAGTTCTGGCAACCGGCCCATTGATTGAAGAGGCAACATTCCGTCTTTGGCCAGAATGGTTCTCGAAATCTGGTTTGAAAGAAGTTCCAACTCTTGATCTGCCTCACCCATTAGGAGCACTCCTGTCAATCCAGTCAGCCGTCGCCGGCCTGGGGGCGGTTCTGATGGACAAGCACCTTTGTCAAACAGAAGTTGAGACAGGTGCGTTGGTGAGCCTTAACGTCGTAGAAATTCCCTTTGGTGGATATTACCTCGCCACCAACCAGCGCGCGGGACGGCGGCGAGCTGTCCGTGTTGTTCGAGAGTGGTTGCAACAGGAGGCGCAATCCCCGGAAGGTGTGGCTACTGCTTAATTTTGCTATGCGCAGAATGAAGTCGCCGCCACTGTGACGGCGGACAATCGGTCACCGAGTAGCTTTCTTTCTTCAAAACCTGATAAGCGAAAGGCTGACAGGCACAAGCGGCACTGAAAAACATACCCAAGTACTTAATCCAGATCCTCGGCAAGATCGCAGATGGTCTGCTACGTTGTAAATTGCAGTGGTGACCAAAAAAAGTTTGAATTCATTGCGGTGGGCGCAGGTGTTTGGGTATATATTGTTCTTCGCAGATGACGGGTTCCCCGACCCTTTCAAAGCGATACCCGGTGGCGTGGAAGCAAATGCGACCGCCGCGGCGGTCATTCAGTTCGATGGTCCAGGCAAATTCGGAATAGTCCATTCCATGGATCCGAACTGGTTCTTTGGACCGGGTAATCCGGTCGATTGGCAGCGGTGTAACGGTCGATTTCGGAAACGAAAAGGAAACGGACAGATCGGAAACGCCCTCGAAACACAGATTGACCTGGGAAACGGAGAAACTGAATTGCCCATTGTCCTGCCTGATCCATTCCTCAATATGATCAATGTCGAGTTTTAGCTCACTCACCCAGTCATCGTTGTCTGGGTCAGGCGAAATCAATTTTAGGGCATAAATGGAATTGTCGTGGAATTCATGACTGACGTCCTGGAAGAGCTTTTGTCCGTTATCCATCGCAATCACTCGAATCCGAATTGTTGCTGATACACTCGATTTCGGGGTTTCAGCCAGTTTAATGTGGCACCATGCCAAAGGTAACGACAACAACGGAAGATCTTGCGACCCAGATCATTGCTGCATTTGACGGCCTTGATCCACCTGCTGATGATGAACTTCTTCACCCCGAATGTATGGATGACGTGGATATTCTTGAATTCTACGGCGGGGTCAAATGGCATGAGATGACCGATCAAATGATCGTTTACGGTTACGCTGCCCCCACTGCCTTCAGCGCCAAGGCATTTCAGTACTATTTGCCTGCATATCTGCTTTGGGCTCTGCGAAATTCAGACAGTCCGGAATATGCCAGTGAAAGCATCCTACTTGCACTCGACCCCGGCACATCGAAAGAACTGCTGCATGAGTTCAGGAAGTCCAAGTTCAACCAATTGACGCCTGCACAGAATGAGGCCGTGTTGAGTTTTTTGAACTATTTCAGCGACCATCCTGAGCTTGGTGAATTTGCAGAAGCCGCTTTGGTCAACTACTGGATTGAATAAGGCGTGTGGTCACCGGTTCGATGATTTTTATGCATTTGATGTGGCTCTTCGCAGCGCTTTTTGTCCTAACCGGTTTTCCGCCATTCGCAAGATTTGCGAAACCAAGGCTGATACAAATTCACCATTGCTCAACCAAATCGGGACTATGATTGCGCTACGCTACTTTTACTAAAAGAAGATCGGTAATTCGCGCGCGGTGACCAACTAGGGCTGGTCACCGTGCGCGTGCCATGTGCATCAGTTGTTCGCGGTAAGCGGGTCGATGATTTGGTGAACCTCGGTTATCTTCCCCACCGGAATCCCCGACAACTCTGAATGCTTCTGAATCTCGGCTTCGCTTTCAGCCAGATAGATGCAAAATGTTTTGTCTCCGGCAACATAGGAATGTTGCCATTGAATTGACGGGCCGACGTCGACAAGTGCTTTATTTGAAGCACGCGACGCGGCGCAAAGCTCGGTCAACGAAAAATCTCCAATGCCAGGAATGTCCCGTTCGATTACAAATCTCTTCAACATTTCTCCACCTCCGTTTTACCGTGTACAGAGATTGTGGCACTCAGGCTTCAAGATTCCGAACCAAATTTTCTTTGCTGAACTAAAGAAAAACCGGCGTAGTAGTGCAGAAATTTGCGCCGTCGAAAGAAAATCTTTATCAAACTTCTATGTCTACGCACCTCAAGTCTCTTCAAGCTATCGAAGTAGCCCTTCGAACTGGTTCGCTCAAAGCAGCCGCCAGCGAATTGGGGATCACCCCAGCTGCGGTTGGTCAAAGGATCCGGGCACTGGAAGACTACCTTGGAACAGACCTTTTGGTCCGTGGTCGGTCGGGTTTACACCCAACACCCGAACTGTCAGGGGCACTGACGGATCTTCGTACTGCATTTTCGGCACTTGAACGCGTATCAACTGCGCTCGATTTTCAGCGTGTTAGCGAAATTCACATCGTTGCCGACCCGGATTGGTCCGAATTGTGGCTGGCACCTCGGTTACCGAAATTTAGAGAAGACCATCCAAACATTCTTTTTTGCATCAACGGAGCGGGGGACGTTCCGATGCGGCTGGGGGCGCCAGATATCCGCGTTGAATACGGCGGACGTGAAAAAGGGGAGCCGCTCTTTTTTGACTATCTCGTCCCTGTATGCAGCCCAGACAACTTACGCAGAATAGCTGATTACGACACCGAGCACGAAATGGAAGGGATGCCGCTACTTCATTTGGAAGAGCACAGAAGTAAAGAAGACAGGCCAGGATTTCGTGAATGGTTTCAGACTTTCGGAATGCGGCGTACTGGTGCTGACCGAGGACCGTATTACAAGCGAGCGGAGATGGCCCTTGAAGCAGTGAGAGAAGATGTGGGCTTTCTCCTTTGCGGCGCTTCTTTGATAGAGAACGATCTGGAAGAAGGGTCCTTGGTGCTTCCCTATCCTGTTGAAAAAGGGCTTTCAGCGCCAAACCCATTTCGGATTCACCTGCGAGAGCAAACGTTGCAGCGTCCCCAATTGCGCCGTTTCGTAGATTGGCTCAAGCGCGAAGCCACCGAAACCCAAGAGCGGATTAATGGCTACAAGAACAAAAGTAAGGGTTTACAGATCAACAGTTAACCCCGCTCGTATGCAAATGAACTCGACCCCCGCATTGGAGTCAGAAGCTGACCTGAAACCAATGCCTAATCGACAATTCACCTTCAGGTCGGGCGAAAACGGCCCATTCCGGACATTCACCAACTGGTCGACCTGCTGCGGCGCGGCCCGTGGAACCTGCCATTCGCTGCAAATGCAAAATCTCGACGTCTGCGAACCACAGGATGCGGACAGAGCAGCCATTGGCTGCGCGGGGTAACCTCTGGTTCTGTAAAGAAACAAGAAGCGGTCACTCAAGAATTATCCGCCGACCAACGCGGAATCTAAGTAAGGTTGCAACCCGACTTCACAATCCCATCAATCAGAAGGGCATTGTGCTTGGGTTGGCGGTAAAGAGAGAGGCGCCCAGAAACGATACTGTCCAAAAAAGTTGGTGCGAAACTGGCCAATGCCTCGGCATGGACAATTCCATCATCTGGCCGACCAAGATGGGCCGCACTGGCAATTAGCAAAGCCCGCCGAATTGGAGCTCGCGGGGTGAATTGTACAGCAAGTTTGCCCCACTCCTGAACCTTTTCGAAATCTCCTTCTGCGAAATGAGATTGAGCCAAAGCAAGATATGCATCGCCGACCCAGACATCTGCGTCTCTCGGGGACAGGCGCAGCGCTAGCTTTGCATGCATTTTTGCTTCATCGGTACGCCCAACAAGAGACTCGTGCCAGGCCATAAAAAAAATGTTCAGCGCGAAATTCGGATTGAGTTCGAACGCACGTTGAAAATCCGCGGTCGCCTCATCATAGGCCTGCTGGAAATGCCTGATCATGCCCCGAATTGTAAGGGCGCGAGGATCCAATCGATCGCGCTGGAACAAAGCATCGGCAGCTTTTTGAGCCAGTTTCAGCATGTCTTCAGGTTTCTCATCGACCTGAAAGAGATAGCGCATCGTGTGTGCGTAAGCCTGAATCCAATGCGCCAGCGCATTGCGAGGGTCAATATCCAGGGCTCGCTGTGCCGTGGTCACAACAGCTTCGTATCCCTCGTTACTCGAAAAACCGCCTTCATGGAAAAGCGCCATTGCTCTAAGCGCAAGATCGTAGGAACTGAACTGAATGTTTCGCTCTCTACTGGCCCGTTCGAGCTCGGCCTGAGTTATTTGCGGTGCAATAGCGCCAACCACGCTGCTGGTGATCTCATCCTGCAATTCAAATATATCTTCAACGCTACGGTCGTAGCGTTCTGCCCAAATGTGTGTGCCTGTCTCGCACTCGATTAACTGAGCTGTGATGCGCACACGGTTCGCAGCACGTCGGAGGCTTCCCTCCAACATGTAGCGGACCGAAAGTTCGCGCGCGATATCGTTATGAGTTATCGTTTTATTCTTAAACGAAAAAGATGAGTTTCGCGCGATCACGAATAGTTCGGGAAACCTGGAAAGCTCGGTAATTACGTCCTCGCCGACACCATCGCAAAAATACTCCTGCTCCGGGTCTGCTGACATATTCTGAAATGGCAGCACTGCGATCGAAGGTTTGTCGGAAGAAAACTTCCCCGTTAGCGACAGAGTGGATTCAGCTTTGTCAAACGGACTGATCTTGTAACAGCGCAAAGCTTCGGGAATGTTCTTCAATTCCAGTTCGCCTAAGTCAACAAATGAAAGATCAGTCTTTCCCCGCGCGTGGCGATATACGTCGTCGGACACTATTACGCCACCTGGTTCTGCGAGAGCTTCCAGTCGAGAGGCGACATTTATCCCGTCGCCATAGATATCATCCTCGCCAAGGATCACGTCGCCGACGTGAAGACCAATTCGAAAGTCAATTCTACTTTTAATAGGCACGTCCGCGTTCGCTGTAGTCAGGGAGTTTTGTATGGCCACTGCGGCTTCTACCGCGTTCACGACACTGTCGAAAATCACAAGTAGACCATCACCTGTAAGTTTGACAATTTCACCACTAAAGCGACTTATTTCGGGTTCGAAATACAGCCGACGGCGGATTCTCAGTTGTTCGACTGTCCCCGGTTCGTCGGCTGCCATTAACCGCGAGTATCCGACCATATCAGCGGCGAGAATTGCTGCAAGCCTGCGTGCCATCGAAAACCTTCATTGGTAATTTGTTGTCGGGACTAAATCATACAATTGTCCCGATACCTAAAGTTTCAGACGTCGGGCACACCATAGCAGAAAATTTTGACCACTCTGAACTCGAAGCAGCCGTTCGAGACGGACTTAGGGAATGACCGCAACGCTGACTTATCTGTCATTCGGCATTGGATCGCGAACTGCGATTAATGGTTTTTTGAGCGGAGCCAAAAGCAGAGCGGCACCGACGAATGGAATGTGCCGCTCAGAATCTCGCAACGCCTCAGTGACGAGTTGGGTGAATTTGGGCTCGTGGTTGCGGTTGCAAACCGGACGGCAGATCGGTCGGGACCATCTCACCTCGGTTCAGGACAGTTGGATCGGTAAGGCTATGAAGGAACGCGACAAGCTGGCGGACTTCTTCATCGTTCAAGACAACAGGATCCAACGAATTTGCCGCGACAATGCGGTCGCGCAATGCGGGTGAACTCATCACCCATCCGTCCCGCAGATCGAAAGCATCACGGCGTGTATCTTCCAGTGGTCCGAATTCAAGCGCCGAACCGCGAGAAACAAGGCGCTGCACGTGGTCAAGATTTGGCAGAGACACATCCATGGGATCGAAGTCGGCAAAGCTTTCCTTGGGATCAATATGGTGCCGCACCATGTCTTCAAGCGAAGCAAACGCGCCGCTGTGGCCCCACGGTCCGGTCAAAAACACATTGCGCAAGGATGGCGTCCGAAAGGCAAACAGATCTGCGGGATCACCAGTCACTCGGAACCTGCCTTCATCTTCTGTCCGGCCCGGTAAACCGGTCTTTTGCAGATAGGTCATATCTCCTCCATGCCCTTTGCCCGGTCCGATTTGCGGGACGGCGATGGCATGGAACCGATGATCGGTCAGTAACGGGCCGCTATGGCAGTTTGCGCAACCTGCAGCGCCGTAGAAAAGTCTAAGACCAGCTTGCGCATCCGGCGTTAGCAGCGACAAATTCCCAGTTCGCAAAACCGTATCGAAAGGGCTTTCATCAGATCGGAACGCAGTCGTTTGGAACGCCGCCAGTGCTTCTGCGATATGAGAATAATCAACATCCTCGGCACCCGTGATCTCGGGAAATGCAGCGCGGATCATCTCTAGGTACTCAGCAACATTCGCAACCCTCTGCGCTAGGTTTTCCCAGATCTGTGGCCTATCTTCGTGATGGGCGGCGTTGGCGATCTGGTTCTCGCCGTACTGCCCGGCCATTTCAATCGGGGAAGTCACGGGGAAGAATGCCTGTGCCGCCAAGGGGCCGGATAGGTCCTTGGGTAAATCCGACCCTGCGGGATTACGGATGGTGCCTGTGGGATCGGCTGGGTTCAACGCTTCCACACGCCCGTCGTGAAACAGCGAGACATAGCTTCGCGCGCCTATGTTCCAAAGCGGCTGCGCGTTGCGGGGCACCCGCCCAGTGACCGGGTCAACGGCCACGCGCTTTGGTCCTGCTCCTGAGCCACCTTCTCCGATGCCAAGTGCCAAGCCGTCGCCCGATCCGAGCGCGGGATCATGGCAGGTACCACATGATATGTTGCGATTGCCCGACAGGATCGGATCAAAAAAGAGGTTGCGTCCGAGCTCCACGAGGGGTGGCTCGGGCGCACCGTCATAAAGAAAGTCTAGGTCCGTCAACGGCGAGGGAAGGGAAATAGCAGTCTGAGTCTCTTCGCTAGATGCTGAAGCCAGAACTGCAATAAACAGGCCGCCAGCAAGCGCGGCAAATACCAAGAGGGATTGAGGTCGATTGTTCACTTTTGATACCTCACAAAAATTCAACACGGTTGGGAAAAGAGCCAGATGCTGACGATGGCCAGCCCCAATCCAGCCAATTGCGGCAACCCAAGGCGCTCGCCAAAAAGAAGCACGCCAAGTACAGAAAGCGCGATGACCTGACTCATGTTGGACATGACTGCACCTTGCCCAAGCCCGTGCGCTAGCAGTCGAAAATAGGCCAAATTGCCAAGCCCAAGTACGACAATGGCGATCAGCAGGACAAAACCGGCACCCGTGTCAGCAAACTGTTTGAGCAGTACGCTGCCCAAAGTGAAGCTGGCACCGGCCGCAGAAAGAACGAACCAATAGGACGTCATTGTTGTTTCCTTCGGAACGTTGCTGCTTCACGCAACGTGGACTGTGAGGGATTTCATCAACAGAAGTACATTGCCTGTGTAGTAGGGCGGACTTGGATGCAGACGCACGGGTTCACTTGCAACGCGATCGTACCCTAGCCGTTCATAAAGCCGCACTGCTCCGGTGTTCTGCGCATAGACCTGAATACTCATCTTTTCGAATCCGTTTGCGCGCCCCTGATCTTCGGCTGCCGCCAACAATCGCGTACCAATGCCTTGGTCCCGTCCTTCGGCGAATACGGCCAAGGCGTTGATGAACCATGTGTTCTCCGACTGCTTTTCGAGTGCAACAAATGGTGCTATCGGTGCCGGTAGATCATCAGGATTATCCGCTGGCACTTCGGTAATTGCGTAGCTCAACACCATGCCAACAGGATATCCATGTGGCTCAGCGATCAACGCATTCGTGTAGGAAAACCCACCGATCTTGCGCTTGGCTCGTTCGATGCCGATCTCGAGGGGCGTTTGCCCTTCGACACAGGCGCGGGTCCAGAGCCAGTTCGGGATGCCTTCACCCGCAAGATTGATCAGCTTGGCCATGCTTTCAGCGTCCGAAGGTTCTGCCTGGCGAATAGGAGGAGGTGTCTGGATATTCATTTCTAAGCCTCAAAGGAGAGATAGGGGCGAGCCAGTAAGTGGCTCGCCAACTGATCGAAGTTTATGTTGACGGGGCAAAGTGCGCTTCAGAGATTGGTCCTACCGGCACACCGGAATCCCACTCCAGGTGGTCATGCTCGTCGATGGGCAACGGTCGCTCGTCTCCTTTTTCGTAAGCTGCGTCTTGTGCGCCAGCCGCAGCCTCAACAGGCTGTTCGAACGCATATGTTGCACTCAGTCCCCAGAAATCGGTGAAGCCCAGCGTCGTTTGGATCAGGCCACCATCAATTCCCGCATAGTCGCCGGTTGTCCCGGTCACCGGACGCAGGTTGGGCTGACCGATATCTGCAATTTCGGTGCCTTGGGTGACGACCGTTGCGCCGTCGTCGAACGCAAAGGTCTGACGGCTGATGATCCAGACACCGGTGGTGGCATTCCCACCTTCGCCGACGAAGTACCCATCACAAGTCCATGTGCCAAGAACGAGATCCGGGAATGCTGGGCTGCCGTCCTCGAGAACGCCTACCGTCCCATCGGCAAGCGTGCCTTCCGGGTAGATGTAACCTTGGCTGACAAAGGCATTGCCATGAGCGGGCATTCCGTTTTCATGGACGGGCTGGGCCGCCATGAAGATGCGTGTGTGGTCCTCTGCCACGTCAAAGGCCGACAGCATCTCGGCATTTGCAAACCCGGGCGCAAGGGCGATCGCTGTGGCGATCAGAAGGTTGTTCGGTTTCATTTTAGTCTCCTTTTAAATAGCGGTTGAGGTTGGAAATGGGCGCACGTAACGCCTGTGGCGCCGTCCGGTTTCTGCACCGGTCGGTCGTTCTTGATTCACGCGAGATCTTCAGAGCCGCGGAAATTCTAGGTTGGGCATTTCCCGCCGACCTTGCGGCGGCAACCCGATGTCAGACCGCAGGTGATCATCCAGATAGTCGACCAAGGATCCCATCTGACGTTGACGCCAACGCGCTCGCAGCGCTTTGCGTACTTGAAGAATGGCCGACGATAAGCCACCGCGCCGACACGGGGGCAACGCCCAAGAGGTCGTAAAGGTCGTATCAGCTGGCATGTTTCTTTCCTTCGATGCGATTTTGACTGCGATTTGCGTGATCCGATGTGCCAAGCGCTTCGCAGATGGCCGCGATATGCCGATGGTCAGTGCCACAGCAGCCACCGACTACCGTCAAGTTGGGCAATAGGACGTCGAGGCCCGCATAGAGCGCACCAAGTTCAATTGGGTCTCCATCATCAAGCGTATCAGCTGAGTCGAGCTCTTCATGGCTCAGGCGCGAAGCGTTCGCCCGGATTCCCCTGATGCGCGCCGTCCAATCCCCGTGAAGGACGTGCGCGAAGTGATCCGGATGCGCACAATTAATCATGTAGTAGGCCGGTGCCGCGTCCGTGGCAGCATCAACCCGCGCGATGGCATCCTTCAACGTCTCACCGGAGGGAAGTTTGCCGTCGGTTTCCACCGTAAAGGCGATTGCAAGCGGCATGGCCTTCGCCTTGGCCGCTCGGGCGATGCCGATGGCCTCTTCGGAGTAGGTCACGGTTATGGCAGACACCATGTCCGCCCCAAACTCATAGAACCAGCCGATCTGAACGCCGTGGTAGGCTTCCGCCTGATCCTCGGTCAGCAGGCGTGCGGGCGCGTATCCATCATCTTGCGGGCCGATTACCCCGTTTATGACGAATGGGCTCGTTTCAGGTTGCTCTAGCCGTTCCCGCAAGGCCCTGAGCGCGCAAACGGCTTCACGATGCACTGCGCGAAGTTCGTCATGCGATACACCAAGTTCAGCCGCCCATCGGGCACTGGCACGCCAGGTTGGCGTGTCCATTAGAAATCCACGCTGCTCGGCAAGGGCGATCCGTGCGTGACGTTCCATATAGGCGTCCATCGTCGCCACACCTTTATCGGTGTCGAGCGCAGTAAAGGCAGCGAACAAAGGCAAATCGATGCCTTCGTGAAAGATCAGGGTCGTCTCAAGTCCGCCATCAGTGATCATCTGTGTACCGTTCAATTGCGGCAAAGCACTGCGGTATTTCATGGTCTACTCTCCAAAACGCATCGTTGAATCGCGACAAGGTGTTGAGAGTGGACCTACGCTGCGTTGACACGCAGAGCTTGAGAGAAGTCTGAGAATTTCCTGAGATCGTGCTTTTATTCGGTAAGAAGTTAGAGGATTCTAGCCCGGCCATGAGAATCATGATCGCTGATACCGAGATCGACTTTGATCAGATGACGACCCTCAGGGGCGGTCACACGGCGGCGCTTACCCGTCAAACTCTCGGTATATTGCGCGCGCTGCACGCGGCGGGCGGAGAAATCGTAAGCAAGGACGAATTGATCGAGCAAGTCTGGAACGGGCGTATCATCACGGATGCAACACTCTCGACGGCGATCAAAGAGGCACGGCGTGCCGTCGGGGACTCAGGCAATGTTCAAAGAGTGATCAAGACCGTGCATGGGGTCGGATTTCGGCTGTCCGAAGTCGCCAAACCCATCGCCTGTGGCGCGAATGCGCGATCGCAGTTGCCCTGCATGATCGTCTTGCCTTTTCGCAGCCTCAGTGCGCAAGAAGACGACCAACAAATCGCCGACGGGTTCAGCGAAGAAATCACTTCAAACCTGACACGGTTCCGTAATCTGCGCGTCTTGTCGCAACTCACCGGCCTGCACATTCATGAAAACCGGATGGATCACGCAAGTATTGCTGAATATTATGGCGTCGATTTTATCCTGGAAGGCAGTTTGCGCCGATCCTCTGAGCGACTGCGGGTGACCATTCAAGTCAGCGACGCCTATTCGGGTGAGATTGCCCTGATCGAGCAATTTGACCGAACCGCGCAGCCGCAGGACATCTTTGAATTGCAGAACGAGATTGGACTGTTGACCGCCGGTCGCGTCGGGTCCCAGCACGGTGATCTCGGCTACCGCATCCGGCAGCGAGCGGTCACTGGGCAATCGAAAACCTGGGACGTCTACGCGGCGGTCGCAAAGTTCTATGAGTTCTATAAAACCTACGACCCGCAGCTACACTTGGAACTTCGCAATACTTTGCCAATGCTGCTGCAAGTCGATCAAGGCTCGTCCGACGGTTGGGCCGCGTATGCGCATGTTCTGCTGGAAGAACGGCGGTATCACCTGAACGAACGTCCCGGTATCGACGCCCCACACCAGGCCTTGGCAGCAGCGCAGCGGGGGGTCGCTTGCGATCCTCAAAGCGGGTTCGCCCGTATGGTGTTGGCGCTTTGCCAGTTCCACACACACGATCTTCCGGGCTTTCGAGCGTCCGCAGACACGGCCCTCAAACTTAATCCGGGACATGCCGATATCCTCGCCGAAATCGGGCATTGCCATGCCTTTTTGGGTGATTTTGACCGCGCAATTCCTTTGCTTGATCAAGCGATTGACCTAAGCCCCATTCACCCCGGCTGGTATCACTATGCCCATGCCTGGCGATTTGCCCTTGGCGATTTCTGGCAGGCCGCGCTTCTGGAGATCGAAAAAGTCCCGATGGACGGATTCCCCTGGTACCATGCACACCTCGCATGGTTTCACGCGGAACTAGGCAATCTGAGAGAGGCGGAGGCCGCACGCGACGCACTGCTGGGGATATTGCCGGACTTCGAAGATCACGTTCCCGAAGAAATGGTCTTTAATCATTTCACAGGGCCATTGGTCGACAAGGCTTTTGAAGGATGGCGCAAGGCAGGGCTCATAGTCAATCTTCCCGACGAAAAGGCGATCGTGACAATGCCGCAAACGCAGCAACAAGAATAGTCGCGGCAAGCAGAGTGTATCCTCCGAGCGAAATGATCAGCGCCCCTGCGACGCCACCGAAGGCAAAACCCAAAAGGTAAATTGCCATTGCCTCTGTCGCCCGCGCGCCCGCCAGGCCAAGGTAAAGCGGAAAGAACAGAAACAACGCAAAACCGTTTGCAAGGATCATGAGTCCCAGTGCGAGCATGTCGGATGTCACGTAGCTTGCAGCGCCGGAAATCCCCGCCGCCAACAAGGACACGTCGCGCACAATTCTTGTCCCAAACACTGGAACCACTCCAGCGATCCACGATCCAACGGCGCTCGCTACCAAACTCCCCAAGAGCCAGTATGACATCGCCTCGGCCGAACCGATGGTTTGTCCAAAAAGCTCCAGAAACGTCCAATAGGCCCCCATCATCACGAAAAACGGGACCATTCGAAGTGTGGTGCCGGAAAGAACCATCTCGGATCGGATTGGCAGGCGCGATTTGGAAACTTCACATCGCGGTACAAAGAGGATGACTGCAAGAACCGTCAAAACCGGAAATGGACCAACCCGAAGCAACGGCTCAACAAGGTAGACGCAAAGGGACAAACCAAGCCCGATAGTCAGAGCGACACTCAACTGACGCACCCGTCGTGGGTCCTGGGACACGCAACTAAGTGCCCCCCGACTGAGAGCGCCTAGTGCCAGACCAAGAGCCCCACATGCTACCGTCGCCACGAATACAGAAAGGTGGGCTCCGGCCGAGAGGGTCACTAGCGCGAGAAACGCCAATACCGTTGAAAACCGCTCATTCAGAAAAGGTATGAAGCCAGCACATGTGCTGGCAGCGGAGAGCAAGAGCAAACTTGCATGAAGTCCCGAGGCAGTGTCGGTGAGTACGTGAGCCCGAGCCAAACTACCTACCCAAATTGGAACAGTATTTAACAGAACCGCCCCAAATACGATGACCAACAACTCAGGGCGCACAATGGTTTTCCGCATGGTTTCTCCCGATCAGCACGCCAGCGGTATTAGACCTCAGAATAACTACTTGAAACTGCGTTCTTTGCTGTCTGAAACAGATTGTAATTTGCTACAAAACGTATTGACGGTAGTTAAGTCCTGAATTCCAAAACCTGACAAGCACGCTATCGTTGTTTTGCCTATTAATTTCGGCACAACGCCGGTGAGCGCGTCTATCTCGGTCAAGTGTCTTCTATCGATCAAACCCTCGGCGATTGCGCGGCTCAGAGCGCCGTAGCGGTGTGAGTTCGCAAAGATGGCCAAACATCTCCGTAGCCATTCTCGTATCAACAGTCTGTTTGTTGCTCCAAGTTTCGGGCTTGGTCGCAATGATCTTTGATGGCACTTTTTAGCGCTGCGACATTGGGCGACAATCTACCCTTCGGCCACGCCAGCTTTGTTCGCAACGTGTTGCTCCCTTCCGGCAGATGCGTGACCCGCAGCCTACGAGCCGATGGAAAGGTATCAATGACGCTGTACGGAACGAGTGCCGCACCCATTCCAGCCAGTACGCAGCCCAGCATGGCATGATAAGAACCCATTTGGATTGTGCGCTCAGCAACATCTGCTTGTTGCGCATACCATTGCTCAAGAAGCTTGCGGTGGGGGCATCCATGCTCAAAAACCAATACTGTTCGAGGGCAGCCATTCTTACCTCCAATCGGTGCATGTGTATCCGACGTCACAAGGACCGGCGTTTCCGTGAAAGCTGTCATCTGGTCAAATCGCTTCTCCGGAACAGGCTCCGCGACAAAGGCAGCGTCGATCTCACCTTGCATCAAAGCATCGAGAAGCATGACAGGATTGCCCGTCTGCATCTCCAGAATCACACTGGGAAAACGTTCGGAGAACGTAGCAAGCGGTCCAGGGAGGCGAACCGCCGCGGTGCTTTCCATCGATCCGATACGCAGGACGCCTGTTGGCTTGTCCGAATGCAGTGCGTCCTCTGCTTCTTCAGCCAGCGCCAGAAGTCGCTCGGCATACTCCATCAGAATCTTGCCAGCCGGGGTAAGAACCATCTTACGACCTTGTCGGATAAAGAGCGTCGTCTCCAATCGACCCTCAAGTTGCTGGATGCGACTTGTAACTGCGGATTGCACGCGACCCAGACGCTCTGCAGCGCGTGTTACGCCGCCCTCGTGCACGACCGCGCGAAGAACCCGCAAATCGGAAAGCTCCATCTATCCATCTCCGAAATCGATCTTTTAGATCAAAATAACTCGTTTTTGTCGATGGCGCCACTGCATTAAAACGCACTGAAAGCCACATCTCGAGTTTCAGGAGAACGAAATGGACAACCAAGACCCCGCACATGTCCTGGAAAGCCAAATCCACATTTCACCCAATGCAGACGTTGCCATGATCGCCCCTGCAAGCGACATAATACATTAAATCAAAAGAGGAACAAAAATGCCAAAAGGGTATTGGATTGTGCGGGTAGCCGTACACAACAACAGTGAATATCCCGAGTATCTTGAAGCCGCGCTAGAGGCTTTTGAAAAGTTCGATGCAAAATTCCACGTGCGTGGAGGTCGATACGTCGCCCTTGAAGGTGCCTCACGTGACCGAAATGTGGTGGTTGAGTTCAAGGACTTCGACACGGCATTGGCATGCTATAACTCTCCCGAATACAGCGCTGCGCGCGCCATTAGGCAGGCAAATGCAGATGCAGATTTTCTGATCGCGGAAGGTGTTTCCTGATGCTGGCTCGGAGTTTTTCGTCGTTTGCGATCTAAGTTTGGATATCTTCAGCTATGAAAAAGACAACTTTCCCATCCTCTATCCGGTCCTCCGAAAACAAGTCTTTTTCGGATTGTTTGGCCCAAATTCTGGGCGCTGATTTGAACGAAATTCCCGCTGCGCCCGATGACCTTGGGCTAGAGAAAATCGGTTACTGGCTGGCCGCTCAAAACCTTGCTCTTATCCCTGTCCGCGCGCCCGAGTGTTTTCAATGGGCCGGATGGTGGATCGGGCGACTTGAGGGCGGTGATGGGTATGTTGCGATGGCGGGTACGCCATCCGGTGTGGCCTGGGTGCCAGAAGGAATCATGAGTGGATGTGGAGATGTCTTGGAGGGTTGGGTCATCGCCCCCCCTGCATTGGCTCTGCCCAGCCGCGATGAAAAGCAAGGGACCATCGAAGCAATTTTCCGGTTTGCAGACTCCGGCGCACCCGGAGAATTGCTGTCATCGGCGCGCCTTATTGCAGGCGTCGGCATTGACGGCGACCGCTACGCACTCGGAAAGGGACACTTCCAGAGCGAAGGCCGTTGGGGTCAGGCTCTCACGCTCATTGAAGCAGAAGCAATAGAGTTTTTGGCATCGGAACACGATGTCGAGATGTCAGCCGTGGACGCTCGAAGGAACATTGTGACGCGCGGTATCGATCTCAATGCCTTAATGGGTCAACGCTTTCGGGTTGGCGGCATCCTGTGCCAGGGATCTCGGCTGGCGGAACCGTGCGCATGGCTGCAAAGAACGACGCCGCCCGGCATGCTCCGAGGTCTTGTTCATCGTGGCGGCTTAAGAGCCGACATCCTGGAGGATGGAGAGATAAGACAGGGCGGCAGCATTAAGCCCGAAACCTGTAGTTGAAGTGAGTGACAATCAGCTGGGCGAAGGGAACAATTGATGCCAGTTGAGTCATAACTAGTCTGGGCAATTTGCCAATTTTGAAGTACCCGTAGCAACTAATAAGTCAGTAAAGTTCGTGCCGAAACGAGCGGCCCAATGCGGACCTTGGCCAAAAGTTCATCGCGAGGCTTTCTCGCAGCCTTCGTCTGAAAGGTTGGTTCATACTTCAGCCGATAAAGACACCGACGCCATTGAAAGCCAACACGCCAAACAACATCGCGATGACAACGTTGTTTGTGAAATAGGTTGCTGCAAGAGCCGCTACCGCCGAGATCCAACCAACCACAGACTCATTTGCAAGCGACACCGCAACCAGACTGACAAGGATCAACCCAGGAAGCTCTTTCAGGATCCAGGAATGCTTGGATCGTCGAATCCATTGGCCGGCAACGAGCCCTGATATTCTGACCATTATCGTCGCTATCGCCAGAAATCCGATAAAATACAAATGAACCGAGGTCATGGGTGCTCCTCCTGCAGAACTTTCTGCAGATAAATTGCGACTAATCCTGCGAAGGCACCGGCCAAAATTCCAAACGCGGAAGAGACGCCAATACTGCAGGTTCCCAAGGCGAATACTGCCGAGGTCAACCAGGGTAGCAACTGTGACTTTCTTTGCCATAGCCCATAAGTCATCGCTATGAATGCAGCCGTGAATGCAAAGCCAATTCCGTAGCGCTCTAGGCCAGGCAGCGCGTTTCCGACCGCAGCGCCCATCGTGGTGGACAAGACCCATACACCTATCATGACGAGGCCAGAACCATAAAGAAATGCCGCTCCAACATCGGGTGATCTTTCCCGTTGCGCCATCGTCAGTGCCCAGTTTTCATCACTGACCAGATGGATGGCGAGTAGTTTTTGTTTGATGGAAAGACCGTCCAGAACCTCTGACAGGGACGCAACAATTGCAACATAGCGCAGATTGAGCGCCGCCCCCGCGATGATTGCTGCAATAACCGAGCCGGTTGTGGAAAGCTGTTCGACGGCGACGATCTGCGATGATCCTGCATATACGGAAGCACTGAGTACGCCCACACTCCACCAAGTGAAACCTGCTTGTGCAGCCAGAATCCCGAATGCGAATCCGTAGAAAGATGCAGCCAGTGCAAGCGGCAGAATTGCAATCGCACCGCGTTTCATGTGCGAACGTCTGCAGCGGTGCAAAGCTTGGTTAGCCATAGCCGTAAAAGTACAAAAAAAGCACGTTTATCCCGGTTTCGAACTTTAGGTGGATTGTGTTTCGTTCCAACAATCATCCCGTTTGCCTCCTTCGTTTTGGCAAACAAGACCTAACAATTGCCGAAGCGGCGAACTCGCAAAACGCACTGCCATCGCACTAAAATCTCGCATCCACTCGCGATCTCTGCGAGATTTCCGCAGTAGAGCCGTTTATTGGGTGTCGAATTATGGAAGAAGTTGATGAATTCGACAGGCGCATTCTTGCGCTTATGAAGGTGGACAGTCGTCGGACCGGCGATCAGCTTTCCGGCGATGTCGGCTTATCTTCGGCCGCTTGTCTGCGTCGCGTGCAGCGGTTGCGAAAAATTGGCGCGATCGAGCGCGAAGTTGCAATTGTTTCGCCAAAGCTAGAAGATCGCCCCCTGGTCATTGTAGTCCTGCTTTCAATCGAAGGGCACAATCCAAAAACAATGGATGAATTCTGTCGCGACCTTCGAAAAAGCCCGACAGTGAACAGAATGCTATGGGTTACGGGCGACGACGATATCGTCCTTATCCTGCATTGCTCTTCCATGACGGAATTTGACGAGTTCGCAACGGCCTATATGAATGACAGTCCTGTATCCGGCTACAAAACACTGGTTTCGATGCGCGAGTACAACGTATGGGACAAGCGGTGACAGGGTAGTCTTGGCCACACCGCCTGATGCCTACCGTTAAAAAACCAAAAACAGTTCTCAAGGCATGCTGCGCCTGAATGCGATCAGACAGATCAGTGTTGTGCAGCAAACCCATTGCCTTTGGCGCAAGCGGTGTAGCGGTATGCGTGCAGTTTAATTTTAGGAACTAAGCCGTCTATAGACTCAAACCCGTAAGCCAAGAATCCTCCAAAATTGGAACTCGTTGCTTTAACGCCCACCATTCCAGACAACGACCAGCTAGGTCGATGACTCAAATGTGCCGCCATAAAACACTTTAATGTCTGTTTTCTGCGCATTGCCGACTTTAGCGCGGACCGCAGCATCCGTCGATTTTGGGCTCAGCGCTGATCTTGGAGAAAACGCAGCATAAGCCCCTGCCCTGATTTCCACGACATACCCCACGGCCCAGAGCCGACCTTGAGCACTGTGTTCAAATGCTGCGATCGCAACCCGCTTTGCGGCCGTTCGCTGCACTGCCAAAATTTGTGTCTGTTCCAACTCACAGTCTGCGGACTTTGCCGCCATTCGTTTGTCTTCGCTGAATGTCCGCTACTTAAAAATAGACCCGACGCTTGGCCGGGCCTGTTGGTGACGACGGGGATCGTCACTCCTTAATGTGCTTGTAAAAAGTATTCCAGAAAGCGCCTCATTCTACTTTTTGGGGCTTGTGCCTGGCAAAGCGGGAAAAAAGCCGACCGTCGGTTACAGCAAAGCCAAGAGCAATGATGGCAAACCCGACCCAAGCTTCCGGCTCCATCTTTTCACCTAGAAACGTGACACCAAGACCGATAGCGAACGGTGGGATCAGCAGCGTAACCAAAAGAAGATTGGCGGCTCCGGCGCGCGCAAGGATTGCGAAATAAAGTACATAGGCCAGCGCTGTTGATAGAGCGGCCATCCCAATAAGCGCTGCCCATACACCAGCAGACAGAGCGAAGCTTGGAGGGCCATCCATCACAAGAACAATAGGGATCATAAGCACTGTGCTGCCGATCAGCATACCAAGTGCATTTACAAGTGGTGGTTGGCCCGAAAGAGCTGTTCTGCCCCAGACCCCAGCAAAAGCATAAGAGAGCGTCGCCCCAAGGATAGCCAGCTGTGCCAGATTGCTAGGATTAAACTCAGTTAATGCGCTTGGCCCCATAATGAAGGCCACCCCTATAATACCTAGGGCAGCACCTGCTATTTTCTTCGGAGTCAGCGGCTCATCCTTCAGAAGTAAGCCAGCCACGACCGCTGCAAACATTGCTGTTGTTGCGTTGAGGATTGAGGCCAACCCGCTGTCTATTTGCGTTTGCCCCCAGAAGATCAACGAAAATGGGATGGCATTGTTGAGCGCTCCCATAACGAGATAAGCTCCCCATACCTGAGGGGCACGTGGAACACTCAATCCTTTGAATAGGACGATGAGTGCCAGAATAGGGACTGCCCAGATCACCCTATGCAACGTTATTGTCAGCGGTGGCACTTCAGTTAGTGCAACCTCGCCGAAGAAGAACGACCCGCCCCAAACAGCCGCGAGCAGAAGCAGCATGACGCTTGCTGTAAAATCCATTGCTGGCATGGGGCGATTTGTCATGTCTTCTGGTTCCGTCACTAACTGTCACCTAACGGATTAGCTTACGTGACCCCGACACCGCGACCCGGTTCTTGCGGAAAACCATTACAAAGCCAGCTTTCATCTATCCAATTGTGAACGGCTGTATTCGTCTATCGGTGGAGTGCCTAAGCGATCATTTCTGCAAGCCTTTCGGGTTGATCAACGCTCGCCCAGTGTGTGGCCTTTTCGAGAACGATCCGATCCATCTTGTTTTCTTCCAGCCAACGGACGGTGCTGTACGGACAGTTGTCAGGATTGTAGAGATAAATCACATTTGCCGCGTTCTGCAAAAGCTCGCCGGGCACGCAGTCTGCTGAAAAATGTCGCGCGTCTGTCCCGAGTTGCCACAGCGCCAGAGTATCGGCCTTCGATACTTCACTACGATACCGTCGAATGATTGGTGCCGTTTTCGCCATTTCATCAAGCCGCTCAAGAAACGCCTCACGAAACGCAAACGGATCACTGGAGTCGGCAGCAGTTCCAGAAAAATAAGCATCCTCGGCAGTGATATTACCTTCTAATGAAATGATGGTTGTCAAAGGACAGCTTGCCCTTTTGACAGCCAGCGAAGCTATGATTGAAGCAACCGAATGAGCAACAATGATTTCGGCTCCGTGCTTGTTCGCCTCGTCGGCGACGGTTTGCGCAAGTGCTTCGAGAGTTGTTTTCTTTGCCAGAGGCTGAGCGCCAAATCCCGGAAGATTAATAGGTAGCAAACGATAGCTGTTGGCGAGGTGGGTGTCAGCCATACTTTCAAACATGCTCGCATTGTCACCAAAGCCTGCAACACAGAGAATGGCGGGCCTTTCATCGTTCGCTTGACTGGGGTGTTTGGTCATTTCGGATTCCAGAGCATCGTATGCAGACATTAACACTACTCCGCAGCAATCGACAATTTGGGCTCGATGCCGACATCGGAGCAGGTGCGGCAAGTCCCTTGCCCCATGTCATACTGCCACCGAGGACGGCCCTTAGCCGACCTTCGCCCATACAGATACTCGCTGCGGTGCAGCCCGTACTGCCGCCGTTCGCTGCGGGTGCAAAGTCGAGAGCTTGATGGGTTAGAAGCGGACCACTGGTTTAAGCTGCACCGCATATGCTCAGAACGAATTCAACGCGTTGTTGCACTGATACCCTTGGCAGCTCCGTTCTCAAGTAGCCAAGGGTATCTAGTGCGCACAAAATACGGTGATACTCCTGAACTGCTGCGCAGAAGTCGTGTCTGCGCTCACCATCCTGCGTGAAAAGCTCTTTCCATGGCGGAGCCACGAAAACTTGCTTCGCATATTGCCGCGTTTTTCCGAGTGTTTCTGATAGGTCCTGTCCGCCGGAACTCGCTAAAGCAACAGCTGCATCGACCAACCCGCGATCAAAAAAGACAGAACCTTCTAACTCACGCGCTGCGTGCAAGTCGCTCCTTGCAACCTCAATGGCACGCAATGCGAATGCGTGCATGTTGACCCACGGCAAAGCGTGACCCGATCGGGCCAATTCATCCGCAACAATCCGTCGACCGGGCTCTGTCACCGTGGCGTGTCCGCGCTCGCCGAGGGCCTGAAGTAACGTTGACTTCCCGCCACCAGAACAGCCTGTCAGCAAAATCAACTTTTGTCTCATCTCTGTTTCCGAAAACCAATTCTGCTTCGCGCTAACGTTCGTTTTGAGGGAGTCCGTCTGCGAACTCGTAATAGTCCCCTTTCTCGGACACGAAGATATGCATCGCGAGGGACGTATGCGTTGGACCATCGAATACGCCCATGGCGACAGCCGTCCAGTCATGGTGGATCGGATCCCAGAACAGTGTTGATCCACAGGTGCCGCAAAAGCCCCGTCGCGCCTTTTCAGAAGATTGGTACCAGCGCACTGCATCCTCGCCTTCGATCCGAAGTGCCGTACGGGGAATATCTATGGAGGCCTCAAAATGACCGGAATGCTTGCGACATTGCTGGCAGTGGCACGCGGTGGGGCGCGGCAGGTCACTTTCGACGACGATCTTTACGGCGCCGCAAAGGCAAGATCCTCTATGCATGGCCGACCTCCTCTGCTTTTGACGCACGGTTTCGGCGCCGCACGTTCAGTGCTTGAATGAGAGCTTTCGCCTCGACTGGCGGCTCCTGTTCGATGCGTCGGTAGTCGGTACCATCGTTTTGACGCGTCAGAAGCCCGGCAGAAATCATTGTTCGCCGCAGGGTTGCTGGATCTTTGAACGCGTGTTCGAGATTCAGACGCTCGTTGACTTCCTGCTCCATCATCAACTGTGCCGGTGGGAGCCTTGCCCAGAGCGCCCAGAGAGCAAGAGTTTGTACGCTGCGTCTTGACGGCCAGCGAAGGAGACATCCGCTGGCGTCGAATTGATGCAAGGCGCGCTCAACGGCTCTCGCATCAACAGTTTGCCCGTTGGTTGCGCGTGCAAGCCTTTGACCAGCGGCATGGACCGAGCGCATGTGTTGGACGTTTTGAAAACCTGCGGCACGCGCAGCCATATTCATGAGCACGAGGTGCGGCGGGCTTGCGTCACCGAGTTGCTTGGCGAGGGATCGCACAAACACGGTCAAGTCGTCCGCGTGTAACGGCAGAGAGATTTTAGGCATGGGGCTTCCACATCAAGCGCCAATGCTGGATCGTCGGTCGCTGGCTTAACGAAGCGGCGCTCTCAACTGTGTTAGTGAATGCATTGCCGTTCGATCTGTTTGGCAGGTTTAGCTCTCCCAGAGGAGCAGCGACGCCTCGGTTTCTGCCGACCGTGCAAAGTAGATAGCAAACGATGCGACCGAGGCCAAGCCCATCGTTGTATTGCCTGCCCAACCAGACAGTTTCCTTCATCCGTCTCTTCCTGGTTCGCTCTGATCGCTGGAGAATAACGCGATCTTGTTGCCTTGAGGATCGCGCAGGTAGCCGACAAAAAAGTTCGGTCCGTAGGCCTCTCTGAAGCCCGGCGCTCCATCGTCTCTTCCACCCGCCTCAAGTGCAGCGGCATGAAGATCACGAACCTGTTGTTGACTGCGCGCCTCGAACGCGACCATCGTGCCATTTCCTGTTGATGCGGGCTGCCTGTCAAAAGGAGATTTGACATAGAACTCAGGGAGGTTTGGCGCCTGCCCCGGCTTTGTAGGAAGCGCATAGCTCAGGTCACCGTGATAGTGTTCCAGCTGATATCCGAGATCTGGCAGAAACGCGGAGTAGAAGCGTTCAGCGCTCTTCATGTCATCGGCACCTATTGTGATGTAGGCAATCATAGTTAAGCATCCTTGTGATTTGTTCCCATTCGTCGCTTGGCGCGTTTAGTCGCGGCGGTTCGCGCATTTGATCATATTAACCAGTATCGCCGCGCATGTTCGGCCTTAGCCTCTTCGATGGTCATGCGATTTCTACCAAGCGGATCAATTGATGGAAGATCATTGGGTCGTGCTGAAGCGGGCAGAGTGCCGATGGCAAGAACGGCCGCACCGCCGGCAAGCGCCGCAGAAAGGCCAAACATGGCACCCCAGGATATGCCAGCGACGATCCCGGCCAAAACCGCTCCAAACGCGCCTACCCCGTCCAGCAAAGTGAACGCGAAACCCAGCGTCGTACTTTCGTTGCGATCCGAGTGATCAACTGCGGCTGCCAGCATTGTCGCTCGAACTGCGTCCAGCGAGGCAACCCCAAAGGCCATGATTGCAATCATGACCAAGAACGGGGGCTCGAACACCAGTAAACCGATAGCCAGGGCAGCAAACCCGTTTCCAGTCGCGAGTACCGGAAAGCGGCCGAGCTTGTCGGAAATTGATCCAACCAACGGCTGGGCGAGCGCCCCGGCCACAAGCATAGCTGCAAAGATAACCCCAATCTTTCCGGGTGCAAGTGCGTGAACCGTCGCCAAGTAGAGCGGGATCATGCTCATCAGACCAATCAGTGCCATGTTATTGAATGAGACCATGGCAACGAGGCGAACCCCATTTAGACTGCGCCATGTATTCAGAAGCAGCAATAGCTCCTTTCTACTGATACGCGAAGCTTCGGATAAAGGAACCGCCCGCGCGACCCACAAAAAGCAAACGCCAACACAGGCGGTTGGAAGTACCGAAAGCGCCAGAGCAACGCGCCAATCCACAACCGATAACAGCAACCCGATCAACAGTGGCGCGAACACCTCCGCAAAAGACCCTCCAACCGCATGTATTCCCAAAGCGCGGGCGCGCGTTGTCTTGTTGTCGCCGGTCAGTACTCCGGTTGCAATCGGATGCCAGGCCGCGTTGCCCATCCCAGCGAGTGCCAGAAGGATCGCAAGGCTCCAAAATCCTAGCGCCTGTGCTGCGAGCGCATATCCCACGACGACCCAGAAAAAGGTGCCGACAAGAAGACGACCACGGCTCGACACCCGATCTGCGATGAGGCCCGCAGGCAGATAGGCCAAAGCGCCACCAACGCTGAGCAGCGTGAACAGTAGACCGACCTCAGCGGGGGAAAGGTCCATGTGGAGGCCAGCGGCCGGCACGATCAACCATAGCGCTGCGATTGGCCAGTCGATGGCGAAGTGTCCTGCGGCAAACCAGGCCATCAGAGATCGTTCTGTCATAGTGCCTAACCCATTGAGTGCGAAACTTCAGGCACGGTGCCCGACTGATTGGCGATTGTTAGCGAAGGGTGATATGTCTGTCTGTCGACAGGGAGACGATTGTTATCGAGGATTCGTCAATGAAGGACAGCAAGCTGACAACATCTGATCGACCCCGCTATCTCGGGGAAACGATTGAGCCAGCGTCAGGCGAATGCTACGACTGGCATTCCCACGATTTTGGTCAACTCATCTCCGCGGCCTCAGGGTCGATGTATGTCGGAACCCCGGACCGGGTCCTGCTGCTCAGTCCGGCTATGGCGATCTGGATTCCCCCGGACAAAGAACATTGGATGCGCTATGGGGCGAACAACGTCATGCACTATGTCGATGTCAATCGCGAAGAGGCAGAGTGGCTTGGGCCAGATTGCCGGGTCGTGGCCATGACACCACTTCTGGATGCATTGTTTGTTGCGGCGATGCCAGAAGCTACAAGTACACGAACAGTTAAGCACAACACAGCGCTGCAGACCTTGCTTCGACACGAGCTACTCGCAGCGAAGGACGTGTCGCTCTCACTTGTTTTGCCGAAAGATGCGCGGCTACTCGGCGTCGCGCGTGATGCCCTCAACGACCCAGGCAGTATTCGCTCAGTCGAAGCTTGGTTGTCAGGCGTCTCCGCGAGCAGAAAGACCGTCGAACGACTGTTCATCGCAGAAACAGGCATGCCACCGTCGAAATGGTTGCGCCATGCACGGGTCTTGCATGCCGTATCACTGCTCGCGGCGGGTAAGAGCGTAACCTCGGTTGCCTTCGATATGGGATACGAATCTATGAGCGCGTTCAGCTATATGTTCCGACAAACTCTAGGCGTTAGTCCGAGGGAGGTTTTAAGGAGCCGGTAGGTTGTACCAGAAGGGCCAGATGTTTTCTGCGGCCCGTAGCGGTCATTGGAATTCGCTCCGATGCTGTGGCACGGCGCGTCAAACACGACATTGGCTACGAGCGCTAAATCGTAGTTATCCCGGACAGAATATGGTCCCAAAAAACCCGCTCTTGCGACACAGCCTTAGATCTGGTGGGGTTTGAATTGGCTAACGTATACGGCGGTGATCTACCTTTCTGCGGTTGTCATCAAATTGAATCCGAACCGTCACAAAACCGCAATGAATCGCGGCCATGCCACTCTCATCAAGTGAGAGAGGATACCAAACGATGTCATTGCGCTTTGCCTGCCTGACATCTGCCCTTGCCCTGACAGCCGGTCAGGCCGTGGCAGAAATGAATTTTAACCGAATTGCGTCTTTCCCCGTCGTCAAGAACATGGCCGAGGGCGCGGACACCGCACGCGAAACCTCGCCCGAGATCATCGCGGCAACCGCAGATGGCATGACACTGGTTTACACCGATAGCCCGCTGGGCGTGATCGGCATGGTCGACATTACCGATCCTGCGAACCCGGCTCCTTTGGGTGCGATGGAGGTGAGTGGCGAGCCGACCTCGGTCGGGATCGTTGGCGCGACCGCCTTTGTGGGTGTCAACACTTCAGAAAGCTATACCGCGCCATCGGGCAAGCTGATTTCAGTCGATATCGCGGGCAAGGCCGAAACCGGTGCCTGTGATCTGGGCGGTCAGCCCGACAGCGTCGCCATCTCGCCCGATGCCAGCTTTGTCGCCGTCGCGATCGAGAATGAGCGGGACGAAGACCTGAACGACGGTATCATCCCGCAGCTGCCCGCCGGGTCGCTGGCGCTGGTGCCGCTAAAAGATGGCGCGCTGGATTGTTCGGGTATGACCATGGCCTCTCTGACCGGTTTGGCCGATGTCGCCCCGACCGACCCCGAGCCTGAATTCGTTGACATAAACGCTCTGGGCGAAACCGTCGTCACTCTGCAGGAAAACAACCACATCGCTGTTGTTGGCAAGGACGGCACCGTCATCAGCCATTTCTCGGCCGGTAGCGTGGATCTGGAAGGCATCGACGCCACCGATGAGCGCGGTGCGCTGATCTTCACCGAAAACCAGCCGGGCCGCTTGCGTGAACCCGACGCGGTGAAATGGATCGACGATAACCACTTCGCCACCGCCAATGAAGGCGATTATAAGGGCGGCTCGCGCGGTTGGACGATCTTCCACAAAGACGGCACCGTTGTTTACGAAAACGGCGCCGATTTCGAGAAAGCTATCATCCAGATCGGCCACTACCCCGACAAACGCTCGGACAGCAAAGGGGTCGAGCCCGAGAGCGTGACCGCGGCCATCTTCAGCGGCGCACCGATGATCTTTGTGGGTGCCGAACGTGCCTCGGTCGTGGGGGTCTATGACGCCACCGATCCGGCACACCCTGTGCTGAAACAACTGCTGCCCTCGGGTGTTGGCCCGGAAGGCTATGTGGCGATCCCCGAGCGTAACCTGCTGATCTCGGCCAACGAAAAAGACCTGATCGAAGATGGTGGCCCCCGCGCGCATGTGTCCATTTTTGAGTATCAGGATGCCCCCGCAGCTTACCCTCACCTGACCTCGGAAGGTGCAGATGAACTGATTGGGTGGGGAGCTCTGTCCGGTCTGGTCGCGGATGAGGACGGCATGATCTATGCGGTCAACGACAGCTTCTACGGCTTCCAGCCCTCGATCTTCAAGATCGACCCCAGCCAGCAACCCGCCCGTATCGTGGACGTGATCCGCATCCACCGTCAGGACGGAAACCCGGCGCAGAAGCTTGATCTTGAGGGCATCACGCTGGACGGCAACGGTGGCTTCTACGTCGTCTCCGAAGGCCGCACCGACCGGGTCATCCCGCACGGGATCTATCATGTCTCGGCGAACGGCCTCATCAAAGACCGCAAGGGTGAAATCGGCCTGCCGCCGGAACTGATGGCAGTCGAAAAACGCTTTGGCTTCGAAGGCATCACCCGCGTCGGTGACACCTTGTGGATGGCCGTTCAGCGGGAATGGAAGGACGACCCTGAGAACCATGTGAAACTGGTGGCCTATAACCTTGAGAACAAGGAATGGGGTGCCGTGCACTATCCCAAAGCACAGCCCGAAACCGGATGGGTCGGCCTGTCGGAAATCGTGGCCTTCGGTGCTCATGTCTATGTCATCGAGCGCGACAACCAGCACGACCACCGTGCCGTGACCAAGAAGGTCTACCGCATCCCGCTGTCCGAAATGACCCCAGCCCCGCTGGGTGGCCCCCTGCCCGTAGTCAGCAAGCAAGAGGTCCGCGACCTGCTACCCGACCTGACCTCGACCGGCGGCTATGTTCTGGACAAGATCGAAGGTCTGGCCATCCTGCCCTCGGGTGAGGCGTTTGTGATGACCGACAATGACGGCGTCGACGACGCCTCGGGCGAGACGATGTTCTGGTCGATCGGGTCGGTGACGGCTGGGAACTAGGTCAAACAACAGAGATTGGAGAGCCCCGCGTAGAGACTACGCGGGGCTTCTTCATTCAATGGCCTCACCACGCTCCGGCCCTGAGCTGCCGTTGGCCTACATATTTCAATGCTGCGGTCGCAGCCCGCTTTGCAGCCATTCGCTGTAGTTGCGAAAGCCAGCCGAGGTGAATTCTCACTCTGCGGTTGAAAGTGGCATCGCGACTTAGACTTGCTTCATTCATCGCTTGATTTCTAGAGTGAGAACAAACCCCAACCAGCTATCGATGCTGGGGTTCAAGAACTGGTGCCAGACACGAAGACAAATCTGAGGACACAGCGAATATGATTCTCTAGAACTTTCTGCAGTCTACTCGCGCCAATCAAACGATGTTCGTAACATCACAACCCAGTCTCGAGTTCACCAATAAAGAATTCTAGAAACGATAAGTCGCGCCTAACACTGGCCCTGACTGATCAAATGTAAAATCGCTACCGTCGATCTCATGGTCAAACGAGATATAGCGATAGCCGCCGCGGATCAGCCATCTGTTGTTGATGGCATATTCGGCGGTCAACAGAACCTGCCATGTTTCACTGCCGCTGCGGAAACCTCCGTAGTCGACGAAACCGGTGCCGGACCATTTGTCCGAGAACCGGACGCGTGCTCTGGCGGCGATGACAGGGTCGGTCCAGCTGTCGTCGGCGGTTGTTGTCCTCCCCGGTGCCGCGCCAGGGAGAAGGGTGAACTCTGTATCAGTGCTGAACCACCGGAACCCTCCGGCGACATCCACCGAGATAGTTGGTGCTTCATACACTCGGTAGCCGACATAACCGCTTAGGTATTGCGTGGTAAATGATGTCTCGAGGCCCGAACTGGCGGGGCCGGGAGTGCTGTTGCTGAACGACAAATCTGTGTAGTTGTAATCTGCAAGTATAAGCCATCGTCCGTCGGTGGCCGAGAACGCTCCCATAAAGGCGAAATCTAGGTTTTCCAATGCATCAGAAAAACTGAGTGTACCGTCCAGTGTCCCCATGGGGGTGCTTAAGGATGTTTCTGTTTCCGGCATGAACAGATAAATCGTGGCCTCGTAGGACCAATCGGATTGTTGTGCCGCAGCCGTTGTGGCTGCCGATGCCGATAGCGTTGCCGCGCATAAGCAACTTTTCACCCATAGTGACGAAAACATTCTGTTCCTCCCGACAAACATACAAGTTTCAATAAATTGTCGTTGGTTTGAAATTGTGTGGTCCTGATTTTCATTCCGCAGCTTCTTCCGTCGCCATCGAACTGTTGCCGACGCGATTGATATCTGTGTTCGGGAAAAACTCGGACCAAACGTGCCAGAATACGCCTGCGCGCAGGGTTTCTACACGTTTTAGCTGACCCTGATCCGAGTGACCCCAGAAATCGCATTTGGCCACCGGTTGACCCGAGTCGTTATACCAAACGCCCAGGCTTTCATATTTCGGATCCAGGCTGACCACGACATCCCGTCCTCCGACTTTGGCGGTCACGATCCAGTTGTTCTCGATGATGAAATCGTCGGTCCAGCAAGCGACATCTTGACCAATCGTAATTCCCCAGACGTAGGTTTTGTTCGGCAACCGGTGGTCTGAACGATCCATGTTGTCCATCACAGGAGCGTCTTCCTGATGTTGGCGTCCGATGCCCCAGCCAAAGGTGATCTCGGTCATCATGTCCAGCAGACGCAGCAAAGGGTTCGTGGATGGTTTGTTCAGAAACACCTCACCTTCTGGATAGGCTTTCTGAAACCCGCGGAATGTCATTCGAAAGGTGGGCCAAGGCCTCATTTGCGCTTCGGGCCGGAGAGGGCAAGCAGGACCCTCGGAGTTGGGGTCGCGATCCGCCTCGCGAAAACCGTAGATATGCTGGATCGGATCGCCCGTGTCGTTGTCACGCAGTATCAAGTTGTTGCCATGCTGGGCCAGAACCTCAAGGTTCAGGCGCCGTCCTTCTATTCGCGGTGTGTACCCCTGACCCAGATTGGCCATCGCGCAGTAAGTCATGACCACATCCTCGCCCCCCAGCCCATCTACATCGCCCGCCAAATGAGGGCGCATGATCTGCGCATCCGGGTGCGCGCGCGCGTGACCATTGTGTTCGATGACGATGACTGGCGCTGTTGGACCGACATATTTTCGCGCTTCCTCGATAGAAAAATACTGGGCGTCGTTGAGCTGGTTTCTCAGGCCCAAATGCACCCACACATAGGGAAACCCATAAAGAAGCAAGGTCAGCGCAGCCGTTACAAGCCAAAGCCAGAAAGGGCCGCCCCCCAAAAGGAAATGTGCAAGGGTTGCCACTACAAATCCGCCCAGGCCAATGCCAATCAGGCGGTATTCATGCCGGATAAAGCGCACCATATTCTCGCGCTTTACTTTCAGCAGCATTTGCGAGACATCGCCAAGGTCGCGGAAATAGACAAACCCGATTCCGAGTGACACGATCAATCCCAGTGCGAAAATTATGCTACCAACCATGCTGAGATCCTCGATTTTGGTGATTACAGTCCTTCGCGGTTCATTACGAAAGAACAGGCCTACTTCTGGGGCGACGCGCGCTTGATCATGAAAGCTTCAACGGCTTGCTGTGTCTCGGGACGAATGTTCTCAATCCCCTCATAAGGCATGCCGTAGGCGGGCGGAGTATCGGGGTATTTCTCTTTCCGCGCCTTGTGGCGGCCCAGTATACGTACGAATTCCTGCCCACCCCAAGACCCGACTTCGGTTGAGACCGAGTATTCTTCGCGGGTGTCGCGGTAAAGATCGAAGAATTTTGCTAAAATTGCGCTCTCGCCGGGTCCCGGCAGTTTGAGCTTAAGCTGATCCTTAACGATCGCCTCGGGTTTCGCGACCGAATAGATGATCACGTGATCGCGTCGCGCTTTCGATTCATCCGCGAACAGTAGCGCCGCCGACTGATCGACACCATCGACCAGACGATCCCTTGGGATGAATCCATCCGCCCCGGCAAAGCGCGAGATCGTGGTATACAGGTCCGAAACATGAATGATGCTGTTTAACAACCCGTCAGCTTCAATCATGCCCGGCCAGCGGATGAAGGCGTCCACGCGCACGCCACCTTCAGTCGTGTCGCCTTTACCGCCCGCGTAAATCAGTGGGGTAAACCCGGATTGCGGCGCGTATTTGGTAAAATGCCCATTGTCGCCCATAACCACAACGATGGTGTTTTCGCTGAGCCCTAGATCATCCATGCGCGCAAACAGATCACCCAGCCACTGATCCAGTAGCTGCATCTTGTCGACATACAAGCCGCCATTCGCGCTTTCCGGCCCGTCACGGCCGGCGCGGGTATTGTCCAGCGGGATCATCGGCCAATATTGCAGGAAGAAGGGCGCGTCCCCAGTTGCAAGGCGTTCCAGTTCCTGAAGTGTTTTATCCTGAAACGCCTGGTTCATTTCGTCGTATTTTTCGGCGTTCCAGCGTTCTCCGGCTTCCATGCGGATTTCGCGAATGGCGCCGCCGGTCTCGCCCTCGATGACGGTCATCATCGCCGAGGCATCCGGTCGGAACCAGCCGTCCAGTGTGTATTTATCCTCATAGTCCCGGATCGCGACCGAGACCTGTTCTTTGATCGCATCATCATTAAAGATTGTCAGCTGGCCCTGCTGGTGGATGGCGTGCTGGGCATAGTCAAAACCCTGATTCATTGCCCAGCTTTCGGCAATATCGCCCATATGCCACTTGCCGACGTGGCTGGTTGCATATCCTGCCTGTTTCAAGACTTCGGCCAGCGTCACTTCATTATCGGGCAATCCAAAGCCAGCGATATCGACGGTCGTATCACCCATTCCCATACGCACGGGCAAGCGGCCGGTCATTTGTGCCACGCGAGTCGGGGTGCAGGACGGTTCAGTATACATCCGAACCATACGCAACGCTTCGTCCGAAAAGTCGTTGATGTTCGGAGTGTCGTACCCACGGACAGCGTTGAGCTCGGGTATACCCATATCGCCAAAGCCCATATCGTCAATCAGAACGCTGACGATATTTGGGGGTTGCCCATTGTTGCCGTCACGAAAAGCGGCCAAAGCCTGATCAACGGCAGCGTCATCCTGCACCCATTGTTCCGCGCGTTGGGCTTGCAGAATATAAAACTCAGCATCGTGTTGAATAGGGTCGTCCTGAGCCTGCAAAGGTGGGGCGGCAATGCCTGCACACAAAACCATAAGCCATTGTAGTTTCATTCCATCTCCCCCAGGGTTCGAAGCCGAGCTTCGGTTTTTGACTTCGATGTGATTACCATCAGTAACATCGATATATTCGAATAATTACTAAATTTGTGATCTCACTGCCAACTCGTGAATACGTCGCGGGTCAGTTCGGATTCCGGGCGCAGGTTTTCAATGCCTTCATAAGGTGTACCTTTGCCAATCTCTGAATGCGGATACTTGGCGATCATCTTCTGGTGACGCTTGATCATATCTTGAAAAGATGCCCCGGCCCAAAGCGAGTAGCCCACCAAAGGGTGTTCCTCTCGGGGGTCCCTATAAATATTATAAGTCGGAGCAGCCGCGCCGGGTTGACCGGGGGCAGGAAGATGCATCTTGAACTCCTGCTTGACGACCGAGCGCAAGACAGGTCCTTCGTAGATATAGACATAGTCGCGCCGCCCATTTCCCTCGCCGTTCAACAGCAAGGCCGTCTGGTCGATGCCGTCTATTACGCGGTCCCTTGGGATAAAGTCTGTGGCTCCGGCAATTCGCGCCATCGTGGTGAAGATATCTGAGACGTGAAAGATGTCACCGGCTGCGCTGTTGGCTTCGATCACACCGGGCCAGCGAATGAACGCATCGGTTCTTACGCCGCCTTCAAGATGCTGGGTTTTGCCACCGCGATAGATCAGCTGGTTCAGACCGGATGAGCCTTCGTAGTGATACATCAGGCCATTATCCGCCATCAAAACAACAATTGTGTTGTCCGCTTTGCCAGATTCTTCAAGCTTGGCCAAAAGATCTCCGATCCAACCATCAAGCAGTTGCAGCTTGTCGGCATGAAAACCGCCATTTCGTGAAATTGCCTGATCCGGGTAGACGAAGTTCAACGGGTAAAGCGGCCAGTATTGTAAGAAGAATGGCGCATCCTCGGAAGCGACGCGTTCAAGTTGCTCCAACACCTGCCGTTGATATCGTTCGTTCATCTCTTCATATTTGGTCTGCGTCCACACTTCACCGGCTGACATTTCTACTTCCTGGGCGGGTCCACCGGCTTCGGCCTCGACACCGGTGACAAGGCCGTATGGCTTGAACCGTTCATCCAGCAGGAACTGATTGTTCTGCCCCTCGGGCACATAGCCGAGCATGGTGTTGGACCGCATTGCCTCGGGGGTCATGAGGCTCAGCTGTACTTGCTGGTGGAGTGGAAATGCGGCCCAATCAAACCCCTGATTGTGGGGGTATGATTGTTCGATGTCGCCTTGGTGCCATTTGCCGACATGCGCCGTATTATAGCCGACCTGTTTCAGAATCTCCGGCAGTGTCACTTCACTGGCCGGAAGGCCCTCGCCAACCAAAGCCACCTTGACCTCTTCCACACCTGCGCGAATTGGGTGGCGCCCTGTCAACATGGCTGTGCGGGTCGGAGTGCAGGAGGGTTCGGTATACATGCGCATCAGCGACATACCTTCGGTGGCCAAATGATTGATGCTGGGTGTCTCAATCCCCATGACGTAGTTCATCTTGCGGTCGCCCATCTGACCGAAGCTGACGTCGTCGATTAGGACGTAGAGAAAATTCGGAGGCTTGCCACCATTGGTCGCACGAATTTCGGCCAGCTTGGCGTTGATTTCAACGTCTTGCGCATCCCATGCCTCACCAAACTGCGCGCGGAGGAATTCAAACTCACCGTCATGAACAATGGGGGTTTCCTGTGCAAGCACGGAGCCGACACCAATCAACGACGCCGGCAAGATGTATCTAAGTCTCATGTCAAACCTCCAAATCTTTATCCCGTACCGATTCCGCACCCGCGCCTTGAGCCTGCAGCTGTCCTTCTATACTGCCGCGCAGGTCCGAAATGCTTTCTGCCAGATCGGCAAGGTATCGCAACTGCAGAACTGACTCCGAATTTGGCGGCATCGCCAATTCCGCGAAAACCTCTTTGTAGTCGCGACACATCCGATCAAACTCTTGGTCTTTTTCTCGTAGGTCCCGTAGCAGACGACCCGCTTCGGGAAATTGGGATTCAAAGAATTCATCATCCGTCATTGGCAGCGCCCTATAGGCATTCATTCTCTATGCATGCATCCAACAGAATATGTATTGCACGTTTCAAGTCGCATGCTACGGTAACATCATGACGTCAAACCCTTATTGTGAAAGGATAGTTTTTGAACGTCAGCGTGGGAAATCAGGATCAGACTGGTACTCAACACTTCTCGAGCGAGCAGGTGCGTGTCGCTTTAAATAAGGTTCTGGGGTCGGATGAATTTAAAGGATCCGCCCGCATGCGATCATTCCTGTCTTACGTTGTGACAGAAACACTGGAGGGTCGTTCCGACGAGATACGCGCTAAGACCATTGCAATGGATATTTATGGCTACGAGGCGGATGAGCTATTGAAACGCGAAGGTGTCGTGCGTGTGGATGCCGGACGTGTTCGGCGAAAGCTCCAAGCTTATTATGAAAGTAAAGGGGCCGCTGACGAACTGGTAATCTCATTGCCTGTCGGAAGTTACGCACCACAATTTTTGTCGGGCTCCGATCGAAGCAGACAAAGCTTACGCGTAAGGCAACGGGTTACCTTGGTCGTTATCTCGCTTTCAATTCTAGTAGCCGGTATTCTAACCGGCGTTCTGATCGGCCGCAGTTTGCAATCTGTTGCTCCAAAAACTGGCAAAACTGCGATCTACGACGTGTCTCCAGCCCGCGTCGAAGCAATGAACCTAAGCAACGCAGGCCGGGATCTAATTTTCCCGGTTACAGATTTGGCACGCCTTCAACCTGCGTTGTTGATATTTCAAACAGCAATTGAACGAGACCCGTTGTTCTACGGGGGGTACGCAGGCGCTTCTCAGGTCGAAACCATGTTCGCCATCATGAAATCCGGCAGTCCAAGTTCAAATGAGTTTTTGCGCGCGGCCGACAAGAATAGTGCTTATGCTTTGGAAATGGCTCCGGATGCAGCATGGTCGCTTTCAGCTCGGGCCTGGTTTGAATTTGGGGTGGGCAATTATGAAAGCGCGGTTGGATTATCCCAAAGGGCCGTAGACTTGGCACCCGATGATTCACATGTTGCTGAATTCGACGCCCTGATCTCCCTTTACACGTCCGATTTTGATCGGGTTCTGTCGCAATCAGTGAGATATAGAGCACTGGCCCAAAACGGTGGAGGGCTAGTTTTTGACAACGCATTGGGTGCGGCTCAGTTCCACACGGGAGACTATGCTGCCGCAATCCGAACGTTTGATAAAACAATATCTCGCGGTGGGCCGTTCGGACCAATTTCCGCAGCTTACCTTATGGCAGCCCACTGGAGGAACGGAGAACAAGCTGAGGCACAGCGGCTTGCAAGAGTATTTTCGGACACTTGGCCAAGCTTCCCCCTCGAAAAACTAAAGGCTCGGGTGTTTGTAGACCCACAGCCAGTTCAAGAGCTGATCAGTGCAATGATAGCTGCAGGTTGGTCAGGACCCGCCAAGCCCTGACGATTTTCTATAGGGTTTGTAATAATTCGTTCAGAGGCATGCGCTTCCAAGAAGGAGGTGCGTTGGTTGTGAAGTGGACGAACCTCCAGACGAGATCAAAACAAAGTTCATCGATACCGAATGGGTGTGTGACGGACAGACAAAGGTCTGCTCTTGGCTCCCGATGAGATAATCTTTGCACTCCCAGCGAACTTCTGCTTCCCGCCCGACTTACACATCACCTCAGCTTTCTCCTAACTTGAATGTCAGAAAAAAGTACTATATTTTCTGACAAGGAGAAAACTATGATCACTTCATCGATTAAACAACGCATCATCGGAAAAGGCCGGGGGGCAATCTTTGCGCCACTGGACTTTTTGGATATCGGCTCCCGCGCAAGCGTGGATCAGGCATTGTCGCGTTTGGCGGATCAAGGGATGATCCGACGGTTAACGCGTGGGCTTTATGACTATCCGAGAAAGAGCGCCCGATTAGGGCTGTTGTCTCCGTCAGCCGATGACATTGCCAAAGCGATTGCACGCAAAGACAATCAGGTTCTACAGCCCTCCCCTGCCATGGCAGCCAACCAGTTGGGGCTGTCGACCCAAGTGCCGTCCAAGCCGACTTATATGACCGACGGCCCGACCCGCACCAAGACAGTTGGTCGACAAGTCATCCAGTTCCGAAATGCATCATCCAAAACGCTAGTTGGTGCAGGCCAGAAAACCGGCGCCATATTTCAGGCGTTACGCTATGTTGGCAAAAACCAGGTGGATAGCCGTGTTGTCGACACGCTGGCCCGCAATCTGGATGTTAAGGACCGCGCATTGCTCGCAAAACAAAGTAGATATGTACCGGCCTGGATGCACCCGGTAGTGCAGCAAATCGTGGCACGGGTCTGATCTTGGACCAGTTTGCCAACGATACTCCAAAGAACCGTGAAGAAGCGTTTCAGGAAACGGCCGCAAAGCTTGGTATGTCCAAGGCAATCGTTGAGAAGGATTTCTGGGTCTGCTGGTCGCTGAAACATCTATTCGCCCTGCCCTCTTTTGGCACTCACATGATCTTCAAGGGTGGGACATCGCTATCTAAGGCCTATGACATCATCCATCGGTTCTCGGAAGACGTGGATCTGTCACTCGACCGAGCGCAGCTTGGATTCGAGGGCGAACGTGACCCCGAGCACCCTGCCCTTTCCGGCAAAAAACAAAAGCAACTATTGCAGGAACTTCAGGATACGGCCACCAAAGTAGTCTCAGGACCGCTTCTGAAAGAAACCAAGATCAAGTTTGGCGCCGCGCTGGATCAGCACTTTTTCCTGTCGGTCGATCCTAATGATGCACGGTTCTGTCGCAAACTTTTTCTCCCCTGTCAGACTGAGTGTCGTTTTTGTAGCGCATACTCAGATAAGACAGGAGCAGACCGTGACCATCTCGTTCAAAGGTGCGCACTTTCCGAAAGACGTGATCTTGTACGCTGTTTTCTTCTATCTCCGTTACGGCGTTTCATATCGGGATCTGGAAGAAATCATGGCGGAACGTGGCGTTGAACTTGATCACGCGACCTTGAACCGCTGGGTGAGCCGTTACGCCGGTCTTGTCGCTGATGCTTCGCGGCACAAAAAGCGTCCTGCCGATCGTTCATGGCGCATGGATGAGACCTATGTGAAAGTGAAGGGTGAGTGGGTCTATCTCTACCGGGCCATCGATAAATACGGTAAGACCCTGGACTTCATGCTTTCGCAGCGCCGGAACAAAGCTGCAGCAACAAAGTTCTTCGCTCGTGCGCTTGAGGTAAACGGATTACCACGGAAGATTGTCATCGACAAAAGCGGGGCCAACACTGCTGGCATCAAAGCTATAAACAAGATGCTGAAAGGCTTTGGTTGTCCGATACCGATCGAGATGGTGAGGCAGAAATATCTCAACAACATCATTGAGCAAGACCATCGATTCATCAAACGGCGGATCAGGCCTATGATGGGTTTCAAGTCTTTCGATTCCGCCGCATCTGCCCTCGCGGGCATCGAGCTGGTCAACATGATCCGTAAAGGTCAATTCACACCCGGATTCTCGGCATTTCAGCAGTTTGCTAAACTGGCAGGGTAATCAACCCGCATGCGCCATCTCCTCAGCCTTCAGAGGAATTTGCGACAGAACCCGCCCCACGTTATGTCCCCGGTTCCGATTGGCGAGAACCACGCAGAGAACAGGATATCTCCGAACCCCTCCTGGCGTGTGCCCGGCACAACGTCTTCCTGCCAGATGTAAGGAATGATAGTTCGGGTAATCAGGTTAAGGTCATCGTTCAGTTGAAAGGGCACGACTGGTTGAAAGTTCAGCGTGGTGCGCGAGCCCTGATCAGAGACGCCCAGATTTTCATCATAGTTCAATTGAAACGGAACCGAGACGATTGCCGCAAGTGGGTTGGCCAGTTCCTGTGCCAGATCGGATGCCTCGTCTGCAACGGTTGTGGTTCCGGCACTGGCTGTAAAAAGCAGCCCCATAAGAGTATGGGATCGACGCATAGCCGTGTACTCCTTTTGAGATGCGGTTTGGGCGAGTGGCCTAGTTGATCGGCTCCAGCTTCGGGAAGGTCCAAGTGCCGTTCAGGATTGCACCCTCGGGCTCATAGAGGCGGATCGCGTAGTTCCAGCCCGGAGTAATCGGCAGACAATTCACGCGGCCATCGTCGCACCCGCCGAAATGCAACGTGACCGAGCCGTCTTCTGCTGCTTCGGCTGTGTAGCCGTTGTAGCTGTTTATGCCCAGATCATTGGCTTCCAGAAAGCCGTCACCGTTATAGACAGTCACCGACCAGAACGCCCGAACCGGCACATCCTTGACGGTTACCGCATGCGGTGTTTCGCCGTCATTCTGATCGACCGCGTCCAACAGATAGATCGCGGCCTCAGGCGGAAGACCGCCCCAGCCCGAGAAGGCGCCGACCAGAAACTGAACCGGATCAATATCGTCTTTTGTTCTGCCAAAGGCACGGGCTGAATCGGTGCCCAGCAAGGACAGGTCGTTTATCGCCTGACGCGCAGTGGCAAGCTGTTCGGTGTTCCAGTTCGGCGCGTCAAATGGACCCGTTCCACCGCCGCTGACGACAATTCCATCCTGTGCCGCTTGCGCGGCGGCAATATCATCCGGGTCGGTCACATCGACGAATGTGCGAAACGCGATGAAACCAAAGCGCGTACCAAGGTCTTCCTGTGTGATTTGATACGTGCCGGGCTCTGCCTCGGCATACATGAAGTGGTCCTGATTGATGACATGCATCGAGATATAACGGCCATCCGCTTCGGGCAATGTCACTTCGACGGGTTTGCTCAAATCCAGCAAGATGCCGGAGTAGAGCGTGTCCTGATTCATGCGGATAACCGGCTGGTTGTCCGGTGTGGTGGCTTCGCGCATATGCCCTAACTCGCCAACAGCGAGGCCGAGATTGGCTATGTTGGTGCGAAACATGTGATCTGTCTCGGCGCGCACAAGGGTGTCGACGGTCACATCGACCATGTCTTCGGCCCAAACGCCTGTCGGGAGTGTAAGCGCGACTGTCAGAAGAAGCTTTTTCATCGTAAGCATCCTGTTGTTCAGTTTGCGGGTTCTACGGAGGGGAAGACCCAGCTTCCGTCGATGACCTCTGGGCCCGGCTGATAAAGGCGCACGGCATAGTTCCAGCCATCCATGATCGGGAGACAGTTCATGCGTCCGTCGTCGCAGCCGCCGAAATGCACGGTCACACTGCCATCATCATTCTTGGTGCCTGAGACCGAATTGACCACATACGAGTCGAGGGAATTGAGTTCAAAAAACCCGTCTGCATTATAGAGGCTCACGGACCAGAACGCGTTCACTGGCACTTCCGCTGGGACCTGGATTTTGTATTCTCCAAGCGGCAGGCCGGGCTCGATATTCAGATAAAAGGCCTCGTCTTCGGGCAGTCCACCAAAGCCGACGGCGGTGCCAAGGAAATGGCGCAATGGGTCTACATGATCTGCCGTACCAAAAGTTCGGACGCTGTCTGTGGCGAACCTGCCCAGCTCAATTGCGGCTTGGCGCAGCGCCTCAAAGCTCTCCGTGTCGTAATTGGGCATCTCGAAAGGCGTCGCGGAGGCGGCATCAATGGTGAACCCGTCCTGAATTGCATTGACTGCCGCGACATCCTTGGGGCTCTCGGCATCCACCAGTATTCTCATGAAAACAAGTACGTAGGGGGTATGGAATGTATCCATGTCAAGCTGGAACACACCGCCACCGTCGAACACTTCATTGATGAAATGATCCTGATTGACCACCATCGTCGTCATGTATCGGTCGCCCACATCGGGCAGAGTCAGGGTTGCGCCTTGGCTGATATCAATAACCGCAACGCTGTAGAGTGTGTCGCGGTTCATCCGAATGGTGGGCTGATTGTCGATGGGGGTGGGTTCTTTGAAGTGAAAGAACTGATTTACGCCTCCGGCCAGGCCATTGTACGTCTTCAGTTCATTGTCTGTAGCAGCCCGAACAAAGTTGTTTATGGTAATGGGCACTTCGTATGTCTCAGCAAGTGCATCGACCGTGGTATCAAAGCTCTGAGCGGTCGCTGTGCTTCCAATCAGGACAGCTAAAGCAGCAAGTTTCCAGCGTTTGTGCGTGAGATTCATAGTTTGCCCGCTCCACTAGCCAATTACAGAAATGCATTGTTTGATGGTCCCGGCACCTGATCAAAAGCGCACTCTCGCGCCTCTCATTTTGTTGTTCTTAAAATGCTACAATCGGAGCCTTGGCCATCTCTCTCCAACAAACCACAAAGTTCGAATGTATGCCCTGACAGATTGGGGCGACCGCCTCCGAAAACTGGTCAAAAATGACAGGTAGCGATAGCACTTTGGCCAACAACTAGAGGCTCTCTATTAAAATTGACCCGGCGGCGGGCCTATCGTTCATGCAGTGGTGCCAGTTTGCTAGACTGCTCTCTGCAGTTGGCGTGGTTTAATTCCATTGAGCCTCTGCGAGCGGGCACCTGACTTTTTCATTCAAAAAAGTGTCTTCGGCTTTGACGCAGGTCAGGGACACAGAGCCGCGCTTGTCTATGCTTGACGTGCCCGGCCTTTCAATTGCGGTGTCTTAAGGGAGTTATGATGACAGGGCAGGACGCGCATGCTCGACACAGAACACCACCGCTTACACGCGGGCGGGTCATCGTCCCGCTTTTGCTTGCGTTTCAAGAATCCGGTCAATCTGTAGAAAGTCTCCTTGCGGAATTCGATCTATCCTTCTCGGAGTTGAGCGCTCCGAGTTGTTTCATTCCGCACGACACTGTCTATGCCGTGTTTGAAGCCGTCGCACAAAAGACATCCCCAGACTTTCCAGCACTTGTTGGTCAAACTTCAGATCCGACGATTGCATCCCCATTCGGACAGGCCTTTCGCGTCGCAAAATCGCTGGCTGATTTCATTGCCAGGTTCTGCGTTCATGCGGGAAACAACACAAATGCGGTCACCATGACACTTGATGTCTCTGGCGAGTTCGCCGTGCTGTCCGCCAAACGCAGATTCACGCCATGCTGTTCGCCCGCCTATATGGATGCGTTTCAGATCAGCCGATGGGCTACGTTGCTGCACGAAACTGCAGGTCAGCGTTGGGAAGCAAATAAGGTTCTTGTGCGTGTGAACCGTCCTGATCTTCTCCCGTCTTACTTCTACGGTATCCGGGCGATAGGTGCGGGCTCAGACGGGTATTCCATCCGCTTCCCAAGTGCTTGGCTTTTATTTGAACTGGTTAACCGAACCTCAACCGAGTACGTGTCGACCACTCAGGACGAAAAAAACCCAGTGCCTACAGATTTGCTGAGTTCGATCCAAAGCGTTGCCTACTCAATGGTCGGGCGCACGGACTTGTCGGTTACGACGCTCGCCAAGGCATGCGGTTTTCGAGGCGCGGTTCTCAACAGACGGCTTGCTGCCTATGGGACATCACTGTCTCGCATCGTTATCGAAGCTAAATGTGACCGGGCGAAGCGCCTGCTTTCAAAGTCTGAAATCTCAATGGGCGATATCGCGGCTCAGTTGGGGTATTCTGACGCGACGGCCATGACACGGGCCTTCAAGAAATGGACGGGTCAGACACCCTCAGAGTTTCGCACCCGTGAAATGAATGGCGTTGAGGCATCTGTTCCGATACTCGACCCGGTCGAATGCGATTGTGAAACGTAACAGGAATACGACGCGGCTCACGTTTTTGCCGCGCTTCAATCTTGGGATCAAAAAAGGGGAGCAGATCGTGGACTTCACACAAGTAAGGAGTATCGTGTGTAGCTTTCTAGTTGCGCCGACTACGCTGCTCTACGGATCTCCAGCAGTGGCTCAGGACTCTGGCTGGAGCTTTTACGGCAGCTTCTACATCTATGGCGCAGATACCGAGACAACCATTGGCCCCTTAGAGTCGGAACTGAGCTTCAGCGACGCACTTGATAATCTAGACCTCGCCTTTATGGGCACGGTTGAGGCGCGACACGGTCGATGGTCACTGATCGCAGACTACATGCGCACAGATCTGACATTTAAAGGCGACACCCCTGGCCCGGTGTTCAGCGGCGCAGAAACCAGCCTGAAGACACAGTTCTTCAGCGGGTATGCGGCGTACACGGTCTATCAGGACCAAGCTCTGGACGTCGATCTCGGGGGTGGGTTTCGTTGGTTTGATACCAGCAGCACAATCACTCTGGTCGGTGGCCCCAGCCCGGCACCAAGTGCAAGAACAAGTGACGATTGGGTAGATCCCCTAATTGCAGCCCGTATCCGGTATCAGATCAATGACCGCTGGTCAGCAATTGCCTTGGCTGACTACGGCGGATTTCGCTCAAATCGCGAAACGGCGCAACTTGTAGCTACAGTGGGGTATGCCATCACTCCAAAGTGGAATTTGCGCGCAGGTTATCGCTACATCATGGTCGACAAAGGTGAAGGTGATAGCAAGTTCAAGCTCTCACAATCCGGACCCGTGTTGGGTGTGACATACAGCTTCTGAGCAAGGGCATTATGCGAAAGGCGGCCATGCCGAACACAAACAGGTCTGAAGTGTCGAAATTGCACCAAGGCGCGAGCAGCGGTGCCGACATGCTTGGGACAGACAATTGCAGTTGGATGCGAACAGTCGGACAAAGGCAATTGAGGAAAGGAACGACGAGGCGACTGATTACCAGAGCTTTGCCTACGGCAACCGTGTGTTCGTTCTGTATCCTGGCTGCCTGCGGGCCAAATATCTATGACGAAATTGAACTGATGCCTTCACCAACGGTCTATGCCGAGGCTGCTTTTGACCCTTACAAGGACATCACGGCAGACAACTTCGTGCAGCGTTCGCAGCTATTCTACGCCACAGATCGGCTGCCCGCGGTTCCCGGCGACCCACAAGCCTATTACAACAATGAGCGCGGTCACATTCTGCGTACCGGCATTGCCGAAGTGCAAAGCAACCCCCCATTGGCGACGTTGGAAAAGCTTCGCCACGTTACTATGACGCGCGACCGCGCTAAGGACTACACGCTCAGCTTGTCTGACGTACAAGAGATTGGTGTCATGCCATTCAGCGTCACGCGCTACATGAACGATCCACCTTCGCAACAGGAGATGAAGGCAGCTGGACTTCGGTTTGCCCAACGGATTGACGATCACCTTGCAGCCTCTCGCAACAAAGACATTTTCATCTATGTCCATGGCTACAATGTCGATTTTGATTACTCGACCCTTGTTTCCAAAGAGTTGCAGCACTTTCTGGGCTATCAGGGCGCCTTCATCAGCTACAACTGGCCCGCTACACCCAATCGCCTGGCGTATTTTCGGGATCAGGAATCTGCATTGGCGACGCGCCGCAATTTGCGGTCTCTTGTCGAATACCTGTCGGCAAACACCAACGCCCGGCGCATTCACCTTATAGGATACAGCGCAGGCTCAAGGCTCGCATTTGAAGCCGCCTATCAGATTGCTCTGCAGCCTCGGTCAAAGCCACGGCTGGGACGGCTGATCCTGATCAGCAGCGATCTTGATCGCAGCTACTTCTTGCAATCGATTGAAGACGGCCTTCTGGATGCCGTTACAGATGTGACACTCTATCAATCGCAGACTGATTCAGCGCTGGCGATGTCACGGTTGGTCTTCGGTCGCGACCGTCTGGGTCAGGTTTCCGATGAAGCAATAAATGGGTCTCTGTTTCAGCGCCGACTTTCTGAGATGAAAACCCTACATATCATCGACGTGACCGAGGCCGAAGCGGCCGATACAGGAAACGGGCATTGGTATTTCCGATCTTCGCCATGGGCCAGCAGTGACCTGTTCATTTCTCTGCTTACAGACCGAGATCCTCAAGCGCGCGGGCTTGTGCGTGCTCCGGGCGAAGCTGTCTGGAGTTTTCCACCGAACTATCCGCAGACACTAAAACGGTATCGAAATGGCAGCTAATACTGGGATTCCAACGGATGAGAACCATTTGAACCAGATTTTGATTGTGTTCTATGAGCCTGACAACGCACCTAGAGTGCCAGCGCAAAGCTGACGTTCGAGCAACGCGCAGCATCGGTTTAAGCGGGCTCGTCCCAGACCTCGGAGCAGATGCAACATAAGCCCCTACCCTGTTTTCCGCGACATACTCAACGGCCCATAAAAGACATTGGTCGCACCGTCAGGATGCCGCGTTTGCAAACTGCTTTCTGGACATTCACTGCGCGAGAGTAATTTGGTGCCTGGATAACACGCACCTTGCCGGACCAAAGCGGTCAGACATAAGGTGTGACCGAACGTCAGCTTTTTTATTGATCAAGCCTGAGGCGCGAAATCACTATCGTCGCAACGAGGAGAATAGAGCCGCCGACTGTGAATGGCGCACCAACGGAAAACAGACCGACCAGCAATGCGCCCACAAATGGTGCGGTCAGCAGCGCCAACGTATTTGCGGCTTCGCTCAGTGCCGTTACCGACCCCATCCGGTCGGGCGAAACAGTATTTTGCAAGATGATGCGCACCGGGATCACGGCCATGGCGGACGTCAGTCCCAAAACAAGGAAGAGCAATATGAATGCCTGAAGGGGCATGGATGCGCTCAAGAGATCAAAGATCCCGAGCGTCAGGAGCATGCCGCCCCCGACAAACGTGCCGAACGCGATCCACCTTGGACCCTACGTCTTATGGCACGCACTCTATGCGGCGGACCAAGGTGGCACACATCTACAGGAAGACCGGTAACCTGCGAGCTGTTCAGTTGCTCCTCGGTCATGCCAAGATGGACAGCACTGTCCGCTATCTCGGGGTCGAGATCGAAGACGCTCTGGCGATCTCTGAAAGCGTGGAAATCTAAAAAGTGGGCTGCCTGCAATGGCGGCCCAAAGTTAAAGTTTTTCGAAGTCACCCGCGCTGCGCCGCAGTTCCTTGTAGCGGACATGGACGTGCACGAAATCTATCATCTCCCAAAGAGAAACCGATTTACCGCAGCGCAGTCAAAGTTTCGACTATCTGTTTACGTCTTCTACCTTTTTCAATGGTCCGGTCTGTAAACGTAGGAATTATGAACGGCGGTTTCGCTCACAAGCCATCTCTCTATTTGCTATTTACGCGCCTTTGCAATTAGGCAAACCATATCAAGCAAGAGCGATGCCCCGGCCAAAGCTGTAATCTCAGCATGATCGTACGGAGGTGAGACTTCGACGAGATCGGCCCCGACAAGGTTGACCCCGTCGAGCTTTCGCACCAAAGACTGCCCTTGATAGGTAGACAGTCCTCCGCATACCGGCGTTCCGGTTCCGGGCGCGAATGCCGGATCAAGCGCGTCAATATCGAAGGTCAGGTAAGCAGGCCGGTCTCCTACGGTTTCTTTGATGCGCGCAACCGTTGCATCAATCCCGTTCTCGTGAACCCAATTTGCGTCGAGTACCGTGAACCCGTGGGTCTTTTCATTCAGCGTGCGCATGCCTACCTGTACTGACGTCTCAGAGGATATGATGCCTTCGACAGTGGCATGGTAGAACATTGAACCATGGTCGATCCGCTTTGGGTGTTCTTCCCATGTATCCGAATGGGCATCAATCTGGATCAGCGAGATAGGGCCGTGGCGTTCTGCCTGCGCCTTAAGGATCGGATAGGTGACCGAGTGATCTCCGCCCATCGTCAGAAGAAAGGCACCAAATTTCAGGATTTCCCGCGCTTGGTCCTGAATTTGCAGCGCAATCTGCTCTGGAAAGCCTGGGTCGATATCACAATCGCCGTAATCAACCATGTTCAGGGTTTCGAAGGGATCAAACCCCCAGGGCCAGGGCCCACCATCCCAGGCGAGGTTGGTCGATACAGCACGAATGGCACGTGGCCCGAACCTGCACCCCGGGCGATTGGTCACAGAGAGATCATAGGGAACGCCCCATGTAACCATATCCGCGCTCTTTAGATTGCGGGAGTATTGTCGCCGGAACAGACTTGTCGCTCCGCTAAAGGTCGGCTCATACCCCATGCCCATTTCGTTTTGCGCCAGAAAGGCGCGGTCGGTTGAAGTCACCATTATTGGCTCCGTTGATTTTGATGGTTGCTGCCCGAGTGTCGGGGAATTGCAGTTCTTTCCCGCCTTTGCCGGGCTTGGCAGGGTTCAGGTGCCGGATTTTACATTCGTCCAAAGACGGTTGCGATTGCGCAGCGTTTTCGCGCCGACACTCAGATCAGGGAAGAGTCGTCTAAATGTCGCCTCATCCGGGTAGATTCCCGGGTCGGTCAGAATGGCTTCCTCTACAAATGTATCTGCTGCGGAATTCGCATTCGCAAAATAGACGTAGTTGGACACTCCTGCGATGACATCAGGCCGCAGCATGTAGTCAATGAACCGATACGCTTCATCCGCCCGCGTAGAATCCACCGGAATGGACATGAGGTCGATCCACATCAACGTGCCTTCGCTTGGAATTGAATACAGAATTTCGACACCATTGCCGGACTCCATGGCACGGGCCTGAGCTATGCCGGCATCACCACTGTACATCACTGCCAAACAGGCATCTCCTCCGGGCAAATCTGTAGATGCTTTCTGGTTGTGAAAATAACGAATGGACGGTGTGACGGCCTCGAAGAGGTCCTGAACCCTGTCGAGATCGGCCGGGTCATCGGAGTACGGGTCAGCTCCGAGATAGTTCAGCGCCACCGAGACCATTTCTACCGGTGAGTCCAGCACGGCAATCCCACAGTCGGCAAGCTTGGCGGTGATCTGAGGATCAAAAAGAACGTCCCAGGATGTGATGACATCCGTGCCCAGCCGCTCTTTGATCATGGCCGGATTGTAGGCAAGCCCTACCGTGCCCCAAGTGTAAGGTACGCCCAATTGCCGGGCACCGGGCATACTTTCGAGCGACGCCAGAATTTTCGGATTGAGATTGTCGTAGTTGCTCAGGCGCGCTGGGTCGATCGGATGCAACGCCCCGGCCTGAAACTCTCGCTGCGCATTGGACGCGGCGGGGAAAACGACATCGTAACCTGACGCCCCTGTCAGCAGCTTGGTTTCCAGAACCTCGTTTGAATCGTAATAGTCCAGGCTGACATGTGTCCCGGTCTCCTTTTCGTAGTCCGAAATCGTCGTTTCGCCAAAGTAATCAGCCCAATTGTAGATTGAGAGGTCTTCGGCGGAAGCCGGAAAGGTAATCGCGAGGTTTGAGGCAATGGCAACAGCCGAAAGGCCAAAATGCGGTTTCATCGTATCTCCTCCTTGTTGCAGAATCTCGCCCTGAATTTTCACGCCCGGAGAGGCTTTGGTGACGAGGCACAGTCAGCACCCCGGGCGAGCGCTCTGACATCAACAATGGAATTGAATGGCCATCACTGTAAATTTGCGGTAGGATATATATCTTTAGTTATAGGAATTGGCTTTGTTACCAGACAGAGACGACATCTCGGCGGCCAAGTGGGATGAGACCTACGCAATCTTGTTGGAGCGGTTGGAAACAGACTTCTTCCCAACAGCTCTGAGGAAGATTCTGGAACTGCATGTCAATTTTGAAACGATGATCCTCACGCGGTATCAGGATCAAGCACCACCTGTCTCGCTTTATCACGATCTCGACGACGTGCAGGCGGCCATATCAATTCAGTTTTATGCAACCGGCCCATACCTGCTGGATCCGTTTTCGCAAGCGTGTAGATCGGGAAAAGAACCCGGCGCTTACCGTCTGGCCGATTTGGTCAATGAGGCGTTCTTTCGTTCAGAGTACTACCGCACCTTTTATCGCAAGGTTCGGATCAGCGACGAGTTGGGGGTGTTGATCAGACGAAACACCGGGGACTGGGTTGTAATATCCCTGTCGCGAGGCGCCCGTCAGCGCCGGTTTACCCCTGAGGATGTCGCGAAGATCAATTCCATCCATAAGACCCTGTCGGCCGCCGTGATCCGAAACTGGAACCTGAGTGGTGCCGAAGATCAACGGGAAGCCCTGAATCAGGTTGAGGAACGGTTGGCTGCGTTTGGGGCGGACAGGTTAAGCCCAAGAGAGGCCGAGGTCGTGCGCCTTGTTTTGCAAGGCCACTCAGCCGGCTCTGCTTCCGCATTTCTCGGGATCACCGAAGGTACAGTCAAAGTGCATCGCCACAACGCCTACTCCAAGCTAGGCGTCAGCTCGCAGGCAGAGTTGTTTTCCGCAGCCACACGATATCTGGCATCAAAGCAAACTTAGTCTTGGGAAGCTGACAGACTACAAAGTTATTCCGATTGCCGGAATCTGTTGAATTTGGCCCATTCCCGACATTGGGCATAACAATCATTTTCTGCGGTCGCAGCCCGCATTGCCGCCATTCGCTGCACAAGCAAAGTGAGGAGCCACTCGAACTCTCAGCCTAAAGGGCAAAGCTGACGTTCCATATGCAGTTTCGATTAACCACCTTGCTTGTCTTTTTGCAATTTCAATAATTCTGGTTAATTCTTTAAGAATTGTCTTTGGGCGTCAGCTCTTTCTCCGCTTCTATAGATACTATCCGAAGCTGCCATTCCTGCGTCCAGTACCAAGTACCTTAACTTCTAACCAGTGGAAGCCCAACGCGATCACACCCGCCACGAGAATGTAAAAAACCGCCAACAGGATGAGCGGTTCATAGATTATGAACGTGTCTGAACGCACCCGAGAAGATACTGCGTAGATATCGACAACGGTGATGGTCGCAACCAGTGGGGTTGCCTTCAATTGCAGGATGGTTTCACCACCCAGCGTTGGCAATACATTTCGAATTGCCTGCGGCAACCAGATACGGCGAAACATGGTTAGACGTGGCATGCCAAATGCCTTGGCTGCCTCAAGCTGGCCCTTGGCGACCCCTTTGAAGGCACCGCGCATCACCTCTCCTTCGTAGCCGGCATAGGACAACGTCAGCGCCAGTACTGCATAAGGCCAGGCCTGCCGCAAATAGGGCCACAACTCGGAAGAGCGTATCCAGGGGAACTGCGGAAACAAAGACCCAAGCCCATAATACAATAACCAGAGTTGCAGCAGCAGCGGTGTGCCGCGGATGATAGTGCAAAATGCCTTGGCAGGGGCGGCAAGATACCAAGGCCCAACCGCCTGTGCCAATCCAAGTGGAACGGCGAGTAGGAAACCCAAAACTACGGTGACCACCAACAGCCAGATTGTCGTCCAAATACCCTGAAGGGCGAGCGGCGCATATTTCGGGATCCAGTCCCACTGAAGAGAGACGGCGCACCAGACAACGATTCCAGCGAATATCAGCATCATCACAATGCGATGTGGTTGCATCAACGATCTGAAATCAATCATCTGCCCCCTCCTTTAAGGGAGGGTTGGCCGCGACGCGCCCATTTCTCAATCCGAGCGAAGATGCCGCCCGAACACAGCGTTACCATGAGATAAAGAAATCCCGCTGCCAGAAAGAAAGTAAAATAGGCGCGTGTACTGCTTGCAGCCTGGCGGGTTTCCAGTGTCAGCTCGTTGAAACCCACAACAGCGAGCAACGCGGTATCTTTGGTTGCAATCAGCCACAGGTTGGCAAGACCTGGCACGGCGAAGCTCATCATGGCCGGGATTGTCACGCGGCGCATGGTCATGAAGGCGGGCATACCGTAGGACTTGGCCGCTTCGATCTGACCGGGCGGAACCGCCTGAATCGCGCCGCGCAAAATCTCGGTCGCGTAAGCGCCCTGGACCACACCCAGCACCCATATGCCTGCGCCAACACCACTGACCTCAACCCGACCCCCGCCCATCGCGGCAGAGATTTTGTTTATGATGTCAGATCCCACGTAATACAGGATCAGGATCAGGACCAGCTCGGGCACGGCCCGGATCACCGTCGTGTAGATGGCGAGAAGATCGCGCGTGACCTTCCCGCCATAGAGTTTGCCATAAGCTCCGAACAATCCGATCACGAGACCGAGGGCGTAAGCGCCGAAAGCAATCTGCAATGAGTGGGACAATCCGCGCAGCAGATTGCCCCCCCATCCCGGTGGCGAGAGCGACAAAAGCTCTGCGCTCTGCGCCAATCCAAGTGAATCCAACAGTCCGTTCACGGCAGCGGCTTAGTAAATGCTGGCCGAGAAATAGTTCGAAGTGATCTTCTCGTGCGTGCCATCGGCAAGAATTGCGGCGATGCCTTTGTTCAGCGCCTCACGCAGGTCATCTTGCCCTTTGCGCACGCCAGCCCCGACGCCACGCCCCAGAATGGCGGGATCATCCTTCACGGCACCCTTGATTTCGCAACAGGCACCCGCATCCGAATTTACGAAGTCGGCCATGGCGATGCTGTCGGCCTGAGTTGCGTCAATACGGCCTGCGAACAGGTCCTGATTGGCCTCATCCTGAGTTTGATAGACGCGCAGTTCGGAATCCTTGAAGTATTCCTGTGCATAGGCCTGATGGATGGTCGAAGCCTGGATGCCAACAACTTTACCTGCCAGCGACTCTGGCGTCGCTTCGATATCCATCGATTTATCCGCAACTATGACGGCGGGTGTGTTGTAGTAAGGATCGCTGAAATCAATGGTTTTCAGCCGCTCTTCGGTGATCGACATCGAGGCCATGATGGCATCGATCTGCTGCCCGGTCAGCGACGGGATGATACCGTCCCAAGCCACCGGCGTGATAACACAGTCAAGTTCCGCTGCTGCGCAAACAGCATTGATGACATCGATCTCCCAGCCAACCCAGGTGCCTGAACTGTCCAGCGAAGCGAATGGCGGATAGGGTTCGGCCGCAATACCAATCTTGACCTCTTCAGCATTGGCGACACCAGCCGAAAAGATGGCGGCGGCAAGCCCCGATGCGAGTAGTTTCTTGACGTTCATTTTGTTACTCCCTTTTGGTTCATTCGTTTGTTTTGACTGAATCAAGCGACCGAGCTGAGGAATTGCTTCAACCGTTCTGATTTTGGGTTACCGAAAACCTCGGCAGGCGGACCTTGCTCTTCAATGCGGCCCTCGAAGAGATAGACAACGTGGCTGGCAACTTCGCGCGCGAACTTCATTTCGTGCGTGACCAGCAGCATGGTGCGGCCTTCGGCGGCCAGATCGCGGATCACGGTCAGAACCTCGCCCACAAGTTCGGGATCAAGCGCCGAAGTCGGCTCATCAAACAGCATGACCGACGGGTCCACCGCCAGCGCCCGCGCGATGGCGGCGCGCTGCTGCTGGCCGCCCGACAGATAGGCCGGATAGGTGTCGGCCTTATCGCCGAGGCCCACCCTTTTCAGCAATTCATGCGCCCGCGCGATGGCCTGAGCCTTAGGCACCTTCAGCACATGCACCGGGACCTCGATCACGTTTTCCAGAAGCGTGCGATGGGTCCACAGGTTGAACTGCTGAAAAACCATGGCCAGCCGGGTGCGGATACGTTCGATCTGTCGCCGGTTCGCGGGGTTGCCATCGGCGTGCATTTCAATCAGTTCACCCCCGATGGTGATCTTGCCCGAGCTCGGCGTTTCCAAGAAGTTGATACATCGCAGCATGGTGGATTTGCCAGAGCCTGATCCTCCGATGATGGCAACAACATCCCCTTTGTTAGCTGTCAGGGACACGCCCTTCAAAACCTCTAGCGAACCGAAGGATTTGTGCAGGTCTTCAACCTTAATCGCCTCATTGGACGCAGTTGCTTCGGGTGGGGATGTTGCTGCTTCGGCTGTGTCCATATCCAACAATCTTCTGATTTCCGCTTGCAGTAAGCCTCGAAAATCGCAATTATGCAAGTGTATAATAACACCCAGCCATGGATGAACCGGACGTGCAGGACCAAATCCGCAAGTTTACACGTGAGTCCGCCGAGTTTCGGCGCGAGGCGCTGATATTGGCGACTCTGAACCTGATAGCTGAGATGGGTGTTCGCGGGGCCACCGTACGAGAGATTGCAGCCCGCGCGAACGTGACCCAAGGGTTGATCCGCCATTATTTCTCTTCAAAGGAAGAACTGGTTCAGGCTGCGTATGAGCACCACATGAATACGCTGACCGATCAGACAGCGGCTTCGTCAGGAACGGGAAGCGCGGTATCTCAGTTGACAAACTTCGTTGACGCGTCGCTGCGACCACCGATCGTTGATCCAAGCGCCGTAGCCTTGTGGGCTGGCTTTCTGAACAAGGTGCAGAATGATCCGAAAATGCAAAGCATTCACCAACAGACCTATGACTATTTCCGGGGTCACCTTGAGGAGCTGATCGTTGCCGCATTGCAAGAAACCGGGCGCTCGGTCGCAGCGTCGGAGGCAACGCAACTGGCTATTGCCTGTAACGCGGTGATCGACGGCCTCTGGCTGGAAGGGGGTGCGCTTCCGGATGCCTTTTCCGAAGGACAACTGGCACAGATCGGACTGGACTCTGTCGGCGCTATTGTCGGGATTCCGTTGACGAAAGAGGTGGAGCAGCCATGAAAACCACATCAGTGACCGAAAGGTTAGCAGGCCTGGGTGGCGCCAAGTGGGGCGTACATCTAAAAGCCCGCGACCTTATCAAAGCCGGCGCGGATATCGTCGAGATGACGATTGGCGAACCGGATGTGCCTGTGCCCGATGTGTTGGTCGAGGCCACCGTGACCTCACTACGTGCGCAGCGGACAGGGTATTCCAACGGACGCGGTGAAGCTGGACTGCTCGACGCGCTTGCCGTGCGCTATTCAACCTCTCGCGGGCGGGCTTTTTCACTCGAGAACTTTCTCTGCTTTCCCGGGACACAAACCGCCCTGTTCACAGCGATGGCTGGAGTTGCTGAGGCAGGTGATGAAGTTCTGGTTGGTGACCCGATGTACGCAACATACGAAGGGGTCATACGCGCCTCGGGTGCGGAAATGGTTCCCGTTCCACTGCATCCAGAGCACGGGTTTCGCATGCAGGCCGGAGATATCGCGGCGCGGATCACGCCGCGCAGCCGCGCCATTCTTCTAACCACGCCCCATAACCCAACAGGTGCAATCCTGACTGCTACGGAAATTGCCGAAATCGGACAACTCGCGATAGCGCATGATTTGTGGATCATCTCGGACGAAGTTTATGAAGATCTGATCTTTGACGAGGCCGAATTTGCTTCACCATTGGCAGACCCGAAACTGGCGGATCGTGTCATAGGTGTATCATCCATCTCGAAATCACATGCTGCCCCAGGGTTTCGTAGCGGTTGGTGTGTCGGACCAGCAGCGTTTTGTGAAGCGCTGCTGCCGTATTCCGAAACAATGCTCTTTGGCAATCAGCCCTTCATCGCGGACATGACCGAAAAGGCAATCCGCGACGGGTCCGAGGTTGCGCCCGGCATGGCCGCTCGTTTCTCTGGCCGCGCCACCCTGCTGGCTGATCGTCTTGAAGCAGAAACGGATCTGACGGTTCATCGCCCAGAGGCGGGAATGTTCGCCCTCATCAACGTTTCTGCCACCGGGTTTGATGGCGAAGATTATGCGTGGGATCTGTTGCAGGCCGGGGTGGCTGTCATGCCAGGGTCCGCTTTTGGCAACGGTCTGAAAGACTGGGTCCGGGTCGCGCTGACGATTAGTGACGCCGATTTTGCCACAGCGGTTTCTCGCATCATTGATCACGCCAACAGCAAATCACGCGAGGTTGCATGAGCGGAATGACAATCGGTGAAGCTTTGGTTGCCAAGCTTCGCCAAAGAGATGTGACCTGCGTCTTCGGAATTCCGGGCGTTCACACGGTTGAGCTGTATCGCGGGCTTGCGGCCTCGGGCATTCGTCATGTTACGCCCAGGCACGAGCAGGGTGCCGGTTTCATGGCTGATGGCTATGCGCGTGTTTCGGGGAAACCAGGTGTGACCTTTGTGATCACTGGCCCCGGGTTGACCAATACGCTGACGCCCATGGCGCAGGCGCGCGCTGATTCAATTCCGATGTTGGTGGTCTCTGGTGTCAATAAAACCGCTTCACTTGGCAAGGGCTTGGGACATCTGCATGAATTGCCAGACCAACTGGGGCTGGCCAGAACAGTTGCGTTGGTGTCAGAACAAGTTGCTGACACCCAAGCGCTGGACCCGGTTTTGAACCGTGTTTTTCACAGCCTGACAGATGGTCGCCCGGGACCCGCGCATATCGAGATTCCATTGGATATCGCGGCTTCTGAGTATCAAGAAACGCCAGTTGAGGCATTCGACCCAAAGCCCTCGTTCAACCAAGCACAGATCACGAAGGCTGCGAAGCAACTGACTGAGGCAAAGGAAACTGTCATTCTGGCGGGTGGTGGCGCAAAACGTGCAGGGCCCGGTCTACGGGCATTGGCCGAAGCGCTGGATGCCCCCGTGGTGCAGACTGTAAATGCGCGCGGCTTGATACACGGGCATCCTCTGACCGTTCCAGCCAGCCCCAGTCTGAACGCGGTTCGTTCACTGATAGAAAGCGCCGATTGCGTACTAGCTTTGGGAACCGAGCTGGGGCCGACCGACTACGATATGTACGACACAGGCCAATTTGCTAAAATGCCGGGCCTTATCCGAGTTGATCGGTGCGCCAATCAACTGGCCCGTCATGACGCAACGCTTACCATTCTAGGTGACGTTGACTTGGTTGTGGGGGCTCTATCCGAAGCTTTACCGCATGAAGCAAAGCAAAACGGCGGAGCCGAACGAGCCAACAAAACACGCAAAGCCGCCTGGGAGGAGATTGGTGCGAGTTATCGCGATCAGGTAGAAATCCTGAATGCAATTCGCTCTACCGCGCCGAATGCGCTCATGGTCGGTGACTCAACTCAACCGATTTATGCGGGCAATCTTTTCTACGATCATGACCGCGCAGGTGGCTGGTTCAATTCAGCAACGGGATATGGTGCTCTCGGATATGGGATACCTGCAGCCATCGGCGCATCGATCGCCGATCCAACCGCACGGGTTATATGTATTACCGGCGACGGAGGCGCGCAGTTTTCATCGCCTGAGATCATGGCGGCGGTAGACGAAAAACTGCCGATTACCTTCGTGATCTGGAACAATCGCGGGTACCGGGAAATTGCCACGTCGATGCAGGATGTGGGCGTGACCGACATCGGATGTGAACCTTCGCCCCCCGATTTTGCTGCAATGGCAAAGTCCTTTGGTATTCCATTCACCACGGTTCCACCCGAACCGCAGACCATCGCGCAGGCGTTGCGCAAAACTGTCGCCCGGGGCGGGCCGGCAATGATCGAAGTCTCCGCTCCGCCATTCGAACCTCAGAAAGATTGAAACATGTCAGACCCAACCTTTGAATTTTCCCGCGCCATCACCCGACGCCCGGCCCCAACCATTGCCAGCGGATTGCGCGCAAAAGATATCGGCAACCCAGATTTCGACGGGATGGTGGCAGCGCATATGGCTTACGTGGCTGCCCTGAAAAGCACTGGGGCTGAGGTAATCGAACTTAAGCCCCTCGACGCATTCCCTGACGCGCAGTTTGTCGAAGATACGGCCCTTTGCCTTCCGCAAGGTGCTGTGCTGTTGCGACCCGGCGCGCCTTCGCGAATGGGTGAAGTGGCCGAAATGGCACCGACACTTCAAGCACGCTATGAAACGGTCTTCGAAATCAAAGGTCCGGGCCATATTGAAGGCGGAGATATCCTTGTGACTGGTCGCGAGATTCTCGTGGGTCGGTCTGACCGCACGGATGCAAATGGTGTCGCCGAACTCGCTAAGATCACCTCGGACTGGGGCCATAACTTGCGCGAAGTGTTCACCCCTGAAGGTGTATTGCACTTCAAGACAGATTGTTCCTTGATGGATGCCGAGACAATCCTGTCGACCCGTCGATTGGATGCATCGGGTTGCTTTGAAGGCTACCGGGTATTGTATGTAGCCGACGGCGAAGAAGCAGCCGCCAACGCAATCCGCTTCAACAATTTGGTGTTGATGGCCGCTGGCTTCCCGCGCACAGCAGAGATGTTGGATCAGGAAGGGTACTCGGTCGTTGAAATCGACAATACCGACTGTGCAAAGCTGGACGGTGGCATGTCATGTCTTTCGTTAAGGTTTTGAAGCGTTTGTCGCAGACTTTTGGCCATTGGGGTTCTTGAAGCTAATAAACAATTGAACCGTCCAAATTAGTTCCACTGACCAGACATCTGTTGATCACGCGGCAATCGACATATTGGGCTCATTCCGGACCTCGGCGCCATTGCAGCACAGTTCCCTGCTCCGCTGTCAGCTCATTGGGTAGAACCGGCCCAAAGCTGCCTTTGGACTGAGATCGATGATGCTGCGGTGCGGCCCGTCGAACCTGCCATTCGCTGCAAGAGCAAAATCTGAAAGCGAGTAAATTCACATTTTGCGGACAAACCTGCCATTGGATTGAAAGTTGCTGCGGTGTCGATCCTTGGAGCTATGGGCTCCCTCCGGACCTTCGTCGCCGGACTTTTAGGTGGACGTAGCGCGAGGCTTTTCGGCTGTGTATCAAATGTCCGGCTTTGTAGCTCGGTGATAAACTAATGTCTCAATCGCTTTCACCATCTTTGTGGCAGACGACCTCAAGCTTGATGCCGTGTGGGTCGAGCCAATAGGCCGCATAGTGCGTCCCGTATTGAGGAAACTCTTGGGGTGCGTTCAGAATATGTGACTTCCGCGAGAGTGCCCAATTGTACGCCTCACGCACGACCTCACGCGTTTCCACCGAAAAGGCTAAGTGCTGTAACCCCGTAGCATGGCGCGAATAGTGCCCATTGTCCCTCGCTTGGTAGAAGAACAGCTGCGTCCCGAGTTTTCCATCCGGTCCGTAGTTGAACTCCGGTTCGGTTTTGAACCACTCCTTGAAACCAAGGATCGGCATTAGATCGTCATAGTAGGCCTTCGCCGTCGCAAGATCCGGCACCGCGACACCGATATGATCTATGAACCCCGTTCTGGGCATGACTGCTCCACAGATTAATTAGTCTTGTGGCACTAACGTTGTGCCGTGATCAGCGAGCTGATTTTTTCTCTTGGATTCGACATCAAGGTTGTATTGGGCGTTTCACAAGATGCAAATGTCGAAAGGCTGGCGCTTGTTCCCGACCGTGGTTGCGTGGCTGCCAGTGTGTTGCACTCTGTTTGCTATGCCAGTCTGTTGCTAACCTCGACCAAATTGTCATCGGGGTCGCGGAAGTAGACAGACATCAGCTTTCCGACGGCGCCCAGTTTCTCAGAAGGCCCTTCGACGATAGTGACGTCATGCGCGCGAAGCTTCTCGGTGATTTCTTCGATTGGCGTATCTGTCAATAGGCAGAAATTGCCGCTTCCCGGAACAGTTTTCTTCGCCAGATTTGGTGCTGTGCCCGCATCTTGGAGACTGATTTTGTTTGAACCGAAATGTAGGGACCATTTGCCGGGGCGTTCCTCTCGCGGGGACATACCTAGCAGGTGTTGATAGAACTCAAGCGTTGCGTCGACGTCGCGAACGCAGAGCACGATGTGATCGAAGCCGTAGATGTTCATGGACAAAGCATAACGGAAAACAAAGAAACATCCGAGACGCAAGACCATGGAGATGATGGAGCAATGTCAGCCCGCCAACCTAGACACCCCGTCGGATATCAGGGACACATCGTCGTCCGCGAAGCGGTTTGAGACTTGGTCAGCGGAAACCATAAGGGCCAGCAGCCGCGTGCACGGCGCAAACAGGCCGGGCACACGACTGCATCTGACAGACGCTCGTATCAGCTCAAAATACCTTGCCATGCAGGAACCATCCACGCAGGACCTTCGCTACATTTGTACAATCTGCATGCACGACGTTCACGCACGCAATTTGCGAAGATCGTCCGGCACCCTCACGCATACGGGGTTTTGTTGCATTTTTTGAGGTACGATGTTGCCATTGTAACAGGAGTTTGCGGCTCCACACCCAAGCACACCATTGTTGCACTGACAATCTTGTTGATCTTAATCGGCGATTGGGTTTCAACTTTCCGGCAACAGTTCGCCTAAACTGGCAGTTGTACTGGAAGACGCTGCAGTTGAGACCAGTTTCCTTTTGGGTAGTACTACAAGTTGCATCTTCGTTTCAGCGTCGATGTATCATTCGACAAAAGGACCGGTGGGAGCAAGATACCGAATGCTGACAGCAGTATTGATCGTTCTCGCTACTATTTCTTCGGTTTACGGCGTTTACTTCCTTGCCCGGCTGGTACTGGGCTCGAACCCAAACCAAGAAACGCGAGACCTTGCAGCCTCAATTTTGTTCCGAATTGCCGCTTTGCACAGCCTGGTTCTTGCCTTGGTCTTTGCCTCCGAAGTAGTTGACTACCATCAATTGTCATTCGAAAGCGCCGTCGAAACCAACGCTGTGTCTGATGCGTATTACGACGCGATCAGATATGGTGAGGAAGAAACGGGGGCGATTCAAGCTGCGCTTCGCAATTATTTGTCGATTGCTGCTAACTCGGAATGGGAGAGCCTGGGAAAAACAGGAGATTTACTTGATTCAGGATGGGAAGCCTGGGGCATCGCCTACGATGCGGCACTAGAGCTTGATCCCCAGACCGCACGCCATGAGTCCATCCGAGACAACTTACTCGATAACCTTAGTCTCGTCTCTGACAGCCGCGATCTCAGAGAATATCAAGCAAAATCGTCCTTGAGCTCTCTGTTTTGGATTGCCGCAATATCCGGCGTTCTGCTCTTATCCATCGGGTATTTCCCATTCCCGCCGATTAGAGAGAACCTCATCCTGTTGGGGGCTTTTGCGACATATACCGGGTTTGTTCTGTTTACCACTTACGCTATGTCTAATCCCTATCGTATGCCGGCGGCCCTGGACCCTGTCTTATTTCATGATTTGGCACAGGAGCTTGGCAATTGAGGCTCCACATCTCTTGGGCTATGCCTACTTCAAACCTACGATCATATTGCCGTTCGTATGCACTATCCAGAAAACCAGCACTTGATAAAGTCAGAAGCAAGTTAGGTGCTTCTCGAGTGCGAAAGAGTATGATTGCGACGCATTTCTTTCGGAAACTACTTCCTGTGTTTTTCACGGCAACTATTTTGGTTGCCGCCTGTTCGCGTCCTCCTAACGTGATTGGTGTCGCCGATCCTGAAAGAAGCCCTGAGATGGAAACGCAGGTCTCTCGTCACGATATATTTATAGCCACAACACGTTCACCCTCGCCCGATACCGCTGAGCTTTTTTCGTCAGAAAGATCTGACAAGTTGGGATTGGCGGTTGTCACCGTGACGATCCCACCCAACCACCAGCCCGGTGAAATCACGCGCCCCCGGAGGCTCCCTCCGGACGCCAGCCGGGACTTTACGGTCGTTGATCCAATAGTGTTTCAGGATAGCTCGGGGTTTGTGGCAAAAATCAACAATGCACTCTCCGAAAGACCGCGAGAAAACAGAGACGTGTTGGTCTTTGTCCATGGCTACAACAATACACTGAGTGACGCGGTGCTACGCGTCGCACAATTCGTTGAAGATTCCGGATTTGAAGGCGTGCCGGTCTTGTTTTCCTGGGCATCAGCCGGTCAGGTTGCGAAATATGCCTATGACCTGAACAGCGTCCTTGCGGCTAGGCCGTTGTTGGAAGAGGCCTCCGGTCTGATCGTTCAAACAAATGCCTCCGGGTTCGATGTATTTGCACATTCCATGGGAACACTTTTGGTCACAGAAGTCATGGTCCAGTCGGACTTACAGGGATCGCTCGGCAGTTCAGGGCGTCTAAGGAACATCCTGTTTGCGGCGCCGGATATAGACGTGGACGTGTTCGCGTCTCAACTCAGCCAGATTACCAACAACCCTGGAAATCTTTATGTCCTCATTTCCGATGGCGACCCCGCATTGGGGCTCTCGCGCCAGGTTGCCGGGGGCATCGACCGCGTTGGAGATGCTGAGGTGGACGAACTGGCCGGACTTGGCATCACTGTTATTGATCTCAGCGACATCGATGATTCCAGGACCGGGTCGCATTCCAAGTTTGCGGGCTCACCCGAAGTGGTGCAACTCGTAGGACGCACATTGCAGCAGCATGGATATTCGGAAAAGCGGACCGACACCATTGTGCTGGATGCGTTGCAACTTATCCCGAACACGGTGGAAAACTTAAGCAACTAAGAGGCTCAAGCGACAGACAGCGCAGATTGGCAAGTCTGATTGGCACGGCGATGACCAAATGCGCCTCTGAGCAACACGCATTTTTGGAGGACTAACAGTGAAACGAGTACTGGCCCTGCTGCTCATAATCACGTCCGGGTGTGACGTTACTTCCGATGATCTGGCGCAGCCCGCCTATGTGATCGATGGTATCGCAGCAACTGTGCAACAAACCGGCGATGAAGCTGTTGTGACGCTTGATACAGAAAACCCCTCCGATTGGGACGGGCAACAGAAAATGGTGCAGCGGGCACTGGAGGCAGCAGGGGTTTTGACCGGGTGTTATGCATCACCAAAACCGGACCAGGAACTGGACGCTTATATCGCAGGAGCGCAGCCCGTTCGCATTGCCGTCGATCTCCAGTGTTTCTGAACGTTGTGGGCGATTGATTGAGTTCAATCGCTACTGCGTAGGAGCTTCTTCTGGATCTAGCGGCGCAACAAACACGTTTCGTATCACTTGCCGACTGGTCGCATAGTCTCCCTCACCCAGGTACTGAATCGGACCCAAACCAAGACGCTTCATGTCCTCCAAGGTATATGTCCAACCTGCTCGCCCACTTTGACGCCAAGCCTCAATATTGCCGGGACGAAGGCCATGCACAGTGAACTCGGCATCAATGCCGAGAGTTGCGAAGAATTCCGCTTCGTCTTGTCGCGAGGCGTTTGCCAACTCGATTTGCTGATCGACTGCCTGCTCAATGTCCGCGTCAGAGGCATCTTCTGGCAGGACTGGGAGGAGTGCCGCTCTAAGCGACTCTCGTTCGAGATCCTCGCCACTCTTTCCGGGAATACTCAAAGCGGTAACCTCGTATTGCGTTTCAGAGCCATGCCAACCCACGAAAGAGTCGGCACGAATGCTGCGAGATGTCCCTGCCGGAAAAACGTAGTTGGCGCAGGAAGAAAAGCAGATCGCATCAACGACAACCGACAGGCCTTGATCATAAATCCAGCGCCCGATGACACGACCAACGTGTGTATCGCCGCCCAGTGAGTTGATCACAAAACGCCTAGCAGCTGACGTGTCTTCCGTCGCAACGAAATCCAAGAAAACGTCCTGTGACGCAAGTGAGATTGCACCCGAATAGTGGATTGCATCTCCCTCAATCCATATCCGCGCCGGGTCATCTTCTGCAAACTCAGGAACAGGTACTTCGGCCAACGCGATACTTACGCCGATTGCAGCGACGATGGCCGCAGAAACGCTGAATTGGAGAAGACGCGGACTCATGGAAGGGAGTCCATTAGCTCAGCGATCCGTGACCGGGTCAACTCAACATGGCACGCGCCTTCAGCGATACCAGCCCCGGACCCACCACCGAACAATGCAGCACTATAGCTGCATTGTGTATCACGATAAGCAACCCAAGCCGTTTGCGCCGCTTCCAAGGCGGGCAGAGCAACATCGCGTTCGTTCACACGGTCCAACTCACTGGCTGCGTCTTGTGCAAAACCAATTGCCTCATCCAGCGCTTGATTGAGAATTCGGACTTGCGCATCGACGCAGGAGGCAATCTCAACTTGGCTGGAGACTTGTACACCGCACTCCATGGCCGTGTCTGCGGATATTGGCGACAGGGACGAAATTAACAATAATGAAGAAACGAATGCAGTTCTGATCATATACAGCTCCAACATTTGAGATTTTTCTGTTTCCAATGATTGCCACTCAAGTGTGCCTAAACAACCCATCTTGCGTTGGAAATCGAAGGTTTCACGACTTGGTTCCCAATCTTCTAGATGTGGATCGCCGAACTAGTAGCCCAAAGCGCTCACTCGACCCGGCTCTCAGTTACCGCGGATGCAGCCAGCCAAGTCGCCATTCGCCGCGACAAAAAAAATCGGAACCTTGGCGAACTTAAATTCTGCGGTATTAATCCGGCTTTGGGGTTTCTATTCCAGAAGTTCCATTTAGGTTTCCCCAAAAGACAGGGACAATAAGTCAGCCTTTAAAAGCTGCGTGTCGTCTCTTCCGAGTAGTGCATCAACGTCGTCATGGGTTTTTCGCCAGACAGGAACGGCCTGAACCAGTAGGTCACGGCCCGCGTCTGACAAACCGACGCGCCTGCTGCGTTTGTCGCTGCTGTCCGGTTGCATATTCAGAAGCCCCCGACGCTCTAATGGTTTCAAATTTGCAGTCAGGGTTGTGCGATCCATGGCCAGGAACTTCGCCAATTCGCCAAGTCTCGGTGCCCCCGGGCGATTCAACGCCATCAAAAGTGAGTACTGGCCGTGGGTCAAACCCAGCGGTCTCAGAGCGTCATCAAATCGCCTGGCAATTGCCCGTGCGGCACGCTGAAGGTGTAGACACAAGCACCGATCCCGAACCTCATGGGTAACTTCAATTGGCAAGTCGGATCTCATATTTTCCGTTTACGTTGACATCAACGTTTCTGTCAATATTGTGTTGTTTGTGGAACAGAGATTCTTGAGTTGGTGCGCGATGAGATTGCTCACCGATTATGCCTGACAAGGGATCAAGGCGCTTGAATCGGGCGGCCTCAGATCGCGTTCAACGGTGGTCAGGAATGGCAGTAGTATCTCGCTTCCAACTGGAACGGATACCCTTAGAAAACAGGAGTTGCATAATGCAAAAGGTCCGCACCTGCCTTTGGTTTGAGAGTGGCGGCGCGGATGCAGCGGCGTTTTACGTGTCATTGCTGCCTGATAGCCAGTTGGAAACCGTTCTAACGCCGGACGTGGAGGAGCCGTTGTTGGTGGACTTCACACTTGCAGGTGCTCCGTTTCAGATTCTGAATGGTGGTCCTCACTTTAAGCTGACCGAAGCGGCTTCGATCAGTGTGCTTGCAAAGGATCAGGGTGAAATCGACCGTCTCTGGGCGGCGCTGACCTCGGGTGGGGGTGAGGAAGCTCAGTGTGGTTGGCTCAAAGATCGTTGGGGCCTGTCCTGGCAAATCTACCCGCAAGTACTGCTTGATATGCAGGCTGCCAAAGACCAGGCCGCTGCAGAGCGAGCGCGCCAAGCGATGTACAAGATGAAGAAGATCGACATTTCCAAATTGGAAGCCGCATTTGCAGCATCATAAATCAAGGAGTTTGGTGTGACCTATATTACTGTTGCAGCCTATGCCGTCCCCACGGCGAACAAGGATGTCTTCATTGCACATTCCAAAGAAGTGACGCCTTTGTTCAAAAAGCATGGCGCACTCGCCGCCGTGGACGCTTGGGGCGATGATGTTCCGGACGGCAAAGTCACGTCATTCCCAATGGCTGTGAAGTGCGAACCGGATGAAACCGTCGCCTATTCGCACGTCATCTGGCCCGACAAGGAGACCCACGATGCAAACATGGAAAAGGTCATGTCCGAGATGCAGGCGTCTATGGAGAACAATCCAATGCCCTTTGATGGCAAACGCATGATTTTTGCGAGTTTCCAATCACTGGTCGAGGTCTAGCGGGCGGCAAGCAGCCTGTTCAGGCAACGTGGAGTGAAAGCAATGTCGTCCTCAGAAACAACAATTCTTATTGGCACAACAAAAGGCGCTTTTCTGCTTCGGCGCGATGGTGCGGAAGGTCCATGGATAGTTGATGGTCCGTACTGCGACGGCTGGCCCATCAATCATTTTACGAGCGATCCGGAAACGGGGACAATCTGGGCCGGCGGCGGCAGCGATTGGAATGGCGCAGGCGTCTGGCGCTCAGACGATGGCGGCAAAACGTGGAATGTCACGCGGCTCAGCAAAGGTGAATTGGACAATTGGGCTGCCAATGATCCAGATTTCGCCGAAATGATTGGTTGGATAGATGAACAGCTCCCGTTTGAAGACAAGTTTTGGATGTGTCGCAAACTTTGTACTGAGATTGACGAGCACCCAGGTTTCGAAGTCTGTTCCCGTCGAATAAATTTCGAACAGGTTTAAACATGATCTCACTTAAAGGCTGCCAATTTCCCAAGGATGCAGTTCTGTACGCTGTATATTTCTATTTGCGCTACACAGTGTCGTATCGTGATTTGGAAGAGATCATGGCCGAACGAGGCGTGCAGGTGGACCATGCCACTCTCAATAGGTGGGTTGTGAAGTATTCACCGATGATCGCCGTGAGCGCGCAATCGAAGAAGCGACCAACGCTGACTTCCTGGCGCATGGACGAAACCTATCTCCGTGTTCGCGGCAAATGGATGTACCTTTATCGTGCCGTGGACAAAGCTGGGAATACCCTTGATTTCATGCTGTCTGAGCGACGAAATCGTCCAGCAGCCACCAAGTTCTTTTCCAAAGCACTGTCGTCAAATGGGATCCCAAACAAAATCGTCATAGACAAAAGTGGTGCAAACGCAGCTGGCATTCGAGAAGTGAACAGTATCCTGAAGCGGTTCGGCTGCCTAACCAAAGTACAGACGATCAGGTCCAAATATTTGAACAACATGATCGAACAGGATCATCGCTTTATCAAACGTCGCGTACGGCACATGTGTGGGTCCAAATCGTTCAAATCCGCATCAGCTACTTTGGACGGCATCGAAGTCGCAAACATGATCCGAAAGCAGCAATTCCCTAACACTATCACGTCGGGCTTTCGGCTGTTTGCCGAGATCGCAGGATAACTGCGTCTAGCATATCACTGGCCTTTGCCGTTCTAAAAGTTTGCGACACATCCTGTGTCCAGGTCCATCGGGGACAAAACGGTCATGAGCAAGTCGAAGTCTCGAGCACTCGGCAAGATGGAAATGGGCAGCATATCGGAACGCGAGGAAGGCATTCGCCTGCTCCGGCCGGAACACGTTGGCCGATTGCCAGAGAATGAGGTTGTGCTGATCCGCGAAGGAAAGATGCCGGTCATTGCAAACAAGATCCGTTACTTCGAAGATCCGTATTTCATGCAGTTCCTTGGTGGCGATGCTCCCCAAATCAAAGGAACACACCGGGATCTCGCTGAAAAACAGGCCAAAGACACAGCGAAGTCTCTGGCTGAAGCAAAACCGGCCCCTGCCCCGATGAGAAAGGTTTCGGAGAGCGATCGGGCTGTCAAAGCCGCGTTTGATGCGCAACGGGCTGAGGCAAAATCCAAAGCGATGACGGCAAAGCAGTTGGCGATGGGGAAGCTAGCTTAAAAGATACCTGGTTTGCGTGTGAGAGGTTTACTTGCGTTGGAGACGATCAATGTCGGGTCTGCGCAGAAAGCTGACTTTGCAAAGTTGCCGTTCAACGTTTCGCTTGCCCGACCTGACCGTCCCAGATGGTCGGAGGCTCTTCTTGGAAGTGCGGCACTTTAGATTGTTGTCCTAATTGAGGCAAATTTAGGTACAGAGCATTTTTGGGCTACGTCAGCCAACGTAAACGCCAGGGAATATGGGCAATACGAAATCCAATTATCCAGATGACAATTGACGAACTATTGGTCGACTAATCTCATTGTCCGAGCAAAACCTACCATGCGAGCTTCAGCGCTGCTTTCGTTTGACCGAAATAATGCATCCAGAATGTTTTGGATGCCTTGCAGGCACATCCCGTGCCATTGCGTCCACGTTTCCCAGGTGCCGTAACGCTCCGTTGTTCAGCAACACGCCTCGCCCAGCATCATAACGGCGCTGTCCAAATCCGCTGGCAACGCATTCCCAGTCTTCCTTGGCCGCCGCGTTGCGGAATCTCGGTAGGTCGTGCGGGTCATGTCGTCCAGGTGTTGCTGCGACGTGATCGTGTTTCTTCGCATTGCTTTGGTGCGTTAGATGGTGGGTCACTTGTGTTGTGCCAGGTTGCTGGACAGTACCGGTTGTCGGCCTCGGCTTAGGGCGCATGATTGTCACGACGCCTTGTGGCTTCGGATGCCCTGGGACTGCCACGTGAGTTGCCGTCGGTTTTGGTGTCAACTGTGGAACCTGGCCAGGAACCGCCGTGGGAACCTGATTGGGGGTTGCGGTTGGGACAAGCGGTGGTGTCGCCGTAGTACCGCTGGGTTGCGGAACACGGCCGGGCACTGCGACCGGAATCTGGTTTGGTGTTGCAGTTGGGACGAGCGGTGGCACAGCAGTTTGTCCAGTGGGCTGAGGTGGGACCTGACCAGGAACTGCGACTGGTATTTGGTTTGGTGTTGCGGTGGGCACAAGTGGCGGCACCGCTGTTGGGCCGGTGGGTTGAGGCGGAACCTGGCCAGGGACAGCTATCGGCACTTGATTAGGAGTCGCAGTCGGAACTTGCGGCGGCACATTAGCCAATGGCGGAACCTGATTGGGAACGGCTGTCGGAACCCGGTTTGGTGTCGGATTTGGCACTAAGGGCGGAGCTAAGGTAGGCGCTACGACGGGCGTTGGAACTTGACCCGGAACTGCTATTGGCGTTGCGATAGGAACGCGACCCGGAATTGCATTCGGGACCGCGACCGGCGCAAGGACAGGCACAGCAACGGATGTGGGCGTTTGCGGCGTTCCCCTTGGTGGCAACTGATTTGCCACCGGCTGCGTTGGACCGGTAATTTGATTGCCTACCCCTTGCCCACCGGCCTGCCCACATCCTTGGCTCGACTGGTGCGGATTCCCTACGCCACGGCACCACCCGAAATGATGTCCCTGTGCGACGACCTGCGTAGCGGCCAGTTCTGCAAACAAACAAGCTGCGGCAATTAAAGCAATGCGGTTCCGTTTCATAACATCCTCACCAACTTGTTGTTAGAGCAAGATACGCGCCAGGATCGCCAGAGTCAGTCAACGGACCGTCTCTCAAAGGGACACCGACATATCCGGACAGGAATAAGTTTTGCTTAAACTCAATGTCCAAACCCAGACCTGTCGAGGCCAGTGTAGCATTATCAACTTCAAAACTCGCTGGGTCATTGTTCGAGATGTAGCCCACGTCGAAAAAGACAAAAGGCGTTAAGCGATGAATGCTTTGGGAACTTGGAAAGTAAGAGTGAGACACTTCGAAAATCGCGGAAATCCCGGAATCACCATCCACTTCGTCAAACCGATATCCACGCAAAGCATAACGATCACCAAGGAAGTACTCCTCGACCGAGGGCAGCCGGTCGGTTGTGTACTGCCCCCAAATCTCAGTGCGCCAAGCTGTGTTGGGCGACAAGCTCGTTAGCGGGCTTTCGTACCCGATGCCGCCCCGCAGATGCCAGAACGAAGAGTCTCCGTCGTCAAAATTCGCGTCTGTCGTGTCATTGTCATTGTCGCCAAAAGACAAGGTTAGCCCCGCTTCCAGAGCTTGTCCTTTTGGATAGTTTTGCCCGTAAAGATACGTAAGGCCAACGACACTCGCGTCACTGGACAATGGAACGCCACCACTGACTGAGTCCGCTTCGGAAAGGCGATAATCTAACAGAAGATACCCATAGCGGGCCACGTCGCGGATCACGGGGTAACCCAACGCGACGGTGAAGTTCTCGCCATCAACATCTGTTCTTGCAAAATCACCCGAGAGGTCACGTTTTGCGTTTATGTTCCCGTAGAAAATCTCACCGTACAGACCATTGCTGTTCAGCGGCGTGCGATAGGTAACAGCGCCCCACAATGAGTGTTCGTCGTCTTTGTCCCAATTGTAGTTGCCTGACCCCTCAAATCGCAGCAAATCCCCGACGGTCAGCGTCGAATAAAACTCTTGTACGACATAGAAACTGAGCGCTTCTCCAAGCTCACGCGGAGGGTTGTCGAGTGTCGCACTGCCGGCTTGTTTTCGCAAAGGCTCTCCCAATACCCTCAGCCGAGCACCAGCCTGATCCGGGTAATCAAGTTCGGTCGACACGTCCAAGTCGGGTATGTCCTCGGCTAGCATAACCGCCCGCTCAAATCGTTTGAGAGTTATTGGATATGCGGTGGTGAGGGGCTGAAAAATCTTCTCTAGTGTTTTGAACGTGCGAGTATCTACGCCTTCAATTTCGATGGTTTGAATGCGCCCTTCATCAACAACTATGCTCTGCCCATCGGGACCAGGCCACGCCTCAGCCAAGAAGTAGCCGTCTTCTCGGTAGATCTGAGTGATCGTTGATGCGACCTCCACCGCTGTAATGCGCCCTGATCGATCAAAGGCCAACTGACCGGCAAAAGTTAACAGCTCATCCGCATCATACACCGTTACGCCGCTGACCGAGTGCTGGGATGCGATGTCCCAGGTTTGGGCAATGCTACTTCTTGGAACTGATGCAGTGGCCACAAGAGTGCAAATGATCGCAAAAACAACTGATCTGAATACGCGCATTTTTGACAACCTTAAAGTGACTGAGCATGTTGAAGTCCAATGTTATTATGTGGTTCGCATGTGTGAACCTGACGCTACTCGAATGTATTGATGGGTGATGTTTTTAAGAAACACAGTGAACAGAACGCAGATTTACTTATTACGCCGCACATACGACGGCGCTGAATTACACAAACCGGCTTTTCAACAAGTTAGAGTAGAGAACTAGTAGGACAGTCCTCACAATTCCGGTTGCTCAAAAACATAAAGCCGCGATTTCTTGGCATCGTCTGTTAGGACATAGAGAAGCCCTTTGGTCTCATCGAGAGCGATTCCTTCGGGATGTTTAACTTCCTTTTGTTTGCCATCTTCTGTGAACGTCAAACTGATAGACTTTACGGACTTGGACTCTGGATTGTAGACGAAGATTTGACGGCCTTTGTCACTTACAATCCAAAGAGAACGTGAGGACGGGGACCATGCTAGGCCGCTCAAATCCAGTTCATCATCATCTACACGCTCGGAGATAAAACCTGCATCGCGGGCTAAAGGAATGATCTCAACAATTTCGTCTAGCGCTGGTGATACGACCATTAACAACCTTGGTTGTCCTTCAATGCCAATGAAGACCCGCCCCGATTCCGGGTCAACAGCGATACCTTCGGGTCCCTTGTTTAATGGGTTGCCAACGAGTAATTCAGCGGCGGCCGAGTAACCTTTAAGAGATGTGAGAGGTATTGTTGTCAATTGAATGGGTTCGGTTGGGTGAACGACTAGAATTGATCGGTCAGTTTCCTGAAGCACCAAAACAGACCCATCCTTTCGAGGTGCAACACCCTCCAAATCTGATCCTGCCAATGCTGGCAACTTGAAAGAGTTTCCTAATACCCCGTCGACTCTGAGTAGGTGCAGTTTAGGTTCGGCATCACTTACAGACCACAAGAAGCCTTCAGCGTTAGACATTGCCAAACCGGAAGGCTCTGAAAATCCCTCTGATTTGTCTGCCACCTTGAATTTATCGACCAGAACCAAACCAGCACTTTCGGCGTAGGCAAAATTGGTCCAAGGCAAGAAGGCTGCCGCAACCGAGCTGGCCGTAAAAGCGAGTCGTCTAAGTTTGCAGAAACACCGTGAAATTTCAGCTTTTGACGAAAACACTCTGTTTTCTGTCATTGGATTCTCTCGCGCTTGGACCACATCCCTGTATCAGCGTTCGTATCACAGTCCGGATACGATGTCCGAAGAATGCACTGTAATCTCTTTACCTGATCCCGCCTGTTGCGATTGAATTGAATAGGGCACGATGTGCCTTTGGTTAAGCGTAAGCCTTTGGCGTGAGCAGGGAGGAAGACAAGTTGAATACGACCCTCACATTTGTGACCGTGTTGTTGATGCTGCTGTTGCCAGGTGCTGCGGTGTCACAAGTCGACCCTGCGACGATGCTGGCCGGGGCTTCGGGGTCGGAAATCGTTATCGAACGCCGGTGGACGCAGTTTCGTGGCAAACAGGAACTGTATTTCTTTACTCTCGATGTGATCGTCACGATCATTCTGGCTGGCTTGATCGTATATCATCCGGTGAGACGTAAAGCCCGTAGAAGCGTCCGCGACATAGTTATGCCAAGGCTTTTCTTCCTGTATGCGCTTATCGGCATGGCGGTTGGTTTCCTGGTGGTTCAGCACGGGTCAATGATCGGTTTCGTTATCTTTGGTATCGGAGCGTTGCTCAGGTTCCGCTCCAATCTCGATGATCCGGTGGACACTGTCGAAATGATAATCGTGACTGTTCTTGGTCTTGCGGTCGGTTTGGGCTTGCCGCTGATGGCCACACTAGTGGCGGTTGTTTGTTGGTGTTTCATTTGGCTCGGAGGGCGAAACAAGGGTGTGGAAATTTCGCTCAAAGCTTCGGACGAAGAGCACTCATTGAAAGTCACCGGAGCCATTGAAGCCATGGCCACAGAGGCTGGCTGGAAGCTGGTCAGAAAACACCACGTCCCCGGAAAATCTCGGGTTTCATTGCTTTTCATCACCTCGGGTGGACTGACGGAAGCCCGGATCGAAGAGATGATAAATGATCTGGTCCCTGAAAAAGTCGAACTGAAACTCAACCTCTAGTCATTTCACAAGGTCTAAGCGTTTCAACACCGCATTCGGGGATCTGATCTCTTTCGGGAGCGACTTGAAGTTTACCGACCTTTCGAAGTCAGGGCCTCGATATACGGCTATCTCAAACTCTCCGTTCGGCTGGAACGTAACATGAGTGAAGCTGTGAGGTGATCTGGCGCTATCGCCAATAAGCCGCCGCGGACCACCTCCCAAACAAGCTTGAGAGACATAAGCCACACCGTCTTTCCAACCGGGGTAGAAGGCATGATGGTGGCCTGAAAGATGCAGAACAACACCGCTTTCCAGATAGATTTTTTCAAGTGTTGGGTCACCGATGATTTCGCGTTCGCGCTGGATCGCGAACGGCCAAAGTGGGAGGTGACTGAAAGTGACAATCGGGTCTCCGTCTGCACCCAATTCCTGTAACCGGTCCTGCTGGTCACCGGATAGGGGTCCTAGGGTCGTTGCATCCAAAGACGCAAACGTAATGCCCTGCATCTCAAATGCGTAGAAGAACGGGTAGTCATCTGAAACCAGGAAGTCGACGCCTGGTTTTCTCGGCGTCCATTCCTCTGCGTATATTTTCCTTTCACGCTCGAACCCTCGGTAGGCGGAGGCATCATGGTTTCCAGGTGTGACCGCAAATGGAATGCCGGCAGCCTCTAATGGATCTGATACGACCTCGTGAAACGCATTCCACATATCCCTGACCTGTTTGTCGGACAAGTTGGGAATGCGCTGTCCCGCAACCATATCTCCGGTCGAAATAACCAGATCTGGATCAAACTCGATTATGCGCTCAATCGCCTTGTCGACGCGGGCATCGTATCTTACCGAACCATAGCTTCCATTCAGATCCGATATGACGATGACATCCAATGCCGCCGCTTTGCAGGCGAGCAGAGCGGTCCAAATACACACCGCAATAAGAGCAGAACACCTACGGTACATAACAGTCCACAGCCTCTACCTCGGTGCCGTTTCTCAAAAAGAATGCGACAGGATCCAAGTCGAACATCAAATCGCCATTTGAGCAATTGCTCTGGAGAATGGACGTTGCCAGCGCAGTATTTTTGACAACTTGTGCAATCTGACTGTCTGACAAACCAAAGCTTTGCGATAGCCAGTCATAGACTGGGCCTTGGGATTGAAGGTCACTATTCAATGCAACCAAGCGCCGATACGTGCTTGGAGAGAAGTGGCGAATTTTCTCCAGCATTTGAGTAGATTTCGCGAAGTTGGCGTATTCGACACGCCCACCAGCATCGTTGTCGTTTAGATTGCTGCGACGGATCAATAATGCGTCGTCGGGAACGTCTCCATCGTTTGGCTCATGGTGCTTGGCTTTCTTATGCTTCAGCTTTCCGTCTTCGACCCAATACCAATAGGGTGTGAAGTCTATGTTTCCTACGCGGTCCTGCTGGCTAAAGATGAAATCGAGGAGTACAATCTCGGTAAGTTCTTGCATCCAAAATGCCATCTGTTGGTCGCTGACATCGGGACCGAGATCCTTGTTGATCATCCGGTCTCTTCGACCTTCTCCAACGCCCTCTACAATGGCCTCTGGCAAGGGTTTTGAAGAACGCAAAGCCAAGAAAGCAGGAGTTTCCTGAAAATCGCGGTTCTGACCTTTCCCCCAACCAGATTTACGGGTGCCGTTGATTTCCGAGCCGTATCGATGCCCAGGGCTATCAAGCAGCGCACCGTATATTTGCGTTCGATCTGCGGTGAACAGATCGTCGGTTGGCTGGTACGAGTTCGGGTCGGCATCCGCAGCCGCGAAGACCCGCCAGCCTTCGTGGTTCATGCGCCCACCATGAGAGCCGCCAGAAATCGCAAGGCCGGGCTCTGCGACCTCGGAAAAGTGCGCCTGGGCGTCCATGCTACGCCAAACGGCGACTGGAACTTTTACAGTCGTGTCGAAATATCTGGAGAAATGATAGTAAAGCAGCGACGAGGTGGAAAAGGTTCCACTGGTGCCCTTTTGGTTCATGGTGGATTTGAATTTGGCCACCCTGTCCTTGGCCAGATCTTTCGCCGCCTTCCCCTCTTTGCAAGCGTTTCTCTCGAACTCAGTACGGTTCCCTGTGTAGGGTCCTTCCGAAATATCGTACACGGCCATTCCTGGGCTGGTACTCCAGGTTTTTGGGCAAATAGCAATTTCGGAGGCATAGAAATCGATCTCGCAATAGGCCGTTTCTTCCTCAAGATCGCTTTTCTTATACTCGCCCGTTGAAACTTTTTCGATCCGAATACAGCGTTCAGTAACGCCGTTGGGACTATCAAATGTCGTGGCTTCACCGAGGACATCGTCGTTCGCCCACAAGACGGTGGGTGCAATGAAAGCAAGTGACCCCAGAAGAATGAACTTCATTTGGATAGTTCTCCCAATATCATTTGGGGCAAATCGCTGCCTGTTGTTCGGTAGAGATCTTCAAATTGGGGTCGACACTGAAGTTGGAGAACTTTGAGTCAATCCACTGGTCACACCCGCCTGAACATGGGGCCCCGTTTCGGGCCTCATTCCAATATTCCTTGGCCCTTTCTTCTGTCCAACCGCAAAACTGAACGAGCGCCATCGCCGACAATGCACCTGAGGAATGAACGCCCCACATGCAGTGCACCAGAACAGGGCCCTTTCCAGGGTTTTGAATCACCTCGTGTATGGACGCCATGACAGCACTGGGTCGGGAGGATCTGGCGCTTTGATAGTCGAAAGATCCGTTTCCGCAACTTGTGCGGCCGTATTCGGTGTTCTTGCCGAAGTCTGCGTAAAACCCGGTTGAAAACCCTTCATCGCAAAGGGTCTCGCGTTGAACTTTACTCAGACCCGTTCGATCCTTGTCGCCGCCTTTGAAACCAGAGCGATACAATACTCCGCTTAAGACTGGGCGAAAGAAAGCGACGCCATCAACACCTCCGTCGCCACCCTTTGAAAGCATTTGACTGTTGCTTGGGCCACCGTTTCGACTGGTTACGTCAGAATTCGCCGCGGTTGCCAGAGCACCAATGAATATGAGGGACGTCAAAAACCGCATGCCAGCTCCTTTCTATTTTTCAGCCTGTTATGCTCAAACTCTTCCTACTTGGTAATCTATTGGAGCGGCTCATTCTCAACAGCCGTATCAAGTGCGGGATAGACTTTCCGACCTGAAGCTTTAAATCGGCCACACCAGATTGATGATAAAGACGACCACGAAGTAGGCCAGAAAAACTTTCCAGTTCCATTGGTGTTTGCTTTCTTCGTTGATCACGCCGGACGACTTCAATGCCAGGTTTGTGACAATCAGAGCGACAACGATGACCGCCGCATGTGCCAGATCAAAATGCAAACTTAAGCTCCCTTTTGCAGATGTTTGATTTATGAAAAATGTGTCAGCAGTCACCTGATGGCAGCATAGCTACATCTGAGTACCTTCCCTCAGATGTCGTGATCCGAGCACATGCACCAGTATCCGTGTTAAACCAGTACGAGGTGAGCCCTTCGCTTCGGATGAGTTCAAATCCGAGACTCTGGATGCCCATTTCAGCCTGTCCCGCTCTTGCCCCTTCAAATGACGAAAGATCGCTAGAGCTGCCCACAGTTGGTGCACTTGCATCCACTGATCCGCCACTCTCGTCGCATGCTGCAAGCGCAGTAATACACGTCGTGCCGATCACCAATAGGACCTTGGGATTCATCTGTGTTTCCCTCGCTTTTTTGGACTTGCGTTCCAGGGTTTCTGATTGATCACCTATTCAATTCCGAAAATTACGTTGTAGTCGACGGAAGAGTTGCTGCGATTGATAACTTCCACAACATGATCACCGGATTGCCAAAGCTGTCCTCGATACTCCTTGTCCGCCGACATCAATCCCAACAGTTCAGAACCATCGGGGTTACGAATGACGTAGTCCAAGGAGCCATTTCGCGGAGCAACGCGGACGTAAAGGAACTGTTCGTTCTTTGCACCGAGAAGGTATTGCTGCGACGCTCCGGGCGCGAGTTGGCCGACAAGTTCGGCGCCAGTGGAACCGACATCGAATTTGACACGCTGGCTACCGGTAGAACCGGCGACGCCTGCAATGGCTCCACCGCCATCATCCATCGCCTCGACAACCGACATCTCTCCAATGCTTCCATCCTTGTACGCGATGCAGCGCCAAAGTGTTCCACCTGCATCTCGTAGCATGACGAGCGTACCTGCTTCCGAGAACTCTGAGCTTTCTATCGTACCTGATTGACCGTCTGGTCCTCCAACCTGCCGTAATTGGTCGATACACGCGTCATCGGCTTCTGACATTGCAAAAGCAGCAGTGCCCGCGATTGCGAACATGGGAGTGAGGAGTTTGAGTAAAACGAGTTTCATCAGATGGTTCCCTGTTGGCTTGTCCTTACAGTTTTGTTCCGTACTAAGCGGAACCTCACTTTGCATCCCTCAACTTTGATAGAAACTCATCGCATGCCTGTGCGCTGCCGACGACCTCGTCTGTCGTTTCAATTCCTTGCAGTGATGCCATCTCGGAATTTACGCGATTGAGGATCTGATCCGCTTGCTCGGGGGTGATCAGGTTCTCTGCTTGTGCTCCTTTCAATGTGGTGCAGACACCGGCGGACAAGCCTGTCGCAACGCCGACACCCACTGCGGCCCCGCCACCTAAGGTCATCGCCCCAACCACGCCGAGGACGAGCCCGATCACAATACCCAAGATCACTTTTCCCATGTTTTCCTCCCTTTTGGTGAGAATAAGCGCGGCTTTCACTACCGGCGCAAACCATGTGCCCATCTGCAAATCAAGACCAGCGCTAACAGGTTGAGCACCGGTGCGAGCGCCGCGAACCACGGTTTGGCCGACTCTGAGATCGAGTCCGCTACAAGTATCCAAGGTAGTCCCAACGGCAGAAGGAACACCCCGGACAAAGGGTCTCTTTCCTGTCCCAACCAGCCAAATGTGCCCGTCAAGAATGCAATCAACGCCAACAGGTAAAGGATCGCGAATACAATGATAGTGGTTCTACAAACCAAGTCGAGCCTCAGCAAATCAAGCCAGTGCTACGCAGCCGTTTTCGGCTACGCAGCAGACTGGTCACAATGCGCCTTCGTCGCCCAGGAACTCGATACCAGCTGTCGTGCCATCACTGTAAGCAATGCAATTCCAAGGAGCACTATCCTCGCCAACGCCTACAGTGACCTGTGTCCCCGCCTCGCTAAACGCGGATGAGAGCACCACGACTTGCGAATTGTTCGTTGTGCTGGCTACATCTCGCAAACACGCCTGCTGAGCGGGTGTGAGTTCGGCGGACGCACTGGATGTACTCGTATCGTCGCAGGCCGCAAGCAGTGCGAAACAAGTTGCGCCCGCAATCATCACCATCTTTTTAGACATTTTCTTCTCCCTCTGGTTCCGTTGAAATTGGTGAAATTGGATGGCTTGTTTGAAGTTCTCGCGTCAGAGCAGGCTATGAAACATACTTCGGCCCTGTAACTTCCCTTCCCAACAACTTGTCGCGGGGGGTGGCGGGCGGAGCTATATTACTTTGACAACCGAGACCGCCGACAACGTGTGAAGGCTGAATGACGACAATGGCAGAAGCTCGAGCGAATTCTGGAGGTAGGCCGAGTACACTAAGTATAAGCATCGCGTCCTCCCAACGCTCAATCATTGTAAAGTGCCTTCCGACCGCCAGCACTCACTCCAGCGGCCGGTAGGGCCCGACAAGTCGGGCGACAGCGATCACAACGGAGGTAAAATGAAAGTTGTGTCAAATTCACATGTTTGAATCTAATTTTTAATAAATCAACATTTTTTCCGCGCGTAAACTTCATTACGCTCTCGTACGATAGGCGTCTGCCCTCAAACAAAAAGGTAGGTGGGAGCACCCATGAGGGCGAATGTGTTCTTTTGGGTCGGCGAGGCGTTCTGAGGTCGCGCAGAAACCAAGAAAGGATTGAAAATGGGTTTTGTTGAATCCGTTAAGACGTGTTTCTCGAAATACTTCCAGTTCTCCGGTCGGGCTATGCGCTCAGAATACTGGTGGTTCTTCTTGTTTGTGGTTCTCGTGAGTGCTGCTTTAGCTGTGGTGGATGCGATCATATTCGGGACCAACCCAGAAACAGGGCAAGGATCTCGAGTTCTGTCCTCTGTTTTCCAACTGGCCGTTATCATCCCTATGCTGGCCGCCGGTTGGCGGAGGTTGCATGATACAGGGCGACCTGGCTGGTACTTGCTGCTGCCGATGGCGCTCAGCATTACAACGCTTTTTGTTATGCTGGGTGGCGTGGCGTTCTTCTCGGCATTGGAGCAAGGGGCCGAAAACCCCGATGCATTGCGAGGACCCGCGGCAGTTTTGGGCGTGACCGGTATTGTTGTTGTCTCAATTCTTCAATTGGTTCTGTCCATCCTGATGATCTGGTGGCTGACGCGACCTTCTCAAGAAGGCGCAAACGAATACGGCGCACCTGTTTCCTGACCTGGTTGCGCAGGCAGCGGGTCAGAATCTCTGCTGAATGACAGTTCGATTCTTAATACCAGGGAGAGAGACAATGAGTTTCAAGCTGATTCCCATTGGAACGCTACTGATGGCTATGGCGACCACAGCATCAGCAGAATGGTCGTTCAGTTCCGGGCCTAATCCTAACGCTTTTATTCAAACCGGAAACATGACGCTGGAACTTCAGTGTAATCGTATCCGGTTTGCTCCGGCTGGATATGAGGATAGCCAGGACATCGTGGAAAAGCAGGGGCTCTCCATTCGATTTTTGAAGAACGGCACCACCGAAGTTGGCGCATTTCAGGTTGGCGCAGAAAACGCAGCTGTGCAGATCGTCGACAATTATCCTGTCGAGGTCAATTTCAATAGTCAGGAGGATTATGGTTTTGTACTGGACCAGCTTGCGGCCAATGCATCGGTTAATCTGTCGATGATTGACCAAGATGTCAGCTACGGAATCTTTGACTTGAAGGGTTCCAGCGCGGCAATTCGGTCCCTTCGTTCCGCCTGCGATTCAGGTGCTAGCCAAGGGGCCTCCTACGAACCCCCAGAAGGTATCGTCTATTGTGGTGGCGGAGCGGTAGAGCGAGTCATCGAACCCGTAATTTTGGATAACCCGGAGGGAGAATGGGACGCGCGAGTAACGGTCAACGGCGAGTCGATCAGAGCCATGACGGCCTACAGTTACTTCGGAAACTATGAGCCGCCGGCCGGATTTGTCGTCGCCCTGCTTGGGGAAGACAGGTCCGAGTTTCTGATTTTTAGCGAAGACTCGTCAAACTGGCTGGAATACGGGGACTACAGGTATGATCAGTGCAATTGATGCCACCCTCCAACCGGCTTCCCAATTAGTGGGCCTGTTGAAAGGGTTGGTTTCCGGGATTGTGCTGGTTTCGAGCCCAGTATGGACCTCACCAGCTGTCGCGGCTGATGTTTCGCAACTTCCAACTGGTTTGCGGGCTAAGGTTGATCTGGCAGAACAAGCCTGCGCAGAGTTCAACGACGGTCAGTTTGACTTAGATTGGGGTGCGGTTGAGAGGGTCGATCTCGACGGAGATCTACAACCCGACTGGGTTCTGAATGAATCTGGATTCGCGTGTTCGAGTGCTGCATCTCTTTATTGCGGAACTGGTGGATGCATGTCGCACTTCTTGATTGAAGAGGAAGTTCACTCCTTGCTCAATCGAGGCTGGACGGTCGTCGAATTCGGGCGTCAACGCATTGTCCTTGCAGATGTCCACGGAACTAATTGTGACGGAATAAACCCGACGCCTTGCGCAACAGCCAGTGTTTGGGATGCGGAAGCAAAGACGTGGCGCTCGTCTGCTGGTGATTGGGAGTAAACTGTAATTGGGCACCGCATATAAGCCTGAGAGCCTGTATGTTCGGGTTCCTCAGTGGCATGCAAACCTGTTGGCAAACTTCCAAGCTTTTCTTTTATGAAATCAATGTCAGAAACGCAGCGTTATGAGCGTACCCACATCCGGTCTCGGAAATTGCAACGTCTTGTTACGAAGGTCCGCTTCACTTCCCGAAAGCCCCTGCCCCGGCTCGCAAGAGACGGTTCAGGGGCTATTGGGACAGGGAGATCATGCCGGGGTGTTCTGGGTGGAAGCCGGCATGCCGGCTGAAACCTAGAGCCCGGTCACGAGACGACAGGCTCGGGATTTGCTATGGAAACAAAGAACACACTATCTCCCGGCAGTGATTTTTAACAGGAGACGGAACACTTCCATGGACTTTAAAAAACTGCGTTTCCAGCTGCGCCATTAGGGCGCGCGGCCCTCGGCAACATTCTTACCAACCTGATAGCAGTGCAGAGAGCATGGAAAGTGCCTGATCAACACTCCGTCGATCTCGCTTTCAGCTGTGATCGTCTTCGTTGTCGCGCCAGCAGGGATGCTGGTATCAAAGTTGCGTTTGGCAAATTCGATAAGCCCACGCAGCTCACCTGGTTGATCTGTTGCAAACCTATCGGACCATTTGATTTCATATGCCCATGTGGGTTTGAGGCGCGCCGGGTCTACGCGAACAAGGTCGACTTCCAAGTCTGCCCTGCCCTTTTTCCAGCGCGCATAGTGCAGGTTCCTCATAAGGTCTGAATGGAACCACTGCGAGAAAATCGCCGTTTCAGCCATCGCGCCCATGGCATCGTCTCCGTCTGAGATTTGTGCAAATAAGGCCGAGCGCATTGATGGGTTCGTAAGGTAGACCTTGAAATTGCGCATCCGTTGGAAGGTTTTGCCGGTGTCGTCGACGCGACGGACACGCACGATCAAAAAGGCGGCCTCAAGGTAGTCGAGGTATTTTGTGATCGTGTTCTTGGCGACGCCCGAGCTTTGCGCCAAACCATCGAGACTAACTTCCTGACCAGTATGATAGGCCAAGGTCGTGAAAAGCCGGTTCAACTCCTGAATATCCTGAATGCCATATAGGCTGGGCAGATCGCGCAGAAGAACTTTATCGATGATATCACGCCCAAGGAAGCGCTGCACATCGGCCTGAATTGTTTCGTTCAGAACTGCCTCTGGGTAGCCCCCAAAGTTTAGGTAGTGGATGAATTCCTCGTTCAACCGCACAATGTTCGGCGTGGAAAACCGCAGGGTCGACCCCAGCGGAGCCGCATTGACCAGATCGTCTTCTAATTCCCTAAACGCCAAGAATTCCGCGAAAGTCAGTGGAGGGAGAAAAAAATCTGTAAAACGTCCAGCGCCCGACTCCTCGCTTTTTAACCGCAACGCTGCCGCTGCAGATCCGGACGCGATGAATCTAGTGTTCGGATATTGATCGGTGAGCACCTTTAGGTGAATTTCCCAATCCTTCAGGTACTGAATCTCATCAAAAACAACGATCCGCCGATCTTGCTCCTTGTGGTCGGTTTCCTCTTCGAACAGTTCGATCAGACGAGATAGCGGCATACCGCTGTAAAGCGGCGTATCAATGGAAACAAACAGGATATTTTGACCATCAAAGCCTTCGATGGTCGCCTGCTCAATCAGCTGGCGCAGCATCACTGTCTTGCCAACCCTACGTGGCCCCATCAGGATGGTCGAGCGGCGCACGGACCAATCCAGGGCGAGCGCGGAGAAGGGGCCGAAATAGGCGCGTTTCTTCTCCGTCGGGCTTTGAGAAACCTTGTAAGTAGCGTCCCACCACGGGTTGTCCCGGCGGAGGCTTTTGAGAACGTCTGGTTTTGCAATTTCAAGCATGTCGCGCTAATATCAATCCATTGATACTAAGTCAACGAGGCTGTATATAGTACTGATTAATATATATTTTTCTCGTATCAACAACGACTCAGAGAATGCAAATAGCTGGCTCATTTTGCTTAGAAACGCGTCTTCTCCTTATAAAGTAGACGTACCACATTATAGGTCAGCGTTTGGTTTCGCATCGACATCTACTCTAGCGTTGGATGCTTTCAAGATAGAACAGCAGTCCGGCGAATTCTCATGGCGTCTTGAGCCGACAGGCTCAGGATTTGCCAATGATGCAGAACGTCATAAGCGAGCCCAAGACCGGTAAGTGTACTGTCAGGGTTCGGGTCTCCTGTTGCAGATTATGATTTCAGCTGGATGTGGGACGAGCTCGGTCTGTCAGACTACCGAAAATGAACCAGCTAGCCAATCAAATCAGGTTGCCCAGCGGTCATACAATCTTGCCCTCAGGCATGCCCTACTGCCCGCCCGTGATATTGACCTTGCCCACAACCCTGGCGCCGCTTTCGGTTGCCATCGTCTTGGCCGATACATCAGCCTGAATCTGTGCGCTCGATGCAATCTTCAGATCGTCGCATTTCAGACGACCTTGATGCTTGCCTTCAATAACGATCTTCTTGGCCGACAATGCACCGTCAACCGACCCACCAACCTGAACAGTGATTGTATCAGCGCTGATGTCCCCGACCACCTGGCCTTTGATTTCGACGCCTCCCTCACTTGCGTTGAGATTGCCTTCAATTGTCAGATCTTCTTCGACTATTGAGTTCGCCACATTGAAACCCTCTGGATGAGATGTTGGCGACCTTAGAAGGAAAGTCGCTCCTTGAACACCTTCCAATCCTAACTATCGTCGTGGTGCTCAAGTGTTCATTTGATTGGCGAGTCCCATCTAAAAGTCGAAGGTTTCGGAACGGACGTCGCGACACATGCGATCTTTACCGATCGGCCAATTCTGCCATTCATCAATTGGTCTTACGCTGCGTGCGGCTTCCTCAGAACGGGCTTTCGCGCTCAGCGTATCAATTGGTTAGGTTTTCAGAATGAAACCTGCAATTTGGATACTTTCAGTGGAGCTGAGCGTGAACCAGAAATCCTTCGACTTCATCTTCACCAATAGCGCGCAAAGCCTCAAGCCGGTGATATCCTTCGACAAGAATGTAACCGCCGCCTTTGTCGGCGCGCAGGCGTATGGGCGTGGTTTGGCCGTTTTCCATTATATCGTACGCGATGCGTTCGACTTTGGCGGGATCCAGAGTTTTTCTCCGTTTGACCGGAATGCGAACGTCGGCAATGGCAAATTTTTCTTTTATAGGCATGATCTCAACTTGCGCGAGAGGGCAGCATGTAAGCAAGCATTTCGGCCACGATATCCACCAATTTCTGAATTTGCCTCATGGAGCCGCTAGATAGCAGCCTGTGTATAAGCGGCCATGAATTCGTAAATTACCGAGCAATTAGCCAAATCGAGGGCATCTTGGTGAACGGCCGAAGGAGACATTCATCGTAAGTACCGCTGCCGCTATGCGGCTTCACCAAACCGGCCTTTCGCCGCGCTCGCAAGATCGTTCGCCATGCGAATTCACAGATAGCGGACAAAGCAGCCGGTCGAAGTTCGTGTGAAGGTTCCAGATATACGATCTCTTTCCCACGTAACGTATTATGCGTTACGAATAGACATGAACGGAGACCGCAGACTTTCCGCAGTGCTCTCGGCCGATGTAGTAAACTACTCAGGCCAGATGAAGGCAGATGAAAACAGAACTCTCAGCGAACTTCGTGTTTTACGTCGAGAGTTATTTGACCCCTTGGTTAGCGATCATCGCGGTAATGTCGTTAAAAGGATGGGTGATGGATGGATAGTCGAGTTTAACTCGGTGTCTGACGCGGTGCGATGCGCCCTCGATCTTCAAAGCCAAGTGTCAACTCAGTCCTCACTGAAACTACGAGTAGGCGTTCATCTTGGAGATGTCGTATTCGAGGAAGATGACATTTTCGGCGACGGCATAAATCTATCCGCACGGTTACAAGAGGCATCCAGTGAAGGGGCTGTGTTAATTTCAGATGTCGTCCATCGCAGCCTTGACGAGCGTCTCGCTGAGCAATTTTATCGCGCCGGAGAGCGACAGTTTAAGAACGCGCCGTCACCGATAGAAGTTTTCCAATGGTCGCCGCCAGGTTCTGCCCCACCGCGAGTAACTCCGGCTAGCCATACAAAGTCTCTGCTAATCGGCGTCTTACCTTTTGATAACCTTTCTTCTGACCCCGATCAGGAGTTTTTTGCAGATGGCATTACCGAAGAGATCATCACCACTTTATCAAAACTCCCGAATTTACTGGTCGTCGCGCGCAACTCTACATTCGTCTACAAAGGGCGCTCTGTGGACGTGAAACAGGTCGGACTGGAACAGGGCGTCGATCTTGTTCTCGAGGGAAGTGTACGCCAAAGCGGTAGTCGCGTGCGGATTACTGCGCAGCTAATCGATGCGACGTCTGGAATGCACATTTGGGCGGACCGGTATGATCGCCTCATAGAAGACGTATTCGAAGTTCAGGATGAAATTGCCCTCAGGATAGCGACCGAGCTTCAAGTCGAGCTCTTGGCTGGTGAGATGGCCCGTTTCAGAGGTTCGGGGACAAAAAATCTTGATGCCTGGACTGCTCAATTGCAAGCCGTCGAAGCTTCGCGCAGGATAACAAAAGAAGCACAGGCCGACGCTCGCCGGTTTGCGCAACAGGCAATTTCCCTCGATCCTAACTACTCTGCGCCACATTGTACTTTGGGGTTCATTTGCACTGTCGAAGCAAGGCACGGCTTTGTAGTAGACCGAAGTGCTGCGCTGGCAGAGGCACGTGACTGCGCTCGGTTTGCTCTGGAAATAGACAGCTATAACCCGGAAGCTCACGCAATTGCAGGTTTCGCGGATGCAATTGATGGCAAGCTGGTGTCGGCTATCGAGAAGTTCAATGAAGCGCTGGAGCTAAATCCAAACCACGCTGATGTGGCTGCAAGGTTGTCGATTACATTGGCATTCAATGGACAGGCAAAAGAAGCTATCCGTGTGGCGCGGCAAGCCATTACTCTCAACCCTCATTATCCGGGCTGGTACGCTGGCGTTTTGGGTTTGGCACTTCGGCTCGATAGTCGATACGAGGAAGCCAAGGAGGCATTCGCCGAATATGGTCAAAGGGTTGAAGGCTTTGGTCACCTAGACCTCGTTATCGTACATGTGGAAACGGATAACCTTGAGGCCGCTCGCGATGAAGCACAGAATGTAATGAAATACCGTCCTCAGTTTTCCATATCGGATTGGGCGAAAACTCAGCTTTTCTCTGATATAGAACAATTGGAGAAAGACTGCGCGTCTCTGCGTTTGGCCGGCCTGCCCGAATAAGTGTAACGCTGATTTATGGCATCTAAATTTTTCTTGGAAACTGATACCCACTGTGTCCGCTTTGGGCTCAGTACTGACCTTGGAGCAGTGGCAGCATAAGCCCCTGCCCCGGTTACCATGACATGCCGAACGGCCCAATCCTGCCGTTCACTCACCGCGCTGGTGTCGCACTGCGGCCCGTCATTCCTGACATTCGCTGCAACTGCACATTATTGACGAGTGTAAGTTCACACATTGATCCCACAGGGTCGATCCGGTTTGAAGGTTGGATTCCCTTAGTTCGAGTTCTCAGGTAATAGGTATTGATGGACATAGTCGTAATTACGACCATCATCACTTCGCTTTTTGTTGTAATCGGCGTGGCGGAGCCACTGGCTGCTCGATTGCGCTTGCCTTTCAGCGTTATTCTCGCCGTCCTGGGGGTGGTGATCGGGCTTGGCGCGACCTTTTTTCTCAACACTGACCTGACGGATGCGCTGAATCCTGGGGCGCAAGCGATCATTGATCTGCCGATCCGGTCCAACGCATTCCTTTATGTTTTCCTGCCAACGTTGCTCTTTCAGGCCACACTCGGCATGAACCTACGCAGGATGCTGGACGACTGGATGCCCATCCTGATGATGGCCGTTGTGGCAGTGATTGTGGCTACACTTTCTATTGGCTACGCGCTCAGTTGGGTAAGTACGTTGCCGCTGGCCGCCTGCCTGTTGATCGGTGCTATTGTGTCGACAACTGATCCCTCGGCGGTTGTCAGCATTTTTCGATCCATCTCCGCACCACGCAGGCTGTCACGAATTATCGAGGGCGAAAGCCTTCTCAACGATGCCGCAGCGATTGCTCTTTTCGGGCTATTCATGAGCTTTGTCATGCTCGGAAGACCCGATCCCTTACTAAGTGAAGCCTTGGGGCAATTTCCTCTGTTGATCTTAGGCGGAGTACTCACCGGTTGGCTCATGGCGCGCATGACGGTTTGGCTGATGGCTTTCGTAGACCGCTGGGAAATGGCGCAAATTTCAGTTTCCGTTGCGCTGCCGTATCTCTCCTATATCGTTGCTGAACAAAGCATCGGTGCTTCGGGTGTCATCGCTGTTGTGGCGGCAGGGCTTACTCTCAATCTGACCGGCCCCGGTCGAGTGTCACCGGTCGCTTGGGCAAATCTGCAAGAAGTATGGGACCTTCTGGCGCATTGGGCCGGGGCGCTGATCTTTATTCTTGCAGCATTGCTGATACCGAGATTGTTGGAAGGCGTGCGACCGTCTGACTTTGGCCTGTTGGCTGTGGTGGTTCTTGCTGCAACACTCGCGCGGGCGGCGGTTCTGTTCGGGTTGTTGCCATTGCTTACGACAATCGGTCTGTCGCCGGCTGTGGAACGCCCCTATCGCACCGCGATGCTGTGGGGTGGGCTGCGGGGTGCCGTGACTCTGGCGCTGGCGCTGGCAGTCACCGAAAGCACGCATATCCCGCTCGAGACCAAGCGTCTGGTTGGCATCCTGGCCACAGGCTTTACACTGTTTACGCTGATTATTCAGGGCACAACCTTGCGCTCGGTGATCACAAAGCTGGGGCTCGACAAGCTCTCTCCGCTTGATACGGCACTATCACGCCAGGTGGTCGCGGTCGCCTTGCAATCAGTGCGCGAGGACGTGTCCCGCACCGCAGAAAACTACAACCTGACTCACGATATCGTCAGAACCGAAGCCAAACAGTTCAGCGAACGCCTCGATGAAGCTGTAAAGGCCGCCGAAGACAGCGCTCAGATCCTTGATCGTGACCGGATCACGCTTGGCCTGATTGCACTGGCCGGTGCGGAGCGAGATTCCGTGTTGGCCCGAATGCGAGAGCGCACCATGTCGTCGGTTCTGAGTGAAAAAGTTCTGTCCGACGCGGATAGACTCATTGAAGGGGCACGGACCGGAGGCCGGATCGGCTATCAACGCGCGTCAAATCGGTCCGTCGTTTACGGCAAGTCTTTCCGGATCGCTGTGTTTCTGCACAACCGGCTTCGAATCTCGTTTCCACTCACGCGTATCACAACGGATCGGTTTGAAAGACTGCTCATGCAACGCCTGATCCTGCGGGATCTCGACGGGTTTGTCCGTGGCCGCATACGACGGATTCACGGCCGCCGGGTTGCGGAATTGCTCGATGATCTGTTGGCACGTCGATCCGAGGCGGTTGAGACCGCGCTTGATGGTTTGCGGCTACAATATCCAGGCTATGCCGAAAAACTGGAGCGGCGGTTCATCCGACGAACTGCGCTGCGACTGGAAGAGCGTGAATACACGGTCATGCGCGAAGACGGCCTGGTGGGTGAAGAACTCTATTCGGTGTTGATGCAGGAAATGGCGGCACGCCGTGCCTTAACTGAAGGGCGTCCGGTACTGGACATCGCCCTCAAAGGACGGGATCTGGTCAGGCAGTTTCCGCTATTCTCTGATCTCGACAAAGCATCACTGAGAAAACTCAGCAGAGCACTGCGTACCCGTTATGCCAATGCAGGTGAAACCATCATCTCCAAAGATGAACTCGCCCGGAGTGTGTTCTTCATCGCTTCTGGCGCAGTCGAAGTGGAGTTAGGCAGACACACTACGCGGTTAGGTCGTGGCGAAATGTTCGGGCAATTGGCCATGCTGTTGAAACGGCCCCGTCGCGTTAACGTGCGGGCGTTGGCGCCCTCGACACTACTTTTGCTCGACGAGGCGCGTTTCCGTCGATTGCTTCGCCGAAGTGAAGCCATGCGGAATTCTGTCAGAATGAGCGCAAAAAACCGCATGATAGACCCTGCGGTGCTGGACTTGGATCAGCGTGCAGGGCTTTCTGAACAGGGTTAATTGTCTTGAAAGATCATCAATTGGAAAGGAGCCGCGGAAACAACGGTGTTGTCTCATGGGCACCAGTCGGGTTCTGTTTTGTCGATGGTCTTCTCCTATCAGAAGCTTGTTCACTCGAAAAACCGTCACTACTCTCAACATCCCGGACAATCGCCCCAGTTTCCTAGCTCCATATTTAATAGCACCAGCCACGAAGTGCGACTTTGTAAGAAGGACGGGTAAGCGATCTGTGACAGGTCCGGCCCATTCCGGACATTCACCAACTGGTCGACCTGCTGCGGCGCGGCCCGTGGAACCTGCCATTCGCTGCAAATGCAAAATCTCGACGTCTGCGAACCACAGGATGCGGACAAACCGGACTTGTGCACACGCGGTTTTTGCTGACGCAGCGATTGTTCGCACATGCGGCAGTATGATTGCCGCTGCGCAGCGGTGGGTCGTCAAACCGGTCATTAACCGGCTTGCTCTTGGCGCGATCCGGGACCATGCTTTCGCCGCTGGCCTATTCGACAACTCACAGGCGGGACATTGCCGCGGTTGTCCTTTCAGATGTTCGCTGACGCGACATCCATTCGCAAGTGCAGCGCGCTCATCGCTGCGTTGAAGCCGAAGTCATCAAACCGGTCATTCAGCGTAATTGCGATACCCAATTTTCAACCGTTTTCGCTGCTGCCACGTCAAACAACCTAGACAAGCAACGGAGCCGCCTTTCGCTTATATGGCGATTGTCGACGCAGAAATTTCACGCGGCTGCGGCACGCTATTATTGCAACGCAGCGTGCATCGCTGATCCAGCCATCCCTGGGTGTGGTTTGTCTGACTAGGTAGACTAGTCATACTTTTTCAATCCAAGCTTTTGAAATCGAAAATGTTATTAAACGGCTAATCAAAAACGAAAAGCAGCCACCCCTATCGGGGTGACTGAAGTCGGGGAGATTTACGATCTATGCTTTAGAAAGATCAGGTGCCGCCAAAACATGCGGCGTATTGTATGCTTCGAGGTCCAATTGATCTTCGGACTTGGCGATCAGAACGGTGCACGCCGCGTCCCCCGTGACGTTGAGCGATGTCCGCGCCATGTCGAGAATACGGTCGATACCCGCAACGATTGCAACGCCTTCCAGCGGCAGCCCAACCGATGTCAGAACCAGCGACAGCATGACAAGACCAGCGCCGGGAACGCCGGCGGTTCCGATCGAGGCAAGCGTCGATGTCAGGATGATGGTGATGTATTCGGACATGCCCAAGTCAACGCCGAACGCCTGCGCGACAAAGAGTGCAGCAACACCTTGATACATCGCCGTGCCGTCCATGTTGATGGTCGCACCAAGAGGAAGCGTGAAGCTGGCTACGGAACGATTTACACCCAGATTTTTCTGTACAGCTGTCATGGTGACCGGCAGCGTTCCCGAGGAAGACGTGCTGGTAAAGGCCACGATCTGAGGTTCAACGATGCCCTGGAAGAACCGCACCGGGTTCAGACGGCCAAGGAATGTAACCAGACCACCATAGACGAACAATGCGTGTAGGATGCAGCCAATGTAAAGTGCCGCAATGATCGTACCCAACGGAAGAAGAAGATCCAGACCGTAAGTGCCTGCAACCCAAGCCATCAGGGCGAAAACACCGTAGGGTGCGAACGATATGACGATTTCCGTCAGTTTGAGGATGACCGAATTCAGGGCTTCAAAGAAATCCCGGATCGGTTTTCCCGCGTCCCCAACAAGGTTGATAGACAGGCCGAACATGATGGCGAAGAAAATGATCTGCAGCACTTTACCGTCAGCCGCTGCCGCAATTGGGTTTTTGGGCACGATCGCGATAAGCTGATCAATGAATGGTGGTGCAGTTTTTGCTTCCATCGCAGCGGCGGCGCCTAAGTCGATGCCTACACCAGGCTGGAAAAGTGTCCCAAGAAGAAGCCCGATGGCAATCGCGAACGCAGTTGTGCAGAGATAGAAGACGACCGATTTAAGGCCGATCCGGCCCATACGCGCCATGTCGCTGACCGAGGTCATACCGCAAACCAGCGATACAAAGATCAGCGGTACGATCAGCATTTTGATCAGCGAAAGGAACAATGTCCCGATGTACTTGATCGTTGTTGCAAATTGTTCGTTGCCGGTTGTGTTCAAAATGACACCGACGATGACCCCAAGAACAAGGGCGATAACGATTTGCTTCCACAGAAGCAGGTTTCTCCAGGGCGCGAGAAACCCTGTTTTTTGATTTGCGGTTTCCATGATTACCTCCCTTTCCACTGGGCAGTCGGTATGTCGAACTGCGAGCAATCATGTATTCTTTAACAGCCTAGTGATCGGCCTTACGCCCCAAATGGAGAAACGGCGTTGCAAGTTTTGCAACGCCGTTTCTAAACAGTCAAAAGCACTTGAATTTACGTACTCGCTAACTGCACGCATTTGCGGGCGAGCACATCTGTCGGATCGACTGGTAATGCGGCCAATCTCGGGTCACTGGCATCGATAATCAAAGGAAGCTCTGTGCATCCCAGAATGATTGCTTCTGCCCCATTTTCGACCAGATGCCCGAATGCCTGCGCTATCTGCTCGACACAAAGCCCGTCAGTGTATCCGGCTTTCACCCCCTGCGGCCCATAGATGGAGTCCATGACCAAAGCCTGATGGGTTTCGTCCGGCAAAATCGACTGCAGGCCAGCGTTTGAGAGCGCTTGCTGATACAGGCCGCTATGGATGGTTCCGTTTGTTGCCAGGATGCCCACACGTCGACTTTCTGGCGATTGTTCGGTGATGTAGTCCGCTGTGGTGGAAAGAATGCTGACAATCGGAATATCCAGGTGACGCTGAATGCGATCCACATAAGCATGGGCAGTGTTGCACGGGATGGCGATCATATCAGCGCCGCCCCGTTCCAGCTTTTTGCAGGTGGAATAGAGAGCCACTGTGGGATCTGTGCCATTGCTGACCAGGTTCTCGGTACGATCAGGGATTTGCGGATTTTGTTCGACCAGAACTTTGATGTGATCCTGATCTCGCGACGCTTCGGTCGCCCCCACAAGCTTACCCATAAAATCTACGGTTGCAGCTGGCCCGACGCCGCCAACGATTCCCACTTTGAACTTGTGGTGCCGGTCGACCTTGGTCGCGTCCAATGCGTGCCGTGCATACGCAGCAGCCGTGTCGACAGCGGCCATTCCTTCAGGGATCGTGAGTTGATCCAACAGCAGCGGCAACTCCGTCATGCCTGGAACAAAAACTTCCGCCCCTTGCTTTGACAGACCGTTAAGGGCCTGATCGATCGGAGATATAATCTCAGGCCCCCTGTTTCCTGACTTGAAGCCGCCCACACCATAGATCGCCTTCATCACACTCATTTCCAGTTCAGTAGACGGGTAAATGACCGAAACGAGGTCGCCAAACAGCGCTTCGAATAGCCCGCTCTTTCGGACGAAAGGCGTTGTCAGCACTCCAATCCTTGATGGCGCAGACGGTAGTCCATCAATGGCGTCTTTGATGGCGTCGGTCATGCTGATCAGCTTGATTTCAAGCTCATCCTCCAGTTCCTGCAAAAAGCAATGGGTGATAAAGCACGGCAGCAGAGCTGCGTGACACCCCTCCCGCTCCATTTTTGCCAGAGTATCAAACACATACAGCTTCCGATGCGTGGGGCTATAGGCGCTTTCCATTGGCGCAACAGGCTCGCGCATTGGCTTCTGTTCGAATATTAGCTCCCGATGGTCACCCTCCGATTTTACCGGGGTCGATTCCACGATCCGATAAAGCAAATCAGCCCCCGACAGCGCACCAAGCCCACCGACGATACCAAGGCGTAGAGTTCCGGTTTGTTTCATTCGACAATACTCGCTTCGCCAAAGTTCAGATGCGACAGCGCGATCGCAGCCTGTTCGCTAGGCAGCACTGGCTCAGCTGCTGCTTGCAGGCTCAGACCGTTCGCCTGAGCATGTTTTGCAAGTTTTGTTGCCGCCTCATATCCAATGATCGGCGCCAGTGCGGTGACATGTACAAGGCTGTTTTCAAGCAGGGCCTGGCAACGCTCTTCATCTGCAACGATGCCATCCACGCATCGGGCTGAAAGGACGTTCATTGCGCTCGTTAAAGATCCCATCGTTTCCAGAACCTTGTGGATGATGACGGGCTCCATGGCGTTCAGCTGAAACTGTCCTGCCTCAGCGGCCATTGTAACAGTGAGATCGTTCCCGATCGCCTGATAGCAGACCTGATTTACCACTTCCGGGATCACGGGGTTCACTTTTCCGGGCATGATCGACGACCCGGCCTGCACCGCCGGTAGAATAATCTCCCCAATTCCGGCACGCGGGCCTGACGACATCAGGCGCAGGTCGTTGCAGACCTTGGACAGTTTGATGCTGACTCTCTTGAGTGTGCCTGAGAACATGACAAATGCTCCAAGGTCAGAGGACGCTTCAATAAGATCTGCGGCGAGTGACAGGGGCTCACCCGAAATATCCCGCAGATGGGCGACGGCTGTTTCACCAAATTTAACTGGCGCGTTAATACGCGTTCCAATCGCTGTACCGCCCAAGTTTACTTCGGTCAGCAGGCGCGACAAGTCGCTTAAGCGATCCACATCTTCGTTTATTGTTGTCGCAAATCCCCGGAATTCGGCCCCTAGAGACATTGGAACAGCATCTTGCAGCTGGGTCCGTCCGACCTTCATGATGTGGTCAAACTCCTCAGCTTTTGCCATCAAAGATTTACTCAGAGAGTGCATCGCTTCAATGAGCGGGCTGATCCGGGCCAGAACTGCCAACCGGATCGCAGTCGGGTAGACGTCATTTGTGGACTGAGAGCGGTTTACATCATCGTTTGGATGAAGGTGGCGGTATTCACCAAATTGCAGCCCTAATTTCTGTAGGGCAAGATTCGCAATAACTTCGTTGGCATTCATATTAGTGGATGTGCCTGCGCCTCCTTGCATAACGTCGACAACGAAGTGTTCGTGATGCTGACTCTCCAGGATTTCATCACAAACCGCGACGATGGCATCAGCTTTTTGGTGGGCAAGCTCTCCAAGCTGCTTGTTGGCAAGCGCGCAGGCCTTTTTGACCGCCGCCAGCCCTGTGATCAGTTCGGGATAATGACTGATCGCAACCCCCGTGATCGGGAAGTTCTCCAATGCGCGCTGGGTCTGACACCCCCATGCAGCAGCCTGTGGAATACTGATTGCACCCAGACTGTCCGTTTCGGTTCGAGTTGTGGTCATCCAACGGCCTTTCGCTTGAAATCTTATGTGGCCGAAAAAGAGCGGTCACATCCCCGATGTGGATTGGGGTTGCTTCGCAAGCTAAGATTTCGACTGTTGCAGCGCCAACGCTATTGGCGCATCATCATTGCAAAACTTGCAACAGCATATGGTCTTATGACGATGCCACCAGAAAGAACCTGACATGGAGATTGATTGGCTTGAAGATTTTCTGGCCCTTGCGACCGCCGGTGTCTTTGCAAGGGCGGCTGATGCCCGCAACATCAGTCAATCCGCCTTCACCCGGCGCATCAAGAACCTAGAGCACTGGGCTGGTACCCCATTGTTTGACAGAAGCGTTCACCCGGTAGAACTCACCGCTGCGGGCAAGGCGTTCCGACAGACCGCAATTGATACGGTAAGTGCACTGACCCTCACAAAGGACGACATCCGCAGCCTGTCGCGCCGCGAAGCCGATACCCTGGACTTTGTGGCACTGCATACACTGGCGATCTCATTCTTTCCGGCTTGGCTGGGCCAGATGACAGACTACCTTGGCCCTGTAAAAACACGGCTGGTTGCCGAGAATTTTTCCGGTTGCGCCGAGGCTATTCTCAATGGCAGCGCAGACTTCATGCTGTGCTATTCACATCCTTCTGTGCCGACAATATCGGATGAAGCCCGATACCCTTCAACGACAATTGCCAAGGATAAAATTATCGCTGTCAGCGCTGTGAATTCCAGAAACGAACCTGTGTTCAGCCTGGATGAACCGGGCGAAGTACCTTACCTGTCTTATCCGCCCGACACTTTCCTAGGGCGCATATCACAAGTCTGCCTGAAGCGTGGCAACCTACAGGATACCCTGTCCCCGACCTATGAAAACTCTGTTGCTGAGGCGCTCAAATCGGCGTGTTTTGAAGGGCATGGCGTTACGTTTCTCCCAGAAGTATCTGTGAAACGCGAACTGGCTGCAGGCAAACTAACGAAGGTGAGCAAGCCAGGTTTCGAAGTTGAGATATACGTCAAACTCTATCGTTCAATCGAACGATCCAGACCGCAACTGGAACGGTTCTGGAGGCTCAGCCAAAAGCAACAGTAGCTCCGATCTCATAGCGCTGCTTCTGCGATTTCAAAATCGACACTTGAGTTTTTGGCCAATGTCCAAAAGCGCTCGACAGCAGGGCGGCTTGTTTGCATGTTACGAAAGAGCTTGATCGGCATCTGATGCTCTGCATCGGGATGGCTGATCCGCACAAGAGTTCCATCGTCAAGCTGGGGTTTGATGGCCATCTCGGGAAGCCAGGCAACGCCTAGCCCCTCAAGGCATGCCGCCTTTTGCGCCTCGGCAACCGAGTTTTCGCTTTGCGTGTCCAGCCTGTCAGCCAAATCGGCCCGTTCAATCACGTCTCGGCTTAGACGACCGAGAAAACTCTCCGAGGGGTAGGACAAAAAGGGTAGACGACCCTTCTGGTCAAAGTGAAATAGCGCTGTGCCGTCTGTATCGGCGCGGGAGACAGCAACCAGACAATCATCAGAGACCGTGATGGATGGGTACCACGAATTTTCGGTCAGTACCGCCATTGAGGGGTGGTCATAGCTTAGCATGAAGTCAACGTTGCCAGCCGTCAGTGTCTCAACACAATCTGAAAAATTATCCACGACGAAATTGGTCCTGACCGGGCCGATGGATTTGGATATTCTCCTGATCCAAGAAGGAACAAATGATATAGAGATCGTGTGCAGAACCGAAAACTTCAGCACTTCTCCGGCAACGCCTGAAAGCTGAGTCAGCTCTGCTCGAGCCTGTTGCAACGCGCTGAGTGTTTGACACGCCGTCGAACGAAACGACTCTCCTGCTGATGTCAGTACGACCGGGTGAACACTGCGGTCAAAAAGCGGAGCGCCAACCCAGTGTTCCAGATTTTTGATACGTCTTGTGAATGCAGATTGGCTGACTCTGCGGCTATGGGCGGCCTTTGCGAAAACACCCGCCGTGGCTAGGGCGAGAAAATCTTCCAGCCAATCAATTTCCATAGGTCTGCTCCATAGATCACAAGTAATTGTAACCGTTGGCAAGGGAAGGATGAGTTGCAAACATTGCAATCGTGTTGCGAAGAACACCGAATGCGTTTTGGCGTCCTTCCGTTTGGACCCTGACCAAAGACGTGTATTGCGCAAAGGCCGGTACCAATTGAGCTAAGAATTCCACTTTGCCACACGCCAACGGCAGCGGTGCTCTCCGTATTGCAGCACCGAGCTATTAGCTTTTTTGGAAAAAACCACAGTGCGCCCACTCACAGCAGATTTTGAACACTTCGGCTAAATGGCAGCGTTTCCCGTCGCCTTGCAGCAGTGCCACACTCGCGCTTGCGGCAATTTTCTCGCTGCGAGCGCTGGCAGCGAAATTCAAAGGCTTCTGCTGTGGGCTCGATGCCGACATCGGAGCAGGTGCGGCAAGTCCCTTGCCCCATGTCATACTGCCACCGAGGACGGCCCATAAGAGACATTCATCGCAGTCACTGGTGCCGCAGTGCGGCTTCACCAGACCGGCCATTCGCTACGGACATAAATATCCTGAAACTGCCGAACTCACAGATTGCAGACAATGCAGCCGTTTGATCTACCGCTATTGGGCGGCTCGAAACATCGGAAACAGGGGTGGGGCTTGGTCGGCTTTGATTAGACCCATCTCTTGGAAACCATAGCGCTTATACAGCGATAGATTTGTAGGGTTTGTCGACTCTAAGTAAGCAGGTCTTCCATCTTCATCACAACGTTTGAGGCAGCATTCAAGCAACGCGGACCCCAATCCTTTTCCTTGGCGAATTGGATCGACCGCAATAAATGCTAAATGCCAGCAATCCTCATCGGGATGATAATTGTCCATCTGCCCGAAGGTTTCGAACAACGCATCATGCTTTTCTGGTGAGACCGTCTGCTCAAAACAGGCGACAAGCCGTTCTTCGTCAGGGTGAATGCTTGGCGGAAGCCAAAGTGCGCCAGCAGTGAAATCATCGTTCCGAAACGCGCTACCCTGTTCAAATGCACGCCCGCCAAAGAAATCCATTACTCGCGGGAAGTGGGTAAGGAAATCGGCAGGTTCAGGATACAGCCAACGCATGAACGGGTCCGCAGAAAATCCAAGAGCAAGTCCGCTTAACAAACTTTCTGCTTCACTTCGGGTTGATGATCTAAACATGAAATTACCTTTGGTCGTTACACCTCGATTTTCACGTTTCAGCATGTGGGCCGCAAATACTTGTTGTCAAATGCGCAATTTATTGTCCTGCTCAAGCAACGATGGATGGCTACGTCGAGCTCCCAGCAGGCCTCTGAGGCGACGCAGCATCCTGTAATATTGTTTCTCGTCAATGTCGGGTTGTCGTTGTGGGAGGGCATGGCGGATCGGAGGATCAGTCATGGAAACCCAAACATACCTGCCGTTCGCGCGCTTCGCCCAACCTGGAACAAAGGACGTATCGTCGGTCAGAAGCGGCCGCCAAAACCCAAGCATGTCTGGGCGACCCGAGTTCGACTTGAACTGGCCGAAAACCACCGCGATTTCGCGTTGTTCAACATGGCATGTCTTACGGGCGAGGGCATCGATGACGATTGACGGCCTGCACATCATCGAAAGCTTTTTCAGTTACTTTTAGATTGTCTCTCCCATAAAGTTCGTTGAAATCAGAGTTGGCGGTGATCGAATGAATGGCGCAGAATCGTTAGTCAAAACCTTTCTTCACAATGGTGTGGATACGGTTTTCGCCAATCCAGGCACTTCTGAAATGCACTTTGTTGCGGCTCTTGATAGACATCCCGAGATGAACTGTGTTCTGTGCCTGTTCGAAGGTGGAACGACGGGCGCCGCTGATGGCTATTACCGCATGAAACGGGACGTCGCCGGCACTCTGCTGCATCTTGCACCGGGGCTAGGCAACGCATTTGCCAATCTACACAACGCCCGAAAATCAGGGTCCGGGATCGTGAATGTGGTGGGAGATCACGCAACACATCACCTGCGCTATGAAAGCCCACTCAGAGGCGACATTATTGGCGTAAGTCAGGCCATAAGCCATTGGACACGAGTTTCTGATCAGGCCACAAGCGTCGCATCGGACGGGGCCGCAGCCATCCAGGCCGCCCGATCTCAAAACGGCCAGATCGCCACTCTTGTTCTTCCCGCCGATACTGCTTGGGATGCAGCGACTGGCCCTGCGACGAATAGCATTCTGGCCCAACCACTTCATCGCCCGTCCTTGGAAGGCATCGAGGCCGCAGCCATGCGTCTGAAGACTGCAAACGCGGCTTTGATGATAGGTGGTTCCGCGCTTTTTGGTCCACTTCGTGTACTGGCTGGAAAAATTTCCGTCAAAACCGGATGCCGCCTGTTGGCGGATACTCTAATCCCTCGAATTTCGAAGGGGGCCGGGGCTGCCAAATTGGATCAACTTGTGTATCCAATTGCACCCAAGATCGCTCAGCTTGAACAGACATCGTCAATCACTTTGATCGGCGCCGACCAACCCGTTGCCTTCTTTGCATACCCGGGCAAACCGAGCACACCCGAGCCCGCCGGTTGCACGGTTTCAAGCCTGTGTGCTCCGACGGATGATATTGCCTGGACTCTTCAAACACTGGCAGATGCGGTTGGTGTTTCGAGCAAGACACAGCTGAACACATACGCTCTCGACCTGCCTCCAATCCCAACCGGAGATCTCACCCTAGCGAAAGTCGGCCAAGCGTTAGCGGCCCTCATTCCCGAGAATGCTATCGTTTGCAATGAATCCGTGACGTCCGGGTTTCACGTCATTCCTCCGACTGCAACCGCGCGACCACATGACTTGCTTGGGGGAACCGGTGGTGCGATAGGGCTTTGCCTACCGTGCGCAACCGGCGCAGCAATTGCATGTCCAGATAGAAAAGTAATTGCTCTAACAGGCGATGGATCAGCCATGTATACGTTGCAATCTTTGTGGACGATGGCACGCGAAAGCCTGGACGTTACGGTGATTGTTTTTGCAAACCGCGGCTATCAAATCCTTCGAGATGAGCTGGCAAATGTCGGTGTTGAGAGTTTTGGCAAGAATGCGGAGGCAATGTTTGATGTGGAAAACCCAACGCTTGATTGGGTTGCGCTCGCTAAAGGGCATGGGGTTCCCGGAATACGAATTGAAGACACCGATAGCTTTGCAAAAGCCCTTTCCGCGGGGCTATCACGTGACGGCCCTTCCTTGATCGAAGTCATGTGCCCGCCAGCATCTTGAACACAAATTCTTTTTGAAACGGGCGGCCCAAAGCCGCCTTTCGTTACCCAAAGCAAAGCTACATTTTGGCACTGAAAGCAGACTGTCACGAGCGCTCAAACAACATGCAAAAAAATGTCATTGGCGTGCCAGAAGAGAACTCATGACAATGTCCTCCACACAGCCAATTTTCGCGATGACCATAATTGCGAAATGATAGTTGGTCGCACCTTAAACGTCACCGATAATCCGGCAGGACGGAAACCGGCTTCACTTCACTACGCCGAAACACGCCAGGTGCGCCTGGCTCGCTCCATCGAAATAAAGTTATGTGCCAAAGACCCGGACGCCTTCGCGAAGGGTCAATCAACCCGATATGCCGATCTGTTCTGAGCCGATCAGCAGCGAGCCATGAAGACGGCTCTCCGCCCGCAGCTAAGAGTTTGCGCCAGGGCTGACTGGCGAGTGCATAGATATCCGCGGCTTCGGGGCTGCGCAGATCGAATAACGCACATCGTTCCACCTCGAAGGTCAGCACAACCCGCGGGCGATCATCCTTCCTAACGTCCTGACCAATAGCGACTTTTGCGCTTTCGACATCAGGGCTCAGATACAAAGCGTCCTGCCCCCGGCGATTGAACCGGGCGGGTGGGCGATCCGGTGCGCCGCGCATGAGGTGAACGTCTGGGTCATCGGCCCAAACAATCTTTACGAATTCTCCGGAAACTTCTGTCAGCATAACGGGTGGCACTGATCGTTTGCGCGTCGCGTTATAGGAAAGACGCAAGGCGGCAGTGGTTTTCCTAGAACAGAGAAGACGCATGATATCTTGATTGAAATCACCTACTCATGTTTCCTCGCACTGTGTTGCATTTCCAAAGGCCTCTCGCATGACGGCTCCAAAGATCGCCCTCCTTGGCGCAATTCTCGAGTCAAATCGCTTTGCACCCCCGGCTGATTTGTCAGACTTTAAGTCTCTGACATGGCTTACAAGCGATGCTTTGATGTCTGAAGCCAGATCCGCGACACCAAAGCTGGCAATAGAATTTGCGGCCTTTGTCCGGGCGATGGATGCTACGGGCGACTGGACGCCGGTACCCTGTATCTTGGCAGCCAGCCATCCCGCAGGTCCAGTACGAAAAACCGTGATCGAAGAGATCATGGTGACTTCGGAAGACATGCTTCGCTCAGCTGGCCCTGTCGACGCAGTCTACATCTGCAATCACGGCGCGATGGTTGCCGAGCACGACCACGACCCCGACGGTTTGTTGATGTCACGCATTCGGAGAGTTGTCGGACCGGACGTACCTGTCATCGCGACACTCGATTTGCATGCAAATATCTCACAACGGATGGTCGATGCCTGTGACCTGATCGTCGGCTATCGGACCAATCCTCACGTCGATCAAATAGAACGTGGCGAGGAAGCCGCCTTTTCGCTGCACCGGGTTTTGGCGTCGGGCGTCCGGCCCCAAACCGCGCATGTTAAACTGCCTCTTGTTCCGGCATCCGTGACCCTGCTAAGTGCCGAGCACCCGTATGGCGCGCTGATCGACCATGGTCAGCGACGACAAGCCGAAGGTCGAGGTGAGATTCTAAACGTATCGATCTTCGGTAATTTTCTTTTCTCCGACACGCCCGACAACGGTCTGAGCATCGTTGTCACCGCGCGTGAGGACCAGAAGGCGGCCAATGCACTGGCGGAAGAATTGGCAGACATGGCCTGGTCATTGAGGAAGGATTTCGTTCGGAAACTGACATCCGTGACGGAAGCGATCTCAATTTCCGCTGACCAAGCGCGCACGCCTGTGATTTTCTCCGATGCCGGTGACAATCCTGGTGGCGGCGGCAGTGGCAGGACGACGGAACTGATAGCCGCTCTTCATGCGGCAAAAGTCGAAGAATGCCTATTCGGTTCCTTTTGTGATCCGGAACTTGCGAACGAAGCCCATGGCATCGGTGTCGGCGGCAAATTCAGGGCACGATTCAACCGGTCTTCCGATTCCAGCGCTTTCTGGGCGCAATGGGATGTGCCTTTTGAGGTGGATGCAGAGGTCTTGGGTCTCCATAATGGAGATGTGGTAGGTGAACTGGGCATGACGGCTGGTCGGAGATTGGCCCTAGGGCCATCCGCTGCGCTTCGTATTGGTGGTATCACCGTGGTGGTGATCACCGATCGCACACAGACTGCCGACCCCGTGTTCTTTCATATGTTCGGGCTGGATATTGCGTCTGCCCGGACTGTTGTTGTGAAATCCCGAGGCCACTTTCGGGCCGGGTTTTCCAACTGGTTTGGGCCAAACCAGGTATTTGAGGTCGACACGGGCGGGCTTACGTCGCCAGTTCACGACCGCTGGCCGTTTGCGAATTTGCCACGACCGAACTTTCCGATGGACGTCGACACCTCGTGGTCGGCTAAGATGCTGCGCTAGACGGGCTCTGAGTATTTGTCCTGCGGCGTCGTCAACTTGACAAATCGCATGAACTGGCGGGCAAGCTGAGAAGGTGGCCTGCCTGATGGAAGTACAAAGCTCGTGTCATAAAAAATGGCGGCGTCAAATGGCCTGACGACGACACCTTCCATCCCTGACGACAACAACGGGAAGGGATTGATCAGCGTCACGCCCAAACCCTCGCGGACGAGCTCCAGTGCGGCCATGTTCGTTGCCGTTTCTGCGACTTGTTTCGGCCGAATTCCAGCGCGCGCAAAGATCTTTTCGGTGATCGCTCGCGTCCCCAGCCTTCGCAGAAACTCGATCAGCGCGACGCCTTCAAGGTCGTGCGGCGTCACCACTCGTTTTTCCGATAGCGGATGGTTGCTCGGCATGGCGCAGACCACCTGACTGCGGCGCCAAGGCATGAGATGAACACCCGTTCGTTGGATCATCGCACTCGTCAAACCAAGATCATAGCGGAGGTCGAGAATGCCGGCGACCAGCACGTCCGTGGCCTGAATATCCAATTGAAGCTGCTTTCCTTCATTCTTCTTGAGAAAACTGGCCACCCTGGAGATGACAAAGTGATGTGCCAGAGTCGGCGGCACGATCAGGCGTAACGGCTCGTTATCCGGAGTAGCCCATTCTGCGCCCTCAATGTCCGCCAGCGTCTCGAAAATTGGGTCCAGTTTTTCGTTGAGACGCAAGGCTTCGTCTGTTGGGTCGATACGTCCCGATCGCCGGAGAAAGAGCGATCGCCCAACACGGGCCTCGAGTTGTGACAAGGACCGGCTCACGGCAGACTGCGAAATCCCGAGACGCCGCGCGGCGCCGATGGTTGTCCCAGTCGTGATCACGGCTCTTAGCGACTCGAACTCGCGCAGTCTGTGTCTGTGTTCCGTCATGCTACATTACTCCCCCGGTACGAGCGGCTGAACATCCAAACTCTTGGATTGGTCTATGCAAAGTCGCATAGCAATAAGTATTGGCAATGATTTTTGCGGTAGCTAGTTTTTTTTATAGGGCGCGGGATCGGCCAAAGATTCGCCCATTTACAAGCGCCAAACAAACAGGGAGTCTTTTTGATGAGGAAACTCACATCTGCGACAGCCGTCGCTGTCAGCATTTTGGCTTTCGGCGCCGGTGCTGTTTCGGCCGAAAAACTAACGATCGGCCTCGCTTCGGAGCCGACGTCACTCGATCCGCATTTTCACAACCTGGGTCCGAACAACGCGATGTCCGTGCACATCTTTGACCGGCTGATCGCGCAGGATGAGAAGCAGCGCCTATCGCCGGGTCTTGCCGTGTCATGGGAGCCGATTGATGAATTGACTTGGGAGTTCAAGCTGCGTGAGGGCGTAAAGTTTCACGACGGAAGTGACTTTACGGCGGACGATGTAGTCTGCACCATGGCGCGCGCGCCGGACGTACCGAACTCTCCATCGGGATACGGCACCTATCTAAAGGGTAAGGAAGTCATCAAGATCGATGACTACACGGTGCACTTCAAAACGGCCGCACCTTATCCGTTGATGGGCAATGACATTTCCACGATCCCTGTGATCTCAGAAGTGGGCTGCGAAGCAACGACGGAAGACTTCAACGCGGGTACGGCCGCCATCGGCACAGGGCCGTTCAAGTTCCAAAGTTACACACCGGGTGAAAGCATCGTACTGGTGCGGAACGACGACTACTGGGGTGACGCGCCGATCTGGTCCGAGGTGGAATTCCGCCCAATCACGTCCGGTCCGAGCCGTGTTGCATCGCTTCTTGCCGGTGACGTCGACATGATATCGGGCGTACCAACGACCGATATCACAACACTTCAGGGCAATGATGGTATCCAGCTGAGCCAGGGCGTGTCCAACCGAGTGATCTATCTTCACATGGACCAATTCCGCGAGGATTCACCCTTTGTGAAGGCCAACGGTGGCGGCGATATCAAGAACCCCCTCATGGACGTCCGCGTCCGCAAGGCGATCAGCATGGCGATCAACCGCGATGCAATCGTTGAGCGTGTCATGGAGGGGGTTGCCCTGCCCGCCGGCCAGCTTCTGCCCGAGGGGTTCTTTGGCGTGTCCGACAATCTGGACGTCGTGGCTTATGACCCGGACGGTGCTAAAGCGCTTCTGGCTGAAGCCGGTTATCCCGATGGATTTGAAATGACAATCCATGGGCCGAATGACCGTTACATCAACGACGCCAAAATTGCCGAGGCAATTGCGCAAATGTTGACCCGTGTTGGCATCAAGACAGCCGTCGAAACAATGCCGCGTTCGGTATACTTTGGACGCGCGTCCAAAGGCAGCCCAGAGGGTCTGCCGGAGTTCAGCTTTATCCTCGTCGGATGGGGCGCGGGGTCCGGCGAAGCGTCCTCGCCTCTCAAATCGCTGATCCACACCCATGACAAGGATGCGGGCTTTGGATCATCGAACCGTGGCCGGCACTCGGATGCTGAAACCGACGCACTGATCGAAGAAGCCCTGCGAACAGTCGATGACGCAAAGCGGCAGGAACTGCTCGCCGCGGCGACAGAGCGCGCGATCGAGAACGTGGCGATCATTCCGACGCACTTCCAGGTCAACACCTGGGCGGCCAAAAAAGGTCTGAGCTACATCCCTCGGACCGACGAATACACTCTCGCGACAGGCGTCGTGAAAGAGTAATCGCAATGCATCCGGGCCGCCTTCGCAGCGGCCCGGAGCCTTTGCCCAGGGAATGTCCTCATGACCGTTTTTGTCATTCGCCGATTGCAGCAAGCAATGCTTGTTGTCTTCCTGATGTCGGTGATTGTCTTTTTCGGCGTCAATATCGTTGGTGACCCGGTCTACATGCTGGTCAGCCCCGACGCGGATCAGGCTGACATCGAAGCTGCAATTCGACGGCTTGGATTGGATCGGCCTATTTGGGAACAGTACTGGTTGTTCCTCAAAGGTGCTGCACAGGGTGACCTCGGCGACAGTTTCGTCTTCGGTGAGCCCGCGCTCAAACTGATCCTGCACCATATGCCTGCCACGATGGAACTGGCCTTCAGTGCACTCTTTCTTGCTATCGTGATCGGTATTCCATTGGGTCTTTATGCCGGGCTCTATCCCGACAGCCCGCTGTCCAAGGGCATTATGGCTGGCTCAATCCTTGGGTTTTCGCTGCCGACCTTCTGGGTCGGGCTTATGCTCATCATGCTGTTTGCCGTAGAACTTAGATGGCTCCCAGCGACAGGGCGCGGCGATATCGGCTCGTTTCTTGGGATTCACAGCAGCCTTTTTACGCTCGATGGGTTGAGCCACATCTTCCTGCCTGCTCTCAACCTAGCGCTTCTTAAGATTTCACTGGCAATCCGCCTTACCCGAGCGGGTGTCCGGGAAGCGATGGGACAGGATTACGTGAAGTATGCCCGGGCCAAAGGGCTTTCGACCCGACGCATCATTCTGGTGCATGTAATGAAAAACATCATGATCCCGGTAGTGACCGTCATGGGCCTCGAATTCGGTAGTTTGATCGGGTTCTCGGTGGTGACTGAATCAATCTTCGCGTGGCCGGGAATGGGCAAACTGCTGATCGACGCAATACTGCAATTGGATCGGCCTGTCGTCGTCGCCTATCTGATGATCATCGTACTGTTCTTCGTGCTGATCAATCTGATCGTCGACATACTCTACTCGATCCTCGATCCGAGGGTTCGTTTGCAGGATCAGGGCGCATGACCGACACCGTCACAGATCATTCTCTGACCCCGCCAAGTCCCCTAAAGTCGAGACGCCGTTCCAGCGATTTCGGGCCGAGTTCTTCGAAAGCAGGATCGCAACAGCGGCGCTCGGCATATTCCTGATCATCGTTCTGCTGGCCATCCTGGCACCCTGGATCACGCCGCAGAACCCCTACGATCTTGGCCAGGTCAGCGTCATGGATGGGCGCTTGCCTCCAGGTTCCGAAGCATTCGACGGATACACGATGTGGCTCGGTTCGGACGGGTCTGGACGCGATCTCTACTCGGCAATTCTCTATGGCTTGCGTATTTCTCTGACCGTTGGACTTGCATCTGGGGTGATTGCCCTTCTGATCGGTATGGCGATCGGTCTGGTCGCGGCCTACGCCGGAGGCCGGACCGAAGCGTTCATCATGCGCATCGTGGATCTTCAACTGTCGTTCCCGGCATCGCTTGTTGCGCTGATGATGGTTGCGGCACTTGGTAAGGGTGTCGACAAGATCATCCTCGCCCTCGTGATCGCGCAATGGGCTTATTACGCCCGCACGGTTCGCGCGACCGCGCTTGTCGAGCGTGGCAAGGAATATGTCGAAGCCGCGCAATGCCTTGGAATATCGCGACCCCGGATCGTCTTTCGCCATATCCTTCCGAATTGCATGGCGCCTCTGATCGTCGTTGGCACGGTGCAAACCGCCAGCGCAATCTCATTGGAAGCGACGCTTTCGTTTCTTGGCGTAGGCCTTCCACAGACTGAACCGTCGATTGGGGTGCTGATCGCAAATGGCTTCGAGTACATGCTGTCCGGGCGCTACTGGATATCCGTTTTCCCCGGCATCGCGCTCTTGCTGACGGTCGTGTCCATCAACCTTGTGGGCGACCATTTGCGCGATGTTTTGAACCCGAGGTTGAAGAAATGACGGCAGTACTCGAAGTCAGCGGGCTAAAGACCCACTTCTTCACGCACGCGGGTGTGGTCAAGGCCGTAGATGGTGTGGATTTCACCGTCTCCAAGGGCGAGGTAATGGGTCTGGTGGGTGAGTCCGGGTCGGGCAAGTCGATCACCGGGTTTTCCATCCTTGGGCTGATCGATCCTCCCGGGCGCATCGTCGATGGGTCAATCCGTTTTAATGGTGACGAGATCGCGAACGCACCGGAAGAGCGACTCAAGACCTTGCGTGGCAACCGAATCTCGATGATCTTTCAGGATCCGATGATGACTCTCAACCCGGTCCTGCGCGTCGATACGCAGATGATCGAGGCCATTCTCGCCCATGAAAACGTAAGCCGCCAAACCGCCTGGGAAAGAAGCCGTGATGCGCTTGGTTTGGTTGGCATCCCATCGCCGGAAGAGCGATTGCAAGCCTATCCGCATCAGCTTTCCGGTGGGATGCGGCAGCGCGTGGCGATTGCGACAGCCTTCTTGAACCAGCCGGACCTCATTATTGCCGACGAGCCGACGACAGCGCTCGACGTGACAATTCAGGCGCAGATCATCCACGAGGCACAGAAGCTGACGAAACGCACGGGAACCGCGATGATCTGGATCACGCATGACCTTGCCGTTGTGGCAGGGCTCGCGGACCGGATTTCGGTGATGTACGCAGGACGGATCGTTGAGCAAGGCAGTATCGACGATGTTATCGACCGTCCGTTGCATCCCTATACGGTCGGGCTTCTCGGATCGGTTCCGACGGCGAACCGGCGCGGGCAGCGTTTGTTCCAGATCGAAGGGATGACGCCAAACATGCTCGCCCTGCCTGAAGGATGCGCCTTTGGACCGCGTTGTCAGGCCCGAACGGCAGCGTGTTCCAAGCGCCCCCCGATTAAGGACGTGGATGGCCGCAGCCTTCGCTGTTTCAATCCGCAACGCACCAAGGAGACGACGCTTTGAGTGAGCCGCTCGTTGAAATCCGAGGCGTTTCGAAGCGCTTCACCAAACGTTTGGACGTCGCGGGGAAAATCGCACAGCGACTTGGCGCAAACATCCGGGAAGAAACGGTCCATGCTGTCGATAACGTGAACCTGTCGATTCAAAAGGGTGAGGTTCTGGGATTGGTCGGCGAATCCGGCTGCGGCAAGTCCACTTTGGGACGTGTTGTTGCCGGCATTCACCCTGCAAGTGACGGACAGATGTTCTACGGAGGCAAAGATGTTGCGACGTTGAACGGCACCGACAAACGCGCGGCGACCCTCGCAATTCAGATGATCTTCCAGGACCCCTTTGCCAGCCTAAATCCGCGAATGCGCGTCGAAGATATCATCGGCGAAGCACCGCGTATGCATGGGATCGTCCGCAAGGCAGAGAGTGCGGAATACGTGGACGACGTGATGCGCAAGGTCGGCCTCGACCCGTCGCTCAAGCGGCGTTACGCGCATCAGTTTTCCGGCGGTCAGAGGCAACGGATTGGAATTGCACGTGCGCTCGCCGTGAAGCCGAAGTTCCTTGTCTGCGACGAAGCCATCGCTGCGCTGGACGTGTCGATCCAGGCGCAGGTTATCAACTTGTTCATGGATCTGCGCGAAGAGCTGGGCCTGACCTATCTGTTCATCAGCCATGACCTGAGCGTCGTCGAACACATCGCCGACCGCGTGGCGATCATGTATCTGGGCCGCATTGTCGAGAGCGCATCGACTGAGGAAATTTTTTCGGACCCACGCCATCCCTACACGAAAGCGCTGCTTGCAGAGGCTCCGCGCCTTGATCAGCGCCGGCGTGAGTTTGCCCCGATTGAGGGGGAAATTCCGTCGCCGCTCGATCCGCCATCTGGATGTACCTTCCACCCGCGTTGCCCGGTGGCGACCGCTGAGTGCCGCACCACTGTTCCTGAACTGAAAGCGGGGCGCGGCGGGCGCGAAACGGCTTGCCTGCTGGAACACGCCGAAACCGTTTGAACGAGAAGCTGGAGAGCCCCTTGAAAAACGCCGATCCGATCTGGGACCACGTCGACCGCCATCGTGATGATTTTATCGCCTTGTCAGATCGAGTCTTTGACACGCCCGAGACGCTTTATGCCGAGTACAAGTCCGTCGCCGAACATGTGCAGATGTTACGCGCTCAGGGCTTCAAGATAACAGAGAACGCAGCTGGCATTCCTACGGCCGTGATTGGCGAAGCAGGAGACGAGGGTCCGGTGATTGCCATCCTCGGCGAGTTCGATGCGCTGCCATATCTGAGCCAGGCGCGGTGTGGCTGAACATCAGCCGCTTGAAGAGGGCGGCAACGGGCATGGGTGTGGTCACAATCTTTTAGGGGCCGCCGCACTCTTGGCCGCGACGGCGGTGAAAGACTGGCTGGCCGAAAACGGCATCAAGGGCCGTGTGCGATACTATGGCTGCCCCGCTGAAGAAGGGGGCGCGGCCAAGACATACATGGTGCGCGAAGGACTGTTCGATGATGTCGACGCAGCCATCTCGTGGCATCCAGCGACCTTCACAGGCGTGAATGAGGCCAGATCGCTCGCGAACACCCGGATCGATTTCACTTTTCATGGAAAAGCTGCCCATGCGGCGGGTGCACCGGAATTGGGTAGGTCGGCGCTTGATGCGGTTGAACTGATGAACATCGGTGTAAATTACCTGCGCGAGCACATGCCCGACAGCGCCCGGGTTCACTACGCCTATCTCGATGCAGGTGGTGTTGCGCCGAACGTGGTGCAGGCCAAGGCCACAGTGCGCCAACTCGTCCGCGCCAGCTCGCTACCGGACCTCGCCGATTTGGTTACGCGCGTCCGAAAGATTGCGGACGGCGCGGCGCTGATGACAGGAACGCAAGTTACCAGCCAGGTCTTTTCCGGCGTTTCAAACCTGCTTGGCAACCGTCCTTTGGAAGAAACCATGCAGCACGAGCTAGAGAAACTTGGACCCGTCGCCTTTGACGAGGCAGATCTCAGTTTTGCCCGCGACATTCAGACCACATTAACCGCCGCTGACATCAATACGACCTTCAAGCGGATCGGTGCTAAGCCCAAAAAAAATCTCGCACTCTGCGACTTCATCGCACCTCTTGATCGCCACAGCGATGGCGGCGAAGGCTCGACAGATGTTGGCGACGTGAGTTGGGCAGTCCCAACCGTTCAGGCACGAGTTGCCACCTGTGCTATAGGAACGCCGTTTCATACGTGGCAAACAGTGGCACAAGGCAAGGCGCCCGCGGCTCACAAAGGCATGGTCTACGCGGCAAAAGCAATGGCCGCGACAGCTTGTCGACTGGTTGAGGATCCCTCGCGCATCGAAGCTGCATGCGCGACGCATCAAGACCATCTGGGCCAAACACCTTACACATGTCCGATCCCGGACGACGTGCGTCCACCTGTCTGAGGCAAAACAACCGTGACCCGCGCCTCTGCAATAGACAACGCCGCCCAGTTTTTCGACACCGGTCAATTTGCAACAGAACTTAGCGAACTGGTTGCCCATGAGACGGAGAGCCAGACACAAGAAAAAGCCGCGGAGCTTCCGCGCTATCTTGAGGAAGCCCTCGTTCCGCGCCTGAGCAGACTCGGGTTCTCCTGTGAAATCTACCCGAACCCTGTGCACGATGCCGGACCGATCTTGGTTGCAGAGCGCATCGAGGACGACACGCGTCCGACAATCCTGTCCTACGGGCATGGCGACGTGATCCGCGCGCAAACGGATCAATGGCGCGACGGGCTTCACCCATTTCGACTGGTTGATGAGTGCGACCGCCTCTATGGACGCGGAACAGCCGACAATAAGGGGCAGCATCTCATCAATTTGGCGGCGCTGAGCGCTGTCATTGAGGCCCGTGGAGCGCTCGGCTTCAACATGCGCATTCTCATTGAAATGGGCGAAGAAATGGGATCACCGGGGTTGTCGGAGTTTTGCGCCAAGCACAAGGACAACCTAGCCGCAGACGTCCTGATCGCATCGGACGGGCCGCGCCTTCAGTCCGACACGCCCACGTTGTTCATGGGGGCAAGGGGCGGCAATTCGTTCGACCTCATCGTTGATCTAAGAGACGGCGCGCACCATTCGGGTAACTGGGGCGGTTTGCTTGCCGACCCCGCGATGATCCTTGCACAAGCCCTCTCGACGATCACCGATGTGCGGGGCCAAATCCAAATACCAGAATGGCGGCCGACCAGCCTGACTGAAGACATCCGGGACACCCTGCGCAACTTGCCGGTTGGCGGGGATGGTGGTCCGAAGATTGACGAGAATTGGGGAGAGGAAGGCCTGACACCGGCCGAACGCGTCTTCGGCTGGAACAGTTTTGCGGTCCTCGCAATGAAAAGCGGTGTCCCCGAGGCACCGGTCAACGCGATCTCGGGATTTGCCATAGCCGCCTGCCAGCTCCGCTTCGTTGTTGGCACTAACCAATCCGATATCCTGCCCGCCCTTCGACGCCACCTTGATGCGAGAGGTTTTGAGATCGTTCAGATCAAGCCTCATGACCGCAGCTTCTTTGATGCAACGCGAACGTCGCCCAACCATCCGTGGGTGTCTTTTGTCGCGCGTTCGCTTGAAAAAACGTGTGGGAAGCCACCCCATGTCCTGCCAAATCTCGCCGGTTCCTTGCCCAACGAGGTCTTTTCCGATTTGCTCGGTCTCCCAACGGTTTGGGTGCCGCACTCCTATCGCGGCTGTTCGCAGCACGCGCCAAACGAGCACGTGTTAAAGTCAGTTTCGCGTGATGCATTGCGCGCAATGGCCGGGCTTTTTTGGGATATTGGCGACCTTGCCAGGTCGCTCTGATCCCGCGCCACAAAGGACTTCATCCGTACCTGGATCGGGCGTGTATCGCATATCTGACTGTAAATGACCGCTTTCACAGATTGGTAGAGTTGCTCTCGCATATGCAGCGAAAGTCAGCTGTCCGCCCTCTGTGCAGAAGCTAGAGGTCGAATAGCAGAATAAGTTCGATTTCTTACCCCCTACGCTGCCTGGCTGATGCCGCCAGTTTAGACTCCGGGTTTTAATAGTCTGCGCCCTGCCGGGTATCCCAGAGACGCAGAATTTCTATCTGAGTGGGCATTACACGATAGATTAGCGTAAATGGGGTTCGCGGTACTGAAAGCTCCCGTACGTCTTGGCGTGTGTCACTTGGGTGACCTGCATACGGGTTTGCTGCAAGAGTAAGCTGAATGGCTTTGAGCTGTGCTCGTGCCTTTTCGCTGCCTTCAGGAAAAACAGACGTGTAGTAGTAGCGGAACCATTGAATGTCCCGGGCCGTATCTTCGAGAAATACAATTTTCATTGGCTATTGGATTGCCCGCTTGCGACCGGAGCAGAGAGCTCATTCTCGGTATCCCAGCTGTCTATCCAGGCATTCATTTCGTCTGCCGTGATGAACTTACCTAGATCTGCTTTTTCGACAGCTGCATCAATGGCTGCTCGCTTTGCGGCCTTGGATTCCAACATCATTCTAATTGCTCGTACAGCGAGTTGCGCAGGCGGCCGATCTTCTATCGCAGCTTCTCGTTCCAGAGACTTTCTCAAGTCTTCATCAAGACGGATTGAATATGGGCTGGTTCTCATCGCAATCACCTGTTTCCGCTGTGTAGTACAATGTAATACATCCGCATTCTATTCACAATAGATCGATGGGATGAACTTCATCTGTTGCTCTGAACTCATAAGCGAGATGGGAATTCATAAGTACAGCCTGCTCGTCCGCGGTTATTTCGAGTTTTGCGCCAACAATGCGGTTGGCTGCATGTCTCCCCGATCGATCTTTGACATCAGAGAAATCAGATAAGCCCCTGGAGACTGTATGTTCTCAGCACGCTGAAAGATGTACCCGAGAACGATGAAGCGAATAGCTGGGCCAAACGTTGATTTCATTGCATACCAGGTTTGGCCAAGCCGTAGATACTCGGCGATATCATCCATAAGCCGATCACAGTGGTGCTGATCTTTTGCAAAGCGTAGCTCTGAGCATAGCCGTGGAAAACTGCGCTCCATTTGGTCTGGAGAAACTTGAATCTGATAAAGTTTTTCTTTCTTAACTTCCGGATTCAAAGAGTCCTCTTTGTGCCCCTCAATTTCATTGTCACTGTCCCTCAAATTTTCTGTATCTGTCTGTGTTACTTCTGAGATTTCCACAGAGATTTCTGCCAATAGCTCGCAGAGTACATTCGCATCTGGTTTGCGACGCAGAGCATTGCGGACGGTGGTCATCAAATCAGAGATCGCGGTGTCATTTGCTACGAGGTCCCTAAGGCGCGCCAGAGCGGCGGAAACCTTGTCGCGGAGTACAGTGAACTCGAGAACGCGATCAGCATGCCGCTGGGCTTCTTGGATGAACTCAGCGTGCCGTTCACACAAAGGCATTAAGGAGAGCCCAGTTGCAGTGACCACCCTGCCCTGTCGATCCCGGCGCGCCCATCTCTTGCCGTTTGCGCTCATTACGCGGCGGATAAGTCCAAGCTCAACCAGCGTCGAGATATGACGCTCAACTGTCTGCACGCTGACATGGGTTCGTTTGGCGATCGCCGCGTTGGAAGCGAAGCAGATGTGATGATCATCTTGGTCCGCAGTAATCTGATCACCGCCCACAAAAGAAATCATGGCTCTCAGGACATTGAGAGTTGTGGATTTCAACCCAAGAGGTTCTCTGGCCTCTTCAACGGCGCGAAGAAGTATCCATTTTTTGGGCGTACTACTCCCCTGCCCTGCCGTCCCCGACAAGTTTGCTCCATTTGGAGCCAATGCTGCTACTGTTTTCATGATTATCTATCGGCAGACAAAAATTACCCGTTCGCTCAAGAGCGTTTTTTCTTGTGTGGCGATTCGGGTGCTGCTAGATTCTAGGTGTCTAATCTAAGAATTGCGCTTTGCGCAGCAGCCCTCGAAGCTCCGGTTTCGGGGGTTTTGTTTGTTTGCCTTCCTCCTTTCTGCTCGTCCTCAGTTCTTTTTCTCGGCGTTTACAGCTGCAAACTCAGCGTGTGAGCGCTTGATGATTTCAGCCATGTTTTTGTCCAACCAGCTAGCGAAGTCAGCGTTAGCTCCGGTCCTTTTGACCGAAACAGTTAGTGATCCGTTGGTGGATTTGATTGTAACTCCTTCAATTGGGCTGACTTCGGCTGCACTTTCTCTTTGTCGTGCACCACGTTTGGCAGCTGCTTTTAGGAGCATTTCCAGCCGATCATCTGACGACATTGATGGCTCAATGGTTGCAAGCAGGTTTGCCGCTTCATCTCCCGCCAGCTTGCCTGCAACGAAGTGTTCTGCAAGCATGGTCCATTTTGGGCGGCCTGATTTTGGGGCTGCGCCGATCATGTCACCAATCTTTGCAGGAACATGTTGCGTAACTTTTGTCAGGTGAGACAGCCCTGATTTCGAAAGGTTCAATACTTGCCGCACCGTTGCAGAGTCATGCCCGGAAGTCAGGATCGCCTCGGCGAAACGTGCTTTCTCGTAGAAGGAAAGATTGCGCCTCGCAGCATTCTCAAGCCCCTTGGCGAGTAGCGCCGAGGCATCGTCGATATCCTGAACATTGGCGCGGACCTTAATGCCAAGTTCACGACAGGCTTTCAGCCGCCTCCTCCCATAGATTGCCTCGTATCGACCGTCGGATTTCGATTTTCTGACAAGAATGGGAACTTGTTGGCCGCCGTCTCGGATACTCGATATCAAGCTTTCAAAGCTATCGTCTTCTTCGTCAGTGTTTACAGCTGTAAACTCACCAAGCCTATCGGCTGGCCCCCAATCGTCGATCAGGGCAGGGTCAATTTCCCTGATTGCAGCCAGAGAGCCTTGAAGCGCACCAAGTGCAGGGGCATTGGGTTTTGGGGTTTTGTCGATGGCCTTGGGGCTAGAGCGCGCGATGGTGTTTGCGATCCCTGACATCTCCTGAAGCGATTTTCTAGCCATTAGCTGCGTCCCCACGCTTGATGGATCATTTGCTCTACCTCGGAGCCGATCGCATCCATTGAGTTCTTTGCCCGATCATAAGTTGCGCGTGTCATTTCCGACCGCACGACCTCGTAAATTGATTGTTTGAGCATTGTGGCGTCACTGATTGCAGTGCTTTTGAGGGCCGTAGCTGACATAACGCGATCCTGAAACAGTGCTCGCATGAACGAAGCCAGTTGTTGAGACGGCACGTCTGTCGGCTCGTCACGCGTTATCAGGAACTTGAAGTTATCGTATTCGAGCGTAGCGCCAGCATCTTCAATGACTGCCATGTAAGCACCAGCGAGTTCGAGGAATTGAGCCGTCGAAGACACGTCCAGCATCGAAGGTGTCAGTGGCACAAGCAATGAACTAGCGGCGGCCATCCCGGCTATTGTCAAGAATCCGAGTTGAGGTGGGCTATCAATCAGAACTAGGTCAAAATCGCCTTCTACCTGGGCCAAGGCATTCCGTATTCTCGTAAAGAACGGATGGTCCGGGTTGGAGTGAACGGCAGATTCTGTCTCAAACTCGGAAAGAACAAGCCGAGACGGTGCCACAGACAGACCGGGGAAGTATGTCGGAAGCACAACGTCCGCCATATCTACCGGATCTTCATACCGAATAGCATCGTAGATCGTCAGTCCGTCAAACTCAATTTCCGGGCTGATGCCGCACATGGATGTAAGCGAGCCTTGTGGATCCAGGTCAACGGCCAATACACGGTAACCGCGAAGCGCAAAATAATGGGCCAGGTGAATTGTTGTGGTGCTTTTGCTGCTGCCACCTTTGAAGTTCATCAACTGCCAGACTTGGAGTTTCTCTCCTTCAGTCCGACGAGGGATATAGCGCCCCTTTTTGCGAGAGGTTTTCTCAAGCGTTTCGCGAGCCTCCCAAAGCTCATGGGCGGTATAGTAGCGTCGACCGCTTCGCACGTCTTTTGGTTCAGGAATCGTTCCTTCTGCGTGGACCTTACGCATGAATTGACCTGAGACACCTAAGAGTTCGGCCGCTTCTGGGGCTGCAAAGTTGCGTAGTGATTTGGTGTTGTCAGGGGCAAATGCCGCAAGAAGATGTTCCCGGATGGCCGAGTTTAATCTCTCAGAAATTTCCGTGGCGAGAGCCGATGGTCGTTCTGCCGTAAGTGGTGTCACGGGAATCATGTAGTTGCCTCAAATTAAAGAATGTGGTCATTTTTGCGCCACTTGAGACAAACAGGCGTGATTCATTGTCCTAAGTCAAGGATTTTCGCTTATATTGTGGGTTCTACAAAGCTGTGAACTACATACGCTTTGCATCAAAGCAAAGTGGTTTACAGCTGTAAACCTCGTTGAAGCGGTTCCCGGGCTTTTATAGCTGATGAAGTTCTGCTGTGCAAAAAGTAGGCATACACACAAAACTCTTCCGAATGCTCCGCCTCGAGTTGAGCTTTTCATAACGAGCAGTTGGCACAAAAGAAGAAACGGCTTGCGCACCAAGACAAGAAATAGGGAAGGGCAGGGGGCCAATTGAGCTGATTGCGTATTTCCTCACCCCAACAGGTCCGTTGCCGGGTTTTCTGCGATATCGACGTCGTCATAGTACTTCTGCGCCTGGGCCATGGAGCGGTGTAGCGAGAGGCGCATGGCAGCTTGGATTGGTGCGCCGTCCAGTGCGGCTTGGGTTAGGAACCCAGAACGCAGACCGTGCGGCGAGGCGAAGTCCTCCGGCAACCCCGCCAACTGGAGGCGATGTTTGACGATCTGATAGATAGCGTCCGGCGAAAGCCGACGTTTCAGCACACGATCCGCTTTTGAGACTGGTCTGAACAGTGGCCCGTTCTTAATCTGTCCAACCTCCATCCAATGGACCAGCGCCTGGGCCGCGCGGCCTTTCAGCACCAGCCGCGGCGTTTCACCTTTGGTTGTCGTCTTGGTCTCCAGAAGTGAAATCCAAACCAGGCTTTTCTCGTCGAACTCCTTCAGCGAGACGTCTTCAAACATCAACCCGGTGATCTCCGAGCGCCGTCTACCACCAGAAGCCCAACCCAGCATCAAGATGGCGCGGTCGCGGCAATCCCGCCGGGACCCCCGACAGGTGGACAGCAACTGCTCGAGCACATCGCGGGTAATCGGGTGCTGCGATTTTGGGGCAGGGGGCCGGGCTGCAGCCCGGCGCGCCTTGGCACGGGCCTGCTTCACCTGCGGCGCCCCGAAAGGGCTGGTCAGGTTCTTCATTCGATGAAAGGCAAGCCAGGAGGCGATGCGCCGGTCCAGCGTCGAAGGGGCAGGGCAGGCGAGGGACTTGCGCAGCCCCTGAGCAATTAGCGCTTCTGCGGTTTCGCGCGCCACATCCGTTTCTGGTGCGTCATTCAGATCGCGGGCGTGATCGAGAATGAAGGCGAGGGCGGTGGCCTCAGATTCTGGCCAGTCCAGCGTCGCTGCGAACCGCGCGGACTTCCAGGCGGTGACATAAAGCAGATCCCGTTCATATGCCCGCAGCGTGTTTTCCGGTGTGCCGCGCATATAAAGATCAGTGAGCGCCTCTTGATCTGTGTCCGAGAGGGCAGGAGCGGCGGCGGGGAGGTACGGGGCAGGGGCTTCATGTACCCATTCTGTGTCAATTTGGGTCAGATTTCAAATAACATGATAAGGGATACTTATCGGATATAATTTGCCTCCGGAGATCTCCGAAAGGTAAAATGCAAAACTAACACTTTATGCGCACTGTGGGCGCACCGGCTCGAATACCTGGCACACTTGGATATATGCAGAACTCCGGCTACGCTGAATGAAAATTCAGAGGTACAGCGTGCGGCGATTCATCCTTCAGATAGCAGCGATCCTGATTTTCGCCGGGGAGCTTCATGCCGAGAAGCAGGATTACCTTGAGCTTGCCCGGCGCGGCTGGGGATACGAGCTTCGCGCCACGATGCTGGGTCGCGACATGGCCATTCCGGTACATATCAATGGGCGGGACCTTGCCGGAGCCTCGTTGTGCGTGGTCGGGGAACGGCCGCATCCGCAGACGCTGGCGGTACTGAACACCTTTCGGGACCTGCTGAAGCACAGCTATGGCCATCCCACGCCGATGCGTTATGCGGGGCGGTCCGCCAGCAATTGCGGCACCGGGCGGACTGTGGTTCTGCGCTTGTACTCGGGATATCCTCCGGAACGGGAACTGTCTTCGGATCTGGACTGGCTGAGCGAGACCCATCAACTTGGCCTGCCTGCCGGGCGCAGATATCTGGTGACATCTCCGGCGATGGCGCAAACCTTCTTTGGCCATCGCGGTCAGGGGACACATATCGTGGTCAGGCAACCGGCGCGCGGCCGCCCGACCTGTTGGAGACCGCGTTCCACAAGTCGATCCTGCTGGAAGAGCTTTTCCAGTCTTACACGTTCGGAATGGACATTCTGCTGAGCGACAGGACAGCCGGGTTTTTGTCGAAGCTGCAGGAAACGCCGGTGAACCTGCACCGGTTTCCATGGAACTCGCACGCTTTCATGCGGGCATTGCTGAATTCCAACCCCGGCGGGCTATGCGCCTTTGATGTGTTCATGCTGCACGCGGTAGCTCAGTCGCCGGTGGATCAGACCATAGATCCGGGGTTCATCGAATATATCGACGACGAATATGATCGCCTTTGGGCGCAAACCGACAAAACGTTGACGGACCCGCAGTTTGCGTCTCTGTTCGACGAGGGCTGCACCCGCGCCGTTCAGGTTTCCGGTAATACCATCGGGTGTATTTTGCGGGGCAGGGGACTCGGTTAGCCTGTATTTGGGTCCAGTACCATCGGAACCCAGGGGAGGTCATATGGACACACGGCCTGAAAACCCGCCGCGCGCGATTGCGGGGGTATCGGGGTATCTGTCGCAAGGGCTTGTCGGGCACGCGCATCTGGTCGAAAGCCTGCTAATTGCGCTGCTCGAAGGGGGCCACCTGTTGGTCGAGGGCGCACCCGGTCTGGCCAAGACCCGCGCTGTCAAATGGTTGGCGAACGCTGTCGAAGGCAGCTTTGCCCGCATACAATGCACACCCGACCTGATGCCATCCGACGTGACCGGGACGCCGGTCTATCAGCCGCAGGAGGGCCGGTTCGAATTTGTTCCCGGGCCGGTTTTTCACACTCTGGTGCTGGTCGATGAGATCAACCGGGCCCCGCCCAAGGTCCAGTCCGCTTTGCTGGAGTCGATGGCAGAACATCAGGTGACCGTCGGGAATGAAACCCACGCTTTGCCCGATCCGTTTCTGGTCATAGCCACCCAGAACCCGATCGAACATGATGGGACTTTTCCCTTGCCCGAGGCGCAGTTGGACAGGTTCCTGCTGCATGTGGTCCTGTCGCTTCCGGATGTGGAGACCGAGCGGCAGATACTTGATCTGGTCATCTCCGAAACGCAGGACGGCCCGCCCGGCGTGCAGCGCATGACGCTTGAGGAATTGCGGGCCGCACGGGCCGAGGCGCGCGCGGTGCACGTGGCCCCGGAATTGCGCGACTACATCGTGCGCCTTGTATCCGCAACACGCCAGGGGCCACTGGCCGAACACATAGAACATGCGGTCTCGCCGCGCGGCTCGCTGGCGCTGGCGTCGGCGGCACGGGCGCGCGCCTATCTGCGCGGCCGTGACTTTGCCTTGCCCGAGGACGTGACGGCAGTGGCCCCTGACGCGCTGGCCCATCGGATGGTTCTGACCTGGCGCGCGGTTGCGGATGGTCGCAAGCCGCGCGGATTGGTTGCGGATATTCTGAACACGGTCGAACCGTTGTGACCGCCGTTCTGTCTCATGCCGGTGTGACTTTGACCTCGGACGCATTGATCGCATTGCGGCGCGTGGCTTTGACGACCCAGGCCGATCCGCCTGTGGTTGCCTTGCCCGGAGGGTTCCTGACGCGAAAGCGCGGGCAGGGCGTTGAGGTGGCAGATGCGCGGGAATACGTGGCCGGTGACGACATCCGCCATCTGGACCGGGGCACAACCGCGCGCACCGGGCGGCTGCATGTGCGCCAGTTTCAGGAAGAACGCGACCGGGTCTCACTGCTGGTGGCCGATTTTCGGGCGCCGATGTTCTGGGGGTTACGGCGGGCCTTTCTATCTGTTGCCGCCGCCGAGGCGCTGGTTCTGATCGGCTGGCACCTGATTGAAAGCGGCGGGCGCGTTGGTCTGTTGGCCATTACGGCCGGGGCGCCGGTCATCATTCCGCCGCGCGGCAGAACGCGCGGCATGCTGGATGTGATCGGCGGACTGGTGCAGGCCCATGGGCGCAGCCTGACAGCGCTACAAAGCGCTCGGGATGACGCGCGATCACTGGAACAGGCGCTGGAAGGTGTGGAACGCCTGACCCGATCCGGGTCAGAGGTCATTATCGCCTCGGGCTTTGATACGCCGGATGCCGCTTTGGCGGATCGGCTGGACCGGATCGCCCATCGGCGCAGCCTGCGGCTTATTCTGATCACCGAAAGCAAGACCCATGACATGCCGCGCGGCTGGTATCCCATGCGCCTGCCCGACGGGCGACAGAAACGCGTCTATCTGACCGGAACCGAAACCGGGGGTGATCTGCTGTATCAGAACATCGGCACCCATCAGGCGCTTGTTCTGAACGCAAGCGATCCGGTGGAAGAGACCGGTCAACGCATTGCGATTGCGTTTTCGGAAAGGATTGCCGCATGAGCGAAACGGTGATGTCCGACAGCACAATGCTGGCCAGCCTGCGGGACATACGTTTGCCTGCGGAAGCCGCAGGTGGCGTTTGGGCGGACTATGCGGTGGTCATGGGCCTGTCGGCCCTTACTGCCATCTGCGTCGTATTTGTGTTGCGGGTGTTAAGCACCCGGCGGCCCGCGACCCGGGTGGGCCGCGAGGTTGAAGACGTCACAGGCTGGTCGGAAGACCGGCTCAGGGTGGCGCTGCTGCACCAGCTTCGCGAGCAGAACCCCCAACGATATTCGGAACTCTCAGAGGGTCTCTATCGCCCGGACGGCGGGCCAAGTCTAGCAACCTTGAAGGATGAGGTGGCGCGCTGTGTTTGAGCTTGCCGATCCTTGGGTGTTGCTTCTACTGCCTGCCCCGTTGCTGATCGCGCGTGTTCTCAACTCGCGGCCCATGCTGGATCGCGGCTTCCCGGTTCCCGAACGTATCGGCGCGATGCTTGATGCTGCAAACGCAGGCGATGATCCCGGCAGGCACAGGTTCGCAGATCAGGCGGTATTGTGGGCCATCTGGGTCCTGCTGGTTTTTGGGCTATCCGGCCCGCGTGAACTGACACCGGTGAGCGCGCTGAAAGTCTCGGGCCGTGATCTTGCGATTGTTCTGGATCTGTCCGGATCAATGGTGCGGGACGATTTTTTGGATGACCGTCAGATCACACGGCTTGAGGCGGTCACGACTGTGGGTGCCGATTTCGCCAGACGTCGGGCAGGGGACCGGGTCGCGCTGATTGTCTTTGGGTCCGAGGCGTATTTCGCCACCCCGTTCACCTTCGATACCGAAGCTGTGGCCAACCGGATCGAAGCAGCCAGCATTGGCATTTCGGGGCGGGCGACGAACATCTCGGACGGTCTTGGACTGGCGTTGAAACGGCTGGCAGACAGTCAGGCGGCATCTCGGGTCGTCATTCTGCTGTCGGACGGCGTGAACAATGCCGGTGCCACCAATCCGCGCGGTGTCGCGGAACTGGCCGCCGGGATGGGGGTGCGTGTCCACACCATTGCCTTGGGGCCGAAAGATCTGGAAAGCGCTGCAGTAGGTGAGCGGGGCGTTGTCGACGCGGCAACCTTGCGCGCCATTGCGCAGGTGTCGGGCGGAGAAAGCTTTCGCGTCAAAACCACCGATGATCTGATTGAGGTCACACAGGCGCTGGATCGACTGGAAGCCACCGACAGCGCGGGCCTGACCGCCGAGGTCTATCGAGACTACTGGACCTGGCCCGCCGCGCTGGCCGCAGCCTTGGCGCTTTTGGCAGCGTGGAGGCAGTCGGGATGACGGAAACGGATTTCAGTCTGCTCAGACCATATTGGATGCTCGCTGTTCCGGTTGTCGCGGGCCTGGCCTGGTGGGTGCTGTCAAGCGCCCGTGGATTTGGCACGTGGGACAAGGTCGCTGACGCCGCGTTGATGCAGGCGATGGCGGTTATTGGCCGGATCGAAGGGGCGTCCATGCCCCTGACGCGGATGGCGCAGCTTTCGGTTGCCGGGCTCTGCGTGATTGCCCTGACCAGCCCGGCGGTCGAACGGCGCGGCGCCGAGACCTATCGAAACCTGGACGGGGTTTTGTTTCTGGTCGATGCGTCGGCAAGTGTGTCAGGCAACGCCGGCTGGCCGCAAATGCTGACCATGGGGCGATTTGGCGTCAGTGCGCTGGAGTCACGGCCCGGCGGGATCATCGTTTTTGCCGGCGACGCCTATGTCGCGACCGACATGACAACCGATCACCGGCAATTGGGCCAGACCTTTTCTCTGATTGATGCCGATACCGTGCCGGACAAAGGCTCGCGTCCCGAACGCGCGCTGGCATTGGCTGCGCAACGGATGGATGAGGCCGGTATTCTGGCCGGTGATGTGGTTCTGTTCACCGATGGCGAAGGTCTGGGGTTGGCTTCGCTGCAGGCCGCCGCAGCGCTGGCTGATCGCGGTGTCAGAGTGTCCGTGGTTTCGCTAGAGGAGCCCTCTGCGCAGATTCAGACCCATGCCAGCGTCGGCAGCGGCGCGGTTTTCACATTGGATCAGACCGATGATCTGGGGGGGTGGTTGTCGGAAGACGCTGCGACACGGCTCGAGAAGTCGGATTTCCCCGTGCTCTTCTGGCACGATCTGGGGCGGTATCTGCTGTTCCTCGCGCTGTTCCCGATGCTGCTGCTGTTCTGGAGGGAACGGGCATGAAGTGGCTCGCGGTCTTCAGTGCGGCCCTTATTGCCTTTGCGATTGCACTGGGTGGCGCGGCCCCGTTTGGCCGGGTCGCCTTGGCGCTTGGGATGAATACGGTTGCCGCCCGGCTGTTTGAAGACCCGGATTGGCAGGGTGTGGCCTTGTACCGGGCGGGCGAATTCGATGCGGCGGCGCAGGCCTTTGAGGATGCGGGGTCGTTGTATAACCTCGGGAATGCTCAGGTTCATGGCGGTCGCATTGCCGCCGCGCTGGAGGCTTATGATCAGGCGATTGTGACGGGCGATGCGGATGCGCAGGCCAATTTCGATGTTGTCGCCGCCTTTTATGCAGGTCTGCAGATCGACCCCGAAGCGCTTGGCCTGTTTCCCGAGCGAAAAACCGGGCCTCAGGCGGACAGCTTCATAGCGCGCGGTGATGCGCGTGCGGCAGGCACCGGCAGCGAGGTCACCAATTCCAACACGATGCTCGGGCTGGCGGAACTGGACAGTCGCGGGCGACTTGGGGTGCGGCGTATCTTTGACGACAAGTTCATGGTGGCGGATGAACGGTGGCTCAACCAATTGTCCGACGTCCCGGGGGAATTTATGGCCGCCCGGATCGCGCAGGAACACAAACGCCGCGGAAAACTGGGGCTTTCACCGCCGGAACCGGAGGACCCGCAATGAAGTGGTTGGTTCTTGTCTGGCTGTTTTTCCCTTTTCCGGCCCTGGCGCAATCGAAAACCGTGTTGCCATCGGAACTGTCGATTGAGGTGACGGTCGAGGACAGCAGCGTTGTGCCGTTCACACGCGAAATGATCCTGATTACCATTCGTGGAGTGTATCGGCGTCATATTACGCGGGAAAAGCTGATACAGCCGGATTTCGATGGTTTCAGCTGGGCGCAGCTTGGACCGGATCACTGGACCGAGGAACGGATCAACGGGCGAAACTTCAAGGTTTTCACCCGGCGCATGGCGGTCTACCCGGTCAGGTCCGGTGAACTGACCATTGGCCGGTTCACCCATAGTCTGACGCTGACGGATGAAAGTGACGACTGGTTCGAACATGACATCCAGTCCGAACCGCTGACCATCGAGGTCGCCGAAGCGCCGGTCGTGGCGGACTGGTGGTTTCCTGTGCGTAACCTGCAAATCTCGGACCAATGGTCGAACGCACCGGATCAGCTGTCGCCGGGTGAGGGCGTTCTGCGTGTGATCCGGATTGAGGCGCTGGGGGCGACGCCCGAGATGGTCCCCCCTATGCCCGACCTGCGCTCGCCTTCCGCCATGATCTTTGCCCATCCGGAAAAACGGCTGGTGGAACTGACACCGGAAGGTCCGGTGACCTATGCCTTCTGGCGCTGGACCATTCGGCCCGGCAACGACACGTCGGGCATCGTGGAACCCCTGCAACTCAGTTACTTTGACACCGTCGCGCGCAAGGCGCGCGAAGTCACAATCTCGGCGCAGCGTGTGGCCTATGGTGTCGTCGCAAACAGTGGAAACGCGGAGGCACCCCCTCCTGCTCCCACCGCCGCCCGGTTGCCAGGTTGGCCGGCGCTTGTTCTGGCTTTAATCGTGTTCGCAGCCGCTGTGGGGGTGGGCATGTCTGGTCACAAGCTGACCGGTTTACAGGCGTTGCAGCGCTTTGCGGCCTTTGATCCTCTGGCGCGGGATCTCAGGGCCTGTGCCAGAAACGGAAGTGCCCATGGTGTGCGTCAGGCTGCGGCTTCAATCCTGCGACGCGATGGGCCGTCACCGGCGCGGGTTGCGCAGTTGCAGGACTTTGACCATTGCTGTTTTGATCCAAAATCTCCTGCGCCCGATTTGCAGGGGTTTGCCGGGAAGTTCCTGCGCAATTGACTGTGATGAACAGCAAGGTTCTGTTTATTGGTGCATTTTTTCCAGTATCATTCTGAAACAGTTGAACTGATCCGGATTTGCTGTACCTTTCCCAGCGGAGGAGAGATAATGCATACGGTGGGGTACCCCAAAGCGGTGGACGGTGTCCAACGTTTTAATTGTGGATGATCATCCGCTTTTAGTGATGCGCTGGCTGCAGCATTGCAGCTGAGTTTCGACGACTGCAGTATCAAAAAAGCAAGCACGCTGAAACAGACGTTCGAGGTGCTCGGCGGCGGCTTCAAAGCCGACCTGATCATGTTCGACCTGAAGCTGCCGGATGTGACTGGAATTTCGGGGTTCCAGCAGTTGCGCGCCCGGTGGCCCTCGGCTCCGGTTCTGGTGATCTCGGCGCTTGCGTCGGGCGAACTTGTCCGGTCTCTGCTGGACTATGGAGCCATGGGGTTTCTGCCCAAAGACACCTCGGCGCAGACGCTGAAATTCGCCATTCAGGAAGTTGCCGCAGGTCGCAGATACATTCCGGCAGAGTACAACCTTGCGGAAGAACCGAAATCGCCGGAAAGCTCGGTGTATCAGTCAAGCCCCGAACTTTCGACGCTGACGCCGCAACAGGTGCGCATTCTCAAGCTCATCTGCGTTGGCAAATCGAACAAGCAGATCGCATATGAACTGTCGCTGGCCGAAGCCACCGTCAAGGCGCATATCACGGCATTGCTGCGCCGTCTGGGTGTCCGTAACCGCACGCAGGCCGCTGTTCTGGTCGACTCTGTCATGGCCCGGCAAACACGGCATCAGCCGGAGGTAAAATCGTTTCTGCAATACTGAGGATCTCAAATGCGGGACATGAAGCTGGGACCAAACTTCATCGCGATTGGCCGGTCGCTTGCCTCGGATCCACATGCCGCCGTTGAAGAGGCATGTGCGGAAATCGACAGCCAGAAATCCTGCTTTGTGCTGGCTTTTATTCCAAACGGGTTGGACCCGTTCGAGGTGTCGCGCAGCCTGAACCGAAAACTGTCCGGCGTGCCGGTTTTTGGGTGCACCACCGCCGGGCAGATAACCGAGCTTGGGTATGAATCCAACGCCCTGCTTCTGCTGTCCTTTCCAAAATCGAACTTCCGCTGCTCGTCCATTCTGTTCGAAGAACTCAGACCGCTGAACTCCACGGAAATCGCCGCTGTTGCGCAACGCCAGGCCGAGCGTTTCCGGCACACTGCAGGCTGGAACAGGCTGGCGCTGGTGTTTTCAGACGGGCTGTCAAAACAGGAGGACCTGCTGGTCTCGACGCTTGAGGCCGTTATGGATGGCCTGCCGATTTTTGGCGGATCGGCGGGCGACGGTCTGCAATATGAAGAAACGTTTGTTCTGCACAGCGGCAGGGCTTACAGCAATGCCGCTGTCCTGCTGCTGATTGAAACCAACCTTAGTTTCCAGGGCATTGGGTTTGATCACTTTCTGCCTATAGGGTCTGAGATTATCATAACCGATGCCGACCCGGACGAACGCGTGGTTTATGAAATAAACGGCGCACCTGCGGCGCAGGAATATGCTCGGCTGGTCGGGTGTGCGGCGTCGAATCTGTCACCGCTGGTTTTCGCCGAAAACCCGCTCTTGCTGCGGCAGGACCTGAACTATTATGTCCGCGCCATACGCGAGGCGACGGATGCGCAGGCCCTGTCATTTCTGGCGGCCATTGACGATGGCCTTATCATGACACTGGGACGCGGCAAAGAGATCATCAAGACGCTGGAAGCTGGGTTGGACATTCGCGACAACGCGGGAAACGCACCGGATTTCATCCTTGGGTTCGATTGCGTCCTGCGCAAACTGGAAATCGAACAAAAACAACTGGGCAAACAGGTCTCGGACGTGTTGCAAACCCGTCGGGTGGTTGGATTCAACACCTATGGGGAGCAACAGTCCGGTGTACATATGAACCAAACCTTCGTGGGTGTGGCCTTTTTCAAACCCGAGAAACGTGAACTGAGCTGACCATGCTGAACCCCGACGATCCGCTGGAACTTCAGGTCGTCAAGCAGGCGAAAATCATCGATGCGCTGATGCGCCGCGCCAATCGCCAGAAGGATGTGGGCCCATCTGCATTCCGCGCCTTTCAGTCCGCGATCGAGCTTCAGCAACGTGTGGTCGAGCAAAGCCGGGATCTGGAACGCGCAACCACCGAACTGGAAAGCGCCCGGTACGAGCGTGAACAGACGCGAAAAACGCTGGTCAAAGCCCTGTCTTCGATGGAAGAAGGGTTTGCCCTGTTCACCGATGGTGAGTTGAACCTGTGTAACGAGCTGTTTCAGGCCGTGTTTCTGGATGTGTCCGAACTTGTCAGACCGGGACTTCGCCTAAGGCGGTTCTTTTCGCTGGTGAAGGACAGCGAGCAGTTTGTTTCCTCGGACCGGGGCGTGTCGAACATGATGGATACGCTGGAGCGAAATTCTCATTCCGGCATGGTATCCAGTGAGGTGATCGAACTGCGTGGGGACCGCTGGTACAAGCTGAGCGCGCAATATACCTCACCCGAGAATGTGGTCATTCTGCTGACCGATATCACGTCGGTTGTGCGCCGAAATCGCGACGAAAAAGAAACCCTCATCGACCGGCAGGAGGATTATCTTCAGGCGGTTTTTCAGAACATGAGTTCGGGCGTGTGCACATTTTCGGCCAACGGCGACATCATGATGCACAACGCGCGGTTTCGGGACCTTCTGAATGTGCCAAGCTCGCTGCTGCAGGGCAATGTGCCGGTGCAGACACTTTTGGATTTGTTGCGCGCGCGCGGGCTGATCAGAGCCGATGATCAACTGAAGATCGCAAGGTGGCAGCTTGAGCTGAACAGCCGGGGCTGGCTGCGCAAACGCGTGCGCGACGGGGCGGACCGGGTTCTGGACATTCAGGCCAACCAGTTGCCGGATGGCGGGTTCCTGGTTGAACTCAAGGACGTGACGCTTGAGGCGCGCGCCACAGAGATGCTGGAAAACCGCGTCATGGAACGCACCGCCGAACTGACCCGCGCCAATGAAAAACTAACCCGCGAATATGAAGAAAAGGCCAATGTAGAAGAGGCGCTGCGGATCGCCAAAGAACGCGCCGAGGCTGCGGTGTCGTCCAAGACCCGTTTTCTGGCGGCCGCCAGCCATGACCTTCTGCAGCCAATCAATGCCGCCAAGCTGATGATTTCGACCCTGACCGAAATTTCACGCAACACCGAGCTTTACGAGATGGTCGAGCGTCTGGACGGTGCCTTTGGATCAGCCGAGCAGCTGCTGCATTCGCTGCTCGATATCTCGCGGCTTGAAACGGCCGATCCGGACACGGTGTCGCCAACCAACGTCAGTCTGGCGTCGGTCATTGCCGGTATTCAGGGCGATCAGTCGCTGGTGGCCGAGAACAAGAACATCCGGCTGGACGTGGTGACTTGTTCGGGCTTTGTGTATTCCGACCCGGTCTATCTGTTGCGGTCGATCCAGAATCTGGTCGTAAATGCCATTCAGTACACCGAACCTGGCGGCAGGGTTTTGGTGGGGTGCCGCAACCGCGGTGACAAAATCGTGCTGCAGGTGTGGACACCGGGATAGGCATCGCGCGAAAGGATCAGGCGCGCGTGTTCGAGGAATTCGCCCGGGCGGACAACGTGCCTTTGGGCTCGGGCATGGGTCTGGGTCTGTCCGTGGTCGACCGGGCCTGCCGCCTGTTGGGGCACAAATTATCCCTGCGGTCCAAGCCGGGCGTCGGTTCGGTGTTCAGCATCGAAATGGACCGGGTCGAGGCGGAGCGCGGTGCAAGCGAGCCCCTTGATTTGCTGCCAAACTCCGGGGACGTGCCGCTGGATTACATCGCGCTTGTCATCGAGAATGATCGCGATGTTCTTTTTGGCACAACCCAGTGGCTGGAACAGAATGGTGCCAGCGTCCTGCCCGCCGGATCTCCGCAAGAAGCCATTCAGTTTGTCACCGATATCGGGATGCCGCCCGACATCATACTGGCGGATTATCAGCTTGATGACGGCGAAACCGGCGTGGACGCGATCCGTCAGATCCGCGAAATGAGCCAAACGCGCGTTCCCGCCATTCTGATCACCGCAGATCGCAGCGAAGCCGTGCGCAAAGCCGGTCTGCGGCATGAGATCTCGGTGATGACGAAACCGGTGAAACTGTCGCGATTGCGGCCATTGATTATATGGAAAATCCAGCGCAGCGCGGTGACCCAGGCGCTGGACACCGACAAAAGTCGGCAATGACACGACAGCTGAAGGCCATACTCTCAACTGTGGGAGGAGATTGACTCATGAGGATGATTTTATTCGGGCTGGCGATGGTCGGCCTAAGTTTCAATCCGGCCCATGCGGCACCTGTTGAGGCGGAGCAGGCCTATGATCTTCTGTTTCAGGGGGGTGTTCTGGATACGATCGGCCGGGACAAAGAGCTTGTTTACCAGCGCACTGTGACAAACCGGCTGAAACCCGAAGCCGCCGAGCGCGATACCGGGGACATCGCGCTTAGTTTCACCGAGGACGGAACAGAGATGGCTCAGCTGGAGTTCCGTCAGGACGAAAGCACCGTGCGATGGGGGTTTTCCGGCCAGTGTCGGCAACCCAATGATCATGGTGTTCTATGAAAGCACCATCCGGGACATGGCGGAATCCGCCGGTGGCAGCCCGTTCTACATTCGCAACCGGGTCAAGGACGCCTTGGTGCAACCGGCCGAAATGGTTGAAGGCGAGGCTGTTGTCGACGGCAAAACCGTGCCCGTCCAGACCATTCGAATGCGCCCCTTTGCACAGGACCCGAACAGGGATCGGATGCAAGGGTTTGGGGATCTGGTCCTTAGCGTCACTGTTTCGGAGGAAGTGCCGGGGTGGTATCTGCGACTTGTAGCCGAGACCGAACCCGCAGACGGCAGCAACACGGTTTACCGGTCGGAAATGCAGTTCGAAGGGGTGCAGGAGGGGCGGCAATGATCACAACAGTGCGGCCAGCAGCTTTTGCCGCTGCGCTCTGCGCCGCGATCCCATCCGTATCCGGGGCGCAAAGCGTTGCGGAGCGGTTGAACGACTATCCCACCGCTGCGCGGGCCGATTATGTGTTCGCCTGTATGGTCACGAATGGTCAGTCCCGCGAAATGCTGGACCGGTGTTCGTGTTCGATTGATCTGATTGCGTCGATTTTGCCCTATGAGAGATACGAACAGGCCGAAACGGTCCTGTCGATGCGCCGGGTTGGCGGCGAGCGCATGGCGTTTTTCAAAAGCGCGGTTATGGCAGAAACGATGGTGGCCGACCTGCGCCGGGCACAGGCTGAAGCCGAAGTGGTCTGTTTCTGAACCCGGCCCGCCCGCTGATTAACTAGACGTAGATTTCGGCAGGTCGGCTTGGAAACTGTTGCCTTCAGTATCGGTTGCCTTGACCGTCAGCGTGGTTGTTCCGTTGTCGTTATACGCAAAGCGGAAGGCCGGGTTTTCCGAAATGGAAATGCCGCCTTCCATGGTGAACAGCAACTCGTCGCCCTGCCAGACCTCCAGATGATCAATGAAATGCGCCGGGATAAACAGCTGGGTGATCTGATCGCGTTGCAGACCGGAATAGTTCGGATGCCGGATCATGATCTGGGCTTCGCGGCGCGGGGTCGAGATTTGGGCCTGTTCCCCAAAGCTGCGCAGCTTCATCTTGCCCATCGACGCCAGCGCCACCTCGGGGTCGCGGCTGGCCGGAGCGGAACATCCACCAGATGCTTTTACAAAGCGGCCCGACATATGCAGACCCTCTTGCGTCTCGGCAATCACGCGGATGTTCGAATACTGGTCAACGCGCACCCGCATTTCGAAATCCAGCTCCCCCATGGCCGGGGAAAAGGTGAAAACTCCGGCAATCGGGGCTGGGTTTTCATCAATCACGACGGTCGCGGATTTGATTTGCGCGTTTGGATCGAGCTGTTTCAACAGGATTGGAACCGTGGCCGCATCATGGGCGCGGTAGGGCGCGTTCACGGACAGAAACGTGTCGGCACTGCCAAGCTCGGCATCACCGACAACATCGTAGCGCAAATCCTGCCAGGTCTCGCTTTGGACCAGCGGATTCTTGGCGGATTGTTCGGCCCAAACAGGCAGCGACAGTGCAAGCGAAAGGACCATTGATGGTCCGATAAGTCTGGCCATGTTGTCTCCTCCGGCAACCGGTGTCGCAAATTATGCCATAAAACCCCAATAAAATATACGCCGACAAAAGGCTGTGTGGCTTCCACGGCGAGTTGTGCGAAAGTTCCGGGCGGAGGATTGCAATGTTTGAAGCTGTTTTCATTTTGTGTCTGGAAGCGTCAGACGGGCTGTGCCGAAATCAGCTTCTGCCGGGATACGAAGCCTCATCTCAGGAGGCGTGCGAGCAAATGCTGGCCGCGGACCCTCCATTTGACGATCCCGAACAGAATGCGGACGCCTTTGCCAACCCGTTGGCATTTCGCTGGAAT